>KE150452.1:308264-452754 GCA_000411415.1 Actinomyces sp. HPA0247 | reverse complement strand
TGGTTGGTTTTTCTGGGCTTTAACGTTTTTGTTTTTGTTCGGAGAGTTTGATCCTGGCTCAGGACGAACGCTGGCGGCGTGCTTAACACATGCAAGTCGAACGCTGAAGCCCAGCTTGCTGGGTGGATGAGTGGCGAACGGGTGAGTAACACGTGAGTAACCTGCCCCCTTCTTTGGGATAACGCCCGGAAACGGGTGCTAATACTGGATATTCACTGATCTTCGCATGGGGGTTGGTGGAAAGGTTTTTTCTGGTGGGGGATGGGCTCGCGGCCTATCAGCTTGTTGGTGGGGTGATGGCCTACCAAGGCTTTGACGGGTAGCCGGCCTGAGAGGGTGACCGGTCACATTGGGACTGAGATACGGCCCAGACTCCTACGGGAGGCAGCAGTGGGGAATATTGCACAATGGGCGAAAGCCTGATGCAGCGACGCCGCGTGAGGGATGACGGCCTTCGGGTTGTAAACCTCTTTCGCTCATGGTCAAGCCGCAGCTTTGGGTTGTGGTGAGGGTAGTGGGTAAAGAAGCGCCGGCTAACTACGTGCCAGCAGCCGCGGTAATACGTAGGGCGCGAGCGTTGTCCGGAATTATTGGGCGTAAAGGGCTTGTAGGCGGTTGGTCGCGTCTGCCGTGAAATCCTCTGGCTTAACTGGGGGCGTGCGGTGGGTACGGGCTGACTTGAGTGCGGTAGGGGAGACTGGAACTCCTGGTGTAGCGGTGGAATGCGCAGATATCAGGAAGAACACCGGTGGCGAAGGCGGGTCTCTGGGCCGTTACTGACGCTGAGGAGCGAAAGCGTGGGGAGCGAACAGGATTAGATACCCTGGTAGTCCACGCTGTAAACGTTGGGCACTAGGTGTGGGGGCCACCCGTGGTTTCTGCGCCGTAGCTAACGCTTTAAGTGCCCCGCCTGGGGAGTACGGCCGCAAGGCTAAAACTCAAAGGAATTGACGGGGGCCCGCACAAGCGGCGGAGCATGCGGATTAATTCGATGCAACGCGAAGAACCTTACCAAGGCTTGACATGCACGGCGACACTGCAGAGATGTGGTGGCATTTAGTTGGTCGTGTGCAGGTGGTGCATGGTTGTCGTCAGCTCGTGTCGTGAGATGTTGGGTTAAGTCCCGCAACGAGCGCAACCCTTGCCCTATGTTGCCAGCACGTGATGGTGGGGACTCGTGGGGGACTGCCGGGGTTAACTCGGAGGAAGGTGGGGATGACGTCAAATCATCATGCCCCTTATGTCTTGGGCTTCACGCATGCTACAATGGTTGGTACAGAGGGTTGCGATACTGTGAGGTGGAGCGAATCCCTTAAAGCCAGTCTCAGTTCGGATTGGGGTCTGCAACTCGACCCCATGAAGGTGGAGTCGCTAGTAATCGCAGATCAGCAACGCTGCGGTGAATACGTTCTCGGGCCTTGTACACACCGCCCGTCACGTCACGAAAGTTGGTAACACCCGAAGCCCATGGCCTAACCGTTTTTGCGGGGGGAGTGGTCGAAGGTGGGATTGGCGATTGGGACGAAGTCGTAACAAGGTAGCCGTACCGGAAGGTGCGGCTGGATCACCTCCTTTCTAGGGAGCCCAGTTTTGTGGGGGACGATCATTGCGCCTGTTGTGGGTGTGTGGTTGTTTTCTTGTGCCTGCATGTGTACGCCACCTGATGTGGGTGGTGGGTGTGGGTGCGTTTCGTGGGTTGGGCATATAAAGTTTTTAGCAGATGAGCACACTGTCGGGTTCACGTTCAACACCGTGTGAGCGTCCGCCGCTTGTTGTGGTGGTTGCCTGCATGCCCGGCCTGGATCGTTTGTGGTTTGGGTGTCTGGGTGTGTGTGGTGGGTTGTTTGTGATTTGTATAGTGGTTGCGAGCATATTTGTTCTGTACTGTTTTTTGTGTTTTGTTTAGTTTTATTGGGCATTCGGTGGATGCCTTGGCATCAAGAGCTGATGAAGGACGTTGCGGCCTGCGATATGCCTCGGGGAGCTGGCGAGCGAGCGTTATTATCCGAGGGTGTCCGAATGGGGGAACCTAACCTGGGTTGTGCTGGGTTACCATCATCTGAACGTGTATAGGGTGGTGGGGGGAACGCGGGGAAGTGAAACATCTCAGTACCCGCAGGAAAAGATATTCCGTGAGTAGTGGCGAGCGAAAGCGGAGGAGGCTAAACCAGATGCGTGTGAGAGGCGGCGGCCGTTGCGTGTTTGGTGTTGTGGGGCCACATCGGATCCTTCTGCCGGGGGGTCGCGCGTGTTGTTGCTGGGAGTTGAACAGTCTGGGATGGCTGACCGTAGAGCGTGAGAGTCGTGTAAGCGGACCGGTGGCAGGGCGTGTGGGTGTGGTACCCGAGTAGCGCGGGACTCGTGAAATCTCGTGTGAATCTGCCAAGACCACTTGGTAAGCCTAAATACTACTTGATGACCGATAGTGCATAGTACCGTGAGGGAATGGTGAAAAGTACCCCGGGAGGGGAGTGAAATAGTACCTGAAACCGTGTGCCTGTAAGCCGTCAGAGCCTTGTGGGGTGATGGCGTGCCTTTTGAAGAATGAGCCTGCGAGTTAGTGATACGTGGCGTGCTTAACCCGTGTGGGGTATGCGTAGCGAAAGCGAGTCTGAAAGATGGCGTTTGTCGCGTGTTCTAGACCCGAAGCGGGGTGATCTACCCATGGTCAGGTTGAAGCAGAGGTAAGACTGTGTGGAGGACCGAACCCACCAGGGTTGAAAACCTGGGGGATGAACTGTGGGTAGGGGTGAAAGGCCAATCAAACTCCGTGATAGCTGGTTCTCCCCGAAATGCATTTAGGTGCAGCGTCGCGTGGTCCCTGGTGGAGGTAGAGCTACTGGATGGCCGATGGGCCCTATGGGTTACTGACGTCAGCCAAACTCCGAATGCCATTAGGTGTAGCGCGGCAGTGAGACTGCGGGGGATAAGCTTCGTAGTCGAGAGGGAAACAGCCCAGATCATCAGCTAAGGCCCCTAAGCGTACGCTAAGTGGGAAAGGATGTGGAGTCGCGGTGACAACCAGGAGGTTGGCTTAGAAGCAGCCATCCTTGAAAGAGTGCGTAATAGCTCACTGGTCAAGTGGTTCTGCGCCGACAATGTAGCGGGGCTCAAGCGTACCGCCGAAGCTGTGGCAACAACACGCAATGCTGGCGCCAGGAACTGGAGTGCTGGTGTGTTGTTGGGTAGGGGAGCGTCCTGCACGAGGTGAAGCCTGGAGGGAACTTCTGGTGGATTGTGTGGGAGTGAGAATGCAGGCATGAGTAACGAATCTGCGGTGAGAATCCGCAGCGCCGATTGACTAAGGGTTCCAGGGCTAGGTTTATCCGCCCTGGGTTAGTCGGGTCCTAAGGCGAGGCCGACAGGCGTAGTCGATGGACAACCAGTTGATATTCTGGTACCGCGTTATGACCGCCCATGCTGAAGTCATTGTGCTAACCAATTTGCTCACGCCGCCACTAAGCCTTCGGGTTTGTTGGTGTGTGTGGGTCTTGGGGCCCCGGTGATTGTAGGCAAGCGTGTTAACAGGGGTGACGCAGACAGGTAGCTGCAGTGCGCCGATGGTTGTGCGTATTTAAGGTTGTGGCCCGCCGCCCAGGTAAATCCGGGGGGCATGGAGGGTGAGAACTGATGAGGGACACACGCGTGTGTGGACTTGTGGTGATCCTATGCTGCCGAGAAAAGCCTCGACGTGAGGGCATAACGCGCCCGTACCCTAAACCGACTCAGGTGGTCAGGTAGAGTATACCGAGGCGTTCGAGTGAATCGTGGTTAAGGAACTCGGCAAAATTCCTCCGTAACTTCGGGATAAGGAGGACCCCGTGACTTCCCCGTGCCTTGCGCGCGGTGTGGGGTTGTGGGGTCGCAGAGAATAGGGAGAAGCGACTGTTTATCAAAAACACAGGTGCGTGCGAAGCCGTAAGGCGATGTATACGCACTGACGCCTGCCCGGTGCTGGAAGGTTAAGAGGAACCGTCAACACTCCTTGTGGGTGTGAAGCGGTGAATTTAAGCCCCAGTAAACGGCGGTGGTAACTATAACCATCCTAAGGTAGCGAAATTCCTTGTCGGGTAAGTTCCGACCTGCACGAATGGCGTAACGACTTCTCCGCTGTCTCAACCGCGAACTCGGTGAAATTGCAGTACGAGTAAAGATGCTCGTTTCGCGCAGAAGGACGGAAAGACCCCGGGACCTTTACTATAGCTTGGTATTGGTGTTCGCTTGGACTTGTGTAGGATAGGTGGGAGACTGTGAAGCTGCCGCGCCAGCGGTGGTGGAGTCGTCGTTGAAATACCATTCTGGTTCAAGCGGTCACCTCAACCTAGACCCGTGATCCGGGTTGGGGACAGTGCCTGGTGGGTAGTTTAACTGGGGCGGTTGCCTCCTAAAATGTAACGGAGGCGCTCAAAGGTTCCCTCAGCCTGGTTGGTAATCAGGTGGCGAGTGCAAGTGTACAAGGGAGCTTGACTGTGAGACCGACGGGTCGAGCAGGTGCGAAAGCAGGAACTAGTGATCCGGCCATGGCACGTGGGTGCGTGGTCGCTCAACGGATAAAAGGTACCCCGGGGATAACAGGCTGATCTTGCCCAAGAGTCCATATCGACGGCATGGTTTGGCACCTCGATGTCGGCTCGTCGCATCCTGGGGCTGGAGTTGGTCCCAAGGGTTGGGCTGTTCGCCCATTAAAGCGGTACGCGAGCTGGGTTCAGAACGTCGTGAGACAGTTCGGTCCCTATCCTCTGTGCGCGCAGGAAACTTGAGAAGGGCCGTCCCTAGTACGAGAGGACCGGGATGGACGAACCTCTGGTGTGCCAGTTGTACCGCCAGGTGCATGGCTGGTTGGCTACGTTCGGAAGGGATAACCGCTGAAAGCATCTAAGCGGGAAGCCTGCTTCAAGATGAGGTTTCCACGCCCCCACTGTGGGGTGAGAGGCCCCCGCCAGACTAGCGGGTTGATAGGCCAGAGGTGGAAGCACCGCGAGGTGCTCGTGAGCCGACTGGTACTAATGGGCCAACACTAAACAACACCCAACACACAAACAACGTTGGGGTGAACAAAAACCAGGCAACGAAACAGCCGCAACCACTATACAAACCACGATCAACCCACACCCCACCAAACACGGTGAGGGGAGTGTTGAACACCAATTCTTGTGGTGGTCATAGCACCGGGGAAACGCCCAGCCTCCATTCCGAACCTGGAAGCTAAGCCCGGCAGCGCCAATGGTACTGCAACCGCCAGGTTGTGGGAGAGTAGGACACCGCCACAACACGCTGATGGGGAGCGGCCAGAAACCTTCGGGTTTCTGGCCGCTCTTCCTATACATTGAATTGCTCGGCTATACGTTCAGTCCCTCGGGTGATTCACGTTATCGATGCCGCCCTCGGCGGTCACTTGGTGCATCGTGGCACCGCGTTCTCCCCGTTTTGCCGGAGGATCGGTGACTCGGGTATCCGTACCTGTCTACCGGGCCCATGCCTCGTCTTAATGCTCCATCCGCATGCAGTTGCATGTCCACCAGATGAAAAAACACACGTCACGGACCAACGTCGCCCTCAAAACGGCATGAGTCGTGCGATGCTATTCCCATGGTCACTTCTGCACATCAACCAGACTCGCCCCACCGACACGGTGGGAAGGACGAGGTTCTTGCTCAACGTATGGCGGCCCATGATCGCCTCGCGCATCAGTCCCAGGTTGTGCTCCGGCTCGGACAGATGCTTCTGTCCTTCGGAGCGAGCGCCTACCGGGTGAAGAAGTCCATGGCGGACGTCGCCCGGGCGGTGGGTATTTCTGAGCATCGCGCGCAGGTCACGTACACCGAGATTATTGCGACGGCGTACGCCAACGGTACATTCCGCACGGAGCTTGCCGAGCAGCGCCTCATGGGCGTGAACGCAGACAAGATCGACCGCATCAATAACTATGTCGCCTCGCTCCACGGCAAGTCCGTGCGCGTTGAGGATGTATCCGACGAGCTTGACAAGATCGCGAAGGTTCCGGGTCTCTACGACTGGTTCTCGAACGCGCTTGCATCGGGCCTTGCGTGTGCGGCCTTCGCGTTCCTCAACGGTGGGGGATGGGTCGAGTGCTCTGCTGTGGCCGTGGCATCGTTCTTCGGCCAGGCGCTGCGTCGTCAGATGCTCGTGCGGCACATGAACCACTTCGGTGTGTGGATGGCTTGCGGTGCTCTTGCTGCGATGATCTACATCCTGTTGGTTGCTCCGGCTCAACATTTCCTTGGCATCGAGTCGACCCACCAGGCGGGCTTTATTTCCGCGCTGCTGTTCCTGGTTCCCGGCTTCCCGCTTGTGACGGGCTTGATCGATCTCGTCCGACAAGACTTCCAGGGCGGCCTCGGGCGCCTGGTATATGTGGCGATGCTTGTCGCGTCTGCGGGTGTGGCTGTGTGGGCGATCTCCGCTATCTTCGGCTGGTCTGTGACCCCCGAGTACGGTGTGTCGCTCGTTCCATGGCTACACTACCTCCTGCGCTTCCTCACGAGCTTCGTCGCGGCATACGGTTTCGCGATGCTCTTTAACTCGCCACAACGCGTGTGTGCGACGGCAGCTATCATCGGTGCCGTCATCAACACCGGCCGTATCGCCTTGCACCTGGAGCTGGGCGTTCCCGCTCCGGCAGCCGTTGGCCTCGCGGCCCTTGCTGCGGGTCTCCTCGCCGTGTTTGTCGCCCGCAGGACACGCTTCTCGCGCGTGACGCTGTCCGTTCCCGCCGTCGTCATCATGATTCCCGGAGTGCCGCTCTACCGAGCGCTCACGTACCTGAACAACCAGCAGATTGACGAGGCACTCGGTGCGCTCTTTACGGTCATGTTCACGATCGTTGCCATCGGTATGGGCCTGGCACTCTCGCGCATGCTCACCGATAAGAACTGGCTTGTCGAAAAGCAAGATCGAGTCCCCAACCTGTGGGAGTACGAGGAGGAGAACGCATGAAGTTCGACATTGAGGCGAGTTTGAAGCCGCCGTCGTTCGAATTCGAGTACGCGATCGACCGCGACGAGATCCGCGCCGTCGGCCGCAACATTGCGATCGTGTGCGTGGCGGCAGTGACCGCTCGAGTGCTCGTCGCGCTCATCCAGCGCTAACGCTCATTCATTGACGAGGCCGTGGCCGGTAAACCGGTCGCGGCCTCGTTGCGCGTTGGTGGAGTTAACAGACGCGCAGGGACCACTACAACGTAATGAGCAGGCGTTGCCCTTGTGGAGGGCGCCGCAGGGCCTGCAGGGCCTGGACGGGCTTCGAGACGACGCGCCGAGCGCAGCTCGCGGCGCGGGCGGCGAGCGGGCGGGCAGGCCATGCGGTGCCCGGAACAAAGGCGACGCCGCGAGGGGCCAGGCGGTGATAGTAAGTAGGGCTGCGTCTTACGATCGAGACCTCGCCACCGCCCACGGGCACCGCAGCCAGGCCTCGGCGGCCATGCGCTGACTTTCATGTGATCGTATTGGTGCTTTCGCGCTTCTCAGAAATTTCGCACGTAATTCCCCTGCGACTGTTTCAAGATATGAACTCAAGGTGTTGAAATTGCAACGTTTTCGGGCGTTGTTGAAAGTTCATGCAATCGAATTACGTGCGACTTTGGGGGAGTAGGTTCTTTCAGGGGCCACTGGCACCCCAGCTGGGCACCCCAGCTGGGTCCTGCAAGCCTCACGGCGCCGTTGGTAGGGACGGCGCTGCCGTGTCGTGGCGCGCCCAGGAGGCGGCGAGAAGGTAGACGAATGGGGCCGACCCAAAAGGGTCGGCCCCATTGTGCCGCGGGATTGAACCCGCAGGAGACGATGCCGTTACATGCCACCCAGGATCTGGGCGACGACGATCTTGCCGACCATCGCGACCGGGTAGACCAGCGCGTAACCGAGAGCCACGCGCGGGTCGGCGTTGGTGCGGCCGTTCGCGAAGGCGAGGACTGCGGGCTGTGTCTGCGCGCCACCGAGCAGACCGGCGAGCTTCGTGCCACCCATCTTGAACACCCACCGCATGGTGCAGTACAGGCCGATCGCCATGATCGAGGTCATGATGACGCCGAGCGCGAAGATTCGGATCCAGTCACCCGAGGTGAAGGCCTCAAGGATCTGGCCGCCGGCCTTTGCGCCAGCCTGCGCGAGGAAGATCAGCAGGCCGAGTTCGGCCATCACCTGGCATGTCGTGAAGGGCAGAGCCGTCGCGATGGGGCCGATGCGGCCGATACGGCCGAAGATGAGGCCGACGATGAGCGTACCGGCCGCGGAACCGATCGAGAAGTACTCGCCGGAGGGGGTCAGGATCGGAAGCTCGCCGATCGCGATACCGAGGGCCATACCGATGCCCAGGGCGATCGGGTTGAGGTCCGTGAGGCCTCGGGACGAGTCACCGAAGAACTTCGTAATCTCGGTCATCTTCGACGTGGGGGCGACGACGCGCACGCGATCACCCTCCTGGAGGACGAGGCCCGGCTCGGCGACCATGTCGACGTCGCCGCGGCGAACGCGCGAAATCGTCGCAGAGAATTCCTTGGCCAGGCCCAGGGACGCAACTGTGCGGCCCGCGATCTTCGGGTTCGAGATCGTCACGCGGCGGAAGTCCAGGTAGGAGCGGTCCTGCATGAGGGAGTGAGAGGATGCGTGACCCAGCTCGGTGGCGGCACGAGCGACGAGCTCGCGGGGGCCGACGACGGTCACGAGGTCACCGGGATCCAGGGTGTCCGACATCTGGGGACGGGTAATCGGGCCGGTTTCGCCGCGACGCAGGCGCGAGAAGGAAACCTTCTCGCCGAGCTTCTCGTAGATGTCCCCGACGAAGGGATGATCGTCGCGCTCGACGCGGATCGTGCGGTTCGACAGGGGAGAGGGGGCGTCCTTGTCATTGCGTCCGTAGTGCAGGGCAGCCATCGATGCGGCTAGCATGCCGATGACGCCAAAGAGGTAGGCGATCGAGTAACCGACCGTTGCGCGGGCGGGATCACCCGAGGCCTCGCCGGCGGCCGCCAGTGCGGGCGTGTTCGTCACCGAACCTGCGAAGGTACCGGCGATGAGTGGAACATCCATCCCCATGGCTTTACCGATGTAGAGACCTGCTGCAGCAGCGATGCCGTAGAAGGCGACCATCGTCAGGATCGGGCCAACCGCGGTCTTGAGGTTGTGGAAGAACGACGCGCCCGAGTTGATGCCGATCGCGAAGGTGAACAGGGTCAGGCCGAGGGTGCCCAGCTGGGGGGTGACTCGCAGCTCGATGTCGTAGGACTGCGCCCACGCAGCCAACGCGATGGCAAAGAAGAGAACGGCGGCAGCGCCGAGGCTAATGCCCTTGATTTTCACATGGCCAAACGCCATGCCTATACCGATGAGAATGAAGAGGAACAGAACTGGCTGCTCGCTCAGAATCTCGAACACCTGGTGCACGATGAAATCTCCGTGTTGTGGATTGTGATATGAGGTATGTATCAATTAAAGCAGCAATACGTGCTGTGTATCTCAGTCCATCGTCCTAGATGGCGCTCACGGTCTCAAGGTCCGCACAATGAGATGGGTAAGGAGCGGAGAGCGCAGGAGAGATACGGTAAAGCCATGCTCGACGTTCGCGGAATTGGAATCCTCGCCCTGGTCATCGTACCCGGGCGTGCGATGCCTGCCGCGTAACGTGAGGATGGATCGCACGCCTAAATCCCCGCATCCGCTACCGGCGGATCTGACGGGGTTTTTTCTTTGAGACGGTCCCAACGATTGAGAGGACGAATGGTGAGCGACACCGCCAACACCACCCGCATGACCGGAGCCGAGGCAATTGTGGCCAGCCTCGAGGCCCTGGGCGTTACCGATGTGTTCGGTATGCCCGGCGGCGCAATTCTTCCCACCTACGACCCGCTGATGGCGTCGACGTCTCTGCGCCACATTCTTGTCCGTCACGAGCAGGGTGCGGGACATGCCGCCGAAGGTTACGCCCTGGCCACCGGGAAGGTTGGCTGCGCGATCGTGACGTCCGGCCCTGGAGCCACCAACGTGCTGACGGCCCTGGGCGATGCCTGCATGGACTCGGTCCCGATCGTCGTGATCTCGGGACAGGTCGGAGCTTCCCTGATTGGCAGCGACGCCTTCCAGGAAGCCGACGTCGTGGGTGCATCGATGCCCATTACGAAGCACTCCTTCCTCGTCACGGATCCCGCGCAGATCCCCGCGCGCCTGGCTGAGGCCTTCCACCTCGCGGCTACCGGTCGCCCCGGCCCCGTTCTCGTGGACATCACCAAGTCCGCGCAGGTCGCCGAGATGGACTTCTCCTGGCCTCCGACCCTGGATCTGCCCGGCTACCGCGTCGCGGACAAGCCGAACATGAAGCAGGTGCGCGCCGCAGCCCGCGCGATCGCCGACGCCCAGGCCCCCGTCCTGTACGTGGGCGGCGGCATCGTCCGCTCCGGCTCCACTGACGCCCTCGCTGAGCTCGTTGAGGTCACGAACGCCCCCGTTGTCACCACGCTGACCGCCCGCGGCGCCTTCCCCGACTCTGATCGCCACAACCTCGGCATGCCCGGCATGCACGGTACCGTGGCCGCCGTCGGTGCCCTCCAACGCGCCGACCTCATCGTGGCGCTAGGTGCCCGCTTCGACGACCGCGTGACCGGGCGCCTCGACTCCTTCGCGCCCCGCGCGACCATCGTGCACATCGACATTGATGCCGCGGAGATCTCCAAGAATCGCCACGCCGACATTCCGATCGTCGCTGACCTGGCGACCGCACTGCCGATCCTCACCCAGGAAATCGCCCAGGCCTCGTCGGACAACAAGGCCGACATCTCCGGATGGTGGCGCTACCTCGACCGTCTGCGCACCAAGTACCCGATCGGATGGGCTGAGCCCGACGACGGTATGATGGCGCCCCAGGAGGTCCTGAAGAAGCTCTCCGAGCGCGTCGGTCCGGACGCGATCTACGTGACGGGCGTGGGGCAGCACCAGATGTGGGCATCTCAGTTCATTACGTTGGACAACCCGCGCAGCTTCATCTCCTCGTGCGGATCCGGCACCATGGGCTACTGCATTCCTGCGGCCATGGGCGCCCAGGTCGGCGCCCCCGACAAGGTCGTGTGGGCGATCGACGGAGACGGCTCCTTCCAGATGACCAACCAGGAACTGGCCACCTGCACGATCAACAACATCCCGATCAAGGTCGCGCTCATCAACAACTCGGTGCTGGGCATGGTGCGCCAGTGGCAGTCCCTGTTCTTCGGCAAGCGCTACTCGAACACGACGCTCAACCCCGTCGAGGGCGAGCAGATCCCCAACTTCGAGATGCTCGCGCAGGCCTACGGCATGGCGGCACGCACCGTGCGCTCCATTGACGAGGTCGACGAGGCCATCGAATGGGCCATGTCGATCAACGATCGCCCCGTCCTCATTGACTTCCGCGTCTCCAAGGACTCGATGGTCTGGCCGATGGTCGCCGCGGGCGTGTCCAACGATGAGATTCGTTACGCCAAGGGCATGGCGCCCGACTGGGAGGTGGAAGACTGATGACGAATCGTCACACTCTGGCCGTGTTGGTCGAGAACAAGCCCGGCGTCCTCACTCGCGTCGCCGCGCTTTTCGCCCGCCGCGCCTTTAATATCAAGTCGCTGACCGTGGGAGAGACCGAACATCCCGAGATCTCCCGCATGACCATCATCGTGGACGCAGACTCCGCGCCCATCGAACAGGTGGTCAAGCAGCTCAACAAGCTCATCAACGTCCTCAAGGTCGTCGAGCTTGAACCCGAAGACTCCGTCGAACGGCGTCTGCTCATGATGAAGGTCCAGGCTGACGAGACCCGTCGCACCTCGGTCCTGCAGATCGTGGACCTGTTCCGCGCACACGTCGTCGACGTGCAACCCGAGTCGGTCGTCATCGAATCGATCGGCTCCCTACCCAAGCTGGAGGCGCTGCTGCGGGCCCTGGAGCCCTACGGCGTCACCGAACTCGTCCAGTCGGGCGCCGTGGCTATCGGCCGCGGGTCGCGCTCGATCACGGATCAACTGAAGGAGAAATGAAAATGGCAGAGATCATCTACGATGACGGCGCAGACCTGTCGCTGATCCAGTCCAAGAAGGTTGCCATCATTGGTTACGGTTCGCAGGGTCACGCTCACGCGCTGAACCTGAAGGATTCCGGAGTTGACGTGGTCGTCGGCCTGCGCCCCGGTTCCTCCTCGTGGGCCAAGGCTGAGGCCGCTGGCCTCGAGGTCAAGGACGTGGCCGAGGCCGTCGCCGAGGGCGACGTCGTCTCCGTGCTGCTGCCCGACCAGGTCCAGCGCTACGTCTACGCCGAGCAGATCGCCCCCAACCTGAAGGAAGGCGCCGCCCTCCTCTTCGCGCACGGCTTCAACATCCGCTACGGCTACATTGAGGTCCCCGCCGGCCACGACGTCATCATGGTCGCCCCCAAGGGCCCCGGCCACAAGGTCCGCGAGACCTACGTGCAGGGCAAGGGCACCCCGGACGTCGTCGCCGTTGAGGTGGACGCTTCCGGCAAGGCTTGGGAGCTGGCCCTGTCCTACGCGAAGGGCATCGGCGGCACCCGCGCCGGCGTCATCAAGACGACCTTCACCGAGGAGACCGAGACCGACCTGTTCGGCGAGCAGGCTGTCCTGTGCGGTGGCGTCTCCCACCTGATCCAGGCCGGCTTCGAGACCCTGGTCGAGGCTGGCTACCAGCCTGAGATCGCCTACTTCGAGGTCTGCCACGAGATGAAGCAGATCGTCGACCTCATCAACGAGGGTGGTATCACCAAGCAGCGCTGGTCCTGCTCCGACACCGCTGAGTACGGCGACTACGTCTCCGGCCCGCGCGTCATTGGCGAGTCCTCCAAGGAGGCTATGAAGGCTGTTCTGGCCGACATCCAGGACGGCACCTTCGCCCGCAAGTTCATCGCCGATCAGGATAACGGCGCCCTCGAGTTCAAGGCGCTGCGCGCCGAGGAAGAGGCTCACCCGATCGAGAAGACCGGCCAGAAGCTGCGCAAGGCCTTCGGCTGGACCGACTCTGACGAGGACTACACCGAGGGCAGCGCCGCGCGCTGATCTCGCTGTCCTTCTCGGATAGACCAAGCTCCGGCCTCGTTCCCACGTGGGACGAGGCCGGAGCTGTTTGATGTCGAAAGGTGCGGGGACGCCAGGATGCGTTCCTGCGACGTTTAGTTCGCCGGTGCTTCGTCAGCCCCGTTTGTCCATGGGAGGGAGGCGGGGGAGAGCGCGTCAGCGTTCGAGACTGTGGAAATCGGTGCGACGATCACGAGGGAGGCGACGGCGGCCGAGGCAACGCGTGTCAGAGTTCGACGGGAGGGGCGCAAGGTGTGTCCTTCGTACGGCAAGGATGATTGACAGCTCTAGTTTATCAGTAACTAGATTCTTGGCAAGTGTGCGTGCTGTGTGCTAGTCCATGCTGTCAGGTGTGAAGAAACGGGTCCATGAGCTTCGCGGTGTTCCTAGTCTGATGGTGTAGGGCTTGCGGAGGGGGGTAATCGTGCAGCTCAGAATCCTGTTCGTCATCAATGACCTCTATACGCGTGGGAACGGACTCGCCGCGTCCGCTCGTCGCACCATCGCTCTGTTGCGTGAGCGAGGGCATGATGTGCGTGTGTTGTCCGCGCCGCCGCTCGATGGTGATGATTGCGGTATTGGCGCCCCTGACTATCCGCTCCCGTATCTTCGCGTTCCGCTTGTGGCGCCTCTGATTGCCTCGCAGGGCTACGCCCTCGCTCGGTCGGATCGGCGCCAGATTGATCGAGCGCTCAGCTGGGCAGATGTGGTCCACCTGGAGGAGCCTTTCATGCTGCAGGCCGTGGTTGCTCGGCGTGCGCGCGATCGTGGCGTGCCTGCGATGGCGACCTACCACATTCATCCCGAAAATCTCACGGCCACCGTCTATCTCGATCGTTGCGCTGTTCTGAATCGTGCGATTCTCCGGCTGTGGAAGTGCTTCATTTTCGATCGGTGCGGCGCGCTCCAGTGCCCTTCAGAATCGGTATGGAGGCGGGTCTCCTCGTTAGGGCTTTCTCCGCGGCTGTTTGTTCTCTCTAATGGTGTCCCGCTGGGTGGTGTGAGCGTTGGATGTGGGGGCAGGAAGGAAGAGTTGTCCGTTGTGCGTCTGCTGTCAATCGGGCGCTTTTCGCGCGAGAAAGATCAGGCGACGATTCTGCGGGCGCTTCGCTTCAGTTCTCATGCTCGCTCCATCGAGCTGACCCTGGCGGGGCGGGGTCCGACCGAGCGGCAGCTGCGGGCCCAGGCGGATCGTCTCGTGCGCGATGGTGTGATCGCACATCCTGTTCGCTTTGCTTTTATGGACGCGGGGGAGATGGCTCGGGCCTCGGAGCGCTCTGATCTCTATGTGCACGCGGCTCGGATCGAGGTGGAGGGACTCGGCGCTCTTGAGGCGCTGCGTCACGGCGTGGTCCCCGTTCTCGCGCGTGGTCCTCTGACGGCAACCAGTCAGTTTGCGCTGACGGAGGAGAGTGTGTTCGAGGCGGGGAATCCGCGCTCGCTCGCGCGCGTCATTGATGCGTGGATTGACCGAGGGGGCGAGGCGCGTCGAGCTGAGGCTGTGAGATATCGGGGTGTGGAAGCTCAGTATGACATCCGTGTCTGTGTTCGTGAGTTGGAGCGTGTCTATGGCTGGTTGGTCGGCGGGGGAGAATTCCCAGGTGCTCAGCCTGACAGGTGAACACCGATCCTCGAAGTTGTGGGGTAATTATCCTAGACGTTGATAAAAATATCTGTAGTATAACTGGTTAGTCAGCATCCAAATTTGTATGATGAATCTCGTGGAGAGTGAGTCATGACTCACTGCCCGCTGATTGACAACTCATCTCGGAAGGACCAACGATGACCCTCCGCCACTACGGGCGTGCCCTCGCGGCAGCCTCGGGAGCCGTGCTGCTGTGCGCGACTCTCTCGGTTCCCGCGCTCGCCACCCCAACCAGTGACACCGGTGCAGCAACCCCGGTGACGGCCTCGGTAACCGACGAAGGTTCGGCCCCCATCACCGTCACTGTGGCGCGCACCGACTCCCACGGAGACAAGGTGTACGAAGGTGACCTCATCACCATCACCGTCACCTACACCAACAACACAGACAGTGCTCTGACCGTCTTCCCGGTGGCCTCGAACCTGTCCGGCGTGCTGACCACTGGCGCCCCCAACTGCCGCTGGCACAACCTCGCTGCGCACACCACCAAGCAGTGCACGACCGCGACACACACCGTGACCGCCGACGACGTCGCGGCCGGAACCTTCACCCCGATGACCACGTGGGCCGCCACCCGCGACCGCAACGGTACAGACGTCATCGCCGGTGACATCACCGCGAACGCTGACACCGTGACCGTCGCCCAGGGCGAGCGCCCGCCGGCTCCGGACCCGCTGGAGACCCCGCACGACTACGCGATCGGCGAGAAGGTTCGCCTCGCGTCCCCCGGCCTGGCCGGCTTCAGCTGCCACCGCATCCCCGCGCTGACCACCGCCAACAACGGCTGGATCATCGCCGCGTGGGACGGGCGCCCCAACACCTGCCAGGACGCGCCCCAGGCTAACTCCATCGTCTACCGCATCTCGAAGGACGGTGGCAAGTCCTGGACCCCGATCCAGACCGCCCTCGCAGGCACCCCCGGCGCGGAGAAAGTCGGTTACTCCGATCCCTCCTTCGTTGTCGACCGCAGCACAGGAACGATCTTCCTGTTCTCGGTCAAGTCCTACGACGCCGGACTCTTCCAGTCCCAGCTGGGCACCGACCCCGCAGCGCGTAACATCCTGCACGCCCACGTCGTCGAATCCCATGACAACGGCGAGACCTGGGTCAACCCCCGCACCATCACCGACCAGGTGACCGCAGGCCACACCGACCAGTGGTTCACGCGCTTCGCCTCCTCCGGTGAAGGAATCCAGCTTCGCTACGGTGCCCACGCCGGTCGCCTCATCCAGCAGTACGCCGTTGCCAACTCCGGCACCACCTCGCTCATGGCCGTCTCCGTCTACTCCGACGACCACGGCGCGACCTGGAAGCCCGGCGCGCCCACCGAGAGCAGCGCCGACGAGAACAAGGTTGTCGAGCTCTCCGATGGGCGCCTCCTCCTCAACTCTCGCACGCAGGGAACCGCGGGCCAGCGCCTCGAGGCTATCTCCTACGACGGTGGACAGACCTGGGGCCCGTTCCGCCACAACTGGGATCTGACCGACCCGCGTAACAACGCCTCCATCGTGCGCGCCTACCCGGACGCCCCCGAGGGCTCCGCGCGCGCCCGCGTCCTGCTCTTCTCCAACGCCGACTCGTCCAGCGCCCGCGCCAATGGCACCATCCGCGTCTCCTACGACGACGGCTTCACCTGGAACGACGGCACGGTCTTCGAGAGTGGCGAGATGGCCTACTCGACGCTGCATCCCCTCGGGGATGGCACCTGGGGCCTGCTGTACGAGTCCGGCGGCTACAAGAACATCGAGTTCATGCGCGTCGACGCATCCTACCTCGGCCTGACCGATCCCGGCGAAGAGCCCGCGCCTGAACCGACTCCGGACCCGCAGCCTGCACCCGACCCGCAGCCCGCACCCGACCCGCAGCCCGCGCCTGATCCGACCCCGGATCCACAGCCTGCGCCTGAACCTGCGCCCGCTGTCACCCCCGCGCACTGGGTCAACACCGGAAACGGCTGGAAGTGGCAGCTGGAAGACTCCAGCTACGCGACGAACCAGACGATCACGATCGGCGAGGCCACCTACCGCTTCGGCGCAGACGGCATGATGGTCACCGGCTGGGATAACCAGGGCGGCGTGTGGAGCTACTACAACGCCTACGGTGCCCGAGTGAGCGGCTGGATCCATGATGGGGCCTGGTACTACCTCGATCCCACGACCGGAGCGATGGCGACCGGATGGGCGCAGGTCGGCGGTACCTGGTACCTCTTCAATGCCTCGGGTGCGATGCTCACCGGTTGGCAGTACGCCGGTAGCTGGTACTACCTGGCCCCCTCGGGAGCCATGCTCACCGGCTGGCAGCACATCGGTTCCACCTGGTACTACTTCGCGGGTGACGGCCACATGGTCACCGGCTGGCAGTCGGTCGACGGCCGTTGGTATTTCTTCGCTCCCTCGGGTGCGTGGATCTGATCCGTCCAACCGAGCCGGGGTCGGGGGAGCGTGCATGCCCTCCCGGCCCCGGCCTCGTCTATGGGAGACGTCACCTGGAAAACGGCCCACGTGGTGGAACGATTCCGCCGCGGGGCGCTCGGGCGGGGGAAGATGGAGCCATGACACTGAACATCGCAGTAATCCCTGGCGACGGTATCGGCAAGGAAATCGTCCCCGAAGGCCTCAAAGTCCTGGACCGTGTCCTGGCGGATAAGGGCGTCGACTACTCCACGACCCACTTCGATCTGGGTGCGCAGCGCTGGCATGCGACCGGCGACACCCTCACCGACGAGGATCTTGAGGCCATCAAGCGCCACGACGTCATCCTCCTGGGTGCGGTCGGCGACCCCTCCGTCCCCTCCGGCGTCCTTGAGCGAGGGCTGCTGCTCAAGCTGCGCTTCGCCCTCGACCACTATGTGAACCTGCGTCCCTCCAAGTACTACGAGGGTGTTCCCAGCCCCCTGGCCAACCCCGGCGACATCGACTTTGTTGTCGTGCGCGAAGGTACCGAGGGTCTCTACTGCGGTAACGGTGGCGCCGTTCGCGTCGGCACCCCGCACGAGATCGCAACCGAGGTCAGCGTCAACACCGCCTACGGTGTCGAGCGCGTCGTTCGCTACGCCTTCGAGGCGGCCGCCTCACGCAAGAAGCACCTCACCCTCGTCCACAAGCACAACGTCCTGGTGAACGCCGGACACATGTGGCGTCGCATCGTCGACGAGGTGGGGGAGGAGTATCCCGAGGTGCGCGTCGATTACTGCCACATCGATGCTGCCACCATCTACATGGTCACCGACCCCGCGCGCTTTGACGTCATCGTCACCGACAACCTGTTCGGTGACATCCTCACCGACGAGGCCGGAGCCGTGACCGGTGGTATCGGATTGAGCGCGTCCGGCAACCTCAACCCCTCGCGAGAGTACCCCTCCATGTTCGAGCCCGTGCACGGCTCTGCCCCCGACATTGCGGGCCAGGGCAAGGCAGATCCGACCGCGACCATCTCCTCGGTCGCGCTGATGCTCGACTTCATGGGCTACGCCGAGGAAGCCGCGCGCGTGCGCGCCGCGATCGATGCCGACATGGCAGCGCGCGCGCAGGCGGCGGCGAGCGGTCACCCGCTCGTGCGCTCCACCTCGCAGATCGGCGATGACATCGCGGCTAGGGTCTGAGACTCACGCGAAACACGAGGGCCGCTCCCCGGGATGGGGGAGCGGCCCTCGTGCCTGTATGGAAGCGCCCGTGAGGCGAGGAGCTCGCTGTCAGCGCGTGCCGATGAGGGCGGGCAGGGACGTGCGAGGAGCCCACTGCTGGATGTCTGCGAGCGCGGCGCTGGCCCCGGCCGCACGCACATCGGAGGAGCTGCTGGCCAGCATGGCGGAGTCCGCCGCGAGCAGGTTTGATGCCAGGGAGGGTGCATCGAGGAAACCAAGTGTGCAGCGAGGCGTTCGCGTGTCGGCAGCTCCGGCACGCAGTGCGACATCGGCGCGCGCGAGGAGCTCGCCCGACACGGCGTATGCGTCACTCAGCGTGCCCGCACTCACCTGCGCCTGAGGGAGGGTTGACGCCGTGCAATCCCAGGTAGCGACTGCACTCGACAGCTCCTGAGAGGATGCCAGATCCTTGCCCGAGGGGGCGAAGGACGCTGATATTCCCGGCGCGTCGAAAAGATCGATTGACCAGGTCTGGACTCCCTGACGCGAGGCCGCATTCACGCGGTCGTTGACAAGGAGCGCTTGGTCTAGCCCCGCATCCAGGTCAATGCCATACGCCTGGGCAATAGTGACCGCGCTCGCGTAACGGCCTAATGCCGCAGCTGAGAGGGTGCGGGCCTCCTCGGCGCTCGTGCGATTCGTGTCGGCAGCGATCTCCAGATCGCGTGTTGCTGTGCGGGCTAGCCACGCGACGAACGCCGACACGTCGGTGGGTGCCTCGGACACGGCGGCGGGGGCAGAGGCACCCTCGGGCGGGGTTCCGCCCCACGGGTCCCACAGGCCACCCAGTGCCTCAAGGCGCTCGTGTGACGCCGAGGCGACGGCGCGCAGAGCTGCCGAACAGGACGCGCAGTCCGTCGCGACCTCGGCGAGCTGGGTCGCCCGATCAGAAGCCGCCGACTCCGTACGCGCCGCTTGGTCGCGCACGGCGGCGAATCCAGTCAGGGTGGGCAGAGAAGACGACGAGCACGCGGATAGCGCGAGGACCGCCACCCCAGTCGCGACGAGGCCGGGGAAGCGGCGTGTGGTCAAAGTCAGTTTTGCGAAACGCACACCCGCATCATCCCACACCCCCGGGTAGGATAGGGAACTGACCCGCGTACGCGAGAGAAAGATAGGCGCATATGGCATCGTCCACGTCAGATGGACCGCTCGAGGAGCTGCTGGCTCCCGTGGTCGAACAGTCGGGACTGGAACTGGACTCAGTGACCCGCTCACGCTCCGACGCGATGCCGCTCCTGCGGGTCATCGTCGAAGCGCCGATCGGCGCCGACGGAATCGACTCCGACACGCTCGCCGACGTATCCCGCGCCGTGTCGAAAGCATTGGACGCCGCAGATCCGATCGACGGCGAGTACCTGCTGGAGGTGTCCACACCGGGGGCCGAACGCGAACTGACGAAAGTCGGGCACTGGATGCGCCAGATCGGACGCCTCGTGCGCATCAAGCTGCGCGCCGGTGGATATGTTTCCGGACGCGTCGTTGCGGCTGACGAGACCAGCGCAACGATCGATGTCGACGGTGAAACGACTACCATTGACTATTCTGACATGAGGAAGGCGCGCTCCCGCGTCGACTTTGGAACGGGGAAGTAGGAGACCATGGAAATCGATATGACCGCTCTGCGGATGGTGGAAAACGAGAAGGGCGTCAGCCTCGAAACCCTCGTTGACGCCATCGAAGAAGCCCTGCTCAAGGCGTACCACAACCTGCCCGGAGCCATCTCCCAGGCCCGCATCGAAATCGACAAGAAGACCGGACGCGTCACCGTCATGGCCATGGACGAGGACGAAGACGGCAACCCCATCGGCGAGTTCGATGACACCCCGAAGAACTTCGGTCGCATCGCCCAGTCGACCGCGCGCTCCGTCATCATGCAGCGCCTGCGCGACGCCGACGACCAGCGCGTGTTCGGCGACTTCGCGGGACGCGAAGGGCAGGTCATCACGGGCACCGTCCAGGCTCCGCGCCCTGGACGCCCCACAATGGTCCAGGTCTCCGACGACTTTGAGGCCGTCCTGCCTGACGGGGAAAAGGTCCCCGGCGAGTCCTACCGCCACGGTGACCGCATCCGCGCCTACGTCGTGGGCGTTGAGCGCACCGAGCGCGGTCCGCGCATCACCCTGTCGCGCACCCACCCCAACCTCGTCGCCGGTCTCTTCCAGCGTGAGGTTCCCGAGATCCAGCAGGGCCTCGTCAAGATCAAGGCGATTGCCCGCGAGGCCGGACACCGCACGAAGATCGCCGTGGCCGCTACGCGCGAGGGCATCAACGCCAAGGGTGCTTGCATCGGTCCGATGGGCGCACGCGTACGTTCCGTCATGGCCGAACTCGGCGGGGAGAAGATCGACATCGTCGACTACTCCGACGATCCGGCGCGTTTCGTTGCAAACTCGCTGTCGCCCGCCCGCGTCACCCGCGTCGTCGTCCACTCCGTGGATAACCGCACTGCGACGGCCATCGTTCCGGACTTCCAGCTCTCCCTCGCGATCGGCAAGGAAGGTCAGAACGCTCGCCTCGCCGCGCGCCTGACGAACTACCACATCGACATCCACGCCGACACGGAAACCGGCGACGACGCGATCGTGTCGCGCGTCTCCACCCCCGATGACGTGACAAGTCGCTCATAGTTTCTCAGACGAGCAATCCCCTAGCTGGACTAAGCTAGGGAATTGTGTCGTATTCTGTGCCGCCAGTGCCCACCTCCGGGCCCCAGCGCACCTGCATTGGATGCGGCGCACACGCGCATCGAACCGCACTCGTACGGATCGTGCGCTCGCCAGACGGATCGATTCACCTCGATCCGGCGGCGACTCTTCCAGGCCGAGGCGCCTGGGTTCACCCCGATGCGGAGTGTATCCAGACAGCCCGAGTCAGACGCGGCCTCGCGCGTGCATTCCGAACGGGAAACGTTCCGGAGGACGTGTGGGACGACGTGGAGGAGTTGATCAACCACCAGTGATGGCCACGCGCCATCAACGCCGAGAAAATGGAAGCGGGTTGGAAGCTGATGGGCACCCGATGAGTACCCAGCGATGAGCTGCCAGCAATATCAGTAAGGCGTCTCCGGAGCGGAGACGCTTCCGGAATGGAGAAATGTGGCAAAGTTGCGTGTCCACGAGCTCGCCAAAGAGCTCGGAATCACCAGCAAAGAACTGATGGGTCACCTGAAGGAAGCAGGTGAATTCGTCAAGTCGTCCTCGTCCTCGCTCGAACCGCCCGTCGTGCGGCAGATGCGCGAGAAGTTCGCGGCGACCCCCAAGACCAAGAAGGCGGATGCAAAGCCCGCCGCCAAGGCCCCCAAGCCCAGCGCGGCCAAGCCCGCTGCGAAGAAGGCTGCTGCCCCCGCCGACGCGGCACCCAAGGCTGCCGCACCCAAGGCTGGCGTCCCCAAGCCTGGCGCGCCGAAGCCCACTGCGGCCCCCAAGAGTGCTCCCAAGCCTCGCGGCAAGAAGCCCGAAGGGGCCCCCAAGCCCGCGGGCCGCAAGCCTGCGGACGCTAACGCTCCCAAGCCCGCGCCGCGTCGTAACGATGCCCCTCGTCCGGCTCGTCCCGGTGGCCCTCGCCCCGGTGGCCCGCGCCCGGGCAACAACCCGTACGCCTCCTCCCAGGGCATGCCCCGTCCGGGTGGCTCCGGTGGTCCTCGCCCCGGTGGGCCGCGTCCGGGAGCCTCGGGCAACGGTGGCCCGCGTCCCGGCGCTGCGCGTTCGGGTGCCTCCGGTAACGGCGGTCCCCGTCCCGGCGCTCCGCGCCCCGGTGGTAACCGCCCGAACCCGGGCATGATGCCCGGCCAGGCGAACTTCGCTCGTAATGCTGCTTCCGGTAACGGTGGTGGAGAGCGCGGCGGTCGCGGCGGTGGCCGCGGTCGCGGCAATGGCCGTCCCGGTGGCGCAGGTGCAGGCGCCGGCGGTCCTCAGAACAACGGCGGCGGCTTCGGCGGTCCCCGCGGCGGTGGCCGCGGTGGTCGCGGCTCGACGCCGGGCGCATTCGGCCGCGGAGGTGGCCGCTCGCAGCGCGGACGTAAGTCGAAGCGCGCGAAGCGCCAAGAGTACGAGCAGCAGAACGCACCCGTCATCGGCGGTGTCTCGATCCCGCGCGGTAACGGCGCGCAGATCCGCATCCGTCAGGGCGCATCCCTTGCTGACCTCGCCGAGAAGATTGACGTCAATCCCGCAGCGCTTGTGACGGTCCTCTTCGCCCTGGGCGAGATGGCGACCGCCACGCAGTCCCTCGACCAGGACACCTTCGAGGCGCTGGGCGCGGAGCTCGGCTACGACGTCAAGGTCGTCTCCCCCGAGGACGAGGACCGTGAGCTGCTCGAGTCCTTCGACATCGACCTCGAGGCCGAAGAGCTCGACGACGCCGAGAATATGCAGCCCCGTCCGCCGGTCGTTACCGTCATGGGTCACGTCGACCACGGTAAGACCAAGCTGCTCGACGCGATCCGCCACACGGACGTCGTCGACACCGAACACGGTGGCATCACCCAGCACATCGGCGCCTACCAGGTCACCGTCAAGGCTGAGGACGGCACCGCCCGCCCGATCACCTTTATCGATACCCCCGGTCACGAAGCCTTCACGGCTATGCGTGCCCGTGGCGCGCAGGTCACCGATATCGCGATCCTCGTGGTCGCGGCCGATGACGGTGTGATGCCCCAGACGGTTGAGGCCATCAACCACGCACAGGCGGCCGGTGTTCCGATCGTCGTCGCGGTTAACAAGGTCGATAAGGACACGGCGAACCCGGAGAAGATCCGTTCCCAGCTCACCGAGTACGGCCTGGTCGCGGAGGAGTACGGCGGCGACGTCATGTTCGTCAACATCTCCGCTAAGCAGCGCACGGGTATCCGCGAGCTGCTGGAGGCCGTCCTGCTGACCGCCGACGCGGCGCTGACCCTCGAGGCCAACCCCCAGACCGACGCGCGCGGTGTGGCCATCGAAGCGAACCTGGACAAGGGCCGCGGCGCCGTCGCGACCATGCTGGTCCAGCGCGGCACGCTCCACGTGGGCGACTCTCTGGTGGTCGGCTCGTCCTACGGCCGCGTGCGCGCCATGTTCGACGACGCCGGTCACGACGTCTCCGAGGCCGGTCCGTCGACCCCCGTCGCGGTCCTCGGTCTCACGTCCGTCCCGCGCGCCGGCGATTCCTTCCTGGTTGCGCCCGACGACCGCACGGCCCGCCAGATCGCCGACAAGCGTGAGGCTGCCGAGCGTCAGGCCCTGCTGGCCAAGCGCCGCAAGCGCGTCTCCCTGGAGGACTTCGACAAGGTCCTGGCCGAGGGCGAGGTCGACACCCTCAACCTGGTCATCAAGGGCGACGTGTCCGGCGCTGTCGAGGCCCTGGAAGACTCGCTGCTGCGCATCGACGTGGGCGACGAGGTTGCGCTGCGTATCATCCACCGCGGTGTCGGTGCGATTACGCAGAACGACGTCAACCTGGCGACCGTCGACAACGCGGTCATCATCGGCTTCAACGTCCGACCCGCCGAGCGCGTGGCCGAGATGGCGGATGCCGAGGGCGTCGAGATCAAGTACTACAACGTCATCTACTCTGCGATCGACGATATTGAGGCGGCCCTCAAGGGCATGCTCAAGCCGATCTACGAGGAGGTCCAGCTGGGCACTGCGGAGATCCGTCAGGTCTTCCGCTCCGGCAAGTTCGGCAACATCGCCGGTTCGATCGTCCGTTCTGGCACGATCAAGCGTGGCACCAAGGCGCGCCTGGTGCGCGACGGCGTCGTTGTCGCCGACAACCTCGAGATCGCGTCCCTGCGTCGCGAGAAGGACGACGTCACCGAGGTCCGCGAGGGCTACGAGTGCGGTATCACGCTGGGTTACAAGGACATCGCCGAGGGCGACGTCATTGAGACCTGGGAGATGCGCGAGAAGGCTCGTGACTGAGTCCGTGGCGTGAAGTATCGGGGTCCGGGCATGCTCGGACCCCGATCTTCTCTCATCTAGTGTTTCGACAAGGGCGTGAGTGCCCGAAAGGAGGGCGCGATGGCTGACGAAGCTCGCGTTCGTAAGGTGCAGGAGCGAATCCTGCAGACTGTCGCGTCGATGATTGGACGCCAGGTGAAGGATCCCCGCCTGGAGCTCGTGACGATCACGGACGTGCGCGTGACGGGCGACCTGCAGCACGCGTCCATCTTCTACACGGTGCTCGGCGATGACGAGCAGCGTGAGAAGGCCGCACGAGCCTTCGCATCCGCGCAGGGCCTGTTCCGCTCGCGTGTGGGCAAGGCTCTGGGCCTGCGTCTGACTCCGACCCTGGAATTCATTCCCGATGCGCTGCCCGAAAGCGCCGCTGCGCTCGAGGATGCGCTGGCGAAGGCCAAGGCGAAGGACGAGGCCATCGCGGCCGCCTCCGCCGGTGCCACCTACGCCGGCGACGCCGACCCCTACCGTCACGATGACGAAGAGGACGACGCCGAGAAGGATTGGGCCTGACCCTCATGGCTCGTCGACCCGATAATCCGCGCCCCGGCCTCGTCGTTATCGACAAGCCGCAGGGGCTCACCAGCCACGACGTGGTCTCACGCGTGCGACGACTGGCCCACACCCGCAAGGTGGGGCACGGTGGCACCCTGGACCCGATGGCGACGGGAGTCCTCGTGATCGGCATTGGCAAGGCAACGAAGCTGCTCACCTGGGTGAGTGGACATTCGAAGGAATATCGGGCGACGATCCGCTTCGGCGTCGCTACCAACACAGACGATGCAGAAGGTGTCGCGACCGCAGCCGTGGGCTGTTCCTCGCTGAGTGAGGAGGAGCTTGAGTCGGCGCTCGCACCTCTGCGCGGGGACATCATGCAGGTTCCCTCCACGGTCTCGGCGATCAAGGTGAATGGAAAACGCGCCTACGCGCTTGCCCGCGCGGGCGAGGACGTCGAACTGGCGGCGCGTCCGGTGCGCATTTCGCGCCTGGAGGTCCTGGCGCCCCCGCGCCCCGCGGAGTATGTCCGTGACGAGGCCGACGGAGAGAACGTGCCTAACGCTGAGTTGCCCTCGGGACCCGTGAGCGTCGTGGATGTTGACGTGGTCGTCGAGTGTTCCTCGGGCACATACGTGCGCGCCCTTGCGCGCGACGCCGGTGAGGCGCTCGGCGTGGGTGCCCATCTGACCGCGCTACGTCGCACGCGCGTGGGTGACATACCCGTGGAGTCGGCAATGACGCTCGACGAGCTGGGCGCTGCTGTCGAGGCAGCCACCCCGGAAGGAGAGCCGGAGGCGGAACCGATCCTGCCCCTCGTCCCCCTGGGGGAGGCCGCGCGCACCATGTTCCCCACTCTCCTCCTGACCGAGGCCGAGGCCGGAGCGTTCGCTCATGGTCAGGCCCCCCGGCGTTCGCGCGGTGAACTGGCGCAGTGGGCGACCGAGGCTGGCTATCGCCCGAACGGCTCGTCCGAGGAGGAAGCCTCGCCGATCGCTGCGCTCGCGCCGGACGGCACCGTCCTGGGTCTGCTTCGCATTGATGAGGCGCGCCTGCGTACCGTCCTGGTTTTCTAGAAAGAGACTCATGAACGTCTGGTATTCCCTCTCTGACATTCCCGGCAACGAGGCCAGTGTCGTCACCATTGGCAATTTCGATGGCATGCACAACGGACACAAGAAGGTCGTCTCCACGTGCATTGAGCGCGCCCACAAGCTGGGAATCGACGCGGTGGCCATCACCTTCGACCCGCACCCCATCCAGGTACACAAGCCCGAGGTGGGCCTCCAGCTCATCTCCCCGCTGCGTGACCGCCTCGACGCGATGGCTGCGGCCGGCCTGGACGCGACGCTCGTCGCGCACTATGACGCGAGTGTCTACAGCCTCGAGCCCGAGGAATTCGTCTACGAATACCTCGTGGAGCGCTGTGGTGCCCGCGAGGTCGTCGTCGGCGAAGACTTCCGCTTCGGACGTGGCAACGCGGGGACGATCGACACGCTGCGTGAGCTGGGAAGCCGCTACGGATTTGGTGTTATTACCGTCACCGACATTGAGGCGCCCGAAGGACGGCGCTGGTCCTCTTCCTGGGTACGTGAGCTCCTGGCAGTCGGAGACGTCTCCGGTGCCGCCCGAGTCCTCGGGCACCTCCATCGCATCCGCGGCACCGTCTGCCACGGCTTCAAGCGTGGCCGCACACTCGGCTTCCCGACCGCGAACCTGTCCGAGGACGTCGAAGGCGTGATCCCCGCCGACGGTGTCTACGCTGGCTGGGTCGTTCGCGCAGTGCCCGGCACGCAGTCCGCTGAGTTCCTTCCCGCTGCCATTTCCGTGGGAACCAACCCTCAGTTCAACGGCGAGGAGCGCACCGTCGAGGCCCACGTCCTGGGCCGCTCGGACCTGAACCTCTACGGCGAACGCATTGCTGTGACCTTCGTGTCGCGCATCCGCCCGATGATGTCCTTCGACTCCCTCGATGGGTTGCTGACCCAGATGGACGATGACCTGCGTCAGACCGCATCCGTCCTCGGTATCGGCGTCGCCGGGCGCGTCGACCCGGATTCCGTCACCGCCCGATAGCGGGCCCTCCCTCACGGCTCGCCCAGCGCTACGGGGCGCACCCACCCCGCCCGGGGCCTGGGGTCAGCGAGCAGGGGAGGGGCATTGGCCTCGCTGATGAGCGGAATCGTTAGGTTGGTCGCTCACTGTGGGAACAAGGCGGGTGGCGTGCTACTGTAGAAAGGCCGTACACCGGCCGCGGACCGTCAGCATCCGGGAGAAGCCCGGATGCCCCGCGCAACGAAAACAAAGGAGAAGCCTGTGCCGCTGAGCAAGGACGTCAAGGACCAGATCATCGCCGAGTACGCGACCCACGAGGGCGACACCGGTTCCCCCGAGGTGCAGATCGCGCTGCTGACCCGCCGCATCAAGGATCTGACCGAGCACTTCAAGACCCACACGCACGACCACCACTCCCGTCGTGGCCTGCTGCTGCTGGTCGGCCGTCGTCGCCGCCTGCTGGGTTACCTGGCTGACATCGACATCGAGCGTTACCGCTCGCTCATCGAGCGTCTCGGCCTGCGCCGCTGATTTTGGGCCGGCCCGCCTCCCGTAGCGGAGACGGGCCGGTTTTCACACGCCCGCCTCGGGCAAACCGTTATTTTTCGCGCACAAGCCGCCGGTTTTCGACAGTGGCCTACGGAGCGTTAATCCGTGGGCTTCGATCGAAGGCCGAAGTGGAGCGCGACACCAACAACCCAAGGAGAAACGCCCCATGATGGAAGGCTCCGACATCATCGCCGCAGAGGCGATTATCGATAACGGCCGTTTCGGCAAGCGCGTCGTGCGCTTCGAAACCGGCCGTCTCGCCAAGCAGGCCGCGGGTTCTGCCCTGGCCTACCTGGACGATTCCACCACCGTTCTGTCCGCCACCACGGTGGGCAAGAACCCCAAGGACCAGTTCGACTTCTTCCCGCTGACCGTCGACGTTGAAGAGCGTCAGTACGCCGCGGGTCGCATTCCCGGTTCCTTCTTCCGCCGCGAAGGCCGCGCGGGCACCGAGGCCATCCTGGCCGCCCGCCTCATCGACCGCCCGCTGCGCCCCGGCTTCGTCAAGGGCCTGCGCAACGAGGTTCAGGTCGTCGAGACCGTCCTGACGATCGATCCGGACGACGCCTACGACGTTCTGGCGATCAACGCCGCGTCCATGTCCACCCAGATCGCTGGTCTGCCCTTCACGGGCCCGATCGGCGGCACCCGCCTGGCCCTGATCGATGACCAGTGGGTCGCGTTCCCGCGCTGGAGCGAGCTCGAGCGTTCCGTGTTCAACATCGTTGTCGCGGGCCGCATCGTCACCAAGGAAGACGGCTCCGAAGATGTCGCGATCATGATGGTTGAGGCCGGCGGCGGCAAGAATGAGTGGGAGCTCATTCAGGCTGGTGCCACCGCCCCCACCGAAGATGTCGTGGCCGACGGCCTCGAGGCCGCCAAGCCCTTCATCAAGGCGCTGTGCGAGGCTCAGATCAAGGTGGCCGAGAAGGCCTCCAAGGAGACCGCCGACTTCCCGCTGTTCCTGGACTACACCGACGAAGAGTACGCGGCGGTCGAGGAGTACGCGGCCGAGAAGATCGCTCAGGCCCTGCTGACCGAGGGCAAGCTCGCCCGCGACGAGGCCGTCGACGCCGTCAAGGAAGAGATGCTGGGCGCTCTGGCCGAGCGCTTCCCCGAGTCGGAGAAGGCCCTCAAGGCTGCTTTCCGCTCGCTCGAGAAGGCAACGATCCGTAACCGCACCCTGCGCGAAGAGATCCGCATGGACGGCCGTACGCCGCGCCAGATCCGTTCCCTGTCCGCCGAGGTCGAGGTCCTGCCCCGCGTGCATGGCTCCGCCCTCTTCCAGCGCGGCGAGACCCAGATCCTGGGTGTCACCACCCTGGCGATGCTGCGCATGGAGCAGCAGATCGACAACCTGTCGCCCGTCAACGCCAAGCGTTACATGCACCAGTACAACTTCCCCCCGTTCTCCACGGGTGAGGTCGGCCGCGTCGGCTCCCCGAAGCGCCGCGAGATCGGCCACGGCGACCTTGCTGAGCGCGCTCTGGTTCCCGTCCTGCCGTCGCGTGAGGACTTCCCCTACGCGATCCGTCAGGTCTCCGAGACCATGGGCTCCAACGGCTCCTCCTCGATGGGCTCCGTCTGCGCCTCGACCCTGTCCCTCCTCCAGGCCGGCGTGCCGCTGCGCGCCCCCGTCGCGGGCATCGCGATGGGCCTCATGACGGGCGAGGTCGACGGCCAGTTCAAGGCTGTTACCCTGACCGACATCCTGGGCGCCGAGGACGGCTTCGGCGACATGGACTTCAAGGTTGCCGGTACCCGTGACTTCATCACGGCCCTGCAGCTGGACACCAAGCTCGACGGCATCGACTCCCAGGTGCTGCGCGGCGCGCTGGCCCAGGCCCGCGACGCCCGCCTGGCGATCCTCGACCTCATCAACCAGGCGATTGACGGCCCCGATGAGATGAGCCCCAACGCTCCTCGTATCATCACCGTCAAGGTCCCCGTCGATAAGATCGGCGAGGTCATTGGCCCCAAGGGCAAGATGATCAACCAGATCCAGGACGAGACCGGCGCCGATGTCACCATCGAGGACGACGGCACCGTCTACATCGCCTCCTCCGATGGCGCCTCCGCCGAGGCTGCCCGCACGATGGTCAACCAGATTGCGAACCCGCAGATGCCCGAGGTCGGCGAGCGTTTCGTCGGCACGGTCGTCAAGACCACGTCGTTCGGCGCCTTCGTGTCGCTGACCCCCGGCAAGGACGGCCTCCTGCACATCTCGCAGGTGCGTCGCCTCGTGGGCGGCAAGCGCATCGACTCGGTGGACGACGTCCTGCAGGTCGGCCAGCAGGTCGAGGTTGAGATCGCTGAGATCGGCGACCGCGGCAAGCTGAGCCTGCACGCCGTCATCGACGGCGAGGCCGGTGAGCTTGAGGCCCCCGAGGGCGAGCAGGCCGAGCAGCGTCGTGAGCGTCGTGAGCGTCGTGATCGCTCCGAGCGTCGCGAGCGTCGCCCCCGCACCCGCACCCGTCGTCGCCGTGATGACGAGCGTGAAGAGGGCGCTTCCGAGGAGTGAGTAGCTCCCGCTAGCTGAATCGGACCGGTGGTCGGGATGGGGCGTGTGCTCCGCCCGGCCACCGGCCTTTTTGCGGCTACACTGTGAACGTTTCGTGCCTAGTCCCGATCAAGGGATGCAAGAGGAGAAGTATGACCCCCAAGCCACTGCCGCTCGACGAGGCGCACCTGTCCATCGAGGACGGCGACACCCGCATTGAACGCACGATCCTGGGAGCTGGGACGCGCGTTCTGACCCAGATGATCCCGGCGACGAAGAGCGCGGGAGTCTCTCTGTGGGTGCCCGTGGGCTCGCGCGATGAGGGGCCTCGTACGGCCGGGTCGACGCACTTCCTGGAGCATCTTCTGTTCAAGGGCACGAACAAGCGTTCTGCGCTCGATATCGCTGTCGCTTTCGATAGCGTGGGCGGCGAGTCGAACGCAGAAACTGCGCGCGAGCATACGGCATACTGGGCGCGCGTGCGTGACGCGGACCTCGACATGGCGATCGAGATGCTGGCCGACATGGTCACTGACTCCCGCCTGGATGAGGATGACTTTTCGATGGAACGCGGCGTCATCCTGGACGAACTGGCGATGGGGGAAGATTCGCCGACCGATACGGTTCACGATGCCTTCCAGCTGGCCGTCCATGGCGACCGTCCGATCGGGCGCCCTGTGGGTGGTACGGCTCAGGCGATCCGCGAGGTCGAGCGCGCCGACGTGTGGGAGCACTACCAGGCTCACTACGGCCCCTCGTCTCTCATTGTTGCCGCCGCCGGTAACGTCGACCACGAATCAGTGTGCGAGCGCGTGCAGGCCGCCCTGGATGGATCTCCTTGGGATGGGCGCAGTGCGGCCTCGCCCCGGCCTCGTCGATCGACTGCCCCGAGCCCGATTGCCGAACACGACAAGGACATTACCCGCCGACGCGACGTCACCCAGGCGCACGTCATCATCGGGTGCGAGGGCCTGTCGGCGACGGACCCGGCGGGCCCGACCATGAGTGTCCTGCTGTCGGTCCTGGGTGGATCCATGTCGTCGCGCCTCTTCCAGGAGGTGCGCGAAAAGCGCGGCTTGGCCTACACAACCTACGCTTTCGATGTTGCCTACTCGGACACGGGTACCTTCGGCATGTATGCGGGCTGCAGCCCCGACAAGGTCGACGAGGTCGAGGCCATCATGCGCGCACAGCTGGAGGAGTTGGCAGCAGAGGGCCCGACCGAGGAGGAGATGACACGCGTGCGCGGACAGGTACGTGGCGGTGTCGTCCTGGGGTTGGAAGACAACTGGTCGCGCATGATGCGCCTGGGCCGCTCGGAGATCATCGGACGCTACCGTCCTATCGACGAGTCCCTCGCAGAGTTCGACGCGGTCGAAGCCCGCGACGTGCGTGCACTGGCTGCGTCCCTTGTGACCAAGCTGGATTGCCGGGCCCTCGTCCTGCCTGCCAAGTAAGAAACGGGGGAGTGAGAAACCCCCTGTCCATCCGCGTGAGCCCTCGCTGGCGCGGGAATACTCTGAAGACAACACATAACCCATGAAGGAGAGCGCAATGATTCGCGTGGCAGTGACCGGAGCCAAGGGCCGTATGGGCTCGACTGTTGTCCAGGCGGTGACGGGCGCCCCGGATATGGAGGTTGTTGCGCTTTTCGACGCGGGAGATAAGATCACGGCCGAGAGTGTGAACGGCGCGCAGGTGGCCGTTGACTTCTCGATCCCCAGCGTCACCGAGTCCAACGTGCACGCGCTCCTCGACGCGGGCGTGGATGTCGTCGTGGGCACGACCGGCTGGACGGATGAGTCCTACGCGCGCGTGCGCGAGCATGCCGAGGCCGCGGGGCGCGCCGTCCTGATCGCCCCGAACTTTGCGATGGGTGCGGTCCTGGCCATGAAGTTCGCAGCCATGGCTGCCCCATACTTCGAGTCCGCTGAAGTCATCGAGATGCATCACCCCGCCAAGGTGGATGCCCCCTCGGGCACCGCCGTGGCGACCGCACGCGGCATCGCGAAGGCCCGCGCCGAGGCCGGACTGGGGGAGATGCCCGACGCGACGCAGACCGATGAGCTGGGCAGCCGCGGCGGCCGCGTCGACGGGGTTCCGGTCCACGCCGTGCGCCTGCGTGGCCTGACCGCCTCGGAGGAGATCCTGCTGGGCAACGCGGGCGAACAGCTGGTGATTCGCACGGATTCCTTTGATCGCGTGTCCTTTATGCCCGGCGTCCTCCTGGGCGTGCGCCGCGTGAGTGGCCGCACGGGCCTGACGATCGGGCTCGATCAGGTGATGGGCCTGTGAGCTCGCCCGTCGGCCCCGACCGCTCCGTGCGCCCCGCTCAGGGCGGCGACGCGCGCGCGATTGCTCGCCTGCAGGCCGAGGCTTGGCGCTCCCTCATGGGGCAGGCCGCCCTTGACGCCCAGGGCATTACGGAAGAGGCCCTCGCCGCCCAATGGGAGGCGACGCTGGCCTCTCCGCGGCCCGCGGGTACTGCCCTCCTCGTCGCCCTCCACGGCAATACCGTTGTCGGTTTCGCACTCGCGGGCCCCGACGAGGCCGGGGCCACCTCGGCTGACTGCGCTGAGCCGGGCGACGGTGCGGTGGCCGCCACGCAGGTGTACGAGCTGACGGTGGAGAAGAACTTCCGCCGCTCGGGACACGCGTCGCGCCTGCTGGCGGCTGTTGCTGACTTGACGAGTGGCCAGTTGCGCGTGTGGGTTGGCGTGGATGATGAGGAGCGTCAGCGTTTTTACACGTCGGCTGGTTTTGAGCCTTCCGGCGCGGTGCGCGTGCTGGGCGATGGGCCTACGCAGCACATGTGGTGGGCCGAGCGCGACTAAGGGCCCACGGCGCGAGCGATCCCACGCGGGCGGGCGGCGGTGCTGTCTGTCCACGTTCGAGCCGGTCGTGCCCGGAGTACAGGGGCGTGCGTATCATGGAGCGCATGAGTAACATTCCTCCCCGCCGCTTCGGTTCCCTCGCAGCCGCCATGGTCACGCCGATGACCGCCACCGGTGAGATTGATCTGCCATCCGCGCAGCGCCTGGCGATCAAGCTGGTCGACGAGGGATGCGACACGATCCTGCTGTCCGGCACGACGGGTGAGTCGCCGACGACTCATCAGCCGGAGAAGAATGACTTGACGGACGCCGTCCGTGAGGCGGTAGGAGATCGCGCGTTCATCCTGTGTGGCGCGTGTTCGAACGATACTGCGCACGCGGTGCGTATCGGCGAGGGCGCCCAGGAGCACGGAGCGGACGGTCTGCTCATCGTGTCCCCGTACTACAATCGTCCGTCCCAGGAGGGCCTGCGTGCGCACGTGCGCGCCGTGACGGATGCGACCGATCTGCCCGTCATGCTCTATGACATTCCGGGTCGTACGGGCATCGCGTTTTCTGATTCGACACTGGATATCCTCGCCCAGCATCCGCGCATCCTGGGCGTCAAGGACGCCACGGGTGACGTGGAGACCGGTGTGGAGCGTATGCACCGCACGGGCCTGGAGTACTACTCGGGTGATGACGGCCTGAACTTCGCGTGGATGACGGGTGGCGCCTCGGGCTTCATTTCGGTGGTGACGCACGTGGCCTCGGCCCACTACCGCCGCATGATCGAGCTGCTCGACTCCGATCAGGTGTGGGAGGCCCGTGAGCTGTCGTATTCGCTGCGTCCCCTTGTGCACGCCATTATGGGCGGTGGCCAGGGGGCGGTCATGGCGAAGTACGCGCTGTGGCTCCAGGGCGTTATCGATAGCCCGGCCGTGCGCCTGCCGATGGTTGGAATCAGCGATGATGAGGTGTCGGCGTTGCGCCGCGCCCTGTGCGCCGCTGGCCTGCTCTGATACGTATCGCCCCCGTCGATTATTCGGCGGGGGCGACGTGTCTCTTCTTGGCATATTAAGGAAGAGATAGCGATCGTTGACGATGCCTGAAATAAAGGTTTAATATACCTAAGTAAAGTTCACCAACACTGACTGTGTCTGCAAGGAATGGATACCGTGGCAAAGAAGGACGTTATCATCCCCCTGGTTCCTGCCGCCCTCAGTGCGCTGCTGCTCGCCGGAGGGGTGACCGTCTTTTCGGCGTGCGAGCAACGGGCCGACGGTACGTGGATGCACTGCCATCAGTGCCAGAACATGGTGGCCGGCAGCGCAGTTGGACTCATCGCGCTCTACGGCGCTTCCGCCCTTGTGAAGAACAAGCCCGTACGCCTGGCCCTGCTCGCGCTCGCGGTGATCGCCAGCGTCGTCGTTTTCTTTATTCCCGGCGGCATCTGCCCGCTGTGCATGATGAAGACGATGCGCTGCCACACGGTTTTCCAGCCTTTTGTGCGCATCATGAGCGTCCTGGTCGCCGGTAGTGGCATTGGGGCGCTGGTCGCGTCCTTCAAGAAGGACCAGAAGACCTCCGCCTGACGGATACGCCCAGATGGGAGACAATGACGGCGTGAGGGCCCTACTTCGACGGAAAACCGTGCGCATTGGCGCGGTCCTCCTTGTGCTCTCGCTCGCTATCGCTCTGACGGTCGTCGCGCGCAATGCGATGCGCTACCGTCAGGCCGTCGCCCTTGACGAGGCCGGGGATGCCCAGGGCGCCTACGAGATCTTCCATTCGTTGGGACGCTACAGCGATGCTGCGCAGCGCGCGCAGGCCCTCGTTGATGTCGATCCGGCGCTGCCGTACCGCCGCGCGTCCAAAGGTGACACGATCGAGTTTGGATCCTACGAGCAAGATGGCGACACGTCCAATGGGGCCGAGCCGATTCGGTGGATCGTTCTCGATGAGATCGATGGCCAGCTGCTGCTGCTGAGCGCGGATGTCCTCGAGGCCCGCCAGTATCACCACGTGCCCTTCGAGGACATCACATGGGAACATTCCGATCTGCGCGCGTGGATGAACGGGGAGTTTTACGAGGCAGCGTTTACCCCCGTTCAGCGTGGCCTCATCGAGACGGTGCATAACGAGAACGCGGACCAATCCATCACCGGTGCCAGCGGCGGTGCGCCGACCGATGATCGGGTCTTCGCGCTGAGCGAGACCGAGAGCGTCATTTACTTCAACACCCCGGCCGCGCGTAGCGACATCGGTGCTGCCCCCGTCACCGAGCACGCCGCGGAAAGCCCTTTGAGCGTGTCCGAGGACGGGACCGCCGACTGGTGGCTGCGCTCTCCCGGAACCTACGGGTTCGCCACGCAATTCGTCGATGCCTCGGGCACGCCGTCGCTCAGCGGGGCAAACGTCGATCTGCAGTACGGGGTTCGCCCCGCCCTCTGGATCGATGTTGTGGGGACCGGCGAGGGGACCCGATGAAGGGTGCCCTGTCCCTGCGCCGCGTTCCTCTCGCGAACGCTCAGGCGCATCCGCTCCGGTCCGTCGTCATCATCTTCCTCGCGCTCGCGCAGGCGGCGTGTGTTTTCGGAGGGTTCATTCTTGTCGCTGCCGCGAGGAACGAACTGTCCCTTGCCGAGCGGCGGCTCGGTGCCGACCTCGTCGTCTACCCGACGAGCTGCCTGAATCAGGTGGATAAGAAGCGCCTCCTCATGCTCGGTACTCCCGTGGGCTGCCACCAGCCGCGCTCGGCTCTGGCGCGCATGTCCTCGAACGAGGACATCGCCTCGGTGTCTCACCAGTTGTACGTCTCAGAGACGCTCTCCGATGGCTCCACTCGGTGGATTGTCGGATTCGAACCGGAGACGGATTTCGTGCTGGGTCCCTGGATGCGCGAGGGGGAGCGGGCGTCCCTGCCCCGCGGGAGCGTCGCGGTGGGTAGTGCTGTCCCCGGGGCGGAGGGGCAGACCCTCTCCGTCTTTGGCGAGGAGCGCCCGATCAACGCGCATCTGCTCGCCACTGGCTCGGAGCTGGATAACGCTGTCTTCGTCAGTATGGATACTCTCTCCGACATTGTCGCGGGTGCCCGCGCGGCGGGCAAAGACATCGACGCCACCGTTGACCCGAGCTCCGATTACTCGGCGGCGCTTGTGCGCACGTCGGGCAGTGACACTATCGAGAGCGTCACGAACTGGATCAACCTCTACGTGCGTAAGGTGAGGGCCGTGCGTAGCAGCGAAGCCCTCGTCGACACTGCCTCGGGCATTCGATCCCACCGCGGGCTCGCGATCGGGGTCCTCGGCGCCATCTGGGTGGTGCTGCTCGGCGCTCTCGTCGTCGTACAGGTGAGTCTCATGAACGAACGCCGTGCCGAACTCACCGTCTGGCGTTCGATCGGGGCATCGCATGGCATCATCAGTCGCGTCATGCTGGGTGAATCCGCGTTACTCCACGCGGTGGGTGCACTCGCGGGCGTGGCGCTGATAGCCCTTGCCCTGCCTGTTGTGGGTGATGGAAGCCTCCTCGAGGTCCTCACCGCCCCCGGGACGTCACTGCCCCTCGCCGGTGTATCGATAGCCGCAGTCACCTGTGTGGGGATCGTGGGAACGCGCCTCGCCCTCGTTCGGGTAAGCCGCGTGGTGCGCGGACAGAAAACGGTCCTGATCTAGGGACGATGGTCAAGGAGGAATGACGCAATGCTGTCGCGCTCGCGACTTCCGTGGATGAACCTGCGCGGGTACCCCGTGCGAACGGGGACCCTCGTCCTCTTTTCCATGCTCATGACGATGACGATTTTCGGAGGGACCCTTATCGTCCAGGGGATCGAACACGGCCTGCGCACGGTCCAGTCGCGCCTGGGAGCCGACATCATGGTCACCCCCGCCGAGGCCGATACCGATTTTGACGCACAGACGTTCCTGGTGAGCGCCGAGCCGTCATACTTCTACATGGATGCGGCGACTCGTGATGAGGTGGCCGCCGTCGACGGGGTCGAAGCTGCGTCCTCCCAGCTCTTCCTGGCCTCGGCGAGGGCGAGCTGTTGCTCGGGCCGCTACCAGGTGATCGCCTACGATCCCGCCACCGACTTCACGATCCAGCCGTGGATGAGGGACGCGGTGGGGCGAACACAACTGGGAGACGATGAGGTGATCGTCGGAGCCAACGTGCTGGCCAACGACCCCAACAACTTCCAGCTCTTCGACAACACGCTGCGGGTCGTCGGCCAGTTCGACGCGACCGGGTCGACCCTCGACAACGCGGTCTACATGAACTTCGAGACTGCGAAGAAGGTCATCGACTCCTCGCTGCGCAAGGGCCTCAACAAGTATTCGATGCTTGAGACCGACCGGATTATCTCCTCGGTGATGGTCAAGGTGGCGCCCGGATACGACGCCGAGGCCGTGGCCGCCCAGATCCACCAGCAGGTGCCCGGCGTTGCGGTCGCCACCTCAACGAGGATGGTCAGCGGCATCGCGCAATCGCTGGACTCGACGTCGCGCACGGTGGCCGTCCTCATCGGCGTCGCGTGGGGCGTCGGCCTGCTCATGATCACCCTGTTGTTCGTCCTGATGGTCGCCGAACGCAAGCGTGAATTTGCCACTCTCGTCGCCATGGGCGCGCACCGGCGCATGATCTCCGGCATCATCATCCGCGAGGCGCTCGGCGTCAACATCCTCGGAGGCGTCGGCGGCATCATCATCTCGGGTGTCCTCCTCGTGTCCTTCTCCGGCCTCGTCGACCAGAGCCTGGGGGGCGGATTCCTCGTGCCATCCGCGCTGACGCTGGCGCTGTTGGCTCTGGGGGCGCTCGCGTCGGTGGGCATTGTCGCCCTCGTCTCCTCGTGGATAGCGCTGCGGTACGTGACAACAATGGATGCCAGCCTGGCCCTGAAGGAAGGGGAGTGACATGATCATCGAGGCAACGAGTGTGTCGAAAGAGTTCGCCAGGGCACGCGGAGGAAAGCGGGTCTTCACCGCGGTCCACCCGCTGGATTTTGGCCTGGACGAGAGGCAACTGACCGTCATCTCTGGCCACTCGGGCAGCGGTAAGAGCACCCTGCTGACCATGCTCGCCGGGATCCTCACGCCCACGGCTGGACACGTGCGTGTCGAGGGAACGGATCTGTACTCGCTGCGCGACGAGGAGCGCTCCCGGCTGCGCAACGCGCGCATCGGCCTCGTCCCCCAAGGCAATACGGCCCTGCGGGCCCTGAGTGTCCTCGACAACGTGCTGCTGCCCTCGATCCTCTACAGCGCAGACGAGGCGTCGGCAGGCCGTGCGCGCGAGCTGCTGGACGCCGTGGGACTGACCGACCTTGCCGATGCCAAGCCCACCGAGCTGTCGGGCGGAGAACTACGACGCATGGCGATTGCGCGCGCCCTCCTCATGGAACCCTCGATCGTGTTGGCGGACGAGCCTACAGCAGGCCTCGATAACGCGAACGCGACCGCCGTCCTGACCCTCCTGCGTGACGCCGCCGATCGTGGAACGGCCGTCCTTGTCGTTTCCCACGAGTCCGAGGCGCAGCGTTTCGCCGACCGTTGCTACGCCATGGAAGGCGGACGCCTGCACGACCAGTGACCCGCGATCGCGCCCGATGACGCCAAATGTGAGGGGACCGACCTGTCCAACGTGGCTCCCGATGCGGGTAAAAGGGCGCCAACGTGGCAGACTGGCATCATGAAGTCTTTGTACGAGAACCTCAGCGAACCCGCGCCCCTGGAAGAGGGCGCACTGCGAGTGATCCCGCTGGGAGGTCTCGGCGAGGTCGGCCGCAACATGAACGTCCTCGAGTACCGGGGCAAACTCCTGGTCGTGGACTGTGGTGTTCTCTTCCCCGAAGAGACACAGCCCGGCGTCGACCTGATCCTGCCGGATTTCTCGTGGATTGAGGACCGCATGGACGACGTCGTCGGCCTCGTCCTCACCCACGGTCACGAGGACCACATCGGTGCCGTGCCCTACCTGCTCAAGCTGCGAGGCGACATCCCGATCTACGGATCCGATCTGACCCTGGCTTTCGTCGCCCCCAAGCTGCGTGAACACCGCCTGTCCGACCCGGGTCTCAATGTCGTCGCCGAGGGCGATCGCCTCACCGTCGGCCCCTTCGACCTCGAATTCGTGTCTGTCACCCACTCGATCCCCGATGCGCTCGCGGTCTTCGTGCGCACGGATGCAGGCAACGTCCTCATCACGGGTGACTTTAAGATGGATCAGCTGCCGCTGGACCGTCGCCTCACCGACCTGCGTGCGTTCGCCCGCATGGGCGAGGAGGGTGTCGACCTGTTCATGGTGGACTCCACGAACGCGCTGGTGCCCGGATTCATTACGCCCGAGCGCGAGATTGGCCCGGTGCTCGATCAGGTCTTCGGCGAGGCGAGTGGCCAGATCATCGTCGCGTCCTTCGCTTCGCACGTGCATCGCGTCCAGCAGGTCATCAACGCGGCCGCCCATCACGGGCGTCGTGTGGCCTTCGTGGGCCGCTCCATGGAGCGCAACATGCGCATCGCGGAGGAGAAGGGCTACCTGTCGATCCCCGAGGGCCTCATCGTGGACCTCAAGGGAATTAGCGAGCTGCCGCCCTCCGAGCGTGTCTACATGGCGACCGGTTCTCAGGGCGAGCCGATGGCGGCCCTGTCGCGCATGTCGGTGGGGTCGCACCGCACCGTGACGATCGAGCCCGGCGACATGGTTGTGCTGGCCTCCTCGCTGATTCCCGGTAACGAGAACTCCGTGTACCGCGTCATCAACGACCTGACCCGCCTGGGTGCGCGCGTCGTGTCGAAGGAGAACGCGAAGGTACACGTGTCCGGCCACGCGAGCGCCGGCGAGCTCATCTACTGCTACAACATCGTTCAGCCCAAGAACGTGATGCCCATTCACGGCGAGGTTCGCCACCTGGTCGGTAACGGCCAGCTGGCCGTCAAGACCGGCATGGATCCGCAGAATGTGGTCCTGGCGGAGGACGGGGTGACGGTCGACCTGAAGGATGGCGTCGCGCGCGTGTCGGGCGTCGTGCCGTGTGAGTACGTGTACGTGGACGGCCGTTCGATCGGAGAGATCTCCGAAGATGAACTGGAGACCCGCCGCACCCTGGGCTCGGAGGGCTTCATCTCGATTTTTGCGGTCGTCGAGCACGACTCGGGCATGGTGCTGGCCGGCCCGGAGATCCGCGCGATCGGCATGGCCGAGGACGACTCGGTCTTCGAGGAGATTCTCCCCGACGTCACCCAGGCGCTCAAGGATGCTGCGGCACCCGGCGGTCAGGACCCCTACATCCTGCAGCAGGCGATGCGTCGCGTGATCGGTCGCTGGGTTGCGCGGCGCCTGCATCGTCGTCCTATGATCGTTCCGGTCGTGACCGAGCAGTAGGCTGACTGTCTTCATCGACGAGGCCGTGGCGTGCTGGGCGGTAGCGCGCGCTTGAAGGAAGGAAAATTCGTGTCGGGTCGTTTCATTTCGACGCATTCTGTCGCTCTTGTATTGCCGATGCACATCGCATACATGCCGGAGCGAGGGGGGTCCGTCCACGCGGATGCAGCCAGCTCGCGTCCGGGCGGCGGGTTTACGACCCTGTGCGCTGCTGCGGCAATGGGAGTGCCGACGGCCGCTGCCTCGCCTCTGGGGACGGGACCGAATTCCTTTGCGGTGCGTCAGCAGCTCGTCGAAGCCGGTGTCGAGGTTCTGACCCCCGAGCTCGTGGGTGACATTGGCGTTGTCATCCAGCTGATTGTCGAAGACGGGTCGATGCGTTCCGTCGTGACGGCGGGCGTCGAGTCAGAACCGTCGCGCGCAGCTTTGACGAGCATCGAATTGCGCGAAGGGGACGTGGTCCACGTGGCCGCCTCCGATATGACGAGCGCGCATGCAGCCTCCGAGCTGAGTGAATGGGCTGCGGGTCTTCCGCCCTTCGTGACTCTCGTCGTGTCCGTCTCGCCCGCAGTTGCGCAGGTTCCGCTCGAGGCATGGGAGACGATTTTCGCGCGCGCGGACGTGGTGACGATGAGCAGCTGGGAGGCTGCGACACTGGCAGAAATCCTGGAGGCGAACCGCCGCGGCTCGACGATTCGTTCCTACATGCGCGCCGACGCGGCGACCGTTCGTCGCGTGGGGGAGCGGGGCTGCGAGCTGCAAAAATTCGCTGATGCGCCCGTTATTTCCATCCCCGCCTTCCAGACGCCCATCGCGGACACCGCGGGCGTGGGGGACACGCACATCGCCGAGATGTGTGCGGGCCTGGTGATGGGCTACGACTTGGAGACCGCATGCCTGATGGCGAACGCGGGCGCAGCGCTGGCAATTTCCCACGAGTCTGCGCTGCCCGTTCCCACGCGCGATCAGGTTGAGAACGTCCTCGAAACCGGGGTCGTGACGAACATCCTGCGCTGATCTTACGCGGCGCGCCTGGCGGAGTCGGGCCGCGGCGGGCGATATGGTGGAATGATCATGGCACAATCGTCTCCACGCTCTTCGTCCGGTAAGGCTCCCGCGCGCCCGCGCGCGAAGGGAGGCTCCTCTCGGTCTGCCCAGACGCCCCAGCCCGAACCAACGCAGCCGGGTTTCCTGGCACGCTTCTTTTCTGCGGTTGGCCGCGCGGGCGTCGGTGCCCTGCGCGCGTGGAAGGCTACCGACGCGCAGGTGAAGCGCGACGCCGCTGCCTTCGTCGTGGTCGCGGCAGCGATTGTGATCGCGCTGCGTGAGTGGTTCCAGATTTCCGGCGAGGCCGGGGATGCGATCCACCACGCCTCCGCGGGCCTGTTCGGCATCTTCTCGGTCGTGCTTCCTCTGGTTCTCATCGCACTGGCCGTTGAGTTGGTGACCGCCCGATCCGGACGCTCGGCTCTGCCACACCACGTGGCTGGAGGTATCGGCATCACCGCAGCGCTGACGGGCCTCGTGCATATTTCACGCGGAAACCCCGGTATGGCTGACGACCCGGGCATCGAGGCCGCTGGTGGCCTCATCGGCTGGTTCGTCGCACGTCCCCTCGCTCTACTCCTGTCCGGCTGGGGTGCTGGCGCCCTCCTGCTCCTGCTCCTCGCGTACTCGATCCTGCTGGCCACCCGCACGGCTGTCGCGGATGTGCCGGCGCGCCTACACGACCTCGCTGCACATCTCAGTGGCCAGCGCGCCGAGGGAGAGGCTGAGTCCGTAGAAAAGGACGCGGAGGACCCTGCCAAGAAAGCTCGCCGCAAGTCCCGCAAGGACCTCGCCGCAGGAGACGACGCCTTCCTCGACGAATACGACGGCGACGAGTCCTTCCGCAAGGCCACCGATTCCGACTCCGCCGAAGAAACGCGTCTTCTCGAGTCGGGAGCGATCGCTGCGCAGGCACCCACGCCCACGCCCCGGCCTCGTTCCTCGGCGCCCGACGCGCCCACCGAGATGCTCACGCAGATGCGTCCTGCCGTGGCTCCCGCACCCGTACAGGTTCCCGCCCACGTGCCCGAACCCGAGGACGAGCCGGCACCCCCTCCGATTACCGACGAGCCCGAGGGGGCCTTCCAGCCCAATCTGGATGACTCCATCACCTACACCCTGCCGTCGGAAGACCTCCTCGTCTCCGGCCCGCCCCACATGACGCGTTCGGCCGTCAACGATCAGGTCGTCGCGGCACTGGGCCAGGTCTTCGCCGACTTCAACGTCGACGCGCGAGTCACGGGATTCTCGCGCGGCCCGACAGTCACCCGCTACGAGGTCGTCCTCGGCGCCGGCGTCAAGGTCGACAAACTCACGAACCTGTCGAAAAACATCGCCTACGCCGTGGCCTCTGCCGACGTGCGTATCCTCGCGCCGATTCCCGGCAAGAGTGCCATCGGTATCGAGATCCCCAATGCCGACCGCGAAAACGTGGCCCTCGGCGACGTCCTGCGCTCCGCAGCCGCCCGCCGTAACCAGCACCCGCTCGTCGTCGGCGTCGGCAAGGACGTGGAGGGCGGCTACGTCGTCACCAACCTGGCGAAGACCCCGCACATGCTCGTGGCAGGCCAGACCGGCTCCGGTAAGTCCTCCTTCGTCAACTCCATGATCACCTCGATCATGATGCGTGCGACGCCCCAGCAGGTGCGCATGATCCTCGTCGACCCCAAGCGCGTGGAACTCACGATCTACGAGGGCATCCCGCACCTCATCTCGCCCATCATCACCGACGCCAAGAAGGCCGCCGAGGCGCTCGAATGGGTCGTCAAGGAGATGGATGCGCGCTACGACGATCTGTCGGACTACGGCTTCAAGCACATCGACGACTTCAACAAGGCTGTGGCCGCCGGACAGGTACAGGCCAAGCCCGGCCTCAACCGGACCCTGCACCCCTACCCGTACCTGCTCGTGGTCGTCGACGAGCTCGCCGACCTCATGATGGTCGCGCCGCGCGACGTGGAAGCCTCCATCCAGCGCATCACGCAGCTCGCCCGCGCCGCCGGTATCCACCTGGTCCTGGCCACACAGCGTCCCTCGGTCGACGTCGTCACGGGCCTCATCAAGGCCAACATCCCCTCGCGCCTCGCGTTCGCGACATCCTCGCTGACCGACTCGCGCACGATCCTCGACCAGCCCGGCGCCGAAAAGCTCATCGGCCAGGGCGACGCCCTCTACCTGCCCGCTGGCGCCTCCAAGCCCATGCGCGTCCAGGGCGCGTGGGTCTCCGAATCCGAGATCCACCAGGTTGTCGCGCACGTCAAGAGCCAGATGGAGACGCACTACCGCGACGACGTCGTGCCGGATAAGAAGGAAACCAAGGTCGCCGAAGACATCGGAGACGATCTCGAAGACCTGCTGCAGGCCGCCGAGCTCGTCGTCTCCACGCAGCTCGGTTCCACCTCGATGCTCCAGCGCAAGCTGCGCGTCGGTTTCGCCCGAGCCGGGCGCCTCATGGACCTGCTCGAATCGCGCGAGATCGTTGGCCCCTCCGAAGGATCCAAGGCCCGCCAGGTGCTCGTTACTCCCGAGCAGCTTCCCGAGGTCCTCGCCATGCTTCGCGGAGAGTCCGCCGGCCTCGCCGAGCCCGAACCCGAGCCCGCCCCCGCGCCCGCTCCGGCCGCTCCCGAGGCGGCACCCAACCCGGCCGTTGGCTCTGCCGCGGGGGGCGCGGCGGGTGCCCCGGCCTCGTCCGCTCCCACGCAATCGCCCGCATCCGGTTACGAAATGGGCACGGCTGACGCCAGCGATTCGCGCGGCAGCGGGGTAGACCCGTACTCTGGTCATAACTTTGGTGGTTCATCGCCCGACTGGGTCGACGAGGAGCCCGAGGACAACGAGGATGCTTGGCAGCTCACGGGCCGCTGAGAGGAAAGGAAACGGTCATGAGCGATAACGTGTCGCGCGTGCAGCGAGACAGCAAGGTTCCCGTCGTGAACCTGCCCAACGCGCTGACCGTTTTGCGCCTGATTCTCGTCCCCGTGTTCGTGGTTCTAGGCCTGCAAAGCAAGTCATGGACCGCGCTGTGGGCGGCCTTCGTCGTCTTCGCCGTCGCGGCCATCACGGACCGCTTTGACGGCGAGCTTGCGCGCTCGTGGGGTCAGATCACCGACTTCGGTCGAATCGCGGACCCCATTGCTGACAAGGCCTTGACCCTGTGCGGCTTCGGCCTGCTGTCCTACCAGGGATTCCTGCCCTGGTGGGTGACGATCCTCATCGCCGTGCGCGAGCTGGGCATTACCGCAATGCGTGCCTTCTTCCTGCGCCGTGGCGTCGTCGTCTCTGCGAATCAGGCGGGCAAGCTCAAGACCTTCATGCAGATCGTGGCCCTCGGTGTGCTACTGATCCCGTGGGCGCACTTCACCGCGCTGAGTGAGACGAACGAGGGATGGGTCGTCGTGGTCATTCACCTCGGCCAGGCCCTCGCAGGCGTCGCTCTCGCGCTCACGCTCTACTCGGGCTTCATGTACGTCCTCGAGGGGGTGCGCCTCATGCGTGGACCCGGCGGGAGCGAGGATGAAAGCTCGACCCCGGACGCACCCGTGAACGAGGAAGCGTCGAAGGAACCGTTAAAGCGGGGTCTCGCGGGACAGCACGTCCAGAGTTGAGCCTGGGTGACGCAACCCATAGGCTCATCGACTCGTCGGTGGAATAAGCCTGAAACCTCCCGCGTTGCGTAGATATGAATGCAAGCCAAGGAGCAAACATGCGGCGTCACAGCGTTTCGATGCGCGAACTGACAATGCGCTCCTCAAAACAGAACGGCTACAGTAACACTATGGAAAAGACACTGAGCGAAACCCCGCTGCTGCGCAGCGAACTGGGCGATGTCCTGCGCGGCATCCGCCAGCGCCAGGGTCGTACCCTGCGCGAAGTCTCCTCGGAGGCGCAGGTCTCCCTCGGGTACCTGTCCGAGGTTGAGCGCGGCCAGAAGGAAGCGTCCTCCGAACTGCTTGAAGCCATCACGTCGGCCCTGCGCGTCCCGCTGTGGTTTGTCCTGCGCGAGGTCTCCGAGCGCATGGCGATCATCGATGGCGCGGTTGTTCCGGACGCAGTGCCCGATGAGATCGTGCCCGTCACGCTGATTTCCTGACGCGTGAAGCACTCTGAGTTTTACGAGGCGGTCGAGGCGACCTTCGGGTCGGCCCTCGGCCGCTCGTACGTTTCCGACCTGTATCTCGCCTCGCTGGGAGCGACCGCGCATGACGCGCTGGCCGCGGGAGTAAACCCTGACGAGGTCTGGTCGACGCTGTGTGAGGAAACCGGGCGCGAGGATGCGCGCTGGATTCATCGCGTCGATCCGCGCGAGCGAGGACGCTGAACGGGCGACGATGCTCCTGTGAGTGACGCCCGTCTGGCTCGTCTGCGGCGTGTCGATCAACAATCGAACATGTGTTCCATTTAAGCTTGTGGGCGACGACGTTCCGACGCGTGTCATCCACAGGGTGCATGCGCGCGGGACGCAGATGACGATGGCCGGTCGCATACTCGTCATGTCGCCTCGGAGAGGGGTGGCATTCCAGGCCAGGACACCCGCAGGCCGGAGAGGCCGCAGACGAAAGGATCACCATGGCTGCCCGTAAAGCACCCGCCGCAAAGCCCGCGACCAATGATCGCAATAAGGCACTCGAAGTCGCCCTGTCGCAGATCGATAAGCAGTTCGGTAAGGGCTCCGTTATGCGCCTCGGCGACGATAATCGTCCGCCAGTCCAGGTGATCCCCACGGGTTCCCTCGCCCTCGATGTTGCCCTGGGTATCGGCGGCCTGCCGCGCGGTCGTGTCATCGAGGTGTACGGCCCCGAGTCCTCCGGTAAGACCACGGTCGCCCTCCATGCCGTCGCTAACGCCCAGAAGGCTGGCGGTAACGCTGCCTTTATCGACGCGGAGCACGCCCTTGACCCTGTTTATGCGCGTGCCCTGGGTGTCGACACCGACTCCCTCCTGGTCTCCCAGCCTGACACGGGCGAGCAGGCCCTCGAAATCGCGGACATGCTGATCCGTTCGGGCGGCATCGACATCATCGTCATCGACTCCGTCGCGGCGCTCGTGCCCAAGGCTGAAATTGAAGGCGAGATGGGTGACTCCCACGTCGGTTTGCAGGCTCGACTCATGAGCCAGGCCCTGCGTAAGATCACGGGTGCCCTGTCCGCGACCGGCACCACCGCGATCTTCATCAACCAGCTGCGTGAAAAGATCGGCGTCTTCTTTGGTTCCCCGGAGACCACGACGGGCGGTAAGGCGCTGAAGTTCTATGCGTCGGTGCGCATCGACGTGCGCCGCATTGAGACCCTCAAGGAAGCCGGTGCGCCCGTCGGTAACCGCACGCGCGCCAAGGTCGTGAAGAACAAGATGGCTCCGCCCTTCAAGCAGGCCGAGTTCGACATCGTCTACGGCAAGGGCATCTCGCGCGAGGGCTCGATCATCGACATGGGAGTCGAGGCCGGCATCGTGCGTAAGTCCGGCTCCTGGTTCACCTACGGGGATGACCAGCTCGGTCAGGGTAAAGAGAACGTGCGTCAATTCCTCGTGGATAACCCCGAGCTGGCCAACGAGATTGAACAGAAGATCCTCGTCTCGCTGGGTATCGGCGAGGCTCCGGACCCGGATCAGGCCTCCCAGGACGTGCCCGACATCGATCCGGATGAGGACGCGGGCTTCTGAGTCGTGGTCCGCTACCTGGATCCGGAGGATAATCCCGAGCTGGGGGAGGAGCGTCGTCGACGCTCCTCCCCGGGCGAGAGGCTTGCGCGCGCCCGCGAACGCAATGCGGCCCTGACGGGCACGGCGGCGGTGGAAGCCGCACGCGAAGTTGCGCTGCGCAAGCTCGATGCGCGCGCGTGCTCGCGCATCGAGCTGACCAGCGCGATCGAAGGACGCGGTTTTAGCGCCGAGCTCGCCGCCGAGGTCGTTGACCGCCTTGAGGCTGTCGGTCTCGTCGACGACCAGGCCTACGCCGATGCGCTCGTCCGATCTCGTTTTTCGGGCACGGGTGCCTCCGGCCGCGCGCTACGCGAGATCCTCGTGCGCAAAGGGCTGGACTCGGCGACCATCGAGCGCGCCCTGTCCCAGATTGACCGCGTGAACGAGGCGGAGCGCGCGGCCCAGCTGGTGGCCCGCAAAAGGCGCTCGCTCGCGGGCGTCCCACGTCAGACGGCCTACCGTAGACTGAGTTCGATGCTCGCGCGCAAAGGCTATTCGCCGTCCGTGGCATCCGCAGCCGTGCGCGAGGCGCTCGACGCGTGGGGTGACGACGACGATAACGCAGAGGAGAGCTGGCAATGGGGACTGTGAGCATCATGGGCGACGAGCAGGTTGCGCAGCTGATCGCTGATCTCACAGGGCGCGGGTTGACGATTGCGACGGCGGAGTCACTGACAGGTGGTGGCCTCGTCGCGCGTCTCGTTGACGTGCCCGGCGCATCCCGTGTCGTTCGTGGGGGAGCCTGCACGTACGCGGTGGATACGAAGGCTTCAGTGCTGGGGGTCTCGGAAAGCCGGCTGGCGCTGACGGGCCCTGTCGACGAGGAGGTTGCGCGCCAGATGGCTCGGGGCGCACGTTCCCTGTTCGGCGCGGACATCGGCGTCTCGACGACCGGAGTCGCCGGTCCCGGCCCGGCCGACGGCTGTGAAGCGGGAACCGTGCATATCGCGTGCACGTACCCGACAGGGGAGGAGCACCTGCTCCTGCACCTTCAGGGTGATCGCGCGGCTGTGCGTGCGGGTGCCATTGACGCCGCGCTCCTGCTCGTGCGTGACGTGCTCGACTTCGCCGGCGCGCAGGTCGGCGACTAGACTTCACTGCGATGAATACGATGATGCAGGATGGTGCCGCGACGCCCCGCACCTATGCGGTGCGCACGCTCGGGTGCCAAATGAACGAACACGACTCCGAACGCATGGCGGGTCTGCTGGAGCAGGCCGGCCTCGTCCCCGTTGAGCAGGTCCCTGAGGCTGCCGCCCGCGCGACCGATGCGGGCGACATGGGCGCCGATGTCATTGTGATCAACACCTGCTCCGTCCGCGAAAACGCTGCGACCCGTCTCTTCGGTAACCTCGGGCAGCTCGCGGCCGTCAAGCGCAAGCGTCCCGGTATGCAGATCGCGGTCGGTGGATGCCTCGCCCAGCAGATGCGAGACGGCATCGTTGAGAAGGCCCCGTGGGTGGACGCCGTCTTTGGGACGCACAACATCGACGTGTTGCCTGCTCTGCTGCGTCGCGCCGAGCACAACCGTGAGGCGGCCGTTGAGATCGAGGAATCCCTGAAGGTCTTTCCCTCGACGCTGCCCACGCACCGTGAGAGTGCCTACGCCGCCTGGGTGTCGATTTCGGTGGGTTGCAACAATACCTGCACGTTCTGTATCGTCCCGCATCTGCGGGGTAAGGAACGAGACCGCCGTCCCGGCGATATCCTCGCCGAGGTTGAGGCCGTCGCCTCGCAGGGAGCCATTGAGGTGACCCTGCTCGGTCAGAACGTGAACTCCTACGGCGTGGGCTTCGGTGAGCGTGGCGCTTTCGCCGACCTGCTGCGCGCCGTTGGCCGCGTGGAGGGGATCGAGCGCGTGCGCTTCACCTCGCCGCATCCGGCTGCTTTCACCGATGACGTGATCGCTGCGATGGCGGAGACGCCCACGGTCATGCCGAGCCTGCACATGCCCCTGCAGTCCGGGTCCGATGCGGTCCTGCGTCAGATGCGCCGCTCCTACCGCCGTGATCGTTTCATGGGCATTCTGGAGCGTGTGCGTGCCGCTATCCCGCACGCGGCGATCACGACGGACATCATCGTTGGCTTCCCGGGGGAGACCGAAGAGGACTTCCAGGCAACCCTTGATGTCGTCGAGCAGGCTCGCTTCTCCTCGGCTTTCACGTTCCTGTACTCCCCGCGGCCGGGCACGCCCGCTGCGGATCGCGAGGATCAGGTTCCCGACGACGTGGCGCTCGAGCGCTACCAGCGCCTCATTAAGCTTCAGGAGCGTATCTGCGCGGAGGACAACGCCGCGTTGGCCGGGACGGAGGTTGAGGTTCTCGTTTCCGAGGGTGATGGCCGTAAGGATGGAGCCACGCACCGTATCTCGGGCCGCGCGCGCGATAATCGCCTCGTGCACGTCGCTCTGCCGCAGGGACTGTCCGAGGCCGATCGCCCGCGCCCGGGTGACATGATCCGCGCGACCGTCACATACGGGGCGCCTCACCACCTGATCGCCGACTCGGGCACGCAGGGTGGTCTGTTCGAGGTGCGTCGTACGCGCGCTGGGGACGCGTGGGAGGCTCGTCAGGCTAAGGATGAGCCGGACACCACGGTGTCCCTGGGCATTCCCACGCTGCGCGTGGGTGCCCCGCGCTGACGCTGAGCTGTATTGACGTGGGCCTCCGCAGACAACGTGTCTGCGGAGGCCCACGTGTCATGGGGGACCGTGTACGGACCGCACTGCACATTTGATCGGTCGTACAAGTGAAAAATGGGAAAATGTCGCCGCCAAACGAGCGTGTGACGCGCTACTCCTGAGTTACTTTTGTTTCGTGGCGATCGTCACGATGGTGAGGCGATCGGCATGCGGGAGCACTCTCGGTAGTGCGGGTCGATTCGAGCCCCCCTATGCGACCCGTGGCTTGTCCCGCGCACGCGGTACGTGCCGCGCCTTCGCATGTAGTCGGCGCACACTCCACCGAGAGTGCCCCGCTCCTCCAGCTGGAGGAGCGGGGCACCATGTATGTGGCCAGATCGAGGGGTTTACTCGTCGGAGCCGTGCGCGAAGAGCGCGGGGATTTCCTGAGCAGCCGACAGTCCGATAATCAGGCCGCGGCGCAGCATCGCGTGGATCTGGCGGTCCGATAGGCCCTCGCCGACGAAGAAACGCGACGCAGCCATGAGGACCCAGCCGTCACCGTCTTCGATGGGGAAGACCGTCGGCTGCAGGTGGGCGTTGTTCCATTCGTTCGCCTTCTCCTGCAGCGAGACCTCAGTATGGCCCTCGCCGGGCACCGCGATGCGTGTCTCGATTTGCGCCCAGGGGGCGTCGACGGGTTCGCGATGAATCTGGAACTGCACGTCCTCCAGCTGGGTGACGGCGATGAATTCGTTCGAGCCGTGCGGAAGACCGTCGCCCTCAAGCACCTTCTCGATGCGTTCGATCGTCAGCTCGGACACCTCGGTGCCCCACTTGGCGGCGTATTCGTCGGCTTCCATCGCGGGGGAGGGGGTGGCGGGGGCGGGCATAGCCTCGGGCTTGGCCTCGCCGTCATCACCAAAGGTGAAGCTCTTCCATTCAGGCATTGGCGCCCTCCTTCGTCCACTGGTCGGGGAACATGATGTCGAGCTGGTTCATCATGGCGACAGCGGCCATGATGAACTGGGAGACCTCAGCGTGCACCTGTGCGTCGGTGGCGCCCACGACCCAGTTGAAGGTGTGCTGCAGGTGCAGGGCGATGGCGCCGGTATCGGTCGTGCCGGAGGTGATCTTCGGCAGGTATGTGGACGCGTTGAGGCGGCGCACTGCGGAAGCAATGGCGTCGGCGTGCGAGGGGTCGAAGAAGCGCGGGTAGTCCGCGACTCCCTGGACCGGGTGGCCCTCGGGCACCGCGATGCGGACGGTGCGGTTCGGCAGGATCGCGGCGACCTGCCCGGTGAAGGAGACGAACGGGATGAGTCCGACGGCCTCGACCGCTTCGATGACCCGGTCGAGGGTGACCGGAGGAGTGTCAGTTGTGCTCATGGTGTTAAGCCTAGCCGGTGTTGGTTGGTATCTGTGGGAGGCACCCGTACACTGGTGGCCATGGAGACATCGGTGAGACGCGCGTCGGACGTCGTGTGCGCGGTTGTGGGGCCCACGGCCTCGGGAAAGTCGGACCTGGCCCTGGCGCTGGCCGGCGTGCTCCCGGAGGCGCTCGGTGCGAGTGGCGCGGGTGAGATTGTGTCTGCGGATGCTCTGCAGCTTTACCGCGGCATGGATGTGGGGACGGCGAAGACGCCGGTGGAGGAACGCCGCGGGATCGCCCACCACCAGATCGATGTGCTTGACGTGCGCGACGAGGCCTCGGTTGCCGCCTATCAGAGGTATGCGCGCGCCGACGTGGCGAGTATCCATGAGCGTGGGGGTGTCGCCGTGGTTGCGGGAGGGTCGGGTCTCTACCAGCGTGCCCTCCTGGACGTCATCGAGTTTCCGGGCACGGACCCCTCTGTGCGCGCTCGCCTGGAGGAGGAGGCCGAGGGGCCGTTGGGTTCGCGAGGCCTGCATGATCGACTGAGTCAGCTGGATCCCGTGTCGGCGCAGCGCATCGATCCCCACAATGCCCGTCGGATCATTCGGGCGCTCGAGGTGATCGAGCTGACCGGGCGCCCCTATTCGGCGTCCATGCCCCGCCACGAGTTCGTGGCACCGGCGCTCATGGTGGCGCTGCGTCGCCCGATGGAGGAACTCGACGAGCGCATCGCGCTGCGCACGCGCGCCATGATGGACGGCGGCCTCATCGAGGAGGTGCGCGGACTTATCGATGTTGGCCTACGCGAGGCGAAGACCGCATCCCGAGCGACGGGCTACTCCCAGGCGCTCGCTGTCATCGATGGGCAGATGAGCGAGGACGAGGCCGTGGAATCTATCGCGCTGGCCACCCGCCAGCTGGCGCGCCGCCAGGTCAAGTGGCTGCGTCCAGACCCGCGCGTGCACTGGCTGGACGTGGAGGATTTTGCTTCGGACGAGGCCGTGGTGCGCCGCGTCGTCGAGCTGACCGAGCGCGAGGCCGAGGCCGCCCTGGGATGCTCCTAACATGATCGGGGGCTGCGCGCCCGGGAGCCGGGGGCTACGGTGGATCCATGACACACACGCAGCTGCCCGCTCACGCCCGTCTCGTCAAGGCGCACGGTGCCGGTAATTCCTTCGTCGTCGCCACGGATCGCTTCGACGATTACGATCCCAGCGAGGTCGAGGTCGCGACGCTGTGCTCCCCGGCCTTCGGGATTGGAGCCGACGGCTTCATTCGGGCCGTCGAGCGCGACGGAATGTGGTTCATGGACTACCGCAACGCGGATGGGTCGAAGGCTGAGATGTGCGGCAACGGCGTGCGCGTCTTCGTCGATCACCTGCGCCGCGAGGGCCTCGTCGATCTGCCGGTGGGCCAGACCCTGGACGTGGCTACGCGCGGCGGCATCAAGCGCGTCACCCCGGAGTCCGAGGATGAGGGGCGCGGCGCGAGTTACCGCGTCGACATGGGGCCCGCTGCCTCTCCTGCACGTGAAACAATCGAGGTGGCAGTCCCCGGGATCGACGCCGTCCTGGGCGGCATCTGGGTGGACATGCCCAACCCGCACACGGTTGTCGAGCTTACCGACGAGGAGACCCTGCGCGGCGTGTTCCTGCCCACCGTGGACGTCTCGCAGATTCCGCAGGCCCAGCGCCCCTCCTACGATCCGGCACCCCAGGCGGGGACCAACCTCGAGCTGGTCGTCGATCTGACGGAGCCAGGCGCGACACGCGGACACATCGCGATGCGTGTGCTCGAGCGCGGCGTGGGGGAGACCCAGGCGTGCGGCACCGGATGCTGCGCGGCGGCCCTTGCCACCGCCCTGCGTCGTGGACCTGAAGCGCCCACCCAGTGGGTCGTCGACATTCCGGGTGGAACGGTCATCGTCGGTCTTGACGGTGTCATCGACTGGTCAGGGGAGAGCCCCCGCATCACGGATGCGTCGGTGTTCCTCACGGGACCCGCGACGCGAGTCGCCGAGATCCGCCTGCCCTGAGCCTGGTTCCGACACAGCGGCGCCGAGGAGCGCGAGGCGGCCCCGGCCTCGTCGATGGAGAAGAGCCCGTCAGGCGGGACGGACCTCGATGATGCGGAAGCCCTTCTTCGACGCGTACTTCGAGGCCTGATACCCCTGGCCGTTCAGCCATGCGATGAGCGAATCCGCGCCCAGGTTGCGCTGGACGACCAGGTAGGCGACGCCGCTTGGCGCGAGGCGATCCAGCCACGCCAGGAGCATCTCGTGCATCGCCTCCTTGCCGATGCGCACGGGCGGGTTCGACCAGATGACGTCGAATCGGGTATCCGACTCCTGCGAGACGGCGAGCGCCTCCTCGGCCTTGCGCGCGCGCACTGCGGACGCACCGTTAGCCTGCGCGTTGCGCTGCGTCAGATCCACCGCACGAGAGTTCACGTCCACCGCCCATACGGTGGCATTCGGGGACTCCAGCGACATGATCGTCGCGATCGGACCCCACCCGCACCCCAGGTCCAGGAAGGTTCCGCCTGCGGGCAGGTCCGGGGCGATCTCCAGGAGCTGACGCGTCCCGAGATCGAGCTTGGAACCTGAAAACACGCGCGACGACACGCGCATCGACAGGTCGAAGCCGCGGGCGCTCACCTTGATCGTGCGGACCTCGTCCGCGGTCGCTGGGGAAGAGTCGGTGAAATACTGTTCGTCCACGGAAGAAAGCCTATCGCGCCCGCGCGCGGCGGCGCAGATGAGGACGGGGCGTGCGACACTAGAAGTCCCCACAAAAAGGATGGTTATGGACACGACCCACACCGGTGCGGACTCTTCGACCAAAGAGCGCGATCAGCGCGTCAACGACGTTGTCGCGCGCATCCTCGCGCGCTCGGGAACGGCGCTCGCATCGACGACGGGTCAGGACACGTCCCAGGATGCGGGTGCCCTTGAGCGCGAGGCCCGCGCGGGCACGCGCCGCGTCGACACGGGCGCCTCCGACCGCGAGGACATCTCCGAGGTCGAATACCGCCAGGTGCGACTCGAAAAAGTCGTGCTCGTGGGCCTACGCACCACGCAGAGCGAAGAAGAAGCCGAGAACTCGCTGCGCGAGCTCGCCGCGCTCGCGGAGACCGCCGGTTCGCGCGTGCTCGACGGCATCATCCAGCGCCGCATGAAGCCCGATCCGGCCACCTACCTGGGGTCCGGCAAGGCTCGCGAGCTGGCTGAGATCGTGCGTAGCGTTGAGGCCGACACCGTCATCGTTGACGAGGAACTGGCTCCCTCGCAGCGCCGCGGGCTGGAGGACGTTGTTGACGCCAAGGTCGTCGACCGGACGGCCCTCATCCTCGATATTTTCGCCCAGCACGCCAAGTCCCGTGAGGGTAAGGCGCAGGTGGAACTCGCTCAGCTCGAGTACCTGCTACCGCGTCTGCGTGGCTGGGGCGAGTCGATGTCGCGCCAGGCTGGCGGCCGTGTCGCTGGTGGCGCGGGTATCGGTTCCAGGGGTCCCGGCGAGACCAAGATCGAGCTGGATCGTCGCCGCATCCGTACGCGCATGGCGAAGCTGCGCGCGGACATCGCGCGCATGGAACCCGCCCGCCGTACGCAGCGTAACTCCCGCCGTCGTGGGGGTGTGCCGTCGGTGGCGATCGCCGGGTATACGAACGCAGGAAAGTCGACGCTGCTTAACCGACTCACGGACGCGGGCGTCCTCGTCCAGGACGCGCTGTTCGCCACGCTGGACCCGACGGTGCGCCGTGCGCGCGCTGCGGACGGCCGCGAGTACACGCTCACCGACACGGTCGGTTTCGTGCGCAACCTGCCCACACAGCTGGTCGAGGCCTTCCGTTCGACCCTGGAGGAAGTCGGGCAGGCCGATGTCATCTTGCACGTCGTCGATGCGGCGCACCCGGACCCGGTCTCCCAGGTGCAGGCCGTGCGCTCGGTCATCGACACGATTGAGGGCGCCTCGGATATTCCTGAGCTCATCGCCCTGAATAAGGCCGACCTGGCGTCGCCCGAGCAGATTGCGCTGCTGCGTACCGTCTTCCCGAACGCTGTTCCTCTCAGTGCCCACACGGGCTGGGGCGTGGAGGCGCTGCGCGCTGCCCTCGAGGACATGCTGCCTCGGCCTCGCGTGGCCGTCGACGCGATCCTGCCGTATTCGGCCGGCTCCCTCGTGCACCGCATCCACGAGGAGGGTGACGTCGAGCGCGAGGAGTACGCGGAGGCGGGCACGCGCATCGTCGCGCGCGTCGATGAGGCCCTGGCCGCCGTCATCGCCCGCGAGGCGGTGAGCGGTACCGTGGGCGACGCGGCGGTGAACGCTTCGTGAGCGAGGACCTGGTCGAGGTCTCGGGCCGCGTCCTCGATGCGGTCGTCTCCCAGATGGGCGGGTCCGCGCGCGAGGGACAGGCCTCGATGGTCGCCGAAGGAGCCGCTGCGCTTGAGGATCGCCACCACCTCCTCGTGCAGGCAGGCACGGGCACAGGCAAGTCTCTCGGCTACCTGGTTCCCCTGCTGACGCACTGCGCAACGAATGGGGTTCGAGGGGTGGTTTCGACGGCGACGCTCGCGCTGCAGCGTCAGATTCTTGTCAAGGACGCGCCGGTTGCTCTTGACGCGGTCGCCTCGGTGACAGGTACGCGCCTGAAGGTCGCGGTGCTCAAAGGCTGGTCGAACTACGCGTGCCTGCACAAGCTGGACGGCGGGTACCCCACCGAGGGCACCCTGTTTGAGGATCAGGACGTGAGCGTTGGCCCGACGGGCGAGCTCGGTAAGGAGATCCTGCGCATCCGTGAGTGGATCAGCGAAACCACGACGGGAGACCGCGACGATCTGGTGCCCGGCGTGTCGGATCGGGCCTGGCACCACGCCTCGGTCGCCAAACCCGAGTGCCTGGGCAAGCATTGCCCGCTCGTCGACGAATGCTTCGCGCAGGCCGCCCGCCTGGAGGCTGCCGAGGCGGACGTCGTTGTCACGAATCATTCGCTGTTCGGCATCAATGCGTGCGGCGAGGGTGAGCTCTTCGGCGAGTACGACGCCGTCGTCATCGACGAGGCCCACGAGCTAGCCGACCGTGTGCGCTCCCAGGCGGCCGCCGACCTGACGGTGGCCCGCGTGAGCCGCGTGGCGCGCTCCCTGCGCTCGAATCTGTCCATCGATTCCACGGACCTTGACGAGGCCGGGGCTGGGCTCGGTGCAGCGATGGCCCCGCTGGAGGCGGGCCTCCTCGAGTACCGGCCGAGCGCCCTCGTCGACGCGATGATCGTGCTGGACGGCGCTGCCCGGCGCGCCAGCCACGAGGTGTCGGACGCACAGGGGGAGCCCGCTGCGAAGCTTCTGGCCCGTGCCGCCATCGACGAACTGATCGGTGCGCTCGACGCGTGGGGGAGGGACCCCGACCAGTCGATCGCCTACATCACGAAGGACGAGTCCGACAACGCGCGCCTCACTGTGGGGCCTTTGGATGTGTCGGCGGCGATCGGTGGGAACGGCATCGGCGAGCGGCCCGCGATCCTCACGTCGGCAACGCTCGCGCTCGGCGGGAATTTCGACTTCATGGCCGCACAGTCCGGCATGGCCGTCTCCGGCGTGCCCTGGCACGGCATCGACGTGGGATCCCCCTTCGACCACGCACGCCAGGGCATCCGCTACGTGGCGACCCACTTGCCGCTGCCCGGGCGCGACGGGCCCTCCGACGCACTGCTCGACGAGCTCGTCGAACTTGCGCAGGCCTCGGGTGGTGGGATGCTCGCCCTCTTCGCGTCGCGCCGCGGGGCGATGGCTGGAGCACAAGCCCTTCGTGAACAAACGGACTTAACCGTCTACCTGCAGGGCGAGGAAACCCTGGCGCAGCTGATCCAGCGTTTCCGCGAGGAACGCGACTCCTGCCTCGTGGGCACGATGTCCCTGTGGCAGGGGGTCGACGTCGCAGGGGAAGCCTGCCGTCTCGTCGTCATCGACAAGATTCCGTTTCCGCGCCCTGACGATCCGGTGTCGCGCGCCCGATCCATGGACGTCGAACGCCGGGGCGGCAACGGCTTCGTCTCCGTCTCTCTCACGCATGCGGCGCTCATGATGGCCCAAGGCGTGGGGCGCCTCCTGCGTTCAACCGATGACCGAGGCGTCGTTGCAATCCTCGATCCGCGCGTGGTGACCAAGCGCTACGGCAGTTTCATCATGCGGTCCCTGCCCGCCATGTGGCCGACGACGGATCCGCAGGTCGTACGCGGAGCGTTGCAACGCCTCGCCAAGGTGAGTGACCAGTAGGAGCGAGTGGCCTCTGAGCGTGTAAAACGTCGCACAGTTAACGGGCGCGGTGAGGCTCTCATCTGAGAGAATGGACATGCCCGCAGACTCTAGGAGACACTCGTGGAAAATAAAGCCCAGACCCTGTACCCGTCAAAGTCCTCCGGACGTCCCTCTAAGATCGCCATTATCGGCGCCGGCGCGGTTGGTACCGCTGTCGCGTACGCCTGCGCGATGCGCGGCGACGCCCGCTCGATCGTCCTTCAGGACATCAACAAGGCAAAGGTGGAGGCCGAGGCCCTTGACATGGCCCACGGCATTCAGTTCACCCCCGCCGGTTCGATCGAGGGCTCCGACGACGTTGAGATCGTTCGTGGTTCCGACCTGATTATCGTGACGGCTGGTGCCAAGCAGCAGCCCGGCCAGTCGCGCTTGGAGCTCGCCGGTTCGACCGTCAACCTCATGAAGAAGATCGTTCCGAACCTGCAGAACGTGGCCCCTGATGCCCGCTTCATGTTCGTGACGAACCCCGTTGACGTCGTCACCTACGTGGCACTCAAGCTCACGGGTCTTCCCCGCAATCAGGTCTTCGGCTCGGGCACGGTGCTCGACACGTCTCGTCTGCGCTACCTCGTGTCGCGTGAGACGGGTGTGGCCACCCAGAACATCCACGCGTACGTGGCGGGTGAGCACGGTGACTCTGAGGTCGCCCTGTGGTCTAGCGCTGAGATCGGCAACGTCCCGCTGTCGCAGTGGGGCCCGACCCTGTCCGGCGGTGTCTTCGACTCGGCTCTGCGCAATTCCATTGCGCAGGAGGTCGTCCAGAGCGCCTACAAGATCATCGAAGGCAAGGGCGCGACGAACTACGCGATTGGCCTGTCCGCCGCGAATATCGCGGGTGCTGTCCTGCGTGACGAGCAGCGAGTCCTGACCATCTCGACCCTGCTTGAGGACTGGGAGGGTATCTCGGACGTCGTCATGGCTGCCCCGACCATCGTGGGTCGCGACGGCGCCGGACGAGTCCTCAACCCGCCGCTCACGCTGAACGAGCGTGACGGTCTGACCGCCTCGGCCCAGCGTCTGCGTCAGGTCGCCCGCGACCTCGGCTTCTGATCCGCATCGACAGATAAAGAGTGGCGCCACCCAAGAGGGTGGCGCCACTCTTTATTGCAGTGCGTCAGAGCGAACGAATGACGGTCACGACCTTGCCGAGGATGGTGGCCTCGTCGCCGGGGATGGGGGAGTAGTCCTGGTTGTGTGGGAGCAGCCAGACGTGGCCGCCCGTGATGGACAGTTCCTTGACCGTGGCCTCGCCGTCGATCATGGCAGCGACAAATTCACCGTTGCGAGCGTCGTTCTGAGAGCGGATGACAACGTAGTCACCGTCGAAGATGCCAGCGTCGACCATTGACTCGCCGCTGACCTCGAGCATGAAGAGGTCACCGTGCCCGGTCATGGACGTTGGCAGGTGGAACACGTCCTCTACGTGCTGCTCAGCCGTGATGGGCGCACCAGCGGCGATGCGTCCGACCAATGGAATAGCCGTTCCCTCTTCCTCCACGTGGGAGACGGGGACTTCGATGCGAACGACCTTCTCCGAGGGTTGCGATGAGGGGGCGATTCCCAGCTCGGTGCGCGCGCGATCGGTGAGATCGAGCGCGCGAGGCAGCCCTGGCTCGCGAACAAGGAATCCGTCGGCCTCAAGCGCGTCGAGATGATGCTTCACCGTCGAAGGCGACGCCAATCCAACTGCGGATGCGATCTCGCGCACAGACGGGGGGAAGCCGCTCGATGCCAACTTTTCGTTGATAACACGCAGGATTGCGCGGTGGCGATCGCTGATCGGTCGCTCGGTCATGGCCTCTCCCTCTCCTGTGGGTGGACGCAAATGTGCACGGGTGGTCGTCCACTGGATGTGTCAAGGATAGGACGATCGCAGACAAAATGAAACATATGTTCGAGCGGGTCTCGACATTGTGTGGATTGCATGCTATCGTACAGGTGTTCGACGAACAGATGTTCGATTAAGGTTTCTGGAGGTTCTCATGAGTGTTCCCGTTGTGAGGAAGGGTGCCGTCTCGTTCCCTGCGCGCCGCTCCCCGCTTCGTGTCGTGGAGGAAGCGCCGCTCGCGACTGTTCGTGACATCTCTACGGCCCCCTCTGCGCGTCGTCGTGTTGAGGCTCAGCGCATTGATGATCCCTCGTATCTGCGTGCGCCTGCTGCTCCTCGTCGTCGGACTGGGTCCTCGCGTCGCGGTCTGTTCGCCGGCGTGCTCGCCACGCTTGTCCTTTCGGTTGGTGCCGGTGCCCTTGGTCTAGCGATTCAGCCGGACGCGTACGACGGTCCGACCGTCACAAAGGCGGTCGTCAGTGGTGACTCTGTCTGGTCCCTCGCTCAGAGTGTGAAGACGGATCGCCCGCTCGAGCAGGTCGTCGCCGACATTGAGCGTATGAATGATGTGCGCGGCGCCTTGCAGCCCGGCCAGAGGGTTGTTGTCCCCGTCCGCTGACGGTGGCACGTGGGACTCCTGTGACAGATGGGGGTCCGAGCGTGTACCGTTGAAGGGTGCACTGCCCTTTCTGTCATAACCCGGATTCGCGCGTCGTCGATACGCGCATCGCGGACGACGGCGCCTCGATTCGGCGTCGTCGCGAGTGCACCCACTGTAAGAAGCGTTTCACGACGCTTGAAACCTCGTCATTCCAGGTCGTCAAGCGCTCCGGGGTGGTCGAGTCCTTCTCCCGTAACAAGGTTGTATCGGGTGTGAAGAAGGCCTGCCAGGGTCGGCCTGTGTCGGATGACCAGCTCGCGATTCTTGCCCAGCAGGTGGAGGAGCAGCTGCGCTCGACGGGTGTCTCCAACGTGTCCACAGACGAGGTCGGAAAGGCGATCCTTCCGTTCCTACGCGATCTGGATGTCGTCGCATACCTGCGCTTCGCATCCGTCTATCGCCAGTTCGATAACCTCGACGATTTCGAACAGGCCATTCACGCGCTGCGGGAGCGCTCGCGCAGCACCGCTTCCGGTGCCGACGCTCCAGAGACAGCGGACGATGCCGCCCAGAGCGCGCCGACCCCTGCGAAGAAGCCTCGTAAGGCACGTTCTGCCCGCAAACGCTCCGTCGCGGCGGCGCCCACGCTGCTCGGAGATGACTGATTCTGATGTGCGAGTAGTGCCCGGCCCTCAACGAGGACCGGGCACTACTCGTCAGCATGGCGATGCCTGGTGATTAGCTCTCGTTTGTCTCCTGGTGGTCAGCTGTCGGTGCATCGTCTCCGGTAGTGGGGGTAGATCCCTGAGTACCCGCGGACAATCCACGGACCCCAGCCACGGCCTCGGACACTGACTCGCGCGCACCTGCCACCGCCTCGGCGACGGAATCGCGCGCCCCGGCCATGGCCTCGGAGGCGGTTTCACGCGCCTCTGCGACCCTTTCGGACATGGTTTCACGTGCCTCAGCCATGGCCTCGGACATTGCGCCGCGCGCTCCGGCGACGGCCACGCGAGCCTCGGAGACGGCCTCGGAAGCAGCGCCGCGTGCCTCTGCGACCTTTTCGCTCATCGCTTCGCGTGCGCCTGCGACGGCGTCGCGCGCGCCCGCAACAGCATCCGTGGCAGCCGCCTGAGCGCCCAGGATTTGCTCGCGCACCTTCTTGCGCATGACCTTGCCCAGCTGCGAGCGAGGAAGCTCGGTCATGACGACAATCTGACGAGGGAGCGCGTAGTGGGCGAGTGATTTTTCCGCCCACTTGCGCAGGTCACCCAGCGTCACGGAGGCGCCGGCTTCGAGCACGACCGCTGCGACGACGTCCTCGCCGGACTCTCCGGCAGGTACGCCAATGGCTGCGACGTCGAGGATGCCAGGCATTGATCGCACGGCTTCTTCGACCTGGGAGGGATAGACGTTAAAGCCGGAGGAGTTGATCATCTCCTTGCGTCGGTCGGCCATGTAGATAAAGCCGTCGCGCACCTGCACGAGGTCGCCCGTGCGTAGCCAGCCATCCTCGGTGAAGACTTCCCCGGTTTCCTCGTCCTGGTTCCAGTAGCCGGAAAAGACCTGTGGGCCGCGCGCGATGAGTTCTCCGACCTCGCCATCGGCTACCTCGCGGGAGGGGTTTTCCGGATCGACGATGCGGACCTGGGTGGAAGGGTAGGGGATACCAAGGGCTCCGCGTGCGCGCGAGGAAGCGAGAGGAGAACCAAGGATGATCGGGGAAGCCTCGGTCATGCCGTAGCCTTCGATCATGAGGCCGCCGGTGGCTTGTTCCCACTGATCGGCAAGTGCAGCCGAGAGAGGCATGGCGCCGGACAGTGAGAAGCGGATCGACGAGAGGTCGGCATTCGTCCCCTCGGCTGCCTTGAGGAGGCGCTCGTACATGGGTGGAACGCCGAGGAAGAACGTGCACGGCAGGCGGCGTTGGGCCGCCAGGACCAGGGCCGTGTCGAACTTGGGGAACATCGCGATTGTCGCGCCCAAACGCAGGCCCGCCAGGAAGCCAATGGTGAAGCCGAAGGCATGGAAGAGGGGAAGGATGCAGTAGAAGACTTCGGCCCCTTCGTGAAGGACTGGCACCCACGCGATCGATTCCTCGACGTTGGCCATGAGGTTGGCGTGCGTGAGTGCGGCGGCCTTCGGGACGCCCGTTGTTCCGCCCGTGTGGATCAGGAGAGCCACGTCATCCATGGCGGATGGGCAGCTGCCCTGCCAGGGGGTGGCCGAGCGCATCGCGCGCGTCCAGGAGCGGGCCCAGTTTGGGCGCGGGCTCGCGAGCTGATCGCGCTTCTCGCGCGCTGCCTTCACAGGCAGCTTGAGCGCTAGGCGCGAGGCCGTGGGCAGGGCCGTCGTCAGGTCCATCGAGAAGGTGGTGTGGCCGCGTCCGAGGAAGGTAAGCTTCTCGAGGGTCTTGGACCATGCGATCGTCACGCGTGCGCCGTGTCGCGCGTACTCGCCTTCCAACTCGCCTGCGGGTGCCAGGGGGTTGTGCTCAACGACGACCGCGCCGAGCAGCATCGTGCCGAGAACGGCAACGGCGTGCTGCGGGCAATTCGGCATGACGAGAGCGACCCGGTCGCCAGGGCGCACACCCGCCTGGTGGAGGGCACCGGCGCATCGGCGCATCTCATGGGCAAGCTCTGCATACGTGAGCTGGCGCGCGAAAAAGTCGATGGCTGTGCGCTTCGGGTAGCGCGAGGCAACCTCCAGGACCATCTCAGGGATGGGCTGCGCGGGGGCCGCGATCTCGTAGGCAACGCCGGGCGCGTACAGAGCGCGCAGCTGCGACGTGAGGTCCATCTGTCCTCCTTTGGGAACGGTATACCTACGATACCGTAACCACGCTGCCCATTAACCAGGTGGAAACGCGATGAACGCGACAGTTTTAGAGCGGCGTCGCGATCAAGCGGATGGTCTCGGGTAGGTGGCTCAGCTCCTCAAGTGCCTCCCGTCCCAGGCCTGCCGAGATGTCGGTGAGCACGTAGCCGACCTCGTCGAGGGTGGCCAGGATCTGTGCGTCGACGTTAGCCTCGGAGGACGCGAAAATCTGGTTCACGCGCGCCATGACGCCGGGAACGTTGCGGTGGATGAGGCGCACGCGGTAGCGCGAGCGCTTGCCGACATTCATCGTCAGGTTCGGCAGGTTCACGCTCATGTCGGTGGATCCACTGACCTGGTATTCGCCGATCTTGGCGGCCACGAAACGGCCGATGTCGTACTGGGCTTCCTCCGTCGAGCCGCCGATGTGGGGCGTGAGGATGACGTTGTCGAGCGTCGCCAGGGGAGAGGTGAACGGATCGCCGTTGGCGCGCGGCTCCTCGGGGAACACGTCGATAGCGGCGCCACCCAGGTGACCTGAGACGAGCGCGGCATGCAGTGCGTCGACGTCGACGACGTGCCCGCGCGACAGGTTGATGAACAGGGCGCCGGGCTTCATGAGTTCGAACTCGACGCGACCGATGAGGTTCGTGTTGGACTCCTGGCCATCCACGTGCACCGAAATAATGTCGGCTTCGCGTAGGACGGCTTCCATGGTGGGCATCTGCGTCGCGTTGCCCAGGGCGAGGCGCTCGGCGGCGTCGTAGAAGATGACGTTGAGGCCCATGGCCTCAGCGAGAACGGAGAGCTGGGTGCCGATGTTCCCGTAGCCGATGATGCCGAGCGTGTGGCCGCGCACCTCGTGGGCCCCGTCCGCGCTCTTGTCCCACACGCCGCGGTGCAGACGCGAGTTTTTCACGGTCACGCGGCGCGACAGGTCAATGATCTCGCCGATGGCGAGTTCGACGACGGAGCGGGTGTTGGAATAGGGGGCGTTGAAGACGGCGATGCCCATCTCGGTCGCCGTGGCCAGATCGATTTGGTTCGTGCCGATGCAAAAGGCGCCGATGGCCTTGAGCTCGGGGCGTGCACGCAGCACACGCTCGGTGACCTCGGTCTTGGAACGCAAACCCAGGTAGTCCATGCCCTCGAGAGCCTCGATCAGGTCATCTTCGGACAGGGCGCCCTTGACGCGGGTGACCTCGATGCCGAACTTGGCGAAAATATCGTCGGCGACGTCGTGCGGGTTTTCCAGGAGCAGTGCGCGTGTCATGCCCCCATCATGGCAGACGGGGACGCGAAACGGTACGCGGTGTCAGGGTGTGGTTGCTCCTACCATTCCTCCATGCCGACGGGCAGAGCTGCGCTGTGGACGACGTGGACGTCGTGGGTGGCGCGCGTGAGCGCCACGAAGAGGTCTCCGACGCCGTCGCTGATGATCTCGGCGGGTTCGACGAGGACGACAGAATCGAATTCGAGGCCCTTGGAGGCAACGGCAGACAGGAGGGAGACTCGCTCGGAGAGCGCAGTCTCGCCGGCCATGTCGGCTCCCCACGCTCGGGCGCGCTCGTTGCCGACAATGATGGCGATGCGGCCACGGGAGGTACCCGCCTCGCGGTCGAGGCGTTCCTCGGCCTCGCGCTGGGCCCGGGCGACGGCCTGCCACAGGGAGCTGTCTTCCTTCGGCGAGGCCGGGGCGTCCTCGGGCGCGTCCACGTGGGTGACGCGGTAGCAGCCCTCGATGTCGCGTACGGCGGTCATCGGGTACAGGACGGGAACGCCGGCGCGGGCGACGACACCTTCAGCGAGCGTCGTCAGGGTCGCGGGCGTGCGGTACGAGACCGTGAGGGCATACTCGGCCGTGAAGGCGCGGGCTGCTGGGCCGAGAGCTTTCTCCCACGTGGGCGGACGCTTGTTGCCACGGCGCTGGTCGAGGTCTCCGACGACCGTGAACGAACGGGAGGGACAGCGGCGCAGCAAGGCACGCCATGCCATCGGAGAGAGTTCCTGGGCTTCGTCGACCACGATATGGCCGTATGCCCACGTGCGGTCTTTCGCGGCACGCTCGGACAGGGGCGTCCACGAATCCTGTCCGGTGACCTGGTCCGCGAGCATTTGAGCTGTCACGATGCCGCCACCCAGGTTTTGGGCTTCGATCGCTTCGCGGGCGCGCTCAACCGCACCCTCATCCGTCTCCCGCGATGACGCGGAGGAGGTGGGCATGGGACCCAGAAGTTCTTCGCACTCATCCAAGATCGGCACGTCTGACACCGTCCACGGCGCCGAGCGCGGCCGCACGAGAGCGGCGAGCTCATCGGGACGCAGGGGAGAACCAGCTTTGCGGTTCGCCGCCGCCAATACCTCGGGGCGCGCGTAGAGCCGACGCAGCAGCGTTCCCGCGCTCGTCGGCATCCACGCCGTGTTGATTGCGCGCCTGCAATCCACCGAATCGCGGATTTCGATGAGCCACGAGCGTTTCACCTCCGGATCGACGCCGCCCTCGGAATCGGCATCCCCGGCCTCGCGCGCAAGACGCAGGGCGAGGACGTCCATGAGCTCGCGTGCGAACGACTCGCGCGCCACGTTGTGCGCACGACCAGAGCGCTTCGCTCGGCGCCTGGCCGTCTCCACGTCGGAGCGTGAGAGCGTCACCTCGCGGTTCCAGACGCGTAGCACCTGGTCGCCCTCGGGCAGCTTCGCGAGCGAGCGCACCGCCTCCTTGACGACTTTCGCCCACGCGGGCAGCCCCTTGATCCGAGCCACGGCCTCGTCGTCTTCGACGCGAGCATGCACGCCCGGCACCAGGTCGCCGACAGTCACAGACACGACGCCCGTCTCACCCAGGGAGGGGAGCACCTGCTCGATATAACGCAGGAACAGCCTCGACGGGCCCACGAGGAGGACCCCCGAGCGCTCGAGGCGCTCGCGGTGGGCATACAGAAGGTAGGCAATACGGTGCAGCGCGACCGCTGTCTTGCCTGTACCCGGGCCACCCTGGACGACCATGAGGCCCTTGTCGGATGCGCGGATGATGCGGTCCTGCTCGGACTGAATGGTGGCGACGATGTCGCCCATACGACCGTCGCGAGCTTCGCTCAGCGCGTGCATGAGCGCGCCCTCGCCCTGGAGCTCCAGCCCCGACGCGTGGGACGCGTCCAACAGTTCATCCTCCAGGCCGGTCACTCGACGATCACGCGTCGAAATATGACGGCGCCGAACGACGCCGTCCGGCTCAGCCGACGTGGCCTGATAGAAGGGGCGCGCAGCGGGAGCACGCCAGTCCACGAGGAGGGGAGTGCCGTCCTCGTGAGACAGAGACAGACGACCCACGTGGCGCACAGAACGATCCACCATGTCGAGGCGACCAAAGACGAGGCGCTCTTCCACGCCTTCGAGGCGGGCGGCCATCTCTCCCAGGTGCGCGGACAGGGCCTCGCGCTCGGTCCATCCCTGTGCGTTACCGACGCCGTGCGTGGAGTGGACGCGCCCCTGGCGCTCGCGGTAGGAGGCCCGCAGTGCATCCAGGCGCTCGTAGGCGCGGTCGACGAAATCCTGTTCGGGCAACGGAAGGTCGGTCGACGACTCATCATGAGTGTTCGTGGCCATGGCTCCTCCTCGATTCTGTGGCCCTCTATTGTCCCCTACTTTTGCTTTCGGCGCTTCCAGTGCGTCGGGCGTGTGCGGACTTCGCCCCAAGCTCAAAAATGGTTCCCGCGTGACGAGGCGGGGGCGACGCGGGTACGTTAGACACGAGGCAGAAGCATGAGCATGAGGAGGAGACGTGAGTATGAAGGCCACCGACCTGTATGCCGACGGTCCCGCCGCGGGTGCGAAGGCGAAGATTCTCCTCATCCACTTCGATGGGGCGATTGACGCCGGTGCGGCTGGACGCATGGCGATTGGCCAGCTGCTGCGTTCCTTGCACAACGAGCGGGTCGCCACGTTCGATGCCGATACCCTCATGGACTATCGCTCCCACCGGCCCATCGTGACCGTCGACAACTGGGTGTCCTCCCCGGACATGGTGATGCCCGAAACCGTCCTCGACCTCGTCGAAGACGACATGGGGAATCCGATTCTGGTCCTGCACGGGGCTGAGCCCGACGCCCACTGGGAGTCGTTTACTGCTGCGATCCGCGAGATCTGCGAACGCGCAGGCGTGGAAATTACCTTTTCATTGCACGGCGTCCCCTCGGGGGTTCCGCACACGCGTCCCACGCCCGTCCACGTGCAGGCGACCGACGAGTCGCTGCTGCCCCCGGGGTCCGGCGCGATCTCGAATCACATGCAGTTCCCCTCGCCGCTGTCCACGTTCATGCAGATTCGCATGGGACAGCAGGGGATTGGTGGGCTCGCGCTGCTCGGAGCTGTTCCGTACTACATGGCGGACACCGGCTACCCAGCCGCGTCCTCTGCCCTGTTGACCTCATTCGCTAAGTTCGCGGACCTCTCGTTGCCGGTCGGTGACCTCGAACAGGGAGCTGCGCAGGATCAGGAGAGCATCGAGAAGCTCGTCGAAGGCAATCCGGAGATCTCGCACACTGTGTCCGCTCTTGAGGAGCACTTTGATGCGTGGACCGGTGGAACGGGCGCGATTCCGCTGCCTGGCATGGGACAGCCTCCGATGACCAGCGGCGACGAGAAAGCACCGAAGGACATTGGCGACGTGATCGAGGCCTACCTCGCGCAGGTCTCCCGTGCCCAGGACGAGGAAATCGAATCCGTTCAGAGGGCTCCGCGTACTGAAGAAGCCGACGAAGTAGCCAAGCCCGACACCGTTGAGGATGTCCTCGCCCGCGTTGAGGCACGCCGCAAGGGGCAGGGACCCGGCCCCTCGTCGCCGCGCCACCGCGCCTGACGGATCCGTGCGTGAGGCAGCGCCGAGCCCAACTCCTGGGCGCGGTGCTCCTGCCCGCGCGCCACGGCCTCGTTAACGCGCCACGGCCTCGTTAATCGGTCTGAGGATAACCGACCTGCGCATCCCTGAGAGCGGGCGTTCCCGCCACCCATCGCTCCAGGTCCCGCGGCCGCGTAATGCGAGCGGGCAGTGCCAGCGTGCGCAGGGCGCGATCGATCTCATCGACGTCAACGACGCCATCCGCGCAGGCCAGGGCGACGACGTTACCGCGCCTCCCGCCTCGTCCCACCTTCGGATCCTGAATAGAGGCCACGAAAGGGAAAACTTCGCGCAGGGCCGCCACGTCCTGACGAGCGTTTGCTGCCCCGCCATGGGCGCAGTTCACGAGGTAGACGCCTCGGGCCGTCAGCGTCGCGCGTGCCCGTTGCGCGCACTCCACCGTACGCAGGTGATCCGGAGTGACCCCGGAGGCGAAGGCGTCGCGCACGATCACATCGAAACTCCCCTCGCGCGTCCCCTCGAGGACCGCACGTCCATCGCCCACACGTATCTTGACCTGCGGGGCCTTCGGGATCGGGAAGTGCTCACGCACCTGCTCGGCCAACAGACGGTCAACCTCAACGGCGACGTGGCGGGACTGTGGGTGCGACGCCGACCAGGCGCACGCGAGCGCGCACGCCGCACCGCCCACATGAAGCGCGCGAAAACGATCCTGAGCGCCCCACAGCGAGGACACGACAGCGTCCATGTGCTGCATGTACTCGAACTCCAAGTAGGTGGGGTCCGACGTGTCAACTGCGGACGATTCGACCTCACCGAGGAAGAGCGTCGCACGCGGCCCATCCCACCGGATATGCGCTGGGCCGAAATCCGTGTCGAAAGAGATGTCGCGTGACGAAGATGAGCGTGCCATGGTGGACACTGTAACCACGAAGACCGTCGATGGGTGCAGGAGGTGACATGTCAAACGCTCCCAGGGACGCGCGAGCGAAACGCGACTGGGGATCGGACGACTCGGCTACCCCGATCCTCCACGTCGACATGGACTCCTTCTTCGCCCAGGTCGAAATGCGCGAGGACCCGAGCCTCGTTGGGCGTCCCATCATCGTTGGGGGGACCTCGGGGCGTGGCGTCGTCACGTCCGCCACCTACGAAGCTCGAGCCCTTGGCGTGCGCGCCGGCATGCCGACATCGCGTGCCCGAGCCCTGTGTCCGCACGCGGCCTTCGTTCCTGGCAGTCACGGCCTGTATCGCCGCTACTCTCAGGAGGTCATGAGGATCCTCGCGACGATCACGCCCGCGCTCGAACAGGTCTCCATCGATGAAGCGTTCCTGGACGTGTCCGGGGCTCGCCGCCGCCTCGGATCACCCCTGACGATTGCGACTCTCATCCGCTCGAGAATCCGCGAGAGCGTCGGCCTGCCCGCATCTGTTGGCATCGCATCCACGAAATCGGTCGCGAAAATCGCTTCCTCGCACGCCAAACCCGATGGGCTTCTCCTCATCCCTCACCAGGCCACGGTCGACTTCCTCCACGGGCTGCCGGTGGGGGCCCTGTGGGGTGTGGGCGGTCGAACCGCAGCGGTCCTCGATCGCGAAGGCATCGACACAATCGGCGACCTCGCCCACGCGCCCATCGCCCGCCTGACGAAACTCCTCGGAGTCGCCGCGGCCCATCACCTGCACGACCTTGCGTGGGGCATCGATCCGCGGACCGTGAGCCCGGCGCGCGCCGAAAAATCGGTCGGCATGGAACGCACCTTCGAGGAGGATGTGCGCTCGCGGGTCCAGATTGAGGAATTCATCCTGGCGGCCTCTCACGATTGCGCGCGTCGACTGCGGGCGGGCGGGGTTGTCGGGTGGACTGTCGGGATTAAGATGCGCGGCGCCGATTTTCATACGATCACGCGCAGCGTGAGCCTCGTGGCGCCCACGGACACGGGGCGAGACATTGCCAGGGCCGCGCGTGAGCTTTTTTCGCGCGAGGACATGCCGATCGGCGGGGTGCGTCTCTTCGGCGTGCGCGTGGAGGGCCTGCAGTCGCGTTCCGGTGGAGTCGCCGTGACGTTGGATCGGGACGAGCGACCGGCCGCCTCGGAGCGCGCGATGGATCAGATCCGCACGAAGTTTGGTGCCGGTGCGCTCGCTCCGGCCACGCTGCTCGGTAAGAAGACGCCCGACCGGCGTTCCTTCGGGGCGGATACGGGTGAGGCTGCTCCCGCTCAGGCTCCGTCCGATCAACGAGGCCGGGGTGAGCAAGGGCTGGATGGTGGCGGCAGCGAGGCGCGCCAGGGGACCCTCCTGTAAGGCCAGTTCGTCTCTGACATACCGGACGCGCTAAGCTGTTCGTACTACCCATGTGAAAGGGGCACCCAATGGCTCTCACCGAGTATGAGAAGAAGATCCTCGAGCAGATGGAAGCATCTTTGCGCGAGGAAGACCCGGCGTTGGCCTCACAGATGTCCGCTCCCGTCTCCGAAGAGCCTGAGTCGAAGGCGGCGGAAGGTCCTCGCGCTCCTCGCCGTATTGCCCTTGGCCTGACGGGTGCTGTCCTGGGCATGATTGTGCTGGTTGCTGCTGTGTCTCTGGGGTACTCCGTCGTGTCGATCCTCCTGGGGGTCGTCGGTTTCGCCGTGACGGTCGCCGGAGTGCTCTACGCACTTTCGCGGCCCGGGGGCAAGGGGCGCAGTGCGGATGAGCCCCGCTCGGAGAAGAAGAGCAAGGGTGGCGGCTGGGATTCCTTCATTCAGGATCAGGAGCGACGCTGGGATAACCGCAAGGATGACGACTGACGTCGTCGATCCAAGACTGTTGGGAGCGGGGCGCACCGGGAAACCGGAGCGCCCCGCTTTGCTGTCCATCATGTATCGCATGCTTGGCGTGCCGTGAACACGCGGGAGGGTGAGGCCTTCGCCCCTCGGTGGTTTAGTGGCCTTGTTTTTCTTCCCAGGTGTCGGTGTTTGAGACGATGAGGTGGGAGAGTCGGAATGGGCCTGTTGTTTCCGTGGTGGTGACCAGGCCGTTGATGGTTTGGGTTTCTCCGGTGAATGGGTTGGTGGCGGTGCCGCTCCACGTGGTGGTCAGGGTGATGGTGCGTGTGGCGTCGGGGTATGGGCCGTCGAAGCGTGAGCGCCAGCCGTTGGGTGGGGTGTAGTAGTGGCGGATCAGCCGGGGGTCCTTGTTGGGGTCCATGCCCTTCTCGAAGACCGTCCCTTGGTAGGCGGTGATGGTGTGTGGGGTGCCGTCGCCCCAGTCCCATTCGTAATTGGTGGCCGTCAAGGTGATGGTGATGTCGTGTCCCAGCAGGTTAATCGTGTGGGTTTGGGTCGGATGGGTGGCCGCCACGAGTGTGGGGACGTACTTGTTCGTGTACGACGTCCTGGCGGGGCGCTTATGAAGGCCCGCGCCGTCGGCGTGGATTGTTGTGGCTGCATAGTACAGAATCTCGCGCGTGGTTGGTGTCCATCCTGAATCGCCAGTTTTAGGGAACATAGAGCGACATGCATATAGTGCGGTACTTCCGTCTGACTGAATGCCCTCGTGTCCTTTTCCGTCACAATTTCTATCTGCCATGGCGGTCACTGCATCAGGACTCGCAATGGCAGAATTTGATTGCCGAATTGTGTCATCAGTTGGTGACTCGTTACTAGGCTGAGTACTTCCGCTATATTGTTTGATGCCTTGCTTCAGGAGAAAATCAATGGCGTCATCGTGCGCATCTGTGTCATAGAAGGGAGGGGGAGTAACTTCCTCCGCGTATGCTGTGTGCGCAACGGCCACAGACAATAGCAGTGCGATAGTTGTCGATATGACAAATCGAAGGAATTTCTCACTCATTTGTCTTTTCCATTCCCGCTTGGGTTACAACCCATTGGTCATTATTCCATGTCATTACTAGCGCAAATATGGATTGGTATTGCTGATCGTGAACATAAATATTCTTGTTCTGGCAAATCGTTCCATCTGACGAGTTGATAGCTAGTACTACTGTCACGGCGTCAGATGTATTCTCCGCACCCGCTAATTCCGCAGGTTCAAGCTTGAGAACGTGCTCCACGGCGGAACTATTGTTAAATACCCATCCATTACCGTAGAGATCGCTGATCCTCTGCGTCACCTCATGCGCGAACTTTGAGTCACTATCGGACATATCTGCTAGTGGTTGGGTGTCTCCGGTGTTCCAGGCGTAGACGAGTAGTGCGAGGTAGTGTTCTGCGGCTGCTTCTGCTCCTCGTTCGGTGTTTTCCTTGGCTTCTTCGGGGAGTTCAGGTTTGGTGTAGGTGTCTGCGGCGTATTGGGCGGGGCGCACGAGGACGCCGTCGGGGCCGATCTGATAGCCGCCCGACACCGCGGCCTCGCTCGACACTGATGGTGCGGGCGTGGGCTGGGTGGCGGGGGCCGTGGCTGCGACGCTGGGTTTTTCGCCCCAGGCGTGCCACCAGCCTTCAGCGACCCCGTTGATGTAGACGGCGAAGACGGCTCCTGCGGCGAGGCACACGTAGACCACGCGCATCGTCCAATAGAACGGCTCGACGTGCAGCCACGCCTGGGCGTGGGCCCGCATACCCGAGGGACGCGAGCGGGTGTCCCAGTGCTCAGCATCGGCCTCGCGCCCTGCCTCCCGTGACGTGGTGTCGCGCCGCAGCTGATCCTCATCCTCGGTATCGAGGGGGTCGAACAATGGTGGAACCGTCATGGCGTCGTACTCCTCCACGGTGAGGTGCCCTGCGGCGTGCCCCCGTCGTTGGAGGCGCGCCCTACTGTTTCAGCGTACGCGCAGAACCAGCACGAAATACTAAGAATGCTGCGCAACCATCATGCACATCCTCCCACCCGTACCCCGGTAGCCGCACAAATGTGCGCGCGATGTTGGGCGTGTGTGTCCCTGTGCGTGGTTGATCTGTGTGAGGAGAGCGCTGCGGTGCGATCTGCGCTGAACTGGGTGGCGCTTGGGCAGAGCATTCTCCGGGATCCTTGGACAGCTCCCCACTGTCCTCCCCGGTGTCCTCCACGCTCCTCCCCACTGTCCTCCCCGGTGTCCTCCACGCTCCTCCCCACTGTCCTCCCCGGCGTCCTCCACGCTCCTCCCCACTGTCCTCCCCGGCGTCCTCCACCCTCCTCCCCACCGTGCTCCCCGGCATTCCCCACTGTCCTCCCCACGCTGCTCCACCGGGCTCGGATTGCTGACTGTTTCCCGGTCTTTGGCGTTCGGTTAGCGTTGGTATTTCAATGATTGCTGACGAGGAGGAAGGGGTGAGTGCGTGGCGTGGGCGGTGAGTGGGAGGTGTGTTTCCTCGAATGTGTGCAAGATTTCCCCCACTTTTCTCCACTCGATTTTTTCATTGAAACGAAGCCGTTTGACACCTCTGTTTTTTACGCCACGCCGGAAGTTCCTCTGTAAATATGGGGTGTGGTGGGTTAAAGTGGGGGAAAGTTTCGAACAGGGGAGGGCGGTGACATGTTCCTCGGTACGTATGAGCCCAAGCTCGACGACAAGGGCCGCATGTTTCTGCCTGCGCGCTTTCGCGAGGACATGGAGGGCGGGATCGTCCTCACTCGCGGCCAAGAGCACTGCATCTATGCATTCCCTGCCGCGGAATTCGAGAACATGACCGCGGAACTGCGTCGCGCGCCCCTGTCGTCCAAGCAGGCGCGTGACTGGATCCGCGTGATGCTCTCGGGAGCCTACAAGGAGATCCCGGATAAGCAGGGTCGCATTAGCGTTCCTGCGGACCTGCGTGCGTACGCAGGTCTGGGTCGCGAACTCGCCGTCATTGGCGCGGGGTCGCGAGCCGAGATCTGGGATGCCTCGGCTTGGCGCGAGTACCTCGCCGTCCAGGAAGAGGTCTTCTCGAATACTGCAGAAGAGATCATCCCGGGGATGTTCTGACCCGTGCTCTCAGGTCTCCGCCCGCTGTTCCGACATCACTTCCCCGGTGGCGGAGCACGGTGGGGGACCTGGAAGCACGGATCGGACACCCAGTACACGACAGTCGGCACACGAAAGGAGGCGCGACATGGTGGAAACATCGCAGGCGGTGCACGATTCGTCGCGCCCCGCGAGCGAGCGGCACGTGCCTGTGCTCCTCGCCGAGTGCCTCGACATGCTTGCCCCCGCGATTCAGCGCCCCGGCGCGGTTCTCGTGGACGGCACGCTGGGCATGGGTGGTCACACGGAGGGGGCGCTCGAGCGCTTCGAGGACCTGACGGTTATTGGTATTGACCGCGACCCTCAGGCGATCGCTCTCGCCTCCGAGCGTCTTGAGCGTTTCGGGACACGCTTCCGAGCTGTTCACACCACCTACGACCACATCGATGAGGCGGTCGCAGACCAACTTGGACAGGGGGCGCGCGTGGATGGCGTCCTCATGGACCTGGGCGTGTCCTCCCTGCAGCTGGACGAGGCTGAACGCGGATTCGCGTACTCCAAAGATGCGCCCCTCGACATGAGGATGGATTCGACCACCGGGCAGAGCGCGGCTGATTTGCTTGCCACTGCCTCGGAAGGTGAACTGATCCGAATCCTGCGCACGTACGGCGAAGAGAAATTCGCACCGCGTATCGCCAGGCTCATCATCCGACGTCGCGACACTGCGCCGATCACGCGCACCGGGGAACTCGTCGACATCATTCGCGAGGCCATCCCGGCCCCCGCGAGACGCACCGGCGGTAACCCGGCAAAGCGGACGTTCCAGGCGTTGCGCGTGGCTGTCAATGACGAGCTCACCATCTTGGAACGCGCTCTGCCGAGGGCCCTCGCAAGTCTGAGGGTAGGCGGGCGCCTGGTCGTGGAGTCCTACCAGAGTCTCGAGGATCGGATAGTCAAAGACGTGCTGCGTCGCGGCTCGACCAGCAGCGCTCCTCCCGGACTGCCGATCATCCCTGAGGAGATGGCTCCCAGCCTGCGCCTGCTGACAAAGGGCGCGAACAGGGCCGATCAGGCCGAACAAGACCACAACCCCCGATCTGCTTCCGTGCGACTGCGCGGAGCGGAGCTCATCCGCGAATGGAAGGACCTCTCATGAGTGCAGCAACCGCGAAGGCACGTCCCGCAGCGCGCCCCGAGCTGCGCCGCGAGGAGGCCCATGAGCTGCGTATCGTTGAGGGCACTCGTCCTCGGCGCTCGGTCGCGGCGATCCTTATGCTTTTCGTCGCCGTCGCTCTGGCCTCCGTCGTCACATCGATGGTTCTCAATACGCGCATGGCTCAGACGTCGTTCGAGATCCGTGAGCAGCAGCTGGTTCTTAATGAGCTGGAGGCGCAGTCGTGGACGATGCGTGCGGAGCTGGATCGGAAGGCCTCGCCGACGGAGCTTGAGAAGGCTGCGAAGGCGAACGGCATGGTGCCCGCCGGAAAGTCGGGCTTCATCACCCTTGAAACCGGCAGCGTCGAGGCTGGGACTCCCGCGAAGTAACTCGGAAGGCGAGTACCGATGGATACCGTCATCACGCGTTCGCGATGGATCGTGGGCATCCTTGTTGGTGCCCTGTGTATCTGTGGTGTGCGTCTGGTTCAGCTGCAGATCATCGAAGGGCCGTCGCTGGCGGCGCAGGGGCAGCGTGTGCGTACCTCCTCGACGGAGGTTGCCGCTGCGCGTGGCACGATCACCGATGCCACGGGTGTCGTTCTGGCGAACTCGATCCAGACGTACGACATTGCGGTGAACCAGGTGAATATCCGATCCTTCGTGCACCTTGACGATGACGGGAACGAGGTCGGCCGTGGCCCTGCGGAGGCCGCGCGCCTCCTGGCCCCCATCCTCGGCATGAATGAGGCGGAGCTCGGCGGCATGATGCTGGGCGACTCGACCTACGTGTACATCAAGCGCAACGTGGATGCCGTGTCATACCGTGAGATCCGTAAGCTCGACATCTACGGGATCGAGTGGGAGTCCGTCTTTGAGCGTGAGTACCCCAATGGCAATGTTGCTGCGCCCGTCATCGGGACGGTCAACGCCGAAGGGCAGGGGTCTTCGGGCATGGAGGCGCAGTTCGACACGCTGCTGACGGGTACGCCCGGCGCACAGGCCTTCGAGATCGCGCCCAATGGTGCGGTGATGCCGGGCGGTAAGAAGACCACTGTTGAGCCGAAGAACGGCGGCAATGTGGAGCTGACGCTGCATGCCGACCTGCAACACCAGGTTCAGGAACTGCTCGACGCGCGAGTGACGAAACACCAGGCCGACTGGGGGGCGGTCGTCATTGAGGACGTGGCAACAGGTCATGTGCTGGTGATGGCGGACTCGAACTCCAAGGAGCCCGACAATGCGAGCCCTCAGAAGGTACATGCGGTTCAGGACGCATTCGAGCCCGGCTCCGTGGGCAAGCTCGTGACCGTGGGGGCGGCTCTCAATCAGGGGACGATCACGCCGACGAGTGTCTTCCAGGTGCCTTACGCGCTGGATCTTCCCGACGCGGGTGGTCCTATCACCGACTTCCACGAGCATGGCGGCGAAACCCTGACGGCGACAGGCATTCTGGCGGAGTCGTCGAACACTGGTACTGTCCTGATCGGCCAGACGATGAGCGACGACCAGCGATACGCGATGATGCGCGCTCTCGGGTTTGGCGAGGAGACGGGCGTCGAGCTGCCCGGCGAGTCCGCCGGTCTGCTGCGCAGTGCGGATCAGTGGCAGGGCCGTGACCGCTACGTGACGATGTTCGGTCAGGCCTACGCGATTACCGCGATGCAGGAGGCCTCAGCGCTCGCCACGATCGCGAACGGGGGAGTGCGCATCGCGCCTCACATTGTGAAGTCGTGGACGAACGCGGATGGAACAGTTGAGGTGCCACAGGGTAGTCAGCCTGTCCAGGCCATGGATGCGACGGCTGCCTCGCAGCTGGTCACGATGATGGAATCCGTCGTCGAGGACGATCTGGGTACCGCTGGTGCCGCGAAGGTGCCCGGCTACCGCGTGGGTGTGAAGACCGGTACCGCTGAGACGATCATCGATGGCGCGTCCGGCCTCGTCTCCACGACTGCCGGCATTATTCCCGCGGATGCGCCGCGCCTCGCGATCGCCGTCGTGCTGTACAACCCGAGGGTGGCGTCGGTCTCATCTGATTCCTCGGCTCCGCTGTTTGGCGACATTGCGCGTACCGCTGTCGGCAACCTGGGTATCCCCGCCTCCACGTCGTCCGCTAACCTGTATCCGACGACGCCGTGAGTCTGAAGGAGTAGAACATGCAGACGTCAGCACAATGGATTGCTGAGGCAGTGTCGGGTCGCCTGGTTGGCCCCGATGTGCTCGTGACAGGCCCGGTGGTCACCGACTCGCGCGAAGCAGCCGAGGGATCGCTCTACATTGCGCGCCGTGGCGAGGCCGCCGACGGGCATACGTTCGTTGCAGGGGCGGTGGCGCGCGGTGCCGTCGCTGTGATCGTCGAACACGAGGTCGACGAGGCCGTGGCTCAGATTGTCGTCAAGGATTCGACCGAGGCGCTCGGTGCCCTGGCTCACGCGCACGTCGAGAAGCTTCGCAGCGGGGGAGACCTCGATGTCATCGCGATGACGGGATCTGTGGGTAAGACGACGACGAAGGATCTGCTGCTGCAGATCATGAGCGAGGACGGGCCGACGGTGGCCCCCAAGCTCTCGTTCAACAATGAGGTCGGCCTGCCGTTGACGGTGCTCCTGGCAGATGAGTCGACGCGCCACCTCGTCCTCGAGATGGGTGCATCGGGTCCCGGCCACATCACCTACCTGACGAATATCGTGTCCCCGGACGTTGCCATCGAGCTGTGCGTGGGGCACGCCCACGTGGGTGGCTTCGGTGGTTTCGAAGGCGTTGCCGCCGCGAAGGCTGAACTTATCAAGGGGATGCGTCCGGGTGGCCCCGTCATTCTCAACACTGATGACCCGAATGTTGAGGCGATGGCGCCTCTGGCGACGGGGCAGATTATCCGCTTCTCCGCCTCGGGTAATCCCCGCGCCGATGTACGGGCAATCGACGTGCGCCTTGACCGCGCCGACCGCGCTTCCTTCACGCTCGTGGCGCCTCAGGGCGAGGCACGCATTGACCTGAAGATTGTGGGTCGCCACCACGTGGCGAACGCCTTGGCTGCCGCAGCCGGTGCCCTGACACTCGGGGTTAACCTGGAAACAGTGGCTAGTGTCTTGTCGAATGCGCGTGCATTGAGCCCTCATCGCATGGACGTTCATGAGCTCACGGTTCAGGGCTGTGCACTCACCCTCATCGACGATTCGTACAACGCCAACCTGGATTCGATGCGTGCCGGAATCGCAGCCCTGGCCTCGATCGGCTCGGACGCGCATACCATTGCGGTGCTCGGCGAAATGCTGGAGCTGGGCGATGACTCGCAGTCGTTGCACGAGCAGGTGGGAGCCATGATCGAGGATGCGGGCGTGGACACGCTCATTGGCCTGGGGACGGATGCCCACTACTATTTAGAGGGGGCCCCGGGTGTGGCCCATCGTGAGGTCGCGTCGGATCCCGAGCAGGCCGCGCGCCTGGCGATCGAACACGCCGAGGATGGCGCCGTCATCCTGGTCAAAGGCTCCTACGGGTCACATTCGTGGCAGGTCGCAGACATCCTGCGAGAGAAGGGAACGAACCGGTGATTGGACTTATCGCGGCGTTCATTATCGCCATGGCGCTGTCAGTGACGTGCACGCCGCTGCTCATCCGCTTCCTGGTGTTGCACCAGTACGGTCAGTTCATCCGCCAGGATGGGCCCACCCAGCACTTGACCAAGCGTGGCACGCCGACAATGGGCGGCGTTGTCATCATTCTGGCGACCGTGGTTGCCTGGCTGATTGGTTCGCTGGTCGCCGGTGCCGGACCGTCGTGGTCCGGCCTGCTCCTCGTGTTCCTGTTTGTGGGCTTGGGCGTCATCGGACTGCTTGATGACGGCATCAAGATTATGCGCCAGCGTTCTCTCGGTTTGCACCCGTCGGGCAAAATTATCGGCCAGGTTGCCGTCGCATCACTCTTTGCGCTGGGAACCCTCATCATGCCGAACGAGTTCGGCGAATATGCCGGAACACTCGAGATTTCCTTCGCGCGGCCCACGGCCTTGACGTTGGGCTTTGCGGGGCTCGGTGTGGGTGTCGTCCTGTATCTGATCTGGACGAATCTCATTGTGACGGCGTGGTCGAATGCGACGAACCTGACCGATGGCCTGGACGGTCTGGCGGCGGGTGTCTCCATCTTCGTGTTCGGCGCGTATACCTTCATCACGTACTTCCAGCGCATTCAGGCGTGCACGCAGCTCGGGGCGAATCAATCGAACTGCTACTCGACGCGTGACCCCCTTGACCTTGCGATTTTCTGTGCCGCTCTCATTGGCGCGCTGGCGGGCTTCCTGTGGTGGAACGCGTCGCCCGCTCAGATCTTCATGGGCGACACGGGTGCTCTCGCGCTTGGTGGCGCTGTCGCCGGCCTGTCGATGCTCACGCAGACCGAGCTGCTCGCCGTCATCGTGGGAGGCCTGTTCGTCGCGGTTGTTCTCTCGGATGTCATCCAGATCGGCGTCTTTAAAGCCACCGGTAAACGTGTCTTCCGGATGGCACCGCTCCACCATCACTTCGAGCTACTCGGCTGGAAGGAAGTCACGATCGTGATCCGTTTCTGGCTGATTGCCGCGATTGTTGCGGTTGCCGGTGCGGGTATCTTCTATGCGGAGTGGGTGTCGCGTCGATGAGTCGTCTCGCTGCTGTCGTCGGCTGGGGTAAGTCCGGTCAGGGTGCGGCGGGCGCGCTGCTCGCCCGCGACTGGCAGGTGCGCGCGTTTGACGCGCGCGGCGGACAGTCGCTGTTCTTCGATGATGTCGCTGACGTTGAGGTCTGTGTTCAGGAGGATCCGAACGCCCTCGTCGACGCGATCGTCGAGGCGGGCCCCGACCTCGTCGTCGTGTCTCCGGGCGTGCCCGCGCACCACCCGGTGTTCCGCGCCTGTGAGGATGCCGGTATCGACCTGTGGGGAGAGGTGGAACTCGCCTGGCGTCTCCAGGAGGAGGGGCCGCACGCGGGTCGCCCGTGGTTGACGGTGACCGGCACGAACGGCAAGACCACCACCGTGGGGATGCTCGGAGAGATTCTGCGCTGTGCGGGTGTGAAGGTGGAAGAGGTCGGTAATATCGGTACTCCGATCACGCGCGCGATCGACTCCGATGCCGAGGTGTTTGCTGTCGAGCTGTCCAGCTTCCAGCTGCACACGGCGCGGACAGTCTCGCCTCTGGCGTCGATGTGTCTGAATGTGGACGCGGATCACCTGGACTGGCATGGCAGCGTTGAGGCCTACGCGGCGGATAAGGCTCGCGTGTACGAGAACACGGTGAAGGCGTGCGTGTACCCGGCATCCGATCGTACCGTCGAGGCCATGGTGGAGAACGCCGACGTCGTCGAGGGTGCGCGTGCCATCGGCGTGACGCTCGGTGCCCCGTCGGTGTCGCAGTTCGGCATTGTTGAGGGACTCCTCGTCGACCGCGCTTTCGTCGAGAACCGCGCTCGGCAGGCGGTCGCCCTCGCACACGTGTCGGATCTGTCGGGCGCCTACGGGCCTCACCCGTCGGCTGCTGCTTTGAGTGATGCGCTTGCCGCTGCCGCTCTCGCACGTGCGTACGGCGTCGAGCCCGAGGCCGTGGAAGCGGGGCTTCGCTCTTTCCGTCCCGCCGGGCATCGCCGAGCGGTCATCGCCCATGTGGCGGATCTGACCTGGGTGGACGACTCGAAGGCGACGAACGCGCATGCGGCGCGGGCCTCGCTCGCCGGACTACCTCCGCGCAGCGCGATCTGGATCGTCGGTGGCGACGCAAAGGGGCAGGATTTCACGGAGCTCATCAAGCAGGTCGAGCCGACCCTGCGGGGCGTCGTTGTGATCGGCGAGGACCGTCATGCCCTGGTCGCCGCGCTGTCGGACGGGGCTCCGAAGGTGCCTTTCGTCGAGGTCGATGGACACGAGGATTGGATGTTTTCGGTCGTGAATGAGGCCGTGGCGCTCTCCATGCCGGGCGACACTGTTGTGCTCGCACCCGCGTGTGCGTCCTGGGATCAGTTCGACAATTACGGTCAGCGTGGCGACGCGTTCGCGGACGCAGTCTCGCGTCTGGCCGCCCAGTGGGGGAGCGCCGGTGGCGACGAATAAGCGCGGGTGGCATATCCCGACGGTGACGCTGCCTCGGATCCGTTTCGGGTCTGGCCAGGAGCGTCACGAGGACCCGGTGATGACGTACTATCTCGTCGTCCTTCCGGCCATCGTGCTGTCGGTTTTCGGCCTCGTCATGGGCTTTTCCGCGCAGACGGTCACGTCGATCGCGCAGGGGGAGAACCCGTACACGGCGTATGCCCGTCCACTTCTCATTATCGTTGTCTCGCTGCTGATCGCGATGGTCGTTCAGCTGGTGCCGCAGCGCTGGTTCGTCTTCATTGCGCCGGTGATGTTCGTGGGCGCCCTCGGCTTCCAGACACTGGTGCTCAGCCCGCTCGGCCGGTCCGAGGGCGGCAACGCGAACTGGGTGAAGCTCGGGCCGATCATGGCCCAGCCGTCGGAGTTTCTGAAACTCGCGCTTATTGTGTTCCTGGCGCTGATGGTCTCGAAGTCAGCGTCGAAGCGCTCTGACCTGCGCACGATGGCAGTTGCCGTTGGCCTGCCGATTCTTATTGCGCTGGGTGCGGTGATGCTCGGTCGAGACATGGGTACTGCGATGGTCGTCGCGGTGGGTGCTCTGGGAGCCATGTGGGTCGCGGGCTTGCCCAAGCGCTGGTTCGGTGGTCTCGTCATGGTCGCGGTCCCCACGTTGGTGCTCTTGGTTCTGTCGAACCCGACCCGTATTCGTCGTATTCTTGCGATCCTGCCGGGCACGTCGAAGGGCCCGGACGAGTCTGCTCCCGAGCAGATTGACCATTCGCTGTGGGCACTGGGGTCGGGAGGCCTGACTGGCCTCGGCCCCGGGGCGTCGCGTGAGAAGTGGAATTACCTGCAGGCGGCGCACACGGACTTTATTTTCGCGATCGTCGGTGAGGAATTCGGCCTGTTCGGTACACTCGCCGTCCTCGTGTGCCTGGGTCTGCTGGTGTGGGGCATGATCCGAGTGGCGCGGGGGACCTCGGACCTGTTCGTCGTCGCCGTGTCCTCGGGCGTTGCCTCCTGGATTGGGGTGCAGACGATCATTAACGTTCTATCGGTGACGGGCCTTGGCCCGGTCATTGGTGTTCCACTGCCGCTCGTGTCCTACGGCGGATCGTCCTTCCTGTTTACTATCACCGCGGTTGCGGTCGTGGCGTCGTTCGCGCGCGCCCGCGCCGGTATGCGGATGATCGGTCGACCGGACGAGGCATCGGCGGGGCGCGACCCCCGCGTGGCGCCCCGCAGGCGCGCGGCTCGCTAAACTGGGGCTACGCACGCGTAAAGGAGACGCTTATGGTCAAGGTTGTGATGGCTGGCGGCGGGACCGCCGGTCACGTGAATCCTCTGCTGGCGACGGCGGCACAGCTGCGTGAGAGCGGCGCCGAGGTCGTGGTTCTGGGGACAGCGGCTGGTTTGGAATCGGATTTGGTTCCGGCTGCCGGTTTCCCGCTGGTGGAGATTCCCCGCGTGCCGTTGCCGCGTCGTCCTTCTCTCGCGTTCTTCACGCTGCCGTCGCGCTTTGTCGATGCAGTGAAGCGGTGTGCGCAGGCCTTGGAGGGCGCTGATGTCCTCGTGGGCTTTGGTGGCTACGTGTCGACGCCCGCGTACATTGCGGCTCAGCGCGCGGGTGTTCCGATCGTTATTCACGAGCAGAATGCGCGCCCTGGCCTCGCGAATAAGGTGGGTGCTCGCAATGCTGCAGTTGTGGCCCTGACGTTCCCGTCGACGCCTCTGAGCGCGCGGCGCGGCAGCACTGTCGTGACGGGTCTTCCCCTGCGTGCGGCGATCGCGTCGTTGGCGAGCAGTCGAAAGGATGCGGCTGGTGCCGCGCAGGCACGCCGTGAGGCCGCTGGGCGCCTGGGCGTGAACCCCGAAGCTCCGACGCTCCTCGTCACGGGTGGCTCGCTGGGTGCGCTGCACGTGAACGAGTCGATGACCGGTGCCGCGGATGCTCTGCCCGAGGGGGCGCAGGTCGTGCACCTGACGGGCCGTGGGAAGGATGAGCCTGTACGCGCCGCTGTTGAGGCTGCCGGGTGCTCCGATCGCTGGCATGTGATCGATTACCTGACGACGATGGAGGACGCGCTGGCCGTCGCGGACCTCGTCGTGTGTCGGTCGGGTGCGGGAACCGTGGCTGAGATGGAGGCCCTGGGCCTTCCCTGCATCTACGTGCCGCTGCCGATCGGAAATGGTGAGCAGCGCCTCAATGCCGCAGACCACGTCGCTGCGGGTGGCGCGCAGCTGATCGACGATAAGGACTTCACGGCTGACTTCGTGCGTTCCAACGTGTTCCCCCTGCTGGGTTCGGCCCGCTTGGCGGACATGGTGGCTGCTTCGCAGTCTCTGGGGCGTGCGGGTGCTGCTCGTGCACTGGCCGATCTGGCCCTGGAACAGGTGAAGGAGAGCGGCCATGAGTGAGCCGACGCTGCAGGATCGTTTTCATCTGATTGGCATCGGAGGCGCCGGCATGAGCGTCGTCGCCGAGCTGCTCGCGTCGCGTGGTGCGACCGTGGTGGGCTCGGACCGCGAGGAGTCGGCGGTTCTTGATCACCTGCGCTCGGTGGGCGTGCGTGTCTTCGTCGGGCATGATGCCTCGCACGTGGACCCGAATGCGGTGGTCGTCGTGTCGACTGCGATCCGGGAGGAGAACCCGGAGCTTGCGGTTGCTCGTGAGCGCGGTCAGCTGGTGATTCACCGGTCGCAGGCTCTCGCCCTGGCGGCTTCGGGTATGCGTTTCATCGGCGTCGCCGGTGCGCACGGAAAGACGACGACGTCCGGCATGCTGGCGATCGGGCTGTCGGCGTGCGGGCTGGATCCGTCGGTGGCCGTGGGTGGCGTTTTGCCCCAGCTGGGTACCGGCGCGCACCTGGGTGGTGGCGATGTTTTCGTCGCCGAGGCCGACGAGTCTGATGGTTCGTTCCTGAACTATTCTCCGGCGATCGAGATCGTGACGAACGTCGAACCCGATCATCTGGATCGCTACCATTCGCGTGAGGAGTTCGAGGAGATTTTCGTTGAGTTTGCGCGGCGACTGGTCCCCGGCGGCCTGCTGGTGACCTGCGCGGAGGACGAGGGGGCGGTTCGTCTCGCGGATGCCGCCCGCGCCGAGGGGCTGCGCGTCGTGACGTACGGGCGTGCGGATCGGTCGCTGCGTGATCCCGATGTCGTAATCTCCGACGTGCACGTGGAAGCTCACGGGGCTGGCGCGACGCTGACGTGGGGAGAGCGTCGCGCATCGCTGGCGCTGAGTGTACCTGGCGAGCATAACGTCCTGAATGCGGCCGCTGCCTGGGTAGCCGGCATCGAGTGTGGGCTGGAGCCTCAGGCAATCGCTGACGGCCTGGGTGAGTTTACGGGCGCGGCCCGTCGCTTTGAGGCCCGCGGTCAGGTCGGCACGCGCCGTCTTTTCGACGACTACGCTCATCACCCGACCGAGGTGGAGGCCGCGATTCGTGAGGCGCACGTCGTCGCCGGAGACGGGGACGTGACCGTCGTCTTCCAGCCGCATCTGTATTCGCGTACGCGTATCTTCGCGGAGCGTTTCGCGCAGGCCCTGTCGGGGGCGGATCATGTCGTTCTGGCGGGCATCTATGGGGCCCGTGAGGATCCCGAGCCCGGTGTTGACTCCTCGTTGATCTCCTCGCGCATTGAGGGCGCGTCCTACGTTGAAGATATGCACGAGGCTGCCCGCCTGGCTGCCTCACTGACCCCCGAGGGTGGCGTCTGCGTCACGATGGGCGCCGGTTCGATCACTCGCTGCGCGTCCGACGTGCTGGATGAGTGGAAGCGAATGGAGGCATGAGGCCGCCTTCGCCGAGACGTCCGGGAGGGCATCGACCTCGCGAGGAGCGCTCGCCGCGCGCGGAGGGGGCTGCCTCGTCGACCGCCCGCTCTTTCGATGAGATTATCGCGGCGGCACCCGAGGACGAGGTGACAGGCGACACCGAGGAATCGAAGCGACGTCCCGTGTCGCTGGTGGAGCGCCGTCGCGCTCGCTCGGCGGTTGATCGGCCACAGCCCGTCGCCGATGCCGCGTCCCTGCTCGGAGGCGAGGAAACCACGGATCTGGGAGACCGGCTCCGCGAGCGTCACCGCGCGCGTCGCATGCTCCTCGTGCGTCGTATTGCGCTGGTGGTTGTGACGCTTGCCGTGGCTGGCGGTGCCGCCTGGGTAGCGTTCTTCTCCCCGGTGTTTGCGTTCTCTTCGTCCTCGGTCGTGGTCTCGGGTGAAGACGGAACACTCGTGACGGCTGACTCTGTGCGCTCATCGATTGCGTCTTTTGAAGGAGTGCCACTGACGCGCCTGAGCACGTCCGCGGTCGCACGGGCCGTCGAATCAAACGTGGCAGTACGTTCGGCGACCGTCTCGAGGCGTTGGCCGACGAGCCTGCGCATCTCGGTGACCATGCGTACCCCGATGGCCGCGGAGGCTGTTCCCGGCGGCTACCAGCTGGTGGATGACCAGGGCGTGGCGTTCCAACAGGTCGCGAGCGCGGGGTCCTACCCGTTGGTGACTTTGCCGGAAGACCGCAGCGTGGGAGCGGCCGACGTCGCGTCGGCGCTTGGTGCTTTGGACGACGAGACACGCTCTCAGGTAGCCACTGTCACGTCGACGGGTGCACAGGTGAGTTTCACGCTGAGCGGCGGGCAGAGTGTCAAGTGGGGAACGAATGCTGATGCCCCTCAGAAGGCGCGTGTGCTCGCGACATTACTGGCGAATGTCAAGGCGACGACCTACGACGTGTCATCGCCGAATCACCCTGTGACCAGTTAAGCCTTCTTTGTTGTCCGCGTGTTGGCTTGAAGGATTGCTCGCGGACCCCTAATTTCTTTCCGACACGAAGCACGTTAAACATCAACCTTCAACTAAAGGTTGAGGGTCTGATGCAAGGGAGACATCCATGGCGACACCGCAAAACCACCTGGCAGTGATCAAGGTCGTCGGCGTCGGCGGCGGCGGAGTCAACGCCGTGAACCGAATGATCGAGGTCGGCCTCAAGGGCGTTGAGTTCATCGCGGTCAACACTGACGCGCAGGCTCTGCTCATGTCTGACGCTGAGACGAAGCTCGACATTGGCCGTGAACTGACGCACGGCCTCGGCGCCGGAGCGGACCCCGCGGTCGGCCGTAAGGCTGCCGAGGATCATATCGAGGAGATCACTGCTGCGCTCGAGGGTGCGGACATGGTCTTCGTGACCGCAGGTGAGGGCGGTGGCACCGGTACGGGTGCGGCCCCTGTTGTCGCCAAGATCGCTCGCGATGCGGGTGCGCTCACCGTCGGCGTTGTGACTCGCCCCTTCTCCTTCGAGGGTAACCGCCGTGCGGCTCAGGCTGAGGGTGGCGTGACGACCCTGCGCGAAGAGGTCGACACTCTGATCGTCATCCCGAACGACCGTCTTCTGGAAATCTCCGACGCGAACATCTCCGTGCTCGACGCCTTCCGCGCGGCCGACCAGGTCCTCCTGTCGGGCGTTCAGGGCATCACTGAGCTGATCACGACCCCGGGTCTGATCAACGTGGACTTCAACGACGTCAAGTCGGTCATGAAGGATGCGGGCTCGGCGCTCATGGGTATCGGCGCTGCGACCGGCGAAGATCGTGCCCTGCGCGCTGTTGAGAGCGCGATTTCCTCGCCGCTGCTCGAGGCTTCGATCGACGGTGCGCACGGCGTCCTTATGTTCTTCCAGGGTGGCTCGGACCTCAGCCTGCAGGAGGTCTTCGCCTCCTCGCAGCTTGTGCGTGAAGCCGCCCACCCCGAGGCGAACATCATCTTCGGTAACGTCATCGATGATGCTCTCGGTGATGAGATTCGTGTCACGGTTATCGCCGCTGGCTTCGACGATGTGGCCGACACCCAGATGTCGCGTCCTTCTGCCGCGCGCGTTGCAGCTCCCGTCGCTCAGCAGCGTCCCGCTGCCCCCGAGGCAAAGGCTCCCGCCGCTGAGACGACCCGCATTAGCCAGGTGTCGACCCGTCGCCCTCAGCATCGTGCGGACGTCGCTGCTCCGGTGCGCGAGGTGGCCCCGGCTCCCGTCGAGGCGCCCGCCGCAGTGGAGTACGAGGAGTCTGAGTCCGAGCACTCCTTCGAGGTGCCTCGCGTCTACCCTGAGGCCCCCGAGAAGGAAGAGCTGGACATTCCGCCCTTCCTGCGCTGATGACTGACAAAATCTGGGCCGGTGCCCGGGTCCACCTCACCGAGGTGGACCCGGGCACCGGTGCGCTATGTGGCAATGTTGGATTGCATGTGGGTGATGATCCCTCCCTCGTGCACGAACGTCGGCGCGCGCTTGCGGCCGCGTTGGGGCGTGATGTTGTCTGGATGGATCAAACTCACTCGACTCGTGTCGAGCTCCTGCGGGTACGCGGCGGCGTGCCCTGGAGCGTGGATAGCGAGCATGCGCTTGATCGGCCAGCTGCGGGGGAGTGGGGTCCCGTCGATGCGGACGGCATTGTCATCGATGCCCGCGGCTGCTCGGATGCGCCTGCTCTCGCCGTGCAGACCGCTGACTGTCTGCCCGTTGTCTTCTCTGCCGCGTCCGGGCAGGTCGTCGCCGCTGTTCACGCGGGCAGGCGCGGGCTCCTCGGAGGGATACTCGCGCGCGCCGCTCAGCGCATACGTGCCCTCGTTGATGGTCCTCTTGACGCGCTCATTGGTCCGGCTATCTGTGGACGCTGCTACGAGGTCCCCGCAGACATGGCCGCGGCGAGTGAGGGGCTGATGCCTGGGATTCGTGGGCGCACGTCGTGGGGAACCCCGGCCCTCGATCTTCCGCACGCTGCCGCCGCATCTCTGACGGACCTGGGTGTTCGGGTCGACATCGATGAACGGTGCACGCTCGAAGACTCTGGTCTGTTCTCCTATCGCGCCGACCCCTCATGCGGTCGTCAGGCGCTCATTATCATTCCCGCGTGACGTTCACGCATGCCTCGTCGGTGTGTCATCGCCGTGCCGTGGCGAGCTCCGGCCTCGTCGGTAGATGGCTCGTGATGAGTCTCGCCGGCTGCCTCCTCGCGACGCGCCGAGCTGGGTGCGGGTTGATGCCCTCGGGGAACTGTAGCTTGTGGCTATGCATCGGCTGAAGGAGGAACAATGAGCGAGTCGTTCGGTGCACGCGCACGTAAGTTCATGGGCTGGTACTCACCCGAGGAGCCCATCGATGAATTCGAAGAATTCGATGAGGTGGAAGAGGTGGCACCCGTGGCCGACATTACTCCTGTGTCCCGTCCGACCCTGACGAGCATTCGTCGCGAAGAGCCCGTCGAGGATCTCACGCGTATCGTGACGATCCACCCGACTGCTTACTCTGATGCCGTCACGATCGGCGAGGCGTTTCGCGATGGCACGCCCGTCATCATCAACCTCACCGACATGGGTGAGGAAGAGGCCCGTCGTCTCGTCGACTTTGCTGCCGGTCTGACCTTCGGCCTGCACGGTGTGATCGAGCGCGTGACGAACCGTGTCTTCCTCCTGTCCCCGGCCTCGGTCGAGGTGCAGGGTGATAACACGTCGGGACGCCGCGGTTCCCTCTACAACCAGGGCTGAGAATCTTCGTGATCGTCCTCGGCTGGTTCGGGTGGGGACTGAGTGTCCTCATCAACCTGTACATGATGGTGCTGTTTGCGCGCGTCATTCTGGACTGGGTTCAGTTTTTCGCGCGCGGATGGCGTCCCAGCGGAATTTTGCTTGTCGCTGCGAATGCGCTGTACGCGTTGACCGACCCTCCGATCCGTTGGATTGGCCGCTTTATTCCGCCCCTGCGCATCGGCGGCGGGATGGCGATTGATGTCGGTTTCATGGTGTTATTCCTGGTCCTTATCGTTGCGCAGCGCTTGGCGAATGTTCTCTACTTCATGAGCCTGTAGCCATCAAATCTCGAGATGAGAGGCCCCACAAAATTGGACCTCTTCTCGTGATGGATGTTGCTAGTGTGACAATTTCAGTTATTATTTTCGTGACGTGATAGCGGGCGGCCTTCCCGGTCGTCCAGGCGTGCGGGTTCCGCGCGTCCAATCGAAACGACCGAGAGGCGAAGAAATGGCCCTGCTCACTACCGAGGATGTCCTCAACAAGAAGTTCCAGTACGTCAAGTTCCGCGAGGGTTACGACCAGGACGAGGTTGATGAGTTCCTCGATGAGGTTGTCTCCACCATCTACTCCCTGCAGATGGAGAACCAGGATCTGAAGGAGAAGCTCGAGGCTGCGGAGCGTCGCGTTGCCGAGCTGTCCAACTCCGACTTCACCCCCGCCGAGACCCCCGCCCCCGTTGCGGCTCCGGCCGTCGAGACCCCGGCTCCCGCCGCTGCCCTCACCGGCCCGCAGGATGCGGAGTCTGCCACCTCGATGCTGGCTCTCGCTCAGCGCGTCCACGACGAGTACGTGCGCGACGGCGAAGAGCAGAGCGCGAAGATCATCGCCGAGGCCAACGCCGAGCGCGAGAAGATCATCGCCGACGCTCAGAAGCAGAAGGACTCGCTGCTCTCCCAGCTCGATCAGGAGCGCGAGCTGCTCGAGAACAAGATCAACGGTCTGCGTACCTTCGAGGCCGAGTACCGCACGAACCTGCGCAGCCACCTCGAGACCCTCCTCAACGAGGTCGGCAACGGCGAGAACTGATCGCAATCGCTTTTCGGCGGCGGTGCACTTCGTGGTGCGCCGCCGCCGCTCGTTTAAGATAGGGAACCATGGCTGACTCCTCCCACCCGATCCGCACTCGTTCGACGTGGATCTACGCGGGCCTCGTGTTCGCGGCCGCGATTATCACTGACCAGGCGTCGAAGCTGTGGGCGCGCACCGCCCTTGACGGCTCGGATACGATTCCCGTGATCGGGCAGTGGCTTTCGCTCAGGCTCGTTCATAACTCGGGTGCCGCGTTCTCGTTCGCGGCTGGGAAGACCTGGATTCTCACGATTTTCACCGTCGTCGTCATCGGTGTGCTTGCGGTGCTCGCTCGCCGTGTGCACCGCGCTTCGACGCTGCTGGCGATCGCGCTGCTGGCGGGTGGAGCCGTCGGAAACCTCATTGACAGGCTGACGGCTGAGCCCGGCTTCGGCATCGGCCACGTCACCGACTTCATCGCCTACGGCACCTGGTTCGTCGGCAACGTCGCCGATATCTGGATCGTCCTGGGAGCGCCGCTGCTCGCGCTCGCGCTCTCGCGAGAACCCTCGAAGGAGGAGTCGCAGTGAGCTCACGCATGCTGCCCGTGCCCGATGCGCTGGTGGGTGAGCGGGTCGACGCCGCGCTGGCCCGCATGCTCGGGCTGTCGCGCTCGCGCTGCGCGGAGTTGGCGGGGGAGGGGCACGTTCTCATTAATGGCGTTGCTGCGGGGAAATCGGATCGCCTCGGAGCCCTCGACATCATCGAGGTGACGATCCCGGAACCCGAGAATAAGCCGACCCCGGTCACCGACATGACGATTCTGTACGACGACGAGGACATCGTCGTCGTCGATAAGCCGGTCGGTGTCGCCGCGCATACCGGACCGGGGTGGGAAGGCCCCACGGTCCTGGGCAACCTGGAGGCCGCGGGATACCGCATCACGAGCTATGGCCCTCCCGAGCGCCAGGGGATCGTTCACCGCCTCGACGTGGGCACGTCGGGTGCGATGATGGTCGCCAAGTCCGAGCTCGCTTACACGGTCATGAAGCGGGCCTTCAAGGAACGCACGATCGAGAAGGTGTACCACGCGGTTGTGGCCGGGCACCTGGACCCGGCCTCGGGCACGATCGATGCCCCGATTGGGCGTCATCCGTCGCGCGAGTGGCGCATGGCTGTGATCGACGGCGGTAAGCGCGCGGTCACTCACTACGACACGCTTGAGCTCATGGCGGGCGCGCAGCTCACCGAGGTGCACCTCGAGACGGGACGTACCCACCAGATCCGTGTGCACATGGCGGCTGTTGGGCATCCGTGCGTGGGTGATACCTTCTACGGCGCCGACCCCACGCAGGCGGAGCGCCTGGGACTCACGCGTCAGTGGCTGCACGCCGTGCGCCTCGGGTTCGCGCACCCGCGTACGGGGATGCCGATGAGCGTGTCCAGCCCGTACCCGGCCGATCTCGAGGCCGCGCTTGAGGAACTGCGGCACCCCCACGACTGACCCGTCGGGGCTGGGGGAGTGCTCGGCAGCCCGGCCCCGTCGCGGCCGGGTGACGCCGTGAGATGAACGACCGCGTGACGCGGGGCGTCCGTCGGCCTCGCGCGCGCCTCGGACAGTAGAATCGACGCATGGCTGATTCCTTCGTGCACCTTCACAATCACTCCGAGTACTCGATGCTCGATGGAGCGGCGAAGACGAAAGCGATGGCGGAGGAGGCTGCGCGCCTCGGGCAGCCTGCGATTGGCCTGACGGATCACGGTTACCTGTTCGGTGCCTTCGATTTCTACACGAACTGCAAGAACGCTGGCGTGAAGCCGATCATCGGTCTCGAGGCCTACGTGACGCCGGGAACCTCGCGTTTCGATCGTCAGAAGGTTTTGTGGGGCGAGCCGTGGCAGCGCGCCGACGACGTGAGCGCGGGCGGCTCGTACAACCACCTGACCCTCGTCGCCTATAACACGACGGGCATGCATAACCTGTTCCGCCTGGGGTCCTACGCCTCGACGGACGGTCAGTTCGGTAAGTGGCCGCGCGCGGATAAGGAGCTGCTCAATCAGTTCCACGAGGGCCTCATTGTGTTCACGGGCTGTCCCTCGGGTGCCGTGCAGACGCGCCTGCGCCTGGGGCAGTGGGACGAGGCCGTGGCTGAGGCGGCGGAGCTGCGCGATATTTTCGGGGCGGAGAACTTCTATGTCGAGGTCATGGACCACGGTATCGACATCGAGCGGCGCACTCACCAGCAGGTCCTCGAGATCGCCAAGCTTATGAACGCGCCCCTGGTGGCCACGAACGACGCGCACTACGTCAAGCGCGATGATCGCAAGATCCAGGACGCGCTCCTGTGCATCAACTCCGGTTCGCGCATCAACGATCCTGATCGCTTCAAGTTCGACGGCGACGGCTACTACATCCGTTCCTCGGACGAGATGCGTTCGCTGTGGAGTGAGCTGCCCGGTGCCTGCGACTCGACCCTCGAGATCGCCGAGCGCTGCGACGTGCATTTCACGACCACGAAGGAGGGTGCGAACTACATGCCCGACTTCCCGGTCCCAGAGGGGGAGGATAAGACCTCGTGGTTCATCAAGGAGGTCGAACGAGGCCTGCGTGACCGCTTCCCGAACGGCATTCCTGACGCCGTGCGCAAGCAAGCCCAGTACGAGGAAGACGTCATTATTTCGATGGGCTTCCCCGGATACTTCCTGACCGTCGCCGACTACATCAACTGGGCGAAGTCGCAGGGTATCCGCGTGGGCCCGGGGCGTGGTTCGGGTGCTGGATCGATGGTCGCCTACGCCATGAAGATCACCGAGCTGAACCCCCTCGATCACGGCCTGATTTTCGAGCGATTCCTCAACCCTGAGCGAATCTCGATGCCTGACTTCGACGTCGACTTCGACGAACGTAGGCGCGACGAGGTCATCGCCTACGTGAAGCGCAAGTACGGCGAGGACCGCATCAGCCAGGTCGTCACCTACGGCACGATTAAGACCAAGCAGGCCCTGAAGGACTCCGCGCGCATTCTGGGCAAGGACTTCAAGGTCGGCGAGCAGCTCACCAAGGCTCTGCCCCCGGCGATCATGGGCAAGGACATCACGGTCCACGGCATCTTCGATGAGAAGGACAAGCGCTACGCCGAGGCCTCGGAGTTCCGTAAGTTCTACGAGGAGAACCCCGACACGCACGAGGTCGTCCAGTACGCGCTCGGCCTGGAGGGGCTGACGCGACAGTGGGGCGTGCACGCGTGTGCGGTCATCATGAGCTCCCACACGCTCACCGACATCATCCCGATCATGAAGCGCCCGCAGGACGGTGCGATCATCACGCAGTTCGACTACCCGACGTGCGAGACGCTGGGCCTGCTCAAGATGGACTTCCTGGGCCTGCGTAACCTCACGGTTGTGTCGGATGCGCTGGAGAACATCGCGCTCAACGGCAAGCCGGACCCGGACCTCGATCACCTGGCCTTCGACGACAAGAAGACGTATGAGCTTCTGGGACGAGGCGAGACCCTCGGCGTCTTCCAGCTTGATGGTGGTGGCATGCGCGACCTCCTCAAGCTCATGAAGCCCGACAACTTCGAAGACATCTCCGCCGTCGGCGCCCTGTATCGCCCCGGCCCGATGGGCGCGAACTCGCACACGAACTACGCGCTGCGTAAGAACGGGCGTCAGGAGATTACTCCTATCCACCCGGAGCTGGAAGAACCGCTCAAGGACATCCTGGGTACGACCTTCGGTCTGATCGTGTACCAGGAGCAGGTCATGCAGATCGCCCAGAAGCTGGCGGGGTACTCGCTGGGCCAGGCAGACATTCTGCGTAAGGCGATGGGTAAGAAGAAGAAGGAGGTCCTGGACCAGCAGTTCAAGGGCTTCCGCCAGGGCATGATCGATAACGGCTACTCCGAGGAGTCGATTAAGGCCCTGTGGGACGTCGTCGTTCCCTTCTCCGCGTACGCCTTCAACAAGGCGCACTCGGCGGCCTATGGCCTCGTGTCCTACTGGACGGCGTTCCTGAAGGCGAACTACCCGACGGAGTACATGGCGGCCCTGTTGACCTCAACGAAGGACAACAAGGATCGTCGTGCGCTCTACCTGGCGGAGTGCCGCCACATGGACATCACGGTGCTGCCTCCCGACGTGAATGCGTCGATGGGTAACTTCGCGCCTGACGGTGAGGCGATCCGCTTCGGTCTGAATGCGATCCAGAATGTTGGTGGCCCGGTCGTCGATGCGATCGTGGAGACTCGTGCCGAGAAGGGACGTTTCTCCTCGTTCCAGGATTTCCTGGACAAGGTGCCCCAGGTGGTGTGCAACAAGCGCACGATCCAGTCCCTCATCCGCGCGGGCGCGTTCGACTCGATGGGTCACACGCGTCGCGCCCTCCTCGCGCGCTGCGACGAGGCCGTGGACGCGATCATCGACGTCAAGCGAAACGAGGCGATCGGGCAGTTCGACCTCTTTGGTGCGCTCGGGGAGGACGAAGACTCAGGCTCGGGCCTGACGATCGACATCCCGGACCTGCCCGAGTTCGACCGAAAGACGAAGCTGGCGGCCGAGCGCGAGATGCTGGGCCTGTACGTCTCGGACCACCCGCTGCGCGGCGTGGAGGCAGCGCTGGCTCGTCACCAGGACTACGAGATCGCCCAAGTCGTCGGCTCCGATGGGGCGATGGCGGATCGCATCGTGAAGATCGCGGGCCTCGTGTCGGGTGTGACGACGAAGGTGACGAAGCAGGGCAACGCGTGGGCGATTGCGACGATCGAGGACCTGTCAGGTTCGGTGGACGTGCTCTTCTTCCCGCGTTCCTACGAGTCGATCCAGACCTACCTCGCGCAGGACATCATCGTCCAAATCGAGGGCAAGGTGAACGTGCGTGAGGAGGGCATGACCATCTATGGCCAGTCGATGACCCTCCTGGATCTGTCGGGTGGGGCTGACCTGCCGCTCGATCTGCGTCTGCCGGCCGCGCGGTGTACGCCCGAGCTCCTCACCGACCTGCGTGGCGTCCTCGAGTCCTACCCGGGTGGATCCCCGGTGCGCCTGCACCTGACGGAACCGGGACGCACGACGATTGTCGAGCTGGATCCGAAGCTGCGCGTCGAGCAGACGAGCGCCTTCTTCAGCCATATCAAGGCTGTCGTCGGCGCGGGTGGGGTCGTGACCTCGTCCTGAAACGATACGAGCCGGGCCCCGATGGGACTCGGCTCGCGTCGAAAGCTGCGGCGGTTAGGAGGCGGAACCGACGATCGCGGCGGCCCGGCCCCAGGGGGCATCAACCTCGACGAGGTCACCGACGCTGAGGTGGTGGCCGCGGCGAGTCTCCACCTCGCCGTTGACGGTCACGTCGCCGGCCTGGATGAGCTCGCGGGCCTGGGCGCCGTCCTCGGCGAGGGAAGCGAGCTTGACGAATTGGCCGAGTTTGATCTCCCCGCGAACGGGGATCGTCGGGGTACTCATGGCGGGGTCCTTTCGCTGAGGGGAGAGCGCATCACGCGCGCGCTCGTGGATCAACAGTATCCTTGGAGAGAGACACACAGTATAAGGAGGAGCGGTGAGCGCTCACAACGACGATATCGATGCGGAGTTCCAGTCGCTGGTTGCATCGCTGGGTGCATCGCCCACCGCTGGCGATTCCCTGCCGCCCCTCGACCCGGACGATACGCCCGTCGACGAGTCCTTGCACTTGGATGGCGGCCGCCTGTCGGTTGCCCTCGTGCTCGCCCCGATTTCCTATCCGGAGGCGCTGCATTCGCTGCTCGCGTTGTCGGGTGTGCGCGAGCCGATCGTCCGTCTCAAGCCCTGGACTGCCGTCTGGCTGCGTGTTGAGACGACTCCGACCGACGAGGAAGAACTCGATGCCCTGCTCACCGGCCAGCGCCCGATGCCCGACGCCGTGGACCGAGTCGCCCGCGCGGTGTCGAACCTGTCGAAGTACGGGGCCGTGGCCCTCATGAGTTGGCTCGTGGAGGGTGACGGCGTGGAACCGGGCGTCTCGGGTCGCATTTCCGCTCAGCGATATGTGGGTGGCGAGCCTGAGGAAACGATTCCCGCAGGTCTTCTGCTCGGTGCGATGCCCGCGGCGACGGAGGACCTGCTGCTCGGTCGTACGACGCCGGCTGACTACAAGGATTCCGTGGCCGCCGACGGCAGCTGTCAGGGTGGCGGCCCCTTCGGCTGGTTCCGACGCAAGCAATCATGACGGTTCTTCAGCTGCTGCCCGCGATCGACGTGACGGGCGGGCAGGCCGTGCGTCTGTCCTCGGGGTCAGTCGATGCAGGGTCCTGGGGGAGTCCGCTCGATGTTGCCCGCTCGTTTCACGAGGCCGGGGCCCGTTGGGTGCATCTCGTGGACCTCGATCTGGCGTTTGGTCGCGGTGAGAACTCTGAGCTCCTCGCGCGAGTCATCCATGAGGTTCCTGTGCGCGTCGAACTGTCGGGAGGCATCACGAACCGCGGTGCCATCGAGGCTGGATTAGCGATGGGACCCGAGCGCGTCAATATCGCGACGCAGGCTCTTGGCGACATCGATACCGTGTGCGAAGCAATTGATACCTACGGCGAGCGCGTCGCTGTCTGCCTGGACGTGCGCGGCGATCGCCTGGCCGCGCGCGGAGGTAGCGGCGAGGGCGGAAACGTCTGGGAGGCACTGCACACCTTGAACGAGGCGGGGGTAGCCCGACTGGTCGTCACCGACGTGACGCGAGATGGCCAGATGAATGGCTCGAACAGGGACCTGCTGGCCCGGGTCGCGGACCGCACTCCCGCCCGCATCATCGCCTCCGGTGGCGTGAACTCCCTGGACGATATCGAGGCGCTGCGCGTTCTTGGCATCGAGGGTGCGATTGTCGGAAAGGCCCTGTACCAGGGCGCATTTACTCTGGCCGACGCGTTGGATGTTGCCGGATACGAGGAGCAGTCATGACCCCCACGCAGCCTTCCCTCACGGAGGAACAGAAGAATCGACTGGCGCAGCGCCTGTCGATGATGAGCCACGACCGCGCGGACGTCGGTCAGGGGCTTCCTCGTACCACCCGCGCGCTCGCGCTGGGGCTGGGGAGCGACGTGGGGGCGGCGAGGCTTGAGGAGCTCGTTGACGCGCTCGTTTTCGAACGCGTCATCGTTCCTATCGATGTCGAACCCGACCCGCGCGTGACGGGTGTTCACGCCGGAGAAAACGGGCACAACCCGATCGACTTCGTGCGCGCGCAAACCCCCGCGGGGGAGGCGCTCGCCATCTATTCGTCGGCCGAGGCCCTGTCTGCCCACCGCCCCGGTGACCGCCCGATGGCCCTGGACTTCCGCACGATCGGGCTCACGGCCCTCGTTGAGACGGGTGGGCGCATTGTCGTCAACCCGGGCACTGATGCCGTGCTGCTGCCGCGCCCCGCCGTCGCCGCCCTCGCGCAGGGGGATGAGTGGCTACCGGCCTGGCGTGATGAGGCCCTGCGTGAGCTTCTGCTTGCCGAGGCCAGCGCTGCGTGCCCCGCCATCGTCGATGTTGAGATCGCCTACGCGGGCGACGGACTCACGCGCGTGCTCGTGTCCGTGGACCGCGCGTCTTACGCCCAGGGGGCCGATGCCTCGGCAATGAAAGAAAGCCTGTCGGCCGCCCTGAACGCCCTGGGATCGAACCCTCGCCTCATCGCCTCGGCGGACCGAGTCGAGATCACGCCCGTCCTGCGCTGAGACTGCTCAGCGAGCGCCCACCGGAGCGTGAGGCGCGCAATGATCGCTGATCTGGCGTTCTCGCGCTATTTCTGGTAGAGTAACTACGATCGTCTGGGCGAGAGCCCGGAACGCAAGCGGAGAAATCCCACCTGGATACCCGCCTCTCGCACGAGAGGATGCCGCCCGCAGGGGCGATGCGCAGGGGATCGGGTTCGGCGGTCGACACCCGTGCGTGTTGACCCTATGGAAGCCTCCGTGCGCGTCGCGTAACGGAGGCTTTTCGTTTCGCGCATAAGGATTCTGTGGAAGGAGCCGCTCATCAGCGAGACTCGCATCAATGAGCGTATTCGAGTCCCCGAGGTTCGCCTTGTGGGACCCGGAGGTGAACAGGTCGGCGTTGTCCGAGTTGAGGACGCGCTGCGTCTGGCCGAGGAGGCCGGACTTGACCTGGTTGAGGTTGCGCCGAACGCTAAGCCGCCCGTCGCAAAGCTCATGGATTACGGCAAGTACAAGTACGAAGCCGCCCAGAAGGCCCGCGATGCTCGCCGCAACCAGGCGAACACGCAGCTGAAGGAAATCCGCTTTCGACTGAAGATCGACGATCATGACTTCGGCGTCAAGAAGGGCCACGTGGAGCGCTTCCTGTCCGCTGGCGACAAGGTCAAGGTCATGATCATGTTCCGCGGTCGAGAGCAGTCTCGCCCCGAGGCTGGCGTTCGCCTCCTGCAGCGCCTCGCCGAGGAGATTGGTGACCTTGCCACCGTCGAGTCGATGCCCCGTCAGGACGGGCGCAACATGACGATGGTGCTGGCCCCCACCAAGCGCAAGGCTGACGCCCTGACCGAACAGCGCAAGCGCCGCGAGGCCGAGCGCGCTGAGCGCCGGGGCAAGCGCGCGGAGCGCGCCAGCAAGGACCAGGCCCGAGTGGCAGCCGACAAGGCTGACGAACAGGACTGACGGCGATACCCATCGCCTCACAACGAAGGAATAGAAATGCCGAAGAACAAGACTCATTCCGGTGCTAAGAAGCGCTTCCGCACGACCGGCTCGGGCAAGATCATGCGCGAGCAGGCCGGCGCCCGCCACCTGCTGGAGCACAAGTCCAGCCGCAAGACCCGTCGTCTGGCGACCGACCAGGTCCTGGAGACCGCTGACGTCAAGCGCGTCAAGCGTCTGCTGGGCAAGTGAGCTCGAGTTAGAGGAGAACAGTAGAAAATGGCACGTGTTAAGCGTTCTGTCAACGCCAAGAAGAAGCGTCGTACCGTACTCGAGCAGGCCTCCGGTTACCGCGGCCAGCGCTCGCGCATGTACCGCAAGGCCAAGGAGCAGGTCACTCACTCCTTCGTCTACTCCTACCGCGACCGCAAGGCCAAGAAGGGCGACTTCCGTCGTCTGTGGATCCAGCGCATCAACGCTGCGTCCCGCGCCCAGGGCCTGACCTACAACCGCCTGATCCAGGGCCTGAACCTGGCCGGCGTCGAGGTCGACCGTCGCATGCTGGCCGAGCTGGCCGTCAACGACATCAATGCGTTCAACGCCCTCGTGAAGGTCGCCAAGGACGCGCTGCCCGCCGACATCAACGCCCCCAAGGCCTGATAGGTGAGCTCTTCCGCCGAGCGCCTGACCGTTCTCGATAATCCCCGCGCCGATCGCGTGCGCAGGGTGTCGGGTCTGGTCGGGCGCTCGGCGCGTTCGCGTTCGGGTCTGATGCTCGTCGAGGGCCCACAGGCTGTTCGCGAACTTGTTACGCACCGCGGTGAGTGCGTGCGTGACGTGTATGTGCGGCAGGACGCGTGGGAGAACCACGCGGATGTCGTGGACGCCGCGCGGCGCGTGACGCGCTGGGTGCATCCCGTGACCGCCGAGGTCTCAGCGGCTCTGTCGGGTGACTCCCAGGGAATCTGCGCGGTTGCTTCGATGGATGCGCTCTCTCGCGAGCTGCCCGAGCCGAGCGTGGGTGAGACGATCGTCGTGCTCGCCCAGGGGCGCGATCCCGGCAACGTCGGCACGATCATCCGCACAGCCGATGCGTTTGGCGCGGTTGGCGTCGTCGCCGTTGCGGGCACGGTGGATGCCGCGAGTCCGAAGGTCGTCCGGTCGAGCGCCGGCTCCGTTTTCCACATTCCGGTGTGCCAGGTCGCGTCCTTCGCGGATGCTCGCGCGCTCATTCACGGTCGCAGTGCGGCCCTCTTAGGCACCAGTGGCGGCGCGGGTTCGCTGAGTCTGTCCGACCTCCTCGTGCAGGGGGTCTCGGCTCGTTCTCGCCTGTCGCAGTCCCACGCATGGGCGTTCGGCAACGAGGCGCGAGGCCTGTCGGGGGACGAGATGCGCCTGTGCGACGCGCTCGTGTCGATACCGATGAGCGGCGACGCGGAGTCCCTGAACGTGGCCAGCGCGGCCGCGACCTGCCTGTTCGCCTCCCAGACGGTGCGAGGCCGCCAGAGCTGACCGGCCCTTGCAGCGCAGTGACGCGCACGCGACTAGGCTGGGTCTCATGAAGTTAGGTGACCTGTCCGAGGCCCAGTTGGTGTCTCATTTCCGCGAGTCTTTTCCGCGCGGCGATCGCACGATCATTGGTATCGGCGACGATTGTGCCCAGGTGGCAGCTCCCGAAGGATCCTTCATTGTGACGACGGACGTCATGGTGGAGGACCAGCATTTCCACCTTTCGTGGTCGACCGGGTACGAGGTTGGTGCGCGCGTCGCCGCCCAGAATCTCGCGGATATTGACGCAATGGGTGGACGTCCCTCGGCGCTCGTCGCATCGGTGGTCGCGCCTCGTGACATGGACGCCGACGTGTTCCTTGACGTTGTCCGAGGCCTGGGGGACCGCGCACGGGAGGCTGGAGCGGGCGTCGTCGGCGGGGACCTGAGCGCGGGGGAGAAGCTCGTCATTTCGATCACGGCCTTCGGCTATTGCCCGGGGCCGGTGGTACGACGTGACGGCGCGCGCCCCGGTGACGTCATCGCGGTGAGTGGTACTCTCGGCTACTCCTACGCCGGGCTCGATCTGCTCGAAGGGGGACACGTTGATCCGTCCGCCCGAGGCGTCGAGCAGCTGGGTGAGCTCGCTCCCTTCGTCGACACGTACCGCGCACCGTCGCCCCCTCTTGGGTCGGGCGTCGCGGCCGCGGCTGTGGGTGCGCAGGCCATGATGGACCTGTCGGATGGGCCCGCCACGGACGCCGCGCGCATCGCCAAGGCCTCGGGAGTCGTTATTGAGTTCGATCGGCCAGCGATCGAGCAAGAGGCCTGGCGTCTGCAAACTCCGGCTCGCATCTGCCAAGCAGATCCCGTGTGGTGGGTGCTCCAGGGGGGAGAGGAACACGGCATGATCGCTGCGTTCCCGCCAGACGTCGCGCTGCCGGAAGGATTCCGAGCGATCGGTCGAGCTCGCTCATGCGAGTCGGGCGAGGATCCCTGCGCGATGTTCGATGGCGAGGTCCTGCGCGGGGCGTGGGACCATTTCCAGGCTGATTCCGTAGACTAGTGTGATGTGGACCGCTGAGTAACTGGGGCGCGGAATGCTTGCATGCTCAGCACAGGAAAGCAAGAGGAAGAGCGTGAGGATGAACCGAACGACCGAAGGCTACGAGGCCTCGTCTCAACCGATGTCGCGCGTGGCGCGCAAGCTCGCGGAGTCGTCGGAGGAGATACCGGCGACCGCCGGCCTATCCCTCCCAGCGCTGGCGGGCGACGCATGCGTGCCGCCGACGAAGGCACTGCCCGTCGTCGAGGCTGACGCCGACGCCTGACAGCCTGCTTGATGTGCCGTGTCCGTCCGCTGTGGGTGGGCACGGCGCATCCGTCATGTGATCGCTCTTTGACTATGGGCATTTGTGGCGTGATACTGAGCACGCCTGAATGGCCGATTGTCCGGGCATACGAGGTGTGCTGCTGGCTCGGTCATGGATTGTCAATGGGTGTGAGGAGCACATGATGGGCACTGAGAATAATGAACCGATGGATGCGCCGATTCCGGTTCCACAGGCGGGGCATGCGGGAGTGAATCCTTCGGTCTCTGGCGGCGGTGGCGTTGCTTTCACGCCGATGTCTCCGGCGAGTAAGAAACGCATCAAACTGATCGGGATCCTCGTCGGTGTTCTCGCTGTGCTGGTGATCGCTGGCGTGATTGGGGTCAAGGTGGCCAATAGTTCGCGCACCCCCGAGGCGCAGGTGCGTCAGTATCTGGATCTGCTGGCGGCAGGCAATGCCAGCGCCGCAACTGCGATGGTCGACCCGGGCATAGCCAATGACGAGCGCGTGTTTTTGACGGACTCGGTGATGTCGTCAGCTCAGTCGCTACTGGTTGTTGAGGACATCAGCGCTGGCGTTGACGAGAACGACGGAAAGAGGGGCGAGTCTGATACGCGTACGGTGACCGCGACCATGCAGGTCAACGGTGAGCGTTTCGTTCACGAGTTCACGGTGACGAAAGCGAAGCCCACGATGGGCGTTCTGGACAACTGGCAGGTCAAGGATGCTCTGGTATCCAAGGTGAGCGTCGACGCCCGCGGGTACAACCAATTCACCGTCGGCGACGTGAGTGCCGACGCCCATCGGACGGGCCAGGACGGCGACGATGCGACCTTCCTCTTCTACCCGGGCGTCTACACGTTCACACCGGTTGCACCGAGCGAGTATGCCGAATCCAACCCGGAAACCGTGTCGATCCTCGGTGATACGTGGAGCGGAGACGGTACCTCTGTCTCTCTGACAGCCACCTACAACACTAAGCTCACGGCGGCAGCGCTCGATGCTGGCAAGGAGGTCGTCGACTCGTGCGCGTCCATCCCGGGCAACCAGAACTCGGTGTGTCCCTTCGCAATTCAGAGCGATGCGGTCACCGCGGTCTCCGGTGCCATGCCGAAGGCCCTCGGGCCGGTATCTCCGGATCAGCCGACATTCTTCCGGGCTGCTGTCACCTTCACGGCAACGTACTCGAACAAGTACTACATGGAGGGTACTCGCGACGTTGAAGCCAAGATAGAGATCGTCGCGCAGCTGGATGACAACGATGTGCTCATTCTGGATAAGGATGGGAAGCCCGACTTCTCGGTAGGTTTTACGCGCTAACGCGCACACCTCGTGAGCTTCCTGCGCCGTGTCCGTCCGCTGTGGGTGGGCACGGCGCATCCGTCATGTGATCGCTCTTTGACTATGGGCATTTGTGGCGTGATACTGAGCACGCCTGAATGGCCGATTGTCCGGGCATACGAGGTGTGCTGCTGGCTCGGTCATGGATTGTCAATGGGTGTGAGGAGCACATGATGGGCACTGAGAAAAATGAACCGATGGACGCGCCGATTCCGGCTCCCCCAGCAACCCCAGCGGGGCGTGACCAGTCGACGCGCAATGAGGCGGCCGTTGCTTCAGCTCCCACGCCTGGCCGGGGCAAGAAGCGCGCGATGGCGATGGGGATTGTGATCGGTGTCCTCCTCGTCCTGGTGGTCGCTGGCGTGGTCGCGATCAAGGTGGCCAATAGTTCGCGCACCCCCGAGGCGCAGGTGCGTGCGTATTTGGACTTGTTGGCGGCGGGCAATGCCAGCGCCGCAACTGCGATGGTCGACCCGGGCGTTGCGAACGATCAGCGAACCTTCCTCACTGACGGTGTCATGGCCTCGGCTCAGTCTCGCTTGGTCATCGAAGATGTCGTTGCCGATAGGAATGATGAGTCGAGTACGCGTTCGGTGACCGCGACCATGCAGGTCAACGGTGAGCGTTTCACGCACCAGTTCACCGTGACGAAAGCGAAGCCCACGATGGGTGTTCTGGACAACTGGCAGGTCAAGGATGCTCTGGTCACCCAGGTGAGCGTCGATGCTCAGGGATACGCCCAATTCACCGTCGGTGACGAAAGTGCCGATGCTCCGAAGAAGCAGGTTACCGGGGAGGGCGCGACCTTTTTCTTCTACCCGGGCGTGTACACGTTCACGCCGGTCGCGCCGAGTGAGTACGTCGATTCAACTCCTGTGACCGTTGCCGTGCTCGATGTCGTCCATCGTACGAATACCGACGGCGATGCGAGCGATGTGTCCCTGCTGGCCACCTACAACAATAATCTGAAGGACGCGGCGCTCGAGGCCGGCACGAAGATCGTTGACTCGTGCGCATCTATCCCGGGCAATCAGAACTCCGTGTGTCCCTTTGCGATTCAGAGCGATGCGCTCACCGCGATCTCGGTGAAAACGATGCCCACATCCATGGAGCCGCTGAAGACAGACCCGGGAGCTTTCCAAGGGCACGTCACCTTCACAGCGACGTACTCGAATAAGTACTACATGGAGGGGACTCGCGACGTGGATACCGTGCTGATTCTCGATGTGCAGTTCGACAGTGACGGGCTCCTGAAGCTCGATCAGGACGGCAAGCCTGACTTTAGGGTGTCCTTCGCCCGCTAGTGAGAGGCCTTGAGGTGCCGCGACGCTCATGGGACAATTGCAGAGTTTGCAACCGTTGAGTCTTGCGCTCTCTGAGAGGCGCAAATCGGCGACAATGGCACAGTGAGGAGAACCGATGGAATCGTACGGCGCCAACGTCGGCCACAGGATGAGTGCCCCGCCTCCCGCCATGTCGGAGGCGCAACGGAGGCGCGATAACAAGGTGTGGGTGATCGCTATGGTTGTGGTCGGCCTGCTCGTCCTCGGCGTTGTTCACCTGATGGATATGCCTCGCACAAACCCCGAGGACACCGTGCGGCAGTACTTGACCTACCTCGCCGATGGGGACGCAGAATCAGCGCTTGGGATGCTCACGAGGCCGATGACAGATCGCGAGAAGCGTTTCCTGACGAATGATGTCTTGTCGGCCTCGGACTCTCGTATCGCCATTGAATCGGTCGAAAGCCTGACCAGTAAATGGAGCGTGGTCTCCCGCGCGACGGTACGGGCGACGATGAGCGTGAACGGCGAGCGTATCACCCATGATTTCACCGTCTATCACCATAAGCCGACGAAGGACCGTCCGGAGGAGTGGTACTTGTTCGACGATCTGTTGGTGCACGTGGCCGTGACGGGTGATGGAGTCCCCGGATTTAGCGTGACCGGTGATTCCGCGGGCGTCGAGCCGCTGTCGACAGGTTGGCAGGAATACTACTTCTTCCCCGGTGTCTACACCCTGACGCCCGAAGGTCGACGTGATGGAGGCACTGTCGACCCCCAGACGGTCGTCGCCATTGATGGGACAGGCACCTCCGCCACCGAAAACACGACGGTGCGCTTCAACTAACTGACTGTCGGAGGCCATCGAGGTCGTCTCCGCTTTGGAAGGACACACAGCCCGCAGCGTTTCTTTGTGCGAGAGACAGTGATGACGTACGCTAACCCTACGAAGTAGTTACCGAGCATGTAGGGGCGTTCTCAATGCAGAGAAAGAAGGCCGTGCCGCAGTTTGGCGTGCCGGGTGCCGTATCCGGTGGTGGACCCAACCGCGGGACCGCCGGAGAGTTGTTTGCTGCATACCGGGCGATGGAACCCAAACGACGCAAGAAGGTGAAGATATTTCTCGGAATTGTTGCGCTCTTCGCCCTCAGTTTCGCTCTCACTCCCTTCGTATGGGTGATCGAGCGCGTCGAAGGGACCCCCGATGGTGAGGTGCGTCGATATCTCAGCTACCTAGCCGAGGGGGATGCAGCGGGCGCGCTCGCGATGGTCGACCCTGGCATTCCGAACGAACAACGTCTCTTTCTCACGAATGAGGTGTTGACGGCAGCCTCATCTCGGATTGTCGTTGAATCGGTCAGCAAACCGACCTATTCCACTGGTGGTATCAACACGAAGGAAGTAACGGCAACGCTACGCCTGAACGGTGATCGTTTTACCCATACCTTTTCGGTGGAGCGACGGAATAAGGAGGAGGGAGACTCGTCCGTGTGGAAGATACGCGATGGCCTCTTCGTCAAGGTTCCCGTCTCAGGAGTGCGCGTGCCGTCCTTTAGCGTCGGGGGTGTTTCAGCGAGAGTCGGATCGCCTGACGCTGCCCCAGTCGAATATCTATTTTTTCCGGGTGTCTACACCTTTCAGCCGGAAGGTCTTGGGCCGTACGTGAATGCCCAGGCTACGCAGGTAGTTGTGGAGAACGGGGCGTATGCCTCGACCTATGAAACGACATCGGTGTCCCTGGATGGCCAGCTGACGAGCGCGCTCAGGAAGGATGTCTTGAGTGCTGTGCAGAAAGAGGTCGAGGATTGTGCGACGTTGGGCAAGAACATGCACCCCTCGTGCCCATCAGAGTTGCGTACGTCGGCGGTGACCGCCATTGAGCTACTGAATGTACCGCAGGTGCTGACCAGTGCTACCGAGGACGGGAAATATGAGGCCGAAGATGCTGTCTTCCGTTACCAGGATGGCTCCTCCCACGACCTGACGGTCCGAGTGGAGGCAGCGGTTGTCATGGGCGCAGATGGTGTTCCCGAGGTTGACATCGATGGGAAGCCGAACGTCACAGTGACCATGCGAAAGCGGTGAATCGGCCGCCGAGGTTGCGATGATTCGAAGAGTCCCATGCCCGAGCTTGCGGGCGTGAATGGGACGTCTCTGTCTCGCACATCGCCCCTCCGCGGAGGGGGAATGATGCGTGTCCACCACGTGCCCGCACGCTGATTATTCGGTTGATGAAATAAATACCGTGTGAGAAAATTTAGCGCCTTTGATGTGGTTTCCGGCGTGAGCATGACCGTCTCAGGGGTATTCCATCAGTGCGGACAAGAGCGAGGAGCGAGCAGTGGCTCAGGAGCAGTACGACGCGAATCAGGGAGCGGTGCCCCCAATCCCGGACCCCTCGGACAACCTGACTCCTCCTCCTGCCCCTGCCAACCCCCAGGATGCCACCGCGCAGGCGCCCGTCGTGCCCCAGACGGGCGAGACGTTCACCCCGATGTCGGAGAAAAGCGGCGGTCGCATCAAGCGCATCGTCGTGGGCGTTGTGGCCCTCATCGTCCTCGTGGTTGTCGGAACCGTCGCCCTGACGATCGCGAACTGGACAAGCACACCCGAGGCGCAAGTGCGCAAGTACCTTGATTTGCTCGCGGACGGTAAGGCAAGCGCTGCGACGGCGATGGTCGATCACGGTCTGCCCAATGACCAGCGCGTATTCCTCTCTGACCGGGTCATGGCCTCGGCGAGCGCCCGTATCGAGGTCGAGGACGTGACTGTCGATGATGCTGAATGTGCGGAGGAGTGTGTCGTGACGGCGACGATGCGCCTTGATGGCGAACGCTTCACCCGTTCCTTCCGTGTGAGCCAGGCGAAGAAGATGTTTGGCCTGCTGACGAACTGGAAGATCGAGAACGCGATGGTTGATCGGGTCACGGTGGAGCCAAGAAAGATCACGCATTTCTCGATCGGTGGTGAAAAGATGTCGGTCGCGACGCTGACGGAATCCTCCAGTGGCTCCATCGTGCTGTACCCGGGCGTCTACACAATCACCCCGGAGGAGACGGGCGAGTATATTGACGCTGAGCCCCAGACGGTGTTGGTTAGAGCTATCGAGGACTTTGACAGCACGCGCACCGGCACAAGGGTGTACCTGGAGGGTGTCTACAACGACAAGGTGGCTACCGCCGCGCTCGAGGCTGCGGTTGCTCTGGCGAACTCATGCGCGACCGACTCTGGCCGTACTGACACCGCCTGCCCGGGTGCGATTAGTTCTCGGCCACTGTCCTTCCTGGAGCTCAAGACGATACCCACGACCGTGAAGCTCGGGGATGACGGTGTGTACGTCGCCGAGCCGACGTACACGATCCAGGGCACCTTGAGCGGGTCGAAGCGGTATGACATGACGTTTCGCGTGACCGCGAAGCTGAAGACCGATAAGGACGGAATCCCCGAGTTGGACGCGTTGGGCAAGCCCCAGTTCGATGTTCGATTCGGATAGTAAGGCCTCGAATGAGGCTATCGACGCGCCGGGTATGCGGACTCGGCGAAAGAAGTTCGCATACCCGGTGTCGTAGCGGCGGTTGCGCGCTATGATGGGTTTTTGGTAACCCTGTCACACCGAATCTGGAGCAGCCGCATGAGCAATGAGGCCCAGGCAATGAAGACGCGCAAGCCCGGTCGACCGAAGGCCGGCAGTGAGGATAAAAAGGCGCGTATCCTCGCGGAGGCGTTGATCCTTTTCTCCACGCGTGGTTTTGTTGCGACGTCGCTGGCGGATATTGCGCGCGCAGCCGATATTTCCAAGGCTGGCCTGTTGCATCACTACGCGTCGAAGGATCAGCTCCTCGCGGCTGTCCTTGATGAGCGTGATCGTCGGATTGTTAGTCGTCTTCCGCGCGCTGAGGAGGGTGCGGAGGCCGCGCTTGATGCGTGGGTGGATATGGTTGCGCATAACCAACGTCATCCCGATGGTGTCGCCCTGTACACGGCGATGTCGGCTGCTGTGATCGATGCGCAGCATCAGGCTCATCCGTGGTTCCGTCATCATCTGCTCGATGCTATTCGCTACCTGATTGATGCGATTGAGCACGGCAAGGTGCGTGGTGAGGTTCGCGCCGATGCACCCAGTGAGCAGATCGCACGGAAACTTGTTGCGCTCTCCGATGGTCTTCAGGTGCAGTGGTTGTGTTCGCGCGCGGATGGTGGGCGCGAATTCAATATGCACGAGGTGATGGCTGGTGTGGTTGACGACGTGAAGGTACGCTGGCTCATTCGTTCGTGAACGAGGCCAGGGAGCCTCCGCACAGGAGGCGCCGTGTTGTGAAAAGCAGCACAGATGATGAGGGTTTGCGGCTGTTTTTTGCGAGTTGGGGCTTAGGTCCCTTGTTGCGCGTATTATGGTCATGCGCTGGTGACACGGAGAACCCTGAGAAGGGTTAGCATGGACAAACCAGCATACTTCACGATGTCGGGAGTTTTGCCGAACGTGTCCAGCGAAGCCGCTGCACGTGACGCGGAGAATCCGTCGCTCATCCACGCCTGGAGGTCTACGCATGACGAACACCGCCGTTCCCACCCCGCCCCACCCCGATTCCAACGCTCGACGCTGCCCCGATGATCTGTGGGCGCTGGGGGAGAGAGCGATCGTTCGAGCCCGCCGCTGGGCTGATGAGTCGGCCCACGAGCCGACGCCGCAATCGGCCAAGCTCCTGTCCCGAATCCTGTCCGACCCGGACGGTCTGACGTTCACCACTCGATTCGTTGACGACGTCGTGCGTCCCGTGGATCTGGACGTGGCCAGCGCGGCGTTGAAGCGTCTGTCGGCGGGGCGCAAGGACTTTCTTCCGCCCGCATTGGCCGCGGCGATGGGCCTCGGGTCAACCGCCTCGCGCCTCGCGCCCCGCACTGTCACGACGGTGGCGCGACGTGTCTTCCGCGAGATCGTTGGTGATCTCGTCGTCGATGCGACCGACAAGGGCCTCGGCCCTGCGCTCGCGCGCCTGCGCGCAGGCGGTCATCGTCTGAACGTGAACCTCCTCGGCGAGGCGGTTCTTGGTGAGAAGGAAGCGGCCCATCGCCTGGCCGAGGTCTCACGCCTCGTGACCCGCGAGGACGTCGATTACGTCTCCATCAAGGTATCTGCCGTGACAGGACCCCACAACCCCTGGGGCTTCGAGGAAGTCGTCGACCACGGCGTGAGTGCTCTCCTGCCCCTCTACCGCCTTGCCCGCGACAACGGGACCTTCCTCAACCTCGACATGGAGGACTACAAGGATCTCGACCTGACGATTGCTGTCTTCACCGCGATTCTCGACCAGCCGGATATGCGCGGTTACGAGGCGGGCATTGTCCTCCAGGCATACCTGCCCGATTCTCTCGGTGCCCTCCAACGCCTCCAGGAGTGGGCGCGTGCGCGCGTGGACGCGGGCGGCTCGCGCATCAAGGTCCGTATCGTCAAGGGCGCGAACCTGTCCATGGAGAAGGTGGACGCGGAAATTCACGGCTGGGAGCTGACAACCTGGCCCTCCAAGCAGGCCACAGATACGAATTACAAGCGCATGCTCAGCTGGGCGATGACTCCGGAACGGACGCGAGCGATCCGACTGGGAGTGGCCGGACAAAACATCTTCGACATTGCTTTCGCCTACGAGCTGCGCGCTGCGCGCGGCGTCGAGGACAGCGTCGAGTTTGAGATGCTCTCGGGCATGGCAACCGGCATCCAGGAGGTCGTGCGCCGCGACGTCGGTTCTCTCCTCCTGTACGTCCCGGTCGTCAACCCCCGTGAGTTCGACGTCGCCATCTCCTACCTGGTGCGCCGCCTTGAGGAAAACGCGGCGCCCGAGAACTTTATGTCAGGGGTCTTCGATATTGCCGCAAACGAGGATATCTTCGCCCGCGAACGCGACCGCTTCCTCGCCGCACTGTCCAACGTCGATCCGGATGCGCCCGTTCCCGCTGCGAACCGCCGCCAGAACCGTCTGTCTGAGCGCGAGGCCGGGGTGGCGCCAGAGCAGGGGAGCCTGGCTGAGCGCGCGCATCGCCCGTTCGTATCCGAGGCAGATTCTGATCCCGCTCTGGCAGCAAACCGCCAGTGGGCGCGCGACATCGCCGCGGCGATTCCGGCCTCGACGCGGGGTGTGGAGGCTGTGCGTGCCGGAGTGCAGTCGCTGGCCACGAACGAGGCCATCGATGCGCTTGTCGAGTCCGCCAGCCGCGCTGCTCACTCCTGGCAGTCGCGCACCCCTGAGGAGAGGGCTGCCACGCTGCATCGCGTCGGCGACGTCCTCGCAGCGCGCAGGGGCGAGCTGATCGAGGTCGCTGGATCCGAGGCAGGAAAAACCATCGATCAGGCCGACCCCGAGGTGAGCGAAGCGGTCGACTTCTGTCACCACTATGCGAATGCTTCGTTGCAGCTCACCGATGAGGCCTACATGGCGGGGGCGCGATTCGTGCCCGTCGATGTCACTGTCGTTGCCTCCCCGTGGAATTTCCCCGTGGCCATTCCCGTTGGTGGTGTCGCCGCGGCGCTCGCGGCTGGTAGCGCGGTCATTCTGAAGCCCGCCCCGCCAGCTAAGCGTTGCGCGGCTGAGCTCGTCGCGGCCTTTCACGAGGCCGGGGTCCCTCGAGACCTGGTGGTACTCGCCCCGCTCGACGATGGGGACGTGTCGCGCTATCTCGTGACCCACGAGGGTGTCGACCGCGTCGTGCTGACCGGATCGTACGACACGGCTCGTCTTTTCCGTTCTTGGAAGCCCGACATGCACCTGCTGGGGGAGACGAGTGGCAAGAATGCCATTATCGTGACCCCGTCGGCGGATCCCGATCTGGCGGTGCGCGACATCGTGCACTCGGCTTTCGCGCACGCGGGGCAAAAGTGCTCTGCTTCGTCTCTGCTGATCCTCGTGGGTTCGGCGGGACGCTCCTCACGTATCGCGCGTCAGCTCGTCGATGCGGCCGCGTCGCTGCGTGTGGGACTGCCGGCGTCCCTCGATTCGCAGGTCGGTCCCGTCGTCGTTCCTGACGATGAGAAGGCCGTGCGAGGCCTGACCACCCTGGGAGAGGGAGAACACTGGGTGCTCAAGCCGCGCTACCTGGGTGATGGGCTCTGGACCCCGGGTATCCGTGCGGGTGTGGTCCCCGGCAGCGAATTCCATCTGACGGAATACTTCGCGCCCGTCCTCGGCGTCATGCGCGTCGATACACTCGAGGAAGCCATCGCGGCCGTCAACGACGTCGACTACGGCCTGACCTCCGGCCTGCATACCCTCGACACCGAGGAACTAGCGATGTGGTTGGAAGGCATTGAGGCCGGAAACCTCTACGTCAACCGTGGCATCACCGGCGCGATCGTTCGCCGTCAGCCTTTTGGTGGATGGAAACGCTCGGCCATCGGATCGACCACGAAAGCCGGCGGTCCTTCGTACCTGCTGGGCCTCGGGGAGGTTGAAGCAGCCCGCGAGGCGGCCGTGGGGGAGAGTGCCACGGACACCGCACAGCTTGCCCCGAGCGTTCGTGCGCTGTGCCATGCGGTGAGTTCGCACTTGAGCGCCGATGAGGTGGCAGAGCTCAGGAGCGCCGTCGCACACGACGCAGCTGCGTGGGCATGCGCTTACGGAGTTGGCCGTGACGTCACGTCCCTGGCGTGCGAGCGCAATATCCTGCGTTATCGCCCCACTCCGGTCCTCGTGCGAGCGGGCAGTGGAGCCACCCTCGTAGACACGGTCCGTGTGTTGGCGGCGGGTGTTCTGGCGGGCGGGCCGATCGGCCTGTCCGTTGCCGACGCGCTTCCTCCCTCCGTGGCGGACCTTCTCGAGTCCCTGGATATTGAGGTGACGGTTGAGGATGAGGCCTCGTGGGATTCTCGCCTGACACTCGTGGCTAACTCGGGTGGTTTGGGGATGCGCGTACGTGTTCTCGGCCCGCGCGAGGAGTCCTCGCAGGATCGTTGGGAACGCGCAAGTCGCGTGAGCATGGGAAGCCCCGACGTCGCGCTGTACACGGGAGCGGTGACGCCGTGCCCGCATACGGAACTGCTGCCCTTCCTGCGAGAACAGGCCGTGTCGATCACGAATCATCGTTTCGGGACGCCACTGGACTTGGCTGCGGGACTCCTGTAGCGGCCGCGCTGGGTATTCGGTAGAGCTTCTGTGCTCGATGGAGGACAATGAACGCCCGCGACTAAGCGTCGCGGGCGTTCATCCGCGTTCATTCAGGGGGATGCGCGCAGCTGAGGCAGCAAGCGAATAGACGCTGGAGGGGCGAGCCAAGCGGCTCGCCCCTCCAGCGTTACGTCAGCGTCGTCGACTCAGATCGCGCGGGCGACCTTGTCGGACTTCAGGCACTTGGTGCAGACGTTCAGGCGCTTGGGCGTCCCATTGACCAGGGCGCGAACGCGCTGAATGTTCGGATTCCACCGGCGGTTGGTGCGAACGTGCGAGTGCGACACGCTCTTGCCGAAGCCGGGTCCCTTACCGCACACGTCACAAACGGCAGCCACGATGTTCTCCTCGGTATGTCTTCCAGTTCAGTCTTTGGCTCCCCACGGTCGCGGGGAACGCATCCTCCGGTGCTTGAACCGAAGGCAACCATGACAGAATAGCGGATGATGCGCGCTTTCAACAAGTCGCACGCGTGATCGGTCGTGTCAGGTCGCACACAGCAACCCTCGCGGGGAGAATAGGACGGGGAGGAAAGGGGAGTCATGGAGCTCAATGCAGCGGTCATCATCGAGGCCTGTCGTGCCGGTGCCGAGGAGGCAGCGAGACTCGCGCCTTTCCTCGATGACCTGGATGGATGGGACGGGGCGGACTGCGATACGGGGACGAACGCGGCGGCGACGATGGCTGCGCTCGCTGCAGCGATGGACTCCCTGGAGCCGCGCGCCCACCTGCGTGTGGCTCTCGAAGCTGGCGTGGAGACGATTATCCGCCGGGGTATTGGGCACAGTGGTCTCGCACTGGGCGCTTTGTTTGAGGCGTGGGCCGGTGCCCTGGCGGATGAGCACCAGGTGACGTCGCTCGCGGCCCGCCGCATGCTGGCGGCCTCCTTGACACCTGTGGCCTCGTCGATCGATTGGTCCGATGCGCTCGTTGAGATGCTCAGTGGTGCCGTTCGCGAGCTCGTGGACATGGGCGATACGCTTCCTGAGGTCGAAGACGTCTTCTCCCGCTTTTCGAGCCAGGCTCAGATTGGCTTGATCGAAGCGACGAATGAATCGACGGGTCGTATCGATCCGGGTGGTGCGTTCATTGCTCTGGTGCTCGCGTGCATCGATGCCGCCATGCGTGACGACGCCGGCATCTTGCAGTCCTTCACCGCGATGCTCGCTGACCTCGCGGAGCGCCACTCGCGCGCGCCGGAGGCTGCCTCGCCCCCGCCCGGCCGTGATTTCACGGTCGACATCATCCTGGAGGGTACCGAAGACGACCTGCGTGGGCTGCTCGTGCGCCTGGGGGGACTCGGTGCGCGCCTCTCCTACGTGGGCCGTGTGGATCTGTTTGGAATGGGGGAGTGGCGTCTCCACGTGGATACTTCCGCACCGCTGGCTGCGCACCCCACGTCCGGGCAGGTCATTCGCTTTCAGGTGTCTGATGCTCGCCCCGATGCCCAGATCGGCATCGACGAGCTGGCGGACGAGGGGCTGAGCCACCGCGGCGTGCGTCTCCTCCAGCGTCGCCCGATGCGCCGAGTCGAGCGCGCACGAGTCATCGCATGCACCCGTGCCCCCGGCCTCGTCGAAGAACTCGCACGCGCAGGAGCCGTCGTTTTCCTCAACCTGAACTCGAGTGATGCTGCCGGTATCGTCTCGGCGGCCAGTTCGCGTACCGGCGTGACGCTCGTTGCGCCCTGCGACGAGGCCAGCGCCGCACTAGTCGGTACCGTTGCCTCTGTCCTTCCCGCTCCGGCGCCCGGAGTGCCCGCGATCCTGCGGGCAGCCAGCAGCGATGATCTCGGAGTCCTCGCGGTCGCCCGCGCGTGTGCCCCGCTTTTTGTCCCGCAGCCAGGGGGCCTCGCGGCGGCTCCGACGCTCGCGCGGATGCTGCGCGACGGTGCCCACGACGCGCTGTCGACGTGGACGACCGCCCAGCTACCGCTGGACGGGGATCCCGAAGGAATCGCCGAGGCCCTGGCTGAGGCCGCGCGTGGGGGAGGGCAGTCGTGGCGACTGCTCGTCTCTCGCGATGATGACGGCCCCTACACGGTCGCGACGGTGCGCCAGCTGCTCTCCACGCGTGACGCCTCCTCATCGATCGACCTGGAGACCTGGGATGGTGGACAGAGCGGACCGAGCCTCGTCGCCGGGTGTCCGCTGTGAGTGCACTCGATATCCCTCTGTCCCTGCGCCTGCCGAAGAAGACGGCGAAGGCACTCGCAGGTGCCGGTGTTGCCACGGTGGGCGACCTGCTCATGGTGGCGCCTCGCAGGTACTACCACTGGGGCCGCCTCACCCCGCTGTCTTCCCTGCGAGAGGGGGAGGACGCCACGATCCTCGCAGAGGTCGCGTCGGCGCATCTGATCGCTAACCGCTCCGGATCGGGCGTCCGCCTGGAGGTCACCCTCACGGACGGCATTCAGTTCCTGTCCGCCACCTTTTTCGCGAAAAACCAGTACAAGCTCGCACCGATCGAGCGGATTCTCACCCCCGGACAATCCTTCCTGTTTGCCGGGAAAGTGGGAGCATACCGCGGCAAACTTCAACTCACGCACCCATCCTTCGAAGGCGTCGACGGGGAAGATATCGAGCGAATCGCCTCCCGGCCCATCCCGATCTATCCGGCAACGGGATCACTCGCCTCGTGGGCGATTGCCCGTGCCGTCGGCATGGTCCTGGATCACCTCGACGATGCGGACGTGCCCGACGTGGTTCCCGCCGCGGTGCGCGATCGCGTCGACATTCCCGCCTATGCGCGCAGCCTTCGTCGCCTGCATCAGCCGCAGACGGACGAGGACTACCAGCAGGCTCGCCGCGCACTAGCCTTCACGGAGGCGTTTGTCCTGCAGGTGGGGCTCGCGATGCGTCGGCGTGGCGCACGCGCGACACCGGCGGTTGCCTCCCCCCAGGGTGCCAGGCTCGTCGAGCGATTCCGCGACTGTCTGCCCTTCCAGCTCACCGATTCTCAGGAGGACGCTGTCGCGCAGATCAGCGCCGACCTCGAGCGCGAGACCCCGATGCAGCGCCTCCTCCAGGGGGATGTCGGTTCGGGTAAAACAGTCGTCGCGCTCATGTCCTTCCTGCAGGTCGTCGCGGCGGGCCACCAGGGCGCCCTCGTCGCCCCGACGGAGGTCCTGGCCGAGCAGCACACGGCGTCCCTGCGGGCGCTCCTCGCACCCCTGGGAGAAGAAGCCCCTGATGTGCGTCTCCTGACCGGCTCAACGACGCCGGCTGCCCGCCGAGAGATCCAAGCGGCCATGAATTCTGCGCAGCCGCTCATCGTCGTCGGCACGCACGCTCTCTTCCAGGAATCTGTGCGTTTTTCCGACCTCGCTCTCGTCGTCGTCGACGAGCAGCACCGCTTCGGTGTCGAGCAGCGTGCCGCGCTCCGTCGAACCCGCGAGGATGGGCACAGCGTCCATGAACTGGTGATGACTGCGACGCCGATCCCACGCACAATCGCCATGACCGTGTTCGGGGACCTGGACGAAACCCGCATGAGCGGCATGCCCCGCGGCCGTACGCCCGTGGCCACCTACCTCGCGGACGCAGCAAACGCCGCGTGGGTGGAGCGCACATGGGCGAGAGCCGCCGAGGAGATCGCGCAGGGGCGGCGCGTCTACGTCGTCTGCCCGCGTATCGACGCCACCGATGAGGTGAGCGATGTCGACGAGGAGCACGCGCGTCCACTGGCATCCGTCAGCGAGGTTGCCGCCTACCTCCGATCCCACCCGGCGCTCGCGGGAGTGGCCATCCATGAGCTCACGGGGCGCACACCCGCGCCCATGAAAGCCCAGATCATGGAGGACTTTTCCGCCGGACGCGCCCCGCTCCTCGTCGCAACGACCGTCATCGAGGTCGGCGTCGACGTCTCGGAGGCGACCCTCATGGTGATCCTCGACTCCCAGCAGTTCGGGCTCGCTCAGCTCCACCAGCTGCGTGGGCGCGTCGGACGTTCCTCCCTGCCCTCCCTGTGTATCGCGATGCATCGGCATGAACTCACCGATGCGGGGCTCGCGAGGCTGCAGGCATTCGCGCAGACGTCGGATGGTTTCGAGCTGGCCGAGGCCGATCTGCGCTTGCGTAAGGAGGGGGATGTCCTGGGTGCAGGGCAGTCGGGCAAAGCAACGCACCTGCGGTTCCTCTCCGTTCGTCGCGACGAATCCCTCATTCGCGTGGCCAAAGAAGCAGCCGATGCGCTCCTCGAGACTGACGCGACGCTGGACAATCATCCGGACCTCGTGCGCGCCCTTCGCGGCGCCTCCGAAGGGCAGGTCGAGTGGATGCAACGCTCCTGAGGTGCGCCCGGTAGGGTAGGAGCATGACCAGAATCGTCGCAGGTAGCGCCAAGGGACGAACCCTCGCCGTGCCCAAGTCCGGGACACGCCCCACGTCGGAGCGCGTGCGCGAGGCGCTTTTCTCCCGTCTCGACCACATGAACGTCCTGAACGGGACCGTCGTGCTGGATCTGTACGCCGGGACGGGCGCGCTCGGCCTCGAGGCGCTCTCGCGCGGTAGCGCTCACGCAACGCTCGTCGAGAAAGCGTCTGCGGCGGCGCGCGTCGCCTCCGCCAACGTCCGCTCGACCGGTCTGCCTGCGCGTGTCGTCACAGCTGATGCTCGTGCGTATCTTGCTGCGCGCACCGGCGAGGATCTGTGCGGAGACGTTGACCTTGTTTTCATCGACCCTCCCTACGACATTCCCGAGGCAGACATGACCGCCGTCCTGTCGCTCCTTGGCCCCTGGATCGGCCCCGATGCTCTCGTCGTCGTTGAGCGCTCGACTCGTGCACCCGCGCCCACGTGGCCGTCCTTCCTCGTCCTGGAAGACCAGCGCACGTGGGGGGAAACCGTCGCCTATTTCGCGGGTCCGCCTCTGCCCGAGGAAGATCCTCAGGATGACACGAATGCTCCCCGAGAGGCCGAGGCCTCGTCGCCACAAGCGGAGGATGCGCAATGATCGCACTGTTCCCAGGCTCTTTTGACCCCTTTACGAATGGGCACCTCGACGTCGCCGAGCGCGCCTCCGCGATCGCTGCGCGGCTCATTATCGGCGTCGGCATCAACCCCGCCAAACGCGGGCTCATTCCAACCGACCACAGGGCCGCTCTCATCGAGGAAGCCACCGCCCACCTGCGAAACGTCGACGTGGTGCTCTTGGAAGGTGCGACGATGGACGAGGCCTCACGCTTGGGCGCCACCCTCATTGTCAAGGGGGTGCGCTCGGCAATAGATCTTGATCATGAGGCTCCTCAGGCCGCCTTCAACGACGAGGTCGGCGGTATCGATACGTGGTGGATTCCAACCCGCCCCGCACTCGCGCATGTCTCATCGAGCGCTGTCCGTGAGCTAGTCGGACTCAAAAAGGATATTTCTCGGTATGTCCCGCCAGCGGTTGAGCGATTTCTGACCGACAATAGACACTGAATCATGCCCGGTGGAACGCAGGAGGCAGCCATGGCTGACACGCCCGACAACAAGACGCAGGACGAGTGGAACGAGGAAACCGTCTACGGTCCTTCCACCGTGATCGCCGCCCTCGATCAGATCGAAGACCTCGTTGAGTCCTCGCGCACGGTCCCGCTGTCCGCATCCATCATGATCAATAAGGCCGAGTTGCTTGACCTCCTCGATCAGGCCCGCGAGGCTCTGCCAGAAGACCTCGTCGCTGCCGATGCCGTCGTCGCCGATGCCGACGCCGTCCTGGGACGCGCGGACTCGGCAGCCGAAACCCGCATCGCCGAGGCGAATTCGCGGGCATCCTCCACCCTCGACCAGGCCAACGAGCGTGCCGCACAGATCATCGCCGACGCCGAGGAAGAGGCCGAGCGTACGCGTTCGCGGGCGGACGACGAGGCGACTGCTCTCGTCTCGCAGGCACGTTCGGATGCCGAGGCGACGATCGCTGACGCGAACGCCCAGGCTGCACGCATTGTCTCCACTGAGAACATCGTGCGCATGGCCGAGGACCGCGCGCGCGAGATCGTGTCCGAGGCGAAGCGCTCGGCGGCATCGCTGCGCGAGGGAGCCGACGACTATGTGGCGAACTCCCTCGACGAGCTCGCGCAGCTCATCTCCGATCTGGGGCGCCGCACGGATGCCGGCCGCCGGACGATCGCCGAGCGCCGCGGCGTTGGCGTGACAGATGTGGACCTGGCCAATGAGTGACAAGACCCTGGTTCTCTCCCTGGCGCGTCTGCCTCGCGCCCTCGGATCCACCTTGCATGAGGACCTTGTGTGGGTGACCCCCGATGACCTCGGGACCCCCTCGATGTCGGCTGTGCCCGGCGCGCCTCTGGACATCTCCGTGGACATGACCAGCGTCGAGGACGGCGTGCTCGTCTCGCTGGCAACATCGGTGGACCTCGTTGGCGAATGCGTGCGTTGCCTCGATGAGGTGCGCGAACACCACGATGTCGTCAGTCAAGAGGTCTACTTCGAACCAGGCGCCCCCGCCCTGGCGCCTGCGGACGATGATGACGAAGAGGCAGAGGATCTCTTCGTTATCGGTGAGCGCGACACGATCGATATCGAGACCCAGCTGCGTGACGCTATCGTCCCTCTCGTCGACCCGCGCCCGCTGTGCAGCGATGACTGCGCGGGCCTCTGCGATGTGTGCGGCGAGAAGTGGGTCGACCTGCCAGAGGATCACGAGCACTTCGTTGTTGATCCCCGTCTGGCTTCCCTGGCGTCCCTGCTGGGGGAGGACAGTGAGTCGGAGCGTTCGTGATGGCCCGTTCGAAGCACCTACCGGTACCCCCTCGCACGGACACAGACGCCCTCGTTGACGCCTGGGGAACGCGCATTGACCCCCCGCTGTTGCAGCTCGCTCTCGTGCATCGTTCCTACGCGAACGAGGCCGGAGGCATCGCCAATAATGAGCGGCTCGAGTTTCTGGGCGATTCGGTGCTGTCGATTGTGATTGCGCAGAAGCTCTACGAGCAGTACCCCGACGTCGCAGAGTCCGACCTGTCGCGCATGCGTGCGGCAACCGTCTCGCAGCAGCCGCTGGCCGCAGCGGCTCGGCGCATTGACCTGGGCGACTTCGTCTTCCTCGGCAAGGGAGAATCCACGCACGGAGGACGCGACAAGGATTCCATCCTGTCCGACACGTTCGAGGCTCTCATCGGCGCGACCTACCTGACGAGCGGCCTCGAGGAGGCCCGTCGCGTGATCTTGGAGCGTCTGAGCTTCCTGCTCGTGGATGCCCCCTCTCGTGGGCAGCACCAGGACTGGAAGACGATCCTCATCGAGTACGCGCAGGCGCAGGGCCTGGGCGAGGTGTCCTACGAGGTGGAGGGCGAGGGGCCGGATCACCAGCGCGTGTTTACGGCACATGCCTTCGTCTCCGGGCGTTCGGACGCACTCGGGACGGGGCAGGCCTCGTCGAAGAAGCATGCGGAGAACGCGGCCGCGCAGGATGCGATGAGCCGACTGTCTCCGGAGCAGTAATAAGTAGTAGTCACCGAGGGCGTGTGCCCTCCCGACCGTTAGAATCAGACACGTGAGTGAAAATACCGTTGCGCGTACGCGCGTCATGATCGTCGACGATCACGAGATCGTTCGCCGTGGCATCGCTGAGATCGTCGACCGAGACGAAGCCCTTGAGGTGGTCGCTGAAGCCGGGTCGGTCGCTGACGCCGTGCGTCGCGCTGATCTGGTGCGTCCCGACGTCATCCTTGTCGACCTGCAGCTGCCCGACGGAACAGGCATCGACATTATGAATCGCCTGCGCGCCTCCCATCCGCAGATCCTTCCGGTGGTCTTGACGTCCTTCGACGACGACGAGGCCCTGGCTGAATCCCTGGAAGCCGGAGCGCGCGCGTACATTCTGAAGACTGTGCGCGGAGCGGAGATTACGGATGTCATCAAGGCGGTCGCGGATGGCCGTGTGCTGCTAGATGAGCGTACGCTCACGCGTCGGCGCGTCGATCACGAGGACCCGACCGCTGACCTGACGCCGTCGGAGCGTAAGGTCCTGGACCTGATCGGTGATGGTCTGTCGAACCGTGAGATCGGTGAAAAGCTCGGTGTCGCCGAGAAGACCGTCAAGAACCACATCACGTCGCTGCTGTCCAAAATGGGACTGCAGCGTCGTACGCAGGTTGCCGCTTGGGTCGCCGGGCAGAGGGCTGCTGCGTGGCGTAACTGAGCCAATGCCTCGTCCCTGAGGGCAGTGAGGTCGACAAGCGGGTCGGGGTAACCGGCCCGCTTGTCGTATCTGTCAGCGGAAAAGCATGAATTGTATGACCGTTTTAGTTTCCGCCTAAACAGGGAAGTCCCTGATTTGTGAGAAAGCTACTATCAAACTGATTCATGGGAAAGCCCTGTGGGGTAACGTTCGCCTCATCCTCACCGTTGAGGACGGACACTGTTGTCCACCATTACCCCTCGAAAGGACACCCCGTGAACCTCAAGCGAATGCTTGCCGGGTGTGCGGTCGCTACGGCACTGGTGCTCGCACCCATGAGCGCCCCCACTTTTGCCGACGCGCCGCCAGCGCCTACCGGCGTCCCCGCAGCGGTCCCACTGAGCTCCACCCCCAAGATCGCCAAGTGGCAAGAACTCCAGTACGGCATGTTCATGCACTTCGGCGTTTACTCCGTCTACGGCGGCTACTACAACGGACACCGCCAGGGAATGGGCTACCCCGAGCAGATCAAGGCCTGGGAGAACATTCCCACCGACGACTACCTGCTGAAGGCCAAGGACCTGGCCGCCAACTTCGATGCTGCGGCGATCTGTCAGACGGTCCACGACTCGGGCATGAAGTACCTGATGATCACGTCCAAGCACCATGATGGCTTCGCCATGTGGGACACGAAGACGACCGACTACAACATCGTCAAACAGTCCAACTACGGCAAAGACCCGATGAAGGAGCTGTCTACTGAGTGCAACAAGCGCGACGTGAAGCTCGCCTTCTACTTCTCGATCATCGACTGGACGAAGCAGACCCCCGAGCCCTACGGCAATGTCAACCCCATCGATGAAGAGCTGATGACGACCGTCATCAAGCCCCAGCTCACCGAGCTCCTCACCAACTACGGGCCGATCGCCGAACTGTGGTTTGATATGGGTGGACCCACCGCCGAGCAGTCTCAGCGCATGGCCCAGTGGGTCCACGAACTCCAGCCTGAGACGATGGTTAACTCTCGCGTGTGGAACAAGGCCGGTGACTTCGAGGTCGGTGGCGACAACTCCGTGACCACGGACTTCCACATGGGCCCGTGGGAGTCGATTCGCTCGATCTACCCGGCCTGCTGGGGCTACTGCTCGTGGGCGAACCGCGACGAGAGCGCGAAGAGCTACAAGGAACGCGAGCTGGTCAACAACCTCATCGGTACGGTCGCCTCGGGTGGCCAGTTTGCCTACAACGTCGGTCCGAAGGGCGACGGCACGATCGATGCCTTCGATTCCGGCGTCGTCACCGAGGTCGGCCAGTGGATGGCGCGTCATCCCGACGCCATCACGGGAGCGCGCCCGACGTGGTTCCCCGCCCCCAACTGGGGCAAGGTGATGACCAAGGGCAACGACCTCTACTTCTTCCCCGAGCTGTGGAGCCCCGGCAAGACGCTGACGCTTCCCAGCGTCGGCGGCCACGTGAGCGCCGTGACCGTGGACGGCACCGACCGCGCCCTCGACTTCTCCCAGGACGGCACCACCCTCACGGTGACCATGTCGGGCGAGAATCCAGAGCCGAACCTGCGTCCCGTCATCAAGGTGACCTTCGACGGCGCTCCCACGTACATTCCCACGCAGACGGTGACCGCCGTCGATGGGGCGACGATCTCCTCGAAGCAGTTCTTCGGACGCGCCTCAGCGATGCGCTACTCCGGTCCGCAGGCCTACGATGCCTACCTCGTGAACAAGGGGGATAAGGCCATCACCGACCTGACCCTGAAGTTTTCGGGCAACTTCGACGCTTCCACGACCTACAAGATCACCCTCGGGACTACGTCCATTGAGGTGACCGGTGCACAGATCGAGGCCGGAGAAGTCGGCGATGGGCTCACCCTTGAGCCCGGGCAGGTCACGCCGCTGCGCCTCGAGCTGGCGCACCCCGCCTACTACGCCGATCCGATTCGCCTGGGCTCCGTGAGTGCGACCGTGCACGTCTACGGAGAGAACGCGGCCACCCAGCCGCCCGTGATCGCCACGGATCCCTCCTCGGTGTCTGTGAAGGCGGGGGAGAGCGCTACCTTCTCGGTCGTCGCTTCCGGCCGCCCGGCCGCCACCATCCAGTGGTACCGCGTCCCCAAGGGTGCGACCGAGGGAACGGCAATCCCGGACGCCACGAGCTCCATGTACACCCTGACGACGACACTCGAGGATGACGGAGCACAGTTCTACGCGGTCGCCACGAACGCGAACGGCTCCACGACCTCGGCGCGTGCGACCCTCACCGTCACCAAGGGCAGTGACAACCTCGCCCTCAACAAGACGGCCACCATGTCCTCGACTGGGTGGGGAGGCACCGCTTCGCGCGCCGTTGACGGCAACACGGACGGTGTGTGGGACAACGGTTCGGTTGCCCACACCGGCAAGCAGGCCAACCCCTGGTGGGAGGTCGACCTCGGCGAGGACCACCCCCTCGGCGTCGTGAACGTCTGGAACCGCTCGTCTTCCGACAACTGCCAGGGAATCTCGTGCGACCAGCGTCTGCACGACTTCTGGGTGGTCGCCTCCACGACGCGCCTTGACGCCTCCTTCAACCCGGCCACCGCTGGTGCGGTTGACGGCGTCCACGCGATCAAGGTCGAGGGAGTCGGAGGCCGCCCGAGCGCAGTTGACTTCGAGGGCTTCGACGCACGCTTCATTCGCGTTATCCAGCCCACCGAGTTCGGCGAGTTTGCGCTCGCGGAGGTCGAAGCCTTCGCAGCCGCCACCCCGACGCCGGATCCCGATGATCAGGAGCCTCCGGTCATCAAGCCGCTGACCGTCACCGCCAACCCGGCGGAGGATGCGCAGATCTCCGGAGACGGCGCATTCCGTACCGTGACGGCTAAGGAAGGCACGCAGGTCACGATCAAGGCCGAGGCCACTGGAACGCCGACTCCGACCCTTATCTGGCAGATCAAGCGTGAAGGTTCCGACTCGTGGTCCATCGTCGAAGATGAGAATGGTCCTGAGCTGACTCTCACGATCGACGGCGAGAGCAATGGTTCTGTCGTCCGTGTCATGGCTATGAACGAGGCTGGGGTCACCGAATCGGGGCTTGTCACCCTGGCTCTCGCGGAGGAGCCGACACCGGCCCCTGATCCGACCCCGGATCCGGCACCTACGCCTGATCCGACCCCGGATCCGGCACCCGCACCCGATCCGACCCCCGATCCGGCACCCACACCCGACCCAACCCCCGATCCGGCACCCACACCCGATCACACGGTGGGTACCTGGATGAACGACGGCATCGGCTGGTGGTGGAAGATCACCGGTGGAGACTACGCCAAGAACGAGACCCTCACCCTTGACGGACGCGTGTACCGCTTCGACCAGAACGGCTACATGCTGACGGGTTGGGTGTACTGGGACGGTGCGTGGCGCTACCACAACGGTGCAGGCGCTCAGGTAACCGGTTGGGTGAACCTGTCGGGTTCCTGGTTCTACCTGGCACCCGAGACCGGCGCGATGGCCACAGGCTGGCAGATGGTGGCAGACAAGTGGTTCTTCTTCGCAGCCAACGGCGCGATGAAGACCGGCTGGCTCTACACGAGCGGCGCGTGGTACTACCTGGATCCCTCCGGCTCAATGCACACCGGATGGCTCCAGATGGGCTCGCACTGGTACCTCATGGGTGACAGTGGTGCCATGACGATCGGATGGAAGCCGATGGGAGGTACCTGGTACTACTTTGATGCCTCGGGCCGGATGGTCACAGGATGGCAGCAGATCGGCGGGGTCTGGTACTACTTCGGGACCGGTGGCGACATGTACACGGGTGGCCACTGGATCGGCTGGCGCTGGTACACATTCTCCAGCGGTGGTCAGTGGCTGGGGTGACGCTCAGCTGACGGCCGAGAGATAGCGTTTCTCGTCCGCATGCGGTGGGGGTGGAGTTCCAATCGGAACATCCACCCCCACCGTTATCGTCGCCGTCGCGTGAGCTTAGCCCTCGAGCGGGGCGATCCAACGGATCTGCGTGCCGACACCGCCGTCGCCGCTGTCCGCGTCGAAGCTGCCGTGGTGGCGTCGGGCGCGCTCGGCCATGTTGGCCAGCCCCGAATTGCGCGTCCGATCTGGGTCGATGCCGCGTCCGTCGTCGTTGATCGTGATGCGCACGCGTCCGGTCTTTCCCTGTCCGGAGACGTCGACGCACACGGTTGCTGCTGTCGCATGGGCGTGACGGGCGATGTTGGACAGGCCTTCACGCACGATTGCCACGACGTCGTCGGAGAGGTCGGGGTCGACGCGACCGTCGAACTCATCGATAACAATAAGCTCGTTATCCAGGTCGGAGTTGATGGCGCGTCCGTCGAGTGTGATCACGAGCGAGGGGGCAAAACCCAGCGCGGAACGGGTGAGCGAGGACTCGCGGCGAATACGCTCAACCAGACCGACCGCTTTGTCACGCTCGCGCAAGTTGTGCACGATGGTGCGTATCTGGCGGACGGCCTCGTCGATAGATGCGAGGGATGAATCGATGAGCGCCTCGATGGATGAGGGATCGGCCTGCCCGGCCGCGACTTTCTGCTTTGCTGCGTCCAGTGCCATGCCGGTGGCGAAGAGCTGCTGGATGGCGAAATCATGCAGGTCACGCCCAATGCGGTCACGCTCGTCGAGCAGCGCGGCTACGTCCTGGGCGTGGCGCGCGGACGCGAGCTCCAGCGCAAGGGTGGCTTGAGACGCCAAGGATTCAGCGAGGGATAGCTCTGAGGCGTCGAACTCAGGCGCACCGATTTGTCGCAGCAGAATGAGAACGCCGGAGGAGACACCACGGGAGCGCAGGGGAGCATAGAGCGCGGACCCGAAGGCGGCGAGTTCGGGCAGGCGCATCGTCTGTGCGCGTGACATTGAGTCGACGATCATGCCGGTACCCTCGTGCAACACGCTCATGGCGCGGCCTTCGGGCGGGAAAACGAGACCCAGCAGGTTGGAGGCGTTCTTGCCGTCGACGATTTCAGCGGCCCACGTGTCACCGACGGACTGCAGGACGATGATCGCGGTGTCTGCGTGGGAAACTTCGCGCACGGTCTTGGCGATAAGTTCGAGGGCTTCCTCCTCATCGGCGCCCTCCAGCATCGTCGTTGTCAGGGATTGGGAGGCGCTAATCCATCGGGCGGTGCGCTTGGAGTCCGCATAGAGGTTCGCGTTTTCGACGGCGATGCCGGCGGCGGGGGCCAGGGCCGCGACCACGGCCGCGTCCTCGTCCGTGTAGCCGCCGGGCTTTCCCATCAGGTAGAGGCGTCCGTAGACCTGTTCATGCACGAGGACGGAGACCCCGAGGAAGGGCGGGGTGGAGGCGGGCAGATCAATGTCGGGCGCGTCCTGCGGGGAGTTGACGAGGAGCGGTGTGTTGACGGGGATGACAGTTGGCAGTGACTCGGGCACGGGCGGGGCAGGGTAGGAGTCGTGGTGCTCCAGGCGCAGGGTGGTGGCGCCCCAGGTGTCGAGCACGCACATCGTGGCGTGCGGCGACGAGGTCAGCGCGCAGGCCTGATCAACGAAGTTCTGCAGTCCCGACTTCAGGTCGAGTGAACTCGTCAGGTCGAGCGCCGCCTGGAGAAGCGTGAATTCTGTGCGTTCGTGGCTCATTGTTCCTCCTGCTCGAGAGCCCACTGGTAGGCGGGGAGAGTGCGTGTGACGTCCTCATGTGTGCCCTGTGCTGCGACGTGAGCACACCCGCCCGGTTCGTCGGCAGCCAAGACGAGGACATGGTCGGCCTGGTCGAGAGCGCTGAGTCGGTGCGTGACGACCAGGGTAGCGCGGTCGGCAGACGGCGTGAGGAGTGTTTCCATGAGACGGTCCGCGGTGGCCGCATCGAGGTGCTCGGAGGCCTCATCGATTGCCAGAACGGGAGCCGGGGCAGCCAGTGCGCGCGCCATGAGGAGTCGACGTCGCTCGCCACCCGATACGGTCGTTCCCCCGGAACCGATGACCGTGTCGATCCCCTCGGGGAGGGACTCGATCCACTCGTCCAGGCCTGCCTGCGTGAGCAGGTCCGAGGCCTCGTCTCGGGTCAGCGAGGCGCGCGCCACGCGGAGGTTCTCGTAGATGGTGGTTGCGAAGACGTGGGCATCCTCGGCCGTCATCGTGATGTGTGCGGTGAGCTGGTCACGGTCCGCTCCGCAGGCGGGTACGCCGTTGATGAGAGCTGCGCCCGACTTGGGTGGGATGACGCCCGTGAGGGTTGCGAGCAGCGTCGTCTTTCCGATGCCGGAGGCACCCACGACGGCGAGCGAGGAACCGGGGCGCAGCGTCAGAGAGATGCCGGTCGCCAGGGTCGGCCCGCCCGGCCAACCGATCGCCAGGTCGCGTGCCTCGATCACGGTCGGGCCTTCCGGAATTGTGTGGGGCTTGGTGGGCACCTCGTCGTCCAGCAGAGCGCAAATTCGCTGTGCTGCCTGGGCGCTGCGCACCAGCTGGGAAGCCGCGGGAGCAAGCTCGGCGACCCCCTCGAAAGACGAGAGCGGAATGAGGACGATGACCGCGAGGAGTACCTGAGCGAGCGTGCCCGACGTGGTCTGCGGGATACCGATGAGGAGGGCGCCGATGACGGCTGTGCCCATTGCACACACGTCGAGGCCTCGGGCCAGCGCGGAGAGCCTGGCGGAGTGGGCGAGGGCGGTGGACAGGCGCGTTTCGGAGCGCGCGAGTGAACTCTTGGCGTGGTTGAGTGTGCCCGCGACAGACAGTTCCGTGGCGCCTTCCAACACGGCGAGTGTCGTTGCCGCGATATCGGTGCGGGCCTGCGACCCCTGTGTTTCGGCGAGCCGAACCGAGCGCGCGATAAGCGCGGGTGCCACGATGCCAGAGACGATGAGTGCGCAGGCTAGGATCGCTCCCGCGGCCGGAGAGATAACCGTGACGACGCCGACCGTACCAACTCCGACGATGAGGGCGACGAGTGACGGTAGGAGGGTTTTAACGACGACATTTCCGACTTCGTCAACGTCTGCTCCGGCGCGCGTCATGAGGTCTCCTCGACGCAGCGAGGTGAGCGTCGCGGTTGGCGCTTCGGAGAGCCGGTCGTAGAGGTTGCCACGCAACGAGTCCATGCCCGTCAATGCGACACGATGCGAGGCGAGGCGCGACAGGTAGCGGGCAAGGGCACGCGAGATGCCAAACAGGCGGACAGCTGTCGCCGCGACGGTCAAATACATGACGGGTGGCTGCTGGGAGGCGCGCGCGATCAACCACGCAGCGGTTCCACCGAGTGCGATGGCCGAACCTAGCGCGCCCACACCGAGGAGGAGTGAGAGCGCGAAACCGGAGCACGACACCTGGAGCATGGAGATGCAGCGACGCAGAGCGGTTGACTCAGAGCGGGTCAGGAAGAGTTTCATGCGCGGGCCTCCTCGTCAGCGGCAGATCGGACGTCGATGACGACATCGGCGGCTTCCATCATCGCCGCTCGGTGAGCAATGACGATGACGGTACGTCCTTCCTCGCGCATGGCGTCAATGGCACGTACGACTGTTTCTTCGCTGAGGGCATCGAGATGTGCGGTCGGCTCATCGAGGATGACGACCTGAGAGTGGGCAGCCAGAGCGCGCGTGAGAGCCAGGCGCTGGCGCTGACCGACGGACAGTCCGACACCGCCCGATCCGATCGCGGTGTTCCATCCGTTGGGCGTGGCAGCAAGGACAGCATCAAAGCCTGTCGCAGCAGCTGCCGTATTGAGCTCCTGAAGGGGCAGGCCGCCCATATTGTCCAGGATCGTTCCAGGCACGAGGGTGGGGGATTGGGGTACCCAGGAGATCTGCTCACGCCACGCGGACGGGGAGAAGTCCGCCAGGGCGGCCTCATCGTGTGTGAGTGACGAGCCTGACGGACGCAGGAGAATACGGCCCGCATCCGGCGTCATATCAGCGAGGAGACAGGCAACAATCGTCGATTTGCCGGCGCCCGAGGGGCCCGACAGGGCCGTCACTGCCCCGGGGCGAATGACCCCGTTCGTCGGGCTTGGTGCCCACGCTCCGCGGGCTCGAACACCGACGCCATCAAGGACGATCTCCGTGCGTGACATATCGGGGCACGCAGCGCTACCAGGCGAATTGACCGATGCGGCCTCCTCGATGATGTCGAATGCGGCGCGGGAGGCCGTGACACCGTTCGCGGACGCGTGGAACTGCGCGCCCACCTGGCGCAGCGGCTCAAAGACCTCGGGCGCGAGCATAATGACAGCGAGGCCGTGGAACAGTGAGATATTGCCGAACACGAGGCGCATACCGACCTCGACGGCCACGAGAGCCACCGAGAGGGTCGTGAGAAACTCCAGGACGCCGCCGGAGAGGAAAGCGACGCGCAGCGTGGCCATCGTGGCCTTCGTGTTTGCATCTCCAAGTGCACGCAGGTGGGTGCGTGGTGCCTTTTCTCGGCCGAGTGCGCGCAGCGTTGGCAGGCCGGACATGAGGTCAAGGAGTTGGGCGGTCAAACGTTTCATGGAAGCGAGCTTGTCCTCGGAAGCCGCCTGCGTGAAACGCCCGATCAGAATCATGAAGATGGGAATCAGGGGGATGACGACGAGTGCGATCAGCGCTGACCAGAAGTCGAGGAAGAGAATCACGCCCAGAGCTGCCGGTGTTACGGTGCAGACGAGGACCAGCTGAGGCAGGAAGGAGACGAAATAGGGACGCAGGTCTTCGAGTCCAGTCGACAGGAGAGTCGTCGTCTCCGCACCGTTCGTTGCCCTCCAGCGCGGGCCCAGCGTGATGCTGGCATCGACAACGCGACCGCGCAGTTCACAGACAGCCGCAGCCGCCGCGCGCGTGCTGACCGCCTCACGGGCAGCAACGACAAGAGCGCGACAGGCGAAAACGCCCGCGATACCGCCGATGGCAGGCAGAGCATCGCGCAGGGTCGCCCTTCCTGAGACGACAGGGGAGAGGGCCGCAGAAATAAGCAGCGCTTGGGCGAGCACCAACAACGCGGTGATCGTTCCGAGCAATGCTGTGACGGCGATAGGACCGCGGGCTGAGCGGGCATAACGCAACAAACGAGGATCAAAGGGACGCACGTATCTATTGTGCCCGAAAAAGCCGTGTCATGGGCCAAAGGTCCCCGGCCTCGCCCGTCTTACGCACACGAATGCGCCCGGCCCCTGAGTGAGGGACCGGGCGCATCAGTCGAGGAGGTCAGCCAGCGAGGAAGTTCTCGCCGACGCGCACCTTCTTCAGGAGCAGACCCGTCTGGGTCTCAACATCCTCGGCGCTCACGCGAGCGCGGAACATCCAGTAGGACCAGAAGACGTAGACCAGAACGATCGGCAGCAGGCAGACAGTGACGATCGTCATCACGGTCAGCGTCGCGGTCGTCGATGAGGCCTGATCAATCGTCAGCGAGTACGCCGGGTTGATCGACGACTTCTGAACCGCGGGAGCCATCGACGAGAAGACCCACGCAACCGTGCCAGCAATCGCAACGGCGGACGCCGCGAAGGACCAGCCCTCATGACGCAGCGAGGCCTGCGACAGGGCAGCCGAGGCAATAATCGCCAGCGCCGCAACCACGAGCGGGATCCACGCCAGGACATTCGTCGTGTAGGCGAACTGGCCCCAGATCAGCCATGCGGCCGCAAGGACGGTCGCGCCGATCGTGGCGGGAGCCGCGATCGCGTTGGCGCGCTCGCGGACCTCGCCCGTCGTCTTCAGGGCCAGGAACTGGGCGCCGTGAGCCAGGCAGACGGCCAGGACAGCCAGGCCGCCCAGGATCGTGTACGGGGTCAGCAGCGAGAAGAAGCCACCCGTGAGCTGGTGGGTCGCGCTCGCAAGGGACTGATCCACCAGGGTCGGATCGATGACGGTGCCGGTGGCAACGTCAACGACCTCGATGCGCATGCCCTGGACGAAGTTAGCGAAGGCAACACCGAGCAGAATCGGGACGAGCCACGCGCTGATCGTGTGCGCCCAGTCCCAGGCGTGACGCCACTTGTCGGTGGCGACCTTCGAGCGCCACTCGAGCGCCATGACGCGGATGATCAGGCAGACGAGGATCAGGAACAGGGCGAGGTACATGCCCGAGAACATGGTCGCGTACCACTCGGGGAACGCGGCGAAGGTGGCGCCACCAGCGGTGAGCAGCCAGACCTCGTTACCGTCCCAGTGGGGGCCGATCGTGCGCACGGTCTGGGTGCGCTCGGGGTCGCCCTTGGCGACGAAGGGAAGGAGCATACCGACGCCGAAGTCGAAGCCTTCAAGGATGAGGTAGACCGTCCACAGAACGGCGATGAGAACGAACCACAGGATAGACAGAGTCATGATCGGTGTTCCTCTCAGTAGCCGAAGGACAGGTCGGTGGGAGCTTCGTCCTCAGCCTTGTCGGCCTTGGGCGAGTGAATGCCCTCGACGGCGTAGCGCTTCATGAGGATGTACCACATGACGCCGAGGACGCCGTACAGGAGCGTGAACAGGATGACAGTGGCGAGCATCTGGCCAGCCGGAACGTTGGGGGAAATACCCGTCTCGGTCATCATGTTGACGGAGCCCAGGTCAGAAGCCATTGCCAGTGCCTGCTGGTTCGGGACAACAACCCACGGCTGACGACCCATCTCGGTGAAGATCCAGCCGAAAGAGGCAGCCGCGAACGGCAGAGGCAGGTTGACCAGGGCGAGGGTGCTCAGCCACTTGTTGGACGAAGTGCGCCCGCCGCGCGTGGCCCACAGGCCCCACGCTGCCAGCAGGAAGGCCACCATGCCCAGGCCGATCATGAAGCGGAAGGACCAGAAGGTCACCATCTGCGGCGGACGGAAGTCGTACTGCGAGGCATCGCCGTACTTGGCGGTGAAGTTCGGGTCGGAGTTGAGCAGCTCCACCATGCGAGCCTGGACGTCTGCGACGCCCTCAGACGTGGCGGTGAAGGAGTTGTGTGACATGAAGGAGGCGACGCCAGGAACCTTGATGAACTGGGTCGGCTGCGTGCCATCCTCCCCGAGGGGGCAGGAGCCGAACTGGGCGACAGTGAATGCTGCGCCGTCGGTGTCGACGCAGATGCCCTCGGCAGCTGCCATCTTCATCGGCTGGACCTCCACCATCTCCTGGCCCTGGATGTGGCCGGAGGCAGCGGTGCCAAGGCCGCCGACGAGGACTGCGGTCAGACCGAAGCGGGCGATCGGACGCCAGATGTTGCGCGACTGAGCCATGGCCTCGTCAGAACCTTCGCGCGCGGTGCGCACCATCCACCAGATGGAGATGCCAGCGACGAAGGAGCCGGCGACCAGCCATGCGGAGGTAATGACGTGGGCGTACTCGCTCAGGTACACACCCGAGGTGATCAGCTCCAGGAAGCCGCTCACACCATCGAGTTCGGCGCGGCCGGTCTCGGGGTTGAAGCGGGCGCCGACGGGGTGCTGCATCCAGGCGTTGGCTGCGAGGATCCAGGCCGCGGAGAACATGGTGCCCAGGGCGACGCACCAGATTGTCAGCAGGTGCATGCGCTTGGAGAGGCGGCCCCAGCCGAAGATCCACAGGCCCAGGAAGGTGGACTCGAGGAAGAAGGCGAGGAGTGCCTCAACGGCCAGGGGAGCGCCGAAGATGTCGCCAACGAAGCGGGAGTATTCGGACCAGTTCATACCGAACTGGAACTCCTGCACGATGCCGGTGGCGACGCCGAGGGCGAAGTTGATGAGGAGGAGCTTGCCAAAGAAACGGGTTGCTTGCAGCCAGTATTCCTTGCCGGTGCGGTGCCACGCGGTCTGCATGATGGCAACCAGCAGGGACAGGCCGATCGTCAGCGGCACGAGGACGAAGTGGTAGACGGTCGTAATACCGAACTGCCATCGTCCGACGGTGACCGCGTCGAGCGCTGTTTGCGCGAGGGTCATGATGGGACCTTCTCGTGTTGGGATCAGGGTCGAATGTCCCGTGGCGGCGGATCCTAGGACCTATGTCACGGGTTGATTTAAATGTAGCCTAAAAGTGTCTCGAAGCTCGGTTGAAATGCTGGTTCCGAGGCGGTTTTGTGACATATGTGTCCGATTATTTTTTATGGGTTTATCCGTGAGATTGTCAGGATGCTCGCGTTGTTCTGGTCACCCTGCCATTAATAGGGCGTCGTATTGTGCGACAATAGGGGTGAATGGATGTCGCGGGAGTGCCCTCGCGACGAGAGCCGAGCGATGACGTATTTATTGCCGCCGGCCGCTGCGCAACTGCGCTCCACTAGGTTTCCGCCCCGTGAGGGCGATGAAAAAGGGTGCGTCCAGGCACGGGGCGCGCGCCCACCATTGGAGAATCGTGACAACCGAATCGACCCCCGTGGCGCCCGCCGCCTCGCTGCTGTTCCAGGCCCCCGTTTTCCAGGCAGCCCCCGAGGTTGCCCCTCCCGCAATTGTCGACGAGCCCGAACCCAAGCGTCGCCGCAAGTCCGCGGCATCAGACGAAGAGTCAGCTCCTCGCGAAGAGGCAACCCCCAAGCGTCGTCGTCGTTCCAAGAAAGTCGCGGAAGGGGCTGAGGCAGACGCGTCCGAGGCTCCTACCGCTGAGACGCAGCCTGAGGATACGCAGGCTGAGCCCAAGACCCGTCGCCGCCGTCGCTCGAAGAAGGCGGACGAGGCCTCGGCCCCTGCGCCAGAAGATACTGAGGGGGCCGCCGTCCCCGCTCAGGACGCGGAGTCGACGGATGAGGAAGATTCCTCCACTCGCCGTCGCCGTCGTCGCCGCGCCCGTTCGTCCTCATCGGCCTCCGAGGAAGGCGGCGATCCCGCGGACCAGGTCCAGGCTCTGAAGGGATCCACGCGCCTGGAGGCGAAGAAGATGCGTCGTCGCGAAGGTCGCCGCGAAGGCCGCCGTCGCCACTCCATCTCCGAATCGGAGTTCCTCGCGCGCCGCGAGTCGGTCGAACGCACGATGGTTATCCGTGACCAGGATGGCCTCGACCAGATCGCCATCCTCGAAGACGGGCTGCTCGTCGAGCACTACGTCGCGCGTCGTACGCAGTCTTCGATGGTCGGCAATATCTACCTGGGTCGGGTGCAGAATGTCCTCCCCTCGATGGAGGCCGCGTTCGTGGATGTGGGCCGCGGGCGCAACGCAGTCCTCTACGCGGGCGAGGTGAACTGGGATGCCGTCGGTATGGAAGGCAAGCCTCGTCGTATCGAGGCGGCTCTGAAGTCGGGCGACCCCGTCCTCGTTCAGGTGACGAAGGATCCGATCGGACACAAGGGTGCGCGTCTGACCTCCCAGATCACGCTGGCTGGCCGCTACCTGGTACTCATTCCCGGCGGTTCCATGATGGGCATCTCCCGCAAGCTCCCGGATAAGGAGCGTGCTCGCCTGAAGAAGATCCTCAAGTCTGTCGTTCCCTCGGGATCGGGCGTCATCGTGCGCACCGCTGCGGAAGGTGCGACGGAGGAGCAGATTCGCGACGATGTTGCGCGCCTGACCCGTCAGTGGGAGGACATTGAGAAGAAGCGCACCAACACGAAGAGTGCCCCGACGCTGCTGCGCGGCGAGCCCGAGCTGGCCGTGCGCGTCGTGCGCGACATCTTCAATGAGGACTTCTCGAAGCTCGTCATCGAGGGCCGCGACACCTACGCGACCGTCAAGGAATACGTCGACGAGCTCAGCCCTGAGTTGTCCGACCGCGTTGAGCAGTGGGTGGGTACGGAGGATGTCTTCCATGCGCACCGCATCGACGAGCAGCTCGCCAAGGGCATGGATCGCAAGGTGTGGCTGCCCTCGGGCGGCACCCTCATCATCGACCGCACCGAGGCGATGACCGTCATCGATGTCAACACCGGCAAGTTCATCGGTGCCGGTGGCACGCTTGAGGAAACGGTGACCCGTAACAACCTCGAGGCGGCTGAAGAGATAGTGCGCCAGCTGCGTCTGCGCGACATTGGTGGCATCGTCATCATCGACTTCGTTGATATGGTCCTCGAATCCAACCGTGACCTCGTGCTCCGCCGCCTGGTGGAGTGCCTGGGACGCGATCGTACGCGCCACCAGGTCACGGAGATTACGTCGCTGGGTCTCGTGCAGATGACCCGTAAGCGTGTGGGTGAGGGCCTTGTCGAGGCCTTCTCCTCCCCGTGTGAGGCCTGCGAAGGCCGCGGCTTCATCGTTCATCATCACCCGGTGGAGACCTCCGGGGTTGAGCAGTCCTCGAAGGGTTCGAAGGGGTCGAAGAAGCAGCAGAAGAAGGCTGAGCCGCGCCGTATTGAGGACAATGCCGATCATGAGCGCGCCAAGGAAGCGCTGAGTGCAATCGCCGCAGCGTCCACGCGCAAGGAAGAGGAGAGCTCGACCGAGGAAAGCACTCCTGCGAAGAAGCGTCGTTCGCGTACCGCTACCGCTGAGGTTCACGAGCCCGAGGCATCGACGGCCGGGCAGGAGGCGTCGACCGAAGCGGACGTCGAGGCTGCGGCTGAGTCCATCGTGCCCAAGCCGCTCGTTGCACAAGCCGAGGAGGCAGGCATCAAGCGTCCTCGTCGTCGCCGCCGCGTCGCCGAATCTGCTCCGCTGCCCGACCTGCCTGTGCATATCGAGCTGCCTGAGCCGGTCGAGCGTTCCAGCGAACCGGCAGCGCCCGTGAAGGACGCGTCGGAGATCCAAATGCCTGAGCATCGAGAGAAGGCTCCGGCTACCCGACGCCGTACGTCCCGCAAGGCGGTGACGGCAACGTCAAGCGAGCCGACCGAGGCCCCCGCGCCGGCGAAGACGCGTCGCCGCGCGACGGCGCAGACGGCGGTTCCCGAGGAACATGCGGTGGTTTCCGAGCCGCAGGCAGACAACACGCCGGCCAACGCGTCGGCGGCTGCGACGGTCGTTGAGGAGACTCGCGCGCAGGAGCCCGCAGCACCGCGTAAGACGCGCAGGCGTCGAGCTGCTGTCTCGACCGGTGTCGTCGAGCCCGATGCGGCCCCAGCACCTATCGTCGTCGACCTGCCTGCGCGTGCCGAGGCCAGCGCCCCGGCCACCCCGGTTCGTTCGACCGATGACATCGCGCTTCCGGAGGCGAGCGATCAGCCCCGCGTCAAGCGTCGTCGTCGCGCTGCCTCGACGGGTATCGTCGACGCCGGATAACACATATGCGCCGGGGGAGGGGGCCGATCATCCCTCCCCCGAGCGCAGGGTGTGGAATCGCACAGCACTTCACACCCGCCCGTGACCGTGCCGGCTTGCAATCCGGCGTGTGAATCGGCTAAATTTGATCGTCGGCGCAACAAGTGCCAACGGAATCATGACAATGAGACAAGTCCTCGGCAGTTTCGAGGCGCGATTCCGGTTACGAATACGAGAAGAGATGAGCTCCAACGTGGTCTACGCGATCGTCAAGGCTGGCGGCCGGCAGGAAAAGGTGTCCGTCGGTGACGTCGTCGTCGTCGACAAGCTGGCAGAAGAAATCGGTTCGAGCATCGAGCTCCAGCCGCTGATGCTGGTGGATGGCGACGCCATCACCGTTGACGCAGCCAAGCTGGGCAAGGTTTCCGTCAAGGCTGAGGTTGTTGACTCGGCCAAGGGCCCCAAGATTTCCATCATTAAGTACAAGAACAAGTCGGGCTACCGCAAGCGCCAGGGACACCGTCAGAAGATGTCGGTCGTCAAGATCACCGAGATCGCCTGAACCCGACGTTCCCACGAGCAGAAAGTAGCAACTGATGGCACATAAGAAGGGCCTTGGTTCCTCCCGTAACGGTCGCGACTCGAACGCGCAGCGCCTCGGCGTGAAGCGCTACGGCGGCCAGCTGGTCAACGCTGGTGAGATCATCGTCCGTCAGCGCGGCACCCACTTCCACCCTGGCGACGGCGTTGGCCGTGGCAAGGATGACACCCTGTTCGCCCTGCGCGCCGGTGCGGTTGAGTTCGGCCGCAAGCGCGATCGCAAGGTCGTCAGCGTTTCGCCGGTCTCTGCCTGAGACCGCGCGCATAAAGGGCGTCCGGCGTTGCCGGGCGCCCTTTTCAACATTTATTTCAGTCGTCAGGAGCAACAGTGGCAGACTTCGTGGATCGCGTGACTCTGCACGCGATGGGTGGTAACGGTGGTAACGGCGTTGCCTCGATTAAGCGTGAAAAGTTCAAGCCGCTGGCTGGCCCCGACGGCGGAGATGGTGGAAATGGCGGCTCGGTCATCCTGGAGGTGAGCGAGCAGGAGACCACGCTGCTGAACTACCACCGAAGCCCGCATCGCCGCGCGGATAACGGTACGCCCGGAATGGGTGATTTCCGTCAGGGCAAGACCGGAGCGGACATTATCCTTCCGGTCCCCGAGGGCACGGTCGTGAAGTCGATGTCGGGTGAGTTGCTCGCCGACCTGACGGGTGCGGGCGCCCGCTTTGTGGTGGCCGAGGGAGGGCGCGGTGGTCTCGGAAACGCTGCGCTAGCGTCGAAGGCACGTAAGGCCCCCGGCTTCGCGCTGCTCGGCGAGCCCGGCGAGGAACGGGACGTGATTCTCGAGCTGAAGTCTGTCGCGGACGTGGCTCTCGTGGGCTTCCCGTCGGCGGGTAAGTCCTCACTGATCGCTGCGATGAGTTCGGCGCGTCCGAAGATCGCGGATTATCCGTTCACGACGCTGGTCCCGAACCTGGGCGTCGTGTCGGCTGGCGACACGCGTTACACGGTCGCTGACGTTCCCGGCCTGATTCCCGGTGCATCGCAGGGACGAGGCCTTGGCCTGGACTTTCTGCGCCACATTGAGCGCTGCGCGGTCATCGTGCATGTCCTGGACACCGCTGCTTTTGAGACTGATCGCGAGCCCGTCGAGGATCTGCGCATTATCGAGGCCGAGCTGGAGGCGTACGAGGGTGACCTGACGCAGGTGGAGGGCTACGTGCCGATCATGCAGCGTCCGCGCGTCATCGTTCTCAACAAGATCGACATTCCGGATGGTCGCGATCTCGCTGAGATTACGCGTCCGGATCTGGAGTCTTTCGGCTGGCCCGTCTTCGAGGTGTCTGCCGTGTCCCACGAGGGACTCAAGGCGCTGTCTTTTGCTCTGGCCGGCATCGTTGAGGAGGAGCGCGCGAAGCGTCCCGCTCTTGAGGCTGCCCGTCCCGTCATCCGGCCGAAGGCCGTCGGGCGCAGCGTGGAGATCACGGTGCGCAAGACCCGCAAGGATGGCGAGGACGTCTTCCAGGTGCGTGGCGATAAGCCGGAGCGTTGGGTGCGCCAGACCGACTTTGCCAACGACGAGGCCGTGGGCTACCTGGCGGATCGCCTGAACGCCGCGGGCGTCGAGGACGAGCTGATGAAGGCCGGCGCGGTCGCCGGCGACACCGTCGTGATCGGCGACCTGGACGGAGGCGTCGTCTTCGACTGGGAGCCGACCCTCACAACCGGACCGGAGCTGCTGGGTTCGCGCGGCACCGACCTACGTCTGGATCAGAACGCGCGTCCGAGCCGCAAGGAACGTCGCGAGGTGTACCACCAGGTCATGGATGCGAAGAGCGCAGCCCGTGACGAGCTGTGGACGGAGCGTCAGGCCGGCCACTGGACCGACGCCTCGGATCAGTCATGAGCGGAGTGTCTGCGGCTTCTCGCATCGTCGTCAAGATCGGCTCGTCGTCACTGACGCGAGAAGATGGCGGTCTGGATCTCAATCGGATCGACTCTGTCGCGCGCCTTGTTGCGCGCTGGCGCGGGGCAGACCGGGAGGTCGTCATCGTGTCGTCGGGTGCGGTCGCTGCCGGGCTTGATCCGCTCGGCTTCACCTCCAAGCCGAAGGACCTGCCGAGCGTGCAGGCCGCGGCGGCGATGGGGCAGGGGCTCCTGATGGCACGGTGGACAGCCGCTTTCCAGGCACATCACCTCGATGCCGCCCAGGTGCTGCTGACCACGGACGACGTCATGCGCCGTGACCACTACACGAACGTGCGTGCCTCGCTGACGCGCCTCCTCGGCCTCGGTGTCGTTCCGATTCTGAATGAGAATGATGCGGTGACCACCCGAGAGCTGCGCTTCGGCGACAATGATCGCCTCGCTGCCCTCATTGCGCAGATGATTAAGGCTGATGCTCTCGTTCTGCTCACGGATGTCGACGGTCTTTATACGGCTCCGCCAGATCACCCGGGGTCGGAGCTGATCACGCGTGTGGCCAGCGCCGATGACCTGATGAGCGTGCTCGTGACCGGTGCAGGATCGCGCGTGGGTACAGGAGGCATGGCCACAAAGGTGCAGGCTGCGATGCTCGCAACGACGAGTGGTATCGGTGTCCAGCTTGCCAGCGCTGATGCCCTCGAGGCGGTGCTGGCAGGCCAGCGCGTGGGAACGTGGTTTGAACCGTCCCAGGAGCGTCCGGCCTCGCGCCGCCTCTGGATCGCCCACGTGGCACCGTCGCGCGGCGAAGTCATCGTTGATGAGGGTGCCGCGCAGGCGATTACGGTTGGCAAGAAGTCTCTGTTGGTTGCGGGTGTGTGTTCCGTGCTCGGCCACTTTGACGCCGGCGATGTCGTGGACGTGGCATCTCCGACGGGGCTTGTTGCTCGCGGCGTGTCAGGATACGACTCCGATACCTTGGCGCAGATAGCCGGCTCGGGGACGGCAGAGCTGGAGGCTGCGGGGCACGAGCATCCGAGACCTGCGATTCACCGCGATGATTTGGCGGTGTTGGGTGACGCATTTTCTGCCCTCAGTGCTGACTGACGCGGCCCCACGGGCTGACGTGTGTCATCATGGCCGAGTGAATACTGCTGCAGATATTTCCCAGGTGACGGATGCCGCCCGCGCGGCTGCTCGCGTTCTCGCGAATGTGACCACACAGGCGAAGAACCGCGCTCTCGAGGCGATTGCTGCTGCGCTCATCGAACGCAGCGACCAGATCCTGGCTGCTAATGCCGAGGATGTAGCCCGCGGTCGCGCGGAGCAGATGAGCGAGGGCCTGCTGGATCGCCTCGCTTTGACACCCGAGCGCATCCGGGGCATCGCCGATGCTGTCCGGGAGATTGCGGGTCTTCCTGACCCGGTCGGTCAAGTCGTTCGCGGTATGCGCACGGATATCGGTCTGCGCGTCACGCAGGAGCGTGTGCCTCTGGGCGTCGTTGGCATCATCTACGAGGCCCGTCCCAACGTCACCATTGACGCTGCAACCCTGGCGCTCAAGGCCGGTAACGCGGTGATCCTGCGTGGCGGCAGTGCCGCCCAGTCCTCCAACCGTGTCCTCATCGAGGTATGCCGTGACGCGTTGGCTTCCGTGGGGCTTCCTGCTGACGCGATTACGACCGTGGACCCGTGGGGACGCGAGGGTGCTCGCGCGATGATGCGTGCGCGCGGCGCGATCGATGCTTTGATTCCGCGCGGCGGATCTGGGCTCATCAATGCTGTCGTCGAGGAGTCGCGCGTTCCGGTGATCGAGACCGGCACCGGCAACTGCCATATCTACGTTGATGCTTCTGCCGACCTGGAGGCCGCCGAGGCCATCATCATGAACGCGAAGACGCAGCGCGTGGGCGTGTGCAACGCGGCAGAGACACTCCTGGTCCATGCCGATGTCGCCCAGCGCTTCCTGGTCGCGGCGATCACGCGTCTGACGACTGCGGGCGTCACGATTCACGCCGACGAGGCCACGCGGGCTATCGTCGACGGCCAGCCTTCCATCGACGCGCACATGATCGTCGATGCGACGCAGGCCGACTGGGAGACGGAATACCTGTCGATGGACCTCGCGGTGCGCGTCGTCGATGACATCGATGAGGCGATTGAGCACATTCGTCGGTACTCCACCGGTCATACGGAAGGTATTGTGGCCTCGGATGTTGCCGCTGTACGGGCGTTCCGTTCGGGTGTTGATGCCGCCGCTATCGCGGTGAACGCCTCGACGCGCTTTACGGACGGTGGGCAGCTGGGCCTGGGGGCCGAGGTTGGTATCTCGACGCAGAAGCTGCATGCGCGCGGTCCGATGGGGCTCACCGAGCTGACAACCACCACGTGGATTTACGAGGGAGAGGGAACGATCCGCCCGTGAGCGAGCAGGACAAGCAGACCGCGCCAGCCTCGGAGGAGGTCGGAATCGAGAAGACGACCGAGGCCACAGCGGGGGCGACCGCGGCACCGGCCCTGCCTCCGCACCCGCCGCGTGCGCTGCGCAGACGCCGTGCTATCGGCATTATGGGCGGTACCTTCGATCCGATCCACCACGGCCACCTCGTGGCCGCGTCTGAGGTGATGGACGTGTTCGGCCTCGACCAGGTCGTGTTTGTACCGGCCGCCATGCAGCCCTTTAAAGCGGGGCGTCGGGTGACCTCGGCCGAGCATCGCTACCTGATGACGGTGATCGCAACCGCTTCGAATCCGCGTTTCGCCGTGTCTCGTGTTGATATTGACCGTGGGGGTACGACCTACACGATCGATACCCTGGCGGATCTGTCTCGTGAGTACCCTGACTCTGACTTCTACTTCATTACGGGAGCTGACGCGCTGGCGCAGATCGCGCAGTGGAAGGATGCCGATAAGCTCTTCGAGCAGGCGCACTTTATCGGTGTGACCCGCCCCGGGCACAACCTGTCCGATCCCGGCCTGCCGCACGAGTCCGTGTCGCTGCTCGAGGTGCCCGCCATGGCGATCTCGTCGACCGACTGCCGCACGCGTGTCGCGCAGGGCAAGCCGGTGTGGTACCTGGTGCCTGACGGTGTCGTCCAATACATCAACAAGTACGGCCTGTACCGGTCCTGACCCAAGGAGAAACGTGAGCCTTCCTGACGCTACAGCTACACTGGCGAGCCTTGTTGCTCGTGCCGCGCACGACCGAGGTGGTATCAACCCGGTCCTCGTTGACGTGACCAGCAAGCTCGCCCTGGCGGACGCTTTCGTGGTCGTCTCGGCTCCGACGGACCGCCAGGTGCGCGCCATCGCCGAGGACATCATGGACCGCATCTGGGTTGAGCACCACCGCCGTCCGGCACATATCGAGGGTCGTGCAGAGGGCACCTGGGTGCTCCTGGACTATTCGGAGCTGCTCGTGCACGTGCTGTCGGAGGAGGAACGCGAGTACTACGCGCTTGAGCGGCTATGGGGTGACTGCCCGGCCACACCGATCGATGTCGATACCGATGAGGCTCGCGCTGCCGCTGCGGAGCGTGCGGCAACGCACGGGGCGGGGTCTGCCCAGTGAGTGCATCGCGGATTGTCCTGCTGCGTCATGGACAGACGGATTTCAACCTGGCGCGGCGATTTCAGGGACGCATCGATAAGCCGCTGAACGAGGCCGGGCGATCCCAAGCGGCGGGCGCGGCCGGCGTACTCGTCAGTCGCCTGTGCGAACCGAGTGCCGAGGTGGGCATGTTTGCCGCCGAGGACGGGCGCAGCTACGACGATGGGGGAGTGCGCATTGTGAGCTCACCCCTGGGGCGCGCGGTCGATACCGCGCGGATCGTCGCGCGCGTTTTCGATATCGCTGGGTACCCGTGCGAGGGGCCGGAACTCGATGATCGGCTCACGGAACGTTCCTACGGGAGCTTCGAGGGAAAAACCTACGAGGAGATTGCCCGAGAGCAGCCCGAGGCCTTTGCGCAGTATCGGGCAGACGGGGAGTGTGACCTCGCTGAGATAGAACGCTCCGAAGTCGTGGGCGCGCGCGTGCGTGACGCTGTCCTGGAGGCTGCTCGCGCATGTCGGGACGACCAGTCGTTGATCGTGGTCTCGCACGGTTCTGCGATCGCGCGTGGCATCGTGTCCCTCCTGGGATTGGATCCCGCCGTCTTCAACGGACTGCGCGGCGTGGACAACTGCCACTGGTCGGAGCTCGTGCCCGTGGGAATGTCGACGTCCAAGAGTGCGGCGGTCAGCGGGTGGCGACTCGCCTCCCATAACATCGGCTCACGCGAGGACATTCTGGGAGCATAACGGTGCTCGGGCCCCTCGTTGCCGCAGAGAATCAACGATTTCTCTACATTGTGACGAGGGGCATTGAATTGGATTTGCGTAAACGTTTGAGGGTCCGCTATTATTTATCAGGTCGCCAGGGCGACGAACTAAATAACGGGGCTATGGCGCAGTTGGTAGCGCGCTTCCATGGCATGGAAGAGGTCGGGGGTTCGAATCCCCCTAGCTCCACAAAAAATTCCGACACTCAGCTTGTGAGTGTCGGTTTTTTGTTGTCTCTGGACGGGTCGTTTGTTTGTTGTGCCGGCACTCGGTGGCCGTTCATGGCGCGCGTCGTCCATCCGTTAGTTGGGCATCCGTTACTCATTGGTCAGGGACTGGCGCATAAAAATAACGTTTTGGTATCGACATATGGGATGTTCAAAATCTGTCAAACCTATAAAACGTTGCAAATCGGTGCATTTGCCTGTAATGAATTACTGAAAAAACCTTGAAATACTGCGTACCGCGTGGAAAGATTTACCCGTCTTTGTCTCATAGTGTTAGGCCGGTAGCCAATGTCGTTCCAGCTCACTCGCACCCATACCTCGGTGGTCCTCGCCGCCACGACAATCGCAGCATCCCTCGTCGTCATCCCCACACTGGCTGAGGGTGCGAACACTTCAGAGGATGCGTTCTGCAACTCCCTGTCCGGGGCTCAGGGGCGCATCACCGCTGAATACAATCCCTTGCTCGCCAGCTACGCCGCTGCGGCCGCTGGAAATTCCTCCACTCCCACCGCCGATCCTGCGCGTGAAGCTGAGCTCCGCGCGGCTCTGGCAGACGCTCAGGCAGCCCTCGATGCTGCTCAGCAGGCAGCGGCTCAGTCCGGTGCCTCGGCTGGTAATGCTGCGGTCTCTGCGCCCGCAACGACTGATCGTGGCCTCGACTGGGTGGACTGGTCGCAGGTTGATGACGCTACGCAGGCGCGTATCATCGAAGCCCTCATCGTTCAGAAGATGAATGCCTACCGTGCGAACGCGGGACTGCCCGAACTGGTCGTCTCCGATACCGTGACCGCGGATGCGCGCTCGTGGAGCCAGCACATGTCCGACACGGACGACTTCAATCATGACCCCGATTACAAGTACTTCGGTGCGGGCAAGCTCGATGGCGGCGACACGACCTACGCCGGTGAGAATATTGCCTACAACCACCGCGAGAACTTCGGAGACAAGTGGGGAGCCTACGGTACCACCAAGAACCCGATGCAGGCTGCTGACGCCCTGTTCGACCAGTGGAAGAACTCCTCCGGCCACGATAAGAACATGCTCGCTCAGAACAACGTCGTGGGTGTTGGTGTTCATATCGCCAAGCACGGTCAGTTCACCCGCATTTACGGCACCCAGAAGTTCTACGCAATCACCGGTGGGTCTCCGGATGTCTCCCGCTTCCACACGACGGGTGACACTGCCTCGGCCTACGGTTTCGATGGCGGTGCCTTCAACTCCGACAACACGAACTATGTCTCCGGTCTGGCCGGTGGCGGCGATGCGCAGCGTGCTAACTCCTGGCAGAACAAGGTTGGTGCCCTGCCCGGTGTCGCTCTGCCGGTCGATGTGTCGACGCTGCCCGCCAAGTCCGGATCTGCGGCGCCCTCAACGCCCGCTCCGTCCGCAACTGGCTCGACGACTGACAATCAGCAGGCCGTCATTGATGCGCAGGCATCTGTGAATGCTGCTCAGAGTGCACTCGATGAGTACCTCGCGTCCGTGGCCGACGAGAAGCCCGCTGCCAGCCTTGCTGAGATTGACGTAGAGCTTGACCGTGTTGCCGACTCCATCGCTGCGCAGACGTCCGTGCACCCGGAGAAGGACGGCGGTGTCACCGTGAAGTCCGGGGATCAGGCTGGCCGCTACCTGACTGCTGCCGAGTATCGTGACGCTCTCACGCGCTGCACGACGCTCTCTGTGAGCCCCTCGGACCCTGCCCCCTCGCAGAGCGTTGACCAGGGAAGTGCGAATCCGCGTATTGATACCGGCGAGCAGACTCCGGCTCCGCAGAACCCTTCCGTTGGTGACGGTCAGACCCCTGCCCCCGGCACTCAGGCCCCTGCTCCGCAGAACCCCTCGGTTGATGGCGGTCAGACCCCTGCCCCGCAGAACCCCTCGGTTGGTGACGGTCAGACCCCTGCCCCGCAGAACCCCACGACCCAGGCGCCTGCCCCGCAGAACCCCTTGGTTGATGGCGGTCAGACCCCTGCCCCGCAGAACCCCACGACCCAGGCGCCTGCTCCGCAGAACCCTTCGGTTTATGCGACCCAGGCGCCTGCCCCGCAGAACCCCTTGGTTGATGGCGGTCAGACCCCTGCCCCGCAGAACCCCACGACCCAGGCGCCTGCTCCGCAGAACCCCTCGGTTGATGGCGGTCAGACTCCTGCACCCGGCGCCCAGACTCCGGAACAGACGCGTCGCAACACGCTGGCTGCCACCGGTGCATCGGGCGTGTGGGTTGGCGTTGGAGCGGTCGCTGTCCTGGTCGCCGGTATCGGCGCCGTCGTCGCGTCGCGCCGCGCCAAGCGCTGACACCTTGATCTGAGGCCCCGCCGGTGAGTTCGCTCATCGGCGGGGCTTTTGCATGCTCATTTGTGTCGGTTCGGTGCAGCTGTAGGCGAGGGTGGAGTCTTATTTTGTGAGTCGTCTTTTCCTGTGTATAGTCAGTAAAGGAATGCTGAGAAACTAATATGCATTCGTCGGCCGAGTGAGACCGTTCCACCGACGGAACCTCATCGCCCGTTACCTTTTATTCAGAGAGGAATAAGAATTGCGACCCATCAATATGCGCAGGAATGCGATGGTTGCCCTGGGTGCTGCCGCGCTCGTTGTCGGCCCCTTGGCTCCTGCTTACGCCGTCCCCGTTGCGTCGAGCCACGATGGTGAACCCGTCGGTGTTAGTACCGAGGCCCCGGTGGCAGAGCCCACGGCAGAGCCCGCGCCAACGCCCGAACCCACGGCTGAGCCGACGGCGGAGCCCACACCGAACCCCGAACCCGCGCCCACACCTACGCCCGCTCCCGCGCCGAAGCCGTCGTGGAAGATGGATTCCGTTGGCTGGTGGTACGACCTGGACAACGGATCCTACGCCCGTGATGAGAAGCGTGACATCGATGGCGCAACATATCGCTTTAACGGCAGTGGATACATGGTCACCGGATGGTTTGATCGTGGGGGAGCGTGGGAGTACTTCGCGCCCTCGGGTGCCCAGGTGCGCGGATGGGCAAACGTCTCGGGTACCTGGTACTTCCTGGATCCGCAGAGCGGTGTGATGCGTACGGGCTGGACCGCGGTCGATGGCCGGTGGTACTACCTGGATGCCTCCGGTGCTATGATGACTGGCTGGCTCAACCAGGGTGGCACGTGGTACTACCTCAGTGGTTCGGGTGCGATGGTGAGCGGTTGGAACGCGATTGGCGGCACCTGGTACT
>KE150452.1:222682-308199 GCA_000411415.1 Actinomyces sp. HPA0247 | reverse complement strand
ATTGGCGGCACCTGGTACTACTTCAATGAGTCTGGTGCGATGGTGACCGGCTGGCTCAGCCAGGGTGGTGCCTGGTACTACCTCAACGCCTCCGGAGCGATGGTGACGGGCACCCAGTGGATCGGCGGTGAACGCCACTGGTTCTATGACTCGGGTGTGTGGTGGGGCCTCTACCCCGAAACGTCGGGTTCCTCCGCGAGTGGCGGTAGCGGCTCGTCGTCCTCTGCGTACTACAAGAACTGCGACGAGGTGAGGCGTGCAGGCAGGGCTCCGCTGCATAGGGGCGATCCGGGCTACAGTCTGGATCTCGACCGTGATGGTGACGGCATCGCTTGTGAGGCTCAACCCTGGCATCGGCGTCACTGAGTGAGTAACCCGGGCCTGGTCGTAAGCCGAGCCCGGGTTCTCCCTTGACATGGAGCCGTGACAAACCAACGCACGGAATGGTCAGACGAGGGGGCGTGGCCGCATGGCCACGCCCCCTGACGCTAACGAAAGGCTGATCAGCCCGCATCCACCGCCTGGTTGGCGATCTGACGCTCACACACGTCGATGAGCTCGCGGATGATGCGGATCGTGCCGGCGGAGGCATCCGCGTGAGCTTCGATCCAGGCCTTGCCGGAAGCGACCACGTCGACCTCGGGGGCGTAGCCCGCGATGGCGTTCGGGAACAGCAGCGTTGTGAGGTCTTCGGCGGTGTGGAAGGTGAAGGTCTCCCAGATGCCCGCCAGCGCTTCGAAGTATTCGCCCACGTAGGTTGCGTAGGCCGACGGGTTGGTGCGTGCCTGCGCCCAGAAGCCCGAGATCATCGCCCAACGGGTGTCGTTGGGGATGGAGGTGTCGGTCAGGACCTTGTCCCACACGTCGGCCTTGATCCATTCACCGGCGCGAGCCGCTCGAGCGGCGGCGGCATTCTGGTGGCCGGTCATCGTGTCGTCGGTGGCCTCCAGGGCTGCGATGTCCTCCTCGGTCGCAGCGTTGCCGCGCACGAGGGCGATCAGCAGGCCCCACTTGAGGTCAACGTCGAGGTCCAGGCCGTCCAGGGTCTGGGTGCCGTCGTAGAGGGCGCGGATGGCTTCAAACTGCTCGGTGCTGGTCGCGTTGCGGGCGGCGGCAGCGACGAGCATGCGCTGTGCATCGGAGCCGGAGGCAGCGGTGCGTGCCAGGAGGAGCAGGCGACGGCCGGTATCTTCGGCAGCCTCGGCGCGGAACTCGGGTGCGACGAAGGTACGCACGGCCTCGTCGATGTGACGCAGGGTGAGCGTCAGGAGGCTCATGTTGTCCTCGACGGGCACGGCGCGCAGCGCCAGGTTCAGGTAATCGCGCGCCGGCATCTCGCCGTCACGGGTCATGTCCCACGCGGAGGCCATGACGACGCCGCGGGTCAGCGAATCCGTGAACTTGGTGATGTTAGCAACCGCGAAGGCCAGGGACTGCTCATCGAGGCGTACCTTGGCGTAGCCGAGGTCGCCGTCGTTGACAAGGATGAAGTCCGGACGAGCGATACCCGCGGCAGCTTCGACCACCGTGGAGGCGCCGTCGACGTCGAGCTCCTCGCGGAAGACCTGCGTCAGCGTGCCCTCCTCGGTCAGTGAGTAGCCGGCCACGCCCATGCGGTGCGGACGCAGGGATGCCCCTTCGGAGAAAGCTTCCTGCGTGATCTCAAGGCGCTCGATCGTGCCGTCCTCGGCCGTGGTAATGACCGGACGCAGGAGGGTGACGCCGGCTTCCTCCAGCCAGACCTTCGACCACGAGGCCAGGTCTCGGCCCGAGGCCGCGGCCAGCTCGGAGAGCAGGTCGTCCAGCGTCGCGTTGGAGTAGGAGTGCTTCGTCAGGTACTCGTGCAGGCCCGCGAAGAACGCGTCGCGTCCCACGTAGGAGACGAGCTGACGCAGCACGGAGGCACCCTTGGCATAGGTGATGCCGTCGAAGTTGACCTCAACATCGGCCAGGTCGCGGATCTCAGCCGTGATCGGGTGGGTGGTGGGCAGCTGATCCTGCTTGAGGCCCCAGTCCTTGCGGACCATGAACCCGGTCCAGCCCTCGGTGTACTTGGTAGCCTCGGCCAGAGCCAGGTGGCTCATGAACTCGGCGAAGGACTCGTTGAGCCACAGGTCGTTCCACCACTTCATGGTGACAAGGTCACCGAACCACATGTGCGCCAGCTCGTGCAGGATCGTGTTGGCGCGAGCCTCCATCTGAGCCTCGGTGGGACGCGTACGGAACACGTAGGCGTCGCGGAAAGTCACGCAGCCGGCGTTCTCCATGGCGCCCGCGTTGTATTCGGGCACGAAGATCTGGTCGTACTTGGTGAAGGGGTAGGCGATGCCGTACGCGCCCTCGAAGAACTCGAAGCCGCGTCGAGTGATGTCGATGATTTCGTCGGCATCCAGGTGCTCAACGATCGAGGCGCGGGCGTAGACACCCAGGTCGATCGTGCGGCCGTCGGAGGAAGTGAGTGTGGCCGTCGTGCCCTCGTAGGGGCCTGCGACGATCGCCGTGATGTAGGTCGACATCACCTCGGTGGTCGCGAAGCGGTAGATCCAGGCCTCGCCCTCTTCCTCAGGGGAAGGGGTCGGAGCGTTCGAGAAGACCTTCCAGCCCTTGGGGGCCTTCACCGTCAGCGTGAAGGTGGACTTCAGGTCGGGCTGCTCGAAGGTGGTGTACACGCGGCGAGCGTCCGGAACCTCGAACTGCGAGTAGGTGTAGGCCTGGCCGTCGGCGGGGTCGACGAAGCGGTGCAGGCCCTCGCCCGTGTGCATGTACTGGCAGGACGCCTCAACTTCAAGGACGTTGTGCTCGGCCAGGTTCTCCAGCGCGATGCGGTTGTCCTGGTGAACCGTGAAGGGGTCCAGGGCGTTGCCGTTCAGCGTGATCGAGTGGACGTTGTTGGACACGAGGTCAGCGAACGTGGAGGCGCCTTCGCGCGCGTCAAACTCGATGCGGGTGAATGAACCGAAGTCGGTGTCTCCGCGCGTGAGGTCCAGTGAGATCTCGTAGCGGGTCACAGAGGAAATGATCGAGGCTCGCTCGGTCGCTTCCTCGCGAGTCAGGTTCAGGCCTGGCATGGGGTGCCTTTCCGTCGATGGAATGGGGGCGCTGTTGCGCTCAACATTCCTATGTTGTCATGTGTTGGGGGTGATTGCGCGGGGCGCGCCGAAATTTGTCGGCTGGGACACGCTTCTACCAGATGGTGACGCGCTGGGAGGGGTCGAGCCACATGTCGTCGTCAGAGGTGACGTCGAATGCCCGGGCGAAAGTGTCAAGGTTGCGAAGTACCTGGTTGCATCGGAACTCTGCGGGGGAGTGTGGGTCGATTGCCAGCATTTGGCGCGCAAACTGGGGGCGCGTGGCCGTCCGCCAGGCGCGAGCCCACGAGTAGAAGAAACGCTGCGGTCCCGAGATTCCATCGATGACGGGCGCCGTCTGGGGCGTGAGGCCCTGCTCTGCGAGCGCGGAGGCCCAGGCCTTCCATGCGATCGTCAGGCCGCCGAGGTCGCCGATGTTCTCGCCGATCGTGAGCGCGCCGTTGACGTGGGGGAGAGCGCGTTCAGTGTCCTCGCCCGCCTCGGATTCCTCGTTGTCGTGCTGCTCGAGGAGGATCGCGGGGGTGAGGGCGTCGTACTGCGCGATAAGTGCGTGAGTGCGTTCTTCGAAGGCAGCGCGGTCCTCGTCCGTCCACCAGTTTGAGAGGTTTCCCGCTCCGTCGTAGCGCGACCCCTGGTCGTCGAAGCCGTGACCGATCTCGTGGCCGATCACCGCGCCGATTGCCCCGAAGTTCACCGCGTCGTCAGCCTCGGTGTCGAAGAATGGGGGCTGGAGGATCGCGGCGGGGAAGACGATTTCGTTCTGCGTGGGGTTGTAGTAGGCGTTGACCGTCTGAGGAGTCATGTACCACTCGTCGCGGTCGACCGGGCGGCCCAGCTTGGCCCATTCGCGGTCGGTGGCGTGGGCGTTGGCGGCGCGCACGTTGTCGACGATGGAAGCCTTCGGATCCAGGTGCAGGGTCGAATAGTCGCGCCACTTGACGGGGTAACCGATCTTGGGGTTGAAGGTTGCCAGCTTGTCGAGCGCTTTGACCTTCGTGTCTTCGCTCATCCAGTCGAGGCCGCGGATCGACTCGCCGTAGGCATCGAGGAGGCGGCGCACCAGTGAGTCCATTGCCTCCTTGGCGTTGGGCGGGAAGTGGCGTGCAACCCACGCGCGGCCCATGGCCTCGCCCAGGTAGGCCTCGATGAGACCGAGAGCGCGCTTCCAGCGCGGACGCAGCTCTTGCGTGCCCGACAGCGTGCGACCGTGGAAGTCGAAGTTTTCGTTCACGAAGTCGCCAGAGAGGAGGGAAGCGTGGCAGTCGATGGCCGAGGCGCTCAGCCACTCCTTGAGGACGGACAGGTCGGTGGTGGCCCACAGGGCGGCGGCGGCCTTGAGGAAGTCGGGCTGGTCGACGTTGACGACGAGGCCGGCGACGGGCATGCGTGCGCCGCTCGCCCACGCGTCCCAGTCGAATCCGGGCGCGAGTGTGGCGAGCTCCTCCCACGGTGTGGGGTTGTCGGAGAGCAGGGGATCGCGGTTGGTCACGGAGTCGCGGTGGTGTGAGGCGAGCGCGGTCTCGAGCTCCATGATGCGCGTGGCCGCTCCTTCGGCGTCGTCCACGCCAGCGAGGGCGAGAAGACGAGCTGTGTGCGCGACGTAGGCCTGTCGGATCGGTGCGTAGTCCTCTTCGCGGTAGTAGGCCTCGTCGGGCAGTCCGATACCTGACTGGACGAGGGAGATCATGTAGCGGGAGGAGTCGTGGGGGTCCGTCCCCACGTATGCGCCGACGAGGCCTCCGATGCCCTCGCGCATGAGGCGGCCCATTTCGCGGGCGAGCTCCTCGTGGGTGGCGCACGCGTTGATCGCGTCGAGGTCGGGGCGCAGGGGGGTGGCACCGGCTGCCTCGATGGTGTCTTCGTCGAGGAATTGGGTCCACAGGGTGGCGATGCGATCGGCGTCCGGATCGTCCAGGGTGCCTGCCGCCGCGTCTTGAGCAATCGCTCGGGCATACTTTTCTGAGGCGTCGCGTAGCGCGTGGAAGGCCCCGTCCATGGGGCGATCCGCGGGGATCGTGTGCGTCGCCAGCCAGGTGCCGTTGACGTGGCGGTAGAAGTCGTCCTGGGGGCGCACCGTCGAATCGGTGTACTCGGTGTCGAGGACTCGTGCCAGCAGTGTATTCGTCATGCCTTAACTCTAGGGGGAGAGGGGCCGATGGCGTGGGATGAGTGTCCACGGGGCGTGAGTCATCCGAAATTACGTGATGTGCATGGTGTGTAATTCCCTGATTTTGCCCAGAGTTGTGCGGATGAGTGCGGATGTCATTTTGCTAGCACAGTGCCGTGCACATATGTGCAGAGTCGTGTGTGCATTCGTGCAATCGGGCTCATAAGGCGCATGATGGAGGCAGCAATGAGGCACTTCCTCATCAACAGGTGAAGGGATTTTTAACGGTGAAGACACTTCGCACTGACGTGTGTGTCATCGGTGGCGGATCCACCGGTGCCGGCGTCGTCCGCGACGTCGCCATGCGCGGCTTCTCAGCCGTCCTCGTCGATCGGGCCGATATCGCTCAGGGAACCTCGGGTCGCTTCCACGGTCTGCTCCACTCGGGTGGTCGCTACATTGCGTCCGATCCTGAGTCGGCCACTGAATGCGCCGAAGAAAATGAAATCGTCAAGCGCATCAACGCCAACGCGATCGAGGCGACCGGTGGCCTCTTCGTGGTGACGGCCCACGACGATGAAGAGTACGCGGACCAGTTCCTGGCTCGTGCAGCGGCTGCAAAGGTGCCCGCTGCGGAAATCTCCATTGCCGAGGCCCTGCGCCGCGAACCCCGGCTCGATCCGCGTATCAAGCGAGCCTTCGAGGTCCAGGACGGCACGGTTGATGGCTGGCAGATGACCTGGGGAGCGATCCGCTCCGCGCAGGCATACGGGGCGCAGGTCCTGACCTACCACCGCGTGACCTCCGTCGAACGCGAGGGCGATCGCGTCAGCGCCGTCATCGTTCACGACGAGCGCGGCGGCGAGGACGTGCGCATCGAATGCGGGTTCGTCCTCAACTGCGGCGGCCCCTGGGCCGGACAGATTGCTGCCATGGCGAACTGCCACGGCGTCGACGTCGTCCCGGGCGCCGGCATCATGATCGCCATGAATCACCGCTTGAGCCACTCAGTCATTAACCGCTGCGTGTGGCCCGCCGACGGCGACATTCTCGTGCCCGACCACACCGTGTGCATCATCGGCACGACCGACCTGAAGGCCGACGACCCGGATCGCCTCTCCATCCCCGCCGACCAGGTCCAGCAGATGCTCGACGCCGGTGAAGCCATGATCCCCGGCTTCCGCAAGTCCCGTGCCGTGCACGCCTGGGCCGGAGCACGCCCCCTCGTCAAGGACTCCCGAGTGTCCGCGACTGACACCCGCCACATGGCGCGCGGCATGAGCATCATCGACCACAACACGCGCGATGGCGTTTACGGCATGCTCACCATCGCGGGCGGCAAACTCACCACCTACCGCCTCATGGCCGAGCGCATTGTCGACATCATGTGCGAGGAGATGGGCGAGCAGCGCGCCTGCAAGACAGCCGACGAGGCCGTCCCGCCCGCCAAGGAAGCGCGCCTGTACACGATCGGCCACCGCCTCGACAATGTCGAATCGCGCAACGAATCCCCCTCCCACGAGCAGATCATCTGCGAGTGCGAGATGGCCACGCGCGCCATGCTCGAGAACGTCATGGACACCCTGCCCAAGGGGCAACTCGACGACGTGCGTCGCCAGATGCGCCTGGGCATGGGCCCCTGCCAAGGTGGCTTCTGCTCTCAGCGAGCCGCGGGCATCGCCCACGAGCGTGGAGATATTGACTCGATGCGCGCCAACTCCCTCCTGCGTCTCTTCCTGAAGAACCGCTGGATCGGCCTGTGGCCCATCATGTTTGGGAAGCAAGCCAGGCAGGCAGCACTGGACGCCTGGATCCACGAGGGCACGCTCGACGTCGAGCACCTGCCCGCACCCAGCGAGGAGGTTGTTCGATGAGAGACGTCGTCGTTATCGGCGCGGGCCTGGCAGGCCTGGCCGCAGCAATCAAGGCAGCTGACGCAGGCCTGAGCGTCACCCTCATCACGAAGGGCATCGGCGGCATCCAGCTCGGCACGGGCACGGTCGACATTCTCGGCTACCGTCCCGAGCCGGTCGAGGCGCCCCTCGAGGCGCTGGAAGCCCACGTGGCCTCCCGCCCCACCCACCCCTACGCGCACGTCACCCCCGACTTTGTCGGTGCATCCGTTGCGTGGCTTCGAGACCTGGTCGGTTCCGATGTGCTCATCGGCGATGAGGCCCGCAACGTGCGCATCCCCACCGGTGTCGGTGCGCTGCGCCCCACCTGCCTGATTCCTCCCTCCATGGAGGCCGGCATCCCCCAGGCGGGCGCGCGCTATGCGATCGTGGGACTGGCGCGCTTGAAGGACTTTTACCCCAGCCTCGTCGCCGAAAACCTGACGCGACAGAACGGACCTGACGGCGCACCGATCAAGGCGCGCGCCCTGTCCGTCGACTACGTCGTGCGCGAAGGAGAGGTCGACTCGACCGGCACCAACCACGCGCGCAGCCTCGACCGCGAGGAGAATCGCGCACGCTTGGCAGACCAGATTCGTCCCCTCCTGGAAGATGGCGAGATTGTCGGCCTGCCCGCCGTCCTCGGCCTCGACGACCCGAACGCGTGGCGCGACCTGGCGGATAAGCTCGGCCACCGAGTCTTCGAGATCCCGATTCAGCCCCCGTCGGTACCCGGCATGCGCCTCAACGCCCTGCTGACCCGCATCGCCTCATCCACGTGCCGCGTCATCCTCGGATCCCCGATCAAGGCCGTGCACACGGCAGACGGACGCGTGAGCGGAGTCGAATACGCCAGCGCGGGACGCTCCACGACCGTGGAAACCCGATCCCTCATCCTGGCCGCCGGCGGCTTCGAATCCGGCGCCCTCGACATGGACTCCTACGGCACCGTGCGCGAAACCATCTGCGGCCTGCCCGTCATGGGCGCCTCCGGACAGCTCCTGCACGCCGACTTCTGGGGCGAGGATCAGTCCCTCTTCCTGGCCGGCCTCGCCATCGACGACAACATGCGCGTCCTGAACGAGGAAGGCGCGCCCGTCTGCCCGAACCTGTACGCGGCCGGAGGAAACCTGGCCGGCGCTACCCGCTGGCGCGAAAAGAGCGGCGAAGGAATCGCGCTGGCCAGCGCACTCGCGGCCGTCGACTCGATCGTGGAGGAACTGAAATGACCCTGGAAATGTCAACGCTGATGGGACCGGGCGTGGAGGAAGAGGACGTCTTCGCCCTCGCCGGTGACGCCGCGCTGCGCGCAAGCCTCGACTCCTGCGTCAAGTGCACGATCTGCGAGACCCAGTGCCCCGTCATGCGCGTCACCGACCTGTTCGCCGGCCCCAAGTACTCCGGCCCGCAGGCCGAGCGCTTCCGCAAGGACGGGCAGATGGTGGACAAGTCCATCGACTACTGCTCCTCCTGCGGCACCTGCTCGCTCGTGTGCCCCCAGGGCGTGAAGGTCACCGAGATCATCCACCACCGCCGCACCGCCATGAAGGAAGCGCACGGTATTCCGCTGCGCGACCGTCTCATTGGCCGCACCTCCCTGATCGGCACCATGATGACCCCGGTCGCCCCGATCGCGAACTGGGCTCTCGACGTCAAGCCGATCCGCATGGCGATGGAGGCCGTTATCGGTGTGCACCGCTCGGCCCCCATGCCGCGCGCCTATGGGCGCACCTTCGAGTCCTGGTTCAAGAAGCACACGCCGCTGCCGAACTCCGGCACGCGCGGTCAGGTGATCTTCTTCCATGGCTGCGCCGGTCAGTACTTCGAGGTCGAGACCTCGATCCACTCGGTCATGGTGCTCGAGCACCTGGGATACGAGGTCCTGGTCCCCAAGCACGGCTGCTGCGGCCTGGCTCTGCAGTCCAACGGCCTGTACGACGACGCGCGCAAGTACGTCTCCAAGCTGACCAACGATCTGCGCAGTGTCAATCGCGATGCGCCGATCATCTCCGCGTCTGGCTCGTGTGGTGGCATGCTGCGCCACGAGGCCCACGAGATCCTCGAGATGGACACCCCGGAGCTGCGCGACGTGGGTAGCCGCACGTGGGATATCAGCGAGTTCTTGCTGCACCTGTACGACAAGGGTGAACTGGACACGAACTTCCAGCGCATCGACGTCACCATCCCGTACCACGCCCCCTGCCAGGTCAAGTCCCAGGGTCTGGGCAAGCCCGCGATCGAGCTCATGAGCCTGATCCCCGGCGTGACCGTCAAGGATTCCGAGCAGCCCTGCTGTGGCATCGCGGGCACGTACGGCATGAAGAAGGAGAAGTACGCGATCGCCCAGGCTGTGGGCGCCCCGGTCTTCGACTTCATCAAGCAGGTCAACGCCGAGCTGGCGGCCTGCGACACGGAGACGTGCCGTTGGCAGCTGCGCACGGCCACGGGCGCGAACGTCGTCCACCCGATCTGGCTGATCCACAAGGCCTACGGCCTGCCCAACGGCTGAGACACCAGCGAGTATCCCCGGGTGCGTGCGACGGTGCGTACCCGGGGATATTACTGTTGAGCTATGAGCACTTCTCGCCGCGTCGTCGTCACTGGAGCCTCCACCGGAATCGGGCAGGCCACCGCCCGCCTGTTGGCGCAGCGGGGGTGGAAGGTCGTCGCCGTGGCCCGGCGCCGCGAGCGCCTGGAGGCCCTCGCCGCTGAAATTGGCTGCGAATACTGGGCGGCCGACCTCACGGATGAGGCGCAGGTGGAGGAGATGGCCGCACACGTCCTGGCGGGCGGCCCCGTGGACGCGCTGGTCAACAACGCCGGTGGGGCAATCGGCGTGGACCGCGTCGCCGACGGCGATCCTGCCAGGTGGCGCGCAATGTTCGAGCGCAACGTGCTCACCGCCCTGCACTGCTCGCGCGCCTTCCTGCCGGGGATGCGCGAGCGCGGGGGAGACCTCGTCTTCCTGACCTCGACCGCCGCCCACGACACCTACCCGGGTGGCGGTGGCTACGTGGCCGCTAAGCACGCCGAGCGCGTTATTGCCAACACGCTGCGCCAGGAGCTGGTGGGCGAGCCCGTGCGCGTCATTGAGATCGCGCCGGGCATGGTGCGCACCGAGGAGTTTTCGCTCAACCGACTCGGCTCCCAGGAGGCCGCTGACCGCGTCTACGAGGGAGTCGCCGCCCCACTCGTTGCCGAAGACGTCGCCGAGGCGATCGTGTGGACCCTGGAGCGCCCCTCCCATGTCAACATCGATTCAATGATCGTCCGCCCGGTGGCCCAGGCGACGAACACGCTCGTGGCCAGGAATACCATCGGACAATAGGTCCGCTGAGTCTGTCGCATACATGGGACGAGGCCGGGGCCGCTCGCGCGATGGGGTGCGCGTCGCGGTCCCGGCCTCGCGTCTTTTACTGAGTCCAGCCCAGGATGCTCACGACGCCCGGGACGTCCTCGGTGGTCGTCGTGATCTGGGTGGCCTCGCCGCCTGTGACGGGGGCGACGAAGAGGTGTAGTGAGAGGTCGGAGTAGGGGTCCTTGGGCGACGCGTACAGTGCCATCTGCGTGCCATCGGGGCTCACGGCGAGCCATCCCTCGATGGTGTGAGTGCTCTCCAGGCTCGGCAGGCTGACCTTTGTCCAGTTGGAAACGAGCAGTGTCTGGTCCTCCGGGGTGGTCTGGGCGAGAGGCGTGCCCGGCTTGGAGTAGATGGTGCCTTGGTCGATCGTCAGGCACGTGCCGTCGGGGGTGACGGCGTCCGCGCCGAAACATCCAACGCCGGCCTCGTTGGCGACCCACACCGCGGTTTTGGTGCGACGGATAGACAGGTCGGGCATGACTTGGAATCGCGCGTAGTTTTCGACCGTAAAGTCGGTGGGAACGGCCTCGGGCGCTTCAGTTTCTGAGGGGAAACGGTAGATTGTACCGACGCGATCCGATGCGGCGTCCTTGTCGATGTGGGCCACGTAGATGGCTCCGTCGGGGCCGAATTGGGCGAAGTGATTGGACACGGGGGTGTGTCCGCTCGGCGTCGGGATCGCGTCATTGAGGACGGTGAGCGTGCCGTTCGTGGAGACCACGGCGACCTTTTCGTTCTCGCCGTCGTCGTTCGCGATGATCATGCGTGAGAAGTCGGGGGAGTAGCACTGCATATACTCACACATGTACCCCGGTGCGGACAGGTACTCGCTCGGGAAGGTGAAGGTACGCGTCGCCGTGATCGTGCCCGATTGCGGGTCGATGGCTCGCACGGTGGTGACTGTCGTGTCGATGCCGTAGTCGGCGGCGGCGAAGATAATGCCGGACATGGGTGCGGTCGACGGGTCTGTCGCAGCCGCGGAGGAGGCCTCGGCGCTCGCGGCGGGGGTGGAGGGGGTCGAGGCTGACCCACAGGCGCTGAGAGCGAGTGCGGTTGCCGTGGCAAACAGGATTGTGGCGAACGGTTTGATGGACATGTGTCACCTCGTGAGTGTGATCGTCGGGTGGCGAACGTTGCAGGATAGTTGTGAGCTGACAAATAAATCAAGCTCCAAAAAGTGATGTGCAACACCGGTTATTTCACAGTGTTTTCACAGTTTCGTCATAACGTCCGCTTATGTGTCGCTCCTAATCTGCGAGGCAATGATTCATGCATCAGCAGAAAGGAGCGTCCCCCATGGCGGACGACAACAAGAACCCGGCAGGTGACACCGAGCGCACCTCGATCCTGCCCCAGTCGGAGGCACAGAGCGCAGATCAGACCGAAGTTCTGCCCACTCACGTGTCCCAGGCGGAAACGGCACAGATGCCTCCCGTCGCCCAGGAGGACACCGACAATGCGTTTGCTGGCACGCCCCTGGAGTCCGTCGCGGGATCTTCCGCCGACGACCTATCGGGTGACGAGGCCGTGGCAGCTAGCGCCGCGACGCTCGAGCCTGCACCGAAGAAAACCTCGTGGGGTAAGCGCGCGGCCATCGCCGGAGCGGCAGCTGCCATCCTCTCCGTCGGCTTCGGCGCGGGCATCATTACCCATGCCGCCGTGATGGGGGATGGACAGGACTACTACGAGCAGGGATACGAGGACGGCTCCAACGATCGGGGTAACGGGACCGAGGATGAGGATTCCGGTCGCGGAAGTGATCAGCAGGGTCCGGGTAACGGCCAGCAGCAGGGGCCCGGCGGCCAGCAAGGTCCCGGTAACGGTCAGCAGCAGGGTCCAGGTGGTCAGCAGGGGCCTGGTAATGGCCAGCAGCAGGGGCCGGGCGGTGAGCAGGGCGATACCGGTAGCACCCGCCCGGGACCCCCTCCGGAGGGTGGTCGAGGCCCCGGCAGCAAGCCTGGAAGCCAGGGGAGTGCTGACACCTCAACCGAGAATGAGGGGTCGACCGCCAGCTAAGCGATGAGGGCGCGCGAGACGACATCTGTCTCGCGCGTCCTTTTACGCAACCGTGGCTATGAGGGTTGAGGCGGCTACGCCTACGAGGAGAGCCGCAAAAACGAGGCCGAGCACCCGGTTCGACACTCGCTTGGTGAGCTTGGCTCCCACGATGCCGCCTCCCATCGATGCCGCGGTGAACAGCGCGACCATGACCCCGGCCTCGGCGGTGATCGTCAGGGTCCCGGCGACCGTGCGTGAGGCCAGGCCGAAGGCGGCGGTGATGACCATGACCAGCAGTGACGTGGCGGATGCGCGTTTCATCGGGTAGCGCAGCGCCAAGTGCAGTGCTGGGACGATGGCGAACCCGCCGCCGACGCCGAAGAATCCCGTGAGGAAACCCGTCAGCGTCGCCAGGGCGACGACGCGGAACACGGTCGCGAGCGTCCAGGAACCCTTGTCGTCGCAGGTGGCCCCGGCCTCGTCCGAAGAGGAAGGGGCGGATGCGCGCAGCTGGGAGCGCACCATGAACACCGCGACCGCTCCCAGGAGAGCGCAGAACAACAACATGAGGGTGCGCGCCGAGACGAGCGGACCGAGCGTTGACCCCGCCCATGTGCCGACGAGGCCCGCGAGCGCGAAGACCGTTCCCTCGCGCCATGCGACATTCCCGCTGCGAGCGCGCGTCGCCAGCGAAACGGCGGCTGTCAGCCCCACGATGATGAGGGACAGGCCCGTCGCCTGGTGGGGGTCTTGGTCGAGGATGTAGACGAGGATCGGTACCGACAGGATGCCGCCACCTGCGCCGAGTGAGCCGACGACGATGCCGACGAATGCGCCGATGAGGAGCGCTTCAATGATCATTGGTGATTCCGGGTTGACGTGGACAAGGAAAGTCCGAGTGAGGAAGCGACTGTGGGATCCATGATGTCCGAGGCTGGCCTGCCCGCTGCGATCAGCATGCCCATCGCGCGTAGGGCCGGGGTGGCGTGCTCGTAAAACGCCCGGTATCCCTCGCACAGGTAGTTGTGCACGCTCTCACCCCGGCGGACGAATCTGTCTTTCGGACAGCCGCCCCAGCACAGTCGCAGGTGCGGGCAGGACCGGCACTCCTCATCGAGGTCGGGCTTCAGGCGTGCAAAGTCGCGCATCTTGTCCGATGCTGCCAGCTGCGCGAATGATGAGGAATTGATTGAGCCGACCAGCCAGTCCGGCTCCACCCAGTGATCGCAGGCGTACACGTCGCCGTTGAACTCCATTGCCATGTTCGCACCGCATTGGGGCGCGTGGACGCACACCGTGGCCGATCCAAAGAGAGCGGAGAGCGTCGAATCCATGTCCTGGATGAACACCTCGCCGACGTCGGCGGCGATCCACTGGTCGAACACCTCGCACAGGAAACGCCCGTAGGAGGCGGGGGACGTGGAACGGCTGGTCACGCAGTCCCCGTCCTGGCGGTACAGGAGCGCGGAGGTGCCAGACCTCCAGCCGCGCTCGGCCTGGGCCAGGTCGGCCGCGCGCACGCGCTCCACAATGGGGATGAACTGCAGGTAGCGGGCCCCAAGCTCGTCGCGGAAGTAGCGGTACACCCGCTCCCCGTGGTCCTCGTTCGCTGCGTTGACCGTGCACAGGATGTTCGTCTCCACGCCCGCGCGCGCGAGGGCCTCCCAGCCGCGCACAACCATCGCGTGCGTGCCGCGCCCGCCGCGGTTGAGGCGGTAGGCGTCGTGCAGGGGAGCGGGCCCGTCGATGGACACGCCCACGAGGAAGTTGTGGTCTGCGAAAAAGCGCGCCCACTCGTCGGTCACCAGCGTGCCGTTCGTCTGCAGGGCGTGACGCACGCGCTGGGTGGGCCGGCGGTAGCGCTCACACAGCGCAATGAGGCGCTCGAAAAAACCCAGGCCTCGCAGGGTCGGCTCCCCGCCCTGCCACAGCATCGTGACCTCGCCGTCGGGACTCGACTCGAGAAAGGCCTCCACGTAGCGCTCCAACGTCTGCTCCGACATGGTCTGCGCAGCCGTGTTATAGAGCAGCTCCTTAGACAGGAAGAAACAGTACTGGCAATCCAGGTTGCAGGCGGCACCCGTCGGCTTCGTGACAACGGAGAAAGGGATCGAGCGGGTCACGGCCTGCCCCCGTGATCGGTGCACGTGCGCATTGACGAGGCCGACCCCACCTCGCGGGTCGGAGCATCCTCAGTGTAACGGGGGAGGGGACCCTCATCTTCGGAGGGGTGAGCAGCGATGTACGCGCTGGCCTGAGCGGCGCCTAAGGGCCCCAGTGATGCCCCCACGACATCGATGTCCCACTCCATCACGGGAAGGAGCTCCTTGTACATGGAAGCCGTAATATCGGCCCGCAGAGAGGGAAAAGCGTCGACGACCTCACCCGCCACGATGATGGCTCGCGGATTAATGAGGAGCGCGGCCGAGCCGAGGACGTAGCCGACAGCCTCCGCCGCCCGGTCCAATGCCTCGCGCGCACGTGCATTGCCGGACAGGACGGCGCCGCGTAGCTCCGCAATGTCACCAACTCCAGCGCTCTCACACAACGCCGAAACGGAGGCCAACGTCTCCAGGCAACCGCGCTTGCCGCAGGCGCAGGGTGAGTCATTGGCGCCCACCGTCATGTGTCCTAGTTCTCCGGCCAGGCCGCCCGCTCCGCCAACCAGGCGGAAATCGGAGACGACGCAGCCGCCCACGCCGCCCGACAGGCGCAGGTAAATGAACGATGACATGTCCGCTCCTGCGCCCCACATGGCCTCCGCGAGCGCAGCCATGCGCACGGTGTTATCAACCACCGGAGCGGGAGACCACCAGCGACGCGTCAGAGCTGCGAGTTCCTCCACGCTCGGGTACGCATCCGAGGACAACCTCGCGTTACGCCCCATCGGAATCGGAGCGCCCACACCCACCGCGCGCACGGTCGACGTGTCAATACCCTGACGGGCCGCGCTCGCGGCCAGTGCTTCACAGGTTTGCTCGAGAGAGAGCTGGAGAGACGGGGAAGCGGGGGAAACGATATGGACAGCGGCAAGGACCGCGCCGCTGCGCGAGAGCATGACGCCCGCACACGACGTGCGCGTGACGTTGAGGCCGACGCAGTGGGCGGCCGATGAGTTGAGGGTGAGAAGCTGGGTGGGGCGGCCTCGTCCGGGGGCATTCGTACGCACCGGCGTCACCGATCCCTCATCGAGGAGGGTCGTGAGCGCGCGCCCCAGGTTTGTGCGCGAGGTGTCGAGTGCTTCGCACAGCTGGGAGCGTGTGGCCGGGGCTTTGGCCAGGTGAGCGACGATGCGGTCTTCCAGGGTTGGCAGGGGGCTGCGGGTGGGGTAGTGCATGTCTCTCCTTCCCGGCGCTTCGTCGTTGATGTCCGGTCGGTGCGTTTCGGCCTCGTTGATACTTTCTATGATACGCGTCACTGCGTGGGGTGTGCAGAGGGCGCGTTGCCTCGGCGGCGGAAAGTTGCATGTTCCCGCCGCCGAGGCGTTGCGTCAGTCGCTCGTGACCTCGTCGAGGTCGGAGCGAGCCGTGTTCACCAGCGGGATGTCGAAGTCCGTCATCGCCGCCATCCACTTGGCGAAGGAGTGATCCCCGCGCTCACGCAGCTGCAGGTAGAGGTTCGTGGCCAACTCCCTGCGGATCTCGTCGTAGACGGGCACGGGGTACACGTTGTTCATCTCGGCCGGATCCAGACGCAGGTCGTAGAGCTCGTTGATCGACTCGGGGTTGATGACGAGCTTGAAATCCCGCGTGCGCAGCATGCGCTGCTGGAGGGGGAAGTGATGGCCGTGGAACTCGCACACGATGTTCTCGCGCCAGCCCTCGACGTCCTCGCCGCGCGTCAGGTCCACGATCGAGCGGCCATCCTCGACCAGCGAGGTGTCCAAGCCGGCGATGTCCAGGACCGTGGCCGGCAGGTCGATGAGGGAGACGAACGCGTCCGAGCGGCCCACCGTCGAGACGCCGGGGATGTGGGCGATGAACGGGACGTTGTAGATGTCGTCGTACATCATCGGGCCCTTGTCGTTGAGGCGATGCGAGCCCGTGAACTCACCGTGGTCCGCGCAGAAGAACACCGCCGTGTCGTCCAGGATGCCCAGCTCGCGCGCCACGTCCATGATGCGTCCGATCTCGAAGTCGATCATGGCCGTGTAACCCCAGTAGACCGCGATGAGCTTCTTCCACTGCTCGTTCGTGAACGAGGACGTGGACCAGTAGGTCGCGTAGTTCTCCTGAATCGGGGGCTTACCGATGAGGGAGTCGCCGAAGTTTTCCGGCAGCTCGACGTCATTGGGATCAATGAGATCGAACCACTCGTCGGGCAGGAAGTAGGGCAGATGAGGCCCGAAGAAGTGCACGTCGAGGCAGAAGGGCTGAGAAGAGTCCTTCCAGTCGGCCGCGTACTCGCGCAGCTTCTCGATCGCACGGTCCGCCAGGAAGCGCTCGAAGGTAGCTTCCTCGGGCTGGTCAAGGCGCGCGGCGATGATGTGGCCGTCTCGTCCGCCGGGCAGCTTGCCGCGCCACAGGTCGTGGGCGCGCACGGGCGGGAGGTTGTTGGCCTCGAGCCAGGCGACGTACTTTTCGTTGGCCACCGGGTTTTCGGCGCCCCAGTAGGTGTCGTCGTCCGCGCCGAACTTGTCGGGCAGATTGTAGCCGCAGTGGTACTTGCCGACGATGCCGACGTTGTAGCCGGCGTCACGCAGCTCCTGCGTGTACGTCCACGTGCCCTCGGGGATCGAGACCTGGTAGGCGATGTTCCACTCGGGGTTGGCCAGCACCTGGTGCTTGCCCGGGCGCTTGCCGGTGAGCAGTGAGGCGCGCGCCGGCGTGCAGATCGCGGTCGGGGTGAAGCAGTGGGTGAAGGCGAAGCCCGATTCGCCCATCGCGTCGATGACGGGGGTGCGCGCGTGTGGGTTGCCCAGGCAGCCGATCGTGTCGGTGCGGTGCTGGTCGGTCATGATGACCAGGACGTTGCGCACGTTATCGGGAATATCCCGCGTGTTGTCAGTCATTGCAATGCCTTTTCGTCGTTGAAATCAGGGGATGGGCCGCTGCTACTGGGCGACTACCTTGTCCATGTCCTCAAGTTCGGCGCCGCTGGTCTCGGTGAGGAACTTCGCCGTGAAGATGACCGCGAGGACACCGAAGGCGCAGTAGATCCAGTAGGTGCCGGCGGGCGACCAGCCGATGAGTAAGGGGAAGAGGAGAACAACCAGGAAGTTCACGAGGAAGTCGGCGCCCGAGGCGAGCGACATGGCGCCACCGCGAATCGAGTTGGGGAACATCTCTCCCATGACGATGGAGAAGATGGGGCCCCACGAGGAGGTGAATCCCAGGAGGAAGGTGCACAGAGCCGCGACCGCCAGGAATGCCAGGACGGGGGAGTCTGCGACGTCGGGCTTGCCGTCGACGGTGGGGGCGATCGTAAAGACCGTTGCCACGACGCCGAGCGACACGAAGATGAGCGTGCCTCCGTAGATGAGCATGCGCTTGCGGCCCACGCGGTCCACCAACATGATGCCCGATAGGACGCCGACGATCTTGAACGCGGTGATGAGCAGCGTCTGGGCCAGGGCCATCGACTCGGTGAAGCCGACGGCGGCGAACAGGGAGTTCGAGTAGAAGAAGACGCCGTTGATGCCGGTGAGCTGCTGGAATGCGGCGATCGCCATGCCGACGAACACGAGGCCGCGCCACTGGGAGGACAGGATCTGTCCGATCGACAGCTTTGCGCCACCCGTGATCGTCAGGGACTGGGTGATGGCCGTGACTCGATCAGCAGGGTCTTCCTCGCCGGACAGCTTGGCCAGGATCTGCTCGGCTTCCTTGGTGCGCCCCACGGAGACGAGGTAGCGCGGAGACTCGGGGATCTTCGCCGTGAAGATGACGAAGAGGAGGGCCGGGATGATGAGGCACGCGAAGAGGACCTGCCAGGTCATGAGTCCGCCGAACGCTGGCTTAGCAGCACCGCCCGTGATCGAGACGACCGCCGTGTTGATGAGGCCAGCGAAGAACAGGCCCAGGATGATCGCGAGCTGACGGAAGCCGATGAGACGTCCGCGGATCTCAGCGGGAGCGATCTCCGCAACGTAGCCGGGGGCGACCGTGGTCGCCGCGCCAAAACCGATGCCGCCGACGATGCGGGTCAGGAGCAGGAAGGGGTAACCGAAGCTGCCCAGGAGGGGAGAGATGGGGCCGAGGAGGGCCTCGAAGAGCAGGAAGGGGCCGACCCACATGAGCGTGGTCTTGCGGCCGATCTTGTCGGAGATGCGTCCCGCGGCGAGCGCGCCGATGAGGCCGCCGATGACGCCTGCTGCGCCTGCAACGCCCTGCAGGATTGGGCCAAGCTCGAAGGTGGATCCCACCGCCTTGATGGCGGCGTTGAGGACCATGCCTTCGAATCCGTAGAAGAAGGGCCCGAGGGTGGCGATCAGAGCGAGGGACGTCGCGTAGCGCCTCGCTTGCTTTTCGCGGGGAGTAAGTGTTGTTGTCGATGACATGTCTTCATCCTTGAAGGTGAGATGGTGCGCCCGCGCCTGCCGTGTGCGCTTCATTCACCGTACGCGCGCCATTTTGTGTCCGAGGTAACGGGCATAAACAATCTAAGTGATCCGCACCACTATTAATTGTGCATTTAGCGCGACTGAATCACAAACTCCGGATTCGGCGCATCGGTCACCTCAACCGAATCGGCATCGATGCTGAACGGCTCCACCTCTGAGTGCGTCGCTCCAGTCGCCTCAACAATCACGCGCTCTCGGATAGACGTGGATTGTGGGGGCGGTGTTCACCTCGCGACGAATGGTGGGATCAGTCGAGCCAGGCGACTGGACCATAGCCGTTGATACCGTCATCCACGACGGGGATCGTGTGATCGCCGGTCCCATCAACGTTGAGGATGTGCAGATAATAGTCTGTATGCGTTTTGTCCCACATGACAAACGCGAGCTGCTGAGCGTCGGGACTGACAATAATCCTGTAGCCGTCGAACAGTCGATATTTCCTCGGGTCGTCGTAGGGTTTGTAGAGACTCTTTTCCTCGTAGTAGTAGCCCTGCTCCACTTTGATGCGAGTAGCAGCGTCCGTCGCGGTGTAGCTGAAGATTCCGAGGCGGTCGTCTAGGTCGAAGCACTTGTTATCTTTTGAGATGCTCGAGTTGATGGTTGCGCACAGGTGGTTCACGTCGTTTCCTTGCGCCCATCCCGTATCTATGTCCGTCGTGAGATCTGTTCCAGCCAGCAAATTGAGATGACGATCTCGGGGGTCTGACGGTTCGATAGTGAGCACGAGTTCCGGCGTTGAGCTGCCGATTGCGACGCGATAATACATGGAGCGTGTGCCGTCATCTTCAAGGTATTCCCGCATGAAGTAGAAGTAATTGTCGGCTGAGAAGGTTGGGGCAGTATCGTAATACTCTGCGTCTTTGTCGAGGAGCGGCACCATGGCAGATACGTCCGTGATGTTATCGTCGGTATCGTAGTATCCGACGTGCTCGGCAGACGTCAAACTCTTGGCCCATATGCGCGTGTGGTACGAATAATCACGGGAATAGCAGTCGTTAAAGGCGCAGTCGTGGCCAGTGATGAAATCGTCGTTTTCGTCGACAGGTTTCGATCGAAAAATGCGCATGGCGACCACCTGCCCCGTGGTGGGGTCGATTGCTCGGAAGCGTGCGTCAGTTCTGCGAGGGTGATAGGGGTCGACGAGGGAGTCCCCGATGATGAGTCCGTGCATCGGTTTGTCCTCGAGCGGGTCGCGAGCTACGGTGCTCGGCGACGGGGAGGCGGGTTGTGCGCTCGGTGTCGTGGGCGTAGGTGTCGTCGTGGTCGCCGGGGATGGTGCTGCCTCTGGCGCAGTGGTCTTGGGAACGCAGGCGCTCATTGCGAGCACGCAGGAGAAGGCGAGTGTGACGGCGAGAGCGTTGCGGAACATGGCGACCCTTGGCATGTAACTGTTGATTCGATGGATGAGAGTATACGTATCTCTGACCGCGCGCGGGGCTGTTTGGAGATATGAGCCGACGCCCGGATTGTCGCCTCAGCATGTCAGCGCGACTGAACCACGAACTCCGGATTCGGTGCATCGGTCACCTCAACCGAATCAGCATCGATGACGAGCGCCTTCGTGCCGCGCAGGCGCAGCGTACCGCTCACGTGAACCCAGCTATCCGCCTCGGGCGCGGGGCCGGACCATCGAACAACGAAACCAATCGGGTATGCGTCAGCAGCACAGCACCAGATGGCCATGCGGGCCACCGCGAAGCTGTCATCCTCCGTCACGCGAGGAATCGACGCCTGTGCGCGAGCCGCCTCCGGGCTCATCACAAAACCAACGAGATCGATGTGATCACCGTCGTGCGCGCGCCCGTGAGCGATCAACTCCTCAACCTGATCGTAGAAGTTATCTGTCGTCAGCTCCAGCTTCCCCGACGACGAGGCCGATGCGCCGTCCCCGCTCTGCGGAGTAGCGCCCGCACTCTGCGGAGTAGCGGTGGGGGAGGCCTCCCCCTGGGTGGTGGACGTCGACGCAGAGTCGTCCCCATCGTCTCCAGCGTCGAGACCGGGGCTCGTGCCTGCGTCGGCTGCGCGAGCGTTCCATGCGGTCGATGCCAACTCCGAGGGAGAGACTCGGAAAGGCAGAACGAGGAGAGCACTCGCAAGGAGTGCCACAAGGGCGCGCGAGAGGGCACGATGAGTGTGAGTGCTGTCGGTGTGCTCGTGGTTGCTGGAGCCGAGCCGAGCGGACAGGGCAAGCGAGCATGCGAGCAGACAAACTCCCGAGGCGATAATCCCGAGACGCGCGGAAGACGGGACGAACGACGCATAGCGACCCGACAGTGACAGCCATAGCAAGCCAGCGCCGAGGCAAGCCAACGACAAGGACTCGGCGACCGGGACCAGACGATCCACAACCTTCACGACAGCACCCCCGCCCACCAAGCGCAGCCGATCACGGTGGCAGCAGCCACGCTCACCGTCACGAACAAGCGGACCACAAACGCGCCCCGGAACTGGGAGGCCAGGAGAGCCACGTTCTTCACATCCATCATCGGCCCGTACACCATGAAACCCATCAGCGCGCCAGTGGGCGCCAACGAAGCGAGAGAACGGGCAATCACTGCGTCAGAGGATGAACACAGAGACAACGCAAAACCGGCACCCATCATCAGGGCCAGTGCAGCGGGAGCGGGAAGCCCCGCGAGCAGAGAAGACACTGGCCACAGCACTTGAGCCAGCGTCGACGCCGCAACGCCACCCAGCAGATACGGGAGAATCCTGCCAAAAGACTGCCCCGTCGCGCCCAGCACGCCCGAGAAGGACCGATCCGGCACCGCACAGCCACCCGCGCAGCCGCACGCGTCGCCGTCATGGAAGGCACTATCCGCCCGCAGCGCTCGCGGAGAAGCAACCAGCATCGATAGGCCAACCGAGAGAGCAACAATAGCGCTCAGTCCGATACGCGTGGCGACCAATGACCACGAGCCAAACGCGTAGTAGGTCGACGCAATCACCAGCGGGTTGATAGCGGGAGAAGCCAGCATGAGGGTCGTGGCTGCCGAGAGTGGAACACCCTTGCGCAACAGGGAGCGGAAGATCGGTACCGCCGAGCAATCGCACACCGGAAGCAAGAAAGCGACGATGAGTGCTGTCGCTACGGAAGCGAGCGGGTTCGTCGGAAAGACGCGAGCGATCAGAGCGGGGGAGACGAAAGCCTCGATGAGCTCAGCAACGAACACGCCCAGGAGCAAGAAAGGAATCGCCTGCAGCGTCATGCCGACGGCGATCGTTGCTGCGCGGCCGACGGGTAGACCTGTTCCAGACAGAGTCCCCTGCGCCGCCCACACGGCGACCAACGCAATGAGAAACAGTACGCCAATGAACGCACCCCAGGGGCGCGCAGGGCGTCTCGTATCCGTCGAACTCACCCCACAACTCTAGGACAGGAGGCCCACGCCTCCTTGGTCACGCGCCGACTACGGCCCACCAGACCATCGTCTGCGCGTGCGTCGCCGAGCACTCGCGGGTGCGCTGTGGGCAGGCAGACGCTCCGCCCGGTGGGCGCCGCGCATTTTCTTCGCTACACTTGTTTCTCGCTATGATCCGGCCCGCTCCAGCGGGGTATCACCGGGGAGCATCCGGAAGAAAGAGGAACGCGAAAGCCGGCCACGGCCTCGTCCCCTCCAGTAGAACCGGACGGGAGGGCCCGATACAGCCCCAACGAAGCGGCCGCGCCCGGTGTGGGAGCGGCAAGCGGGGTGGTACCGCGGGTGCCGGCGACGCCGGTCCTCGTCCCTGTATAGGCGCGAGACGAGGACACTCATGACGAAGCACGGCTTCTACCCCCGCCACCGGCAAGACGAGGTGGACCCCAGCCCTTCCTTCCCCACGATGGAAGAGGGCACCCTGGCGTTCTGGGCCAGCAACGACACCTTCCGCAAGTCCATCGAGATGCGCGACGCCGGCGAGAATGGCTCCAACGAGTTCGTGTTCTACGATGGCCCGCCTTTCGCCAACGGCCTGCCCCACTACGGTCACCTCCTGACCGGCTACGTCAAGGACGTGGTGGGCCGCTACCAGACCATGAAGGGCCACCGCGTCGAGCGCCGCTTCGGCTGGGACACGCACGGCCTGCCCGCCGAGCTCGAGGCCCAGCGCCAGCTCGGCATCGAGGACGTCACCGAGATCACCCGTGAGGGTGGCGTCGGCATCGAGGCGTTCAACGCTGCCTGCCGCTCCTCCGTCCTGCGCTACACGAAGGAATGGGAAGAGTACGTCACCCGACAGGCACGCTGGGTGGACTTCGAGAACGACTACAAGACGCTCGACATGTCCTACACCGAGTCCGTGATCTGGGCGTTCAAGCAGCTCTATGACAAGGGCCTGGCCTACCAGGGCCACCGCGTCCTGCCCTACTGCTGGAACGACCGCACGCCCCTGAGCAACCATGAGCTCAAGATGGACGATGACGTGTACCAGGACCGCACCGACAACACGGTGACCGTGGGCCTGCGTCTCGAGACGAAGCTGCGCGAGGACTCGGCGCGCCCCGAGCTGGCCCTCATCTGGACGACCACGCCCTGGACCCTGCCCTCGAACTCGGCCGTCGCCGTGGGCCCGGAGATCGAATACTCCCTCGTCGAGGTGGCTGCCGACCACGAGGGCGTCCTCGCGGGCGAGCGCGTCCTTATCGCCACCGACCTAATCCCCGCCTACGCCAAGGAGCTGGGCGAGGAACCCGCCGTCGTGGCCACCTACAAGGGCTCGGAGCTGGTGGGCATCCACTACTACCCGATCTACGACTACTTCGACACCCCCGAGCGCCGCGCAGAGGGTGGCGCCCCCGGCCCCAACGGCTGGTCGATCATCGCCGCCGACTACGTGACGACCACGGACGGCACCGGCCTCGTCCACCAGGCCCCCGCCTTCGGTGAGGACGACATGTGGACGTGCATGGAGTACGGCATCGGCGTCGTTCTGCCCGTCGACGAGGGCGGCGTCTTCACCTCCGAGGTGAGTGACTACGAGGGCATGCAGATCTTCGACGCGAACCGCTACGTGGTCGCCGACCTGCGCGAGCAGGGTGGCCCGATCGCGCGCCGCGCCCCCGAGATCCGCGCCGTGCTGGTGCGCGAGAAGTCCTACGTGCACTCCTACCCGCACTGCTGGCGCTGCCGCAAGCCCCTCATGTACAAGGCCGTGTCCTCGTGGTTCGTCCGCGTGACCCAGATCCGCGACCGCATGGTGGAACTCAACCAGGAGATCACCTGGACCCCCGCTCACACCAAGGACGGCATCTTCGGCAAGTGGCTGGAGGGTGCCCGCGACTGGTCGATCTCGCGTAACCGCTTCTGGGGTGCGCCGATCCCCGTGTGGGTGTCGGATGATCCGGCCTACCCGCGCACGGACGTCTACGGCTCCATCGCGGAGCTTGAGGCCGACTTCGGCGTGAAGGTTACGGATTTCCACCGTCCGTTCATTGATCAGCTCACGCGCCCAAATCCGGATGACCCGACGGGCAAGTCGACGATGCGTCGTATCTCCGACGTGTTCGACTGCTGGTTCGAGTCCGGTTCGATGCCCTTCGCGCAGGTGCACTACCCGTTCGAGAACCAGGAGTGGTTCGAGAATCACTACCCGGGCGACTTCATCGTCGAGTACATCGGTCAGACGCGCGGCTGGTTCTACACGCTGCACGTCCTGGCGACCGCGCTCTTCGATCGCCCCGCGTTCCGCTCCTGCGTCTCCCACGGCATCGTCCTGGGTGACGACGGCCTGAAGATGAGTAAGTCGCTGCGTAACTACCCGGACGTGGCCGAGGTGTTCAACAAGTACGGCTCCGACGCGATGCGTTGGTTCCTCATGTCGAGCCCGGTCGTGCGCGGCGGCAACTTGATCGTCAAGGAAGAGTCGATCCGCGATACGGTTCGCCAGGTGCTGCTGCCGATCTGGAACACGTACTACTTCTTCACGCTGTACGCGGGTGCCTGCAACAAGGGTGAGGGCTACGAGGCCAAGCGTATCGATCTGTCCTCGCCCGAGGCCGTGGCCGCGCTGGCGCAGATGGATCGCTACCTGCTGGCCCACACCCGTACCCTGGCCGAGGACGTGCGCGGCGCGCTGGACGCCTACGACGTTGCCGGCGCGTGCGAGGCGGTGCGCGACTACCTCGACGTTCTGACGAACTGGTACGTGCGTACCCAGCGTCAGCGCTTCTGGGACGAGGACAGCGCGGCGTTCGACACGCTGTACACGGCTCTCGTGACGCTCATGGAGCTGGCGGCGCCCCTGCTGCCGCTGCTGAGCGAGGAAATCTGGCGTGGCCTGACGGGTGGGGAATCCGTGCACCTCGTTGATTTCCCCGTCATCGACGAGGCCGTGGATGCCCCCGAGCTGGTTGCCGCCATGGATGAGGTTCGCTCCATCGTGTCGGCTGCCCACGCGCTGCGCAAGACGCATCAGCTGCGCGTGCGCCAGCCGCTGGCGTCCCTGCAGGTCGTCTCCGAGCACTTTGCGGCCCTGGAGCCCTTCGCGGAGCTGATTGCTTCCGAGGTGAACGTGAAGTCCGTGGTGTTCTCCGCTCCGGAAAACTCGGGCCTGAGCGTTCGCACCGAGCTGGCCCTGAACCCGCGCGCTTTCGATCCGGCCGTCCGTAAGCTGACGAGCCAGCTGTTCAAGGCGCAGAAGTCCGGGCAGTGGGAGGTCGTGGACGGCGAGTGCCGTTTCGCCTCCGTCGAGCTGGACGGGGCGCCGCTGGTGCTCACGGGCGACATGTTCTCCGTGTCCACCTCCGTGGACGCCGCCGAGGGCCAGGTCGCGGACGTGCTGGCGTCGGGCACCTTCGTCGTGCTCGATACGGAGCTAACCCCCGAGCTCGAGGCCGAGGGCTACGCCCGCGACGTCGTCCGCGCCGTTCAGGACGAGCGTAAGAACGCTGGCCTGCACATCGCGGATCGTATCGACCTGTCGCTGACCGTTCCCGCCGATCACGTGGCCGACGTGGAGACCTGGCGCGACATGATCGCCGCCGAGACCCTCGCTCTGTCGCTTGAGGTCGAGGCCGGCGACAAGCTTCACGTTCGCGTCGCCAAGCACTGAGTGCTGTTACTGAGGCGGGCGGGCTGTGTGAAAGCGCGGCCCGCCCGCCTGTATAGGTTGGGGCCGGGAGGAAAACCTCCCGGCCCCAACCTTGTGTGTTGATCAGATGGAATTTTCGTTAGGGAACATCGATGTCAGCACGCTCCAAGATGACCTTCTTGGTGACTCCCAGCGCTGTCACGCTGTAGGAGATAGTGTCGTCGGAGTAGGTGAAGGTCTTGGTCTCGTCAGAGGATGCAAGAATTGCAGATCCGGTTTTTTCTGTATCGTTGACGGAATCCCACGTGTACGGTGTCTTCGAATCTGTCGGGGCAATGAAGCTACCCGCCCAGTACAGAGCGTCACTGTCGGACGTGTGCCAGTAGATCTCGATGGTGTCAGCGGTGACTCTAGCGATCTGGTAGCTGTCTTCGTTCGGGTTCTTTCCTTTCCAGGTGCCCGTCAGGTTCGCCGGTGTGGCCGGGGATTCGGTAGTAGGTGCGGCCGAGCTAGCTGGCTGGTTTGGCGTGTTCGAAGCCGAGCTTTCAGTAGTGTTTGAGCATGCTCCGAGGGTAGCGAGTGCAATGATGCACGCTCCAGCAATGATCGCTTGTTTCATGGGTGCCTCCGTGGCAATTGATGCGTGATGGGGTCACGCGCCTGCGTGGATTGCGTGGATGATGACACACTAACCTGAATAGTTAATGTGTAATTACTGTTGTGACGGCGTGTTGTTCATACCCGTGAAGCAGTCTGAGAATGTGGAGGTAGCCTCGTGGCCATTTTGTCGTTCGGAGTGCTGCAGTGCCTCCGGAAAGTGGTGGTGACGATGATGCGGATAGGTTACGAGCATGTGGATAGGTTAATAACCTATCCGTATCTGCATAACCTATCCGCAAGTGCACAACCTATCCGCATGAGCTAGCGTCACCGGGGAAACGGTCACCTATTTGCCGACGCTCTGCGGGCCGCGTCGATTGCCGCCTTCGCCGTCTTGAGGTCGACGCCGGTGCGGTCCTTGTAGTTCTTGACGGCGTAGATCATCCTGCCCTCGGCGATCATCTGGATCTCCACCGCGTTCAGCTCCGGGAGCGAGACTGAGGCCGGGGAAGGGGTAGCAGGAACCGGGGTGGGGGCTGCTGCCTCGAAGGCGGGGGAGGCGGATCTGGCGAGCGCCGTGACCCCGGCGTCCGCGTAGGCGGCACGCAGTCGCGCCTCGAGGTTCGCGACCTGTTCCTTCAGCTGGCGGTTTTCGGCTCGCAGCTCTTCGATTTCGCTAGCCTGACCAAACCACTTACCCACGTGCTGCCTCCTTGAGGGGATTACCTTGATGTAAGCAATCCTATGCGTCTTCGCCAACCTGGTGCCGACGATCGGCCTGCGGCGAATACGAAGGTTCGCGGAGAAACCCGCCCCGGCCTCGTCGATGACGATGCGCGGACTGTGCACGACAACGCGCCGTGACCGGTGGAACAAGCCGCCCGCGCGACCCAGCCCGGTAAAATAGCGAAGACACTGTGAGTAGCGGAGGAAACATGGCAGGCGAATCGTTCTTCGGACAAGACCCCACCCACGACGAGCAGGGCGGCATCCCGGCCGACCTGATCCCGTACCTGGAAGCGGCCGACGAAGTCGAAGACACGGAGGCGGGGGAGAGCGTCGACCCTCAGGCTGAGGAGAGCGAACGCGAGGCCGCACTGCGCGCCCTCGTCGAGAACTCACTGCTGCTGGGCCCCGACCCCTCGGTCCTCGCCGAGATCGAGGGCGAGGTGGATGAGGACTTCGCCGATGATGCGGCAGAGGCATGCGACGAGCGCGCCTCCCACGAGGCCGCGCTGGCGAAGGCCGAGGACGAGGTCGCCCTTGACACTCGCGTGCAGGAGATCTACCAGTCCATCGTCGCGCGCGCGCCCGAGCACGACATCGACCCCACGCTCGACCGCGTCAAGCTCGCTCTCGATATCCTGGGCGACCCGCAGAACTCCTACCCGTCGATCCACATCACGGGCACGAACGGTAAGACCTCTACGTCGCGCATGATCGACTCTCTGCTGAGCGCTTTCGGTATGAAGACGGGCCGATTCACGAGCCCGCACCTGCTCGACGTGCGCGAACGCATCTCGCTGGAAGGCCACCCGATCACGCGTGAGGGCTTCGTGCGTGCCTGGGAGGATATTGCCCCGTACGTTGGCATGGTCGACGAGCGTAGCCAGGAAGAGGGCGGCCCCCGCCTGTCCTTCTTCGAGGTCTTCACGATCATGGCGTACGCGGCCTTCGCGGACTACCCGGTCGATGCGGCCGTCGTCGAGGTCGGCATGGGCGGGCGCTGGGACGCCACGAACGTCATCGACGCAGGCGTCTCCGTCATCACGCCGATCGCCCTGGATCACACGAAGTGGCTCGGCTCCACGATCGAGGAGATCGCCCACGAAAAGGCAGGCATCATTAAGCCCGGCCAGGTCGTCGTCATCATGGCTCAGGAGGAGGAAGTCCTCGACATCCTCCTCGAGCAGGCGCGCGCTGTCGACGCGATCGCGCGCGTCGAGGGCCGTGACTTCGAGGTCATGGATCGTCAGATGGGGGTCGGCGGTCAGATGGTTACCATCCGCACGCCCTCCGCGGTCTACGAGGACGTGTTCGTCCCGCTGTTCGGCCAGTATCAGGCGCATAACGCCGCAGCGGCGCTCGTGGCCGTCGAGGCCTTCATGGGCGGGCGCGGTCTGGACGGTCGCATCGTCGAGCAGGGCCTCATGAATGCCTCCAGCCCGGGTCGCATGCAGGTCGTGCGTCATTCGCCCACGATCATCGTGGACGCCGCGCACAACCCCGCGGGTGCGGCCACCCTGCGCGAAGCCGTGGAATCCTCCTTCGCCTTCGCGCGGATCGCGGGCGTGTATGCGGCGATGGGGGACAAGGACGTCGAGGGTGTCTTGTCCGAGGTCGAACCGTTCATCGATCACCTTGTCGTGACCCAGATGCCGGGAGAGCGTGCCGCGGATGTTGCGCGCTTGGCTGAGATCGCAGGGGAGGTCTTCGGTCCCGACCGGGTAGATGTGCGCGAGTCGCTCGCCGACGCGGTCGATCGTGCAGCGGAGATTGCCGAGGCCGGGGCCGAGCCCGCAGATCGCAGCGGAGTTCTCGTGTTTGGCTCGGTCATGCTGGCGGGCGAAATGCTGGCACTCGCTGGCCACTCTCCGCGCTAGGATGTCATCCAACCAGGGCGGCCGCATCGTGGCGGCCGCCACGGTTGGGAAATCGTGCTCGATGGTGGCACGATTGATCATGCGTACAAGTACAGATGAGCAATGTCGCAAGGAGGCATCATGAAGAAGCTCGTCAATGATGTTCACGCCGTCGTTCGCGAAACCCTCGAAGGTTTCGCCCTCGCCCACCCTGACCTCGTCGACGTCCACTACTCGCCGGATTTCGTGACCCGGCGCGCCCCCAAGGCCGAGGGCAAGGTCGGCCTCGTCTCCGGTGGTGGATCCGGACACGAACCCCTGCACGCGGGTTTCGTCGGTGAAGGCATGCTGGACGCGGCCGTACCCGGCGCGGTTTTCACCTCGCCCACCCCTGACCCGATTCTGGAGGCCACGAAGGCCGCCGATCACGGCGCGGGCGTCCTGCACATCGTCAAGAACTACACGGGCGACGTCCTCAACTTTGAGACCGCCGCCGAGCTGGCCGACATGGAGGACATCAAGGTTTCCACGGTCGTTGTCAACGATGATGTGGCCGTCGAGGATTCCCTCTACACGGCGGGTCGCCGTGGCGTCGCCGGCACCATCTTCGTGGAGAAGATCGCGGGCGCCGCGGCAGAGCGCGGTGACTCCCTCGAGGAAGTCACGCGGATCGCAACCAAGGTCAACGATCAGACTCGCTCTATGGGCCTGGCCCTGGGGCCCTGCACGGTGCCCCATGCTGGTAAGCCCTCCTTCGAGCTGGGCGAGGATGAGATTGAGCTGGGCATCGGTATCCACGGTGAGCCCGGATACCGCCGCGGTGCGATGGAAAGCGCCGACGCTCTCATCGCCGAGCTCTACGAGCGGGTGCGCGAAGATCTCGGCCTGAGCGAAGGTGAGCGCGTCGTCGCCCTGGTCAACGGCATGGGTGGCACCCCCATCTCCGAGCTCTACATCTGCTTCCGTGCACTCGCCGCCCTCCTGAAGAAGGACGGCATCGAGATCGCCCGCCAGATGGTCGGCAACTACGTCACCAGCCTGGAGATGCCCGGCGTCTCCGTAACCCTCATGCGCGCCGACGACGAGCTCCTCGAGCTCTTCGACGCACCCGTGAACACGGTCGCCTGGAAGTAAGCAACGAGGCAGGACAAGGAGAATCACAATGAGCCTAGATGCAGCGTGGGCACAGCGGTGGATCGAGCTGGCGGCGGCAGATATCGCCGAGCAGCGCGACTATCTGGTGGACCTGGACCGAGCGATCGGGGACGGCGACCACGGCGAGAACATGGATCGCGGATTCAAGGCCGCGCTCGAGGCCCTGGGCCAGGCCCAGCCGGGCAGCGTCGCCGAGGTACTCAAGACCGTCGCCAAGACGCTCATGTCCACGGTCGGCGGCGCCGCCGGACCCCTGTACGGGACCGCGTTCCTGCGCGCATCGAAGGCCGCCGGTGACGGCGAGCTGGACGGCGCCGGCGCTGCCGCGGTGATCGCGGACGCGCTCGAAGGGATTCAGGCGCGCGGCAAGGCCACCACGGGCGAAAAGACCATGGTGGACGCGTGGACACCCGCGCTCGAGGCAGCCCGCGCAGCCGCTGAGTCCGGTAGCGACGCGACCGCCGTCTTCGAGGCCGCCGCCACTGCCGCCGAGGCCGGAGCAGCCGCCACCGAGCCGATGCGGGCCACGAAGGGACGCGCCTCCTACCTGGGAGAACGCTCCATCGGGCACCTCGACCCGGGCGCCGTCTCCACCTCCCTCATCCTGCGAGCCGCCGCGCGCGCGGCGGGTGAGGTTGGCGCAGCATGAGCGTGCGCGTCTCTTATGTGATCGTTTCTCACTCTGCCTCCCTGGCCTCCGGCGTGTGCGAGCTCGCCGCCCAGATGGCCCCCGACGTTCACTTCGAGGCTGCCGGAGGCACCGACGACGGCCGCATCGGCACGTCTTACGACCGCGTGGAGGCAGCCCTCGAGGCAGCCCTTGCGGCCGTGGACGGGGAGGGCAGCGGCGTCATCGTCCTGACCGACCTGGGGTCAGCCACGATGACCATCGAATCCGTCATCGACATGAGCGACGAGCCCGAACGTATTCGCTTCGTCGACACCTGCCTCGTCGAGGGGGCCGTCGCATCCTCCGTGCGCGCCCAGCTCGGCGAAGATCTCGACCAGGTCGCCGACGTTGCAGCCGCCCTGGCCCCCCGCGTGGACAACGTACCCGCCCAGGAGGCACCCAGCCCCGCTCCCGCGCAGCCCAGCGGGGGAGCGGGAGGGGCCACGGCCTCGTCGATGTGGGCGCAAGGGGACGCGGTCGTCGCGGACCCCGTCGGCCTGCACGCGCGCCCGGCTGCCGCATTCGTGCGCCTGGCGGGCACATTCGACGCCGAGGTCACCGTGAACGGGGCGGATGGCGGGTCGGTCCTCGAGCTCATGGCTCTGGGCATCACCCAAGGTCAGAGCGTCCACATCGAAGCCAATGGGGCCGACGCCACAGCCGCGGTGGCAGCGCTGACAGATATGCTTGAAAGCGCAACACCGCAACCGCCAGAATCAAAGGAGACAATGTGAGCGCTAAGAGTGTTCTGCTGGAGCCCCAGCACCTTCTCGACCCCACCCTCGAGCACACCCTCATCGTCGTCAAGCCCGACGGCTACGCCCGCGGCCTGACCGGTGAGATCCTGCGCCGCATCGAGGCCAAGGGCTACACGATCAAGGGCCTCAAGCTCATGGTCGCCTCCCGCGAACTGCTTGCTGAGCACTACGCCGACCACAAGGACAAGCCCTTCTTCGAGGGCCTCCTGGAGTTCATGAGCTCCGGCCCGGTCGTCGCGATCATTGTCGAAGGCCAGCGCGTCGTCGAGGGCATGCGCGTCCTCATGGGCTCGACCGACCCGACGACGGCACCCGCGGGCACGATCCGTGGCGACCTTGGTCGTGCATGGAACAGCCCCCACATGGAGAACCTGATTCACGGTTCGGACTCTGTGGAGAACGCAACGCGCGAAATCTCCCTGTGGTTCCCGGAGATTTACTGAGTCACGGCTAACCTGCAAGGGTGTACCTCAAAAACCTGACGCTGCGGGGCTTTAAGTCCTTCGCCAGTGCGACCACGCTTGCCCTTCAGCCGGGCATCACGTGCGTCGTCGGCCCCAACGGGTCGGGTAAATCGAACGTCGTCGACGCGCTCGCCTGGGTCATGGGCGAGCAGGGTGCTCGCGCTCTGCGCGGCGGGCAAATGGCGGACGTGATTTTCGCGGGGACATCTGGGCGCGCGGCGTTGGGGCGCGCCCAGGTGGACCTCACGATCGACAACACCGACGGGCTACTCGACATCGAGTATTCCGAGGTGACGATCAGTCGCACCCTGTTCCGTGGGGGCGGCTCCGAGTACTCCATTAACGGAACTCCGGCGCGCTTGCTGGATGTCCAAGAGCTCCTGTCTGACACGGGCATGGGCCGTCAGATGCACGTCATCGTCGGCCAGGGACAGCTCGACGCGATCCTGTCTTCCACGCCGGAGGAGCGTCGCGGCTTCATCGAGGAGGCCGCGGGCGTCTTGAAGCATCGGCGCCGCAAGGAGCGCGCGCTCAAGAAGCTGGCCGACATGGACGCGAACCTCGTGCGCGTCCTGGACCTGACGAACGAGATTCACCGCCAGCTGGGGCCCCTGGCCCGCCAGGCGCGGGTGGCCCGGCGCGCCTCCCTCATTCAGGCGCGCGTGCGCGACGCGAAGGCCCGCCTGCTCGCCGATGACCTGTCCTCTGCGCTTTCCAAGCTATCGGTGCTCGAGGCATCGGATGAGTCTGCGGCCGAGCGCCGGGCTTCGCTCGAGGAGCAGATAGCCGCCGCGCGCGCTGAGCTTTCGCGTCTGGAGGATGCGGAGCGCGCGTCCTCGCCTGCGCTCGACCAGGCGTCCTCCGACTGGCAGTCCCTGACCACGATCACCGAGCGCCTGCGTGGCACGCTGATGGCCGCGACCCAGAAGGTTTCCCTGCGTGCGACCCCCGAGCTGCCCCCGGGCGGCGAGGATCCCGACGTCCTCGACGAGCGCGCCCGCGTCGCCGGTGCCGAGGACGCTGCGCTGGTCGCTCACGTCGAAGAGGCGCGCAGTGCCCTGACGTCCGCGACTCGCGCGCGCGAGGCCGCCGAGGACGCCGACGATTCCGCGTCCCGCGAGCTCGCCCGCGTCAACCGCGTCATTGCCGATCACCGCGAGAAAGTCGCGCGCCTGACCGGAGACGCGTCCACCGCCGCGTCTCGCCTGGAGGCAGCGATCGCCGAGGCCGACCGCGCGTGGGGCGCATACCGCGCGGCTCAGGAGCGCGCCGAGGCCGCCGAGAGGGCCGTGCCTGCGTCGTCTGTTGGAACCGTTGACGTGGACGCTTCTGGCGCTGAGGGAGCCTCATCCGAGGAAGAAGACGACGGGGGAGCGGCCCGCGCACACGCCGAGGCCTCTGCCCGCCGCGACGCCGCGCGCGCCCGCGTGGACGAGCTGCTCGGCGTCGAACGCGAGGCCCGCGCTGACCGCGCGCGCTGGGAGGCCCGCCGCGACGCCCTTGAGCAGCTGCTCGCCCCCGAGGACGGCACCGCCGAGCTGCTGGGACGCCCCGGTGTGCTCGGCCAGGTCGCGCCCCTCCTACACGTCACACCCGGTTTCGAAGACGCCGTCGCCGCCGCGCTGGCTCCCTTCGCTGACGCCGTCGTCGTCGACTCCTTGGCCCGAGGCCTGGGCGAGCTGGACGCTGCCCGCGCGGCCGGGCGCTCGCTGCGGTTGGTCGTGGCATCTGATTCTTCAGGTTCTTCCGACGATCCTGCGGATAGGACCGGCGGTGGCGCCCGCGCCGAGCTGCCCGAGGGCGCGACGTGGCTCGCCGACGTCGTCGCCTGCGAGGGGGCCGCCGCGCCGCTGGCCTCTCTGTTGGATGGGGTTGTCGCCTGCTCGCTTGAGACCGCCGCGGCTGTGCTCGATGTGCTCGGCGTGCGCGCCGTCGTCACGTCGGGCGGCGACGTGCTGCGCTCCTGGTCGGTGGAGGGGGGCCGCCAGGCGTCCTCCGTACTGTCCGTGCGCGCTGACTACGAGGAGGCGTGCGCGCAGGCCGAGGCCGCGCAGGCCCGCATGGCCGAGGTCTCCGAGCAGCTCAGCGAGGCAAACGCACACCTGGACCGCTGCATCCGCGAGGCAAACGACGCCCTGAAGGCGCTGCGCGAGGAAGACGCACAGCGCGCCAAGGAAGCCCAGGAGCTGGCCCGCGCCCAGTCGGCCGCGCAGGCAGCCCGAGCCGAGGCCGAGCGCGCCCACGATGTGGCTCGCCGCGCCGACGAGCAGGTCACGTGGGCCCGTGAGCAGGATGTGGCCGCCCGCGCACGCCTTGACGGCGCCGACACCGTCGGCCCGCCCGAATCACTCGAAGACGCGCAGGCCCGCGCGGATGCTGCCTCCCGCGCCGCGCGCGAGGCCCGCGAGGCCGAAAACGAGGCTCGCCTGAGCCTGCGTGCCCTCGAAGAACAATCGCGGCGCGCCGCCTCCCGCGCCCGCTCCCTGCGCCAGGCCGCCGCAGCCGAGCGCGAGGAACGCGCCCGCTACGCCCGGCGCGAGGCCGCGCGAAAGACGGAGCTGGCAACGGCCTCGGACGTGGAGGCAGCCGCCCGCGTCGCCCTCGAGGCCGCCGAGCGAGCCCTGTCCCAGGCCGCCGCCGAGCGCGACCGCCTGAGCGAGCGGCGCTCCCAGGTCTCCCAGGAGGTCTCGGACGCCCGCCGCGCCCTGGACCGGCTGAGCGCGGAGCTGTCGGAGGCCACGGCCTCGGCTCACCAGGGGCAGATTGCGGCCGAGCAGACTCGCCTGCGCGTCGAGGATCTGCAGCGGCGCGCCCTGGAGGAGCTGTCCCTCGAGCCCGAGCAGCTGCTCGCCGAGTTCGGGCCGCAGATGCTGGTGCCGATGCTGCCGCTCGACCCCGATCAGGTCGAGAAGGCCGCGGCTGTCGAGCCGAGCGCGTATGTGCGCGCTGAGCAGGAACGCGCGCTCGCCAAGGCGCTGAAGGACTTGGAGAAGCTGGGGCGCGTGAACCCGCTGGCGCTCGAGGAGCACGAGGCGCTGGCCTCGCGGCACAAGTTCCTCGTGGACCAGGTCCAAGACCTCAAGGCATCGAAAGCGGACCTGCTGCGCATTGTGCAGGACGTGGATCGCCTGGTGGAGGAGGCCTTCGCGTCGGCCTTCGCCGAGACGCGCGAGCAGTTCGAGCACGTGTTCGGCGTGCTGTTCCCGGGCGGCCAGGGCGACCTGGTGCTCACCGACCCGGATGACATGCTTTCGACGGGCATCGAGATCGAGGCCCGGCCCGCGGGCAAGAAGGTCAAGCGCCTGTCCCTGCTCTCGGGCGGCGAGCGTTCCCTGGCCGCGATCGCGTTCCTGGTCGCGATCTTCAAGGCGCGTCCGTCCCCGTTCTACGTCATGGACGAGGTTGAGGCCGCCCTGGACGACATGAACCTGACGCGCCTGCTCGCCATCTTCAAGGAGCTGCAGGAGACCTCGCAGCTGATCGTCATCACCCACCAGAAGCGCACGATGGAGATCGCGGACGCCCTCTACGGCGTCACCATGCGCGACGGCGTCACGACGGTGGTGTCCCAGCGTCTGGCGGACTAGGGGGCAGCGTTCTCGCGCGGATGGAGCCGTTGCATCTGGTCGCAATGGCCGCGCCTTCACAGAAAATGATGACAGAAATATTTGGACCTGAGAGGAGAGGCAATGAGCACGAAACCAGAAGAAACCTACCGCCTTGCTGGAGGAATCACTGTTACCGACGCCGATCTTGAAGCAGATGCGCAGCGCTTCGAAGCGGGCGAATGCGACGGAGCGTGGAAGGTTCTCCCGGTGCGCCCGACGCTCTCAGGCTTCGATCTTCGTTAGCGTGCCGTGCGTGAGCTCGTAGATAGTGCCCACGTAGGGGAGGATCGAGCGATCATGCGTCACCATGAGGGCACGAACCTCGGCCTGACGCGCGGCCTTGTCCTTCTGGCCCTTGAGCTTCGCGACCAGCTCAAGCTGATCGCCGATGCGCATGTAGGGGTGGGCTTGTCTGCACGTTGTTGGTCGTTCGTTCAACCGGCTTTGTCGAGGCTACGTAGTGTCGTTCGTCGTGGAGTGAGATTGTTGCCGGGATTGCTGATTGTTGATCTGGATAGGATGCGGCCTTCTGGATAGGTTATGAGCATCTGGATAGGTTAATAAGCTATCCAGATCTGCGTTTCCTATCCAGAACTGCGTTTCCTATCCAGAACTGCGTTTCCTATCCAAGAGAGTGGGCGTATTCGGCGGAGCGCAGGCTCACTCATGCGCACGTTGACCCGCCGGGTGGAGCAACGGCGGTTCGAGTATGAAAACGCGGGCGGGGACCCCGTCGGTCCCCGCCCGCGCCTCACAGCCGTGCGTCCCGCCGCTGCGGGAGGCTCGCTCTCAGTCGTTCATGAAATGACGCTCGTCCAGGATCTGCGCGCCGCCGCCCACCAGCGAGGGCAGGTGTTCATTTGCGTGGTGGCCGCAGAAGTACAGCTGGCCACCCGAAGGCATCGTCGCACGAACCCAGGCGCGAGCGCCGCAGGCGTCGCAACGATTCGCCGCATTCAGCTGCGGCTCGTCCAGTACGGGGCGTTCAAGAGTCTGTGCGTTCATGCTTCCATCACACACCATCACCCCGCGCCGCGCACCCCTGTTCACCCGGGGCGCAATCGACCGCCCGACCGCTGGCACAGTGGAACGGGGGAGTGGAAAACCCTCCAACCACAGACCCGATCCGCCCCGAAAGCGTGCCCACCAGCGCGATCCGGCCCCGGCCTCGTCAATCGTGGAAAGCATCCCAGAACCCGCGCCACGCGCACCGTTGGCCACAAACGAGCGTTGACCCACATATGATGCACATCGTGACTCCTACCGACGCATCCGACTACAACGCACGGCACCTCTCGGTCCTCGAGGGGCTCGAGGCCGTGCGCAAGCGCCCCGGCATGTACATCGGCTCGACCGACCACCGGGGCCTCATGCACTGCCTCTGGGAGATCATCGACAACGCGGTCGACGAGGCCCTGGAAGGCCACTGCGACACGATCGACGTGCGCCTGCACCCCGACCACTCCGCCTCCGTCGCCGACAACGGCCGAGGCATCCCCGTCGACATCGTGCCCGGACAGGGCCTGACGGGCGTCGAGGTCGTCTACACCAAGCTCCACGCCGGCGGTAAGTTCGGCGGCGGCTCCTACGCGGCCTCGGGCGGCCTCCACGGCGTCGGAGCCTCCGTCGTGAACGCCCTGTCGGCCCGCCTCGACGTGCAGGTCGACCGCGGCGGCAAGACCCACGAGATGTGCTTCCGCCGCGGCGAGCCCGGCGAATTCGACGACTCGAAGCAGCGCACCCCCAACTCGCCCTTCACGCCCTTCGTGGACGGCTCGACCCTCAAGACGGTCGGCAAGGTGAAGAAATCCCAGACCGGCACGCGCGTGCGCTTCTGGGCGGACTTCCAGATCTTCCCGTCGACCGAGGGCTTCTCCTGGGAAAACCTGCTGGCGCGCGCCCGCCAGACCGCGTTCCTCGTGCCCGGCCTGACCATCAACTGCTACGACGAGCGCGGCGAAGAGGAACTCCACGAGAGCTTCCGCTTCGACGGCGGCGTCGTCGACTTCGCGAACTGGCTGGCCTCCGACGGCCCCGTCACCGACACGTGGCATATCACGGGCGAGGGCACCTACAACGAGACCGTGCAGGCCCTGGACTCCGAGACCGGGCACCTGCGCGCCACCGAGGTCGAGCGCACCTGCGAGGTCGACATCGCGCTGCGCTGGGGCATCGGCTACGACACGACCGTCCAGTCTTTCGTTAACATCATCGCCACCCCCAAGGGCGGCACCCACGTCACCGGCTTCGAGCAGGCTGTCCTCAAGACGCTGCGCGCCGCGATCGACAAGAATGCGCGCAAGCTGAAGGTCGGCGCGAAGGACGGGCGCCCCGAGAAGGATGACGTCCAGGCCGGCATGACCGCCGTCATCACCGTGCGTTTCCCCGAGCCTCAGTTCGAGGGCCAGACGAAGGAAACGCTGGGCACGCCCCAGATTCGCACCGTCGTCAACCGCGTGGTCTCGGACTGGCTGAAGGCCAAGTTTGCGTCCTCCAAGCGCGATGACAAGCAGCAGACCTCCCTCCTCATGGAGAAGGTCGTTGGCGAGATGAAGGCCCGCGTCTCCGCGCGCATCCACAAGGAGATCTCGCGCAAGAAGAACGCGCTCGAGACCTCGTCCCTGCCCGCTAAGCTCGCGGACTGCCGACTCGAGGACGTCGAGGAGACCGAGCTCTTCATCGTCGAGGGCGACTCCGCCCTGGGCACGGCCAAGGCTGCGCGTAATTCTCAGTACCAGGCCCTCTTCCCGATTCGAGGCAAGATCCTCAACGTGCAGAAGGCCTCGACCGCGGACATGCTGGCCAACGCCGAGTGCGCCAACATCATCCAGGTGATCGGCGCGGGCTCGGGTCGCACCTTCGACCTGTCGCAGGCTCGATACGGCAAAGTCATTCTCATGACCGACGCCGACGTCGACGGCGCGCACATCCGTACCCTGCTGCTGACCTTGTTCTTCCGCTACATGCGTCCCATGGTCGAGGCTGGCCGCATCTACGCCGCCGTCCCGCCCTTGCATCGCATCGAGGTCGCGGGCAAGGGGCGCAAGAAGCGCGAGTACATCTACACGTACTCTGAGGACGAGCTGCATCGCAAGCTCGCCTCCTTGCGTCGCTCGGGGCGCACTTGGAAGGAGCCCATCCAGCGCTACAAGGGCCTGGGTGAGATGGACGCCGACCAGCTGGCGGAGACCACGATGGACCGGGCGCATCGCTCGCTGCGTCGTATCACCTTGGCCGACGAGGAGGCTCTGCGTCAGGCTGAGGACGTGTTTGAACTGCTCATGGGGTCGACCGTGGGCCCTCGTAAGGAGTTCATCGTCGAGGAGTCTGCGGGGCTGGATCGCACGCGTATTGACGCGTGACGCGAAGCGGAAAGCGCTGATTCATTGCACAAACGTTCAGGCCTGTTGGTCATATGTCAGGTCCCAGTGTGACTAAAGGCCCTATCAGCCGGTAGGATGTTACGCATGACAGGACTTGCGCAGCGCCTCACGCCGCCCGGGTCCGTCCCGTACCCGGGCAATCACCTCGGGTTGCGCTGGCGGCCCCTGATCGGCCGCGACGCGCCCGCCGTGTATGCACTCATCTCCCTGATCGAAGACGACGATAACGCCATCCGGCGCACGTCCGTCGACGATATCGCGGACATGATGGAGGGCGAGAACGGACGCGACTGGGTCGACACGATCGTCGGCCTCGATGCGAAGCGAAACATTTGCGCGGTGGCATCCGTGCGCGTGCTACGCGGCATCCACGAGGCTGCGACCGCCATCGTGAGCGCCTACATTCACCCGCACTGGCGTGGCCGAGGCGTGGGCCGAGCCCTGCTGTACTGGCAGGACGGACGCGCTCGCCAGATGCTCGTCGAGGCATTCGGCGCCGAGTCCGAGGTCCCGGTGTCCATCTCGAACCTCGTCGACGCGCACATGACCGACCGTCGCCGTCTCTACATCGCTGCCGGTTTCTTTGCCAAGCGCACGTACCAGGTCATGTACCGCGACCTTGCCGGTGGTGAGGTCGCCCCGCAGCCGCGCCACGGCTACCGCGTCCTGCCGTGGACTCAGGTTCCGCAGGAACAGATCCGTGCGATCCACATGGAGGCTTTCCAGCAGGCGTTCCGTTCACCGCTGCGTGCTCTGTGGTGGGATGACGCCATGAATCACTTCGATCCGCGGTGGTCCTTCGTCGCTGTCGACTCCGAGGGTGAAGTGGTCGGCTACGCGATCACGGGTCGTCCCGCGCAGCGCTGGGTGGCCACGGGTCGGCCGGAGGCGTACATCTACCTGCTGGGCGTTGCTGAGGCTCACCGTGGCCGTTCCGTGGCGACAGCTCTCGTTGGGCACACGGTCGCGGCAGCGTCGGCCTCGGGAGTGAGCCGGATCGGCCTGGATGTCGATATGTCGAGTCCTGACGGCGCGCATAATATCTACGAACACCTTGGCTTCGTTGATGAGGCCGCCGAGGTTTATTACACGATCGACCAGTAGAGCCGGAAGGAGGCGAGCATGAGCATTCCTCTCGCACAGCGAGCAAATGCCCCCGAGTTCGTCCCCTTCCCGGGCGAGCATCATGGGATTGAGTGGGAGGAGCTGACGCTTGCCCACCACACAGGTCTTGCTGCCCTGTTTGCTCGCATGGAGGCCCGCGATAACCCGCCGTATCGCACGAGCCCGGACGAGGTCGAAGAGATGCTCTCGAGCGCCTCGCAGTGGCGTGGCCTGGTCGGTATTGCGCGCAGAGGAATTGCAGCAGGACGCATCGTTGCTTTCGCGCAGGTCGTCTTGCGTTTTCCGGGGCGTGTGGAGTGCGTGTGCGTTGGGGGAGTGGATCCCGACTTCCGCCGCATTGGCCTCGGTAATGCGATCGTGGACTGGCAGGAGGGAACCGCGCGCCAGATGCTGGCTGGGGTCGAGGGGGACGGTCCCGCACAGATCACCTGCCACGTCGAGACCGGACAGGATGATCTCGAAGCGCAGCTGAAAGTCCACGGATTCCGTTGGACACGCACCTACTACGAACTGCGCGCGTCGCTTGAGGGGCTGCCGCAGCTGCCCGATCTCGGTTCGTACATGAGTGTCGAGGCCTGGGATCCCCAGTGGGAGGAACCCGCCCTACGTGCGGCGAACCGTCTCAACGAGTTCGAGTGGGGGCGTCCCCCGCTCACGCAGGAGCAGTGGATGCAGGGGCGCACGGCTTTTGCCCCAGAATGGTCGTTTGTTGCTGTTGACCGCACCGGTGATCGACCGCGCGTCGCAGGGTTCCTCCTAGCTTCCCGCTACGAACAGGACTGGGCGGCCCTCGGTTGGCGCGAGGGGTATATCGACCAGTTGGGCGTTCTGTCTCAGTGGCGTGAGAGTCGTGTCGCGGATGCACTGATCCTCGCCTCGATGAGGGCGCAGAAACGCGATGGAATGGACCGCGCGGCGACGGGCGTGGGGTCAGCGAATCATACGGGTGCCCTCGCCATTTATGACTATCTGGGCTTCCGCACGGTGGGCCAGACGAGGCTGTACGCGATTGAAATTTGATTGTCGTTTCACATGGTGGATATTTCCTCATATCTTCTTGTGTAAGCGTCGTTACTTTTTTCTTTCTTGCGGACGCATTCGTGCGCGACAGGTCAGGGCTTTTCGTGTAATCGCTGCCTAGGTCCTAATTGTCCGACCAATTGAATTCATAGGCTCGCGTCAGAGGCAGGAACGGCCTCGGCGCCACGTGCGTCCCATCTCCACAGCGCGGAGCTAGCATGACAACAAAGACGTCAGCATCATCGACTTCCATTCCGCCCTTGGTCATTCGAAGCGCGATCGTCGCATCCCTCGGAGGCCTGCTCTTCGGTTTTGACACTGCCGTCATCTCGGGTGCGGAAGAAAAACTCACCGAGCTTTACGCCCTCTCCTCCATGGGTGAGGGCATGATCGTCGCCATCGCGACCATCGGCACCATTTTCGGCGCCATTATCGCCGGTAAGCTCGCCGACCGCTTTGGACGTAAGCCCGTCCTCTTCTGGATTGGTATTCTCTTTGGTGTCGGCGCCCTGGCAACCGCCCTGGCACCGGTTCCTACACTGAGTCCGGTCGGGGACGGTAAGTTTGTGGCGGCGTCCTCTTTCCCGATTGCCTTCTTCATGATCTTCCGCTTCCTCGGAGGCATCGGCGTCGGCCTGTCCTCCGTGGTCGCTCCCATCTACACCGCCGAAATCGCCCCCGCCCGCGTGCGCGGACGCCTGGTCGGCCTGGTCCAGTTCAACATCGTCTTCGGTATCCTCCTGGCCTACGCCTCCAACGCGGTCATCCGCGAAATCGCGCACGAAGACACCGCGTGGCGCTGGATGCTCGGCGTCATGGCGGTGCCCGCCGTCTTCTTCCTGATCTTCCTGGCCACCGTCCCCGAGACGCCGCGTTGGCTGCTCGCCCACGGGCACGAGGAACGCGCCGTGGAGATTTCCGAGCGTCTCACCGCCTCTCAAGCCGAATGCGACGAGCAGATCGGCGAGATGAAGGCGCAGATCGCCGAGGACGCCGCAGGCGGCAAGGTCGCTTTCTTTACGCGCCGCTACCGCAAGGTCATCCTCATGGCCTTCTGCATCGCGATGTTCAACCAGCTCTCGGGAATCAACGCGATCCTCTACTACGCGCCCAAGGTCATGAAGCTCGCAGGTGGTGAACAGGTACTCGGACCGGCATTCCCCTATGTCGCATCCGTCATTGTCGGCCTCATGAACCTGATTGCCACGATGGCCGCCCTGACCGTTATCGACAAGCTTGGTCGCCGTCAGCTCATGATTGTTGGTTCTATCGGCTACCTCGTGTCGCTGGGCTTCCTGTCGGCCATCATGTTCGCCTACAAGGGAGGAGCGTTCGAGCAAGGCAGCGCTGTCCCGGTGTGGCTGATCCTGATTGGTCTGCTTGCATTCATCGCCTCTCACGCGTTTGGGCAAGGGTCCGTCATCTGGGTGTTCATTTCGGAGATCTTCCCCAACCGCGTGCGCGCGCGTGGCCAGTCCCTCGGTTCGCTCACGCACTGGGTGTTTGCTTTCATTACCACCTATGCCTTCCCTGTGCTCACGGATAAGCTCGGCGGTGGATTCGCCTTTGGACTGTTCTTCCTCGCGATGGTTGGTCAGCTATTCTGGGTCCTGAAGGTCATGCCCGAAACCAAGGGCATCCCGCTCGAAGAAATGGAAGAGAAACTGGGGTTGACGAATGACTAGGATCGTGAACATCGGGGAAGCTCTCATCGATGAGATCACCCGCCCGAACAGTGAACCCGTCGAGGTCGTCGGGGGATCGATGCTCAACGTCGCAGCCGGACTGACCCGGCTAGGGCATGAATCCGAACTGGCAACATGGTTCGGCCGCGATGCCCGCGGCAACAAGGTCCGCGCTCACGCCGAAGCGGCGGGGGTGACCCTGACTCCCGGCTCCGATGGGGCTGATTTCACGACGGTCGCCCATGCGACTCTTGATGAGCGAGGCCGCGCCACCTACGAATTCGATCTGTCGTGGGACGTGCCCTCCGTGGAGGAACCCGACACTGTCGGACACGTGCACACCGGCTCCTACGCAGTCGTCCTCGAGCCGGGCGCCGACAAGGTCCTGGCCGCTGTTAAGCGTCAGGCTATCCGAGGCACCGTCTCCTACGATCCGAACATCCGCCCGGCCCTGCTGGGCACGCCCGACGAGGCCCGCCCGCACATTGAGGCGATCGTGGCCCTCTCGGACGTCGTGAAGGCGTCGGATGAGGACCTGGAGTGGCTGTACCCGGGCCGCCCCGTTGAGGACGTTATCCGCGAGTGGTCGCAGTCCGGTCCGTCGCTGATCCTGTGCACGCGCGGCCCCTGGGGCGTCTACATCAAGGCCGCCGCCGAGCGCGACATGCTTGTCGTCGACCCGCTGGACGTTGAGCTGGTGGACACCGTGGGCGCGGGTGACTCGCTCATGGCTGGCCTGATCTCGGGTCTGGTGGATGCGGGCCTCCTGGGCTCGGGCGAGGCGAAGCAGCGTCTGCGCGAGGCCTCGTGGGACCAGATCCTGCCGGCCATCCACCGCGGCATCATCACCTCCGGCATCACCATCCTGCACCAGGGTGCCTACTCGCCCACGCGCGAGGAGGTAGCCGACATCCTGGCTGCTGATCGGACGCTGCGAGGCTGATGGGGGAGCGTTCCTCAACTGATGGGTGTGGGCCCGGCCGTTTGGCTGGGCCCACACCCATATCATCATGACGACAGAGAAAGTGGTGGGGTGGCCGGGAGCAATCCCGGCCACCCCACCACTCAAAAAACAGCGGAGCATCAGCCAATCGACGCGATCGCGAAGGTGATCGGCACACCCGAGCCGTCGCGGCGCTCGTCTTCCGCGGGCAGCTCGATGGGGGAACCGTCCGCGGACGCTGCGCGGCCCGGCTTCGTTCCCACCCAGGCGATATCGAGCCGATCCTCGCCGCGCAGGAAACGCTGGCAGCGCACGCCCTGACCACCTCGGCCCTTCGCCGGGTAGCACTCGAAAGGCGTCACCTTGACGGTCGTCTGACCTGTGCCAGGCAGTGCGCCGAGCGCCGCGGCGACCGTCACGACGACCGCATCGATAGGTGCCTCGACAACCCAGAATCCCAAGGCCTCGGCGCCTGCGTTGAGCTTCATGCCCGCCATGCCACCGGCCGTGCGGCCCTGCGGGCGCACCTTCGCGGCGGGGGTGCGCAGCAGCTGTGCGTCCGACGAGATAAACACGAGGTCCGCCCCATCCGTGCAACGATCAAAGCCCACGAGACGGTCCCCGTCCTCCAGGGCGATGACCTCCCACTCGTCGCGCTGAAGCACATCCGGGCGCAGGCGCTTAACGGTTCCACGGGCCGTGCCCATCGCGACCACGTCGGTGCCCTCGGGGTCCAGCAGACCCACCGCGGGAACGTCCGTGTGTAGCAGCAGGGATGCGGGCATCGCCCCGGCGAGCGACAGTCCTGTCTCGAAGCGGGGGAGCGCCGGCAGGTCCACGACGTCAATACGGTGCGCGACACCGTCCTCCGTCACCACCGCCACCTGCGAGCGGGCAGTCGATGGCAGCTGCGCACGCCACCCGTCCGATGCGGCGCGCGGCCCGGGTTCCAGCGGGTCCCCACCCTCGACGCGGGCGAGCGCGCCCGTCGACGAGAGGACCACGACGCACGGGTCGTCCGGAATCTGAAGGTCCAGGCCCTTGCCCGAACGAGATACCGAGGGCAGCGCAGCCAGCGCGGCGTCGTCGGCTGCGGCTCCCACAGGCGTCCCCGTCGAGGCCAGCAGCAGCGTACGACGCGGCGTACCCAGGCGATCTGAGACCTCGCGCAGCTCTTTCTTGACGAGCGCGCGCAGCAGCTGCGGATCCTCCAGGATTTCACGCAAGGAAGCGATCTTCGCCAGCAGTTCGTCGCGCTCGGTCTCCAGCTCGATGCGCGAGAACTTTGTGAGGCGGCGCAGGCGCAGCTCGAGGATGTAGTTCGCCTGAGCCTCGGACAGGTCGAAGGCCGTCATGAGTCGCTCGCGAGCGATCTCCGCGTCGTCCGAGGACCGAATGATCGCGATGACGTCGTCGATGTCCAGGATCGCGATGAGCAGGCCCTCGACCAGGTGCAGGCGATCCTCGTACTTCTTCAAGCGGAAGCGGCTGCGGCGCGTCGTCACGTCCAAGCGGTGATCCAGGAAGACCTGCAGCATCTCCTTGAGGCCCAGGGTGCGCGGCTGGCCACCGACCAGAGCCACGGCATTGATCGAGAAAGAATCCTCCAGCGGAGTGCGCTGGTAGAGCTGCTGGAGCACGGCCTCGGGGTTGAAACCGTTCTTTACCTCGATGACCAGACGCAGGCCGTGAATGCGGTCCGTGAGGTTCTGCACCGAGGAGATGCCCTTCAGGCGACCCGCGTTCGCGTTTTCCTTGATCTTCTCGATGACCTTTTCCGGGCCCACCATGTAGGGTAGCTGCGTCACGATAATGCCCATCTTGCGGGCGGTCACGCGCTCGATCTGGACCTTCGCGCGGGTCTTAAACGCGCCTCGACCAGTCTCGTAGGCCTCCTTGATCCCATCGAGGCCCACGATGACGCCGCCCTCTGGCAGGTCGGGGCCGGGAATGTAGCGCATGAGGTCGGCGACGGACGCCGAGGGGTTATCCAACAGGTGGATAGCGCCCGCGATCGTCTCCGAGAGGTTGTGCGGCGCGATGTTCGTCGCCATGCCCACCGCGATGCCCGAGGCGCCGTTAACGAGCAGCTGCGGAAAAGCGGCCGGCAGGACGTCCGGCTGCATGAACTGATTGTCGTAGTTCGGGACGAAATCGACCGTGTCCTCGTCCAGACCCGTCACCAGGTCCAGCGCAGCGGGCGCCATGCGCGCCTCGGTGTAACGCGCGGCAGCCGGGCCATCGTCGAGAGAGCCGAAGTTACCGTGCCCATCGACCAGGGGGACGCGCAGGTTAAACGGCTGAGCGAGGCGCACCAGGGCCTCGTAAATCGCGGAATCGCCGTGCGGGTGAAGCTTACCCATGACCTCGCCGACGACGCGCTGGGACTTCACGTGTCCCTTGTCGGGGCGCAACCCCATCTGATCCATCTGGAACATGATGCGGCGCTGCACGGGCTTAAGGCCGTCGCGCGCGTCGGGAAGTGCGCGCGCGTAGATCACCGAGACGGCATACTCCAGGAAGGACCCACGCATCTCATCAGACACGTCGATCTCTGAGATGTTCTCGTCCTTCTCGGGAATATCGACGACCTGGTCCTTCTTAGCCATACGCGCCATTATTGCGCGGGTCGGCGCTCATTTCGACTGGCGCGCCGCTTCGGGGCACAATTGGAGGATGGACACATGGACCCGTATCGAACGTGGGGGCTTTTACCCCAAGGCGGTGCAGCGTGCGCTGCGCCGGGCTCTGGGCAGCGCGGAGCCGCTCGCGACGCTGTGCCAGGTGGACACGGGTTTTGACCGGGGGTCGGTGTTCCGCCACCTGACGATCGCCTCGTTGACGGATCGTGCGATCGTCCAGCTGCACGTCGACGAGATGGACGGCGGTTCCGCGACGATTGCGACGGCCGTCCACCGCGTGGGAGACATCGCCGGATACTCGACGATGGAGGTCTACACGGACCCCGAAAACGCCACAGGTTTGTCTGAAATGACGATTGCGCTCGACCTGAAGGGTGCGCGCCGCCTCGAGCTTGAGCCCGCCCACTGTGACGACCCGAATTGCATGGCGGACCACGGTTTGACAGGTTCGTCCTTCCCCGACGACCTGACCTTCCGTATCTCGGCGGCAGCCGACGGGCGAGATGCACTCGATGAGGCCATGGCGTTCGTGGATCGACTGGCACAGCTGATGGGGACCCACAGTGAGTGAGGGCGCAGTGACGCTGCATCTGCCCGGCGCTGACCTGCCTCGTGTTGGTGATCCGCTCATCACGGACGTTGTTGCGGGTGGCCTCGCCACGATCGATCCCGCCCTGCCCGGCGCGTCCACTCAGGCCGCCGCCTCACTCGGTATGGAGACGGGCGCCCACCAGCTGCTTCTGATCCTCGTGGATGGCCTCGGGTATGAGCTTATTGAGGAGTACGTGGGTCACACTCCGACGCTGCGCCGCGTGCGAGGCGATGTTCGTTCGATTCATACGGTGGTCCCCTCGACGACGGCAGCGGCGATCACCGCCTTTGGGACGGGAGAGCGTCCGGGCGCCACGAACATGGTGGGCTTTTCCGTCGCATATAGGGGCACCGTCATGAACCTGCTCGCCATGGAGGGCGGTCCTGCGCCCAGCGAGTGGCAACCGGTCCCCACGTACTTTGAGCGCCTGGCCGCCGCGGACGTTGCTTCTGCGGTCGTCTCCCCGGCGCGTTTCGCGGGCTCCGGTCTGACGGGGGCAGCCCTGCGGGGAGCACGTCACGTGCCCGCAGAGACGCTTGATGAGCGCGTCAGCGCTGCCCTGCGCGAACTGCGCGCCGGCACGCCCGTTGTGTACCTGTACTGGTCTGAGATCGACCACGCGGGCCACGGATCGGGCGTCGGTTCGGACAGTTGGATCGCCAATCTGGAAGAGTTCGATGCCGGGCTCGCGCGCCTGCTCAGGTCGCTGCCTGCGGGCGTGCGGACTGTCATGACGGCCGATCATGGAATGATCAACGTCGATGCGTCGCAGATCGTCGATGTGGCGTCCGCCCCCGCCCTGCGCGAGGGCGTGCGCATCGTCGCGGGAGAGACTCGAGCCGTGCACGTTCACGCTGATGCAGGACGTGCCGACGAGGTGGAGGCGCGCTGGCGCGATGTCCTGGGAGAGAGCGCATGGATCGTCTCAGGAGAGGCGATCAGCGCCCTCATCGGCGCCGGCGACGGTGCGGCGGTCATCGGAGATTTCCTCGTGCTCGCACGAGGCCGTGGCGGAGTCGTCGACTCGCGCACGCAGAGCGCATCGGCGATCGCAATGCCGGGTGTCCACGGGTCGCTCACCTCAACGGAAATGCGCATCCCGGTCGTGGTTCTGTCCTAGGAATTCACCGGGAGGCGGCAAACGGCCGCTCTGCGCTAAGAGCGACCGCCTGCAGAGAACGAGTGCTTAGGGCTTTGATCCGAACAGGATCTCGTCCCAGCTGGGTACTGACCTGCGGTTTTTCTTTGAGGATGCGCGGGCCATACGCGAACCGGTGATGCCCTGCGCGGGGACGGCCCCTGTCGCGCCTTCTTCAGCCTTGTCGGACGTCGAATCAGTCGGCGCAACGGCCTTCATAGGAATCGCCGGGGTCTGCAGCTCTTCAGCCTGTGGTTCGGTGGTTTTCTCTTCGTCGGAGGAGCCAGGAGCCTCCGATAGCCACGGGAGGACGCCCGACGAGGCCGGGGCCTCGTTCCTGGGCGAGCGCGACGCAACGGGGATGGATCCGGTCGCCGCGGGGCGAGCCGACGGGATCTGGCCGGTTGCGGGGAACAACCCATCCTCGGACGCTTGGGCCGGTGCTTCGGCCTTTGTACGCGCGGAAGCGAGTGAATAGATGCGCGCAGAAATGGGGCCTGTAGAAGCATCTGGTTCGGTGGCCTCGGGTTCTTCTTCGCTGGCGATCGCAGCGAGGTACTCGGCTTCCTCGTCCACCTCGTCGTCCAAGTCCAAGTCGATCTGCTGACGCTTGCCGCGCACAGCGTTGAGCTGATCGAGGATCGCCTCGCGGTTACGCAGATCCTCCTCGTCTGGATCAAGGGCGGCAGTAGACGTAGTGCGCGGCAGGGGAGTGAAGATCGACGCCGTCGGGGACGCGGATACCTGCTCGGTCAGCCACTGCGCCTCCTGGTCGATGGCCTCGAGGGCCCCGGAATTCGACAGATGCCAGTGCGCAGCGTGCTCTGCTGCGCCCTGCACGAACGTGACGATAATCTGCCAGGGCTCTCCGGCCTCGCGCGTGGCAGCCCACTCCAGGGAGGTGGGATCAACGCCACGAGCCGCCAGACGATCAACGACAAGATCGCCCATCGTCGGACCGCCCTCACCGATGCGAACGGCGCGCGCACGGGTGAGCGCATAGTCCTTTTCCGCCTGAACGGGGGCCTCAAAGCGCTCCACGGCGCTGACTTCCATCCCGTGCTCGGAAGCGATTTCCGCAGGAGTAGCACCCGCACGCAGCAGTGCCTGAATGTCGCGAGGAGCCAAGGTGGGACGAGCGGGGGCAAGCTCCACTCGCGGACGGTCACGGCGCGTCGCACCGCGGAGCTCGTCCGAGATCAACACCGAGTAGCGTTCACCCTGGGCATCGGTGAGCACCAGGGACTCGCCATCGGCGCTGGTCCCGAGCAATTCGAGCTCAATCATCACTTCCTCCTCATACGTCTAGGTCGAATCGTCTCAAATAATGCCGAGAATGTCGCGTAGCTGGGCGCGTGTCACACATACGATGGCACATTCCTCTCACAAGTGTTATCCTCCCTGCGCATAGACCACTCGCGCAAACCGGCTCGAGAGGCGAAAGGGGAGAACCATGGCAACCGATTACGATGCGCCGCGCAAGAACGAAGACGAGGTCGCAGAGGACTCGATCGAAGAGCTGAAGTCCCGTCGCAACGACGCCGGCTCCGCTGAGATTGAGGAAGACGAGAACGAGGCCGCCGAGAATTTTGAACTTCCCGGCGCTGACCTGTCAAAGGAAGAACTGACCGTTCACGTCGTTCCCCGTCAAGAAGACGAGTTCACCTGCTCGCAGTGCTTCCTCGTGCACCACGCGTCGCAGCTCGACCACGTGGACGCCAGCGGCGCTCCCGTGTGCACCGAGTGCGCGATGTGAGGTAGGACGATGTTCGGACGCAAGAAGAAGACTGCAGAAGACGACGTCGAAGAGGTTGAGGTTCTGCCTCGCCTCAGCGACGAAGACGCGGAGATCTGGAGCGAGCCCGGCCCTCGCAACTACGGTGAGGTCGACGCCTCCGAAGGCTACGTCGACATGGGATCCATCCTGTTCCCGGCGGTTCAGGGCATGCAGCTGCGCACGCAGGTCGCTGACGACGGTACGACCGTCCTGCAGATCCTGGTCGTGCTCGGTAGCTCCGGCATTCAGATGAGCGTCGCCGCCGCGCCCCGATCCGGAGGCGTGTGGGAGGAGCTGCGCGAAGAAATCCGCAAGGGTTTCGAAGAGCAGGGCGCCAAGGTCGCCGACTATCCGACGCGCTACGGAGACGAGCTGCTCGTCGATATGCCGATGCAGATGCCCGATGGTCGTTCTGCGACCTCCCGCATGCGTATCATCGGTCGCGAAGGCGACCGATGGTTCGCGCGCATCGATATCCTCGGCCCGGCTGCCGCGAACGCCGACGCCGGCGTCGAGATCGAGAAGGTCATCGATCGCATTATCGTGCGACGCGATGACCACCCGCGCACGCGCCTGGAGCTGCTCCCGGTGCACCTGCCCGCGGGTGCTCAGGAGGCCTGACATGGCATCGTGGATCGCTCGGGTCGGCGCCGCGCTCGGCCTCGATAAGGATGCGCGTTCTCTGGACGCAGCTCTCGACGAGGACTCGGCGCGCGCCGCCCGCGGGGTCACGCCTATCCGCGACGTGACGGACCGCTCGCACGTGCTCGTCTTCGGCACGCTCCTCGGCATGACCTACCCGCCCGAGGAAGGCACTCAGCGGGTGCTCGTCGCCACGCTCTACGACGGCACCGACACTCTGGAGCTGCGCTGGCCTGGGCGCACGTCCATCCCCGGGCTCAGCGTCGGCCAGCGCCTCGAAGTTGAGGGCACTGTCGGGCGTACGGGGGACCGCCTCGTGATTATCAATCCCCTGTATCGCGTCATCGCAGGGGAAGGCTGATGCCCACTCCGCGTTGGATGGACCAGGCAACCTCCGAGGACTTCTCCTGGTCAGACGCGCTCGGAGGTACGCGCGGAGTCATCGAGGCGACGGCTCCCGGCCTTGTTTTCGTGATCGTCTTCGTCGCAACCCGCGCCCTCGTGCCGACACTGGTAGCGGCGTCGTGCGTGGCGTTGCTCGCCTGTGTGCTCCGGCTTGTCCAGAGACAGGGGCTCCAGCAGGCCCTCTCGGGGCTGTTCGGCGTCGCCATCGGCGTCATTTTTGCCGCGGCCACGGGACGCGGGGAGAATTACTTCGCGTGGGGCATTGCCACGAACGTGGCCATGGCCCTCGCCTTCGCCCTGTCCGTCCTGCTCAGGCGAGGCCTCGTCGCCCAGTTCTACGGGCCACTGACGGGCCTGGCTAAGGGATGGCAGTCCGACCCGGCACGCGCGGACCTCGCGCGCAGGTGCAACCTACTCACGTGGATGTGGGCGGGAATCTTCGCGGCGCGTGTCGCAGTCCAGGCCCCTCTCTGGCTCGGTGGCCAGGTCGCGGCGCTCGGTATCGCCAAGCTGGCCCTGGGCCTCCCGCTCTTCGCCCTGGGCGCCTGGGCCACCTGGTGGGGGCTGCGCGGCTACTCCTCGTCCTCGGAGGATGCCTCGGACTCAGGAGAAGCGACCAACTGACGAAGCTTCGTCAGCTCCTCGGCATCCGCATCGGGGACGAGCAGGAGTAGCTCGTCCGCGGCCTCGAACACGTCATCGGCGCTCGGAGTGATCGGACGGCCATCGCGCAGGAGCGCAGCTAGCACCGAGCGCGCAGGCAACTCGAGGGAGTGGACGCGCTTGCCGACGACCGGAGAATCGTCCGGCAGGATGAGAGCGTGCATAGATACGGCAGCGGTATTGAAAGAGAACAGGCGCACCGGGATACCCACCGACACGGCCTCTTCGACGAGAGACGTCATGATGCGCGGCGTCGACACCGACACATCCACACCCCATGCCTGATCAAAGAGCCACTCGTTCTTCGGGTTGTTCAGGCGGGCGACGACGCGAGGAACCGCAAACTCCGTTTTGGCCAGCAGAGAGATGACCAGGTTCGCCTTGTCGTCCCCCGTGGCTGCAACCATCACGTCGGCCTCGGCCACGCCAGCGTCGCGCAGGGCATCGGGCGAGCACGCATCTGCGAGCACCCAGTCAGCGTCAGCAACCGAGGAAATACGCAGCTTTTCGGGCATGTTGTCGATCAGGGTAATGTCGTGACCGTGAGCGAGGAGCTCCAGGGCAACGCTGCGCCCGACCGAACCGGCTCCAGCAATGACGATCTTCATGCTCACTCCTCCGTCTTGGGCGGGCTGGCCAGCTGATCGCGCAGCGCGGCCGTATCCGTCCCATTGATCGCAAAGTACAGTTGGTCGTGCTCCTGAACGACCAGGTCAGGCGATGCCGTGCGAATCGACCCCAGGCGCGAGGTGAATGCAATCCGGCACCCCGTCAGCTCCTCGACGAGCTGGAAGCTCAGCCCATACCAGGGCGCAGAGGGCGTTGCGTTGACGAGAGCGACCTCACCGGTCGGATGTGACCAGATCAGTGAGGCATCCGGCGGCAGCAGGCGACGCAGGACCGACTCCGCAGTGCGCTGGACAGACGCAACAGTGGGAATGCCGAGGCGCTCATACAGGTAGGCGCGAGTCGGGTCATAGATGCGCGCAACCACGTGTTCAACGTGAAAAACCTCACGAGCGACGCGCGCGGCAATAATGTTCGAGTTATCACCCGATGAGACTGCCGCAAACGCATACGCCTCCTTGATGTTCGCTTGACGCAGGCAGTCACGGTCCATGCCCACGCCCGTCACACGACGGCCGGAAAAGTCCGGTGACAGGCGAGAGAAAGCCTTGGAATCCTGGTCAATAACCGCCACGGAATGACCCGCAGCGTCCAACGTCGATGCAAGGCGAGCGCCGACGCGCCCGCAACCCATGATCACAAAGTGCACGACTACCAAAGTACTCCGGTCCCCGCGTAATAGCCATGCGTGAAGTTTCGGCGTTCCCATGCTCGGCAACGTGGACTAGGCTTGTTATTCGTGACGAACTTGTTGGCCTACGCAAAGCGCGTGCTCATCGGACGCCCGATGCGATCGGACGCGATGGGCCACCAGCTTCTCCCCAAACGTATTGCTCTGCCAATCTTCGCGTCGGATGCGCTCTCGTCGGTCGCCTACGCGCCCGATGAAGTCCTCCTGACGCTTGCGCTCGCCGGATCCATGGCCGCCCTTCAGTCGGTCTGGGTGGGCGTTGTTGTTGCTCTCGTGTTGGCTGTCGTGGTCGCGTCCTACCGCCAGACGGTTCACGCCTACCCCTCAGGTGGCGGCGATTACGAGGTTGTGACCACGAACTTGGGTCGGTCGTGGGGGCTCCTCGTCGCCTCGGCCTTGTTGGTCGACTACATCCTCACCGTTGCCGTCTCGATTTCGTCGGGCGCCAACTACATCACGACGGCAGTCCCCGCGCTCCTCGGCCACGAGGTTCCCATCGCGGTGGCGCTCGTCATTATTCTGGCGACTCTGAACCTGCGCGGTACACGCGAGGCCGGTGGCGCGTTTGCCGTGCCCACCTACCTGTACATGGGCGCGATCGGCCTGATGGTCGTCGTCGGTTTCGCAAAGATGGCAACCGGGCACCTGGGTGCGGCTCCGACGGCCGCCTACGAGCTCGTTGCTGCCCCCGCTCACGCGGACGGCCTCGCCGGACTCGCGGGCGCTTTCCTCCTCATGCGCGCCTTCTCGTCGGGTTGCGCGGCCCTCACCGGCGTTGAGGCGATCTCTAACGGCGTGCCGATGTTCCGCCGCCCCAAGTCGCGCAACGCGGCCACCACGCTGGCGATGCTCGGCCTCATCGCGGCTTCGATGATGATCTCAATCCTAGTGCTGGCCCGTGCGACCGGCGTGAAAATCGTCGACGACGCGGCGAGCCAGTTGACCTATCAGGGCGCGCCCGTCCCGGAGAAAACGCCGATCGACCCGGCGATCTCTCAGATTGCGTCGGCTGTTTTCGGACAAGGGTCGATCCTGTTCATTGTGATCACCGTCGTCACCGGCTTCATCCTGGTTCTCGCCGGTAACACGGCGTTTAACGGATTCCCGACGCTGGCCTCGGTCCTGTCGCGTGATTCTTTCCTGCCTCACCAGATGGTGCGCCGTGGCGATCGCCTGTCGTATTCGAACGGCATCGTCGTTCTGACCATCGCGGCGATCGCGCTCATCGTCGGCTTCCAGGCACAGACGACACGCCTGATCCAGCTCTATGTCGTCGGCGTCTTTATTTCCTTCACGCTCTCGCAGCTGGGCATGATCAAGCACTGGAACAAGCAGTTGCGTTCGCGTCAGTCCGGTCAGGAGCGTATGGCCGTTCTGCGCTCGCGCGCCGTCAATATCGTTGGCTTCATGATGACGGGCATCGTGCTCCTCATCGTGCTGGCCACGAAGTTCACGCACGGCGCGTGGATCACGTTGCTCATGATCGCCATTGCTTTTGGCGTCCAGATTTCGATTCACCACCACTATGAAACCGTTCGCACGCAGCTGCGTGTGGACGACTGGAACGCTCGGCGTGCGCTGCCCACTCGCGTGCGCGCCCTCGTGCTCGTCTCCTCGCTGTCACGCCCCGCGATGCGTGCGATCGCGGCTGCTCGCGCGTCGTCACCAACGTCGATCGAGCTCGTGTCCGTCGTCGCGGACGATGAGGAAGAAAACAAGATTCTGCGCCAGTGGAAGGCCTCCGGTGTTCCCGTGCCTCTGACGCTCCTGTCAGCGCCCTACCGTGACATCGCATCGGTGATCTTGCAGTACGTGCGGGGGCGTCGTCGCTCGATGCCCACCGAGATGCTGGTGGTCTACATGCCCCAGTTCCTCGTCACCCACTGGTGGGAGAACTTCGTGCACAACCAGTCCGCGCTCCGCCTGCGCGCCGCGCTCCTGGGTGTCCCCGGGGTGGTGATTACCATCGTTCCGTGGCAGCTGGGCGAGGACGACGTCGTTGAGGGACGCCAGCGTGTCAACGACCCGTTCTTACGTGTCGGAGCACCGGCACCGAGTGAGTCGAATCCCCGCACTGAACAGCCCGGCGACGCCAGCGCCGATGCTACCGCCGAGGAGAGCGCATGAGTCCCCGTCCGTCCCGTCGCCGTCCCTCCCCGCGTCGACGCCCCGTCTCCGCGCAGCCACGGGAGGGGATTGGCGAGATTCTCGAGCTGACGGTCGGGGAACCCGCTCACGGTGGAGCGTGCGTCGCCCGCGACGAGAGCGGGCGCGTTGTCTTCGTGCGCCACTCGGCGCCCGGTGAGGTAGTCCGTGCGCGCGTGAGTGCCGTCCAGAAGAAGCTCGCATGGGCGGATGCCGTGGAGGTTCTTGAGCCGTCACCTGATCGCGTCGAGTCCGTCTGGCCCCAGGCGGGTCCGGGTGGCGTTGGCGGCGGCGAGCTCGCTCACCTGACTCCGGGTGCTCAGCGTGATTGGAAGTCTCGCGTGATCGCCGGGCAGCTGCGCCGCGTGGGCGGCGAGGCCCTGGCCGAAGCCGTGGATGCCCTCGGGGGAGTGCGCGTCGCACCTGCGCCCGGCGACGAGGACCCGAACGATCCGCTGACCGGTCGCCGCTCGCGCATCGATGTTGTCATCGACGCGGATGGCCGTGCTGGTATGCACGAGTTTCGCGGCCGCCGAGTGATTGCGCTCGATGATATGCCGCTGGCTGTTCCCTCGATCCGTGAGCTCGGCCTGTTCGACGCGGATGCGCCGTGGCGTCGCCTGTGGAAGCCGGGGGACCGTGTGCGCGCTGTGGCCCCGTCCGGTGGCGATCCCGTCGTTCTGATCGGCGATGACACCTACGCCGCTGACGGCGTGCGTATTGACGCCGACGTCTTGCGTTGGAACGTGCCCGTCGGCTCCGGTGTCGAGTCGTACTACGTGCGCCCCTCTGGTTTTTGGCAGACGCACGCGCGCGGCGCCGAGGTGCTTGCGAACGCTGTGCGTGCTGCTGCGTTCGGTTCGGACGAGGCTGGGGCTGGCCGTGCGGTCATGGAACTCTACTCGGGGGCGGGCCTGTTCTCCGTGCCGCTCGCGCGCGCTCTTGGCGAGACGGGGCGTATGGTGACGCTTGAGGGTGACGAGGCCGCCGTGCGTGACGCGGGCGAGAATCTCGCAGCCTTTGATTGGGTGGATGCGTTCGCTGGCAACGTGGATCGCGAGGGTATTGTCGACCTGGCCGGCCAGCTCGGCGCTGTGCCCGACGTAGTCGTGGCGGACCCGCCGCGTGCCGGCGCCGGTGCCGAGGTGTGCGAGGCGATCACCGCCACGGGTGCTCCTCGCGTCGTCCTGGTCTCGTGTGACCCCGCAGCGGGTGCGCGCGACCTGCGCGCCCTCACCGAGGCCGGATACGAGCTCGAATCACTGCAGGCGTGGGACCTCTTCCCCCACACCCACCACGTCGAGACGGTGTCGGTTCTGAGCCGCTAGCGGGTCTTCCTGCGCTCTAGCATGCGCGAGCCCCACGACGTCTGCGTGCGCGCCTCGATTGCGCGGCGCTGATCGCGGTACATGCGATCCACCAGGTCGCGTTCGGATACCCAGCCCACGACGTGTCGATCCATATCCACGACGGGCAAAGACTGCAGGCCTGTGCGCCGCAGCGCCCCGAGAACCTCGGACGGGGGAGCGGAGGCGGCCACGGCCTCGTCGATGAGAGGCAAATCCGCCAGGGGAGCATCCAGAGAACCATCCTCCTGCGTGAGCTCAGCCAGGCGCAACGAGGACACGAGGCCGACGAAACGCCCTTTGTCGGACACGACGGGCAGAACCGTCTCCCTCGTGCGGCGCAGGGCAGCGATGGCGGAGGCAGCGCTCGTGGTCGATGCCAGTGTCTCGGGGACCTCCATCATCCACTCGGACGCCGCGCGGGTACCCAGCAGAGTGCCGTCGACCGGGTCGTCAAGCACGTCACCGCGGCGGCGCAGTTTCTCCGTGTAGATCGTCGCGCGCGTGAGGAAACGCGACGCCCCCGTCGCGATCACGACTGCGAGCATCATCGGCAGAATCAGCGAGAACTGGCCGGTCATCTCCACGATGATGAGAACGGCCGTCATGGGGGCACGTGCGGCGCCCGCGAAAGCGGCACCCATGCCGACCACGGCAAAAACACCGATGGGAGAATCCGATAGCGGGGAGACAATGTTTCCGAAGGCCGCACCAGCCATCGCACCGATGAAGAGCGTGGGCGCGAAGACGCCGCCCGAACCGCCCATACCGATCGTGAACGACGTGTAGACGGCGCGCCCCAGCATGAGGGCGAGAAGGAATGCGATCGAGAAGTTTCCGGCGATCGCCTCCTCCTCCAGCGGATACCCCGAGCCGTACATGTACGGGAACGCAACGAGAGCGACGCCGAGGGCGAGACCGAGGACACCCGGACGCGCCCACTCAGGTAGGTGCGTGCGTGCCCACACCCAGTCAATCGCGTCCTCTGAGGCATACAGGAGCTTCGAGAAGCCCAAGCCGCACAGGCCAGCAACGAGGCCGAGAACAGCAACCCACCACATGTCCGACATCGACGCGAACGTCAGGTTGTCGGCGACGTGCACGACCATCTCATCCCCCTGCAGGATGCGTGCAACCACCGACGACGTGACGGCGGAGAGGACGACGAAACCGAAGGTTTCGGCCGTGAATTCGACGAGAATAACCTCAAGAGCGAAGACGGCACCCGCGAGAGGCGCATGGAATGTGGCCGCGATGCCAGCCGCCGAGCCGCACGAGGCCAGCAAGACCACGCGGGAGACGGGCATATGCAGCCACGAGGCAATGGTGGAACCCAGCGACGCTCCGACCTGAACGATCGGGCCCTCGCGGCCAGCGGATCCGCCCGAGCCGATAGTCAGTGCCGACGCAATGATCTTCACGATCGCAACGCGCCCCGGGATGCGCCCACCCTTACGACGCACAGCGAGCATCACCTCGGGGATGCCATGGCCCTTCGCAGAAGGGGCGAAGCGCTGGATCAGCGGTCCGTACAGGAGACCAGCGATAGCGGGGGAGAGGAGGAGAAAGAGCCAAGGTGCCCACCCCCAGACGCCGTGCGACTGACCGATGTGGGTCGTGTACTCGTCGAAACCTGTCGACACCCAGGTCCATGCGCGGATCGCAAGGTTAAACAGGACGGCTGCTGCGCCGACGACGCCGCCAACGAGTGCAGCGGCGACGCCGAGCAGGGAACGATGCGCGGCGACCGTCTGGCCGACGCGTAAGCGAGTCCCCGCAGCCGGTTCCTCTGGCTGCGGGGACTGTACTGTGTGTGTCACAGGTTTGCGATCTCCACGTGAATGGGGGCGTCAATGGCGATGCCCCAGATGGTCCGGTAGAAGGACAGCTCCGACTGCCATGCATCCTTGATGTTGATGGCCGAGCGGAAGCAGTGTCCCTCACCCTGATAGAGCTTGAGGGCAACAGCATTGCCGTTCGCCCGCAGCGCCTCGTACATTTCCTGGGCCTGCGAGGCGGGGACCACCGGGTCTGCGGTGCCCTGCAGGAGCATGAGAGGCGCCTTAATGTCGGACACTCGGTTGATCGGCGAGCGCTGCGCCCACACCGGATCCGACCTGTCGTCCGTACCGAGCAGAATGCCATCGTAGTGCGACTCAAACTTGTGGCTGGTTTCGGCCAGCTTCGCCAGGTCCGCGATGCCCGAGAAGGAAGCGCCGGCGGTGAACACGTCAGAGGATGCCAGCGCGTTGAGCACGGTGAAGCCACCGGAGGAACGGCCGCGGATCGCGATCCGCTTGGGATCGACGCGCCCCAGATCAACGAGGTACTGGGCGCCGTCAATGCAGTCCTGAACGTCCATGACACCCCAGTTGCCGTTCAGACGCTGACGGTAGGGACGCCCGAAGGAGGTCGAACCGCGGAAATTCACGTCCAGAACAGCAAATCCACGGCTGGTCCAGTACTGGAACGGCACCTGCAGGCCGGGGCGTGCAGCCTCGGTCGGGCCGCCGTGCACGTTCACGATGAGGGGCGGAAGCTCACCCTCAGGGGCGGTGAAATCAGGGTTCACGGGCGCGTAGTAGAAGCCGTGAGCCTCCTCGCCGTCCGAGGTCTTCCACGTCAGCATCTCGGCCGTGGAGACGAGGGCGGTCGGGACCTCGGCCTCTGAGGAAGGACGCAGTACCTTGGTCTTACCACGCGATACTTCGATGATGGCGGGCGTGTGGGTGGCGGAGTCGGCAAGGAAAACGACGCGACCATCAGCGGCTGCCACGTTACCGATGGGCCACCAACCGGTCGCCCACTCTTCGGCCATGCCGTTGTCGATACGCACAGTTCCGATGTGCCAGACCTGGTCCTCAGCCCACGAACACACGAGGTAGTCGTTGTCGTAGTTATCGTAGGAGTGCAGGCCGAGCTGCCAGTGCGGGTGCGAGAATGCGCGATGTCCGGGGTGCAACGCACGGGTGCGCAGCCGCGAGGTCCACGCGTTTGCGTCCTCGCCTTCCTTCCACACGAAGCCCTGGGTGCGGTACAGGTTTGCCCAGCCGGAGGAATCATCCACGTGGATCAGGTCACCGTCAAGGGTCCAACGTGGCTCGTAGACGCACACGCCCGGGCGATCCACCAGGACAACCTCCTGGTCGATGGTTCCCTCGAAGGTCAGGGAGGCGACGCGCAGCTGAGAATACGTCCACGGCATGTTCGGGTGGTTCCAGGTGATCCACGCGATCTTTGTGCCGTCCGGGGACACCGTGGGTGCCTGCGCGAAGTCGGTGCCCTCGAACACCGTGATGATTGCGCTGTCATCGCGCGCGGCGGACCCATCGAGCGGAATGGCGACGATCTTGTTCACGGGCTCGCCCGGAGCTGAGTGGTCCTCGGCGACCGCGTACACGAGTTCGCGCACGTCAGCGATCCAGAAGTCGCCGTAACGGACCTTCGACAGGGTCGTGAGCGGGCGCACGACGCGGCGCGGATCGGCCGTATCAAAGGCGTACACGCGGCCATCGGTCTGATCGGAGAAGACGATGACGCCATGGTGAACGGCATACGCCTTACCGCCGTACTCGTGTACGCGTGTGCCGACGTCGGGCAGGCGAGAACCATCGATCAGGGGCAGAACTTCGCCCGTCTCACCCGTTGCACGACGGCGCAGCAGCGTGCCGCGACCGCCCTGGAGTGGATGTCCTTCAACCCAGTAGGTATCGGGTCCATCGACACGAACCTGGGAGAGCGTGACCGAACGGGCGGTGAAGGAATCGCCCGAGATGGGGGACTCCCACAGGCCGTGGGGTGCGACGGTGACGGACATAGTGCCTCCTTAAGCGGTACGGCGAGCCAACAGTGTCTATCTTAGTGCGCGTGCTTGTCGCCTGCGCGGGTCGAAGGTAGCTGACATGCACTTTGATCTGTAGGTGAGACGCTTGGGCAACTACACTGGTTGCTATGTCTGGAACACGAGAGTCGCGCGACCTGCTGTCGCGCTGCAGCGCACCGCGTGAGCTGCGTCGCCTGGAACGCGAGCAGCTGGACGATTTGGCGGCGGAAATTCGCGGGTTCCTGATTGACAACGTGTCGCGCACGGGTGGGCACCTTGGTCCCAATCTGGGTGTCGTTGAGCTAACGATCGGTTTGCACAGGGTGTTCCGGTCCCCGCAGGACACGATTGTGTTCGATACGGGGCACCAGGCTTACGTGCATAAGCTGTTGACGGGCCGTCAGGATTTTTCATCGCTGCGCTGCCCGGGCGGACTGTCCGGCTACCCGTCGCGCGCCGAATCTGAGCATGACGTCGTTGAGTCTTCGCACGCGTCCGCGTCGATCGCGTGGGTGGATGGTATTTCGCGGGAAAAGCACCGCCGGGGTGACCGTACGTGGACTGTCGGTGTGATCGGCGATGGCGCGCTGACCGGCGGCCTCGCGTGGGAGGCGCTCAACAACATTGCGACGGCGAAGAATCGTCGCATCGTGATTGTGGTGAACGACAATGGGCGCTCGTATGCGCCGACGATCGGTGGACTCGCCGATCATCTTGATGCCTTGCGTACCTCCGCTGGTTACGAGAAGGCGCTTGCCTGGGGAAAACAACATCTCCTCAGTCACGGCACGCCCGGCCGCGCGGCCTACGACGCGTTGCACGGCCTGAAGGCGGGTATCAAGGACGCTCTCATTCCCCAGGTGATGTTCGAAGACCTGGGCCTGAAATACATTGGGCCCGTCAACGGGCATGACATTTCTGCGGTGGAGACTGCGCTTCGCCGGGCGCGTTCTCTGAGCGAGCCCGTTCTCGTCCATATGATCACGGAGAAGGGGCGCGGATACACTCCCGCAGAGGAAGATATAGCGGATCGCTTCCACGCCGTCGGACCGATCCACCCGGAGACTGGCCTGCCCGTCGCTCCTGAGCGTTTTGGCTGGACCGGAGTGTTCGCCGATGAGATTTGCGCTCAGGCGGCTACGCGCGACGATATCGTCGGCATTACCGCGGCGATGATGCGCCCGGTCGGTTTGGGTCCGATGCACGAGGCCTACCCGGGTCGCGTGATCGACGTCGGCATCGCCGAGGCCGAGGCCGTGGCTTCCGCAGCTGGCATGGCCTACGAGGGTGCGCATCCCGTGGTCGCGCTCTATGCGACGTTCTTGAACCGTGGCTTTGACCAGCTCCTCATGGATGTTGCTCTCCATCGTGCGGGAGTGACGCTCGTGCTCGATCGCGCCGGAGTCACGGGTGCGGACGGCGCGTCGCATAATGGCGTGTGGGATATTGCCATGTGCTCCCTGATTCCGGGCCTGCGTCTGGCCGCGCCCCGTGATGAGGACACACTGCGTTCTCGCGTGCGTGAGGCGCTCGATGTTGACGATGCGCCCACCGTCATCCGATACCGCAAGGGTTCTCTGCCGGAGCCCATGCCCGCGCTTCGTAGCGTCGGGGGAGTGGACATTCTTGTCGACGAGGCCGGGGCGGACTCGCCCGCTCGAGTCCTCATCGTTGGTACCGGAGCATGCGCACCCGATGCGATTGAGGCCGCGCGTCGCCTGGTGGCTGACGGTATGAGCGTGACCGTCGCGGATCCGCAGTGGATGATCCCAGTGCCGCAGGAGTTGACAGCGATGGCTCACGATTACGATTGCGTGGTCAGCGTCGAGGATGGCATCGTCCAGGGCGGTTTTGGTTGGTCACTGCGCGATACGTTGGCGGAAGCGGGCGTGCCCGTACGATGCCTCGGCGTGCCGCAGGGATTCCCCGAGCATGGTGATCGAACGGCGTTGATCGCGCGCTTCGGCTACGACGCCGACGGCATTGAGCGTGCCGTGCGCGAGCTGATTGAGCGACTCTCCGCCTGCTAACGATCCCTGGTCAGACGCCGAGCGCGTCGCAGATTGGGTCGAGCGTCAAATCGATCTGCCAGTCGCGCGCACCGCGATTGACCATGCGTTCTTCGACCTCATCGCCAGACGGACGCGATGGGTCCAGGGGAGCCCACGCGAGGTAGCGCTGCACCTGGGGCGCCAGGACCACCTCGGGCGCGAGCCCCAGACTCGACGCGACCGAGGCGACAGCGTTGCGTACCGTTCCCAGGCGCGCGGCCGAAGCCTCGTCGATTCGGTTCCACTGGCGAGGCTCCGGGATCGACCCCGGTTGAACGGGCTTGCGCTTGGGAGGCAGCTCATCCTCCGTCATGGCGGCCACGCTGGCCAGTGCCCGCATCCACTCGTCTTCGTACTGGCGGGCGACGGGGGAGCGGAACTCGCTGATGCTCATGAGGGCGCGCCTATTGCGCGGAGGATTTGAGGCCGCGCGAACAAGGGCCGCGTTGCGCACGAGGCGGCCCGGGCTCAGGTCGATACGCTGAGCAATCGACTCGCGCGTCTCCCACAGCGCTTTGAGCACCGCCAGGCCACGGCGCGATCGAATCTTTCCCGCGCCGGGAACGGAACGCCACCGATCGGGCTTAGGGGCAGGAGGAGTGACCGATAGCGCATGGGCAAACTCCTGCTGTGCCCACTCCCAGCGGCCCATCTCATCGAGCCTCTTCGACAGGCGATAGTAGAGTTCGGTCAGCAACTCGACGTCGAGGGCCGCGTAGCGCAGCCACTCCTTGGGCAGCGGACGCACCGACCAATCCGATGCCTGATGATCCTTCACGAGGCCTAGGCCGAGAATCTGCTCGGCGACGGCCGCCAGGCCGAAACGCTCCAGGCCAATCAGGCGAGCGGCAATCTCAGTGTCGAAGAGAGCCGGGGGACGAAGTCCCACCTGGCGGAGATTTGGCAAGTCCTGCAGGCAATCATGCAGAAGCCAGACGTCTTCCACGCCCGGCTGAAGCGCAGACAGGTCCGGCAGTGCGTGTGTGTCAATGAGGAATGTGCCCACGTCCTCACGTCGAATCTGGACGAGGTAGGGGTCTGCGCCGTAGCGGAAACCCTGAGCGCGCTCAACATCGACGGCGATCGGGGTCGACCCGACGCTCAGCGCGCGGGCGGCAGCCTCAAGATCCTTCCGAGTGTCAATGACGGCAGGGGTCCCCCCACGCGGCTGCGCAATAAGCTCCGGATTATCCGTATCGCCCTGCGGCAAGCCGCCGCCATTGTTGACCAGCACTCAGACTCCTTCGAGATGACGGGCAGGCACAATCCCTGCCGTCCGACGCATCACATCCGCCCATCCGGACAGATGCTCACCAAGATACTCACTGTACGGCGTCCATGACGCGCGGACCTCAACGAACAGGGATGATCCGCGTAGCTCGAGACCACCGAAAGCTTCACTCATTTCCCGCGTCACGGTGCCCGTCATGTCATGGAATCCTGCCCCTGCGCTCTCCAAGCAGTCCAGCGTCCAGCCCCAGATCCCCTCCGACAGCATCGGATCGCCGATCATCTCGGCATCTACCTGGGCGCGCAGCTGAGAGACGATGCGGAACGTACCATTCCAGCCGAGCTGCTCGATAGGATCGTGCAGGATCACCATGCGACCACTCGATAGGGGCTGTCCGGCCTCGTCCTCGTCCGTGGTCCGCATCGCGAGTGCAGCCGTGTAGGGCGCCAGACGACGAGGCGGGGGGATCTCCTCGAGGAGGATGTGCGGCAGGTGGTCCGCCTGCCGCAGGGACAGCAGAGCCCGCATAAACTCCTCGGGCACCGCGTTTTCATTCACAAATCAAATCGTACGGGTGTCCACACGCCTTTTGGGCCAGACGCGCCGCCAACCCCCAGGTCGATAAATAGCCGGTACACGTACCCGGAAGTTGGCGGTTTGTCTTACTCGTTTATAGCCCGCGTGGGTTGCGCAGGATGTACGACGTGCGAGGCCCAACGTGCACGACGTCGCCCGAGTGGTACTCGGCGCGATCATCGTCACCCGCCGTGTCAACAACGGTGTGCCAGATGTGACCGTACTTCGTGTCGGGGAGCGTGAAATCGACGGGCTCCGGAGCCGCGTTCAGAAGTAGGAGGAAATCGTCATCAAGGATCCGGCGCCCATTTGCATCGGGCTCTCGAATGGCGTCGCCGTTGTAGAACACCATCGTCGATCGTGCCCACGGCTGGTTCCACTCCTCCTCCGTCATGTGGGTACCGCCGGGGGTGAACCACTCGATTTCGCCGAGCTCTGACTCGCCGCCGCGCTCGGCCGGTCCTTCGAGGAAGCGCCGACGGCGCATGACGGGGTGATCGCGGCGCAGGTGGATGAGGTGGCGGGTGAATTGCAGGAGCTTATGGTCGCACTCGTCCAGATCCCAGTTAATCCACGAGATCTCGTTGTCCTGGCAGTACGCATTGTTGTTGCCGCGCTGGGTGCGCCCGAGCTCGTCGCCATGGGCGATCATGGGCACGCCCTGGGAGAACATGAGGGTCGTCAGGAAGTTGCGCTGCTGTCGGTAGCGCAACTCGATGATTTCCTGATCGTCTGTGTCGCCCTCTGCGCCGCAGTTCCATGAACGGTTGTCGTTCGCTCCATCCGCGCCGCCTTCGAGGTTCGCCTCATTGTGCTTTTCGTTGTAGGAGACGAGGTCGCGCAGCGTGAAGCCGTCGTGTGCAACCACGAAGTTGATGGACGCCATGGGCTTGCGGCCCGTCGAGCCATACAGGTCCGAGGACCCTGCGAGGCGCGAGGCGAAGTCGGGCAACGAGGAGAATTCTCCGCGCCAGAAGTCGCGCACCGTATCGCGGTACCTGCCGTTCCACTCGGACCACAGTGGTGGGAAGCCGCCCACCTGGTAGCCGTCAGAGCCGACGTCCCACGGTTCGGCGATGAGCTTGACCTGCGAGACGACGGGATCCTGGTGGATCAGATCGAAGAAAGCGGACAGGCGATCGACTTCGGCGAACTGACGTGCCAGGGTGGAGGCGAGGTCGAAGCGGAAGCCATCGACGTGCATCTCCGTGACCCAATAGCGCAGCGAATCCATGATGAGCTGCAGGACCTGAGGGGAACTCATCAGAAGAGAATTGCCCGTGCCCGTCGTATCGAAGTAGTGCTGACGGTCCCCGTCGACGAGACGGTAGTAGGAAGGATTGTCGATGCCGCGGAACGACAGGGTCGGTCCCATGTGGTTGCCCTCGGCCGTGTGGTTGTAGACGACATCGAGGATGACTTCGATGTTGGCCGCGTGCAGCGCTTTGACCATTGCCTTGAACTCAGAGACCTGCGCGCCCGGTTCCTTCGTCGCCGCGTAGCCATTGTGCGGGGCAAAATAACCGATCGTGTTGTAGCCCCAGTAGTTCGACAGTCCCTTCGCCTGCAGGGTCGTGTCGTTCGTGAACTGGTGAATCGGCATGAGCTCGACCGTGGTGATGCCGAGCTTCTTCAAGTGCTCAATGATCGCAGGGTGCGCCATGCCGGCATACGTTCCTCGCAGATCCTCTGGGACCTCCGGATGACGCATGGTCATACCCTTGATGTGGGCCTCGTAGATGATCGACTCAGAGTAATCGTGGCCGGGGCTATGGTCGCCTTCCCAGTCGAAGAAGGGGTTGACGACGACCGAATGCATCGTCGCGTCGGCGGAGTCACCGCCTTTAAGAGTGAGCGGGTCGTCGGCCTGATAGGAGAGAAGATCGAGAGAATCTGTCAGCTGACCTTCAATCGCCTTCGCATAGGGGTCAAGAAGGAGCTTCGAGGAGTCGCATCGTAGGCCATTCTGGGGGTCCCAGGGGCCGTCAATGCGGTATCCGTAGCGCTGTCCGGCGCGCACCTGAGGCACGTAGACGTGCCAGACGTAGGCGTCGACCTCCGTCATGGGGATACGCATTTCATTGAGATCGTCATCCAAGAGGCACAGTGTCACAGACGTCGCGACCGAGGAGTAGATCGCGAAGTTCGTACCGGTTCCGTCAAAGGTGGCACCCAGGGGGTATGCCTTGCCAGGTCGCGTTTCCATACCGTCAAGCCTCCCACGAATATGCTGAGACGGGCTATAATCCGCGCAAAAATGGTCATGTGACTTGGATAACGGCTGTTTGGTTTTGCGTTCGGGGTGGATCGTCTGTTAAGGTTTTACCCGTTGCGAAGAACGGTTGACGTTCTGAGAAACGCGGATGTGGCTCAGTTGGTAGAGCATCACCTTGCCAAGGTGAGGGTCGCGGGTTCGAGTCCCGTCATCCGCTCGGGCGATTGGCGCAGCGGGAGCGCGCTTCCCTGACACGGAAGAGGTCACTGGTTCGATCCCAGTATCGCCCACGGTCATCCTGGTAACAGGATCGGCGGGCTTTTGCCCGGCCGCACATGCGGTTCACGCGGATGTGGCTCAGTTGGTAGAGCATCACCTTGCCAAGGTGAGGGTCGCGGGTTCGAGTCCCGTCATCCGCTCTCAATCGGGAATCCACTCGATCCCATTGGGTGTGGTGGGTTGGCCGAGAGGCGAGGCAGCGGCCTGCAAAGCCGTATACACGGGTTCGAATCCCGTACCCACCTCGGGCGATTGGCGCAGGGGTAGCGCGCTTCCTTCACACGGAAGAGGTCACTGGTTCGATCCCAGTATCGCCCACCAGTCAGCCGGATCTAACGATTCGGCTTTTTGTTTATCTGGCTCCCACCTTTCCGGTGGGAGCTTTGTCGTGTGTGTGTGGCAGTGGGTATGCGCTGTTGGTTCTTGCTCCTGTGCAGTGTTGGGGTTCCTAACGGCATGGTTGGCCGGCTGGGAGAGCGTCGACTGTCCGTGTGGTCGGGGAGCTAACCGGTGAATTGGTGTCGGCTGAGCGCCTCCTGTTATCCGTTCGGTTTGTTTCCTGAACAGCAGGTTAGTTTGTCGGACTCTCGGTGCCACTGTTGTCAACGTTGGCGACACGCCCGAACAACAAATTTTGTCACTTTATAAAGTAGCTTGAAAACTCAGCGAGAATTGCTTTTGTCGATCCCGCATTTTTCGGTGTTTTCAGAACGTATTTTTTCCATTCTTGACCGTATTGCAGGTGATTGGCATAGACTGATTCGGTATGCGGCGACGCCGTCGCTCATCCCGTTGACAGGAGTTTTCTATGGTTGCCCTGAAGCGCCGTCACTTCGGCGTCCTTCTTGCGACTTTCGCATTGGTTCTGAGTTTCTTCGGTCTGGCGCAGTTCGTTGGCGCCCAGGCCCCTGCTTCCGCGGCTCCCTTGAGCTGCCCGGCGCCGACTACGGATGTGAGTGCCAAGGTCACGCTGGATTGGGACAACGCTCAGCTTGTCGACCACAGCGGTCGAGAGACCCATGCCGTTGGTGACTGGTGGGACCTGGGCATCAAGCTCCCGTGGCAGACACAGGGACGCGTGAAGGCGGGCGACTACTTCACCTATGACGCGTCGATCGTGAACTCCGCGACGGGCCAGAGCGTCCTGCGCCCGAACATTACCCGCCAGTTTGAGGTTGTCTCCAATAACGGCGTTGTCGTCGGCTGTGGTACCTGGGGCACTGACGGCAAGGTGACCGTCGTTTTCAACGAAAAGGTCGAGTCTGCCGCGCAGTGGTACGGCCACGTTTCTACGAACGGCCTCACCTACTACACGGGCCCCGGAGATGAGACCTACAAGGTGAAGCTGGGTCAGAAGGTAGAGCGCGAGCTGACCATGCTGCGCCGTACGCCCGGCGTGGCGCGCTACCAGAAGGATGGCTGGCTGACCCTTTCGGACAGCGAGGATGGGGATGAGAATAAGGCCATCATGTGGCGCGTCGTCTTCCCTGCTGGCGATACGGCCGTGACCGGCGCTTCGATCGTTGACGAGGTCCCCGCGGGCTCCAACTGGAACTTCAACTGCGATGTCGTGAACGAGTACACGAAGAACCATACCTACCTCGTGACTGACCCGACGACATCCGCCGGTTTGAACCAGGGCAATGACACCTCGCACGGCGCTTTCGGTGCCGCTGCGCAGGTCGACTGCTCGTCGACGAAGGTGACCGTCACGCTCGCCGAAATCCCGGCGAACCAGTCCGCCATCATTCTTCTGCCCGGCCATGTTGCCGGCGCCAAGCGCGCTGGCGACATCAACGGTCTCTTCTCGAACACTGTGAACTTCAATGTCGCGGGCGTGAAGATCACTGAGCCCATCACGAAGGTTCTACGCTACGGCGCATCTGCCGACGCCTACGCCCACCAGACTTTCTCTGTGACCAAGAAGGTGGAGGGTGACCTGCCCGAGTCCGCGAAGGACCTCGAGTACACGCTGTCGATCACTCTGAAGAACGATGCTGATCCCTCGGTGAACAAGACCTTCGAAGCGACCCTCAAGGCTGGTGAAACCTACACCTACCCCACGTCGCTCCCGCTGGGCACCGTTGTCACCGTTTCTGAGGGTGACCTGCCCGCCGGTGCCGACATCACGTGGGTTGATGGCCAGAGCCGAGTCTTTGAGACCGCCGATGGTGTCACCCTCTCTGCGAACAATCGTGAGGCCACCTTCACGCTGAGTGATGATCAGGTCTACTCGTTGACGCTTACGAACGTTCTGGCGCCGACTCCGACCCCGTCGGCCACGCCCTCGACTCCTGCTCCGACCCCCTCGACCACGCCGTCGCCTGCACCTCAGCTGGCGAAGACCGGTACGGATGCTGCCGGACTGGGCGTCTTGGCAGGAATTGTCGCAATTGCTGGCCTGTCCCTCGTGGCTGCCAAGCGTCGCGGTCACTGATGTGATTGGTCAGTGGGGCGTGTGAGCGCCTGACTAACTCTCGCTGGGCGGGATGAGCGTTGCTCATCCCGCCCACTTTTTTCTCCGTTGTGGTGTGTCAGGGGCGAGCTGGCAAGCAGCGATTCGCCCACAAGCGGAGGGGGGAGCGCAGGTGTTTATTTCTCGCATGTGGAACGAGAATAGCTGAATTGTTACGGCTTCCTGTTGAATGGTTCTCGAACTCTTCGGGGAGATGGGGTAGAGAGGCGTCAAAAGACGAAAGTCCTGTCAAAACGGCAGGCTCCTTGTTGCGTTGCATGTCTGATGAGTGGATGCAGCGGGTGCATCGATGCTGCAACAGGTTATGCGTGCGTGTTATGGGGGACTGAATCGCCTGGTTCAAGCCGATTTCTATCGATTGTTCGTGATAGTCAGCAGGGTGAGAGAGGGTTGTCGCCCTGTGGTGGTTGGGCTCAACAATCGTCAGGAATGGCAGATAATGTGATGAAGCACATTTTTGAGTCGCATATGCGTTTGTGCTGGTCAAGCCTGATTGACCTGCTGTGCGGGAAATTAAAATGGGTGATTTACTCAGTGCTTTCTGAATCTATAGATATACAGGTAAGAGCTGTTTGACAGCAAAATTATATCGAAATAGTTTCTCTCTGATTGTGCAATTGTGGGCTATTTTGTGTCGTTACTCTATAATTATGTGCTTGAGGCGACATAGCCTCACGCCCATCGACAGGAGTAATTTATGGTCGCGTTCAAGAGCAGTCGGCTTAGCGCACTTCTTGTGGCTTTTGCATTGGTACTGACTTTCTTTGGTGCTCTGCAGCTATCTACGACCGGCACTGCGTCCGCTACGGCACTCGCATGCCCCGCCCCGACGACGAACGTCAATGACAAGGTTGATCTCGACTGGGACAACGTGCAGCTGGTCAACCCCCAGGGGAGTCAGGCCAAGACGGTTGCTGATCTGTGGGATCTCGGAGTGAAGCTTCCTTGGAAGACAAAGGGGGCTGTCAAGGCCGGTGACTTCTTCACCTACGACGCGACCGTCGCCGAGGCCGGTAGCGGCCAGCCAATCCTGCGACCCACCGCTGAACGCACCTTCGACGTTCGCTCTGCAAACGGTGTCGTCGTTGGTTGCGGTACGTGGGGGACCGACGGCATTGTCACCGTTGTCTTTAACGAGAATGCCGACTCTGCTGCGCAATGGGCCGGTTCCGTCACGACGAGCGCAATGGTTCGCTATACCGGACCCGCGAAGGAGAACTTCCAAGTTCAGGTCGGCAACAAGGTATTGGCAAGCACGCTCAATATGGTCGTGAAGCCGACTGGTGAGGCCCGCTATGCCAAGGAAGGCTGGCTCGGACTGAACGACAGCGAAGACGGTGACGAGAATAAGGCCATCATGTGGCGTGTCATCTTTCCTGCCGGGGAGCAGTCCGTCACCGGAGGATCGATTGTTGACGAGGTTCCTGCAGGTGAGGACTGGTCCTTTGACTGCGCGACAGTGACCGACTACGTCAAGAAGCACACCTTCGTCGTCGTTGATCCGACCACTCCCGAGGGTAAGCGTCAGAGCAAGGACACGTCCAACGGCGCCTTTGGCGCAGGCTCCACAGTTACGTGCACCCCGCAGAAGGTTACGGTCAACTTCCCGACGATCCCTGCTCACCAGTCCGCGATCGTTGAGATCCCGAGCCGTGTTGAGGGTGCTACGCGTGCCTCAGATGTGGCAGGTAAGTTCACTAATACGGTCAACTTCACTGTTCCGGGTAAGAATGTCGCGCCTGTTACCAAGGTTGCGCGTTTTGGCGCGGTGGCGGACGCCTTCGCCCATCAGACCTTCTCGGTGGTCAAGAAGGTTGACGGCGAGCTGCCCGAGGGGGCCAAGGACCTCAACTACACCCTCAACATCACCCTGAAGAATGACGCCGATCCGTCAGTGAACAAGACCTACCAGGCGATCGTGAAGGCGGGCAAGAAGTACACCTATCCAGGAACGTTGCCCCTTGGTACGCAGGTGACTGTCTCCGAGGGCGAGCTTCCTACCGCCGATGGTGTCACCTGGAACGAGGCCGAGAGCCGCATCTTCGGGACCGCGCAGGGTGTTGCTCTCAAGGCCGGTAACCGCGAGGCGACGTTCACGCTGAGCGAGGATAACGTCTTCGCGCTGACGCTCAACAACAAGCTCGCCCCGACGCCGACGCCGACGCCTACTCCGACGCCGACGCCGACACCTACTCCGACGCCGACGCCGACACCTACTCCGACGCCGACACCGACGCCTACTCCGACGTCGACGCCCACACCGACGCCGTCGGAGAGTCCGACGCCCACGCCGACTCCGACGCCGACGCCTACGCCGACTCCGACGCCTACGCCGACTCCGACTCCGACGCCCACGCCCACGCCGTCGGAGAGCCCCACGCCGTCGGAGAGCCCCACGCCGACACCGACGCCAACGCCCACGCCGTCGGAGAGCCCCACGCCGACACCGACGCCAACGCCCACGTCGACCCCGTCGACACCTCCGACGCCGCGTCTGGCGAAGACGGGCACAGATGCGGCGAGCCTCGGCTTCCTGACGGGCCTCGTGGCAATTGCAGGAGTGTCGCTGGTGATCGCGCAGCGCCGTCGCAGCTGACACATTCCCTGAAAGAAGCGCGGATGAGAAGACGACCTCTTCTCATCCGCGCTTTTCCGCGTGATCCTGCCGCATGTGCGCGAGCGTACGGCTATCGGGATACGGATAGACGCACCGAGGAGCGTTTCCGATCGCGAGGCGCTCACAGAGCGCGCACGTAGACGCGAGCCTCCCACGGTCTCATCGATGCGCATGGGGGGAGGGAACAATCCTCCTCGTTCTGCCCGTCAGGAGAACCACCTGCGCCCGGCTCGTCCACATTGCCCAGGTACAGTGTCCAGCGTGACGGCGTCCACGCCTCGTCGGGGGAGGGGAAGTACGGCGCACGAGCGGTACCCGAGAGGTTCACCATCACGAGAACCTCGCTGCACGACGTGCGGCGACAGTACGTGAAGAGCGCGGGATCACCGACGTCGATCCGATCGAATGTGCCGTCAGTCAGTGCGGGAATGCGGTGGCGAGCATCGATCAGCGCCTTGTAATACGACAGGATTGAGCTGGGATCCTGCATTTGCGCCGCGACGTTGATCCGAGAAGCCGACGGCGGGATGCTGATCCAGGGATGGGCGGAGGTGAAACCGGCGGTGGGGGAGTCGTCCCACTGCATGGGGGTGCGCCCGTTATCGCGCGACATCGCGGCCACCCCCGCTGGTATGTGGTCATCGCTGCAACTGGCCAAATAGTTGAGGGATTCAATGTCACGGAAATCGGAGGGTGCCGAGAAAGAACCTCCGAGCATCCCTATTTCCTGACCCTGATAGATGAAAGGTGTCCCGCGCTGCAGCAAGTAAGCTGTCGCGAGGGCCGTAGCCGACTCTCGCCAATACGCCTCAGCATCGCCGAATCGGGCGACCGAACGAGGCTGATCGTGGTTCTCCAGATACAGAGCGTTCCAGCCGCGTTGTCCGAGCGTCTCCTGCCAACGAGTGAAGACATCGGCGAGCTCGCCCTCCTGAAGGGGGCGAGGAGAGAACTTCCCGTCTTCGAGCCCCACATTCATGTGTTCAAACTGAATGAGCATGTTGAACTCACCGCGCTCCGGCGCGCAGAACAGCAGCGCGGACTCAGGAGACGCGTTCGAGGCCTCGCCGACCGTGAAGGTACCCGGATGGTGGGCGAACGTTCGCGCGTTCATCTCCTGTAAGAACTCGTGCAGGCGAGGGCCATCCGCGTAGAGCTCATGCCCGACACCGAATGGGGCGCGAGCCGGGCCACCATCGGGGAGCCCTGGTGCCTTAGAGATTACGTCGATGGCATCCACTCGGAAACCGTCAACGCCACGGTCCAGCCACCAGTTCATCATTTCGTAGACGGCTTCGCGCACCCGGGGGTTCTCCCAGTTCAGATCGGGCTGCTCGCGGGCAAAAAGGTGCAGGTAATACTGGCCTGATCGAGGGTCGAACTCCCAGGCCGACCCACCAAAAAACGACTCCCAGTTGTTCGGCTGCGCACCGGGTGTTCCCGGCTCCATGCCGGGGCGTGCGTCACGCCAGTAATACCAGTCGCGGCGCGGTGAATGAACGGACGAGGCAGACTCGAGAAACCACGGGTGCTCGATTGACGTGTGGTTGACGACGAGATCCATCACAATGCGCATACCGAGCTCATGCGCGCGTGCGACCAGACGATCAAAGGCCGCGAGGTCCCCGAAGAGTGGATCGATATCTCGATAGTCCGAGATGTCGTAGCCGTTGTCTGCCTGCGGAGATCGATAGATAGGGGAGATCCACACGATGTCGATGCCCAGATCTGCCAAGTAGTCCAGGCGCGAACAGATGCCCTCTAGGTCGCCGATGCCGTCGCCATTCGTATCCTGAAACGATCGGGGGTAAACCTGGTAGAGGACGGCGTTTTTCCACCAGGGTGAGGCGCTGGTGTACGTGTCGGGGAGCAGTTCCGGGCGGTGGATCATGAGAACTCGCGGGGGCGACTTACTTCGTATCGAGCGTTGCGTTGGCGATATACCGTCCGTTGCTCAGATCCTGGATGGCATTGCAGGTGAACGCGAACGTGCCATTCTTGCCGGATGCGATCGTCCCTTCGAAGGTGCCCTTCATGACGTACTGCGGATTGCCCTGGTCGGTCTTACCATCGCGCTGAATCGTCCATTCCGTGAGGTTCCCCGATGCCGCGGACTTACTGAGAGCGCTCTTGCACTCGGCGAGAACACTGGACTCCTCGCTATCGGTGAGTGGGTCGTTCCCGTTCTTGTCTCGAGGCTTGGAAGAGCCGTGCCCGGAGCCGGACGATGATCCCGACGAGGAACCGGACGACGAGCCCGAGGAGGACCCAGACGAGGAATCCGTGGGGGCTGATGCCGTCGGTGTTCCAGACGCGGGTGCCTGCCCCGATGACCGAGGTCTGTTGCTCGTCGCGACCGCAGCAAAAACGATCATGAGGAGGATGACGAGGACGGCAACGATAATGCCGATGATGAGTCCTGCGTGCGAGTCTTTCCTCGGTGGCATACCACCGCCAGATCCGTAGGAGGGGCCACCGGCGGGCTGCATCTGGGGCAGGACAGGCGGTGTGCCATAGTAGGCGCCCTGGCTCTGCCCATATCCCGTGCCCATCCCGCCCGCGGACCGAGGCGCAGACGGTGCTCCGTACGTTGCCCCACCCTGCGTGCCGATTGGATACTGACCGTTCGGCGCCTGAGGGCCGCCCCATTGAGATGACTGGTTGGGGCCGTAGGGGTTGGACATGGGGACTCCCTGATGTCGATGGAGCGAGACGTTCGGAGAATGTGGCCGATCCTCCAGTCGCTGAATGCCTCGGAAAGGTAAGACGAGCAACTGGACGGGCGTTGTTTCTACTGGAAGGTCGTCTCAATCAGACCCGTCGCCGGGTCATAGTCTGCCTTGCAGTTGAAATCGCCGTCGACGGCCTCGTTGTTTTTGGCTTTCCTGCCGGTCACGTGACCCGTGTACTCGTAGGTTTGCTTACTCGAGGTCGAGGAAACAAGGGTGAGCTGCTGATTCGTGATCAATGCGCCCTTGATTGCCGTGTTGATCTGGCTCTCGCAGGTGGACTTAATCATCTTCTCGACTGCCGGGTCGGATCCGCCATTCGATCCATTCGAGCCTTTCGAGGAGCCCGTGCCGGTGCCAGTTCCCGACGTCGGTGAAGGCTTGGAGCCGTAGGTGGGCGATGAAGAAGGCTGGCTCGTGGGCTTTGATCCGTATGACGGAGAGCTTGACGATGTGGGCGAGGGGCTTGCTGAACGGTCGTCTCGAGCGGAAGACGAGGCGTATGCGAACACGACATAGATGACTATTGCCACGACGAGGGCAACGACAAAAGAGCCAGCAATGATCGCGATGATCTTTCCGTTGTTGGAGCCCGAAGGCTGCGGGCCCATCGGCCCGCCAGGGTAGGCGGGCTGGCCGTACGGGGAAGCACCGTAGCCGACCTGAGGAGACTGCTGGGGGTAGCCGCCCTGCTGGTTTCCGCCCTGAGGATAGCCTCCCTGCTGGGGGTATCCGCCTGCGCCCTGCTGAGGCTGGAACGGCTGTTGATTGTGCTGCGAAAATGGCGAACTCATAGCGAACTTTCGTCGAGGTGAGAGAGGTCTCAGGGATAGTTCTGTATCCTACCAGGCGCTAGGCTTGTGGCATGACAATCGACTACCTGACCCGGCCTCGCCCCCTGGCGCCCCGCGACGACATTCTGCCTGTCATCATCGGTGGAGACTTCGGCGTGTATGGAATCGGGCGCTGTTTCAACGAAGCATTCGGTTGCCGATGCATCTGCGTCGGCTCCCAACCCACGGAGTCGATCACGCGGTCACACTTTTTTGATGTCCGGCACGTGAGCGCCCACGCGAGCGATGCGCAGCTCCTCGACGTCCTGATGAGCATCGCCGGTGAGCATGCGGACAAGAAACTCATCCTGATGGCGAACCACGACATCTTCTCGGCGTTCGTTGCTCGGAACATGGAGATGCTCTCGCGCCACTACGCGCTGCCGTTCCCCACAGAGGAGGTCATGGATCGACTCACTGATAAGGAAGAGTTTGCGCGCGCGTGTGAGCGCGCGGGGATTGACTCGCCGGGCACGGTCGCGGTCGATTTTTCCGACGTTGACGACGAGGCCTGGGTCGCCCCGGACATTCCGTTCAGTTTCCCGGTTGTCGCCAAGTCCGCAAAGGGCGAGCCCTACGACGTTCTCGATTTCGACGGTAAGCGCAAGATCTGGTTCATCGATACGCCCGAGGAGCTGGCGCAACTCTGGAAGACCCTGAAGGATGCAGGATTCCGCGATACTTTCCTGGTCCAGGAGCTGATCCCCGGGGACAACACGGCGATGCGATCGATCACGGCCTATGTCGACTCGCATGGGAAGGTGACGCTCATCGGTTCGGCCCGCGTCCTGCTGGAGGATCACGCCCCCACAATGATCGGCAACCCGGTTGCCATGATCACCGAAGACTTCCCCCAGCTGTGGGCCGACGCATGCACGCTGCTCACCGAGAACGGGTATCGCGGATTCGCAAACTTTGACGTGAAGATCGATCCTCGCGACGGTCGTGCCCTCTTCTTCGAGGTCAACCCTCGAATTGGCCGTAACAATTGGTATATGGCCGCTGCTGGTGCGAACCCGATGATCCCGATGGTCGCAGACCTTATCGACGGGCAGGAATGTGAGCAGGTTCAGGCCAAGGATGAAATCCTGTATACCCTCGTTCCGGACTCGCTGCTCCTGCACTACATCACCGATCCCGAGCTGCGAACGCGCGTCACACGCATCATCCGTGAGGGGCGCCGCTTCGACCTGCTCCTGAACCCGACGGAAAAAGATCTGCGACGTAACCTCACCGTGTGGCTCCAGAAGCAGAACCATCGTCGTAAGTTTGCCCGCTACTATCCGGAGCCTACCGAGACGTCCTACTGACGTCACCTCTTTTCCGTGCCTAGCCCCGGCCTCGTCGGCGGGGGAGTAGGCCCTGATAGACTGACCCCCTACGCGACCGATAATTCCGACCAACGAGGACACCATGACGACAACCGCACTCGTGCCCATTTCCAAGGACGATAAGATCGCTGCGGTCTCTGGCTTCCAGGACCGTTCACTTCCCATCGAGCAGACGTGCGTGTGGGAGACGTTCGAGGAATCCCAGGGACACGGGGTGTGGGGTCGCTACGCGTGGTGCGAAGACGACTCGAAGATCGCGTTCATCACGCTCTACAAGTACTCCGTGCGCGGCGTCCACTACTTGTGGGCCAAGTGGGGACCGGCATGGGTGAAGGAAGCGACCCCCGAGCGCGAAGCGGCACTGCGTGCCGACCTCCTGCGTGAAATCAAGGCGAAGGATAAGTCGGTCGCCTTTGTGCGCCTGCACGCCATCTACCAGCACCCCGATCTGTGCATGCCGCTGCAGACAATCTCCTACGACCGCACCGTCGTCATCGACACCAGCGGAAAGAGCGAGGAGGCAATCCTCGCCGCCATGCCCAAGGCCGGCAAGCGCTCCATCCGCTCGGGCCTGAAGAAGGGCAAGGCCGAGGGCATCACCTTCCACGAGGACACCGCGAACGCGGCCGAGGTCATTGACGAGTACTACGCCGTCATGGAAGAGACCGCCCAGCGAGACGGCTTCCGCCCGCACCCCAAGGACTACTACCTCACGCTCCTGACGATCCTCGGCCCCAAGCACGCGCGTATCTTCTCGATGCGCGACGCCGAGGGCAACATCTTGTGCTGGGACTTCTGCCTCGTCGAGGGAATCCGCGCGCAGGCCGAGTACGGCGCCTCCACCGAGGCCGGCCGACGCCTGCGCCAGCCCCCGGTCCTGGACTTCCTGGCCGCCGAATTCCTCGCCCGTGACGGCGTGCGCGAATTCGATCTCATGGGTGCGCACTCGCCGCGCTGCCCCGAGCTCTACAGCGTCGGCAAGTACAAGAGCGCGTTTGCCTCACACTTCACAGACGTTCCCGGCGGATGGGACATGCCGATCAAAAAGGCGACCTATCGCGCCCTCAGCGCGGCGAAAGCCGTCAAGGACTGGCGTGCCCGCTCCTGAAGCGTTCGCGCCACGGGGATAGAATCCCACTAACAACACAATTTCGCGTACCTCATGAAACTAGGAGACACAGTGCCCGATATCTCGCTCGTCATTGACGGACATGAACAGACCGTACCGGCGGGGACCACGGGCACGACGTGGTTCGAGAAGTCTCGCGATGTCGTCGCTATCAAGGTTGACGGAACTCCGCGCGACCTCGAGACTCCCTTCGAGGAGGGCACGACCGTCGAGGCCATCACGCTGGCTAGCGAGGACGGCCTAAACATCCTGCGTCACAGCGCTACGCACGTGCTCGCCCAGGCCGTCCAGGACGTTTTCCCGGACGTGAACCTCGGCATCGGCCCCTTCATCACCGACGGTTTCTACTACGACTTCGGCAACATCGACGCAGTCACCCCGGAGCTGCTGCGCGAGCTCGAGAAGCGCATGAAGCGCATCGTCAAGGAGGGGCAGCGCTTCGTGCGCCGCGAAATCTCCGAAGAGGAAGCAGTCGTCGAGCTCGCCGCTCAGCCCTACAAGCTTGAGCTCGTCACCACCAAGGGTAAGGGCGCAGAGGGCGCTTCCGTCGAGGTTGGCGGCGCCACGCTCACCATGTACGACAACGTCCGACGCGACGGCTCCGTCGCGTGGAAGGACCTGTGCCGCGGTCCCCACCTGCCCTCCACCAAGCTCATCGGTAACGGCTTCGCGCTGACCAAGGCCTCGGCTGCCTACTGGAAGGGCGATCAATCGAACGATCAGCTCCAGCGCATCTACGGCACCGCGTGGGCCACCAAGGAAGACCTCGTCGCCTACCAGGAGCGCATCAAGGAGGCCGAGCGCCGCGATCACCGTCGCCTCGGCGCCGAGCTGGACCTGTACTCTTTCCCCGAGGAGATCGGCCCCGGCCTCGTTGTCTTCCACCCCAAGGGCGGCATCCTGCGCCACGAGATCGAGTCCTACGTGACCGACCGTCATAAGAAGGCCGGTTTCGACTTCGTGCACACCCCCGAGATCTCCAAGGGCGGTCTCTTCCACACGTCGGGCCACCTGCCCTACTACGCGGACACGATGTTCCCGCCCATGCTCGTCGATGAAGAGCGCGACGAGGACGGCAACGTGACGAAGGCAGGCCAGGAGTATTACCTCAAGGCCATGAACTGCCCGATGCACAACCTCATTTTCCGTTCGCGCGGCCGCTCCTACCGTGAGCTGCCCCTGCGCTTCTACGAGCTGGGCCACGACTACCGCTATGAAAAGAGCGGTGTCGTCCACGGCCTGACCCGCATGCGCGGCTTCACGCAGGACGACTCGCACACCTACTGCACCCCGGAGCAGGCCTCGGAGGAAATCCGCAGCCAGATCGAGTTCTTCCTGTCGATCCTGTCCGCCTTCGGTCTGAAGGACTTCTACCTCGAGCTGTCCACGCGCGACGAGGACGGTAAGAAGAAGGACAAGTTCATCGGCTCGGACGAGGATTGGGCTGCCGCCACGAAGGCCCTCGAGGATGCCTGCGCTGCGACCGGTCTCGACCTCGTTCCCGATCCGGGTGGCGCCGCCTTCTACGGTCCCAAGGTCTCTGTCCAGGTCAAGGACGCGATTGGCCGCACCTGGCAGATGTCGACGATCCAGTACGACTTCAACCAACCTGAGCGCTTCGACCTGGAGTACACGGCGGCCGATGGTAGCCGTCAGCGCCCCGTCATGATCCACTCCGCGAAGCTCGGATCCGTCGAACGTTTCATCGGCGTTCTCACCGAGCACTACGCGGGTGCGTTCCCGGCGTGGCTGTCTCCCGTCCAGGTGCGTCTCATCCCCGTCGCCGAGGCCTTCGATGACTACGTCAAGGACGTCGCTGCCAAGCTGCGTGAGCGTGGCGTGCGCGTCGAGACCGACCTGTCGGACGACCGTTTCGGTAAGAAGATCCGCAACGCCTCCAAGGACAAGGTTCCCTTCACGCTCATCGCGGGTGGCGAGGACGTCGAGGCTGGCGCCGTGTCCTTCCGCCTGCGTGACGGTTCGCAGCACAACGGTATTGCCGTTGACCGCGCGATCGAGCTGATCGTTCGTCATATCGAGGCACGCAACAACGCGGACCAGATCGACGGCCTCGACGAGGCGTGAGAGACATGAGCCGCGACGCCGGTTCCGACTCGATCGGTACCCCGAACGGCCCGTTGCCCACCGAGGACGCCCGCTCGCTCGCGGGTGTCCCGGACGGCTTCGGTCGTTTCTGGACCCCCTATCGGATGGCCTACATCCGCGGTGAAGGGAAGCCTTCGGATGCCTCGGATGTCGGATGCCCGTTTTGTACGGCACCCGGTAAGGACGACCAGTCGGGCCTGATTGTCTACCGGGGACGCACCTGCTTCGTCCTCATGAATCTGTTTCCCTATAACTCCGGGCACCTGCTCGTGTGCCCGTACCGCCATGTCTCCGACTACACGGAGCTCACCGACGAGGAACGCATCGAGCTGGGTGACCTGACGGCCACCGCCATGCGAGTGACACGTGCCGTCGCTGCCCCGGCAGGCTTCAATCTGGGGATGAACCAGGGTGAGGTCGCTGGGGCCGGTATCGCGGCTCACCTGCACCAGCACGTTGTTCCGCGCTGGCTGGGGGATGCGAATTTCCTGCCGATTATCGCTCAGACGAAGGCCGTCCCCGAGCTGCTTGAGGACGCCCGCGCCCGGCTGGCCGCCGCCTGGCCCAAGGAGAACTGATGCTCGGAAACCACGGACGTTCTATCACGAGGGCTATCTTCACTCCGCTCGCACGCGTCCTAGCGCGCGCGGGGGTGACGCCCAACATGGTGACGGTTGCCGGAACGGTCGCGACCGTCGCAATCGCTGTCATCTGCATCCCGCAGGGGTGGATCTGGCAGGGAGGTATCGCTCTCGCGGTCGTGATGTTCGGCGATTCCGTCGATGGGACGCTTGCACGCATGACGACGGGTGGCACTCGCTTTGGTGCCTTCCTTGATTCGACGCTCGACCGGCTGGGTGACGGCGCCGTGTTTGGCTCCCTGACTGCGTACGCGGTCTTCCAGATGGACAACACGTTCGTGCGCACGTGGTCGATCATTGCCGGCATCTGCTCGATCGTGGGCGCGGCTGCCGTCCCCTATGCTCGCGCGCGTGCGGAATCCGTAGGTGTCGTGGCCAAGTTGGGTATCGCCGAGCGAACCGACCGGCTCATCATCGGCATGGGAACGGCCATGCTCATGAGTCTCGGCCTGCCGGAGTGGGTGTTCGCGTGCGGCCTGACGTGGGTGGCGTTTGCCTCATTCGTCACGGTGTGCCAGCGCATTTGGTTTACTGCCCGCCACATTGACGAAGGAACCCAGTGAGTTTCTCACCCCTGTCGCTCGCTTTTTCTGTTGCGCCCCGCCTTCCGCTACGCCTCGTCATGCGCATGGCGGATGCGGGTGCATTGATCGCGGCGAGACGTGGGGGAGCCATGATCGAGCGGCTTGCCTCCAACATGGTACGGTTAACCGGAGAAAATCCATCGGATGCTCAGGTACGCGATGCGGTTCGCTCCCATATCCGCAACTATGCCGAACAGCTGATGCTCGGATCGCGTCGCGGTGAACCGTTGCTCGAGGGAGTGTCCTTTGAGGGATTCGAGGCCTTGGCACAGGCGAGTGAGGATGGACCTGTTGTCCTCGCCCTGGGACATTCGGGCAGCTGGGACCGTGCAGGTGCGTGGGTCTGCGCGCACGGCCGTCGCATCGTCACCGTCGCTGAGAAAGTTGAGCCTCCGTCACTCTTTGAGCGCTTCGTTTCTCTGCGCGAAGGACTGGGTATGGAAGTTATCGGCGTCGCGAAGGGTGAGTCTGTCTTCTCGACTCTCGTTGAACGAGTGCGCGGGCGGGGCGTGATTGTGCCGCTTCTGGCGGATCGGGACATTTCCGGCTCGGGTATCGAAGTGGATTTTGGGACGCAGCGGGCACTCGTCGCCGCGGGGCCTGCCGCGCTGGCGACAAAGCTTGAGCGCCCACTGTTCGCGGCGTGCATTACTTACGAGAACGAGAGCCCGACAGGGGCCGATGTGCGTGTGCGTTGCGTCGGACCGATCAATGCAGATGGACGGGAGCGCCCCGACCTCAACCGCGTCGAAGCTCTCACACAGGCGTGGGTGGATCATTTTGCCGCCATGATGGCGACCAAGGCGCAGGACTGGCACATGATGCAGCGCGTGTATGTGGAGGATCTTGACCCCGAGCGCCTGGCGCGCGCGAGGGCCGAGCACGAGAGGAAGAATCGATGAAGATCGGAATCGTGAACCCCTACTCCTGGGACGTGCCCGGGGGAGTGGGCTTCCATATTCGCGACCTTGCGTTGAAGCTGCGGTCCCGCGGACATGACGTTCAGGTGCTGACGCCGTCGACCTCGGAGGACCTGCCCGAGTGGATCACATCCGCTGGGTCGTCAGTGTCGATTCCCTTCAACGGTTCGGTGGCGAATATTTCTATCAAGCCCAAGGCACTCGCGCGCACCCGTCGCTGGCTGGCGGACAACGATTTCGATGTCGTGCACGTCCATGAACCCGTTGTGCCTTCGGTGTCGATGGCTGCTGCGATGCTGTCGAGTGCACCTCTCGTGGGTACGTTCCACGCGGCGCTTGGACGCTCGGTGTCTCGCGCGATTGCGTCGGCTCCGATGCGTCTGTACATGGAACGCATTGGCGTGCGCATCGCCGTCTCCGAGGAAGCTCGACGTACCCTGATTGAGCACCATGGGGGAGATGCCGTCATTATCCCGAACGGCGTGGAAACAGCATCGTTCCGCACGGCTCAGCCCCTCGATCAATGGGTTGCGACGGACGAACGACCGGTCATCGTGTTCCTTGGCCGCCTTGATGAGCCGCGTAAGGGATTGGGTATTTTCGCCGGTGCGATCGAGCGGGTTCTCGAGGCCATCCCCGGCGCGCGTTTCTTGATCGCCGGGCGCGGAGATGCCCCCGATATTCGCGCGGCTGTGGCGCGTTTCGGTGATTCGGTCTCGTTCCTGGGTGGAATCAGCGATGAGGAGAAGGAATCCCTCCTTGCTGGTGCATCGATCTATGTGGCACCGCAGACTGGTGGAGAGTCTTTCGGTATCGTCCTCGTCGAGGCGATGGCGGCCCGAACCACCGTTGTGGCCTCCGACATTCCGGCCTTCCGAGCCGTTTTGGAGGATGGTCGAGCGGGTGCACTCTTCGACACCGGTAGCAGCGACTCGCTTGCTTCAGCGCTTGTGGAGCTGTTGGGTGACCACGAGCGACTCGATGCCCTCGCGGATGCGGGGCAGCGTGCGTCCGCGCAGTACGACTGGGAGGTCGTGGCGGATAAGGTCTTTGAAGTCTACAAGCTCGCTATCGCCATGGGCAGTCCCGCGGACTCAGGTTCGAGGCGCGCGCGTGACCTGATTCGTGGGCGCGACGACGAGGAGTACCTCCGATGATTCACGTCTCTCCTTGGACCGTCGTTCTGATCTGTGTGAGTCTCGTCGTGGCAGCCCTCGTTGCCGGCGTCGCCATCACGCGTGCGCGTCGACTCGATCGCCTCCATCAGCGCATCCTTGCCTCGCGCGACGCGCTTTCACGACTGCTGCTGCGTCGTGCCTCGGAAGCGGAACTGCTGGCTCACGCGGCGGGTCTTGAAAGCGCGGGTGGCCCCAGCCTCGTCGATGCCGCACGCGCGTACATCCAAGACGGTGGCGATCAGCTCACGACAGACGGGCTCGACCGGCGCACAAGCGCTCAGCGTCAGGCCGATCGCGTCGAGGTCAGCGCCCGGCTCGAGCGAGCATCGGCGTTGACACGCGCGATCCGAGAGACGCTCACACCCGACGTGCGCGCACGTATTGAAGAGGACCCGCAGGCAAAAGCGAGACTCGAGGCACTCGACGCGACGTGCTACCGTATCGAACTCACCCGAAACGTCCACAACGTCGATGTCACGGGAGTCCGCGCCTTGCGTTCCGCACGAATGGTAAAATTGCTCCGGCTCGCCGGACACGCGCCGGTGCCCGAGCCCATTGACTTTGATGACGACACACATATCGGCGGACGGGGATACTGACATGAACACGACCCACTGGGGAGGGCCGGGAGAAGACTACCGCCTGAAGAAAATCAGCAGCGTCAACGTCGACATGGTGAACGGCATGTCCGCGCCCGCCCCCGACGATGCTGCGCCCGTGTGGCAGACGCCGAAGGCGCGGCATTCGTTTCCGTGGCTTGAGGTCATCATCACGACGGTCAGCACCATCGGTTTCATCGCGCTCGTTATCTTCTGGCTGAGCCCGGCGTCATCGGGTGTCGTATCCCTCGTCCGGACGAGCCTTCTCGCGCTCCTTCCTCTGCTCATCGTCGTCAGCTTCATCCTGTTCATCGACCGCTGGGAGCCTGAGCCGTGGAAGACGAAGGGTGCTCTCTTTCTCTGGGGAGCGGGGGTTGCCACGATCTCTGCCGGTATCCTGAACACGGCCCTTCAGGAAAACATCGTCCTCTCGATCGGTGACGTCAATCAATCCAACGCTCTCGCCGCCACCTTTATCGCTCCGCTCATCGAAGAGACCCTCAAGGGGTTGGGTGTTCTCATCGTCGTCATCGTGCGTCGAACCAACATCAATTCGATTATCGATGGCGTCGTCTACGCGGGTTTTTCTGCCTGTGGATTCATGTTCGCCGAGGACATCCTGTACTTCGTCCGGGTCGATGATCCCGCAGACAGCGGTCTCCTGTTTACCTTCATTATGCGAGGAATCGCCAGCCCCTTCGTGCATGCCATGGCGACCTCGATGACAGGTATCGGCCTCGCCCTGGCGCTCATTAAGTTCAAGCGCGGCTGGTCGAAGACCGGCATTGTCCTTGTGTTCTGGTTCTTCGCGATGGTCGTCCACTTTGTGTGGAATGGAACCGCGTCGTTCCTGGGTCGCTACTTCGTCCTGATCTATCTCGGGATCGAAATGCCAGCCTTCGTGATCTGGGCGGTCACGCTCATCATTTTGTCCCGGAAGGAAGCCGAGAAGATCCGCGTCGGACTCGTCCCGTACGTGCGTACCGGGTGGCTCATTCCCGGCGAGGTCACGATGGCCACGGACAGGCGAGCGCGCAGGGCCGCCCTCAAGTGGGCACGCAGTGGCGGACGCGAGGCCAAGCGAGCCATGCGGTCCTTCCTCGTCAACCTCGCCTCGCTGGGCATGGATCAGCGACTCATGGCCAAGCACGGTCCTGACCGCGCACGCATCGATAACGATGAACGCATGCTGGCCGAGGCCGTCGAGAATAGGCGCGAATTCCTGCGTCTGACGTCTATCGCCGAGCAACAACAGGACGTGACCGACGCCGTGTCCCGCCTCGCACAGGCACGCTAAGAAAGAAGAAGAACTATGAGCAACAATTTCCCGCATTCCATGCCTCCGCAGGGCAATATGCCGCCGAATCAGCAGCAGAACCAGTCGGCTCTGGGCGGTCAGTATGGTGCGCCGGCGGGTTCGGGTTATGCTCCCGTTCCTCAGCCTCAGCAGGGTCAGTTGGCTCCGGGTGGCCAGTATGGTGCGTCGGCGGGTTCGGGCTATGCTCCCGTTCCTCAGCC
>KE150452.1:36068-222622 GCA_000411415.1 Actinomyces sp. HPA0247 | reverse complement strand
CAGCAGGGTCAGTCGGCTCCGGGTGGCCAGTATGGTGCGTCGGCGGGTTCGGGTTATGCTCCCGTTCCTCAGCCTCAGCAGGGTCAGTCGGCTCCTGGCGGGCGCTACGGTGCGCCTGCAGCCTCTGCCTACGCCCCGGAGTCGCAGGCGGGCAATGGGCCTCGTCCTGAGACAGGCGGCCAGCAGTTCTCCGCCGTTCCTCAGCCGGGCAGCTCGGATGTCCCACAGCCTCAGGGGTCGAGCGTTGCGCAGCCGCAGTCTGCGCGAAGCTACGCACCTGCTGCTCCAACCGGACAGTCTCTCGGAACCTCGGCACAGATGCCCGCTCCGGACCCGATGACACGATTCGAACCCGAGGCACAATTCACCTCCTCTTTCCAGTCGTTCGTCAATACCGCGCCGGCCATGCCTGGGCCGAGCGCCGCTCAGTATCCGCAGGCAGCACCGCAGCAGGTGCAGGCGTGGGCTATGCCCACGCCTGCCAAGAAGGCGCCGGTTTTCGAGGCCGTCGTGATCGGCGTCGGCGCGGCACTGATGCTCGTGGGTACGAGCAGTTTCCTGTTAGTCAGCGGCCCCTTTTTGAGCCTCTTCCTCGCCTTCTTCTGCCTCGTTCCCCTCGCTATCATCCTGGCATTCCTCCAGTTCGTGGATCGCTTCGAGCCCGAGCCTTGGTGGACGAAGATTGCGGCGCTCCTGTGGGGTGGCGGTGTGGCGATCTTCTTTGCGATGATTTCGAACGAGGTCGCCGGTAACTCCGTTGCGAGCGCAACCGGTAGCGGTGCTGCGGGAGAGATTTTCTCCGTTGTGGTTGCCGCTCCCGTTGGCGAGGAATTCCTCAAGGCGCTCGGCGTGCTCGTGATTGTCATGATGCGGCGTAACAGCATTTCCTCCCCGCTCGATGGCCTCGTCTACGCCGGTTACTCAGCGGCGGGGTTCCTCGTCGTTGAAGACTTCACATACTTCGTTAATAGCTTCTACGACGGGGGGTTCGCCCAGACTTTCGTGATGCGCGTCTTCCTGGGTGTCTTCGGGCATGTTATGTATACGACGTGCACCGGCTGGGCGATTGGATGGGCTGCGACGCGCACCCGTTCGCTGGGTGTCGGCATCGGTGTGAGCCTCCTCGGCTACCTGATCGGCGTGACGATGCACGGCGTGTGGAATGGATCCTCGGTGATCTCAGGCAGCCGCGGTGGCTTCCTCGTGCTCTACTTCATCATTCAGGTTCCCCTGTTCTGTGGCTGGCTGTTCTTCGTGTCCCGTGCGATGCGTCGAGAGCGGCGCGATATCGCTGCCGGTCTCATGCCCTACGTCAACCAGGGCTGGATTCTGCCGAGCGAGGTCCAGATGGTGTGCGATCCCGCTGCCCGCCGCAACGCGCTCTCCTGGGTGGCGAGCGGTGGCCCTGAAGCAAAGCGGGCGATGAAGTCCTTCATGAACAACTTGGCGTCCCTCGGCCTTGACCAGGTCATCATGAACGTGCGCGGTCCCGAAAAGGGCCGCATTGAGGACACTCAGGAGAAGGTGCGGGAGGCGACAAATCAGCGTCAGAAGTTCCAGGCGCTCATGGGCATTCGCCCCATGTGAGCGTTTTGATTCACACGGTCGTCGCATGGCGTTTTCATAGGTCACGCATAGGTTGATGTCGCACGATGGTGGGGATAGAAAGGAAACAAACGTGACTTACGCTCATTCTGCCCGCCCTTCGTCGCGGGCCCTCACCGTGTGCTCGATCGTCTTGATCGTCATCGGCATCCCGGCACTAGCCCACGAGGTGCGTGGTGCGATTGATGGTGCCAGCAGCTCCGCCGCGGCGCTCGCTGTGAGTGCATCGTGTGTCAGCGCTGTCGTCGGCCTCCTTTTCTTGGCCTGGGTGGCGCGATTCGCTCCGTCGGTCCTGTCGTGGATTGCCGCATTTGCGTGGGGCACCGGTGGTGCGCTCATGATCGCAGGTATCGGTAACGGCTTGATCGACGCCGCGGTGGAATCGACCAGCATGAGCGATTCTGCGGTTGATTTTGTGACCTCCGTTGTGACGGGTCCCGTTGTGGAGGAAACCGCGAAGGGCATCGGCGTGCTCATTCTGATCCTCGCCGCCCGTAAACTGCTGACCCATCCTTCTCAGGGCGCAGTCCTGGGTGTCCTTGTCGGCCTTGGTTTCGCTTGGGGCGAGGATATGGGTTACTACGTGAGTGCCCTCGAGGACGGTATGGGCGGACTGTGGGAATCCTTCCTGGCGCGCGCGATCCTGGGCGGCTACGGGCACGCGATCTTCACGGGCGTCTTCGGCTACGCTCTCGCGTGGGCTGCACTGCGCGCGAAGAATGTGTTTGCCGGCATCCTCGTTGCTGTCGGTGGGTTCATCGCGGCCCTCGCGCTGCACGGTCAGGCGAATGCCGTTGGCTTCCTGGCGCCCGAGGACTCGTGGAACCTCACCTACGGAGCTATCGAGCTTCCCCTCCTGCTTGTCAGTGTTGCGCTCCTCGTGTGGGGCCTGCGTCGCCATCGGGCTACCCTGGAGGCATGAGCGCACTCGACTGGCCTGTGGACGCGGACGGTTATCCCCATCGGGAGGCCGCCCGCGTCCTTTTGTTCGACGATGAGGGACGTGTCCTGTTGGCCAAGGGTCACGACGAGGATCAGCCAGAGCGATTCTGGTGGTTCACGATTGGTGGTGGCATCGAGGAAGGCGAAGATCCCCGCAGCGCAGCTGTGCGTGAGGTCTTCGAAGAAACGGGCATCGAGCTGGCTCCTGACGATTTGGTTGGTCCCGTTCTCTACCGGACCGCTGAGTTCGACTTTCTGGCCGTCACTGCCCGGCAGGACGAATGGTTTTTCCTCGCTCACGCGCCTTCTACCGCGCTGAGTCGCGATGGGTGGACGGATCTGGAGCGATCCGTCATCGACGCGCAGGCCTGGTGGGACATCGATGAGGCAGAGGCTCAGATCGACGCAGACATCTACCCCGCGCAGATCCTCGAGTACGCCCGTTCGTGGCGGCATGGTTGGGATGGGCGCATGATTCGCCTCACGGACACGCGCGAGCCCTGACGTCGGCGCTAGGCGAGTCCGAGGGGAGCGATCGCTAGGGAAAGATCTGGCGTGTTGAGCTGGACCGCTACCCGTTCGCGCACGGCGGGCTTCGCGCAGAACGCGATACCGACTCCGGCCTCGTGCATCATGGGGACGTCGTTCGCCCCGTCGCCGATCGCAACCGTGCGTTCGCGGGGGACACCCAGGGACGAGGCCCACGAACGCAGGCAGTCGACTTTCACCTGGGAGGTGACGATACGGCCCAGCACTCGTCCTGTTAAGAATCCGCCCTCGACCTCAAGGCGATTAGCGGCGTAGAAATCGATGCCGAGGGAGGCCGCCAGGGGAGCGACCACCTCCTCGAAACCGCCTGATACGACGCCGAAATGCCCGCCCGCTCGGTGGGTCGCCTCAATGAGTTCGCGTGCTCCCTTCGTGGGAGTGATGGAGGTTAGGACATCGCCGAACACAGATTCCGGGACGCCCGCGAGGGTCGCGACCCGCTCCCGCAGCGACTGCGCGAAATCGAGCTCGCCGTTCATGGCGCGGGAGGTAATCTCGGCGACCCGCTCTCGCGTACCCGCGGCCTCGGCGAGCTCCTCGATGACCTCCTGACTAATCAACGTCGAATCGACGTCAGTGACGACGAGGCCGGGTGCCCCGCTGACACACAGCAGCGGAGCACCCGGCTCATCGAGATGGAGCATCATACTCACTTGTGGACGACCGTACCCTTGGGGACGACCGTAATGCCCGACTCTGTGACGGTGAACCCGCGCTCGAGGTCGTGCTCAAGATCAACGCCGACGACGGCGCCTTCCTCGACGATGACGTTCTTGTCCAGAATCGTCTTCACGACCCGCGAGGAACGGCCGATGCGCGAACCGTGCATGATGACCGAATCCTCGATCTTCGCCCACGAATGGACGTAGGTGTGCGGGGAGACGATCGAACGCGTGATCTCGCCACCGGAGACGATGACGCCGGGGGAGACGAACGAGTCGATCGCATGACCCAGGCGGTCCTCATCGCCGTAGACGAACTTTGCCGGCGGCAGGGAACCATCGATCATCGTCATGGTCGGCCACTCGCGGTTGTACAGGTTAAACACCGGGTGCACCGAGATGAGGTCCATGTTCGCCTCGTAGTAGGCGTCCAGCGTACCAACGTCGCGCCAGTAATCGCGGTCACGGTCGGTCGAACCCGGCACGTCGTTGTCCTGGAAGTCATAGACGCCGCACTCGCCGCGCTCGACAAACCACGGGATGATGTTGCCGCCCATGTCGTGCTTCGAATCGGGGTTGGCCGCATCCTCGCGCAGTGCGTTGACCAGATCCTTCGTGGTGAAGACGTAGTTGCCCATCGAGGCGAGGACCTTGGTCGGATCGTCGGGCAGACCGACGGCATGCTTGGGCTTCTCGAGGAAGTTCTTCACGACGCCGCCCTCGCCATCGATGACGCCGAGTGCGGGAGCCAGCTCGATCGGCTGGCGAATGCCGGCCACCGTCGCAGGAAGACCCGAATCGATATGGTGCTGGACCATCTGCGAGAAGTCCATGCGGTAGATGTTGTCGGCACCGATGATGACGATGTATTCCGGTGCCTCGTCATCAACGATGTTGAGGGACTGGTAGATAGCATCGGCGCTACCCAGGTACCAGTGCGGCCCGCGACGCTGCTGGGCCGGCACAGGGGCAATGAAGTTGCCGAGCAGGGGAGATGTGTACCAGGTCTTCGTGACGTGGCGGTCGAGGGAATGGGACTTGTACTGCGTCAAGACAACAATCTTGAGGTATCCGGAATTCACGATGTTCGACAGTGCGAAATCGATCAGCCGGAAGTGACCACCGAACGGAACGGCCGGCTTTGCGCGGTCCTCCGTCAGGGGCATCAGTCGCTTACCCTCACCGCCCGCGAGAACGATTGCCAGGACGTGGTTCTTTGCCATGTGGCACCTCTTCGTTGGTCGAGTGGACCCGCATCGGCGCGAATCCGTGGGAGTGGTCACACTGTATTACAAATGTCTATCGATTGCTACATCGTCTCGTTTTCTATCAGCAGTGACGTGAGATCGGATACGATGTGTGCTACGCGTCGCTACTGTCGGAAGGACCCCATCATGCGCGTCGATCTGCTTACCCGCGAATACCCGCCCCACGTCTACGGAGGTGCTGGCGTTCACGTCCTTGAACTAGCAAAGGTCCTGCGTGGGCTGGTCGATGACCTGCGGGTGCAGGCGTTTGACGGTCCGCGCGAGCCGGGCACCGATGGTGCCGACCCGGGAGTGACCGGACATGCCGACCTGCCCCAGCTGGCCGGAGCGAACGCGGCCCTGCGGACCTTGGGCGTCGACCTCGAGATCGCCGCGGCGTGTGAGGGGTCGGACCTCGTGCACTCGCACACGTGGTACGCGAACTTCGCTGGCCACGTGGCCTCGCTGCTGGGCGACATTCCCCATGTCATCTCCGCCCACTCGCTCGAGCCGCTGCGCCCCTGGAAGGCTGAGCAGCTCGGCGGTGGCTACCGCCTGTCCTCCTACGTGGAGAAAACCGCCTATGAGGCCGCCAGCGCGATTGTCGCGGTGTCGAACGGTATGCGTGACGATATCCTGCGCTGCTACCCCGGCGTTGATCCCGACCGAGTGCACGTCATCCACAACGGCATCGACCTGAACAAGTGGCACGCGCCCGAAGGCGAAGCGGGAGAGGAACTGCGTGCCCGCGTGCTCGCCGAGCACGGTATTGACCCGTCGCGTCGCACGGTCGTCTTCGTCGGCCGTATCACCCGTCAGAAGGGCCTGTCGTACTTCCTGCGCGCCGCCCAGCTCCTGCCCGAGGACGTCCAGCTGGTCCTGTGCGCTGGCGCCCCCGATACCCCGGAAATTGCTGCCGAGGTTGAGGGCCTCGTCGCCGAGCTGCGTGCTCGACGCTCCGGCGTCGTCCTCATCTCCGAGATGCTCCCGCAGTCTGAGGTTGCTGCGATCCTGTCCTCGGCTCAGGTGTTCATTACTCCTTCCGTCTACGAGCCCCTCGGTATTGTGAACCTGGAGGCAATGGCGCTCGGTCTGCCCGTTGTTGGTACCGCAACCGGCGGCATCCCCGACGTGATCGTCGACGGAGAGACGGGCTACCTCGTGCCGATCGAGCAGATGCAGGATGGGACGGGAACACCGCTGGATCCGCGCGCATTCGAGGAAGCGATGGCCGACCGCCTGATTCGTGTTCTCGACGATCCCGAGCTGGGTCGCCGCATGGGCGAGGCTGGCCTTGCACGCGCCCGCGATCACTTCTCGTGGGAAGCAATCGGCATCAAGACCGCCGAGCTGTATCGCTCGCTCGTTTAGGGCGCACGCCACCCTATAGACGACTAGGCTGGATACATGACTTACGTCCTGAATCTTTCTCACGTGTCCGTCCAACGAGGGGATACGCAGATCCTGTCCGATGTCTCATGGTCAACGCGTCCGCGCCAGCACTGGGTCATTGTTGGTCCAAACGGTGCGGGCAAGACGACGCTGGCGCGTGTGGCATCTGGTCGCATTGCGCCGGACGCCGGTGAGGTGACTGTCTCGGACACGGATTTGGCACAGGCGGATCCCGCCGAGGTAGCCACTCGTGTCGGGTTGGCCTCCGCTGCGGTGGCTGCCAAGATCGTGCCGACGCAGTCGGTTCTCGACACTGTTCGCAGCGCTGCCTGGGGTTTGGCTGTCGCTCACGACGAGGAATACGAGCAGGTCGATGACGAGCGTGCTCGTGCGCTCATGGAGATCTTCGGCATCGATCACCTCGGCCAGCGTGAGTTCGCAACCCTGTCGGAGGGTGAGGCACAGCGCGTGCTCCTCGCCCGCGCGCTCATGACGGACCCGGAGGTCCTCGTCTTGGATGAGCCGACGTCTGGGCTCGATCTGGGCGCTCGCGAGTTGCTGATCGCCGCTCTTTCTGAGATCATGAAAGGTTCCAAGTCTCCGCAGATCGTCTTGGTGACCCACCAGATCGAGGAGATTCCTGATGGCGTGACGCATTGCGCGATCATGTCACAGGGGCAGATTGCCCATCAGGGGCCGATTGAGGATGTTCTGACGGGCGTGAATCTGTCGCAGGTTTATGGCATGCCGCTGCTCGCCGGTCGCACCGATGGTCGCTGGTGGGCGCGCGGTGTGACCGAGTAAGAGAGGCAGGGCGATGAGTACCTGGTGGCTGTGGATTCTAGCGGCACTCGTGTGCGGCATTGTCGAGGTCATGAGCGTGAGCTTCGTGTTCTTGATGTTCGCGATTGGAGCTCTTGCCGCCGGTATCGCGGGAGCGTGTGGCGCGAGTCTGACGGTCCAGGTGATCGTCTTCATCGTCGTATCCATCGCTCTCTTGGTTCTGTTGCGTCCGTTCCTGAAAGGACGGATTGAACGATCGAGCAATTATGTTCCCAGCAATACGGACCGCCTGATCGGCAAGAGTGGCTACGTCACCGAGGCAGTGGGTGAGCGTCACGGACGTATCCAGTTTTCTGGCGGTGAATGGAGCGCGCGGACCGAAGGACCGGAGTTGCCCGTTGGTGCCGAGGTACGCGTTGATCGTATCGATGGTGCGACCGCCATCGTCAGTGCTCTCAACCTGGCGCAGCCTCCTGCCAGTCAGCCATCTGCAGGTTCGGCCTCCTGATAGGCCCGATTTGTTGACTTTGAAGTAAGAAAGGAAAGACGTCAGTGAGCTCAGTAGAACTCTTTGGCAACGTCGCGTTCATCGTGATCCTTGCCCTCGTCATCTTTGTCGTCGTGTCGCTTGTTCGTGCGGTCCGCATCGTTCCGCAGTCGCAGGCGTACGTCGTCGAGCGTCTGGGACGTTTCCAGGCAGTGATGCAGGGTGGTTTCCACCTTCTCGTCCCCTTTGTGGATCGCGTTGCCGCCCGTATTGACCTGCGCGAGCAGGTTGCGAACTTCCCGCCTCAGCCTGTCATCACCGCCGACCAGGCGATGGTGTCAATCGACTCCGTTATCTACTTCCAGATCACGGATCCGCGCAGCGCTACCTACGAGGTGGCCAACTTCCTGCAGGCGATTGAGCAGCTGACCGCGACGACCCTGCGTAACCTGATTGGTTCTCTCGACCTTGAGCAGACCCAGACGTCGCGCGAGTCGATCAACAAGCAGCTGCGCGGTGTCCTTGATGAGGCCACGGGCCCGTGGGGTATTCGCGTCACCCGCGTGGAACTCAAGTCGATTGAGCCGCCGCCGCGAGTGCTGGCAGCCATGGAGCAGCAGATCACGGCTGAGCGTACCAAGCGTGCGACGATTCTGACGGCCGAGGCTGAGCGTGAGGCGCAGATCAAGAAGGCTGAGGGTGCTAAGCAGGCCGCAGTGCTGGCGGCTTCTGCTCAGCAGGAGGCGCAGGTCCTTCAGGCCAAGGGCCAGAGGGAAGCACTGATCCTGCAGGCCGAAGGTGCACGTCAGGCGCAGATCCTGCGTGCGCAGGGCGAGTCCGAGGCTATCCAGACGGTCTTTGCGGCCATCAACGCCGGCAAGGCCACGCCCGAGCTCCTGTCCTACAAGTACCTTGAAATGTTGCCGAAGATCGCCGATGGTCAGGCGTCCAAGCTGTGGATGCTTCCTTCTGATCTCACCGGCGCACTGGAATCCATCTCGAAGGGTTTCAACCTGGGCAAGTAGACTGAAGCCATGCCGGGCCGACCGCAGTCCCTGCGGTCGGCCCGTTCTTTTCTCAACGGGAGGACACCGGTGGATTCGCATCAGGAATACGTGCTGCGTGAGGTCGCGCAGAAGAATATTCGTTTCATCCGTTTGTGGTTTACGGATGTTGCGGGCGTCTTGAAGTCGATTTCGATCGACCCTGGTGAGCTCGAGGAGGCGTTCAGTGAGGGGATTGGCTTCGACGGGTCGGCCGTCGAAGGACTGACGCGCGTCTACGAGTCGGACATGCTGCTCAAGCCGGATGCGTCGACGTTCCAGCTGCTCCCGTGGCGTTCCAACGAGGACCCGGTTGCTCGCATGTTCTGCGACGTCCTCATGCCTGACGGGCGGCCCGCGCCGTCCGATCCTCGAGGCGTTCTCGAGCGCACCGTCCAGCGGGCCGCGGATGCGGGTTTCCGCGTCATGATCCACCCTGAGATCGAGTTTTATCTCCTGCGTCAGCCCGTCACCCCCGACCGTATGATTCCGGTCGACCAGGCCGGCTACTTTGACCACGTCGCACGCGGGGATTCGAATGACTTCCGTCGTCGTGCGGTGCGGATGCTGGAGGATATGGCGATCCCAGTCGAGTTCTCCCACCACGAGGGCGGGCCCGGACAAAACGAGATCGACCTGCGCGCCGTGGATCCCGTGCGCGCTGCGGACAACATCATGACCGCACGTACCCTCATCGAAGAGGTCGCGCTGCGCGAGGAACTCGTCGCCACGTTCATGCCCAAGCCCTTTATCGAGCATCCGGGCTCGGGCATGCACACGCACCTGTCGCTGTTCGAAGGTGAAGAGAACGCGTTTTTCTCCCCGGCGGGTCAGTACCGTCTGTCGACGACGGGGCGGCAGTTCATCGCGGGCCTGCTCGCGCACGCCGAGGAGATCGCGGCGATCACGAACCAGCACGTGAATTCCTACAAGCGTCTGTGGGGCGGGGGAGAAGCTCCTTCCTACGTGTGCTGGGGTCACTTGAATCGTTCTGCGCTCGTGCGCGTCCCGCTATACAAGCCGAAGAAGGCCGCTGCCGCGCGCATCGAATATCGCGCGCCCGACCCGAGCGCGAACCCCTACCTCGCCTTCGCTGTCCTTATTGCGGCGGGCCTTGAGGGCATCGAGAAGAAGATGGAGCTCATGCCCGAGGCCGAGGATAACGTGTGGGACCTGTCGGATCGTGAACGCCAGGTGATGGGTATTCGCGCGCTGCCGGCATCCCTGGCTGACGCAGTGCGCTCCATGAAGAGCTCCGATCTGGTGGCTTCTACCCTCGGTGAGCAGGTGTTCGACTACGTTATTCGTAATAAGCGCAAGGAATGGACGGAATATCGTCAGCAGATCACTCGCCAGGAGCTTGAGCAATTCCTGAAGGTCGTTCCGCGGTGACGCCGGACGAGCTTCGGATTGCCGGATTCCTGGACCCGCGCCGCGCGCTCAGCTTTTTCGAGGAGCTGCCGGGCGGTGCCGAGGCGTGGGAGCGTGACCTGAGCGCGAGCGCCGATCCCGACCAGGCACTCCTGGCCGCGATCCGTCTGCACGAAGCGGACCCCGGCCTCGTGCGCGCTCTCGTGGACAAGCCCGACGCCCGGCGTCGCGTGTGCGCCGTGCTGGGCGGCAGCCAGTGGCTGGGGGACTACGTCATCGCTGATCCCACCCGCGCTGTGGCGATCTGGGAGGACCCCGGCCGCAGCGAGCAGGTGCTCCTGGCTTCCGTGGGCGCAACTCGGGCTGCGGGGGGAGCCTATGTGGCCGCAGAGGGGGCACGCGCGGACGACCTGCGCGCAGCCTACCGACGCGTTCTCCTGTCTGTGGCTGCCGATGATCTGACAAGTGAGGATCCCGGCGCTCTTATGCCCGAGGTCGGAAGGCGCATCGCGGACCTCGTGGATGCGACGCTCGAGGCTGGTCTCGCACTTGCCCGTCGCGATATCGATCCGCGGGGAGAGACCCCGTTCGCAATCATCGCGATGGGTAAGACGGGGGCACGCGAACTCAACTACATCTCCGACGTTGATGTCGTCTACGTTGCTGAAGCCGGGGTGGATCAGGACGAGCGTGTGGCCCTCGAGGTCGCCACGCGACTCGCGGCAGCAACGGCTTCAGCGTGCTCGGGTCCCGGCACAGAGGCACCTCTGTGGACCGTTGACGCCAACCTGCGCCCGGAAGGGCGTAACGGTGCCCTCGTACGTACCGTTGAGTCCTATCGTCAGTACTGGGACAAATGGGCGCAGACGTGGGAGTTTCAGGCGCTGCTCAAGGCGCGCGCCTGCGCGGGAGACGAGGTCATCGGCCGGGCCTTCGAGGATGCCGCGCAGCCCTACGTGTGGAGCGCCGCGACGCGTGAGGGCTTCGTCGAGGCCGCGCGCGCGATGCGCCGACGGGTCGAGGACAACATCTCGCGTTCATACGCCTCGCGCGAACTCAAGCTCGGCCGCGGCGGCCTGCGTGACGTCGAGTTTACGGTCCAGCTGCTCCAGCTCGTTCACGGCCGAACGGACGCTTTCCTACGCGTGCGCTCGACGTTGGAGGCGATCGAGGCGCTGCGGGACGGCGGCTATATCGCTCGCAGTGATGCTGATCAGCTCGCATCGTGCTATCGCTTCCTGCGCGCCGTCGAGCACCGAACCCAGTTGCCTCGTATGCGCCGCACCCACCTGATCCCGGACAAGGAGCGGGAGCTGCGTGTTCTCGGGCGGGCGATGGACCGCTCGCGCTTCCCCGACGCGCAGTCGATGAGCGCTGCGATCGACGAGGTTCGCGCACGGGTGAGGGCCCTCCACGAGGATGTCTTCTATCGGCCGATCATCGCCGCAACGGCTTCGCTGAGCGAGGACGAGGTGTCACTGCACGCGGATGGCGCGCGTGACCGCCTCGCGGCGATCGGCTACCGTGATCCGGCGGGTGCCCTCACGCATATTGCGGCTCTGACGCAGGGAACCAGCAGACGCGCGGCAATTCAGCGCCACCTGCTCCCGGTGTTTATCTCGTGGCTTGCGGCGGGGGCCGACCCCGACATGGGACTGCTGAATTTCCGGATCCTGTCCGAGGACATCGGTGACTCGCATTGGTACCTCGCTCTCCTGCGTGACTCGGGTGTGGCCGCCCGCAGGCTGACCACGATGCTCCCGAACTCCAGGTGGATCGCCGAGGCACTCGCTAAGCGTCCCGAGGCCGTGGCTTGGCTCGATGATGATGACGAGCTGGCACCGCGCGAACCGCATCGGCTAGCTCGGGAAGTTGCGGCCCTCATTGACCGTCACGAGGACGCTGCCGAGGCGGCCGCTCGAGTCCGAGCCGTCCGTACCCGTGAGCTGACGCGTTGCGCGATGAACGACCTCCTGGAAGGTGTCAATCCTCGCGGCAACGCGATCGCAGATGCCACGGATGCCGCAATCCTCGGTGCCCTCGCCATCGCCCAGCGGGAGGAAATCGAGCGCTGGGGCGAGGAGCGTGCAAACCTTGTCTTTGTCGCGATGGGACGCTACGGGGGCCGCGAGTGCTCCTATGCATCCGATGCGGATGTGATCGCCGTGCATGAGGCGGTCGGCGGTGCCTCTGATGCTGAGGCTGCGGCCAGCGCGACGGCCATCGTGAACCGTGTGAAGAGCCTTCTTGGTTCGGCCACCAGCCAGCTGGGTATCGTCGTCGACCTTGACCTGCGCCCCGAGGGCAAGAACGGCCCGATGAGTCGCACGATCGAGTCGCATCGTGAGTATGCGCAGCGCTGGGCTTCCACGTGGGAGCGGCAAGCAGCGGTGCGTGCGCGTCCGATTGGCGAGGGGAAGCTTGCCGATCGGGCGCGAGAGCTCTTCGCGGAGCTCGCTTACGGGGGAGTGAGCGAGTCGGATGTACGCGATATCCGCCTGCTGAAGGTCCGCATGGAAAACGAGCGTCTGCCGCGCGGTATCGAGGCGGCTCGTCATGTCAAGCTGGGACCCGGCGGGCTCTCCGATGTCGAGTGGACGATCCAGCTCATTCAGATGCGTGCCGGAAAGAACGACTCCGAGCTACGGACTTCGTCGACGACGCAGGCGATTCAGGGTGCTCGGGATCATGACCTGATGAGCGCCGAGGACGCGCAGATTCTCCTTCACGCCTGGGACATGGCGACCCGTATCCGCGCCGCAAACACCCTGGCGACAGGCCGTATGAGCGGTGTGAAACTCGACGTTTTACCCCGTGATAGTGCGGAGCTGCGTGCCCTCGCGGCGATCCTCGGGTACGGTAGCGGCGGGCTGAACGCCCTCGAAGAAGACTGGCTGCGCGCCGGACGCAAGGCGCGCGCCGTGATGGAACGACTTTTCTGGGAGCAGCAGTGAAGATTGTGCTGGTACGGCACGGACAGACCCCCGCGAATCGCCTCGGCGCGCTCGACACCGTGCGCCCCGGCCTCGGGCTGACCCCTGAAGGGCTCCTGCAGGCCCAGCGCCTCGCGGATCGGTGGGAGGCCGAGGTCGCGCCTCCTCCGAGTGTCATCGCGCTGTCCGGCCTGCACCGCACGCGCCTGACGGCGGCACCGCTGGCGAGCCGGTACGGGCTGACCCCGCAGGTGCAGCCCGGCATCCGAGAGCTGCGTTCCGGTGACCTTGAGATGGCTGCGGACCCGGCGTCTCAGTCCCTCTACGTGCGCACAACCCTGTCGTGGTGCGCGGGTGACCTGGACAACCGGATGCCGGGCGGCGAGAACGGGCGCGAGGCCCTGGCCCGCTCGCTGGAGACTGTGCGCCGCGTGGGCCTGGCCGCCCGCGAGCAAGCGGGGGACGAGGCCGTCGCGGTCTTCGTCATCCACGGTGCGCTCACGCGCCTGCTGGCCACGTGGTTGTCCACAGAGATCGACGAGGAGCTGGTCTCCCAGCACTTCATGTCGAACACGGGTACCTCCACCTTCGAGTGGGCGCCCGACTTTACTCCGGCCTGTGCCGACGAACTCGCGAAGCGGCTCCACGCCCTGACCTGGAACGACCGTCCCCTCGATCAGTGGTCGTGAGGTGCCTCCTGATCGGGGGCGACGAAGGCTGAGACCTCGAACGGGAACGAACGGTATTTGAAATAGTTCTCGAGGTAGGACAGGTGTTCCTCGCACGCCAGCCATGTCTTCGTGCGGGCGCGGTGGATCGCAGGATTGCGCCAGTCGATCCGATAGATTGCGGCGTTCGTGCATTCGCGTGCCGAGCAGATGCCCGAGGCGCTTTCGAGACCCAGAGCCATGGTGTCCTCCCCGTGCGGTTACGCTTGGAAGTATGCCAACCCTCGTTCTCGTTCGCCACGCGCAGGCCGCATACTCCTACCCCGATCACGCGCGTCCCCTCACGCAAGCAGGCCTCGACCAGGCGGCGCGCCTCGGCGGCGTCCTCGCCCGTGAGATCGGGAGCTTCGATGTGGCCGTGTGCTCGGATGCGAGACGTGCCCAACAGACATTTGAACAGATCAACCAGCGTGTCCAGATCGGTGACAGCTGGTACGACCGCGGTGTCTACAACGCCGACGAGGAAGACATCCTGACCCTGGCGCGTACTTTCGAGGGGGACAGCGCCCTCATCGTCGGCCACGAGCCCACCATCTCTGGCGCCGGTTACGTGCTGGCCCGCGAGAACGATCGGGGAGAGGTCGCTCAAGGTGTTCCCACCGCGACCGCGGTCATCCTTACGTTCGACGGAAGCTGGGAGAACCTGACCCCCTCGAGCTGTGCCCTGCGTGTCCTGCTGACGCCGCCTACCCGGTAGGTCCAGGCCCGCGCACGTGCCCCGGCCTCGTCCATTGTCCCTGTGACTGTGTTTACGTTTGTCCACGTGGGGCCCGCCCGGATGCGGATGGGGGCCGCAGACGCGTTAGAATGTGGCGGTATCTATCCACCCAACAGGGAGAAGTGATGTCGGGACACTCTAAGTGGGCGACCACCAAGCACAAGAAGGCCGCCATTGACGCCAAGCGCGGCAAGCTCTTCGCGCGCCTCATCAAGAACATTGAGGTTGCAGCTCGCACGGGCGGCGGCGACCCCGCTGGCAACCCGACCCTGTACGACGCCATTCAGAAGGCGAAGAAGAACTCCGTCCCCGCCGACAACATCGACCGCGCCGTCAAGCGTGGCTCCGGTGCCGAAGCCGGTGGCGCTAACTACGAGACCATCATGTACGAGGGTTACGGCCCGGGCGGTGTCGCTTTCCTGGTGGAGTGTCTGACGGATAACCGTAACCGTGCGGCTTCCGACGTTCGCCTGGGCTTCACCCGTCACGGCGGCTCGCTGGCCGACCCGGGTTCGGTGTCCTACCTGTTCTCGCGTCGTGGCATCGTCGAGGTGCCCGCTGCCGACGGTGTGGATGAGGAATCCATCATGATGGCCGTCCTGGACGCGGGTGCTGAAGAAGTCGAGGACGCCGGCGAGCTCTTCGTCATCGAGTCCGACCCCAAGGACGTCGTCGCCGTGCGTACCGCCCTGCAGGAAGCCGGCATCGATTACGACTCCGCCGAAGTCCAGTTCGTCGCCTCCACCGAGGTCGAGCTCGATCTCGAGGGTGCCCTCAAGGTCAACAAGCTCATCGACGCCCTCGAGGACTCCGACGATGTGCAGAACATCTACACGAACATGTCCCTGTCGGACGAGGTTCGTGCCCAGCTGGAAGAGCAGGAGTGAACATGAGCGATTCGACCGCTAAGCGCGAGGTCGGCACCCCGCAGGTCAAGCGCGGTATGGCCCAGATGCTCAAGGGTGGCGTCATCATGGACGTCGTCACCCCCGAGCAGGCGAAGATCGCCGAGGACGCGGGCGCCGTGGCCGTTATGGCTCTCGAGCGCGTCCCCGCCGACATCCGCGCGCAGGGTGGCGTGGCCCGCATGTCTGACCCGGATCTGATCGAAGGCATCATCGACGCCGTGTCGATCCCGGTGATGGCCAAGGCCCGCATCGGTCACTTCGTCGAGGCGCAGGTCCTGCAGTCCCTCGGCGTCGACTACATCGACGAGTCCGAGGTCCTCACCCCCGCCGACTACAGCCACCACATCGACAAGTGGAACTTCACCGTCCCCTTCGTGTGCGGTGCGACCAACCTCGGTGAGGCGCTGCGCCGCATCAACGAGGGCGCGGCTATGATCCGCTCCAAGGGCGAGGCCGGCACCGGCGACGTCTCCAACGCGACCACGCACATGCGTAAGATTCGCGACGAGATCCGCCACCTGACCTCCCTGCCCGAGGACGAGCTGTACGTCGCGGCCAAGGAACTGCAGGCCCCCTACGAGCTCGTCGCCGAGGTCGCCCGCGAGGGGCGCCTCCCCGTCGTGCTGTTCACGGCCGGTGGCATCGCCACCCCCGCCGATGCTGCCATGATGATGCAGCTCGGCGCCGAGGGCGTGTTCGTCGGCTCGGGCATCTTCAAGTCTGGTGACCCCGCCAAGCGCGCGGCCGCCATCGTCAAGGCCACGACCTTCTACGACGATCCGTCCGTCATCGCCGAGGTCTCCCGCGGTCTGGGCGAGGCCATGGTCGGCATTAACGTCGACGACCTTCCCGTCGATCACCGTCTCGCGGAGCGCGGATGGTGACCATCGGCGTTCTCGCCCTTCAGGGCGACGTCGCAGAGCATGTGCGGGCGCTGGAAAACTCCGGCGCCCGCGCGCTGCTTGTGCGAAGGGTTTGCGAACTGGAGCAGGTTGACGGCCTGGTCATCCCGGGCGGTGAGTCGACGACCATGTCGAATCTCCTCCTGTCTTTTGGGCTGTTTGACACGTTGAATGAACGCATCGGCTCCGGCATGCCCGTGTACGGGACGTGTGCGGGCATGATCATGCTCGCCTCGTCGATCCTGGACGGTCGAGCGGACCAGCGTTCTTTCGGTGCGCTCGACATGGTTGTGCGCCGCAATGCCTTCGGTCGCCAGGTCGACTCCTACGAGGAAGACCTGGATGTCGTCGGCCTTGAGGGCGGTCCTTTCCACGCCGTCTTTATCCGCGCTCCGTGGGTTGAGTCTGTGGGTGAGGGCGTCGAGGTGATCGCGCGTGCCGGTAACAGCGCTGACGGTCCAATCGTCGCGGTGCGACGCGGCAACGTGATGGCGACGTCTTTCCATCCCGAGGTGGGTGGGGACGACCGTATTCACGCGATGTTCGTCGATATGGTGAAGCGCGCCTGATGCGCGTCATGGGCATCGACCCGGGCCTGACGCGGTGCGGCCTCGGCGTCGTCGACGTCGATGCGTCGCGGCGCGCCTCGCTCGTGTACGTCGGGGTTGCCCGCACCGATAAGGACTTGGCGACGCACTTTCGCCTCCGTACCATCGCGGACGCGATCGATAGCGTCATCGAACGCTACGAGCCGGAGGTCGTTGCTATTGAGCGCGTCTTTGCACAGGATAACTTGCAGTCGGTCACGACCACGATGCAGGTCATGGGGGCAGCGATGACCTGCGTCGGTCGCGCCGGACTGCCGATGGCAGTGCATACGCCCTCCGAGGTGAAGTCTGCTGTTTCGGGAAATGGCAACGCTGATAAAGCGCAGGTGCAGGCGATGGTCGCGCGCATCCTCGGGCTCGCGAAAGCTCCCAAACCTGCCGACGCCGCCGATGCGCTGGCCATTGCGATTACGCACGCGTGGCGGGGGACAGGGCTCCTCGGTGCTCCCGAGGACTCGTCGGTGGCCGTTTCGATCTCGGGTCGCCTGACTGCTCGTGGATCGATGACGCCCGCTCAACGGGCGTGGGCCGAGGCCCAGGCCGCGCAACGCCGAACGGGTGCCGTCGATCCGAGGCGTAGGCGCGGCTAGAATCGTACATATGTTCGCCCGTGTGTGGGCGATCCATGAACGAAAGGAACGCAGTGATCTCCATTCTGCGCGGCACTGTCGCGAGCGTCGGCCTCGACCACATCGATATCCTCGTCGGTGGCATTGGTTTCCGCGTGCATGTGACGCCGGCTTTCGCGCAGGGTGCTTCCCGCGACGCGGAGATGACGGTGTTTACGTCCATGATCGTGCGCGAGGACTCAATGACCCTGTACGGCTTCGAGTCCGCGGATGAGCGCGACGTGTTCACGAAGCTCCTGTCGGTCTCGGGTATCGGCCCGAAGATCGCGCTGGCAGCCCTGGCGGTCTTGCGTCCCGATGACCTGCGCCGCGCCGTGCGTGACCAGGATCTGGCGGCTCTCCAGCGTATTCCCGGTGTGGGCAAGAAATCGGCCCAGCGCATGGCGCTCGAGATCGGCGATAAGCTTGGAACCCCTGCGGCCCTGCCGGGCGGAGAAACCGCCGCTGCTCCCGCGCCCACTGAGGATGCGGTGGCCTCCGAAGTGAGCGCCGCCCTGGTTGGTCTCGGATGGTCCGAGGCTCAGGCCGCCAAGGCGATCGAGAAGCTGGCGGGCAGTGGCCTCGGTGCTTCGGACATGCTGCGCGCCGCTCTCGTGAGCTTGGGAGGCGGACGTGGCTGATCAGATGGATTCGGGTTTCGACGTCGATGCGATGCGCATCGTCGCTCCCGACGCGGGGGAGCTGGAACGTGCGGCCGAGGCCGCGCTGCGCCCCAAGAAGCTCTCAGAGTTCGTGGGGCAGCGGGTCGTGCGAGGACAGCTCCAGCTCGTTCTCGATGCCGCGCGTATGCGTTCAGCCAGCCCCGACCATGTCCTGCTTGCGGGCCCTCCGGGGCTGGGCAAAACGACGCTCGCCATGATCATCGCCGCCGAAATGGGAACCTCCCTGCGCCTGACCTCCGGACCGGCGATCCAGCATGCGGGCGACTTGGCGGCGATCCTGTCTGGCCTCCAAGAAGGCGACATCCTGTTCATCGATGAGATCCACCGTCTCGCGCGCACAGCCGAGGAAATGCTCTACCTCGCAATGGAAGACTTCCGCGTCGATGTCGTCGTGGGCAAGGGGCCCGGAGCGACGTCGATTCCGCTGACGCTCCCGCCCTTCACGGTCGTCGGTGCGACAACGCGCTCTGGCCTGTTGCCCGCCCCGCTGCGTGACCGCTTTGGCTTTACGGCCCACCTTGAGTTCTACGAGACCGACGAGCTTCAGTCCGTCGTGACCCGTTCCGCTTCGCTGCTCGGATCGCCCATCGATGCGCAAGCCGCGCACGAGATCGCGTCGCGTTCGCGCGGCACCCCCCGTATCGCGAACCGTCTCCTGCGTCGCGTCGTTGACTACGCCCAGGTGCACGGTGACGGGCAGCTGACCCTCGAGGCCGCGCGTGGCGCTCTTGAGCTTTTCGAGGTCGATCCGTCAGGCCTTGATCGCCTCGACCGAGCCGTCCTCGACGCGATCTGCCGCCGTTTTGCGGGAGGCCCAGTTGGCCTCACGACCCTGTCCGTCACGATCGGCGAGGAAGCAGAAACGGTCGAAACGGTCGCAGAACCCTACCTCGTACGCGAAGGGTTCCTCGTCCGTACCAACCGAGGACGCATGGCAACCCCCAAGGCGTGGGCGCACCTCGGGCTCAACCCGCCCGCGCCGGACGGGGCGCTCTTCGACTAGGGGAGTGGGCCTCGTACTCATCGTGGCTGGCCACAGCCGCACCTGGCGGTGTCAAAGAGGCTCGGGTGATACGCGCGCCGCGCCACTCCTTGATCACTTAGGCTAAAACCCTCCTCGGGCATTAGACTGGCAAGGTGCGCTTCAAGCGCCTGACCGTCATCGAAAGTGAATCAGCCTTTATGAACAACTACACCCTCGTGATCCTGATCGTCGTCATGGTCGCTTTTATGTGGTGGACATCTTCCTCCCGCAAGAAGCAGATGGCGAAGATGGAGCAGGAAAAGCGCGACCAGCTTGCCGCCGTGAAGCCCGGAGAATGGGTTCGTACCCGCGTCGGCTTCTGGGGTCGTTTTGTTGACCTTGACGGCGACATCATCGTCCTGGAGACCACCGACGGGCACGAGATGTACTGGGAGCGTGAAATGATCGCCGAAATCGGCGGTCAGCCACCCCTCGCCGACACAGAGCAGAAGGACACGCTCGAGACCGCTGGCACGGACGAGACGACGGACGAGGACGAGACGGTCCTTGGCCTCGACGAGCCGACCAACGATGATTTCTTCAACAACGAGCCCGACGAGCAGCAGAAGTAAGTCAAGGCTGAACGGAAAGTAGAACCGTGGCATCACATAAGCGACGCCCCGTGCGCGCGCTCGTGACCCTCACCGTCTCCATCGTGGCGGCGTGTGCGGCACTTGCGATCGGGCACTTCACTGAGGGCGTGTCTCCGTATCCCGATCTCGCCCTCGATCTGAAGGGCGGTACTCAGCTCATCCTGACCCCGACCGTGACGGGCGACGGACAGCGCGAGATTACCGAAGAGGACATCACCCAGGCGATCTCGATTATTCGTAACCGTATCGACGCCTCCGGCGTGTCCGAGTCCGAGATTACCTCGATGGGTAACTCGAACATCATGGTGTCGATCCCCGGCACGCCCTCTCAGGAGCAGCTGGACCTGATTCGTTCGTCCTCGCAGATGAACTTCCGTCCTGTCCTGCGCATCGGCGCAGCCCAGGGCGTCATCCAGAACCAGCAGCCATCGCAGACGGGCACGCCGCAGTCCGGCGAACAGTCGGGTGCTCAGTCCGGTGAGCAGTCGGGTGCCCAGTCTGGTGCCCCGGCGACCGAAGCAGCCCAGTCTGGCGTGCAGTCCACCGCCCTGGATGCGTCGACCGCGATGGGCATTGCTGACACCAACCATGACGGTGTCCTGTCCGATACTCCTGCGACGACCCCGGAGAACGCGTCCGATCTGGCGTGGATCACCGAACAGGTCATGTACGACTTCCTGACGCTTGACTGCTCGGCTGCGGCCGACGTGAAGCACGTCGAGGGAGCATCCGACAAGCCCTATGCCGCCTGCGACGAGTCCGGCCAGATCAAGTACATCCTGGGCCCCGTGGCGGTGCCGGGTTCGGATCTGAAGACTGCGACGGCCGGCCTCGCGCGCAACAGCAACGGACAGACCACCGGCCAGTGGGCGGTCTCCTTGCAGTTCAACGACGCGGGCACGGAGAAGTTCAAGGACACCTCCACCATCCTCTACGGATTCCACGAGTCTGACCCCTCGGGTTCCTCGTTCTACCAGGGCCGTCCCGACCGTAACTCCTTCGCGGTCGTCCTCGACGGTACGGTCATCACGGCCCCCTCGATGAACGCGATCATCCCCAACGGACAGGCTGAGATCACCGGTAACTTCACCGCTCAGTCGGCGTCCACCCTCGCGAATCAGCTGAGTTTCGGTTCGCTGCCGCTGAACTTCGAGGTCGAGTCCGAACAGCAGATCTCGGCGACAATCGGTACCGATCACCTGACGGTTGGCCTGTGGGCAGCCCTCATCGGCTTCCTTCTCGTCATCCTCTACCTGATTTGGCAGTACCGCGGCCTGGCAATCATCTCGGCGGGCTCCCTGGTGGTGGCCTCGGTTATCACCTACCTGGTGATTACGCTGCTGTCGTGGGCGATGGGCTATCGCCTGTCGCTGGCGGGTGTCGCTGGTCTGATTATGGCAATCGGCGTGACGACTGACTCCTTTATTGTGTACTTCGAACGTGTTCGCGATGAAGTGCGTGATGGCCGACCGCTGCAGGCTGCTGTCGAAGAGGGTTGGGATCGCGCCAAGCGCACCATCCTCGTCTCCGACGCTGTCAACCTGGTCGCTGCCGTGGTCCTCTACCTGCTTGCTGTGGGTGGCGTTCAGGGCTTCGCCTTCACGCTCGGTGTCACGACGATCATCGATATTGCGGTGATCTTCCTGTTCACTCACCCGATGATGGAGCTGCTGATCCGCACTCGCTTCTTCGGCGAAGGTCACAAGTTCTCTGGCCTGGACCCCGAACACCTGGGTGCGAAGAGCTCCCTCGTGTACGCGGGCCGTGGGCGCGTCGTCGCTCGTGGCGATTCCGCCTCCAAGAACAAGGATGACGAGGCCGGGGACGGGCTGTCCATCGCCGAGCGCCGCCGTGCGGCGCGCCTTGCTGCCGCGAAGGCACAGGAAGAGGCAGAGGTGGCCTCGTCGAGTGAATCGACAGATGACACGACGGTCGCGACCGAGGAAGAGGAGAACTGACATGATGAGTTTTGCTCAGTGGGGCAACGCCCTGTACTCGGGCGACAAGTCCTACGCTGTCATTCCCAAGCGCAAGATCTTCGTTGGTCTGGCCGCGGGCGTGATCGTCGTGGGTTTCGCGCTCGTCGCGATCCTTGGCCTCAACCGTTCGATCGAGTTCACCGGTGGCTCCCAGTTCGATGTCGCTCACGTGAGCGACCAGAGCGAGTCCTTCGCACTGCGTGCGGTCAGCTCGAGCGGCCTCGTTGAGGGCAGCCCGAAGGTGACGCGCGTGGGTTCTGACTCCGTGCGCATCCAGACCACGTCTCTCGACTCCGCGCAGACCGCGCAGATGCGTGAGGCCCTGGCCGGCGCCTACGGCGTCGATGCCTCCGAGGTACAGTCCTCCTCGATCGGTCCCTCCTGGGGCTCGTCGGTCACCACCAAGGCCGCGCAGTCGCTCGCGATCTTCATGGCCCTCGTTGCCCTGCTGATGACCGTCTACTTCCGTTCGTGGCGCATGGCTGCCTCTGCGCTCCTGGCGCTGCTGCACGATATCGCTGTCACCGTGGGTGTCTTCGCGATCCTCCAGGTTGAGGTTTCGCCCGCGACTGTCATCGGCTTCCTGACGATTCTGGGCTACTCGCTCTATGACACCGTCGTCGTCTTCGACAAGGTGCGCGAGCTGACCTCGGACGTTTACCACCAGAAGCACTACACCTTCGCCGAGTACGTGAACCTTGCGGTCAACCAGACGATGGTTCGCTCGATCAACACCTCGGTTGTGGCGCTTCTCCCCGTCGGCGCGATCCTTATTATCGGTTCCGTGGCCCTGGGCCCCGGTACCCTGGTGGATATCTCGTTGGCTCTGTTCGTCGGCATGATCGCCGGTACCTACTCGTCGATCTTCATCGCGTCGCCGCTCCTGGTGACTTTCCAGGAGCTCTCGAACAAGACCCGCGAGCACAACGCGGCGGTCGCACATGAGCGCGACTACCGCACCGCCGCCGGCGAGGCTTCCACTCCGAAGTCCGTCAAGGTGGCTCCGATCAAGCCCGGACAGCGTCTGGGTAATGAGAACCAGCCCCACAGGAAGAAGAATCATCGATGATCGGTGAGCTTGGCGACCGCGTCGCCGCCCTGGTGCGTAGTAACCTTCTGGAGATTCCGGACTTCCCAGAGCCCGGTGTCCTGTTCCGTGACATTACCGAGCTGTTCGCGAACGGTCCGGCATTCAAGGAACTGGTCGAGCTGATCGGTGCGCGCTACGAGGGCCGTATCGACGCCGTCGCGGGCCTGGAATCGCGCGGTTTCATCCTCGGCGCCCCCGTGGCAGCCGAACTCGGACTCGGCATGCTGACGATCCGTAAGGCCGGCAAGCTGCCCGGCCACGTAATCGGCGTCGATTATGAGCTCGAGTACGGCACGGCCCGCATGGAAATGCATCCGGAGTCCGTCCACGAGGGCCAGCGTGTCCTCATTATTGACGACGTGCTCGCCACTGGTGGTACCGCAAACGCAGCGGTCAGGCTGCTGCGTCAGTGCGGTGCGTCCGTCGAGGCCGTCGCCGTTCTGCTGGAACTCGACGCGCTGGGCGGTCGCTCGGTGCTGTCGGACGTGACGGTGGAGAGCGCGCTTCACCTCTGAGTGTCGCTTCTTGACAATGAGCGGGTCCGGGGATCGTCTGATCCCCGGACCCGCTCGTTCGTCGCTATCATGGGGCCATGAGCAGCGACGACATGACAACAGGCTCCGCGCTTCCGGCGGCTGGTTCCCGGGTGCGCTCCGGCCTCGTGTGGTTTGGCTCGCGAGGGCGTGCCACGATCCCTGAGATTGAGCCGCTTGTGCGTGCGCTGCGCGCAAATCATCCGAAGGCGGATATCAGCGTCGTTGAGCGTGCGTACCGCACCGCTGAGGAACATCATCGCGGACAGATGCGCAAGTCTGGCGAGCCTTATATCACCCATCCGGTTGCTGTCGCGACCATCCTCGCAGAGATGGGTATGACGACGCCGACGCTCGTCGCCGCGCTGCTGCATGACACAGTCGAGGATACGGACTACACCCTCGAACAGCTGGCTGCCGAGTACGGAGAAGCCATTGCCAACCTCGTGGACGGTGTCACCAAGCTCGACAAGGTGCACTACGGGGCTGCTGCACAGTCCGAGACCCTGCGCAAGATGCTTGTAGCGATGAGTCGCGACATCCGTGTCCTCCTCATCAAGTTGGCGGACCGCCTGCACAACGCCCGGACGTGGCGCTTCGTACCTGCGAAGTCGGCGGCGAAGAAGGCCCAGGAGACCCTCGAAATTTACGCGCCGCTCGCTCACCGGCTCGGCATGAACATGGTGAAGTGGGAGCTTGAGGAGCTGTCCTTTAAGACACTGTATCCGGAGATTTACGAGGAGATCGACCGCCTTGTCACCGAGCGCGCTCCGCAGCGTGAGGAGTACTTGCGCGACATCATCGACCAGATCGAGGAGGATCTGCGGCGCTCGGGTACGAAGGGGACGGTGAGTGGTCGCCCGAAGAGCCACTACTCGATCTACCAGAAGATGATCGTGCGTGGGAAGGCATTCGACGAGGTCTTTGACCTGGTTGCGGTCCGGGTCCTCGTAGAGTCGATCAAGGACTGCTATGGAGTCCTGGGGTCGTTGCATGGGCGCTGGAATCCGATCCCGGGTCGCTTTAAAGACTACATCGCGATGCCGAAGTTCAATCTGTACCAGTCCCTGCATACGACGGTGATCGGTCCGGGTGGCAAGCCTGTGGAGATCCAGATCCGCACGTTCGACATGCACGAGCGCGCCGAGCATGGCGTAGCGGCGCACTGGAAGTACAAGCAGAACCCGAATGCTACCGGTGGCGATTCCGATCGGATGAGCTCGGACGAGCAGGCGAACTGGTTGCGTGCTCTGGTGGAGATGGAACGCGAGACGGGTGACCCCGAAGAGTTCCTGGATTCGCTGCGCTATGAGATTGCCGGCGACGAGGTGTACGTCTTTACGCCGAAGGGACAGGTCATCGTCCTGCCCGTGCGCGCGACTCCCGTTGATTTTGCCTACGCCGTGCACACGGAGGTCGGGCACCGCACCGTGGGCGCGAAGGTGAACGGACGTCTTGTCTCGCTCGATACGCGCCTGGAGTCGGGTGAGACGGTCGAGGTCGTGACGTCGAAGTCGGACAAGTCGGGTCCGTCTCGCGATTGGCTTGCTTTCGTTGCATCCCCGCGTGCGCGTTCCAAGATCAAGGCGTGGTTCTCGAAGGAGCGCCGCGAGGAAGCCATCGAGGCGGGCAAGGAAGCGTTGGCTCGCACGATGCGCAAGCAGAACCTGCCTCTTCAGCGCCTGATGAATCACGACTCGATTCTGTCGGTAGCGACGTCGTTCGGATATCCGGACGTATCCGGACTGTACGCGGCTGTCGGGGAAGGACATATTTCCGCGCAAAACGTTGTGACCCGCCTCGTCGACAACCTGGGTGGGGGAGACGGTACGGAGGAGACGCTTGCCGAGGGAGTGACGCCGGGCACGCAGAAGCCTCGCTCGGAGCATAGCGGCGATGCGGCGATTACGGTCGCCGGACTGAGTCCTAACGACATCTGGGTGAAGCTCGCCAAGTGCTGCACTCCTGTTCCCGGGGATGACATCGTCGGCTTCATCACCCGCGGCCAGGGCGTGTCGGTGCACCGCTCCACGTGCGCGAACGCGGTGCGTTTGGGCCAGCTGCAGCCTGAGCGTTTCGTTGATGTGTCGTGGAACGAGAAGGGGCTCGGGGCTCCTTTCCGCGTTCAGATCGAGGTACGTGCGCTCGATCGCGGCGGCCTGCTGTCGGATCTGACGCGCGTCCTGTCCGACTATCGCGTCAATATCCTCGCGGCCGCACTCAAGACCGACGGGGATCAGGTTGCTTCGGGAAACTTCTCCTTCGAGCTGGCTGATCTCGGTCATCTCAATGCAGTCCTCTCCGCCCTGCGTCGGGTCGACGGCGTCTTCGAGGCGGTGCGCATCGGCGCCGACTCATAGACGAGGCGGGGGTGGCCTGCGCCGGTCAGCGGGAAAAGGGTGTTACATCCGTCCCCTTTTCGGGTGATGCACTTTCCCCTCCTCGTTAGATGTGACACACTAGAAGCGTGTGTCACATCGGCACACACCCGCGCCGGGCGTAAGCCCTCGTCTTAGAAGGAATATCGTGACCACGACGCCGATTCCGAATAACGAAACTGCTCCCGAAGCTGCTCCCTCGACGCCTGAGGATGTTGCCTCCTCGACGACGATCGCAGCGTCCGAGGTGCCCGATCATCCCTTCGCCCGTATTGGCGAGGATGGGACCGTCTATGTCAAGGATGGAGACGAGGAGCGCGTCATCGGCGGCTTCCCCGAGGGCATTCCCGCTTCTCCCTACGCTCTCTACGAGCGCCGTTACGCCGACCTTGCAGCGACGATCAAGCTTTTCGAGGATCGGCTGGCGAGCCTGAGCCCGCGCGACATCGACCAGACCCTCGCGACGCTGCGCGAGCAGGTCGCCTCTCCGAACGTCATCGGTGATATCCAGGCGCTGCGCGAGCGCGTTGCGGCCGTCGAGAAGGCTGCCGAGGAGCGCAAGGAGGTGGCCCGCGAGGAACGTAAGGCTGCCAAGGCCCAGGCTCTTGCCGAACGCACCGCGGTGGTTGAGCGTGCCGAGGCGATTGTTGCGCAGGATCCCGCGAAGACGCACTGGAAGCAGTCCGGCCAGACGCTGCGTGACCTCCTTGAAGAGTGGAAGACCCTTCAGCGCCGCGGCCCCCGCCTGGAGAAGGCCGTGGAGGACGAGCTCTGGAAGCGCTTCTCCTCTGCGCGTACCCAGTTTGACCGTCACCGCCGTCAGTTCTTCTCCCAGCTTGACCAGGCTCAGTCTGAAGCAAAGCGTGTGAAGGAGGCTCTGATCGCCGAGGCCGAGGCCCTGTCTTCCTCCGAGGATTGGTCGCGTACCTCCGGCGCCTACCGCGAGCTGATGAACCGTTGGAAGGCTGCCCCGCGCGCCTCCCGCAAGGAAGACGATGCGCTGTGGGCCCGCTTCCGCGCCGCTCAGCAGGTTTTCTTCGACGCCCGTCGCGCCAAGGATGAGGCCACGGATGCTGAGTACCGCGAGAACCTCGTGGCCAAGGAAGCCATCCTCGTGGACGCAGAGGCGATCCTGCCGGTGACCGACATTGAACGAGCCAAGGCACAGCTGCGCCAGATTCAGGACCGTTGGGAAGAGGTGGGTCGCGTGCCTTCCTCCGACCTGCACCGCGTCGAGGGTCGCCTGCGCGCTGTCGAGGCCGCCGTGCGCGAAGCGGAAGAAAAGGAATGGCGTCGCACGAACCCGGAGACCCGCGCCCGTGCCGCCGGCATGGTTGGTCAGCTTGAGGAACAGATCGCTCAGCTCGAGCGGTCCCTCGCCGATGCCGAGTCCAAGGGTGATGAGAAGGCCGCGCAGAGCGTTCGTGAAGCCCTTGAGACCAAGCGGTCGTGGCTCGCGCAAATCTCCTCGTCCATGGAGTGACATGCGTCTTCACGTTATTCCGTCGCCCTTCTACGCGGCGAATGGGCTTGTGCTCGTCCCTTCCGGGGCGGGCACAGCCCTTGTCGTCGATCCGTCGGCCGGTATCCAGCACCTGATTCGTGAGGTCCTTGAGCGTGAGGGTGTGAGCGTGGGCGCGGTTCTGCTCACCCACGGCCATCCCGACCACGTCTGGGATGCCGCTGCGGTGTCCTCGTGGGGCCCTGATTGTTCGAGCGTGCCGGTCTACCTGCCGGGCCCCGACATGTACCGCATGGATGACCCGGCCTCGTTCCTGCCGATGCCCCTGCCCGACTTCGTGGGGGAGTGGGTTAAGCCCGCCGACCTGCGTGAGGTGCCCTCAGATTCGTTCGAGGTGTGCCCCGGCGTGTGGCTACGCATGGTTCCCGCGCCCGGTCACACTGAGGGATCGGCCGTCTTCCTGGGGGAGAGCCCGCTCGATATCCGGGTCAACAACCAGTCCTTCTACGCATCCGATGAGGCCATACCGTGGGCGCTGAGCGCGGACGTCCTCTTCAAAGACAGCGTCGGACGTACCGATCTGCCCGGTGGTGATGAAACGCAAATGCGTCATTCGCTGCGTACGATTTCCAACGCTCTTGATCCACGCACGGTCCTTGTGCCCGGACATGGTCCGGCCACGACGCTGGCGGATGAGATAACCTCGAATCAATATCTGATTCGCGCACGCCGTATCGGCTAACGCCTCCTCCCTCACAGAAAGAAAGCTTCATGGCTCGCACGTCCCTGTCAGGTTTCCCCGAATGGCTCCCGGAGGGCCGCATCATCGAGATGCACGTCCTTGACGAGCTGCGGCGCGTGTTTGAATTGCACGGGTTTGCGGGTATCGAAACCCGGGCGGTTGAGACCTTGGAGCAGCTGGAAGCCAAAGGTGAGACCTCCAAGGAGATCTATGTTCTGGATCGACTGCAGGCGCTGAAGGCCGCGGATTCGGGTGCGCGCGCTCCCAAGGATAAGGGAATGGGTCTGCACTTCGACCTGACCGTTCCTTTCGCCCGCTACGTGATTGAGAATGCGAACGAACTGGACTTCCCGTTCAAGCGCTACCAGATCCAGAAGGTGTGGCGCGGCGAGCGTCCTCAGGATGGTCGCTTCCGTGAATTCACGCAGGCGGATATCGACGTCGTAGGTAACGGTGAGCTGCCCTTCCACTTCGAGGTCGATCTGCCGCTCGTGATGGCCGAGGCCCTCAACAATCTGCCGATCCCGCCGGTGCGCGTGCTCGTCAACAACCGCAAGGTCGTCCAGGGCGTGTGCGAGTCCCTCGGCGTGACGGACGTTGAGGCTGCCCTGCGTGGCCTGGACAAGATCGACAAGATCGGTCCGGAGGGTGTGGCTGCCGGGCTCGCTGAATCCGGTATTGACGGCGATCAGGCGAACGTGCTGCTGCAGATGGCGCAGATTCGTACGTCCGATTCTGCTGAGATTCGGGATCGCTTGGCTGGCCTCGGCGTGAATGGGGAACTGCTCGAAGAGGGCCTGCGTGAGCTCACCGAGCTGCTCGACACTGCGAATAAGCGGATGCCCGGCGCAGTTGTTGCCGACCTGAAGATCGCGCGTGGCCTCGACTACTACACGGGTAGCGTCTATGAGTCGGAGATTGAGGGCCATGAGGACCTTGGCTCGATCTGCTCGGGCGGACGCTATGACTCCCTAGCAAAGGACGGAAAGCGCACCTACCCGGGCGTCGGTCTGTCGATTGGTGTCTCACGCCTCGTGTCTCGCATGATTTCTGCGCCGATGGTCAAGGCATCCCGTAAGGTGCCGACGGCGGTCGTCGTTGCGGTCATTGCGGAGGAACAGCGTGAGCGTTCGGAGGCGATCGCCGCCGTGCTGCGTTCGCGCGGTATCTCGACGGATGTCGCTCCCAGCGCCGCGAAGTTTGGCAAGCAGATTAAGTTTGCCGATAAGCGCGGCATCCCCTTCGTCTGGTTCCCGGGCGACGAGGGCGTGTCCGATACGGTGAAGGACATTCGCAGCGGCGAGCAGGTGGAAGCTGATCCCGCGACCTGGACGATCCCGGCGGCGGATGCGGTTCCCTCGGTCGAGAAAGTGATGGACTGAGTGCCGCTCACGTCGGTGGAGGCAGCCCGCGTGTGGGCGGGTGCCCTCGAACAGTCCTTGGAGGCTATGCCCCAGGGGAGCCGTGGTGACGCGCAGCGTGCACTGCGCCGTCTGCAGGACGTTGTTCTGCCTCGGCTCGAGGACGCCGACGCGCCGCTGCTGATCGTCGTCGGTGGGTCGACTGGGTCGGGTAAATCCACGCTCGTGAATTCGCTGCTGGGCCGCAATGTGAGTCGAGCAGGAGCGGTGCGTCCGACGACGCGTCGCCCCGTGTTGATCTGCTCCCCGCAGCAGCGCGATTGGTTCATGTCGGATCGTGTACTGCCGCGCCTGGCCAAGAGCGAGGGCTCGGGCGGGGACAGCCTCGATGCGATCACAATCGCGGTCGAGGAGACTCTGTGGCCGACCGTGGGCATCGTCGATGCTCCAGATATCGATTCCGTCGAGGACGGAAATCGGCGCTTGGCCTCAGAACTGCTCGATGGCGCCGACCTGTGGGTGTTTGTGACCACTGCGGCTCGTTACGCGGATGCGGTGGCTTGGAAACACTTGGAAGAAGCCGGGAGCCGCGGACTGCGCGTCGCGATCGTACTCAACCGCGTGCCCGTCGGGGCCGCAGAGGAGGTTCGCGAAGACCTGGCGTCCCTGGCGCGCCAGCGTGGCCTGGGCGAGGTCATGATCGTGACGGTCGAGGAGCAGCCGCTGACGGATGGACGCCTTCCTGCTGCAGCAATTGCGCCGATCGGTGCATACCTGGAGTCGATTGGGCGAGACGCGCAAGAGCGTGCGGCCATCGTGCGTCGTTCGCTCTCGGGTGCGGTGTCTTCATCGTTGCAGGAAACGGCTCACGCGCTTGAGGCTGCGAGAGAACGCAACCGTGAGTTTGAGGCTGCGAGTGAGGACGTGCGCCAGCTCATCTCCTCCTACGCTCGGGAAGCGTCCTCCTCGTCGAGTGATGACGTACTGCGTGGGGAGGTTAGTGCTCGCATTGCTGAGGTCCTCGGATCATGGGACATGACCAAGACCGTCTCGCGTGTCTTTTCCGGATTGAGCTCACGCCTCATGGGTGCTATTCGCGGCCAGGCTGCCCCGGACGTGCAGGTTCAGCGTGACCTGACGGGAGGCCTTGCTCAGCGGCTCGCTGATCAGTACCACCGCGCGTGGCAGGAGTCTGTTCGCAGGGCGCGTTCGCTCGTTGATACATCATCGTTCGACGAGTTTCTCGACGTCGATGCGGTGGCTCAGCGTGCGCGTCGCGTCGCTCAAGAGTGGACGAGCGAGGTTACGGAGCTCATTCGCGCGCAGGCGGAGTCCTCGCGTGTCAGCGGGCGCATGCTCGCTGGCGGCATCAACGTTGTCACTGTCTCGCTCATGGTGGCAGCTTTTACGATGACCGGCGGTCTTACTGGTGTTGAGGTTGGTATCGCGGGCGCATCGGCGGCTTTGTCACAGACGGTCCTGGAGGCATATTTCGGTGAGCGAACTGTCCGCTCTATGGCTGAGCAGGCTCGCGATGCGCTGGAGCGGCTCGCGGCCGCGTCCCTGAGTGATGTGGTGGAGCCCGTGTCCGCATTGCTGGATCGCTCCGACGAGGGCGTGCGGTTGGATGCGCTGGAGCAAGCGCTGGGGGATGCTCGGGAGGTCCTGGCATGAGGCGTTCGAAAGGCACTGTTGCGTCGGCGGCCTCAGAGCTTGATCACATTTGTACGCTGGCTTCTCCGGATATTGATGAGGCCACACTCTCCAAGATTCGTCAGTTGATCGACATTACCTCCGAGCGCAGCGAGATCGATCCGACGTGGTGCGTGATCGGTATGCTGGGCGGGACGGGTGCGGGTAAGTCGTCGCTGGTGAATGCTCTGAGCGGGGGAGAGGTCGTGACCGCTGGCGTTCGACGTCCGACGACGAACGAGCCGTGCGCTGTTCTTCCCGTCGGTCGTGCGCCGCAGGAATTGCTCGGGTGGCTGGGAATTGCCCGGCGGGTGGAGGCTCCCCGCGCTCTGCCTGGAGACACGGTTGTTATCGATATGCCCGATATTGATTCGATCGAGACCGGGCATGCGGATATCGCGGAGCGCCTCGCCTTGCGCGTTGATGCGCTCGTGGTTGTCGTGAACCCACAGAAGTATGCGGACGCAAGGCTGCATGACGAGTGGCTCGCCCGGCTGCGCTCCTCCCATGCGTCGGTGACTGTCGTGCTGACGCACATTGATACCGTCGGCGCCCCCGAGCGTGAGGCGATCGAGCGAGACCTGCGGCGTCTCCTCTCCGAGCGGGGAATGGAAGACGCGACGGTCCTGTCCGTTGCGTCAACGACCGGCGAGGGGATGCCTGCGCTCGTGAAGCATCTGTCGAAAGAGACGGAACGCGTGTCGCGCCAGGCCGCTCGGGCACGCCAGGGGCTCCGCGAGGCTGCGGTGCTGATTCGAGACGCTGTGGGGATCGACGGAACCGTCCGCGGCATTGAGACCGATGGCATGGCGTCGGACCTGTGTTCCGCTGCTGCGGACCTGGCGGGTGCGCCGATCATCGCCGAGGCAGTGGCCGCCTCCACGATGCGTGCGGGTCGGCGAGTGGGTGGTTGGCTTCCGCTTCGCTGGATTGCGCGTCTGGGTGCTGATCCGTTGCGTCGCCTCCACCTAGATGAGGACTCTCGTGAAGAGGGGGCGACGACGCCAACACTGCCCACACGTTCCCCGTCGGATGAGGCCGCGTTTGTTAATGCTGTGCGCCGCGAGGTAGGGGAGCGCTCTTCTGGACGCCCCCCGGCATGGCGCGCTCGGCTGGTGGAGCGGGCACTGGAGGGTGCGCGCGATGTTCCGGCTGCTGCTCACCGTGAGGTCGCGGATAACATGCAGGTGGCAACGGGTGCTCCTGCGGCCGCTCGTTTCCTCGGTGGGTTGCAGATGCTGGCCTGGGTCGTGTGTCTCGTTGGCGCCGCCTGGATCGGCCTCGTTCACCTGGGGCGCGCCGTGCTCATCGACTGGCAGGTTCCGGCGCTCGGTCCCGTTCCCGCTCCCACGGCGCTCGTCGGCGTGTCGCTTCTCGTGACCGTGATTCTCGCGGGTATTAATCGAGGAGTGGCTCGCTGGGCTGCGGGTCGCCGCCGACGGGCAGTCATTCGCGATCTGAGGGGACTGTGCCGTGATGAGGTGGAGCGTGCGGTCGTCGCACCGGTGCGCGCCGAAGATAGCCGGCAGGTGATGATCGCTTCCTTTATCGCGCGTTTGCACCTGTGAGTCGCGGGGTGCTCGCTGTCGTCTGACAGCAGTAGAACAGTGAATTGGCCGACCACGCGCTCCGTCGCGCCTGTCTGGCGAGTAAGCTAAACGTAGCGATGAGGCGCTGCCCCTTGTTATGGTGCCCGCGGGATGCGGGATTTGTTGTTATGGGTGAGGCCGCGCTGAGGAGCCGAGATGGCCCGCCCCGATGGTTTTGCTGACACCGATTGCACGACGCAAGGATGAATTATGCCCTCTGACGATTTCAAGGACCGCGCTGACGCCGAGCGCGAAATGACGGAGATTGCCGATCACATCGATGATTTCGATGACGATAGTACTCTCGACGATGACCGTGTTGATGAGCATACGGACGAGGAAGAGAAGAACACCGTGACCTTCGCGAGCCTCGGTCTGCCCGAGGAAATTCTTGCTGCGGTCACCGACATGGGATTCCGCGTCCCCACCCCGATTCAGGCAGCTGCCATCCCGCCGCTGCTGGAGCTGCGTGACGTCGTCGGCATTGCCCAGACGGGTACCGGCAAGACTGCGGCGTTTGGCCTGCCACTGCTGGCAATTGTCGATGCCGACGAGCGCGACGTGCAGGCTCTCGTTCTGGCGCCCACCCGTGAGCTCGCCATGCAGAGCGCCCAGGCGATTGAGGATTTTGCTGCTCGTACTGCCCGCCTCGACGTTGTTCCCGTGTACGGCGGCTCGCCCTACGGCCCCCAGATCGGTGCGCTCAAGCGCGGCGCTCAGGTCGTCGTTGGCACGCCGGGTCGCGTCATCGACCTTATCGAGAAGGGCGCGCTGGATCTGTCGCACGTGCGCATGCTGGTCCTCGACGAGGCCGATGAGATGCTGCGCATGGGCTTTGCCGAGGACGTCGAGACGATCGCGTCGAGTGCCCCGGATGATCGCCTGACCGCGTTGTTTAGCGCGACGATGCCCGCCGCGATTGAGAAGGTTGCGCGTGAGCATCTGAAGGATCCGGTGAAGGTTGCGGTCTCCACCGAGTCCTCCACGGTGGATACGATCCATCAGACGTATGCCGTTGTGCCTTACAAGCACAAGATTGGGGCGCTTTCTCGTGTGCTTGCCACGCGCGCTCAGCACATTAAGGAAGGCCAGGAAGAGGCCGACGCCGCCATCGTGTTCGTGCGCACCCGCGCCGACGTCGAAGAGGTCTCACTGGAGCTCTCGGGTCGCGGATTCCGCGCGGCTGGCATTTCCGGTGACGTCGCCCAGACCGAGCGCGAGCGCATGGTTGAGCGTCTGAAGAACGGTTCCCTTGACGTGCTGGTTGCAACCGACGTGGCTGCCCGAGGTCTCGACGTCGAACGAATCTCACTTGTCGTTAACTTTGATGTTCCTCGCGAGCCCGAGGCCTACGTGCATCGCATCGGCCGCACCGGCCGTGCGGGTCGTGAGGGCCGAGCGCTCACGTTCTTCACGCCGCGAGAGCACGGCCGCCTGCGCCGCATCGAGAAGCTGACGGGTACCGAGATGGAAGAGGTCGAGATTCCTTCGCCCGCGGCCGTCTCCGAATTCCGTGCCAGCCGCCTGCTCGAGGGCCTGTCCGCCCGCATTGAGCGCGGCCGCCTCGACATGTACAAGCGCCTGCTGGCCGAACTCGGCGATGAGGTCTCCGTTGAGGATATCGCTGCGGCGCTGATGGCCACGGCTGTCGGAGACGAGGGCCCGGCTCCGCGTGTCGCGAAGGATCGCCGTGGCAACGGCAAGATCCGCCGCGAGGAACAGCTCGATGAATCCGGTGAATTCGTTGGCGCCACTTTCGAGGCCGGCCGTGATAAGGACCGTCCGATCAAGGGCGGTGCCAATGGCGCTCGTCGTCGCGGAGGCGGCCGCCTGGCACCCGGCTCCGGTACGCGTTACCGCATCGAGGTCGGCAAGAAGGACCGTGTGAAGCCCGGTTCCATCGTCGGAGCGATTGCAGGCGAGGGCGGCATCGATGGCCGCGATATCGGCAATATCGAGATCTACCCAACCTTCTCGCTGGTCGACATCACGGCGGACCTGTCCGGCGAGCAGCTCTCTCGTATCTCCAAGGGATACGTGTCGGGCCGCCAGCTGCGCATCCGCGTGGACGAGGGCCCCGGCGGGCGCTCCCATGGTGATCGTGACGGTTTCGAGCGCCGCGACCGCCGCGACTACGATCGCGATAACCGTGGCCGCGGTGGCTATGGCGACCGCGAGGGACGTTTTGGGGACCGCGACGAGAAACGTCCGCACCGCTTCGAAAAGGGCGACGGGTCGCGTCCTCGTCGCAGCGTTCGCACCGAGCGCTGGGAGAAAGACATCAAGCGTGCCCGCCGTGAACGCGAGGGCGGCCGTGATGGCGGTTGGGACCGCGACGGAGGCCGCGAGGGCGGACGCCGCCACTTCGGCAAGCGTCGTTACGACGACTGAGTGCTAGCTGCCTCATCCGTGGAGCATCCCGGTGCGGGACGCACCCGCGTCACGGCGACCACGGTGAGGATCGCAAGCACAGCAGCAATTACCCAGTAGGGAGCGTAGGCCGCCCCGCCCACCATGGCGGTGGCGGCCCACGCGCTCATGGCTACTGAGACGAGGGCGAGTTCGAGTGCGGGTCCTGCTGAATCCGCGACCTGTAGCCACGATGAGACGCGCCCGTGCTTGGCCTCGGGCGTCACCTCGAGCGCCATGACGGACAGGGGAGCGTGAACGAGACCGACGCCCAGGCCGACGAGAAGCCAGCCGACGAGGGCCACCCACACCGGAATTGACGGAAGAAGCAGAGCACCCACGGGGATCGCTCCGACCGCCATCATTGCGCCGCCGACGACCGGGAGTCGGCGTCGCAGCTGCGGATCGTGAACGCGCGCTTGGCCGACCGCGCCGATGGCCCATGTGATCGATCCGAGGGTAACCCACCAGGCAGAAGAGGCCTCGGACCACCCGTGTACCCGCTGCAGAATCAGCGGAATCATGACTGCGAGACCCACCTGGGAAGCCATCGCGCACAGCCTTGCGAGGATTGCCGACGGCATACCCCGACGGGATCGGAACGTGCCGCGCGGGAGGAGTCGAGGCAGTGCCCACACCGTGATGCACGCGCCGAGGGCGAAGACCGCGAACTGTGCCAATCGCGAGGTAAGCGCACCCGCCAGCTGGAGCGCCATGACGCCGACTCCCACCAAACCGGCGTCACGCGAGAGCGCCGCAAGGACAGGGGAGCGCTGTCCTTGGGCAGTCGGCAGGGAGCGGAGAACGTAGGCGATGGGCACAGCAGCGATCGCAACAAACAGTGGAACGACACCGAACACGTAACGCCAACCCCATACTTCGGTGACGTGTCCTGCGATCGCGGGGCCAACCAGAGAAGGCAGGACCCATGCCAAGGAGAACGACGCGAAGAACGAAGGGCGATGACGGGCAGACGCAACCGCTCCAACAAGAACATAGAGCGGAACGATCAGGAGGCCGCCTCCTAGTCCTTGGAGGGCGCGCCCAATGACGAAAACCGTGACGTGGGAGCTGAACGCGCACACCACAAGACCAACGGCAAAGAGGGCCAGGCCCGCGAGCAACACCGGACGCGGTCCCTTCCAGTCAGCGAGGGCCCCTGCGACGACGGTCGCGCTGAGCTGCGTCGCCAAGGCGGCTCCCGAGGCGATCGGATACCACGCAGCGGCGTCGAAAGAGGCGACGACCGTGGGCATAATCGTTGTGGCTGCGAGTTCCTCGAAAGCAACGAGTGTGATGAGGAGAACCGAGCCGATTGCCAGTCCGATTTCAGCTGGAGTCCAGGTGGCGCGGGTAGTGGAAGGGGAAGAATCGTCGGCGGGCATGGTGACTATCCTACTCGCGGCACGCGCGACTCTTCGGTGGGCAGGCGTACAATAACAATGCCGCCGCCTGTCTCGCGGATGGTAACAACGAAAGGAATCACAGTGCTTCGCACTCACAACATTGGAACCCTCGGCACCGACCTGGTCGGTCAAACCGTGACGCTCACCGGCTGGGTGGATCGTCGTCGTGACCACGGTGGCGTGGCGTTCATCGACCTGCGCGACGCGTCCGGCATCGCCCAGGTTGTCGTCCGCGACGAGCGTGTCGCCCACGAGCTGCGCTCCGAGTTCGTCCTCAAGGTCACCGGCGAGGTCTGCGCTCGCCCCGAGGGCAATGAGAACCCGCACCTGGCCACCGGCGCCATCGAGGTCATGGGTGACGACATCGAAATCCTGAACACCAGTGCGCCTCTGCCGTTCCAGGTGTCCTCCAATGCTGAAGATTCCGGCAACGTCGGCGAGGAAACGCGCCTGAAGTACCGCTACCTCGACCTGCGTCGTGAGCCTGAGCAGTACGCGATCCGTCTGCGCTCGAAGGTTTCCCGCGCCGCCCGCGAGGCACTCTACGCCCGCGATTTCGTCGAGATCGAGACCCCGACCCTGACCCGTTCGACCCCCGAGGGTGCCCGTGACTTCATCGTTCCGGCCCGCCTCTCCCCGGGTTCGTGGTACGCTCTGCCCCAGTCGCCTCAGCTCTTCAAGCAGCTGCTCATGGTGGCCGGCATGGAACGCTACTTCCAGATTGCTCGCTGCTACCGCGACGAGGACTTCCGTGCGGACCGTCAGCCCGAGTTCACCCAGCTCGATATCGAGATGAGCTTCGTGGACCAGGACGACGTTATCGAGGTCGCCGAGGACGTCCTGAAGAACGTGTGGGCCCTGATCGGATACGACCTGACCACACCGATTCCCCGCATGACCTACAAGGATGCGATGGAGCGTTACGGTTCAGACAAGCCTGACCTGCGCTTCGGCCTGGAGCTGACCGAGCTCACCGAGTACTTCAAGGACACGACTTTCCGCGTGTTCCAGGCCCCCTACGTTGGTGCTGTCGTCATGCCCGGTGGTGGCTCGCAGCCGCGCCGTACGTTCGACAAGTGGCAGGAATGGGCCAAGGCGCGCGGCGCCAAGGGCCTGGCCTACGTCACGATCGCCGAGGATGGCACGCTGGGTGGCCCTGTTGCGAAGAACATCACCGAGGCTGAGCGTGAGGGCCTTGCTGCCGCTACCGGTGCCAAGCCTGGTGACTGCATCTTCTTCGCAGCTGGCAAGCCGACCCCGTCGCGTGAGCTGCTCGGCGCTGCTCGCCTTGAGATCGGCAAGCGCTGCAACCTCATCGATCCCGATGCCTGGGCGTTCACCTGGGTTGTCGACGCGCCGCTCTTCAAGCCCACCGGTGATGCCGAGGCCGAGGGCGACGTCGCACTGGGCCACAGTGCCTGGACGGCCGTCCACCACGCGTTCACCTCGCCCAAGCCCGAGTGGATCGACTCTTTCGACAAGGATCCGGGTAACGCGCTGGCCTACGCTTACGACATCGTCTGCAATGGCAACGAGATCGGCGGCGGCTCGATCCGTATCCACCGTCGCGACATCCAGAACCGCGTGTTTAACGTCATGGGTATCGGCGAGGAAGAGGCTCAGGCACAGTTCGGCTTCCTGCTGGATGCCTTCAAGTTCGGTGCTCCGCCGCACGGCGGCGTGGCCTTCGGCTGGGACCGCATCGTCTCGCTGCTGACGAAGTCCGAGTCGATCCGCGACGTCATCGCCTTCCCGAAGTCCGGCGGCGGCTTCGATCCTCTGACTGAGGCTCCGGCGCCGATTACGCCCGCGCAGCGTAAGGAAGCCGGCGTCGATGCGAAGCCGAAGAAGCGCGGTGAGGAAGCGGCCGAGGAATCCGAGAAGTAATTCTCGAGCCGTGACCTTGTCCACGGAACCCCCATTGGTCACCGACCGGTGGGGGTTTCGTGCACAATAGGGGTATGTCGTACGTCGAGATGCACCCGGTTAATCCGCAGGCACGTTTGGTCACCACGGTCGTTGATCTGCTGGAGCGCGGCGGCACGATTGCGCTGCCCACTGACTCCGGTTATGCGATCGCAACAAAGGTCGGCAACAAGGCGGGCATGGATACGATCCGATCGATCCGTAAGCTCGATGACAAGCATAATTTTTCGCTGCTGTGCCACTCGTTTGCGCAGCTGGGCGAGCTCGTGATCATCGACAACCACGAGTTCCGGACCATGAAGGCGCTCACCCCCGGACCCTACACGTTCATCCTGCGGGGGACCAAGGAGGTCCCGCGCATCATGTTGAACAAGAAGAAGCACACGGTGGGCGTGCGAATTCCCGATCATGTCATCACGCAGGCGATCGTCGAGGCGCTGGGCGAACCCCTGGCCTGTTCGACGCTCATCATGCCGGGAGAGGAAGAGCCTCTGACCGACGGTTTCGACGTGGATGATCGCATCGGACACCAGGTTGATCTGGTGGTTGTGGGCCCCGTGGGCGTCGCCGAGCCGACCACGGTGATCGACTTCGCGGGTGGGGATGCCGTCGTCGCTCGTGTCGGCGCCGGCGATATTTCGCTGTTCGACTGATCGCGTGGCTTTCGACCAAACGTCTTTTTCGCGCACCGGATTTTGTCGGCTGCGCTGGGAGGCGTCAGACGGAATTTATCGCTACGCCGACGGGCTCCCGATCGTCGGGCCTCGGCTCGTCGTCGATGGAGTTGACGCCGTACGTGTGACCTTCCAGTGGGGAGCACAGGCTGCAGCTGACTGCTACGTCGTCCTGAACACGATCACGGATCGGGCGCGCGAGCACCTCGACGACTTTTGCATGTCGATGGGGCCTGGGCACGGGGATGCTCGGGCGCTCGTATGCGCACTTCCTTCGGATGCGATCCTCAGCTACCAGAAGGTGATTGTGGGGCCGTGGGGCCTCGACCCCAGCGTGGGTACGGACATGGGGGAGTGGATCCGATTCCTCGACGATGCATCTCCCGATTCGTCGAATCCACTCAGGGTCGTGAATGGGCGCGGTGCCGCAGCCTCACTCTTCATTGGACCCGACGCGCAGGTGGTGTGGCCGTCGCAGGATCTGTCCGCTCCCGAGATGCGTGCGGTGCGTGAACATGACATCGCAGCGGATGTGAGTGCGCGGCTCTCAGTCACGCGCCAGCACGATGTGATCGTTCATGACGGCGAGGCGGATCCGACGTGCATGCTCATCCTCTTCGATGGCGAGATCTGGCGGGGTAACGGCGTCGGCTGGTTGACTCGGCGCTATCCCGGCCTGCGCGTCGTGACAATCGACGTGGGAGATCTGGACGAGCGCGAGGCGGAGTTGACCGACGTGGACAGTGTCGTGGCGCTGCTACGCGCAGTGTGCGACGAGGCTGGGGTGGGGCCTGTGATGGTCGCAGGCCAGTCGTACGGCGGTCTGGCTGTGTTGGAAGCGGCGCTGCGCAGTGATCTTCCCCTCGATTGTGCGGTCGCCCAGTCTCCGTCCCTGTGGTGGGGAGGTGCGCGGCGAGGCATCGGCGAAGGGATGCTGATGGGTGACCTGCGTGCGGGGTCGGTGAGGCCGCGCCAGGATGTGCGGCTACGGCTGCAGGTGGGCACGCTGGAACAGACGATGCGTCCGGTGGTGGACGACTGCGTCGAGCTCCTGCGGAGCCAGGGTGCAGCCGTGGAGCTCGACCATTATTGCAGTGGGCATGACGTGGCATGGTGGCGCGAAGGCCTCGTCCGCGCCCTTGATGGATGGGACCCTCTCACATGCTGACCAGCAGTGAGACAGAGTGAGTCACCAGCTCATCTATAGGTTAGGCTTACCTATGCACCTAACAAGATCGACTGAATTGAGACACCTGTGCACCTGTCGACGCGAATTCGCGCCATCGTCGGCGTCGCTCTGACCGCTCTCGCTCTGGGAGCATGCTCGTCCAACCAGCCCGCCCCGGCCTCGTCCCCCGAGGCATCCGCGACGTCCGAGACGTCTGCGACGCGCACCGTCACCGATGCGTCCGGCCAGGAGGTTACCCTGCCGTCGCACCCCAGCCGCGTTGTCACGCTCTCCGAGCCGACCACTGACAATGCCCTCGCGCTCGGCGTGACCCCGATCGGCGTCGTGTCCGGCCGTGGTCAGCAGACCGTCCCGAACTACCTGATCGATCGTGCCGGAGACATTCCGATCCTTGGATCGATTGGTACCCCGAACCTCGAGGCTATCGGTGCAGCCCATCCCGATCTCATCCTCGTCGACGGTACCTCTGTGAAGAATAACGACACGGAAACCCTGACTGCGCTTTCTCAGATCGCACCCGTCTTCTTCACCACTCAGTCCGGTGGTGACTGGCGGCAGACCTTTACGCTCACCGCGGATGCGCTGGGTCTGGCCGACCAGGCTGAGACCAAGCTTGCGGAGTTCGACCAGCATGTCGCATCGGTGAGCGCCCGCCTGAAGGACGCCGGCTACCTCGATCAGACGTACTCGGTCGTGCGTTGGCAGGGCGATAGCGCTGGCCTGATCCTCAAGGAGCTCCCCGCCGGACAGGCTCTGACCGCACTCGGCATGAAGCGCCCCGCGAACCAGGACCGTGACGGCGAAGGCCACTCCGAGCCCGTCTCCCTGGAGAACATTGACCAGATCGATGCGGACTGGATCTTCTTTGGCACGCTGGGCAAGTCCTCAGTGAACAACCCCTCCGCCGGTGGCAACACGGGCGTCGAGGCCTCTGCCGCAGCCCTCGAAGAGGCGAAGAACACCGTCGGTTTCGACTCGCTCGGCGCCGTCAAGGCGAACCACGTCATCCCCGTCGACGGTTCCCTGTGGACCTCGACCGGTGGCTACCTCCTGATGGACGGCATCGTCTCGAGCATCGAGGCCCAGTTCGTCCCGGCTTCCTGAGCCCGATAGTCGGACGATTCGGGTCGCTGACCTGACATGACGACACGTCGTATCGCCAGCGTCGCCATTGCTTGTGCAGTGGCGACGCTGGTGCTTGTCCTCGTCGCGATGGCCTCGCTCGCCCTGGGTTCCCGTTCCATCGCTCCCGATGTTGTGTGGGATGCTTTGGTTCGTGGTGGGGCGAGTCAGGATGCGCAAGTCGTCACCCAGCTGCGGGTGCCGCGCACGATTGCCGCGCTCATGATCGGCGGGGCGCTCGGTGTGGCTGGCTCCATCATGCAAGCGATGACTCGCAATCCGCTTGCGGATCCGGGTGTGCTTGGCATCAACGCAGGCGCTGCGTTCGTCGTCGTATCCGTCACAGCTGTGTCTGGGGTTGTGACGCGCGCCGGGACGCTCGGCGCTTCGTTCGTTGGCGCGGGGGTGGCTGCCGCTCTCGTATTTGCGATGTCGGGCCGCGGTGGCGGGTCTCGCTCCCGTCTCGCTCTTGCGGGCATTGCCGTGTCCGCTGCTCTCGCGTCCCTCACGCAGGCAGTCCTGGCGGCCAATCAGTTTGCTTTCAACGAGTTCCGTTACTGGGCCTCCGGATCGTTGGAGGGGGTCGATATGGGCTCGGTGGTCGCAGCGGGAATAGTTATCGTCTGCGGGGGTGTCCTCGCTGCTCTCATCTCGTCAGCTCTCGGCGTTCTCGCCATCGGTGAGGATACTGCCGTGAGTCTTGGCGTGCGTGTGCGACTCATTCGGGCTTTGGGAATTCTTGCCGTGACGGCTCTTGCTGGTGGAGCAACAGCGCTGGGTGGTCCGCTGACATTCGTCGGCTTGGCGGTGCCTCTCATGGTGCGACGTATCGTCGGTGCGAAGCAGGGAGCGGTTGCGATCTGGTCGATGGTCGCAGGCGCCGTGTGGGTGTGCATTGCCGATATTGCGTCACGTCTCGTCCTCGCGCCTTCCGAGGTGCCCGTGGGCGTCGTTGTCGCCCTGATCGGCGCCCCCTTCTTCATTATTGCTGCGCGCGGAAGGGGTATGTCATGACGCGAGATGGTCAGCGGTATATCACTGTGTCGCGAGCCGGTTTCTCCGTCCGTATTCATCGACGCAGCGCGGTGGTGGTCGTGTGTGGCCTCCTTCTTGTGCTCGGATTGTCCGTCTATTCGCTGACGCTCGGCGACTATGGGCTCAGTGCCGCGGACTCCTTCCGGCGCCTGCTGGGTGACGGCGGTCCTCGTGACGACTTCCTGGGGGTCTATTTCGTTCAGTCTGTGCGGCTGCCGCGGATGCTGGCCGCTGTTGCGGTCGGGTGCGCGCTCGGCATTTCGGGGCGTATCTTCCAGACGATCTCGGGTAATCCTCTGGGAAGCCCGGACATCGTGGGGCTGTCAACGGGGTGTGCCACCGGCGCGCTGATAGCGATTATTGTGCTGGGGTCGAGTCCGGCGGTGACCGGCCTCGGGGCCTTGGTCGGTGGCCTCGTCTCAGGTGCAGCGATCCTCGCCTGCGCAGGCGGTATGCGCGTGACGGGAATGCGTGTTGTCCTGGTCGGTATTGGTTGCTCTGCTGCGCTGCGCGCTATCAATTCGCTGCTGATTGTCAAGGCGCCGCTGGAGGCAGCGCAGCGAGCGCAACTGTGGAGTGCTGGGTCATTTTCGGGGGTTACGTTCGCTCGACTGACACCTCTCCTGATCGTGCTCGGCGTTGTCGCATGTGCGTGCGTCGCTGCTGCAGTTCCGCTGGGGCTTGTGGCGATGGGGGACGACGTTGCGACCGGGCTCGGCGTGCGCGTGCGCCGCATTCGTCTTCTGTCGATCGCTGTCGCCATCCTGCTCGTTGCCTGCGCCACGGCCGTCGCTGGTCCGGTCGCGTTCGTCGCATTGTCCGCCCCGCATATTGCGCATCGCCTGTGCGGTGGCGGGGGAGTGGGTTTTGCTTCGTCCGCGCTCGTGGGGGCGTTGCTGGTGTTGGCATCTGACGTGTGTGCTCAGCGTTTGATCGCGCCCGCTGAGCTTCCCGTGGGTGTTGTGACGGGTGTCGTGGGAGGCTTGTACCTCCTGTGGTTGTTGATTCGTGAGGTGAGGTCATGACTGGGGTAGGGACGAGGCCGGGGCTGGGTGCCCGCGATATCGTCGTTGGCTACGGGAAGAACGCTCCCATTCTGGATGGGTTGTCGCTGGATGTCCTCAACGGTGAGTTGACCGTCATCGTTGGCCCCAACGCGTGTGGGAAGTCGACCCTCTTGCGGTCGTTGGCTCGCGTGCTTGACGTTCGTAGCGGAGTGGTGGAATTGGACGGGCGCAGCGTTGCCGATATGAATCAGAAGGCGCTTGCACGCAGACTGGGATTGCTCGCGCAGTCGTCTGTGGCTCCGGGCGATATGCTCGTGGAAGATTTGGTTGCGAGGGGGCGTTACCCCTACCAGTCCCTTCTGCGTCAGTGGAGTCGTGAGGACGATGAAGCGCTCGCCCGTGCGATGGAGGATGCGGGTGTCGCGTCCCTTGTCGGTCGGCGTGTTGGTGAGCTTTCCGGTGGTCAGCGTCAGCGTGTCTGGATTGCGATGGCTTTGGCGCAGTCGACTGAGATCTTGCTGCTCGATGAACCGACGACCTATCTCGATCTCAATCATCAGCTGGAGGTGCTTCGTCTTGCCGAGCGGTTGCAGCGCGCGGGTACGACTGTTGTTGCCGTGCTGCACGATCTGCATCTTGCGTTCCGGTATGCCACCCACCTCGTCTTTATGAAGGACGGGCAGATCCTCGCTCAGGGTGAGCCTGCCCAGGTGGTCACGCCTGAGCTTGTGGAGCGCGTATTCGCAGTGCCCTGTCGCATCATCGAGGATCCGGAGACGGGGGCTCCTCTCGTCATCCCGCGTCGTTGACCGACGTTGTCTTTCTCAGCATCTCAAATGCTGACCAGCGGGTCACCAGCAGGTATGATTGCTCGATAATATTGCTCACAGTAATTGTGGCAAAATCGCGTAAATCCAGGTAAAATAAGGTTTTGAGCAGGTGTGCCATGAATTTGCTTGTTGCTCGCAATTACATCTCGCAAGCCAGGCAATAGTATGGTGCTGGTATCGAGTGGTTACTCAGGCACTGACATGCTTATTCTGAGCGTGACAGTGTCGATTGGTTGAGGCTATCCCAGACAGAAGGAAACGAATACGCATGACGACACAGGTGCGCTCGCAGAGCCGGGGCCTTCGCATGTCCCTGCTTGCACTGACCGCGTCTGCCTCCGTCGTCGGTGGAATGTTCGTGTCGGTCGCTCCCGCCTACAGTGCGGATGGCATTGGCGATCAGCCGGGGCAGTGTGTGACCGCTTCTGAAGAAGGGGCGTCGATCATAGCGTCGTCGGTCGTAGCAACCGGGGTGCCGCTGCATCTGGAAGGCTCTGGGTGGGGTCCGTCTTCCGAGGATGCCCTCGGTTTCGTGATTGTGACGCTCGATGATGGCCAGGAAAAGCGCTCTGATGACATGGTCCTCCCCACGTGGGTTCCGTCCTCGGTTGCACGTAATAGGTCTGCATGGGCGGTTGCGAAAGTTGGTGCGGACGGCACTTTCACGGCTGATATTGACCTGCCGGCTTTGTGGACGGCTGGGACGAAGCACCAGGTCATGATCGGTGACGGGGTGACGGGCAACTATGTTCAGGTTGAGGTGACGGTCGTCGAATCGGCAGCCGAGGCGCGCTCCTGTTCGCTGGCACCGACCGAACCGTCAGCGACCGATGGTACTGATCCGGTGACGGATGACAGTGCTGCCCCGACTCACGATCCTGGCTCCGATAGCACCTCCGTGAGCCCTACCGACGCCCCCTCTGTGCCAAGTGAGTCGTCGACCAGTGCGTCTGGACAGAATCGGACGTCCGAACGAACGCAGGCTGATGATGTGACATCTTCTGCGTCGACTCCGTCTCCCAGTTCGTCGTCTGCTAGTGGGGGATCGTCGACACAGTCGTCTACTTCGTCTGGTGGATCAGGTAACAGCGCGGATCCCACTCCGGAGCCTTCGACCTCATCCACTCAGCAAAGCGTGTCCGCATCGCAGATTGGTCCCAAAGCTCACTCGGAGCAGCAGGCCTCGAATCAGGCCGCCCGCGAGGAAGAGTCGCGGCTGAATGGTTGGATTCTCGCTGGTGGCGGTGCTCTTGCGTTGCTCGGTGCCATCGTGACGGTCAGTATTGTCCGCCGCTCCCACGGATTGGCGCGCTAATCACCTTTCATCTGGGCTAGCGCTCTGAGAAAATGTGCATTAACCGATTGGTGTGCGTTGGAATTTAGCATTCGCGCGCCACGCCTGTTACTCTAGTTTCAGAACAAATGCTTCTGAGGATTAAGTCACTAAGGAGAACGGTATGCAGCACGCACGGGCCGCTTCTGCCCTTGCCGCGCGCGGCCTCGGAGGGCGCAGTCGATTGATGAGCCTCCTGATGGCCCTGTGCCTGTTCGCTGCCATCGCGCTTGCGATCCCCGGATTTGCTGCTCGCGCAGACGGTAACGACGGGGCCATCCCCGTCCCGACCACCGCATTCACTGTTCGAATCGAACAGGGCTCCTCTTTTGAGAAGCAGTACGGGGATAAGGGCTACTGGGGCGTGATGCTCGACTCGGGTCGCGTGACGCCTGTTGAGCAGCCGACGTATGAGCGTGATGGCGAAACGGTACCCGTGACCGCTGATGATGTGTGGGTTGCCACCAGTCCGCACAACTACACCCTGAAGGTCCCTGTGCCCAATGGACAGAACAATGTCGAGGGCATCACGTGGGAGCCTGGAACGAAGCACACCGTCACGGTGCTCATGTTCAAGGAAGGGCGAGATCTCGTTGAGGGTGAGCCTGTGACCTACACCGTGAGCGTGTATCAGCCTGTTGGTAACGACGACACGCGCAGACCTGAACCGACGACGGACCCGACGGCCGATCCCGCGCCTCAGCCCACGGCCGAGCCGACGACCGATCCTGCACCGGAACCGACTTCCGATCCCGCGCCCGCACCGACGAGCGAGCCCAGTGCCGATCCCGCGCCTGCTCCCACCACTGAGCAGCCCGCGCCTGCGCCCGATGATCCACAGCTCCCCGCCGTCCGTCCGACCCCGACGCCTTCCGAGGCGCCGAGTCCGACACCATCTGCGAGTGCTTCTGCTGCATCCGCGCAGCCTTCCGACACCCCGGTGTCGCCTATTTCTGACGTGTCGCAGCTGACTGATGCGAACAAGGGTGGCGTGAGCGCAGCTTTCACCGGCGGACAGCTGACGATTAACGTTCCTTCGGATAAGGCCGTTGCTGGCGACTGGGTGAGCGCGAATATCATGCAGACCGGTGAGGCCCGCTGGCTTCAGGTCGAAGACTCCAATCAGGTGTCGATGGAGGTTACGGGCCTTCCGATGGGCGACTACAAGGTCGTCGTCGCGAACCGTCAGCATGAACTGGTCGGTTGGGCTGAGTTCAAGGTCGCTTCGACGGTTGCCGCAGCCGGTGCTGGGTCGTCTGTTGACGCCTCGGGCGGCGTGAAGCTGCACGCTGAAATGCTGTCTTCCTCCCTGTCCGGTAATGAGTCTGAAGGACTGAATGGCTATCTCCTGGGTGCCGGTGCCTGCATGCTGATCCTCGGAGGCCTCGTGGTCGTCCAGGTTCTCTCCGGTCCCAAGATTGGCTCTTCCTCGAATGGAGTCACATTGTCCTAAGCTAGGGCTCATGGATCTGTTTGATTCTGAATCTATCGACGAGTCGGGCGTGCCTGCATTCAATGCGGGCGCGCCCCTCGCCGTTCGTATGCGTCCTACGACACTTGCACAGGTCGTTGGACAGTCGCACCTGCTCGGTGAGGGGGCGCCGTTGCGGCGCCTTCTCTCGCCTGGAGCCAGCGACGGTGTTGCAGTGTCCTCCGTTGTGCTCTGGGGTCCTCCGGGTACTGGTAAGACGACGCTCGCGTATTTGATCGCGCGCGCATCCGGACGGCGGTTTATCGAGCTCTCCGCCGTTTCCTCGGGCGTCAGTGACGTGCGGCGTGTTGTCGATGATGCGCGTCGAACTCTCGCCAGCGGGGGAGAAGAAACCATTCTGTTCGTCGACGAGGTGCATCGCTTCTCGAAGTCGCAGCAGGACTCGCTCCTTCCTGCCGTCGAGAATCGGTGGGTCGTCCTCGTTGCAGCGACGACTGAAAATCCATCGTTCTCGGTGATTTCTCCGCTCCTGTCGCGCTCGCTCCTCTTAACCCTGCGTCCTCTTGACGCGGATGCAATCGAGGGGCTCATTCGCCGTGCGTTGGCGGATGAGCGCGGCCTTGGTGGGCGTTTTTCTATTACGGACGAGGCCGTGGCCGGACTTGTGCGCCTGGCGGGCTCGGATGCTCGTAAGTCTTTGACGCTCCTCGAAGCAGCTGCGGGTGTTGCCAGCGATGATGGATCCGGTGAGATTACGGTCGCGAGCGTTGAGGCGGCGGCCAATCAGGCCCTCGTTCGCTGGAGTAAAGATCAGCACTACGATGTGGCAAGCGCGTTTATTAAGTCGATGCGCGGTTCTGATGTGGACGCAGCTCTTCACTACCTCGCCCGTATGATCGAGGCCGGTGAGGACCCGCGTTTTATCGCGCGACGCATCATGATCGCCGCTTCGGAGGAAGTGGGAATGGCCGCTCCCGAGGTGCTGACGACCTGCGTGAGCGTCGCCCAGGGAGTCGCGCTGATCGGTATGCCCGAGGCGCGTCTGCTCCTCGCTCAGGCAGTCGTTGCCGTGGCGACAGCCCCGAAGTCGAATGCGACGTACCTGGCGATCGATCGTGCGATCGCCGATGTGCGCGCCGGGCGTGGGGGAGCGGTGCCCGAGCATCTGCGCGATGCGCACTATTCCGGCGCCAAGTCTCTGGGACACGGTGACGGGTACCTGTACGCGCACGATCATCCGCACCACGTCGCGGCGCAGCAGTACCTGCCGGACGACCTCGAAGGTACGCATTACTATGAGCCCACGGAAAACGGCCATGAGGCGATGCTCACGAAGCGGCTCGGTGTGATTCGCAATTTGCTGAAAAGACGCTAGGATGGAACAGTTGTCCGCATCAGCGGGCACCTGGGGCCTTAGCCGACGGGTCGATGTGATCCTGGAGTTGGCCCCATGCCGGGATCTCCGGCATGACACGAGAAACAGGAAGAAGAAACATGGCAACGAATCGTTCCCGCAAGCAGGTGCGCGAGTCCCGCGCCCTCGGTCTGGCCCTGACCCCCAAGGCTGTTCGCTACTTCGAGAAGCGTCCCTACGGCCCCGGTGAGCACGGCCGTACCCGCCGCCGCCAGGATTCCGACTACGCCGTTCGTCTGAAGGAAAAGCAGCGTCTGCGCGCCCAGTACGGCATCCGTGAGTCGCAGCTGCGCCGCGCCTTCGAAGAGGCTCGTCGTACCGCTGGCCTGACCGGTGAGAACCTGGTTGAGCTGCTCGAGATGCGTCTGGACGCCCTCGTCCTGCGCGCCGGCTTCGCCCGCACCATCCAGCAGGCTCGTCAGTTCGTCGTTCACCGTCACATCCTCGTTGACGGCAAGATCGTCGATCGCCCCTCGTTCCGCGTGAAGCCCGGCCAGACCCTGCAGGTCAAGCCCAAGTCGCAGACCACGGTTCCCTTCGAGATCGCTGCCGAGGGTATCCACCGCGACGTGCTGCCCGCCGTCCCCGAGTACCTGGACGTTGACCTGGCTCGCCTGAAGGCGACCCTGGTGCGTCGCCCGAAGCGCGCTGAGGTCCCCGTGACCGTCGACGTTCAGATGGTCGTTGAGCACTACTCGCGCTGACACAATTCATTCCCGCGCCCCCGAGCCATGCTCGGGGGCGCGGTTTTTCTTTTATCCCACTGTCCGCTTGCGCGTGCCGACGTGCCGCGACCGGCGCAGAGCGTCTAACATGGGGGACTATGCGTACGTCTGAAATCCGCACCCGCTGGCTCGAATACTTCAAGAAGCAGGGGCATGAGATTCGTCCTTCCGTTTCTCTCGTCTCCCCGGAGCCCTCGATTCTGTTCACGATCGCGGGCATGGTTCCGTTTATCCCCTACATCACGGGTGTTGAGCCCGCGCCGTGGCCTCGTGCCGCGTCGGTGCAGAAGTGTATTCGCACGAACGACATCGATAACGTCGGTAAGACGACCCGTCACGGCACGTTCTTCCAGATGAACGGCAACTTCTCGTTCGGCGACTACTTCAAGGAAGGCGCGATCAACTACGCCTGGGAGCTGCTGACGGGTTCGCGCGACGAGGGAATGTATGGCCTCGACGGTGATCGCTTCTGGGTGACGCTGTGGGACCAGGACGAGGAAGCCTTCAACGTCCTGACCAAGCAGATCGGCATGGATCCCAAGCACATCGTGCGCCTGCCTCGTGAGGAAAACTTCTGGGACACCGGCCAGCCGGGTCCCGCCGGCCCCTGTGCGGAGTGGCACTATGATCGCGGCCCCGAGTACGGTCCCGAGGCCGTGGGCGGCACTGTTGACCCGGGTGGCGACCGCTACCTTGAGGTCTGGAACCTGGTCTTCGACCAGTACATGCGCGGTGAGGGGACGGGTAAGGACTACCCGCTGCTGGGCGAGCTCGACAAGAAGGCGATTGATACGGGCGCAGGCCTCGAACGTCTGGCCTTCGTCATGCAGGACAAGCCCAACATGTACGAGATCGACGAGGTGTTCCCCGTCATCGACGCTGCCATGCAGATGAGTGGCAAGCGCTACGGTCTGGGCGCTGCGGGTCCCGAGGCCGGTGCCGCCTATGACGATGACGTGCGCATGCGTGTCGTGGCCGACCACGTGCGTTCCTCTCTCATGCTGATCGGCGATGGCGTGCGTCCCGGTAACGATGGCCGCGGCTACGTGCTGCGTCGTCTGATCCGTCGTGCTGTTCGCTCCATGCGCCTGCTGGGCGTCGACGAGGCAACCATGCCAACCCTCCTCACCGCTTCCAAGGACGCGATGAAGGCGTCCTACCCCGAGCTCGAGACCAACTGGAAGACGATCTCGGAGGTCGCCTACGCGGAGGAAGACGCCTTCCGTCGCACGCTGAGCGCCGGTACGACGATCCTGGACGCTGCGGTTGCCAGTGCGAAGGAATCGAAGGGCGCCCCCGTTATTTCCGGTGCCTCTGCGTTCTCGCTGCACGACACCTACGGATTCCCGATTGACCTGACCCTCGAGATGGCTGCCGAACAGGGCGTGTCCGTCGACGAGGAGGGCTTCCGCAGCCTCATGGCCGAGCAGAAGGAACGCGCACGCGCCGACGCCCGTTCGAAGAAGACTGGACACACTGACGTCCGTGTCTTCCACGAGATTGAGAAGGCGATGGGTGGTGGCTCGACGTTCCTGGGCTACACGGAGCAGGCCGCCGAGGCCACTGTCGAAGCGCTGCTCGTTGACGGTGTTGCGGCACCCGCGGCAAGCGCGCCCGCCGAGGTCGAGGTGATCCTTGACCGCACGCCCTTCTACGCTGAAATGGGTGGCCAGCTGGCCGACCACGGTACGATCCGTCTCGCTGGCGGTGGCGTTGTTGAGGTTCACGACGTTCAGGCACCGATCCGTGGCCTGAGCGTTCACCGCGGCACTCTCACCGAGGGTGGCATGACGGTGGGCGAGAAGGCATACGCCGAGATTGATGGCGAGCGCCGTCTGGCGATCGCTCGTGCCCACACTGCCACGCACATGGTGTACGCGGGCCTGCGCAACGTCGTGTCGAAGGATGCGACGCAGGCCGGTTCTGAGAACTCGCCGTCGCGACTGCGCTTCGACTTCCGTCACGGTGCGGCGCTTGACGGCTCTCAGATCAATGATATTGAGGCGCTCGTCAACGAGAAGCTCGCCCAGGATCTGGCCGTGACGACCGAGGTGATGAGCCTCGACGAGGCAAAGGCCGCCGGCGCCATCGCGCTGTTCGGAGAAAAGTACGGATCAGAGGTCCGCGTCGTCACGATTGGCGATGGCTTCGACCGTGAGTTGTGCGGTGGCACCCACGTGCCGACGACCGGACACATCGGTCGCATTACGGTGCTCAGCGAAGGCTCCGTTGGGTCCGGCGTACGCCGTATCGACGCGCTCGTCGGCGACGGTGCATACGAGTTCCAGGCCAAGGAGCACGCGCTCGTTGCCCAGCTGTCTCAGCTCGTTGGTGGTCGTGCGGATGAGCTGCCCGATCGCATTGAGTCCCTTCTGTCCAAGCTGCGCGAGTCCGAGAAGGAACTGGAGAAGATGCGCACCGCTCAGGCTCTCAGCCGCGGTGCCGATCTTGCGGCTTCCGCCTCGGCTATTGGCGCCGTCAGCGTCGTGGCTGCCGCCGTTGGCGACATGCCGTCGGCCGACGCCCTGCGTACCCTTGCGCTCGACGTCCGTGACCGCCTCGGTAATGAGCGCGGCGTCGTCGTTGCCCTCGGTGGTCTCGTTGGCGGTAAGCCCTCGCTTGTTGTTGCGACGAACGAGGCCGCGCGTGAGCAGTCCGTGAAGGCAGGCGCCCTTGTTCGCGCCGTTGGCAAGTACATGGGCGGTGGCGGTGGTGGCCGCGATGACATTGCTCAGGGTGGCGGCACGAAGCCCGAGGGCATCGCGGACGCGATCGACGCGATCCGCAAGGAAATCGAGGCTCTGTGAGCATTCGTCGGGGTATTCGCATCGGCGTGGACGTCGGCACCGTGCGTGTCGGCGTCAGCCGGTGCGACCCTGACGGTATTCTCACGATGCCCGTCGAAACCCTGCACAGGGCCCCTGACCTGTCTGATCTCGATCGCCTCGCCGACATTGTCCGTCGTCATGACGCGATCGAAGTGATCGTTGGGCTGCCCCGTCATCTGCGCGGGGGAGAGGGCGTTTCTGCGAAGGGAGCGCGCAAGTATGCGCGCCGCATCAAGAAGCTTGTTCCCGGTGTTCGGGTCGCGATGGTCGATGAGCGCATGACGTCCAACCAGGCGCATGCGCGACTGCGCGCCTCCGGCATCCCGGAAATCGACCATCGCAGTGTCATCGACCAGGTGGCCGCCCAGATCATCTTGGAGCAGGCGCTCGAGCTTGAACGCATGGGCGGTCGAGCCCCCGGTGAGGAGATCATCCTCGAACCCAACGAAGGAGTACACACGTGAGTACGCCTCCCCCTTACCCCTTCCGTTCTCGCCGTGAGATTCACTCCGGCGAACCCAAGGTCTACTCCGACGCTCCACGTGATAACTCCAGCGTCGAGTCCTCGAAGAACTCCGTGTCGACCTCCGCGTCGACCCCGCTTCACGGCACACCTGCGGTGGCCCCGGCCTCGGCCGACACAGAGGCTGTACCTGCGCGTGGTGCGAGTCGTCGTCAGCGCTCGGCGCCGATCCCGTCCTTCGATGAGGTGACTGACAGCGCTGCGGCACCGCGTGTTCCCGCTTCGACCGCCCGCACAAGCAGTGTTGCGACGGTCGTTGAGACGGCGTCTGAAACGACAGGTATGCGCTCGCGCAGGCTCGCCAGCGAACGCCGCGCAGCCCGTAAACGCAAGCGTCGTCGTCGCATTCGTTCGTTCTTCATCATCGTTCTCGTGCTCGGCTTAGTCGCCGGTGCAAGCTACGTTGCCTACGATCAGCTCTTCAACTCATCGACAACCTCGTCGGATGACTATCCGGGCCCCGGTTCCGGCTCGGTCGAGGTGACCATTGATGAGGAGGCCTCGGGCCGTGCGATCGGCCAGACCCTGGTGGAAGCGGGCGTCGTGAAGTCCGTGGGTGCTTTCGTGCGCCAGTTCGAGAAGACTTCGGCGGCAATGTCGATTCGCCCTGGTACGTACCGTTTGAAGCAACAGATGAGCGCCTCTGCAGCGCTCGCCGCTTTGCTGGACGAGACGAATCGTGTGGACTCGACGGTGACTATCGGTTCCGGCCAGAAGCTGTCGGAAGTGAAGCAACGCATCATCGATATCATGGGCGTTTCCGAGGCCGACGTCGATGCGGCATTCGCCGATACCGAGGCTATCGGTCTGCCCTCTGAGGCCGGCGGTAACGCCGAAGGATGGCTCCTTCCCGGCTCCTATGAGGTCGGCGAAACAGACACGCCGACCACCCTTATCGCGCGCATGGTCAAGGGCACGATCGATGAACTCGACCGTCTGGGTGTTGCTCCCGCAGACCGCGAAACCGTCCTCATCAAGGCGTCTATCGTTGATGGTGAGATGAACATCGACAGGTATATGCCGATGGTCGCCCGCGTGATCGATAACCGCCTGGCGGATACAAACGGTGAAACGAAGGGCATGCTGGGCATGGACTCAACGGTCCTGTACGGCGTTGGGAAGACCAGCGGTGTGCCCGATCAGGCGGATCTCGATAATGACAACCCGTATAACACGCGCCTGCACCCGGGACTGCCACCCACTCCGATTGGCCAGCCGAGCGAAAAGGCCATCAAGGCCGTGCTGAATCCGGCCGATGGAACATGGCTGTACTTTGTGACGGTCAACCTGGACACAGGCGAGACCCTGTTCGCCTCCACTCTGGAAGAACAGGAGAAGAACCGCGAGAAGTTCAAGGCGTACTGCGCTGCGAATCCGAAGGTCTGCACGGCATCATGACGTGGGCCGCCGTGATCGGCTCGCCGATCGAGCATTCTCTGTCGCCGGTCATTCACCGCGCGGCATGGGCGCAGCTTGGCATCGAGGGGTGGGAGTACCGTCGGCTTGAGCAAGACCGCGAGTCACTTCCCGGTTTCGTTGGTGGCCTGGGTGCTGACTGCGCGGGCTTGTCGGTGACAATGCCCTGCAAACAGGCGGTGATGCCGCTCCTGGATGCGATTGATCCGTTAGCGAGCGCGGTTGGCGCGGTCAATACGGTTGTTCCGTCCTCGGGCATTCTTGCGGGTTTCAATACCGACGTGACGGGGATCGCGTCGGCTGTCCGCCGCGCATGTTCGATTCAGGGGCGCTCGCTTCCGTCGAGTGCTCTGATCCTCGGTGCCCGCGCCACGGCTTCGTCTGCCCTCGCCGCGCTTGGCGAGCTGGGGATGACGACGTCGACTGTCGCTGCGCGCCGCTTCGGCGGTCCCGGATCGGTTGTTGCTGCTGCCTCGCGTCTGGGCGTGGCCATCGAACAGGTTCTGTGGTCCGACGTCGAGGCCGTGTCGAAGGCGGCGCGCGAGGCTGACCTCATCATCTCAACCCTGCCCGCTGGTGTTGCGGATCCGCTCGCGCAGTGTCTCGATGTGCGCGAGCGGCAGGTCCTCCTCGATGTTGTCTATTCCCCGCGCAATACGGCGTTGCGCGCTGCCTATGAGGCAGGCGGTGGCATTGTTGCTGAGGGCACGGATATGCTGGTCTATCAGGCAGGTGCACAGGTCCAGCTGATGACCGGGCGCAGCCCCGATATCGACGTGATGCGCGGGGCTCTCGAGGAGGAGCTGGAACGGCGCTCACAGGAAGGCCGGGCGTCGTGATCGTCGGTTGGCTTCCCCAGCGCATCAGTGCGGATCTGTCGCTCGTCTCGGGATTTCTCACATGGATCATTGTGCTGGTGTGGCTGTGGAGGTCCGGGTGGAAGATCCAGCGGCGGTATTTTATTGAAGCGACTCGTACCCCGCTGACGCGCAACGCGATTGTGTGGAGTTCTGCGATCGTTGGGGCGATCCTATTCGTGGCGGCGCAGATGCGTCCCGGCATGCCCTCGGTCATGACGGTTGCGATGATCGGGGCGCTGAGCGCCTACGTTGATGCTCAGACTCATCGTCTGCCCAACGCGTATACAGTGGCGATGGGTATCGGCGTGACGGTGGGCGTTGTCGTCGGTGCCATCATTTCGCCCCTGTGGCAGCAGCGCCTCATCGGATGCGTTGCTGGGGCTCTCATCTGGACGATTCCGATCGCACTGCTCAACCGTCTGCCCGGCGGTATGGGTGGGGGAGACGTGAAGCTCGCACCCGTTCTGGGCGCGATGGCAGGATCCGTCGGTATCGAGGCTGCGGTCTCCTCCCTGGCTTTGTCGTTTGTGTTGGCCGGGTTTGCTGCGCTCTGGAAAATCGTGATCGGCTCGGCCGGGACGAAGTCACGTGTGCCGATGGGGCCTTGGATGATCGGATCCGCACTGATGGCTGCGATTGCCTGGGGTGTCGTTCCGGACTGGCTGTAGCACTATTGTTCGGTCTCATTGTGGACCCCACTGGGACGAGTCCGCTTCCGGATGGGACAATGGACTGGTGACTATTTCGACGCCTTCGTATCAGTGTGAGCCTGTGAGCCTCGAGTGGGGCCAGACCTGGCCCCCGCGCGACGTCTTTGTCGATCTTGCAGCCTCACGGCGCGTGATCCCCGTCGTTCGGCGAGTGCTCGCTGATGAGCTGAGTGCGGTGGGCGTCTACCGACAGCTCGCCCATGGCAACTACGGCAGCTTCATTCTTGAGTCTGCGGAGCACGGTGGTTCGTGGGGGCGCTGGTCTTTTGTGGGAGCGTCGAGTGCCGGTGCCATCGTCGCACGCGACGGCCATGCACGATGGATCGGTTCCCACCCGGAAGGTGCTCGTGAGGAGGGAACGTTCCTGGAGGTCGTTCACTCCGCTCTCGAGGAGCTGGCTGCGCCGCCGATTCAAGGCTTGCCTCCGCTGACGGGCGCTCTCGTTGGTTCTCTCGGTTGGGGCATCATTCCTGAGTGGGAGCCGACGCTCGCCGCGACAGCCCCGAAGGAGTCGGATATTCCGGACGCGACGCTCGTGTTGGCGACAGAGGTCGCTGCCCTCGACCATGCGACGGGTTCGGTGTACCTGATGGCGATCGCCTGGAACCTCAACGGTTCGGCGGACGGCGTTGACGGCGCGTACGACCGTGCGATTGAGCGTCTCGATGCGATGACGCAACAGCTCGCAACCCCGATCGCGCCGGCGGTCCTGGGTACCAGCGACGCGACGCCGCCTCAGGTACGTCAACGGACGACCCGTGCTGATTTCGAGTCTTCCGTCCATGCAGCCAAACGCGCCATTGAAGACGGTGATGCGTTCCAGATCGTGGTGTCGCAGCGCCTCGACGTGTCGACGTCGGCCAGTGGTATCGACGTCTACCGCGTCTTGCGTACGGTCAATCCGTCGCCCTACATGTATTTCCTGGACCTACCCGATGAAAAGGGAGGCCATTTCGAGGTTGTCGGTTCGTCTCCGGAGACCCTCGTCAAGAGTGAGCGACGCCGCGTCTGGACGTATCCGATCGCCGGCTCGCGTCCCCGCGGTGCGGATTCTGCCGAGGATCACCGACTGGCGGCTGAGCTGCTCGAGGACCCCAAGGAACTGTCGGAGCACGTGATGCTCGTCGACCTGGCACGCAACGATCTGTCGAAGGTGTGTGATCCCGCGTCAGTTGAGGTTTCGACTCTTATGGAGCTGAAGCGTTTCTCGCACATTCAGCACATTTCGTCCACGGTAACGGGGGTGCTGCGCCCGGATGCTGATGCTCTTGATGCCCTGGTTGCGACGTTCCCCGCGGGTACCCTGTCGGGTGCGCCCAAGCCTCGTGCCATCCAGCTGATCGATGACTTCGAGCCCGCTGCGCGAGGCGTGTACGGTGGCGTCGTCGGCTACTTCGACCTGTCCGGTGACGCTGATCTGGCGATCGCTATTCGTACGGCATCGCTGAAGGATGGTGTTGCCTCGGTGCAGGCGGGTGCGGGACTCGTTGCTGATTCGGTCCCGGCGCTTGAGTACGAGGAGTCCCGTAACAAGGCCGCTGCCGCAGTCGAGTCCGTCGTGCGGGCATCGACCCTGGTCCCCCTGTCCTGACCCGCCCTGCGGGATGCCTCACCCGCCGTCGGCCATTTTTCGCTAGCCTAGGTGAGGAATGATCGTTTCTGCCTGAAAGGGGAGCGTCGTGAGCGTTCTCAATGACATTATCGCCGGGGTCCGGCAGGACCTGAAGGAGCGTGAAGACCGCGTCCCTTTGGCTCGGATCAAGGAGATGGAGACTCAGGTTCCGGAGGCGAAGGATGCGCTTGGTGCTCTGCGGGGCCGAGACGGCGCCGTCAAGATCATCTCCGAGGTGAAGCGCTCGTCGCCGTCGAAGGGCGCGCTGGCGGCGATCCCGGATCCGGCCGCGCTCGCCTCAACGTACGAGGCCGGGGGAGCCTCGGTCATTTCGGTGCTCACTGAGCAGCGTCGCTTTCACGGTTCGCTCGCCGATCTTGATGCGGTACGCGCAGCCGTTGACATTCCGATCCTTCGCAAGGACTTCATCGTGACGCCCTATCAGATTCACGAGGCGCGTGCTCACGGCGCTGATCTCGTGCTCCTGATCGTTGCGGCGCTTGAACAGAACGTGCTCGTGTCCCTGCTGGAGCGTACCCGCTCGCTGGGTATGGAAGCCCTGGTGGAGACGCACTCGCGCCTTGAAGCCCTCCGTGCGATGGAGGCAGGTGCCTCGATTATCGGTGTGAACGCGCGCAATCTGAAGACGCTGGAAGTTGACCGCTCGACCGTTGAGCAGGTCATCGACGTGATTCCCCAGGATGTTGTCGCTGTCGCCGAGTCTGGCGTCGCCAGCGCCCACGACGTCTTTGAATACGCCAAGTGGGGTGCGGATGCGGTGCTCGTTGGCGAGGCCCTCGTGACCTCGGGCGATCCCATGGCGAGCATTCAGGACATGGTGAGTGCCGGACAGCATCCCGCTCTGCGGACGGATCGTAAGGCTCGCGTCGCTGCGGCGCGTCAGGAAGGACAGTGATGGCATCCGATAACTTTGTGGAGGGACCGTACTTCGGTGATTTTGGCGGCCGCTTCGTTGCCGAGTCCCTCATGGGTCCCCTCGAGGAGGTTGAGGCAGCGTGGAAGCGCCTGTGGCGTGACCGGTCGTTCCAGCGCCGCCTGCGCGATCTGTTCCTGAACTACGCGGGACGTCCCTCCTTGTTGACGGAGGCTCCCCGTTTTGCTGCCGACTTGGGTGGCGTGCGTGTCTTCCTCAAGCGCGAGGACCTGAACCATACGGGCTCGCACAAGATTAACAACGTGCTTGGGCAGGCGTTGCTCACCAAGGAGCTGGGAAAGACTCGTGTCATTGCGGAGACCGGCGCGGGACAGCACGGCGTGGCCACGGCGACGGCCGCGGCGCTTCTTGGCCTGGATTGCACGATCTACATGGGCCGCGAGGACACGGAGCGCCAGGCCCTGAACGTCGCACGCATGCAGATGCTTGGCGCCGAGGTCATCGCTGTCACTGCGGGTTCCGCGACCCTCAAGGATGCGATCAACGAGGCTTTCCGTGACTGGGTGACGAACGTCGAGACGACCAACTACATCTTCGGTACCGCCGCGGGTCCGCACCCGTTCCCTGAACTCGTGCGTGACCTCCAGCGTGTTATTGGCGATGAGGCGCGTGCTCAGCTGCTCGCCGCTGAGGGACGCCTGCCCGACGTGGTGGTCGCTTGCGTGGGTGGTGGCTCCAACGCCATTGGCTCGTTCACCGCGTTCATCGATGATCCGAGTGTCGAGCTCCTTGGCTGCGAGGCTGCGGGCGATGGTTTTGAAACGGGGCGTCATGCCGCTTCTATCACGGCCGACGAGGTGGGCGTGCTTCACGGCGCGCGTACGTTCGTCCTCCAGGAGCGCGACGGCCAGACGAAGGCCTCGCACTCGATTTCCGCCGGCCTCGACTACCCGGGTGTCGGCCCGGAGCACGCCTGGTTGGCGCGGACGGGGCGCGCCTCGTACATGCCGATTTCTGACGCCGAGGCGATGGAGGCGTTCCTGCATCTGTCCCGCACCGAGGGCATCATTCCCGCCATCGAGTCCTCCCATGCCCTTGCTGGTGTCCGCAAGTGGGCGTTGGCCAAGGTCGAAGCGGAAGGACCCTTTGAACCGGGGGAGGAGCCAATCGTCATCGTGACCGTGTCTGGGCGCGGCGACAAGGACGTGGATACCGCATCGCGGTGGTTCGGCTACGGACAAGCGAAGCTGCAGGTCATCGACCCCAGTGCCGGGCCGTCGGGCGTCGCCGTCCTGGATCAAAACGAGGAGAAGTGACATGACGCGTGCACCCCATTCAGCCGTTGCCATTGATGCTGCCCGTCAGCGTGGCGACGCGGCTCTCATCGGCTACCTTCCCGTCGGCTTCCCGTCTGTTGAGGATTCGATTCGCGCGGGCAAAGTTCTGGCGGATTGCGGCGTTGACGTCATCGAACTCGGCTTCCCCTACTCGGATCCCGGAATGGATGGCCCGACGATCCAGCGAGCGACCGTTGCTGCTCTCGAGCGTGGTACCCACCTCGAGGACCTCTTCCACGCGGTGGACGAGCTGACCTCGTACGGAATTTCGACCTGCTCGATGACCTACTGGAATCCGGTTGAGTGGTGGGGCGTTGAGCGTTTCGCGAAGGATTTTGCTGCCGTGGGCGGTTCCGGCCTCATTACCCCCGACCTGCCGCCCGAAGAGGGCGCACAGTGGGAGGCCGCGTCGGATAAGTATGACCTGGAACGCATCTACCTGAGCGCCCCCTCCTCTCCCGAGCACCGCCTCAAGCTGATCGCCGAGCATTCGCGTGGCTGGGTGTATGCAGCCTCGTCGATGGGCGTCACGGGCGCGCGTGCGGCTGTTGGCGCGCATGTCGCTGACGTTGTCGCGCGTACTCGCGCCGCTGGCGCCGAGCGCGTGTGTGTGGGCCTGGGCGTCTCCAATGGCGCGCAGGCCCGTGAGATCGGCGCATATGCGGACGGAGTCATCGTCGGTTCCGCGCTGGTGAAGACGCTCTTCGACGACTCGATCGACCGTGGTCTGAAGGCTCTCGGTGAGCTTGCCACCGAACTGAAGGCCGGCGTTAGCGGGGCCCGCGCGTGAACACCCTCGTCGCTGTCGGCATCCCATCGCCTTCGCAGGGCGTCTGGCACCTCGGCCCGATCCCGCTGCGCGCCTACGGCATCATTATTGCCGTCGGCATGATCATCGGCGTCTGGTGGACCGCTCGCCGTTACCGTGCTCGCGGAGGAAATCCTGACACGCTCTACGACGTGGCCCTCTGGGCGATTCCGCTCGGAGTTGTGGGTGCGCGGATTTATCACGTCGTCACGTCCCCGGATGCCTACTTTGGCCCGGGTGGTGATCCGATGCTCGCCTTCCAGATTTGGCGCGGTGGCCTCGGAATTTGGGGTGGCGTCGCCTTCGGTGCGCTGGGTGCATTTATTGCCGTCAAGCGTGCAGGAGTGCGCTTCGGCCCGATTGCTGATTCTTTGGCCCCGGCGCTGCTCGTTGCGCAGGCCATCGGGCGGTGGGGAAACTGGTTTAACCAAGAGCTCTTCGGCGCTCCGACAACAATGCCGTGGGGACTTCAGATCGACGTAGCCCACATGCCCGCCGGGTATCCGGCGGGAACCTTATTCCACCCGACGTTCCTCTACGAGTGCCTGTGGAACCTTGCCGCAGCCGCCATTATCGTGTGGCTCGATCGTCGTCACCGCTTCGCCGGTGGCCAGGTGTTCGGTCTGTACCTGATGGCGTACACAGCGGGACGCAGCTGGATCGAAATGCTGCGCATCGATGATGCGCACCGAGTTCTCGGTCTGCGCCTCAACGTGTGGACGTCCCTGCTCGTGTTCGTGCTCGGTGTGCTTGTGTTCGTCGTCGCTGGTCGGCTGGGACGCCCGACGACCGTCGATGCACACGACGCCGAATCCGCGGCGGATGACGAGCAAGCGGAGGACCAGGCTGCCCCCGAAGACAGTGACGCTGACGATATCGTCGGTGCTGGGGTGAGTGAAGAAAAGTCCGCTAACGAGAGCACTCTCGAGTCGTTCTGATCCCGAGCTTCGTCGTTTTTCTCCGCGCGGAGGTCCTACCACAGGCGGATTCATGGGAATGATCACGTCGACCCGGAGCGGATCCTCCTCGTTTCAACTGTGATTGGGCGGTAAACTCTTATCTATGCGTCGAGCTAAGATTGTCTGCACTATTGGACCTGCTACTGATTCTCCTGAGCAGCTCCAGGCACTGGTGGACGCCGGCATGGATGTCGCGCGTATTAACCGGTCGCATGGAAAGGCTGAGGAACACGAGGCCGTTATTGAGCGCGTGAGGAAGGCGTCTGCGACGTCCGGTCGCGCGGTCGCTGTCCTGGTTGACCTCCAGGGCCCCAAGATCCGCCTGGAAACCTTCCAGGATGGCCCCCAGGAGCTCAAGATCGGTGACACGTTCACCATCACCACCCGTGATGTTCCCGGCACGAAGGAACTGGTCGGGACGACCTTCAAGGGGCTTCCCGGCGACTGCGCTCCCGGTGACCGCTTGCTGATCGACGACGGCAACGTCGCGGTCCGCGTCGTCGAGGTGACGGATACTGACGTCGTGACCCGCGTCGAGGTTCCCGGCATGGTCTCGGACCACAAGGGCCTCAACCTTCCCGGCGTTGCCGTGTCCGTCCCCGCCCTGTCTGAAAAGGATAAGGAAGACCTGCGCTGGGGCATTGAGCAGGATGCCGACTTCATCGCGCTGTCCTTCGTGCGTTCCGCGCAGGACATCAAAGACGTCCACGAGATCATGGACGAGATGGGCAAGCGCATCCCGGTCATCGCCAAGATCGAAAAGCCGCAGGCCGTTGAGGCGCTGGAAGAGATCGTCGAGGCATTTGACGGCATCATGGTCGCCCGCGGTGACCTCGGTGTTGAGATGCCCCTGGAAGCCGTGCCGCTGGTTCAGAAGCGCGCGATTGAGCTTGCTCGTATCGCCGCCAAGCCGGTCATCGTCGCGACGCAGGTTATGGACTCGATGATCAAGAACCCGCGCCCCACGCGTGCCGAGGCCTCCGACTGCGCGAACGCCATCCTTGATGGCGCCGATGCGGTCATGCTGTCCGGTGAGACGTCGGTCGGTGCTTTCCCGATTGAGACCGTCCGTACGATGGCCGCCATCATCGAGTCGACGGAAGAAAACGGTGGTGAGCGCATCGCCTCGATCCCCGGTTTCTACGCTGATCGTGCGGGTGTTATCTGCGAAGCTGCCGCTCGTATCGCCGAGCACCTGGATGCCCGTTACCTGGTGACGTTTAGCCAGTCCGGCACGTCGGCGCGTCTGCTCTCACGCATGCGCCGTCCGATCCCGATGCTGGCGTTCACGCCGCTCGAGTCGACGCGTCGTCGCCTCGCGCTGTCCTGGGGTATTCAGACCTACCGTGTTCCCGAGGTACAACACACGGACGACATGGTGTGGCAGCTCGATCAGGTCGTGCAGTCCTCGCACCTGGCGGACATCGGTGATCAGCTCGTGATCGTTGCCGGTATGCCGCCGGGCATCGCTGGCTCCTCGAACATGCTGCGTATCCACGAAGTCGGAGATGAAGCCGACTATGCGATTGGCGGTCTGCGCCACGCGTGAGATGCGTGAGTAGTGGGGGCCCTGGCGATGAGCCAGGGCCCCCACTGTTTTTGTTTCGTCACGTGGACAAAACGGGATTCGTGGAATAAAGTACACGGATACACGTTGAGACACGTGGACGCCGCACCAACGACGGCGCGGCACACGCAGCAAAGTGCTGCTCGGCGTGCTCAGAAATGCCTGTGCGATCAAAGCATGTTTTCTGGGGCGCCCGAAGAGAAGAAGATGGAGGAAGAAAAATGAATACGAACATCCGGACCGTGTCGGTCCACGACACTCTGTTTGGTCGTGTGGCCAACAACCTGGAGGTCGGCCAGCTCTCGCGCGCCGTTGAGCCCTGGTTTGCTGACTTCCACGATTCGAGGGTCAAGCAGGCTATCGCCGATCTTGACGAGCCGGCCCGCAGGGGCGCGGCTGCCGAATACCTCGGTCTCGAACTGAGCGTCGTGGCCTGAGTCGACAGGGGCCGACAAGCATTGCTTGTCGGCCCCTTTTCCGTCTGCGGTTTTGATGTATCAATTGTGGTGCGCACGTCGCATATGCGCTGAAATGCCGGTACCATTAGGAGCACGTACTCCACTGGCGGTACCCCGAGTGGGATTCGAACCCACAACAAGCCGGGTTTGAGCCGACCGCCTCTGCCAGTTGGGCTATCGGGGCTTCGCGTGTGCGAGACCCACAATAGAGCAGCTGAGCAAACCGATCAAATTGAGGAATATGACAATGAGTGAAGAGCAGGCTGAACCGCGTCGCGTCCTCGTCGCAGAAGACGAGGGGTTGATTCGTCTCGATATTGTTGAGACGCTCACCCAGGCGGGGTTCGAGGTCGTCGGCGAGGCCGCCGACGGTGAGGAAGCTGTCGAGCTGGCACTCGAGCTCGAACCCGATCTGTGTGTGATGGATGTCAAGATGCCGAAGATGGATGGCATCACAGCAGCGGAAAAGATCTTGCAGGAACTGTCGTGCGCCGTCGTCATGCTCACCGCCTTCTCGCAGACGGAGCTTGTCGAGCGCGCGCGTGACGCCGGTGCGATGGCTTACGTCGTGAAGCCGTTTAGCCCGGCCGACCTGATTCCCGCCGTTGAGATTGCTCTGTCGCGTCACGCTGAGATCGAGTCGCTTGAGGACCAAATCGCCGATCTGTCTGATCGCTTCGAGACTCGTAAGCGCGTTGACCGCGCCAAGGGCCTGCTGATGAAGAACATGGGAATGAGCGAGCCTGAGGCCTTCCGCTGGATCCAGAAGACGTCGATGGATCGTCGTCTGTCGATGCGTGAGGTCGCTGACGCGGTCATCAACCAGGTTGACGACTGAGAGTCGCGCATGCGAATGGGGAGGGTCATGACCCTCCCCATTGCTGTTTCTTGACCCTCAGTCGTGGCTAGAGCGCACGAGGATTCGGTTAGTGACGCGTGCGACTGAGATAAGGCGGTCGGCCTCGTCCCTGATCTCCACAGTGTGGACGGTTGACGAGCGCCCCAGGTGGACGGCGGTTGCGGTCGCGGTGATGATCCCTTCCCGTCCAGCGCTGATATGCGATGCGTTGAGTTCGGTGCCGACGGCGTAGGCCTGCTTGCCGGGGTTTGTCTCGCGCGCATGAATCTGGGCCGCGAAGGATGCAGCCGTCTCGGCAAGTGCTGCGGAAGCACCTCCGTGCAGAATGCCAGCGCTCTGGCGGTTTCCGTCGATCGGCATCGAGATGACGGTGCGCACAGCACTGTGCTCGACAACCTCCATGCCGGTGGCTTCCATGAGGGTTCCGGGCCAGTGTGCACCGACCCAGCCACCGCGGGCGAGGGGATCGGGTGAGGAAGACTGCGTGTGTTTCGTCTGGTGATCATGTGTCATGGCATCTAGGGTGGCATGTGTGAGTGACACTGTGCTGATTATTGATGGCCATTCCATGGCGTTTCGCGCCTTCTATGCGCTCCCGCCGGATAACTTTGTGACGGCCACTGGCCAGCACACGAACGCTGTTTATGGCTTCGTTTCAATGCTGACGCGCCTGTTGGAGACCGAGCGGCCGACGCATATCGCGGTCGCTTTCGATGTGTCGAGGCACTCATTCCGTACTGAGGAGTACCCGGAGTACAAGGGCACGCGTGACGCGACGCCCGAAGAATTTAAGGGGCAGGTGGAGCTCATCCGCGAGGTGCTTGATGCGATGGGTATCGTGTCTCTGTCCCGTGAGGGTTTTGAGGCCGACGATATCCTTGCGACTCTCGCGTATCGCGCAGGTCACGAGGGATCGACTGTTCTGGTGGTGTCCGGTGATCGTGACTCGTTCCAGACGGTGACCGACAACGTGACTGTGCTCTATCCCGGTACGGGGCCTGGTGATCTGCGCCGTATGACTCCGCAGGCAGTCGAAGACAAGTACGGCGTACCGCCGCATCGTTACCCCGAGATCGCTGCAATCGTGGGGGAGACGTCGGATAACCTGCCTGGTGTGCCAGGTGTGGGACCGAAGACCGCCGCGCAGTGGATCAACAAGTTTGACGGTCTCGATAACCTGCTGGCGCGTGCCGATGAGATCGGTGGAAAGCGCGGCGCTGCACTGCGTGAACACATGGACGACGTGGCGCGCAATCGTCGTCTCAATCGTCTGCTCACCGACATGGACCTTGAGGTGTCGCTGAGCGATCTCGCGCGTCGTCCAACGGATATTGCCGCCGTCGACCGTCTCTTCGACTCTCTCGAGTTTGGGCGTCTGCGCCAGAAGGTGCGCGAGGTCGCCGGTGTCGGCATGGGGGAGGGGCGCGTCGACGAGGCGCCCGAGGCTGTGGCCGAGGTGGAGATCTCGGTGTCCCTCGCGGATGCTTCCTGCGACATCGCCCAGTGGGCTCGCGCCCACTCGACGCTCGCTGTGCTCGTTGAAGGCGACATGCGGCCGACTCGTGGCGACGTCACCCGTCTTGTCCTCGCCTCTGACAACGAGGCGCTCGTGATCGACCCCGTCGAACTGAGTCCCAAGCAGGAGGAAGCGCTCGGTGACGTTCTTGCCACGGCCTCGTCCCTGATCGTGCATGACGCGAAGGGCACACGTCATGCGCTCGCTTCGCGCGGCTGGACTCTCGGCGGCGTCGCGTTCGATACCATGCTGGCTGCCTATCTCGCGCATCCCGATCAGCGCTCCCACAAGCTCGAAGATGTTCTGTCGCGTGTCCTCGGCGTCGTCATCGACGAGGAGGAGGGTGATTCGGATGCTCTCTTCGGCCTGGGGGACATCGGTGCTGGTCCAAGCGCTGCCGCGTTGCGCGCCGGGAAACTAGCGGCCCACCTGCACCCGCTTGCCTCCACTCTGCGCTCGCGTCTGGAGGAAAGCTCCGAAGCCTCTCTTCTCACCGACATGGAGATGCCCCTGTCGGTCCTGCTCGGTCAGATGGAGGACATCGGCATTGCCGCAGACACGTCCGTGCTCGATGGGCTCTCCGACGAGCTCGGCAAGGCCGTCGATGCCGCGCGCGAGGGAGCGTGGGCCGCGGCGGGACGCGAGGTCAACCTATCGAGCCCCAAGCAGCTCCAGGAGCTACTTTTCGATCACTTCGGTCTGCCCAAGACGAAGAAGACGAAGACCGGGTACACGACGAACGCCGAGGCCTTGGCTGATTTGCACGCGAAGACGGCGGATGAAGGGGGAGCGGGGCATGACTTCCTCGGGTTCCTGCTGACCCACCGCGACCGCATCAAGCTCAAGCAGATGGTGGACTCCCTGTCCGCCACCGTCGCCTCGGATGGACGCATCCACACGACGTTCTCTCAGGTTGCGGCGGCCACGGGTCGCCTGGCGTCCTCCGACCCGAACTTGCAGAACATCCCCGCGCGCAGCGCCGACGGTATGCGTATCCGTGGCGCCTTCGTTGCGGGTGAGGGCTTTGAGTCACTGATGAGCGCGGACTACTCGCAGATCGAAATGCGCCTGATGGCGCACCTATCCGGAGATGAGGCGCTCATTGAGGCGTTCAACTCCGGTGAGGACCTGCATCGGACCATGGCGTCAATGGTGTTCGGCACTCCAGTCGCCGAGGTGACAGGTGAGGAACGCTCGCGAATCAAGGCCACCTCATACGGACTGGCCTATGGTCTATCCTCCTACGGCCTCGCCGCTCAGCTCGGTATTCCCGTGCCCGAGGCCGCCGCCCTGCGTGATCGCTACTTCGAACGCTTCGGGAAAGTCCGCGACTACCTCGAAGGACTCGTTGCGCAGGCGCGAGCTGACGGATACACCCAGACCATGTTTGGCCGGCGCCGCTACCTGCCCGACCTGCGCTCCTCGAACCGCCAGCGTCGTGAGATGGCTGAGCGTGCCGCCCTGAATGCACCCATTCAAGGCAGCGCGGCAGACATCGTGAAGATCGCGATGATGAACGTTGCGACCGCATTGGCCGAGGCGGGACTCGCGTCGCGGCTCCTCGTCCAGATTCACGACGAATTGCTCCTCGAAGTCGCTCCTGGTGAGGCAGCGGACGTCGAGAACATCGTCCGAGACAAGATGGCCACCCCCGTCGAGCTTTCCGTGCCGCTTGATGTCGCTATTGGGATCGGCGCGTCTTGGCAGCTCGCGGCGCACTGACGGTCAAGACGACGCGACGCACGCCACGGAAAGTGTCGCCAAATTCGTCACATTTGCCCGTCAAAGGCTGCTAAACTAAACCCCAGTGTCTGGGGACAGGTGCATCCGCATCGGTCTTCAGGCGCTGGAACTGTCCATCTACTATCCAGTCCGTTTCGGAGAAACTACTACATGACCACCAACACGCCGCAGGTCGCTATCAACGACATTGGTTCGGAAGCAGACCTGATCGCAGCCATCGACGAGACCATCAAGTACTTCAACGATGGTGACATCGTCGAGGGCACTGTCGTCAAGGTCGACCACGACGAGGTCCTCCTCGACATCGGCTACAAGACCGAGGGTGTCATCCTCTCTCGCGAGCTGTCCATCAAGCACGACGTCAACCCCGACGACGTTGTCGCCGTGGGCGACCAGATCGAGGCGCTCGTCCTCCAGAAGGAAGACAAGGAAGGCCGCCTCCTCCTGTCGAAGAAGCGTGCGCAGTACGAGCGCGCGTGGGGCCAGATCGAGAAGATCAAGGAAGAGGACGGCGTCGTTACCGGTACCGTCATCGAGGTCGTCAAGGGCGGCCTGATCCTCGACATCGGCCTGCGCGGCTTCCTGCCCGCCTCCCTCGTCGAGATGCGTCGCGTCCGCGACCTCGCCCCCTACATCGGTCGCGAGATCGAAGCGAAGATCATCGAGCTCGACAAGAACCGCAACAACGTGGTCCTGTCCCGCCGCGCATGGCTCGAGCAGACCCAGTCCGAGGTCCGCACGAACTTCCTGCACACCCTCCAGAAGGGCCAGGTGCGCACCGGCGTCGTCTCCTCCATCGTCAACTTCGGCGCATTCGTCGATCTCGGTGGTGTCGACGGCCTGGTTCACGTCTCCGAGCTGTCTTGGAAGCACATCGACCACCCGTCCGAGGTCGTCGAGGTTGGCCAGGAGGTCACCGTCGAGGTTCTCGACGTCGACATGGATCGCGAGCGCGTCTCCCTGTCGCTCAAGGCCACCCAGGAAGATCCGTGGCAGGCATTTGCCCGCACCCACGCCATCGGCCAGGTTGTGCCCGGCAAGGTCACCAAGCTGGTCCCCTTCGGTGCGTTCGTGCGCGTCGAGGACGGCATCGAGGGCCTCGTCCACATCTCCGAGCTGGCTCAGCGTCACGTCGAGCTGCCCGACCAGGTCGTCAAGGTCGGCGAAGAGGTCTTCGTCAAGGTCATCGACATCGACCTCGAGCGTCGCCGCATCTCCCTGTCCCTCAAGCAGGCCAACGAGGGCGTGGACCCGAACTCTGAAGAGTTCGATCCCTCGCTCTACGGTATGGCCGCCGAGTACGACGAGAACGGCAACTACAAGTACCCCGAGGGCTTCGATCCGGAGACCCAGGAGTGGATGGAAGGCTTCGACGCTCAGCGCGAGGCTTGGGAAGCCCAGTACGCCGAGGCTCAGGCCCGCTGGGAGGCCCACAAGGCTCAGGTCCGCAAGGCCCTCGAAGAGGACGCCGAAGCGGCTCCCTCCATCGAGGAGCAGGCCTCCTACTCGACCCCGGTCGACAACGAGGGCACCCTTGCTTCCGACGAGGCCCTGGCCGCGCTGCGTGAGAAGCTGACGAACAACTGAACCAGTCTTTGTGACTGACCTTCAACTCGTCAGTTCACGTTTGTGAACACATAGGTGGTGGCCCCCGGGTTTTCCTGGGGGCCACCACTTTTTGTCTAATTTTGGCCGCCGCCAGATCTCCGACCGCCGCGAGGCCTGCCCGCCCGCTCGCCGTCCGCGCCGCGAGCTTCGCTCGGCGCGTCGTCTCGAAGCCCGGCCGGGCCCCGCAGTCCTCGCGGCGGCCTCCAATCGGGCGGCGCTAGGCATGCTCTGGCCAGGCCCCGCCGCGGCCCACGTGCGCCGCAGCCAGGCCCCCTCGGTCTTGTGATGACGGGTTACTCAACAATGTCGCACGTAATTCCCTTGCGTGTCTTTCACACGTTGAAGTTGCATCGTTGGAATTGCAACGTTTTGAGAGGGGCTTGAAAACTGACCGTTGGAAATTATGTGCGACTTTTGTTCTGGCTGACGTCGTGGCCTCGTCGCACAGACAACGAGACCCCGCTCAACAATGATGCTGTGCGGGGTCTGACGCTGACAGTGATTAGGTCGCCGAGCGTTTCATCACTGCCAGGTCGACGCACGCGCCGATCATCGCCGCGATGACGGTGGGCGCGATCCAGCCGAGCTGATTTGCTTGGAGCGGGCTCAACATGAGCACGGAGTTGAAAGCGTCTGTCGCTACGCCGACATGTGCCAGCGTCGTTGCCGCAGACCAAGCCGCTGCCATCCATGCGCTCAGACGGAACGTCCACAGTGCCGACGTTGCGAGGCGCATGGGGTGAGTGATGATCGTGACGAACACGACCGTGATCGCGACGGGGTAGAGGAACGTGATGATGGGGACCGCGATTGCGAGTACAGAGCTGAGGCCTGCAGAGGACAGTGCGAAGGAAATAATCGTAAAGACGATCATCCATGCGCGGTAGGAGACCTGCGGGAGGAGGCGGTGGAAGAACTCCGATGTCGCGGCGATCAAGCCGACAGCCGTCGTCATGCAGGCCGTCAGAACGATCAGGCCGAAGACAATCTGCCCGGGCCACCCCATCGTCATCTGGGCAGCATCGGCGAGCAGGGTTGCACCGTCGCTGTAGCTTTGAGCATTCGGGATCACGTGGCCGATGAGGCCCAGCCCCACGTAGACGACGCCGAGCAGCGAACCTGCGATAATCGCCGCCGTCGATGTACGACGAACGACCTTCGCGCCGATGCCTCCACCCGTATGTCCCAGCGACGTGACGACGATGATGCCGAAGGCCAGAGCGGCGATCGAGTCCATCGTCATGTAGCCTTCCAGGAGACCCGCGGCAAGGGGAGACGCCGTGTACTCCCCGGTCGGCGCATCGTGCGAGGCTGGCAGGGAAGCCAGGCAGAGGAACACCAGGAGCACAAGGAGCCCGAGCAGAATCGGTGTGAGCACTTTGCCGAGCGCATCGATGATGTGGCCGGGATTCCAGCACAGATAGAAGGCGATGGCGAAGAAAATAAAACTGAAGATGATTGACGCGGTGAGAGACTTCGTCCCAATAATGGGCGCGACAGCCGTTGAGAAAGACACGGCACCCGTACGGGGCAGCGCGTAGAAAGCGCCGATCGACAGATACACCATGACGGAGAAGACGAGTCCGAAGGGCTTTCCCGCACGACTGACAAGATCGCGGATATCCGTCCCGGACAGGGCAATCGTAATGATCGAGATGACGGGCAGAGCGACTCCGCCGATGAGGAAGCCGATCATCGCGGGGGTTAAGTTGGTGCCGGCCGACGCGCCCATGATCGGCGGGAAGATCAGGTTGCCTGCACCGAAGAACATGGAGAAGAGCGTCAGGGAGGTCGCGATGAGGACCGCGATGCCTGAACGCTCAGTGGAATCGTCGTTGACTGTCTGCGTCACTGCTACTCACTTGATGATGTGGGTTCTCTAACAGCTCCAATTCTTGCATGGGGGCATATAAGCGCAACCGCAGGAGCGATAGGCTGGGCGAGTGAACACTGCTCTTCGCTCCGGGTCTTGTACGGCCGCGCTCATCCGTCCGCCCGCCGCGCCTCGCAGTCAAGGACCACGCCGCATCATCGCGGTCAGTGGTGGCATCGGCTCTGGCAAGTCAACGGTGACGCGCGTCTTCGCGTCCAAGGGAGCTGTCATCGCCGACGCCGATGCCATTGCGCGACAGATACTCGAGCCGGGAGAACCAGCGCTTGCCGAGGTCGCACGGGCTTTTGGGGATGACCTCATCGGGGACGACGGCAGCTTGGACCGGGCGCTCCTGGCAGCTCGGGTATTTGGAGGCGAAGGGGCCGACGAACGGGTCGCCCGGCTGAATGCCATCACGCACCCCGTTATCGAGGCCCGAGCGTGGTCAATCCTGCGTGGAGCCCCTGAGGGCACCCTCGCGGTCTACGACATTCCGCTCCTCATCGAAGGAGACCAGGCGGATCGCTTCGACGCGGTTGTCATTGTGGATGCGCCCATCGAGGCGCGCATCAAGCGACTGGAGGGCAGGGGAGTGGCCCCCGAGGATGCGCGTGCACGTATCCGCGCCCAGGCCTCGTCGCAGGAGCGCCGTGCCATCGCGTCCATCTGGATCGACAACGAGGGCAGCGCCGACGACCTCGAGAAGGTTGCAGGCCTCGTCTACGAGTACTGGCTGACCCCGGACGTTCCCGTCACTGATTGACGAGGCCGGGGCGCTCCACGCTCCTCGCGAACCCATGTGCTTTGTGCGCGCAGCTCCAGTGCCTGGACGGTAGCGTAGGAGGGTGAGCGAAACCCCCGTCATCCGCCAAGACAAGCCTTTCGAGGTCATCTCCCCCTACACGCCGTCGGGTGACCAGCCCAAGGCGATCCGAGAGCTGGCTGCGCGCATTCGCGACGGCGAGCAGGACGTCGTCCTCATGGGTGCGACGGGCACGGGCAAGAGCGCGACCACGGCGTGGCTCATCGAGGAACTGCAACGCCCCGCGCTGGTCCTCGAGCCCAACAAGACCCTCGCCGCCCAGCTCGCCGCCGAGTTCCGCGAGCTGCTGCCCAATAACGCGGTCGAGTACTTTGTGTCCTACTACGACTACTACCAGCCCGAGGCCTACGTCCCCCAGACGGACACGTTCATCGAGAAGGATTCCTCGATCAACGACGAGGTCGAGCGCCTGCGGCACAGCGCCACGAACTCCCTGCTCACGCGGCGTGATACCGTCGTCGTCTCCTCCGTGTCCTGCATCTACGGCCTCGGTACTCCCGAGGAATACGTGGCCCGTATGATCGAGCTCGAGCGGGGCATGATTATCGACCGTGACGCGCTGCTGCGTCGCTTCGTCGCCATGCAGTACGTGCGTAACGACATGGCGTTCACGCGCGGCACCTTCCGCGTGCGCGGCGACACGATCGAAATCATCCCGGTGTATGAGGAGCTCGCGATTCGCATCGAGATGTTCGGCGACGAGATCGATTCTCTCGCGGTGCTGCACCCGCTGACCGGCGACGTGATCGACCAGGTCGACCACACCTACCTGTTCCCCGCCTCGCACTATGTGGCGGGTGAGGAGCGCATGAAGAAGGCGATCGCCTCGATCGAGGACGAGCTTGACGACCGTCTCGCATGGTTCCGGGCGCAGAACAAGCTCCTCGAGGAGCAACGCCTGCGCATGCGCACGACCTTCGACCTGGAGATGCTCAAGGAAATCGGCTCCTGCTCGGGCGTCGAGAACTACTCGCGCCACATCGACGGGCGAGGCCCGGGCACACCCCCGCACACGCTCCTGGATTACTTTCCCGACGACTTCCTGCTCATCATCGATGAGTCCCACGTGACCGTCCCACAGATCGGCGCGATGTTCGAGGGCGACATGTCGCGCAAGCGAACCCTTGTCGACTACGGATTCCGCCTGCCCTCGGCGATGGACAACCGCCCGCTCAAATGGGATGAGTTCACGCAGCGCATCGGCCAGACCGTCTACCTCTCCGCGACCCCCGGCCCCTATGAGCTTGAGCGCTCGGACGGCGTGGTCGAGCAGATCATTCGTCCGACGGGCCTCGTCGATCCGCTCGTTGTCGTCAAACCCACCGAGGGACAGATCGATGATCTCCTCGAACAGGTGCGGCTACGCGTTGAACGCGACGAGCGCGTCCTCGTCACCACCCTCACCAAGAAGATGGCCGAGGAGCTCACGACCTACCTGGCCGAACGCGGCGTCAAGGTCGAGTACCTGCACTCCGATGTCGACACGCTGCGCCGCGTCGAGCTGCTGCGCGAGCTGCGCCTGGGCACCTTCGACGTGCTCGTCGGCATCAACCTGCTGCGCGAGGGCCTGGACCTGCCCGAGGTCTCCCTCGTCTCCATCCTCGACGCCGACAAGGAAGGCTTCCTGCGCTCCACCCGTTCCCTCATTCAGACGATCGGCCGCGCCGCCCGAAACGTGTCCGGCGAGGTCCACATGTACGCCGACAACATGACGGATTCGATGAACGAGGCCATCTCCGAGACGATGCGTCGTCGCGAAATCCAGATCGCCTACAACAAGGAACACGGCATCGATCCGCAGCCACTGCGCAAGAAGATCTCCGACGTCACCGACATGCTGGCACGCGAGCAGGTCGACACGCAGACGTTGCTTGAGGGCGGATACCGCAAGGAGAAGAGTAAGCGGGAGCGCACCGACGCGACCGGTGGGGGTCGCGCCGTGACGTCGGGCCAGCGCGCCGAAGCTGAGCTCGCCGAACTCATCGAGGAACTATCCGCTCAGATGATGACCGCCGCTCAGCACCTCCAATTCGAGGTCGCTGCTCGTCTGCGCGACGAAATCGAAGACCTCAAGAAGGAACTGCGTGCCATGAAGCGAGCACACTGAGCGTGCTTTCTGCCCGGCATGGTCAGACATGGGAGGTAGCCCCGGCCTCGTCTTGTGGGAGCAGCGCGCATCGTCAAGGCGACAGACGCCACTTGTCATGAATCACCGGACAGCGGCTGTGTCCGACTAGGATAGAGATGTAAGCGGAGGGGAGTACTCCCACCAACAGTGGCGTCGTCATCACGACGGCCCGCCCACGCGGCGCGGCCTCCGGTGTCACTGGCCAGGTATTTCTGGCGGGAAGAGACCTCCGGTACCCGACTCGTACCGGAGGCACCCGTATGCACGTGCACGCGCTCGCCTGGATCGTTTTGGCGGCCATCATCCTCACCATGATCGTTGTCGACATCGTCGGCCACGTCCGTACCCCCCACGAACCCACTCTGAAGGAAGCGGCTTGGTGGTCGCTCGCCTACATCGTCATTGCCCTGATCTTTGGTGGCATTGTCTGGGCTTTGTGGGGGCCGGAATACGGCCAGGAATACCTCGGCGGCTACATCACCGAGAAAGCACTCAGTATTGACAACCTCTTCGTGTTTGTCATCATCCTGTCCTCTTTCCGCGTGCCGCGTAAGAACCAGCAGGAGGTCCTGCTGGCGGGCATCGTCATCGCCCTCGTGTTGCGGCTTCTTTTCATCCTGGCGGGCGCCGCGCTCATCGAAAACTTCTCGTGGGTCTTCTACCTTTTCGGCGCGTGGCTGCTGTGGACTGCGATCAGCCAGGTCCGTGAAGGATCTGGCGACGATGATGATGAGGAGTACCGTCCGCCGTCAATTGTGCGCTGGGTGTCGAAGATTGTTCCGGTCACCGATGGCTTCATCGGTTCGCGTATGCTCTACCGTCACGGGGGCCGCACCTACATCACACCGATGCTCCTGTGCGTGATCGCGATCGGCACCGCCGACGTCATGTTTGCCGTCGACTCGATCCCCGCGATCTACTCGCTGACCTCCGAGGCCTACCTGGTCTTCGCTGCCAACGCATTCTCACTGCTCGGCCTGCGTCAGCTTTACTTCCTCATCGACGGCCTGCTGGATCGTATCGTCTTCCTCCACTATGGCCTCGCCGCTATTCTCGGCTTCATCGGTTTCAAACTCATCAACCACGCGCTGCACACGAACGAGCTCCCCTTCATTAACGGCGGTCACGAGGTTTCTGCCATTCCCGAGCCATCGATCGCGTTCTCGCTCTGCTTTATCGTGGTGACAATTCTCGTCACGGTCATGGCCTCTCTCGCGGTTTCTCGCAAACGGCGTGCGCGAGAAGAGCTTGGCTCGGCAGAGCGCTAAAATTTCCTCGTTAGATAGTTAAGAGGTACTCATGGTTGTTCATCCGTGGGCGTGGGGCATTCTCGCCCTCGTTGCCATCGGTTTGGTCGTGCTCGATTTCCTCGGGCATGCGCGTAATCCACACCCGCCCACGGCTGGCGAGGCTGCTCGCTGGACCCTGTTCTACGTTGGTTTGGCCGCCATTTTTGGTGTTGGTATCTGGCTGACCAACGGGTGGCTCTACGCCCAGGAGTTCTACGCGGGTTGGGCGATGGAATGGTCGCTGTCAGTCGATAACTTGTTTGTGTTTATCCTGATTCTGAAGGCCTTCCGGGTTCCGCGCGAGAATCAGCAAAAGGCGCTGCTGTTCGGCATTGTGATTGCGCTGCTGCTGCGCCTCGTGTTTATCCTGCTGGGCGCAGCCCTCGTTGCGCGCTTCTCGTGGGTCTTCTTCCTCTTCGGACTGTGGCTCCTGTGGACGGCGTTTTCCCAGATCAAGGAGACCATTACCGGTGGGGAAGACGATGAGGAGTACGAGGAGAATGCGTTCATTCGTATCGTGCGTCGCGTCCTGCCGATCACGGACGGTTTCATCGGCAACCGCATGCTGTATCGCCACGGTGGACACACTTATCTGACGCCGCTGTTCGTGGTTGTCTTGGCGCTCGGTTCTGCGGATCTAATGTTCGCCTTCGACTCTATTCCCGCGATTTTTGGCATCACCTCGCAGGCTTTCCTCGTGTTCGCGTGCAACTTGTTCGCGCTGATGGGCCTGCGCCAGCTCTTCTTCCTCGTGGATGCGCTGCTGGGCAAGCTCGTGTATCTGGGCTACGGCCTCGGTGTGATCCTGAGCTTCATCGGCATCAAGCTGATTCTCGAGGCTTTGCACACCAACACGATCCCGTTTATCAACGGTGGCCGGGGATTCGAGTGGGCGCCCGAGATTTCCGTGTCGGTGTCGCTGGGCGTCATCGTTGTCACCTTGGCGATCACAGTCGTCGCCTCGCTGGTGCGTACTGCCATGGATGAGGGGAGCGGCGGTGACCGTTGAGAACGTGAACATCGATGAGCGCGGCCTGAGTGCCGCTGAGGTGGCCGAACGTGTTGCGCGCGGCGCTGTCAACCGCGTGAAGGACCGCACCTCTCGGTCGATGGCATCGATTATCCGTGAGAATGTGCTGACGTTGTTCAACGCGATCATCGTCGCGGCGTCGGTCATCGTTCTGCTCTTCGGAGACCTGCGCGACGGCATTTTCGGCGGCGTCATGATTATCAACGCCGTGATCGGTATCGTCTCTGAGCTGCGTGCGAAGCGCACCCTGGATTCCCTCGCGATCGTCGATGCCCCGCAGGCGACGGTTCTGCGCGACGGCACGCTGCACGTTGTCCCGGCGCGAGACGTTGTTCTCGACGACGTCATCGATCTGACGCTTGGTGACCAGGTGAGCGTGGATGGTACGGTGCTCTCCTCGGCAGGCCTTGAGATCGACGAGTCGCTGCTGACTGGCGAATCGCGCCCCGTCAAGAAGAAGCAGGGCGATCAGCTGCTGGCGGGCACGAGCGTCGTCGCGGGTTCGGGACGTATGGTTGCCACGGCGGTCGGCGAGCGGGTCTATGCTCAGGGTTTGTCTGAGCAGGCGCGCGCCTTTACGCGTACGGTCTCCGAGATCCAGACCTCGATCAACCGGGTGCTGCAGGTTGTCTCGGTGATGCTGCTCCCGATTGTCGTCCTCACGTTCTACTCGCAGAATCGCATTGCTGGCGGTCACGGGGGAGACTGGCGCGAGGCGCTCGTGCTGTCGGTTGCCTCGGTGATCGGCATGATTCCGCAGGGGCTCGTGCTGCTGACGTCCATGAACTTCGCGATCGGCTCGGCGACGCTGGCCCGCCGTGGCGTGCTCGTTCAGGAACTCCCGGCGGTTGAGGTACTCGCGCGCGTGGACTGCCTGTGCCTGGACAAGACGGGCACGCTCACCACCGGCGGTATCCGCGTGCATCGCGTCGAGGTCGTCTCTGGCGACGAGGCCGTGGTCCTTCGTGCGCTGGCGAGCGCCGCGAGCGACCGCACGAATGCGACCGCCGAAGCGATCTGGCAGCACCTGGGAGAAGCCGAGCAGACCGGCGCCACCGAGCGCATCGAGTGGGCCGTCCCCTTCTCGTCGGCCCGTAAGTGGAGCGCGTGGGGGAGCGAGGACGCATCCTGGATCCTCGGTGCTCCCGAGTTCGTTATTGACGAGGCCTCGGATGACAACGCGCAGCTCCTGGCCACGGTGCGTGGCATCGCGCAGGAGGGCTCCCGCGTCGTCGCGCTGGTTCGCGCTGATGCGGCCGTCGTCAATGATGAGCTACCCGCCAACCGTGCGGTGGCTGCCCTTGTCGTGCTCGAGGAGGACCTGCGCCCCGACGCCGCTGAAACACTGGAGTATTTCCGTTCGCAGGACGTGCATGTGCGCGTCATCTCGGGTGACAATCCGACGACGGTCGGGGCGCTGGCCGCGCAGGCTGGCCTGACCGCCCCCGACGGGTCGCCCGCTCGCCTCATGGATGCGCGCGATCTGCCCGAGGACCTCACCTCCGAGGCGTTCATCGACGCGATCGAAAACCACGATGTGTTCGGGCGCGTGACGCCCGAACAGAAGCGTGCGATGGTCGGTGCCCTGCAGGCTCGTGATCACTGCGTCGCGATGACGGGCGATGGCGTCAACGACGCCCTTGCGCTCAAGGATGCCGACCTCGGTATCGCAATGGGCAACGGAACACAGGCCACGAAGGCGGTCGCCCAGATCGTCCTCGTCGACTCGAAGTTTTCCGTCCTGCCGGGTGTCCTGTCCGAGGGACGCCGCATCATCGCGAACATGGAGCGCGTGTCGTCGCTGTTCCTGGCGAAGACCACGTACGCGGCCGTGCTGGTCATCGTGACGGCTCTGGTCGGCTGGCGCTACCCGTTCCTGCCGCGTCAGTTCAGCTACATCGATTCGCTGACGATTGGTATCCCCGCGTTCTTCCTGGCCCTGTGGCCGAACCCGCGTCGCTACGTGCCGGGATTCCTCAAGCGCACGCTGTCGCTCGCGATGCCCACGGGCGTGATTCTTGCGGCGGCCGCCCTCACTGCCTTCGGCATTGTTGACGGCCCGCCGCAGTCGCGCGAGTCGACGGCCGCGATCCTCTCGCTCATGCTGGGTGCGATCTGGCTCCTCGTCATTACCTCACGACCGCTGTCGACCTGGAAGTGGGTCCTGCTGGCGTGCGTCATCTCGGCTACGGTCGGTGGCGTTTTCATTCCACAGGTTCGTGGTTTCTTCTCGATGGTTGCACCCACCGGCCACGAGTGGCTCGTCATCGTGTGCGTCGGTGCCTGCGCCGCCCTCCTCATCGAGGTTGCTCAGCGCATTTTCTACGCGCACCAATTCAAGCGTTCCCTGGAGGGCTAAGCCAGAGTCGATACGAGTCGAGGCCGGTGTCGGGTGATAGACCCGGCCCCGGCCTCGTTCGTCTGTATTAGTCAGAACGCCCGGATCACGGGGTTCCACTCGCGGATGAGGCGCGCCTGGATGACCTCGGCGACGTAGAAGGGATCCTCGTTGAGGATGCGCTCAACGTCGGCCTCGCTCTCGGCGTTGATAAGGAGAAGTGCGCCGGGGATTTCGCCGACGAGGGGACCGGACGCGATGTTGATCCCCTGCTCGAGCAGGCCGGACAGGAACGCGCGGTGCGTCGGACGAACCTCGTCCATGGTCTCGGTCATCGACGGGTTGTAGACGTATTCAACTGCATAGTAAGCCATACGCATAACACTAGACCTGATCCCGGCATTTGCCTAGATGGCGGATAGTATCGAATGGTGCATGACAAGCTAATTATCCAGGGTGCTCGCGAACACAACCTCAAGGACGTCAGCCTTGAGCTGCCCCGCGACTCCATGATCGTCTTCACCGGCCTGTCCGGCTCGGGTAAATCATCCCTCGCCTTCGATACGATTTTTGCCGAGGGGCAGCGCCGCTACGTCGAATCCCTGTCCTCCTACGCGCGCCAATTCCTCGGGCAGATGGACAAACCCGACGTCGACTTCATCGAGGGTCTGTCACCCGCCGTCTCCATCGACCAGAAGTCGACGTCGCGCAACCCGCGCTCGACCGTCGGCACGATCACGGAGATCCACGATTACCTGCGTCTGCTCTACGCCCGCGCCGGTGTGGCTCACTGCCCTGAGTGTGGGGCGCGCATTCAGGCGCAGACTCCTCAGCAGATCGTCGACCGCGTGCGCACGATGGACGAGGGCACGCGCTTCCAGGTGCTCTCCCCGGTCGTGCGCGGCCGTAAGGGCGAGTATCAGGACCTCATCGACGAGCTGCGCTCCGAGGGCTATACGCGCGCGATCATCGACGGTGAGATGGTCCGCCTCGAAAACGCCCCTAAGCTGGAGAAGAAGCTCAAGCACACAATCGAGGTTGTTGTTGACCGCCTCGTCGTGCGCGAGGGCATGCGCCAGCGCCTGACCGATTCCGTCGAGACCGCGCTGCGGCTCTCCGACGGCCTCGTCGTCATCGACTGTGTTGACCTGGACGCCGATGATCCGGAGCGCCGTCGCCGCTTCTCCGAGAAGCGTGCCTGCCCCAACGACCACCCGCTGATGCTCGACGAGATCGAGCCGCGTACCTTCTCTTTCAACGCACCCTATGGTGCCTGCCCGGATTGCTCGGGCCTCGGCTTCCGCCTGGAGGTTGACCCGGAGCTGGTCGTGCCTGACGAGGAGCTCTCCCTCGCCGACGGCGCGGTCATCCCCTGGAACTCGAACTTCAAGTACCACAAGAAGCTTCTCGAATCCCTCTCCAAGGAGTTGGGCTTCGCGATGGGGACGCCCTGGAAGTCGCTGCCGAAGAAGGTCAAGGACGCTGTCCTCTACGGCAAGGACTACGAGGTCACGGTGAAGTTCCGCAACCGCTGGGGGCGCGAGCGCTCCTACACGACCGGATTTGAGGGCGCGGTCAACTACATTGAGCGCAAGCGCGAGGAAACCGAGTCGGCCGCCGTGTCCGAGAAGCTCGACTCTTACATGCGCGAGATTCCCTGCCCGACGTGTCACGGGGCCCGCCTGCGCCCCGAGGTCCTGGCCGTTCGCATCGGGGACAAATCGATCGCCGAGCTCTCCGACATGTCGATCTCGGATGCCCGCGAATTCCTCGCGAACGTCGAGCTCGAGCAGCGAGCACGTTCGATCGCCGCGCCCATCCTCACCGAGATCGAGGCACGCCTGGCCTTCCTCGTGGACGTGGGCCTGACCTACCTGACGCTCTCCCGCGGTGCTGGCACGCTGTCGGGTGGCGAGGCGCAGCGCATCCGTCTGGCGACGCAGATTGGCTCCGGCCTCGTCGGCGTCCTGTATGTGCTCGATGAACCCTCGATCGGCCTGCACCAGCGAGACAACCGCAAGCTCATCGCGACGCTCGAGCGCCTGCGCGATCTCGGCAACACGCTCATCGTCGTCGAACACGACGAGGAGACGATGGAAGCGGCCGACTGGATTGTCGACATCGGTCCCGGCGCGGGCGAAACCGGCGGCTGGGTCGTCCACTCGGGCCCGCTGGCCGAGCTCCTGAAGAACCGCAAGTCGCTGACCGGCCAGTACCTGTCCGGTAAACGCCGTATTCTCCTGCCGCCGACGCGACGTCCCGTCGACAAGAAGCGCGTCGTCACAGTCAAGGGCGCGCGCGAAAACAACCTGAAGAACGTCGATGTGTCCTTCCCGCTCGGTGTCTTGACTGCCGTGACCGGTGTGTCCGGTTCCGGTAAATCGACGCTGGTCAACGGCATCCTGTACCGCACCCTGGCCTCGCGCCTCAACGGTGCGCGCATGGTGCCCGGCCGTCACCGCACGATCACGGGCATCGAGCAGCTCGACAAGGTCGTGCACGTGGACCAGAGTCCGATCGGCCGTACGCCGCGTTCGAACCCGGCGACCTACACGGGCGTGTGGGACCAGATCCGCAAGCTGTTCGCCGAGACGCAAGAGGCGAAGGTGCGCGGCTACGGTCCCGGTCGATTCTCCTTCAACGTCAAGGGTGGGCGCTGCGAGTCCTGCAAGGGCGACGGCACCCTGAAGATCGAAATGAATTTCCTGCCCGACGTGTACGTGCCCTGCGAAGTGTGCCATGGCGCCCGCTACAATCGCGAGACCCTCGAGGTCGAGTACAAGGGCAAGACCGTCGCCGACGTGCTCGACATGCCGATCGCGGAGGCCGCTCAGTTCTTCGCGCCGATCTCGCGCATTGCCCGCCACCTCAACACGCTCGTCGAGGTGGGCCTGGGCTACGTGCGCCTCGGCCAGAGCGCCACGACCCTGTCGGGCGGCGAGGCCCAGCGCGTGAAGCTGGCCTCCGAGCTGCAGCGACGTTCGACCGGCCGCACGGTGTACGTGCTCGATGAGCCCACGACGGGCCTGCACTCCGAGGACATCCGTAAGCTCCTCCTGGTGCTGCAATCCCTGGCCGACAAGGGCAACACCGTGATTGTCATCGAGCACAACCTGGATGTCATCAAGAGTGCCGACTGGATCATCGACATGGGTCCCGAGGGCGGCGCAGGCGGCGGCGCGGTCGTCGCGCAGGGCACGCCCGAAGAGGTCGCACAGGTGAAGGAATCCTTCACCGGCCAATACCTCGCCGAGGTGCTTGCGAAGGAAGCCGAGCGCGACGCCGCAGCCGTGTAGCGGGAGCGGTTAGGATGGGCCCATGCGCTACTACGGCCACATGTACTACTGGCCCGGATGGGTCCATCTGATCGTTCTCCTGCTGATCGGCGTCTCTGTTGCCATCACGGTGCAGGCCCTCATGGCGCGTTCGGCCGGACGCTCACGCGTCTTTGGGCTCTCGTGCGGCTTTGTGGCTGGTATCGGAAATCTCAGCATGTGCGTGCTCGCGCAGGCGGAGGCCCGCCACACGTGGCAGATGTCGATGGTCGGTGCGCTCTACATTCTCGCGGGCACCTTCGTCCTGATCACGCTCGCGTCCCTGTGGAAAGACGGCTCCGGCGGTTTCGCCTGGTCGCGCGCATTCCACCTGTTCCTGCTCGTCGGCCTGGTCGTGGCCGCGATCATGGAGTTCGCGTATCGCCTGGCGTACTGGATCCCGCTGCCTGTCGCGGGTGTCGCGGTCCTGCTTGCGCTATTTGGTGCGTTTGTCGCCGGTCGCAACAGTCGAGACTAGGAGACGTTCAAAGCACGAAGTGGCCCCGGCCTCGTATGTTACGAGGCCGGGGCCGTTTCGTCGGATCGGGATCCCTGGGCTGGTCGCCGGGTTACTCCTGGCTCTTCGCAGCCTCGCCCGAGGCGTACAGGGCGTCGACCTCGTCGGCGTAGTCCGCTAGGACGCGGCGTCGCTTGAGCTTGAGGGAGGGCGTCAAGTAGCCGTTCTCGACGGTGAAGGCCGCATTGACGATGCGGTAGCGGCGGATTGACTCGGCGCGCGAGACTGCCTTGTTGGCGCGGGCGATCGCCTTCTCCAAAGACTCACGCACTTCGGGCAGGTTCGCGGCCTGCGCGGCATCCACGACGGGCAGGCCGTGAGTGGCCAGCCACTCGGGCAGCATCTCCGTGTCCAGGGCGATGAGCGCGCCGATGTAGGGGCGGTTGTCGCCCACCACGACGATGTTCGCGATGAGCGGGTGCGTCGACAGCGACTCTTCGAGGATCTCGGGGGAGACGTTCTTGCCGCCCGCGGTGACGATGAGTTCCTTCTTGCGACCCGTGATGCGCAGGTGACCGCGATCGTCAATCGACGCGAGGTCGCCCGTCTTGAACCAGCCGTCGACGTAGGCCTCGGCCGTGGCCTCGGGCAGGTTGTGATAGCCCTTCGACACGGAGATGCCCTGGACGAGCAGCTCGCCGTCGGGAGCGATCTTCATCCGGTTGCCGGGCCAGGGGAAGCCCACCGAGTCCGGCGGGAAGTCCTGCGGCGTCTCCACGGAGATCGGGCCGGTCGTCTCGGAGAGGCCATATCCCTGCAGGAGCGTGATGCCCAGGCCGCGATAGAAGTTCGCGAGGTCGAGGGCCAAGGGAGCACCGCCCGAAATGATGGTATGCAGGTTCGGGCCCAGGATTGCGCGGACCTTCGACAAGACAAGTGCGTCGGCGACACGGCCGCGCAGCTTCAGCGCGGTCGACGGACCGGGTGAGGGCATTGCTGACGCGTCGGGGACGGGTGTGGTGTCGGGGCCGGGACCCGCAACGGCGGACTCGGGCAGGGGAGAATCCACGTAAGCGGTGGCCCGAGAAAGTGCGCGTGCCTGCTTGGCTGCCCAGGCGAACATGCGGCCCTTCACGCCGCCGCCCGCCTTCGCGGCCGCAGCGTTGTAGACCTTCTCCATGACGCGCGGAACCACGAGGAGCATCGTCGGTTTGAATGTCGCAATATCGTTCACGAGATTACGAGTGTCGGGGGAGAACGCGGTGACGCCTTGCCCCGCGAGCAGGCAGTACATGACGAAGCGCGCGAGCACGTGGGCAACCGGCAGGAAGAGGAGGGAGCGAGACTTCGGGTCGTTGATGAGCACCGGCAGGAAGTCGTAGGCCTGCAGCATCGGCGAAATGAAGTTGCCGTGCGTGAGGACAACGCCCTTGGGCATGCCCGTCGTGCCGGAGGTGTAGATAACTGTCGCCTCGTCGCTCAGCTTGACGGCGTCGGTGCGCTCGCGCACCTGCTCGACCGTGACCCCCTGAGCGGCGCCCGTCAGCACTCGCTCGGCACCGCGGTCGAGGGAGAGGATATGACGGACGCCCTCGGTACGCACGGACTCGACCAGCTCGGCCTGCTGGGTGGTCGCCGTGATGACGATACGTACATCAGCATCAGTCAAAATATGCGCGATCTGGGACGCAGAGTCCGTCTCGTAGATCGGGACCGTGATGGCACCACAGGACAGTGCGGCCACATCGATAAGTGCCCACTCGTAGGAGGTGGGCGCCAGGATCGCCAGGTGCTCGCCGGCCTCGAGGCCCATGCCGATGAGACCGCGTGCGATTGAGTCGGCTTCGCCCAGGAACGTCTCCATGGTGACCCGGCGCCACGCGCCGACGTTGGAACGCCGCTCAATCGCGACCTGGCCGGGGTGAGATGCCACGCGCTGGTGGAGCATCTTCGGCAGGTTCATGTCCTCGGTGGCCTCTCGCGTTGCGATCGACTCCCAAGAGCCGTCTGCGAGCCTGCGTACCGTCATTGCGGTCCTTTCGTGGGGTGAGCGCGCTGCGCTGTGTTGGTGGAATCAGTTCTTCTTGGAGCGGTGGAAGAAACCACGCTTCTTCGCCGGCTCGGCGGAGACGGGGCCGCCGTACAGGGCGTCGACCTCGTGCGCATAGTCGGTGAGCACCTTGCGACGGCGCAGCTTCATCGATGGGGTCACGTAGCCGTTCGCGACGGTGAAGGTGGCGTCAATAATGCGGAACTTGCGGATCGACTCTGCGCGAGAGACGGCCTTGTTGGCGCGTTCGACGGCCTTCTCGAGTGACTCGCGCACGGCGGGCAGCTCGGCGGCCTCGGTGGGCGAGCACTGCGGCAGACCGTGCTTGGCAAGCCAGTCGGGCAGCATGTCGGCGTCGAGCGTGAACAGGGCTCCGACGTAGGGGCGCTGATCGCCCACGACAATGACGTTGGCGACGAGCGGGTGCGTGGCGAGGGAGTCCTCAAGGACCTCGGGGGAGACGTTCTTTCCGCCCGCGGTGACGATGAGTTCCTTCTTGCGGCCGGTGATGGTCAGCTGCCCCTTGCGGTCGATGGAACCCAGGTCGCCGGTGTGGAACCACTTGCCGTCGGGCATGACCTCGGCGGTCTGCTCAGGCAGGTGGTAGTAGCCGGGCATCACCGACTGGCCGCGCACGAGGATCTCCCCATCCTTGGCTGTCTTAATGAAGTTGCCGGGCAAGGGGAGTCCGACGCCACCGACGGGATTCTTGCCGATGTGCTGGACAGCGATCGGTCCGGTCGTCTCGGACAGGCCGTAACCCTGGATGAGGGTGAGTCCCATGCCGGCGTAGAAGTGCGCGAGATCGGTGGCCAGGGGTGCGCCGCCGGAGACGATGTAGCGCAGGTTGGGTCCGAGGATGGCGCGGATCTTCTTCAGGACGAGCGCATCGGCGATGCCATGGCGCATCTTCTTGAACATGCCGGGTCCGAAGGTCTTCTCAGAGGCGATCGAGTAGGTGCGTGCCTGCTTGGCGCTCCACGCGAACATGCGGCCCTTGATGCCGCCGCCCGCCTTGGAGGAGGCTGCGTTGTAGACCTTTTCGAGGACGCGGGGGACGACGAGGAGCACGGACGGCTTGAAAGCCTGGATGTCCGGCAGCAGGTTCTTGATGCTGGGAGAGAACCCGAGCACGCCCTGGCCGGACAGGATGACGTGCATGACGAGGCGGGCGAGCACGTGGGCGACAGGGAGGAAGAGGAGCAGGCGTGTCTCGGGCGAGTCGATCACCTCGCCAAGGACCTGGCGCGCACCTTGCGCGGTGGCCACGAAATTCGCGTGCGTGAGGGCGACGCCCTTGGGGTTACCGGTCGTCCCCGAGGTGTAGATGATGGTTGCGATATCCGAAGACGAGATGGTGGCGCGGCGCTGCTCGACGTTCTCGATGGTGATGCCGGTGGCGGCGCGGGCGATCATGCGCTGTGCGCCGCGATCGAAGGAATCGATGGCAACGGTGTGTCCGGGGGCGACCGAGTGCACGAGCTCGGCCTGCTGCGTCGTGGCCGTGAAGACGCGGGTCACGTGTGCGTCGGTGAGGATGTGCTCGATCTGGGCGGCTGAGTCGGATTCGTAGATCGGGACGGTGATTGCGCCGATCGAGAGCAGCGCGAGATCGAGGAGGAGCCACTCGTACGAGGTCGGGGCCAGGATTGCGACCGCGTCACCTGCCTGCACGCCGAGGCCGATGAGGCCACAGGCGGTGTACTCGACCTGGCGCTGGAGCTCGCCGGCGGTCAGAGAGCGGGTGGAGCCGACGGAGGAGCGCTGCTCGACGCACACCTGGTGCGGGTGGGTGAGGGCCCGCTTGGCCAGCATGTCGGGCACGATGTCATGGTCGCCGACCTTGTACGTCGGCTTGATCGTGTACGAGCCATCGCGCATGCGCTTCATCGTGTCCTCCTGGGTATCGGTTCAAAGACTGAACAACAGGTCCGTTGTGAGTCTACTGGGTATGGCGCGGCCCCCGCCCCATAATCGGGGCGGGGGCCGCTGAGTGACGATTAGATCACAGGTCGTAGTAGAGCTGGTACTCGAAGGGGTGCGGGTAGGCACGCATCGGGGCGACCTCGTTGGTCTCCTTGTATTCGAGCCAGGTGTCGATGAGGTCCTGCGTGAAGACGTCGCCCTCGGTGAGGAACTCGTGGTCCTCGCGCAGTGCGTCGAGGGCGGCCTCGAGGGAGCTCGGCAGCTTCGCGATGTCCTGGTACTCGGCCGGGGGCAGCTCGTACAGGTCCTTGTCGATCGGCGCGGCCGGCTCGATGCGGCGCTTGATGCCGTCGATGCCCGCCATGAGGCACGCGGAGAACGCCAGGTAGGGGTTCGCGCTCGGGTCCGGCACGCGGTACTCCACGCGCTTGGCCTTGGGGGATGTGCCCGTGACGGGGATGCGGATGCACGCGGAGCGGTTGCGCGCCGAGTACACGAGGTTGATCGGAGCCTCAAAACCGGGAACCAGGCGTCGGAAGGAGTTCACCGACGGGTTCGTGAAGGCGAGGAGCGCGGGCGCGTGCTCGAGCAGACCGCCGATGAACCAGCGGGCCGTGTCGGACAGGGAACCGTAACCGCGCTCGTCGTAGAAGAGGGGCTCGCCGTTCTTCCACAGCGACATGTGGGTGTGCATACCCGAGCCATTGTCACCGAACAGCGGCTTGGGCATGAAGGTCGCGGAATGGCCGAACTCAAGGGCGGCGTTCTTAATGACGTACTTGAACTTCATCATGTCGTCGGCCGCAGTCTGCAGCGTCGCGAAGCGGTAGTTGATCTCCTGCTGGCCGCCCGAGCCGACCTCGTGGTGGGCGCGCTCAATCGTCAGGCCGACCTCCTCAAGGAGGCGGCTCATCTCGTCGCGCACGTCGGCGTACTTGTCGGCGGGGGAGACGGGGAAGTAACCGCCCTTGACGGCCACTTTGTAGCCCATGTTGCCGCCCTCTTCGACGCGACCGGTGTTCCAGTACGCCTCGGGCGAGTCGACGGAGAAGAAGGTGTTGTTCGGGGTGACCTGGTAGCGCACGTCGTCGAAGAGGTAGAACTCTGCCTCGGCGCCGATGAAGCACTCGTCCGCGATCCCGGTCGAGCGCAGGTAGGCCTCGGCCTTCGCGGCCACCTGACGCGGGTCGCGAGAGAAGGGCTCGTCAGTGAAGGGGTCGACGATCGAGAAGTTGACGACCAGGGTCTTGCGATCGCGGAACGGGTCCACGAACGCGGAGGAGATGTCCGGGATGAGCTTCATGTCGGACTCGTGAATCGCGGTAAAGCCGCGCACCGAGGAGCCGTCGAACATCAGGCCGTCCGACAATGCGGCGTCCAAGAATTCGCTCACGGGGATCGTAAAGTGCTGCTGAACCCCGGGGACGTCGCAGAAGCGCACGTCGACGAGTTCAATGTTCTGCTCGGAGATAAAGTCTGCGACCTCTTGAGTGGAGGTGAACATGAACGTCCTTCTTAGTGGGAGAGCTGTACTCATTGGTCAAGAATGGGTCAATTCGTAACCAAGACCAGTATATGCCTACAGGTGGCGAGCGCGCGTATTGGTTTCAATATTCAAAGGTTTCATGACATAGAGCACGCCCGCGGTGGGCATCGGGCGCACCCAGCCCCGGCCTCGTACCCTGGGAGCGTGGCTGATCCTTCGACGTACCGACCCCGCACGGGAGATATTCCGACCTCGCCGGGCGTCTACCGATTCTCCGACCCGCAGGGCCGCGTCATCTACGTCGGCAAGGCCAAGAACCTGCGCAATCGCCTGACGAACTACTTCCAGGACCTGGCGAATCTGCATCCGCGCACCCAGCAGATGGTGACAACCGCGAGCGCCGTCCAGTGGACCGTTGTGCGCTCCGAGGTGGAGGCCCTCACGCTGGAGTTCACGTGGATTAAGGAATTCAATCCGCGCTTCAACGTCATGTTTAAGGACGACAAGTCCTACCCGTACCTGGCGGTGTCGATGGGGGAGCGTTTCCCCCGGGTGCAGGTCACGCGTGAACGCAAGCGCGCGGTGTCGCGCTACTTTGGTCCGTACACGCAGGTGTGGGCGATTCGCGAAACGATCGATCAACTCCTGCGAGTGTTTCCGATGCGCTCATGCTCGGCGGGCGTGTTCCAGCGGGCGAAGGCGCAGGGACGTCCGTGCCTGCTCGGCTACATCGATAAGTGTGCGGCGCCGTGCGTGGGCCGTATTTCGATGGAGGAGCATCGCGAGCTCGCCGAAGGGTTGTGTCAGTTCATGGAGGGTCGTACGGGGCCCGTCATCCGTGACCTGGAGGAGCAGATGCGCCAGGCGTCGGCGGAGCTGAACTTCGAGCGTGCGGCGAAGCTGCGCGATGACGTCAAGGCGCTGCGCACGGTGCTGGAGCGCAACGCGGTCGTGCTGGATGATGGCTCTGACGCGGACGTATTCTCCCTCGTCAGCGACGACCTGGACGCGGCGGTACACGTCTTCCACGTGCGCGGTGGGCGCATCCGAGGCACGCGCGGCTGGGTGATTGAGCGCGTGGACGGTGCGGACGATGCCGCGCTCATGGCTCGCCTCCTCGAGCAGGTGTACTCGTCGGCGTCGACAGACGAGGCCGGGGCCGGGAAGGCCGCCAAGGTAGCGGCCGTCAGCGTGGACGATGTCGCGCACACGCCCACATCGGCGATTCCGCGCGAGGTGCTCGTATCCGTCGAGCCAGAGGAGAAGGAGACGATTGCGCGCTGGCTGCGGGAGGTGCGCGGCGCGTCCGTGTCCGTGCACGTTCCCAAGCGCGGTCCAAAGGCTCAGCTCATGGAGACGGTGACCGAGAATGCCCGGCAGGCCCTGGCTCTGCACCGCACGAAGCGGGCGGGCGACATTACGGCGCGCTCGAAGGCACTCGAACAGCTCGCCGAGAACCTTGATCTGCCGGCAGCACCTCTGCGCATCGAGTGCTACGACGTGTCGCACACAGGCGGTGAGAACCAGGTTGCGTCCATGGTGGTTTTCGAGGACGGCATGCCGCGCAAAGACGCCTACCGCACCTACAACATCCGCGGCGAGGACGGCAGTGGGACGCCAGATGATACGAGCGCGATGAACGAAGTCCTCACCCGACGCTTCTCGCGACTGCTGGCCGAGGAAGCGGGCGTCGAAGGCGAAGACGAGGACGGCGTCGCCTATGCGTCCGGTCCCATCGACGCGACGACGGGGCGCCCCAAGCGCTTCTCCTACCGCCCCGATCTGGTTGTGGTCGATGGTGGCCTCCCGCAGGTGAATGCCGCGCGAGCCGCTCTGGACGCCGTGGGTGCGGACGTGCCCGTCGTCGGGTTGGCAAAGCGCCTGGAGGAGGTATGGATCCCAGGTGACGAGTTCCCTCTCATCCTGCCGCGCACGTCGGAGGCCCTCTACCTTCTGCAGTACCTGCGCGACGAGTCCCACCGCTTCGCAATCACGAAGCACCGCAAGCGCCGTTCGAAGGCCCAGCGTCGCTCGGTCCTCGATTCCGTCCCAGGGCTTGGACCTGCCCGTCAGGCCGCGCTCCTGAAACATTTCGGCTCCGTTAAGCGGATCCGCGAGGCATCCGTGGAGGACATTGCCGAGGTCAAGGGCGTGGGACTCGGTCTCGCGCGCACGATTCGCGATAGGCTTGCGACATCGTCGAGGGAGGACACACCATGACATTGACGCTTCCCGTGCCGCTGCCGGCGCGCGTGCTGCTGCTTGGATCGGGCGAACTCGGTAAGGAAGTGACGATCGCTCTGAAGCGCTACGGATGCACCGTCATCGCATGTGACTCCTACCCGAATGCCCCCGCCATGCAGGTTGCGGACGAGTCGCGCGTTGTCGATATGAGTGACCCCGAGGCCTTGCGTGACGTGCTCAACGGCGTCGATGTCGACCTTATCGTTCCCGAAGTGGAGGCCATCGCGACGGACGAACTGAGTGCATGTGAGGATCGCGGCGTGCGCGTCGTTCCCAACGCTTTCGCCGTCCAGGCCACGATGGACCGCCAGCGCATCCGCACGCTCGCTGCGTCCCTGTCCGGCGTGCGCACCTCCGCATTCCGATTCGCACGCAGCGAGGCCGAGCTGGCTACCGCCCTCGACGAGGTCGGATACCCCGCCTTCGTCAAGCCGACGATGTCCTCCTCAGGGCACGGCCAGTCCCGCGTGACAGGACCCGAGCAAGCCGCGTCCGCCTGGGCCCACGCAGAGGAAGATGCCCGCGCGACGACGGGCGTCGTCATCGTCGAAGAAGGCGTCGACTTCGACTACGAGATCACGCTGCTCACCGTGCGCTCCTGGGACGCGGCATCGGGCACGGTGACGACCAGCTTCTGCGCGCCCATCGGGCACCGCCAGGAGGGCGGTGACTACGTCGAATCCTGGCAGCCCATGGCCATGAGTGAGGCCGCCCACGACGCCGCCCGTTCGATGGCCAAGGCCGTCACAGACGCCCTCGCCGAGGCCGGAAACGGCCCGTGCCTGGGCATCTTCGGCGTCGAGTTCTTCGTGCGCGGCGATGAGGTCTGGTTCTCCGAGCTCTCGCCCCGACCCCATGACACCGGCATGGTGACGATGGTGACGCAAGCACAGTCCGAGTTTGAACTGCACGCCCGCGCGATCCTGGGCCTGCCCGTCTCGACGACGCAGAAGACGCCCGGTGCCTCTGCCGTCGTCAAGTCGACCAGCGCCATCGACGTCCCCGTCTACAACGGCGTGGCCGACGCCCTGGCCACCGCCGACATCGTAGGTATCTTCGGCAAGCCGATCAGCCGCGCCGGCAGGCGCGTCGGCGTGGTCGCCGCCACCGCAAGCACGCCGAAGGAAGCACGAGTCATCGCCAGACGCGCCGCCGCAGGTATCTCCATCGACGAGGCCCCCGCGCCTTGCGCGTAACCGCTCCCACCCACCAGCCCAGCCCACCCGTCAGGAGGACGCCATGCCCGACCACACACCCACGGACGACCTCGATGAACGCCAAGCCCAGGCCTCGTCGATGAACGAGGAGAACCCTCCCACGGTTCCCGAGGGCATCGCCGTGCGCGACATGATGCGGGTGAAGTACGAGCCGCGCGCCTCGAACGAAGTCCTCATCATCACCGGCTACTCGGGAGCGGGCCGGACCGGTGCCGCTCGCGCGCTTGAGGATCTGGACTGGTACGTCGTCGACAACCTGCCGCCGACTATGCTGCCCGCTCTCGTCGGCATGATGTCGAATGACCCCGCGGCCGGCGTGCACCGCCTGGCGGTCGGCGTAGACGTTCGCTCGCGCACCTTCTTCCGCACACTGGACGCCACACTCGAGCAGCTCAAGGGCGCTGGCATCGCCTACCGCATTATCTTCCTCGAGGCCAACCCCGAGACCCTCGTGCGCCGCTACGAATCCAACCGTCGTCCCCATCCGCTCCAGGGTGCCGGCACGCTCATGGACGGCATCAAGGCCGAGATGCGTCTCCTCGCGCCCCTGCGCCGCGCCGCCGATGAGGTCATCGACACGTCCACCATGAGTGTCCACGATTTGACCCGGCGCATCCGTGACATCGTGGCGGGGGAGGAGCACCCCCTGCAGGTGACCGTCGAGTCTTTCGGTTTCAAGCACGGCCTCCCACTCGACGCCGATCACGTCGTTGACGTGCGTTTTCTCAAGAACCCGTACTGGGTGGACGAGCTGCGTCACCTCACCGGCAAGGACCAGGCCGTCGCCGACTACGTACTCTCCCAGCCGGGTGCGCGCGATTTTGCTCTCGGATATGCCGACCTACTGGCCCCCATGCTGAGCGGGTATCTGGCAGAATTGAAGCCATTCGTCACGATCGCCGTCGGATGCACGGGCGGAAAGCACCGCTCGGTTGCTTGCTCCGAGGCGATCGCCAAGCGCCTGCGCACACACGGATACACGGTTCGCGTGATGCACCGTGACATTGGGAGAGACTAATGCCCTATCTTGATGCAGCCGGCTGGGTTCAACGTGGAGAATCCGGCCAGAACATCGTCGCCCTCGGTGGCGGACACGGCCTGTCCGCCACCCTGCGCGCACTGCGCCACATCACCCGAGCGCTCACGGCAGTCGTGACCGTCGCCGATGACGGTGGTAGCTCCGGCCGTCTGCGCCAGGAGATGCCGATCCTGCCCCCCGGTGACCTTCGAATGGCCCTTGCATCCCTGTGCGAGGAGTCCGAGTGGGGACTGACCTGGCGAGACGTCATGCAGCTACGCTTGGATACGAGCGGGCCACTCAACGGCCATGCGCTCGGCAACCTGCTGATCTCTGGCCTGTGGCAGCTCCTCGACGATCCGGTTGAGGGCCTCGACTGGGTCGGCCGTCTCCTTGGCGCGCAGGGCCGCGTCCTGCCCATGTCGACGACGCCCATTGACATCGAGGCAGACATGAACGACGGGGGACGCCGCTACGTCGTGTCCGGTCAATCGAAGGTCGCCGTCGCCCCCGGCACCGTCGAGCACGTGCGCATCACGCCTGAAGCCCCCGAGGTCCCCTCTGCGGTCACCGACGCCATCTCCGAGGCCGACTGGGTCGTGCTGGGTCCTGGCTCCTGGTACACGTCGGTTATTCCGCACCTCCTGGTCCCCGACATCAACCGCGCGCTCGCGACGACGGACGCGCACCGCGCGCTCGTACTCAACCTGGCACGCCAGCGCGGCGAAACCGACCTCATGTCAACCGCCGATCACGTGCGTGTTCTGCGCGAGTACGCGCCCATGCTCAAGCTTGACGTCGTTGTGGCAGACCCCACGGCCTGTGATGACATTGACGAGCTCATCGTTGCAGCCGAGGAGCTCGGCGCGCGCGTTCTTCTGCGCCAGGTTCGTACGGGAGACGGCGCCCCGCATCATGACCCGTTGCGCCTCGCCGCCGCCCTGCGTGACGCATTCGACGGCTTCCTTGGTGAGGTCGGACAGCCTGAAACGTGGTTACCTTAGAACCTGTTGCCTGTTGACAAACGACATCACACCCGAGGAAGAATCCGTGTCTCTGACATCTGACATGAAGGACGAGCTGGCGCGCGCCGTCATCACGACGCCGTCCGAGGTGGCCGCCGAGGTGAGCGCAACACTGCGTTTTGCGGGTGGCCTGCACCTCGTGGGCGGTCGCATCCTCGTCGAGGCCGAGCTCGACTCACCCGTCGCCGCGCGACGCCTGCGTACCTATCTGCAGGCGCTGTACAACGCCGAGTCCTCCGTCGTCGTGGTGTCCGGATCGTCTCTGCGCCGAGGCAAGCGCTACGTTGTGCGCGTCGTTCACAAGGCCGACGAGCTCGCTCGCTTGACTGGTCTCGTCGATTCACTGCGCCGTCCTGTGCGTGGCCTGCCACCCGTTCTTGTCGCCTCAGGAACCGCAGAGGCCGCTGCGATTTGGCGAGGTGCTTTCCTTGCCCGCGGTTCACTCATGGAGCCCGGTCGATCCTCGTCGCTCGAAATCACGTGCCCCGGCCCCGAGGTGGCTCTCGCGATGGTGGGCTGTGCGCGCAAGCTGGGAGCAGCAGCGCGATCGAAGGAGGTGCGCGGCACCGACCGCGTGTCCGTCCGCGACTCTGATGCGATCGGTACCCTGATTTCCGCGATGGGTGCGCCCCAGACCTTCGAGGCCTGGCAGGAGAGACGCGAACGCCGCGAGGCGCGAGGCAGCGCCAACCGACTGGCTAACTTTGACGATGCGAATCTACGCCGTTCCGCGCGTGCCGCGGTCGCCGCCGGTGCCCGCGTTGAGCGAGCTTTCGAGATTCTTGGGGACGACGTGCCGGCACACCTGCTCGAGGCCGGTACCCTGCGGCTGAAGTACAAGCAGGCGTCCCTCGAAGAGCTCGGCAAGCACACGAATCCGCCGCTCACCAAGGATGCTGTCGCCGGACGCATCCGTCGACTCCTGGCCCTTGCCGACAAGGTCGCACACGAACGAGGCATTCCGGACACCGAATCTGCACTCACCCTCGACATGCTCGATGAGGACTGAGGTCCCTGATTCCTGTCGCTTCGTCCCGATCTGAACGAGAATTACCCCACGTGCAGATTTTCAAATTGGATTGTGACAGAGCACGCTCTGGGGTGTAGATTAGGAACTGCTGGAACCGCAGACATCTGTGGGCTGGGCTGGCAACCCGCACGCCCGGTTGCATCGAATACCGTGCCCCGCGAGGGGCACGAGCAGGAGGAACATAGTGACCACCCGCGTTGGCATCAACGGCTTCGGCCGCATCGGCCGCAACTTCTTCCGCGCTGCTCTCGAGCAGGGCGCGGACATCGAGATCGTCGCCGTTAACGACCTCACCGACAACAAGACCCTCGCTCACCTGCTGAAGTACGACTCGATCACGGGTCGCTTCCAGGGCGAGGTCTCCTACGATGACGAGGGCATCGTCGTCGACGGCAAGCACATCAAGGTGCTCGCACAGCGTAACCCCGCCGACCTGCCCTGGGGCGAGCTCGGCGTTGAGGTTGTCGTTGAGTCCACCGGCTTCTTCACCGACGGTGAGAAGGCCAAGGCTCACCTGGACGCTGGCGCCAAGAAGGTCGTCATCTCCGCTCCCGCGAAGAACGTCGACGGCACCTTCGTCATGGGCGTGAACGAGGACAAGTACGATGGCGCCACGATGAACATCGTGTCGAACGCCTCCTGCACGACCAACTGCCTCGCCCCCCTGGCCAAGGTTCTCGAGGAGAACTTCGGCATCGAGCGCGGCATCATGACCACCATCCACTCCTACACGGGTGACCAGCGTGTCCTCGACGCTCCTCACAAGGACCTGCGTCGCGCCCGCGCCGCGGCCCTGAACATGATCCCCACCAAGACCGGTGCTGCCCAGGCCGTCGCCCTGGTCCTGCCCGAGCTTGAGGGTAAGTTCGATGGCCTCGCCGTCCGCGTCCCCACCCCGACCGGCTCCCTGACCGACCTCACCTTCATCGCGAAGAAGGAGGTCTCCGTCGAGGCCGTTAAGGCTGCCGTCAAGGCCGCTGCCGAGGGTGAGCTCAAGGGTGTTCTCGAGTACACCGAGGATCCGATCGTGTCCTCGGACATCGTGGGCGACCCGCACACCTCGATCTTCGACGCCACCGAGACCAAGGTCATCGGCAACCTCGTCAAGGTCCTGTCCTGGTACGACAACGAGTGGGGCTACTCGAACGCTCTCGTTCGCCTCACCGCCCTCGTCGGCTCCAAGCTCGCCTGAGCACACAGCTGATACACCAGCCATGAGCTGATCAGCGAGATGCCCGTGCACCCTCGTGCACGGGCATCTCCTACATCGCCACCGCCTTCAGACCGAAAGGACTCCTCGTGAGGACCATCTCCACCCTGGGCGACCTGCGCGGCAAGCGCGTCCTCGTCCGCTCCGACTTCAACGTTCCGCTCAAGGACGGCGTCATCACCGATGATGGCCGTATCCGCGCGGCCCTGCCGACCCTCAAGACCCTCACCGACGCTGGTGCCAAGGTCGTTATCATGGCCCACCTCGGCCGCCCCAAGGGCAAGGTCGACCCCGCCTTCTCGCTGGCCCCCGTCGCCAAGCGCCTCGCTGAGCTTTCCGGCGTGAAGGTCACGCTGGCCTCCGACGTCGTTGGCCCCTCCGCTGCCGAGACGGTCGCCGCTCTGGGTGATGGTGAGATCGCCCTGCTCGAAAACGTCCGTTTCGATCCCCGTGAGACCTCCAAGGTCGACGAGGAGCGCGAAGAGCTCGCCCGCGAGTACGCCAAGCTCGGCGACGCGTTCGTCTCCGACGGCTTCGGCGTCGTCCACCGCAAGCAGGCATCCGTCTACGACATCGCCAAGCTGCTGCCCTCGGCCGCCGGCCTGCTCGTCCTCAAGGAGATCGAGTCCCTGTCCAAGGTGACCGGCGACCCCGAGCGCCCCTACGGCGTCGTCCTCGGCGGCTCCAAGGTCTCCGACAAGCTCGGCGTCATCGCCAACCTGCTGAAGAAGGCCGACATGCTCTTCATCGGCGGCGGCATGGTCTTCACCTTCCTCGCCGCTCAGGGCTACTCGGTGGGCAAGTCCCTCCTGGAGGAAGACCAGATCGACACCGTTAAGGGCTACATCGCCGAGGCCGCCGAGCGCGGCGTCGACCTCGTCCTGCCCGTCGACGTCATCGTCGCCCCCGAGTTCGCGGCTGACGCGCCCGCGACCGTCGTCAAGGTCGACGCTATTCCTGATGACCAGATGGGTCTGGACATCGGCCCCGAGTCCGCGAAGCTCTTCGCTGACAAGCTCGCGACCGCCAAGACGGTGGCCTGGAACGGCCCCATGGGCGTCTTCGAATTCGACGCGTTCGCCGGCGGCACCCGCGCCGTCGCCGAAGCCCTGTCCAAGGGCTCCATGTTCTCCGTCATCGGCGGCGGCGACTCCGCCGCAGCCGTGCGCCTGCTCGGCTTCGACGAGAACACCTTCTCCCACATTTCCACTGGTGGTGGCGCCTCCCTCGAGCTCCTCGAGGGCAAGGTTCTGCCCGGTATTGCAGTTCTGGAGGACTGACTCATGGCACGCACCCCCCTGATGGCCGGCAACTGGAAGATGAACCTCGATCACCTCGAGGCCAACCACCTTGTCCAGGGCCTGGCGATGGCTCTGTCCGACGCTGGCCACGACTACTCCAAGTGCGAGGTCCTCGTGATCCCGCCGTTCACCGACATCCGCACCGTTCAGACCATCGTCGACGCCGATGATCTCCAGATCAAGTACGGCGCCCAGGACGTCTCGATCCACGACAACGGCGCCTACACCGGTGAAATCTCCACCGAGATGCTCACCAAGCTCGGCGTCACCTACGTGGTCATGGGCCACTCCGAGCGCCGCGAGTACCACGGTGAGTCCGACGAGCTCGTCGGCGCCAAGGCCCGCAAGGTCTTCGACGCTGGTATGACCCCGATCCTGTGCTGCGGCGAGGCCCTCGAGATCCGCAAGGCCGGCACCTACGTTGACTTCGTGCTCGGCCAGATCCGCGCCGCCCTCGCCGGCTGGAAGGCCGAAGAGGTCGCCAAGATCGTCATCGCTTACGAGCCCATCTGGGCCATCGGCACCGGCGAGACGGCATCCGCCGAGGATGCTCAGGAAGTGTGCGGCGCCATCCGCGCCGCCCTGGCCGAGGACTTCGGCGCCGAGACCGCCGAGTCCACCCGCATCCTCTACGGCGGCTCCGCCAAGCCCGGCAACATCAAGGAGCTCATGGCTCAGCCCGACGTCGACGGCGGTCTCGTCGGCGGCGCGTCGCTGAAGGCTGACTCCTTCGCCGCCATGGCGAACTTCTACGCCTGAGCAACGCTCGCGCGCCCGTACCATCCGGCCACCCGAGCCGGGTCGGAGCGGACGCGAGGTGGGGCCAACCGGTGTGCCGGTTGGCCCCACCGGCATTCTCGGATAATATAGGGTTGTATGTGCCTCGAGTCGGGGCGACCTGCGATAGAAACTGGATTGATTGTGACCATTCTGAACAATGTGCTGATCGTGCTGATCTTCCTGACCAGCATCCTGCTGACCCTGACCATTCTCATGCACAAGGGACAGGGCGGCGGCCTCTCAGACATGTTCGGTGGCGGTATTTCCTCGTCGGCAGGCTCCTCCGGTGTCGCCGAGCGTAACCTGAACCGCATTACGATGGGCACGCTGTTCATTTGGCTGGCATGCATCATCGGATACGTTCTTCTCGCGAAGTTCGGCGGCTGATCTGTCGTGATCGACATCGTGCTATGGCTCCCCACGCTCGTGTGGGGAGTCATTTTCATATGGTCGTACCGTCGCGAGCCTCGTCAGTTCCGCAACGCTTTCTTCTTCTTTTTCCTATGTGTGTCCGCTCTGGGAGCGTTGTCATTCCAGCTTGATCAGTGGTGGATCACACTTCCGATCGGCCTCGCTGTCGCTCTGGCACCATTCATCACCATTATTTTCATGCTCGTGAACGAGGTACAGTTGGTGCGCCGCGAAGGATTCTCGCTGTCGCACGCGCTGCCGCTGCTGTTTGCATGCGCGATTGTTGCCTGGTTCCTCGCGGTTCCGCTTGCGCTTGTCGTTGAAGCTCCCGGACTCGTCCTCGGCTTCCTATTTGCGCTGACGCTGTGCGGGGCTTGGTTTTTCCTGTCTTTTACTGCGCTGCTGCTGTATTCCTGGTTGTACCGCTCACTGCCGCGCAAGCGCCAGTATGAGTTCATCGTTATCCACGGAGCCGGGTTGAACGGCACGGATCTGACGCCGTTGTTGCGTGGGCGCGTCGATCGGGCTTACGAGCTATGGGTCAATCAAGGCAAAGAGGGTGTCTTTGTTCCGTCGGGCGGACGAGGAGCCGACGAAGAGATTTCTGAGGCCGAGGCCATGGCGCGGTACCTGCGCTCGCGTGGGGTTTCAGATTCGGCGATCGTCCTGGAGGATCGATCGACGACGACGTGGGAGAACCTGACGTATTCACGGGATCTGATCGCGCGCCTCAGTAACGGCACCCCGGAGCGAGTCGCGTTGGTGACGAGTGACTATCACGTGTTCCGCACTGCGATGTACGCACGCGCGGTGGGTTTCAGCGCGGATGGCCTGGGCTCAAAGACAGCGAGCTATTATTTTCCGACTGCCTTTATCCGTGAGTTCATTGCGATCTCGCGGCGCTACTGGTGGCCGTATGCACTTATCATGGGACTGTGGGCGCTGGCGATGGTCACCATCTACGCTCTATCTGCGGTGCGGTGAGCCCGTCGTTACGCCAGTTTGATGCCAGAGGCAGCCGCCTCGTCGAGGTAAACGTGCGTCGTCGGGGAGAGGATCCCTGCGACGGGTAGGTCGAGGGGCGATGCGCCGGACAACGCGCGGCCGAGGGCGTCGGCCTTTGCTGCACCGGCGGTCGTCAGCCATACCTCACCACACGCGCGCATAACGGGCATCGACACCGTGATGCGCTCAGGCGGGGGCTTGGGCGAGTTGCGTATCGCCAGGATGGGGGAGGCCTCGTCCATGTCGACGCGTCCCGGGAAGAGGGAGCAAATGTGCCCGTCGGGACCCATTCCGATCAGCGCAATATCGAAGGAATGATCGCCCATGAGTGAGCGCCAGGTCTGGGTAAACGCCGCGGTTGCATTGTCGAGAGAACCAGCGCCGGGTGCACACGTGTCGGCGGTCGGCATACGCACGAGGTCCACGCCGGTGGCCGCGTGAAAGAATCCTTCCCAGGCCTGCTCGTCGTTACGGTCCGCATCCCCGGCCGCAACGTAGCGCTCATCGACCAGCCATACGCGAATGCGCGACCAGTCAACCTCATCGACATGCGGTGCCAGCGAGGGGAGAAGGGACGTGGTGATAGCTCCGCCGGAAATGGCAACGTTGACCCGCACGTCGGTGTCGGCCTCGTCAATGAGCTGGCGCAGACGGGCGAAAAATGCGCGACCGACGGCCGCATTCAGCTCGTCGATAGTTGGAAAAACCTCGAGCGTGTGAACAGAAACCATGTCACTCGCCTTCAGAGGACAGAGCTAGCCGCGGCAGCTCCTCGGTGAGGAGCTCTCCGTAGTAGACGTCCGGATCGAGACGGCGCAGGTCTTCCATGAGCGAGTCCTGAACGGAGCGGCGTGCCAGGTTGACGCTTCGATCCTCGAGGCCCGGGCGTGAGAGGCATGCCACCGAGGAGGAGGCGCTGCGCGACAGGGACACAGTCGAGCCATCATCAAAGAAGAACGTGATGTCTGTGATCGTGAGGGCTCCGGGATCGACGACGCGCTCGACGGGTACGCCCAGCTGGTGGTGCAGCCACGCGGCAACGAGGAACGGCGAGGGGTGCGTCGCGTTACCCGCGACGCGGATCGAGGACGGCAGGCGATCAAAGTCTTCGGCGATGGCGGCTAGCAGCGCACGCCACAGCGTCACACCGGCCCACGCGAGATCGATGTCGCCGGGGGTGTAGACGGCCGACAGCGCGGACAGCGTCGCCATCGGGCATTCGGTCGCACGCGAATCGGTGATGCGCTTGACCGCGAGGCGGCCGAGTGGGTGCGTACCAGGATTTTGCGGCGGAGCCACCGGCCAGTAGGTGACGACAGGAGTGTCCGACTGGAGCAGTGGCATGACGAGCGAGTCAATGTTCGATGCTGCCTCGCCGCGCGGTTCCAGGATGATGATGTCGGACAATCCCGCCGCGTCGCCGACGCGAATCTGAGCGTTGAGGCGTGCGGTTCCTTCGGTGGACTCGGGCTCGACGATGACGATCACGCGGCAGGGGTGCTCGCGCGAGACCGCGTCGGATACATCGATCGCGTTGTCGACATCGATCAGGTCGGGCACGCAGATGAGCAGCGTGAGGACGCGGCTGAGGGCGGCCGATCCGCGCTCGTCACGCAGCTCGACGATGCGGGATGCGACCTCGGCGGACGTGGTGTTCTTCAGGGTGATGATCACGGGAGCCTCCAGAAACGGCCGTCGCGGGCCAACATGTCGTGCGCGGATTGGGGACCCCAGGTGCCGGGGGTGTAGGGCTCGGGCTGCCCCTGGGTTTCCCAGAAGGACAGGATCGGGTCGAGGATCTTCCACGAGGCCTCGACCTCGTGCTGGTGCGGGAACAGGGGAGCGGAACCGACGAGTGCGTCAAGGATGAGCCGCTCGTACGCCTCGGGGGAGTCCTCGGTGAACGCGTGACCGTAGGCGAAGTCCATGGTGACGTCGCGCACCTGCATCGAAGTGCCCGGAACCTTGGCGCCTAGCTTGAGGGTCAGGCCTTCGTCCGGTTGGACGCGGATAACGAGCGCATTCTGTGCGGATTCGCTGAGGGCCGAGCTGCCGAATGGCACGTGTGCCGAGCGCTTGAAGATCACCGCGATTTCGGTGACGCGCTTGCCGAGGCGCTTGCCTGCACGCAGATAGAAGGGCACGCCCGCCCAGCGGCGTGTGTCGACGAAAAGCTTGATCGCTGCAAAGGTCTCGGTTGTCGAGTCGGCGGGGATACCGTCCTCCTCGAGGTAACCGCGTACGCGGTCTCCTCCTTGCCAACCACCCGCGTACTGGCCGCGTGCGGTATCGATGGCTAGGTCATCGGGCAGGCGTACTGCGGAGAGAACTTTCTCCTTCTCGGCTCGGATTTCCTCGGGCGTGAAGCGCACGGGTTCCTCCATGGCGGTCAGCGCCATGAGCTGCAGCAGGTGGTTCTGAATGATGTCGCGGGCTGCGCCGATGCCGTCGTAGTAGCCAGCGCGCGTGCCGATGCCGATGTCCTCCGCCATCGTGATCTGGACGGAGTCGACGTAGTTTGCCTTCCACAGAGGCTCGAACATGGCGTTCGCGAAGCGCATGGCCATGATGTTCTGGACGGTTTCCTTGCCCAGGTAGTGGTCGATGCGGAAGACGTCCTTCTCGTCGAAGATCTGCGAGATCACGTCGGAAAGCTCGCGTGCCGACTCGAGGTCGTGTCCGAAGGGCTTCTCGATGATGACGCGTCGCCATTCGCGACCCTGTCGCTTGTTGAGGCCGGTGTCCGACAGGTGCTTGGCGACGACTGGGAAGTACGACGGAGGAATGGACAGATAGAAGGCGTGGTTGCCGCCGGTGCCGCGTGAGTGGTCGAGTTCGGCGACGGTCTCGGCGAGGCGACGGTAGGCTTCCGGATCGTCGAAGGTACCGGAGACGAAGCGCAGTCCGGAGCGCAGCTGGTTCCACGTGCCCTCGTTAAATCCGGTGCGGGTGTGCGCCTCGATGGACGCGCGCACGTATTCCTCGAAATCCTGCGGGCTCCAGTCGCGGCGCGCAAAGCCGGTCAGAGAAAACGCGGGGTGGAGGAGACCTCGGTTGGCGAGATCGTAGATCGCGGGGAGCAACTTCTTGCGGGCGAGGTCACCGGTGATACCGAAGATGACGAGGCCGCAGGGCGGTGAGATACGCGGAAGCCTGCGGTCCTGGGGGTCGCGCAGGGTGGGGATCTCGTTGGTCACGAGTAGTCTCCGTTCGCTCAAGGGTTGGGACAAGGCCGGGGCCCGAACGCGTCATCCTTAGGGTGAGCGCAGCGGGACCGAGGACCCACACATGTTTACGAGAATAGGGCTGCTGGCACGCCCTCGCGCGCCAGCAGCCCTATGTTCAGTTCAGTTGACTAAAAAGTCACGAACGAGCGGCCTCGATGGATTCCTTCGCAGCGGCGGCCACGTGCTCGGCATCGATGCCATACTCCTTGAAGAGGAGTTCGCCCGGCGCGGAGGCGCCGAAGTGCTCGATGGAGACGGCGCGGCCGGCGTCGCCGATCCAGCGGTACCACGGCAGAGCGATGCCGGCCTCGACAGAGACGCGGGCGCGCACCGACGGGGGCAGGACGGAGTCGCGGTATTCGCGGTCCTGGGCCTCGAACCAGTCGAGGCAGGGGACGGACACGACGCGGGCGGCCACGCCCTCGGCTGCCAGGGCCTCGCGTGCCTCAAGGGCGACGGAAACCTCGGAGCCGGAGGCCAGCAGGATCACGTCGGGTGTGCCCTCGGTGTCGGCCAGGACGTAGGCGCCGCGGGCGAGGTCCTCGGTGGTGGCCAGGCCGGTGCCTTCGCCGCGTGCGGGGTTGGGCAGGTTCTGGCGCGACAGGACGATGGCTGCCGGGTGGGACTGCTCGAGGATGGCCTTCCAGGATGCGGCCGTTTCAGCGGCGTCAGCGGGACGCACGACAGCGAAGTTCGGGATCGCACGGTAGGAGGCGAGGTGCTCGATCGGCTGGTGTGTCGGGCCGTCTTCGCCGACGCCGATGGAGTCGTGGGTCCACACGTAGGTGACCGGCAGGTCCATGAGGGCGGCGAGGCGCACAGCGCCGCGCATGAAGTCGGAGAACACGAAGAACGTGCCGCCGTACGCGCGGGTGAAGCCGTCGGCGGCGATGCCGTTGAGGGCCGCGCCCATCGCGAATTCGCGCACGCCGAAGTGGAGGTTACGGCCGAACTCGTTGCCGCTGAACGCCGACGAGGAACGGTGCGCGGGCAGGAACGAGGGCTCGCCCTTGAGGAACGTGTTGTTCGAACCGGCGAGGTCGGCGGAACCGCCCCACAGTTCGGGCAGCACCGGGGCGATCGCGTTGAGGACCTGGCCGGAGGCGGCGCGGGTCGCGATGGCCTTGCCCTCTTCGAAGGTCGGCAGCGCGGTCTCCCAGCCGTCGGGCAGGCGGCGTTCGAGGAGGCGCTCGAGCAGGGCGGCCTGTTCGGGGTGCGCGGCCTTCCACGCCTCAAAGCGCGCGTCCCAGTCCTTGCGGTACTCGGCTGCGCGAGCGGCGGCGCGGGCGCGAACCTCGTCCACGACTGCCGAATCGGCATCGAACATCTTCTCGGGATCGGCGCCCAGGGCCTCCTTCAGGCCCTTCAGGGCCTCGGAGCCGAGCTTGGAGCCGTGGATGCCACCGGTGTTCTGCTTGCCGGGGGTCGGCCAGCCAATGATGGTGCGCAGCGCGATGAGCGAGGGCTTCTTTGTTTCGGCCTTGGCGGCCTCGAGTGCGTCGTTCAGAGCCGCCGTGTTCTCCTCGTAGGAGCCGTCCTCGCCGAGCCAGTCGACGCGCTGGACGTGCCAGCCGTAGGCCTCGTAGCGGGCCAGGACATCCTCGGTGAAGGCGATCGAGGTGTTGTCCTCGATGGAGATGTGGTTGTCGTCCCAGATGACAGTGATGTTGCCGAGTTCCTGGGTGCCTGCCAGGGAGGAGGCCTCGGCGGAGACGCCCTCTTCGAAGCAGCCGTCGCCGGCGATGACGTAGACGTTGTGGTCGAAAACGGACTCACCGAGCGGAGTCTCGGGATCGAGCAGGCCGTGGAGGCGGCGGGCGTTCATGGCGAAGCCGACGGCGGACGCGATGCCGGTGCCCAGGGGGCCGGTGGTGATCTCGACGCCTTTGGTGTGGCCGTACTCGGGGTGGCCGGGGGTGAGGGAGCCGGCGGTACGCAGCGTCTTGATGTCGTCGAGTTCAAGACCGAAGCCGGAGAGGTAGAGCTGGACGTACTGGGTCAGCGAGGAGTGGCCGGCCGAGAGGATGAAACGGTCGCGTCCGATCCAGCGCGGGTCGGCAGGATCGACGTTCATGACCTTGTTGTAGAGGAGGTAGGCGGCGGGGGCGAGCGAGATCGCAGTACCGGGGTGGCCCGATCCTGCCTGCTCGACGGCGTCGGCGGCGAGGAGCTTAGCGGTCTTGACCGCTTCGTCATCAATGTGATCCCAGTGAAGTGACACGGTGGTCTCCAGGTGTTGGGCCCCAGCGTTGGGGCGGAAATGGTTTACCGCGTCACAGTCTAGCGAATATGTGCGAATGCCGATAGCGCTCACGCACATATGTTGCACAGTCGCTTACCCTGTCACCATGACGTCTCTGGAAGCTCTCGTCCGCGACTGGGTGGATTATCTGCGCGTTGAAAAGGGGGCATCCGCGCATACAGTTTCAAACTATCGCCGGGACGCCATCCGATACGCGTTTGACATGAAGGATCGCGGAAAAATTGATATTGGGGACGTCAGCGTGCGCGACATCGAGGACTACATGATGCGTCTGGCATCTGGAGCGGTCACGGGAACTCCTGCCGCCGCATCGTCCGTGGCACGTGCGTCGGCTGCGATCCGCGGGCTGCACAAGTACGCGCTGACCGAAGGAGTGGTCGCGACGGACGCGGCCGCTCAGCTGCATGCCCCGCGTCAGGGGCGTCATCTGCCCAAGGCTCTCTCCATCGATGAGGTCGGGCGTCTGCTCGATGCTGCTCACGCCGACGATTCACCGATCGGCCTCCGTGACGCGGCGCTGCTCGAGCTGCTGTACGCAACCGGGGCGCGCGTCTCTGAAGCGGTGTCCCTGAGCGCGGATGACCTCGATCTCGATGGCGACGTTCCCGTTGTGCGCCTGTTCGGCAAAGGGCGTAAAGAAAGGATCGTTCCGGTCGGTTCTTTCGCCGTCGACGCGCTCCACGCATACGGGGTGCGTGCTCGACCGGCTTTGGCAGCACGAGGCAGGGGAGAGACGGCATTCTTTCTGAACTCACGCGGTGGTGCGCTGTCGCGACAGAGCGCATGGACGGCTATCCGACGCGCGGCTCAGGCCGCTGATCTGGGGGATCGTGTTTCTCCGCATACGTTGCGGCATTCGTTCGCGACGCACCTGCTCGAGGGGGGCGCGAGCGTACGCGAGGTTCAGGAGCTTCTCGGGCATGCGTCGGTCGCAACGACGCAGATCTACACCCAGGTGACCGCACAAGCGCTGCGTGAGGTTTTCACCCTGTCGCACCCGCGGGCGCGTGGCACCGATGCATCCGCGCGGTGATGAATTAGGATGGGGGCGTGACCACGAACTCGCATCCTACGCTGACGCCAGACCTGCGCGAAGAGCCGGTCGATTTCCCTGTGCCCGCGCCGCTGTCGGGGCACGGTCCCGCTCGCGTGATCGCGATGTGCAATCAGAAGGGTGGCGTCGGCAAGACGACGACGACTATCAACTTGGGCGCCGCGCTGGCCGAGTACGGTCGACGGGTCTTGATCGTGGACTTCGATCCCCAGGGTGCCGCCTCCGTCGGCCTGGGCATTAATGCGCTCGACATGGAGCAGACGATCTACACGCTGCTCATGAACCCGAAGGCGGACGTCAAGGCGACGATCTGCCACACATCGACGGAAAACCTCGACATCATTCCAGCAAACATTGACCTGTCCGCGGCTGAAGTGCAGCTCGTCAATGAGGTGGCCCGCGAGAGCGCGCTGGCCCGCGTTCTGCGGCATGTCGAAGCCGATTACGATGTGGTTCTGATCGACTGTCAGCCGTCCCTCGGTTTGCTCGCGGTCAATGCCCTGACCGCGGCTCATGGAGTGATCGTCCCGGTGGAGGCGGAGTTCTTTGCACTGCGTGGCGTCGCGCTGCTCGTCGAGACCATCGAGACGGTGCGCGATCGCATCAATCCGCGTCTCAAGATTGACGGCATCGTCGCCACGATGGTTGACTCGCGCACGCTGCATTCGCGTGAGGTCCTCCAGCGCCTGCAGGAGGCATTCGGCGACCTCGTGTTCGATACGCGCATCGGCCGCACCATCAAGTTCCCGGACGCGTCTGTGGCGACCGAGCCGATCACCTCCTATGCTCCCAACCACGCGGGCGCACACGCCTACCGTCGACTCGCGCGGGAAGTCATTGCCCGTGGTGACGCGGCCTGAGAGTCTCGAGGTCCAGGGGGAGTTTGACCTTTTCGCGGTCTCGCTCCCGGTTTTTGAAGGCCCCTTCGATCTTCTCCTGTCGCTGATCGCCCGCAAAAAACTTGACATCACGGAGGTTGCACTCGCCCAGGTGACCGACGAGTTCATCGCTTTCATGCAGGCGTCTCCGGACTTATCTCGTACGACGGAGTTCCTGGTTGTGGCAGCGACACTGCTCGACATGAAGGCGTCTCACCTGCTGCCGGTTATCGACGAGGAGGAGAATACCTCGCTGGCCGATCTGGAGGCCCGTGATCTGCTCTTCTCCCGGCTCCTTCAGTATCGCGCGTTCAAGGAAGCAGCGAAATACCTTGATCAGCGGATGGGGGAGTACAGCTCGTACGTCGCCAGGGATGTGCCCCTGGAGGCGCATTTCGCAACGCTTCTTCCCGAGCTGCGTTGGTTGACAACGCCCGAGGACCTCGCTCGTCTCGCCGCCGATGCGTTATCTGCCGCAACGCCGACGGTGCAGGTCACTCACTTGCATGATCCCGTTGTGCCCGTGCGCGAGCAGGCACTCCTCGTCAGTGCGATGCTCGCGCAAGCGGGTTCTATGACCTTCCATGAACTCGTTGAGGATGCTGCCACGCGTGCCGTGGTCGTTTCGCGTTTCCTCGCCCTGCTTGAGCTCTATCGGCGAGGCGCCGTCGAGTTCGATCAGGAGAACGCGCTCGGGGCGCTCACGATTCACTGGACTGGCACACAGGGCCGCATCGATATCGACGTGGATGACTACTCGGGAGCGGGCGACGAAGATCCTGCCCGGGCCTCGTTGAACAGCGCCATACGATCTGACGGCGAAGGAGATAACGCTGATGAGTGAGCACTTGCTGCGCGGCCCCATCGAGGCAATCCTCATGGTGGCATCGGAGCCGGTTGACGCATCCGAGCTCGCCGACGTCCTCGGCGTCAGTGCTGACGATATTGAGGCCGAACTGCGCGCGCTTGCCTCTGAGTACCTGGGCGAGGGGCAGGATCGCCCGCGCGGTTTTGAGCTACGCGAGGTGGCGGGTGGCTGGCGCATCTATTCCGCTCGCGCATACGCCGACGTCGTCGGCCGCTTCGTCGTCGGATCGTCTCACGCCCGCCTGTCGCAGGCCGCCCTGGAAACGTTGGCCGTCATTGCCTACCGCCAGCCCATTTCACGGACTCGTATCTCCCGTATCCGCGGCGTCAACGTGGATGGTGTCGTACGCACCCTCATGGCTCGAGGCCTTGTAGAAGAGACGGGGCTGACACCCTCCGGTGCGCGCCTGTACGGGACGACCGGCGAATTTCTTGAGAAAATGGGATTAACGAGCCTGTCGGAGCTGGTACCGTTGGCACCCTACCTGCCAGACGCCGACGCGCTGGATGAATTGGAGGAAGAACTATGAGGGCTAACCCCTACACCGAGGGTGGAGTGCGCCTGCAGAAGGTGCTCGCCCAGGCCGGCGTCGCATCTAGGCGTGCGTCCGAACAGATGATCGCCGACGGTCGCGTGAGCGTGGACGGCACCGTTGTGCGCAGCCAGGGCGTGCGTGTCGACCCCGCGAAGCAGGTCATTCACGTGGATGGTGAGCGCCTGATCCTCGACGAGACCAAGCACATCGTCCTGGCGGTCAACAAGCCGATCGGCACCGTGTCGACGATGAGTGACCCGGAGGGCCGTCCCACGATCGCGGACCTCATCGCTGACTATCCGGAGCGTCTGTACCACGTCGGTCGCCTTGACATCGACACCTCCGGCCTCCTCCTGCTGACCAACGACGGTGAGCTGGCTAATCGCCTGACTCACCCGTCCTATGAGATTCGCAAGACCTACGTGGCGCGTTTGCACGGCGAGGTGAAGCCGGGCGTCAAGCGTGCCCTCATGAACGGAATTGAGCTGGAGGATGGTCCGATCAAGGTTGATTCCTTCCGCATCGTTGATACCTACGGCGACATCACGACCGTCGAGATTGTGGTGCATGAGGGTCGTAACCGCCTGGTGCGCCGCATGATGGAGGCCGTCGGATACCCGGTGCGTGAGCTCGTGCGCACCGGCTTCGGCCCCATCACGCTTGACCATCTCAAGCAGGGGACGACTCGACGCGTCAAGGGCAACGCACTGACTGCGCTGTACGGAGCCGTCGGACTGTGAGTGGCGAGAGCGGGGCGCTCGGGCAGCGAGTCGTATCGACTGTCGGTCCGGTCCTCATCATCGGCTCGGGTTTGCTCGGTGCGTCGCTTGGCCTCGCGCTGCGGGCCGGGGGAGTGCGCGTCTACCTGGAGGATGCTTCCCCCACGTCACTGCGCTTGGCCTGCGATGTCGGTGCGGGTGAGGCTTTTGGTGACGTTCTCGCCGAGGCCGGGGTGCGCCGCTCCGGGTGCGGTCTGGATCGCCCAGGCTACGAAGCCCCGCGTCTCGTCGTCGTCGCAACACCTCCGGATGTCGCCGACCGCATCATCGTCGAGTCGTTGCTGCGTTTCCCCGACGCGATTGTCACCGACGTGGCGTCGGTGAAGGATGCTGTCGTTGCCGATGTCCTCTCTGGCTTGCGCTCTGAGGGATGTCTTGACGCGGCGTCGCGCTACGTCGGCTCCCACCCGATGGCGGGTCGCGAGCGCAGCGGAGCCGGGGCTGCCGATGCGGACCTGTTCTACGGACGCCCGTGGGTGATCGTCGCTCACGAGACAACGTGGCCGCGCGCGGTGCTGACTGCACGAGCGTTGGCGACGGACGTTGGAGCCGTGCCGCTCGAGATGAACGCTGGAACGCACGATCATGCGGTTGCCCTCGTGTCGCATGTCCCGCAACTTGTGTCGTCGATGCTCGCCGCACGCCTTGTCGATGCTCCCGCCCAGGCTCTCGGCCTGGCCGGTCAGGGATTGCGTGACACTGCGCGTATCGCGGGCTCTGACCCTCGTCTCTGGACCGCCATCTTGGCGGGCAACGCAGGGCCCGTCGCATCGATTCTGCGCGATCTGAGAGGCGATCTTGATGACCTTCTCACGCACCTGGATGCTGCCGCCGACTTGGGGCCGCTACGCGGTGGGAGCGTTGGGGCCATCAACCGCGTTATGACCGCTGGTAACCAGGGGGTGTCCCGCATTCCCGGTAAGCACGGTGGTGCTCCGTCGCGCTATGCGGAGATTGAGGTTCTCATTCCCGACGAGCCTGGCGCGCTTGGGCGACTCTTTAGCGAGCTTGGCGAGTCTGGCATCAACATTGAGGACCTCGTCCTTGAACATTCGGCGGGCGCACAGGCTGGCGTTGCCCGTGTCATGATCGACCCCGCTGTTTCCGACCGCTGCGTCGCAGACCTGCAGGAGCGGGGCTGGCGACTCATCACCCACTCAACACCTCGATGAGGAGAATGCAGCAATGAACGACTCGATGCGCCAGGACGCCATTTCGCGCGTCGGTATCACGATCGCTATCGACGGCCCGGCGGGCTCTGGCAAGTCCACGGTCTCGAAGGCTCTGGCGGCCAGGCTTGGTATCGGATATCTCGACACGGGCGCGATGTACCGTGCGCTCACGTGGTACTGCCTGGATCGCGGCATCGATCTGGCTGACAAAGCCGCAGTTGCGGCTGCGGCACATGAGATGCCGCTGCGCTTGGTCTCTGACCCGTCGGATCCGCACGTGTGGGTGGGGGAGCGTGAGATCACTCAGGAGATCCGTGAACCGCGCATCGCGCTGGAGATCAAGCACGTGTCGACGAATCTTGACGTGCGTGCGTGGATGGCGGCGGAACAGCGCAGGCGCATGATGGAGGCCCGAGAGCAAGGCTCCGGGATGATTGCGGAGGGACGCGACATCACGACCGTGGTCTGCCCTGACGCTGACGTGCGTATCCTTCTACTCGCCGATCAAGAGGCGCGTCTACGCCGCCGCACGCTCGAACTCTATGGTGATGCGACCGAGGAACACATGGAGATTGTGCGCGCTCAGGTAGAGGGACGCGACAAGGCAGACTCCGCAGTATCAGAGTTCATGGTCGCGGCACCTGGCGTCGCCACTGTCGATTCCACGGGTCTCGATATCGAGGGTGTGTGCGAGGCTGTTCTCGCCTACGTCGATGAGGACCTGGTGCGCCGCGACGCTCAGTAATACGCGCACGTGAACATGAGTGTGCCCCGCACGATAGGTGCGGGGCACACTCATGTTTTGCGTCAGTAGCCCGGGTTGTTCTGTCCCTGCGAGATTTCTCCGGGGGGTTGCGTGCCGTAGCCATAGGTCGGTCCCTGGTTGGGCGCGGTGCCGTATGCTGGGCCTTGAGCTGTGGGCATGCCGTAGCCCTGTCCCTGTGCCGGATTGGTGCCGTAGCCATAGGTCGGCCCCTGGTTGGGCGCTGTGCCGTATGCCGGACCTTGTGCTGTGGGCATGCCGTAGCCCTGTCCCTGTGCCGGATTAGTACCGTACCCGTTGCCGGGGAACGATCCGGGTGAGCTCTGCCGTCCGGTGTAGGGATGCTTGTACGACCACGGCGGGCTGAATCCCGTATACCACGAGCGACCGGGGGCCTCGGTGCCTTGAGGATAGCCCGTGACACCGTACTGGGGGCCGTTGGCGCCGGTGTAGTTCGGCATGTCGTGGATATCCTTGCGTGCCCGTCGGTAGACGATCACCTGGATGATGCAGGCCGGTAACAAGATGACGAAGAAAACCCCGATCATGATGAGGACCGCGATGGCGGTCGCCCCTGATTCCGAACTCGTCGAGGTACTACGGCGTGCGGGAGCAACGGTGCTTGAAGTCACGCTAACTGGGGGAGTGCGGGGGACAGATGCCTCGTTGCGGTCGCTTGTGCCACCAAGTGCAGGCATGACGGTACTTGCGACGGTCGATGTGTGTGGTTCGGCAGACGCGTGCGTCGCAGGACCGATGAAAGCGGTCGTCGCGCAGGCGAGGGTGGCTCCGCAGATGAGGAGCCGATGAGACAGCATGTGGTGTTTCCTCCCAGCGTGATCTGGCGGTCCAGCGCGATGGAGCGGTATAGGACCCCGCCTAGTGTAGTGCGTGACGGAAGAATCGACGTGGACTCTGTCGCGTGGTGGATACTGACGACTCGAGTTGTGCGCGCGCACCCGCTTCGCAGATCGTCGAGCGGTCGAGGCAGACGCGAGACGTCAGTAGCCGTTTCCGTACGTGCCGTTTGTGCCGGTTGGCGGGTAGCCGCCCTGCTGATTGCCGTAGTAGTTGCCGTAGTCGCCCACCGGATAGCCGCCTCCCGCCTGCATCGGCGTGTTCATGGGAGCTCCGGTTTGTGGATACTGCGGGCTGCCATAGCTTCCGGCCGTGACGCCGTACTGCGGTCCACTGGGGCCGTTGTAATTCATCATCCGCGATTGCCGACCCCCGTTTTGGGAAGAAATGTATCGGAAAAGGTAATAGCCGCCGGCGAGCAAGGCAAAAATAATCAAGGAGATGAGGAGCGCTACCGGGTCATGGGAGGTCGTCCGTGAGCGGAAACGACGACGTGTTGGTGCTGGCGCCGATGAGCTTGCCTGCACTGCATGACCGGTAGTTGCAACGCTTGAGGGGGCGCTCTGAGTGGTCACGATGACTGAGCTTGCCTGTGCTGACGAGGCATCCCAGGTCCCAGCAGATGGTGCCGCGATACCCGTGAGAGCGAGTGCGAGGGAAGCTGAGATTGTCAGAAGGCGACGGGTAGCCATAAGGGGTACTCCCACGATGCTTGTTGTCGGTAGATAAGTATCAGTGTAATCGCGTAGACACGTCAGGACCGCTTGTTCCGTGTGGCGATACGTGCACGCAGTCTCAGAAGACGGGGTGCGTGTCCTCGTTCGGTGGCGGTGTGTCGTGGCGCACGCCTGTCGGCTTGCTTCCTGATCGCCGGGTGCGCTATAGTTCTACAGGTCGCCACGGCGACGAATTAAATACGGGCTGTGGCGCAGCTTGGTAGCGCACTTGACTGGGGGTCAAGGGGTCGTGGGTTCAAATCCCGCCAGCCCGACGAAAGAACCGTGAGGGTATGTCCCTCACGGTTTTTTGTCTGTCCGAACAGGTCTCGCCTGCATTGTTTGCGACGGAAGGGACCTCTGTCCTTAGTGGTGTGCGTGCCCACAATTTGTAACCGAAATGTGATCCACAATTAGTCGCATTTATTTCGCCCGGTAAAACGTGGTTTTCGGAATAGATCGGCCGATTTTCGCAGGTAGAGGATGGTCGTTCGATGTGCGTGGGCAATCACAAGTACTTCAACGCCTGGAGTAAACTGTTTCACAGGTCGAAGTCGTCAACGGGGATGATTTCGACCTGCTTACTTTCGTCGGGCGTGCTGTGGATACCTGACCGCGGGTGGCTTCCGTGTTTGTTCGTCAGCTGCCGCTTGTGAGTGCGCGGATGCGTGATCTTTCCTCTTCCGACGACGAACCCCGGCCTCGTTCGGGGTGGAACGAGGTCGGGGCTACGCTGCGTGCAGGGCTATACGACGATCATTCAGAGCCAGGAGTGGCCTTGTCCGTGCCAACCACGGCGAAGTCCTCGAGCGTGGGAGTCTGAGAATCGGGATTTTGAAACTCGGTCACTGTCGTCACCTCGTGGACGGCCGGATCCGAAACCGTCATCCCAGTTGTGTTCCCCGCTTGATCGACGATGTTGAGGCGGTTATCGGCGTCGAGCTCAACGATGAACAGGTCTTCGAGCTCACCAGCACCAGCTGAGGAGAGTTCACCGCGCAGCCATTCCTCATCGCGATGAGCCAGCTCGAGGTTGTCGGCCACCGCCTGACCGTTAGAGACCAGAACGTAGTTAACGCCGCCCTCGCCCTTGCGGCGCACAGTCAGGGAGCCGTTTGCTTCACGCTGAACGAGCTGGAGATCGTGGAGCGAGAAAATGCCCATCCCGCGCAGCTCAGCCAGAAACTCGACCGGGTCAAGCTTGTGATCAGTGCTGTCGAGCGCATCTTGGGTGAATCGTCCACCTTCGATAATCGTGTATGCCTTTCCCATGACGAGCGAGCGCGTCGACATGAATTTCGACGTTAGGTAATTGAGTCCGGAAACGATCGCGAAGGTGATGAGCAGGAAGCTGATGTACTCCGCAAATGAGATGGCGTGATTGTAGATGACGCCGCCGATAGTGCCACCGAGGATAAAGTTCCCGATAAAGTCGATCGGCGTCATCTGGACCGTCTGCTGCTTGCCCGTGAGGCGCAGGTGGAGGACGATCAGGATGATACCGATCAGGAGCTTAAAGACCGTCATTTCGAAACCGTGAATATCGAACATGACATCACTCTATCCGCAGGTGGGAACCTTTAGTCCCACAGTGTGATTAGCTCGTCGGATCTGCGTCGATTGCGCCCTGAATGTCGTGGAAGATCAGATTAGAAATCTCCACCTGCACCTTCTCAACCTTCGGCACGTCACGCAGGAGCAGCGGGTCGTCTGCGGAGGTCTGGAGGGCAAGCGTGCCGCAGCCGAAGATGCGGTCGTCGAAGTCCTTTTCGATTTGGATGTCGGAAATGCGCGTGAGGGGCAGATCGTGGCCGGTGCGCTTGATGACGCCCGTGCGGGTGATGACTCGCTTCGTCGTCACCGTGTAGGTCGTCGTTATCCACTTGATCCAGGGAACAAGGATGAGTGGAATCGACAGGAGGAGCACAGCGATCCAGATGGTCGCGAGTGCCCAGTAGCGCGCGTTCTCGGGGACGTAGAAGGAGCCAACTGCGGCGGCGATCACGAGGATGGACTCGACGATGATCGCGGGCAGCAGCTTCTTGATGTGAGTATGCATGTGGCGGACGACGATCTCGTCCTGGCTGAGAAGCTTCTGTGACAGTGCCATGGGACCATCATGCCAGATAGAGCCAGCCAGTGAGTATGTGCGAGTGATAGGTGTGCCTGCCGTGTTTCGATGCTAGACCGGGCGCCGATGCGTTCCGACGATGTCCGTGTTGACGATGCCGATCGCGGCCATGAGCGCGAGCATCGTGGTCGGACCGACGAATCGAAATCCTCTGCCTTTCAAGTCGGCGGCCAGAGCCTGCGACTCCGGCAGCTGCGTGGGCACCTCCTCCTGCGAGCGGGGACGCGGATCCTGGGGAGGACGGTAGGACCAGACGAGGTCACCGAGATGCGACGGACCGTTCGGATCGGCGTCGCCGCGCAGGGCGACTGTCGCACGGGCATTCGTTATCGCCGCCTCGATCTTCCGACGGTTGCGAATAATGCCCGGCTCGGTGAGGATGCGCTCGATGTCTGCGTTGTCGAACGCTGCGACACGATCGGGGATGAAACCTCGAAAAGCAGCGCGAAATGCGTTGCGTTTGGCCAGTACCGTGCGCCAGGAGAGCCCAGCCTGGAAGCCTTCCAAGACGAGGCACTCAAACACTCCGACCTCGTCGTGAACGGGGAGTCCCCATTCACGATCGTAATAGTCACGGATGAGTTCGTCGTGGGACGCCCACGTAGGACGTACGAGGCCATCGTTGCACCGTACGAGCCCATCGGGAAGGGGGAGGACAACAGGGCAGTGGTGTGAAGTAGTCATAACGCGATCCTGCTCCTCGGCGAGGGGTGCGTCAACGCGTCAGGGCAGACCTGTGGATACTCGCACGGATCAGTCATGGCCTGTGGATAACAGCGTAGACGGGCACAACTGGGCGCGACAGATAGCGGGGCGGGATACCACCGATGTGGTATCCCGCCCTTACTTGTGACCTGTCGTGAAGACTACTTGCGACGCCTCTCGCGCACACGCACCGAGATCTGGATCGGTGTCCCTGCGAAACCGAAGGTCTCACGCAGACGACGCTCGATGAAACGACGGTATCCGGGGTCGAGGAATCCGGTTGTGAAGAGGACGAAGCGCGGAGGTTTGCTCGACGCCTGTGTGCCAAAGAGGATACGAGGCTGCTTGCCGCCGCGAAGCGGGTGCGGATGAGCGGCGACGAGCTGACCGAGGAATGCATTGAGCTGCCCCGTGGGGATACGGGTCTCCCAGCCTTCGAGCGCAGTGTCCAGAGCACGCACGATGCGATTCGTGTGCCATCCCGTCTTAGCGGCGAGGTTGATGCGCGGCGCCCACTGGATCTGCACGAGCTCACGCTCAAGCTCGTTCTTAATCTCCTTTTGGCGCTCCTCATCGACGAGATCCCACTTATTCGTGACGACAACGAGAGCCCGTCCTGCATCGATCACCTGCTGAACGACGCGCACATCCTGCTCGGTGAGAGGGGCCGAGCCATCGATGAGGACCAGCGCGACCTCCGCCTTTTCGATAGCGGCCTGAGTGCGGATCGACGCATAGTAGTCGGCACCCGTCGTCCGGTGCATCTTTCGGCGGATGCCAGCGGTATCGACGAACCACCACGAGCGGCCATCCAGCTCGATGAGCTCGTCAACGGGGTCGCGAGTCGTACCTGCAAGCTCGTTGACGACGACGCGCTCGCCGCCGGCAAGGGCGTTAAGAAGAGACGACTTGCCGACGTTCGGCCGCCCCACTAGGGCAACGCGCCGCGGGCCGCCAGAGGGTAGCGCCGTGGCGACGGCAGACTCGGTGGGCAAGACCTCCATGACGACATCGAGGAGGTCGCCGGTACCCCGTCCGTGCAAAGCAGAAATGGGGTAGGGTTCGCCCAATCCGAGGCTCCACAGGTACGCAGCGTCTGCTTCCTGCAGCGGCGAGTCGACCTTATTCGCGGCGAGGATAATCGGCTTCTTCTTCGACCGAAGCATCTCGACGATGCGTTCATCGGAGGCGGTCACGCCGACGGTCGCATCAAGGACGAGCACGACAGCGTCCGCTAGGTCGACCGCAATCTCTGCCTGCTCAGCAACGGAACGGTCCAGACCTTTGACGTCAATCTCCCAGCCGCCTGTGTCGACAAGCGTGAAGTCGCGACCCGCCCATTCGGCCGGGTAGGAGACGCGATCTCGAGTCACGCCGGGCGTATCTTGCACAACGGCCTCGCGCCGTCCAAGAATACGGTTCACGAGCGTGGATTTTCCAACGTTTGGGCGACCGACGACAGCGAGAACGGGAAGCCCTGCGGCCACATCGCCTGCTTCCGCGAGCGCCGCTTCACCGGCCAGAAGCGCCAGGTCCTCCTCGTCGAGATCGAACTGATCGAGGTTCGCGCGCATGACGCGAGCACGCGCCTGCGTCTCCTCGTCGCTCAGGTCGAGCGCGAGAGACGAGGCCACGGCCTCGTCGGCACTGTCGTTCTTGAGGCCGTCCGCCTCGAATTCGGCGGGCGCGTCGGGCTGATTGTCAAAGTCATTCACCCGCCCAGTCTACGGCGTGGCGCGCCGCAAAGGCCCGATGGGAGCCCCGGCGGCGCGCCAGTTCACAGATAACGGTGCGTTACTCGTGCGCGCGCACGTCGCCTTCGAGGACCTCGGCGGCGACGGGAACGTCGTTGTAGCGGTGGTGGATCCCTTGGATCTCTTGATACCACTCAGCGCCCTTGCCTGTGATGATGACGGTGTCACCGGGCTGGGCAGCGAGGATAGCGCGGCGCACGGCGTCGCGTCGGCAGGTCGTGACCTCGGTGACGTCAGCCATGTCTGGGCGCACGGAGGCGATGCCTCGGAGGAGATAGTCGCGAATCGACTGGGGATCCTCGGTGCGTGGATTCTCATCCGTCACCCATAGGATGTCTGCCTCGCGGGCAGCGATTGCAGCGAGCTCCTCACGTTTTGAGGCATCGCGGTCGCCATCTGTGCCGAAGACGATGACAACGTTGCCCTCCGTGAGCTCACGTGTCGAGCGCAGCGTCCACTCGAGCGCCTCTGGCGTGTGCGCGTAATCGACGATCACGAGCGGTTGTCCACCCGGCGTGGGGTTGACCTTTTCCATGCGGCCGGGGATCTGGGGAGCATCCTCGATGGCGGAGATGACATCGGCGAGTTCGATGCCCAGGCTGACGGCGCTGACGATCGCGACGGCGGTGTTTTGGATATTGACCTCGCCGAGGATAGGCATCGCGACGCGATGGCCGACGCCCGACGGGTCGACGAGGGTGAAGACGGTGCGACCGATCGCCTTATCGGGCGTCACATCGCGAACCTGCCAGTCGGCGTCGTTGTCTGTCAGTGCGGACACCGTCGTCACCGGGACGGTGGCCTGCTGGGCGAGACGACGGCCCCACTCATCGTCGACGCACACGACGCCACGGCGAGAGTGCTCAGGAGTAAACAGCAGAGCCTTCGCCTGGAAGTAGTTCTCCATGTCGCCGTAGTAGTCGAGGTGGTCGTGCTGCAGGTTTGTGAAAGCCGCAACGTCGAAGACGATTCCGTCGACGCGGTGCAGCGAGAGAGCGTGAGCGGACAGCTCAATGACACCGGCTCCGCAACCGTACTCCTCGGTGGCTGCCAGGAAACGGGCGATGACGGGGGCCTCGGCGGTCGTACGGACGGCCTCGAACGAAATTGGGCCGACGTGCGTTTCTACGGTGCCGCACAGTGAGGCGTTGGGGAAACGTGACGCGATGGCTGCGCGCATCAGATACGAGGTTGTGGTCTTGCCGTTCGTGCCCGTGACGGCCATCGTCGTCAGACGCGTCGCAGGGGATGCGTAAACGTTGGCACACAGCTGCGGAACGACTCCTCGCGGGTCGGCCACCTGCACGACGGGCACGCCCAGGCCTCGTTCACACGCCTGCGTGCGCCCATCCTCATCCGTGAGAATCACGCTTGCCCCGGCCTCGATCGCCGCGTGAGCGAAACGGATGCCGTGTTGCTTGAGGCCGGGAATCGCGACGAACAGCCAGTCCGGCTCGCAGTCGTCGGAGGACACGGTGATGCCGCGAAGGCGCAGCGCCGAGTCCGCAATCGACGCGCGGCTGCCATCAGGGGCGAAAAATCCGTGGATCTCCAGGCCCGACAGTGCGGTCGCTAGTGACACGGGGGCAACCGTGGGGCGAATATCAATCACTGAAGTCATGTCCCTACTGTAGTTCGTCGCTGCGGCGGCGCGCGCCACACGGAGCGGCCGTGACACAGTAGGATAGGTGTCATGCAGATTTTGACACGCAACGAAGCAACACATCGCGCTGCCCATCTACACGTCTCAGCCATCGACGTCGTGGTCGATATCCGAGCCGCCCAGGACACGACGATTCCCACCTATCCTGTGACGTCGACGCTGACGATGACGTCGGACGAGGAGCGCACCTTCATCGACATCGTGGGTGATGTCACCGAGGTGCTTCTCAATGGTCACCCTCACCCGTTCGAGGATGACGAAGACCGAGTCTGGGTCGCTGGACTTCCTGTAGGGGAGCCCATCACCCTGGAGGTGCGCGCCCTCGCGCGCTACTCGCGCAGTGGTGAAGGCCTGCACCGCTACACCGATCCCGAGGACGGCGAGGTTTACCTCTACACCCAATTTGAGCCCAACGATGCTCACCGCGCATGGCCGTGCGTTGACCAGCCGGATGTGAAGCCTGAATGGACATTCCACGTCATCGCACCGGCGGGCTGGGTTGTCTCCTCCAACGGGATTGAGACAGGCGTTGAGTCCGTGGACGAGATGGGCGCGCTCCGCCATGACTTTACGGCGACCCGCCCGCTCTCCAGCTACATCACGGCGATCGTTGCTGGCCCGTGGGCGGTCATCGAGGGAGGCACCTGGAGCGGTGGCGCGTCGGATGGCGGGCATGCTGAGCTGGCGCTGCGACTCCTGTGCCGTCGTACGCTTGCGCGTTACCTCGACTCCGATGATGTCTTCGAGGTGACCCGCGCCGGACTCGACTTCTACCATGCGCGCTACGGCGTCACGTTCCCGTGGGGGTCCTACGACCAGGTCTACGTGCCCGAATACAACCTGGGCGCGATGGAAAACCCGGGCTGCATCACCTTCAACGAGAACTACATTTCGCGTTCGGCACCCACGTTCTCCGAGCGTCAGCGCCGCGCGAACACGACGCTCCACGAGATGTGCCACATGTGGTTCGGAGACCTCGCCACACCCTCGTGGTGGGACGACCTGTGGCTGAAGGAATCATTCGCGGAAAACCAGGGGGCCAGCGCTATCGCAACCGCCACGCGGTACGTGGGTGAATGGGCGAACTTTGCGATGAACCGTAAGATCTGGGCCTACACGCAGGACCAGATGCCGACCACGCACCCGATCGCCGCAGATATTCCGGACGTCGCAGCTGCAAAGACAAACTTCGACGGAATCACATACGCCAAGGGCGCGTCCGTTCTCAAGCAGCTGGTTGCCTGGGTCGGTGAGGATGCCTTCTACGAGGGAGCGCGCCGCTACTTCGCCGAGCACCAGTTCGGTGCGACCAACCTGCAGGACCTCCTGGTTGCGCTTGAGGGAGCCTCACGCCAGGAACTGTCCTCCTGGAAGAACGCGTGGCTGGAGACCTCTGGTCCGTCGACGCTGTCCGCTTCGTGGACGACGGATGCAGTTGGTGCGATCACAGACTTCACACTGCATCAGAGTGGCGAGGCCTGTGGGGGAGTTCTGCGCCCCCACCGCGTCACGCTGTCCACGTGGCGCGTCGCTGCCAGTGCTCTTGAACGTACGCACAGCTTCGACGTGCGCATCGAGGGGGAACAGGCCCCGATCGATCCCGATGGAGTCCTTGCAGTTCCCGGTGGCGCCGCCTCCGCTGACCTTGTCGTCATCAACGATGACGACCTGACCTACGCGATCTCGCGCCTGGATGAGCGTTCGACAGACGTCGCGCTGACCTACGTGGCGTCGATCGATGTTGCGCTCACGCGTGCGGTCATCTGGGCGTCGTTGTGGAACGCGGTTCGCGACGGCTTGCTCGACCCGCGTCGCTTCATCGTCGCTGTCCTCACGGCTGTCCCCGCGGAGACTGAGCCAGCCATCCGCGACCGTCTGCTTCTCTTCGTCGCCGAAGCGATCTCGTCATTCCTGCCGGGTAGCCTGCGCACAGACGTGCACGATCAGGTCCTGGCGACCACGATCCGGCTGTCTCGCGAGACAGAAGATGCTGATGCCTGGCGCTCCTACACGCGTGCCTTTATCGCCGAGTTTGCGGCACGCGGTGGCGATGAGTACGAAGCGACGGTGCGCGGCTTTGCGGCCAGCGATAACCCCGACATTGCCTGGCGTGCGCGCCGAGCGTTGGCGGCACGAGGCCTCGTCGATGCTGGCGCGGTCGAGGCGTGGCGCAGCGCCGACGGCTCGGGCGAAGCAGCGCGTATGAGCGTCGAAGCGCTCGCCTCCCTGCCCATTGAAGAAGCTCGTTCCCACGCGTGGGACTCGGTCTACTCAGAGACCCTCTCAAACGATTTCCTAACGGCGACGCTCGCCGGTCTGCAGGCCTCGTCGTGGGATGGCGAGACAGGTATTGAGGCCGCCGTCGATCGTCTGCGTTCCTACTGGGAATCCCACACGATTGGAATGGCACTGCGCTACGCCAATGGGGTGCTTGCGTACGGACTCGATATCGATCGAGACGGCAGCGTCGAGCGCTCGGTGGGTCTGCTGCGCTCCTGGCTCGACACGAATGACGATGCGCCCGCGCAGCTGCGCCGCATTGTCATCGAGCATCTCGATGCTTTCGAGCGTGACGAGCGCGTGCAGCGCCGTTGGAAGCAGGACCAGTGACACACAGGGGACATCGAGGCGACGCGGCGGGGGAGGCAGTGCAGGCCACCCAGGCCGTCCCTGTCGACCCTGCTGCCTCGATGTCCCTCCTGAACTCCCTGCTCGCCAATCCTCTCGATGCCGGCTACGAGCACTATCGCGCCGATCATGGTTCGAGGCCGGCGAGCCTCGCCGGCAAGATCGGTGTGTTTGCGGTTGCCGTCGCACTCGGTTTCGGGTCGATCGTTGCGACCTCATCGCTGCGCGCGCCGGCAGGGGACGTGAAGTCCGATCTCAAGACTCAGGCATCCCAGCGTTCGGCGACCGTCGAAGCCTTGAATGACGACGTGCAGTCGCTGGGACGCGCCATCGATCAGTACTCCCAATCAGGCTCGGGCGCAGCCTCCGACCCAGCGCAGGACATGGTGACCGCAACGACCCCGGTACACGGCCCCGGTATCACCGTCACGCTCACGGATCGCAGCGGTCCCGGCAAGGGGAGTGGAACTGTGCGCGACCAGGATCTCGCAATGGTCGTCAACGCCCTGTGGGCTGCCGGCGCTGACGCTATCTCCATCAACGGCCAACGGATCGGCCCCGACACATTCGTACGCACAGCCGGTTCCGCCATCCTCGTCAACGTCACCCCCGTGTCCTCGCCCTATGAGGTCCGCGCGATTGGCGACTCGAACGCTCTGTCCGTCTCTCTCGTACGGGGTGCCACGGGTGACTACCTGTCGGCTGCGCAGTCGGTGACCGGTATGACCGTCTCTTCGAAAGTCTCCGACAACATCACAATGGAGGCGCTCACGCTCACGGACTCCCACTACGCAACACCGGTGGGGGCATCCAACGAAGGAGGTTCTTCATGATTGCCGTCATCGGCTTGATCATCGGCATTGTCCTTGGTGTGCTTCTCGATCCGACGGTGCCAGCGTGGCTTGCCCCGTTCCTGCCCGTAGCCGTTGTTGCGGGTCTCGACGCTCTTTTCGGCGCCGGGCGGGCATGGCTTGAAGGCCGCTTCGCCGACAGAGTATTCGTCACATCCTTTTTCTGGAATGTTGTCGTGGCCTGCCTCCTTGTGTTTCTGGGGACACAGCTCGGTGTTGGCTCGGCAATGACGACGGCAGTTGTTGTCGTTCTTGGCATTCGTATTTTCTCCAACACGGCATCGATTCGCCGCCTACTGCTGAAGGCTTGACATGAACGAGGAACCCACGACAGCTCCCTCAAACGACGAGATAGCTAAGGAACGCACTCGCGCGCATGGCGCCCATCGCGAAGAACGCGTCCACCCCCGTTTGTGGACGCGCGCTCGCCAAGCATTCTTCGCGCTTCCCCGCGGACTCCATGTCGTGATGCTCGTGATCTTCATGATTCTTGGATTTGCCCTGGCGACTCAGGTGCGCGCACAACGCTCGGATCCGCTTGAGGGCCTCTCGGAACAGGATCTCGTGACTGTTCTCGATGAGCTCAGTACGCAGGAGCAAAACCTGCGCAACCGACGAAGCGAGCTGAGCAGTGAACTTGACGACCTGCGCAGCGCGGCCAGCGATGCCGACGCTCGCGAGCAGGCGACACGTAAGGCGCAGACTCAGGCGCAAATTGCAGCAGGCACCGTCGCTGTGCACGGTCCCGGTGTGACGGTGGGCGTGACAGATCCCGGCGCGAACCTGACAGCTACGCAGTTCGTTCAGACTCTGGGGGAGCTGCGCAACGCCGGGGCCGAGGCCATCGAGCTTAACGGCGTGCGTCTGTCAACGCGTTCGGCCTTCACCGGCCAGGCTGGCGCGATCGTCGTTGACGGAACCCCGATCGCCTCACCATATACGTGGAAGGTGATCGGCGATGGTCAGACGATCGCGACGGCACTCGATATTCAAGCGGGCTCAGCGGCGCAAATGCGCGCCAAGGGGGCGACGGTGACGATCACGCCTGTTGATGATCTATCGATTTCGTCGACCGCCACTCCGAAGCCCCCGCAGTTTGCTACCTACGGATGAGGACGTTGGTTGTGGGCGTTTCACCCTGGCGTTCCCGCGCCTGATACAAGGCAAACGTTTACACTTATCAGAGTCCATCTTCTTACTTATTGGAGCGCACAATGTCTGACAACCAGCCGTTCGATCCGACTGCAACCTCAGTTTTCGGCTTGGCGCCTGTGGTTGATGAGGTCGAAGAGGCACCCGTTGCGCTGTCCGCTCGTGATCGCGAAGCAGTGGAGGCGCTGCCTGCAGGCTCGGCGCTGCTCATTGTTCAGCGCGGGCCGAACACGGGTGCGCGTTTCCTCCTTGATCCAGAAGTGACCAATGCCGGTCGCTCTCCCAAGGCTGACATCTTCCTTGATGATGTCACCGTGTCGCGTAAGCACTGCCAGTTCATCGCATCCGAGGGCGGGCACATCGTGCGCGATTCGGGTTCCCTCAACGGCACGTACGTCAACCGTGAGCGCGTCGATTCCATCGCGCTGCATGCCGGTGATGAAGTGCAGATCGGAAAGTACCGCTTGACCTATCAGCCGTCGACCAAGCAGGCCTGACGTGTCCGCAGCCGTTGCGCATGCGCGGGCGGTGCCCTCATCTCGTGAGGCACGCTCATGGCCGCACGACGTCGATCACAGCCCTGAGCTGTCGATCGGCCGCGTTGTCGACGCGCTGAAGGAGGAGTTTCCTGCGATCTCGCTGTCTAAGGTGCGCTACCTGGAGAGCGAGGGGCTAGTGACGCCCGCGCGTACGGGTTCGGGCTACCGCAAGTACTCGGCCGCTGATGTGGAGCGGTTGCGCTACGTGCTGACGGAGCAGCGTGACTCTTTCACTCCGCTCAGCGTGATCCGCACGCAGCTCGATGCTCTCGATGCTGGGCATACACCGGCCAAGCGCAGGGTGGCCCAGGTCGTCTCGTCTGAGGGACAGACCGTGTCGCTGGGCGGACGTCGGGCTATCCCTGCTGCCGACTTGGCTGACTTGACGGGCGTCGATATGGAGACGCTCGAACGCTACACGCGCCTGGGGCTGATTACGCCGGATCTGGCTGGATACTTTCCTGCACGCTGCGTTCAGACAGTGTCTGCAATTGCGCGGCTGGAGTGCGCTGGTGTCGACGTGCGCGTGCTGCGTGCGGTTCGTCAGGGTGCCGAGCGTAGCGCTGACATTATCGATCAGACCGTTTCCTCGCAGCGGGGACGAGGCCGTGGCGCGGACCGCGAACGGGCGCGTGCTCGGGCGGTTGAGCTGGGAGAGCTGTTCGCCGAGCTGCATCGTGAAATGTTGACGGTTGCTGTGTCAGCACTCGCGGACGATGGTGACTAAGTCTCATGTTGAACATGAAGGTTAGACTCGCCGCTTCGGTCATTGACCACCGTTCATCGGTGCTCTACCGTAGTCCTGTTCTCATCAAGTACCACCTGCAAGGAGCCCGACAGTGAGCGCAGAAGCGAACGCCGTTAGCCGGCAAGGCATGCTTTTCGGCGACCCGCTCGAAGGCCTTGATACCGACGAGATGGGCTACCGTGGCCCGGTTGCATGTAGCGCCGCTGGTATCACCTATCGTCAGCTCGACTACTGGGCTCGCACCGGCCTTCTCCAGCCGTCTATCCGCGCTGCACGCGGTTCTGGCTCCCAGCGCCTCTATTCCTTCCGTGACATCCTCGTTCTGAAGGTCGTGAAGAAGCTTCTCGATGCGGGCGTGTCGCTGCAGCAGGTGCGCGTCGCCGTGTCGTCGCTGCAGAACAGGGGAGTCGACGATCTCGCATCGATCACCCTGATGAGCGATGGGGCCTCTGTGTACGAATGCACGTCGACGGACGAGGTGATTGACCTCCTTCAGGGCGGCCAGGGTGTTTTCGGCATCGCCGTGGGTCGTGTCTGGCGCGAGGTTGAGGGGTCTCTTGCCGAGCTGCCGCTTGAGCGTTCGGAACCGGCTTTCGTCGACGAACTGGCGGAGCGACGTCGCTCCAAGCTTTCTGCATCCTGACGAGACCGAAACGACGATAAGGTGTGGGGGCCATGCTCAGCCTGGCCCCCACACCTTTGTCTTGCGTCGGTGAGGATTAGCGGCGCCCGAGCGGGCGGCTCACTGTGTACGACGACTCGACGTCGGTGATCTCAACGGTGACTAGACCGTTCTCATCGACGATGTAGGACTCTTCGATGAGGGGCCCATCATCGGTGCGTACGACGGGGATCGTGGTGAGGTCGATATCGTCGCGACGCAGCGCTCGATCGAAGGGAACGATAACCTCGCCGTAGGGCTGTAGGTCGCCGCGCGGCACCCCGGCCTCGTCGAACGACGAGTACTCGACGAAACGGAAATAGCCGATGTTGTGTGCCGCCCGGTAGCGGCGCTTGATGGTCAGTTTTTCTCCCGGGGCTAGCTCTGTGTTGGGCTCCAGGAGGGTATCGAAGGAGATGAAGCTTCCTGCCTCGCGCTCACGGAACACGCCAACGCCGCGCGAGAGTTGTTCGCGCACGGTGTATGCGGCCTCGGGATCAGCACCGATGGCAAGTCCAATTGCTGTCGATGCTGCGGTGTGTGGCGACCGGTGGACACGGCGCCCAAAACGCGACCGCAGGATGCGCGCCACGAGCGGAAGCTGCGAGCCACCGCCCACAACGTAGAGACCGGCGATGTCTCCGCCCAGCTGACCGACGCCTGAAGCATCGGGAACAAGGAGCGGTTCCATGGCGGCGACGGTTGAGTCGACGAGGGGAGTGGCAGCCTCGTAGAAGTCAGCGACGGGGATAGTGACGGGCTCGCCGTCAACGGAGACGGTAATGAACTTCGTCGAGGGGGAGAGGGTCTCCTTCGCATCGCGCGCGTCCTCGACGAGGCGTTCCCACGCCTCGTCGCCGAGCTTGCCGGAATCAGTGCCAGCTGCCGCAGCGAGCCGGTTAGCGAGCACGACATCGAAATCGTCCCCACCGACCATGTTAAGTCCGCGCGATCCCATGACCTCGTGCAGGGTTCCTGTGGCCGACACGATCGATGCGTCGAATGTGCCGCCGCCCAGGTCGTAGACGAGGATCGCGGTGCGCTTCGAGTTGAGCGTTCCCGCGTGACGGTGGGTGTACTCAAAGCCTGCGGCGGAGGGCTCGTTCACCATTGCGAGGACGTCCCAGCCAGCGCGTCGGAAGGCCTCGAGGGTCAGGAAGCGTTGCGCAGACCATGCGTGTGCGGGGACGCCGACTAGAGCCTCAAGTGGCTCGGAAGCAGGCAGGGAAGCAACGGAAGAGTTGGTGCGCAGCTGACGTGCGACGTAACTGAGGAAACCGGTGAGCGCGTCGAGGATCGAGATGCTGTGGTTGCCCAGGCGCAGAGTGGATGTGTCAGTCACCGACGGGTCGGAGAGCAGGCGCTTGAAAGAACGCAGGTGAGGAGCGCCCTCGCGGGCTGCATCTTCTGCGTCGAAGCCGTAAACCAGGTGGTCGCCGTCAAGCGCGATAATTGACGGAACAAAATCGACCGTATCGTCGTTGTTGTTGACAAAAGAGACGATGGGATAGTTTCCCCGGTCAACGATAGCGATCGCGGTGGTCGTGGTGCCAAAATCAACTCCGAGTCTCATGGCATCCACCCTAGCGTTTATTGAGGGGCGCTCCTAGGACGTCTCGCCGGTTGTTCGCACATTCCTGGGTAACGCCCTGTTCGTAATGGTGACAAAGAGCCAGGCAAGCAGGAAGTACATGCAGCCTGCAATGGCGTCAACCACATAATGATTGCCAGTTGCGACGATTGTCACGATCGTGATGGCGGGATGAAAAGCGAGAAGGAGTCGCGCCCACCATGAGCGCCACACATATGTTCCGAGCATGACGGCAACCCATATGGACCAACCCGTATGCATCGATGGCATCGCACCGTAGGGATTGGCGAGCGTACCGAACAGTTGTGAATAGGCTGATGTGTGAGCGGCGACGGCGTCGACGAAGCCGAGATCGGGGACGAGGCGTGGGGGAGCCAAGGGGTAGGTCCAGTATGTGATGAGCGCGCCGATCGTCATGATGACGAGTGTCCAACGAGCCCGGCGGTAAAAGGCGGGGGCCTTGCGCCAGAGGACGACCAGTGCGAAGCCGGTCATTGCAAGGAACGAAACCGCGTACTGTGCAGATGCGAGCGAGGCGAGCAGCGGGTGGGCGATCAGCCATGCGTTGGCCGAACATTCGATAAAAAGGCCGATGCGCGACTCGAATGCGGCGACGTCATGCGCATGGGATATGGCGACGGACTCGGGAGCCTTAGCCAAGAACGAGAGGACGGAGTAGGCAAGGCACGCCAGTGAGAGAGCGATGACCTCACGAAGAGCAGGGGTGTGCTGGGAGCGTACTTGTCGGTCCGTCGTCATGACAGCAACTGTACCGCGTGCTCGGAGAGGGGTCGATAAAGAAAAACGGACATAATGTACATTATCGGATCGTGGGGATGGGGCGGCGACGAGGCCGTGAGCGCATTCCGCTTGACGTGTCAGATAGAATGGTTCCGTTTCTTATCTACGTCCAGGAGGCTGTTATGGCTGACCGCGCACTGCGTGGCATGCAGATCGGTGCGAAGTCCCTCGAATCCGAGGACGGCGTTGTCTTCGCCGACCGTTTCATTGTTCGTTATGCGTGCCCGAACGGTCATGAGTTTGAGGTCACGCTCTCCAGCGAGGCGACGGCCCCTGCAACCTGGGAATGCAAGTGTGGCCAGCAGGCCGATCTGATCGGCGAGACCGTCGAGGACGAGGAGAATAAGCCCGTTAAGCCTCAGCGCACCCACTGGGACATGCTGCTCGAGCGCCGTTCCATCGAAGAGCTTGAGGTCGTTCTCTCCGAACAGCTCACCGCTTACCGTGAGGGCCGCCTGCGGCCCGAGGGCTCCTATCGGAAGGGCTGATTACTTCGAGAACACTCGACGGGCGGCTTGGGTCACGCGACCCAGGCCGCCTTTCGTGACCATCACGAGCTCCTCAACGAAGATGGATGAATCCAGCTTCGACTCGCCAGCGATGCGCTCGTCGAAGGTGATGGGCACTTCGGCGATCACCGCTCCCAGAGATCGTTCGAGTTCGGTCATTTCCACCTGGAATCCAAAGCCGGTGGTCGCTACCCGATCAAGGACCTCGTTCTCCTGTAGGAAGGCGGCGCGGTGCAGGCGCAGACCTGCCGTTGCGTCCTTCACCGGTGTACCCAGGCAGAATCGGACATAATAATTGCCCGCCTTTGAGAGCGCGACGCGCTTGTGAGACCAACCGTTAATACGTCCGCCCGGGACCCATCGTGACCCGATGACGAGGTCCGGTTGATCGGGTCCGGCCATGCGCGTCAGCAGCTTCGGTAGATCCACTGGCCGGTGTGAACCGTCCGCGTCCATCTGGAGAATGAACGGGTACTCGTGCTTGATGCCCCAGCCCATACCGTCAACGTAGGCGGTGGCGAGGCCGGATTTGGCAGGTCGATGGAGGATGTGTAGGCGGTCCTCGTTCTGTCGGCGAGAGTCAACCCACTCCCCCGTCCCATCCGGCGAGGAGTCATCGACGATAAGGATGTGCGCGTGGGGCACATGAGACCAGATCTGCGTCAGAATGCCTGGAAGCGTCTCCATTTCGTTGTATGTCGGGATCACAATCAGGGTGTGGTCCCCCTGCGGAGAAGGAACAAGGCGCTCAGAAACAGTCATGGGTCACATTTTGCCGAACTTAGTCGTGCGATGCACGCCTGGCGCGCGCTCGGGCCCTGATACGTCGCCCGACAACCGTGCCAAGGGCGGACAAACAGATGACCAGTGTGGCAGCCATGACGATGTTCGGGATCCTCTCCCCCGCTCGCGCGGTCAACGTCAGCGACGTACGAAGTGGAATATCGGCGGTGAGTGTTGTCGCCTGCTCGGTGCCGGTTTGCTGCAGGATCGAACCATCGGGACGAATAACGTAGGAATGGCCCGTCGTCGATGCCTGAATAGCGCTGCGCGAGTACTCCATCGCTCGCATGCGTAGGAGCTGGCCCTGCTGCGCGGACTCTCCTGAGGACCGGAAATGATAGTTGTTTGACGGGACGATGATGGCTTGGCCGCCGCGAGCGACACCGTCGCCAATCACCATGGGATAAGCCGCTTCGAAACAGATGCCGACCGTGAGGGGGACGTCGCGTCCATCGCGTGCGTGCACCGTCATGAGGGGTGGCTCCACCCCCGCTTCCATGTCTCGGCTTGACTGTGCGACTTCGGTCGCGAAGGACGCGATGAATGCACGGAACGGAATGAATTCACCAAAGGGGACGGGAACGTGTTTCGAGTATCGAGCCGATTCCTCCAGCCCCTGACCGGGCTCCCAGATCGCGAGCCAATTTTTGACGCGATCACTTTCATTGAGGTTCGTGTAGCCGATCAAGACAGGTGCGTCGAGCGCCGTGGCTGCACGATCGACTGCCTGTCCGATCGCAGGGAACGCGAGCGGATCACGGTCGACGGAACCTTCGCCCCAGATCGCCAGGTCGAGAGGGTGTTCAACCACCTCCGGGGAGCTCGCGAGCTCGAGGGAGGCGCGCATGTTGTTGCCGGTCACCTCGCCCTCACGCTTGTAAGCCTGTGCACCCGGCAGCGCAATGTCACCTTGGACGACACCGATCCGTAGCATTCCGTTCTCTGCCTGGTTCGGCAGCGTCAGAGCGAGGGGCGCGACGTATGCAGCCACAACGATAACGGCGAGTGCTGGACGCGAAAACCAGTGCTCGCGAATCAGTGACGCATCGCGAGCCGCGAATGCGCGGCGAACGAGAACTGCGAGCGCGATGACAACCGCAGTGATCAGTGTCGTTCCGCCGTACGGGGCGAGGCGCCCGAGGGAGGAATCCACCTGAGGCAGCGCCACGGAGCCCCAGGGAAAGCCCGACCAGGGCCACCGGGAGCGCGCGGCATCGACACCGGCCCACGTGAGGGCAAAGAGCAATGCCTGGATGATCGGACCACGCGCCCGTGCCCACAGCTGCGTCCACCTCGCGAAGAGCGCCCAGGCCATCAGGAACAGCGTCTGCACAAACGCAAGCACAAACCACGGGGGCGTCGTACCAACGGCGAGCGGAATCCAGTCGATGAGCGGAATCCAGAAACTCATACCGAACACAAACGTGACCGTCAACGCCCGTGGTGCCCTGGCCTCGTCGATGCGCGAGATGTACAGCGCCAGTGCGGGTACCGACAGCCACCACCATCCCACCGGCGCAAATGACGCGTACAGCGCGAGGCCCGCGACCGCAGCGATGAGCGAGTCACCGCACACGTGCGCAAACGAGGCGCGCTGCAAGATATCGTGATGCCCCACAAGCCCTCCAGCTCTCTAGATAGTCGACCAGGCCACGATACCGCGACCGATACGGTCCTTCGCAGCCTCGGCCTTGCGCGTCAGTTCGTTGCTCGACGCGGCGGACGCGATCTGCCCGAGACAATCCATGACCTGGCGCATCCAACGGACGAAATCGCCGGCCTGAATCGGCGTTGCATCGATCGCCGTGGCCAGCGTCGACCCGTGCGCCCAGGCGAGCGTCGCCGCCATGAGACCCGCGTCCAGGCTCGGGGTAAGCTCGCATCCGCATGCTTTCTCGACACGATGCACGCGCTCAAGGATCGCGAGGCTCTCGTGCCAAGCCTCCTGAAGGCGAATGCCAACCCCTGAGGGTGCGAGCTGCTGAGCATCGTCGTCGGAGCGAGAATCGTAGACAAGCGCGGACACCATTGAGGCAAGCTCTGCCTCATCGAGCTCGTTCCACGTGCCCTCATTCATCGACATGGCCACCACCAGGTCACGCTCGCCAAAAATCCGACGTAAGCGCTGGCCCGCATCGGTGACCTCGTCGCCAGTGAGGAAACCGAGGCGTTCGAGTACACCGCAGACGCGGTCAAACTGAGCTGCGACCGACCCTGTCTGGGAGTCGATGGACGAGCGGAGACGGTCAATCTCGCGCGCCACGCGTGCCCACTGGGCTCCCGCCCGAGCGTGTTCCTCACGATGCGGGCAGCGGTGGACCGGATGCTGGCGCATCGCAGCGCGCAGCGCGCTCACCGGATCAGAAGCATCCGGCGAACCGGTAGGGATCTCATAGAGTCCCTTGGACAACCCGGAACGCAGCTCACCGGCGATACGCGTACGTTCCTTCGTCCGGCGCAGCGCGGAGCCCCCCGGGATCGACATGTGGCCGACGACGACAATCGTCCCTCTCACGTCTTCGGGAGCAAGGGCGCGCCACGTGGAATCCTCACCGATGACGGATACTTCCACACGGCCCGAGGCGCTGGTGGCCTTCGCGCCGACAACGCACAGGCGGGACTTGCGCCCTCGCGTCAGGGCGAGAACATCTCCCGGGCGCACCCCGGACAGGACGCGTCGAGACTCGTCGCGCGCCTCGCGCTTGCGCGCTCGTGCCCCCGATTTTTCTGCCTGACCGAGCTGGTCACGCAGGGTGAGGTACTCGCGGACGTCACCGTGCGTGCACGACAGGTCCTCGACCATCGCGTCTCGCTGCGCCTCCAGCTCGGACAGCCGCGACGCGAGCGCAACGACGGCGGAATCCGCCTGATACTGCGCGAAAGACGACTCCAACACTCTGCGTGTTTGGGCGCGCGTTGAGCGTGCGAGCAGATTGACGACCATGTTGTAGGTCGGCGTGAACGCAGAAATCAGGGGGTACGTGCGCTTGGAAGCGAGGGCAGCGACTTCCTCAGGTGCCACTCCCCCGCGGTGCGAGACGACCGCGTGTCCTTCGGTGTCGATGCCGCGGCGGCCCGCACGTCCGGAGAGCTGCGTGTATTCACCGGCAGACAGGGAGACATGCGCCGAGCCGTTCCACTTCGTCAGCGATTCGATGACGACCGTTCGGGCGGGCATGTTGATGCCGAGCGCCAGCGTCTCAGTCGCGTACACCATTTTGACGAGGCCCCGCGAAAACAAATGTTCGACGGTCTCTTTCATGAGGGGCAGCATGCCGGCGTGGTGGGCTGCGATGCCACGCATCAGACCACGTTTCCAGGACTCGGCTCCCAGCACGATGGCATCCTCGGGCGGCAGCAACGCAATGACCTCGTCGACGTAGCTCTCTATCTCAGCTGCCTCGGAACGCGTGGTGAGGGTGATGCGGGTGGAGAGGATCTGGCGCACGGCATCCTCGCATCCCGCCCGCGAGAAGATGAACGTGATGGCGGGCAGCAGCTGCGCACGGTCGAGCGAAATCAGGGTCGAGGGGCGCGACTCGCGACGCACCCGGACCTCGCGGTTCCACGAGCGTGAGCCGCGCCCGCCGCGCATCCCGGAGTCTCGCGTTGCCGCCACGAGCTCGGGATTGAGCTTTCCTTTACCGGTGGGCGCGTACAGGTCAAAAATGTCCTCGCCGACGATCATGTGCTGGTAGAGCGGGACGGGGCGCTTCTCCGAGACGATGATCTCGCAGGTGGAGCGAACCTCACGGATCCACGCGCCGAACTCCTCGGCGTTCGACACCGTGGCCGACAGCGCGATGATCGCGACGTGAGCGGGCAGGTGGATGATCACTTCCTCCCACACCGGGCCGCGCATCTTATCCGCTAGATAGTGGACCTCGTCAAGGATGACGACGCCCAGGTCGGTGAGGGGCGTGCCCGCATAAATCATGTTGCGTAGCACCTCGGTTGTCATGACGACGATCGGCGCACTGGAGTTCACCGACGTATCACCAGTTGCGAGGCCGACGTTGTCCGCACCGTACAGGTCGCACAGCTCCAGGTACTTCTGGTTCGACAGCGCCTTGATGGGAGTCGTGTAGAACGCGCGCATGCCCCGCTCGAGGGCGACGTATGCACCGAACTGCCCGACGATGGTCTTGCCTGCACCGGTGGGTGCGGCGACGAGGACCGAATTGCCGGCTTCGACGGCATCCAATGCCTGAACCTGGAATGGATCAGGAGTGAAGCTGAGCGTCGACACCCATCGGGCACGCAGCGAGGCGGCCGCCTGAGCATCGGCTTTGTAGGCGGCGTAGCGCTGGGCTGCGCTGCCCACCCCCAGGCCGACTTCCTCCTCGCGCTGTGCCATGCTGTGCGTATCACGGGTACGGTGTCGACGTCGTTTCGGGCTCACGATGCATCCTCTCGGGTCCACTGCGACAAGACGGTGCGCGCGTACTGCGCGGCGGCCGAACGCATATCCGGCGTGACAGTGCGCAGGTGTGGGGCGATGTCAATGAGGAGACTCAGGCCCCACTGTTCATTCCAGACAGGCAGGGTGATGCGGGCTCCCCCACTGGTAAGCTCTGCCGTGATGCGACCGTCATATTCATCGGCGATCCAGCGTGCGTCGCGATCAACCTCGAGCGTCCAGGTCGGTGCTTCTTGACGCACACGACGAGGCTCCTCAACGCGTCGACCTTCCCCGCGCACGTCACTGATCGACGCGACAGCGAAGCTACGCGCCTGCCCAGCACGCGTACACCAGCCGCGCAAGAGCCATCCGGTCGCGGTCGCCTCGAGCGACCACGGATCCACGACGCGCCGCGTCTGGACGCCCGAGGCAGACACATAGGTGAAAGACACGCGTTCTTCGCGCATGAGCGCATCACGCAGGGTCTCCAAGCTCGCACTCGACGACGAGGGAGAGGAAATCGCTTCCAGGTATTGTTCCCCGTCCGATTCCTTCAATCCGCCCAGAGCACAGACAACGAGGGCGGCGTGAGGGACGTGGGCGGCAAGATCGGCACCCAACAACGGTGTCATCGCAGACAGACCGATCAGGAGAGCCTGTGCCTCAATCGCGGACAAGCGCAGCGGGGCTGAGGCACCCAATGTCGAGCGAAGCGTCACACGTTGTTCTCGCTCGTAGAGCTCCCAATCCACCTCAAAGGAAGCGCCGGGCAGCGAATCGCCGACGGAGGCGAGATACTCGACATCGCGACGCACCTGTCGGCGGGTGCGGTGGAAGTGCGCAGCGATCTCATCGACGGTCGAGCCGGAGTGCTCGCTCATCCAGGCCACCATCGACGCCAGACGGACGACTGCTAGCTGAACGTTCTCAGGCATGGTCGTCCCCCCACGCGGCGGCTGCGTGCAGGCGCGTGAAGACGGCCTCGCGCAGAATCTGTGGAGAAATGACCACGACGTCGGCAGCCAGTGGGAGAATCCGAGCGATCCACGTGCCCAGCTCGGCGCCTTCCAGGCAGACACACTCCCAGCCTCGCCGAGGCAAGCCCCCTTCCTCGGGCTCTCCCCCGGCCTCGTAGCCGTGAAGAATCGTCCGTGCGGGGCAGCCCGCGCGTACGTCGACGACGGGAGAGACGAACGAAGAGACACGAGGAGGGGTACGCCCCTCGGGAGGAAGCGATGCGTCCCCCGACTCCCCCACGAAGGACACCTGTGAGCGGATGCGTGAGACGCGGAACGTACGCTCGGCGTTGCGGTCGAGGTCCCAGCCCCACAGGTACAGTGCTCGGCCCTGAACCGACAGTGCCCACGGGTCCACCGAACGCTCCGTCAGCTCCCCAGACCCCGGGTACTCGAAGCACACCACTCGGCGTTCACGGATGGCCTGCGACAGAGTGGTCGCAGCTCCGAGGCCAGTGAGCCCAAGGCGAATCATGGGAGCGGAGACATCTTCGGAGGAAGCAGCAGCAGCTTTTGCGTCGATGGCGTCGGCGAAAAACTCGCTGCTATCCCACGCGCGCGCGGCCAGTGACATGAGAGCACGGTCGGCGCTCGTCACTTCAATTCCGGGCGCGAACGAGTCCCACGCAATGGAGTAGCGCTCCCCCGCGTGAATCGTCATGTGGGCGCCGGCGTCGCGCAGCGCATCCTTATCGCGCTGGAACTGGGTCTCAAACGCGTCGTCAGCAAGTCCCTGATAGCCCGGAAGGGCCCGCAGCTGTGTCTTGGTACGCCCGGGACGCGCGCCGAGGAGCTCCACGAAAAGCTCAAGGACGCGCACGTTGGCGTTGACGGCGGTACTCACCTGCCTACCCTACGTGACACGCGCGCGTCCCGAGCATACGGCGCACCGGTTAGGACTGAGGCGACGGTGAATCGTCGGCGCTCACGTAGTCGTTAGTCGCCAGGGCTGTCGCATCCACCGACCCCTCGAGCTCACCGAGGGAGGCAAGGAAGGACACCATCTGCGCCCACGTGGCGAGATCCTGCTTGCCCGTCGCGCGGCCGGTATCGCCCAGCCAGAGAGGAACGGTCGCGGTCAGAACAGCGTTGGCTGCGGACAACGTGGACTCATCGGTCAGCGAGGTGTCCCACGGCTTCGTCGCCTCGATGGCGATCTGTGGATCCGCGGCGATATCGTTCATCGCCTTGGTCGTCGCCGCAACGACTGCGCGAGCCTGATCCGGGTGCTCCTGCGCCCACTTGTGCGTCGTGATGAAGGAGGCGCTCACCAGCGGCGTCGACGTGGGATTTAACGTGATTTCGCGGATCTCGAGGCCAGCAAGACGCATCTGCACGGCGTCATTATTCGTAAAGCCCACAACCGCATCGACCTGGCCGGAAGCGAGGGCGGCCTGCTGCGTGTAGCCGATCGGCGAGATCGTCACGTCCGACTCACTGAGTCCAGCTTCCTGCATAGCGGCGCGCGTCGCGTAGTAGTTCGCGCCGTGCTCGCCCGGGATGCCCACCGTCTTACCCTTCAAATCAGCGAGAGAATTGATGTCGGAATCAGCCGGAACGATAACAGCGCCGGGATAAGACGCGTAATACTGGCCAATCGACACGATATCGAGGCCCTGCGAAGCGGCGACTGCTGCCTCGTCGCCCGAGGCGATGACGACGTCCTCCTCACCAGCTAGGAGCGCCGTGAAAAAGCCTTCGTGGGATCCGTGGTGACGAATCGTCGCACTGATACCGTTATCCGCGTACGTTCCCTGTGCGTCCGCAACGTACACGGGAGAGAACTGGATGTTGGGAATGTAGGTCAGGCCGATGGTGACGTCCGATTGACCAGACGTACCAGACTGGTTGGCCGACTCACCCTGCGTGCATGCCGCGAGGACAAGCGAGGCACACGCGCCGACGACCGCGGCACGAACAATGGTAGAAAGCTTCAAGAGATTCTCCTTCACTGCGTGATCTCATAACGCTTCGACCGCTCGATCCTGTACACGATCACGTACAGGAGAGTCGCCATCGAGCACAAAATAATAATGATGACGAACATGCCGGCGGTGTCTACGTTGTTTCTCATCTGAGTGAGTACCTGCCCGAGCCCGGAGCCACCCATGACCATCTCCCCGACAACAGCGCCCGTTACCGACAGGGCGAAGCCATTACGCAGACCACCCAGGATCGCAGGTGCCGCCAGGGGAAGCTCCATGTACACCGCCATCGTCCATCCCGTGGCCCCGTCCAGTGCAGCAGCTTCGAGAAGCTCACGATCGATATGGCGCAAGCCAACGACCGTCGAGACGAGGATCGGAAAGAAAACCATCAGAGCGCACAAGACGACGATGGACATGAATCCATAGCCGACCCACAGCACCAAGATGGGCGCGATAGCGATCGCGGGCAACGCCTGGGTCGCCCCGAGGAAAGGCTCGACGGCAGCGGCCAAAAGACGCGAACGATAGATCACATACGCGGAGGGCAAGGCGACAAGCGAACCGAGCAAACACCCGGCGACGGCCTCGGCACCCGTCACCGCGACCTTATGCCAGGTTGACGGAAGTGCCAGGATCACCGAACCCTTGGAGATGACAGACATGGGGTTTGGTAGGCGCCAGGCCTCGATGCCGGTCAGCGCGGTCGACAGCCACCACCCCGCCAGCAACAGGGCGAGGAAGATAATCGGTGCCGCGACGGTGAGAGTACCGCGAGGCTTGTTCCGAGTTGCCACGACTTACTTTCCGACACCGGGGGTACGCGCAGCACAGCAGACGCACGAATGCGCCTCATGCACTCCTCCCATCCGGACTTTCACCGTCGGTGCCGGAATTTCACCGGCTCAACCGTCCTCGTTCTGTGAGGGCGGGTCGCGGACTATCACCGCCGGTTCGGACTTTCACCGACCCCGGAGTACTCGTGTGTCATTGTGCCACCGCCGGGCGCACCGCGCGAGGCGTATCCGCTAGAGAAGAAAAGAGGCGGCCGGATGGGACCTCATCCCATCCGGCCGCACAGTGCTGTCGGTCAGTGGCTATGCGCGTTGGCGAGTTCACGCAGCACCTCAACCTCGTGGTGCGCGTCTTCCGCGCGGAACACTGCGGAGCCCGCGACGAAGTTGTCGGCACCGGCCTCGGCCGCTCGCTCAATGGTCGCGCGGGAAATGCCGCCGTCGACCTGGATCGAGACCTGAAGCCCTGCGGCATTAATCGCCGCACGCGTTCGCTCAATCTTCGGAATCATCTGTTCGATGAAGGACTGTCCGCCGAAACCAGGCTCAACCGTCATGATGAGAATCATGTCGAATTCGTTCAGGATGTCCACGAAAGGCGCGATATCGGTTGCTGGTTTCAGCGCAAGGCCGGCGCGCGCACCGATGCGGTGCAGCTCGCGCGCGAGGCGCAGTGGTGCCGCAGCTGCTTCAGCGTGGAAGGTGACGGACTCGCAGCCGACCTCCGCGTACTGCGGCGCCCAGCGATCCGGATCCTCGATCATGAGGTGTGCGTCAACAGGCAGGATGCCGGACTTTACGACGGCTTCCGCGACGGGCAGACCCCACGAGAGGTTGGGGACGAAATGGTTGTCCATGACGTCGACGTGAGCGATATCCGCTCCTGCGATCTTGGTGAGCTCACCGCGCAGATTGGCGATATCGCAGTTGAGGATCGACGGGCTAATTGTGGCGTTCATAACGCATATGCTAGCGCCTGCGCAGGCAAGCCACAAACATAAGATCCGTACCGAAACGGTGGTCCCACAGCTGCAGCGTACGGCCGTCGTAGCCCTTGATGATACCCGCAGAGGCCGGTACATCCAGCGCCTCGGGTGCGCATTCGTTAGCCAGCGCGACGGTGTCAAGCAGCTCGACCTCACCGCTTTCCAGTAGACGCGCGACCTGGTCACGTGTCTCGGCTGCATGGGGCGAGCACGTGATGTAGGTGAGGACGCCACCGGGGCGCGTCAGGGCGACTGCCCGGTCGAGCAGTTCGCGTTGGAGGACCGTTAGTTCTTCGACGTCTGCAGGGGTGCGATTCCACCGGGACTCCGGACGGCGACGCATGGATCCCATGCCCGAGCAGGGCGCGTCGACGACGACACGGTCGAAGGACGCCAGCGGCCATGCGCTGCGACCCCCGCCGAAAGTACGACCGTCGCCGCTCACGACCTCGATGGAGTCGAATTGGCGCGTCGTGCGCTCCACGAGGCGGGCACGGTGCGGGTGGACTTCGTTAGCGGTCACGCGCGCACCCACGCCGGAGGCGAGGCCAGCCAAAAGCGCGGCCTTGCCGCCGGGGCCCGCACACAGGTCGAGCCAACGTTCGTCAGACCCGCCCTCCAGCGGTGCGGATGCAGCGATAAGCGCCGCGAGCTGCGAGCCTTCATCCTGGGCGCCAGCGCGTCCATCACGAATCGAGGGCAGACGCGCGGGGTCGCCGGATTCGAGGAGGACCGCGTACGGAGACACGGCGCCCAGGGCAACGCGGGTGTCGAGGATATCCTCGGCCTCGTCTGCGAGCTCGTCAACGCTCATCAGCGACGGGCGGGCCACCAACGTGACCGTGGGAACCGCGTTATCGGCCACAAGGACGTCGATAAGCTCTTCCTCGGGATATCCGTGGGCCTTGAGGGCGTCGCGGAACGCGGCGACCATCCACGCCGGGTGTGAGTAGCGCACGCCGAGAGCCTCGTCCTCGTCGGCGATCGCATCCATGGCCGCCTCGCGCTCGCCAGGATCCTCGCGGGTGATTGAGCGCAACACAGCATTGACGAAACGGACAGGGCCGTCCGTCAGATGTTCGCGCGCGACATCCACGGTTGCCGACACAGCCGCGTGGTCGGGCACACGCATATCGAGAAGCTGGTGAGCACCCATGCGCAGGATGACGAGGGCGCGGGGATCGAGATCTGCAAGAGGACGATCGATGTGGCGTGCAATCACCCAATCGAGGCGCCCGATCGCGCGCAGTGTACCGTGGACGAGCTCGGAGGTGAAAGCGGCATCGCGGTCAGAAAAATGTCCGTCGCGCCGGGCCTGGCGCAGTGCCTTCGGCAAGATGATGTTCGCGAACGCACCCTGCGTCGCGACCTCGTGCAGAACCTCGTAGGCAATGCGACGAGGTTCGTCGGCTTTGCGTAGCTTGCGGTAGCCGTCCGCGTAGCGCCTCTCACTCATCGCTGATCCTCCAGGTCTCCACCGAGGCGCGCGTCGTCGGAAGGCCGCGCTCCCCTGGCCCAGGCGGCAGCGTCCATCCAGGACTTACCGGCTGGTGCCACCTTGCCGAGCACGAGAGCACCGCTCGTGCACCCCACGGTGACCTGCTTCTTCGTGACTTCAAGCTGCCCGGGTGCCAGATCATCTCGGTCCACGGGTGTTGCCTTGTCGAGCTTCATGCGGGCCCCACCGGGCAGCACCGTGTAGGCCCCGGGGTTTGGAGTCACAGAACGCATGACACGATCCTCGTGCGTGGCATCGTGCGTGAACGACACATAACCGTCGACGTGCTCGAGGCGACGCGCGTGCGTCACACCTTCCGAACGCTGCGCAGTAGCGGTTGCGCTGCCGTCAGCGAGCGCATCGACGACACTGAGCACCTGGGGCGCTCCAGCCTCGGCCATCGATGTGAGCAGCTCTCCCGCGCTCTCGTGTCCAATCGGAACTTCGACGCGTGAGTACACGTCGCCAGTGTCCAGTCCCTCCTCGAGATTGAAGACGCACGAGGCGGTCGTCGTATCACCTTCGCGGATCGCCCACTGGACGGGCGCCGCACCACGCCACCTCGGCAGGTCCGAGAAATGTAGGTTTACCCAGCCATGCGTGGGCATCGCCAGCACGTTCGGAGGAACGAGGCCGCCGTAGGCGACGACGACACCGAGGTCAGCCTGGACGCCCTCGATGCGCCGCGCGATGTCGGGAGTCTTGAGCGTGGTTGTCTCCAACAGTTCAACGCCACACGCTGCGGCTACTTCCGCCACCGGTGAGGGGTACATCGTCTTTCCGCGACCGCGTCGAGCCGGCGGACGCGTAATAACGAGAGCGACCTCGTGGGACGACGACAACAGGGCCTTCAGCGTGGGGACTGCGGCCTCCGGGGTACCAGCAAAAATAATGCGCACGGCCGCCAGTTTACGGCACTGGGCAGGCCCTCACTCAGAAGAGCTCCGGTGGGTTCACGCTCATTTTGACGAGCGGAACCTTACGTGCGCTGCGGGAACGTCGAATATCGGCAAGAACAGCTAGCATCGCCGGAGCTCCAGCCAACGGGGTACGAACGAGCGTGCGCACCTCGTTCTCCTCGCCCTCGCGCGTCGCCGGGCGCACGACCGTACCCACCAGTTCCGCGCCGCCCTCACGAATAACTTGCTCGGCAACTTGGCGTACCTGAGCTGACGGTCCGTCCAGAGCGACCATCGTCGTGGCCGGGAAGAAGCCAAGTGCCTCACGCTCATCGAGGAGCCGGTCAGCGTAGTCAGTGGGAGCCCAGCGCACGAGCGCCTGACCCAATGCGTCGGGAATCGTCCCCACGACGAGGCCGGGGTGACCTGGCCGGACGAGGGACAGCGCGTTGAGCCAGCGCCGAGCGGCCTCCTCCGGCGCCCATAGCTCGGTACGACCGGCAAGGGCATGGGCATCAAGGATGATGGCGGCAGCGTATCCCCCATCAACGTCTGGCTCAGCACCCGGTGTCGCAACGACGACCGTCGGACGTTTCGGCAGCTGGCGGCTGATCCTATGCGCGGCAGAGGATTCGAGCACGGAGGCATCGGGAAGGTTGCGTGCAATCTCCTCAGCTGTGCGCGTGGAGCCGACACGGGCTGCACGTAGCTCCGTGCCGGAGCAGTACGGGCAGCGCCACGAGACGGACGCGCGCGCACACCACGAACAGGTCACCTCTCCCCCGCGCACCACGGCGAGAGGGCCGGAGCAATGGCGGCAGCGTGCGCGCTCGCCGCAGCGGCGGCACACAACCGTCGGCCAATAGCCAGATGCAGCGACCTGGATGAGCACGGGGCCTTCGCGCAGACCCTGACGGATAATGCGCAGGGCGGCCTGGGGGATACGCAGATGGCCGCTCGCCCCCTCGCGTGCAGCCTCGGTCACCCCGTGCAGGTGGACGCGTGGCGTTGCGTCGCGCAGCGCATGCGGGAACGGATCGAGGCTGACCGCCCATCCGGAGCGAACAAGGGCCTGGGCCTTGACGGAACGAGCGTACGAGGTGACGAGAAGTCCCGCGCCCTCCACAGCGCAGCGCTGCACAGCAACATCAAGGCTGTCGCAGCGCGGGAACCGCCGCTCACGTAGTCGATCATCACCATCATCGCAGATGATGATGAGTCCGAGCTTCGTGCACGGGACCCACACTGCGGAGCGCGTACCGACGACGATGGGAACATGACCGAGTGTTGCGGCTGCGTGGATACGGTAACGCTCTTCGGGCGTGACTTCGCCGCCCGTCACCGCGACAGGCACGCCGAGGTCCTCCTCGAGATTTCGGGCGTATCGTGAGGCTTCCTCACCGGTGGACGTGACGATAATGACGCTACGACCTGACGAAACCGTCGCTGCAACGGCATCCGACAGACAGCGGCGCATGAGAGGGCGCAGAGCGGTCACGACCGCGCGAGGCGATTGACCAGACGAGAGCCGGTTCAGCAGGGCCTGGCCAGCAGAGTATGCTCCCCAGCCAGCGGAGACTGACGGAGCCTCCAGAGAAGGCCATGGTGGGGGTGTTTGCTCCAATACGTGCTTTTCAGCCCGTGCGTGCCGCGGAGGAATCGCGAGAGAAAGAACCTGCGAAGTCGTGGCAAGGAAACGCCCGGCAATACGCCGAGCAGTCTCATAGAGTGCGGGCGTCAACACCGGTATCGACGAGGCGACGGACTCAATATGGGCACTATCGTCGAGCATCTCGCGCTGGGTGCGCTCAACGATCCAGCCGTCAACGCGCGCGCCGGAGAAGCGCACCCGAACGAGTTGCCCGACCGTGGCCTCGTCGATCAACGTGTCCGGGACGACGTAGTCGAGCGGCCGGTCCATGTGAGGCAGATCGACGTCAACGAGCACGCGTGCGATCTCCACGCTGCGAGAGCGCGGCGGATCGAAACCGTCAAGCATGCCCTGTTGGGAAGTCATGATCCTAGTGAATCACGGCCCGCACTCATCTGTGTCCCGCGCTCAGCCGAGAAGCTTCAGGCCGTACTTCGCGACCACCATGGCGAGGACACCGAACACGATGAGACCCCATAGGGCCCAGTCGAGTCCCTGGGCGACAGCGCGCCGCAGCCCCTCGGGCGCCTGGATGACGCCGTCACGGATATTGATGCGGGTAATGCCGCCAAACACGAGCGTCGTCGTCAGGGTGATGAGCAGGCACCACGGGCACAGCACTTGAATGATGAAATACGACTGTCCGAAGAGCCAGAACGCGAAGAACAACGCGACCGTATACAGCAGGTTCGTGCCCAGCATGTACCAACGCGGAAACTTCACGCCGGAAAAAATCGCTACCGAAATAGCGAGAACAACGGCCTCGAAAAAGATGCCAAGGAAGGCGTTCGGGAAGCCGAGGATACGAGCCTGCCACGTCTGAGCAACCGTCGAACACGACAGGACGGACGAAATGTCACAACCGAAGCGCGTCGATGAGTCGGCGGCAAGCTGCCACGCCTCGATCGACAGAACGAAAGACGTGAGGAGACCAATGCAGCCAGAGATGATCATCTCCAGGCTTGTGCGCCGACGCCATGCCCGGCGAGCGTCCTCGGTCTCGTACGAGGGCAGGTAGTCCTCGGCTTCCCATGCCTCGCTCATGCGAGCGCGGCCTTGAGCTGCTCGACGCGGTCGGTGGCCTCCCACGGGAACTGGCCGCGACCAAAGTGACCGTAGGCAGCAGTCTCGCGGTAGATCGGACGCAGCAGATCGAGGTCCTCAATCATGCCGAGGGGACGCAGGTCGAAGACCTCGCGGATGGCATCCGCGATGCGTTCCTCGGGCACCGAAGCGGTTCCAAAGGTATCGACGTACAGGCCAATTGGGCGGGCACGCCCGATCGCGTATGCCAGCTGAATCTCGCAGCGCTGGGCGATACCTGCGGCCACGACGTTCTTGGCGACCCAGCGGGCAGCGTAGGTTGCGGAACGGTCGACCTTTGACGGATCCTTGCCGGAGAATGCGCCGCCTCCGTGGCGTGCCATGCCACCGTAGGTGTCGACGATGATCTTGCGGCCAGTGAGACCGGCATCTGCCGCGGGGCCTCCCAGGACGAAGCGTCCCGAGGGATTAATGAGAGTATTCATCGAACCCGTCGCAAGCGCGAGGTCCGACTCCTCAACGACGGGGGTAATGACGTAGTCACGCACGGCATCGTAGATCGCCGACTGAGACAGGGCTTCGTCGTGCTGGGTGGACACAACGATTGTGTCGATGCCTACCGGGCGGCCGTTCTCATAGGCAAGAGTCACCTGAGTCTTGCCGTCGGGTCGCAGCCCCTCAACGATGCCCTGCTTGCGCACGTCGGTCAGGCGCTTCGCAAGGCGGTGAGCGAGCCAGATGGGGGCAGGCATGAGATCGGGGGTGTCGGAGGAAGCGTAGCCGAACATGATGCCCTGGTCGCCTGCGCCGAGGCGGTCACGGGGATCGCCGCCCTGGGTACCGCGCACCTCAAGGGCTTCGTCGACGCCACCGGCGATGTCAGGGCTCTGGCCATCAAGCGACACAGAGACGCCGCAGGACGCGCCATCGAAGCCAACGCGCGACGAGTCGTACCCGATCGAGAGGATCTCGCGGCGCACGATCTCAGGGATCTCAACGTACGCCTCGGTCGTCACCTCACCGGCGACGTGAATGAGGCCGGTAGCTGCCATCGTCTCGACGGCGACGCGCGAGCGGGGGTCAGCCGCTAGCAGCTCGTCAAGGATTGCATCGGAAATGCGATCACAGACCTTGTCGGGGTGACCTTCGGTAACGGACTCAGAAGAAAAAAGCTGTTGACTCACCGCTTTAGATTATCAAGGAATGAGGCCATATGGCCGACGAGACCTGCGGCTACTTCATCCTTCGAGCCGACGTAACGGCCGACGATGTGACCGTTGGCATCGAGGATGTGGATGTCGTTCGAAACATCGCCGAACCCGACGCTCTCCCCCACCCGGTTCAGGCAGATGAAATCGGCTCCCTTACGCGTCGCCTTATCTGCACCGTACGCGAGAATCTCCTCATCTGTGCCGGTTTCAGCCGCAAAACCAATGACGAGGGGTGGGCGCTTCTTGCTGTGTCCGATTTCAGCGAGGATGTCGGGGTTGCGCACCAGGCGAATAGTGGGTGCTTCCTCGTTTGTTGGGTCTTTCTTGATCTTTGACTGCGATGCGGCTTCGGGACGGAAGTCAGCGACGGCGGCCGTCATGACGAGAGCATCGGCGTCTGCGACCTGGTTGACCGTCGCTTCTCGCATTTGCAGGGCGTTACCCACACGAGTGACCTGTACGCCTGACGGAAGTCCGGCGAGGAGCGCCGACTCGATATTGGCAGCAATGACCCTGACCGCAGCCCCAGCTCGTGCTGCCGCCGATGCGATTGCCAGCCCCTGCCGACCTGACGACTGATTTCCCAAGAAACGAACAGGATCAATCGGCTCGCGAGTACCACCGGCCGTGACAACGACGGTGCGACCGGCAAGCGCGTGGGATGCCTGTTCGTAGGCAGAGAGCACCTCTAGAGCCTGGTGTGCGATCTCCTCAGGATCCGGAAGGCGACCAATGCCGCTGTCACCCGAGCCAAGTGCACCAGAGGAAGGATCAATAACATGGATGCCGCGCTCACGTAACGTGCGCACGTTGGCCTGCGTGGCAGGCGCCAGCCACATGTTGGAGTGCATCGCCGGGGCAACGACGACGGGCGCATGGGACGCGAGAACCGTCAGCGACACCATGTCGTCCGCGAAGCCAGCGGCAAGACGCGCCAGGGAATTCGCGGTCGCAGGCACAACAATAATGAGGTCGGCAATGCGGGCGAGCTCCACGTGCTCGGCACGCCCCTCGCCCGCGATCTCCACGGCGACAGGGCGCGACGTGATGCCCTCCCAGGTCGAACGGCCGACGAACTCTAATGACGCGCGCGTTGCAGCGACATACACGTCGTGGCCCGCGCGTTGACACTCGCGGACCACGATGGGTGCTTTGAAAGCTGCAACGCCGCCGGTCACTCCGACGACGACAGTTGCCATGTCAGGCCTCGGGGTTGGCTTCGAGAGAGAGGAGGCCTTCGTTGATCTCTCGCAGGGAAACCGCCAGCGGCTTCTCATCCGGCTGCACGTCGACGACCGGACCCACGAACTGGATCATGTTCTGCTGAAGCTGCAGATTGTAGGAGTTAATCTGGCGCGCGCGCTTCGCAGCGAAAATCACCAGCGCGTACTTGGAATCGACGTGCTCCAGCAGATCGTCAATGGGCGGGGACGTGATGCCGACGGGCTGGGCAACAATTCCGGACATGCGTGTTTTCCTCTCAGTGGCGGATTCAGATAGATATTACTCCAGGCCAATGAGCCGGGCCAGCTCATCCACCGCGCGCTCCACATCGTCGTTGATCACAACATGATCGAACTCCGAGGCAGCCTGCAGCTCGACGCGAGCAGTGGCCAGGCGTCGCGCCTGCTCCTCCGGGCCTTCAGTGCCGCGGCCGATGAGGCGGCGCTGAAGCTCCTCCCACGAGGGAGGCGCAAGGAAAATAAACTGGGCATCGGGCCTGTTGGCTCGTACCTGCCGGGCGCCCGCCAGGTCGATCTCGAGGAGAACGGGGTGACCGGCGTTGAGAGCCTCGTCGACCGGGCCGCGAGGGGTCCCATACTTGTTTTTCCCATGAACAAGCGCCCACTCCAACATGTCTCCCCGTTCGATCATCGCATCGAACTCTTGGGGGGAAACAAAGTAGTAGTGGACGCCGCTCAGTTCACCGGGTCGAGGATCGCGAGTCGTTGCTGAGACCGACACCTTCAGTGCCGGGTAGCGCTTCGTCAGCGCAGCGACAACAGTTCCCTTTCCAACGGCCGTGGGTCCAGCGAGGACAGTCAGTTGAGCCTTAGTCATGACTCAAGTGTGCCACGCTTGGACGCGTCACCCGAAACGCTCGACGAGCGCCTTCCGCTGGACGGGGCCAAGGCCACGCACGCGCCTGCTCTGGGCGATCTTGTACTCGTCCATCAGGACAGCGGCCGTATTCGTGCCGACGCGCGGCAGCGACTCCAGTAGCGAAACGACTTTCATCTTCGCCACGGCCTCGTCTGAATCAGCGAGTTCCAAAACCTCAGACAGGTTCATCGAGCGCGCCTTCAGCGCGTTCTTCACTTCGGCGCGACGCCTCCGTGCCTGCGTTGCCTTCTCAAGAGCTTGTGCCCTCTGTTCTGGCGTGAGATCAGGTAGTGCCATTCTGATCATCTCCTCCGTTGGGATCTTCGGTAAATAAACTATGTCACCTTCCCGACCATTAATGCCAGACCAAAACGCTGCTTCTTATGTAACGGAGCAGATTATTGCAGCGAATCGACGGTCGCACGATAGGCGTCTCGAAGGCCGGTGATGGCGGGGCCCGAACGCAGAATTGCGCGCGAGGATGAGGCAAGGACAGCATCCGTCGCTCCGGCGAAAACCTCCCTGACCTGCGCTGGACCGGCGCCCTGTGCGCCCACTCCTGGCGCCAAAAAAGCGCCATTGAGGGCGGCTAGGTCAATGCCCAATCGCTTGACAGCATCGCCGACGGTGGCTCCCACGACGATGCCAGCAGGGCCAAGGTGTTGTTTATCACACTGACTGTTAAAGTCCGCCAGTTGGGACACGACATGACCGGCAACGCTGACTCCATCAGCGCCACGGGCATGCTGAACGGACGCTCCCTCGGGGTTCGAAGTGAGTGCAAGGACGAACACACCCCTGCCAGTCTGACGCGCAAGCTCGAGTGCGGGGGTCAGAGAACCCACACCCAGATAGGGTGACAGAGTCACCGCATCGCCGGCAAGCGGTGACGAATCGGAGAGGAACGCGTGCGCATAGCCATCCATCGTCGAACCGATGTCGCCGCGTTTGGCGTCCACGATGCAGAGCGTACCGACCTCGCGACAGGCCGCAATGACCTCTTCGAGAACGGCAACACCACGCGAGCCATGCCGTTCGAAGAAAGCAGCCTGGGGCTTGAAAGCAGCGACGCGCCCCCCGAGGGCCTCGATGACGCGGAGGGAGAACTCTCGCACACCGTTTGCGTCGTCGTCAAGTCCCCATTCCTTCAGCAGGCCGGCATGAGGGTCGATACCCACGCACACCGGTCCATATGTCCGCATGGCGGTGTAGAGACGATCGCCGAAGCCGAGAGAAGATGCGGGTTTAATGACAGACGTAGTCATCGTGTTTCCTTCGATCGGATGGAATCCCATTCCTGCAGGGATCGCACGGAATAGGCTCCGCGCATACGAACTTCGATGGCCTGCACCATCGCGTTAAACGCTTGGAGCGTTGTGACCGCGGGGCGGTCCTGTGACGCTGCCGCGGCACGGATCTGGTAGCCGTCATTACGCGGCGCACTGCGCTGCGGCGTGTTGACGACCATATCGACCGACCCCTCGTTGATGAGGTCGACGACCGTCGGCTCTCCCCCATCGCCTCGGCCCTCAGAGGACTTACGGACGGCCTGTGCTTCGATACCGTTGCGGCGCAGAACGGAAGCCGTCCCCGAGGTCGCCAAAATCTTAAAGCCCATCTCGTGCATACGAGCCGCCGGCAGAACAATTGCTCGTTTGTCAGTATCGGCAATCGAGATGAAGACAGTTCCCGAGGTCGGCATGTCAGTTGAGGCGCCAAGCTGCGACTTGGCGAACGCTGTCGGGAAGTCACGGTCGATACCCATGACCTCGCCCGTTGAACGCATCTCGGGGCCGAGGACGGTATCAACAATCTCGCCGCCTGCGGTGCGGAAGCGCTTGAAGGGCAGGACGGCAGCCTTGACGGCAATCGAGCCACCGTCGTGAATCTCGCGGGCGTCATGGGTGGGCAGCAGCCCCTGCTCGCGCAGCGATGCGATCGTCGCGCCCACCTGGATGAGGGCTGCAGCCTTCGCCAGCTGCACACCAGTTGCCTTCGACGCGAAGGGCACGGTGCGCGACGCACGCGGGTTAGCCTCAATCACGTACAGCGTGTCGGAGAGCAGCGCGAACTGGATGTTGATGAGGCCGCGCACACCGACGCCGCGAGCAATGGCCTCGGTCGAAGCGGTGATGCGCTCGAGTTCGCGTGCGGACAGCGTCATGGGAGGCAACACGCAGGAGGAGTCACCCGAGTGGATGCCCGCCTCCTCAATGTGCTCCATGATCGCGCCCATGAAGAGTTCGTCGCCGTCGTACAGCGCGTCAACGTCGATCTCGATGGCTGCGTCCAGGAAGCGGTCGATGAGGAGCGGGCCGCGGGAGAAGAGCAGCTCGGAGTCGTGGCTGGCGAGGTATTCGCGAAGCGCAGGCTCGTCGTTGATAATCGCCATGCCGCGTCCGCCTAGCACGAACGAAGGACGCACGAGGACGGGGTAGCCGACCTTTTCGGCGACGGAAATGACCTGCTCAGGCGTGTGCGCCGTGTCGTGCGCGGGTGCCGGGCAGTGGGCCGCCTCGAGCACCTTGCCGAACTCCTCACGGTCCTCGGCCAGGTCGATGGCGCGCGGGCTCGTTCCCAGGATTGGCACGCCGGCGCGCTCGAGGTCGGCAGCCAGCGACAGCGGGGTCTGTCCGCCCAGCTGCACGATCATGCCCTTGACCGGGCCTGCCTCGCACTCGGCACGGTAAATCTCCAGCACATCCTCGAGGGTCAGAGGCTCGAAGTACAGGCGGTCCGAGATGTCGTAGTCGGTCGAGACCGTCTCGGGGTTGCAGTTGACCATGATGGTCTCGTAGTGGTCGCGCAGCGACATGGCAGCGTGCACGCACGAGTAGTCGAACTCGATGCCCTGGCCGATGCGGTTGGGGCCTGCACCCAGGATGATGACGGCCTCGCGCTCGCGCGGGCGGACCTCGTTTTCCTGGTCGTAGGTCGAGTAGTGGTAGGGCGTGCGGGCAGCGAACTCTGCGGCACAGGTGTCAACGGTCTTGAAGACTGGGTGGATGCCAAAGGCGCCGCGCACCTCGCGCACCGTGTCCTCGGACAGGCCGCGCATGGCAGCGATCTGGCGGTCGGAGAAGCCGTGGCGCTTTGCCTCGGCGAGCACGTCGCCCGTGAGCGCGTCGGCTTCGCGAATGCGCCTTGCGACCTCGTCGAGGAGGAACATCTGGTCGAGGAACCACGGGTCAATCTTCGTGGACTCGTGGAGCTCCTCAAGCGTCGCACCGCCGCGGATCGCCTGCTGAACCTGGACGAGACGTCCTTCGGTGCCAACCGCCGCAGCCTCTACGAGCGCGCGGGTTTCCTCGGGGGTGGGTGCCTCGCCGTCCCAGTGGAACTGCACGCCGCCCTTGTCGATCGAGCGCAGGGCCTTCTGGAGGGCCTCGGTGTAGGAGCGGCCGATCGCCATGGCCTCGCCGACGGCCTTCATCGACGTGGTCAGCGTCGGGTCAGCGGCAGGGAACTTCTCGAAGGTGAAACGCGGGACCTTGACGACCACGTAGTCGAGCGTCGGCTCGAACGAGGCCGGGGTCGAGCCCGTGATGTCGTTCGGGATCTCATCGAGCGTGTAGCCGGTGGCCAAGCGAGCGGCGATCTTCGCGATCGGGAAGCCGGTAGCCTTCGAGGCCAGGGCGGAGGAACGCGAGACGCGGGGATTCATCTCGATGACGATGATGCGACCCGTCTCCGGGTGGATGGCGAACTGGATGTTGCAGCCACCCGTGTCCACGCCAACCGCGCGAATAACGGCGATGCCGATGTCGCGCAGTCGCTGCATCTCGCGGTCGGTCAGGGTCAGGGCCGGAGCGACCGTGATCGAGTCACCCGTGTGCACGCCCACAGGGTCGACGTTCTCAATCGAGCACACGACAACGACGTTGTCCGCCTTGTCACGCATCAGCTCGAGCTCGTATTCCTTCCAGCCGAGGATCGACTCTTCGAGCAGAACCTCGGTCGTGATCGAGGCAGCCAAGCCTTGGCCGGCGATGCGCTCGAGGTCCTCGGGGGTGTAAGCAAAACCGGAGCCGAGGCCGCCCATTGTGAAGGAGGGACGAACGACGAGCGGGTAGCCGAGCTCGGCGGCGGCCGCGTGGCACTCCTCCATCGTGTGAGCGATGAAAGAGCGAGCAACCTCGGCGCCCGAACGCTCCACGATCTCCTTGAACTCCTCGCGGTCCTCGCCGGCGCGGATCGCGTCAATCGACGCGCCGATCAGCTCGACGTTGAAGCGCTCAAGAACGCCCATCTCGGACAGGGCGACGGCCGTATTGAGGGCCGTCTGGCCACCGAGGGTGGGCAGGAGGGCGTCGGGGCGTTCCTTCTCGATAATCGAAGCCACGACCTCCGGGGTGATCGGCTCGACGTAGGTGGCGTCGGCGATACCCGGGTCGGTCATGATGGTGGCCGGGTTGGAGTTGACGAGGATGACGCGCAGGCCCTCCTCCTTCAGGACGCGGCATGCCTGCGTGCCCGAGTAGTCAAACTCGCACGCCTGGCCGATGACAATGGGGCCCGATCCGATGACGAGGACGGACGACAGATCGTTCCTGCGGGGCATCAGTGGGTCTCCTTAGCGGCAGTCATCAGGGAAATGAATCGATCGAACAGCAGCTCGCCGTCGTGCGGGCCGGCAGCTGCCTCGGGGTGGTACTGGACGGAGAAAGCGGGGATGTCCAGGGCGCGCAGGCCCTCGACGACGCCGTCGTTGAGGCCGATGTGAGAGACCTCGACGCGGCCGTATCGACCCGAATCGAAGGGGGCGACCGACGGCTCCCCCACCGGGGCGTCCACCGCGAAGCCGTGGTTATGGGCAGTGATCTCCACGCGGCCCGTGGCGACGTCCTTCACCGGCTGGTTGATGCCGCGGTGACCATAGTCCAGCTTGTACGTACCGTAGCCGAGGGCGCGGCCGAACAGCTGGTGGCCGAAGCAAATACCGAAGTACGGGATACCTGCATCCAGGACGGCGCGCAGGACGCCGATCTCACGGTCGGCCGTGGACGGGTCACCGGGACCGTTGGAGAAGAACACGCCATCCGGCTTCAGCGCCTCAATGTCGGCGAAGGACGCCGTCGAGGGCACCACATAGACGCGCACGCCGCGCGCCGCCAGATGGTAGGGCGTACGCGACTTAATGCCAAGGTCAACGGCCACAACGCGCGCAATGGGTTCCTTGCCTGCGAAGTCACCGAGGGGCTCCACCACGTAGGTCTCGTCAGTCGACACCTCGGCCGCCAGCGCTTGGCCGCTCATCGCGGGGGAATCGGCGACGATACGCACGAGCGAGGCCACGGCCTCCTCCCCCAGGTACTGCGCGCCCACGGGCAATGCGTCGCCCGAGAAGATGCCGGCGCGCATGGCGCCGCGCTCGCGGATGTGGCGGGTGATCGCACGCGTGTCAACGTCGGCGATGCCGACGATCCCCTGAGCGACGAGCTCGTCTTCCAGTTCGCGGCGTGCGCGCCAGTTGGAGGCCCGGCGGGCCGCGTCGCGCACGACGAAGCCAGCGACCCAGATGCGCGAGGACTCAGGATCCTCGTCGTTCACGCCGGTGTTACCGATGTGCGGGGCCGTCATCACGACGATCTGACGGTGGTACGACGGGTCGGTCAGCGTCTCCTGGTAGCCGGTCATGCCGGTCGAGAACACGATCTCGCCGAGCGTGCGGCCCCTCGCGCCCCATGCGCGTCCCTTGAATACTGTGCCGTCCTCCAGGACGAGCAGGGCAATATCGGACGTGGTCATCGGTCCTCCTTGGCAATCGGGGTGGCGTCGACGACCGTCGGGACGCCGTTATAAATCGTGTAGCGCACCTGTCCGGGCAGTTCCATACCGCGGAAGGGGCAGTTCGTGGAGCGAGTCCACTGCTTGGCGGGATCGACCGTGACGCGCACGGTCGCATCCACGAGGGTGACGTGCGCGGGCGCGCCGACGACGAGGCCCTGGCCCTGCGACTCAACGCGGCCGATGCGAGCGGGAACCGTCGACATGACGCGAGCGATGTCCGCCCAGTCCATGCGTCCCGTGTTCACCATCGTTTCGATAAGGATCGGCAGTGCGGTCTCCAGACCGGTCATGCCGAAGGCGCCGGCCTGCCACTCGCAGTCCTTCATCTCGAGCGGGTGGGGTGCGTGGTCGGTGCCGATGCAGTCGATGGTGCCGTCGGCGAGGCCTTCGCGCACCGCCTCAACATCCTCCGCGCGGCGCAGTGGCGGATTCACCTTGTAGAGCGGATCGTAGGTGGCGGCAAGCTGCTCGGTGAGCAGCAGATGGTGAGGCGTGGCCTCGGCCGTGATGTCCACGCCCTGCGCCTTGCCCCAGCGCACGAGGTCAACCGAGCCCGCGGTGGACAGGTGGCACACGTGCAGGCGCGAGCCCACGTGCTTGGCGAGCAGGATGTCGCGGGCGATGATCGCTTCCTCTGCGACTGCGGGCCAACCGGCAAGACCGAGCTCACCGGACAGTGCCGATTCGTTCATCTGTGCACCCTCGGTGAGGGCCGGATCCTGGCTGTGCTGGGCGATGACGCCGCCAAAGCCCTTGACGTACTCCAGGGCGCGACGCATGAGAACGGGATCGGAGACGCACTTGCCGTCGTCGGAGAAGACGCGAACCTTCGAGCGCGAACGGGCCATGGAGCCGAGGGAAGCTAGATGCTTGCCCTCCAGACCCTTGGTGACTGCGCCGACGGGGCGCACCTCCACCCAGTCAGCCTCCTCGCCCAAGCGCAGCACCTGGTCGACGATGGCAGCCGTGTCCTGCGTGGGCGTCGTGTTTGCCATTGCGTGAACGGCAGTGTAGCCGCCGACCGCAGCGGCGCGGGTGCCGGTGAAGACGGTCTCGGCGTCCTCGCCACCGGGCTGGCGCAGGTGGGTGTGGATGTCAACGAGGCCGGGCAGAGCGATGAGCCCCTCGGCGTCGATCACGCGAGGGTCGCGCACACTGTCGCGGGCATCAGTGCCAATAGCAACGATCGTGCCACCTGACAGCGCGATATCGGTGGGTTCCCCGCCGAGGAGCGACGCTCCGGTGATCAGGATGTCGCGGGTCTGTTCAGTCATTGCTGTGTCCTTCCGAAGCGAGGAGCAGGTACAGAGCGGCCATGCGGATGCACACGCCGTTGGACACCTGTTCGACGATGACAGATTGGTCTGAATCTGCGGCCTCAGCGCAGATTTCGAGGCCTCGGTTCATGGGGCCGGGATGCATGACGACGGCGCTGGGTGCCAGCGTGGCAAAACGTGCGGGTGTCAGTCCGTACTCAGCGTGGTAGGCACCAGGCGACGGGAAGAAACCCCCACCCGCGCTCGACATGCGTTCGCGCTGCACGCGCAGCATCATGACAGCGTCGGGTCCGGTGGCCAAGGCCTCGTCAAAGTTGTAGGAAGTGTCGCAGTTCCAGGTCTCCACGCCGATCGGTAGGAGCGTCGGGGGTGCGACAAGGGTGACGCGAGCACCCAGGAGCGTCAGAAGATCCACGTTGGATCGCGCGACGCGCGAATGGAGGACATCACCGACGATAACGACGTGCGCGCCGTCGAGGCCAGATCCGGGAGTGGGGGTGCCGTCCTCACCAAGCGACGGAGCGTAGTGGCGGCGCAGCGTCATGGCATCGAGAAGTGCCTGCGTCGGGTGCTGGTGGGTGCCGTCACCAGCGTTCAGTACCGGCAGATTCATCCAGCCGGCGTGCGCGAGACGGTGAGCAGCGCCCGAGGACGAATGACGCACAATGACGGCGTCCGCACCCATGGCCTCGAGCGTCAGGGCGGTGTCCTTGAGTGACTCGCCCTTCGAGACGGAGGATCCACGCGACTGGAAATTGATGACGTCGGCGCTCAGGCGCTTCGCGGCCGTCTCGAAGGAGATGCGGGTGCGCGTCGAATCCTCGAAAAAGAGGTTGACGACCGTCTTGCCCTGGAGCGTGGGAAGCTTCTTCACGCCGTGACTTTGCGTTGCGGCCATCTGCTCCGCCGTGTCGAGGATGAGGATCGCCTCCTCGCGCGTCAGATCGCGGATCGAAATGAGGTGATTCAAGCTCATCGTTTACAGGCCTTTCCCGAGAAGGACGCCGTCGCGCCCATCTGTTTCGTCGAGCAGGATAGTGACGGTCTCGTCGCGGGAAGTCGGCAAGTTCTTGCCGACGTAATCCGGACGAATGGGGAGCTCGCGGTGTCCCCGATCAACGAGGACGGCGAGCTGAACGGCCGCAGGTCGGCCGATACGGGTGAGAGCATCAAGCGCCGCTTTAATGGTGCGGCCCGTGTACAGGACGTCGTCGACGAGGACGACGGTCTTGCCGTTAATACCGGTGCGAGGCACCAGGGTCTCTTTCGGAGCCCTCAGCGGCTGCGAGGCGAGGTCGTCGCGGTACATCGTCGTGTCGATGATTGCGAGTTCGGCATAGGTGCCGGAAACCTCTTTGATTCGATTGACAAGCCGTCGCGCGAGAGTCGCACCCCGCGTCGGGATACCTGCGATGACGAGATTGTTGCTGCCGCCATTGCGTTCAACGATCTCATAAGCGATGCGTGTCAGGGAGCGTGCGACGTCGCCAACTCCTAATACTTCTTTGCCGCGCGATGCGCGATCTGCGTGCACTTCGGCCACGCTTACTCCTTCCCCGCCTCACAGGACGGTCATTAAAGGATTTCTCGTGCTTCCATCCTACGCCCCTCGTGAAGTGCCGGTGTGACCCCTCCACGTGTGAAACCCCACGTGGGAAGCAGGAATGGATGCCAGTTCGGCGGGGTGGTTGGTCTGTGCGGGCTGTCAGGAAGGACGCTCGCTGATCGGCTTCGAACTCGGATGATACCTGGTAGGGGTATGATGATATACCCCTACCAGGTATGGTGTGCTCCAGTGCGAGACGTGCCGACGTTGGCACTGCAATGAAAGGGGTTATCCCGGTAAAATTCATTGAGCGCCGTCGGCGCCTATGAATAGTGACGATAGAAAGGCCTCCCATGACCATCGAACAACTGCCCCAGCCCGAGGTTCGCGGCGGCGGCTGCGGCTGCGGCGAGCACGATCTCCCCGAGCCGACCATTGATGCGACCGCTATCCCCCACCGTCTGCGTCATGCGGCCGTCCTCGGCGCTGCCCAGTCGATGAACGCCGGCGAGTCCTTCATCATCCGCGCTCCCCACCTGCCCCGACCGCTGCTCGCTCAGATCGCGCAGCTGCCCGGCGAGTGGACCTTCGAGGTCATCGTCGACGGCCCCGAGTTCTGGGATGTGCGAACCACGCGTCTCGCTCTCTGAGAGCCAGCAGTAAAGGGGGCAGGATCGTGGCGATCCTGCCCCCAACTGATATGCCCAAGATCCCATCGAGACGGCCATCCTAGTCGGCAGTATCTGCACTCGTCGCGGGCATTGAAGGAAAAAGTGGGGCCGACTCTCGCGAGAGAGTCGGCCCCACCAGGCATGTTGAGCGAGCGCTCAGTACTCCTCGAGGAGTTCATCGAGCTCGTCTTCGACGCTGCCGCCATCGAGCGGCTTGGCACCAGCAGGCAGAGACCGTGCGGGCGCTTCCTGCGCGGGCAGCTCATTGTCAGATGAGGACTCAGTCTCCTCGGGGGCGCGCACATCCTCCTCATCGGAGCTGCGACGCGACCACGCGGGTGACGCGAGATCCTTGCGGATTGCGTCGAGGACCGCGTTCACAAACGACGGCGACGTGTCGGTCGAGATCGATCGGACGATCGAGATTGCCTCGTCGATAACAATGATCGGCGATACCTCGTCGTTCTCGAGCATCTCCCACACCGCCACACGCATAACCGCGAGGTCGACGGCGGCGATGCGATCAAGGCCGGGTACGCGTGCGTGCGCCGAAATCAGCGAATCGATGCGACGCAGATTGTCCGCCACACCGGCGATGATCTGGATTGAGAACTCCGGGAGTGGAGTCTGAGCCGCGGTGATGACGCGACGCTCGCGCAAGAGGTCGCGCAGCACGTCGGGGTTGGACCCCATGCCGCGCTGGTCGGCCTCGTAGACAACGTCGGCCGCTCGCTTGCGGGCCTTGGTGCGCGAGGTGAAGCGGTGTTGCTTCGACATTACTCGGTCACGCGACCCGAGTACGAGCCGTCGCGGGTGTCAACCTTGACGCGGGTGCCTTCCTCCATGAAGAGGGGGACCTGGATCTCGTAACCGGTCTCGAGGGTCGCGGGCTTGGTGCCGGCGGAGGAACGGTCGCCCTGCAGGCCGGGCTCGGTGTGGGTGATCGTCAGGACGACGGTCGCGGGCAGCTCGACAAAGAGGACGGTGCCGTCGTGCTGGGAGACGATGACGTCCTGGTTCTCCACCATGAAGTTGCGGGCATCGCCCACGGTCTCGGCGGGAACGTTGATCTGCTCGTAGGTGGACTGGTCCATGAAGACGTAGTCGGTGCCGTCCTGGTACAGGTAGGTCATGTCGCGACGGTCAACGGTCGCGGTCTCGATCTTCAGGCCCGCGTTGAAGGTCTTGTCGACGGTCTTGCCGGACAGGACGTTCTTGATCTTGGTACGCACGAAGGCCGGGCCCTTGCCGGGCTTGACGTGCTGGAATTCGACAACCTGCCAGAGCTGGCCGTCGATGACCATAACCAGGCCGTTCTTCAGATCATTGGTCGTTGCCACAGGGGTACCTCACTTGTGAAGGAATCAGTAATCAGAGGCCAGTTTACACGCGCGCGCTACCAATTCCGCGACTTCTTGCGGGGTGCGCTCACTCGTATCGACTGTTGCATCGGCCACGGAGGCGTATGCCTCCCGTGCTTGCTTCATCAGCTGGGTGAGCACGGAGCGGGGTGCACCAAGGCCAACGGAGCGAGGGGCCCCAAGGCCTTCTCGGCGCGATACTGCGGAAAGATCGGCGCTCAGCTCGACGACGATCGCGCCGTTTGCGCGTGCTCGGTCGATGGACGAGGCAGTGGCCGGGTCGAGCGGTTGAGAGGCGCCGAGCGTGACAATGCCCTCGTCGAGGCTGAGGAGGCGGTCGGCCTCCTCACGCGCCGTATCGGGCAGACGCGGATCGCGCTGGACAATGAGGCTGTGCATGGATGCTCCGAGGCGTGCTTCGACAGCCGCGTCGGTTTCGAGGAGGGCGAGGCCATATCGCTCCGATAATTCCCGAGCGACGGTGGATTTCCCCGATCCCGTTACCCCAATCAGGACGATCAGGCTCATGCGCCGATACCGATCTGCGACGCGGGTGCCTGCAGCTCCTGCGGATCGACGGAGACCGTCCCGGGGTTCGCGATGCCGTCAAGAAGGACGAAACGCAGGATACCGCGGCGGACCTTTTTGTCCGACAGCATGATGCGTGTGAGCTCATCGAGGGTGCTTCCCTCGTAGCGCGTGGGCAGTCCGACGCGGGAGAAGAGGTCGTCGTGGCGGGCAACATCCTTGGCGCTGAGCTGCCCACGGGCATGAGCGAGTCGCGCGGCGAAGCAGCAGCCGACGGCCACGGCGTCACCGTGTCTCCACGTGTAGTCGTTCGCGCGCTCGATCGCGTGAGCAAGGGTGTGTCCGTAGTTCAGGATCTCGCGCAGGCCACCTTCCGTCAGGTCCGCTGAAACGACGCGTGCCTTGACTGCGATTGCTCGGGTCGTGACTTCTGCAAGTTGTGGACTGTCGGCACGGAGCAGCTCCTGCGGATCGGTCGATTCGACGATTCTCAGAATCTCAGGGTCAGCGATAAATCCACACTTGATCACCTCGGCGGCACCCGCTGCCAGATCGGGCGCGGGAAGGCTCTCGAGGAGATCCATGTCGGCAACCACGGCGGTTGCCGGATAGAACGAACCGACGAGGTTCTTCCCAACGGACGTGTTGATTCCCGTCTTACCGCCAACGGCCGCATCAACCATGGCGAGTAGCGTCGTCGGTACGTTGATGAGGGTGATACCTCGCAGCCACGTGGCGGCGACGAACCCCGCCATATCGGTTGTCGCTCCCCCACCCATGGCGATGATGGCATCCTTGCGCCCGAGTTGGAGGCGTCCGCACTCATCCCACAGGGACGCGACGACCTCAATCGACTTGCCAGCTTCCGCATCGGGATGATCAGCGGTTGACGCCTCAATGCCCTGTTCATTCAGATACTGCGCCAGGGCCTCGGCACGAGCAGCGAGAGGACGTGCGTGAACGATGAGCACCTTGGTCGCGGCCTCATCGAGGGCCTCACGGATCGGCTCGAAGCCGAGCCCATGTCCGACAGTGATCGTCGAGGGGTGTTCCCCGGTGACCTGGATGGTTGTGCTCATGAGTGCTCCAACTGCTGTGCAATGGCGGTGACGACGTCATCGACGGGGCCGGGCCCCGACTCAACGACGATGGTGGCGACAGATCGGTAATGAGGTTCGCGCTCGGTGCGCAGCCGCGCGAGCGTCCCGGACGGATCCTCAGCCAGCAGCGGCCGATGCGTCTTCGAGGCGGTGCGACGAACGAGTTCTTCGTGGGGAGCATCAATGTAGACGACCGTGTGCCCAGACAGGAGCTCCCGAACGGCGGGAGTTGCTGCCGCTCCCCCGCCCAGGGACACGACGGCCTCGTGCGTGAGCGCCTCGGCGACTGCTTCGGTCTCCATCACGCGAAAGGCTGCTTCGCCGTCGGTGGCAAAAATATCCGCAATCGGACGGCCAGCGCGTTCGACGATGAGTGCATCGGTATCGATGTGGTCGATGCCCAAGTGCCCGGCGAGGAGGCGCCCGACCTTGGATTTGCCGGCGCCGGGCAGGCCGACGAGAACGATTGGACCGCGCACGCTCATGCGCGTTCCCCCACGGCGGCGAGGTAGGACGCCAGGTTCCTGCGCATCTCGGTCACCGACCGGCCACCTGCGTGGTCCGACAGGGCATCTGCGAGCACCAGGGCCACCTCGGCCTCAGCGATCACAGCGCCGGGTACAACCTGGCACGTATCGGAACGCTGGTGCAGGCCAACGGCCTCCTCACCCGTTGCGAGGTCGATGCTGCGCAGCGCGTGTGGAACGGTCGAGATCGGCTTGAAAGCAGCGCGCGCGACGATTGGCGCGCCGTTGGACGTGCCGCCTTCGATGCCTCCGGCGTGGTTGGAAGTGCGCCTCAGGTGTCCATCCTCGCCTCGCACGATCTCGTCGTGGGCCACGGAGCCGAGCAGTGCGGCCTGGGCGAAACCGTCGCCAATTTCCACGCCCTTAACCGACTGGATCGACATGAGTGCGGCGGCCAGCCGCGCGTCAAGGCGCTCGCGAGCGGTCACGTGAGTGCCCAAGCCCACCGGAACGTCGTATGCAATGACTTCTGCAACACCGCCGATCGTGTCGCCCGCCTGTTTCGCTGCGTCAACTGCCGCCTCGAAGCGAGCGTTATCCTCCGGATCAAGCGTGCGCATCGATGCCTCGCACAGCGCCGCTTCGTCGGCAGGCGTGGGAGTCGATGAGGCCGTGGCGCGCTGTGACCCGACGGAAACGACGTGGGAGACGAGGCGAACGCCGGCGACCTGCTCCAGGAGAGCTTCAGCGAGTACACCGAGTGCAACGCGCGCTGCAGTCTCGCGGGCACTCGCGCGTTCAAGAACAGGGCGCGCCTCGGGCAGGTCGTAGGACAGCATGCCAGGAAGATCCGCGTGACCGGGACGAGGCCTCGTCAGCGGTCGGTTTCGAGCGATCTCACGCTCGTCGCCCGTTCCAGCGTCGATCAGCAGGGCGGAAGGATCCACAGGATCCGCGCTCATCACCGTCTCCCACTTGGGCCACTCGGAATTACCGATGCGGATGGCAACAGGGGCGCCGGTGGTCACGCCGTGACGGACGCCGGCCAGGATTGATACCTCGTCGGCCTCGAACTTCTGCCGCGCGCCGCGGCCATATCCGAGACGGCGACGTGCGAGGCCTCGTCGCAGGTCCTCGGTCGTGACACGCAAGCCCGAGGGAAGTCCCTCAATCGTGGCGATCAGTGCGGGGCCGTGCGATTCTCCGGCGGTCATCCATCTCAGCATGTCTCCCAGTGTCCCACACGCCGCGATGCTCATGCCCGGCGGCTCTCACGGGATGGGCGATCAGGACTGAGGTGCGCTATCCCCTGCTGTCGAGGTGCCGGGCTCGGTACCGAGGATATCGATGACCACGCAGAGCGTGTCATCACCCGCAGCGAGGTCCGGTGGAATTGTGATCGCCAGGCGCGAGCCCACCTTCTGATCGACGAGCGCGTTTGTCAGGCCTTTCATCGCGGTGTTGAGATTCACCACGGCCGGCACGCCTGTTTCCCACGTGTTGACGCGGACGACTCCGTCAGTCCAACCGAGAACGGTGAACTGGGCGACAACCCGATCACCTTCGTGAACCTGAACGCCGTCACCCTTGATGAGCACCTGCGTCGTCACTCCGCCAGGGAGCGTCGCAATGTGACTGATAAGCGGTCCCTCGGGGCTCATCTCGACGCTCATCGGACCGACGGTGGCATCGACCGAGGTTCCTGTGGCGATGGACGGCAGGATGTCGACGACGTCAATTTCCCTGGTGTTGGGAGAGCCATCCCCCATGGCTACAGTACGAAACGCGAGGATACGGGACCCTTCATGCTTGCCGGTGACCAACATGGCGAGGTCCGAGCTGATCTGATCCGAGCCGACGATCCCGAGGCTCATCTGCGGGCGGCCAGACTCAGAGAGCATGCGCCCGCTCGTCCCATCAAAGGCAGTCACTGAGACGAGGACGGGAGAACCTTCCGTAATCTCACGACCGGTGCCTTCTTCGATGACGCGAGCCTTGAAGCCATCAACGTCGAGCGGCGCCTTGATATCAATCGTGGGTGTCGCGCCGACTCGTCCGGAGACCGTCACGCGGTCAAACAAGGGAAGCGTCGTTGACTGGGCAGTCGCGTCGGCGCCTGGCGTCGTCTGCGTGGTCGGAGCGGGGACGCAAGCCCACCACGTGAGGCCACCACCCGCGATGAGCAGGGTGAGAGTGAGGCCGATACGGAGGAACAGCCCACCGCGCGAGGCACCTTGTGACCGAGAAGCACGCGCGGCGGCGCGCTGCGATGAGCCCTTCACACGGTGCGTGGAGGGTGAATCGGGCGATGACGGCTCGGTGCTCATGCGGGAATCGTAGGAGACGAGGCGTCAATCTGCGCGATGAGAGCATCCACGCGCGGATCGACCGTGGCGAGGGGGTCCTGCAGGGACAGCGGGATCGTCTGGGATTCGTCAAGGCGCACGTGCACCCAGTCGACGCTCAAATCGGCTCGCGCATCCTCGGCGGCGGCAATAATACGTCCACGCAGGCTCGCCCGCGTCGTCGCCGGCGCAATTGTTTGAGCACGACGCACGGCATCGGCGGTTGTCAGGCGTCGCATGAGACCTGCACTCTCCATCCGGTCGCGTAGGCCATCCGCCGTGATCTCGGAGTAGGACAGTTCGAGTCGCGCGACACGCGGATCTGCGAGCGTGGCACCGCTGCGTGCGCAGTAGGAGCTCAGCAGTTTGCGCTTAATTGCGATGTCGAGCTCTGTGTCGATACCACTCCAGTCTCCGCTGGCGATCGCATCGAGACCCCTGCCCCACAGATCGACAATGTAGGCGCGCATCGGGTCCAGCTCGGAGACCGGAATCCGGGACAGTACACGCTCACGGATGTCACGCTGCATAGCGACAGCGCTCGTCATCCTGCCGGTTGCGAGCTCAATGGCTGCCGATCCGCTCAGGTCGGCATTCACCTCGCGAATAGCGCGCATCGGATCGGCGAGGGCCAGGTCTTCGATCTGGAGGCCGTCCTCGATGGCATGGATCAGGAGTTCGGTCATACCGACCTTGAGGGCGGTGGTGGGTTCTGCGACGTTCGTGTCGCCGACGATCACGTGCATGCGGCGATAAGCACCGGAATCAGCCAACGCCTCGTCACGGGTGTTGATGATCGGGCGCGAACGGGTCGTGGCGGAGGAGACGGCATCCCACATCTGATCGGCACGCTGGGAGAACTGCAGTCGCGGGGTGGCCGCGCCCGTGTTGATCCACCCGTTTCCGACCAGGATCTGACGCGTCACGAAGAATGCGACCAGCGCATCGGCGACCTGGCGGAAGTCGCGTCGCCGGTGCAAGAGGTAGTTTTCGTGGCATCCGTAAGAGTTGCCCTGCGAGTCTAGGTTGTTGCGGAAGAGATGCAGACGCAGATCGGTGCCGAGCTCGGACAGAGCACTGTCAGCCTGCGTTGCAAGGTCTGCGAGCATGGTAGAACCCGCGCGATCCTGCTCGAGCAGATCCTCAAGCCGATCACATTCGGCGGTCGCATACTCGGGGTGCGCGCCGACATCAAGGTACAGGCGGCCGCCATTGCGCAGGAAGAGATTCGAGGAACGGCCCTGGTGCAGGAGCGGCTCAAACAGCTGGCGTGCGGCGTGCTCGGCGTCCATCGGCTTGGCGCCGCTGGGCGATGCTGCGGTGAGCCCGTACTCGGTTTCGATGCCGAAAACTCGACGCCTCACCTCACTGGCCACCCTTCTGGACGAAGCCCTGAACGAATGCTTCCGCGTTTGTTTCCAGAACGGAGTCGATTTCGTCGAGGAGAGAGTCGATCGACGAAGTACGGGCCTGGATCTGGCCAGCGGCCTCGGTCACGTCATCCTCGGGGGTGGGACCGCCTGCGAAAATCTGATTCGACATAGTTCGTTCTTCTTTCTTTCGTTAATTATCGGGTGGACGTGTCGCGTGCATCTGCAATCGGGAAACGGACCAAGTCCCCTTCACCGGGGTCAAAGACAAGAGAAGTCCACGAGGCCTTTACAAGATCGCCGCGGTTGGCGACTGCCCATCCTCGCACGTGGGCACGCGTGTTGGTTGGCGCGACGTCGGCAGCGCGTTCGACCTCCTCATCTGTGACAAGGCGTGTCACCATGCCTGCCTTCGCCAGACGATAGACGAGGCCGTGGCTGGGACGCAGGTCTGACCACTGCAGGTCAATCGCAGCGAGACGAGGATCGCTCCAGTCGAGGTTCGCGCGTTCCTTCTGACGTTTGATGAGCTGGTATTTACCCACCCACTCGACCTCGGTGGCCACGGAGAAAAGATCGGCGCGCATACGATCGAGGACCGACTGCCACAGGGTGAGAATCTCCTGGTCGGCGGCTGTGGGCGTCGTTCCCGTTTCCTCGAAGGTATCCAGCACGAGGTCCAGGTATACCTGCTGAAGTTCGGCTGCCGTGTAGGCGCCGCCAGCCGTTCCAACCTTGTAGTCGAGATCGGGGTGGTGGGACACGTTCCAGGTCTCTTGGACAGGATCGTCCATGACGAGCGAATCCCAGCGCAGATCAGTGCCCTGCTCGATCGCCCACAGGACGAGGGAGGTTGTGCCAAAACGGAGGAAGGCTGACACATCGAACATGTTGCCATCGCCGCCGATCACGTGGAGGCGGCGGAATTGCGCGGGGTTCGCGTGGGGCTCATCGCGCGTATTAACGATTGGACGGTTAAAGGTCGTCTCGAGGCCGACCTCGTTTTCGACGAAGTCCGCGCGCTGCGACATCTGAAAACCGGGTACTTCGCTCTTCTGTCCGCGTCCCACGCGGCCGGTGCCGCAGATGACGGGACGGGTCACCATAAAGGGCGTGAGACCGCGAACGATCGCATCGAGGTCGGTAATACGCGGCATCTGGTAGTTCTCGTGGGTGCCGTAGGCGGCGCCCTTACCGTCGGTGTTGTTCTTGACGAGGACGATTGGTTCCTCGCCCTGTTGCTCCAGGCGTGCCATCACGCGCTGCGCGATCACTTCGCCCGCGCGATCCCACAGCAGTGCATCGCGTGCACCGATCGTCTCGGGGGCGGAGTACTCGGGGTGAGCATGGTCGACGTACAGGCGTGCACCGTTCGTCAAGACGGCGGTAGTGGCAGCCGGAAGCGCCAGCTCCTCAGCAGTGGGACGAGCAACGCGCTCAGAGCCTCCCGATGGTGCGAGGTGGTACGGATCGTCAGTGAGAAGCGAGGGATCAACGGCCGCACGCGACATACGCATGCCGCGCAGATCGTTGAGGGGATCCTCACCCGTATAGTCCCACCGCACAACACCTGCGCCCTGGGCGGGAGTGCCCGTGCGGCTGATCTCACCGTAGGTCGTCACAACCTTCGTCGACAGAGCAATCGGATTTGCCCACGCGTCGCCGGGACGGTAGACGCCATACTCGGTTTCGGTACCGATAATGCGTTCGCTGCTCATTTCACTGTTCCAATCGGCTTCACATTCACGATTTCGGGAGCGAGGCCACTCGTGCGGGCCCAATCTTCCGGAGATGATGTGGCGGCAAGCTCCAATGACTCGTTCATCTCTTCATGGACACCACGCAGCAGGTGCTCCATGCTCAGCCCGGAGGGCGCGCCCATCAATGCGTCCTTGATCGCATACTTCTTGGCACGCTCGACGATCCCTGCGATGAGAGCGCCGGAGACGAGGTCAGAGAGGTAGATGCGCTTGTGATCGCCATTGACAAGAGTCGCGAGGAAGAGCGCGGTTGTCTCGTTACGGGCGTAGAGGGCATCGACGGCACGTTCGCTCATCCCAGCCACGGCCTCGTCGATACCGCCGAAGCGTGCGATCTCGGAGGCATGGATGGGCACCTGCGGGGTCAGGTACTTCGAGAAGATATCGAGCGCTCCCGCGCGATCGGGACGATCGACGCGGATCCGCACGTCGAGTCTGCCGGGGCGCAAAACAGCGGGATCAATCATGTCCGCACGGTTGGAGGCTCCGATAATCACAACGTTATCAAGCGACTCAACGCCATCCATCTCCGCAAGAAGCTGCGGTACGATCATCGTTTCAACGTCCGAGGACACGCCCGTGCCACGCGTGCGGAACAGCGCCTCCATCTCATCGAAGAAGATGACGACGGGAGTATCACCGGCCGCGAGAGTGCGCGCTCGAGCGAAAATCGCACGAATCTGACGTTCGGTTTCGCCGACGAACTTGTTGAGAAGCTCGGGGCCCTTAATAGACAGGAAGAACGTCGAGGCGCCTCCGCGCTTGGATAGTGAGTTGGCCACTGCCTTCGCGATGAGGGTCTTGCCAGATCCCGGAGGACCGTACAGGAGAATGCCCTTGGGCGGACGAAGCCCAAACTGCCGATAGAGCTCGGGGTGATTGAAAGGCATTTCGATCGAGTCGCGCACCTGCGCGATCTGATCGTCGAGACCACCGATATCTTCGTACGTGACGTCGGGAACCTCGGGGGTGAGCAGCTGCTCGACATCCTCACGCACGATGCGTTCAAACGCGATCCCGGCACGTGCATCCACGACGAGGGAGTCTCCGGGGCGTAGGTTGCCGTGACGCAGCGGGCCGGCAAGCTCAAGAAGAGTTTCGGCGCCGCCCTCTGTGGCGACGAGAACACGATCCTGGCCGACCAATTCGAGGATGGAGACAACCTGTCCACTGCGGGGAAAGTCATCGGCAGCGACGGCGATCGACGTGTCGTCGAGACGCACCCACTGTCCGTAGGATAGATCCGTCACGTCGAGCTTCGGCGACACCGCCACACGCATACGCTTGCCACCGCTCACGACCTCGATCTGACGCGACGATGGGAAAGCACGCACAAAAGTCGCCAGCGTCTGCGGGGGACGCGATACGTCGGCCAGCTCCCCTTGCAGGCGGATTAGCTCGGTGCGCGCTGTTGTGAGCGCGCTCGTCAGGCGTCCGTTCTTCTCTTCCAGGGAGATCAGACGTCGCTGCAAAGACTCGCGATCAGTAGCCTCACTCATCGCTAGCCGCCTCGCGTCCTTCTGACGCCCACGTGTCCGCCTGTGCGACGACGTCGCGGCGGACCTTGCGCACCTTTTTCTCAGAGTTCACGCGCTGGCCGACTTTCTCGAGGCTCCAGTCCTCCTCGTCGTCCCACGCGCCGCCCTGGCCTTCAGCAGCCTTTGCGGGCCGCGTCGAACGTTCTTGCGGGGTGATGCCGGGGGCGAGAAGGCGGGCGATGACAAGGAACCCGGTGTGGGCGACCATGCGGTGTTCCGGGCGCACGGCAAGGCCATCAAGGTGCCACTCGCGGCGCATGTCCTCCCACGCGATCGGATCGGTGAAACGCTCGGATGCACGCAGATCCTCGACGAGACGGGACATCTGCGTCACGGTCGCAACGTAGCACACGAGGACGCCGCCCGGGATAAGGGCGTGCGTGATGGCCTCAATGTTCTCCCAGGGCGCCAACATATCGAGCACGATGCGGTCAACGCTGCCAGCTTCAGCCGACCAGAGGACCTCATCGACGTCTCCAACACGCAGATCCCATGCCGGGTGGCGTCGACCGAACCAGAGGTCGACGTTGGCGGCTGCAATGTCGGCGAAGTCCTGGCGACGCTCCACGGAGATGAGGCGTCCCTGCGGGCCGACTGCGTCAAGGAGAGCCATCGACAGGGCACCAGAACCCGCACCAGCCTCGATAACCGTCGCGCCCGGGAAAATGTCGCCCATGTGGGTGATCACGCCGGCATCCTTCGGATAGACGACGGCAGCACCACGGGGCATGGACATCACGTAGTCGACCTGGAGAGGGCGCAGAATCTGGAACTGGCGGCCTTCTTCCGTGATCATCACCTGACCGTCGGGGCGGCCAATAACGTCGTTATGGTCAAAGCCACCGCGGTTGGACTGGAAACGTCCACCGCTGACGAGGATTACCTGGTGGAAGCGTCCCTTGGGATCACGAACCTGAACGCGGTCGCCCTCGGCAAGCGGGCCTCGGCGGGTGGGCTGGCCAAAATCGGTGGCCGATATCGAAGTATTACGCTGAATAGACATTACGTAAAGGATACCGCGTACGACCTGCTGCGCCCATGGCAGGACACAGATGAAGGCGGCAGGGGTTAGCGTGGTATTCATGACAGACCTGATTGCCCCCTCGCCCGAACCCCGCACGTGGGAACCCGCGCTTTCCGCATCGCGTGCGAAAGAGTACGAGCGTTGTCCGCTGCAGTACCGGCTCCATGTCCTTGATGGGTACCGGGAGCCGGAAACGCGCGCGAAAGCCTTGGGGACGGTCGTCCACGCGGTGCTTGAGGAGCTCTTCGCCCTCGATCCATCCGAGCGCACACCCCAGAACGCACGCGCGCAGGTCGTGCCCCAATACGAGGCGTTCGCGGCGAAGAACCCCGAGATTGCCGCCCTGTTCGCCAACGACGCTGACCGAGAGGCGTGGCTCGACGATGCCCGCTCGCTCATCGACGGCTACTTCGCGATCGAGGCTCCCCAGTGGATCGCTCCAGCGGCGCGCGAGCAGAGGGTGACCACGACGACCGAGCGTGGCGTGCGCCTGCTCGGCTTCATCGACCGGGTCGATCAAGCTCCGGACGGACGCCTGCGCGTCGTCGACTACAAGACCGGTAAGGCACCCGGACCGCGCTATGTGGGAGAGGCACTCTACCAGATGCGTTTCTACGCGCTCCTGCTTGCACGCACACAGGTTCTCCCCTCCCGCATGCAGCTCGTGTACCTGCGTGCCGGGCAGGTGATCACGCTGGATCCCACGGCAGACGAAATCCACGATTTTGAGCGCCACATCGATCAGCTCTGGGACCGCATCGAACACGATATTGAGCACGATTCCTTCACGCCCCGCAAGAATCCGCTGTGCAACTGGTGTGGCGTGCGCTCACTGTGTCCATTATTCGGCGGAACCACTCCCCCAACGCCGCGCCAACACGCGCAGTGGCTAGCGCGGACTCGGCTAGGCTAGAGGCATGGAACTGAAGCAATGCGGACGTAGCGGGCTCTATCTGTCCGCACTCGGTTTGGGCACCCTCACGTGGGGGCGCGACACCGATGGACCCGAGGCCCACGACATGCTCAAGGCTTTCGTCGATGCCGGCGGCAATCTCGTCGAGTGCTCCCCTGCACACGGCGACGGGATGTCCGTTGATGTCCTATCAGAGGGACTGTCGAGTATCGGCCGACACCGCGTCGCACTCGTCTGGCGGGGCGCGGTTCGACGTGCCGGAGAGGGCACGTGGGTCACCGCTGCGGGCCGCGGCGATCTGCTGCGCAGCCTCGACGATGCCCTGGCCAGGCTCGACACAGATTACGTCGACGTATGGCTCGTCGAGCCACGTCCGGAGGTTCCGCTTGAGGAGACTCTCGAGGCCGCGACGCTTGCGCAGCGCTCCGGCCGCGCCCACTATGTCGGATTGTCGCGGGCATCCCACTGGGAACTTGCAGAGGCCGTGACACGCGGGATATTGGGTGCATGCGCGCCAATCACCGTTGTCGAAGCCCCCTTTTCGTTGGCGAATGCCTCAGCAGCCCAGACCATTGCCGAGCTGTCGGGCCGAGGTGTCGGTGTCATCGCGGCCTCTGCATTGGCCGGGGGTGCGCTGACGGGCAAGTATCGTCACACGACCCCCGCAGATTCGCGCGCCGCATCGCCACATCTGCGACACATGGTCGAACCCTACCTGGAGGGTCACCCGAGGACCGTCATTGAGGCCACCTCTCGTGCTGCGGCCGGTTTGGAACGGTCGACCGGTGACGTCGCGCTGGCATGGGTGCGTGACTTCCCCGGCGTGAGCGCCGCACTGATCGGGCCACGCACCCGCCGTCAGCTCGACACTCTTCTCGGTTATTCGGAGCCGCTGCCGGCTCCGATCCGCCAAGTCCTCGCTGAGGTTGCTGGTCCGTCGTGCGTGGCGCGCTGAGCGGCAGCTGACCTGAACAGACGGGTGGGGCCCGAACCGCATGGTTCGGGCCCCACCCCTCTATCTGAGCATCTGGGACGACTCAGTCGTCAACTTCGATGAAATCGTCGTCGTCATCCTCATCGGTTGCTTCGTCATCCTCGAAGTCGGAGTCGTCGTCCTCGTAATCCGAGTCATCGTCCTCATCATCCTCTTCGGAGTCGTCGAGGATGTCGAACGGCAACTCGACCCCGAGCTGGGTGAACAGAATGTCGTCATAGGTGAAGAACGCGTCACGCAGCGCCAACTCGGCTGCTTCGAGCGCGGCATCATCGGCCTCGTCTCCATCGCGGGCGATGTCGAAGTGGTTCTCGAAGGCGTTCAGCAGGCGCGTCAGCGCGCGGCGAGGATCTCCAGTCATGGCATTCATTCTACCGTGAGACGGCGCACTTTATCAGGGAAGGTTGAGCTGCGAACGAATAACGGACACCATGAGATCGGTTCCCTTGATCTCGGCGGTCTGATCGGCGCCCAAGATGCGGGTCTGGCCGTCTGCGTCGAGCAACTGGGAAGCACCCATGTTCGGTCCGAGAGGCAGGATGACCCATTCCTTGGTGGGCTCATACAGGGCGTCAGGTGTCTCGCCCTCGATCTGCGCCGTGATGTTGGCGATGACGACGCGTGCCTGCTGGCGTGCCGCATCAGCACGCTTGGATTCACGCACGTCGGTCAGGTCACCCACGGCGTAGACATTCGGGTGGTCAACGACCTGCATGGTGCCGTCGACGCGAATCGTGCCGTTCGGGTTCATGACGGACTCATACTCGGAGCCAATCAGGAAGCCGGTGTTAGCGCGTGCACCGTAGCACTGGAACCACAGGTCCGCTTCGACAACCTCGCCATTCTTAGTCTGCACCATGAAGTGTCCCAGGTCGCCGACGTTCTGCGGTGGCAGGTAAGCGAGCTCGGAACCGGTCACGACGCGTACGCCGAGCGTGGCCAGCTGCTCGCTGATCTCTTCGCGGAGCGCGTCTGTGTAGCCGGGGGTGCCCAGAATCTGGTCCGAGGACTCGACGATGGTGATGTCGAGGCCCGGGAAGGCGTTGGCGAGCTCGCCGGTCAGCTCGATGCCGACGGTGCCGCCGCCAACGATCATGACGGAGCGGGCTCGGCTCAGGTTCTCGTGCAGCTGCTCGAGGCGCGCCTTGGCAACGGAGGAACGGTACGAGGAGTACTTCGCCGGGAAGGGGTAGGTGGATCCGGTGGCGAAGACAACGTAGTCGGCTTCGATCGGATCGTGCCCGAAGACGTGGACTGTCGTGCCGTCGACGCGCGAAACCGTGCCACGCACGACCTCGCCGCGGCTCAGGAGATTCGTGTAGGGCATGAAGATTGCATGCTCCCACACCGTATCGACAGCGGCGCGCAGGGCCGCTGCGTGGTGGACGAACTGGTCCTTCTGTTCGATGAGAACGACGTCCGCGAGGGGATCAAGTCCCTTAGCGACCGTGACGCCTCCGTATCCTCCGCCAATGACTGCGACGCGTGCCATGTCTTTCCTCCTTATGAGTGGACCGCGTCTATTGTGTCACCTGACGGGCACGAACGCGCGTGCTAGGGACTTTAGTCCGAGTCGGACGAGTTCTCCTATTCGTCGATCCCGAGGCCACGGGCAACATTCGGCGGGAAGAAGTTGGGGCCCTTGAGTACCTTCCCGTCCTCGCGGAGCTTGACAGAACCATCGGGCATCAGCTTCGACAGGTTCGAGGCCTGGACCTCAGCGAGCACCGAATCCAGATCCATTCCTGATTCGATCGCCATCCCGAAAATAACGTAGACGAGATCCGCAAGGGCATCCGCAGCCTCGATAACATCGCGCTCTCCGTCATCAGCAGCTGCGGCCTCAGCGGTGGCGGCCTCGATGATGGCGCGGGCGCGCTTGCCGTACACCGCTCCGACGAGCTCAGCGAACTCTTCGGCAATGAGGCTCATGCGCAGATCGAGGCGCTCGTAGGACAGCGTCGGATCGTCGAAAGGACGAATCGGGACCGAGTAGGTGCGGTGGAACTCCATCACGAGATCCATCGGGCTGGGCGCTCCCCCAGTCGTGTTCGAGGCGGTGGTGGTCTTCTCGCTCATGCGTGGTCCTTTCGAGACTGTTCCCAGGCGGTGGCCAGGATGTTCGTGAATGCGGTCGTGGTCTGATGCCCGTCGACGAGGAACTGGGCGTCGAAGACGTAGGTGGGGACGGCGGTGACGCCCATGTGCATCGCCATTTGGAAGTCCGAATAGACGCTGGAAGCCCATTCTTCGTCTTCGATGGCCAGTGCCGCTAGGTCTGCCGGCATGCCAACGTCCTGGGCACACCCGATCAGGACGTCCGGGTGGGAGATGTCGAGTCCCATTTCGAAGTGGGCACGCATAATTGCCTCGGCGACCTTGAGCTGGCACGAGGACGGGCCCGCCACCGTATCCTCGTCAATATCCGCGTCATGGGCTGCAGCTATCACGCGGTGCGCGCGTGACGTTGGGGCAATGATCAGATTGTCGAAGTCAAAACGAATGCCCTCGCGAGCGCCGAGTGCACGCATGCGTTCGTCCGATTCACGCACCTCTTCGAGGGTTGCGGTGCCGGATTCGACGAGGGCAACGACTCGTGGCTTATCAATGGGCGCGTCGAGATCGGGATCGAGAAGAAATGCGTGCAGGTAGACCTCAACCTCGTCACGGCGGCCGAATTGCTCGAGAGCTGCGCGAAGGTGTCGCAGCCCCAAGTAACTCCAGGGATCGCAGGTGTCGAGCCACATGTCAATACGCACGGCGCCTCCTCGTCGGTGATATGGAAAACCCCGGAGCCTTTCGGCCCCGGGGCATCTCGTGCGCGGAGGGGGACTTGAACCCCCACCCTCGTAAAATGAGGACTAGCACCTCAAGCTAGCGCGTCTGCCTATTCCGCCACCCGCGCAGGTGAGCGATGCGAACCGTTGCGATCCGCAAGCGAGTAGAAGCTTAACACGATGTGGTCGACATGCGCCAATCGAAACTAGGATTCTTTTTCGTCGCCCCGCAGACGCGAGTCGAGAGTCGCGAAAACCTTTGCAATCGCGTCGATATCTTCGTCCGTCATGCCATCGAGAAGATACTCGCTGACGGTCTGCTGATGCAGTTCTGTGGCAGCTAGCACAGTTTCAATGCCCTGTGTTGTCAGGCACGCGTCGTATCCCCGTCGGTCCGTCTGCGACGGAATGCGCTCCACCCAACCGTCACGCGACAGGTTCGACACGAGGTAGGTGACACGCGAGGGAGAATAGACGACCCGCTCAGCGAGCTCCCCCATGCGCAGACGGTGGCCGGGGGCCTCCCATAGCGCCAGGAGAATGTTGTAGTCCGGCATAGAGACGCCGTAGGTACGCTTGAGACGCGTCTCGAGAATGCCCTGTAGGCGCCCGGACGCCTCGAAGAAGACTCGCCATGCGGCGGCGCGTGCACTATTGGCCTGAACGATCGGCGTGAGTCGTGCTCGTGACTCCATGTCTCCCTCCTCGTGGTCGTGTCGGATGCTTCTCTCGGGATAATAGGGCATAGTGACTAAGAAAGCACCAACAACGCGAGGGAATCACGTGTCTTTATCCATTTCTGTTGTCCTTTTTGACGTCGATGGAACGCTCGTTGATTCCGCTCCGGCCGTCATGAGCGCGTTCCGTGACGCACTGTCAGACTACGATTTGCCAATCCCCGACGATCAGCGCCTACGTACGTATGTTGGCCCGCCGCTGTGGTATTCGTTCGCAGACCTGGGGTACGAGGGAGAGCTTCTGGCTGGCCTCGTGACTCGCTACCGCACTCGATACCAAGCTCACTATCTCGATCCTGAGCCCTTCCCGGGAGTCATCGACCTGCTGCATGATCTCCACAACGCGGGTATCCCCTTGGCCACCGCGACGTCGAAGCAGACGCCGATGGCTGTGGCGCAGATGGAACAGCTGGGACTGACCAGCATCTTCGACGTGGTCGCGGGAGCTACACCCGATCCGTCTTCGAATAAGGCGAGGGTCATTCGTGAGGCCTTGACGCGCCTGGAGGCGGTGGGAGCTGATATCTCCCACCCCGTCATCGTGGGAGACTCCATCTGGGATGTCCGTGGCGCACAGGAGGCTGGCATCCCAGTGGTTGGAGTCGGCTGGGGATATGCGACAGAGGATGGCCTCGACGATGCGGACGCCGTGTGCGAGACGGTCGAAGACCTGCGTGCATTCATCCTCGATGGGGTAGCGAGGGCAGCGTCCCAGAGCGGACGCTAACGAAAGTCCCGGGACTTCACGTCGACGGGAAGCCCGACAGGCGTGATCCTAAATGCTTGCACGCTAATCGCGCCGTCTCCCCACTCGAGCGTCCCACGTACGAGCAGCGCACTCGACTCGAGGCACACGCGCCGGAACTTTTTCCACGCACCCACCGACACGGAGACGTTGACGAGGCCGGTCTCGTCTTCAAGGGAGAGGAACGTGACCCCTGCGCCCGTGTGAGGGCGTTGTCGGTGGGTGACTATTCCTGCGACGTCGACGATGCGTCCAGCCAAGTGATGTCCGAGATCACCCGTCCGCAGGACTCCTTCAGGCAAAGCGGAACGCACGTACGCGAAAGGATGCGTCCCTACAGTCAGCCCCGTCGAGGCGACATCCAAGCGCATGTGCCCCTCTTCTGAGAGTGGAGGGAGATCGGGGACGACGGAACCCACCTCCGTGCCGGGAAGAAACGGTTGCCACTGGCCGGCCCGTGCGGTGGGTTGGGCGAGTGCTCCGGCTGCCCACGTCCCCTCTCGTCTGCCCACTCCCAGGCACTCGAGTGCTCCCGCCATCGCAAGTTTTTCCATGTCGGAGGCACTCATATGGGCACGCCGGGCCAGGTCCGCCTGATTCGCGAAGGGGCCCTCGTGCCTCGCTTCGACGATGCGCGCAGCAGCCGCGCCCAGGCCTCGCACCTGAGAGAGCCCGATGCGTACCGCGAGGGAGCTATCGACATCGAGGGGAACGAGGCCTCGAGAGGGAAGGCGCTCCGATCGTCCCGCATGGTAATCCTCCCCCGCTTGCTTCCCCACGCGCTGCACGCTGGCGTCAACGAGCGAATCATTCACCGATGGGCCAACGACGCGTACGCCGTGCCTGCGAGCGTCCTGCACAAGAGTCGCAGGGGAATAGAAACCCATCGGCTGCGATGCCAGAATCGCGGCGTAAAAGTGCTCCGGCGCGTGCACCTTCAGCCAGGATGAGGCGTACACAATGTGCGCGAACGAAAAGGAGTGAGACTCCGGGAACCCAAAGTCCGCGAAACCCTTGAGCTGTTCGAAGATGCGCTCGCGCGTGGGGGCGTCAATCCCCCGTTCCTCCATGCCGGCCATCAGGTCTCCTTTGAGGGCTTCCATGCGCTCAGGGCTGCGTTTGGCCCCCATCGCACGACGTAGCTGATCAGCTCGGGCACCCGAAAAACCTGCTGCATCCGTCGCGATGCGCATGAGCTGCTCCTGAAAGAGCGGCACGCCGAGCGTCTGACGCAGAGCCGGTTCGAGGAGTGGGTGCAGGTAGGTGACCTCCTCGCGTCCCGCTCGGCGCCGCAGGTAGGGGTTGACCGAGTTCCCCTGGATCGGGCCGGGGCGTATGAGGGCAACCTCCACGACGATGTCGTAGAAACACCGCGGTTTGAGACGGGGAAGCGTGTTCATCTGCGCGCGCGACTCCACCTGAAAGACGCCAACCGTGTCGGCTGCGCACAGCAAGTCGTAGACCCGTGGATCCTCCTCCGGAAGAGTGTGCAGTCCCAGGGGCTTATCGCCGCGCCCATGCACCACTCGCGGCGCCCAGCCGCGCAGGAGCTTATTCGCTGCCTCTCCAGTACGTGCGTTGCCAGCCTGGAGCTCATCGAAGGCGACGCGCAGCGCCGTCAGCATGCCGAGCGAGAGCAGGTCGAACTTGACGAGGCCCGCATCCGCACAATCCTCTTTGTCCCACTGGAGGACGGTGCGTCCCGGCATCGCTGCCCACCCCACCGGGCAGATGCGCGAGACCGGCTGATCGGTGAGCACCATGCCTCCCGAGTGGATCCCCATGTGTCGGGGCAGACGTGCAAGCGCAGCAGCAGCGTCACCAACAAGGGCTGGTGGTTCTCCCCTGCCCTGGGACCAGGCCGTAGCCGTGCCGGCGGGGTACCCGAGAGCGCGGGCGACGTCGCGGATCGCCGAGCGCGGGCGATACGTGATGACGTTGGCAACCTGTGCCGCGCGATCCCTCCCAAAGGTGTCGTAGACGTACTGAATGACCTCTTCGCGACGGCATGCCTCGATGTCGACGTCGATGTCGGGGGGACCTGAACGCGCATCGGACAAAAACCTCTCGAAGAGCAGGTTGTGGCGCACGGCGTCTACCGCCGTGATTCCGAGGCAGTAGCACACCGCTGAATTGGCGGCACTCCCTCGCCCCTGGCACAGGATGCCGCTGCGCTCACAAAAGTCAACGATCTCCTTGACGATCAGGAAGTAGCCCGCAAAGCCGAGCCGTTCGATAATCCCCAGTTCATGATCGATCGTTTCCCATGCCCGAGGGTGTTGTGCGCGCGTCCCATAGCGCTCGCGGGCCCCCTCGTAGGCACAGTGTGCGAGCCAGCTATCCGGTGTATGCCCGTCGGGAACCCGGGTACGGGGCAATCGCGGAGCGACGAGGCGCAGGTCGAAAGCACAGGAGGCTGCGACGTCGCAGGCGTTATCAAGAGCATGTGGGTGGGCGCCGTGCAGCCGAGCCATTTCGGCGGGTGAGCGCAAGAAGGAACGATGGGCACCCAGGTGCGCGTGCGCCTCGTCGAGGGAGGCGCCCAGTCGGGTAGCGGCAAGGATGTCGCCGAGTGCTTGCTTCGAGGGAGTCGACATGCGCGCGCCGGTCGTGGCAACGAGCCGTGTTCCACTGGCGCACGCAAGCTCCGCAAGCGTGTCTCCAACCTCACCCTCATCCCCGCGCGCGGCCTGCCATTCGACGAGAACCTGGTCGCGCCCAAACGTGTCCACGAGTCCATCGAGGACTCGGCGTGCTGACACCGTTCCTCCAGCTCGCAGAGCACGCATGAGCGGACCGCGTCTGCCTCCCGTGAGGACGATGAGATCCCCTCCGGCCACGCTCAGATCGACGAGGCTGTGGCAGGGGTTTCGCTCCCCCGGCGCAGATAGCGCCCGCTCACTCATGGCCCCCACCAGGTTGGCGTACCCGCCGGGGCTCTGTGCCAATACGGGCAGACGTATCCCCGGATCGTCAGCGCCGGGGGCAAGTCCCCATCCCGGCGCCTGCGTGCCCGGAATGATTCCTCTGAGCGCGTCTGGCGTGAGCGTCAGCTCGGCCCCATACACGATCGGCAGGCCGACGTCGCGAGCTGCCACGGTCGTCTGAACCGTCGAATACATGCCATCAACGTCGAGAATCGCCAGGGCGTCAAGGCCCAGACGCGCAGCTTCGGCCACCATCTGCGCGGGTTCGTCGGTCCCGTCCAGGAAGGTGAAAGCGCTGTGCGCGTGCAGTTCTGCGTAGCGTTGCTCCATGGTCACGCACCCATCATATCGAACAAATGTTCGATGAAGTGGGAGGCTGCCTACCCGCACACGTGCGCATGCGTATCGAAGAGAGGCCACGCTTGTGGTCACAAACCGTATGCTGGGACCATGGAATCCATGCTCGCAGCGTCGCTTCGCTCCCCTGGCGCACTCACTCTCGAGAAACGTCCTATCCCTGCGCTTGGTCCCCAAGACGCTCTTCTCGCCGTGGAAGCAACGACCCTGTGCGGCACCGATCTGCGCATCGCAACGGGACAAAAAACGAACGGCGTGACCCCGGGCGTCGTTCTCGGGCATGAAATCGCCGCGCGCGTATGGCGCATCGGAGACGAACTGACCGCAGGGGTTGACGTTCCCGCTCCGGGCACGCAGGTCGGCCTCGCACCCGAGATCGCGTGCGGACACTGCGACGCGTGTGTCAGTGGCCGGTCCAACGTGTGTGCGCGCATGCGCCTCTTCGGAACGGGCGTGGACGGAGGGCTCGCAGACTTCATCCTTGTTCCCCAGGAGGCCCTTAGCTGCATTACTTCCGTCGCTCGCGAGATCACCCCGCCCCTCCTGGCGCTGGCAGAGCCGCTCTCATGCTGCCTGCGCGCCACCAGGCGTCTGCCAATCGGCCCCGACTCCCGCGTTCTCGTGCTGGGAACCGGTCCGATCGGCCTCATCCACTGCGCGCTCGCGGCCTTCGCCGGAGCCCGCGTGATGGCGTGCGGCCGAGCGGCGCGCCTCGAACCGGCCCGTACGATGGGCGCCGAGACCACGACGACGTCTCAAGGCGACGACCTCGTGGCCAACGTCCAGGAATGGACGGGCGGCGTGGGAGCAGACGTCGTGATCATCGCCGTCGGCGACCCCGGCCTCGTCCCCGTTGCCATCCAGTGCGCGCGCATCGGCGGACATGTGTCATTCTTCGCTGGCTTCCCCGCCGGGGCCACGGCACAGGTCGATCCGAACCTCGTGCACTATCGCGAACTGACTCTCAGCGGCAGCGCCAACGCGACCCTTGACGATTACGCGAGTGCCGTCGACATGCTCTCCACCGGGAGCATCGACCTCTCACAGCTCCTCACGCACGAGTTTGCACTGTCCGACGTGAGTTCGGCCCTCGACGCAGTGCGTACACGCGCCGGACTGAAGATCGCCGTACGCCCGGACGGTATGGTCGGCCGTTAATCAAGAAGGCCGCGAAGGTCCGCCTCGCTCAGGCGAGCGCCCGTACCTGTCCCGTTCATCACCGAGGAAATCAACTGACGTTTGCGATCCTGAAGCTCCACGACCTTCGCCTCAATCGTGTCCGTCGCAACCATCCGATAGACATTCACTTTCTTCGTCTGGCCGATGCGGTGCGCACGATCAATCGCCTGCTCCTCTGCGGCTGGGTTCCACCACGGATCCATGACGTACACATAGTCGGCTTCGGTGAGGGTCAAGCCCGAGCCGCCAGCCTTGAGTGAAATCAGGAAGACCTGGGCGCGCCCCGAGCGGAACTGCTCGATGACCTCAGCGCGACCACGCGTCGATCCATCAAGCTGTACGACGGAGATTCCACGACGCTCCAGCACGTGGCGAATACGTTCCAGGAATGAGGTGAACTGGCTAAACACGAGCGCCTGATGGCCCAACGGCACGATCTCGTCCAGGCGATCAGCCAGGTATTCAATTTTCGCCGACCCAACGTGCGCGTACGAGGACTCAACGAGGGCCGGGTCGAGCGCAAGCTGACGCAGCCTCGTGATCGACGCCAACACGCTCATCCTGTTCGCATCCACATCGCGCAAGAGGTCAAGGATCCGCGCGCGCTCGCGGGCCAGGTATTGGTCGTAGATATGACGGTGCTCCTTACCCAGGTCAACGCGCACGATGTCGACGATCTTGTCGGGCAGATCGGGTGCAACTTCCTCCTTCGTACGACGTAGAACAAAGGGGGAAACATAGGCCGTCAAACGCGTGAGCAGTGCCGGATCCGCACCATTTTCAATGGGCTTACGCACCCGCTGCTGGAATGTCTCCCACGGAGGCAAGAGCCCTGGGCACGTCAAAGAGAGCAATGACCACAGGTCTGACAGCGAATTCTCAATCGGGGTGCCAGACACCGCCAGCTTCCAGGGTGCCTCGAGGTCGCGAAGGACGCGGTACGTCGCGGTGCGGGGGTTCTTCACTGCCTGCGCCTCATCGATGATGACACCACCGAGACGCACGTCCTTCCATTGTTCACCCTCCAAGCGCGCCAGCGTGTAGGAGGTGACAACGACGTCGGCGTTTTCGACCTCCTGCGCAATCGTCGTTCCTCGGCGCGCGGCCGTTTCATTCACGGCGCGCACACGCAGATGCGGCGTAAAAGTGCGGGCCTGATCGGTCCAGACGCCGACAACGGACGTCGGCGCGACGACAAGCACTGGGGCTCTTTCACCCGCAGGCTCCTGCACATGAAGGGCGGCCACGGCCGAGAGGATCTGAACGGTCTTGCCCAGGCCCATATCATCGGCCAGGATTCCACCGATTCCCCGCGCCAGCCGTGCCGTCAACCACGTGTGCCCACGCCGCTGGTACGGGCGCAGGATCTTGCTCAGGCTCGGCACCGGAGGCAACCCATCGTCCCCAGAGCCACCGCGCAGCGGAGCGATGCGTGTTCTCCAGGCGTCGCTCAACCTCACGTGGTCGGATGCGGCGGCGACCAGATCGACCATGCCGACTTGCATGGGAGTGAGCCTCATGTCCTCACCATCCCAGCCCGACAGCGTCCGTGCTTCCTCCAAGAGGGTGGCCAAAGAACGAATGCGTTCCCCGTCCAGGCGCACCCACACGCCACCCACCTCGACATAGTCCTGACCGCTGGCTAGCGCCTCAAGCGCCTCGCGCACGCTGATCGTGACGGTGCCCAGGCGCAGCCGCACATTCAGATCGAACCAGTCGCGCTGGGCAGGATCGACGCTCAGGTCAATGTCACAGCCGTCTTCGCGCACATCAATCGCGCGTACATCGTCCGCAACATCCCACACGAGACCGTCCGGCCCCTCGATGTCGACAACCTGTTCCAAGAACGTAGGAACACGCCATGGCGACAGGCGCCCAGTTCGCGGCGGCGGTGTCCACAGATCCGCGTCCAGCGCGTGCCCCCACGACTCCACGCGCCGCACAATCTGCGCCACAGCCTCGTCGCCCACGCAGTGCGCCACGGGGGTGCGCGAGCGCGACTCGCCCTGCTCATACTCCGCCCACCAACGCACGACGACCGACTCTCCATCGCGGCGCACCGTTCCCACGAGAGAAACGTCGGGCCGCGCCTGGGGATCGAAACTCCCATCGGAGGACGCCATCGAAAAACGCCGCAGAAGCGCCGGCAACCACGTTCCTCGAAACTCAGCGATGTCCGCCGAGGGAATATGCAGGGCACGGTCGAGAGGAAAACCGTCCAGCGTCGCCAGCCCCTCGATGCGCGCGATGGTACGCCCCCCATCCAGCAACAGAACACCCGCGTCGCGGTCGATACGAGGCCTTACCACCACGTCATCTCCGTTACGCGCAACAACTCTGACGTCAAGGCCATCATCACCGGCACGCACATCAATGTCCGCATCCCACGTCGTATGAGACAGCACCACCCGGTCGCGCGCCTCAGGCGAGGCATACAGCTCCACCCCGGCCCTCACAAGGCGCGCAAGCCACGCGTACGCATGCTCACCCAGCGAGCTAAGCGTCACTTCCGTACGCGAATGCCACGAACGCGACTCTCGAGACAAGCGATAACCCTCGCGCATCAGCGAGACATGCGTCGGATCAAGACCATCGGTCACCGACGCCCACTGGGTTGCCGTCAGATCAAGCCACGAGGCGCGCTTCGTCGTCCACGCCGACGAGGAGCCACGGCGAAGAGGAACGAGAGACGGCTCGACGCCGGGATCATGGGCATCAACAACGAGGGCCAAGGGATCACCTAGATGGTCGCGATCCCCACCCAGCATCTGCTCGAGAATCCGGCTCCATTCGGGCACGGCGCGACGCTTCTCGCGAGCATCCTCGCGTCCGACGATAAGCATGGCAACCGCATGCGGACAGTCACCGCGCAGCGGGCACGCGCATGAAAGCGATGGGCGCAGCGCACCCTGCTCGACACGCACACGATACGTGAGTCCTCCCTCTTTCACGCGCGCCTCAGCTCGTTCGCCGACCTCGTCCCAGGAGAATTCGCGCACCGCACCGCTGCGCGCCAAACGCAGACCGTTTGCCCACGTCGCCGGGCCGACGAGGGCCATCACATCGTCATCCGACAGCGAGGCCAGCGTTTCACTCAGCGACAGAGATACCATCCTTTCAGTCTACGGCACGCACCAGCGCCCGTCACCGGGTCACTGGGTCAGCCCCTCCATCGCCCACTCCCCTCCCTGCCAGACAAGGAACACATCCCGACCATCCTCAAGCAACACCCTCATGTAGGCGCGCGGGCGTTCCTTGGCCCACCAGCGTCCCCCCACCGGCCAGGGGCCCTCCACGCGTGTGATCGCGACGCGTCGCCCCCTCCCGGACGTGGATCGCGTTGTGTCATGGGGGTCTATGAAATAGGCGGGCACTGCACTCAAGGCTCCTCGATGGTCGACACGCACATCATCGAAGATGCCCGATTCGCCCACGATCCTCACCCGCACTGGCTCGTCAAAAAGCGTCGCTGGAGGCTGAGCAATACGCCCCTCCCACGCCCCCTCACACGAACGCAGGCGAGACTCGCTGCCCCATCTGGCCATCACCACGCGACTACGCGGATCATAACCACCCTGCACCCGCGGAACGAGGAGCGCATCCGGCCCCGCCATACCCTGGATACGCACGACACTTCGCAACACATCGCGCTCGCGGTCTCCTCGTCCCCACAGCGCAGTCGTCCCATGCCCCTCCCGGGGATCGCATGCGGTGACGCGGATGCTGGCTACGGCACCACTGGGACCATTGACGCCAGACGTCCATCCTGCCAGCGTCCAGCGAACGCGCAGCGCGACATCATCGGGAGCCCACAGATTGCATCCGCTCCACGTGCGAGTGCGTTGCCCGCCCCCTGCGTCTTCTACGTCAATGCGCAGCGTCTGCGAGACAAGCCCACCCTGCGCCAACTTCAGCGCCAGATCTCGAGCAAGGCGCACAATGGGAACCATCATTGTGTCGATGGATTCTCCACCGGCGTCGATACTGCACTCCACCGCAATGTCAGGTTGGATACGATCAGTCGGCGCAACGTTGCCATCTCCACCGGATGCGAGGATCCAGAGCGCGTCACCGACATCCCCGAAACGCTCGCACACGCGACCGCGACCAAGGCCAAGAAAATCCGCACAGGTGCGGATACCCAGGCCCCGCAAGAGTTCGACCGCCTCAGACGCTCTGTCAACCATTGCGGGAGGAACAGAACTCAGAACCTCGCACAATGAGATACGCCCCAGGAATGATTGGGTCTCTGCGGAGGGAACTATACGTCCCTCGCGCGCCGCTTTCACAGAGGCGACTGGACCGTCTGCAATTCCCACGAAACATTCGACTCCAACAGCCTCCTCGATCGCCGACACCAGAGCCGAGGCGGCGGCCTCCTCGCTCCCATGCCAACGAGCCGGGCCTCGTACCCGGCACCTGGCCAAGCCCGGGCGCATGCACTGAACCCCAGCCGCCACCGAGTCGAAGGCGTCGACGACCGCGCTAAAAGCTCTGGCCTCGCGATCGGGGTCGCGCGGCATACAGAGAAGATCGGGGCATAAAAACGTTGCCTCCCGCACGCTCATGCCGCTCCTGACGCCTGCGCGCCGAGCCGCCGCGCTAGCTACCTCGATGCGGTCAGCATGCACGACGGCCCCGACCCCACCCGGAGGCAGGTCAACCACGAGGCAGTGGACCGGCCAGTCGGGCACCCACACCACCATGTCACGCACCTATATCACCAGCCGCATTCGCGGACGTGGAGCGGGGACACGCGAAAGCCCCTGCCAGGAAGAAAGCGTCACGATGGTGCGTCCCATGGAGCGAGCTCGCGCCGCCAGGATCCGCTGGTGTGCACCGGACAGTTCAGGAATATCGAGGCAGATGACATCGCAAGCGTCCACGAGAAGGGCACACAGATCGACCAGCGGGGAATCTTTCTCAGCGTTTAAAACGAGAACACGGTCGAGGTCCATCCCCTGTTGAGCTGCCCACTCCCAGCCGATATCACCAACTCCACACACACCGATCCACCCACCGGTGGGGCACACATCAATGAGTAGACGGATGAGTTCGGACCTGCTCGTCGGTCCCAGGAGGATGGGAGAAGCACCAGTGGACCCGTGCTCAATGTCGTCGCGCGCGCGCAGCCCGACAGCCCGTTCGGCACGGTTCAGCACGTCACGCGCCGCGAGCAGACGCGCGTGCGCATCGGTCATGGCTCCCCTCCCACAAATAGAACATGTGTTCGACATGGGAAGTGTAGAACCACGCTCACACATCTGCGTCCCGAACGCCGATCGAGCGCGAATAGGTCACAATGGAGGCATCGCGAAAAGGAGAAGGCATGAATATCGACCAGCGCCCACTCGCCCCCAGCCCCTACGACGGCCTGAATGTCCCCACGTTCACACTGTCATCGACCGTTCTCACCGACGGCGCGCCGATGCCGAAGTCGGCGACAGCCGACGCAGGTTCCCTTTCTCCGGATCTCGCATGGCATGGCTTCCCGGAGGAAACAGCAAGCTTCATGCTGACCTGCTTCGACCCTGACGCACCGATCCCCTCGGGATGGTGGCACTGGGCAATCCTCGACATCCCCGCATCGATGACTCACCTAGAGGCGGGGGCCGGAGCGTCCGATCTCATGCTGGACGGCCCCGCTTTCCACCTGCGCGGCGACGCGGGCGAGGCCTCCTACTTCGGGGCCGCTCCCCCACCTGGCGACCGCCCGCACCGCTACGTGTTCGCTGTGCACGCCCTGAATACGGATACTCTCGGGCTCGATGACGATGCGACTCCAGCCATGGCCTCGTTCGTAGCGCTTGAGCACATCATCGCGCGCGCGACCCTGACCGTTACTCACCAGGCCTGAGGATTATGCTGCACATTATTTTTTGGGAGCCGGAAATCCCCGGGAATACGGGTGCTGCGATCCGTCTGTCGGCATGTACCGGGTCCATGCTGCACCTGGTCAAGCCGCTGGGCTTTGATATGGACGACGCGAAGCTTCGCCGTGCCGGCTTGGATTACCATGACCTCGCGCACGTCATGGTGCACGAGAGTCTGGATGACGCCCTCGCTCAGGTGCCGGGACGCATCTGGGCGCTCACAGGCCACGCCACCACCATGTACGCCGATATCTCCTACGCCGATGGCGACGGCCTCCTCTTTGGTCGCGAGTCAGTCGGGCTCTCTGAGGAGGCAATGAATCATTCCCGCGTCGAGGATCGCGTGCGCATCCAGATGGTTGACGGCGTGCGCTCTCTCAACCTGGCAAACTCCGCGTCCATCGTCCTGTACGAGGCGTGGCGTCAGCTCGGCTTTCCGGGTGGCATCTAGCCCTCGCCAGACATCAAAGAAGCGAGGCCCAGGTCGGATGAATCCGCCGGGCCTCGCTTGCTACAGGACACTCTCAGTGAGGCCTGAGCTCAGCCAGCCTTCCACGGAGTAGAAGGACGCTCCACCTGCTCCGCGAGGGAGACAATCCTGCGCGGATTTGAACGCCACATCCACACCAGGCCGATAACCGAGACGATGAGGGGCACGTAATAGAAATCCACGCCAAAACCGGTCCATGCAGAACGGGCCGAATTCAGTTCGTCAAGGCCGAGGGAGGCGACCCACAAAATAATAGGGATAGCAATCGACAGCGTAATTGTCACCCAGCCAACCAGACGCATGCGTCGCCCATTGTGTGTCAAAGCCGTCGCTGCAATGAGGTAGTCGACGCCAGCGAGGAGTGCAACGATCCGCGGCCCCCAGGGCTGGCCCTGGGCATGAAAGAGATCGAGGATAGCCGTCACAAAAATCCAAGCTCCCAAGAGCCAGAACAAAGCGATAATAATGCGGCCAAGTCCAAGCGACGGCGGGCGCTGATCGCGCGCACCGACAGCCTCGTTCGTTGCGTCATGTTCATGCACGTTATCGATCCTACCGAGGCCGCGCACACCCCGCATCGCATCAACAAAGCGCCCTCAACAAGAGGGTGTCATGTGGCCTGATACACCGGGATGAAACACCGAGCTTCAAGACAGCATTGCACAAACGTGGGACAATAGGCCTATAAGGACCGTGAGGCCCGCCATGAAAACAACCATCTGAGCTCCGGCTCATCAACGAGGAGTTTTAAACCTTGAGCGAATCGACCTACGACATCGTCATTCTGGGTGCGGGTTCCGGCGGCTATGCGACCGCCCTGCGCGCTGCGCAGCTCGGAATGAAGGTCGCCCTCATCGACGGCGATAAGGTGGGCGGCACCTGCCTGCATCGCGGTTGCATTCCCACGAAGGCGTACCTGCACGCCGCAGAGACGGCCGAGGCTGTGCGCGAGTCCGCCAAGTTCGGCGTTTCCTCCACCTTTAACGGTATCGACATGGCTCAGGTCGGCAAGTACCGCGACTCGGTCATCTCGGGCCTCTACAAGGGCCTGCAGGGCCTGCTCAAGTCCCGCAACGTCGAGGTTATCTCCGGCTGGGGCCGCCTGGCCGACGCAAACACCATCGAGGTGAACGGCCAGCGCATCACGGGCCGTAACATCGTTCTGGCGACCGGCTCCTACTCGCGCTCGATCCCCGGCCTCGAAATCGGCGGCCGCGTGATCTCTTCCGATCAGGCGCTCCAGATGGATTGGGTTCCCTCCTCCGTCGTGATTCTCGGCGGCGGCGTCATCGGCCTCGAGTTTGCCTCCGTGTGGCGTAGCTTCGGCGCTGAGGTCACGATCATCGAAGCCCTGCCCCACCTTGCCAACAACGAGGATGAGGCGATCTCCAAGCAGCTCGAGCGCGCCTACCGCAAGCGCGGCATCAAGTTCCACACGAACACCCGCTTCGCCTCGGCTACGCAAAACGAGCAGGGCGTGCACGTCCAAACCGAGGATGGCAAGGCTTTCGATGCTGACGTCCTCCTGGTTGCCGTCGGCCGCGGCCCGGTCACCGAAGGCCTGGGCTACGAGCAGGCCGGAATCACGCTGGACCGTGGCTTCGTGATCACCAACGACCGCCTGCACACCGGTGTTGGCAACATCTACGCGGTTGGCGACATCGTCCCCGGCCTCCAGCTCGCTCACCGCGGCTTCATGCAGGGTATCTTCGTCGCCGAAGAGATTGCTGGCCTGAACCCGACGATGCAGGCGGATATCAACATCCCGCGCGTGACCTTCTGCGAGCCGGAGATCGCCTCTGTCGGCATGACTGAAAAGCAGGCACGTGAAAAGTTTGGCGATCAGGTGCGTACGGTCGAGTACAACCTCGCTGGTAACGGAAAGTCGTCTATCCTGGCCACGTCGGGCATCATCAAGCTGGTCTCGGTTGAGGGCGGTCCGATCGTGGGCTTCCACGGCATCGGCGCGCGCATCGGCGAACAGATTGGTGAGGGCGAGCTCATGGTGAACTGGGAGGCGTACCCCTCTGACGTCGCTTCCCTCATCCACGCGCACCCCAGCCAGAATGAGTCGATTGGCGAAGCGGCTATGGCACTGGCCGGTAAGCCGCTCCACGTCCACAACTGACCGAAATTTTTTATAGGAGAACACACAATGGCAACTTCAGTGACCATGCCCGCTCTGGGCGAATCCGTCACCGAGGGCACCGTCACCACGTGGCTGAAGCAGGTCGGCGACACCGTCGAGCTCGATGAGCCCATCGTTGAGGTGTCCACGGATAAGGTCGACTCCGAGGTCCCCTCCCCCGTCGCCGGCGTTCTGCTGGAGATCCTGGTCCCCGAGGATGAGACCGTTGAGGTCGGTACCGAGATCGCGCGCATCGGTGACGCATCCGAGGCCTCGGCCGCCCCCGCTACCCCTGCCGCCGCTCCCGTTGAGGCTCCCGCTGCTCCCGCGGCCGCACCTGCAGCCCCGGCACCTGCTGCTGCCCCTGCTGCGTCTCCCGCTCAGGGCACCGAGGTGCGTATGCCCGCTCTGGGTGAGTCCGTCACCGAGGGCACCGTCACCACGTGGCTGAAGTCCGTGGGCGACGCCGTCGATGCCGATGAGCCGCTGCTCGAGGTCTCCACGGATAAGGTCGACTCCGAGGTCCCCTCCCCCGTCGCTGGCTTCCTCGCGGAGATTCGTGTTCCCGAGGACGAGACCGTTGAGGTCGGCACGGTCGTCGCGATCATCTCGTCGTCGGCTCCCGCCGCCACTCCGGCCGCCGAAGCCGCTGCTCCTGCAGCTCCCGCTGCTCCTGCAGCCCCGGCCGCTCCCGCTGCTCCTGCAGCCCCGGCCGCTCCCGCTGCTCCTGC
>KE150452.1:5687-36058 GCA_000411415.1 Actinomyces sp. HPA0247 | reverse complement strand
GCTCCCGCTGCTCCTGCAGCCCCGGCCGCTCCCGCTGCTCCTGCAGCCCCGGCCGCTCCCGCTGCTCCTGCGGCTCCTGCCGCCCCTGTAGCCCCGGCCGCACCGGTCGATCCTTTCCCGAATGCGTCGACCCTGGCGCAGACGGCTTCTGCTGCCCCGGTCGTCGAGGCCCCTGTCGCTGTGACCGGCTCCGCTTACGTCACGCCCATCGTGCGCAAGCTTGCTCGTGAGCTCGGCGTCGACCTGACGACGGTGTCGGGCACCGGTGTCGGTGGCCGCATCCGTCGCGAAGACATCGAGGCTGCCGCTGCTGCTGCCCGCGCCGCGGTTGCAGCGCCTGCGGCTCCCGCCGCGCCGTCAGCCCCGGCCGCCACGCAGCCCGCAGTCGTCCGTGAGCCCTCGCCGCTGCGCGGCACGACCGAGAAGATGTCGCGTCTGCGTCAGACGATCGCCCGCCGTATGGTCGAGTCGCTGCAGACTGCCGCTCAGCTGACCACGGTCATTGAGGTTGACGTCACCAAGGTCGCCGCTCTTCGCGCGCGCTCCAAGGACGCCTTCCTGGCCAAGCACGGCACGAAGCTGACGTTCCTGCCCTTCTTCGTCAAGGCTGCAACGGAAGCTCTCGCTTACCACCCGAAGATCAACGCGACCATCAACGACAAGGAGGTCACGTACTTCGATTACGAGCACGTGGGTATCGCCGTTGACACGCCGCGCGGTCTGCTGGTTCCCGTCATCAAGAACGCCGGGGACAAGGACATTGCTGGTATCGCAGCATCGATCAACGATCTGGCTGCCCGTACCCGCGACTCGAAGGTCGGTCCTGACGAGCTGTCTGGTTCCACGTTCACCGTGACGAACACCGGTTCGGGCGGTGCCCTCTTCGACACCCCGGTCCTGAACATGCCGGAGACCGCGATCATGGGTGTTGGCACTATTGTTAAGCGCCCCGTGGTCATGAAGGGCGCCGATGGCGCTGACGTGATCGCGATTCGCTCGATGGTGTACCTGTCGCTGTCCTACGACCACCGCCTGGTGGACGGTGCGGATGCCTCGCGCTTCCTGATGGATGTGAAGAAGCGCCTCGAGGAAGGTGCGTTCGAGGCCAACCTGGGTCTCTGATCACCGCTTATCACCTGTGATGGGGTGGGTCTGCGTAGCAGGCCCACCCCATCAGTATGTGACGCTACCGATCAGAACCCGGCCCCGCACCGCTCTGTCCATCGTCTGCGGTGACCGGCTCTGCTTTGACAACTTTGCCGGACACGGGATCAACGCGGATAACGAGATCTGTCACTTCTGGCGTATCGCGGTTTTCGCATCCGTTCGCGCGGCACACCTGAGACGACTGGACGGTGAGTGTTGCACCCACATCGATTGCTCCCTGCTCACAGGAGAGCACAGCGACATTGCCAATCGTGGAAGAGAGGGCCGCGACGCGAACACCTTGCGAGCGCATCGTGTCGATTCGGCTCGTATCCTGCTCGAGCAGTTCGCCGCCAAGTACCGACTGAAGGGCCGAGGAGTCACCGTCCACAACCGCACGATCGCGCGTCGTAATTGCACGGCTAATGAGGTCGGTGAGAACGGTCGGTTCACACATGCTGGACGCTGTGGGCGAAGCACTACTCTGGCCTGATGATTGTGTGCCAGGAGCACTGCCTGTGGCCTGTGGCGTGCCGTGCCACGTCCCATACGCCATGATGGCTAGGCCGGCAATGATCACAACGAGTCCGCCGGCGAGAATACTCACCCGCAACCGCTTCCCGATTCGCGGCGCCTCGCTACGGTGCCGTATGCGCGGCGAGGCGTCGTCGTTGTCGTGGTCAGTCACCGTCTCTTCGCGCAGCGCGGCTGCCCGCAGTTGCGCAATGACTCGCTCGGGATCGACAGGTTCGCGCAGGATGACGTGTTCCTCGGCTTCGACAACCGTTGGAGTTGCACATGATTGTCCCGAAGAAGCGCTATCGAATCCTAACTGCTCCAGTTCCTCCTCCATGCTCAGGAGTGCAGCGATCCGACGCAGGCACTGCCGATCTCCTGCTTTCCCTGACGTCTCGAGGCTCCATCCAGGGGTCCCCTCACCTTCACCGAGTTCGTCGATGAGGTCGATGATGACGGCTCGACCTTCCGGGGTGATGATGATGTTCGCCGGCGTCAGGTCCCCGTGCACGATTCCAGCGGCGTGTAACGCACTGACACCAGCCGCAATGCCGTGGACGATCTGACGCCGCGTTGCGATCGGGCGGAGGTCAGCCGAACCGAGTTCAGAATCGAGAGTTCGTCCGCGCACGTAGTCTTCGACGATTGCCCACCGACCGTCATCCGAGCGCACGACATCGCGCAGGGCAACAACATGACGCGAACTGATGGACGCCCAGGCCTTCCAGCGAGCGAGGTTCTGCTCTCCGTCACGAGGGGAACGTAAAGCGACCAACGCATCACCAGCTTCGGTGCGCGTTCTCCACAATGGACCGTTGCTCCCAATATGGAAGACCTGTCCGATCTCGTATCCGCCGATTTTCATGTTCCCATTGTCCGAATCCACATAATGTGATGCAACTCATTTTATAAAGTACCTGGTCGGACGCGAGCGCTTTTACTTCTCTCCTCTGCGTAGAATAATGACGCTATGAGTGAATCGAATCCCCCCGCTAAGAGGCGCTTCTATCAGAACATCCTCGATGCGTACCGCCTGACCGCACGCACATACCCTGCGCTCCCGTGGATGCTTCTCGGAACAGCCGCTGTGGTGATCGCTATCTTCATGCTGGTGGCCTGGCTGTCGAACACATCGTGGATTGGCTGGCTTGTCGTTGGCCTCATGGGTTCACTGACCGCAGCTCTTGCCCTTCTCAGCTTCCTGGCACGCCGCGCCCTGTTCTCACAGGTCGAAGAAACTGCTGGAGCCGTCAAGGTCGCACTGTCGCAAATCCAGAGGGGCTGGGTTATTCCCGAACAGCCTGTTGCATTTACCCGCGAGCAGGATCTCGTCTGGCGCATCGTTGGACGCGCCGGGGTTGTTCTCATCTCCGAGGGTCCCTCCTCGCGCGTTCGTCCGCTTCTGCAAGCGGAAGCAAAGCGAGTGACAAAGGTGATGCGCAACGTTCCGGTTCATCAGATTCAGGTGGGCCGCGAGGATGGGCAGATCGCCCTCAAGGATCTCCAGCGCGAGCTGCGTAAGCTCAAGAACATCCTCACCCCCGAAGAGGTCCCTCAGGTTTCTGCACGCATCAACGCTCTACGTTCGGGCGAGCCGCCGATCCCCAAGGGGATTGATCCGCTTCGCGCCAAGCCGTCGCGCCGAGCTCTTCGCGGCAACTGAACAATCGTTCCAAGTGGGCAAGCACTGAGTGCTTGCCCACTTGTGTATCCACCATCCGAGACGACAGTACAATGCATACTATGCATGTGCTTGCATATTCAGTGCGCAATCTCTTAGATACACGGATACCAAGGAACATAATCATGCACACGAAGACAATTTTCACGATGCTCACCGTAGCCACCGCCGCGACAGCCCTGACGGCGTGCGCGGATCCAACAACGACCACGAGCTCTGGAAGCACACCAGCGGCAACCGCATCGAGCGCAACATCCTACGACATCTCCTCGATTCCTACGGTTGACGAGATCGCAGCACTTATCCCCGACGATGTCAAAAAGCGGGGCACCCTGCGCAACGGGGCCTCCACCGGTTATGCCCCTGCAGAGTACATGGATGCCGACGGACAGACGCCAATCGGCTACGACATCGATATCAATAAGGCACTCGCACAGGTGATGGGCCTCAATGCAGGAGAGACGAAGCACTCCGAGTTCCCAACGATCATTCCTGCCCTTGGAACAAAGTTTGATGTCGGTATTTCCTCTTTCACCATCACGACTGAACGGGAACAGCAGGTCAACATGGTGTCCTACCTGAACGTCGGATCTGCATGGGGTGTCGCCACCGGCAATCCGAAGAACTTCAACCCCTCCGATCCGTGCGGGGCGACGATTGCCGTCCAGACCGGAACGGCCCAGGAGGAATATGCGGCCACACTGTCGGACGAATGTGTCGCAGCAGGAAAGGGGAAGATCACCGTCATGCCCCACGAACTTCAGACCGACATCGCCACCAAACTCATCGGCGGACAGTATGATGCGACGCTCGCCGACTCGACTGTCATTGGCTACACGAGCACCCAGTCGGGCGGCAAGATCGAACAGATCGGCGAGACCTTCGAATCTGCACCTCAAGGCATCGCGATCGCGAAGGATGACGCCCAGCTCACCGAAGCAGTCCAGAAGGCGATGCAGTACCTGATGGATAACGGCTACCTGACAGACATCCTGGCCACCTACGGTGCCGACAATGCGGCTCTCACAACCGCAGAGCTGAACCCCAGCGTCAACTGACTCGTGACGCGCCACGCATAATATGCATTTATATGCATATGGGTGCATAATGGTAGCAATCACGGGCTTTGGCCCACTCCCATCGGAAGGCACATCATGACCATCTCGAAGGCTCACGCCCTCATCGCACTCGCAGCTGCCGCTGCTCTCCCGCTCGCCGCTTGCGCGGACCCGACGTCGACCAGCTCGTCGACCAGCGGCTCGGACGCATCGGCAACCACCGCAGCCACGACCTCGTACGACGTGTCGAAGATTCCGACCGTTGACGAGATCGCCGCCCTGGTTCCCGACGAGGTTAAAGCGCGTGGCACGCTGCGAAATGGTGCGTCTGCCGACTACGCCCCTGCCGAATTCCTCGGTGACGACTCACAGACTCCGCAGGGATACGACGTCGACATCAACAAGGCGCTGGCCAAGGTCATGGGCCTCAGTGAGGGAACGACCAGCCACGCGGAGTTCCCGACGATCATCCCGGCACTGGGCACCAAGTTCGACGTCGGCATCTCGTCCTTCACGATTACCTCCGAGCGCGAGGAGCAGGCAAACCTGATTTCCTACGTCCAGGTGGGCTCCGCGTACGGCGTCGCTGCGGGCAACCCGAAGAACTTCGATCCGTCCAACCCCTGTGGCAAGACGATCGGCGTGCAGACCGGTACCGCACAGGAAGACTACGCGACCGAGCTGTCGGACAAGTGCGTCGCCGACGGCAAGGAAAAGATCACCATCATGCCGCACGACCTGCAGACCGACATTGCTACGAAGGTCGTCGGCGGCCAGTACGACGCCACCTTCGCCGACTCGACTGTCATCGGTTACACCGCAAATCTCTCGAGCGGCAAGATCGAGCAGGTCGGTGACGTCGTCGAGTCCGCGCCGCAGGGCGTGGCCGTCGCCAAGAACGATGAGCAGCTGACCCAGGCCATCCAGAAGGCCATGCAGTACCTGATGGACAACGGGTACCTCAAGGACATCCTGACCACCTATGGCGCTCAGGACGCAGCCCTGACCACCGCCGAGCTGAACCCGGCGACGAACGACTGAGGATCTCATGGCAACCATCAAAGACGGCGTCGAGCTGATCGACGCGAAGCCGGTTCCGCGCCCCGGGAGGTGGGCGAGCGCGATCGTCGCCGCGATTCTCGCAGCGATGGCCGCTCACGCTCTCATCACGAACGCAAACTTCCAGTGGCAGGTCGTTTTCCAGTGGCTGTTCTCGCGTTCGATCATGCAGGGCGTGCTCTTCACGATCATTCTGACGGTCCTCGCGATGGTGGTCGGCACCGCGCTGGCGATCACGATGGCGATTATGCGTCAGTCCGTGAACCCGGTCCTGCGCTGGGTTGCGATGGCCTACATCTGGTTCTTCCGCGGAACGCCTATCTACACGCAGCTGATTTTCTGGTCGCTGCTGCCCACGCTGTATCCGACGCTGTCTTTCGGGGTGCCGTTCCTCGGATCGTTGTGGGGTTGGGAGCTGAGCTTTGATACGGCCACCTATTTCACGCCGTTCTGGATGGCTTTCATCGGCCTGGGCCTGAACGAAGGTGCCTACCTGGCTGAGATCATGCGCGCCGGCCTGTTGAGCGTCTCGAAGGGCCAGTGGGAGGCTGCCACCGCTCTGGGCATGCCGCGCGGAACAATCTTCCGCCGCATCATCCTGCCACAGGCGATGCGTGTGATCGTCCCACCGATCGGCAATGAGACAATTTCGATGCTCAAGACGACCTCCCTGGTCTCGGCGATTCCCTTCACCCTTGAGCTCACGTTCATTGCGCGTCAGCGCGGCCAGGCGACTTTTGCGCCCGTGCCTCTCTTGATTGCAGCAGCGATCTGGTACCTCGTTATCACGAGTCTGCTCATGTGGATTCAGTCCTTCATTGAGAAGTACTACGGCAAGGGGTTCGAGCGCCGCGACAATGCTGGAACTGGCTCCCCCACCACCTCCGCGAAAGACGACGGGGATGATGAGGACAAGGCAACCAAGCTCAAGTTTTTGGATGTGACACCATGACGACCACGACACCCATGGTCTCCGTGCGCGGAGTCCACAAGTTCTTCGGCGACCTGCATGTCCTGCGGGGTATTGACTTGGATATTGCTCCGGGCGAGGTATGTGTGATCCTCGGCCCCTCTGGCTCCGGCAAGTCAACACTCTTGCGTTGCCTGAACATGCTCGAGGACATCAGTGCTGGTCGCGTCTTCGTCGACGGAGAGTTGCTCGGTTACCGCGAGGACGACAAGGGCGTGCTGCATGAGCGTCACGATAAGGAGATCGCTGCCCAGCGCTCCCGCATCGGCATGGTGTTCCAGCGCTTCAACCTGTTCCCGCATATGACGGCTCTCGAAAACGTCATGGAGGCCCCGATCCAGGTCCTGAAGCGCTCGAAGAGCGAGGCACGAGAGCAGGCACTCGAGCTCCTCGATCGCGTGGGTCTGGCTGATCGTGCGGACCACTACCCCGCCGAGCTCTCGGGTGGCCAGCAGCAGCGCGTGGCCATCGCCCGTGCGCTGGCGATGGATCCGGAGATCATGCTCTTTGACGAGCCGACGTCCGCGCTTGATCCAGAGCTTGTCGGCGAGGTCCTCCAGGTGATGCAGGATCTCGCGGCGTCCGGCATGACGATGGCTGTCGTTACCCACGAGATCGGTTTTGCCCGTGAGGTGGCAGATCAGGTGGTCTTCATGGACGGCGGCGTGATCGTTGAGGCCGGCGCTCCCGCCGAGGTCATCGACAACCCGCAGTCGGAGCGTACCAAGGAGTTTTTCTCCAAGGTGCTCTGATCCTCATTCGACGAGGCCGGGGCTGGGTTCTCCCAGTCCCGGCCTTTGTCGTAGTCGCCGCGCCTCGACCGTGGCGCGGAGGTGTCGCGTGTCAGGTCAGGGTGACGAGGTCGAGGTAGCTGTCGTCCCACAGGTCCTCGTCGGCGTCGGGAAGAAGGAGGACACGCTCGGGGTTGAGGGCTGTGACAGCGCCCGGATCGTGGGTGACGAGGATGACGGCCCCCTCATAGTCGCGCAGGGCAGCGAGGATCTCTTCGCGCGACGCGGGGTCGAGGTTGTTGGTCGGCTCGTCGAGCAGCAGGACGTTGGCTCCTGAGACGACGAGCGTCGCAAGGGCGAGACGTGTCTTCTCGCCACCGGACAGGACAGACACGGGTTTCTCAACATCGTCGCCCTGGAAGAGGAACTGTCCGAGGATGTTGCGCACGTGGGTATCGTCGAGCGTGGGGGCGGCCTCGGCCATGTTCTCGCGGATTGTGCGGTTTTCGTCGAGGGTCTCATGCTCCTGTGCATAGTATCCGAGCTTGAGTCCGTGGCCTGGCACGACTCGTCCCGAATCCGGTTCCTCGATGCCGGAGAGGAGACGCAGCAGCGTCGTCTTTCCGGCGCCATTCAGGCCGAGGACGACGACTTTCGAGCCGCGATCGATGGCGAGATCGACGCCTGTGAAAACTTCGAGCGAGCCGTACGACTTGGAGAGACCTTCGGCGGTCAGGGGTACACGCCCGGAGGGAGCGGGGTCCGGGAAGCGCAGACGCGCCACCTTTTCCTGTGCGACCTCCTGCCCGGCCTGGGCGAAGAGCTCCTCGGCGCGGCGCAGCATCTGCTGGGCGGCCACAGCCTTCGTCGCCTTTGCGCGCATCTTTTCGCCCTGAGCCTTCAGATGCTCGGCTTTTTTCAGCGCATTAGCGCGTTCCTTACGCCGCCGCCGCTCGTCTTCCTCACGCTGCTTGAGGTATGCCGCCCACCCGAGGTGGTAGATGTCGATCTGAGCACGATTCGCATCCAGGTAGAACACCTGGTTGACCGTGTCACCGAGGAGCTTGACATCGTGGGAAATAATCATGACGCCACCGGGGAACGTCTTAATCCAGTCGCGCAGCCAGATGATCGAATCGTGGTCGAGGTGGTTCGTGGGCTCATCCAGGAGGAGTACATCGGCGTTGGAGAAGAGCACGCGCGCCAGTTCGACGCGGCGGCGCTGGCCGCCCGAGAGCGTGTCGAGGGTCTGGTCGAGGACGCGGTCCTCGAGACCGAGGGAATGGGCGATCTGCGCCGCCTCGGCGTTGGCAGCCCACCCTCCGGAGTTCGTGAATTGCTGGTCGAGTTTGACGTAGCGTTCCATGGCGCGCTGCTGCCGAGCGCCCTCGGTCGTCGACATCTCATGTTCGGCCTTGCGAATGCGCGCGATGATCGAATCAATGCCGCGCACAGAAATAATACGATCCCGGGCCTTCATCTGAGGGTCACCCACGTGCGTATCCTGAGCGAGGTAGCCGACGGTGCCGTTGGAGGTGATCGTTCCCGTGTGCTCGGCGGCGCCCCCGCGATCAGCCTCGCCTGCGAGGAGGCGCATCGTCGTGGTCTTACCGGCGCCGTTACGACCGACGAGGCCGATACACATGCCTTTATCGATTCGGAAGCTCGCGTGGTTGACGAGCTCGCGGGCACCGATACGCAATGAGAAATCCTGGACGTTAATCACCCTCCAAGAGTAGAGGGAGGGGTGCCTGTGGGCGAATCAACCCACGCCGGTATGCCTCCCGATGCGCGCAACGGCACGATCAACAGGCACAATGGATGTCGGGTATCACCCGATCTGTGAGTCAATCTGCGAGGTTTTCATACCATGTCCGACAGCCCTATTCCGTCTGGATCGGCGCGCCCTACGCGCGCCCTTGACATCATCTCCGTCGCTTTCGTGGCGCTGCTGCTCATTTCCAATATCGCCGCGACCAAGGCGTTTATGCTGGGCACGTCCACGCACTATCTTATTTTTGACGGAGGTGCGATCCTCTTCCCGTTGACGTACATCATCGGCGATGTGCTCTCGGAAGTGTACGGATTTGCGCGCGCCAGGCGCGTCATCATTATGGGTTTTGTCGCCTCGTTCCTCGCATCCCTGACATTCTTTATCGTTCAGTACCTGCCTCCCGCACCCGATTACGACAACCAGGAGGCGTTCGCCGCTGTTCTTGGTGTTGTGTGGCGCGCGGTTGTGGCTTCTCTCGCCGGCTATCTGGCTGGCCAGCTCCTCAACTCCTACGTGCTCGTGTGGATCCGTCGCCGCTGGGGCGCCAAGCATCTGTGGGCACGGCTGATCGGCTCGACGGTCGTCGGTGAGGCAGCGGATACCATCCTCTTCTGCACGATCCTGTTCTACGGTGAGATGACGCTGGGTAACTTCATCAACTACACGGTGACCGGGTACTTCTACAAGGTCCTCCTGGAGGTCATTCTTCTCCCTGTCACCTATCCGGTGATCGCCGCGATCCGCCGCACTGAGGGACTGAAGAAGGACGAGGTTTTTGATCGATGACCGACAACTGGCTCTCCTCCCCCGCTCCCGAGCAGCTCACGCCGTTCGAGGCCCCGGCCTCGTCGGGCGGTCACTGCCCTGACCGTGGATTTACGATCGGCACACGTCTGGACGCGCACGGAGGCCTCGGTCGAACCGGCGTCGTTCATACCGCGCACGGTGATATTCGCACCCCCGCGTTCATCCCCGTCGGCACCAAGGCAAACATCAAGGCACTGACCCCCGAGATGGTACGCGGTCTGGGTGCCCAGGCAGTGCTGGCTAATGCCTATCACCTCTATCTCCAGCCCGGCGCCGATATCGTTGACGAGGCGGGCGGTTTCGGCCAGTTCATGAACTGGTCGGGCCCCACGTACACCGATTCTGGCGGTTTCCAGGTGTTGTCGCTGGGCGCCGGCTTCAAGAAGGTGCTGTCGCAGGAGTTCTCCGGTCACGCCGACCCAACGGATCCCGCCGTGCAGATGCAGGCGATCAAGGCTTCGAACGCGGTTGTCGATAACGACGGTGTGATCTTCTCCAGCCATATCGATGGGTCGAAGCACCGTTTCAACCCCGAGGTGTCGATGGGCATCCAGCACCAGCTCGGCAGCGACATCATGTTCGCATTTGACGAGCTCACAAGCCTCCTTCACCCGCGCTCCTACCAGGAGGAATCGCTCGAGCGTACGCACGCATGGGCTGCCCGCTGCCTCGCCGAACACAAGCGCCTCACCGTGGAACGCTCCCACAAGCCGTATCAGCAGCTCTGGGGCGTCATTCAGGGCGCTCAGTGGGAGGATCTGCGTCGTCACGCGGCTCGCACGATGGCCAACATGGACGTCGATGGCCAGCGATTCGACGGATTCGGCGTGGGCGGTGCGCTTGAGAAGGAAAACCTCGGCACGATCGTGTCGTGGGTGTGCGAGGAGCTCGGCGAGGATCGTCCTCGCCATCTCCTGGGGATCTCCGAACCCGAGGACCTTTTTGCGGGTGTCGCAGCAGGTGCGGACACCTTCGATTGTGTGAATCCGTCGCGCGTCGCGCGCAACGCCGCGATCTACACCCCCGATGGTCGATTCAACATCACGAACGCACGCTTCAAACGCGACTTCACGCCGCTCGTCGATGGCTGTGGATGCTACACCTGCACGCACTACACGCGTGCGTATATCCATCACCTCTTCAAGGCGAAGGAAATCCTGTCGGCGACGCTTGCCACCATTCACAACGAGTGGTTCACGCTGCGCCTCGTGGACGCTATCCGCGCCTCCATCGAGGATGGTTGTTTCGATGAGTTCCGTTCCGACATGCTCGGCCGCTACGAAGCTGGTCGACGCCGCTAACTCCTGGGAGTAGTCATGAGCTTCAACGACAATATCCACTTGGATCCGTCCCGTGTCAGCACCTCGGGAGCGGGACGCAAGATTGCAGGGGCCGGCGGTGGATCGATTCTCGGTGTCCTGCTGATCCTCGGTTTTTCCTACTTCACGGGGATCGATCTCACCAGTCTCCTGTCTTCGTCACCGCAGACCTCCTCCTCATCCTCCTCGTCGGTGGATGTCTCATCGTGTCAGACAGGAAAGGATGCAAACGAGCGCGTCGAGTGTCGAATGGTTGCGACCGCACAGTCTCTTGACGCCGTCTGGAAGACGCAGCTGGCCGATCAGAGGACCGGCGTAACCTACGAGCTTCCTGACTTTCAGATCTTCACGGATTCAGTGTCCACCGCCTGTGGGAACGCGACGAGCGCCGTTGGTCCGTTCTATTGCCCCGGTGATTCCACCGTGTACCTGGACCTCGGTTTCTTTAACGACATGGTCTCGCAGTACGGCGCCTCGGATTCGGTGCTTGCTCAGGAGTACGTCGTTGCCCACGAGTGGGGCCACCACATCCAAAATCTCCAAGGAGTGTTCCGCGCTCACGACACTCGTGAAACGGGCGCTCAAGGTGCTGGCGTGCGCTCGGAGCTTCAGGCGGACTGCTATGCGGGCGTGTGGATGCACTGGGCGTCGAATACGCCCGATCCATCGACGGGTACGCCCTATCTGAAGACGCCGACCACCGATCAGATTCGCGGCGCCCTTCAGACCGCGCAGGCGATCGGCGACGACCGCCTCCAAACCAAGTACCAGGGTTCGTCCAATCCCGAGACTTGGACGCACGGTAGCGCCGACCAGCGCGCGACGTGGCTGCAGCGCGGCCTCGACTCCGGTGACATCTCTACGTGCGATACATGGTCCGCGTCGCAGGTGTGAGGCATTCTGCGGGTCGGTACAATTGAATTCGCCGATTCCCAGGAGGAAGTCATGACACGCAGCATCGTCGAGCAAGCCCACGACATGTACGACGCGGTCCCTTACGAGGTTCCCGTGCCGGACGAGTCGCTGTTCAGCCTCTTGGATAATGCGGCGCGCCTGTATCCCGATCGAATTGCCCTCGATTACTTTGGTGCAACGACCACGTATGCTCAGGTGCGCGAGCAGGTGCTCAAGGCAGCGCAAGTCTTGCACGAGGCCGGGGTTCGCTCCGGCGACACGGTAGCCATCGCGCTTCCCAACTGTCCGCAGGCATTCGTTGCTTTCTACGCGTGCATGCGTATCGGAGCTGTCGCTGCACAGCACAATCCGTTGGCCCCAGCCTCGGAGATCGCGGGGCAGCTGGAACGCCACGGCGGCAGGGTTGCAATCGTGTGGGAAAAGTGTGTGGACTCCTACCCGCTCGATGTTCTCGACACGGTGTTTACGGTCGATATTTCGCACGGCATGCCGATGTCACAGCGTGTGCTTCTTCGTCTGCCCGTCGCCCGCGCACGGCAGACTCGCAATCAGTTGCGTGGTTCCGTCCCCGCGCAGACGCGCTCCTGGGACCGTGCCACGGCCTCGTCCGCGCCGATTGATCCGAACCATCCGCTGCCCACAGGCGATGACCGCGCGGTCATCCTGCACACCTCGGGCACCAACGGCGTGCCGAAGTCTGCACCGCTCACCCACCGCAATATCGGTGTCAACGTCAACCAGTGCATGTTCTGGGTGTGGAAGCTGCACGAAGGCGCCGAAACGTTCTTCTCCCTACTCCCCTACTTCCATGCCTTTGGTCTGACATTCTTCCTGTGCGCCTCGGTGCGTAAGGCTGCCACCCAGGTGCTGCTACCGAAGTTCGATGCACAGATGGCACTCGACGCGCACAAGCGACGTCCCATCACGTTCTTTGTGGGCGTGCCGCCGATGTTCGAGCGCATCCTGCGCCAGGCTCACAAGACAAATACCGACATCACCTCCATCCGATACGCGGTAGCCGGAGCTATGCCTCTATCAACCACGCTTGCAGATGACTGGGAGAAAACCACGGGTGGCATGATCGTCGAAGGCTATGGCCTCTCAGAAACGGCGCCGGTCCTGACGGGCGCTCCCCTGTCGGACAAACGCCGCCACGGCGTCCTTGGCGTACCGTTCCCGTCGACGCAGCTACGCCTTGTCTCTCTCGAGGACGACACGGTCGATGTTGAGGACGGGCAGCCCGGCGAGATCATCGTGCGTGGCCCGCAGGTATTCGATGGATACCTGGACGCACCCGAGGAGAGTGCGCGCGTCTTTACCTCCGAGGGGTGGTTCAAGACCGGTGACATCGGGGTCAACAGTGACGGCTTCATCTCGATGGCTGACCGTAAAAAGGAACTGATTCTCTCGGGAGGGTTCAACGTCTACCCCTCCCAGGTCGAGGCAGCGATCCGATCCCATCCGGCGGTGTCTGACGTCGCCGTTGTCGGGGTTCCCGTGAACGATGCAACCGAAGAGGTTGCCGCCGCGATCATCATGGAAGACGGCAGTGCACCACTGACTCTTGAGGAAGTGCGCGCCTGGGCTGAAAAGACCATTGCCCACTACGCTCTCCCCCGCCAGCTGGTCGTCATCGCCGAACTGCCGCGCAACCAGATGGGCAAGATCCTTCGTCGTAAGGTCGCGCAGCTCGTGCGCGAGAGGCTCGGACGCGAGTAGCCTGCGCCGGCACCGCCAGCTACTCTATTCGGCCCGACCTCGACCTCGAGGCAAACGCAACTCCTTCGTTTCTCCCGCCACAACGACAAATCCCCCGGGAACCTATGCTCCCGGGGGATTTGCTTCACGTAGCGCTCAGACGTTGAAGCCGATCGCTCGCAGCTGCTCACGGCCGTCGGGCGTGATGCGATCCGGGCCCCACGGCGGCATCCAGACCCAGTTGATCTGAACGTCGTCGGTCACTGCCGACAGGATTGTCTGCGCCTGGCGCTCGATCACGTCAGTCAGCGGGCAGGCAGCCGACGTCAACGTCATGTCGAGGCGAACCTGGTTTTCAGAGCCGATCACGACGCCGTACACCAGGCCAAGATCGACAATGTTGATGCCCAGTTCGGGATCGATGACGTCCTTGAGGGCCTCCAGCACATTTTCGGCTGCCAGCGTGCCCTGCTCGATGACGTCGGTGCCGTCGATCTGGCGGGTGGGCACCTCGGCGCTAGGAGCTTGCGCCTGAGCGGGCGCGCCGAAGCGCTGCTCGACCGGCTCAGACTGAGCCATCGGGTTACTCATTCCTGTTCCTTTACTGATCGGCGGGCTCGCCCGCGGTGGAGATATCGATGCCGGACTTGGCCATGGCATCGCGGAGCGCATACCACCCCAGGAGCGCACACTTGACGCGATTGGCGAATTGGGAGGTGGATTCCAGAGCGGCTGCGTCACCGAGGTCGTCGAGAATCTCATCGTCGACGCCAAGATTATGCGAATGCATCATGACTTCCATGTCTCGGTAGAGACGACCGATTTCCTCGGCGGACTTTCCCTGGGTCAGGTCGGTCATCATGGACAGCGATGCGCGCGAGATCGAGCAGCCATCGCCTTCCCACTGGAGGGAGGCGAGATGATCACCATCGAGCGACACGCCCAGCGTGACCTCGTCACCGCAGGTGGGATTGACCTGGTGGGACGATGCGTCCATGCCCGACGGGTCACCTGCGCCGTGCTTTTCACGAGCGTGATCCAGGATGACCTGCTGATACAACTGTTCAAGACTGCCCATGGTTTCCTTTCATACCCAGCGATCACGTGCAATTCTACTAACCGAAGAAGCTGCGCACCTTCGACAGTCCGTCAACGAGGCGTTCAATTTCCTCGGCGGTAGTCGTCGGGGCAACTGACGCACGTGCGGAGGAACGCACCTGGAAGAACGTATGCAGTGGGATCGCACAGTGGTGCCCGACTCGGACGGCGACATCCACCGAGTCCATGAACTGACCCACGTCGTGGGGGTGCACGCCGTCCACGGCGAAGGCAACGACACCGATGCGATCAACGTCCGAGTCGGGGCCGAGAACCCTGATGCCATCGATCGACGAGATGCCGTCGAGCATCATGGACGTGAGCGCGTGTTCGTGTGCTTCCACGCGATCCATACCGAGCGCCGACATGTAGCGCAGCGCCTGCGACCAGGCTGCGATCTGAGCGACGGGCTGCGAGCCTGCTTCAAAACGCTCGGGCGGTGCCATGAAGGTAGATTCCTCCATGGTGACCCATTCGATCATGGAGCCACCGGTGAGGACAGGTGGCATCGCCGCGAGGAGCGACCGACGTCCCCACAGTGCACCGGCACCCGTGGGGCCGAGCATCTTGTGCGAGGAGAACACCGCGAAGTCAACGTCGAGCTCTGAGAGGTTCAGCGCCATGTGCGCGCTGGACTGACAGGTATCGAGGAGGACGAGCGCGCCGACGGCACGGGCCGCCGCGCTCACGGCCGCGACGGGTGAAACGGCGCCGGTCACGTTAGACACGTGGGTGAATGCGACGAGACGAGTGTTCGGTGTGATGACCGAGAGCGTCTCCAGGTCAATGCGACCGTCCGGTGTCAGGTCGAGCCAGGCGAGCTCGGCGCCCGTACGCTGGCATAGCTGCTGCCATGGGACGATGTTCGCGTGGTGCTCGGCGCGCGTGCAGACGATACGATCGCCGGGTCCCACGCGCAGCGACGCCGATTCAGCGCCGCCCATGCCCTGAGAAGCATTACCCATCGAGAGAGCGACCAGATTGATCGCCTCGGTCGCGTTCTTCGTCCAGACGATTTCGTCAGCCGATACACCGACGAACGAGGCCAGAGCACCGCGCGCACTCTCAAATGCGTCGGTCGCTTCGTCGCCAAGCAGGTGCGTGCCCCGGTGGACCGCACCATTACTGCGGCGATAGAAGTCCGCCTCGGCGTCGATGACGCATGCGGGCTTCTGGGATGTCGCGGAGGCATCCAGGTACGCAATGGGCGCGCCGCCGCGCCCGACGCGACTCAGAATCGGAAAATCCGAACGAATCGCGTCGAGCTCGGCGGCGGTAAAGTCTCGCGACACGGCGATCAGAGACCCAGGTACTTGTCGTAGCCGTTTTCTTCGAGCTCGTCAGCCAGCTCGGGACCACCCTGAGCGGCGACGTGGCCGTCGACGAAAACGTGAACGTGGCTGGGCTTGATGTAGCGCAGGATGCGGGTGTAGTGCGTGATGAGCATGACGCCGCAGCCGGTCTCGCCGTGGACGCGGTTGACGCCCTCGGACACGATGCGCAGGGCGTCGACGTCGAGGCCGGAGTCGGTCTCGTCGAGGACAGCGAACGAGGGCTTCAGGAGCTCCATCTGGAGGATCTCGAGGCGCTTCTTCTCGCCGCCCGAGAAGCCGACGTTGACATCGCGCTCGGCGAAGTCGGGGTCCATGCGCAGGTTCTCCATGGAGGTCTTCATTTCCTTGACCCACGAGCGCAGGGCGGGTGCCTGGCCGTCGATCGCGGTCTTCGCGGTGCGCAGGAAGTTCGAGACGGACACACCAGCTACCTCGACGGGGTACTGCATGGCGAGGAACAGGCCCGCCTTGGCGCGCTCATCGACGCTCATCTCGGTGATGAGCTGATCGTCGAGCCAGGCCTCACCCGAGGTGATCTCGTAGTCGGGGTGACCGGCGAGCGCATAGGCCATGGTGGACTTACCGGAGCCGTTGGGGCCCATGATGGCGTGGATTTCGCCGGAGTTGATCGTCAGGTTGACGCCCTTGAGGATCTCCTTGGGGCCTTCGGCGGTCTCGACGGAGACGTGCAGATCCTTAATACGCAGAGTCGACATATGTATTCCTTACAGCTCAGTTGTTACGGGACTTGGCCAGCTCGGCCTCGACGGTTGCCATGAGGTGGTCGACCACCTCGGGGACGCCGATCTGGTTGATCAGTTCGGCGAAGAAGCCGCGCACGACCAGGCGGCGTGCCTCGTGCTCAGGAACACCACGGCTCATCAGGTAGAACAGCTGCTCGTCGTCGAAACGACCGGTCGCAGAGGCGTGTCCGGCGCCTTCGATCTCGCCGTTCTCGATCTCGAGGTTGGGTACGGAATCGGCCTTGGCACCCTCGGTGAGCACCAGGTTGCGGTTCAACTCGTACGTGTCCGTACCGTCTGCGGCCTCGCGGATCAGGCAGTCACCGATCCACACCGAGTGCGCGTCCTTCCCCTGCAGGGCGCCCTTGTAGGTGACGCGCGAGAAGCACTTCGGCTGCGAGTGGTCCACGAAGACACGGTGCTCGAGATGCTGGCCGCCGTCCACGAAGTAGATGCCCAGCATGTTGAGCTCGGCGCCCGGACCGCGGAAGTCGGTGTCCGCGCACAGACGCACGAGGTCGCCGCCGAAGGTGACGACGATGTGGGTCAGCTTGGAGTCACGTCCCAATGCCAGGCGCTGGTTCGAGGCGTGCAAGACGGTGTCGTCCCATTCCTGCAGCGACACGACGGTCAGGTTCGCGCTGTCGCCCGTTTCGACCTCGACCGTCTGGTTGAGCGCAGCCTGCGCGGAACCGCTGTGCGAGAGGATCACCGTCGCCTTGGAGAAAGCGCCTGCGCGAATCACGAGGTGCTGTGCACGGGTGCCTTCGACGCCTGCGACGTTGATGCGCACGGGGGCGTCGAGCTCGGCCTCGGCCGGGATCTCGACGACGGTCGCACGCTCGAAACCGTTCCACGCGACGACCGCAGTACGGTCGCCGGGCGCGAGCACGGTTCCGAGGCGCAAGTCATCGCGCGACACCGACTCGACGAGAACGGAATCAGGAGCGTCAACCGCAACGGGCGCGTCGCCTGCGTCGTAGTTCGCCGGCTCAAAGAGGCGCTCGATGCGGCGCATCGGGGTGAAACGCCAGTCTTCCTCGCGTCCGTGAGGGGCGGGAATGTCGTTCAGGTTGAACGAGGTGGGACGATCCGCGCGCGACGGGTGTGCCCTCTCGGCGTCAGCCCCGTGCGAGTGGGCCTTGTTCATGGTCTCGACAATAGTGTTGGGGGTCGTCATCAGCCGACGGATCCTTCCATCTGCAGTTCAATGAGGCGGTTGAGCTCGAGGGCATACTCCATCGGCAGCTCCTTAGCGATCGGCTCAACGAAGCCACGCACGATCGTCGCCATGGCCTCGTTCTCGTCGAGGCCTCGGCTCATCAGGTAGAACAGCTGATCGGCGCTCACCTTGGTCACGGTCGCCTCGTGTCCCATCTCGACATCGTCCGTACGCACGTCCACGTACGGGTACGTGTCGGTACGCGAGATCTTGTCCACGAGCAGGGCGTCGCACAGGACGTTCGACTTGGAGTGGCGTGCACGTGCGTTGACCTGGACGAGGCCACGGTAGGACGTGCGGCCACCGCCACGCGACACGGACTTCGACACGATCGATGACGAGGTGTGGGGTGCCATATGCACCATCTTCGCGCCGGTGTCCTGCTGCTGGCCGGGGCCGGCAAAGCCGATGGACAGCGTTTCGCCGCGGGCGTGTTCGCCCATCAGGAAGCAGGCGGGGTACTTCATGGTGATCGCGGCACCCATGTTGCCGTCGACCCATTCCATGGTTCCGCCTTCTTCGACGATGGCACGCTGAGTCACCAGGTTGAGAACGTTCGTCGACCAGTTCTGAATGGTCGTGTAACGCACGCGCGCGTCCTTCTTCACGAAGATCTCGATGACACCGGAGTGCAGCGAGTTCTCATCGTAAATCGGGGCGGTGCAGCCCTCCACGTAGTGCACGTAGGAGCCCTCGTCGGCAATGATGAGCGTGCGCTCGAACTGCCCCATCGCCGAGGTATTAATGCGGAAGTACGCCTGCAACGGAATGGTCACGTGCACGCCCTTGGGAACGTACACGAACGAGCCACCGGACCAGGCGGCCGTGTTCAGCGCGGAGAACTTATTGTCGCCCGCGGGCACACACTTGCCGAAGTACTCCTCGAAGATCTCGGGGTGTTCGCGCAGGCCCGTGTCCGTGTCGGTAAAGATGACGCCCTGGCGCTCCAGGTCCTCCTGGATCTGCTGGTACACAACCTCGGACTCGTACTGCGCAGCAACGCCCGACACCAGACGCGACTTCTCGGCCTCCGGGATACCGAGGCGATCGTAGGTGTCACGGATTTCTTCGGGGAGATCTTCCCAGTCATTGACCTGGCGATCAGTGGGGCGCACGTAGTACTTGAACGCATCGAAATCCACGTGGGACAGATCCGGCCCCCACGCGGGCATCGGCTTGCGCTCAAAGAGCTCAAGCGCCTTCAGTCGACGTTCACGCATCCACTGCGGCTCGTCCTTCACGTCCGAGATAAAGCGGACTATTTCTTCGTTAATGCCGGTGGGGACGTCCTTGGAGTAGTCGTCGGAGTCGTGCCAACCGTACTCATAACCGCCGATCGACTCGATGATCTCATCATCGGTCATACGACGATCCTCAGCGCCCGAGGCGGGTGCCTGCGTCATTGTTGTATCAACCTCTCGTTCTTACCTGTGTGCTACTTGCGTCGCACGTTCCGCGCTCCGGGGCGAATCACGGGCATACCCACGGGAATGTGGGTCGTGCACACGTGTCCACCGCCTGCGAGCGTGGAAAGTCTTTGGACATGGACGTCGAGGAGCTTGCCAAAAGCGATTGTCTCGGCGTCACACAACTGCGGGAAGTCGCCCGCAACGTTTTGGATGGGGCAATGGCCTTGGCAGAGTTGGACGGCAAGCGTGCCTCCACCAATATCGCGCACGGTCGCGGCATAGCCGTCTTGCGTCAAGGCGTCAGCGAGGGCCTGCGCACGCACGCGAGGATCCGTCCCGGCATCGCGCACGATCGGGGCGTATCGCCGTTCGATCTCGCGCGAACGTGCCGCAGCGAACGATTCGACTGCTTCCTCTCCCCCGAGCTGCCCAAGATATCCCAGCGCTTTGGTAGCAAGGTCTGAGTAACCGTCAGCCAGGTGGACGTGAGCACGTTCCGTTGCGACGTAATGCCGGGCGGGACGTCCCCGTCCTCGCTTGGACGGTGCGCCTGGCTCGTGTTCCGCGATCTCTTTGGATTCGAGCAACAACGTGATGTGGCGCCGAACGGCAGCGGTTGTCAGCCCTAAGACCTTCGCAATTGACGAGGCCGTGACCGGCCCCTTTTCGACGATGAGATCGAGCACCTGCTGTCGGGTTGTGGCGTCTGATTCCTCTGCCACCTGTCCCCCGCTCCGACGCTTCACGCGTGCGTCTCCGTGTGCTTTTCTCTGGAAACGAGTGTACGCCAATTTAGATAAATCGGCGTTGCGAAAAGCGGATCGGAGTGTCGGACAGCCCACAAGTCGAGGGACTTAGGGCCCAGGGCCCGTTAGCTACCGCATCCACGGAGCATCGGCGGCCCTCAATCCCTCCCAATTGCGACCGCGAGCTGCATGCGCCGCGAGGATACCGATGACGGCAGAAGGGCTATGCAGGCGGCCCGCGAGCACCATGTCGAGAGCCTGGTCCAGCGGGACCCACGCATACTGCATCGTCGCCTCCTCGTCCTCGCGCTCGAACACGGTACCGGTCTCGGCGAGCTCTCGAGCGAGGAAAACACGCAGAGGCTCATTCGTGCCGCCGGGCGACGTCAAGAAATCGACGAGGACCTCCCATCGGCCAGCCTTCATGTCGGTCTCTTCCGCGAGCTCACGCTCGGCGGCAATCAGCGGATCTTCGCCAGGAATATCGAGGAGGCCAGCGGGAATCTCCCACAGATTGGCCTGCACCGGATGACGGTACTGGCGTTCCATGAGGATCTCCTCAGCCCCCGCCTCGCCGCGCATCGCCACGACGGCCACAGCACCCGGATGACGGGTGTACTGACGCACCACCGGGTCCTGCCCCTTCACGACAACGACATGATCTTCGACCATGTCGACGATACGGCCGCTCCACACGACATCGCTCGCAGCAACCTCGTGAGGGCTCGGCTGATCCGCGATCGCCCGGACCTGGTCGCTCGACAGAAAATGCATATCGTCTCTCATTCCTTTTCGTCAGAGCGCGAAGAGTAACGTCCCACGTGACGCTTCAACGCAGCTTCAATCAGTCCCGCGAACAGCGGGTGCGGGCGCGTCGGACGACTCTTGAACTCCGGATGCGCCTGCGTTGCAACATAGTAGGGGTGCACAGCCGAATCAAGCTCGACGAACTCAACAAGCGAACCATCCGGAGAGGTGCCGGAAATCTTCAAGCCCGCCGCTTCGAGGCGGTCGCGGTAGGCATTGTTGACCTCGTAACGGTGACGGTGCCTCTCGCTCACCTCGGTCGTTCCATACGCGGTGGCGACAATCGAATTCGGGACGAGGCGAGCGGGGTATGCGCCGAGACGCATCGTGCCACCCATATCGCCACCCCCATCGACGAATTCGTGCTGGTCAGCCATCGTGTGGATGACGGGTTCGGTCGTATCGGGGTCCATCTCAGTCGACGAAGCTCCCGGAATACCGGCGAGGTGACGGGCAGCCTCGATCACCATGCACTGCAGTCCCAGGCACAGGCCCAGGGTCGGGACACGATGCTCGCGCGCCCAGCGCAGCGCACCGAGCTTGCCTTCAATGCCACGAATACCGAATCCACCGGGAACGACGATTGCATCCACACCGGCGAGCTCACGCGCAGCCCCTTCGGGCGTCTCGCACGTATCCGATGCGACCCAACGGATATCGACCCGCGCGTTGTTCGCGAAGCCGCCGTGCTTGATCGCCTCAGACACCGACAGATAGGCGTCGTGCAGGTCAATGTACTTACCGACGAGGGCAACCTCGAGGCGGTGCTTCGGGGAATGAACGCGCTCCAGCAGTTCCTTCCATTCCTTCCAGTCCACATCGCGGAAGGACAGTCCGAGTCGCTGGACAAGGTAGGCGTCGAGGCCCTCGCGATGCAGCGTCAGCGGCACGTTGTAGATCGAAGGCACGTCGGCACACTCGATAACCGCGTCGCGGTCAACGTCGCACATGAGTGCAACCTTCGACTTGATCCCTTCGGGCAGCGCGCGATCAGTGCGCAGCACCAGCGCGTCCGGCGCGATACCAATCGACCGCAGCGCACTCACGGAGTGCTGCGTCGGCTTCGTCTTGAGTTCACCGGCCGCAGGCAAGAACGGAATGAGCGACACGTGCACAAAGGCGACGTTCGAGCGTCCGAGGTCGTGGCGCACCTGACGGGCTGCCTCGAGGAAAGGCTGCGATTCGATGTCACCAACCGTGCCGCCAATTTCGGTGATGATGACGTCGGGGCGATTGCCGTTCTCGTCGGGCTGCGCCTGGCGACGCATCACATTCTTAATCTCGTCAGTAATATGCGGAATAACCTGAACGGTATCGCCCAGATACTCGCCGCGGCGTTCCTTAGCGATAACCGTGGAGTACACCTGGCCTGTCGTCGCATTTGCAGCGCCCGACAGGTTCACATCCAAGAAGCGTTCGTAGTGGCCGATATCAAGATCGGTTTCCGCGCCATCCTCCGTCACGAAAACCTCGCCGTGCTGGAAGGGATTCATCGTGCCGGGATCGACATTGATGTAGGGATCGAGCTTTTGCATGACCACATGCAGTCCCCGGGAGCGAAGCAACCGACCCAAGCTGGAGGCGGTCAGGCCCTTGCCCAACGAGGACACAACGCCACCCGTGACAAAAATATGCTTGGTCATGGAATTTTCCGCACGCGCCGTGCGCATTGAAGTACTCACCATGGAACTTCAGCCTAACACTCCTGGCATGAATCGGCCCCCGGGATCAGGGCAGATCACCGGGGGCCGACGAGCAAAATTGCGTCTTAACGCGGTTTACTTGGCGCTGGGAATGACAGACTGTGCTCCGTTACCCACACCGAAGGCGCGGGCACCGGTGGCGGGCGTGGACAGGGCGAGCGCCGTATCGACGGCGGCCAGCGTCGTACCGACCGAATCCACGGTCGTCACCGCGGTGCCGCTCGCGCGCACAGAAGTGATCATCGCGTCACGTGTCGAGGCATCACCCACGAGAACACCGGACGTCGAACCGACGGCCTGGGCCAAACCAACCCAGGCATCGGAGCTGGCGGAAACTGCGGCAGGGCTCGCGCCATTCGAGGCGACGGCCTGGGCGCGCGGTCCGACAGCAACGATAGTGGTAGCGGCGCCAGCCGGATCTTCGTCGATCGTCATGATCGGGGTAGACGCGTCCGTCAGGATCTGCCGCAGCAGGTCAGTCTCGGAACCGGTCGAGGTGAGTACCTGAACGATCGAGTAGCCGACCACGCCATCTGCACTAGCCGTCTTGGCCGCACCGGAGCTCAGATGTGAGGCGAGCGTCGTCGACAGAGTCGTGCGGTACTGGCTCATGGACGTGGACTGCCAGTTGTCGCTCAGCGTCACGCGGCCGACGACGCTTGCACCGGCGTCGGTCAGCGTCGAACGGAGAGCAGTCACGTCATCGTCCGACGCACCGGGGAGCACGACAAGCGCGACCTTAGCACCGGTCAGCGAACCCGTAAGCGTCGAGGAAGCGAGGGCTTTCAGGCCCGCCGCCTCGGCTTCTGCCTGCGCGCTCAGCTGGGGATCGGTCGCGGTGGAAGTCGACGACGCGTTTACCCCCGCGTGGATGCGGCTCTGTAGCGGGCCAGCACCCAGGACGACTCCGACGGCGAGGGCGATGAAGATCCCGATGATCGAGACAACGTGATAGCGAAAGTTAATCATTGGGTTCCTCCAGCAGAATGCATCAGCGAGACGAAGAAAGAGGTAATCGGGTGCAACAGGTCATTTCCCCACGGGGTCGACCACAGTGCGACGCCCATCAGTCCAAGAGCGACAAGGGCGAGAAGAACGAGGGTCCAGCCGCGAGGACGCGGGCGGAACGTGGCCGCAACTGCCTGCGCGCCAATAAGTCGCGAACCAACCGCAAGCCGAGAGAAGAAAGCAGGGGCAACGAGCGCACGTCCTGCGTCCACAAGCTCAGCCTCCCCGTAGGAAACGCCAGCGGTGACAACCGCGGTCGCCCCTGAGTGAGCGGCAACAACGAGGGCCGCGTCAAGAGACGTACCGGCCATGGCCACACGCTCGTAGACGATACCCATACGATCCAGCCGCTGGGCGCCAGGTGCGAGACCGTCGCCGCCGACCCGCACGATAAAGGCACGTGCACGGCGAATGGCCTTCTCACTCATCAAATCCGCGTCACCCACAACGAGGTCAAGGGTGAGATGGGCTTTGAGCGCAACGTCCGCTCCCCCATCGACAGCGATGACGAAGGGAGCGGCCTCCGAACGCCACCGGGCGAGCGCGCGACAATCGCTCGCCGCTTCGCTCGCGGCGCTCACCAGCAGAATCGTACGCTTGCCGAGGCCATCAATAGAAGGCACTCCCTCACCACGCAGAACGGTCGCACCGTCCTTGGCCAGGTAGTCTTCGACAGATCCTTCAAACCCGGCGAATAAAGTGGCCGAGTCGGCGACCTCAACGTCCAGGTCCTGCGCTGACACCGCCCGACCGGTCGCAATGATGCCGCCATCAACGAGGACCTTGCCGCCCGTGACAGCGACTTCCTGTCCCTCGCGCAGCGACATGATGTCTTGGCCAAGGTCATCAACGAGCGTGATACCGGCGTCGAGAATGAGGCGCGGACCGAGAGCTGCGGCTCGACCCGTCAGCGAAGGCTGCGCGTTGAGGACCGCGATAGGCGCGGCTTCAACCAGCGCAGCTGCGCTTTCGCGGTCCAAGTCCGCGACGTTGATAACGGCGATCTCTCCACGCTCGAGGCGCGTTGCCAGGTGCTTGGGACGGTCGTCGACGCGTACACGCCCCACCTGGCCCTTCGATTCCTTTGAAAGTGTTTCACTCATCCCTGCGATTGTGACACGGCGGAAGCCAAGACTTGCGAAGCGTGGCGGCGCGCCGCAGCCGAGTGCGGATCCCCACCCATCATGCGCGTCAGTTCGGCTTCGCGCGCCTCCCCTCGCACTTCACGAACCTGCGTCGTCCCGTCGTTTTTCTCGATGACGAGATGCTGGTCCCCGAAAGCGGCGACCTGGGCCAAGTGCGTCACGACGATGACCTGGCGCGACGCAGCGAGTCTCTTCAAGCGTGCGCCGACCTCCGTTGCGGTCTGCCCGCCGATGCCCGCATCGATCTCGTCGAAAATAAACGTGGAGGAAGCCTCGGTGCGCCCGAGCATCAGCTCGAGGGCGAGCATCACGCGCGAGAGTTCGCCGCCGGAGGCACCCTGACCGAGGGGACGCGCAGGAGCATGCGGGTGCGGCTGCAGGCGGAAGACGACGGTCTCACACCCGTGGGACGTCGGCTTGGTTGCATCGAGGTCAATGTGGAGCGTGGCGTCGGGCATCGACAGGGCATGTAGCTCATCGTTGACGCCGCTGGCGAGCTCTGCCGCGAGCGTGGTGCGTGCGGCCGTCAGGCGGGAGCCGCATGCGAGCACATGTTCCTGCGCGGCGCGCAGTTCTTGCTCAACGAGGGCGGGGTCCGAGGCCGGAGCCGACAGCTCGGCGAGCCGAACACGCGCTTCTTGGACCCACGCGAGCAGGCCCTCGACATCGGCCGCGCGGCCTCGCAACGCATCTTTAATGGCAGCCCGACGGGCATGAATCTGCGCCAGGCGCTGCGGATCCGCGTCGAGTCGGCTCAGATAGGACGACACGTCATCAGCGAGGGCATCCAACTCGAGCGCCTGGTTGCGGGCGCGGGCGACGAAATCAGCCACGGCCTCGTCGAAGCGCGATGCCTCGTCCAGCTGCGCGTATGCACTGCGCGCAGACTCCACCGCACCCGCGTAGTCGCTGCGATCATCCCCCTTGAGATAACCGAGAGAAGCCCCCATCAGGGCGCGAAGATCCTCAACATTCGTCAGGCGCGCGGCCTCTCGCACCAGGTCCTCTTCTTCGCCTGGCTGCGGATCAAGCGCCTCGATCTGATCGATAGCCGCACGCAGATCGTCGATCTCCTCGGCCCGCTCAGACGCGTCGCCACGCAGGGAATCAAGGCGATGCTTGATATCAACGGCTGCGCGAAAAGCTGCGCGATACTCCTCCAGGACAGCCCCATGTTCGCTGCCACCAAATTGATCCAGCGCACGTCGTTGAGCGGCCTCCCCCGTCAGCCGAATCTGATCCGACTGACCATGGATTGTCACCATCGACCCGACGATATCGGCCAATACGGCAGCCGGAACGGGACGGGAACCAAGGTGCGCACGCGAGCGCCCCGCCGCACGAACCGACCGACCAACGATCAGCTCATCGCCTTCAACGAGACCACCAGCATCCTCCACGCGCGACCCAATATCAGGCGTGATCGAAAAAATGCCATCGACCGACAGACGTTCCGTGCCGCTACGCACGAGCGCAGCGTCAGCGCGAGCCCCGAGAAGAAGCTGCAGACTCGACAACACCATCGTTTTACCGGCACCAGTTTCACCGGTCACAACAACGAGCCCAGGGCCAAAGTCGACGTGCGCGTTGGCAATGACACCCAGATTGGAAATATCGAGAGATTCAATCACCGCGCAGCGTCCCTCCATCCACGTACCGGCAAATTGAACTTACGGACGAGACGCGCAGAAAAAGGCGTATCGTCCACACGCACCAGCTGCACAGGAGACGATCCCACGCGTGCACGCACGACGCCACCGGCCGGGACAGTCATACGGCGCAGGCCATCACACCACATTTCCGGGGCAGTCCACATATCATCGAGGACCACGATCTCCACACACGCCGACGGGCCAACGACGAGCGGACGCGTGAACAACCCGTGCGCCGCCAACGGAGCGACAACGATTGCTTCCGTATCCGGCCACACGACGGGCCCGCCAGCGGAGAAAGAATAGGCAGTTGAGCCGGTCGGCGTCGACAAAATCATGCCATCGGCGCCGTACGTCGACACTTCCTGTCCATCGACGACGAGGGCAAAATGAACGGGATGAGCGACGTCCGTGTGCATAACGACCGCTTCGTTAAGCGCCCAGTCGTCAGCCTTGGAACCGTCGGGACGCTCCATCGTCACATCCAGGGTCATGCGACGTTCGACCGAAAAATCTCCGTCGGCAATCTTGCGTGCAAGGTCACCGGTCCCCTTATCACCCAGTTCCGTCAAGAAACCCATGTGGCCAGCGTTGATACCCAGCAGGGGGACGTCGAGGGCACGCGCGCTTGACGCTGCCACCAAAAATGTTCCGTCACCGCCGATCGATAGAACCATGTCGATGCCGCCCCCAGATGCGTCTTCGACGACCTCAATATCGCGCGCGCTGAGCGCCTCCGCCAAGCTCACGGCACTGGTCACTGCGTTCGGGCGGTGACGATGGCGCACCATCAATACACGGGTCATGAGTGGCCTCCAGCAGGACCAGCAGCGACAGCCGCACGGATGTAATCGGTCAGTTCGCACGGATCGATGGGCTCTGGATAATCGCGCCGCATATGAACGAAGTACTCGACGTTACCGCTCGGGCCGGGAAGCGGCGACGCGGCAATAGCTGCAATGTCGAGACCCAGCTCAATGGCGCATCGCGCAACCTTGTCGACCGTTTCAATGTGATGCTCCGGGTTGCGCACCACTCCCCCGTGCCCAAGCCTGTCTTTTCCGATCTCAAACTGAGGCTTGACCATTAACAGGAAGTCAGCGTGAGGAGCGGCCGCTGCAACCAGCGCGGGGAGCACGAGGGTCAGCGAAATGAACGACATATCCCCCACGACAAGTTCGGGCGCAGGTGCGACCGAGGCAGGATCGAGGGTACGCACGTTCGTCCGATCATGAACCTCGACGCGAGGATCAGACTGCAGCTTCCAGGCCAGCTGACCGTAACCCACGTCCACAGCGACGACCGAGGCGGCGCCGCGACGCAACAAAACGTCGGTGAAGCCGCCCGTCGAGGCACCCGCATCCAACGCGCGGCGCCCTTCGATCACCGGCGCATTATCACCGAGCGCGTCCAGGGCTCCTGCAAGCTTGTGCGCGCCACGCGAGACGTACTCGGGGTCATCTGACTCCTCAACGACGATCGCCTGCGCAGGATCCATCTGACGGGCCGGCTTGACGACAACCTGACCGTCGAGCTTCACACGTCCGTCCTCGATCATCTGCGCAGCAACAGATCGCGACTTCGCAAGCCCACGCCGGACCAGTTCAGAATCAATACGGCGAAGCTTCACGTATCTCTCCGATCCTTATGGTGGACGCGCATCTGTTCACCAGGGACGGCCACGCCGCTGGGAACATCGGCAGACAAGGCCCGGTGCAAATCGGACTCAATGGCTTCCAGCGTCGCAATTTGCTCCGACGCTGGAAGGCCATCGAACCCGACGAGCCGAGCCTCCGTCTGTTCGCGTAGGGCCATCAGGCCTCGTCGTCCAAATCCGCTGTCGCTTCGAGGAGCTCCTCAAGCTCCTCTTCACCGGGCAGGAGAGCCGGCGTCTGCGCACCTGGCTCCGGCAGGCTGTCCGCGTTCGCGGCGACGTCGAAGAAGTCGTCGTCATCTGCGGGCGCCACGGTCGGCTCGGGAGCGGTGACGATACCCGCAGGATCGTCGTTGCCAACAACGGTAATCTCCGGGCACGAAGGAGCGGCCCCTGCGCCGTCCGCGTACTCCCACGCAGCGGCGGCGAGTGCACGGTAAGAGTCAATGCTGATCGTGACGGGCTCGGTCAGCTCGACATCATCGAGCGTGAGCACGCCGGAGCGAGTGGCCTTGGCGACCTGGGAGACACCACAGGTCCAGGTCCCGTCGCGATGGTGCTTGGGTGCAGGGTGAGCCTCCAGCAGGCCACGCATGTCGATGGCAAGGTAGCTGGGGCGCTGGCCGCGCGGTGCACGGATGACGTCCCTGGCCATATGGACACCCGTGAGGACGTGCATGGCGGGAACGCCCGCGGCTACCGCGCCCATGATGTCGGTCTCGAGGCGGTCACCCACGGCGAGCGGGTTCTGCGCACCCACGAGCTCGCTCCCACGACGGTAGATACCAGGCTCAGGCTTTCCGCCAGCAGTGGGACGCTTGTGGGTCGCATGCTGAATCGCACGCACGAGCGAACCGTTGCCAAGCGCTTGCCCACGTTCAACGGGCAACGTCGCGTCCAGGTTGGAGGCGTAGAAGGCTGCGCCACGCTCGATTGCGAATGCGCCCTCGGACAGCAGCGCCCAATTCACTTCCTTGTCGAGGCCCTGCACGACGGCAGCGGGCTCATCGTCCGCGCTATCAACGAGGACGAAGCCGCGCTCTTCAAGCGCGAGACGCAAGCCCGCGCCACCGATCACGAGAACCTTCGAACCTTCCTCAAGCTCCTCAGCCATGATCGCTGCGATATCCATCGCAGACGTCATCACCATGTCAGGCGTCGCATCGAAGTCCATGCTGTTGAGCTTCTCCGTCACCTGCGCAGGAGTACGCATCGCATTGTTGGTGACGAACGCGGAAGCCATACCAAGCTCACGCGCCTCGACGACAGACGCAGCAGCATGCTCAATACGCTCGTCCCCCGCCCATGCGGTCCCATCAAGGTCAAGAAGAGCGCAATCATAGTCCTCGGCGAGGGCGTTGCCAGTGCCACGCAGCGGCGACCGCTTGCCGTCAACGTCGGCATCCTGGTACAGCGCGACGTCGATGATCTCAGCGTCTTCGGCAATCACAGGCATAGAGGCGATGACCTCAGCGGCCTCATCATCACGGCCAAGCTCGGTCAGACGCTGGGCCTTCACTTCCATGAGGCGACAACGCAGCTCGTCATCAACCGACGACGGCAACGCTGCGAGAGCATCATCGACGATCACGAGTCCCACGTCGGGCTGTCCGAGATCCGCACGTGCACCGGAGGACACGAGGACGAGCTCAACCTGCTCGGCAAGATCAAGGGACGAGGCATCGGTAGCGTCGATAATCTCAACGGCCTTCTCGGGATGGCCGAGACCGCGCTCGGCATCTGCCTCAACCGCGCGCAGCGATGAATCGCCGCGCATACGACGGACCGCGCGGACCTCTCGCAACGCCTCCTCGTAACGTCCGGACGCATAAGCGGTCAGAGCAGCTGCCTCACGGACAACGTCGACGCGGCCAGCACGGGAAACCGCGGCCTGTGCGTGTTGATAGGCAGCCTCCGGATCGAGATCGATCAGCTGCCCCGCCATCACGAGGTGACGCGCGACGATGTCGCGGTTAGGACCGGAGAGTGTGGCCAGCGCGCGCGAAGCGTCGCGATCAAGTTCATCGGCGCTGACACCTGCAGGAATCGTCGGTTCGTTTCCGTTCGGCGACACGTACTCATCCGTGGACGAGTAGCTCTTATAGGAAGTATCCTTTCGGCGATCATCGCGGAAACCGCCACGACGATCGTCACGCTGCTGGTAGCCACCACGACG
>KE150452.1:0-5602 GCA_000411415.1 Actinomyces sp. HPA0247 | reverse complement strand
CCACGACGATCGTCACGCTGCTGGTAGCCACCACGACGGTCATCACGACGCTGGAAACCACCGCGATCCCCACGGTCCGAACGATCAGACTGGCGATCACGCCACTGGGGCTCACGCTTCTGGTATCCACCACGGCCGAATTCGCCGCGTCCTCGAGTCTCTTCTGCCATGGTGTCTATCCTCTATTCCTGCGCCACATGACGCTCTTGTGACTGGTGCGCGAAGCGCGTTCAACCACCCAATATTAGACGACTGGTGGTCACGGGGTGGTATTCAGCTGTAAAAACGAGAGGGACGGCACGCTTTCGCGGCCGACCCTCTCGTTACGTGTGTTGTGGCGGTGTCCTACTCTCCCACAACCTGGCGGTTGCAGTACCATTGGCGCTGCCGGGCTTAGCTTCCAGGTTCGGAATGGAGGCTGGGCGTTTCCCCGGTGCTATGACCACCACAAGAATTGGTGTTCAACACTCCCCTCACCGTGTTTGGTGGGGTGTGGGTTGATCGTGGTTTGTATAGTGGTTGCGGCTGTTTCGTTGCCTGGTTTTTGTTCACCCCAACGTTGTTTGTGTGTTGGGTGTTGTTTAGTGTTGGCCCATTAGTACCAGTCGGCTCACGAGCACCTCGCGGTGCTTCCACCTCTGGCCTATCAACCCGCTAGTCTGGCGGGGGCCTCTCACCCCACAGTGGGGGCGTGGAAACCTCATCTTGAAGCAGGCTTCCCGCTTAGATGCTTTCAGCGGTTATCCCTTCCGAACGTAGCCAACCAGCCATGCACCTGGCGGTACAACTGGCACACCAGAGGTTCGTCCATCCCGGTCCTCTCGTACTAGGGACGGCCCTTCTCAAGTTTCCTGCGCGCACAGAGGATAGGGACCGAACTGTCTCACGACGTTCTGAACCCAGCTCGCGTACCGCTTTAATGGGCGAACAGCCCAACCCTTGGGACCAACTCCAGCCCCAGGATGCGACGAGCCGACATCGAGGTGCCAAACCATGCCGTCGATATGGACTCTTGGGCAAGATCAGCCTGTTATCCCCGGGGTACCTTTTATCCGTTGAGCGACCACGCACCCACGTGCCATGGCCGGATCACTAGTTCCTGCTTTCGCACCTGCTCGACCCGTCGGTCTCACAGTCAAGCTCCCTTGTACACTTGCACTCGCCACCTGATTACCAACCAGGCTGAGGGAACCTTTGAGCGCCTCCGTTACATTTTAGGAGGCAACCGCCCCAGTTAAACTACCCACCAGGCACTGTCCCCAACCCGGATCACGGGTCTAGGTTGAGGTGACCGCTTGAACCAGAATGGTATTTCAACGACGACTCCACCACCGCTGGCGCGGCAGCTTCACAGTCTCCCACCTATCCTACACAAGTCCAAGCGAACACCAATACCAAGCTATAGTAAAGGTCCCGGGGTCTTTCCGTCCTTCTGCGCGAAACGAGCATCTTTACTCGTACTGCAATTTCACCGAGTTCGCGGTTGAGACAGCGGAGAAGTCGTTACGCCATTCGTGCAGGTCGGAACTTACCCGACAAGGAATTTCGCTACCTTAGGATGGTTATAGTTACCACCGCCGTTTACTGGGGCTTAAATTCACCGCTTCACACCCACAAGGAGTGTTGACGGTTCCTCTTAACCTTCCAGCACCGGGCAGGCGTCAGTGCGTATACATCGCCTTACGGCTTCGCACGCACCTGTGTTTTTGATAAACAGTCGCTTCTCCCTATTCTCTGCGACCCCACAACCCCACACCGCGCGCAAGGCACGGGGAAGTCACGGGGTCCTCCTTATCCCGAAGTTACGGAGGAATTTTGCCGAGTTCCTTAACCACGATTCACTCGAACGCCTCGGTATACTCTACCTGACCACCTGAGTCGGTTTAGGGTACGGGCGCGTTATGCCCTCACGTCGAGGCTTTTCTCGGCAGCATAGGATCACCACAAGTCCACACACGCGTGTGTCCCTCATCAGTTCTCACCCTCCATGCCCCCCGGATTTACCTGGGCGGCGGGCCACAACCTTAAATACGCACAACCATCGGCGCACTGCAGCTACCTGTCTGCGTCACCCCTGTTAACACGCTTGCCTACAATCACCGGGGCCCCAAGACCCACACACACCAACAAACCCGAAGGCTTAGTGGCGGCGTGAGCAAATTGGTTAGCACAATGACTTCAGCATGGGCGGTCATAACGCGGTACCAGAATATCAACTGGTTGTCCATCGACTACGCCTGTCGGCCTCGCCTTAGGACCCGACTAACCCAGGGCGGATAAACCTAGCCCTGGAACCCTTAGTCAATCGGCGCTGCGGATTCTCACCGCAGATTCGTTACTCATGCCTGCATTCTCACTCCCACACAATCCACCAGAAGTTCCCTCCAGGCTTCACCTCGTGCAGGACGCTCCCCTACCCAACAACACACCAGCACTCCAGTTCCTGGCGCCAGCATTGCGTGTTGTTGCCACAGCTTCGGCGGTACGCTTGAGCCCCGCTACATTGTCGGCGCAGAACCACTTGACCAGTGAGCTATTACGCACTCTTTCAAGGATGGCTGCTTCTAAGCCAACCTCCTGGTTGTCACCGCGACTCCACATCCTTTCCCACTTAGCGTACGCTTAGGGGCCTTAGCTGATGATCTGGGCTGTTTCCCTCTCGACTACGAAGCTTATCCCCCGCAGTCTCACTGCCGCGCTACACCTAATGGCATTCGGAGTTTGGCTGACGTCAGTAACCCATAGGGCCCATCGGCCATCCAGTAGCTCTACCTCCACCAGGGACCACGCGACGCTGCACCTAAATGCATTTCGGGGAGAACCAGCTATCACGGAGTTTGATTGGCCTTTCACCCCTACCCACAGTTCATCCCCCAGGTTTTCAACCCTGGTGGGTTCGGTCCTCCACACAGTCTTACCTCTGCTTCAACCTGACCATGGGTAGATCACCCCGCTTCGGGTCTAGAACACGCGACAAACGCCATCTTTCAGACTCGCTTTCGCTACGCATACCCCACACGGGTTAAGCACGCCACGTATCACTAACTCGCAGGCTCATTCTTCAAAAGGCACGCCATCACCCCACAAGGCTCTGACGGCTTACAGGCACACGGTTTCAGGTACTATTTCACTCCCCTCCCGGGGTACTTTTCACCATTCCCTCACGGTACTATGCACTATCGGTCATCAAGTAGTATTTAGGCTTACCAAGTGGTCTTGGCAGATTCACACGAGATTTCACGAGTCCCGCGCTACTCGGGTACCACACCCACACGCCCTGCCACCGGTCCGCTTACACGACTCTCACGCTCTACGGTCAGCCATCCCAGACTGTTCAACTCCCAGCAACAACACGCGCGACCCCCCGGCAGAAGGATCCGATGTGGCCCCACAACACCAAACACGCAACGGCCGCCGCCTCTCACACGCATCTGGTTTAGCCTCCTCCGCTTTCGCTCGCCACTACTCACGGAATATCTTTTCCTGCGGGTACTGAGATGTTTCACTTCCCCGCGTTCCCCCCACCACCCTATACACGTTCAGATGATGGTAACCCAGCACAACCCAGGTTAGGTTCCCCCATTCGGACACCCTCGGATAATAACGCTCGCTCGCCAGCTCCCCGAGGCATATCGCAGGCCGCAACGTCCTTCATCAGCTCTTGATGCCAAGGCATCCACCGAATGCCCAATAAAACTAAACAAAACACAAAAAACAGTACAGAACAAATATGCTCGCAACCACTATACAAATCACAAACAACCCACCACACACACCCAGACACCCAAACCACAAACGATCCAGGCCGGGCATGCAGGCAACCACCACAACAAGCGGCGGACGCTCACACGGTGTTGAACGTGAACCCGACAGTGTGCTCATCTGCTAAAAACTTTATATGCCCAACCCACGAAACGCACCCACACCCACCACCCACATCAGGTGGCGTACACATGCAGGCACAAGAAAACAACCACACACCCACAACAGGCGCAATGATCGTCCCCCACAAAACTGGGCTCCCTAGAAAGGAGGTGATCCAGCCGCACCTTCCGGTACGGCTACCTTGTTACGACTTCGTCCCAATCGCCAATCCCACCTTCGACCACTCCCCCCGCAAAAACGGTTAGGCCATGGGCTTCGGGTGTTACCAACTTTCGTGACGTGACGGGCGGTGTGTACAAGGCCCGAGAACGTATTCACCGCAGCGTTGCTGATCTGCGATTACTAGCGACTCCACCTTCATGGGGTCGAGTTGCAGACCCCAATCCGAACTGAGACTGGCTTTAAGGGATTCGCTCCACCTCACAGTATCGCAACCCTCTGTACCAACCATTGTAGCATGCGTGAAGCCCAAGACATAAGGGGCATGATGATTTGACGTCATCCCCACCTTCCTCCGAGTTAACCCCGGCAGTCCCCCACGAGTCCCCACCATCACGTGCTGGCAACATAGGGCAAGGGTTGCGCTCGTTGCGGGACTTAACCCAACATCTCACGACACGAGCTGACGACAACCATGCACCACCTGCACACGACCAACTAAATGCCACCACATCTCTGCAGTGTCGCCGTGCATGTCAAGCCTTGGTAAGGTTCTTCGCGTTGCATCGAATTAATCCGCATGCTCCGCCGCTTGTGCGGGCCCCCGTCAATTCCTTTGAGTTTTAGCCTTGCGGCCGTACTCCCCAGGCGGGGCACTTAAAGCGTTAGCTACGGCGCAGAAACCACGGGTGGCCCCCACACCTAGTGCCCAACGTTTACAGCGTGGACTACCAGGGTATCTAATCCTGTTCGCTCCCCACGCTTTCGCTCCTCAGCGTCAGTAACGGCCCAGAGACCCGCCTTCGCCACCGGTGTTCTTCCTGATATCTGCGCATTCCACCGCTACACCAGGAGTTCCAGTCTCCCCTACCGCACTCAAGTCAGCCCGTACCCACCGCACGCCCCCAGTTAAGCCAGAGGATTTCACGGCAGACGCGACCAACCGCCTACAAGCCCTTTACGCCCAATAATTCCGGACAACGCTCGCGCCCTACGTATTACCGCGGCTGCTGGCACGTAGTTAGCCGGCGCTTCTTTACCCACTACCCTCACCACAACCCAAAGCTGCGGCTTGACCATGAGCGAAAGAGGTTTACAACCCGAAGGCCGTCATCCCTCACGCGGCGTCGCTGCATCAGGCTTTCGCCCATTGTGCAATATTCCCCACTGCTGCCTCCCGTAGGAGTCTGGGCCGTATCTCAGTCCCAATGTGACCGGTCACCCTCTCAGGCCGGCTACCCGTCAAAGCCTTGGTAGGCCATCACCCCACCAACAAGCTGATAGGCCGCGAGCCCATCCCCCACCAGAAAAAACCTTTCCACCAACCCCCATGCGAAGATCAGTGAATATCCAGTATTAGCACCCGTTTCCGGGCGTTATCCCAAAGAAGGGGGCAGGTTACTCACGTGTTACTCACCCGTTCGCCACTCATCCACCCAGCAAGCTGGGCTTCAGCGTTCGACTTGCATGTGTTAAGCACGCCGCCAGCGTTCGTCCTGAGCCAGGATCAAACTCTCCGAACAAAAACAAAAACGTTAAAGCCCAGAAAAACCAACCA
>KE150451.1:310716-688331 GCA_000411415.1 Actinomyces sp. HPA0247 | reverse complement strand
CGCCGGCCTGCCCCTGGACCTGCGCAAGAGCCAGCCCTACTGCGGCTACGAGAACTTCGAGTTCGATATTCCCACCCGCGACAAGTCCGACGTCTACAACCGCACGATGGTTCGCTTCGACGAGTGCTACGAGTCCATGCGCATCATCTGGCAGGTGCTCGACAGGCTGGACCAGTGCGACGGCGCGCCCACCATGGTCGCCGACCCGGAGATCGCCTGGCCCGCTCGCCTGGCGGTCGCCACGGACGGCCAGGGCAACTCGGCCGAGCACGTCCGCGAGATCATGGGGGAGTCCATGGAGTCCCTCATCCACCACTTCAAGCTCGTCACGGAGGGCTTCCACGTGCCCGCCGGCCAGGTCTACCAGACCGTCGAGCACGCGAAGGGCATCCTGGGCGTTCACCTCGTCTCCGACGGTGGCACGCGCCCGTTCCGCGCGCACTTCCGCGACCCCTCCTTCGCCAACCTGCAAGCGCTGGCCATGATGACCGAAGGCGGCCAGCTGGCCGACGTGGTCGTCGCACTGGCCGCTATCGACCCCGTTCTCGGAGGCGTTGACCGATGAGCTACACACCCGACACCCTGGCACGCCTGCAGGCGGACGCCGCGCAGATCATCGCCCGCTACCCGGACGGTCACTCGCGTTCCGCGCTGCTGCCGATGCTGCACCTGATCCAGTCCGTTGACGGCTACGTCAGCCCCGACGGCATCGACTTCATCGCCGCCACGCTGGACCTGCCTCGCGCAGAGATCAGCGCCGTCGCGACCTTCTACACGCAGTACAAGCGCCACCCCACCGGCGACTACCTGGTGGGCGTGTGCACGAACGCGCTGTGCGCCGTCATGGGCGGCGACGAGATCTGGGAAAAGGTCTCCAAGAAGGTCGGCGTCGGCAGCGATGAGACCAGCGAAGACGGAAAGATCACGCTCGAGCGCATCGAGTGCAACGCGGCGTGCGATTACGCGCCCGTCGTCATGGTCAACTGGGAATTCTTCGACAACCAGAGCCCTGAGTCGGCGCTGGCCATGATCGATGACATCCAGGCTGGTCGCGACATTCACCCGACGCGCGGTCCCGTCGTGGCCCCCACGTTCAAGGAGAACGAGCGCGTCCTGGCCGGCTTCCTGGATGGCCACGAGGACGAGGGCCCCTCTGCGGGCCGCTCCACGCTGCTGGGCCGAGAGATCGCAGCGGCGAAGGGCTGGACCGAGCCGGTCGCCGTGGAGGTCGCCGACGAGGCCGCTGACACGAAGGGAGAAGAGGCGAAGTGAGTACCGCATACGTTGCGCCCGGACCGCTGACCCCGATCCTCACCAACGGGTGGGGAGAGGATCGTTCCTGGACGCTGGACTCCTACCGGGCTCGCGGTGGCTACCAGGGCCTCGAAAAGGCCCGGACCATGGAACCCGCTGAGATCGTGCAGGTCGTGAAGGATTCCGGCCTGCGAGGCCGTGGTGGCGCAGGCTTCCCGACCGGCCTCAAGTGGTCCTTCCTGCCCCCGGCTGACGGCGGCCCCCGCTACCTCGTGGTGAATGCCGACGAGTCCGAACCGGGCACCTGCAAGGACATCCCGCTGATCATGGGCAACCCGCACGTCCTCATTGAGGGCATCGCGATCACGTCGCGTGCGATCGGCTGCGACCACGCGTTCGTCTACCTGCGCGGCGAGGTCACCCACGTGTACCGTCGTCTGCTACAGGCCGTGCGCGAGGCGACCGAGTCCGGCGTGCTCGGCGACCTGCGCATTACCGCCCACGCGGGTGCTGGCGCCTACATCTGCGGTGAGGAGACGGCCCTGCTGGACTCCCTCGAGGGTCGTCGAGGCCACCCGCGCCTCAAGCCCCCGTTCCCCGCGGTCGCCGGTCTGTACGCCCGTCCCACGGTCGTCAACAACGTCGAGACCATCTCTCAGGTTGCGGGCATCTTCCGCAACTCCCCCGAGTGGTTCGCGTCCATGGGCACCGAAAAGTCCAAGGGCCACGGCATCTTCTCCGTGTCGGGTCACGTGAACAACCCCGGCCAGTTCGAGGCCCCCTTCGGCATCACGATGCGCGAGCTCATCGAGATGGCGGGCGGCATCCGCGACGGCCACGAGCTGAAGTTCTGGACCCCCGGCGGTTCCTCCACCCCGATCTTCACCGAAGACGAGCTGGACACGCCCCTGGACTACGAGTCCGTGGGCGCTGCCGGTTCGATGCTGGGTACGCGCGCCCTGCAGGTGTTCGACGAGACGGTTTCGGTCGTTCGCGTCATCACCCGCTGGTCCGAGTTCTACCAGCACGAGTCCTGCGGTAAGTGCACGCCCTGTCGCGAAGGCACCTACTGGATGAAGCAAATCATGCTGCGTCTCGAGCGAGGCGAGGGCCGTCCCGGCGACGTCGACCTGCTCGACGAGATCGCACACAACATTGCGGGCCGTAGCTTCTGCCCGCTGGGCGACGCCGCAGCAACCCCGATCATGTCGGGCATCAAGCGCTTCCGCGACGAGTTCGAGGCCGGGCTGACCACGCCCGCCCGCGAGCTTTTCCCCTACGAGGCGTCCGCTAACTACGCGCGAGGAGGTGGCCGATGAGCGACGCACCCAACATGATCGACGTCACCATCGACGACGTTCAGGTTTCTGTCCCCCAGGGCACGCTCGTGATCCGCGCGGCCGAGCAGGCCGGCATCCGGATCCCGCGTTTCTGCGACCACCCGCTGCTGGCCCCCGTGGCCGCATGCCGCCAGTGCCTCGTGGAGGTCGGCATGCCCGACCGCAACACGGGCGAGCTGCGCTTCATGCCCAAGCCCCAGCCCTCGTGTGCGCAGACCGTCACCCCGGGCATGGTCGTCAAGACCCAGCACACCTCCGAGGTGGTGGACCGCGCCCAGCGCGGCGTCATGGAGTTCCTGCTCATCAACCACCCGCTGGACTGCCCCGTCTGCGACAAGGGCGGCGAGTGCCCCCTGCAGAACCAGGCGCTCACCGAGGGGCGCGGCAAGTCCCGCTTCACGGACGCCAAGCGCACCTTCAAGAAGCCGCTGCGCCTGACCTCCCAGATCCTGCTGGATCGTGAGCGCTGCATCCTGTGCCAGCGCTGCGTGCGCTTCGGCAAGGAAATCTCGGGCGACGTGTTCATGGACCTGCAGGGCCGAGGCGGCGGCACCGCCCCCACGGAGCACCACTACTTCATGGGCGAGCAGGTCGGCGGCTTTGACACGACCACGCTCGACTTCTTCGACCCGAAGGCCAAGGACGCCGCGACCTCGTCCCTGTCGTCGCCGTTCGGCACAGATGCGATCGTCGGTTCGCTCAACGAGGGCGAGCTCTCCGTCGCTGAGCGCGACGTCTCGGGCCGTGCCTTCGCCTCCTACTTCTCGGGCAACATCATTCAGATTTGCCCCGTCGGCGCTCTGACCGCCGCGTCCTACCGCTTCCGCGCGCGTCCCTTCGACCTCGTGTCGACGGCCGCCGTGACCGAGCACGACGCGTCGGGCTCCGCGATCCGCCAGGACGTGCGCCGCGGCGAGGTCGTGCGTCGCATGAGCGGCAACGACCCCGAGGTTAACGAAGAGTGGATCACCGATAAGGACCGCTTCGCCTTCGAATGGGACAAGGTCGATCGCCTGACCTACCCGCTCGTGCGCGAGGATGGCAAGCTGGTTCCCACCTCCTGGTCCGACGCGCTTGACCGCGTCCGTGAGGGCCTCGAGCAGGCTGGTTCGTCCGTGGGCTTCCTGCCCGGCGGCCACCTCACCTTCGAGGATGCCTGGGCCTGGTCGAAGTTCGCGCGCACCGTCGTCGGTTCCGACTCGATCGACTTCCGTTCGCGTCGCGCCAGCGAGGAAGAGCGTTCGTTCCTGGCCTCCTACGTGGCGGGCTCCGGCCTCGATGTCACGTACTCCGATCTGGAGCACGCCGGTCAGGTCCTGCTGGTCGCCCTCGAGCCCGAGGACGAGTGCGGCGCGATGTTCCTGCGCCTGCGCAAGGGCACCCGTAAGTCGGGCCTGAAGGTCGCCACGGTCGCGCCCTTCACCTCCAACGGTTCGCGCAAGATGAACGCCCAGGTCCTGCACGCCGCCCCCGGCTCCGAGCCCGGCGTTCTCGACGCGATCGCCGCTGGCGGTGCCTACGCGGATCTCGCGGATGCCCTCTCCGGTGGCATCGTCCTCGTGGGCGAGCGCGCCGCGCAGACCCCCGGCCTGCTCTCCGCCGTCGTCGCTCTGGCCGAGCGCACGGGCGCCCGCCTCGCATGGGTCCCGCGTCGCGCCGGTGACCGCGCCGCCGTCGAGGCCGGCCTCCTCCCGGGTCTGCTTCCCTTCGGCCGCGGCATCGACGAGGCCGGGGAGCAGTCCCTGGGTTGGGGCGAGCTTCCCGAGCGCGGCCTCGACGCCGAGCAGATGATCGAGGCCGCCGCCTCCGGTGAGCTTGCGGCTCTCGTCGTCGGCGGCGTCGACGTGCGTGACTTCGACGAGCCGGCCGCCGTGCGCGAAGCCCTCGACGAGGTTCCCTTCCTCGTGTCGCTCGAGGTTCGTGCCTCGGAGATCACCGAGCGCGCGGACGTCGTCCTGCCGGTGGCCCCCGCGGTCGAGAAGAACGGCACCTACATCAACTGGGAAGGCCGCCTGCGTCCCTTCGGCCAGGCCCGCTCGGCAACGTCCCTCACGGACCGCGACGTGCTCGTGCGCCTCACCGAAGAGTTCGACCTCGACCTGGGTATCACCGCCCTGGCTGACCTGTACGAGGAAGTTAACCCCCTCATGGAGTGGGATGGCGCCCCGCAGGCCTTCGCTCCGGTCTCGCCCGAGGCTCCCGTTGTCGCCGGCAAGGGCGAGGTCGTTCTGGCCTCCCACAAGCCGATGATCGACGCCGGTCGTCTCCAGGATGGCGCCCCGTGGCTGGCCGGTTCGGCCCGTCGCCCCGTCCTCCTGGCCTCGGCCGCCACGCTCGCTGCCGCGGGTATCGCCCCCGGCGCGGACGCGACGCTCGAGACCGAGCGAGGCACGATCACCCTCCCGGCCGCCATCGCGGACCTGCCCGACTCCGTCGCGTGGGTGCCCGAGTGCTCGACCGGCTCCGTTATTCACGAAAACCTCGGCGGTGTCGGCACCGTCGCGACCCTGCGCGCCACGCAGGAGGTGGCACGATGACACTCGCACCCTTCGCAGTCCCGGAATACACCGCCGCGGACTTTAGCCAGGAAACCTGGTGGCTCAGCCTCATCAAGGCCGTGTTCATCATCGTCTTCCTGATCGCCAACGTGCTCCTCGCCCTGTGGGTCGAGCGCCGAGGCCTGGGCCGCATGCAGACGCGTCCCGGCCCGAACGTCGCGGGCCCCCTCGGCCTGTTCCAGGCGTTCGCCGACGCGGGCAAGCTCCTCTTCAAGGAGGACATGTGGACCCGCCGGGCCGAGCGTTTCCTGTACTTCCTGGCTCCCGCCATCGCGGCTTTCGCGGCGTTCAGCGTCTACGCGGTCATTCCGATGGGCCCGAACGTGACGATCTTCGGCCACTCGACGCCGCTGCAGCTCGCCGACATGCCCGTCGCCTCCCTGTACATCCTGGCGATCGCCTCGCTGGGCCTGTACGGCATCGTCCTCGGTGGCTGGTCGACCCGCTCGACCCTGCCCCTGTACGGCGCCGTGCGTTCCTCCGCGCAGGTCATCTCCTACGAGCTGGCCATGGGCCTGTCCCTCGTGAGCGTGTTCCTCATGTCGGGCTCCATGTCCACCTCGCAGATCGTGGCCGCTCAGGGACAGTTCTGGTGGGCATTCACCCTGTTCCCCGCGTTCGTCATCTACTGCATCAGCGCCACCGGTGAAGTCAACCGTCTTCCCTTCGACCTCCCCGAGGCCGAGGGCGAGATCGTCGCCGGCCACATGACCGAGTACTCGTCGATGAAGTTCGGCTGGTACTACCTGTCCGAGTACGTCAACATGCTCAACGTCTCGGCCGTGGCCACCACGATGTTCTTCGGCGGCTGGCACGCCCCGTGGCCGCTCTCCCACGTCGAGTTCCTCAACTCCGGCTGGTGGGGCATGCTCTGGTTCTTCCTGAAGATCTGGTTCTTCATGTTCCTGCTGATCTGGACGCGCGCCACGCTGCTGCGCTTCCGCTACGACCAGTTCATGAACCTCGGGTGGAAGCGCCTCATGCCCATCGCCCTGGGCTGGCTCGTGCTCGTCGCCCTCGTGCGCGGCATCACCCAGTTCGTGGCGCTGCCCAACCACATCCTCTTCGGAGGCGTGGGCGTCATCTTCGTGATCGCCCTGGGCATCATCTGGCTGACGGACAAGCCCGAGCCCGAGGAAATCCCCGCATCCGAGCGCGAATACACGGGCTTCGAGGATGGCTTCCCCGTCCCGCCGCTGCCCGGACAGACCCCCGTTGCCTCGCCGCGCGGCCTCGCCACCATTGAGGGCGAACTGGCCCCGGCCTCGGCAATCGACAGCCCGAAGGAGTCCACCGATGAGTGAGAAGACCACCGACGAGGAAATGCTCTTCGAGCATGACCCCAAGGGTGCGTTCGCCCAGTTCGTCGCGCCTATGGCCGGCTACGGAGTCACCATGGCTTCCTTCTTCCGGCCCACCGTCACCGAGCAGTACCCGCGCGAACCCGCGCGCGTCATGCCCCGCTTCCACGGACGCCACCAGCTCAACCGCTACGCCGACGGCCTGGAAAAGTGCGTCGGCTGCGAGCTGTGCGCCTGGGCGTGCCCCGCTGACGCGATTTTCGTCGAGGCCGCATCCAACACGCCCGAGGAGCAGTACTCGGCGGGCGAGCGCTACGGCCGCGTCTACCAGATCAACTACCTGCGCTGCATCTTCTGCGGCATGTGCATCGAGGCGTGCCCCACGCGCGCCCTGACGATGACGAACGACTTCGAAATCGCCAAGTACACCCGCGAGGACGACATCTACGAGAAGGAAGACCTCCTGGTCCCGCTCTCCGATGGCATGCTCGCAGCGCCCCACCCCATGGTCGAGGGTAAGAACGACATCGACTACTACCGCGGGGAAGTCACCGGCCCCACCGCCGCCCAGGTTGACTGGGTCGCGAGCCGCCGCCCCGACGACCCCTCCCTCAAGACGGTACGAGTCGCCGAGGAGGCACACTGATGAACCTGTCCAACGGTTGGCCCATGATGGGGTCAACGGGGGAGATCATCCTCTTCGCATGCACGGCCATCGTGATGGTCGCCTGCGCTCTGGGTGTCCTCTTCTTCAAGAAGGCCGCGCACTCGGTCATCTGCATGGTCGGCGTCATGCTCGGCCTGGCCGTCCTGTACATCGCGAATAGCGCCCCCTTCCTGGGCGTGGCGCAGATCGTCGTGTACACCGGCGCGATCATGATGCTGTTCCTCTTCGTCATCATGCTGATCGGCATCGGCACCTCCGACGACTACGCCCGCCAGAGCCGCGGCGCCATCGTCTCGGCCGTGCTCGGTGGCCTCGGACTGATCGTCATCGTTGCGACCGCGATCCTGAAGTCCGTTCCCACGCCGCACAAAGCCGACGAGGTTGACCCCTACTCCAACCAGCCGATCACCGACCTGGCGATCACGCTGTTCCAGGAGCACTGGCTGAGCATGGAGCTCGCCGGCGCGCTGCTGATCACGGCCGCCGTCGGTGCGATGCTGCTGACCCACTCGGATCGCCTCGCCCCGAAGGCCGATCAGTACGAGACGGCGCGTAACAAGATGCGCGCCTTCGGCGAAAAGGGTTCTCGTATCGGCCAGCTGCCCGCCCCCGGTGTCTACGCCCAGTCGAACGCGGCCGATGTGCCCGCCATCTCGGGCGAGACCCTCGGCCCGGTCGAGGAGTCGGTGCCCCGCGTCCTGCGCGTGCGCGGCCTGACCCGCACGATCGGCGAGGTCACCCCCGAGGTCTCCGAGCAGCTCGCGCTCGCTCGCACTGAGACCGCGGCGACCGACTCTCTCGACGAGTCGCCCTACACCATCGGGCGCACGCCCGACGTCCCGCGCTCCGGCTCCTTCGGGATGCCCGGCGCCGCCGCGCCCACCGGACTGGCCCAGCCTCGGGCCCGCAAGGCGCGCACCACCACCCCCATTGAGAAGAAGGAGGAGAGCAAGTGAGCCTCGCCTGGTACCTCATCCTTGCGGGTGTGCTGTTCGCCATCGGTGCGACCACGGTCCTCGTGCGCCGCAGCGCTGTCATCGCGCTCATGGGCGTCGAAATGATGCTCAACGCCGCGAACCTCGTCCTCGTGACGTTTGCGCGCATTCACTCCAACGTTGACGGCGAGATCATGGCGTTCTTCGTCATGGTCGTCGCGGCCGCCGAAGTCGTCGTCGGCCTGTCGATCATCGTGTCCATCTATCGTTCCCGCTCGACCACGAGCATGGACGATCTCAACCTGCTGAAGAACTGAGGGAGGACGTAACTCATGACCACCTTCATTTCCACACAGGCTACCGGCGTCCCCGATATGGTCGCCGCCACTGGAGTCGCCGCCTACGCGTGGCTGCTCATCCTCATTCCGCTGGCCAGCGCGGGCCTGCTCCTGCTGCTGGGCCGCGTCTCGGACAAGTGGGGCCACCTGCTGGCGACCCTCGCATCCTGGTCGACTTTCGCGGTTGGTGCGGCGATCGCCGCCCAGATGTGGAATGCCCCCGTGGGCGCGCGCCGCTTCGGCGAGACGCTGTTCACCTGGATTCCCGCCGGTGACTTCACCGTCGACTTCGGTCTCCTCGTGGACCCGCTCTCGATCACCTTCGTCATTCTGGTGACCTTCGTCGGTTCGCTCATCCACGTGTACGCGATTGCCTACATGGAGCACGACGAGGCTCGCCGCCGTTTCTTCGCCTACCTGAACTTCTTCATCGCGGCGATGCTGACCCTGGTTCTCGCGGACTCCTACGCTGGCCTGTTCGCCGGTTGGGAAGGCGTGGGCCTGGCGTCCTACCTGCTGATCGGCTTCTGGAACCACGTCCCCGCGAACGCGGTGGCCGCCAAGAAGGCGTTCGTCATGAACCGTGTCGGCGACATGGGCATGCTGATCGCCATGATGGCGATGGTCGCCTCCTTCCACTCGGTGTCCTTCTCCGTGGTCTCCACCCAGGTCGCTTCCATCCCCACGGCGTCCGCGACCGTCATCGGTATCTTCCTGCTGGTGGCCGCCTGCGGTAAGTCCGCGCAGTTCCCGCTGCAGGCGTGGCTGGGTGACGCCATGGCTGGCCCGACCCCCGTCTCCGCGCTCATTCACGCGGCCACGATGGTCACCGCCGGCGTCTACCTGATCATCCGTTCCGGCGACGTCTTCCTCGCGGCCCCCGTCGCCGCGACCGCGGTCGCCATCATCGGTGCGATCACGCTCCTCTTCGGCGCGATCGTCGGTTGCGCGAAGGACGACATGAAGAAGGTCCTCGCCGCCTCCACCATGAGCCAGATCGGCTACATGATGCTGGGTGCGGGCCTGGGCCCCATCGGCTGGGCGTTCTCGATCTTCCACCTCTTCACCCACGGCTTCTTCAAGGCCCTCATGTTCCTGGGCGCCGGTTCCGTCATGCACGGCATGGGCGACCAGGTGAATATGCGTCGCTTCGGCGCCCTGCGCGGCGCCATGAAGGTCACGTGGCTGACGTTCATGATGGGCTGGCTCGCCATCCTCGGTGTTCCGCCGTTCTCCGGCTACTGGTCGAAGGACAAGATCATCGAGGCCGCCTTCAGCGCCGACAGCTTCGGCGGCACCACGGCCCTGTGGGCCGGTTGGGTCTACGGCCCCGTCGCGCTGATCGGCGCGGGCATCACCGCGTTCTACATGTCGCGACTCTTCTTCATGACGTTCCACGGCAAGGCCCGCTGGACCACCGAGGCCGAGGGCGCGCCCGTGCACCCGCACGAGTCCGGTGCCCTCATGACGGTCCCCATGATCATCCTCGCCATCGGCGCGGTCGTCCTCGGTGGCGCCCTCTCCGTGGGGAACACCTTCACCGAGTGGCTGGTCCCCTCGATCGGTCACGTCACGCACAATGACCCCGTCCTCAATGAGTACGTCATTCAGGGAGCCACCCTCGCCCTCGTCATCCTCGGCGCGGTTATCGCGTGGATGAAGTACGGACGCGACGAGGTTCCCACCTCCGTCCCCGCAGGCAACGCCCTGACCGAGGCCGCGCGCCGCGACCTCTACCAGGACACCGTCAACGAGACCCTGTTCATGATGCCCGCCAAGGGCCTCGTCACCGTCGCGACCGTCGGCGATGCGAGCGCCATCGACGGTGCGCTGAACGGCCTCGGCGTCGGCTCGCAGCTGCTCGGACGCATCGTCGGCATCACCCAGAACGGCCTCGTGCGCACGTACGCTGCCTACATCCTGGGTGGCGTCATCCTCGCCCTGGCCATCGTCCTCGGATTCAGGCTGTAAGGGGTACACGACAATGGAAAGTGCAATGGTTGCTGCTAACTTCCCGTGGCTGTCCGTCCTCGTGGCCGTTCCGGCTGCGGGCGCGGCCCTCCTCGGCTTCGTCCCGCCCCTGAGGCGCGCCGCCGGGCGCGTCATCGCCCTGGTGATCGCACTCGTCGAGCTCGCGCTCGGCGTGTACGTCGCCGCCTCCGTGTTCGACTGGTCCGCCCCGGCCTCGTACCAGGTGTACGAGTCCCACCTGTGGATCCCCCAGATCGGCATCACCTGGTCGCTGAGCGTCACCTCCCTGGGCCTCGTCATGGTCCTGCTGGCGCTCGGCCTCGTGCCGCTCGTGCTCATCGCGGGCTGGGACGAGGACGATGCTGCGGACCGCGGCGCCTACCCGGCGCTGGTCCTGGCCCTCGAGGCGTTCATGGTCGTCATCTTCGCGGCCTACGACCTGACGGTCTTCTACTTCGCCTTCGAGGCGATGCTCGTGCCGCTGTACCTCATGATCGGACGCTACGGCGTCGGTGACGAGGCCGCCCGCCACAAGGCCGCCATGAAGTTCCTGCTGTACTCGCTGTTCGGCGGACTGGTGATGCTCGGTGGCATCCTCTACCTGTGGGCGATGGGCTCGCAGGCAGCGCAGGACGTGTCGACGTTCTTCCGCATCGATACGCTCGCCCAGATCCTGCCGAGCGCCCCGCTCGTCATCCAGATGATCGTCTTCGTGACCTTCATGGTTGCGTTCGCGATCAAGGCGCCCATGGTCCCGGTGCACACGTGGCTGCCCGACACGGCCGCCGTCGCCCGCCCCGGCACCTCGGTGCTGCTGGTCGGCGTCCTGGACAAGATCGGCACCTTCGGCATGATCACCCTGTGCCTGCAGCTCACCCCCGGCGCGGCCGTGTCCGCCAAGTGGGTCATGTGCATCCTCGCCGTCATCTCCATCCTGTGGGGTGGCCTTGCGGCGAACGGCCAGAACGACATCATGCGCCTCGTGTCCTACACGTCGGTGTCGCACTTCGGCTTCATGGTCCTGGGCATCTTCATCGGCACGCAGATCGCGCTCGTCGGCGCCATGTTCTACATGGTCGCCCACGGTGTGTCGATCGCCGCGATGTTCCTGCTCTCCGGCTGGCTCTCGCGCCGCGGTGGCACGCAGGACATGCGCGAGTACGTGGGCATGCAGCGCGTGACCCCGGTGCTCGCGGGCCTGTGGCTCCTGAGTGGCCTCGCCTCCATCGCGCTGCCCGGCCTGTCCGGCTTCGTCCCCGAGTACCTCGTGCTCATGGGCACCTGGTCGGTGAACAGCGCGCTGGCGCTCTTCGCGGTCCTCGGCGTCGTCATCGCCGCCATGTACGTGCTCATGCCCTACCAGCGCGTCTTCACCGGCGCGCCCGGCAAGGGCAAGGAGGACCTGGCGGACCTGGGCGCTCGCGAGCGCGGCGTCATGGTGCCGCTCGTGGCCGCGATGCTCATCCTTGGTATCTGGTCGGCGCCCCTCGTGAGCGCCCTGACCCCGGTTGCTTCAGACCTCGACCTGACCAACTCGCAGGTCCCGGCCGCCGTTGAAGGGAGCGCACAGTGAACGTCCTACCCATGGCTAACTTCCAGGCCCCCGAGGTTCCGTGGCTGAGCCTCGCGCCGATCCTCATCGTGCTCGGCGGCGCGGTCCTCGGCATCCTCGTTGAGGCTTTCGCCCCGGCGAAGGCTCGCCGTCCCATCGTGATCGGCCTGTCGATCCTGGCCACCGCCGGCGCCTGCGTCATGCTCGCGCTGCGCTGGGCTCCCGTCGTGGCCGCCCCGGCCTCGCTGGGGGAGTACATCGAGGACCCGCTGACGATCGGTGCCCAGTCGGTGCTCGTCATCATCGGCTTCCTCGCCGTCCTGGTGATGGCCGACCGCACGACCGTCGGTGACGGCGCGTTCGCCGGTCAGCCCTCGGATCGCCCGGACTCGGCTGCCGAGGAGCTGTCGGAGCGCAAGGGCTACCAGCGCTCCGAGATGTTCCCGCTGACCCTGTTCTCGCTGGGCGGCATGATGATCTTCCCCGCGGCGGACAACTTCGTGACGCTCTTCGTGGCCCTTGAGGTCATGTCGCTGCCCCTGTACATCATGGCCGCGACCGCGCGTCGTCGCCGTCAGCTGTCCTACGAGGCGGCCCTCAAGTACTTCGTGCTGGGTGCCTTCTCCTCGGGCTTCATGCTGATGGGCTCGGCGTTCCTCTTCGGTTTCTCCAACTCGCTGCGCATCTCGGAGCTGGGTCAGGCCATCTCGACGAACACGAACATGGACTGGATGGTCCTCGTCGGCGTGTTCTGCGTGATGGTTGGCCTGCTGTTCAAGGTGGGCGCCGCGCCCTTCCACGCGTGGACGCCCGACGTCTACACGGGTGCCCCGACCCCGGTGACGGGCTTCATGGCCGCGGCCGTGAAGATCGCTGCCTTCGCCGCGATGGCCCGCTTCTACCAGGCTGTCGCCGCCTACCTGCAGTGGGACTACCTGTACGTCTTCGCGGCGATCGCGGTCCTGACGATCGTCGTCGGTACCTTCGCCGGCCTCGTGCAGGACGACGTCAAGCGCATGCTGGCCTACTCGTCGATCGCTCACGCGGGCTTCATCCTGATGGGTATCCTCGCGATCCAGAAGGGCGGCACGGGCCATGTGTTGTTCTACACGCTCGGTTACGGCCTGGCGACGGTCGGCGCCTTCGCGGTGGTCTCGCTGGTGCGCGGCCGCGATGCGGATGGCAACGTCCTGGGCGAGGCGACGAGCCTGCGCAAGTGGGCGGGCATTGGCCGCACCAACCCGTGGATTGCGGGTGCGATGCTGGTCTTCCTGCTCTCGTTCGCGGGCATCCCGCTGACGGGCGGTTTCGTTGGTAAGTTCGTGATTTTCTCCGACGCGATCAAGGGCGGCATCGGCTGGCTCGCGATCGTGGGCCTCGTGGCCTCGGCGATCACCGCGTTCTACTACTTCCGCCTCGTGCGCCTGATGTTCTTCACCGAACCCGGTGAGGAGTCCGTCGTGGTCAAGTCGGAGGGCCTGTCCGCTCTGGCGATCATCGTGTGCGTGCTCGGAACGCTCGCCCTGGGCGTCTTCCCCGGTCCCGTGTTGAGTCTGCTGGAAAAGATCGTCATACTGATTCCGTGAGTGCTCAAACACCCGATCTTCATGTTCCCGACCTCGAGTCCCGTATTACCCCGGGGCTCGAGGTCGTCGAGCGTCGTCTCCTCGACGCCGTGTCGTCCTCCCGTGATCTGACGGATGAGCTGACGCGTCACCTCGCGGTCGCGGGTGGCAAGCGGATGCGTCCGCTGCTGACCCTCGTGTGCGCGCAGCTGGGCGATCCCGAGCGCGCGTTGGACGACCAGGTCATTACGGCTGCGACGGCGGTCGAGCTGACCCATCTGGCGTCCCTGTATCACGACGACGTCATGGATTCGGCTCCCACCCGTCGTGGTGTGCCCTCGGCGCAGCACCTGTGGGGGAACAATCGCGCGATTCTGGCTGGCGACATCCTGTTTGCCCGCGCGTCGCTGTTGGTGGCGTCGCTGGGCCCGGAGATGGTTGCTCACCACGCGCGCACGTTCGAGCGCCTGTGCGAGGGTCAGCTGAACGAGACCTTCGGTCCGACGGATGGCGCGGATCGCGTCGATTTCTACATTCAGGTCTTGGCGGATAAGACGGGTTCGCTCGTGTCGACCGCCGCGTCCTTCGGTGCGCTCCTGTCGGGCGCCGGCCACCTGGTGGCCGACGTCGTGAGCGACTTCGGTGAGAAGGTGGGCGTCGCCTTCCAGATCGCCGACGACGTGCTGGATTTGGCGTCGTCGGGCGAGCAGTCGGGTAAGACGCCCGGCACGGATCTGCGCGAGGGCGTGGATACGCTGCCCGTTCTCCTGCTGCGTCGCCGTGAGGCGGCCGGAACGATCGACGAGGTCGGCGCGCGCATCCTGCGCGAGCTGACGGGGGACCTGTCGTCGGACGAGGCCCTGGCGTCGGTGGTCGAGCAGCTGCGCAGTCATGACGTGCTCGAGGAGACGCGTCAGTTGGCGCGCACGTGGGCCGATGAGGCGGTCGCCGCGCTGGCACCGCTGCCCAAGGGCGAGGCGAAGACCGCGCTGGAGGCGTTTGCGAACCTGATGGTGGATCGCTTGGTCTGATCAACGTTGACGAGGCCGGGGCCAGCTGCGCGTGCGAGCGCGGCTGGTCCCGGCCTCGTTGTATGCGCGCCCGGCGCCTGTCGGGTCCACCTCCAGTCGGGCTGGTCCGCGAGCTCATGACGGGGGTCGTGCACCCGATCCGTAGGCAATGCACCCTTTCTGATCGGGTGCACTGCCCCTTATCGGGTGCACTGCCCCTTATCGGGTGCACTGCCCCTTAACGGGTGCACTCACGACCTGTCCCGGTCTTGGTCGGATCTTGTATGGGGCATCGTCATGGTTTCCCAACAATGTCGCATGAAATTTCCCTGTCAACCTTTTATGTATTGAAAGAGTGTCGTTGCAATTCCAACGTTTCTGGGTGGTGAGAAAAGTTCGGTCAGTCGAATTGCATGCGACTTTTGGGAGAGTGGCGTTCAGGTTGCCTCTGAACCGAACATGCCAAGGCCTCGTTGGGGGAGACGCCCCGGCCTCGTACGTGGAGGATCGGCCTCGTACGTGGGCCCGGGCCTCGTCGTATGTGCGGACGCGCCTTGAGGTGTGTGAGGGGTCTCAGCTAAGGTTGCCCTTGGCATCGGGGCGCTAGACTGAGACCCCAGGTGCGCGCACTCGCGCGCGGTCATAGAAGGAGAATTCGGTTGGCACCGCTCAACGTCGCCGTTATTGGCGCTGGTCCCGCTGGCATTTACGCGTCGGATATCCTGTCCAAGTCGGGGCTCGAGGTGAATATCGACCTGTTTGAGCGTCTTCCTGCGCCTTACGGTCTCGTGCGTTACGGCGTCGCGCCGGATCACCCGCGTATCAAGCAGATCATCGTCGCGCTGTACAAGATCCTTCAGCGTGGCGACATCCGTCTGCTCGGCAACGTTGAGGTGGGTCGTGACGTGACGATCGACGACCTGCGCGACCACTATGACGCGATCATCATCGCGACGGGCGCGGACCGTGATCACCCGCTGGACATCCCGGGCGTGGATCTGCCCGAGTCCTACGGTGCGGCCGACTTCGTGTCCTGGTATGACGGCAACCCGGATTACCCGCGTACGTGGCCGCTGAAGGCCCGTGAGGTCGCGGTCCTGGGCGTCGGCAACGTGGCGCTGGACGTCTCCCGCGTGCTGGCGAAGCACGCGGAGGACATGCTCAAGACGGAGGTGCCGGCTAACGTCGCCGAGGCCCTGGCTGAGAACCCGATCACCGACGTGCACGTGTTTGGCCGCCGCGGTCCCGCGCAGGTGAAGTTCACGCCGCTGGAGCTGCGCGAGCTGGGCAAGGTGCCCGACGTTGACGTCATCGTCTCGGAAGAGGACTTCGACTTCGACGAGGGGTCGGAGGAGGCGCTGCGCGCGTCGAACCAGCAGCGTCAGGTCGTCAAGACCCTGACGAGCTACGCGATGGCGGATCCGGAGGAGCACACGGCCTCGCGTCGCATCCACATCCACCTGTTCCAGGCCCCGGTCGAGATCGTCGCGGACGAGAACGGCCACGTGAAGGCCCTGCGTACCGAGCGCACGGCGCTCAACGGCGATGGAAGCGTGTCGGGCACGGGCGTCATCACGACCTGGCCCGTGCAGGCGGTGTACCGCGCGGTGGGCTACTACTCCTCGCCGATCCCGGGTCTGCCCTTCGACAAGCGCGCCGGCGTCGTGCCGAACGTGGAGGGTCGCGTCATCGAGGGCGAGACCACGAAGGACGAGTCCGCGCCCGTTATCCCGGGCGTGTACGCGACCGGTTGGATTAAGCGCGGCCCCGTCGGCCTCATCGGTTCGACGAAGTCGGACGCCCAGCAGACGATCTCCCACCTCGTGGAGGACGCGGGCGCGGGCCGTCTGCACGCGAACACCGCCGAGGTGGGCCACGAGGCCATGGTGGCGCTCCTGGAGTCCCGTGGGGTCGAGTTCACGACCTGGGAGGGCTGGGAGCTCCTGGATGCGTACGAGCAGGCGCTGGGCGAGGCGTACGGCGAGCTTCCGGGCGGCCGTGGCACGCGCGAGCGCGTCAAGGTTGTCTCGCGTCGCGCCATGACGGATATTTCGCGCGGCGCGCAGGTGGACCCCAAGACGGTGGACCACATCGGTGAGATGGGTGAGATGGGTGTGCCCACCGCCCCCGAGCGCTTCGACGACTACACGGGTCCGGGGCGCCGTCACTGACGCGTCCCTGAGCTGGACGAGGCCGTGGCCGGGTTTCCCGGTCGCGGCCTCGTTGCATGGGGGAGCGAGGATGTGGCGAGCCGCGCTGCGTCCGGTACCTGCTGGTCGGGTGGCTTTCTTCCCATCGGAGCTTCGGCTGGTTCTCAGGAGCTTCTCAGGTAACCCCCATAGGATCGCGCATATGGTGCACCGCAACTATCACAACGGTCTGAAGACGACCCTCCTGCTGGGGAGTATGTGGGCTCTGCTGCTCGCCATCGGCGCGCTCATCGCCTCGGGCACGGGTCGGATGGTGTGGATTGTTGTGTTCGCCGCCATTGGGCTGGCCCAGACGGCGTTCTCGTACTGGAATTCCGCGACGATTGCGTTGCGCTCGATGGGCGCGTACCAGGTGAGCGAGTCGGAGCAGCCCGAGCTCTACGCGATTGTCCGGGAGCTGGCGGATCGTGCCCAGCAGCCGATGCCGACGATCTGGGTCGCACCCACGCTGACGCCGAACGCGTTTGCGACGGGCCGTAATCCGAACAACGCGGCGGTGTGCTGTACGGAGGGCATCCTGGCGATTCTCAATGAGCGTGAGCTGCGCGGCGTGCTCGGTCACGAGCTCATGCACGTGTACAACCGCGACATTCTGACGACTTCTGTCGCGGCGGCCATGGGTGGCGTGATTACGACCATTGCGCAGACGCTGCTGTTCTTTGGCGGCGGGAATCGTCGAGAGAACGGGGGAGTGGGTGTCGTCGGCCTCCTCGCGATGAGTCTGCTGGCCCCGATTGCATCCATGCTCATTCAGTTCTCGCTGTCGCGCACGCGTGAATTCGACGCGGACGAGGACGGTGCGATGCTGACGCAGGATCCGCTGGCTCTCGCCTCGGCCTTGCGCAAGCTGGAGATGGCGACGGATCGGCGCCCGATGGAGGACACTCCACGGACGCGTAACGTGGCCGCGATGATGATTGCGAATCCGTTCCGTGGGGAGTCTCTTACGCGTATGTTTTCCACGCACCCGCCGATGGATGAGCGAATTGCGCGCCTGGAGAAGATTGCGGGCTACTGAGGCATAGAGCAGAGGGCGGGCGGCCGGTTTCGACCGGCCGCCCGCCCTCTGCTCTCTCAGCGATCAGCGGTAGTTCACGAACTGGAGTGCGACGTCCAGCTCCTCGCCCTTGGGACCCTTGAGGAGGGCGATGGCGGCCTGCAGGTCGTCGCGGGACTTGGAGGAAACGCGAAGTTCGTCACCCTGGATCTGTGCCTTGACGCCCTTGGGGCCTTCCTCGCGGATGAGCTTGGAGATCTTCTTCGCGGTGTCCTGCGGGATGCCTTCCTTCAGGGGGCAGGCGAGCTTGAAGAGCTTGCCCGAGGCCTTGGGCTCACGGTCCTTGTAGTCCAGAACCTTCAGGGACAGGCCGCGGCGGATCAGCTTGGACTGTAGGACGTCGAGGATTGCCATGACGCGGGACGCGGAGTTTGCTTCCATCGCGATCGTGTCGCCGCTGAGGGTGATGGCGGCGTCGACGCCGCGGAAGTCGTAGCGGTTGGCGATCTCCTTGGCGGTCTGGTTGACGGCGTTGTCGACCTCCTGGCGGTCGAGCTTGGAGACAACGTCGAAGGAGGAGTCTGCCATGGGTGCACCTTTCGTTGGAATTCCGCCAATCGTCGTTCCGATTGGCGCTCGGAGCTATTTTAATGCTATTCTTTCACGGCACCGCGAGAGCGGCGCACGGCAGGTTACCAAAGCGGCCAAATGGATCTGACTGTAAATCAGACGCTTCGTGCTTCGGGGGTTCGAATCCCTCACCTGCCACCACTCGCTGGTTCCAGTGAGTAACGCCTGTGATGTCATTCTCAGGCTCCGGGATTGCTTCGGCGCTCGGAGATGCGATAGGCTTTCCGGCGTTGCCCCGATAGCTCAGTAGGCAGAGCGTCTCCATGGTAAGGAGAAGGTCAAGGGTTCGATTCCCTTTCGGGGCTCCGGTTGCGGAGTTATCCGCTACCGGCGGCGGGGTAGCTCAGCTGGTCAGAGCGCACGACTCATAATCGTGAGGTCGCGGGTTCGAGCCCCGCCCCCGCTACCAACTCTTTCATCCGACAGGTCGCACGAGCGACGAAACTAAGCGAGGGAAACAACCGTGGCAAGCAAGTCCCAGGACGTTCGCCCCAAGATCACTCTGGCCTGCTCGGAGTGCAAGGAGCGCAACTACATCACCAAGAAGAACCGTCGTAACACGCCGGATCGTCTCGAGCTGGCAAAGTACTGCCCGCGCTGCCACAAGTCGACGGCGCACCGCGAGACCCGCTGACGGCTTCCGTCTCAGAGCCCCGAGGAACCTGGTTCCCCGGGGTTCTTTGTATGTGCGCTGGGACACCTATGTTATCCTGAGCACATGACTGCTTCTCCCGCTTCGCGCTGCCTCGTCGCCCCGAAAGGTGCGGGCGAGGCGCGCATCCCCGGCCTCGTGACGCTCAAGGACGGGCGCGTGATCCTGTTCTTTGACGAGCGTCCCGCCCCGGCCTCGGGCACGGGATCTGACTTTAATGGGCTGACGATGGCGTCGGACCTGCCCAACCCGAATCGCATCTGCTGGATGGAGCGCGCGGACGAGGGGCGGTGGAGTGAGCCGCGCCCGCTTCCGCTCGGCGGTCCGTCCGTTTCTTCGGATACGTGCGTCGGCGTCGATGGTGACGGTCTTATGCATCTGGCCTTCGCATCGACGGATGGGCGCGTGGGCTACATGGATTCGCGCGCGGACGGTGAGCGCCTGCGCGCCTGGTGGGCGTGGGGGAGTGGCCCCGAGGACCTGTCCTATGTGGACATGACGGATGAGCTCTACGCGCTCACGGGGGCTGATGCCCTGTTTGCGACCTCGGGCGGCACCGTCGCGGTGGATGGCGCGGTCGCCCTGCCCTACGTCGTGCGGACGGGAGACGAGACGCACGTGCGCGTCGTGTACGCGCGCGGAGGGCGAATGGTGGGTGCTGCGGAGCCCCTCGTCGGCGAGGCGGGAGTGCTCCTCGATGAGACGACTCTGAGCGCGTGGGATGGCCGCCTCGTCGCGAACTGTCGCATCCAGGGTTTCGAAGGCAGGGGTTCTGGTGCCCGCTGCCTCGCGTGGGGTGATGGGCGCACCTGGGAGGGCGCGTACCTCTGGGAGCTGGAGGACCCCGGCTGCAACGCGCGCATGATCGCGGATCTGTTCGTGCACCCCGGGCGCCGCGACGCTCGCGCGGGTGGCGAGATCCTGCGCCTCACCCCGCCGTGGGAGGGTGAGGTACGCGCCGAGGTGGTCTCCTCCTTGGGAGATGGCGCCTTCGGTTACAGCGATGTCGCCTTCACGGGGGACGAGGCCGTGGTGGTCTTCGAGCGTGACCGAGGCCTCTGGGAGGCGGCAGTCTCCCTGTGAACAGATACAGAAAATCCCGGTGCGTGTGCCCCCACGACGCTCCGGGATTTTTCTGTGCGCTCTAGCGACCTTCGATGATCGACAGGAGCGGGGCGTAGTGTGCCTCGACGGCGGCGGTGTACGCCACCAGGTCGCCGGCCTCACACGCCCGCAGGATGGCCGCGTGGGCCTCTGCGGTGACTTCCATTTCCTGGCGCGACGCTGCGGCCAGCTGCGGGGTGACGCTCTGGTGGACCAGCCACATGGCGGCCACCAGCTGGTGCATGAGTTCGTTGTCCACGTAGGCCAGCAGGCCGGAGTGGAAGGCGATGTCCTGCTCCAGGTAGGTTGACCCCGACTGTGCGTACTGAGTCATCGCCTCGACGAGCTCCCACAGGTGGGGGTTCGTCGTGCCCTTCATGGCACGCGTGAGGGGAACGGCGATTCCGAGGTCGAGTGCCCGTCGCGTGTCGATGATCGCATGCAGGGATTGAGCTCCGTTGATCTCATCGAGTGCGGCGCGCAGGACGAGTGTCTCGACGAGCGGCTGCATCGACATCTCGCCGACGTATGACCCTGAACCCTGACGAACTGTCACGATGTCCAGCGCTTGGAGGCGTCGGAGCGCTTCTCGCACGGACGAACGCGAAACGCCGAGGTCGGCGCACAGTGTCGATTCGGTGGGGAGGCGGTCGCCAGGATGTAATCCATGTCGCAAAATATAGGACTTGATCGCATCCATCGTTACCGAGGATCTTGAGTCAATCGATGCTGGTACGCGTCGGTTCGGATCGGTTGTTGGTGGCGATTGGGGTGATATCGCTTGCACTAATTTGTCTGACAACATAGAATCAGTATAGCGAGCGGAACAAAAGAACCGCACGTCCCAATTCTCGAAGATGAGGAGCGAGAACATGCGAATGCGCAAACACTTCGCGACCGGCGCTGCACTGACCGCAGCTGCCGCGATGATCCTGACCGCCTGTGGTGGCGGCGGTGATGCCGGATCGACTGCAACCGGTGGCAGCAGTGAACTCAATGTTGGCCCCGCCTACACCACCACCGACTACGGCCCGCTGACCAGCTCCGCGCTGGCCATGGGCAGCAACTGGCAGGTCCTCGAGGGCCTGTACCGCCTGGATCGCACCAACTACTCGGTCAGCCCCGCCCTGGCCGCCGGCGATCCCGTGAAGGTGTCCGACACTGAATACGAGATCAGCCTCCGTGACGGCGCGAAGTTCTCCGACGGCACCGACGTGACGGCCGCTGACGTTGTGGCCGCCTACGGCAAGGCCACCGCGGAGGGCTCCCTCTTCGCGCAGTTCTACACCTTCGTCGACTCCGTCGAGGCCAAGGACGACAAGACCGTCACCATCCACCTGAAGTACCCCTTCGCCGCCCTCAAGGAGCGCTTGGCGATCCTCATGGTCACCCCGGCCTCGGCCGACGCGGACGCCATGAAGTCCATGCCGATCGGCTCGGGCCCCTACAAGTACTCCGAGGTCAGCGAGCTGAAGATCAGCGCGGTCCCCAACGAGTACTACAACGGCAACACCCCCGCGACCGTTGAGACGATCAACTGGAACCCGCTGAAGGACGAGACCGCGCGTGTGACCGCCGCCATCGACGGCACGATCGACATCGTTGAGTCCGTTCCCGCCTCCTCGCAGAAGGATCTGAAGGACGCCGGTTGGAACGTTGAGTCGAAGCCCGGCTACGGCAACGCCTTCATGATGTTCAACACGCAGAAGGCCCCCTTCGACAAGCCCGAGGTGCGCCGCGCGTTCCTCAAGGCCATCAACAAGCAGTCCCTGATCGACACCGTGCTCGATGGTGAGGCTAAGGAGGCCACCTCCTTCCTGCCCGAGGCCAACCCGGCCTACAAGAAGCCCTCGACCGACCTGTCCTACGACAAGGACGCAGCCGCCAAGCTCCTGAGCGACAACGGCGCTGCCGGCATGACGGTCAACCTGCTCACCACGGATCACTCGTGGATCGTGGCCATGGTTCCCCAGATCACGGCTGACCTCGAGGCCCTCGGCCTGAAGGTCAACCACACCAGCCAGGCGACCGGCGACCTGTACAACAACGTCACCGACGTCAAGGACGCCGTGCCGGACTACGACGTCATCATCGCACCCGGTGACCCCTCGGTCTTCGGCACCGACCCCGGCATCATCATCTCGTGGTGGAACGGCAACAACAACTGGACCAAGCAGCGCGACGGCTGGCAGGTGTCGGATCCCGACTCCTTCAACCAGCTCCAGACCATCATCGAGGAGGCGGGTCAGCTCGACGGCGACGCTGCTAAGGCGAAGTGGGGCGAGGCTCAGGATCTGCTCGCTGAGAAGACCGTGCTGTTCCCGCTCGTGTTCCGCAACGTGATCACCGGCTCCAACCCCGAAAAGGTGGAGGGATTCCACGCGATCCCCACGACCGGCCTGCAGCTGCTCGGAGTGAGCACGAAGTAGGTCCCTGCGGGGATACATCGAAAGGAGGGGTGGAACGCCCGCCCTGAGGCAGACGCCACAGTCGGGCGCCACCCCTCCTTTTCTATTGCCAAAATTCGTTGAAATGGAGGTCTAGAAGTGAATAACCTTCTGCGACTCATCGGACGACGTTTGGTGGCCCTGCCGATCATGGTGGTCGGCGTGTCCTTCCTCGTCTTCTTCATCATGTCGCTGTCTCCCGTGGACCCCGCCTACTCGGCGCTCGGTGAGTCGGCGACCCCGGAGGCTCTCGAAGCCTACCGGAACCAACACGGTCTCAACGACCCGTTCTTCGTCCAGTACGGCCGCTACCTGTGGAACATGCTCCACGGAAACCTCGGTACGTACGGTGCTGGCTCTTCCAGCGTGACGGACCTGGTGGCTAAGGCTCTGCCCGTCACCCTGCAGCTGACCTTCCTCGGTCTGTTCTTTGCCGTCATCATCTCCTTCCCGCTCGGTGTCCTCGCCGCTCTCTACCGCGACCGTTGGCCCGACCAGGTCATCCGCGTGTTCTCCGTCATCGGCATTGGCACCCCCTCCTTCTGGCTGGCAACGCTGCTGGTCATGGCCTTCGTGAAGACCCTCCCGGTCTCTGGCCCATTGCCTGCCTTCTCGGTGAATCCAACGGGCTGGTTCCTGCGCATGTTGCTTCCCGCCATCGCCCTGGCCGTCCCCGTTGTCGGTCAGATGACCCGAGTCGTGCGTACCTCAATGGTTGAGGAACTGGATCGCGACTACGTGCGCACTGCGGTCGGCGCCGGTATCCCCAAGCGCATCGTCGTGGCCCGCAACGTGCTGCGTAACGCGCTCATCACGCCCGTGACGGTTCTCGGTCTGCGCGTCGGCTACCTGATGGGTGGCGCTGTCGTCATCGAAATCATCTTCTCTCTCAACGGTATGGGCACGGTGGTCCTGCTCAAGGGCATCCAGGAGAACTGGGTGACCCTGGTCCAGGGTGGCGCTCTCGTCGTCGCGATCGCCTTCATCATTGTCAACATCATCGTTGACATGCTCTACCTGCTCATCAACCCGCGTATTAGGTCGGTGTGAGGCATGAACCAGAAAGAAAAGCTCAACAAGGTCACTGCGAAGGGCGCGCGCTTCTCGCGCATCGGCGCCATGTCGCTCGGCTCGAAGATCGCGATGGTCATCCTCGCGCTCATCGTCCTCGTGTCGATCCTGGCCCCGTTCATCTCGCCCTACGGCCCCGGTGACATCAGCGCCAAGTGGCAGGCGCCGTCCGCCGAGCACTTCTTCGGCACGGACCACGTGGGTCGAGACATCTTCGCTCGCGTCCTGTACGGCGGTCGTTTCTCCCTGATCATCGGTCTGTGCTCGACGCTGGTCGCGCTCTTCTTCGGTGCGATCATCGGCTCCGTCGCCGCGGTTGTGCGCAAGAGCATCTCCGAGACGATCATGCGCATCCTCGACATCATCATGGCGGTGCCCGGTATCGCCATGGCGGCCGTGACGGTCCTCGTCTTCGGACGAACCCTCACGAAGTCGGGTAACACGGCAGGCCTCGTGGTGATCATCATCTGCTCGATCGCCTTCGTCTACATCCCGCAGCTGTCGCGTATCGTTCGCGCGAACGTCATGGCCGCCTACGGCGAGGACTACGTCCGCGCGGTGATCGTCTCCGGCGCCCGCGCCCCCTGGATCCTCGTCAAGCACGTCCTGCGCAACACCGCCGCCCCGGTCCTCGTGTTCGCGACCGTCCTCGTCGCCGACGCGATCATCCTCGAGGCCTCCCTGACCTTCATCGGTTCGGGTCTCCAGGCGACCACCGTGGCCACGTGGGGCAACGTCCTGTCCGAGGCCTCGACGAACCGCTCGGTCCTGCAGGGCATGTGGTGGACGGCCACCTTCCCCGGCCTGTTCATCATGACCACCGTGCTGTGCCTGAACCTCCTGTCCGAGGGCATCACGGACGCGATGGTCGCTGCCCCCTCCTCGGCAGCTGTTGCCCAGGTCGATAAGGACTCCGACCGCGAGGCCGACAAGCTCCTGCTCGACCCGCGCCGCGCCTACGCCGAGCAGGCCGAATCCCTGCAGGCTCGCCTCGACGACCTCGAGACCGTCGAAGAACAGCGCTTCGATCGCTTCGAAGCCGACTTCGAGAAGGCTCCTCTGCTCGAGGTCAAGGACCTGTGCATCAAGTTCGACCGTCACGGCGACGTCAACGTCGTCGACCACGTGTCCTTCAAGGTCCGCGCAGGCGAAACCATGGGCCTCGTGGGCGAGTCCGGCTGCGGTAAGTCGATCACGGCCCTGACCATCATGGGTCTCATCGATCCCAAGGCCGAGATCTCGGGCGAGATCCTCTACGAGGGCGAGAACCTGCTGTCCAAGTCCGCCGAGGAGCGTCGCGCGCTGCTCGGTCACGAGATGGCCATGATCTACCAGGACGCCCTGTCGTCCCTGAACCCCGCCATGCTGATCAAGGCTCAGATGAAGCAGCTGACCAGCCGCGGCGGTACCCGCAGCGCCGAGGAACTCCTCGAGCTCGTGGGCCTGGATCCCAAGCGCACCCTCGAGTCCTACCCGCACGAGCTCTCGGGCGGCCAGCGCCAGCGCGTTCTTATCGCCATGGCCCTGACCCGCGACCCGAAGCTGATCATCGCGGACGAGCCGACCACCGCCCTGGACGTCACCGTCCAGAAGCAGGTCATCTCTCTGCTCAACGAGCTGCGTGAGAAGCTCGGCTTCGCCATGATCTTCGTGTCCCACGACCTGGCGCTCGTCGCCGAGGTGGCACACCACATCACCGTCATGTACGCCGGCCAGGTCATCGAGCAGGCCCCCACGAAGGAACTGCTCACGCACCCGACACACGAGTACACGCGCGGCCTGCTGGGCGCCGTCCTCTCGATCGAGTCCGGCTCCGGCCGACTCCACCAGGTTCCCGGCACCGTGCCCTCGCCTCGCGACTTCCCGAAGGGCGATCGTTTCGCCCCCAGGTCCTCGCACCCCGATTACGGACTGGACATCCGCCCGGTCCTCACCGAGGTCGGCCCCGAGCACGTGTACGCGGCTCTCCCGCCCCGCGACGAGGTTCTCGTGGCGAGCGAGACCGTCATCATCGAAGAAGGTCAGGAGGAGGCGCGATGAGCCCCGAAACTCTGATTGTCGAAACCGAGACGATGATCGCCACATCCGAAGTTCCGATCATCGAACTGAAGGACGTCGAGGTGACCTTCACCTCGCGTACCGGCTCCCTGTTCAAGCCCAACAAGGTCCACGCGGTGCGTGGTGTCAACATGCGCATCGAGCGCGGACAGACGCTCGGCATCGTCGGCGAGTCCGGCTGTGGCAAGTCCACGACCGCGAACGTCATGTGCGGTCTGCAGATGCCGTCGAAGGGCCAGGTGTTCTTCAATGGTAAGGAGGTCACGAAGCGCAGCGCCGCCGCCCGCCGGGAAATCGGACGCGTCGTCTCCGTGGTCTTCCAGGACCCCGCGACGGCCCTCAACCCCCGCATGCACGTCGCCGATCAGCTCGCTGACCCGCTGCGCGTGCACCACATTGGGGACGAGGCCTCGCGAGCCAAGCGTGTGCGCGAACTGATCTCGCTCGTCGGTCTGCCGTCGAGCGCCCTCGACGCGCTCCCCGGACAGCTCTCGGGCGGCCAGCGTCAGCGTGTGGCCATCGCCCGCGCCCTGTCCATCGGCCCCGACGCGATCATCGCCGACGAGCCCACCTCCGCGCTCGACGTGTCGGTGCGCGCCCAGATCCTGAACCTGCTCACGGACCTCAAGAGGGACCTGGGCCTGGCGATGGTTTTCATCTCGCACGATATCCAGACCGTGCGATACGTCTCTGACCGAATCGCCGTGATGAACGGCGGCAAGGTCGTCGAAGAAGGGCCGGCCGCGCAGCTGCTCGCCGACCCGAAGGACCCCTACACCCGCAAGCTCCTGGGCGCCGCGCCCTCGCTCCTGCACCCCAACCTCGAAGGAGAGAAGTAATTATGTCTTCGAAGATCCGTGGCGTTGTCCCGCCCCTGGCCATCCCGCTCAAGAACGGCGAGCTCGACGTCCCCTCGCTCGAGCGTCACATCAACCGCCTGATCGAGGCCGGCCTCGATGGCCTGTTCGTGTCCGGCTCCACCGGTGAGGTCGCCTTCTCGACGGCCGAGCGTCGCGCTCAGATCCAGCGCGAAGCCGTGCGCATCGTCGACGGCCGCATCCCGCTCCTGGTCGGCGTCATCGACACCGAGACCGAGCGCGTCATCGAGAACATCAAGGCCGTGGAAGAGATCGGCGGCGCCACGGGCGTCGTCGCGACCGCCCCGTTCTACGCCCTGGGCGGCGAGACCGAGGTCGAGCGTCACTTCCGCATCCTCAAGGAGAACACCAACCTCGAGCTGTGGGCCTACGACATCCCCGTGTGCGTGCACACGAAGCTGTCGCCCGACCTGCTCATGCGCCTGGGCCGCGACGGCGTCATCGACGGCGTCAAGGACTCCTCCGGTGATGATGTCGCGTTCCGCTGGCTGTGCCTGGCGAACGAGGCCGCCGGCCACCCGATGCAGCTGCTCACCGGTCACGAGGTCGTCGTCGACGGCGCCTACATGTCCGGCGCGGACGGAAGCGTGCCCGGCCTGGCCAACGTGGACCCCGAGGGCTACGTGCGCCAGTGGCAGGCCTACGAGCGCCGCGACTGGGAGGCCGTGCGCACCGAGCAGGACCGCCTCGCGGAGCTCATGCGCATCGTCCAGGTGAAGGGCGTGCAGGGCTTCGGTGCGGGCGTCGGCGCCTTCAAGGCCGCCCTGCACCTGCTCGGCGTCTTCGATTCGCCTGAGATGCCGCGCCCGGTTGCCGCCATCGAGGGCGACAACATGGAGCATGTCGCGTCCGTGCTGCGCGCGGTCGACCTGCTCTCCTGATACGTCGACGAGGCCGGGGCACTTCCGTTCCGCATATTGCGCGCCTTCGGGCGCGCGCCCCGGCTTCGTCGATTTTCTTATACCCCTGACTTTTCGTAAGGATCCTCATGACTACGCTCCTTGCCCTCGACATCGGTGGCACCAAGGTCGGGTGGGGCATCGTCGAGGCCGGTGACAGCTACGAGGTCACCGAGCGCGGATCGATCCCCGCTGACGCGATGCGCGGCGGAGCGGACGTGGCGGCTCGCATCTGTGACCTTGCCTCGTCCCTGGTCGCCTCTCACCCGCAGGTGAGCGGTGTCGCGGTCGCCAGCGCCGGCGTCGTCGACCCCTCCACCGGCGACATCGTCTCCGCCACGGGCACCATGCCCGGCTGGGGAGGCACGCCCCTGGGCGCTCTGCTTCAGGAGGCAACCGGCCTGAAGGTGCGCGTCCTGAACGACGTGCACGCGCATGGCCTGGGCGAGGCCACGCTCGGCGCCGGCCAGCCCTACCGCTGCGTCCTGTCGATTGCGGTCGGCACCGGCATCGGCGGCGCCCTTGTTGAAGACCGCCAGGTCTCCTTCGGGTCGCGCGGCATCGCCGGACACGTGGGCCACATCCACCACCACTTCGCCCCCGACATGACGTGCTCGTGCGGCCGCAAGGGCCACATCGAGTCCTTCTGCTCGGGATCGGGCATCACGGCCTGGTACGACTCGCTGCGCGGCGAGTCCGACCCCGAGGTGGACGGCGGGCGCGCTCTGCAGGACCTCGCCGAATCCGGCAACGCCCTGGCAGCCGCCTGCTTCTCCCGTTCCGCGTTTGCGCTCGGCGAGGCCACGGCCTCGTTGGTCAACTGCGTGGACCCGGCCGTCGTTATCCTCTCCGGGTCGATGACCCGCTCCGGCGACATTTGGTGGGACGCCCTGCGCGAAGGCTTCGCGGCCTCCGCGATGACGCCCGTCGCCGACACACCCATCCTCGTTGGTTCCCTCGGCGGTGACGCGCCGCTGCTTGGAGCCGTTTCCTTCTTCCTGCACTCATAGGAGTTCACCATGCACCCGCTTATCGCAAACCTGAAGGGTAAGCTCATCGTCTCCGTCCAGGCGTACCCGGGCGAGCCGATGCGCCACCCCGAGACGATGGCGCAGATCGCTCGCGCCGCCGAGATCGGCGGAGCCGCCGCCATCCGCTGCCAGGGCCTGTCCGACATTTCCGCGATCAAGGGCCGCGTCGACGTGCCCGTGATCGGCCTGTGGAAGGAAGGCCACGAGGGCGTCTACATTACGCCCTCGCTGCGCCACGCCCGCGCCTGCGTCATGGCCGGCTCCGACATCGTCGCCCTGGACGCGACGGGCCGCCCGCGCCTGGACGGCCTGAGCTTTGCGGAGACCGTTGCGGCCCTGCGCGAGGACGGCACCCTCGTCATGGCCGACTGCGGCTCCTTCGAGGACGCCCAGCGCGCCGTCGATGCCGGCGTGGACATCGTCTCCACGACCCTCGCGGGCTACACCGGCGACCGCGTCAAGACCGACGGACCCGACCTGGAGCTGCTGCGCGAGGTCGTCGCCGCGTTCCCTGACGTCCCCGTGATCTGCGAGGGCCGCGTCCACACGCCCGAGCAGGCCGCAGCCGCCATTGAGGCCGGCGCGTTCGCCGTCATTGTTGGCACCGCGATCACGCACCCCACGTCGATCACGACGTGGTTCAAGGCTGCCGTGGAGGGTTGAGTTCCTGTTCCTGTTGAGCGGGGGTGGGCGGGTGATCAACACCCGCCCACCCCCGCTTACATTCGCAACTGGCGGCGCGTATATTACCCAGCATGTCTGTCCCATCTTCGCGTGCTCGCGCTGCCCTTCGCGCCACAGGCGTCGTCTACGTGTGCCTCGGTTTCGGCACGTCAGCGTGGCTCTCGCGCCTGCCCGACGTACGCGACAACCTCGGGCTGACACCGGCGACGATCGGCACGATGCTGCTCATCGCCTCCCTCGGCTCTCTGCTGACCCTGCCGACCTCCGGCCCGATCGTGACCACAATCGGCGCGCGGGCCTCGGGCCGCATTGGCGTGGCCATCTGGGCTCTGGGCATCGTCTGCGCGGGGATGGGCGCACTCAACGTCTCGATCCCACTGGCCACCGCCGGCCTCGTGCTGATCGCGGCTGGCAACGGCCTGTGGGGCGCGACCATGAACATCGAGGCCGGCCTCGTGCAGGCGGCCGTGCGCCGCACCGTCGTCCCCGTCATCCAGGCGATGTACGCGGTCGGCATGCTGGGAGGCGCGCTCCTCGGCGCGCTCGCCTCCCAGCTCGGCCTGCCCCTCGGCGCCCACCTCTTCGGACTGGCTGCACTCGAGCTTCTCGCCTGCGGGACCGCCGTCGGCTTCTACCTGACGAAGGACGAGGTCGCGGCCCTCGCGCCCGCGCAGGATAAGAGTGAGGGGGAGGAGGCCTCGCAGCGCAAGGCGAAGGGCCTCACCCGGGTTGCCTGGCGCGAAAAGCAGACCGTGCTCATCGCCCTCATGGTCATGAGCGCGGGCCTCATGGAGGGTGCTGCGAACGACTGGCTCAACCTGTCCATGGTGGACGGCTACGGCTACTCGACCGCGGCGGCCTCGGCGGCGTTTGCGTTCTTCCTGCTCATGATGACGATCGTGCGCTTCGCGTCCCCGCGTCTCGAGGCACGCCTGGGCTCGCCCATGCTGCTGCGCATCACCTTCACCGGCGCGGTCGTGGGCCTGCTGCTCGTGGCCTTCGCGCCGCACCACCTGTTCGCGGTTGCGGGCATCGCCCTGTGGGGCGTCGGCTCGGCCCTCGGCTTCCCCCTGGGCATCTCGGCGCTGTCCGTCGACCCCGTCATGACGCCCGCGCGCGTCTCCGTGCTCTCGACCGTCAACTACGGCGCTGCCCTCATCGGTCCGCCGCTCCTGGGCCTCATCGCCGACCACATCGGCTACCACCGAGCACTGGCCTTCGTGGCCCTGCCGGTCCTCCTCGCGATCATCCTCGCCGGGCAGGTGCCCGACCGCCGCGGGACGAAGCACACGGACCTCGCTTTCGGCGACTAGGCAATCGACGCCTGTGGCCTGTCTTTGGGCCTTCCGTCCGCGGCTGCGCGGGCGTATCCTGGTGTACAAGAACGCCTGTGACGTGGCGCTCAGTGATGCTGTGAAGGAAAAAGGGGAATCATGGCGCGAATCATCGGATACCGCCGTTTCGGAGGCGTCGAGGTCCTCGAGGAAGGCTCGGTGTCACTCCCCGCGCCCGGCGAGGGACAGGTGCTCGTCACCGTGCGAGCCGCGGGCATCAACCCCGTCGACTACAAGCTCTTCGGCGGATTGACGAGGCCCCTCGAGGTCCTCCGCACGATCGTTCACCCCGGCCGTTGGTTCGCTCGCGGGGCGGATCGGCCGCTTCGCGGCGTCGGGCAGGATTTCGCGGGCGTCGTGGCGGCTGTAGGCCCGGGAGTGACCAACATGGTGGTGGGTGACGAGGTCATCGGCCTCCTGCGCGCCGCCCCCTGGCAGGTGCGCGAATACGGTTCGCTCGCGACCCAACTCGTTATTTCCGCCGACAACGTCGTGTCCAAGCCCGCCTCCATGAGCTTCGACGTCGCCGGAGGGCTGGGCGTGGCCGCGCAGACCGCGATGGGTGCCACGCGCAGCGTGAAGGCCGAGGCGGGTGACGTCATCGTGGTCGCCGCGGCCGCCGGAGGAGTGGGCGGCCTCGTCACGCAGCTGGCCGTCGCCCGCGGCGCGACAGTTATCGGTATCGCCGGTCCCTCGAACGCCGACTACCTGCGTTCTCTCGGCGCGATTCCCGTCTCCTACGGCGAAGGCCTCGAGCAGCGAATCAAGGACGCGGCGCCCTCACCCGTCACTGCCTTCATCGACTGCTTTGGCGGCTACGCGTCGCTGGCCCACAGCCTCGGCGTTCCGGGTGAGCGCGTGGGAACGCTCGTCCCGACGCCCGCGATCGCCCTGCGGCGCGCGCGCTTTACCGGCGGGCGCGACGGAAAGATCTCCGACATCGCAACGGTCGCGGACCTCATCGACCGTGGGACGGTGAGCCTGACCATCGCGGGTACCTACCCGTTCGACGTGGAGCAAGTGCGCGCCGCCTACAGCGAGCTGATGAGCGGCCACGTGCGCGGCAAGATCGTCATCACGATGGACTGAGTCCGTCGTGCCCCGGGGTTAGGCCGAACGCGCGCCGTGCGACTAGGCTTAGGGGCATGACGACCCTTGCTGATCTGACGACCCTGCGCGTGGGTGGGCCCATCGCCTGCCTCGTGCCCGCCACGTCCTCCGATACCCTGGTGGATGCTGTCGCCGCGGCCGATGCCGCTGGCCGCCCGCTCCTCGTCGTGGGCGGAGGGTCGAACCTGCTGGCCTCCGACGCCCCCTTCGAGGGCACGGTCGTCGACGTGCAGCCTTTCGACGAGGTCGCCTCCGTCATCCACGAGGACCCCGCCGGATCCGTCGTCGTGCGCGCGGGCGCGGGCACGGTCTGGGACGCTTTTGTCTCCTGGACGCTGGCAGAGGGCCTGTCCGGCGTCGAGGCGCTCTCCGGTATCCCCGGCACGGTCGGTGCCTCCCCGGTGCAGAATGTGGGCGCCTACGGCCACGAGGTCGCCGAAACCATCGAGAGCGTCGAGGCCTACGACCGCCTGACGGGCATCGTCGTGCGCCTGCTGCCCTCCGACCTCGGCTTCGCGTACCGCTCCTCGGCGATCAAGCGCAGCGTCGGCGAGGCGGGCCTGGGCGATCGACCCTGGGGACCGACTGGCCGCTGGGTGGTGCTGTCCGTGGACTTCCGCCTCGAGCGCTCGGCCCTCAGCGCCCCCGTCATGTACGCCGAGCTGGCGCGCCGCCTCGGAGTCGAGGCCGGGGAGCGCGCAGACGCGTCCCTCGTCCGCTCCACTGTCCTGGAGCTGCGCCGCGGCAAGGGCATGGTCCTCGACCCCGAGGATCACGACACGTGGAGCGCCGGTTCCTTCTTCACGAACCCGATCCTGCCCGAGGCCGTGGCCGCCTCCCTGCCCGAGGGCGCGCCTCGCTTTAGCGCGGGGGAGGGCCTCGTTAAGACGAGCGCCGCCTGGCTCATCGATCACGCGGGCTGTGGCAAGGGCTTCCACCTGCCCGAGGCCGGGGACCCACCGCGAGCGTCCCTGTCCACCAAGCACGTGCTGGCTCTGACGAATCGCGGAGGCGCGACGGGCGCCGACATCGAGGCTCTGGCCCGCGCCGTGCGCGAGCGCGTCTTCGATGCGTTCGGCGTGACCCTGGTGCCCGAGCCGGTCACGGTCGGCATCGCCTGGTAGCGGGTGCGCCTGGCCATTGTGCGCCGAGCCCGTTGTCGGCATCTTTCCGCTGATTCCATAGAGGAGCTTTCCCATAGAGGAGCTTCCCCCAAATTTCGCATGCAATTCCCTGGGGGTGTCCTGTGACACGCCTTGAAAACCGCGGAATATCAACGTTCTGGTTTCAATGTTTGAAAGAGGTGTAGGGGAATTGCATGCGAGATTGTGGGAGAACTGTGCTGCAGCCTGCGCTCGCTGATAGTTCGCGGATGGGCGGGGAGGTGCCGTCGTCAAAGAAGTACGCGCCTGCGCTCGCGGATCCGTTTCACGGATAGGTTGTTACGATGCGGATAGGTTGTCACGATGCGGATAGGTTATGCGCATCCGGATAGCTTAATAACCTATCCATATCTTCATAACCTATCCACATCTTCATAACCTATCCGCGTGAGACTGCGGCGCGCAGGCGCTTGATCATGTCGGGCACGTTGCGGGTGACGGCCGTCCACAGGAGCTGGTCGTCCATGCTCTGGTACCCCGAGTGCGCCGCGATGTTGCGGGTCGTGCGCAGCGCGCGCTTCTCAGGTGAGGTCAGGGCGTCCATGTAGGGTGCGTACTCTTCGCGCTCCAGGAACGCGGCCAGCCGGATGATCACCATGCAGGCGGAGTCGTACTCCGGGCAGTCGGCACTGAAGGTCTCGGCGGGGGCAGCGGCAACTCGCTTGACGCGCTGCACGATGACGTCAAGTTCGCGCAGGAAGTTCTCAGCGTCGAAACTGGGCGCATGTCTGCGTGCCACTCGCGGCCGAGGGGTGAAGGGAGTCGGCTCACTCATAGTGCCACGGCCTCGTCAACGGCAGTTCGCAGTGCTTCGGGTACGTGTGTATCCACGTGAACCTCCGTCGGGAAGCCGGTGAGTTCGCTCGTGAACGAGGCGATGTCCGCCAACTCGAACAGCGAAAGCTCGCGGGTGGGCGTGCCGATCAGGTCGATGTCCGACTCAAATCCGTCCGTGCCCCGGGCGACCGAGCCGAAGACGCGGAGGAAACCCAGGCCTCGTTCCTGGGCGTAGCTGCTGATGGAAGGCGCGTAGCGGGCGAGCGGCACGGAGGGGCGGTAGTCGGCGGCGCGGAGGATGCGTTCGAGCAGTTCGGCGGAGACTGCGCGCCTGCCGGACTCGATCTGCGCGAGGGTCGACTGGCTCATCCCGGTCATCCCCGCCAGCTCGGCCTGTGTGAGGGATGCGTCCTGACGTGCAGCACGCACGAGGGACGGCGCGTCGTCACGATGAAACCGGCTCATGTCTCCATGATAGTGCACGCGTGCACTATTGGTGAAGCGGTCGTCGTGTGTAGCCCAGGTACGAGGCCGGGGTCTGTGGTCTTCCCGAGGTGGCTGACTCGGGTGATCGGACGGGAAAGAAATAACCGGACTGAGAGAGGGCTTCCCACATTCCGCATGCAATTCCCCGGTGGGTGTCCGGGGACACGCCCTGAAAACCGCAGAATATCGCCGTTCTGAATTCAAAGTTTGAAAAAGGCGTGGGGGAATTGCATGCGAGATTATCGGGGAACTGGGCACAGGAACCCCACGACAGTGCTACGCCGCGTGCACCCCACGACAGCGCAACGTCACGCAGGCCCTACGGCAGCACTACGCCGCAGGCTCAGCCGCCAGCCAGGCGTCGATGTCGGCCTTCCAGGCCGCCTTGCGCGAGGGTGAGGCCAGGGACGCGTCGATAGAGGAGCGCGCCAAGTCGGCCAGGGCCTGGTCGGACAGGCCGAACACGTCGCGGGCGACCTCGTACTGGGCGACCAGGCGCGAGCGGAAGAGCAGCGGATCATCGGCAGCCAGCGCAATACGAGCACCGGCAGACAACAGAATCGGCAGCGGCACCTGCGAGAAATCCGTGTACACCCCCAGGTGCACGTTCGACGTTGGGCACACCTCCAGGGCGATGCCCGCATCCACGACGGCCTTCAGCAGGTCCGGGTCCTCACTGGTGCGCACCCCGTGCCCGAGGCGGGCGGGTGCCAGAGTGGACACGACCTCGCGCACGGAGGATGGGCCCAGGAGCTCGCCTCCGTGTGGAACACCCACGAGCCCGGCGCGCCGCGCGATGCGGAATGCGGGGGCAAACGACGCTGTGGAGCCCACGCGCTCGTCGTTCGACAGGCCGAAAGCCACGACGTCGCCGGGGCCATCCCCGGCAAACGAGGCGGCCAGGCGCGCGAGCGTGCGCGCATCCAACGGGTGCTTCATGCGTGACGCCGCGACGATCACGCCGATGTCGACGCCGGTGTCCCGCGAGGCCGCTCGGGCCTCGTCGATGATGATCTCAAGCGCCGGGGTGATGCCGCCGACGTAGGGCGCGTAGCTCGTGGGGTCGGCCTGGATCTCCATGCGCACCGAGCCTTCGGCGGCGTCGTCCTCGGCGGCCTCGCGGATGAGGCGGCGCATCGCGGCCTCGGAGCGCACGAGGTGACGCGCGGAGTCGTAGGCGCGCTGGAAACGGAACCACCCGCGCCCGTCGGCCGGCATGGAGGCCGCGTCGATGTGCAGCAGGTGAGGGGGTAGACGAACACCCTGCGCGCGCGCCATGTCCACCATCGTGGTGGGCCGCATCGCGCCCGTGAAGTGCAGGTGCAGGTGCGCTTTGGGTAGGGTCGTGAGGTCGCGCCTGCCCGGTGGGGTGGGGCGTGGGGCCGTCAGGTTGGGGACGGAGGGCGCGTCCACGGCCTAGTGCTCCCCGAGCCAGATGATGATGTCGCGGATCAGGCCGGGGCCCTCGGGCTCGTTGAGGAGCTCGTGGTAGGCGCCGTCGACGATACGCAGGTGGATGTCGGCGTCCGGGTGCGCCGCGCGTGCCCCGCGCACGAGCTCGCGAGAACCGCGCAGATCAGCCATCAGGTCGTGCGACCCGTGCATGACCAGGGTCGGAGTGCGCAGGCGGTCGGCGCGCGCGATGACCTCGTCGCCCTGAATGATCATGGTCGCGCCCGTCAGGATCGGCACGCCGCCCTTGTAGGTGAGCGGGTCCGCGTCGAAGTCGCGCTGGACCTGCGGGTCGCGCGACAGGGGAGAGGCCTCCATGTCGGACGCGCCCTTCGCCACGACGAGGCCGGGGCGCAGCCTGGCGATCGGCAGCAGCCTGCGCGCCTGGGACGGGGAGACGTGGGGGAGCGGGCGCAGCGCCGGAGCGGAGAGCACCGTGCCGCGCAGCCGCGTCGGGTCCAGGATGGTCGAGGCAGCGGCGATGAGCCCGCCCATTGAGTGCCCGAACAGGAACAGCTCCGGCGTGCGCGCGTGGGCGAGGGCCGCCCGGCGCGCGTCGCCGAAGTCGCGGATGAGCGCACCCACGTCCACGCGGGCGCGGGGACCGTCGGAGGTCCCGTGGCCCGCGTGGTCGTAGTAGGCGACGTCGTAACCGGCGCGGGTGAGTGCGGAGCGCAGGTGGGCGTAGCGCCCGGAGTGCTCCGCGTACCCGTGGGCGAGGAGGACCGTTCCGAGGGGGGCCTCCTGCGCTGTCCGTTCGAACGAGACGTGCATCAGGCGAAGAGCTCCTGCACGCGGGTGATGCCCTCGACGAGGTCGTCGTCGGACAGCGCGTAGGAGAAGCGCAGGAAGCCGGAGGGGCCGAAGGCCTCGCCCGGAACCGCCGCGACCTCGACCTCGTCGAGGATCAGGTCGGCGAGCTCGCCCGAGGTGTTGGCGACGCGGCCGCGGATCTCGCGACCCAGCAGGCGCTCGACGGAGGGGTAGACGTAGAACGCGCCCTTGGGGGTGGGGACGTCGAAGCCGTCGATCTGGCGCAGCATGTCAACGATCGTGCGGCGGCGACGGTCGAAGGCGACGCGCATCTCGTTCACCGCGTCCAGGGAGCCGGACACGGCGGCGCGCGCGGCCTCCTGGGCGATGTTGTTGACGTTGGAGGTTAGGTGCGACTGGAAGGACAGGGCGGCCTTGATGACGTCGGAGGGGCCGATCATCCAGCCGACTCGCCAGCCGGTCATGGCGTAGGTCTTGGCCACGCCGTTGAGGATGACGGCCTGGTCGGCCAGCTCGGGCACCAGCTTGACGATGTGCGCGCTCTGCGCGTCCTCGTACAGCAGGTGCTCGTAGATCTCATCGGAGATAACCCAGATGCCGTGCTCGAGGGCCCACTGGCCAATCGCGGTCAGCTCCTCGGGCGTGTAGACGCTGCCCGTCGGGTTGGACGGCGAGCACATGAGGAGCACCTTCGTGCGAGGGGTGCGCGCGGCCTCGAGCTGTTCGACGCTCACCTTGTAGTCCTGGTCGGCCCCCGCGAAGACCTCAACGGGGGTCGCGCCGGCGAGCTTGACGACCTCGGGGTAGGTGGTCCAGTACGGGGTCGGCAGGATGGCCTCGTCGCCGGGGCCGAGCAGCGCGGCGAAGGCCTGGAAGACGGCCTGCTTACCGCCGTTGGTGACAACGATGTCGGCGGGGGAGACCTCGTAGCCGGAGTCGCGCAGGGTCTTGGCGGCGATGGCTTCGCGCAGCGCGGGCAGGCCGGCGGCGGGCGTGTAGCGGTGCATCGCGGGGTTGCGCGCGGCCTTGACGGCGGCCTCGACAATGTAGTCGGGCGTGGCGAAGTCGGGTTCGCCGGCGCCGAAGCCGATCACAGGGCGGCCGGCGGCCTTGAGGGCCTTAGCCTTCGCGTCCACGGCCAGGGTCGCGGAGGGGGTGATGGCGTTGAAACGATCAGAGACACGGGTGCGAGGAGTATTGGTCACCCCTCCATGGTCCCACGTCGCGCGCGCGTGTGGCGGGGAGGGCACAGAATGCGCGCGTGGGCTACCTCTCATTTACGAGGTCGGGGCTGGTATTTCGGGGCACGCGACCTTTGGTCGTGGTTCTCGGGTGGACAAAGCGCCGCATGATCCACTAATGTTCGTCAGGCAGGTTTTCCTGCGTAGGGCAGTGGCGCAATTGGTAGCGCACCGGTCTCCAAAACCGGCGGTTGTGGGTTCGAGTCCCGCCTGCCCTGCGGATTAGGCTGATCATTTCGTAGGAGGATTCCCATGGCCGATCGTGTTGCCTCGGACGCTGAATCCTCGCGCCGAGATCGCACTAAGAGCGCTGCCACCCGCAAGCGCGGTGACGCCGGCAAGGAACAGAACAAGCGTCCCGGTTTCTTCGGTGGCATCTGGCTCTTCTTCAAGCAGGTCATCGACGAAATGAAGAAGGTGACGTATCCGACGGGATCCGAAACCTGGACATACTTCGTTGTCGTCGTTGTGTTTGTCGCCGCAATCATGCTTTTCGCTGGCCTACTCGACTTCGGATTCGGTAAGCTAAGTGCATTGATCTTCGGCTGAGACCGACGAACCCGCCCGCAGGATACTGCAGGCGGGTTTCTTCTACGGTCCGGCCCCATTTGCAGGAGGGAAACGTCGTGAGCGACGAAAACTACACCGAGGAACAGGCCTTCGAGGAGCATCAGGAAGAGGTCCAGCAGGAGAGCGCCGAGGCGCTGGCCGACGGAGCCGCCCAGGAAGTCGTCGACGAGGTGGCCGAGGAGGTCGCCGAGAAGGAGACCGAATCGGACGACGAGGCCCCTGCCTCGGCCGAAGAGGAAGCGATCGCCAAGCTGCGCCGCAAGCTCTACATGTCTCCCGGCGACTGGTACGTCATCCACACCTACTCCGGCCACGAGCGCAAGGTGAAGGCGAACCTCGAGCAGCGCATCACCACGCAGAACATGGAAGACTACATCTTCGCTGTCGAGGTCCCGGACGAGTACGTCATGGAGTACCGCGGTACGACGAAGAAGCGCGTGCGTCACGTGCGCATCCCCGGCTACGCGATCGTCTGCATGGACTTCAACGAGGCCTCGTACCGTGTCGTCAAGGAGACCCCCGCCGTGACCGGCTTCGTGGGCGACCAGCACAACCCGGTGCCGCTCTCGATTGACGAGGTCGTCATGCTCCTGACGCCCAACGTCCTCGAGGAAGCCGCCGAGGCCGCCAAGGATCAGCCCGCACCCGTCCAGGTCGTCCAGACCCAGTTCGAGGTCGGCGAGATCGTTACCGTCACCGACGGACCTTTCGAGACCATGTCGGCCACGATCTCCGAGATCATGCCCGAGACTCAGAAGCTCAAGGTCCTCGTCACCATCTTCGAGCGCGAGACGCCGCTCGAGCTCGGCTTCGACCAGGTGGAGAAGCTCGAGCAGTGACATCACGCACCCGGACTTGGGATCAAGCCCGGAATCGCGTTATGATTCACTTTTGTGTGCGTAGGGCGCACTATGCCCGCTGAAACCCAGTGAGCAGTGCCCGACGCTCCGCCTGACCGGCACCCGTCGGTCAGAACTTCAGAAGAAAGACCCGCATTCATGGCACCGAAGAAGAAGGTCACCGGCCTGATCAAGCTTCAGATCGCAGCCGGCGCCGCTACCCCCGCACCGCCCGTCGGCCCCGCTCTGGGCCAGCACGGCGTGAACATCGTCGAGTTCACCAAGGCTTACAACGCGGCCACCGAGTCGCAGCGTGGAAACATCATCCCCGTTGAGATCACCGTCTACGAGGATCGTTCCTTCACGTTCGTCCTCAAGACGCCGCCCGCCGCTGAGCTCATCAAGAAGGCTGCTGGCATCCAGAAGGGTTCCGGCACCCCCAACACCGTCAAGGTTGGTTCGATCACGATGGATCAGGCTCGCGAGATCGGCCAGTCCAAGATGGCTGACCTCAACGCCAACGACATCGAGGCCGCGGCCAAGATCATCGCCGGCACCGCCCGTTCCATGGGCATCACCGTCGAGGGCTGACCTCAACCAACCCCCCCGTGGTAGGGCAGGCGCTGCCCGACACCCACGACTGCAAGGAGAAGAAGCAGAATGACCAAGCGCTCCAAGAGCTACCGCGCAGCGGCCGAGAAGGTCCACGCGGACGTGCTGTACACCCCCTTCGAGGCCATGAAGCTGGCCAAGGAGACCACCGTCACCAAGTTCGATTCGACCGTTGAGGTCGTCTTCCGACTGGGTGTCGATCCCCGCCAGGCGGACCAGATGGTCCGTGGCACCGTTTCCCTGCCGCACGGCACCGGCAAGACCGCCCGGGTCTTGGTCTTCGCCGTTGGTCCGCGCGCTCAGGAAGCGATTGACGCAGGCGCCGACGAGGTCGGCGGCGACGAGCTCATCGAGAAGGTTGCCAAGGGCTACACCGACTTCGATGTCGCCGTTGCTACCCCCGACCTGATGGGCAAGGTTGGCCGCCTCGGCCGCGTCCTCGGCCCCCGTGGCCTCATGCCGAACCCCAAGACGGGCACCGTGACCATGGATGTCGCGAAGGCTGTCAAGGAGATCAAGGGTGGTCGTATCGAGTTCCGTGTCGACAAGCACGGCAACCTGGCGTTCATCGTTGGCAAGGCGTCTTTCACCGCCGAGCAGCTGACCGAGAACTACGCGACCGTCCTGGATGAGGTTCTGCGTCTCAAGCCGACCTCCGCGAAGGGCCGTTACCTGATCAAGGGCGCCGTCGCCACGACGATGGGCCCCGGCATCCCGCTGGATGTCACCAAGGTCAAGGACCTGCTGGAGAAGTGAGCTCAGCTCGCTGACGAAGCATTCGGGTCCCCGCGCAGCATGGCTGCGCGGGGACCCGCCTTATCTGTTGTTGTGCGTTGAGATGTGCGCGTGCGCCAGTCCTGGGCGTCGCGGCAGCTGTGAGAGCGTGGTGGGTGACTCGCAGCTGCGCGAAAGTGGGCTGCGCGGCACTCGCCGGAGGGTGCAACCCCGGCCTCGTCTGTGAAACGCGCCGCCATGCTTGCGCGCTGTCGGTGGCCCTGTTAAGCTGATCCGTGCCGAAGACCGTTGGTGTCCACGCTAGTGGAGGAAAATCCAACGCAGGTGAGTGAGCAGCCATGTGCTGCAATCGAGCGTACGCCCGACACGATCCTGCGTGTCGGGTTTTTTCTTACCTGCGGTCACGTATCTGGAAGGAGGACCATGGCGAAGTCCGACAAGGTGGCAGCAGTTGCCGAGCTCGTGGAGCGCTTCCGCGCAGCCGACGCTGTCCTGCTGACCGAGTACCGCGGCCTGACCGTCGGCCAGCTCAAGCAGCTGCGTCGCGGCCTGGGCGAGAACGCGACCTACGCCGTGGCAAAGAACACGCTTGCGCGCCTGGCGGCCAAGGAGGTCGGTCTCGACTTCCTGGCTGAGGACCTGAAGGGCCCCACCGCCATCGCATTCGTCTCCGGCGAGCCCGTCGAGGCCGCCAAGACCCTGCGTGATTTTGCTAAGGACAACCCCGCCCTCGTGCTGAAGTCTGGCGCGATGGACGGTGCTCAGCTGAGCGCCGAGGGTGTCAAGAAGCTTGCCGATCTCGAGTCCCGCGAGGTCCTGCTGGCCAAGGCCGCAGGCGTCCTCAAGGCCAAGATTGGTCAGGCGGCGTTCGCATTCAACGCTCTGCCCGTCAAGGCAGTGCGCACCATCGATGCTCTGCGCGAAAAGCAGCAGGGCGAGGCGGCCTGACGAGACAGGCCCTGTTCCACGCCGCCACCCAGGCTGCGTGAAACAAACCAACAATCTGCACTCGTGCAGGCCAATTAGGAAGGATGCCACTCATGGCTAAGCTCTCCAATGACGAGCTCATCGCAGCTTTCAAGGAAATGACCCTCATCGAGCTCTCCGACTTCGTGAAGCTCTTCGAGGAGACCTTCGACGTTGAGGCCGCTGCCCCCGCAGCCGTCGCCGTTGCCGCCCCGGCCGCCGACGCCCCCGCCGCCGAAGAGAAGGACGAGTTCGAGGTCGTCCTCGAGTCCGCCGGTGACAAGAAGATCGCCGTCGTCAAGGTCGTCAAGAACCTGGCCGGCCTGGGCCTCAAGGAAGCCAAGGACCTGGTTGACTCCGCGCCCTCCACCATCTTCCCCGCCGCGAAGAAGGAAGACGCCGAGAAGGCCAAGGCTGAGATCGAAGAGGCCGGCGGCAAGGTCACCCTTAAGTGACTTTCCCCGTCTGAATCGTTCAGACTCTTCCACCCGACTGGGTGGGCGAAACCCCGTCCCGCATCTGCGGGGCGGGGTTTCCGCATGTCTGGGCGTGCATTGTGTTGCTTGTGGCGCCGCTGGTGTTCCGGGCGCCGTCGGGCCCTGCTGTGGGGCCGGGCTGCTTGGTGTGCCCGTGGGCGGCGGCCCGCCCGCGAGCCGTCCGCGCCGCGAGCTTCGCTCGGCGCGTCGACTCGTTGTCCGGCCAGGCCCCGCCGCCGCCCACGGGCACCGCAGCCCGGCCAGGCCCCGCCGCCGCCCACGGACACCGCAGTCCGGCCCTCCGGCCCTCCGGCGCCTCCACACCAGTGACGCGTGGTGTGCTACGTGTTGCCTGGCGCGTTGGTGCGACTCCCGGCCAGGCCCCGCCGCCGCCCACGGGCACCGCAGCCCGGCCCTCCGGCCCTCCTGCGCCTCCACACCGGCGGTGCGGCTTGTTCTGCTGTGTGTTGCACCGTCTTGCCTGCTGCTCAGTAATTTCGCACGTAATTCCCCGGTGACTATTTCAGTATTTGAATTGGCACCGTTGGAATTGGAGCGTTTCTGGGCTGTCTTCAAAAGTGACCGAGGGAAATTACGTGCGGATTTGGTGTCGCCCAGGCTCTGCCACCGCCCACGGGCACCGCAGCCTGGTCGATGCGGCTATTGTGCGTCTAGCACTTTCGCATGCAATTCCCCTGTGACTATTTCAGTTTTTGAATTGGCGTCGTTGGAATTGCAACGTTTTTGGGCTTTGTTGAAAGTTCATGCAATCGAATTGCATGCGGAATTTCTGGTATGTGTCACCGTCGTCACTCATGGGCACCGCAGCCTCGTGCAACGGCTTCCTCACATGATGCGCATACGGATAGGTTGTTGCTATCTGGATAGGTTATGAGCATCCGGATAGCTTATTAACCTATCCGGATCGTCGTAGCCTATCCGCATCGTCGTAACCTATCCGGATCGTCAACCATGTCGGTTCCACCCCGTGCCCCACAGGAGGGGTGTGGCTTTGGCTTGCTATCGGTGTTGGCGGGGTGAGCTCGCGATGGCCGGTACAAAATTCTCCCTGCTCGGCTTCTGTGCTCTGTGAGCGGTACAAAATTCTCCCTGCTGATGCATTTTGGGCAAAAATAGGCGTTATTTCGCGCGCTGGGAGAGTTTTGTACCGGGATGGGTGTGCGACGGTGGTTGTTGGGAGAGTTTCGTACCGCCAAGGGTGTGCGACGGTGGTTGTTGGGAGAGTGTTGTACCGGGGCGGGCGTTGAGTGATGCCGTTGGTTTCACAGTTATGACGTCCCTGTGCTCTGGGCGCGAAAAAGTTCGCCTTGTGCGAGCTGACGTGAACGCGAACGCGAAAAAGTTCGCCCAGCGAGGGAAAAATGGCCTAAAAATCGCGGTTGATGGCGTGCTGGGCGATTTTTTCGCGCGAGGGCCCCGATGGACCTGGCGTTGGGCGAGTTATTTCGCGCAACGGGCCTGATATGCCTGATGCCGGTGTACTGTTCCGCGTGACCGCGACATGGAAACGATCTTTCGTTTGACCATGACGCGGCGTCAGGGGTCAGAATCAATGTCATGAGCAACGACACCACCCTCTACACGGTTGGAGAGGTCGCCGAGCGATTCTCGCTGACGGTGCGAACGCTGCGCCACTGGGAGGCGCAGGGGCTCCTCGCTCCCACCGCGCGGAGCTGGTCGAACTACCGGCTCTATTCGCGCGAGGACTGCGTGCGTGTCCAGAGGATTGTCATCTACCGGGCGACGGGGATGAAGCTGATGGACATCAAGGCTCTCCTCGACTGTGGAGACTCTGAGATCGAACACCTCAAGAGGCAACGAGAGAGCCTTCTTGCTCATCGTCGCGAGACGGACGCAATGATAGACGCGCTAGACATACTGTTGGAGGATGCATTGAATGACAAGGTGCTCACCGTGGAAGAAATCGGGGAGATCTTGGGGGAGGCTGACTTTGCGGCGCACCAGAGCGAGGCCAAAGACCGTTATGGTGACACTGACGACTGGCGTGAATCGCGAGAGCGCACTGCTTCGTGGCAAACCGCCGACTGGCGTGACAACGCCGAGCGATTCCATGACATCGAAAGCAGGATGATCGATGCGATCCGTGACGGCGTAGCTCCGGATAGCAAGGAAGCGGAAAGCCTCGTCGAGGAGCACAGAGAAGCCCTCAGTGAGTTCTTTCCGGTCACGCCTGCCAAGCACTACATCATGTCTCGCGGGTACATTCATGACGAGCGATTCCGGGCTCACTACGACTCGCAGTATGTTGGCTTCGCGCAGTGGCTTGCCGATGCGATTGAGGCGGCTGCGAGGCATCGGGGAATTAACCTCGAGAATCCGACGTGGGGGTGAGCGCACCCGACCCCGAACTTGATGTCAGTGACACGCAGCATAGCCTTTGAGGCCACTCTGGCTTGCCAGTTCCGAATAGTCTCTGCTACCATCTTCTCTTGTCGCAATCCTGCGTAGCTCAACGGCAGAGCATCCGACTGTTAATCGGACGGTTACTGGTTCGAATCCAGTCGCAGGAGCAGATGCCCCGAGTTCTCATGAACTCGGGGCTTTTTGTTGATCGGGAGGGGGAGCGGATGCAGGTGCTGGCTGATCACGTCTACCACGTTCTGGTCATCGCGTTCGTTGCTACCACGTTTATCGAGGTGATCGTCAAGGCTGCGAGGAAGCCGCGCAAGAGGAAGCGCGGGCCGGTTGCCCCCAGAGAGAGCGCGGCCGAGCGTGAGAAGCGCCTGCGAGAGCGCTACGCGGCATTCGGGGATCGTTGGCGGGAGTGGCTGGATCGGCCCCGGGGGAGTGGCGACGCTGACCGCCTCGTGACGGCCGCGAGCGTCTGGGGGAGCCCGGAGCAGGGAGCCTCCTTCCCTCGGCGCTTTCACGACAGTCAGCTGGGAAAGGTCATGCTCGATAAGCGCAGCTACCTCGCGATGCTGAACGCTCCCGCCGACGTGGTTCAGCCGAGGCGCGAGCTGGCCCCGACCTCGTGGGCGAAGATACGCCTCGACGTGTGGGCGCTGCACTCGAAGGCTGCGCAGAAGCCCCGTCTCATGCGCGTGTGGCTGAGCGGGGACCGTGCGCTCGTGGAGCTGCATCGCACGCGCGTCGTGAAAGTTGACGAGATCCTCCCCAGCGAGATCGTTGGTTTTGTTCGCGGGTTCACGCGCCTCGCCCCGCGCAAGGGTGCGGTGGATGGCCTGCGCTGGCTGCCTGCCGAGGCGATGGAGCTGGGGGAGAAGCCGCTGTGGAACACGTTCCGCGTCCTGCGTGGAATCTCCGGCGTTGCGCCCGAGGGATCGCCCGTCGCAGATGCGTTGCGTGCGGGGGACTATCATGCGTTTGCTTTCGTGGTCTCACGTGCCGAGAGTGCGTGGAAGGAACCCTGCGCGCATTTGCGCGTCCTGGATTGTGCGGGTGTCACGTACCAGGTGGGCGATGCGTTCTCGCGGGAGTCCGACGACGTGCGGTGGGCACCGCGCGGGGCGGGGGACGAGGCTCCGGCTCGGGCAGGCGAGGAGGAGCCGACTGAGGCTTCTCGACGAGGCCGTGGCCGCCCGAGCGGGCTCGCTGGCCTGAGCGAGGGGAGCGGCACGGTGGCGACGCCGGGCAAGCCCGTCAGTGGTGTCGGCCCCGGGGTATCCGGGCTGCTTGGAGATGAACCTGAGCCGCTGGCGGACACGGATCTCGCGGTGGTGCCAATCGATCCTCGTGAGGTGCTGCGGGCGGTCGAGAGGATGATCGAGCTGTGAGGGAAGAACTCGTTGAAGCCGTCCTGCGGGTTGTGGAGGAAATCCCAGAGGGGCGTGCGGCGACGTACGGCATGATCGCGCGGGCGGTCGGTACCGGTCCGCGCGTTGTGGGGCGGATCATGCATGACTGGGGCGGTGGAGTCCCGTGGTGGCGCGTCGTGAACGTTCACGGAACTTTTCCGACAACTATTCGTGGTGAGGGATTTTCTGAGTGGGAGAAAGAGGGGATGCCTCACGATCTGGAGCGGGGAAAACTTCATCTCAAGCAATGCGTTGTCGAGCAGGAATGGCTCGACAGTGTCGCGCGAACGGTCCTTGAGAATCTGCAGAATGCTGCGGAATTGTCAGGCTGATGCTCGCTGATATTTGATTACGATTTGGTTACGCGTTTTTCGATTTGGGTCGCGCAGACCCATGTGATGCTCTACTCTAAAGGAGACGCCGAAGAGGGCGATTCTCCGGAACGATGACCGTTAGCGTTAACGATGTCGGGGAAGAAAACTCCAGAAACAGAGAAGTTACTGGTACCCAAGGGGTGAGAAGTGACGAACTTACTAGAGCTAAAGGGGATCTCAAAGACGTTCCCCGGCGTGAAGGCGCTGTCCGAAGTGGACCTCGACCTTCGACCCGGTGAAGTCTTGGGTCTCTGTGGTGAGAACGGAGCGGGCAAGTCCACGCTCATGAAGGTGCTCACCGGTATCCACAAGTCCGACCCGGGCGGCGAGATTTGGCTGCAGGGGGAGAAGGTCGACATCCAGTCGCCGGAGCACGCACGTGACCTCGGCCTGTCGATCATCCACCAGGAGCTCAACATTGTTCCTGACCTGACCGTCGCCCAGAACCTGTACATCGGTCGACCCGGTACGTCCAAGTTTGGCTACGTCGACGACCGCAAGATGGTTCGTGATGCGCGCGAGCTCTTCGAGCGCCTCAACATGGACATCGACCCCACCGCCTACTGCCGCGACCTGCCCGTTGCGCGCCTGCAGATGGTGGAAATTGCGCGTGCGCTGTCCTTCGATTCGAAGATCCTGGTTATGGACGAGCCCACGGCTCCTCTGACCACGACCGAGACCGAGTCTCTCTTCGAGCTGGTGCGCGACTTTGTGTGCCCGACGACCGGCCTGATCTTCATCACGCACCGCATGCCCGAACTCACCGAGCTCACCAACCGCATTTCGGTTCTGCGCGATGGCAAGTACATCGGCACGGTGGATACGGCCTCGACCCCGATGAGTGAGGTCGTCAAGATGATGGTCGGCCGCGAGGTCCCCGCGGACGCGCGTCCCACGACCAAGCCGATCTCCGACGAGGCCGTCCTGCGAGTCGAGCACCTCTCGACCGTCAAGGCCGTCCACGACGTGTCCTTCGAGGTCAAGAAGGGTGAGATCTTCGGCTTCGCGGGCCTGGTTGGTGCCGGCCGCACCGAGGTCGCCCGAGCACTGTTCGGCGCCGACCCCCACACCGAGGGCGACATCTACGTCCACGGCAAGAAGGTCACCATCAAGGGCGCGAACGACGCCGTGAAGAACGGCATCGGCTACCTGTCTGAGGACCGCAAGCAGTATGGCCTGCTCCTCGACAAGGACATCTCTTTCAACACGGGCCTGGCCGCGATGAGCCACTTCACCACCGCGACCGTCGTCGCAACGAAGAAGCTGCGCAACGTCGCCCAGGACTACGTGACGAAGCTGCGTACCCGCACCCCCTCCGTGGACGTTGAGCTGCGCAGCCTCTCGGGCGGTAACCAGCAGAAGGTCGTCGTGGCCAAGTGGCTGGAACGTGACACTGACATCCTGATCTTCGACGAGCCGACGCGCGGCATCGACGTGGGCGCGAAGGATGAGATTTACACGCTGCTCGAGGATCTGGCGAAGCAGGGCAAGGCCATCATCGTGATCTCCTCGGAGCTGCCCGAGGTTCTGCGCCTGGCCAACCGCATCGCCGTCATGGCCCACGGCCGCATCATTGGCACCCTCAACAACGAGGAAGCCACCCAAGAAAACATCATGGAACTGGCCACCGTCGGCCAGGAAGAAGCGAACGGAGAAGTCGCGTGAGCACCGTCGTCGACAACAAGGGCCTGGAGGCGCCGTCGCCTGTCAAGACCTTCCTGAAGAACAACATGCAGCTGATGCTCGTCACGGTTGCTCTGTTCGTCATCCTGCTGTTCTTCAGCATTGCAGCCAACGGCTTTGCGAAGCCGAACATCTACCTGGACATCGTCCTGCAGTCGGCCTACACGGGCGTCATGGCCCTGGGTGCGACCTTCGTCATCGCGACCTCCGGCATTGACCTCTCCGTCGGTACGGGCATGAGCCTCGTCGCGGTGATGGCCGGTATCTTCCTGGCGGGCGACAAGATGAACCTGCCTCTGGGCCTCGGTCTCATCCTGACGCTGCTGGTCGGCATGGCGATCGGCCTGGTCAATGGCCTGAACGTCTCGATCCTGGGTCTGCCGCCCTTTATCGCAACGCTTGCGATGATGATGGTCGCCCGAGGCCTCGCGCTGATCATCTCGGACAAGGCCTCCATCACGATCGCGAACACGGGCTACAAGGCCATTGCGCGTGGCGAGATCATCCCCGGTGTGGCCAACGCCGTCCTGATCTTCGTGGTCCTCACGGTCCTGGCGACCTTCCTCATGAACAAGACGCTGCTCGGCCGCTACTCCCTCGCGATCGGCTCCAACGAGGAGGCCACCCGCCTCTCCGGTGTCAACGTCCGCCTGTGGAAGATCATCATCTACGTCGTCGCGGGTGCCTTCATGGCTATTGGTGCGGTCCTCTACTCCTCGCGTGGTGGCCTGGTCCAGCCCGCTGAGGGCGTGGGCATGGAGCTCAACGTCATCGCCGCGGCCGTCATCGGTGGTACGTCCCTGTCGGGTGGCCGCGCCTCGATCCCCGGCGCCCTGGTTGGCGCGATCATCATGGAGACCCTGAAGAAGGGCCTGACGATGATGGGTATCGCCGCCGAATGGCAGTTCGTCGTCACCGGTATCGTCCTGCTGCTCGCCGTCGTCATCGACAACATCCGCCGCGTTCGCGAGAACGCCGCCTGATTCTTACCCATTCAATTCACCCATCGTGGACCGACGTCGGTCCACACACCCAAGAGCGGGAATGACCCCGCCACCCCACGAAAGGAATACCAATGCGCCCCATCGGACGTATCTTCGCCGCCGCCGCTGTCGGCTCCATGGCCCTGGGCCTGGCTGCCTGCACGACCTCGTCGGACTCCTCCGCTCCCGCGACTGACACCAAGACCGGTGACTCCTCGGGTGCGACCAAGGTCGACACCTCCGCCAACGCTCAGGATTGGGAGAAGGCCGCGGTCAAGGGCGACGGCACCAAGACCATCTACCTCGTCTCCAAGGGCTTCCAGCACCGCTTCTGGCAGGCCGTGAAGGAAGGCGCCGAGCAGGCTGGCGAGGAGCTGGGCTACCAGGTCAAGTTCGTCGGCCCGCAGGATGAGACCAAGGTGACCGAGCAGACCGACCAGCTGAAGTCTGCTCTGGACTCCGGCCCGGCCGCCATCGGCTTCGCCGCCCTTGACTCCAAGGCTGCCGCCGACCTGCTCGACGAGATCAACAAGCAGGGCATCCCGGTCGTCGCCTTCGACTCCGGTGTTGAGTCCGACATCCCCGTCACCACCGTTCAGACGGACAACAAGGCCGCCGCCGCCGAGGCCGCCAAGCACATGATCGAGCTGCTCAAGGGCAAGAAGGGCTCGGTCGGCATGGTCTGCCACGACGCGACCTCCACCACGGGCAAGCAGCGCTGCGAGGGCTTCAAGGAGTACTTCAAGGCCAACGCTCCCGCGGACCTGAAGCTCCTCGACGAGCAGATCGCCGGTGAGGTTACCAAGGCCGCCGACACCTCCAAGGCCATCATCCAGGCGAACGACGACATCGTCGGCATGTACGGCTCCAACGAGGCCGCCGCCTCCGGTATCGTCCAGGGCTCGCAGGAGACCGGCAAGGATGTCACCGTCGTGGGCTTCGACTCGGGCAAGACCCAGATTGACGCCATCAAGGCCGGCACCGAGGCTGGCGCCGTGACCCAGTCGCCCGTCAAGATCGGCTACTACACGGTCAAGGCTGCCGTCGTCGCCATCAACAAGGGCGAGCTGCCCAAGGTCATCGACTCGGGCTTCGCGTGGTACGACAAGACCAACATCGACGACCCCGACATCAAGGCGAACCTGTACGAGTGAGCCGATAGCTCCATCGGGCACGAGGCCGGGGCCGGGTCAGTGACAAACTAACCCGGTGGCCCGCCGCGGGTCCCGCTCCACGAGGGTGGGGCGGGACCCGCGGACCCGGCACCTTTTTATTCACAGGATCCGAGGGGGCGAGCGCCCCCGCGCTCCGACATCGACGTCATCATGAGGGATGAAGGAATAATGACAAACCACCCCCGCATCGGAATCCGCCCCACTATTGACGGCCGCCGTAAGGGCGTTCGTGAGTCGCTCGAAGAGCAGACCATGAACATGGCGAAGTCCGTTGCCGAGCTTTTCACCTCCAACCTGCGTTACCCGGACGGCGCCCCCGTCGAGGTCGTCATCGCTGACACCACGATCGGCCGCGTCCACGAGGCCCAGGCTTGCGCCGCCAAGTTCCGCGAGAACAATGTCGGCCTGACCGTGACGGTCACCCCCTGCTGGTGCTACGGCACGGAGACCACCGACATGGACCCCGCGATGCCGCACGCCATCTGGGGCTTCAACGGCACTGAGCGCCCCGGCGCCGTGTACCTCGCCGCCGCCCTGGCAGGCCACGCCCAGATCGGTATCCCCGCCTTCGGCATCTACGGCGAGCACGTGCAGGACGCTGACGACACCTCCATCCCCGAGGACGTGCGCACCCGCCTCCTCGACTACGCGACCGCCGGTCTGGCCGTTGCGCAGATGAAGGGCGAGGCCTACCTGTCCATGGGCTCCGTGTCCATGGGTATTGCCGGCTCTGTCGTCAACCCCGACTTCTTCGGCTCCTACCTCGGCATGCGCAACGAGTACATCGACATGTCCGAGTTCACCCGCCGTATCGATGAGGGCATCTACGATCCCGAGGAGTACGAGAAGGCGTACCAGTGGATCCGCGAGAACTTCAAGCAGGGCAAGGATTGGAACCCGCCGGAGTGGCAGTACCCGGAGAAGCACGAGGACTGGTGGAAGTTCGTCACCAAGATGACGCTCATCGCCCGCGACCTCATGCACGGCAACCCGCGTCTGGCCGAGCTGGGCTTTGAGGAAGAGGCCGGCGGCCACGGCGCCATCGCGGCAGGCTTCCAGGGCCAGCGCCAGTGGACGGACCACTTCCCCAACGGCGACGTTCTGGAGACCATCCTCAACACGAACTTCGACTGGACTGGCATTCGCCAGCCTTCCGTCGTGGCCACCGAGAACGACTCACTCAACGGCGCCTCGATGCTGTTCGGCTACCTGCTGACCAACACGCCGCAGATCTTCTCCGACGTGCGCACCTACTGGAGCCCCGAGTCCATCGAGAAGGCCACCGGTTGGAAGCCCGAGGGCCGCGCTGCCGCCGGTCTGCTCGACCTGCGTAACTCCGGCTCGACCACGCTGGACGGCGCCGGCAAGGCTGTGCGCGACGGCAAGAACGTCATCAAGCCCTGGTACGAGCTGACCGAGGAAGACCGCGACGCCACGCTCGAGGCCACGACCTTCCACCCGGCCTCGACCGGCTACTTCCGTGGCGGCGGCTTCTCGACCCACTTCCGCACCTCCGGCGAGATGCCCGTGACGATGTGCCGCCTCAACCTGGTGCGCGGCCTTGGACCGGTCCTGCAGATCGCCGAGGGCTACACGGTTGAGCTGCCCGACGAGGTCGCCTTCACCATCGAAGAGCGCACCAACATCGAGTGGCCCACCACCTGGTTCGTCCCGAACCTGACGGGTGAGGGTGCGTTCAAGAGCGTCTACGACGTGATGAACAACTGGGGCGCTAACCACGGCGCGATCTCCTACGGCCACATCGGCGGTCAGCTCATCACGCTGGCCTCGATGCTGCGCATCCCGGTCAACATGCACAACGTCCCCGAGGAGCGGATCTTCCGTCCCAAGGCGTGGTCGCTGTTCGGCACCGAGTCCCTCGAGGCCGCGGACTTCCGCGCCTGCGACACCTTCGGTCCGATGTACCGCTGATGCAACTCCCGGTCGGGCTCGGGTGTCCTCTCTCCCCGGGCCCGACCGGGCCACCCCCTCGGGGGTCTTTTCCCGGGACGCAGCCCCGGCCTCGCCGATGAGGAAAGCTGCACGAGAACCCAACGACGGGACACGCCGACCCAGGGCGTATCTGGAGGAGACCTTCAATGACCACCGTACTTGCTGTTGACCTTGGATCCGCGTCCGGACGAGTCCTCGCCGGAACGCTACGCGATGGCCGCCTGGACGTCACGGACATCCACCGTTTCAAGCACGAGGCGCGCCGCCGGGACGACGGCACCCTCACGTGGGACGTGGCCACGATGGAGGCCGAGACGATCACCGGCTTGAAGAAGGCCCTCGAACGCTTCCCCGACGCCCGCGCCGTCTCGATCGATACGTGGGGCGTGGATTGGGCTCCCCTTGATGAGAATGGCGAGCTTGTCGGCGATGTCGTCGCCTACCGTGACGAGCGCACCGCGCGCACCCTGGATGCTTTCCGCGAGCGCATTGGCGACCGCGAGTTCTTTGACCTGACCGGTAATCAGCCGGCGACGATTAACACGGCGAATCAGCTGTTCGCCTATCTGCAGGAAAACCCAGCTGACGCTCAGCGCGTCGCGGCGGCCCTCTTCCTGCCCGACTACTTTGCGTACCGTCTCACCGGTGTCGTCGGCTGGTCGCGTACGATCGCCTCGACCTCCGGCTTGCTGACCCCGGGTGGCGGCGACTTTAACGACGAGGTTTTCAACCGTCTCGGTATCCCGCGCGGCTGGTTCGGCGAGCTGGCCGCAGACCGCACCGTCGTCGGCCCCTGCACGGTCCCCGGCCTCGAGACCCTCACCGTCGTGCGCGGCGGTGCCCATGACTCCGCGTGCGCGGTCCACGGCCTGCCCATCGAGGAGGGCAAGCGCGCCTACTTCCTGTCCTGCGGCTCCTGGTCGGTCCTGGGTGCCATCGAGGACAAGCCCCTCATGAGCGACGCGGCCTTCAACCTCGGCATTACGAACGAAGGCCGCACCGATGGGGGAGTGCGTCCCCTCTTCAACATCACCGGCATGTGGATCCTTCAGGAAATCCAGCGCCAGTGGGAGCGCGAGGGCACGCCCACCGACACCGACGAGCTGGTCGCCCAGGCCCGCGAGCTGCCCGCCGCCTCGGGCACCTTCGATCCCGACGAGGAAGCGTTCGCCACCCCCGGCGACATGCAGCGCAAGATCGACGAGGCCCTGGACGCCCAGGGTGCGGCCCGTCCCGACTCCATGGCCGGGTACGTGCGCGTCATCATCGAGTCCTTCGCCCGCCGCTACGCCCGCGCGATCGGCGAACTCACCGAGGCCACGGGGAGGGCCCCCGACCAGCTCAACCTCGTGGGTGGCGGCGCGCGTAACCGCCTGCTGTGCGACCTGACCGCCCAGATCTCGGGTGTCACCGTCGTGCGTGGCCCCATCGAGGCCTCGACCTTTGGTTCTCTCCTGGCGCAGCTCGAAACCATCGGTGCTCTCGCCGAGGAAGACCGCGCCTCCGTCATCGCAGCCAGCGCAGCCACCCATGTCCACGTCCCGACCCGCGGCTAAGAAAGTCTCCCTGGCCGACATCGCGCGGCGCGCGGGCGTCTCAACGAACACGGTCTCGCGCGTCGTCCGCGGGGATCCCGAGGTCTCAGAAAAGACGCGGGCGAGGATTTCCAAGCTGGTCGACGAGCTGGGCTACGTGCCCAACTACGCGGCGCGCGCGCTCGCGGCCAAGCGCACGAACGTCCTGCAGGTCGTGCTGGCCGCCCCCATGTTCCACGGACACGGGCGCGTGCTGCTGTCAATCCTCAACGCCTCGTCGCAGGCCGGGTACCACGTGTCCCTGTCCTACGCGTACGGGCCGGATGGGCAGCTGCGTAACGACTTCGCTCCCTTCGACGTCGATGGTGTCATCATCCTGGGGGGCCAGGATCCGACGATCGACGTCGCGATCGAGGCGGGCAAGCGATTCCCGACCGTCCTCGTTCTGACGAGCGAAAAGGGACTCGACGGCATCTCGACGGTCGCCGTCGACAACGTGCGTGGGGCGCGCCTGGCCACGGAGCATTTGCTCGCTCAGGGGCTCACCGACGTCGTTCACATCTGTGGTCCCACCGGCTGGTCGGACGCGCAGATGCGCCGACTGGGCTACGAGCAGGCGTGCGAGGGGTACGGTATTGAACCCGTGGTGCTTCAGCCCGACTCGTGGGACTCGCGCGACGGTTACGACGTGATGCGTGCGGCTGGGCGACTGCCCGAGGGCGTGCAGACAGCGAACGATCAGCTGGCCCTGGGCGCAATGCGCTACATCTACGAGCGCGGGGGAGTGGTCCCACGCGACGTGCGCGTGGTCGGCTTCGACGACATCGACGGTGCGGACTCCTACGCGCCCCCGCTCACGACGATCCACCAGCCCTTCGACCGCCTCGGGCGCACCGCGGTGCGCCTCGTGCGTTCGCTCATGGGCGGGGGACCCTCTCAAGACATTGTTCTCGACCCTGAGCTGGTCATCCGGGCCAGTTCACACCTGTAAGAAAGGCACGTTCATGCTCTATGGTCCGATGACTCACCCGCAGTTCCTGCGCGCGCTGGCGGCCGCCGGCCACGGCTCGAAGATCCTGCTGGCTGACGCGAACTACCCGCACACGACGGGTGTGAACCCGCGCTGCGAACTCATTTCCCTCAACCTGGCTCCGGGTCTGCTGGATGTCAGCCAGGTCCTCGACGTCCTCAAGCGCACGATTCCGATCGAGCGCGCCGAGATCATGACCCCCGCGCCCGACGCTGAGCCGGTGGAGATCCCGATCCACGACGAGTTCCGTGCGGCTCTGCCCGGTGTCGAGTTCGGTGAAATTTCCCGCTGGGACTTCTACGATGCCGCGCGTGACGAGAACGTGGGCATCATTGTCGCGACGGGCGAGCAGCGCCTGTACGGCAACCTGCTCCTCACGGTGGGCGTTCGTCAGCCCGGGGAGTAAAGCCCGTTTGCCGCGCCAGTGATGGGCTTGTGTCGCGAGTGACGAGCGCTTTCGTTTCGTTTTCGTTTCGAGCGGATGATAGCCCTGGCGTGGAGTGAGAGTTTCATAGCTGGTGGGTGGCCCGGCCGGGCCGCCCACCAGTGCATTTATCCCAGCAATGTCCGTCAAATAGAGTGACTGAACGATGGCGTTCTGAACGTTTGTGCGCCCGGGCTGGACGGGTGTATCAATGAGTTGCGTGATGTTGCATACTTTCGTTTTAGTGACTATTCTTGATGTAACGAAAGATAAAGCGACAAGGATTGTTGCTGATTCACGAAGAGGTGTCCCATGGGACGTGCAGAAGAACGCACGAACTACATCCTGGATCGCCTCGCCCGGGAGGGTGAGGTGAGCGTCGCGCAGCTTGCCTCCGATCTGGGTGTGTCGCCCGTGACCGTGCGCGCCTCGCTGAAGACCCTCGACGAGCAGGGATACCTCGTGCGCACCCACGGCGGCGCGCGCCCCACCACCTTCCGCAATATTCACCTGCGCCAAAACGATCGCGTCGAGGTCAAGGAACGCATTGCTCGCGCCGCCGCCGACATGATCCACGACGATGATCGCGTCATGATCGAGGCCGGCACCACCTGCGCCCTCATCGTCAAGTACCTGACCGGCAAGCGCGGAGTGCAGGTCCTGACCAACTCCGTGCTTGTCTTCGCTAACGCCCGCTCCAACCCGAGCCTCAACATCACGCTGACGGGTGGGCACTTCCGCGCCGAGTCCGAGTCCCTCGTGGGACCGGTCGCAGAGCGCGCTATCAATGACTTCAACGCACGCGTCGCGTTCCTTGGGACCGACGGGTTCAGCGTTGATCGCGGCCTGACTACCCAACTCGTGGAGGGTGGACAGGTCGGTTCCATTATGCGCACCCGCGCACAAGAGACGTGGCTGCTCGCCGACTCCTCCAAGTATGGGGAAGCCGGCTTCGTCAGCTTCATGGGGATCGACGAGGTCACCGGAATCATCACCGACGATGAGATCCCCGAAGAATCCATCAAGGAATTGGCCGAGCGCACGAAGCTGCGCATCGTCTAGGAGGAATTACATGGCCACCATCGTGGTGATGCCCCAGCTGGGCAACTCTGTTGAGTCATGCATCATCGTCGAGTGGATGATCGCGGAAGGCGACACCGTCGCCGTCGACCAGACGCTCGCGTCCATCGAGACCGACAAGTCGACCATGGAGGTGCCCTCGACCGCTGAGGGTACCGTCCTGAAGCTCCTGTGGGAGGAAGGCGACGAGGTCCCCGTCAAGGATCCGCTCATCATCGTCGGTGAGCCCGGGGAGGACATCTCCGGCCTCGTTCCCGGTGGCGACGCTGCCCCCGCCGAAGCCGACGCTCCCGCCGAGCAGGTTGCCGCCCCTGAGCAGGCCGCCGCCCCCGCGTTCGCGACCGAGCGCGCTACCGGCGCCGTCTCTCCGCGCGCCCGCGCCCTCGCCGCTTCGAACGGCGTCGACGCCTCGTCCATCTCCGAGGGCTCCGGCCCCCACGGCCGCGTCATCGAGCGCGACGTTGCCGCCGCCATCGCCGCCGGCCCCGTCCTGACCTCCGCCGCGCGCGCCGCCGGCGTGAGCGCCACCGAAGGCACCGGCATCGGTGGACGCGTGTCCGTCGCCGACGCGGGCCGCGCGCCCGAGGCCGCCCCCGCCGCCGCTGTCGCAGCCCCCGCCGCCGCGGCCGACTTCCCCGGCGCCTCGACCTCCGCCCCGCTCAAGGGTGTGCGCAAGGTCGTCGCCAAGCGCATGATGGAGTCCCTGACCTCCACCGCGCAGCTGACCCTCAACACGACGGCCAACGCCGCCGGCATCCTCGCGATGCGCAAGAAGGTCAAGAACGCCGACGAGGCACTGGGCCTGAACAAGATCACGCTCAACGACCTGGTCTGCTTCGCCGTGTCGCGCACCCTGCTCAAGTACCCCGTGTTCAACGCTCACCTCGAGGACGGCGTTCTCACGCAGTTCGAGCAGGTTCACCTCGGCTTTGCGTGCGACACCCCGCGCGGCCTCCTCGTCCCCGTCATCCGCTCCGCGCAGTCCCTGGGCCTCAAGGCCTTCTCCGACGAGGCCAAGCGCCTCGCCGGCGGCGCGATCGACGGCTCCCTGTCGCCCGACTTCCTGAGCGGCGGCACCTTCACGGTCTCCAACATCGGCTCCTTCGGTATCGAGACCTTCACCCCCGTCATCAACCTGCCTCAGACGGCCATCCTGGGCGTCGGCGCGATTACCCCGCGCCCGACCGTGGCCGCCGACGGCACGATCGGCGTGGAGCAGCGCATCAACCTCTCGCTGACGATCGACCACCAGGTCATCGACGGCGCGGACGGTGCCCGCTTCCTGCGCGACCTGGTCGCAGCCATCGAAAACATTGACGTGACGGTCCTGGCCTGAGGAAAGAGGAATACTCATGAGTGATACGCATTTTGACGTCATCGTCCTCGGTGCGGGCCCCGGCGGCTACCTGGCTGCCGAGCGCCTCGGACACGCGGGCAAGAAGGTCGCCCTCGTCGAGGAGCAGTACCTGGGCGGCACCTGCCTGAACGTGGGCTGCATCCCCACCAAGACCCTGCTCAACGGCGCGAAGAACTACCTGCACGCCAAGGAAGCCAGCCAGTTCGGCGTGGATGCCAGCGGCGTGGCCGTCAACTGGACGCAGATGCAGGCCTGGAAGGATCAGGTCGTCAAGGGTCTGGTCGCCGGCGTTGCCGCCACCGAGCGCAAGGCGGGCGTGACCGTCATCAACGGACGAGGCCACCTCGACGCCCCCGGTCGCGTGACCGTTGAGGGCACGACCTACACCTCGGACCACGTCATCATCGCCACGGGCTCCGTGCCGGCCATGCCCCCGCTGCCCGGCACCCAGGACAACCCGGCGCTGGTGGACTCCACGGGCATCCTCTCGCTGCCCGAGGTCCCCTCCCGCCTCGCGATCATCGGCGGCGGCGTCATCGGCGTCGAGTTCGCCTCCCTGTACTCCACCCTCGGCTCCCAGGTGACCGTCATCGAGATGGCCCCCGAGATCCTGCCCTTCATGGACGACGATCTGGCCGCCAAGGCCCGCGCCGCCATGAAGGACGTGACCTTCGAGCTGGGCTGCCGCGTCGAGTCCCTCGATGGAGGCACCGTCCACTACTCCAAGGGCGAGGAAAAGAAGAGCGTCGAGGCCGACGTGGTCCTCATGGCGGTTGGCCGCCGTCCCGCAACGGTGGGCTGGGGAGCCGAAGAGGCCGGCCTCGAGATCAACCGCGGCGTCGTCGTCGACGACACGATGCGCACCAACCTGCCCAACGTGTGGGCCATCGGCGACGTCACCGGACGCTCCCTGCTGGCGCACGCCGCCTACCGCATGGCGGAGATCGCCTCGGCGAACATCCTCGATCCGACCGCGAAGAAGCGCGGCGAGGTCATGCGTTGGCACACCGTCCCGTGGGCCGTCTTCTCGATCCCCGAGGCCGCCGGCGTCGGTCTGACCGAGTCCGCGGCTAAGCGCGAAGGCCGCGAGGTTCTCGTCGCCAAGGTCCCCGCCCTCATGTCCGGCCGCTTCATCGCGGAGAACGGCTTCAAGGCCCCGGGCGAGGCGAAGATCCTCGTCGACCCCAAGACCCACCAGGTGCTGGGCATCCACGTGCTGGGTGCGTACGCCGCCGAGATGATCTGGGGCGCGCAGGCCGTCCTCGAGATGGAACTCACCGTCGAGGACCTGCGTCAGGTCGTCTTCCCGCACCCCACGGTCTCCGAGGTCATCCGCGAAGCCGCGTGGGCCGTCAAGCTCTAACGAACATCCCCTACGTCAAGGAAGAGTAGAAAAATGACTCAGTCTCTCATCATCGACCCCAACGAGGTGCGTCGCCCCGGATACGTGAAGTTCCCCGAGGTGCCCGTCAACCAGTACACCTTCGACCGTGACACCGAGATCGCCCGCTACGGCGAAAAGGGCATGGTCCAGATGCTCCACGACATGATCGTCGTGCGCACCTTCGAGTCGATGCTCGACTCCATCAAGAAGACCGGCGCCTGGCAGGGCGTCGAGTACAACCACCGCGGCCCCGCCCACCTCGGCATCGGCCAGGAGAGCGCCTACGTCGGCCAGAGCTTCGTGCTCAAGCCGGAGGACTTCATCTTTGGTTCCCACCGCTCCCACGGTGAGATCCTCGCCAAGTGCTACTCGGCCATGCACCAGATGGACGAGGCTCAGCTTGAGTCCATCATGAAGGGCTTCCTCGGTGGCGAGACCCTGTCCTACGCCGAGAAGATCGACTACAAGGACACGAAGGACCTCACCGAGAACTTCATCCTCTTCGGTGCCCTCGCCGAGATCTTCGCCCGTAAGTCCGGCTTCAACCGTGGCCTGGGCGGCTCGATGCACACCTTCTTCCTGCCCTTTGGCTCCTACCCGAACAACGCGATCGTCGGCGGATCCGCTCCGATCGCGAACGGCGCGGCCCTCTTCAAGCGCATCAACCGCAAGCCCGGCATCGTCGTCTCCAACGTTGGCGACGCCGCCCTGGCCTGTGGCCCCGTGTGGGAGGCCATGAACTTCGCGTCGATGGATCAGTTCCGCTCCCTGTGGCGCGAGGAGGACGGTGGCAACCCGCCGATCCTGTTCAACTTCTTCAACAACTTCTACGGCATGGGTGGCCAGACCTTCGGCGAGACCATGGGATATGAGATCCTCGCCCGCGTGGGCGCGGCCCTCAACCCCGAGGCCATGCACGCCGAGCGCGTCGACGGCCTCAACCCGCTGGCCGTCGCGGATGCGACCACCCGCAAGAAGAAGATCCTCGAGGAGGGCCGCGGCCCCGTCCTCATGGACACCATCACCTACCGCTTCTCCGGCCACTCGCCGTCGGATGCCTCCTCGTACCGCACGAAGGAAGAGGTCGAGCTGTGGGAGCAGGTCGACTGCATCAAGGAATACTCGAACCTGCTCATCTCCAACGGCCTGACCACGCAGGACGAGATCGATGGCTACGCCGCCTCCCTGACCGACAAGCTCGTGCACGTCCTCAAGCTGGCGATCGACGACGAGGCCACCCCGCGCGTCGCCGACGGCTACATCGACACCGTCATGTTCTCCAACGAGAAGGTTGAGGCGTTCGACGATGCCACCCCCGAGATCGACCTCGAGGACAACCCGCGCGTGAAGGCGCTGGCCAAGAAGGTGCGTAGCTCCGTCGACGAGAACGGCAAGCCCGTCTCCAAGATGCGCATGTACCAGTTCCGTGACGGCCTGTTCGAGGCGATGCTGCACCGCTTCAAGACCGATCCGACGATGGCCGCATGGGGCGAGGAAAACCGCGACTGGGGCGGCGCCTTCGCCGTCTACCGCGGCCTGACTGAGGCCCTGCCCTACCGCCGCCTGTTCAACTCGCCCATCGCCGAGGCCTCGATCGTGGGCGCCGGCGTCGGCTACGCGATGGCCGGTGGCCGCGCGGTCGTTGAGCTCATGTACTGCGACTTCCTGGGCCGCGCCGGTGACGAGGTCTTCAACCAGATGGCCAAGTGGCAGTCGATGAGCGCCGGCCTGCTCAAGATGCCCCTCGTTCTGCGCGTGTCCGTGGGATCGAAGTACGGCGCCCAGCATTCCCAGGACTGGAGCGCGCTCGTCGCTCACATCCCGGGCCTGAAGGTCTACTTCCCGACGACCCCGACCGACGCGAAGGGCATGCTCAACCTGGCACTGTCTGGCACCGACCCGGTCGTGTTCCTGGAGAGCCAGAAGCTCTACGACAAGGGCGAGGACTTCGAGCCCGGCGGCGTGCCCGAGGGCTACTACGAGACCGAAGAGGGCGAGCCGGCGATCCGCCGCGAGGGCAGCGACATCACGATTGCCGCCTACGGTGCGACCGTGTACAAGGCCCTCGAGGCTGCCGACGTCCTGGCCGAGAAGTACGGCCTGAGCGCCGAGGTCATCGACCTGCGCTTCGTCGCCCCGCTGAACTACGACAAGCTCGTCGCATCCGTGAAGAAGACCGGTCGCCTCGTCCTGACCTCGGACGCGGTCGAGCGCGGTTCCTTCCTCAACACGGTTGCCGCGAACGTGCAGACCCTGGCCTTCGACGCGCTCGACGCGCCGATCGCCGTCGTCGGCTCGCGCAACGGCATCACGCCCGGCCCCGAGTTGGAGTCGTACTTCTTCCCGCAGGTCTCCTGGATCCTCGACGCGATTCACGAGCGCATCCTCCCGCTGCCCGGCCACGTGCCCACCACGAAGCACGCGACCGAGGCCGAGATCGCTCGCCTGAACCGCGAGGGCCTCTGAGGCGTTGGGGGCGGGTCGTTCCCCTTTCCGACCCGCCCCCGTCCCTGGCTCGCATTCCCTGACGCGAGCTAGCGAGGCCGGGGCCACACTCCTCCTCACCGAGCCCCGGCCTCGCCCACATTCTTGATTCATCACCGTTTTTCTCCACCCAACGAAGAGATGGCAGAACCCATGGACATCACCAACGATCCGGCCGCCACCCCGGCCCAGCGCATCGAGGCGCTGCGCGCGGTGGTCGCCGACGAGCACTTCCCCAGCTGGGTGCCCGAGTCGAACAACCACATCCACACGTGCTTCTCGTTCAGCCCCTACACGCCCACCCACGCCGCTCTGCTCGCGCGTCGTAACGGTCTGCGCGTCGTCGGCTCGGTCGATCATGATTCGATCGGCGCGGCCGCAGAGATGAGCGAGGCCACGTCCGTCCTGGGCATGGGTTCCGTCACCGGCTTTGAGATTCGCGCCCGCTTCGGCGAGGGAACGCCGCTCGCGCAGCGTAAGCTCAACAACCCCGACTCCGTGGGCGTGGCCTACATGACCGTCCAGGGCGTGCCCGCACCGGCCCGCGAGAAGGTCGCGGCGTGGCTGGCCCCCAAGCGCGCCGCCCGCCTTGAGCGCACCCTCGCCATGGCGCAGCGCGCCAACAAGATCCTCACCGACCTGGGCCTGGAGCCCTTCGATCCCCAGGCGGACATGGTCGGCATCTCCCAGTACGCCAATGGCGGCGGGATCACCGAGCGTCACCTGCTGGCCGCGATGGCCTCGGCTCTGATCCGTGGATTCGGCCGCGGCCCTGCCCTGGTCCAGGGCCTGGATTCGATGGGCGTCGAGGTCCCCGAGTCCCTCGCGCGCGTCCTGTCCGACGAGGACAACCCGCACCTCATGTACGACCTACTGGGCGTCCTGAAGGCCAACTACCTGGATCGCATCTACATCCAGCCCACCGACGAGCTGCCCAGTGCGGCCGAGGTCGTCGAGTTCGCCGATTCGGTCGGTGCGATCGCCACCTACGCCTACCTGGGCGACGTGTCCGCCTCGCCGACGGGCGACAAGAAGGCTGAGAAGTTCGAGGACGCGTTCCTCGACGAGCTCTTCGAGTACATGGAGTCCATCGGACTGCGCGCCGTGACCTACATGCCCCCGCGCAACACCCCCGAGCAGCTCGAGCGCATCCACGCGCTCGCGGCCGCTCACGGCATGCTCGAGATCTCGGGCGTGGATATCAACCAGCCCCGCCAGCGCTTCACCTGCGAGGAGCTGCGTCGCCCCGAGTTCGCGGACCTCAACGAGGCCACGTGGGCCCTTGTCGCGCACGAGGCCCTGTCTTCCGTGGATCCGTCCCTGCACCTGCTGGGCCGCGCGGGTCGCCTGACCCCCGAGGCGCTCGCCGAGCGCATCACCGAGTACGCGCCCCTGGGCCGCGCGATTGCCGACGGTGAGGACGCCGCCGACGTCGCCGCCCGAGCCACTTCGATTAACTGACGACCATCGTCAAGAAAGAGAGACATCATGAGTAACGCTCCCGAGGTACGTGGGCTTTTCCTCAAGGCCCTCGGCCGCCCGGTCATCGTGGCCCCCAGCTTGGCGGAGCCGACCGTCACCTTCGACCGCCCGCTCACCGAGGTGTGCCCCTGCTCCCTGAAGGAGACGGAGCTTCCCGTCGTCGTGCGCGCAGGCGAGGAGACTTTCGAGGTTCGCGCCACCACCACCGGCGAGCGCGCCATCAACGGCCGCGTTGCCCTCGTGACGGGCGGCGCCCAGGGCTTCGGCGCGGAGATCGCGCGCGGCCTGGTCGACGCCGGTTGCTTCGTGTTCATCGCCGACCTGAACGGTGAGGGTGCCGCCGCTAAGGCGGCCGAGCTCGGCGGCGAAGGCGTCGCACACCCGATCACGGTGAACGTCGCGGACGAGGACTCTGTCGCGGCGATGGCCGCCGAGATCGAGCGCGTCACTGGCGGCCTCGACCTGGTCGTCTCCAACGCGGGTATTGTGCGCGCCGGATCGGTCCTCGAGCAGGATGCCTCCGCGTTCCGCCTGTCCACGGACATCAACTACGTGGCCTTCTTCCTCGTCACTAAGCACCTGGGCCAGCTTCTGGCTCGCCAGCACTCGACCGCCCCCGAGTGGCTGACCGACATCATTCAGATCAACTCCAAGTCCGGCCTCGTCGGTTCGAACAAGAATGCCGCCTACGCGGGCTCCAAGTTCGGCGGCATCGGCTTGGTCCAGTCCTTCGCCCTCGAGTTGGTTGCTCACGGTGTGAAGGTCAACGCGATCTGCCCCGGTAACTTCTACGATGGCCCGCTCTGGTCCGACCCGGATCGCGGCCTTTTCGTCCAGTACCTGAACTCCGGCAAGGTCCCCGGCGCGAAGACTGTCGCCGACGTTAAGGAGTTCTACGAGGCGAAGGTCCCGATGCGTCGCGGCGCTCAGGGCATCGACGTTCTGCGCGCGATCTTCTACATCGTCGAGCAGGAATACGAGACCGGCCAGGCCGTGCCCGTCACGGGCGGCCAGGTGATGCTTTCCTGACTTCTCACGAGGCCGGGGACACATGCGGGTTTCTCCGGAGCTCCCCGGCCTCGTCCTTTCTTCCCACGTCCAGTAGTTTTTCCAGTGAAAGAGTCAGTCATGACCGAGATTCCCGCCACCCAGTACGCGATTCAGATCGTCGGTAAGGAAGAGTTCGTCGTTAACCCGGCGAAGCCCGTTGACCCCGTTGGCCCGACGCAGATCATGCTCGAGGTCGAAGCCTGCGGCATTTGCTTCTCTGATACGAAGCTGCTCCACCAGTTCGATGGCCACCCGCGCAAGTCGGACGTGGTGGCGGGTATCGACCTGGACGCCCTCAAGGACATTCCGTCCTACCACCCGAACCAGGAGGCCGTGACGCCCGGCCACGAGCCCGTCGTCCGCGTCGTGAAGGTCGGCGAGAAGGTCACGCACTTCAAGGTCGGTGATCGTCTGCTGGTCCAGGCTGACTGGAAGCACCTGCGCACCGCGAAGTCGAACGGTGCTTTCGGCTACAACTTCGACGGTGCCCTCGAGGAGTTCGTCGTCGTCGACGAGCGTTGCGTCGTGTCCCCGGACGGGGAAGAGTTCCTCATCCACGTGTCGGAGGGTCCGTCGGCCGCGGCCGTCGGCCTCATCGAGCCCTGGGCGACCGTCGAGGGTTCCTACGCGTGGGCTGAGCGTAACCACGTCGCCGACGGTGGCCGCCTGTTGGTCGTCGGTGAGGGTGATATCGACGCTCTGACCGCCGAGCACAAGCCCGCCGAGGTCGTGCGCGTTGCCGCTGAGGATCTTGAGGGCGTGGAGGGCGAATTCGACGACGTCGTGTTCTTCGGCTCGGACGCCGACGCCATCGAGAAGGCCGCGCTCCTGATCGGCACCCGCGGCACCATGTGTGTCGTCCTGGGCGGCGGCACAATCGAGCGCAAGGTGTCCCTGGACATCGGCCGCGTCCACTACGACTTCATCCGCTTCTGCGGTACGACCGGCTCGGATCCGCGCGAAGGCTACGCCTGGATCCCCGCCAACGGTGATCTGCGCGAGAACGACAAGTGCGTGTTCGTCGGCGCCGCCGGCCCGATGGGCGTCATGCACACGATGCGCGCCGTCACCTCCGGTGTTCCCGGCATCAGCGTTGTGGGCACCGACCTGTCGGACGAGCGCCTGGCCAACTTGACGAAGGTCGTGGGCCCGACCGCCGAAAAGAACGGCGTGCCGCTGGACATCATCAACACCGCCTCGACGCCCCTGGAGTACGGCTACACCTACGCGACGTGCCTCGTGCCCGTCCCGGCGCTGGTCTCCCAGGCCGTCGATCTGCTGGCGCAGGGCGGCATCCTGAACGCGTTCGCGGGCATCCCGGCCGGTACGTTCGGCGACTTCGACCTGCAGGGCATCATCGAGCGCCAGATCTTCATGCTGGGCACCTCCGGCTCGGACGTGTCCGACATGCGCACGGTGCTGCGCAAGATCGAAGCCGGCATCATCGACACCACGATCTCCCTGTGGGCGATCACCGGCATGGCGGGCTTCGGCGACGCCATCAACGCGGTGATGAACCGTACCTCGGGCGGCAAGATCATGGTCTTCCCGATGATGCACGACCTGGGCCTGACCCCCGTGTCCGAGCTCGCCGAGAAGCTGCCGACGGTCGCCGCGAAGCTCGACGCCGCCGGCCTGTGGACCAAAGAGGCCGAGGAGGCGCTGCTCGCCACCCGCTGAGCGCTGCGCTGGACCTTCGCCCCGGCTTCGTCTGTTATTTCGGACGAGGCCGGGGCCTTCGCGTTTCTGCGATAATGAGGGTGCACACGTTGTGGGTTGGAACGAGGAGGTTCCCATGACAGTCAACGATTCCGCCTTGCAGGAGCGCTACGTGGCGTTGCAGGCGTGGCTGGTCGGCCAGATGTCCCCGCGTGCGCCGCACGCGGCGGACCTCTTTGCGCAGGACAGGGAGTGCCTGTACGACGCGTTCCTCTCCGTGCTCGTCGGCACGGGGCTGGGATTCTCCGCCTACGACGATAATTGCACCCATCATGGGCTCTACGCTTTCGACTTTTTCGTGGGCGACATCAAGGTGCCGCCGCGAGACAAGGGCGTTGATGTGCAGAGGGCGCCCGGCATGGCGGGGGAGTCTGCAACGGACGCCGCCGGCCGCGCGATGTGCCACGCCCTCGTCGACAAGTGGCTCGGGGAAACGGATGGCCGCATCCCATACGTGGCCTCCGTGATCGCCTCTGTTGCCACCCTCGAGCTCGTCGCCGATGTGAGCGTCGACGAGTGCGTCTTCGAGGTCGATCTGCCACCCGACTACGCGCGCTTCACCGCGAACCAGCCATGGGAGGACGGCACCCTGCCCATTGGCGCTCTCGATTTGTCCCTGGTGGTCCCCGGTCCTCTCATCCACATCGAGGCGCGCCCGCGCTACAAGGGACAGGCCCTGTCCCCCTCGGGCTTTACCGAGGCCCTGGCATCGGCCGTGCAGATGGGGCTCGCCGTGGAGTCGTCCTCTGCGTTCGCCTTCGGGGCCGCCGCCACTCTGCGCGCCCCGCACGGGGGCCCTGAGATGCTCGGGTGGGCCGCCGATGCAGTGGCTCGAGCCCTGTCCGCGTGCGGTCACACCGGGGGCGTGCAGATCCGAGTGCGCTTCGAGCACACGTCGGTGTAGCGCGCACGCGCTGGCTGAGAACCCACACGTGGCTGGGGCACGCGCCCAGGCCGAGAACGCGATGACCGCGCCGATGCGCATAGCGAAGCCCCGGCCTCGTTCTCACGTGGAGGAACGAGGCCGGGGCAGTTTGCTAGGGGAGGGGACCCTTACGCGTTGGTCTTCTCGGAGGCGAGCGGAGCGTCGTCCTTCCAGAAGTCCAGCTCGTCGGGGTTCAAGCCGATCGAGGACGCCTTGAACTGGGGCTCGAGACCGGCCTTGCGCTGGGCGACGTAGTCGTTCGCGCAGCGGATGGCCTGGTTGCCCAGGATGACGATGACGGGCAGGTTGATGAGCGCCATGAGGCCCATCAGGATGTCGCCCAGGTTCCACGCAACCTCGAACTTGAGGAGGGCGCCCGCAAAGACGAGCAGCGCTGCGACCGCGCGGAAGATCGAGAGCATCCAGTGCTTCATGTGCACGTTGCGCAGCAGGAAGCGGAAGTTGACCTCGGCGTAGTAGAAATTACCGACCAGCGTCGTGAACGCGAAGAGGAACAGAGCGATCGAGATGAAAACCTGCGCAGGACCCTGGCCGAGGACCGTCGCCATAGCATCCTTCACGAGGGGAGCGCCCGTCACGCCGTTATCCGAACCGACGCCCGAGGAGAGCACCACGAAAGCGGTGAGCGTGCAGATCACCATCGTGTCGATGAAGACGGAGAGCATCTGGACGAGGCCCTGCTTGGCGGGGTGCGACACGGAGGCGGAGGCAGCGGCGTTCGGAGCGGAACCGACGCCGGCCTCGTTCGAGTAGAGGCCACGCTTAATGCCGAGCATCATGGCCGAGCCGGTGAAACCGCCAAAGATAGCCGGGAAATCGAAAGCGCTGCGGAAGATAGCGGCGAACATCGCGGGGATGTTTTGGTAGTTGAGCACGATGACGACGAAGCCGACACCCAGGTAGATGATCGCCATGACGGGCACGAGGAGGCCCGTGACGTCGGTGAGGCGACGGGTGCCGCCGAAGATCGAGCCGGCCATGAGCACCGCGAGCACGGCGCCGACGATCCACGGCGTCCACTCGTTCGCCCAGCTGTACTGGGTGAACGCGTCAGCGACGTTGAAGGAAGCCAGGAGGTTGAAGCCACCCATGTAGGTCAGGATGAGAACGGAGGCGAAAAGCGTGGCCAACCAGTTCTGCTTGAGAGCCATCTGGATGTAGTAGGCGGGACCACCGTAGGAGTGGTGGGGTCCCTGCTTCTTGTAGATCTGCGCGAGCGTCGACTCGATGAAGGCAGAGGCGCCGCCGAGGGTCGCGATGACCCACATCCAGAAGACAGCGCCCGCGCCGCCCAGTGTCACGGCGGTCGCAACACCGGCGATGTTGCCGACGCCCACGCGCGAGGCCGTGGAGACCATCAGGGCACGGAACGAGGAGACCTCGCCTTCCTCGTGCGGCGGCTCGGTGACGACGCGGATGGCTTCCTTGAAGAGGCGCAGCGGCAGGGCGCGCGTGCGAATGAAGAAGTACAGGCCGACGCCGATCAGGAGCGCGACGAGCACGTACGTATACATGAAGCCCGAGATCGTATCCAGGGTGCCGGCCAGATCGAAGGCCGGGTGCAGGGTTCCATTCATCGTTGTTCCTAGCGTTGATGGATGTTCGTGGATGCGGCGAGGCCGCGGTATGAGCACGAGTATAGCGCCAGGGTCAACAAAAGGTAAAGAGTTTACTAAAAAACGTGATGGCATCGGCCGTCTGTGCACGTCGGACCCCTGATAGCGTGGCTTGGGGGGCGGGTTACTGTGGAATGTTGGGAGTGCTGGCGCACATTTCGGGCAAATCTTTGTGGTCTGGCGCATGAAATTGGGCGATTTTGGGGCAAAGTGAGCCAGTCTCAAAGCTTCAATCGTTGACATTCTGCGGAAAAGTGTCGAGAATGGGTGCAATTGCGCTTGACTTGACGATGTCGGAAGAACTGCGTATTGTTTTCCTTGTTGCGCCGAACGGCAGCGAACGAAGCGAGAAGCTCGGATCGCGGAAACATGGCGCGGACCGCCTTTCGAAAACATGCGAGATATTCGTGTGCGCTTGATCGTGCAGGTGTTGTTTGTGAACTCGATAGTGTGTTTGTTTGTTTTTTATGCCTGTTTTTTGTTTTTGAGTGTTTTTGGTTGGGATTGCTGACTGGGCTTTGTGTCTGGTTGGTTTTTCTGGGCTTTAACGTTTTTGTTTTTGTTCGGAGAGTTTGATCCTGGCTCAGGACGAACGCTGGCGGCGTGCTTAACACATGCAAGTCGAACGCTGAAGCCCAGCTTGCTGGGTGGATGAGTGGCGAACGGGTGAGTAACACGTGAGTAACCTGCCCCCTTCTTTGGGATAACGCCCGGAAACGGGTGCTAATACTGGATATTCACTGATCTTCGCATGGGGGTTGGTGGAAAGGTTTTTTCTGGTGGGGGATGGGCTCGCGGCCTATCAGCTTGTTGGTGGGGTGATGGCCTACCAAGGCTTTGACGGGTAGCCGGCCTGAGAGGGTGACCGGTCACATTGGGACTGAGATACGGCCCAGACTCCTACGGGAGGCAGCAGTGGGGAATATTGCACAATGGGCGAAAGCCTGATGCAGCGACGCCGCGTGAGGGATGACGGCCTTCGGGTTGTAAACCTCTTTCGCTCATGGTCAAGCCGCAGCTTTGGGTTGTGGTGAGGGTAGTGGGTAAAGAAGCGCCGGCTAACTACGTGCCAGCAGCCGCGGTAATACGTAGGGCGCGAGCGTTGTCCGGAATTATTGGGCGTAAAGGGCTTGTAGGCGGTTGGTCGCGTCTGCCGTGAAATCCTCTGGCTTAACTGGGGGCGTGCGGTGGGTACGGGCTGACTTGAGTGCGGTAGGGGAGACTGGAACTCCTGGTGTAGCGGTGGAATGCGCAGATATCAGGAAGAACACCGGTGGCGAAGGCGGGTCTCTGGGCCGTTACTGACGCTGAGGAGCGAAAGCGTGGGGAGCGAACAGGATTAGATACCCTGGTAGTCCACGCTGTAAACGTTGGGCACTAGGTGTGGGGGCCACCCGTGGTTTCTGCGCCGTAGCTAACGCTTTAAGTGCCCCGCCTGGGGAGTACGGCCGCAAGGCTAAAACTCAAAGGAATTGACGGGGGCCCGCACAAGCGGCGGAGCATGCGGATTAATTCGATGCAACGCGAAGAACCTTACCAAGGCTTGACATGCACGGCGACACTGCAGAGATGTGGTGGCATTTAGTTGGTCGTGTGCAGGTGGTGCATGGTTGTCGTCAGCTCGTGTCGTGAGATGTTGGGTTAAGTCCCGCAACGAGCGCAACCCTTGCCCTATGTTGCCAGCACGTGATGGTGGGGACTCGTGGGGGACTGCCGGGGTTAACTCGGAGGAAGGTGGGGATGACGTCAAATCATCATGCCCCTTATGTCTTGGGCTTCACGCATGCTACAATGGTTGGTACAGAGGGTTGCGATACTGTGAGGTGGAGCGAATCCCTTAAAGCCAGTCTCAGTTCGGATTGGGGTCTGCAACTCGACCCCATGAAGGTGGAGTCGCTAGTAATCGCAGATCAGCAACGCTGCGGTGAATACGTTCTCGGGCCTTGTACACACCGCCCGTCACGTCACGAAAGTTGGTAACACCCGAAGCCCATGGCCTAACCGTTTTTGCGGGGGGAGTGGTCGAAGGTGGGATTGGCGATTGGGACGAAGTCGTAACAAGGTAGCCGTACCGGAAGGTGCGGCTGGATCACCTCCTTTCTAGGGAGCCCAGTTTTGTGGGGGACGATCATTGCGCCTGTTGTGGGTGTGTGGTTGTTTTCTTGTGCCTGCATGTGTACGCCACCTGATGTGGGTGGTGGGTGTGGGTGCGTTTCGTGGGTTGGGCATATAAAGTTTTTAGCAGATGAGCACACTGTCGGGTTCACGTTCAACACCGTGTGAGCGTCCGCCGCTTGTTGTGGTGGTTGCCTGCATGCCCGGCCTGGATCGTTTGTGGTTTGGGTGTCTGGGTGTGTGTGGTGGGTTGTTTGTGATTTGTATAGTGGTTGCGAGCATATTTGTTCTGTACTGTTTTTTGTGTTTTGTTTAGTTTTATTGGGCATTCGGTGGATGCCTTGGCATCAAGAGCTGATGAAGGACGTTGCGGCCTGCGATATGCCTCGGGGAGCTGGCGAGCGAGCGTTATTATCCGAGGGTGTCCGAATGGGGGAACCTAACCTGGGTTGTGCTGGGTTACCATCATCTGAACGTGTATAGGGTGGTGGGGGGAACGCGGGGAAGTGAAACATCTCAGTACCCGCAGGAAAAGATATTCCGTGAGTAGTGGCGAGCGAAAGCGGAGGAGGCTAAACCAGATGCGTGTGAGAGGCGGCGGCCGTTGCGTGTTTGGTGTTGTGGGGCCACATCGGATCCTTCTGCCGGGGGGTCGCGCGTGTTGTTGCTGGGAGTTGAACAGTCTGGGATGGCTGACCGTAGAGCGTGAGAGTCGTGTAAGCGGACCGGTGGCAGGGCGTGTGGGTGTGGTACCCGAGTAGCGCGGGACTCGTGAAATCTCGTGTGAATCTGCCAAGACCACTTGGTAAGCCTAAATACTACTTGATGACCGATAGTGCATAGTACCGTGAGGGAATGGTGAAAAGTACCCCGGGAGGGGAGTGAAATAGTACCTGAAACCGTGTGCCTGTAAGCCGTCAGAGCCTTGTGGGGTGATGGCGTGCCTTTTGAAGAATGAGCCTGCGAGTTAGTGATACGTGGCGTGCTTAACCCGTGTGGGGTATGCGTAGCGAAAGCGAGTCTGAAAGATGGCGTTTGTCGCGTGTTCTAGACCCGAAGCGGGGTGATCTACCCATGGTCAGGTTGAAGCAGAGGTAAGACTGTGTGGAGGACCGAACCCACCAGGGTTGAAAACCTGGGGGATGAACTGTGGGTAGGGGTGAAAGGCCAATCAAACTCCGTGATAGCTGGTTCTCCCCGAAATGCATTTAGGTGCAGCGTCGCGTGGTCCCTGGTGGAGGTAGAGCTACTGGATGGCCGATGGGCCCTATGGGTTACTGACGTCAGCCAAACTCCGAATGCCATTAGGTGTAGCGCGGCAGTGAGACTGCGGGGGATAAGCTTCGTAGTCGAGAGGGAAACAGCCCAGATCATCAGCTAAGGCCCCTAAGCGTACGCTAAGTGGGAAAGGATGTGGAGTCGCGGTGACAACCAGGAGGTTGGCTTAGAAGCAGCCATCCTTGAAAGAGTGCGTAATAGCTCACTGGTCAAGTGGTTCTGCGCCGACAATGTAGCGGGGCTCAAGCGTACCGCCGAAGCTGTGGCAACAACACGCAATGCTGGCGCCAGGAACTGGAGTGCTGGTGTGTTGTTGGGTAGGGGAGCGTCCTGCACGAGGTGAAGCCTGGAGGGAACTTCTGGTGGATTGTGTGGGAGTGAGAATGCAGGCATGAGTAACGAATCTGCGGTGAGAATCCGCAGCGCCGATTGACTAAGGGTTCCAGGGCTAGGTTTATCCGCCCTGGGTTAGTCGGGTCCTAAGGCGAGGCCGACAGGCGTAGTCGATGGACAACCAGTTGATATTCTGGTACCGCGTTATGACCGCCCATGCTGAAGTCATTGTGCTAACCAATTTGCTCACGCCGCCACTAAGCCTTCGGGTTTGTTGGTGTGTGTGGGTCTTGGGGCCCCGGTGATTGTAGGCAAGCGTGTTAACAGGGGTGACGCAGACAGGTAGCTGCAGTGCGCCGATGGTTGTGCGTATTTAAGGTTGTGGCCCGCCGCCCAGGTAAATCCGGGGGGCATGGAGGGTGAGAACTGATGAGGGACACACGCGTGTGTGGACTTGTGGTGATCCTATGCTGCCGAGAAAAGCCTCGACGTGAGGGCATAACGCGCCCGTACCCTAAACCGACTCAGGTGGTCAGGTAGAGTATACCGAGGCGTTCGAGTGAATCGTGGTTAAGGAACTCGGCAAAATTCCTCCGTAACTTCGGGATAAGGAGGACCCCGTGACTTCCCCGTGCCTTGCGCGCGGTGTGGGGTTGTGGGGTCGCAGAGAATAGGGAGAAGCGACTGTTTATCAAAAACACAGGTGCGTGCGAAGCCGTAAGGCGATGTATACGCACTGACGCCTGCCCGGTGCTGGAAGGTTAAGAGGAACCGTCAACACTCCTTGTGGGTGTGAAGCGGTGAATTTAAGCCCCAGTAAACGGCGGTGGTAACTATAACCATCCTAAGGTAGCGAAATTCCTTGTCGGGTAAGTTCCGACCTGCACGAATGGCGTAACGACTTCTCCGCTGTCTCAACCGCGAACTCGGTGAAATTGCAGTACGAGTAAAGATGCTCGTTTCGCGCAGAAGGACGGAAAGACCCCGGGACCTTTACTATAGCTTGGTATTGGTGTTCGCTTGGACTTGTGTAGGATAGGTGGGAGACTGTGAAGCTGCCGCGCCAGCGGTGGTGGAGTCGTCGTTGAAATACCATTCTGGTTCAAGCGGTCACCTCAACCTAGACCCGTGATCCGGGTTGGGGACAGTGCCTGGTGGGTAGTTTAACTGGGGCGGTTGCCTCCTAAAATGTAACGGAGGCGCTCAAAGGTTCCCTCAGCCTGGTTGGTAATCAGGTGGCGAGTGCAAGTGTACAAGGGAGCTTGACTGTGAGACCGACGGGTCGAGCAGGTGCGAAAGCAGGAACTAGTGATCCGGCCATGGCACGTGGGTGCGTGGTCGCTCAACGGATAAAAGGTACCCCGGGGATAACAGGCTGATCTTGCCCAAGAGTCCATATCGACGGCATGGTTTGGCACCTCGATGTCGGCTCGTCGCATCCTGGGGCTGGAGTTGGTCCCAAGGGTTGGGCTGTTCGCCCATTAAAGCGGTACGCGAGCTGGGTTCAGAACGTCGTGAGACAGTTCGGTCCCTATCCTCTGTGCGCGCAGGAAACTTGAGAAGGGCCGTCCCTAGTACGAGAGGACCGGGATGGACGAACCTCTGGTGTGCCAGTTGTACCGCCAGGTGCATGGCTGGTTGGCTACGTTCGGAAGGGATAACCGCTGAAAGCATCTAAGCGGGAAGCCTGCTTCAAGATGAGGTTTCCACGCCCCCACTGTGGGGTGAGAGGCCCCCGCCAGACTAGCGGGTTGATAGGCCAGAGGTGGAAGCACCGCGAGGTGCTCGTGAGCCGACTGGTACTAATGGGCCAACACTAAACAACACCCAACACACAAACAACGTTGGGGTGAACAAAAACCAGGCAACGAAACAGCCGCAACCACTATACAAACCACGATCAACCCACACCCCACCAAACACGGTGAGGGGAGTGTTGAACACCAATTCTTGTGGTGGTCATAGCACCGGGGAAACGCCCAGCCTCCATTCCGAACCTGGAAGCTAAGCCCGGCAGCGCCAATGGTACTGCAACCGCCAGGTTGTGGGAGAGTAGGACACCGCCACAACACACGTAAACGGAGGGCCTCACCCATCAGGGTGAGGCCCTCCGCGCATATATGCTCCATGACGATCCGCGCCGCGCCGGTGCTCGCAATGTTCATGGGACTTGTGTCCTAAGCAATAGCTATTCATCCTTGGCAGCGGCCTACCAAGCGCCTATAGTAGTTGATGTTTCAATAAGACTGTGAGAGGAAACATCATGGCTTCCGTTGCTATCGTTCTTGGCTCCGTGCGTCCCGGCCGCGCTGGCGAGCAGGTCGTTCGTTGGATTGAGGAGCAGGCGCGTCAGCTCGACGGCGTCTCCACCGTTTTCTTCGATCTGCGCGACTACCAGCTGCCGCTCTTTGCGGAGGAGATGCCCCCGTCGATGCAGGCCCCCGAGTTGCCCGAGGCTGTTCGTCTGCGCACGAACATCGAGGCGAATGACGCCGTTCTTTTCGTGACCCCCGAGTACAACCACTCGGTCTCCGCGGTTCTGAAGAACGCTATCGATTACCTGCCCCCGGCCACGCTCAAGGACAAGGCTGTTGGTCTCGTCGGCTACTCGTGGTACGGCGCTGTCAAGCCCCTCGAGCATCTGCGTGAGATCGTGTCGACCTTTGGGGCCGACGTTCGCGACCAGCAGGTTGGCATCAACCTTGGCTCTGACTTCCAGGACGGCGTTTTCCAGCCCTCCGACGAGCTGAACGCTCAGATCCGCGAGCTTCTCGCATCGCTTGCCTGAGAAGGCTTCGCGAACGGCTTCCCACGGGGTGACGCGGAGTCGGCTTGTTGGCGTCGTGCTTTGGCATGAGTGGTTGAACGTGCAACCGTGATGGGGCGGGGTTCAGGATGAAAGGGTGGGGCCCGGCAGGTAACTGCCGGGCCCCACCCTTTCTTAAGGGCGTCACTGGCGCGTCATTAGATCCACGAGGGGAGCCACATGTGTGCGCGCCAGAAGCTGTAGTCCACGACGTCCGCCCGCCATAGCGGCATAAAGTATGCCGCGCACGCGAGGATCATGATCGTCAGGACCGCTGCCAGTACCCAGCCCGTTAGCTCGGTGCGGCGGGGGAGTGGGGCGGTGAGGGGCTGGTCGTCGGCGGTGACCCACCCCGCCAGTACGGCGATGAGCCAGGCGACGGCGAGTGCCACGAAAGGTGCGAAGGCGACGGTGTAGAACGTGAAGATCGTGCGGTGTGCGTAGGCGAGCCAGGGAACGTATAGGGCGATGTAGCCAAGCGTGATGACGCCGGTGCGCCAGTTGCGGTACCGCACCGTTGCCCAGAGGACGACGATGAGTGCGCCAATCCCGATCCACCACAGGAGTGGATTGCCGAGGGCGACAATGTCGGTCGCGCACGTCCCGGATGTGCATCCTGTGACCTCGGGTCCGTTTGCCCAGTGGAAGGATGTTGCACGGTACTGTGCGAGCCACGTGTAGGGGCTGGACTGGTAGGTGTGCGGCGTGCTGAGCCCGTTGTGGAATGTCCACATTTCCTTGTGGTAGAGCCATAGGTCTGCGAGTGAACCCGCGAAGCCCGGGATTCCTGATCGACCGTGTCCGTGCGCGGCGGGGTGAGCAAACCACCCGAACCACGAGGCGATGTATGTCAGGATCGCGGTGGGAACCATGAGGATGAATGCCCACCAGATGTCGGCGAGGAGGGCGCCGCGGATGGGGGAGGGGTGACCGGCGCGCCAGCGGCATGTGACTTCGCGGAGGGCCACAAACAGGCCGAGGAAAGCGAGAGCGTAGATGCCCGACCACTTGACGGAGCAGGAGAGCCCTGCCAGGACTCCCGCTGCGAGCAGCCAAGGACGGTTGCCCGCATTCGGGCCGATCGCGAAGGGGCGTCGGTCCTGGCGGGTGAGGTAGGTGCGCAGGTCGGACCACCCCTGCCTCGGCGCGCCCAGGCCGTCCCATTCGCGTAGCTTAGCCAGCAGGCGCGGTCGGGATGTTTCCTGGTCCTTGACGACGCACAGGAATGCGGCCAGGGCGAACATCGTGAGGAAGCCGTCGAGGATGGATGTGCGGCTCATGACGATCGCCATGCCGTCGGTCGCCAGGAAGAGGCCAGCCAGGAGCGTCAGTGCTGGCGTGCGGAAGAGATTCTGGGCGAGTCGGCACAGAAGGAAGACGGTGATGATGCCGCAGATGGCGGCGGCGATGCGCCAGCCGACGGGGTCTGCCTGACCGAAAATCTTCATACCCAGCGCGATCAGCCACTTGCCGGTGGGCGGGTGCACCGGGTATCCGCCCACCGTGGACAGGCCGGAGACGTCGCCGGCGGCGAATGCTGCGTCGACGTCCTTGGCCCATGTTCCCTCGTACCCCAGCGTGAGGAGTGACCACGCGTCCTTCACGTAATAGGTCTCGTCGAAGATCAGCGTGCGGACGTTATCGAGGCCGGGGAGCCTGATGACGGCCGCGAGGATCGTCGCGATCGCGGTGGCGACCCATCCGGCCGCCGGAGTGGTCAGGCGATCCGCCCATCGCGGATGGCGCGGGGGAAGGGGGAGCTCGGAGGCAGGTGGGGTCGTCGAGTCGGCGTCAGGGGCCTCGGGGTGCTGTTTCTCGACAGAGGTGTCGGCCGTCGTCTCCTGCTCGAGGGGCTGCGTAGCCTCGTCGATCGTGTCGTTGTGTGTGTTCGCTGTATCCATCGCATCCGAGTCTAGCGGCCTCGTCGAGGCACAAGAACCGCGGTGCACATTCGCTCGCGCGCCCGGGGAGGATGTGCGGCGCAAGACTCTTGAGAATTGTTCTCGCTTGTGGCTATAATTTCGTGTACCCGAAAATTGCGTAGGAGCAATGATGTTTTCCTCAACAACGCGCAGCTTGGCCGCTGCCGCCGGGCTGGCAATGGCGACCGCCTCGCTGGCTGCGTGCACGCCCTCCTCCTCGGCCCACGGCCTCGCGGTCGTTGCCACGACCACGCAGATCTGCGACTACGTCACGCAGATCGCTGCTCATTCTGCCGACATTTCCCTCGACAAGACCGACGCTGCCGGAAAGAATAGCCACGTCGGCGCGCAGAACGACGGCGCCGCTCTCACCATGAGCCTGACCTGCCTGCTCGCCCCCAACGCATCCGCGCACGAGCACGAGATGACCCCCGCGCAGACCTCAGCGCTCGCGCAGGCCGACGTCATGGCGGTCTCCGGCGTCGACCTCGAGCACTTCCTCGACGACGCGGTCGCCTCCTCCGGCTTCAAGGGGCGCATGGTCGTCACCTCTGGAGTCCTGACTGCCGCCGACGTCGACAACCCGGGTACTCCCGACCCCGAGGGCCCCTACACGATTGATCGCGGAAGCGAACGCGTGGACGTCGCCCCGTGGCCGTTCCCGCCGGAGGAAGCGGGCGAGGAACCCGAGTTCCGCTTCGACCCGCACGTGTGGACTTCGCCGAAGGGCGCTCGCGTCCAGGTCGCTAACCTCGGCGCGGGCCTCGCGGCCGCGGCACCCGACGCCGCCTCGTCAATCAACGCAGCCACGGCCTCGTACCTGGAGGAGATTGACGCGCTCGATAAATGGACCGCCGAGGCCATCGAGACTGTGCCGGAGGGACAGCGCGTCCTCTTCACCTCCCACGACGCGTTCGGCTACTTCTCGAGGGACTACGGGATCCGCTTCATTGGCGCCGCCCTGTCCGACTTCAACGAGCAGCAGGACGCCACCGCCGACCACATCGCCAAGGCCGTCGCGGCCGTCAAGGAGTCCGGAGCGGTCGCGCTCTTCGCCGAAAACTCCAACAACTCCAAGTCCATCGAGGCGATTGCTCGCGCGGCCGGCGTGACCCCCATCGTGGGCGAGGACGCCATGTACGGCGACTCGCTGGGACCGGATGGCTCCGAGGGAGCCACCTACGTCGGCTCGATCATCCACAACGTGCGCGCCGTGACGCAGGCGTGGGGCGGCACCGTCCCGCAGCTGCCCGAACGGCTGAAGGACCAGTGATGGCACGGCTCGTCTCCTTTCACGACGCGGCGCTGGGGTATGGGAATACCCCGGCGCTGACCGGCCTGACCCTCGACGTGTTCGGGGGCCAGGCCCTCGCCCTTGTCGGCCCCAACGGAGGGGGCAAGACGACCCTCATGCGAGGTATCGTCGGCGGCTGCTCGGTTCTGTCCGGCAGCGTTGAGGTCGATGCAACGCGCATCGGCCTCGTGCCGCAGAGCGCCGACCTGGACCTTACCTTCCCAGTGAGCGCCGCCGAGGTCGTCACGATGGGACTCATCGCCGAGGCCGGCTGGGGCAGGCGCATCACCTCGGACATGCGCGCGCGGGTGAGCGCTGCCCTCGAGCGGGTGAACCTCAGCGACCGGGCGACCCACCGCTTCGGGACGCTCAGTGGGGGCCAGCGCCAGCGTGTCCTCGTCGCACGCGCCCTCGTTGCGCGCCCCGAGCTGGTCATGATGGACGAACCCTTCAACGGCCTCGACGCGCCCAGCCGCGACATCATCACGGGTCTCATCGCGGACCTGACAGCCGACGGCGTCGGCGTCATCGTGTCCACGCACGACCTGTCCCTCGCGCGCGACGTGTGCTCCCAGGCGTGCGTGCTCGCCTCCCGCCTCGTCGCCCTGGGGTCCACCGACGAAGCCCTCGCCCCCGAGGTCTTGGCGCGCGCCTACGGATCGAGCGCCGACGAGGCGATTGCGTCCCTGTCATGATCGCCCCCTACCTGGCGCGCCCTCTCGTTGTCCTTGGCCTGCTCGCGCTCGCGGTGGGACCGGCCTCGACGCTGGTCAACCTGCGCCGCGCCGAGTTCAGCGCTGAAACGATGGTCCACGGTGTCTTTCCCGGCATTGTCGTCGGCATGGCCCTTGGCGGGCGCGACGCGATCATCCCGGGCGGTGCCGTGTGCGCGGCCCTCATCGCGGCGGCGCTGACGGCGGCCTCGCGCAAACAGCGCCACTCCGAGGCGACGACCGCGGTCCTGCTCACCGCCTTCTTCTCCCTGGGCATCGTCATCTCCCTACGCATCGGGGACATGTCCGGGCAGCTCGAATCCCTCATGTTCGGCCGTCTCCTGGATATCACGCCCTCTCGATTGTCGGTGAGTGCTCTGGTCCTCGTGGTTGCGACCGCCCTGCTTGCCCTCACCTGGCGTGCACAGGTCGCGGTGGCCTTCGACCGCGAGGCCGCGCACGTTAGCGGCATCCCGGTCACCTGGATTGACATCGCTTTTAACGCGGCGCTCGGCGCGATCGTCGTCGCCGCGTCGACGGCCGTCGGGGTCCTCCTCGTCGTCGGATATCTTGTCGTGCCCGGAGCCTTCGGTCGCCTGCTCGCGTCGGGCCCACGCTCGATGGCGCTCCTGGCCGGCGCCTGCGCGCTCGTCGGGGGATGGGCCGGATTTGGCATCTCCCTCCTGCGTGCGCCGCGCCCGCTCTCCCCGCAGGCGTGCGTCGCCATGGGGGTCCTTGTCTGCTTCGCTGCCGCCTGCGCCATCCGCGGGATCCGCGGCCGGCGTGCCCAAGCGGTCGGAGCCGCGCGTGAAACGTCGCGTGAAACGACCGTGAGTGCCCGGGGAGGGGATCAGTCGTGATCGCCAGCCTCCTCCTGTACCCCGCGCTGCACGTGACGATCATCGGGGCCCTGGGCGGCCTCGTCGGCGCCTTCGCCTACCTGGACCGGCGCATCTTCTTCGCCGAATCCGTTACGCACGGGACCTTCCCCGGCGCGGTCCTCGGCGTGGTCATCGCAGCCGCCCTCGGATTCGGGCACTCCGGCATGTCGGCGGCGCTCTACGTTGGAGCGTTCCTTGGGACGATCCCGCTCGTCGCCCTCATGCGCTGGCTCGCCACGATCCCCGGCATCTCCAGCCAAGGAGCGGCCGGCATCGTGCTGACCGCGGGTTTTGCTTCCGGTTACTTCCTAGCGACCTGGTTCAAGCCCCTGCCCCTCGCGGTCAATTCTTTCCTGACCGGCTCCGTCATGACGGTCTCGCCAGCTGACGTCGCCTGGGCCGGTGCCGTCTTCGCGGTCGCCCTTCTTGTCGTGATGCTGGGCGGGCGCCAGCTGATTGCCCACTGCTTCGACCCCTCTAGCCCAGCCGCAGCCGCGCGGGCCTCTCGCCACGAACTCGTCATCCTCGGACTCATCCTCGCGTCGGTCACCGTGGCGATCCCGGCGGTCGGTACGATCCTGTCGATCGCGCTCATTGCCGCGCCAGCCGCGGCGCTCGCGCCCCTCGTGCGCAGCTCTCGTGCCTTCCTCATCGGCTGCCCGCTGCTCGGCGCGCTCCTGGGGATCTCCGGCCTCGCCATTGCCGTCCCCGCGCGCCTCAGCGCAGGCGGAACCATCGCGCTCCTGTGCGCCGCGTGCGTCCTCGCCTCGCGCGTCCCCCAATGGCGGGCGGGTACGACGCGGACGCGCCGTGCACGCGCAGGAAACCAGTGAGACGATACGGGCATGGAAGCAGCGACCGACACGACCAACGCCCCCGAGGTTGCCTCGACGTCCAAGGATGCTCGCACGCAGGAGGCCTACCGCCAGGAGGCGGGGACCATCCTGCTGGCCGCGACCCCCATCGGTGACGTGCGTGACGCGTCCCCGCGCGTCGTCGCCGCTCTCGAAGGGGCGGACATCGTCGCCGCCGAAGACACGCGCCGCGCGCTCGCCCTGGCCTCACGCCTGGGCATCAAGCTGGGCGGCCGACTGATCGCCCTGCACGACCATAACGAGGCCGACAAGGCCTCGGGTATCGTCGAGGCCGCCAAGGGTGGGGCGCGCGTCGTCTTCGTCTCCGACGCGGGCATGCCCACGGTCTCCGACCCGGGATTCCGACTGGCTCGCGCCGCCATCGAAGCGGGCGTTCCCCTGTCCGTCCTGCCCGGCCCCTCCGCGCCGCTCGTCGCCCTCGCGCTGTCCGGCCTGCCCTCCGACCGCTTCGCCTTCGAGGGATTCCTGCCGCGCAAGGACGGGGAGGCCACGCGCTACCTGCAGGACCTGGCCACCGACCCGCACACGCTCATCTTCTTCGAGTCACCCCGTCGCGCGGCCGCCACGCTCACGCGCATGGCCGAGGTGCTGGGCGCCGACCGCGCCGCCGCGCTGTGCCGCGAGCTCACGAAAGACTATGAGGAGGTGCGCCGCGGCACGCTCGGCGAGCTCGCGGCCGGCGCCGACGACGTCCTCGGCGAAGTGACGATTGTCGTCGCCGGATACGAGCGCAGCGCGCGCGCCGAAGACCACGTCGGAGCGGTCCTCGCGCTCGCGGCGGAAGGGATGCGCCTCAAAGACGCCGCGGCCGAGGTAGCCGCGGCGACGGGCGCGCGCAAGAACGACCTCTACAAGGCGGCGCTTGCCGCGAAGTGACGAGGCCCGGGCGGCAACGAGGCCCGGGCACCGTCAGGGAATTTGCTCAGACGAGCAAGACGCCCTCCGACGTCATCCACTGACGGGCCGACGCGCCCAGCTCCTCGGTCACGGGGGCGGTCAGCTCGCGCAGGACACGCGTCGGGAATCCGGCGTGGACAGCGTCCACGGCCGTGCACGCGACGCAGTGCGACTCCGCCAGGCCCACGACGTCCACATCCGTAATGCCGGCGTCGCGCAGCGCCTCCTCCAGCGTCTTCCCATCCTCGGTCGTTCCCTCGAAGCCCGAGTAAGCAGCCTTGTACTGGCCCTTCTTGACCGTCACATCCGCGTTCACGTTCGCGAGCGCCGGGTGCAGCTCGGCCTCGTCCGTGCCGGCCACGCCGTGCGGGGGCCACGTGTCTACGAAATCCGGGTTCTCCGAGAAGTGCTCGCCCGGATCGATGTGCCAATCCTGCGTGGTCACGATCAGCTGATACTCGTCGCGGTGCGCGTCCACGTAGGCGGCCACGGCCTCGGCGATAGCGTTACCGCCCGTCACCGGGAGGGCACCGCCTTCGCAGAACGTGGGCTGAACGTCGACAATGATGAGAGCGCGGGGCATGAGACCTCCCAGAAAATTCAGTGATTTCCTCAAGAATATCACCCCGGTCACAGTCGCCCAAAGGCTGTTTCAATTCCTCGCGATGTGGCCGGTTCCCCGTTCGTGAGCGCTACGCAGTATTGTTAGGGGCTATGAGTCGTATTCTGTCCGCCGTCGCATGGCCCTACGCCAACGGCCCCCGTCATATTGGCCACGTTGCGGGATTCGGTGTCCCCTCCGACGTTTTCTCCCGGTACATGCGAATGGCCGGCCACGACGTCCTCATGGTCTCCGGCACCGATGAACACGGAACCCCCATCCTGGTGGCCGCCGACGGCGCTGGCATGAGCGCCCGCGAACTCGCCGACCGCAACAACCGCCTCATCGTCGAGGACCTCGTGGCGCTCGGCCTGTCCTACGACCTCTTCACCCGCACGACCGCCGGTAACCACTACCGCGTCGTCCAGGACATGTTCGCCACCGTGCGCGACAACGGCTACATGATCGAGCAGGTCACGCGTGCCGCCATCTCTCCGTCCACCGGCCGCACCCTGCCCGACCGCTACATTGAGGGCACCTGTCCGATCTGTGGCGCCGAGGGCGCGCGTGGCGATCAGTGCGACAACTGCGGCAACCAGATGGACCCGACCGAGCTCATCAACCCGCACTCGCGCATCAACGGTGAGACCCCCAAGTTCGTGGAGTCCGTCCACTACTTCCTCGACCTGCCCGCCCTCGCCGAGGCCCTGTCCGCCTGGCTCGACGAGCGCGAGAAGTCCGGCACCTGGCGTCCCAACGTCATCAAGTTCTCCCAGAACTTCCTCGAGGACATCCGCCCCCGCGCGATGACGCGCGACATCGACTGGGGTATCCCGGTCCCCGGCTGGGAGGACCAGCCCACCAAGCGTCTCTACGTGTGGTTCGACGCCGTCATCGGCTACCTGAGTGCCTCCATCGAGTGGGCGCGCCGCACCGGCGACCCCGAGGCCTGGCGCAAGTGGTGGAACGACCCCGAGGCCCTGTCCTACTACTTCATGGGCAAGGACAACATCGTCTTCCACTCCCAGATCTGGCCCGCCGAGCTGCTCGGCTACAACGGCCAGGGTTCGAAGGGTGGCGCTCCCGGCGACCTGGGTGTCCTCAACCTGCCCACCGAGGTCGTCTCCTCCGAGTTCCTCACCATGGAGGGCAAGAAGTTCTCCTCCTCGCACGGCATCGTCATCTACGTGCGCGACTTCCTCTCGCGCTACCAGGCCGACGCCCTGCGCTACTTCATCAGCGCGGCGGGCCCCGAGACCTCGGACTCCGATTTCACGTGGGCCGAGTTCGTGCGCCGCACCAACGGCGAGCTTGTCGCCGGCTGGGGCAACCTGGTCAACCGCACCGCCTCCATGATCGCCAAGAAGTTCGGCGAGATCCCCGCCCCGGGTGAGCTCGAGGACATCGACCGCGCGCTCCTGGACGCCGTCGAGGCCGGTTTCGACACCGTCGGCAACCTGATCCGCCACCACCGCCAGAAGGCGGCGCTATCCGAGGCCATGCGCCTGGTGGGCGAGGCCAACAAGTACGTGACCGACACCGAGCCCTTCAAGCTCAAGGCCCCCGAGCAGCGCGAGCGCCTCGCGACGGTCCTGTGGACCCTCGCCCAGGCGGTGACGGACCTCAACCTCATGCTCTCCCCGTTCCTGCCCCACGCCGCCAACGACATCGACCGCGTCATGGGTGGTGCCGGCGAGATCGCGCCGATGCCTCGCATCGAAGAGGTCGCCGAGCTCGACCCGCAGGTCCTGCCCGCCGACTTCGAGGGCCGCGACGGCTACCCGATCATCACGGGCGACTACACGAACGTGCCCACCTGGGAGCGTCACCCGATCACGCCCGGCACCCCGATCGCCAAGCCCACGCCCGTGTTCGTCAAGCTCGACGAATCCATCGTCGAGGAGGAGCTTGCCCGCTACGCGGACGCTCACCCCGACGATGTGACGGGCGCCTGATCTGAGGTTTTCCTTGGCAGGACGCCACTCGTGAAGAGTGTGACGGACGTGTGAGCGCGCGCGGGCGGGACGGATGAGTCCCGCCCGCGCGCTCGTCTATCCCGGGGTGTTACCGTGAGGTCATGGCCGAAGATTTTCTCGCGTCCGCCCTCGCCGCCGAGGCCTCGTCGCGCGCCCCGCAAGATCCCGACTACCCGCTCTTTCACGTCGCGCCCCCGGTGGGCCGCCTGAACGACCCGAACGGCCTCATTGAGATCGACGGGACGTATCACGCGTTCTTCCAGTACACGCCCGAGCACCCGCGCAAGCTCGTCTACTGGGGTCACGCCACCTCCTCGGACCTGACCCACTGGGACTACCATGCCCCCGCGATCCTGCCTGACACCCACCAGGACGCCAACGGTGCCTACTCGGGCACGGCGATCGAGGTCGGCGATCACGTTGAGCTGTGGTACACGGGCAATTACAAGGATCCCGAGACGGGGGAGCGCGAGGCCACCCAGTGCGTCGTCACCACGACGGATATGGTTCACTTCGATAAGCACGTGCCCCCGATCATCGGCCGCCAGCCGGAGGGATACACGGCGCATTTCCGTGACCCGCAGGTGTGGCGCGACGCGGACGGCTCCTACCGGATGCTGCTCGGCGTCCAGCGCGAGAACCTCACGGGCGCGGCCCTGCTCTACCGCTCCGCGGACCTGCGCGCGTGGGAGTGCGAGGGTGAGATGACCTTCCCCGACGCCGGCGGCACCTTTGACGCGTTCGGCTACATGTGGGAGTGCCCCAACCTGGTGCGCCTCGTCGACGAAGAATCGGGTGAGGCGCGCGACGTCCTGATCTTCTGCCCGCAGGGCATCTCGCCCGAGCGCGAGGGTTTCGAGAACGTCTTCCCGTGCGTCGCCATCGTCGGCGAGCTCGTGGGGACCGAGCTGCGCGGGGCCGACGGCTCCTTCGAGGAGCTCGACCGCGGCACCGAGTTCTACGCACCCCAGATCATGGCCCGCTTCGCCTCCTCCTCGCCTGACGCGGCGACCCTCCTCTTCGGTTGGGCGGGTAACGCCGGGGAGGACGACCAGCCCTCCATCGCGACCGGCGGCTGGGTGCACTGCTTCACCGCCCCGCGCGCCCTGACCCTGCGTGGGGGCAGCGTCATCGCCCGCCCGTACCTGCCGGGCCTGCCCCTGGCGCCCGCCACACTCGAGGGTGTTCCCGGGGACGAGGCCGGGGCACGCATTGCGGAGCTCGCTGGGTCGCGCTCGTGGCGCCTCGCTTTCGACGCCTCCTACGACGGGGCCTTGTCCGTGCAGATCGGTTCCGGCTCCGGCCTGTCGATCACTTTGGAAGACGGACGCCTGAGCGTCGACCTGACGGGCACGCGCTACCCCCATGGCGGCCGCCGCGTCGTCACCCTGGAGGCGGGGGAGGCCAGCCGCGTCGAGATCCTCCACGACCGTTCCATCACCGAGATCTACCTGGGCGACGGCTCGCGCGTCTTCACGACCCGCAGCTTCCTGAACGGCGACGGCTCCGGCGTGACCCTCACGGGCGCCGCTTCCGTGACGAACGTGAGCGCCGCGCGCGCCGACTAAGCGACCCGCGCACGAGGCCGTGGCTGCTCAGGTGGCCCCGGCCTCGTCGTATGTGTGCGGTCTCTCATGCTCTGACCTGAGACGATCCCTCTCGTACCTTGCGTTCGCGGCTCGTTCGCCCGTAGTATGTCAATCGATTGCTACACACCGCCCAGCGCGGCGTAACAATGGCGTTGCGCGTGGGGTTTTCAGAAAGGAATGTGATCAGCGATGGATCACGCCAAGGTGGCAGGAGAGGTCGTCGAAGCAGTCGGCGGCGCCTCCAACATCAGCGCAGCAGCACACTGTGCAACCCGTCTCCGCCTGGTGATCGCGGACGAGTCCAAGATCAATCAGCAGGCCCTTGACGACAATGAAGATCTGAAGGGCACATTCGCCGCCGGCGGCATGTTCCAGATCATCGTCGGCCCCGGCGATGTCGACCAGGTGTACGCTCACATGGTCTCCGACCACGGCGTGCGCGAGGTCTCCAAGGATGAAGCCAAGGAAGAAGCCGAGGCTGGTGGCAACATCTTCTCGCGCTTCATCAAGATGATCGCCGACATCTTCGTTCCAGTCCTCCCGGCCCTGATCGCCGGTGGTCTCCTCATGGCCCTCCACTCGGTCCTCACGGCCGAGGGGCTTTTCGGCGAGCGGTCCGTCATCCAGATGTATCCGGCGATGACCGACTATGACGCGCTCATCAACCTCGTGTCATCCGCGGCCTTCGCGTTCCTGCCCGTACTCGTCGGTTTCTCGGCTGCCAAGCGCTTTGGAGGCAACACCTACCTGGGCGCCGCGATGGGTGCTGCCATGGTGTCGCCCTCGCTGCTGTCCGCCTACTCCATGACGGATGCCGCGGCCGCCGCCAAGTTCTGGGCCTACACGGACCAGTCCTCCGTGTGGCACCTCTTCGGCCTCGAGGTCAGCAAGGTCGGCTACCAGGCGATGGTCATCCCCACCCTGGTCGTTACCTGGATCATGTGCCTCATCGAAAAGAGTCTGCACAAGGTCCTCAAGGGCACCGCGGACTTCCTGCTGACCCCGCTCATCACCCTGCTGATCACCGGCTTCCTGGCCTTCGTCGTCGTCGGCCCCGTGACCCGCGAGCTCTCCAACTACCTGACCTACGGCATCAACTGGGCGTACACGACCCTCGGCATCTTTGGTGGGCTCATCTTCGGTTTCTTCTACAGCGCCATCGTTGTCACCGGCCTGCACCAGTCGTTCCCGGCCATCGAAATTCCGCTCCTGCCCTCCAATGGTGGCGTCGGCGACTTCATCTTCCCGATCGCCTCCATGGCGAACGTCGCGCAGGGCGCAGCCGCCCTGGCCGTCTTCTTCAAGACCCGCGACGCCAAGCTCAAGGGCCTGGCTGGCGCCGGTGGCGTGTCCGCCGTCTTCGGTATCACCGAGCCCGCGATCTTCGGCGTCAACCTGCGTCTGCGCTGGCCCTTCTACTGCGCGATGGTGTCCGCCGCCATCGGCTCGGCGGGCGTCGCCCTGCTGAACGTGCGCGGTCAGGCCCTCGGCGCCGCAGGTTTCGTCGGCTTCGTGTCGATCATCCCCAAGTCGATCCCCGCCTACCTGGCCCTCGAGGTCCTCGTCTTCGTCATCTCCTTCGGCCTCACCTTCGGCTACGCCATGACGCGAGGCAAGGCTGACATGGAGGGCCGCGCGCCCGCCGCCAAGGCTGCCGCTCCCGTGGCCGCGGCTGCTGCTTCTTCCGCAGCTCCGGCTCCCGCTGCAGCCCCGGCTGCCGCCGCTGCTCCCGCTGCAGCCGTTGCTCCCGCTGCCGCCCCGTCTTTTAGCGACGAGGCAGTGGCTGACCTCTCGGTCTCCTCGCCCCTTGCGGGCACCGCGATTCCGCTCGAGCAGGTCAAGGATGAGTCCTTCGCCAAGGGCATGCTCGGCCCCGGCATTGGCATCGAGCCCGCCGACGGCCTCGTCGTGGCGCCCTTCGATGGCACCGTGACCGTCGCGTTCCCGACCGGCCACGCCTACGGCCTCAAGTCCGCGTCCGGCGTCCAGGTCCTCATCCACGTTGGCATGGACACCGTCAAGCTCGACGGCAAGGGCTTCACGCCCCGCGTCGCCAAGGGCGACATCGTGCGCCGTGGCGACGTCCTCGCCGAGGTTGACCTCGACGTGATCCGCGAGGCCGGCTACGAGACCATCACGCCCGTCGTCGTGACGAACAAGAAGAAGCTCGGTGCGATCACCCCGGTCGCGAGCGGGCAGATCCAGCGCGGCGACGCGCTGCTCGACGTGGCCCCCAAGGAGGCCTGAGCCTTCCGGGAGTTACTCTCGACATAACGGGTGGGCGGCATCAGCAGTGCGCTGGTGCCGCCCACCCGTCTGTTGAACCGGCAGAGTCGTATGCGCGTTTCGTTGTGGTGGCACTCGTTGTGGGGAGCTTGTGTTCTCGGGCGCGGGTGTCGACTGTACAGTCTGTGGCTGCTGCGAGGCCTGTCGACGGTGAACAAAGGTGTTGGCGGTTTCAAAGTCGCCCCGTCATAGCGTCCGGTCAAGTCCTCTGCGCGAATAAGTTCGCCCTGCTCGGCCTGGTGTGGGTGTGAGCGCGAAAAAATTCGCCCTGCAGGCGCGAAAGAGGCGAAAAACGCCGTTTTTAGGAGTGCTGGGCGAACTTTTTCGCGGTTCTGTTGTGGTGTGGGGTGTGCTGGGCGAACTTTTTCGCGGAACCGCTGTAGAACGGGGGCGCTGGGAGAGTTTTGTACCGGTTGGGCTGCTGGCGGGGGCGTGTTGGGGGAGTTTTGTGCCGGGTTTGGCACTGGGCGCGGTACAAAGTTCTCCCTGCTGGGGGTCGTGGGGGTGGATGCGGTACAAAGTTCTCCCTGCTCGTGCAAAACTGGCTGAAATGGGCCTTTTTGGGCGTGTTGGGAGAGTTTTGTACCGGGTGGGCTGCTGGCGGGGGCGTGTTGGGAGAGTTTTGTACCGGGTGTGTTGATGTGCGCTCGCGGCTAGGCGATCTGCCCGCAGCAAAGGGCTGAACCTGCGGACGGGGGTCTGCTCGCAGATTACGGCCGAACATGCGGATAGGGCTGAATCTGCGGACGGGGGCCTGCTCGCAGATTAGGGCCGAACATGCGGATAGGTTGTGCACACGCGGATAGGTTATGACGATGCGGATAGCTTATTAACCTATCCGTATGCCAATAACCTATCCATATGCGGATAACCTATCCGCGTGCGTAGCTGTGGGCGCTCGCGGGGGCTAAGAAAATGACGCGGAACAGCGACAATCGTGACTGGTGGGAGCCTCGCGCCGCGTGACGCACTCAGGCGTTGATCGAGCGCCCCGGAATCAGCGTCCCCGGGAACTCGACCGTCTGGGCGTGGGGTGCCCCGGTCTCGTCGGATGAGGGACGCGGCGCCTTGCCCTCGATCTGATCGAGGAGGATCGTCACCGCCTCCTGCGCGATCGCCGCGATGGGTTGGCGAATTGTTGCAAGGTGAGGCAGAGCGCGGCGCATCGTCTCCGTGCCATCGAAGCCGATGACCGACAGATCCGTGGGGACAGCCAGCTCGCGCGTGCGCGCCCACTCGAGGACCTCGGCCGCTGCCAGGTCGTCGGTCGCGAAAACGCCGTCGATGGGAGCGGCGGCGCGGGCCTCATCCAGGGCGTCGCGCACCATCGCGAAACGTTGCGGTGTCGGCGTATCGAAGGGCACGGTCACCACGCGCGGGGTCAGTCCGGCGCGTGTCACCTCAGTGCGGTAGCCTGCCTCGCGCAGATTGCGCGGACCCGAACGCGAGGTGAGCAGCAGCGGATAGCGGCATCCGCCCTCGATGAGAGCGCGCGTCGCCATGGCGCCCGCCTCCTCGTTCGCGCAGCGCACGTTCGGGATGGATGGGCTCAGCTCGCGGTCGATCGTCACCAGCGGCATGCGGATTGTGTCGTATTCGCCCAGGCCCTCGTTGTGGGCGCCCGAGATGATGCCATCCACACGGTTGCCCACGAGGAGCGACAGGTATTCGCGCTCGCGGTCCGCCCTGCCCATGGAATTGCAGATAAGGATGCGGTATCCGGCGTCGGCGAGGGCGTTTTCGACCTCGACGGCCAGCTCGCCGAAGAAGGGGAGAGACACGGCCGGAACGATGAGGCCGACCGTCTGCGTGCGTTTTCCGTGCAGGGCGCGCGCCAGGGAATTAGGGCGATATCCCAGCGTCTTGATCGCGTCGGCGACGTTCTGCTTCGTCTTTTCCGAGAGGTATCCGCGGTTGTTGAGGACGCGCGACACGGTCGTCAGGCTCACTCCGGCCAGCTCGGCGACGTCGGCCAGCGTGGGTTCGCGCGAACTCATGCGGGGTTTCCTTTCCTTCCCTCGGTACTTCTCCATTGTAGTTGGTTGGGTGGGAGGGAGCCGTCCATCACGTCGGCGAGGCCGGGGCGCAGGGGTACGAAAGGGCGTCGTCACGCGGGAGCGAGCGAGGGGTCCGTTCCATGGTTTGCCAGCATTTATAAGGGTGATGTATCCCATGTCACGGTCTGTGATATCGGGTTTTGCGCGGGTATCTGAGCCCGTTACCATGGGCCGTACGGGCACCTGTGTCTCACGATGGACATACCCGCACTTGAAAGGAACAACCATGATTTCCCGCACCGTTGCAATTGGTTCCTCCGTTGGCCTCCACGCGCGTCCCGCGAACATTCTTGCCGAGGCCGTTGATGACTCCGGCGTCGACGTGACCATCTCCCTGGGTGAAGAGGAAGCTGACGCCGCGTCGCTCCTCGAGATCATGACCCTGGGCGCCAAGCACGGCGACGTTGTCACGCTGTCCACCGAGGATGATTCCGCGGGTGCGGTGCTCGACTCGCTCGTTGAGCTGCTCTCGCGCGACCTCGACCAGGAGTGAACTGATGGCGACGCACGACGTCCTGCACGGCATCGGCGTCTCCGCCGGTACCGCAGCAGCCCCCGCCGCGATCGTCCAGCCCGCCCCCGGTGTTGACACGACGGAGCCGGGCAGTGTCGATGCTGCCGCCGACGGCGCGCGTGTCCGCGAGGCGCTCGCTGCCGTTTCCGCTCGCCTGAAAGAGCGCGCCGCGAACGCGCCGGAGGAGACGAAGGCGATCCTGAAGGCCACCGCTCAGCTCGCGGGTGACCGCGGCCTGGCCAAGGCCGTCGACAAGAAGCTCAAGAAGGGTCTGGGCATCACTCAGGCCGTCCACGATGCTGTCGAGGACTATGCGCAGATGCTGCGCGGCCTGGGCGGCTACATGGCCGAGCGCGCGACCGATCTCTACGACGTGCGCGATCGCGCGATCTGCGAGCTTCGCGGCCTGCCCGAGCCCGGCGTCCCGGCCTTTGATGGCCCCGTCGTCCTCGTGGCCCACGATCTGGCCCCCGCCGAGACCGCGACCCTGGACCCCGATACCGTTCTCGGCATCATCACCGAGGTCGGCGGCCCCACCTCGCACACGGCGATCCTGGCCGCCCAGCTGGGTATTCCCGCGATCGTGAAGGCCGCGGGCATCATGGGTGTCGCCGAAGGTACGATGCTGGCCCTCGACGGTGGCGTCGGCGAGGTGATCATCGCCCCCACCGACGACGAGGTGGACCTGCTCAAGGAACGCTCGCGTCGCCGCGCGCTCGCCCTGGCCGGTTCGACCGGCAAGGGCGCGACCTACGACGGCTACCCCGTCAAGCTCCTGGCCAATATCGGCACGGTTGACGACGCGATGAAGGCCTCGAAGTTCGACCTTGAGGGCTCGGGCCTGTTCCGCACGGAGTTCCTGTTCCTGGAGCGTTCGGAGGCCCCGACGCTGGAGGAACAGACCGACACTTACACGAAGGTCCTGCAGGCCTTCGGATCGCGTCGCGTGGTCGTTCGTACCCTCGATGCGGGCGCCGACAAGCCGCTGAGCTTCGCTGATCTGGGTGCCGAAGAGAACCCCGCCCTGGGTGTGCGCGGCCTGCGCCTGTGCCAGGTGCGCGAGGACCTCATTGATACGCAGCTGCAGGCTCTGGCCGCCGCCCACAAGGCGACGGGTGCGGAGCTCTGGGTCATGGCCCCCATGGTCTCGACCGCTGACGAAGCCAAGTGGTTCGCCGACAAGGCGCGCGGCTACGGCCTGCCCAAGGTCGGCATCATGATCGAGGTGCCTGCGGCTGCCCTGCGCGCCGAGCAGCTCCTGTCGATCGTGGACTTCGCGTCTATCGGCACGAACGACCTGACCCAGTACACGATGGCCGCCGACCGTCTGGACGGCAACCTGGCGCCCCTCCTGGATCCGTGGCAGCCCGCGGTCCTCGAGATGATCCGCCACGCCTGCAACGGCGGTCGTGCGACGGGCAAGCCGATTGGCGTGTGTGGCGAGGCGGGCGGTGACCCGCTGCTCGCCTTGGTCCTCACGGGCCTGGGTGTTGCCTCCCTGTCGATGGCGCCCTCGAAGGTCAACGCCGTGCGCGCCGCCCTGCGTATGCACGACCTGGCGACCTGTCAGCAGATGGCGGCCTACGCGGTGGATGCGCCCAACGCGAAGGAAGGCCGTGAGAACGTCCTGAAGCTGGTGGCTCCGGCGATGCTGGATCTGCTCTGATTCGACGCTTCTGACACATAACGGGGTGGGCCCGGGAACCAAGCGGTTCCCGGGCCCACCCCGTTTGCGCGTGCGTTGCCAGGCGCCGCGTCAGTCCCTGTGGATCGCGTCCGCCGGATTCGATGCCGCCGACGGGGCATCCGCCTTCCGGTTCTTCTTGGAACGTCCAGAGAAGAGCGCGGTGAGAATCAAGATCACGCCCAGCGCTGCGATCGAGCTGATCCCGAGGATCGGCAGGTTGAAGTTCGTTACGTAGGCCTCGGCGATGAGGAAAATTCCCACCATGCACACGAGGAGCGCCCACACGAAGGAACCGACCCGCACGCCCCTGCTCGGTGCTTCGGGCAGCGTGCGCACATCGACGGGGCCTCTCGGCGCGCTCCACGTGGCGTTGACACCCGGGGTCGGGCCCAGCGCTGCACCGGGAGCACCCAGGGGCTCCTGACGACGATGGGGTGCCCCGGCCTCGTGCCCTGCGGGAATGGACTCACCTGTGGAGGCCGGGTCGAAGGCGGTGCGCCCGCCCGCCCCTACGGAGCCGGCAGAAGAGCCTGCCTGCGCATGCGGCCCCTGCGCGCCCGATGCGCCCGCCTGGCTCGCAGTCCCAGCGTCTGAGCGAAAGGGGTCGGTGGGCATCTGGGCAGTCGGTGACTCGCGGAAGACTGCCAGCGGATCCGAGGACAGATCCGGCGAGGAGGTCGGCAGCTCCGTCGTCGCGTCCGTGCCGACGCCGACAGTCGGCGCGGGGATCGTCGGCAGCGGCGTCGTTGCATCGAATTCGGGCAGCTCGGTGGTGAGGTCGTCGCTCGAGGTGGTCATGGTCGTGGTCCTTCCTCAGTTACCCGACTGGGAGCCGGTAGGGGTGGGGGATGGAGAGGTGCTCGGAGTCGTCGAGGGGGTTGCCGAGGGCGTGGCAGCGGGTGCCGGCGTGGAACCCCAGGTGCCCGAGGCGTCAGGGGACTGCACGATCGTCAGCGTGTCGATGTCCGCGTCGTCGGTAATGAGGATCGTGATGCCGCCGAGGGAGGGCTTTCCCCAGGAGGGGGAGGTGGCGGTCGCCCCCGCGCAGTTGTTCAGCGCGGACGCCCAGCCGTCGCCGTCCATGTTGGTGGACAGGTCGTCGATGCTGGACTGACAGATGATCTGCACGGGCTGGCCCTCGGCCATCTGAATGGTGAGTCGGCTCCAGGCCTGCCAGTCGACCGTGATCGTCTTGGTCGTGCCCACGGGTGCGCCGGTCAGGTCGAGCGTGGTCGAGCTGGTCGGGTTGCCTCCGCTGACCTTGTCGACCGTCCAGTCGAGCGTCGTCTGAGTGCCGACGATTCCTGGGCGAACGTTGATGTGGAAATCGGTCGGGCGGGCGGCCTGGGTGCCGATGGCCGCGGTGGGAAACGCCATGATGATGCCGATGACCGACAGGGCGGTGAGCCATCCCGCGCTGCGGTCGCGCAGGGCCGCAATCGCCAGGGAGAGCCCGACGACAAGCAGGCACACGCCGCCACCAATGGTGATGATGCGGGCGATCGTCTGCCCCTCGGTCTCACCGGTAATGAAGGGGATCGACAGGCCCTTATCCGCCCAGTACAGTCCGGCGAAAACAGCAGCTGTGATGAGCGTCAGCAGGCCCGTGATCGCCAGGTTCACGCGACCGGAAACGGTGCGGGGGCGATGCGTCGGCGTGGGCGGAACGTTCCATCGACGAGGCGTGGGCGCGCTCGCGGGAGGCGTCCAGCCCGGGTGGGGCACGGAGGCGGTAGCAGCGGCCGGACGCGGTCCGGCCTGCGGGCTGGTGGCGCCGGCGGGGGAGGACTGGAAATCGCTCGGAACGCCGTACGCGGGGAAACCTGCGGGACCCTGCTCGGGCTTCATGCCCGGATCCGGCTCCCCCGTGCCGTCAGCGGCCGGGGTAGCTGGTGCAAAAGGGACGGAGGTGCCCGCCGCGTTCGGGGTGGGGGCAGCCGACGGGGCGTTGTTTCGTGGAGCCTCGTAGTGGGCGGCCCCGTACGAGGGCCGCTGCTGGCCCGCGCCCTGTGTGCTAGAGCGCAGCAGAACCACGATGACGGCCGCAATGCCCGTCAGGCAGAGAAACCCGATGAGGAGCGTGAACCATCCGAGTCCCATGATGCCGAAGATGCCGATATCGGAGAAGATCGAGGAGACAGAGGCGAGAATCATCAGGGCGCCGCCGAGGACGGCAACGTCGAAGCGCCCCTCGATGGTCTCTTCGACGTGAATGCGACCATCCTCAGCCTCGGGCAGGAGCAGCCAGGCGAGCCCGTAGACGAGGACAACGACCGGCATGAAGAACGCGGTGACCACCACGAGGACGCGCACGAGCGACAGGTCCCACCCCTGATGGGCGGAGATACCCGAGCAGACGCCTCCGAGAACACGGGGCTTCGCGCGGTACCACCCGGAGCCTCGGATGGACTCGAAGATACCGCTGCGGGGCGGGCGCTGCTGGTACTGAGCACTCGGGTCTGTTGTGCCGTTCGACCAACTCATCATGCACTTCCTCTCGATGGGATCCACGCGGCGTGGATCGATACCACTACTCAACCAAAGAATGGGTACGCCGCGACAGTAGGGGACCCCCTGAATGACCCCTGATTGTGCTGGGGGTATCCCGGGGAGTGCCCCTGGGGCATGCCACAATGGGAGCGTGAGCAGACCCGTGAATTCCCCCCGTCCGGGGTGGACTCCGCCGATTCCGGCGCCTCCCAGCAGGCCCCCGCTCGTGCGCGCGACCGCCTCGAGCCCGGACATGCCGGCCCCTTGGCTGGGCGGCGTGTGCTCGGGTCTGGCCGTACACCTGCGGCTGTCGGCCGCGGTCGTGCGCGTCCTGTTCATCTGCCTCGCCGCGTTCGGCGTGGGCATCGGCGTCTACCTGTGGCTGTGGGTGACGGTCCCCGAGGATTCCCCGGAGCGAAGCGGGGAGGGCACGCTCAGCCCCGGCCTCGTCCGGCTGCGTGAAGAACGCGCCGCCCAGGTGTCGCGCAACCGCTTGATTGTCGTCGGCGTGGCCCTGATCGTGGCCGCGATCGCGGGTACCGTCTTGAACGCGACGGGCACCCTGGACTGGCGAGATATGGGGGCCATCGTTTCGATCATCGCGGGCATTGCGCTCGTGTGGAGCCAGAGCCGCAACGTGGGCTCCTGGCGTTCCGTGCGCTTCGTCGGGGCTGTCTTCGGCGGCATCGTGCTGCTGGCGCTCGGCGTCGTGATGGTCGCTTCGCGCGATAATCCGCCCGTCATCCTGCTGCGCGGTGGTCTCATCGGGGCTGCTCTGGTGGCGGGCGTGCTCTTCGCCCTCGTCCCCATGTGGCTGCGCACCACGAAGGATCTCTCGCAGGCTCAGGCGCAGCGCGTGCGTGAAGCCGAGCGCGCCGACATCGCCGCTCACCTGCACGACTCGGTGCTCCAGGCCCTCACCCTGATCCGCGCCTCCGCCGAGGACCCGGCCCGCGTGCGCGCCATCGCCCTCACCGAGGAGCGCGAACTGCGTGCTTGGCTGTACACGGGCCACGCGCAGGCCGCCGATTCCCTCGAAGCAGCCGTCACCGAGGCCGTCGTTGGCGTCGAGAGTCGCTACGGCGTGCCGATCAGTGTCGTCGTCGTCGGCGACATGCGCCCGGGTCCCGGTGAGCTTGCCCTCGTCGCGGCTCTGGCCGAGGCCTGCCAAAACGCCGTGCGTCACGGCGCCCCGCCCGTCTCCGTCTACGTCGAAGTACGCCCCCGAGCCATCGAGGCCTTCGTCAAGGACAACGGCGAAGGATTCGACCCCGCCACCATCGCCGCCGACCGCCACGGCGTGCGCGACTCTATCGTCGGGCGTATGCGCCGAGCAGGGGGAAGCGCCACGATCAGGCGTCTCGCCCGCGGAACCGAAATTGCTCTGAGCGTGCCGCGCTCCGATATCCTGGAAGAAACAGCGCCCACCGGGAGGACACAGTGACCATCCGCATCCTCGTTATCGACGACCACCCCATGGTGCGCGCAGGAGTGCGCGCCGAGCTTGAAAATTCCGGGGCTGACCTGGAAGTCGTCGGCGACGCGTCCGACGTCGAGGGTGCCATCGCAGCCTGCCGCACGCTCACCCCGGACGTCGCCCTCCTCGACGTGCACCTGCCCGGTGGCAACGGCGGAGGCGGGGCCGAAGTGGCCAGCTCCTGCCGCGACATTGAGGGCCTGCACTTCCTCGCGCTATCCGTCTCCGACGCCGCCGAGGACGTCGTCCAAGTTATCCGGGCGGGCGCCCGCGGATACGTCACCAAGTCGATCTCCACCCCCGACCTCGTCGAGGCCATCGGACGAGTCGCCGCCGGGGACGCCGCCTTCAGCCCGCGCCTGGCCGGCTTCGTCCTGGATGCCTTCGGGACCGGTGAGGTTTCCACGACCGACAGTGAGCTGGACCTGCTGTCGGCGCGCGAACAGGAAGTCATGCGCCTCATCGCCCGCGGCTACACCTACAAAGAAGTCGCCCACGACCTCTTCATCTCCATCAAGACCGTCGAAACCCACGTGAGCGCGGTCCTGCGCAAGCTCCAGCTCTCCAACCGCAACGAGCTGACGCGTTGGGCGATGCAGCGACACATCGTGTGAGGTCGGACCCCTTTCGTGCGTGCCATCCGTAAAGTGATGCGCCGCCGCCCTTACAATGGAACCCCGAGGGCGCGACTGCGCCTGCCCGCCCCGCACGGACGGCCTCTTCTATTTCTGCGACCTCGGAGGATGCATGCACCGCATCGGTTTTGACAGTGATCAGTACGTCGAGATGCAGTCTCGACACATCGCCCAGCGACGCAGCGAATTCGGCGGCAAGCTCTACCTGGAGTTTGGCGGCAAGCTGATCGACGACATGCACGCCTCGCGTGTCCTTCCGGGTTTTACGCCCGATAACAAGGTGCGCATGCTGCGCGAACTGGCCGACGAGGTTGAGATCATCGTCGCCGTCAACGCCAAGGATTTCGCGCGCCGCAAGGTCCGCGCCGACATGGGCACCACCTACGACGATGAGGTTCTGCGCCAGATCGACGAGTTCCGTGAGCGCGGCCTGTACGTCGGGTCCGTCGTCATCACCCAGTGGACGGACGACAACAAGGCGGCCGCCGAGGTCAAGGAACGCTTCGAGAAGCTCGGCATCCGCGTCTACCGACACTTCCCGATCCCCGGCTACCCCTCGGACGTTGAGCGCATCGTCTCCGATGAGGGCTACGGCGCGAACGAGTACGTGGAGACCACCCGCGACCTGATCGTCGTGACCGCCCCCGGCCCGGGTTCCGGCAAGATGGCGACCTGCCTGTCGCAGCTCTACCACGACCACAAGCGCGGGATCGAGTCGGGGTACGCGAAGTGGGAGACCTTCCCGATCTGGAACATTGCGCTGGATCACCCGGTGAACATCGCCTACGAGGCGGCCACCGCCGACCTCGACGACGTCAACATGATCGATCCCTTCCACCTGGAGGCGTACGGGATCAAGACGGTCAACTACAACCGCGACGTGGAAATCTTCCCCGTCTTGAACCGCCTGTTCGAGAAGATCCTCGGCTCCTCCCCCTACAAGAGCCCCACGGACATGGGCGTCAACATGGCGGGCCACTGCATCGTGGACGACGAGGCCTGCGCGGAGGCTTCGCGTCAGGAGATCATTCGCCGCTACTACAAGGCGCTCGTCACCGAGAAGAAGGAAATGAGCGAGCCCGTGCAGTCGGCGCGCATCTCCCTGCTGATGAGCCGCGTGGGCGTGGGGCGCATGGACCGCCCGGTCGTTCGCCCCACCCTCGAGCTGGCCGAGGCGACGGGCGAGCCGGCCGCAGCGATCGAGCTGCCCGACGGCCAGATCGTCACGGGTAAGACGTCGGCGCTGCTGGGCTGCTCCTCGGCGATGCTGCTCAACGCCCTCAAGAAGCTCGCGGGGCTGCCCGACGAGGTCCAGCTGCTGGCTCCCCAGTCGATCGAGCCGATCCAGCGCCTCAAGACCCACGACCTGGGCTCGCGCAACCCGCGCCTGCACACTGACGAGGTCCTCATCGCGCTCGCGGTTAGTGCTAACGGCGACGACAATGCGCGCCGCGCCCTGGATAAGCTCAGCTCGCTGCGCGACTGCGACGTTCACGAGTCGGTCATCCTGGGTCCCGTGGACGAGGGCATCTTCCGTTCCCTCGGCATCCAGGTGACGACGGAGCCGGTCTACGCGACGAAGTCGCTGTACCGCAAGAAGTAATCGCTTCGACGAGGCCGGGGTTTCCACCGCGTATGAGCGCGGGGAGGCCCCGGCCTCGTTGTGTGCTGCCTTTCGTGGTTGGCGCCACCCGGGGCGGGAGTCGCAGGTGAGGGTGGGGCGGTTTACCCTTGGAGGCGATGAGTGACTCGACTTCTTTGCCTGACCTTGGTTTCCTGATCGGCCCCGACGGGGGTTTCCAGGACGACTACGTGCCGCCGGAGGTGCCCGCCTTTGACGTGGAGGATGCCTTGGGCTCCGACGCGTGGCCGGAGATCGCCGTGCCGGGTGGGGCATCGGGTGCACCGTCGGCGTGGGAGCCTCCCGCGGCCTCGGGCGGTTTTTCGTCGGGCTGGGAGCGTCCCTCGCGCCCGAGCGTCGACCCCGAGTCGCTGACGCGCGGCCTCAACGATCGCCAGCGCGAGGCCGTGACGCACGCGGGTTCGCCGCTGCTGATCCTGGCCGGCGCGGGCTCTGGCAAGACGCGCGTGCTCACGCACCGTATCGCCTACCTGCTGGCCACGGGACGCGCGCGGGCGGGGGAAATCCTGGCGATCACGTTCACGAACAAGGCGGCGGCCGAGATGCGCGAGCGCGCGGGCGCCCTCGTGGGCGACGACGCGCGCCGCATGTGGGTGTCGACCTTCCACTCGGCGTGCGTGCGCCTGCTGCGCTACGAACATGAGGCAGCCGGGCTGTCCTCGTCGTTTACGATCTACGACGCCCAGGATTCCCAGCGCCTCATCCAGATGGTCCTCAAAGCCCAGGACGTGGACATCAAACGCTTCACCCCAAAGATGGTGGCGGCGCGCATTTCGGACGCGAAGAACGAGCTGATCGGCCCGGCGCGCTATGCCCAGACGGCGGGCAAGGACCCTGTCTCGCGCATCGTTGCGGACGCCTACGTCGAGTACGACAAGCGTATGCGCGCCTCGAACGCGCTGGACTTCGACGACCTCATCATGCGCACGGTCGACCTGCTGCGCGAGAACCCGCTGATCGCCGAGCACTACCACCGGCGCTTCCGCCACATCCTCGTCGACGAGTACCAGGACACCAACCACGCGCAGTACGTCCTCGTGCGCGCCCTCGTGGGGGATGGATCCGACGGGGTGACCCCCGCGGAGCTGACGGTCGTGGGCGACTCCGACCAGTCGATTTACGCCTTCCGAGGCGCCACGATCCGCAACATCGAGGAGTTCGAGCGCGACTTCACGGGCGCGCGCACGATCCTGCTCGAGCAGAACTACCGCTCGACGCAGAACATCCTGTCGGCCGCGAACGCGGTCATCGCCCGCAATACGGGGCGTCGCGCGAAAAACCTGTGGACGGCTTCGGGCGACGGCGCGCTCATCACGCTGGATGCCGCCGATTCCGAGCACGACGAGGCCCGCTTCGTCGTCGGCGAGATCGACCGCCTCGCGGACTCCGGCGTCGAATGGGGCGACATCGCGGTCTTCTACCGCACGAACGCGCAGTCCCGCGCGCTGGAGGAACTCCTCGTGCGCCAGGGCATCCCGTACCGCGTCGTCGGCGGCACACGCTTCTACGAGCGCCGCGAAATCAAGGACGCCCTGGCGTACCTCCAGGTCATCTCCAACCCCGACGACACGGTCGCGGCCCGCCGCGTCCTCAACGTCCCCAAGCGAGGCATCGGCGCGAAGGCCGAAGAAGCCATCGCCGCGCACGCCGCCCGCTACGGAATCTCCTTCGGCGCGGCCTTGCGCCACCTCTGGCTACACGCAGGCTGCCCCGCGGGTGAGGGCGAGGGGATCGACATCGACGCGCTCGCACGCTCTACGTCCCCGGACGAGGCCTCGGCTGATTCTTCGGTGTCCGCCTCCTCGGGTGAGGTGGCGGGGGAGAACCCCGCTGTGAGCGCGGCTGCGGATGAGAGCGTGGCTGCGGCCCCGGCCTCGTTGCCTACCGAGAATGCGACCGAGGCGGTTCCTGAGGTCCTCGGGATTACCCCGCGTGCCGCGAAGTCGGCGGCAGCATTCTGGGGACTCATCGAAACCCTGCGTGCCGCGGAGGCCCGAGGCGCGTCGCAGGCCGACATCCTCGAAGAGGTCTTGGACCGCACCGGCTACCTGGCGGAGCTGCGCCGCAGCGAGGACCCGCAGGATGCCTCGCGCGTGGAAAACCTGGCAGAACTGCACTCGGTCGCGGGAGCCTTCGCGGCCGACGCTCCGGGTGGAACCCTCGCGGATTTCCTCGAGCGCGTCGCCCTCGTGGCCGACTCGGACCAGGTGCCCGCAGAGGGCGAGCGCAGCGGGCAGGTCACCCTCATGACCGTGCACACCGCGAAGGGCCTCGAATTCCCCGTCGTGTTCGTCACCGGCATGGAGGATGGGACCTTCCCGCACCAGCGCAGCCTCGGGGATGAGAACGAGCTGGAGGAGGAACGCCGCCTGGCGTATGTGGCCATCACGCGGGCACGCGAACGTCTCTACTTGACGCGCGCGGCCGTACGCAGCGCCTGGGGGACTCCGCAGGAGATGCCGCCCTCACGGTTCCTCGACGACATTCCCGCGGAGCTCCTCGACGTGCGCCGCGCGGCCACGTCGGGGGAGCGCATGCGCGCGTCCTACGGGGGCTCCTACGGGTCCGGATCGTACGGCTCGGGTGCCTACGGGCGTTCCCGTAGCTCCGAGGGACGCGACCCGTGGGGTGACACCGACACGGGTGCCTTCGGCTCCGGACGTGGCGGCGCCTCCGCGCAGTCTGCGGGGGTACGCAAGGTGACGCGCATGGGCGTGGCTCCTGCCACCAAACCCGCCGAGGACAAGCCAGTGCTCTCCCTCAAGGTCGGCGACCGCATCAAGCACGCCACCCTGGGCGCCGGCACCGTTACCGGCATCGAAGGTGAGGGGCCGCGCACCGTGGCCCGCATCCGCTTCGGCCTGGGCGAGAAGCGCCTGCTCGTGCGCATGGCTCCGATGGAGAAGATCTCCTAGCGTTTCCCGGCTAAATCCCAGCGCTGCTCGGCCTGCTTGTGGTCCCACGGGTGTTCCGGGCGCTGCGTGGCCTATCTCGTGGGCCGGGCTGCTTGATGCACCCGTGGGCGGTGGCCCGCCCGCGAGCCGTCCGCGCCGCGAGCCTTCGGCTCGGCGCGTCGCCTCGAAGCCCGGCCAGGCCCTGCCGCCGCCCACGGGCGCCGCGACCGGGCCATCCGGCCCCTCCGGCGTCCTCCGTGCCTGTGGGTCAGTGGCGTGGTGCTGGGTCCTGACTGTATCTCGGTAATTTCGCATGCAATTCCCCTGAGTGTATTTCAAGTATTGAAGTCTAATCGTTGATATTCTGCGGTTTTTGAGCGTGCGTCGATCCATGTCGTGGGGGAATTGCATGCGAAATTTGCTTGGGCCGGGTGTTGCTGTTGTTTGTGGATACTGTGTCCGGGTCCCGTTATCCATTGGCACTGCAGCCAGGCCCCGCCTCGAAGCCCGGCCAAGCCCTCCGGATCCTCCGGCGCCCTCCATGACTGTGGGCCTGGTCGTGGCATGGTGCTGAGTCCTGACTGCATCTCGGTAATTTCGCATGCAATTCCCCTGAGCGTATTTCAAGTATTGAAGTCTAATCGTTGATATTCTGCGGTTTTTGAGCGTGCATCGATTCGTGTCGTGGGGGAATTGCATGCGAAATTTGCTTGGGCGGGGTGTTGCTGTTGTTTGTGGATACTGCGGCCGGGTCCGCCACCGCCCACCGGCGCCGCGGCCAGGCCCTTCGGCGCCCTCCATGCCTGTGGGCCTGGTGTCCTGTTGTGTTGGCGAGCCCCATCTCTGCCTCGCATACGGTACAAAATTCTCCCTGCTCGGCTTCTTGGTGGTGACAACGGTATAAAACTCTCCCTGCATGTAGAAAAAGCGCCAAATTGAGCCATTTCGGGCGAGCAGGGAGAGTTTTGTACCGGACATGCGGTGAGAAGGGGTGTGCGGGGAGAGTTTTGTACCGAAGCGGCGCGGCGTGGTTCTTGTTGGGCGAGATTTGTTTCGTCGTGGCGCCCTGCCGTGTGTGCAGTTGCCGGGCGTCCGCCACCGACCGGCGCCCCATCCTGGCCCTCCCGCCCCTGCAGCGCGCTCGATACTGGTAGCGGTGGGGGTTTTGCGCCATGCGAAGCGCTGCGTCGGCGTGTCGCCGGCGTGTCGCAGCTCTAATGATGCAATTCCCCCCGCTTGGCGGCAGCGCGGGCACTGTTCGAGGTGGTATGGCGCCCAAACCGCAGACCACCTCGCCAAAAAACGGTGGAAAAGCACTGTTGGGGGCGAAGTGGTCTGCGTTTTGGGCAGTTCCCGGGGGTATGGGTTGCTCGCGCACATTGTCGGGCGCCTGGACAGGGTGGTAGCGACCCGCCAGCCACATTGTGCATTCGCACGTTAACCGCTGAGTGTGCGCGTAAACCCCTTGATACGCACGTAAACCCCTCGACATGCACGTGGGCGGCGCTGCCCACACGCATACCATCGGGCCCACATCCGACTTATCGGGCCCACGTGCGAGTTGTCGGGCCCACGTGCGAGTTGTCGGGCCCACGTGCGACTTGTCGGGACCCGCATGACGCCGAGTCGCGCCGTGAGAGCTGGATTCGTTACCGTGGGAGTGATCATGCGGGGCAGTGGGAACGCCCTGCCTGCCCCAACGAGGTCGGCAACCACCCCGACGAGCCCTGCAACCCACCCGGGCAACCCACCCGAGCAACCCACCCGCAACGCAAAGCGACGTCAAAGGAAAAGCGCGCTCGGGTCAAGGGCGTGACAAGCCTTCATAATGTAAGGAAATGGCGCGTTTGTGCCGGTTGCACGGTAGAATTATTGCGCTGACCACACCACGTTCAACGGAGGGAATAAGGTGGATCTCTACGAGTACCAGGCCCGGCAGATGTTCAAGGAGCACGGCGTGCCCGTGCTCGACTACCGCCTGGCGTCGACCCCCGAAGAGGCGCGCGAGGGTGCGCGCGAGCTGCTCGCGGAGGGTGCGTCGCTGCTGGTTGTCAAGGCCCAGGTGAAGACCGGTGGCCGCGGCAAGGCTGGCGGCGTCAAGCTCGCCCACACCGCCGACGAGGCCTACGAGAAGGCTGAGGCGATTCTCGGCCTCGATATCAAGGGCCATATCGTCAAGAAGGTCATGATCGCTGTCGGCGCGGACATCGCCGCCGAATACTACTTCTCGATCCTGCTGGATCGCTCGAACCGCCGCCACCTGGCGATGTGCTCGCGCGAGGGCGGCATGGATATTGAGACTCTCGCCAAGGAACGCCCCGAGGCCCTCGCCCGCGTCCCGCTGGATCCGGTCGTTGGCATTGACGCTGAGGTCGCCCGCCACATCGCGAAGGAGGCGGGCTTCGACGAGGAAACCACCGAGGCCATCGCCCCCGTCCTCGAAACCCTGTGGACCGTCTACCGCGATGAGGATGCGACTCTGGTTGAGGTCAACCCGCTCGTCTCCAGTCCCGATGGCTCCGTGTGGGCGGTCGACGGCAAGGTGACTCTCGACGACAACGCCCGCTTCCGTCACCCGGGCCACGCTGAGCTTGTGGACGTGGCCGCGCAGGATCCGCGCGAGGCCGCAGCGAAGGCGGCTGGTCTCAACTACGTGCGCCTGGAGGGCCAGGTCGGCATCATCGGTAACGGCGCGGGCCTCGTCATGTCGACGCTCGACGTGGTTGCGATGGCCGGCGAGGAGTTCGGCGGTATGAAGCCCGCGAACTTCCTGGACATCGGCGGCGGCGCCTCGGCCGAGGTCATGGCCAAGGGCCTGGATATCATCCTCGGCGACGAGCAGGTTCGCTCCGTGTTCGTCAACGTTTTCGGCGGCATCACCGCGTGCGACCAGGTCGCCCGAGGCATCATCGGCGCGCTTGAGACGCTGGGTGATGCGGCCTCCAAGCCGCTCGTTGTGCGTCTCGACGGTAACAAGGTCGAGGAGGGGCGCGCGATCCTCGCGGAGGCCGCGCATCCGCTTGTCCACATGGAAGAGACGATGGACGGTGCAGCCCGGCGTGCGGCCGAGCTCGCAGCCCAGGCCTCGTCGAAGTAACGACCCGAGAATTCCAGGAGAATCACCATGACTATCTTCGTCAACTCTGACACCCGGGTCATCGTCCAGGGCATGACCGGCGCCGAGGGCCGCAAGCACACTCAGCGCATGCTCAGCTCGGGCACGACCATCGTGGGCGGCACGAATCCGCGCAAGGCTGGCACGACCGTCACGTTCGACGTGCAGGGCTACGGCCCGGGGGCCGACAAGGTCACCGACGGCCAGGTCGAGATCCCCGTCTTCGGCACGGTCGCCGAGGCCCGCGAGGCCACCGGCGCGAACGCCTCCGTTATCTTCGTGCCCCCGGCCTTCGCGAAGGGCGCTGCCCTCGAGGCTATCGAGGCGGGTATTGAGACGATCGTCCTCATCACCGAGGGCATTCCCGTCCAGGATTCCACGATCGTCGTCGAGCGCGCGCTCGCGGCGGGCGTGCGCCTGATCGGCCCGAACTGCCCCGGCATCATCTCGCCCGGACAGGCGAACCTGGGCATCACCCCGGCGGATATTACGGGTCCGGGCCGCCTCGGCCTCGTCTCCAAGTCGGGCACGCTGACCTACCAGCTCATGTACGAGCTGCGAGATTTCGGCTTCACGACGTGCCTCGGCATCGGCGGCGATCCGGTCGTGGGTACGACTCACATCGATGCGCTGGCGGCTTTTGAGGCGGATCCCGATACGGATCTCGTCATCATGATCGGCGAGATCGGCGGCGACGCCGAGGAGCGCGCGGCCGCGTGGATCCAGGAGAACATGACGAAGCCTGTCGTCGCCTACATCGCGGGATTCACCGCGCCTGAGGGTAAGACGATGGGCCACGCGGGCGCGATCGTGTCCGGTTCGTCGGGCACGGCTGCCGCGAAGGCGGAGGCGCTCGAGGCCGTGGGCGTGCGCGTGGGTCGCACGCCTTCGCAGACGGCGCAGATCGCTCGAGAGATTCTCTCGCGCTAACGTCACAGCACGAATCGGCCCGGGGTCGGCGCGCAGCGTCGCGGCCCCGGGCCGATTCTGACACTATGGGCCTGTGAGCGAGCGCATCAGAGAAGTACCCAGCCCCCGGCGGACGACGACCACGTACGTGGCGGATCGGGCGACGATCCGCGTTGCTGTCCCGCAGGGGTGGGCGCGCGGCGTGATCGCGGGTGTTGAGGCGGCCTTCGCGGGCTGGGCGCTCATCACGGTGTTCGCGATGATCGCCTACCTGACGTTGCGCTCGAATACGTGGATGAATGATACGACGCCGCGCGACGCGCTCGGATTGGGTGGCGACCTGTGGGCGGCTGTCATTGGCGGTACGTCGGTGGTTGGGGGAGTGCATTACCGTGCGATCCCGACGCTGGCGGGCGCGCTGCTGATCGTCCTTGTGCGCCTCCTGCTGCGCAATACGGCTGGTTTCCCGCGCAGTGCGGCGCTGTTTGCTGTGCCCGGTTTTCTTTTGACGTCCTGGCTGCTCGCGGGTACGTCGGGCACTCATGCGCACTGGTGGACGGGCACGATCGGCGGCGTGTTGATTCCGTTGATCGGCTCGGTGTGGTTTGTTGCGTCGGGGTATGCGCGCGATCATGAGGCTCCGACGATGCAGCACTGGATTTCGGGTGGCCTGAAGTTGGGTGGCGTGTCCGTCCTGGTGCTTGCGGGCGCGTCGCTCGTTGCCGCGATTGTTGCGCTTGTGGCTGGTTGGAGTCGGATCGCCGGGATCCAGGAGATCCTGGGGGCGGCCTCGGGCGCGGATACGGCGTTTATTGTCGGCGCCCAGCTGGCGTTTGCGCCGACGGTCATGGCGTGGGCGGCTTCGTGGTGGTCGGGTGCGGGTTTCCTGACGGCCATCGATTCGCTGCATTCTCCGGCCGTGGCGGGCACTGGCCCGATCCCGCCCATCCCGCTCTTGGGTGCTGTTCCTCAGACGGCTCCCGGTCTGTGGGTGATTCTCGCGCCGATCGCGCTGGGGGTTGGCCTGGGCATCGTCGCGGCGCGTTCGTTCCGTCGTGAGCACCTGCTGCACCAGAGCGCGCAGGGCGTTCTGGCCTCGTTGGTCGTCGCGGCCGTGACGGCCCTGTGGATGTGGAGTGCGACGATGAGCCTGGGTTCCGTGCGCCTGGCGTCGATGGGGCCGCGCGTGGGGTGGGCGACTGTGGCGCTCGTACTTGAGATCGCTCTGCCCGCGCTGATCATCGCCCTGTCGACCCACCCGACGACGCGTGCGCTCCTCGGCGAGGGTGCGGGCCGCGTGCGCAACGAGGGCGAGGCCCTGCGTCGCCGCGCCGCCGAGCGTGCCTCCCGTGTGGGCACAGCCGCCTCGACGACTGACGAGGCCTGGGCTGAGGCCTCCGATTCCGCTGAGGCGGGCGACACGGACGCAGACACCGACGAGGCCGGGGCTGAGGATCTCAATGCGGTGGCCGATGGGGGAGAAGCGGACGAGATGCCCGAGGAGGCTAGCGAAACGGCCGCGGACGAGCCCGTGGACGATGAGTTCGCGCAGGCCGAGGGTGACGCGGATGACCCCGAGACGAGGGCGACGCGGCGCGAGGGCCTGAACTAGACTGGGAGGTGCCGCGACTGGCGAGGGTGGATGACCACCGGGGAGCGGCTGCATTTCCCGCGAGGCGTCGCCCGCCTGGGCGCCTGGGTTTGGTCTCAACCTGGAGGAACTATGTCCGTCTCACTGGACAACCTGGAACCCATCGACGTGCGCCCGATTAAGCGGGCCCTGATTTCTGTGTATGACAAGACGGGCCTGGAGGACCTTGCGCGTGCGCTGGGCGAGGCCGGCGTGGAGATTGTCTCCACGGGCTCCACGGCCGCTCGCATTGCGGCGGCTGGCGTGGCCGTCACCCCGGTCGACGACGTGACCGGTTTCCCCGAGGTGCTCGAGGGCCGGGTCAAGACCCTGCACCCCTTCATTCATTCCGGCATCCTGGCCGACCAGCGTAAGGCTGCTCATCGCGAGCAGATTGCGCAGCTGGGGATCAAGGCGTTTGACCTCGTTGTGTGCAACCTGTACCCGTTCCAGGACACGGTCGCCTCGGGCGCGTCCTTCGATGAGTGCGTCGAGCAGATCGACATCGGCGGTCCCTCCATGGTGCGTGCTGCCGCGAAGAATCATCCGTCGGTCGCGGTCGTGACCTCGCCGGAGCGTTACGCGGATGTCGCCGCGGCCGCGGCGGGGGAGGGCTTCACCCTTGAGCAGCGCCGCGTCCTGGCTGCCGAGGCCTTCGCGCACACGGCGACCTACGACCTGGCGATCGCCGGTTGGTTTGCCGACGAGCTGGATCTTGAGGATGTGCGCGAGACCCTCGACGAGGCTGCCGAGACCCACCTGGACGCCTCCGACGCGGCGTTCCTGGAGTCGCTGGGCTACCAGACTGAGGAAGACTACGTGGTGGAGGTCCCCGAGGAGGAGGGGCAGGCCTCGGGCATGCCCGTGTTCGTCGCCGACGCGTTCGAGCGCGTGGAGTCGCTGCGCTACGGCGAGAACCCGCACCAGGGTGCGGCCGTGTACCGCGAGATCGACGAGTCCTTCGAGGACGAGGAGACCGAGGACGAGGCCTTGGCCCCGGGCATCGCGAATGCGCGCCAGCTGCACGGCAAGGCCATGAGCTACAACAACTACACGGACGGTGACGCCGCCCTGCGCGCCGCCTACGATCACGAGCGCCCCTGCGTCGCGATCATCAAGCACGCGAACCCCTGCGGCATCGCGGTGGCTGACGATGTGGCCGAGGCGCACCGCCTGGCGCACGCCTGCGACCCCGTGTCGGCGTTCGGCGGCGTGATCGCCGTGAATCGCCCGGTGAGTGTGGAGCTGGCTCGCCAGATCGTCCCGATCTTCACCGAGGTCGTGCTGGCCCCCGATTACGAGGAGGGCGCGCTCGAGGTGCTCAGTGCCAAGAAGAACCTGCGTGTCCTGCAGGTGGAGCCCCCGGCTCGCGGTTCGTATGAGTTCAAGCAGATCAGCGGCGGCCTGCTGGTCCAGGAGCGCGACGATATTGACGCGCCCGGCGATTCTCCGGAGAACTGGACGCTCGCGGCGGGTGCTCCCGCCGACGAGGCGACGCTGGCGGACCTGGAGTTCGCGTGGCGCACGGTGCGTGCGGTGCGCTCGAACGCGATTCTGCTGGTCAAGGACGGCGCCTCGGTGGGCGTTGGCATGGGCCAGGTGAACCGCGTGGACTCGTGCAAGCTGGCGGTTGAGCGTGCGAACACGCTGGGCTCGCGTTCGACGGGTGACGCGGCGGCGTCCAACGTGGATAGTGCGGGCGGTGCTCGCGCGTCCGAGGTCGTGGGTGAGGCTCCCGAGCAGCGTTCCATCGGCGCGGTCGCCGCGTCCGATGCGTTCTTCCCCTTCGCAGACGGCCTGCAGGTGCTCATCGATGCGGGCGTGAAGGCTGTTGTCCAGCCCGGTGGTTCCGTGCGTGACCAGGAGTCGATTGACGCGGCGAACGCCGCTGGCATCACGATGTACCTGACGGGAACGCGCCACTTCGCGCACTGATCATTCCTGCTCATGGGCTCCAGGGGGCGAGCGCCGGTGTGGCGCTCGCCCCCTGAGATTTGCCCCCGTGTGCTTGACAGGGAACGGCGGGCAGCATATCGTTCAATTGTTGAACGAAAGGCTGTTAGCCCTGTTGAAAGGTGCCGTATGACCACTCTGACCGCTTCCCCCGTCGCCGCGCGTGAGAACCGCGTTCTCGCCGACCGCCTCGGTGGCACGATCGTTCGCGAGATCGCCCTGATCGCCGCCGGAACGATTGCCATGATCGTGCTGGCCCGCATCTCGGTCCCGCTGCCCTTCACGCCCGTTCCCGTCTCGCTCGGCACGCTCGGCGCCCTCTCGGTCGGCACGACCCTCGGCGCGCGTCGAGGCCTCGTCTCCGTCGCGGCGTACGCCCTCCTCGGCGTTGCGGGTGCCCCGGTCTTCACCGGCACGAACGTGGGCTGGGCCTTCGCGTCCTTCGGCTACATCCTCGGCTACCTCCTCGTCGCCGCGATCGCGGGCCTGGCCGCCCAGCGCGGCGCCGACCGTCGCATTGTGACCATGGCGCCGACCGCGCTCGTGTCCCTCTTCTCCGTGTACATCCTCGGCCTGGCCTGGATGATCCCGTTTGCGCACATGACGATTGAGCAGGGCCTGATGAAGGGCTTCGTGCCCTTCATCATCGGCGACCTGGTCAAGGCCGCTGTGGCCACCGGCGCCTTCCCGCTGCTGCGCTCCATCTTCCGCTGAGCCGCGCGCTACAGCGCAACGCGAGTCGGCCTCGTCCCCACCCGGGGGCGGGGCCGTCGTCGTATCCGGTGTGCGCAGTGGTGACATGCGTAATGGAGTGCGACGGGGCGGGGCGCGCGCGGGTACCATTGGCAGGGTGAACGCTTCTGACATGCATCCCGTCCTCGTCGTCGACTTCGGCGCACAGTATGCCCAGTTGATCGCGCGCCGCGTGCGTGAGGCCAACGTCTACTCCGAGATCGTCCCTCACACCATGAGCGTGGCGGACATGCTCGCCAAGGAGCCCGCCGCCATCATCCTGTCCGGCGGCCCGTCTTCCGTGTACGAGGAGGGTGCGCCCTCCGTCGATCCCGCGATTTTCGAGGCCGGCGTGCCCGTCCTGGGCATCTGCTACGGCTTCCAGACGATGGCTCACGCCCTCGGTGGCACCGTGGGGCGCACGGGCACCCGCGAGTACGGGCACACCGAAGCCACTGTTGCTAAGGACTCCTGCCTGTTCGACGGCACCCCCGACGACCAGATCGTGTGGATGAGCCACGGTGACGCCGTCCAGGGCGCGCCCGAGGGCTTCACCGTCACCGCGTCGACCACCGAGACCCCCGTCGCGGCCTTCGAGTCGCGTGAGCGTCGCCTCTACGGCCTGCAGTGGCACCCCGAGGTGGGCCACTCCCAGTTCGGCCAGGACGCGCTGAAGAACTTCCTCTACGAGGGTGCGGGGATCAAGCCCACGTGGACCGCCGGTTCCATCGTGGATGAGCAGGTCGAGAAGATTCGTGAGCAGGTCGGCGACGCGCAGGTGATTTGTGCGCTCTCCGGCGGCGTGGACTCCTCTGTGGCCGCGGCGCTCGTGCACAAGGCCGTTGGCGACCAGCTGACCTGCTTCTTCATCGATCACGGCCTGCTGCGCGCGGGCGAGCGCGAGCAGGTGGAGAACGACTACGCGCGCGGCATGGGCATCCGCGTCATCACGTGCGACGAGTCTGAGCGCTTCCTGTCCGCTCTGGCCGGCGTCACCGAGCCCGAGGCGAAGCGTAAGATCATCGGCCGCGAGTTCATCCGCTCCTTCGAGGTCGCTCAGAAGCAGGTCATCGAAGAGGTTGGCGCCGCTGGCGGCGAGGTGAAGTTCCTCGTCCAGGGTACCCTGTACCCCGACGTCGTCGAGTCCGGCGGCGGCGAGGGCGCGGCCAACATCAAGAGCCACCACAACGTGGGTGGCCTGCCCGAGGATATGACCTTCGAGCTGGTCGAGCCCCTGCGCACCCTCTTCAAGGACGAGGTGCGTGCGGTCGGCCGCGAGCTGGGCCTGCCCGACTACCTGGTGAACCGTCAGCCCTTCCCGGGCCCGGGCCTCGGCATTCGTATCATCGGCGAGGTCACGCGCGAGCGCCTGGACATCCTGCGCGCCGCCGACCTGATCGCCCGCGAGGAACTCACGGCTGCCGGCCTGGATCAGGAGATCTGGCAGTGCCCGGTCGTCCTGCTCGCCGACGTCCGTTCCGTGGGCGTCCAGGGTGATGGCCGCACCTACGGCCACCCGATCGTGCTGCGCCCCGTGTCCTCCGAGGACGCGATGACGGCTGACTGGACGCGCCTGCCCTACGACGTCCTGGCCCGCATCTCCACGCGCATCACCAACTCGGTGCCCGAGGTCAACCGCGTCGTCCTTGACGTGACCTCCAAGCCCCCGGCCACCATCGAGTGGGAGTGACGCTTTCCGAGAGCTGATCGCGCAGACTGAAAGCCCCGGCCTCGTCATGAACTGCCTCCCGTTTCTTGGACATCGAAATTGAAGTCCAAGAAACGGGAGGCTTTTCGTGTCTGTGGATCTGGGGTTGAGGCATGATCGTTTGCTTCGGGAGCAGGCGGTGGAGATGTTTGCGAGGGGATTTGGCTATGGTTTGAGCGCCAGGAGGCTTGGTGTGTGTGCCGAGACTGTGAGAGAGTGGCAGAAGATGTACCGCGTGATCGGGAGGGGTGGGCTTCTTGTCATGGGAGTAAAGCGGGCGAGATACGACTATGAGACCAAGGTCGCCGCAGCGAGGGCTATGGTTGACGGTGGGATGAGTAAGCCTGAGGCGATGGTGCGTTTCGGTATTGCGAGCGCGACACCGTTGAAGCAGTGGTGCAGGCTGTCCCGGTCTGGGAGATCTAGTCGTCCTCAAGCGAGTACCTGCCAAAGACGCCACGGCTGCCTGTCCAGCTAAAAACCTGATTGCGAAAGATTCAACATGCCTCAAACCTTGCATGAGCGCGTTTACCACACCAGCAGCGGCAATGTCTTCTATTGGATAGACGCTTCTGCTGACACGGACGCACCGTGGCTTGTATTTCTTCCTGGTCTCACTGCCGACCACACCATGTTCGACGCGCAGATGGCGTATTTCTCAGGTAAGGCAAACTGCCTGGTATGGGATGCTCCTGCACATGGGAAGTCGCGCCCATATCCGCTTGACTTCTCCATGGACGATTGCGCCCGTATTTTGCACGCAATTTTGGAGGCTGAGAGCATCAAAAACCTCGTGCTTGTGGGCCAGTCGGTCGGCGGCTACGTTGCACAGGCGTTCATCGACCTCCATCCGAGAGAAGCTGCCGGCTTCGTCTCCATTGATTCAGCGCCGCTCAAGAGGAAGTACTACTCGACGTGGGAGGTCAAAGCGCTGCGCCATACCAAGGGGATGTACCAGTTTGTGCCCTGGTCGTGGCTGAAGGTGCTGGGATCGTGGGGCGTGGCAACAACCGCCCAGGGGAAGGCCGGCATGCGTTCCTTCATCGAGAGCTACGCCAAGGAGGAGTATGTGGAGCTCGCCGCGCACGGCTACAAGATGCTCGCCGATGCTGTTGAATCTAGGCGCGCTTACAACATTGACTGTCCGGCGCTCTTGCTCTGCGGGGAGAAGGACCATGCTGGCGATGTCAAAGTGTTTAACCGTAAATGGGCTGCTGGTGAGAAGATCCCTCTCGTGTGGATACCTGGAGCAGGGCATAACTCGAATGTTGATAATCCTAGCTTTGTGAACAGTAAGATTGAGCAACTCATGGTTGCGCTGAAATAGTGTTGGGTAACTGCAGCCTCTTCTTGCACATTTTCGTTAGCACGATGAGCGACATTTGTAGATCCACATTGCGTTCTATGTGGTTACTTCCTTCTCTTTAGAGTATATTTCCCCAGATCATCGCCAACACTCTTCGCTCGGGATTTGTTACTCTCGGGTCGGGGAGCGGCCCACCCCGTCGGCACCCCTTTCATTCATGTAGTCAGTTGCGCACAACCGAACTGCGTTTCCGCAGGTCAAAGCTATCACTCTTCGGTCGGACGAAAATACTCTTCTCAAGTGACTACATCGCATGTAGTCAGTGCTGACTACAGGGTGACTACACGGCTCTCTCAATGAAAGAGTAAAAGGAATCCCAGCTCACCTGCCCCGCTGACTACACGGAAACGGGCTATGCGACAATCGAGTGGGAGTAGTACTTCCGCATTGGTGCTGTGAATTCAGCATGAGGGACCCCTGAATTAATGGCTTCGGGGGTCCCTTGCATATTGGCGATTACCCAACTGGGAGTAGTCATTCTCATGCGCATGCTCTGTTTGTTCAAGGAAAGATCGGGATAGATCTACTCGAGTACATGCACGCGAAAAATGCTTGATCCAAGTGGAGTAGGAGTGTGCCCTCAGTTTTTGTGTGCGGTGATCGCAAACTGAAGGGGCAGACGTTCGGGGTGCTCACGAAGATGCCATCCGCCAGTGGAATCTTGTTCCATAAGTTCGGGCCACGGGCACCAGGCAGCGCGCGGGGTCTCTTCAAGCTCATCAATCACCAGCCCAGCGTTGATGAGAGCAGTGACGATCTGGCCAAGGGAATGATTCCACTGGTGGTTCGTTGTGTGAGTAATCCGCGGCGCACCGGGGGAGTCCACGTAGCTTGAATCGTCATCCCACGTCATCGGAGCGTCCTGCTCGAAGTATGGCTGCTCGATCTTGAGCCCGTCGGAAATATCCTCCCCGATTGTCATGAACATCGGATGGTCATCGCGGATGAAGAAAGTGCCGCCCGGCTTGAGCAGGGAAGCGATGACTTGCGCCCATCGGGCGATATCGGGCAGCCAACACAGGACGCCGATCGAGGTGTACACCAGATCGAAGTTTCCAGACACTGCTTGGCGCGCGTCGTACACGTTCGCGTGAACGAACTCCACGTCAGCGCCTGCGCGCTCGGCGATGCTGCGTGCGTGGGCAAGTGAGGCCTCGGACAAATCGAGGCCAATGACGCGCGAGGCCCCGCGGCGCGCAAACCCGATCGTGTCCGTTCCAAGGTGGCACTGCAGGTGGATAACATCTTTGCCGGTGAGATCGCCGAATCGTTCGATATCTTGGGCCAGTTCAGAGCTAATGGCCGTCGGGTCCTCGAGAAGGCGCTGGTAGTCGTAGTAGTTGCCAGCCATGTGCAGCTCGGCGCGGTCGTCCCAGTTGCGTTCGTTATCGGAAAACCACTGCGCTTTCCTGCTTGTTTCAGTCATTTAGTCATTGTATGCCGGTGGGATTTTGGTGCGCGGCGCCTGCAGAGGGTTTGCGTGTTTTGTCCGCACTACGCAACTGCAGGTATGGATCAGGAGATCTGGCAGTGCCCGGTCGTCCTGCTCGCCGACGTTCGTTCCGTGGGCGTCCAGGGTGATGGCCGCACCTACGGCCACCCGATCGTGCTGCGCCCCGTGTCCTCCGAGGATGCGATGACGGCCGACTGGACGCGCCTGCCCTACGACGTCCTGGCCCGCATCTCCACGCGCATCACCAACTCGGTGCCCGAGGTCAACCGCGTCGTCCTCGACGTGACCTCCAAGCCCCCGGCCACCATCGAGTGGGAGTAGGAAGATAGGGCTTTGACCTGCGCTTTTAAGTGCTGCAACGTGCCGCTGAGTTTCGTTTCGTATGCGACTCACGGCAAAGCCGCCTGATCGGCCAGGGGTTTTCTCAGCGTCTTGCGCGGGTGTCCGCGCAAAGCCCACAAGCCCCGCACCGCGCCGCACCTACAGCACCTGCCAGGGCTAGCGCTCCTGGGCAGGTGTGGGCCATTGATTTCCAGTTCGACTCGGACTGGAAGGGGCGTGTCTTGAAGGTCTGTATCGTCGTTGATGAGTTCACGCGCCAGCACCTGGCTTTGCGCGTTGAGCGGCGCATGGGAGCCGTCGACGTGATCGAAATGCTTGACCTGGCTGTCCTAACCCATGGGGCACCCCAGGTGCTGCGCGCCGATAACGGGCTCGAATTCATCGCCGCAGGCGTGGGACGCTGGGACAGCGAGCACGACACGCTCCAAGCATTCATACCCCCGGGCCAGCCGTGGCATAACGGATTCGTGGAGTCCTTGCACAACCGCATGCGCGACGAACTCCTCGAGGACAACATGTTCGAGGACCTCGATCACGCGCGCGCCCTGATCAGCGCCTGGTCGCGCCGCTACAATGAAGAGTACCCCCACAGCGCGCTGGGCTGGCTCTCACCCAACCAATACGCACGCCAATGGGCACAACACCACCAATAACAACCAACAACCCTCAACACACCTGGTCCACAAAACCAGACCAGGCCAATTGGAGTGATCTCGTTGATCAACGACGTAATCAAACCGACTATCGGCGAGCTATTCTCTACGGACTCACCCCTCATGTTTAATGTGCCTCGCTACCAGCGCGAGTACACCTGGGCCAAGCGCGACTGGGAGAACCTCTTCGACGACATTTCCGACAATGACAAGGGTTATTTCCTCGGCTCTATCATCGTCATCGACCATGGCTACAATGCGGAAAAGGGCGTGACCCAATGCGAGCTTATCGACGGCCAGCAGAGGCTCACCACCGTCAGTTTGCTGCTTGCTGCACTGTACGACCAGCTCAGCAAGCACAAAGATGATGCCGAGGAGGACGAAGATGAGGTCAACGTCGAACTCATCAACCTCAAGAACCGCCTCATCATGAAGAAGTCCAAGGGGCAGACGCGCGTGGTTCCCCAGGTCCAAGGCCAGAACCTCCAAGACTACAGGGCTCTCATGGGAGAGCGGGTCTCCAATCAAATTAAGGACAAGAGGCCCAAGTACGCAGGCAACAGGAAGATCTATAAGGCATACGCATACTTCGAGTCCCGACTAGAGGCCATGGTCGAAGCGCCTGAGAGAACCCACCCGAACAACGCCTACGAGGCCTTCAGCAACTTCCTCGACAAAGTGCTTTCCGCAGTGATAGTCCAGATCAGCGTTTCCAACGCATCCGAGGCCTATACCCTGTTCGAGTCCCTTAACAATAGGGGCCAGGCCTTGAGCGCGGTTGACCTCATTAAGAACACCCTGCTCTCCAGCTTTAAGGACGCAACCGAGGAGGACCTGGACGACCACTTCAACCAGTGGCAGCGCATGCTCTCCCTGCTTGGAGAGGACTACAAGACTCAGGAGCGCTTCTTCAGACAGGCATACGCTGCGTTCAGGCGAGAGGTGAACAAGCCGTTCATCACCGGAACCGCTCAGTACCCTCTCGGAGCCGTAGCAACCAGGTCAAACCTCCTCCACATCTACGAGAAGCAGATTAAGAACGATGCAGCCGGCATGCTCGATTGGTTGCTCAAGAACGCGGAGGAGTACACGAAGATCGCGCTTGTGGACACGGATGGCATCTCTGGCGACTTGGAAGAGTCGCTTATGAACCTTTCAAGGATTCAGGGCGTTCCCTCGTATGTGCTCCTGCTCCACTTGATGCGGAGAGCGGACAGCCTTTCGCTCACGGATCAGCATCTGGTCCAGGTAAATGATCTTTTGGTCAAGTTCTTCGTAAGGCGTAACCTTACCGACGCTCCTCCAACGCGCGACCTTACCAGGATCTTCATCAACATCGTTGAGGGCATCGAAGATGAAAAGAAAACTGGTGACGATCTCGTGCAGTTCGTGCGCGCCAAGCTTCTGGCGGTCTCGGCAGACGATAATCGATTTGCTGAGATGCTTGCTGGCCCGCTTTATGAATCCAATCCTGACACGGCTAGGTTCATTTTGACGAGCTTGGCTACGCCGTCGGTTACCAAGGAGATGAAGGGCCTTTGGGAGCGCGTTCCTTCTGGTACATACGTTTGGACTATCGAACACGTTCTTCCCCAGGGGAAGAACCTACCTGACGCTTGGGTCACCATGATTGCCGGTGGAGACAAGGCGCTCGCCGCCCAGATTCAGAACGATCATGTCCATGAGCTCGGCAACCTAACTTTGACTGGTTACAACTCAACCTTGAGCAATCTTTCCTTCCAGGAAAAGAAGCTCAGGAAGGATAAAGATGGCAACTCTGTTGGCTACCTCAACGGCTTGAATATCAACTCCGATATTGCTTCAAGAAACGATTGGGACGAAGCAGCAATCACAGCGAGAACAGCGAAACTCGTTAAAGAAGTAATCCAACTGTTCACGCTATAGAGGTTAGGGGAGGGTTTGCAATGACCGCTCTACCCCGCCCTGCCCCGACAAATCTTCAGGCGGTTTGGAGGTCTCACACCTGCTGTGCAACGCCGTTTGAGTCCATCGTGGGGCGATAGGCGTAGCGCTCGAGACCATCGAACGTGGGAGTCTTGGGTCGCATGTCGAAGGGGAGGCCTCCGACTTCGATCGACTTCGCGAGGAACATGTTGATTGCGTCGAGAGGCTAATTCCCCAGCGCGCATAGACGGCTGCGGCATCGGCCTTGATCTGAGGTCGAATTCTGGCCATAATTATGGCTAAGACTGAAAGGGGTAGTATGTCGACACTGACGATGGGGCTTGCCGAGGCGAAGAACAATTTTTCGCGAGTGACAGCAGAGGTGAATAGGACGGGGAAGCCTGTCACGATCCTCAAGAACAACAGGCCGTGGGTAGTCATTCAACCGGCGCAGCAGTCTGAGAGTGCTGTCGATGTCGCTGTTGACTTCATGGATGCCTACGCGGACGTGTTTGAAGAGCTCGCGAAGTGAACGCTTTCGCGTTTTCTCAGGATGACGTATGCGCCATCCATTCGGCTGCGATTGCTCGCTTCGGTGGTCTTGATGGCGTTCATGATGCCTCGCGTGGGGTAGGGTTCGTCGTAGCGAAGCGGAGGCCATTGATCAAGGAGGATGGCACGTGGATCTGCTCGAATACATGCGCTCACAAAACGACATGACGCAGGCTGAATGGGAACGCACCTTCGAGGAAGAGGCCAAGGAGATCCTCGTCCTGCTCGCCGGCGGTAGCGGGGCCGGCAAGATGAACGGATTCTGGGACGTCTCGCACTACTTCATTGCGTATGTGGACTGCCAGACCGGTGCACTGCACACGGGTGACGGCCGGATAGTCTATCCCGTCAGCGACGAGGAAAGCGATGCCGGAGGAATCCTCGATCGCTTCCGTCGGGAGGCGGTGTACCGCCTCAAGGCGCGCAAGAGGATTCCGCACAAGATTCCCGAGGGCGTGACCGCCTCCTCGCAGAACCAATTCCTGATCGTTGAGGTCCTGGAAGAAGATGCCCCGTGCCCCGCCTTGGAAGAGGTGCTGGCCGAATACCGCAGGCCGGTAGTCCTCAACGACGAGGAGCTGGGCGAGCTCTCCCTCGACAAGGACCTCGACATGTTCGAGGGAGGCATCTCGTGGCGGGGTGAGGACATCGACATCTCTCTGGAGGTTGATTCGTCCAGCGAAGACACCTGGACTGCTGCCGTGGCCGCCATGAAGCAGATGATGACCGATCAAGACCGGTGGGATCGCGACATGCGGGCGTTCGCCGCGCGGGAGCTCACACAGCTTGCGTGTGAATGGCGTGAGTCAGCCGACGAGGAGGTCCCCGAGATCACCGAAGAGAGCTTCGCGCAGCGGATCGAACTCACTAGTATCGCGATGGATCCGGACGGCTCATTCTCCGCCTACTTCGATGACGACGATATGTTCTTCGGGCACTGCGTCGTGGTGTACGGAACCCTGGCCGATGGGGTGGCCTCGGCGGTGATGGCGGGTTAGACGTCCTGAGCGCTCGCTGCAGTGGCGCTATCGAGTCGATGTGGAGGCATCAGCGGGCACATTGCACGAAAAACGCCAGGGACGAGCCTGCTAACGAGGCCTACCCTGCCAATCGGGGTAGGCCTCGTTGTGTGAGCGTAGTCCGCTAGGGGATCAAGCGACGCAATCCTGCGCCGCGCGTGGGTGCGCAGGGAATGTGACTACTTCTGGCCCTCCACGTCGGGCACGTATGCCAGGAAGCCCGCCAGGGCCTCGTCGGTGTGCTCGAAGAACGGCTTCCCCTTGTCGAGGGAATCGATCTGGGCCATGTCCTCGTCGGTCAGCGTAAAGTCGAACAGGTCGATGTTCTGAGCGATGTGCGACGGTGTCTTCGAGCCCGGGATCACGATGTGTCCCTGCTGGATATGCCAGCGTAGCAGCACCTGGGCGGGGGACTTGCCGTGCTTCTCGGCGAGTTCCTGGACGAGGGACTCGCTCATGATCGAGTCGTTGCCGCGCCCGCCCAGCGGGTACCACGCCTGCAGCGCGATGTCGTGCCCCTTGAGGAGTTCCTTGAGTTCCGTCTGTGGGAAGTAGGGGTGGCACTCGACCTGGTTGATCGCGGGGACAACCTCGCACTCGTCGAGGATGCGCTGCGTCTGGGCCACGTCGAAGTTCGACAGGCCGATCGCGCGAATCTTGCCTTCCTTATGCGCCTTCTCGAGGATGCGGTAACCCGCGACCGTGTCGCCGGCGGGCTGGTGCAGGATCATCAGGTCGATGTAGTCCGTACCCAGGCGCTCGAGCGTCTCGTCGACGGCGGTGGGGTGTTCGAAGAACGACGGCCAGAGCTTCGTCTCGAGGAAAACCTCCTTGCGCGCCTTTGAGGACGCGCGCATTCCGCGCCCGACGGCGCGCTCGTTCACGTAGACGTTCGCCGTGTCGATCAGCGTGTAGCCGTTGTCGAGCGCGTAGGTGACCGCCGACTGGGCATCGTCCGGCTCCAGCAGGTAGGTGCCGAGGCCGACCTGGGGAATAGTGACGCCGTTGTTCAGGGTGATGAGGTCCATGTGAGCTCCTTCGTTCTCATCAGGGGAGTGCGCTGGAACGGCAATGCTGTAGCTGACCTGCGCGGACTCCTCTGACTGTCAGCCTATAGTCATCCCGGGAAGGCATGCCTGGCGGCGGTTGTGTGTAGGCGTGTGACATGTGACGAGTTGGCGTCGGGAGTGTTGTGATCCCTTGGTTCTGCGATTGACGCGGGCTTGCTCAGGCCTATACTGAACACTGTTCATTATGGATTGTTGCAGGTAGTAGGACAGGAGGAAGCCGTGCCCAAACAAGTGATCGACCCGGAGAAGCTGGTCAGCCAGGCTTACGCCATCGCGTCGCGCGACGGCATCTCCGCGCTCTCCGTTCGCAAGGTCGCCACCGCGTGCGGCATTGCGGTCGGCTCGGTCTACGGCTACTTCCCGACCAAGGCGGACCTGACGGCCGCCGTGCTCACGCGCTTCTTCGAGGCCAACCTCTCCGACGAGCTGTGCGCCGTGCGCCCCGGCGAACGCTTCACCTCCTACGTGCAGCGATTCCGCGAGGCCCTGTGCGCCGCGCGCGCTGACATGAGCGTCGACTGGTTCGCCGAGATGCGTCGCCTACCCAGCGCAGAACAGGAAGCCCTCGAGGCTGTGCGCGCCCCCATGCTCGCCCACATCGAGGGCGGACTCGCGCGTGTTCTCGACGCGGACGAGGCCGTGGATCGTTCCCGGCTCGTCGGCCCCATGAACGCCGAGGCCCTGTGTCGCTACGTGCTGCGCAGTATTTTCGCTTCGCTCATGGATGGCAGCGAGTGCGAGACGCTGTTCGCCCTCCTCGACGCCGCCCTGTACGACGATTCCACAGACGAAAAGGAAACAAAGTAATGAGTCGATTCAGCATCAAGAAACAGCCCCTGATCGCCGTCGCCGGTATCGTATGGCTGCTCGCCGGCCTGAACGTCGCAATCCTGGGCGTGCGCGCGGCCATCGACGTGCGCGGCCTTGCCGCGCTCGTCCTCGTTGCGCTCGCGGGCGGTGCCGTCGCCATCTTCTGTGCCTTCCACCCCATGTTCAGCAAGCTTGTCAAGAAGAACGCCCAGCGCATCGCCGACCTGGAGGGGGAGCGCCACCACGTCGTCCGCTTCTTCGATCGCAAGAGCTACATGATGATGGCGATCATGATGTCGTTTGGTATCGGCATGCGCGCCGCAGGACTCTTCCCCGACTGGTTCATCGCCTTCTTCTACACGGGCCTCGGCCTCGCCCTGACCCTGGCGGGCGTCAGCTACATCGCGCGGGGCGCGCGCGGCCGCGCCTGGGCGTTTCACGGGACCAACTGAGCGTTTCACGCGCTCCCAGCCAAGGCCTCGTCAATGGGCGAGGCCGTCGCGCCCCCAGTGCTGCTGCTTCGTGTGTCCGCTGTGAGTGCTGCGCTGTCTGCGTTGGCTGCGGTGCTAGTGTGACCCTGTTTGAGTGACCTGCAAAAATATGGATAGCGCATGAACTTCTATACCCTCGACTACATTCTGTCGCACCAGAGTTTGGATGCGACACGGCGTCTAGCTGCGATCATTGTCTTGCTCGTTGTGGCTCTCGCGTTTAGTGCCCTGTATATGCATAACCGGGTGAAAACTCGCTGGCGTGACGCGGGCATTGGGCTCCTCGTGTTTTCGCTCGTCCTGCTGGGAATCCAGACCGAGCAATACCTGAAGGTCAGCGATCAGCAGTCGCAGGCGCAGCTGCTCGTGGGCTTCATGGAGGGTGTCGCCGTCGATCACGGTGTCCAGGCGCGTGATGTCATGGTGAATAAGACGTCCCTGCAGGACGGGATGATCGTGCGCTTTAACGAGGAGGACTACACCGTCCACCTCAATAATGACAGCAATTCCTTCACTCTTGAGCGCACGCACATCATCGACCATGGCGTCTACGTGAATGGGGAGCACTGACATGGACTTCTACACGCTGACGGCTATCAAGTTCGCGCTCGGTATCCTCACGATGCTGCTCCAGATCAACATCCTGGGAAAGCGCGACTTCTCACTGAATACGCCTCTCAATCAGGTGCAGAACTACGTGCTGGGTGGCATTATCGGCGGCGTTATCTATAACTCGTCGGTGACGGTGCTCCAGTTTCTGATCATTATTTTGATTTGGTCACTCGTTGTTATCGCGACGAAAATCCTGATCGATAGCAGTAAAGCCTTTAAGAAGCTTGCGGCCTGTCAGCCCGAGCTGATCGTTCGTGATGGTGAAGTGGATATTGCCCGCTGTGCGAAGGTGGGAATGACCGCGGAGGGACTCAGTCGGAGCCTGCGTGAGCAGAAGATTGCCAGTATGGGCGATGTTGTTGCGGCGATCATGGAAACTAATGGGTCGTTGACGATTCGTGTGCGCGGTGACGGGAGTAGTCGCTCGCTCCTGCCGCTCGTGACCGACGGTCAGCTCGTGCCCGACGGTCTCCTTCTCGCCGGCAAAGATAAAGCGTGGATCAAGGAGGAACTCAAGAAATTGGGCTATTCCTCGGTCAAGCAGGTGTTCCTGGGCGAGCTCGTCTCCGGGCATCTCGAGGTGATCCCGTATCCGAAGGCAACGAGCGTGAAGAGCTAACTTCGAGGAGGCCTCGTCAATGGACGAGGCCTCCTGCCGTTGTGTGGGTCATCTGCCCTTTAGTGCCACGCGATTACCGCCAGTGGCGGTATAATGGCTCTTCAGAGTTGAGTGTGGTTGGAGGCATCTAGGCCTCCCGCGATGAGGAGCATTCGGAGATGGTAGTTGGTGGGGTTGCGGTAGCCTCTGGCGGTGCGTCTGCCTAGTTCGATGATTCCGTTGATGGCTTCGGTTGGGCCGTTGCTGGCTCCGGCTGTGTCGAAGTAGGCCAAGAAGGCGTCCTTCCACTTGCGTAGGGTCCGACCTAGGCGAGCGATTTCGGGGATGGGACACGTTGGTAGGCGCTCGACGAGACGAGCGGCCAGGCGTCGGCCTTGGGCGGGGGTGTCTTGATGGAAGACGTCTCGGACTTGCTGGGCGCAGTGGTAGGCGACTTCGACACTGATATGCGCCTCATCTGCCGTGAAGGCCTCACGGAGTCGTTCTTGTTGACGCTTCGTGAGCCGATCACGCGAGGCGCGCAAAAGATTGCGGATCTGATAGAGAGGATCACCCTTGCGCCCGCGGTGACCGGTCGTGTCTTGCTGGACGCGACGACGCACCTCATCGAGAGCGTCACCGGCGAGCTTGACGATGTGAAAGGCATCGAGCACGCTGGTGGCGTCTTGGAGCTGGTCATCAATGGCGTTCTTATATCCCTGGAAGGGATCCAGCGTCGCGATCTGGATACCGGAGCGGAAGTCTTCGCCGCGCTCGGCCAGCCAGTTCTTGTACACGGTGCCAGACCTTCCCGGGACCAGATCCAACAAGCGGGCCGTGGGATGATCCTCCCCTCGCGTCAGGTCCACGATGCCGGTGAGCTCACGGGGCCCTCGTCGGCGTCGGTCCTGGTGGTGCCACACGTGCTCGTCAACCCCCAGCACCCGCACCCCTGAGAAACGGGCGGGGTCATCAGATGCGGCTTGCAGACACGGCTTGATATGGGACCACACGGTATTCCACGTGGTTCCTAACTGGCGGGCCAGCCCCGAGATAGTGGCTCCCTCGAAGCGCAACTGTCGGATCGCCCAGCGGATCGCCCGAACACCCAGGCGCGCCCTGGGAGCACACACCGAGTGGTTCTGCTCAGTGAAAGTCGTGATCTGGCAGGTGTGTTCGCGGCATATCCAGCGTCGCTTATGCCACCGGATCCGCACCGGGACCCCGGCCCAGGGCGCGTCGATCACCTCCACCACCACACGCCCATGACCTTGAGCGATCACCCCACAATCTGGGCACCCCGCCAGCTGGTTGCACGACTCAACATCGAGCACCAGAGCATCTGGGGTGCGAACCGCACTCATCAGATGGAAGCCCTCTAAGTCGACGAGCAGATCACACCGATCACAACGATCAAGCGACACAGAGCAGCAGCAGGTAGGGTGAGACATTGTCGAGGTCCTTGACGACAGCGGGGGTAGAAGTCCGCTCATCATCAAGGACCTCGACCTCTACCCGCAACCCCCGACCAACACCCGGTCACCCACACTCAACTCGGAAGAGCCGGTATAATTGTGGCGGTAATAGGAGGTGGTCATGGCCTACGAACCGTCATTTGAACGCACTGACGCGATCGATGCGCTGTGCATGGAGATCGCTGAACTCGTCGGCATGCTGTCGCCTCAAGCCCCCTTGTCGACCAGCCCGATGCTGCGTCGGGAGCTGCGGATCCAGACGATCTACTCCTCGCTCGTCATCGAAGGGAACAAACTAGACGAACGCGCGGTGAGCGCGATTATCGACGGCAAGCGGGTTCTCGGAGACCGGCGCGACATCCTCGAAGTCGAAAACGCGCGCGCCGCCTACGACCTAATTCCTGAACTCGATCCTCATTTGTTGGAGGATTTGCTGCGCGTTCACCGCGTGATGATGGGTGGCCTCGTCCCCGATGCTGGGCGCTTTCGGTCGGGCAATGTCGGCGTGTTCAACGGAGATACCCTCATCCATGCGGGGACTCCAGCCGCCTACGTCCCCGAGGTCATGGGAGGCCTCTTCGAGTGGCTGCGTACGACGCGTATGCACCCGCTGCTCGCTTCGTGTGTCTTCCACTTCGAGTTCGAGTTCTGTCATCCCTTCTCTGATGGGAATGGGCGGACGGGACGTCTCTGGCAGACGCTGCTCCTGTCCAGGTGGCGTTCGGAGTTGGCGTGGCTGCCCGTTGAGTCCGCTATCAGGAGGCGGCAGGCAGACTATTACGAGGCCTTGGCCCGCTCGGGTGCGACCGGTTCGTGTGAGAGTTTTGTGGAGTTCATGCTCGAGGCGATTCGTGAATCGATTCTTCCGTATGCGAAGCCGTCAAACCCGCAGGAAGTGGTTCGAACCCGCGCGCTCGCTTTCCTCAGCGACAACCCGCGTTCCACCGTCGCTCACCTCGCGCAACATCTCGGGTGCTCGAAGCGGAGCGCTGAGCGCACGGTCGCTCAGCTCAAAGAAGAAGGCGCGCTCGAACGGCAGGGGAGCCCCAGGTCGGGCGTGTGGGTTGTCCGCGCCACCGGACTCTAGCCGCTTCCTCAGAAGTCGATGTGCTGGCGCGGGGAATAGCCTCGCTCTTTCAGCGTGCCGTTGACGTAGTCGAAGCGCGTGGGGGTCACCTTGATGATGTTCATGACGAAGGGCATGGCGCGCAGGCGCTCCATGGGGAGACCCCGCAGCTTGCAGGCGTGGGCGTAGTCGGCACCGAAAGGCTCCACAACCTCGGCGGTGCCCGTGACCTGCAAGCCCGCCAGCGTCGCGAAAGAAATGTCGTCGTCATGGATCGCCAGGCACACGTTCTTGTTGGCCTGCAGGGTGCGGAACTTTTGGCCGCCCTCGCTGATGATCCAGAACGCCCCTTCGGCGTAGAGATATTCGACCGTCGTGTTGCGCACGATACCGTTCCCGGCGGTCGCCAGCGTGCAGATCTTGTGCCTGGCCAGGAAGGCCTCGATCTCCGTGACCAAGTCAGCCGCGGGCATGCGCGTCTCTGCGCTCTCCTGCGCGATCCAGTGGTTTGCCGCAGCCTCCCAGTCGATGCCACTCATTGCGAATCTCCCTCTTTGTCGATAGGGCACACGTCGTTGAGGCCCTCCACCCAGGATATGGCGGCGACGCGATTTAGTCGACGTTCTCGTGCCTGGGACTATGAACGAGGCCGGGGCGAGCTCGCGTGAAGCGCACAGAGTCGATCGCGTGCCGGGGCCTTGCCAGTGATATCACTGGAAGATGTGTCGGCGGTGTCCGACGGAAAAGACTTCGATGATGAGGCGGTCATCCTCGATGATGCACAGGGCGCGGTAGTTGCCGATGCGGTAGCGCCACTCGCCTGATCGGTTGGCGGTCAGTCCTTTGCCGTGGATGCGGGGGTCCGAGCAGCCCTCGAGGTTTTTGCCGATCCATGACGTAATGAGTCGCGCGTCGAATCGGTCCATCTTCTTCAGTTGCTTGAGGGCTGTGTCGCTGTACTCGACGTGATAGGACATTCACAGGCCCAGCTGCGCGAGTACCTGCTCGTGGGTGTAGCGAACGCCGTTGTCTGCAGCGATCGCCTCGCGCAGAGTTGCGAGGTCCTGCTGGTCCTCGATCTTCTCGAAGACGGCATCTCGAACGAAGTCAGAGATTGTTTTTCCTTCAAATTCGGCGTACTTGCGCACGACCTCGGCGTCCGTTTCGTCGAGGCGCATGGTCATGGTGGGCATGGTGACCTCCCGGTGGTGAATACAATGTATTCTATGTCGCTCTGGTGTCAATGTGCAATGGTGTTGGCCCTAGTGGGTAAAGCTGCCTGAACGGTCCTGTCTCTGCCTGATGATTGCCGTCAGCGCTGCCCGGTCATTGGGAGGGCTGAGGTCTGGAGCGTGTAGCTATTTCAAGCTGACAGTATGCTGCGGGGCGTTCACACTGTTGTCAAGAACCGTGCGGCTAGGGAGACGAGGAGGCCGACGATGAGGCACGCCGAAACGGTGCTGTTACAGGGTGGGGTGGAACTCCTCGTGCGGAATGCCGTCGCGTCGGATGCCCGTGCGCTGCGTGACGTCATGCAGCGCACGCATGCGGAGACCGACTACCTGCTGTCCTACCCGGATGAGCAAGGAACCGATGATGAACAGGAGGCTCGCTCGCTGGCGGAAATGGAGCGCAGTGACAATGAGGTTGAGCTCGTCGCCGTCCTTGATGGACGGATCGTGGGGAGCGCAGGAGTCACGGCGGTGGGCAGCAGGCGCAAGGTGGTGCACCGGGCGCGCTTTGGGATCAGCATCCTCAAAGAACATTGGGGGCTGGGGATCGGCCGAGTGCTCATGGAGGCGAGTATCGACTGTGCGCGCCGGGCGGGCTATGCCCAACTCGAGCTCGAGGTAGTGGCTGACAATCAACGCGCGGTGTCCCTCTACCGGCGCGCGGGGTTCGAGGAGTATGGGCGCAACCCCCGAGGCTACCGGTCTGCGGCCGCTGGCTACCAGGAGCTCGTGCACATGAGGCTGGAGTTGTAGCTCCACAGGGTCGCTGGACTAGTCAGTCTGCTTGGCCTCGCCTTCCTTGTCTTCCTCGGCCTCCGGGGTGCGCCTGCGCCAATACGCGTAGTCGCAGTAGGTGTACTTGTGTTCCCACACTGGATTACTCGGGCCCCAATCGGACATTGGACAGTCTGTGGTGACGTCGTCGGCGAGCTCGAGGATGACATCGACGAGCTCGAGCCTGTCAACGAACCTGTCGGGGATCGCGCTGAAGCCAATACGTGCTCCCACCAACATGCCTGCGATCGCCGCAGTTGTGTTGGAGTTGCCTCCGTGGTTGGCAGCGAAAGTCATCGCTCCTGCAATGTCGTTTTCGTGGCGCAGTGCGCAGAGGAGGCCGATCGCTAAAGCCTCCTCGGCGACCCACCCCTCGCCGAGGGAATGGATGGCGTCCAGGTCACTTGAGGCTGAGGAAGCGAGCGACACCGCCGGGCGGATGCTCCGCAACAACTCGTACACGACCGTGGTGCGGGAATCGGGGAAGGTCTCCTCCAGAGCCTTCAGTGTTTGGTTGACGGCCTCGGTGATGGAGAGCTCCTGGTGAATGATGAGTGAGATGATGAGGGCTAGTGCCCCCGACGATATCCAAGCAAGTTTGTGGCCGTGTGTGAGGGCAGCCGTGTTTGCCGCCAGGTCGAGAATATAGGCGGGGTCGTCGGAGTAGGACAGGCCAATGGGAACGGCCCTCAGCAGGCATCCGGAGCCTTTGGAATCATTGACGGGCTCATCCATTGAGCCGAACTTATCGGAACTAAAGACCTTCATGGAGGTGGGAGAAAGAGCGCGCTGTGCGGACGACGAAGGGTAGGCGCTGATCCATCCCACCCGACTTCGGGATGCACGTTCGGTTGTCTGCACCCGGTACCAGTCAAAGTAGAAAGCGTCGAAATACTGGTACACAGGGGCCATGATCCCGCGCAGGGCTCCTCGCGTGTGAGCGAAGAGGATCCCATTTGCGCTGAGCAGCATGAGTTGTGTGTCTGCGGTGATACGCGCGGTTCCGTTCTCGTCCAAGTCGTAGTCGGTGATTCCGCGGAGCCCGTAGCGTTCGGCTATCGCGGTCTCTGAGAGTCTTTCGACCGGGTAACCCAGTGCGTCTCCTGCGGCGCAGCCGATCATTGCTCCTCGGATGCGATCTCGCCGGTCCATGGGTGCCTCCTCGCGTGGGTTCTGACCGTGACCAGAGCCAGTTTACCGGTCAAGGTTTTGTAGTGCTCCTGAGCAATCTGACCTGGGCTTGTGAAGGTCTTCGTCGTTTTCGCGGTGATCTGCGCGGACGTCGCCCCGGCCTCGTTTGTCAGGTGACACGAGGCCGGGCGGGGTTATGGCGCTCTGTGAGTGTCTGCGCCGTGTTGTGAGCGGCGTACCCTTGACACGTGAAGGTTCTCGTCGTTCCCATGCTTGCCCGCTCGCGGATGGGTGGGCCGTGGTCGCGCGCACAACGCGTTGCCCGCGCCTTCCAGGATGGCGGCCACGAGGTCACGCTCGCGTGTGGAGATGACGGCAACTGCGCCGATCCTATCGCTTCGACGCTCGAGATCCCGGTGCCCTCACCCCTCGGCCTTCCCGAGGCCATTGCCCGCCACACCTTCCCCCTGGCCTCGCGCCTCGGGCTCATGGGCCGCAAGCCCGTGCATAGCTTCGAGGAGGTCCTCTGGCTCACCGGCGCTCTCGACGAGCGCTACACGCGCGCGGCCGTCGATACGCTTCGCGCCCACATGCGCACCGCGCGCCCCGACGTCGTCTACTCCGAATTCAGCCTCGCTGCCGTCATCGCTGCCCGCGCCGAGGGAATCCCGTGCGTGGGCAGTGCCTCGCAGCCGACGACCGCCGCCTACGCCTCCAACCCTCGTAAATCCGCAGGAATTCGACGCCTGCTGCGCGACATGGGAATGCCCGCCCCGGCCTCGTCCCTGACGGTCCTTGAGGGGATGCGGCGCCGCTTCATCCCGAGCTGCCCGACCCTGGAACCGCGCCCAGGGGAGCGGGCCGTCTACTGCGGGTTCCTCGACGAGCCACCCGCCCTGACAGCGAAGAATCGCGACTGTGCCCTCGTCTACCTCGGCGCGGGAAGCGTCCCCGCGGGCGTCGCCGTGCGCGCCGGGCGAGAGCTCGCCGAGGCCCTCGGATGCGACGTGTACGTCGCGGGCGTGCCCGAGGCCACCCAGGTCTCAGGTGGTTACACGGTGTACTGTGCGCCCCGCTTCGATGTCGCCGAGCTCCTGCCACGCGCCTGCGTCTTCGTGCACCACGGCGGGCAAAACTCGATGATGGACGCCCTGTCTTATGAAGTCCCCCAGGTGATCGTTCCGGGGCGCGTCTTTGAGCGGCAATTCAACGCCGAGGCCGTGGAAAACGCGCGCTGCGGCCTGACCGTGCGCGCTTCCCGGCCAGTGCTCATTGCGTGCGCCGCCCGCCGCCTCGTCGATGAAGCGGCCCTGACCTCGGGAATCCGAGGGCTACGCGAGGAACTGTCCTTGCTGGGAGGCACCAAGCGCATCGTGCGCGAGGTAGAAAAACTGATCAGCTAGGCCCAGCCGCGCAGGATCGCCTCCAGGCCCCGCTCAAACTGTGCGTTAAAGTCGTATCGGCCGTCCAGGAGATCCTCGATGAGCGGGCGCAGCGCCTGCGCGTCCTCGGGGTCGAGCGCGGCGCTCGCGGCCGACAGGTCGACCGGCTGCTCGGGGGAGCCACCCACGGGCGGGACGACCTCGGCGGCGACGAACGCCGTCGTGTAGATCGACACCGCATTGACCAGCCCCAGCATGTCCGCGTTCGGCGTGAAACCGCGCCGTGCGAGCGTCACGAACACGCGCGCCAGTAGCGAGAGCTGCTCGGGCGTCGACATTGGGTGCGTGAGCAGCAGCATGACTGCGCCCGGGTGGGAGCGCAGCGTGGAGGCCAGGCAGTGCGCGTAGGTGCGCATATAGGTCAGCAGGGGCGAGGCCGGGGTGTCCTCGGTCGTCTCACTCGCCTCGGGTGCGGTCGTCGATTCCGCGTCGTCCCCTCCTGCGTTCACGCGGCCCAGGAAGGCCTCGAACGTGAGGCGCCAGACCTGCTCGGCGATACCCTCCAGGAGTGCCGCCTTGTCGGGGAAATGGCGATAAAAAGCGGCCTGGGAGACGCCGAGGCGCTTTCCCAAGGACCGCAGAGACAAAGCGGAGAGCCCCTCCTCGTCCACCAGATCGAGCGCGGTCGACAAGATGATGTCTCGCGATAGTGCGCGCTGGCGTGACGACGGCATGGACTCTCCGCTTCGGTGGCTATTACTCCCTGTGATAACGGAACTGTACCAGTGCCAGCCCCGCGATCACGGCGAAGAAACCCCACAGGACACCGATCCGTGTCCCGACGTCCGACAGGCTTGCTCCGTCCAGGCTCACCTCGTGAATCGCCGTGATCGCCCAGTATGCGGGGGACAGGCGCGCGGCGTGCTGCGCCCAATCCGGGAACGAAGAGACCGTGGAGAAAGACCCGCCGATGCCCGCCGCCAGCATACCGATAATGTTCGACAGCGACAGGGCTGCGTCGCGGCTGCGTGACCACAGCGCGAGCGCGACTCCGAGCGCCGACAGGACCGCGGAGAAACTGAGAAGGACCGCAGCGAGCGCGACGAGAGATCCGGTCGGCCGGTACCCGAAGATGAGGGCGCCGAGCGCGAGGACAACTGCGATCTGGACGGTCTGCATGAGGAAGGCGACCAGCGCCTTACCCGTCAGGATGGATGCGCGCGAGGTTGGGGAGGCCTCGAGGCGCTCCCACGTGCCCCACGAACGCTCGTTGAAGAACGAGCTGATGATGTTCTGCACGGCCAGGAACGAGAAGAGGATCGCGATTGACGGCACTGCCTGCTCGGCACCGGTGACGCCTGTGTAGCCGTCGGCCAGGAGCATCGACTTGAACGCCGGCATCATGAAGGGAATCAAGACGAGGGGGATGACCGTCAGGATGAGGGTGGGTGCCGGGTCGGTGAGCTGCAGGCGGATGTTCAGGCGGGTCATTGCCCCGAGTTGCTTAAGCCGCGACATGGTCACTCTCCTTGATGATCTGCAGGTACGCGTTGTGCAGGCTCGCCTGCATGATGCGCACGTCCGTCAGGCGTGCGCCTTCGAGGGCGGGCGAGGCCAAGGCTTCGCCGATCCGCGAACCTGGGTCGGCCTCGTCCCCGATGAGTTGGAGGCGCCTGTCGTCGGCGCTCCACCCGTTGATCGAGGGGATGGGGCGATCGAACTCGAGCGTGACCTCGGCGCGCGCGTGGTGAGAGACGATCTCTTCGAGCGTGCCGCTCGCGACGATGCGTCCCTCGTTCAGGATCGCGATGTCGGAGCCAAGCTCCTCGAACTCGGCGAGGTAGTGCGAGGTGTAGACGACGGCCGCTCCGTCGTCGGCGAGCTGGCGGACTGCGCGCAGGATCTGGCTGCGCGCCTCCACGTCCGCGCCGACGGTCGGCTCGTCCATGAACACCAGGCGCGGGCGGTGCATAATCGCCATGCCCGCGTGGAGCCTGCGCTGCTGTCCGCCCGATAGGTGTGAGGCGCGCTGGCCTCGTTTCTCTGTGAGGCCGAGGAGGTCCATGACCTCGCCCGCGCGGGAGGTGGCCTCGCGTCGGCCGAGTCCGTGCAGTTCGCCGAAGGCCGCCAGATTCTGGGCGACGCTCAGGTCGGGGTAGATGCCCAGCTCCTGGGGTGCGTATCCGATTAACCGCGCGGCCTCGGCGGATGCGGTGCGGTGGCCGCAGATGGATGCGGTCCCCGAGTCGGCGCGGCGCAGTCCGCACAGGATCGTGATGAGCGTGGACTTGCCCGCTCCGTTCCGTCCGAGTAGGCCGAGGACCTGACCGGGTTCGACGCGCAGGTCGACCCCGCGCAGGACCTCGTGAGTGCCGTAGCTCTTGCGGATTCCCCGGGCGTCCAGGCCCGGAGCATGTGGATGTGACACGGTGATTCTCCCATCGGTTAACGCTGTTAACTTTGTGTCGCACGTAAGGTTAACAGTGTTAACTTATGGGTGCAAGGCGGCGCTGCGTGTGCAAGAGAAATCGCTGAATTTAAGAGTTTTTCTGACAATCTGTCGCTGCATGGGGGAGGGAAGCAGCCCTAGACTGTCTGCTCGAGGCCTGAAGGAGGACTGAAAGTGCCAGGTATGGATACCTACGACGCGATCATGCTGCTGTCCTACGGTGGCCCGAACGGCCCGGACGACGTCCTGCCGTTCATGCGCAACGCGACGCGCGGTCGCGGAATCCCGGATGAGCGTCTGCTCCAGGTCGCCGCGCACTACAAGCGCTTCGGCGGAGTCTCGCCCATCAATGCTTGCAACCAGCGCCTGATCGCCGACCTGTCCGCGGAACTTGGCAGGCGCGGGCACGACATTCCCGTCGGGTGGGGAAATCGCAACTGGCATCCCTTTGTTTCCGAAGGCCTCGACGAGCTCGCCCAGGCGGGTGCCCGGCGCATCCTCGTCCTGCCCACCTCCGCCTACGCCTCGTACTCGGGATGCCGCCAGTACCGCGAAGACCTCGCCGAGGCCGCGGAGGCCCTGCGCGACAAATGGGGGACGATCGTACTGGGGGCTGAAGACAGCGCCGATAATCCCGACGCCGACATCATCCTGGACAAGGTCCGTCCCTACTACTCGACCCCCGGCATGGCGAGCGCGCAGATCACATCCGTCCGGCGCGCGTGGGAGGCCCTCGCGGCACGCGGTGTCGACGCGGACGGGATCCGCCTGATCTTCGTCACCCACTCCATCCCCGTGAGCATGGAGGCGGGATCCTCGCCCTTCCCGTTCCGCTCGACATTCGACGAGGCCGTGGCGGCCTCGGGCGGTCGCACCGAGCAGCAGGGGAGCGAGGCCTCGTCGCCGGCGGGGACGCCTGCAACCGAAATCAGCTACGTTGCCCAGCATCACGCCCTTATCCAAGCGATCATGCCGGAGCTGCGGCGCGTCCTTGGGCGCGCGGATCTGGGCTACGACCTCGTGTATTGCTCGCGGTCCGGCCCCCCGCAGGCCCGCTGGCTCGAGCCCGATATCAACGATTTCCTCGAGGAAATCGCGGGCGACACAACGCCGCTGACCGGCGCCGTCGTCGTCCCGATCGGGTTCATCTGCGACCACATGGAGGTCGTCTACGACCTCGACACCGAGGCGAAGGAAACCGCCGCGCGCCTGGGGATCCCCTACGAGCGCGCCGACACCGTCTCGACCGACCCGGGCTTCGTGTCCTCCCTGGTCGACGTGCTCGAAGAGCGCGCTGCCCAGGCACGAGGCGAGAACCCCGCGCGCGTCACCGTGACGGGCACCGGCCCCTTCCATACCGTCTGCCCGAGCGACTGCTGCCTCTCCCCGGCGCGCCCCGGCCATGCCTCGCCCTCCGGCGCTGGTGGGCATCCCGACGTCGCACCCACCCCTCATTCTTCCGGCGCGCACGCCCGAGCCGCCGGTCAATTAGCCCCAACCCAGGAGGACTCCATGTCTACCCCGCATCCCCACGCCGTCGTGCCGCCCGAGCAGAACCCGGAAAACCCGGGACATCCCGCAGGAGTGCCGGACCGCGTCGGTGAGCACGCCGCGCGCCACCAGGCCCGCCACGCAGGCACCGAGGCGACGCCCCACTCGCACGCCGCTCACGCCCGCGTCACTGACCCGCGCGACGCGACGGACGTCGACTTCGACGAGGTCAACAACAAGCAGCACTACGCCCTCTACTCCGTGTTCGCGCTCGGTGAGTCCCTGCCCGCCGACGATGGCGAGCGCGGCCGCATCGTCGCCGAATCCCTGGACTACGTGAAGGGTGCGGGCGCGGAAATCCGCGGCTTCTACGACGTCTCCGGCTTCCGCGCCGAGGCGGACCTGATGGTGTGGTGGCTCGACGACGACCCGGAGGTCCTCCAGGACGCCTACCACCGCCTGCGTGCGTCGGCGCTGGGCAAGTTCCTGGACCCGGTGTGGTCCTGCATGGGCCTGCACACCCCCGCCGAGTTCAATAAGCGTCACATCCCCGCCTGCTTCGGCGGCGTCGCACCCCGCGACTGGGCGATGGTCTACCCCTTCGTGCGCTCCTACGACTGGTACCTGAAGGCCCCCGAAGAGCGCGCCCGCATCATGGCCGAACACGGCCGCAACGGCTTCGCTCAGTACCCGGACGTCAAGGGCTCGACCCTGTCGGCCTTCGGCTTCTCCGACTACGAGTGGGTGCTCGCGTTCGAGGCCGACACCCTGGACCGCCTCGAGGGCGTCATGCACGCCCAGCGCTACACCGAGGCGCGCCTCTACGTGCGCGAGGACACCCCGTTCTTCACGGGTCCGCGCGTGAGCCTCGGCGAGTGGGCCGAGCGTCAGCCCCGCGCATAAGACCCTCTGCTCTGTAAGCCAGCCCCGGCCTCGTCCCTGAGAAAAGGAACGAGGCCGGGGCTGCGTGTGTTGTGCTCACGCCGCGTGGGCTGCGCGCCTTACTTGCCAGGGAAGAGCAACGGTAGGTTGTGCTCGACCTGGTTGGCGATCGAGGTCATTGAGTGGGTTTCGCCGTCGTCGATCCACAGCTGCAGGCTGTCCTCGGTCATGAGGTCGGGATAATCCTCGTGGAGCTCATCAATCTGCGGGGTCATGTCCCACAGGGCCGGGTCCTCCGAGCCGACCGACGCGAGAATGAGGAAGTCTCGTGGCCCGTAGTGGGCGCGCTCGACGCCGGCGGTCACCAGCTCGGCGATGCGCGGGGAATCCGCCTCCTCCTCGCGTCCGATCCACGACTCGCCGGCCATCGGCATGTACCCGTAGAAGTACTGCGGACGCAAGGCAAAAACATCCCACGTGGTCGTCGCGCCCATCGAGAAACCGCCGAATGCGCGGTGCTTGCGCGAGGCTCGCAGCGACTGGTCGGAGGTGTCGCCGCGGGCGAACGTGGTGTAGCGGGACTCGACGGTGTCGATCAGAGTATCGATCTCGCTCGTCGCGAAGAAGCGATTGAGGGTGTAGTCCTCCTCGTAGTCATCCGTCGCGAACGAGCGATCCGGATAGTAGGTCGCGAAAACGACCAGCGTCGGTGCAGCCTTGCCGCCGCTCTCCAGCTCGTCGACGACGGGTGAAACGCCGTCAGCCAGACCGGCGGCGTTTCCCCACCAGCCGTGCGTCAGATAGAGGACGTTCGCGGGTGTGTCCGAGGTGTAGGACGCGGGAACGTACACGTAGGCCTGCTTGGTGTAAGTCGTTCCCTCGTAGCTCTGCTCGTAGGTGATCGTGTCGATCGTGCCGTGCAGAGACTTGGCCGTGTCCATGAGTGAGGCGACGCCCTCGGGCAGGGGGTCCTCGTCCTCTTCATAGGCAATGGCCGTGGGGTCTTTCTGTCCGTTGCCCGAACGATTGAGCGCGAACGAGGTGACCCCCACGAGGGTGAGCAGGCACAGCGCGATGATGGCGGTGATGCGGAACCTATTGGTTTTCCGTACGAGTCGTGTTGTCACTGGCTGCGCCTCAGCCCGTTCGTCGTCATGCGTTCAGCTGTCCTCATGCGCTCCACTCTATGCCCGCCCGATGCGTCGCTACCAATCGGTGTGGTCCTTCCCGCGCGACGCCTTCTATCCCATTTCGCATGCAATTCCCCCGCGAGTCTTTCAGGATTTGAATTGTGATCGTTGAAATTCCGGGGTTTGTGCGGGGTTTGTAAAAGGGGTGTTCGGGGAATTGCATGCGACATTTGTGGGGAACTATGGCGTGTGTGCAGCGTGTGACCTCCAAGGCGTTGGAGGCGGAGTGAGTGCGGACGTGACATACGCTGGGGGTATGACACCGGAGATCACGGATCCGCGCTTCCAGAAAATCGCTGACGATATCAAAAACGATCCCGAGAACGCCTCGTTTACGAAGCGTGGAATCGACCCGCTGTTCTTCGCGGGCCCGCAGTGTCGCATCATGATCGTCGGCCAGGCGCCCGGGCGCTTCGCCGAGGAGACCGGCATCGTGTGGAACGACCGCAGCGGCGACCGGCTGCGCGACTGGATGGGCATCGACCGCGACGCGTTCTATCATTCGGGCAAGCTCGCAATCGTCCCCATGGACTTCTACTTCCCGGGCACGGGTAAGAGTGGAGACCTGCCTCCGCGCAAGGACTTCGCCGACAAGTGGCACCCGCGCCTGCTCGAGCTGATGCCGCACTTGGATATGACGATCCTCGTCGGCGCATACGCGACCAGGCGCTACCTGGACCTGAAGTCCTCGGCCTCCCTCACGGACGTCGTGCGCGACTACAAGCACTACCTGCCCACGTACTTCCCACTGGTCCACCCCTCGCCGCGCAATCAGATGTGGATGAAGAAGAACCCCTGGTTCGACACTGACGTGCTGCCCGACCTGAAGAAGCGGGTCGCTGAGCTCATGAAGTAACGAGGCCCGGGCGGGTAGTGCACACTAGTCCCATGGACGATCTGCGCATTCCCGCCGGGCCCGGCTGCCCGCGCGGCCTCGTTGTGCCCGCGGGGGAGCTGATCGAGCGTTTCTCTCACGCCTCGGGCCCCGGCGGCCAGGGCGTTAACACGGCGGACTCGCGCGTCCAACTCAGCCTGGATCTGGCGACGACAATAGCCTTGAATGACAAGCAGCGCGAGCGTGCCCTCTGCGAGCTCGATGATCGCCTGAGCGGAACCGTCCTCACGATCACCGCCGCCGAGCACCGCTCCCAGCGTCGCAACCGCGCCGCCGCGCGCGAGCGCCTCGCCGAAGTGCTGCGTTCGGCCCTTGTCCCTCCCGTCCCGAGGCGGGCCACGAAGCCGACGCGCGCGTCCAAGCTGCGCCGCCTGGATGCCAAGAAGAGGCGCTCGGAGATCAAGGCGCGCAGGCGTCGCCCGGACGCGGACTAAGAAGAACGAGGCCGGGGCTGCCTACGCCCACTCGCTCCCGTCGGTGCTCCAGCCGATAAACGCCCAGGTGACGGGCAGAGGGTAGTCCAGGACCCAGTGTTCTCCTGCCACCTCAGAGGGGCCAAGGTGATCCTCGCGAACGACATGTTGCGCCGCGTACGCGTCGAAAAGTCGCTGCTCGCGCGCGGTGAATGGCTCTGGGCCGGCCAGGCGACGAAGGTCCGCGCGGGCCTCGTCGAAGGAAGAAAAACGCATCGGACGGAAGGTGCGTGTAGTCGCGAAAACCGGGATCCGCCCCAGGGTCGCGAGCGCGCGGGTCACGTCGCGGACGACGCGCGGGCGCCTCGCCGAGCGTCCCAGGTAGGTGAGCAGGCGTGGGTCGCGGGAGGGGAGCAGGCTGTCGGGCACGACGACCGCCGCGCGTGATCGGGCCGCCGCGTCAAGCTTGCGCACGCAAGCGGACACGTCCCCGCTCATGAGGGAGCGTGACGCGAAGGCGACGTCCACGCTGTTCTCACCCAGGCCCGCCTCCTCCCAGTCGTCCTCCCAGGCGAGCAAGTGGGAGGTGATTGGCAGATTTTCTGCTGCCGTGCGCTCGTCGAGGATGGCCAGCATGGCCTCTGCGAAGTCACAGCCGTGGACGCGGTGCCCGGCGCGGGCGAGGGGGACGGCGAGTGTGCCCGTCGCACACCCCATGTCGAGGACCTCATCACCCGCCTCGAGCGCGAGCAAGTCCAGAAGCCAGTGCTCGTAGTCGCTGGTCGCGTTGCGTGTGAACGTCGCGGCCCGCTTGTTCCAATAGGCCTGCGAGTCCCGGTTCATAGTGCTGTCGTGTATCGACATGAGATAGCCCTTCACTGCGCCTTATGTGCATGTCTTGATGGAGGATATGTATGTATAATGACATGCAGAAGGAGGTTCTTGCATGGCAACCGTGAATTTTAGTGTGCGCATGGATGCAGATCTTAAGCGTGAGGTTGAAGCGATCTACGCGGAGCTCGGTATGAATCTGACGTCCGCTGTGAATGCTTTCCTGCGTCAGAGCGTGCGTGTGGGTGGAATGCCCTTCGATCTGCGTCTGAATGAACAGCAGCGCGAGACGGTCCTGGCGATGTTGGAAGCGGAGCAGCTGGCCTCTGATCCTTCTATCGAGGCTCTGAACGTTGAGGACGCTCTGGCGGAGTTGAAGCGCTAACGGGACGGGAACCCACGCAGATCTGTTTGGCCTCTAAGCGCGGCACTGCGTGGAATAATGGCCCAATGACTTTTTCTGCCACGCTGCCGAACTTCTCTAGCGACTACCAGGAGGGGGCGCACGCCCGGGTGCTCGATGCCCTCGTCGCCACCAACATGGAACAGTCCAGCGGCTACGGCACCGACGAGCACTGCGAGCGCGCCCGCGACCTGATTCGCGAGGCCTGCCAGGCTCCCGACGCGGACGTGTACTTCCTGGTGGGCGGCACGCAGACGAACGCGACCGTCATCGATGCGATCCTCCTGCCCTGGCAGGGTGTCATCGCGCCCAACACCGGCCACATCAACATGCACGAGGCCGGCATCGTTGAGCGCGGCGGCCACAAGATCCTCGACACCCCGGCCGTTGATGGCAAGATCAACGCCGCCGACGTCGAACGCATCTGCGCAGCGTGGGAGGGCGATGGTGCGCGTGACCACATGATCGCCCCCGCCCTCGTCTATATTTCGCAGCCCACCGAGTACGGCACCCTCTACTCCCTGCGCGAGCTCGAGGAGCTCTCCGCCGTATGCCGCCAGCGAGACCTCAAGCTTTTCGTGGACGGCGCGCGCCTCGCCTACGCGCTGGCCTCGCCCGCCAATGACGTGAGCCTGGCCGACCTGGCGCGCCTGACCGACGTGTTCTACATCGGCGGCACCAAGTGCGGCACGCTCTTTGGCGAGGCCGTGGTGATCCCCGAGCGCGGGTCGATCCGCCAGTTCGTCACCCATATGAAGCAGCACGGTGCGCTCATGGCGAAGGGGCGTCTCCTGGGCGTGCAGTTCGAGGCGCTCTTCGAGGATGGCCTCTACCTGACGATCGGCGAGCCCGCCGTTAAGGCGACCGCCCGCATTCGCGAGGCCCTCAAGCGCGCAGGCTACGTCGTCACCATGGATTCGCCGACCAACCTGACCTTCGTGGCCCTCGACCAGGCCGGGCACGAGCGCCTGTCCGACAAGGTGCGCTACAGCATCTGGGAGACCCTGCCCGATGGCCGCTACCTCGCGCGCATCGGCACGTCATGGGCCACGCCCGAGGAGGACGTGGCGTCCTTCGAGCAGGCCCTGGCCCGGTAAAGGCAGATTTTCTTCATTCTCTGGGTGGAGTGCGCTGTCACAGTCTTTAATATGCTATCGATCTGATAGCATGTAGCTATCGATATGTCGATTTTGGAGGTATCAAATGGCGACCGCTACGGTGACTGTTCGACTCGATGCTGAGGATAAGGCCGCGATGGAGCGTGCCTGCAAAGAAATGGGTCTCTCAATGAATACCGCGTTCACGATCTTTGCGAAGAAGGTGGCGCGGGAACAGCGGATTCCCTTCGTTTTGGAGGTTGATGGATTCTACTCGCGTTCCAACCTTGCTCATCTTGACCGAGGTATTGCGGAGCTGGAGGCTGGGCGTGGTATCTCGCGAGAGCTGAATGGGGATCATTAGCCGGCGAAGTGGCAGCCGTCCAGTGGGCGGGCCGGGTGGATCGGGGAGCGAAGCCGGGTTAGCCTGGGCGCATGACACTCACCGCGCAGACGAACGACTTTTCCACCCTGACCGCCTCGCGCCGCTCCACGCGCGCCTTTACAGACCAGGAGATCCCCGCCGAGGTCCTCGACGCGATCCTCGCCGACGCGACGACTGCGCCGTCCTGGTCCAACACGCGCGCCTTCCGCGTCGCCCTGGCCACGGGCGAGCGCGCCGCTCGCCTGCGTCAGCACTACGGCCGTCTCTTCGACGAGGAGATCGCCGCCCACGCCCGCAAGGCCGAGGATCCGGCCGTTGAGATCCCCGTTCCGGACGGCGACTTCCCGGTGCGCAAGCGCTACCCGGACGAGGTGCGACCCGCTCAGATCGAGGTCGCGAAGCTCCTCTACGGCATCTATGGCGTCGAGCGTCCCGACATCGAGGGGCGCAACCGCGTGAACCGCCGCAACGTGATGGCCTTCGACGCTCCCGTCATGGGCTTCGTCTTCGTCCACGAGGACATGCTGCCGTGGAGCGCCATGGACGCCGGCCTCATGCTCCAGACCCTGTTCCTGTCCGCCAAGTCGCGCGGCATTGACTCGTGCCCGATCGGCTTCCTTTCCATCTGGCGCGAGCCTGTCGAAGCCGAGTTCGAGATTCCCGAGGGCTACCAGTTGATTACCGGTTTCGCGCTCGGTTACGCGGATCCCGAGGCTCCGATCAACGCGATGCAGGCGCCGCGCCCGCCGATCCAGCTTCTTCAGGCCCGTTAGAGTCATTTCAGAGGTGTGTGCCTCGTATTCCTCATCATTGAATGAGGGGCCATGGTCTTGTGTATGGGCTCAGTGAGGTCGGGGTTTCGCTCGTTTTTGGTGAGTGGTGCCATGCTGTGCAACTCTATATGAGAGTGATCGAATGCACATAAAGATGCTGATGGTTTGAAGTGAGGTCTACGGTGGAGTGAGGCTTCGGCCTACCGAAATACTTATGATCGAAAGGGACGTATGTCCAAAAAATACCTCTCCGCCGCTTTTGCTTATGTCGGGGTCATCGTTGGTGCTGGCCTAGCCAGCGGCCAGGATCTGCTCCAGTACTTCCTCGCGTACGGTGCGATAGGCCTGATTGGGATTGCGGCACTGGGTGTCCTCAACGTCATTTTCGGTGCAGTCGCCCTGCAGCTGGGCTCCTACTACCGCTCCGACAACCATGACGAGGTCTTCGAGCGCATCGCGCATCCTGCGCTTCGTCGCCTTATCGACGTGGTCCTCGTCTTTTCTGCCTTCACGATGGGCTTCGTGATGCTCGCGGGTGCGGGAGCGAACCTCGAGCAGCAGTTCGGCCTGCCCTCGTGGATGGGTGGAGCCCTGTGTGCGGTGTTGGTGGTTCTGACTGCGTTCTTAAATTTTGATCGCATCATGAATGTGATTGGGGTGTTCACGCCGATCATCATGGTCGCGATTGCGGTCTTGATGATTTACTCGCTGGTAACCCCACATGCAAGTGTTGCTGAGCTCGATGCCGCTGCTCGCAACGTGACGCCCGCGCTGCCAAACCTTGTTTTTTCCACGCTTAACTACTTTGCGCTGTGTGTTGTCGGCGGTATCGCGATGGCCTTCGTGCTGGGTGGATCGATCCTGCGCATCGGTGAAGCTCGCCGTGCCGGTCATATCGGCGGCGTCCTCATCGCGCTGGTCCTCGGTGCGGATGCGGTGGCCCTCTATCTCAATGTCGATCGCATTTGGAACTTCGATGTACCGGCTTTGGAGATCGCGCGCTCGGTTCATCCGGCCTTTGCGTTTGGATACACGCTCGTTATTTTTGCGCTCATCTACAACACCGCTTTCTCCTTGTTCTATTCGACGGCCCGCCGCTTCTCGGGGGGTTCGACTGCTCGTTTGCGCATTGTTCTCATCGCTGTTGTTGCGGCGGGCTATGCGGCTTCCTTCATGGGCTTCAAGAAGCTGATCGGCGTGATGTACCCGATCATTGGCTGGCTGGGTGTCGCCCTCCTCGTCGTCCTCGCGGTCGGCTGGCTGCGCGAGCGCTCCGCCGTTCTGCGCGAGGAGAATCTGCGACGCAAGCTCATCCGCGTTATGGTGCGCAAGCATGCTGATGACCTTGAGTTCAAGGATGAGGACCGACTCAAGGCTCGTCATCTGGCCCGCGCATCCGTTGTCGACGGTGTTGAGTTGCGTCGCGACGCGAGCTCGATTGCGGAAGAGATTGTGGATTCGCAGGAAGACGCTGCAGCTTATGCGAGGGCAGAGTTGCCGGTCGATGAGGCACTGGTGGAAGAAGCGCTCGAGAACGGACAGCCAAACGCATAGTCGTTGCACAAGTTGAGGCTCATCCTTCATGAATGAAGGGTGGGCCTCACATGTCTCGGATAGGGTCCTGCGCCCGCCGATTCAGCGCCTCTAAGGCAAGTGACGCTACGAGCGATGTATCGCTAGTCGTTGAGCTCAGCGCGCAGGTCGGCCAGGCTCACGCGCTGCCCGTCGTCTTTGCGAACCGCCTCGCGGAAGGCTTCGAGGTCGCGCGCGTCCTCGAGCTCTTCCAGGGCCAGCAAGTCCTCGACGCCGATCACGATCGCAGTGAGGCGGCCGTTTTTCGTCACTCCGATACGCTCGCCGCCGTAGGAGGCTCGTCCGAGGACATCGGAGAGGTTCGCGCGCAGCTCCCGAGTCGATAGGGTTGTGGCAAGTGTGTTCATGGTGTCAGTTTAGTACTTTGTGTACACATCTGTATCTGGATGAGCTTTCCTGAGCGTGAACAATTTCCCACGGACGTGCCGCTCTCCTGGGTGAGCGTCTACCGTGGAACGAGGCCCCGGCCTCGTAAAACGTTCGCAATCGGAAGGACCCTATGTCCAAGAAGTACCTCTCTGTCGCCTTCGCCTACGTGGGAGTCGTCATCGGCGCGGGCCTGGCGAGTGGCCAGGACCTGCTCCAGTACTTCCTCTCCTTCGGCGCGAAGGGACTGATCGGCATCGCGGCCCTGGGCGTCCTCAACGTCGTCTTCGGTGTCGTCGCGCTCCAGCTGGGCTCCTACTACCGATCCGGCCATCACGACGAAGTCTTCGAACGCATCACCCACCCGGCGCTGCGCCGCGTCATCGACGTCGTGCTCGTCTTCTCGGGCTTCGCGATGGGCTTCGTGATGCTCGCGGGGGCCGGCGCGAACCTTGAGCAGCAGTTCGGCCTGCCCGCGTGGGCGGGTAGCGCCCTGTGCGCGGTGCTCGTGATCCTCACGGCCTTTCTCGACTTCGACCGGATCATGAAGGTGATCGGCGTCTTTACGCCCATGATCATCGTCGCCATCACGATCCTCACCATCTACTCGCTGGCCACCCCGCACCCGGGCGTCGCCGAACTCAACGCCGCCGCCACCCAGGTCACCCCGGCGCTGCCCAACCTGTGGCTCTCCACGATCAACTACTTCGCGCTGTGTGTCGTCAACGGAATTGCGATGGCCTTCGTGCTCGGCGGCTCGGTGCTACGCATCGGCGAGGCCCGCCGCGCCGGGCGCATCGGCGGCACTATCATCGCCCTCGTCATCGGCGCGGACGCCCTGTGCCTGTATCTGAACATGGATCGCATCTGGGACGTGAACGTTCCCGCCCTCGAGATCGCGCGCTCGATCCACCCGGCCTTCGCCTTCATCTACACCCTCATCATTTTCGCGCTCATCTACAACACGGTCTTTTCGCTGTTCTACTCGACGGCGCGACGCTTCTCGGGCGGGTCGACCACTCGCATGCGCATCGTCCTCGTCGGCGTCGTTGCCGTGGGCTACGCGGCTTCGCTCATGGGCTTTAAGAAACTGATCGGCGGCATGTACCCGATCATTGGTTGGCTGGGCGTCGCCCTCCTCGTCGTCCTCGCGGTCGGCTGGCTGCGCGAGCGCTCCGCCGTCCTACGCGAGGAGAACCTGCGCCGCAAGCTCATCCGCGTCCTCGTGCGCAAGCACGCCGACGACCTGGAGTACACGGACGAGCACCGCGCCCAGGCCCGTACCCTCGCGCAGGCCTCGGTCGTCGATGGCGCCGAGCTGCGCCGCGAGGCCGACACGATCGCCGAGCAGATCGCCGACACTCAGGATGACGCCGCCGCCTACGCGCGCGAGGCTCTGCCCGTTGACGAGGCCCTGGTCGAGCAGGCGATTGAGGCAGACCGGGCGAACGGCTGAGTCAGCTGACCGACGAGGCCGTGGCTGCCTCGTGCGCAAGCAGCCATGCTTTCGCCTCCGCTCCGGCCGCGTAGCCGCCCGGGCCGTCCGCGGCCACAACACGGTGGCAGGGGCGAATGAGCAGCAGGGGATTGCGTCCGACCGCTCCGCCGACCGCCTGGGCTGACGCGGGGATGCCCGCGCCCCGCATCGTGGCCGCGAGATGCCCGTACGTGTGCGTCGCGCCGTAGGGGATAGCGTCCATCGCCTCCCACACGCGCTTTTGAAAGTCCGTGCCCGCAGGCGCGAGACGAACGGTGGCGGGGGAGGGGGCCTCGCCCGCGAAGTATCCGTCGAGCCAGGACATCGCCGCGCCCAGAGCCCGCGCGTCCGCCTCGCCCCACCCGGCCTCGGCGAGGATAACATCCCGGGAAACGGGCGAGGTTAGGTCGAGCGCGGAGCGCGCCACGGCCTCGTCGATGCCGTAGGGGGAGCCGAAGAAACGCTGCCCGGCCCCCCACAAGCCGATGAGCGCACCGCCCCGCGCGGCCAGCGTGAGGCTGCCGATGGGGGAGCTGTAGGCGGCGAGCGCCGGATTAGAACTGCTCGGGGTGCTCTCGGTAGGCATACGCCCACACTGTCACGGCGACAGTGACAGCGCGAGTCCAGGCATCACGGACGGCGCTCAGTTCTTCGCCTTCGAAGCCCTCCGCGAGGAGACGGTGCCCGACCTCCACAGTCGGCGCGATGAAGGCGAGCACGTAGCGCAGGGGCACGAATGGCGTCGAGTCCGCCCCATCCGCCGCGTTCTTCGCTGCGGACATATGCCGTGCGCCGATCAGGTACTGGTAGTCCAACCATGCCTGGTCCCGCTCGCGCGTGCACATGTCGATGATCCACTGGGCGAAGCGGGGCTTTGACGCCTGGGCGTACTCGGGGTTCGGCTGTCCATCTGGGTGCGCGGAATGGGCTGCCAAATACGTCTTTTGAGCCAGAATTCCACGCCACGTGTCGACCATTTCCATGGCATGCGGCGCCAGGATGGGTTCTGCTCGTGAGAGCAGCTCTGCGTCACCGGGCTGGACGTGTGCGGCTGCCTCAATCTGGCGCAGATCCTCGAGTGTCAGCGGAGACGTGGGGACGGCATCGGTGCCGTAGGTGTACCCCGACGAGTGGTCGTAAGCAGTCATGAGAACCTCCTTGAAACGATGCGTCGATTGTACAACGTGCTCTGATCGTGTGGGTCTGTTTGACATTCGGGGATGGTGTCGAGGCCATGCGGGCGGGGCGTGGTACGCCGCGCGAGTTCGCGGCGCGCGTAGCCGCTGTAGTGAGATGGCAACGACGCAGGTGGGGTTGCCCGAAATACAATTGACTCGTGGAACCCCTTCTTATTGCCCTGGCAGGAATGCTCATCATCGTGGCATGCCAATTCATCGCGCCCAAGGTGCGCGTGGCATCCCCCCTGATCCTGCTGGTCGTCGGCCTGGCGATCGGGTTCCTGCCGCAGGTGGGGGCCATCGAGATCGAGCCGCACATCATCCTCGAAATGGTGCTGCCGCCGCTGCTGTTCTCTGCGGCCGTGCGTATGCCGACCATGGACTTCCGACGCGAGATGAACGCCGTCGCGATGCTTGCGATCCCCCTCGTGTTCCTGTCCGCCTTCGCGGTCGGTTTTGTCATTAACTGGCTGGTTCCCGCCATCTCCCTGCCCTGGGGCGTCGCCCTGGGGGCGGTGCTGTCACCGACGGATGCGGTCGCCGTCTCGATTGCGAAACGTTCCGGCGTCTCCCACCGCATCATTACGGTGCTCGAAGGCGAAGGGCTCTTCAATGACGCGACCTCGCTCGTCCTCCTGTCCGCCGCGATGAGCGCCGGCCTGGCGGCCGACGAGCATGCGCTCAACCCGGGTCTGCTCTTCGGCAAGGTCGCCCTTGCGCTCGGTATCGCGGCCGCTATCGGCTGGGTTGTCGGTGAGATCGGCGTACGCCTGCGCGCCCTCATCAAGGAGCCCTCGGCCGACACGGTTTTTTCCTTCACGATGCCCTTCATCGCCTCGATCCCCGCCGAGCATCTGGGAGGCTCCGGCCTGGTCGCGGCCGTCGTCGCCGGCCTGGTCGTCTCGCGCCGCCGAGCCGCCACGATCTCGGCGGCGAACAGGCGTTTCTCCCAGCAGAACTGGCAGACCATGACGCTCGTCTTGGAGAGCGGGATCTTCCTGACGATGGGCCTGCAGGCCTTCGGCATCGTCGAGGAGACCGCCGCGTTCTCCGGCGGCTTGGCCTTCGCCGCGTTCCTCGCCGTCACCCTCGGCGCGCTCATCATGGCAATCCGCGCCGTGTTCATCGCGTTCATGCTTGCCTGGCTGGACCACCGCCGTACCCACCGTCAACGTCGCTACGAAGTTGAGAACTCGCGAATCGCGCGCTTCGAGAAACGCATGAACGAGGCCTGCGAAGTCGACGCCGACATGCTCGAGGCCCGCAACCTGAGTCCCGAACACTGGGAAGACGCGCTTAACCACTATCGTCGCCGCCTCAAGCGGCGCGCGCGCCGCAACGCCATGCGCGGTTCCGACCTGGATTACTTCGAGAACGAACCGCTGGGCCCGCGCGAGGGTAGCGTCATCGTCTGGGCGGGCATGCGCGGCGCGATCACCCTGGCTGCAGCGCAAACCATCTCGACGCATGCGCCGATGCGCGCGCTGTTGCTCACGATCGCCCTGTTCATCGCGGCGGGCGCCCTCGTCATCCAGGGCCTGACCCTGCCCGGGCTCATCCGCCTCGTCAAGCCCCAGATGGCCACGGGCGATATCTCCGAGGAGGAGCGCGCCAAGCTCCTGAAGGTGATGGGCTCCGCGCTGGTGGACACCGCCCTCGCCCAGGCGATCCACGAGGTCGACGGACAGACCCTGCTGTCCGCGGGTGTCTCGCGCACGCTGTCCCGGTTGGGACATGCACTCACTGACGAGGCCATGGGTGAGCACGTGCGGCCGGCGCACGCCGCTGACCGCGTCCTCACGGACATCCTCCAGGATGCCGCTGTCGACAGCGACGACGATGGTCACGGCACCGTCGACATGAGCGAGGAAGAGGTTGAGCGTTCCTTCACGCGCGACCAGATCCGTGAACTGGCGCTGGAGGCGATCCACGCCCAGCGTGACGCGCTCCTGCAGGCCCGCGACGAGGGCATCTTCTCCTCGGCGGCACTGGAAGGCGCGCTCGCGCGACTCGACAACGAGGAGATCCTCCTGGTCTCCAGCGGCGGCGTCGGCCACTGACTGTGCGCAGACGTCAGTCCGTCGTCACCCGCGAGGCGTAGGCCGGGTTCTCGCTCACCGAGTTGAGTGCCTCCTCCAGGCGCTGCGGGGTGACGACGCCGTCGCGCGCCAGGACCCGGTAGGTCTGGCCGGCCTCGTGCGTGAGCATGTTCCTCACCGTAAAGCCGTTGCGCTCGTAGAACGCCAGGCGTCGCACGCGCTGCTGGTAGTTCCCGGCCTCGCGGACGACCGGCTCGATTTCGAGCAGTTGCGGCACGTCGCCGTAGCGCTCGCGGATGTGCGTGAGGATGCGCGTGCCGTAGCCCGAGCTGCGCGTGCGACCATCCACCGCGAGGAAACCCAGGTAGAACAGGTCCGGGAAAGCGAAGGAGAAAGTCAGGGCGACCACGTTGCCCGCCCCGTCCTCGCCCGCAGGGAGGGAGGGGTCGATCCAGGCAAGGAAATCGACCTCGTCGCGCATGGCGCTCTGCGCCAGCTCGGGAAGGGGGACCTGTTCCTCGGGCGGGAAGGACCGCTCGTAGATTTCCGTAACTTTGTCGGCGATCGGACCCTCGTTGGGCACGGGAATCTGGGTGAGGTCGGTCATGGAACCAGTCTACTCGCTCGGTCTGTTGCCTCCAGGGAGCGGGCCCGATGAACGAGGCCGGGGCGGGGTTTCGACCAAGGGACTGTGGCGTGCGGAACTGTCGTCAGGGTCGGGTCAGGGGACGATCAGGGCCCAGTGGGTGAACAGCGGCGGTCGGGCCGAGCGCCCGCTCGCCTAGACTTGTAGGCACAATCAACAGCAGATGTGAGGATGAAGCGTGCTAGAGCTCAAGGAGATCGTCAAGGCCTACCAGACCGCCAACCTCGTGCAGGTGGCGCTCAACAAGGTCTCCGTGGCGTTCCGCGACAACGAGTTTGTGGCCGTGCTGGGCCAGTCCGGCTCGGGCAAGACGACGATGCTCAACGTCATCGGTGGGCTCGATCGTTTTCAGAGCGGCGACCTCGTCATCGACGGTATTTCGACGAAGAACTACAAGGCGCGCGACTGGGACGCCTACCGCAACAACCGCATTGGCTTCGTTTTCCAAGCCTACAACCTGATCCCGCACCAGAGCGTTCTCGCGAACGTCGAGCTGGCCCTGACCCTCTCGGGTGTTTCCCGCTCCGAGCGCCGCAAGCGCGCCCTCGATGCTCTTGAGCGTGTCGGCCTGAAGGACCACGTCAACAAGAAGCCCTCGCAGATGTCGGGCGGCCAGATGCAGCGCGTCGCCATCGCGCGCGCCCTCATCAACGACCCCGAGATCCTGCTGGCAGACGAACCGACCGGCGCCCTCGACTCCAAGACGAGCGTGCAGGTCATGGACCTGCTGCGTGACGTGGCCCGCGACCGCCTCGTCATCATGGTCACGCACAACCCCGAGCTGGCCCACCAGTACGCGACCCGCATCGTCGAGCTGGCCGACGGCTGCATCGTCGCCGACTCCGACCCCTTCGTGCCCGCCGCCGAGGACCGGCGCGAGGCCAAGCCCGCGCGCCGCACGTCGATGGGCTTCCTGACCGCCCTGTCCCTCTCCTTCAACAACCTGATGACGAAGAAGGGCCGCACCCTCATGACCTCCTTCGCGGGGTCCATCGGCATCATCGGCATCGCCGCGATCCTCGCCCTGGCCAACGGCACGAACGCCTACATCGCAAAGACCGAAGAAGAGACGCTGGGGGCATACCCGCTGACAATCCAAAAGACCGGCATCGACATGACCGCCGCGCTGTCCGTGTCGGCCTCGGACTCCCAGGACTCCAAGCCCGCACCCGACGGCAAGGTCGGCGTCTCCAAGCTGCGCACCTTCGCCGACACGATCCGCGACGCGAAGACGAACGATCTGGCCTCGCTCAAGACCTACCTGGACAACAACGGCGGCGACATCAACTCGATGGTCAACGCGATCGAATACGACTACGACATCGTCCCGCAGATCTACCAGTCCGACACGTCCAAGGAGACCGTGCAGGTCAGCCCCGACCAGTCGATGAAGCAGATGGAGGCGGGTTTCGGCGGGGGTGCCTTCGGGTCGATGGTACAGACGAACGCCTTCTACCAGATGCCCGCCACGACCTCGCTGTACACCTCCGCGTACGACGTGGTCGCCGGCTCCTGGCCGACCGGCGCGAACCAGGTGGTCCTCGTCCTCGATGAGGACGGTAATATCCCCAACGTCTTCGAGTACACGCTTGGCCTGAAGAACCACAAGGAATTCGATGACCTGATGCGTCAGTACTATCAGGGCGCTCTCACGGGCAAGAGCCAGTCCGGCGCGCAGTCGGGCACCCAGTCGGGGGCGAGCACCGCCACCTACGACTACTCTACGATCCTGGGCACCACCTTCCGCCGCGTCAACGCCTTCGACAAGTACACGTGGGACGACACCTACAAGGTGTGGACCGACCGCTCCTCCGACGCGGACTTCATGAAGAAGCTCGTGGATGGTGGCCAGCAGCTGACGATCTCCGGCATCGTCAAGCCCAACTCCGACAAGGGCGGCGCCCTGCGTCAGGGCATCGCCTACACGCCTGCCCTGACCTACCAGATCATCGAGGAGGCGGCCGCCAGCCCGATCGTCAAGGCGCAGCGAGCCAAGCCCGACGTCGACGTGTTCACCGGCAAGACCTTCAAGGAACTGGCGGACAATCAGAAGAGCCAGTCCGGCGGCTTCGACATGTCCTCCCTGTTCACGGTGGACGAGTCCAAGCTTTCCGCTGCCTTCCAGATCGACCCCGAGAAGATGCAGATGGACCTGTCGGGCCTCGATTTTTCCGGCATGGACCTGTCGGGCCTCGATTTTTCGAACCTCGACATGTCGGGCCTGGACCTGTCCAGCATCGATCTGTCGGCCCTCGCCGCGCAGTCCGGTGCCCAGTCGGGCGCCCAGTCGGGCATGACCTTTAATCTGTCCGGCCTCGACTTCGGGGAGCTGAGCAAGGACCTGCCGCAGCTAGCCAACGTGGACTTCCCGACGATTATCCGCTCGGCCCTGGCCGACGGAGCCGTCAAGGATGGCGCCGCCGACTACCTGAGCGCGCAAGCCTCGCAGATCGCCCAAGGGTTCCAGGACTACGCCCGCGAGCAGATCGAGGCGGGAGGCTCGACGGACTTCGCGACCCTGGCCTCGGCCTATTTCTCCCAGCCCCAGGTGATGGAGCAGTTGCGAGCGGCCGTCTCCTCCGACCAGGTCGTCGACTCCCAGAAACTCGCGGCGAACCTGACGAAGGCCCTCGGGGACGATCCAGCCCTGGCCCAGATCGGCACCGACGTGTCCACCCAGGTCATGAACGCGATCTCCGCGCAGATCGCTGCCCAGCTGGGGACCACCCTCACGAAGGGGGTGAGCGCCGTCATCGGCCAGGTCATGCAGGAAGCGATGACGAACGCGATGACCTCGATGATGACGCAGCTGTCGACCACGATCGGCAACCAGATTGGTGCCACCATGGAGCAGTTCGCCACCAACATGTCGAGCGCGTTCTCCATGGACCCGCAGGCGTTCGCCGACGCTTTCCACTCCAACCTGGATGAGAAGTCCCTCGCGGCCCTCATGGCGACCATGTTCTCCACGAACGTGCCGACCCTGGAGACGAACCTGAGGAACCTGGGATGGGCGGATATCGCCTCCCCGTCGAACATCTCGATCTACCCCAAGTCCTTCGCGGACAAGGACAAGGTGAAGGCCGCCCTCGACGCGTACAACGCCGACAACAAGGCGGCGGGCGCGACCGACAAGGTCATCACTTACTCCGACGTCATGGGTGCGCTCATGAGCTCAGTGACCAAGATCGTCGACATCATCTCCTGGCTGCTCATCGCCTTCGTGTCGATCTCGCTCGTGGTCTCCTCGATCATGATCGCAATCATCACCTACATTTCGGTGCTCGAGCGCCGCAAGGAAATCGGTATCCTGCGCTCGATTGGTGCCTCGAAGGGCGACGTGTCGCGCGTCTTCAACGCTGAGACCGTCATCGAAGGCCTTTTGGCGGGCCTGATGGGCGTGGGCGTGACGTACGGGCTGTGCGCGATCGCTAACGGTATCGCTCACTCCTCCTTCAACGTGGACAACATCGCTCAGCTGTCGCCCGTGACAGCGCTCGTCCTGATCGGTGTCTCCGTCGGCCTGACCGTCATCGCCGGCATTATCCCGGCCTCGCGCGCCTCACGTCAGGACCCGGTCGAAGCCCTGCGCTCCGAGTGAGACACGCGGCCTCGTCCCACTGTGGGGCGAGGCCGTGGCGCGTTTTCGGGGTGGGCTCGCCTGCGCTAACCTGGACGTAACGCTTGTTGCCGTCGCTGTGAGGAAAGAGGAATTATGCCCACTCCCGAGAAGCTTGCCACCGACGCGACCGTCGCCATCATGCTGGCCGACGGCTTCGAAGAGGTCGAGGCCCTGGCCGTCGCCGATGTCCTGTACCGCGCCGGTGTGCGCTCGGACCTGATCTCCGTCACCGACGCGCGCCACGTGACCAGCTCGCACGGTATCCGCGTCGTCGCCGACCTCATGCTCGAGGACGTGGACCTGTCCACCTACACCGTCCTCTTCCTGCCCGGCGGCATGCCCGGCACCCTGGGCCTGAAGGCCACGCCCGCGATCCAGGCCGAGGTGCTGCGCCGCTCCGACGAGTCCCAGCCCATCGCGGCGATCTGCGCGGCCCCCTCGATCCTGTCCGAGCTGGGCATCCTCGACGGCCGCCACGCGACCGCGAACCCCGCGTTCGTCAAGGCCATCGCCGAGGGCGGCGCGATCGTCCACGAGAACCCGGTCGTCGTCGACGAGTTCATCATCACCAGCCGCGGCGCTGGCACCTCCCTGGAGCTTGGCCTCGAGATCGTGCGCTACCTCCTCGGCGACGAGGTTGTTGACGAGGTTGCCCGCGGCGTCGTGCTCGCCCGCTGACCTCCCCGCCTCGTTCCTCATCCCTCCCGAAAGGTCATGACTCCCGCATGAGCCCGCGTAAGCCTCGTCCCTGGCCCGACGCGCCCGCGCCCCTGGCGGCACCCGTGGTGGACAACCACACGCACCTGCCCACCCACGTCGGTGAGATCCCCCGGCGCGAGGGCGTGGCGCTCAGCCTCGAGGAACAGCTGGACCGTGCCCGCGAGGTGGGCGTCACCCGGATGATTTCGAGCGCCTGCGAGCTGCCCGACTTCGACCCGATGATCGAGCTGGCGCGCGCTCACGAGGGTGTGCGCGTCGCGATCGCGATCCACCCCAACGACGCGGCCCTGCACGCCGGCTGCGCGGAGCCTTCGCCCGACGGCCTGACCCCGACGGTGCGCGACTACCACGTGCCCCTCGTCGAGGCGCTGGTCGAGGTCGAGAAGCGCCTCGGCGACCCGATGGTCGTCGCGGTAGGGGAGAGCGGCCTGGACTACTTCCGCACGGCCGAACCCGGCCGCGAGGCGCAGAAGGAATCCTTCCGCGCGCACATCGAGATGGCGCAGCGCGCCGACCTGCCCCTCCAGATCCACGACCGCGACGCCCACGAGGACACGCTGGAGATCCTCCGCGAGTGCGCCAGCTCGGACCAGCGCATCGTCTTCCACTGCTACTCGGGGGACGCAGCCATGGCGCAGCACCTCGCCGAGCGCGGCTGGTACGCCTCCTTCGCCGGCCCCATCACCTACCCCGCGAACTCCGACCTGCGCGCCGCGCTCGCGGTCCTGCCGCGAGAGCTCGTCCTCGTCGAGACCGACGCCCCCTACCTGACGCCCGTGCCGTGGCGCGGCTGCCCCAACGCGTCCTACGTCATGGCGCACACCGTGCGTTTCATTGCGGACCAGTGGGGCGTCAGCGAAGCCGTGGCGTGCGACCAGCTGAGGGCGAACACCGAGGCGGTCTACGGCGCCTGGTGAGGGGCCTTTTGCCCGTGATAACGCGGGTTTGACGAGGCTTTCGCGTCGTGTCGAACGGTGCCCACATGCTGGTGAATTGCGTCAAAGTGGTCGCACAACGGTAACAAATTGGTTACGGTGGGTGTGTCAGTCCAAATCGAGCGACTCGCCCGTATGCGCCCCGTCCTGCGGCGCATGCGTCGATACGACCCTCGAAGCGGAACCTTCAACGTCTGGAGACACGTGAGCGTTCAGCCTTCCCGCACAACCGTTATTTCCGTCGCCGCCGCGACGGCCCTCCTGGTGGCCGGTACTGCTGCTACCGCCATCGGCACCTCCTATCGTCACGTGACCGTCGAAGTTGACGGTGTCACCCACGACGTGTCTGGCTTCTTCACGACCGCAGGCGACGCCCTGAGCACGGCCGGTGTCTCCGTCGGCGCCCATGACCTCGTCGCCCCCGCCTCCGATCAGAGCGTTGCGAACGGCGATACCGTCGTCGTGCGCACGGCCACCGAATACAACGTGACCGTCGATGGTAACCAGACCACCGCATGGTCCACCGCCTCGTCCATCCATGGCGTGCTCGCGGCGCTGCCTGCCTCCGCCTCGTCGATGGCCGCCGACCGCTCCTACACCCGCGCCGAGATGCCCGTCGCCGAGGCTGGCGAGACGATCCACGTCATCGCCGACGGCGCCACGACCGACGTCGTCGCCTCCTCCGACGAAGGCACGACCGCGATCCTCGAGAAGGCCGGTATCAGCGCCGGTCCGATCGACCGTGTGACCCTAGAACACAACGGCGGCGAGGCCACCTTGCGCGTCGCGCGCGTCGTGCGCGGCAACGTGTCCACCACGACCGAGATCCCCTACGAGACCGAAGAGCGCGAGGATGCCGAGGCCGAAGAAGGCACCGAGAAGACCGTCCAGGAGGGCGTGGCCGGGTCTGAGGTGACCGAGACCTATCAGGAGACCGTCGACGGCAACGTCACTGTCTCCGCCGTCCTGTCCACCACGCGCACCGAGCCCACCAAGCGCATCGTGTCGAAGGGCACGAAGGCCAAGAAGGCCGAGGATACCGCCTCGAAGTCGTCCTCCTCGTCTGATTCTTCAGGTTCCTCCGCTTCCTCCTCGTCCGCCTCTGCTCCCGCCGCCGTCTCCGGCGACGATGCGGCGATCTGGGCAGCCATCGCTCAGTGCGAGTCCGGCGGTAACCCCTCGATCAACACGGGTAACGGCTACTACGGCATGTATCAGTTCTCGCTGCCGACGTGGCGTTCCGTGGGCGGATCCGGCCTGCCCTCCGATGCTTCCGCCGAGGAGCAGACCATGCGTGCGCGCATGCTCCAGCAGCGCTCCGGTTGGGGCCAGTGGGGCTGCGCCTACAAGCTCGGCCTCGTCTGACGTGACATTGCCCGCTGGCGCGCCAGGACTCTGGCGTGCCAGCGGGCGCTCACGCTAAGCTGACCAGCAGTACCAATAGCGAGTAACTGGAGAATTGTGAGCCATCATCTGAGCACCTCCCTGAGTGCGTCCGCCGCCAGCGCCCTGCACGTCCTCGGTGGCCGGCTGCGCTCCTTTACCCCCTCTCCGCGCGCCGTTCTCGGAGTCGCGGCCCTGGCCTCGGCGGGTGTCTTCGGCATTGCCGGCGTCGGCGTCGCCTCCTCGCACACCTCCGTCATGCTTGAGGTGAACGGCGTGTCCCGTCCCGTCACCTCGTGGGGCAACACTGTCGGCGATGCGCTCAAGGCCGCCGGCGTGAGCGTTGGCAGCAACGACCTCGTGCAGCCCGGCCCGGGTGAGGCCGTGCGCGACGGCGACACGATCGTCGTGCGCACCTCGAAGGCCTACACAGTGAACGTCGACGGGCAGACACGCACCCTGTGGACCACGGCCTCCTCCGCGGACAGTATCCTCGCCGACGCTGCGCCGCTCGGCTCGGCTGTCTCGCTCGCGGCGGACCGCTCCTCGTCCCGCGATGAGCTGACCCCGCTCGTCTCGCGCGCCCGCAACGTCTCGGTCACGGTGGACGGCTCGACCCGCGAGGTCGCCGCACGTCCCGGCCAGGACGCGCGCGCCATCCTCGAGGCCGCCGGAGTCTCCGTGCACCCCCTGGACCGCGTCACCGTCTCCAACGGCCCCACTGGCGAACTCACGATCAACGTGAGTCGCGTGACCCGCGGCGAAGCCACCGAAACCGTTGAAATTCCCTTCAGCGAGACGACGACGACCAGCGCCGACCTGTTCGTGGGCGAGTCCCAGGTGACCACTGCCGGCGTCAATGGTGCGACGACGTGGACCGTGTGGCAGGAAAAGAACGGTGACGAGGTCCTGACCTCCGTGCCGATCACCGAGCACTCCACCTCGCAGCCCGTCACTCAGGTGCGCAGCGAAGGAACGAAGGAAGCGACCCCGGCCGCGCTCGTTGCTGCGGGCATTGATCCCAAGGCCACCCTTGAGGAGAAGACCGAGGCGGACGGCACCACCTCCGTGCGCTATCGTGCGAAGCTCGGCACGATTTCCACGAAGGAAGAGATCGCCGCGATCGCTGCCGACACGAAGAACGCGGATTCCGCTACTGCCGCCGCTGCTGCGGCTGCTGCCGCCGCGGCGGGTGCTGTGCCGACGACCTACTCGGGCGAAGATCCGCGTTCGCTGGCCAAGCCTCTCGTCGCAGCCCAGGGCTGGGGCGACAGCGAATACCAGTGCCTGGTCCTCCTGTGGAACCGTGAGTCGCAGTGGAACCCCTACGCCGAGAACGCCTCGTCGGGCGCCTACGGTATCCCGCAGGCCCTGCCCGGTTCTAAGATGGCTTCGGCTGGTGCCGACTGGCGCACCAACCCGGTCACCCAGATCAACTGGGGTATCGGCTACATCAAGGGCCGCTACGGCACGCCGTGCTCCGCGTGGGCGCACTCGAACGCGGTGGGTTGGTACTAAGCCTGAGAGCTGCGTGGGGCCGGGCCCGACAACGACAGTTGTCGGGCCCGGCCCTTTGCGTCGGAGGTGCGTCGGTGTGGTGGTGTGTCGGTGCGCTCCCGCCACAATTTCGCACGTAATTCCCTGCCATGTCTTTCATGATCTGAACTTCGGTCGTTGAAATCATGCGGTTTTGAGCCGTGGCTAGAAACTGAACGGGTTAAATTACGTGCGAGATTGTTGGGGAAGGTGAGAATCTGGCTCGCCGTCGGTATGCGGATAGGTTATGAAGATGCGGATAGGTTATGAAGATGCGGATAGGAAAATAAGCTATCCGCACACGGATAACCTATCCGCACACGGATAACCTATCCGCACACGGATAACCTATCCGCGTGGATGCCCCACGCGCCTGGTGTGTGGGCGAACGCGTGGCCTGGTGTGGGTACTCAGGTTCAGGGGCGCAGTTCGCCGAGGTGTGCTAGCTGCCTGTGCTCCTCGCCGCGCACATGGGCCTGCTAATGCACACGTGGGCCTGATGGCATGCGCGTGGGCGCGACACCTCGCACATTAACCCGATGACATGCACGTGGGCAGCGATGCCCACGTGCATATCGAGAGGTTTACGTGCGTATCAAGGGGTTAACGCGCATATTCAGCGGTTTGCGTGCAAGCTACATGCCAGGCCAGGCATCGGTGTGTCCAATACGCAGACTGTCCCAGCTGCAACACCCCGTTGTCAACGTTTTTCGCCGAGGTGGTCTGCGATGTGGGCGCCTCGCCACCCTGAACCGCGACATCGCCGCCACCCAATGGGGGGATTTGCGCCATGAGGGGCGCGAAACACCGGCGGCACGCCGAAAGGAGGCTCCAAATGGCGCAAAACTCCCGCCATTACCCCTGGTGTCATGCTCCCTCACTGGTGCAGGGCTGTCCGACCAGGCGCAACTTAACATCGGTGAGGCCTCGCCGACAGGAATAGGCGGGGCGCGGATGGCAGGCTCCGCGACCATGCTTGTTGCCGATGAAATGTGGGTGTCCGGCTATCCGCTGTGCCGGTGTTGTATCACCTTGACACTTACCCTACAATTCCTGTGAAGGTTACCTAATATTCATCGTCATTGTGTCAGTGAGGTCATCGTGGGTTTGATGGGCGCGATTAAAACTGGTGGGGCCGTTATCGGTGCCATCGCATGCTTTGCAGGTGGGGCGAACATTGGGCCGATGCTTGGTCTGGGTGCGTCGCAGGAGGAGCCGGCCCCTGTCGTCACGGTAGATACGACCGTTGTAAAAAACTCTTTTGCCGACATTGGTGAACTCGCCACCGAGTCGTACAACTTCACTCAGGTAGGGAAGTACTCGGAGGAAGGAACCAAGATCTTCGGTATGGAAGTGCCGGGCACGGGCGCCCATTACCTCATCACCTATTCGGGCGAGGTAAAAGCTGGGCTGGCCGACGTGAGTCGCATTCAAGTGCAGGCTGATGAACAAGCTCATGTCGTGACAGTCACCGTCCCCGCTGTTGAGATCCTCTCTTCGTCCATCGATCCTGCGTCTGTTGAGACCTACGATCAGTCTTTCTCCCCCGTTAACCAGATTGAGGTTGGAGAGGTTACCTCCTTTTTGGCCGATCGAGAGGCTGCTGCGAAAGACGAAGCTGTCGCACAAGGTCTGCTGAATAAGGCCCAGAATCGGTTGGAGGAGGTAGTCAAGGGACAGGTGAACGCCGTCCTTGGCGAGCGAGCCAGTGCGTACGACGTACGTGTGGCGCTTGCCGAGGAGCCGGGCGCGTAAACGGCTGAGTCCTGTGCGCAACTGGCCGGGTCTCGCGCGTAACCGGCCGAGTCAAGCATGTAACCGGCCGAGCCTCACAAGTATCCGAGCCTCACGCCGTGCCCGTCCTTACTGCTCGGGGGTTGGTAAGCCAAGGGCTGGCCTTCGGGGTGCGCACATGCGGATAGGTTGTGAAGATATGGATAGGTAATGAGCATCCGGATAGCTTATTAACCTATCCGGATGCGGCTAACCTATCCGGATGCCTGGAACCTATCCGCGTAGAGCGATTGTCATCGCCCGTCGCGCGGGTTCATGAGGTATCCCTGTGCCGTGCTGCCGCAATTTCGCATGCAATTCCCCGTCGAGTATTTCATGATCTGAACTTCAGGCGTTGGAATCATGCGGTTTTAAGCCATACCTAAAATCTGACCAGATTAAATTACATGCAACATTGTCGGGTAAGGTGAAATCTGGGCACGCGTCAGTGATGCTCTAAGCCTCTCAAGGGCTGATGCTCTCAAGGGGCTGATGCTCTCAAGGGGCTGATCATCTCAGGAGCTGAACCACACCGGGCACCGTGCCATACGCGCTCCGAGCCTCACAGGGCACCTTGCCCCGGCCTCGTCGGCCCCGTGCACTAGACTTGCCACCGTGAGCCGATCCTCCACTCCCCGCAACCAGCGCGATTCGCGCCGCCTCGACCCGACCCTGCCCGAGGGCGCCGTCCCCTCTGAGACGGGCCTCCTCGGCCCCCTTGAAGTGAAGGCCATCTCCGAGGCGCTCGGTATCCGCCCCACGAAGGTGCTGGGCCAGAACTTCGTGCACGACGCGGGCACGGTGCGCAAGATCGTCGCAGCCGGCGGCGTCGAAGAGGGTGACGAGGTCGTCGAAGTCGGCCCCGGCCTCGGCTCCCTGACGCTCGCGCTCCTGGAAGTGGGCGCGCGCGTGCGTGCCGTCGAGATCGACCCGCCCCTGGCCGCCGCGCTGCCCGAGACTGTGCGCGCCCGCATGGGCGAGGCCGCCGACCGCTTCCACGTCGTCACCATGGATGCCACGGAGATCAGCGGCGTCGATGACTTCGGCGTGGACTGGCCAGCCCCCACCAAACTCGTCGCGAACCTGCCGTACAACGTGGCTGTGCCGGTTCTGCTCAACATGCTCGAGGCCTTCCCCTCCATCCAGGTCGTCGTCGTCATGGTCCAGGCCGAGGTCGCGGACCGCCTGGCCGCCGGCCCCGGATCGCGCACCTACGGCGTGCCCTCCGTGAAGGCCTCCTGGTATGGCTCGGTTGAGCGCGCGGGGACGATTGGTCGCTCCGTTTTTTGGCCGGTGCCCGGCGTGGATAGTGCCCTCGTGCGGCTAACCCGCCTCGAGACCCCGCGCGGGGACGACGAGCTGCGTCGCGCCACCTTTGAGGTCACCGACGTGGCCTTCGGCCAGCGCCGCAAGACTCTGCGCGCGGCCCTGAAGAACTGGGCGGGCGGCCCCGAGGTCTCCGAGGCCCTCCTGTCGGCCGCCGGCATCGACCCGACGCGTCGCGGTGAAACACTCTCGATCGAGGAGTTCGTCGAGCTGGGACGTGCCGTGATCGAGGCTCGCGCCAACGGCACCCTCGCGGCGTCGACCGCGGCCCGCTGACGGCGGCTGGGAAGACAATCGGCAGGAAGAAGGAACGCCATGCGTGAAGTGCGCGCCAGTGCGCCTGGAAAAGTCAACCTGACCCTGCGCGTCGGCGCACCCACGCCCGACGGCTACCACCCCCTCGTCACGGTTTTCGAGGCCCTGAACCTGCGCGAAACCGTCACCGTGCGCACCTCGAAGACGCCGGGCGTGCGCGTCGAGACGATCGCGTACCTGCCCGACGGCAGCATCGACGAGGCCACGACCCGCGCGATGGCTGACCTCGACCCGCAGACCCACCTGGCGGTGCGCGCCGCGCGCGTCCTCCAGCGCCTTGCTGCCGCTGTCCCCTGGGCGTCCACCGCCGCGGGCCTGAGCATTCGCGTCGACAAGCGCGTCCCTGTCGCCGGTGGCATGGCCGGCGGATCGGCGGACGCGGCCGCCGCCCTGGTGGCCTGCAATGAACTGTGGGAGCTGGGCCTGGGCGCCGAACAACTCGAGGCGATCGGCCGCTCGCTGGGCGCCGACGTTCCCGCTTGTCTGGCGGGCGGCATCGCGCTGGGAACCGGGCGCGGTGACCACATGAGCGTCCTGCGCGAAGGGGACGAGGCCGGGGCGCAGCACCACTGGGTCATGCTCCTGTCCCGCGAGGGCCTGTCCACCCCCGAGGTGTTCAGCGAGTTCGACCGGGTCGACGCGGCGGGCGCACCCACCCTCGCCGAACCCACGCCCGAGGAGGTTGCCGCCCTGTGCGGGGAACCCGAGGAACTGGGCCACTGCCTCGTCAATGACCTGCAGGCACCCGCGCTGCGCCTGCGCCCCGAGCTGGCCGAGACCATCGCCGCCGCGCGGCACGCGGGAGCCCTGGCCGTCACGCTGTCCGGGTCCGGCCCGACCGTCGCGGCCCTGGCTCGCGACGCCGCACACGCCCAAGCCCTCGCGGCCACCCTGCGCGACGCGCCCACGGTCGCGCGCGCCATCCCCACCCACGGGCCCGTGTGCGGTGCCCGCATCGAATCGATGGAGGCCATCTGATGGCGCACCTGCTCGGAACCCAAAACGTCGGCGCCCTCGCGGGGTCGCGCAAACTCCTCGAAGGGGTCACGGTCGGCCTCGACGACGGCAGCCGCGTCGGCATCCTCGGCCCTAACGGCGCCGGAAAGTCCACGCTCCTGCGCATCGTGGCCGGCACGCAGGAACCCGACGGGGGAGTGGTGACCCGACGCGATGGCGTGCGCGTCGCCGTCCTCACCCAGGCGGACACCCTCAACCCCGAGGACACCGTCATCCAGGCTGTCCACCCCGGCATGGAGGAGTACGAGTGGGCCTCCGACCCGGCCGTGCGCGACATTCACGCGGGGCTCCTCGCCGACATCAACCCCGCCGCCCTTGTCGGCACCCTGTCCGGCGGGCAGCGCCGCCGCGTCGCGCTCGCCCGCGTCCTCGCGGCCACCGCGGACATCGTGTGCCTGGACGAGCCCACCAACCACCTCGATGTCGAGGGCGTGGCGTGGTTGGCCGCGCACCTGAACGCCCGCTTCGCCCGCGCCGGTGCGTCGGGCGCGCTCCTGGCGGTCACCCACGACCGCTGGTTCCTCGACGCCGTGTGCGAGCACATCTGGGAGGTCGTCCCCGGCGTTGACCCGGGCGGCGACCGCCCGCAGATCGCCGGCCACGTCGAAATCTACGACGGCTCCTACGCCGCCTACACCCTCGCCCGCGCCGAGCGCATGCGCCAGGCTGACGTGGCCGCCGCCAAGCGCGCCAATCTGCTCACCAAGGAGCTTGCATGGCTGCGTCGCGGGGCCCCCGCTCGTACTTCGAAGCCGAAGTTCCACATCGCCGCCGCCGAGGCCCTCATTGCCGACGTGCCGCCCCCGCGCGACACCGTCGAGCTGGTCAAGATGGCGACCGCGCGCCTGGGCAAGGACGTCATCGACCTCGAGGACGTCTCCGTGTCCTTCACGCGCCCCGACGGCTCGCGCCTGGACATCCTCAAGGGCGTCACCTGGCGCCTGGCCCCCGCCGAGCGCGTCGGCATCGTCGGCGTCAACGGCGCCGGCAAGACGACGATCCTCAACCTGCTGCGCGGCGACCTCGAGCCCACCTCGGGGCGGGTCAAGCGTGGCAAGACCGTCCAGGTTGCGACCCTCTCCCAGGACACGCACGAGCTCGACGCCCTGGCTGATATGCGCGTCGTCGAGGCTGTCGCCGACGTCGCCCAGACCGTCGTCGTGGATGGCAAGGAGGTCAGCGCCTCGCAGATGACGGAACGCATGGGCTTCACGCGCACCCGCGCCTACACGCGCATCAGCGAAATCTCGGGCGGCGAGCGCCGACGCCTCCAGCTCATGCGCCTGCTCATGAGCCAGCCGAACGTGCTGCTCCTCGACGAGCCCACGAACGACCTCGACACCGACACCCTGGCGTCCATGGAGGACCTGCTCGACACCTTCCCGGGCACCCTCGTCGTCGTCTCCCACGACCGCTACCTCCTCGAGCGTGTCACCGACCACCAGGTTGCCCTCCTCGGCGACGGTCAGGTGCGCGCGCTGCCCGGTGGCGTCGAGCAGTACCTCGATATGCGTGCCTCCGGCGACTTCGGGGCGTTTGGTTCGTCCTCTCGCGCCGACGAGGCCGGCTCCGCCTCCCGCTCTGCCGTTCCCTCCGCGGACGCCTCCTCAGGCGAGGCGGGCGCGGGGCAGGGGAGTGCTCGCGGTGGCGTGAGTGACGCTGCGGCGCGGCGCGCGGCCAAGAAGGAAGTGGCCCGCATCGAACGCAAGCTGGAGCGCCTGCGGGCCGAGGCCTCGTCCCTGGAGGCGAAGCTGGAGAAGCTGTCGATCCAGGTGGCGACGGATCCTTCGGCGGTGTCCGAGCTGACGAAGGTCTCCGCGGCCCACCAGGACGTCCTGGCCGAGATGGACGAGCTGGAGGAGGCATGGCTCGAGGCAGCTGATTTGCTCGAGTGAGTCGTGCTGTGATTGACTACGATGTTCAACTGAACAAGTGGTTGAACGAGTGGTGTTAGCCGCTCTCTCTCCGATGAAGGAGGAGCGTGTTGTGAGTGGACCTGGCTTTGGACTTGTCATTGGTGCGCAAACGAAGGCTGCTGGTTATGTGGTTGACTTCGAAAGTAAGCTCGTGGATGTAGCAGAGATGCTTGAGTCCTGTATTCTCGATGACGTTGCACGAGTGAATGGGCCGTATGTATCGGTTCTGAGTGACGCCCTACAACGGTGGGGTGAGGGCGCAAACGCACATCAGGCTGACCTGGAGCGCTATGCGCAGGCTCTGATCTCGGTCGATGAGGCACTTGTGGCAGCGGAGGAAGATGCGAGCGGGGATCTGAATGACATCGCGCTGAGTTTCAGGAGCGCATCATGAGTGGGAATGACCTTGTCTTCAATGAGACTGCTGTCAATTACATCGTGGACGATGTCGAGCGTGCGGCGTCGAAGCTGCGGGACGGCAGCGCCGAGATGTCGGACCTCGTGGAGCATGAGCTTATCGAATGGACGGATAGCTCCGAGGCGCGGCAGGCGCAAATGGAATGTGCGCAACGTATGGATGCTCGAGTGGATGACATGGCTGCTGCCTTGGATTCCCTGAAGCAGGCATTCGAAGAAATCCGTCAGGCGGGCATTGACGCCGAAACCCGTGCATTCGCTGCCGTTGATTAGGGTGAAGTGGCATGGGAAGTCATGATTTTGAAGTCGATCTTGAGGCGTTGGGTACTGCGGTATCGGAATTGAGTGACCTGCAGGAACGCAATAGAACGTATGATGTCGCGGACTATACGCCCAACTCTGGAATGGTTGGCGATCCCGTCGTAGCTGGAGCGCTGGAGAGCTTTAGTACGAAGTGGGATCAGGGACTCAATGGGATGCTCCGAGATATTTCTGAGGCCTCCGGACGATTAGGTAGAGTTGCGGGGATCTATTCGGATTACATGGATGCGTGTGAGGAAGCGATGAGGCGTGCTCGCGATGCAGCAGCTGGTATCTCGACGCAACAACTGGTGTTGGGAGGCTGACGTGAGCGTGAGGCACACGGGGGCTCCTGTGTTTGAGATCGAGGGTGATCCCGGCTCCATTCGAGGACGTGTTGCGGTGATGCGTGACCGGGCATCCGACTGTGAGAGCATCGCGTGGTCGCTCCAGGAGATTTCAGTATCCGGCTGGAGTGGGCGTGCGGCCGATCGGTTTCACGAGCATTTCAAGCTGCAGCCGGACAAGTGGTGGTGTGCCTCGGCGACTTTCGGTCGGGCGGCTGATGCGTGGGAGAACTACGCCTCGGCGCTCGAGCGAGCGCAAGCACGCGCTGCGGAGGCGAAGATTTCATACGAGGCAGGTGTTGCTTCCGTGGACGCGGCGCTTGCCGAGCAGCAATGGGCAGCAGCGCATCCGAAGCAGGATATGTTCGGGATGCCTGTGTTTGACATGTCCTACCATCCTGAGCGTGACACGCGTCCCGGCGAGGCAATGAAAGCGCAAGCTATTACGGACTTTGAAGGTGCAGTGAGTGACGCCGATGTCGCTGGTGAGGAACTCGCGCAGATACTCTATGAACAGGCGAACCGTTCTCCGGATCCGTCGTGGGCCCCCGTTCATTTTGCGAAACGTACGATAGCTGGCATCTTTGATGGCGTTTGGGGTCTACTGTCCTTGCAGTATGGCATGGCTCTTGAAGGCATGTGGGACTATGGGCGGTACATGCTGGGGTGGATCACCTGGGATGAACTGCAAGCGAAGCACAAACAGAAGACAATCTCACTTGAGGACTTGTTTGCGCTACGTGACGCGATTATGGCAGACCCGGCAGGCTTCGCGAAGAAAATGTGGGAAGCACTGATCAATGTCGAAGGCTGGAAAGACGATCCCGGCGCCGCACTCGGCGAACTTGTTCCGGCTGCAGTTCTAGCTGCGCTCACCGCCGGCGGTGGAAATGCGGCTCGTGCCGCCGCCGTACTTGATTCCCTGCCTGTCATTGGTGACGGCATGATGCTGCGGGATATGGGGATGGGGCTAGGCACTCTTGCTCTGAAGAGCGCGGGTCGTCTTGGAATTGGCGCGGATGGGGCCGTAGGAAGGTTGTCTTCGCATTTGGACGACTATCTGCGCGCGCACGGCATGGAGGATCTTGCCAATGAGTGGAAGGAGAAACGACTACGCGTCCTTCCCCGAAGTGCGGACGATCTCATGGAGAGAATCCCTTTGACCTCCAGGCAAGCGGGTGGTGGCGAACCACCTACTGAAGGCTTGGTAGATGGAGTGAAAGGTGGAGACCTTGCAAAACAGCGTGAAGTGGTATTGGGTGTAAAGCCTGACGGATCTTCTTATACGTACGAGGAGTGGAACGCTGAAAATGGGCATTTTGAGGTCAATGAAAAAGGCGAAAAAGAATGGGTGTATCATTGGCCGCCAAATGAAGGTTACGATGGTGAGCCGAAAGTATATTCCTCGGTTGCTGAATATGTGGAGGATTATGGTAAAGATGTTGACCGTATCGGGCATCCGGGGGGTAGCTATTTAGGGGCAATTGAAGGTGGGAAGCCGGCTTCTTTCGAAGAGCGATCGCTTCTTCCAACATCTGTCAATGACTACTACTATCAGTATGAGTTCACTGAGGCTCCTATGCCGGATGGCTGGACAATCAAGTCAGGAAAGGTCGCTCCCTGGGGGCAGCAGCCGGGAGGTGCGACGCAGCTGCAGGTCATCAAGGATAATGGAAAAGCGGCAAGTATTACAGAACTCCTTGAGAAAGGAATTCTTAAAGGAAAGGAGAGTCCCGTTGGGCTTTCTTGATGAATACAAGTCTGTCATGGAGAAGCATGCTGGCTTGAAAGTGTATGGGAGCGTGTCTGAGGAGGGGGGTGTTTACTCTATTGATTATGGTCATGGCTTCTATGCGCGACTCTGGTATGAGAATGGTGGCTACTCGTTTGCGGAGGAAGAGAGGGGAAAAGTCTGGCCCGGTGGTTTCTTCTTTTCGCGGCATATCGATTTGACGCAGAAGGTGATGATGAACTATACGGTGTCGATCTTGCGACACGCTCTCGGGTTTGAGCCGCTGGGGCTGCCGATGGATATTGAGGAGCTCCCTGAGGGGTGGAGGCCGCTCAAGAATAAACGGCTCGACTACATTGGTTTAGACGGTCCAACTGGTGAGCGCTTGGATTTTGTGACGGGGAGCTCCGTCTATTGTGTTCCGTTGGCGTGGTTGTATGATGTGTCTCCTTCTGAGTTGTTGCACGCATACATGCTTCCCGACGGCGGTCCATTGCTTCGTCGATGGCTTGGGCGCCCGTATGTTCGATGAGAGTCTCATGTGTATGAGCATCAATGAAATGCGTGAGTATCTAAGCTTGCGCAAGTGAATGGAGTAGAAAGGAATAGAAAGATGGACGCCAGTCAGATCCCTGATGTTCACTCGCCGAACTTCCCCAATTCGGGAGTCTTGAAATGGGTGCAGGACGGGCCGACAGTGCTCGCCCGAATGGATAGAAGTACAGTGAAGACCTATACGAGTTTTCTCGCCTATACGAAGACATTTGGCCCCTACGTCGATAGACTTGGACTCCCGTACGGAAAGTATTTCTGGCAGCTGACAGAAAATGGAAGTCCCTTTTCGCTGGAAGAGCGATCCCTCGATATTCTTGCAGTGAATGATCCGTACTACCAGTATCGGATTGTCGCGCTGCCGACGGGTTTTTCTATTCGAACGGGCATCAATGTTCCGCAATTTTCAATGCGTGGAGGAGCGAGGCAGGTGCAATTTATGCTTGGTGACTACCCGCTCACTGCGAGTGAGTGTTTGCAACTTGGCATACTTGAAGCGAAAGGGAGTAACTGATGTCTGTGACAGCCGATCTGGTTGATTTTGCTCGGACTAGCGGTGCGATTTCGTCGGTCTACAAGGGTGACGGAATTGCGCTCACTTGGGATTCAGGACGAGGCTGGCAGCACATTTGGGACACGAAGAACTCGCGTCGTCCTCAAGCGTTCTATGGTGAGAGTGAGTATTTAGAAGCTCGTGTTCCTACCATGATTAGCGACTATGGCGAGATCATGTTGAAATGGGCGATCATGCGTATCGGCGAAAAGGCGCGGTGGCGTCGCGGGTGGCCGCGAATCGATGTGCCCTCGGGGCTTGAAAGTGTCTCGCCCCAGTGGGGTTTCGAACAGCTCACCCCTATCACTGGCCGCCTGACCTTGGATGGTGCACATATTCCGATGGAGGTGCGCACAATTTTTCCTGTGCATCCGGAACTCAATCAACTCTCCCAGGTGATGCAGATCGATTTCGATGAGCTGCTAGCTGGATATATGGATCCATCAGGGGGAGCTCTGCTGCGTCAGTGGCTTTCCTGATGTTGTTAGCGTTGGTGGGGGTCGCGGTGAGCCTGTTCGACGCGTCGCTGTTGACGCCTCGCGCCGCCAGCAATCGCCTTCGGCGTAGCTGCAACCGAGCCCTCGGTGCCTCGTCTTCAATCCCTGCCACGCTATCGGAATCTCATATTTATAATTACAGTGCAAATATTGACTGTCGGTCTAATCCGCAGTATTCCGCAGTTCTTCACCGCGAAAATTTCTCAGCAACTCTTTGACAGTGGTAAAAATCGGCTACTATGTGCCCGGGTTCCGCCGATAGGGCGGAGCATAGGAGCGAAGTGACGCCGTGAGCGCGCTTCAGGGCATGAAAAGAGGCTTGAGAGACATATGAAACGAGGACCCTTCATCGCAGGGGCGGCTCTGCTCGGCGTTGTCGCGCTGGTGCCGGCACTCGTCCCCAGTGCGGTTGCCGCCGACGACCAGTACGGCGCGAGCGTCCCCTACACGCGATACGAGGCCGAGGAGGCGAGCCGCTCCGATGGGACGACGCTCGAGCGCTCCGACGACCTCGAATCGACGGCTATCGAGGCCTCGGGCCAGTCCTACGTGGCCCTGAACAACAAGAACTCCTCTGTGGACTTTACGGCGACGGCTGCTGCCAATGCCCTCGATCTGCGTTTCACGCTGCCGGATCACACCTCCGGTCGCGTTGATGTGCGCGTCAACAATGAGACGGTCGCTACCCTCGACCTCTCCTCCGAGAGCGCCTGGCAGTACGTTGGCGGCAGCAGCGTGTACGACGAGTCGGGAGCAGGCCTGAGGGCGCGCTTCCGTTTCGACGAGGTTCACACTCTGCTCGGCCGTCAGGTCCAGAAGGGTGATCATATTCAGATCGTCAAGGTTGGCGACGATCAGAACTCCTACGGCATCGACTTCATCGAGCTCGAGCAGGCCGCACCGGCCATCGAGCGCCCCGAAGGCGCCGTGAGCATCGCCGACTACAACAATGCGCGACCCGGCGATGGCGTTGCTGACGACGCGGCTCTCGCCGCCGCCATGGACGCGGCTGCGAACACCGCGTCCAAGACGGTCTACATTCCCGCAGGAACCTGGGAATTCTCTGGCAAGATTGGCATTAGCCACCCGGGTCTGACCTTCCAGGGCGCGGGCCTGTGGTACACCAACATCTTCTTCACCTCTGATCAGGCGAAGGGTGGTGGCATCGTCTTCAATCATGGCGCGAGCAATGAGACGCTGACCGACTTCGCCATGTCCTCGAACCTGAAGTCTCGTTACAACCAGGAGGCTCAGTACAAGGGATTCTCCGGTGAAGCCGGTGACGATACCCGAGTTGCCAACGTGTGGGTCGAGCACTTCGAGTGTGGCTTCTGGATGGGCGACTACGTGGACGCCAGCCAGATGCTCTACACCAACGGCATGGTCATCGAGAACGCTCGCATCCGTAATAACCTGGCCGATGGCGTGAACTTCGCGCAGGGCACCAAGGACTCCACGGTTCGTAACTCCTCCGTGCGTGGCAATGGTGACGATGGCCTGGCCTCCTGGGCGAGCATCGACACGTATTCGCACAGTGAGGCACGTGTGGCCGAGGGCAACTCCTTCATTGGCAACACGGTTGAACTGGGCTGGCGAGCCTCGGGCATTGGCATCTTCGGTGGCAAGTCCCACGTCATCAAGGACAACCTCATTGTCAACAACTTCTCCGGCGCGGGCATTCGCCTGAACACTGTGTTCGATGGTCATAACTTCGACCTCAACACGGATCAGGGCATTACGATCGCCCACAACAAGCTGGTGCGTTCCGGTACGACGGATGACTTCTATGGAAAGACTCGCGGCGCGATTGATTTCCAGGAAGCGAAGGGCGAAATCCGTAACGTCACGGTTTCGGACAATCTCATCGTGCGCCCCTACGCCGAGGAGATTCGCGCGGACTTCGGTCTGGGTCAGGATGCCCTGTCCGCTCGCGGCATCACGCTGCGCGACAACAAGCGTGACGACGAGGCCATGGACACCGCGCAGGCGAAGGTTGTTAACTACGTGCTCGTGGGCGACCAGGTGGTGCGTACCGTCCCCGAGTCTGAGAACTACAGCCTCTACTGGTACCAGCGCGACGAGCGCGGCAACGATGGCACGATCAACCGCTACTGGGTGTCCAAGGCGGATGGCCTGACCATCACCCCCGACATGGAGTACTCCGTGGAGGGCGGCAAGCGGGTCTACAACGTGACGCTCGGCGACCTGCCCGAGTACCTGCCCGTCTCGACGACCGATTTCTCCGGTTCCTACAACTATGTTGCGGACCTGGAGCGCTCGCAGCCGGCCGACGATGGCACCACGATTGTGGTCCGTTTCTGGTCTGCGAAGTGATCGTTTCCTGATCAGCGGCTCTGTGTCGGATTCGCCCGCGCTGCCTTGTGGTGGCGCGGGCGTTTCCTTGCCCTGACGTGCATCGGGGTAGGTGTGCCATACCGGTACAGCGCAGGCTCACCTACCCGAATTACGCAAAAGAAATGCCGCATTTATTTGCGTAATTAGTGATGGTGTGAATGCGAAAATAACCCCGTCATACCCTGGGAGCATCGTTGGAATTGCAACGAAAACTCGCTACGTTTGGGAAGTGTTGCGAAAAGGCGTATCACTGGTGTCAACAGCGCGGCCAACCTGGTCGCGACCGGCTACATTCAGGCCCCACGGGGCCACGTTGAAAAGGACACTCTCATGGCAGATATGCCCCGCATCCTCGACTGCTCCGTCACCTCCTGCTCCTACAACAAGGAGAAGAACTGCGGAGCCGCCGCTATCACCGTCGGTTACTCGACCTCCTGCACGACCTTCATCCCGCTGACCGTCAAGGGCGGCCTTGGCAAGTCCGAGACCTTCGTTGGCGCCTGCCAGAAGGCCGACTGCGTCCACAACTCCGCGCTCGAGTGCACCGCCGCCGCCATCTCGGTCGGTGCGGGCACCGCTGACTGCCTCTCCTTCGAGGCGCGCTGAGTCTCACTCACGGACGAGGCCGTGGCAGGGATGACCCGCCACGGCCTCGTCGTATGGGGAGAAAGAACAAGTCAGCGTCCGTCGCTCGATCGCACCCGCAGCGTGGGGTGGGGGCGCAGGCCGCGCTGGCCGTTCCAAATGAGATTGACGACGTGGGCGGCGACCTCGTCCTTCTTCATGCGCCGGTCATCGAGCCACCACTGGCCGACCTGCGCGATAAGCCCGACGAGCATCTGGGCGTAGAGGGGTGACCAGGTCGCATCGAAGTCCGAGCGCTTGAACTGCTCGGCGATGATGTGCTCGACGCTGGTCGCCACGTCGCCCATGACGGAGGAGAAAGAACCCGCCGTGCGGTCCGAGGGGGCGTCGCGCACGAGGACGCGGAAGCCGTCCGTGTTGCGCTCGATGTAGTCGAGCAGTCCCAGGGTCGCGTTCTCCAGGATGAGGCGCGGGCGCTGCGAGGACTCCAGGGACGTTTGCAGGGAGGAGATGAGTGCCTGCACCTCGCGGTCGACGATGACCGCGTACAGGCCCTCCTTGCCTCCGAAGTGCTCGTAGACGACGGGCTTGGAGACCTTCGCACGGGCCGCGATCTCCTCGACGCTGGTCGCGCCGAAGCCCTTTTCGGCAAACAGAGAGCGCCCCACGGCCACCAGCTGCTCGCGGCGTGCGAAGCCGCTCATTCGTGTCCTCTTCTCAGCCATGACCCCAGTATCACACGAGGCCTGGGCTGGGCCACGTGCAGACCACGCCGCGGGCGCCAGGCCGCGTTTGAAAGCGCACGCGGGGTGCAGGTATCATCACAGTGGACGCATTCCGCCTTGGTGTAACGGCAGCACAGAGGTTTTTGGTGCCTTTAGTCTAGGTTCGAATCCTAGGGGCGGAGCGATCGGTCCCGATGGGACCGCAGACCCCGAGGAGGAACATGTCTCGCCCCGCCGCCGTCATCGTCCTGGCCGCAGGTCAGGGAACGCGCATGAAATCCGCTCTCCCGAAGGTCGTTCACCCCCTGTCTGGCCTGTCCATGATCGGACACGCCCTGCGCGCCGCCCACGGCCTCGACCCCCAGCATCTGGTCGCCGTCGTCCGTCATCAGCGCGAGGTCGTCGCCGCCGAAATCGAGCGCGTCCTGCCCAGCGCCATCATCGCGGACCAGGACGAGATTCCCGGCACCGGCCGCGCCGTCCAGTGTGGCCTGGAGGCTCTCGATCAGGCCGTCGAGCCCGTTTCCGGCACCATCGTCGTCACCTACGGCGACGTCCCCCTCCTCTCCACGGAGACCCTGGCCGAGCTGGTCGCCACCCACGAGGCCGCTGGCCACGCCGTCACCGTCCTGACCTCGCGCGTCAAGGACCCCACCGGCTACGGCCGCATCATCCGCGATGCCTCGGGTACGGTCACCGCGATCGTCGAGCAGCGCGACGCGACGCCCGAGCAGGCCGCGATTAACGAGATCAACGCGGGCATCTACGCTTTCGATGCTGATTTCCTGCGCGCCTCCCTGGCCTCGCTGGGCACCGACAACGATCAGGGCGAGGTTTACCTGACCGACGTCCTCGCGGCAGCCGCCCCGGCCGGACGCACCGCGGGTGCCCTCGAGCTGACCGACCACTGGCAGAGCGCGGGCGCCAACGACCGCGTTCAGCTGGCCGAGCTGGGCGCCGAGATAAACCGTCGCATCTGCGAGGTGCACATGCGCGCCGGTGTGACGATCGTCGACCCGGCCTCCACCTGGATCGACGTCGACGTGAGCGTCGGCGCGGACACCACCATCTACCCCGGCACCTGCCTGCGGGGGACAACCGTCGTTGGGTCCGATTGTGAAATCGGTCCTAGCGCCACACTGATTGATGCGGAAATCGGGGACCGCAGTGTGGTTCCCACCGCGTGGATCGGCCAGGGCTGCGTTGCAGCCGATACGATGGTTGCGCCATATAGCACCATCGGCACATTGATCGCGGCGCCTCGCGCCTGATCCAACACAAGGAGAGACAACCGCATGAGCGGACTGGTGACCACCGGAGAGAAGAACCTCGTCCTCGTTTCTGGACGAGCTCACATGGACCTGGCTCACGCCGTGGGCGAGGAAATCGGATGTGGGGTCTCGCCGGTGACGGCCTACGACTTCGCCTCCGGCGAGATTTACGTGCGCTTCAACGAGTCCGTTCGTGGCGCCGACGTGTTCGTCCTGCAGTCCATCGCGGGCGACATCAACAAGTGGGTGATGGAGCAGCTCATCATGATCGATGCTGCCAAGCGTGCCTCCGCCAAGCGCATCACCGTCGTCGCTCCCTTCTACCCCTACTCGCGTCAGGACAAGAAGCACCAGGGCCGCGAGCCCATCTCTGCTCGCCTCATGGCTGACCTGTACCGCGCTGCCGGCGCCGACCGCATCATGAGCGTCGACCTGCACGCGTCGCAGGAGCAGGGCTTCTTCGACGGCCCGGTCGACCACCTCTTCGCCATGCCGGTCCTCGTGGACTACGTGCGCGGCCGCGTCGACCTGTCCAACACCGCAGTTGTCTCCCCGGACGCGGGCCGCATCCGCGTCGCCGAGAAGTGGTCGAAGAAGCTGGGTGGCACGCCCCTGGCTTTCGTCCACAAGACCCGCGATACCACGCGCCCGAACGTCGCCGTCGCGAACCGCGTCGTTGGTGACGTCGCAGGCAAGGAATGCGTCCTCGTGGACGACATGATCGACACCGCCGGCACGATCACCGAGGCCATCAAGGTCCTCATGGACGCCGGCGCGAAGAAGGTCATCGTCGTGGCCACGCACGGTATCCTCTCTGACCCGGCGGCCCGTCGCCTGTCCGAGTCCGGCGCCGCCGAGGTTGTCGTCACCGACACCCTGCCGATCCCCGCTGAGAAGCGCTTCGATCAGCTCACCGTCCTCTCCATCGCGCCGCTCCTGGCTCGCGCGATCCGTGAGGTCTTCGAAGACGGTTCGGTCACATCGCTCTTTAACTGAGCGGCTCCCGCTTCACATCCGCCCTCGTCGTGAGGTAACCTATTGGGGTTGCTCCGGCGAGGGCGGATCCGTATCCGCCGTTATCGACAGGGCCTGAATTGAAATGCCTCGCGTTTCCTTCACTCTGCCGACACCGACGCCGGACCTGAGAAACGAAGGAAAGACACATGAGCGACAACCCCGTCCTGCTTGCCGAAGAGCGTTCCGAGTTTGGTAAGGGTGCTGCCCGCCGCGCCCGCCGCGCTGGCAAGGTCCCCACGGTCCTCTACGGCCACGGCGCCGAGCCCCGTCACCTGGACGTTCCCGGCCACGACCTCTTCCTCATCGTCCGCGGCTCCAAGAACGCCCTCGTTGAGCTGAAGATCGATGGCAAGACCCAGCTGGCCCTCGTCAAGGACGTTCAGGTTCACCCCGTGCGCCGCGACATCCTGCACGCCGACTTCCTGGCCGTCAAGGCCGGCGAGAAGGTCGACGTTGAGGTCCCCGTCGTCGTCGTTGGCGAGCCCACCCCCGGCACCGTCCACTCGCTCGAGGAGTTCACCATTCTGGTGAAGGCCCCCGCCACCTCCATCCCCGAGAACCTCGAGGTTTCCATCGAGGGTCTCGAGGCCGGCTCCGCCGTCCACGTCTCCGACCTGAAGCTGCCCGCCGGCGTTGAGGTCGAGCTCGATGCCGAGACGGTTATCGTCGCCGTTCAGGAAGCCGCCCCCGAGGAGCCCGAGGAAGCCGCTGAGGGCGAGGCTGAGGCCGCCGCCGAGGCCGACGCCGAGTGACACTCGCGTAGCACACGCTTTCCACGAGGGGGCGGTGCTGGGGCCTCGCCCCCTCGTCGTATCTGCGATACTGGGGGCATGAGTGACCTCCACGTGATTATTCCCGCCGGCGGAGCCGGCACCCGTCTGTGGCCGCTGTCGCGGCGCCGTCGTCCCAAGTTCCTCCTCGATCTGGCGGGCACGGGACGCACGCTCCTGCAGGGCACGGTGGACCGCTTGGAGGAGCTGGCCTCGTCGGTGAGTATCGTGACCGGCCAGGCGCACCGTGACGGCGTGCTCGCGCAGCTTCCCGAGTTTGCCTCGTCGGATAATCGCACGCTCCTCATCGAGCCGTCGGGCCGCGATTCTATGGCCGCGATCGGCCTGGCTGCCTACGTCGTGCGCGAACGCTTCGGGGATGACGCGATTGTCGGCTCCTTCGCAGCCGATCATCTGATCGCCCGCCCCGAGCTGCTGCGCAGCGCCGTCGAGACGGCGATTGGTGCCGCCCGCGACGGCTACGTCGTGACGATCGGCCTGACGCCCACCGAGGCCTCGACCGCCTACGGGTACATCGCGCCCGGCCCTGCGCTGAACGACGGCGACGAGGCCGGGGCTGCCGACGCTGAGCGCGGCGCCCGCCGGGTCGCCGAGTTTGTGGAGAAGCCAGACGCAGATACCGCCGCCCGCTACGTGGCCGCGGGCTACCTGTGGAACGCGGGCATGTTCATCGTGTCGGCGGGCGTGCTCGCCTCCCATCTGGCCCGCCTGCTGCCCGACATGCACGCGCGCCTGGAGACGATTGCGCGCGCGTGGGGCACCCCCGCGTTCGAGGAGACGCTGACGGAGAACTGGCCACATCTGACGAAGATCGCGATCGACCATGCCATCGCTGAACCCGTCGCCGCCGACGGGGGAGTGGCCGTCGTTCCCGCCGACGCGCAGCTGGGCTGGACGGACCTGGGTGATTTCGAGGCCCTGACCGGCATCGTCGCGGAGGCGGGCAACCTGGGCGAGGCGCTGCGCGTCGACTCCGACGGCGCAGCCGTCTTCGCTTCGTTGGGAGACGACAGCGAGGGGCCGCTCGTGGCGCTCGTCGGTGTGCCCGACGTGGCGGTCGCGCTCACGCCGGACGCTATCCTCGTCACGCGCCGCGACCACGCCCAGTCGGTGAAGGCGGTCGTCGACCAGCTCGCCGAACAGGGACGCTCCGACGTGCTCTGACGCGTCGTTTCTGCGCTGACTCACGCATACCCCGGCTCAGCTCCCGCGAGGGGTGGCCTCGTCGCGCCGCGTTCGCTCTCGGGTGAGGTGCGCCGCCCCGCCCGTCGCGCGTGGGCGTCGGGCTGGTAGCGTGTTGGGCAGCAAGAAGCCCCGACGAAAGGCATCACACGTGAACAAGCGGACCATCGCCGCACTCGCAACCACCGCGACCGCGGCCTCCTTGGCCCTCGGAGCTTGCTCGACCGCGCCCACCGCCACCCCCGCGGCCTCCGCGAAGGTCTGCGCCGCCATCTCCGGAGCCCACGGCGACGCCGCCACGGACCCCGTCGCGACGGCCCTCGCCGGTGCCGCGAACGACGCATCGGTCGCTTTCGAGGCTGCTAGTGGTGCGGAGGCACCCGCCTCGCTGGTGACCTCCGGCTGCACGTTGATCGTGGGCGCGGATTCGACGATGGCATCGTCGATCTCCGAGGCTGCACGCGCGAATCCGAAGGTGCGCTTCGCCCTCGTGGGCGCTTCCTTCGTCGATAGCAAGGGAGCCGCAACCTCCCTGAAGAACGGGTCCATCGTCGACGTGGACGCCTCGCAGGCCGCCTACCTGGCCGGCTACGCCTCCGCGGGCATGACGACCACGGGCACGCTTGCAGTCATCGGTGGCGCGCGCGACAACGTAACGAGCTCGCAGATGTCCGCATTCTCCCAGGGCGTGGACGCATACAACCTCGCCAACGGAACGTCGATCAGTGTCCTCGGCTGGAACCCGGCGACGAGCGACGGCACCTACGCGGGCAGCGCCGACGAGGTGCGCGGCGCGGCCGCCGACTTCATCGCCCGGGGGGCAGACATCATCGTGCCCTTCGCCGGCGATGCGAACGAGGGTGCCGCGCGAGCTGTCACCGAGGCAGCGAACCCGATGGTTCGCCTCGTGTGGTCAGGCCTGACGAAGGCCGATCTCAAGGGCCTGACCCGCGACGAGGCCCAGTCGGCCGAGACCGCGCCGATGTCCGGTCAGTCCGGCGCGCCGGTGACGCAGCAGGCGGACACGCAGTCCTTCGCGGACGCGTTCAGCTACATCCAGATCTCCGACGAGGTCCGCTCCGCCATCGGCGCCCCCGTGCTGACGGGCGTCGTTGTCGATTACAAGACCGCGATGGACACTCTCATTGCCCAGGCCAGCGCAGGTGAGAAGGCGGCTGTCGTCCCGGTGTCATTGGCCTCCGGCGGCGTCCTCCTCACCGGCTTCGGCGCCTACACACCGATGCTCTCCTCCGATCTGAAGCTGGGCCTGTCCGACATGGCCGGACAGATCGAGACGGGCGGCATGGTCATCTCCACGCCTTTCGACGTGTGAGTTGAGCGAAGAGATCGTTGTGCCCCGGGGACGCGTCCCCGGGGCACACTCAATACGTGCGTCAGAAGGGATCTAGATAGCCAGGTCGAGCGGAAGATCCGCGATATCGCGCAGGCGCTGCCCGTTGATCAGCGTGTCGAGAGTGCGCATCGCCTCGTCGTTTCCCGAAGCCTGTGTTGCTTCGATGAGTTCAGGGAGGGCAAAGTGGTAGACGGTGTCGATGTCGCCGGTTCCCAGCGCGAGTGAAGAAAGCCTCGAGGGTGTCGGCTCGCCGGTCACAACCACGATATGCGGCGTACGCCCCTTCCTGTTTCTGATCAGATTCAGGGCTTCCGAACGGGCATTCTGAGCACGGTCCGAACGCAGTGTCCACTTGCACGACACAACCGCGTGAATGATCGGAGAGGACTGGTTACGGGCCAGCAACGGGGAATATGACGCAACCCCGTCAACGACGATTCCAGAATCACCCAGCTCCTGCGCACTGATTGGCTGACGTACGACCAGGACGTCCGGAGAAATGTCGTAGGAATTGCCGAGGACGGCTGCGAGAGCGGGCTTCGCTGTGATGGCCTCGGCTAATTCGTCGAGGTGGCGATAAGGCTCAAACTGGGAGAGAAAGTGGCCCCTGCGCGTACTGCCAACGTTTTGAACGTCCCAGTCACCGGGGCGTAGAGGGGTGAGGAGAGGGAATGTGCGTGTGAGGAATGAGGTCACCGCGCATTCGAAGAGACGACCCGAACTCTGTGCCTTCAACTTCCCAATGCCTCGTGATGCGCCTAATGACCGAGCAATAGACAGCGCAAGTTCACACGACAATTGCTGCGACTTGTCAGCATTGCTCGCGACACCGGAGGCATCGATGGACAGGGTGTTCGTCTCGATGAGCTCGCGGTGGAATAACGCCCGCGCATGCGAGAGATTCAGATTCATGCGACGGCCTCGCTGCTCTTATCTGCGCGCGCCAACACCGACGCGATCTGCAGGCCGACAGCCCGTGCGACCGGAGGCGGGAAAGCATTCCCAACCTGACGATACGCATGCGTCTTCGCTCCGGTAATCGCCCAATCATCAGGGAAACCCTGGATGCGAGCAGCCATGCGGACAGTCAGGCGAGGATCGCCAGAAAAGTCAGGATCGGGAGCCTGTGGCGCAATGGTCGATCCATTCACACCAAGGTCAGCCCATGCGCGGCGGGCGCGGGTTGGTCCCAGATCCGGGCCTCCATGCTTCTTGGAACCGCCGACGAGCGTGGGCGCAATACGGTTCGCCCGAGCAGCCCAGGCCTCGGCGCCCTTCCACCCGCGCTCAGCCATGAGATCGACGAGGGTCTCTCCCACCGTGGGGGCAGGGTGCGGTGAAGGTGACGGGTATTCAAAAGAAACGGCAATATCATTGCGGAAACCAACCGCGATGACACGAGGGCGAAGCTGGGGAACACCGAAATCGGAGGCCTGCAGAAGCTTCCACTGAAGGGAGTATCCGATCTGCGCCAAGTGTTCCTCGACGCTGGTGCGGTAGGCCGCAAACTTCGGATCGAGGAGGCCGCGCACGTTTTCGATCATGATCGCGCGCGGTCGAACCACGCTGACGAGCTCAATCATCGCGGGGAAAAGATCGCGTTCATCGTCAGCCCCGAGTTGCTTTCCGGCATAAGAAAAGGGCGGGCAAGGGACGCCTCCCGCAACCAGATCAACACCGCGGTATTCGTGTGCGTGTTCCTTGATCCAGGGGACGACGTCCCCCTCGATGACATTCCAGTCGGGCCGGTTTTCGCGAAGGGTCTGACAGGCGTGATGATCGATTTCGACGACAGCGAGGTGCTCGAAACCTGCCTGTTCGAGGCCGAGGGCCTGACCACCTGCACCGGCACAGATCTCAATCGATGTCAGAGCCATGTTCCACCTTCCGCCACTTTGTCTACCGGATGATTGTAGGGGAATGGCAGATGCGGGGAGCAGGTCGAAGCGCCGCGCGCTCTCGGTCGCAGGGGTGTTCTCACTCATATGAGCAGGCTACGATCAGCCATGCTCATCTGCGTCTTCGCGTGGCGCTGTTCGAAGAGAACTACCTCGTCCCCAGCGCGGCCAGTGCCGCCCCCGCGCTCAAACCGTCCGCGTCGAGGACGAAGGCTGGGTCCACGCAGTACAGGCCCGGACCGTGTGGGACGGCGGGCGAGGTGGTGAGAGCATCGGCCAGCGCTGTGCGGACATCCTGTTCAGGTCGGGACGTCGTGAGGGTGCGTCCATCTGCGGAGATGGCGAGAGACAGGGTGGCGCCCTCCTCGACGACCGGAACGCCCAGGCGCTCCAGGAGAGTCACCAGCAGGCCCGAGGCCTCGGAGACCGACACGGATGCCGGACGCGTGCCGGACGCCTCCACAGATGCGATACGCGATGCGCAGCGGTCGACGTAAGCGCCGATCATTCCATCTCCCACGGACTCCCAGCCCTCCTCGGCACGCGGGAGGGACGGCTCATCCCCGAACGCGGCCACGGCCTCGTCAATGAGAGCGAGCTCAGCGTCGGGGGCCAGCGCGCCCTCGCGCGAGCGGTCGATCGCGCGCCCACCCAGGTAGATGAGCGCCTCGCCCGACGCGCGTACGTACACGGCGCCGTCCGCCATGACCATGCGCACCGAAAACGCCGTGAGGGGAGCGGGGAGCGCGCGCGGCATGAGGAGGGCGTGTCCGCCGGCTGCTTCGATGATCGCCGCGCCGTCGCGCGCGCTGTCCTGATCCTCGGGGGCCTCGAAGCCAATGATGAGGCGGAAACGGCCGCCGGTGCGCGCGGACAGGAAAGAAGCGATACCCGCAAACAGCGACGGGCTAGCACAGCGTGTCATGTGCTGAGGGTAACACTGTGGGTGCCTCGCGTAAAAACCGGTATCAGGAACGAGGCGTGGGCGTGCCCTGATGCGACGGCGGGAAGACGCAGGTGGGGGAGCACGCCGGTATCCTGGAGGCATCCATGAAGGAGGAATCATGCAGCTGACGAACCTGACGGACCCGGTCGAGCTCACGCGCCAGATGGTCGACATTCCCTCGGTGTCGGGAGATGAGGGCCCCCTGGCGAACGCCGTCGAAGAAGCCCTGCGAGGCGCCGGATTCGGGTCGGTCCCTGCCCTGGAGATCCTGCGCGACGGGGATGCCGTGTGCGCGCGGACCCGGCTCGGCCTCACCCAGCGCGTGGTCCTCGCCGGCCACCTCGACACCGTTCCGATCGCGGATAACGTCCCTGGCCGCCTCGAGGAGCGCGACGGGGTCACGGTCCTGTGGGGGCGCGGGTCGGTCGACATGCTCGGCGGGTGCGCGGCGGCGCTCGCACTCGCCTGCGAGGCCGGGGCGGCCATCCGCGAGGGCAACGAAGCCACGCTGAATGCCGACGTCACGTGGATCTTCTACGACCACGAGGAGGTCGCCTCACATCTGAACGGCCTCGGGCGCGTCCAGCGCAACCATCCCGAGTGGCTAGCGGGCGACCTGGCGCTGCTGGGCGAGCCCACCGCCGCTCACGTGGAAGGCGGCTGCAATGGCACGCTGCGCGTCATCGCACACTTCCCGGGCCGTGCGGCTCACTCGGCGCGCGCGTGGATGGGCGTCAACGCGATTCACGCGATGGCTCCCGTCATTGAGCGCATCGCCGCGTACGGAAACCCCGTCGTCACGGTCGACGGACTGCAATTCCGTGAATCCCTGTCGGTCGTGCGCGTCGAGGGTGGCATCGCCAACAATGTGATTCCAGAGGCCGCATCGATGACCGTCAACTACCGTTTCGCCCCGTCCACGCGCGCCGAGGATGCCCTGGAGTGGGTGCGTGGGCTCTTCGAGGGGACGGGAGCCACGATCGAGGTCGACGACCTGTGTGAGGGTGCCAGGCCCGGCGCGGACTCACCCCTGGCCCAGCGGTTCCTGTCCGTCGCGCGCTCCGTAGCCCGCGCGCAGGGCAGCGAGCTCCAGCTCAGCGCGAAGGTCGGGTGGACCGATGTCGCGCGCTTCAGTGAGGTCGGTGTGCCCGCCATGAACTTTGGCCCCGGTGATCCGCTGCTGGCGCACACACGCGACGAACACGCGCCCGTATCGGATATTGTCAGAGTGCACGACACGCTGCGCGCGTTCGTGCTCGCATCGATCGGCGATGGCGCCGACACACACGAGGAGGCATGAATGACCAAGCCGACGCACACCTATCGCCGCGGATCCGTCGTCCTACGCGGGGACCAGATTCCGCGCCTGACGGCAGACGCGTCCCTGCTTCAGTCCGAGCAGAGCGCCGACTGGAAGCACGAGGACCCGTGGCGCGTCCTGCGCATCCAGTCCGAGTTCGTGGAGGGCTTCGAGGCGCTGGCCGAGGTCGGTCCCGCCATCTCCGTCTTCGGGTCCGCACGGACGCGTCCCGAGGAGCCCCTCTACGAGTGCGCTCAGCGGATCGGCCACCTGCTCGTCGAGCGTGGCTACGCGGTCGTCACCGGCGGTGGTCCCGGCATGATGGAGGCCGCGAACCGGGGCGCCTGGGAGGCCGGTGGCACGTCCGTGGGGCTGGGTATCGAGCTTCCCCACGAGCAGGGGATGAATCAGTGGGTGAACCTGGGTGTTAACTTCCGTTACTTCTTCGCACGTAAGACGATGTTCGTGAAGTACTCCCAGGGTTTCATTGTGATGCCCGGCGGCTTCGGCACGATGGATGAGCTCTTCGAGTCCGCGACGCTGGTGCAGACGGGGAAGATTCGTTCGTTCCCGTTAGTTCTCGTGGGCACCGCGTACTGGTCGGGTCTGGTGGAGTGGATCCGTTCCTCGATGGTCGAGGCCGGAATGATCTCTCCGGGCGATGTGGACCTGCTGCGCGTCGTTGATGATCCGGAGGAAGCGGTTCGTCTCGCGACGGGTGCCTAGTAGTTAGTTCCTCTTTCTGAGGGTTCGAGAATTGCGCTTAATGCTGCGATAATCGGCCTAATTGATCGGATGGCCTATTTTCTTTTGATTTCTCTTTGCGAGCTGTTAAGGAAAAATGGCGCTTTTCCGGTAAAATGGGCATGTTACCCCGCCTGTGGAGGCGCGGGCATAACTCTGAGAAGGAGTACTCTCATGGCAGCAATGAAGCCTCGTACGGGGGACGGCCCCCTGGAAGTCAGTGCTGAAGGTCGCGGAATCGTCATGCGGATTCCCACGGAAGGGGGCGGGCGTCTCGTCATCGAGATGACTCCGGACGAAGCCGCGGAACTCGCCAGAGCGCTCGGCGCAGCCATCTGATCCAATACATAGAAGCGGTGGGACAGGTTCTCCTGTCCCACCGCTTCCTTGTTGTCTGGGGGCTCAGCGCTTGACCGCGACCGCCAGGCCGTCGCCGACGGGCAGTAGCGCGGGCACGAACTCCTCGGAATCGCGCAGGTAGTTGACGACCTCGCGCGCGACAACGGTGTGCGCGTCGCGACGAGCCGGATCAGCAACCTGATCGTGCCACAGTGCGTGCACGAAGGCGATCGTGCCACCGGGGCGCAGGATACGAACGGCGTGGTCGAGGTACTGCGGGGTCTCCTCCAGATCGCCATCGAGGACGACCATGTCGTAGCCGCGGGCGGCCATGCGCGGCAGAACATCGAGGGCACGCCCGGCGATCAGGCGCGTGCGGTGGGAGGACAGACCCGCTGCGGCGAAGTTGCGACGTGCATGCCCCAGGAGCTCGGACTCGGAATCAATCGTCGTCAGGACGCCATCGGAGGCCATACCATCGAGAATCCACAGCCCTGAAACACCAGCACCGGTACCGATCTCGAGGACAGCACGAGCACCCGACACGGCGGCGAGCATGCGCAGGGCGGCACCCGTCCCCGGGGAGACAGGAGTGGCACCCATTTCCGTGGCGACGGCACGTGCGGCGGTCAGCGCGTCGCTCTCCGCAACATAGTCCTCGGTGTACACCCACGTCTGGGCCTTGTCCGCCATCGCCTTGATCCTCACGTCGTATTGGTCGCCTCGGCGAGAGGCGCGCACGCGCTGCGCCCTCCCCACGCATCAGCGTACAGGCGGCGTGACGCCAGGGCGCGGTGGCACTCCGATTCCCAGCGAAAACAGCGCGTGACGAGCAGACAAAACCCCGGCCTCGTCCAAGGTGGACGAGGCCGGGGAAGAGCACGCGGGCTCAGTGCTGGATGGGGGAGACGCCCAGGGGGCGGCCCGCCAGTCCGCGATGCGCCGAGGAGAGCTGCTTGGCGAGGGCCGTCAGCTCCTCGGCAGCGGGACCCGAGGCGACGGACACCGGCTCGCCGCGGTCGCCGCCCTCGCGCAGTGCGATGTCGAGCGGAACCTGGGCCAGCAGCGGCACGGAGTAGCCGAGCTGGGCGGTCAGGCGCTGCGAGACGGACTCGCCGCCGCCCGCGCCGAAGATCTCCAGACGCGAGCCGTCGGGCTGAGGCAGGAAGGACATGTTTTCGACGACGCCGATGACCTTCTGGTTCGTCTGGGCGGCGATTGAACCGGCGCGCTCGGCGACCTCAGCGGCCGCGACCTGCGGGGTCGTCACGACGAGGATCTCCGAGTTCGGGAGCAGCTGCGCGATCGAAATCGCGACGTCGCCCGTGCCCGGAGGCATATCGATGAGCAGGACGTCCAGGTCACCCCAGAACACGTCCGCGAGGAACTGCTGAAGGGCGCGATGCAGCATGGGGCCGCGCCAGATGACCGCCTGGCCGTCGGGCACGAACATGCCGATCGAAATAACCTTGACGCCGCCCGCTCCCACGGGAGGAATCATCATGCCGTCGATGACCTGCGGGTCGTGGTCCACGCCGAGCATACGGGGAATCGAGAAGCCGTAGATGTCCGCGTCCATGACGCCGACCTTGAGGCCCTGCGCGGCGAGCGCGGCGGCCAGGTTCGCGGTCATGGAGGACTTGCCGACGCCGCCCTTACCGGAGGTCACGGCGATGACGCGCGTGAGGGAGTCGGGACGGGAGAAAGGAATCTCGCGCTCGGGGCGACCACCGTTGAGCTTCTCGCGCAGAGCCTTCTTCTGAGCATCATCCATGACGCCCATCTCGACGGAGACATTCTCGACGCCGTCGATGGCGCCGACGCGCTCGGTGACATCCTTCGTGATCTGGGTACGCAGAGGGCATCCAGCGGTGGTGAGCAGGACCTTGATCGCGACGGACGAGCCGTCGATGGTGACCAGGTCGGGGGTCACCATGTTCAGGTCGGTGATGGGGCGGCGGATCTCGGGGTCGATGACCTCACCGAGAGCCGCCATGACGGAATCAAGCGTGACTGGCATGGACTCCACTCTACTGGCCGGTGTTCCCATCTTCTAGGGGACGAAGGGCTTCGGCGGAGGTGTGATCGACCTCCGCCTCGTCCTCATGCGCCGAGGCGTTGGCCGCGTCCGCGGCGATCTCCGCACGCAGGTCCTCCAGCATGTCGCGCAGTTCAGAGCGCACGAAGTCGCGCGTGGCGACGTCCTGGAGGGCCAGGCGCAGGCCTGCGATCTCGCGCGCGAGGTACTCGGTGTCGGCGAGGTTACGCTCCGCGCGAATACGGTCCTGCTCGGCCACGACGCGGTCGCGGGCGTCCTGGCGGTTCTGCGCGAGCATAATCAGCGGGGCCGAGTACGAGGCCTGGGTCGAGAACGCGAGGTTCAGGAGGATGAAGGGGTAGGGGTCCCAGGCGGCTTCCTCGCTGATGCCGGCGAGCATCAGGTTCGCGCCGATCCACGCGATGACGAAGATCGTCATGTAGAGGACGAAGCGGGGTGAGCCCATGAAACGGGCGGTGGCCTCGGCGAAGCGGCCGAAGCCGTCGCCGCCGCCCGACGAGCGGCGGAAGAACCACTGACGCTTGTCAATCGGGTTGTCCAGACGATCAGCCATCGATGCTCCTTGCCATCATGCGGTCGGTCACGTCGTCGTCGAAGTCTCGCCAGTCCTCGGGCAACAGCTCGTCGAGGACGTCGTCGACCGAGACGGCGCCGTGTAAGTGCCCGTCCTCGTCGACGACAGGCAGGACCGTCAGGTTGTAGGTCGCCAGCAGACGCGTCACGGTCGCGATGTGCGCGTTGGGGTCCACGGACTCGATGTCGCGGTCCAGGATCGTGCCGAGCAGCGTCTGCGGGGGCTCGCGCAGCGCGCGCTGGATGTGCACCATACCCAGGTACTGGCCGGTCGGGGTCTCCTGGGGCGGGCGCGCGATGAAGGCGACGGTCGCGATCGAGGCCGGGATGTCCTCGCGTCGTACGGCAGCGAGCATCTGGGCGACGGTCGCGTTGGGGCCGAAAATGACGGGCTCGGTGGTCATGAGCGAACCGGCGGTCGACTCGTCGTAGGTCATGAGTCGACGCACGTCCTCGGCCTCTTCGGGCTCCATGAGGGCCAGCAGGGACTGAGCCTTCTCGGCGGGCAGCTCGGCGACGAGGTCGGCCGCGTCGTCGGGCTGCATGACGTCCAGAACGTCGGCGGCTCGGGCGGCTTCCAGCGCGGAGACGATCGCGATACGGTCGTCGTTACCCAGCTCCTCGAGCACGTCGGCGAGGCGTGCATCCGTCAGCTGCATGGCGACTGCCATCTTGCGGTCCTGGGGGAGCGTGTGCATGAAGTCTGCCAGGTCCGCGGGGCGCATGTCCTCCGTGTACTGCACGAGCGCGGTCGCCGCCTGGTTCGAGTCGGTCTTGAGCAGGCCGGAGACCTCGGACACGTCGACCGTGAGCGTCTCGCCGCTGCGCGTGAAACCGAGGGAGGACGTGCGCACGCGCTGGACGTGCAGCGTGGAGATCACCCAGTCCTTGGGACGGCGTTGACGCATCGCGACGTCGAGGATACGCACCTGGCCGGAGCCATCGTTCATGGTGACGACGCGGTCGAAGAGCTCGGAGAGCACGAGCGTCTCGATGGGACGCTGCGTGAACGAACGAATGTTGAGCAGGCCCGTCGTGATGACCGAGCCAGCCTCGATCGCGGTGACTCGAGTGAGCGGCAGGAAGACGCGCTTACGCGGGCCGACCTCGACGACGAAGCCGATGACGTTGGCTTCGGATTTCAGCCGAAAGATGACAACGACATCGTGGATCTTGCCGACTTGGTCGCCCAAAGGGTCGAAAACACTGGTGCCAGCGAGCTTTCCGATGTAGACGCGCCGGCCCTTGGTGCCTAGTTCAATAGATGCAATGCTCACATAATCATCTTAGGCTGTTGACAAAGAAAGAGTAACGACGAGCCGGTCGCTGCATGAACAATGCGTTCCATGCCACCGAGGCCGTGACGAAGGAGAGAGAGTATGGCTGTCGTGATGGACCCGCAGATGCCCACGGGCACGGAGGTGGCTTCCTACCAGACCTACGCCCAGGCGCGTGCGGCCGTTGATTTCCTGTCGGACAGCGGATTTGACGTCTCTTCGATCACGATCGTGGGAACGGACCTGCACCTCGTGGAGCGGGTGACAGGACGCCTGACGATCGCTCGCGCGTCGATTTCTGGCGCGTCGAGCGGCGCGCTGTGGGGAGCCCTGGGCGGCATGCTCATGTCCGCTGGTCAGAGCGCGGGCGGCACGGGAACGTGGGTCGCTGGCGGCATCATCGTCGGTGCCCTGATCGGCATGGCTCTGTCCGCTCTGTCCTTCATCATTCGCGGACGCAGCCGCGACCTCGTGTCCTCCCAGCAGGTTGTCGCGCAGCGCTACGCGGTCCTGGCCTCGGCCGACATCGACCGCGCCTATCAGATCCTGCAGCGCACCCCCGGCAACCGCGCGCGCGTCGTCCGCCAGCGCACGGAGGAGCAGCGTCAGAAGAAGGATTCCGTCGGCTTCTTCCCCGACGGTCGCCCCCGCTTCGGCGCGGCGACCAAGGACGGTGAGGTGCCCGGGGGCTCGCCCGACACCGATGCGCACGAGGTCGTGGCCACGTCCGCCGCGCCCGAGTCGCCAGCGCCCGCGGTGACCACCCCCGAGACCGCGCCCGCCGAACACGAGGACGCCCCGGCCTCGTCCCGAGAGGACCAGACCGAGGCGTAACCTCAGCGTCTACGCGCCTAAATCAGCGGGACTGAACCGAGGCGATCCACTCCTCCACGTCCGCGATCGTGCGCGGGATGTCCTCGGAGATACGCGTGACGGTGCCGTCGGCGTTCACCACGACGTCGTCCTCGATACGCACGCCGATGCCCCGGTACTCCTCGGGGATCAGCAGGTCGTCGGCGCGGAAGTACAGGCCCGGCTCGATCGTGAAGACCATGCCCGGCTCCAGCAGCGCGCCCTGGTAGAGCTCGGCGCGAGCCTTCGCGCAGTCGTGCACGTCCAGGCCCAGGTGGTGGCTGGTGCCGTGCGGCATCCAGCGGCGGTGCTGCTGGCCGGTGGTGGCCAGAGACTCTTCCGGTGTGACGGGCAGGATGCCCCACTCATACAGGCGGGCGGCGATGACTTTCATGGCGGCGTCGTGCACGTCCTTGAAGCGGCAGCCCGGCTCGTTTGCGCGCGCCAGGGCGGCCTCGCAGGCGTCGAGGACGGCCTGATAGACGCGCGCCTGCACCTCGGTGAAGCGGCCGTTGACGGGCAGCGTACGCGTGATGTCGGCCGTGTAGAGGGAGTCGACCTCGACGCCGGCGTCAACCAGGACGAGGTCGCCGTCGCGCACCTCGCCGTCGTTGTCGATCCAGTGCAGGGTGTTCGCGTGGTTACCGGAGGCCGCGATGGTCTCATACCCCAGACCGTTGCCCTCCTCGCGGGCGTTGGCAGCGAAAGCACCCTCGATGACGCGCTCGCCGCGGCGGTGGCCCACAGCGCGCGGCAGGACGCGGATGATGTCCTCGAAACCGGCCTTGGTGACCTCGACCGCGCGGATCATCTCCTCGAGCTCGAAGGCGTCCTTGATAAGGCGGATCTCCGAGAGATGCTCTTCGAGGGCCTCGTCCTCCTTGCGCGCATCCTCGCCCGCGGGCAGGGAGGCCTGGGCGCGCACCTCGTTCACCATGGCCTCGACGTTCGCATCGACGCCGCGCACGACGCGCAGCTGCACGGTCCCGGCGTCCTTGGCCAGCACGTCGCGCAGCGTGTCGATGTGGCGGGTCTCCAGGCCGGTCTGCGCGCTGACCTCTTCGAGCGAGGGGCGCGCGCCCACCCAGAATTCGCCGTAGCGCGGATCCGCGTAGAACTCCTTGGAGGAACGCGACGCGCGGGGCTTAAAGAAGAGCAGGGGAGTGTGCGTGCCATCCTCGTTTGGCTCCAGCACCAGGACGGTGTCCGGCTCCTTCTCGCCGCCCAGGCCAGACAGGTGCGCGAACGCGGAGTGCGCGCGGAAACGGTAGTCGCAGTCGTTCGAGCGGACCTTGTAGGGGCCCGCAGGCACGACGAGGCGCTCGCCCGGGAAGGGAGCACCGGCCTTGAGGGCGCGGTCAGTCAGGAAGTCGGCGACACGTTCGCGCTCGGGCATCTCGGAGGGGCGAGGCCCCCACCCGGTGCCAATGAAGTCGCGGAATGCGGAGGACTGGGGTTGGCGGGATCGGTTTTGGCCGCGGTCGGCCATGGACTGGGAGGCTTCTTCACTCATGGCCACTATTCTACGGCCGCTTCCTCCCGGGGGAGGAGCCGATGGTCATGACAAACCCCGGCCTCGTTCCCAGGTCATGCGGTGGACACTGGGACGAGGCCGGGGCAGGTCGGGTGGGAGAAGATCAGTCCTGGAGGGTGAGTTCTCCCGCGATGGACAGGTCCATCCATCGCTTGAAGTCCGCGCCGCGCTTGCCCTGCGAGAGCAGGAAGACGGTCTTGGCGTAGAGGGCTTCGAGCGTCATGTCGTGCGCGCCGATCGCGCCGAGGCGCGCCAAGGCGTCGCCGGCCTCGTAGTGGCCCAGCATGACCTCGGACTGGTAGCACTGGGAAGCGACGATGATCGGCACATCCGCGTTGGCGAGCTCGGTCAGGACGTCCACGAGGCCCGGCTCGGACGCGGGGATGTTACCCACGCCGAAGGTGCGCAGGATGACAGCGTCCGGGTGGGGCGTCGTCATCGCGCGCAGGCGCGCAGCGCTCATGCCGGGAACCACGTCGATGACGGCGACGTCCTGGCGCGTGTACGGGCTGGGATCCTGCCAGCCGGTACCCGGATGGGGAGCGCCGTACCAGCGCCACGGGGCGCCCGTGCGCGCCATGGGGGACACGGAGGGCGACTCGAAGCCACGGAAGGCCCACGACGAGGTCTTCGTGGCGCGGTTGCCCGCCAGGAGCTTGTGGCCGAAGAACAGCATGACCCCGCGAGCGTGGCGTGAAATCGCCGCCCGCAGCGCACCCGTGACGTTCGCCGACGCGTCCGAGCCGACGACGCCGAGGGGGTACTGGGAGCCGGTCAGGACGACGGGCTTACCCATGCTCGCCAGCGCGTAGGACAGGGCAGCGGCCGAATAGGCCATCGTGTCCGTGCCGTGCAGGACCAAGAAGGCGTCTGCTTCGTCGGCGTGCGCGTTAATGTCGTCGATAATGGCCTGCCAGTCCTCAGGGGTGGCCTCCGAGGAATCGATGAGCGGGTCCAGCGTCGACATCGAAATGTTCGACGCCAGCTCGATGCCCTCCAGCTGGGAACCAAACCAACCCTGCAGGTCAGCGCCGGGGCGCAGACCCTCCGGGGAATCGACCATGCCGATGGTTCCACCGGCATACGTGACGTGAAGACGCACGGTCAGTCCTTTCGTTCGATCAGTCGCCCGACACCAGGGTCTCGTCACCCTGGAGCGAGGCGGCGGCCTCGTCAGTCAGGTTGCCGACGCGCCCGCGCACGAAGTACCAGCCGGCGACCATCAGGACGACGACCACACCGAAGAGTGCGAGGGTCCAACGGCCAGACTCGGAGGTCACATTCGAGGCCACGACGACAGCGAAGAACAGGAGCGCCAGGTAGTTGGTGTAGGGGGCGCCAGGCATACGGAACTGCGGACGCTCCGCCTCGCCGCGCTTAACCTTGCGCAGGAACGCCAGGTGCGAGATGAGGATCATCGCCCACGTACCGGCGATGCCGATGCCCGCCAGGTCCATGACGATGTTGAAGGCGTTCTCCGGAACGAAAGCGTTGAGCAGAACGCCCAGCAGGCCGAGCGACGCGGTGATGATGATGCCGCCGTAGGGCACGTGGTTCTTGTTCAGACGTGACGCGAAGCGCGGGCCTTCGCCCACGAGCGCCATCGAACGCAGCGTGCGGCCGGTCGCGTACAGGCCGGCGTTGAGCGAGGAGAGGGCGGCGGTCAGGACGACCACCTGAATGATGTCGCCCGCGTGGGGCACGCCCAGGCCGGAGAAGAACGTCGTGAACGGGGACTCGTTCGACGAGTAGGCGTTGTAGGGCAGCGCCAGGGCGAAGAGGACGACGGAGCCAACGTAGAAGAAGAAAATGCGGATGACCATCGAGTTGATGGCCTTGGGCAGGATCTTGGCAGCATCCTTGGCCTCGCCGGCCGCGACGCCCACCATCTCGGTGCCGCCGAAGGCGAAGACGACGCCGAGCGTCAGGGCAAAGACGGGGGCCAGGCCCTCGGGGAACCAGCCGCCGGACTCGGAGATGTTGTGGACGCCCGCGCTGTAATCGCCGACGTGCGCCTGCGTGATGATCGCCCAGATGGCGACAGCCATGAAGATAAGGATCGTGGCGACCTTGATCATCGCGAACCAGAACTCAGCCTCGCCAAAGGCCTTGACGCTGAGCATGTTCAGGACGAACACGAGGGCCAGCGCGACGAGGGCGATGACCCACTGCGGGACGCCCTGGAACATTGTCCAGTAGTGCATGTAGAGCGCCACCGCGGTGATGTCAGCCATGACGGTAACGGCCCAGTCCAGGAAGAAGAACCAGCCGGTGATGAACGCGCCCTTCTCGCCCAGGAACTCGCGGGCGTAGGACACGAACGCGCCCGAGGAGGGGCGGCGCACCGCTAGCTCGCCGAGGGCGCGGACCATCAGGAACGCGAAGACGCCACACACCGCGTAGGCGAAGGCCAGCGCGGGGCCACCCTGGGCCAGACGGCCGCCCGCACCCAGGAACAGGCCGGTGCCAATCGAGCCGCCGATGGCGATCATCTGGATGTGTCGGTTTTTCAGAGCCTTGTTGTACCCGGCATCTCCCGCGTCGGTCGCGGTGGACACCTGGGTCTGATCCTTGTCAGACACGCATGTACTCCAATCGGTGTTGAGGGAGGCCAAACGGCCGTCTGATGTCAGTTTCCTACAGTCGGCAGCTGACCGCTGCAGGTGAGCCGGTGGTCACCATCGTGTGGGACGCGGTGAGAGAACGTGCAAAAAATACGGTCAAGATCGGGCAAAAACCGGTATTTTGACGAGGCTGTGAGGCGCTCGCGGCGGCCTTTCGTGTACGCGGTTGTGTGATGGGATTAATGGGGTAATCTCAAATGGTGAAGCGAATTGACCCCCATACTCATAGCGCGTATTCCGATGGGACGGATACGCCCGCCCAGCTCCTGGCAATCGCCGCGCAGGCCGGGCTGGACGCCATCGCGCTGACCGATCACGATACGACGACCGGATGGGACGAGGCCGCAGCAGCTGTCGCGAGCACCGGCGTGAGCCTCATCCGGGGTGCCGAGATGTCGTGTTCGTCCTCGGGGATCACCGTGCACCTGCTGGCCTACCTTTTCGACCCGGCCAGCCCCGGCCTCGTCGATAATTTCCGCCGGACTCGCGAGGATCGCGAAACGCGCGCCCTGCGCATGGTGGAGAACCTGAGCGCGGACTACCCGATCACGTGGGAGGATGTCCTTTCCTTCGCACCCGAGGGCGGGCCCGTGGGGCGTCCGCACATCGCCGACGCGCTCGTCGCCGCCGGTGCCTTCCCCGACCGCAGTGCCGCTTTCGTCAAGGCCCTGCACCCGTCAGGTCCGCACTACGTGCACCACTGGGCGCCCGACCCGGTCGAGGCCGTGCGCTGCGTGCGCGAGGCCGGGGGAGTGCCCGTCCTGGCCCACCCCCGCGCTCGCAAGCGCCAGCGCCTGCTGCCCGAGGCTGTTATCGCCGAGATGGCACAGGCCGGCCTCTTTGGCATCGAGCGCGACCACCGCGACCACGCGCCCGAGGACCGCGCCGACGTCGAGCGCATGGCCCGGGAGATGGGCCTGGCGATGTTCGGCTCCTCCGACTACCACGGGACGGGCAAACCGAATCGCATCGGCGAAAATACGACGGACCCGCAGGTCATCGCCGAGGTCGTCGCGCAGGGCTGCATCGAGGTGGTCGAGCCGTGAGTCTCTTCGACGTCACCCTCTTCGCGACCGCCTTCGCGACGCTGACGGTCATTATGGACCCCGTCGGCACCGTCCCGATCTTCCTGGGGCTTACCTCGCGCTTTACGCAGCCGAAGCAGCGTCGTGCCGCCATCCAGGCCACGCTGGTCTCCTTCGGTGTCATCCTGACGTTCGCGATCCTCGGCGGGCAGATCCTTCGCCTCCTCCACATCTCGATGGAGGCGCTCCAGCTCTCGGGCGGCGTCCTGCTCTTCCTGGTCGCCATGGAACTCCTCATGGGCACCGACTCCTCGACGCCCGATACGGGGGACGAGGGCGTGAACGTCGCGCTCGTGCCGCTGGGGACGCCGCTCCTGGCGGGGCCCGGCTCGATCGTTGCGGTCATGGTGGCCGTCGGGCAGGCCGGCACAAACGTCGGCTCGTGGATTGCGGTCATTGTCGCCGTGGTCCTGGCCCATGTCGTCATGTGGCTGACGATGCGCTTTTCCCTGGTGGTCTCCCGGTTCCTGGGCCCCGGCGGCATCATGCTGCTGACAAAGATCTCTGGTCTGCTGCTGGCAGCCATTGCGACGCAGCTCATCATGGAGGGAATCTTCCAGTTCATCGCGGCTGCACACCTGGGCTGACCTGGGCATTTGTTGTTCGATCCATGCTCGTCAGACTGGCTCGTTATGGTGACGTGCGACGCGCCGAGGGGTGATTTGCGAAAATCTGTGCGTATCGGTCAGGAAGTGTTGTAGGGTGGAGGAGAACGCCGTGACACGACACGGCCCGAACTGGTCAGGGTCACGCATTCATCCCTCACCACATCCGTACCAGGAGTAACAATGAAGAAGACGACCTCGTCTCTGCTCGCCGCGACCGCGGCGCTCGGCCTGATCGCTGCCTCGGCTGGTGTCGCTTTCGCCGCCGAGACCCCCACCGCCCCCGAGCCCTCGGCCCCGGCTACCGAGGCCCCCGCCCCCGAGCCCTCGGCCCCGGCCGCCGAGGATCCGGCCCCCGAGCCCTCGGCCCCGGTCACCGAGGAGCCGGCCCCCGAGCCCTCGACCCCGGGCGATAACAACACCGGTGGTTCCGCTGAGACCCCGACCCCCGCCGATGATTCTTCGGCTCCCGCCCCCGTCGCCGATCAGGGTGGCGCAGGCGCGGCCTCCGGCCCCGTCGGCAACGCTGGCGTGTCCACCCGCGGCCAGATCGCGACCGGCAATGGCCCGGCCCCCGTTTCCGCTCGTGGCGGCATCCGCAACACGAACGCCCCGGCTTCGTCCGGCGCCCAGGGTGGGGCTGCCCCGACCCTGGCGAACACCGGTTCCGCCGCTTCGATCGCCGCTGGCGCTGGCGTCATCGCTCTGGCTGGTGGCGTGACTCTCGTGGTCGCTCGCAAGCGTCACTGAGGCGTCCTCGCCTGACAAGCACCGCGGGCCCGCTCGTTTCGAGCGGGCCCGCGTTTTGTCTAGTTTGCGCAGATCGCGCGATAGTTGTGCACGAACGTGCAGTTAAAAACCGCGAATTTGCACCGAAAAATCATCGTTTCGCCTTGATTTGATGCGTGCATCACATGCACAATGGAACTACCGAAAGTCACCATGAATTGAGCCCTCATGATGAACCGGTGATGGGAAGTGGCACCACTCATCAAGAGCGGTGCCACTTTCCTGTTGATGCGCCCCTGCGGGAAGTGCCCCCGCAGGGGCGCTCCCTCGCAGGGGCTAGTGCTTAGCGCTGACGGCGGCGCAGAGCCAGGGCTCCCAGGCCTGCCAGGCCCGCCATGATGGCGGCTCCAGCCAGCATCGGGGTATCCGCACCCGTGCGAGCGAGGTTGCCGCTCGGGGTCGCGGACGGGGCAGGAGCCGGGGTCGTCGCCTCGGGCGTCGGGGAATCCGACGGTGCCGGGGTGCTGGGTTCCTCGGTGGGAACCGTGCACTCGCTGTCCGTGCCGGTCAGCCAGTTGTGCAGGACGATCGGGGCCAGGATCGGGGAGCCCTCGAGGGTCTCGCCGGTCAGGGTGCCGTTGATGTTGAAGGAGAAGCTCGAGTTTGCAGGCATGTGGGCGATCGTGACGGTGATGGTCTTGCCGTCCTCGCTGACCTTGATGTCGCCCAGGCCCTCGACGGTGTTCGTGAAGCCGTTACCCTGGAGCGCGCCGGCGCCGGGGTTGGAAATCGTGTTGATCGTGGAGGCGTCGAACTTCAGGCCCTGGACGGCCTTGATCGTCAGCGTCGCGTTGGTGATGTCCTTGTGCGTTGCGCCGTACAGGCGCAGGGTGCGCGAGTCGCCGACCTTCGCCTCGCCGCGGGAAGTGAACCAGCCGTCAGCGTTGGCCTCGCCCCACTTGGGTTCCTCGGAACCCCAGGAGCCCGAGTACTTGGAACGCTCGTTGATGTCGCGCGAGTAGGGGCTCCACACGGTGCGGTCCACGGTCGTGACCTGGCACGGGGTGAGCTTGGGCGTCTCGGGGGTGGGCAGGTCGCCGCAGACCTGGCCGTCGGCCGGGAACTGGGTGCCCACCAGTTTGGCGGACGCGGTCGAGGACTCGGCGCCCTCGGGGAAGGTGCCCGTGAACTGGAAGATCGTGCCGGTGTTGGCATCGAGGCCCTTGTTCAGCGTGATGGTCCAGATGTTCTTCGCGGCGTCCGTCAGGGTGGCGGTGAAGTCGCCGTCGTTCCACGTGTACTCGGCTTCGCGAGGGCCCCAGGCCTGCATGTACGCGTTGAGGCCCGCGCGGGTCTCGAGCTTGCCGATGAACTTAGTGTCGGCCATGTCGTCGGGCAGGTCGACGGTGATCGTCGTGCCGGCGACCAGCTTGTTCTTCGTGGCCACGGGGAAGCGCCAGTTCTGGGTGGAACCGGCGATCCAGTGGTTGGCCTCGAACATGCCCGGAGCCTTGTAGGTCTCGGTGTTGAAATTGGTCGAGATCTTCGAGGTGTAGCCGTTGTTCGAGCCGGTGGCGATCTTGTTGACGGTGCCGTCGGCGTTAAGGGTGATGTCGGCGGGGTTCACCAGATCGGGGTGGTGGGCCAGGATGTCCGTGTCGAGGATCGCGGCGGCGGTCCAGTCGGCGCGGCACGAGGTGGACTTGTCGCCGTTGGCGGTGCCGGGGCTCGGGGGCTGGTTATCGTGAGAGGTCGCGGCCATGGCCGGGCCTGCGATCAGGGCCGTCGCAACGGCGGCGCTCAGGGCTGTTGAAATGGTCAACCTATGCATTGGTTTCATCGTTGTCCTCGTGTTGATGCTTGTTCAGTCCAAAGAGTACTGGCCGTTCGGTCTATTGTTAGTTCGGTCAGCATTGGTTACAAGAGAACCTTAGTGGATGAATGTTGACCGTGTCCTACGTTTGCGAAAAGTCATTGAATGAATCCGGCCCGTCTTCGTGCTGGTGGGGTTTGTTTCGGGTCGACAAATTGGTGCCAATCTGGGCCTTTGGTCATGGGTGCGCTCATGTGGGTGTATTCCGTCACGTAGGTGGGGGTGGGGTTTCTCCCAGAGCTGTGTCAGAGCAGGGAATTGAGCTGCGCAATCGCTACCCTCTAGAGTTGAGGCCAGCCCCGACCCGGGGCGCTCGCCGCTCGCGGTGGGCATGGCGCAGTTACAAAAAAGGAAATCGTATGACGCTGGATCTGACGCAGTCGCTGCCCTCTCATGTGCGTGCGACCTCTGGACGCCCCGTTGAAGATTCGACCCTGATGGAGGTGTGGCAGGGCCTGTCCGCCGCAATCGTCGATCAGATCGCGGATAACTGGGCTGCCACCACGGAGCGTTACGCCAAGGGCCGTCAGGAACACTACTTCTCCGCCGAGTTCCTCATGGGTCGAGCCCTGCTCAACAACCTGTCGAACCTCGGCCTCGTCGAGAAGGCTCGCGAAGCCCTCGCCGCCTACGGCCTCGACCTCGGTCAGGTCCTCGAAGAAGAGCCGGATGCCGCTCTCGGTAACGGTGGCCTCGGCCGCCTCGCCGCCTGCTTCCTCGACTCCTGCGCCACCCTCGACCTGCCCGTGCGCGGCTACGGCATCCTGTACCGCTACGGCCTGTTCAAGCAGCTCTTCGACAACGGCTTCCAGACCGAGCATCCCGACCCGTGGATGGAGGAGGGCTACCCCTTCGTCACCCGCCGCGAAGAGCGCTCCCGCATCGTCTCCTACGCCGACCTGACCGTGCGCGCCGTCCCCTACGACATCGCGATCACCGGCTACGGCACCAAGAACGTGGGCACCCTGCGCCTGTGGAAGGCCGAGCCCATCGAGGAATTCGACTACGACGCCTTCAACTCCCAGCGCTTCACCGACGCCATCGTCGACCGTGAGCGCACCATGGACATCTCCCGTGTCCTGTACCCCAACGACACCACGTTCGAGGGCAAGGTCCTGCGCGTGCGTCAGCAGTACTTCTTCTGCTCGGCCTCCCTGCAGGAGATCGTCGAGAACTACGTGCGCCACCACGGCACCGACCTGAACGGCTTCGCCGAGTACAACGCCGTTCAGCTCAACGATACCCACCCGGTCCTCGCCATCCCCGAGCTCATGCGCATCCTCATGGATGAGCATGGCCTCGGCTGGGAAGAGGCCTGGGCGGTCGTCTCCAAGACCTTCGCCTACACGAACCACACGGTTCTGGCCGAGGCCCTCGAGACCTGGGACATCCACATCTTCGACCGCCTGTTCCCGCGTATCGCCGAGATTGTCCGCGAGATCGACCGTCGCTTCCGCATCGACATGGCTGAGCGTGGCCTCGACCAGGGCACCATCGACTACATGGCCCCCGTCGCCGGCAACACCGTGCGCATGGCCTGGATCGCCTGCTACGCGTCCTACTCCATCAACGGCGTCGCCGCCCTCCACACGGAGATCATCAAGCGCGACACCCTCAAGGAGTGGTACGCGATTTGGCCCGAGCGCTTCAACAACAAGACCAACGGCGTGACCCCGCGTCGCTGGCTCAAGCAGTGCAACCCTCGCCTGGCCGCCCTCCTCGACGAGGTCACCGGTTCCGACGCGTGGGTCCGCGACCTCACCGTGCTCTCTGACTTCACCGAGGCTGGCACCGACGATGTGCTCAAGCGCCTAGGCGAGATCAAGCACGCCAACAAGGTCGACTTCGCCGCGTGGGTCAAGGAGCGCGAGGGTGTCGAGATCGATCCCGACTCGATCTTCGACGTCCAGATCAAGCGTCTGCACGAGTACAAGCGTCAGCTGCTCAACGCCTTCTACGTCCTGGACCTGTACTTCCGCATGAAGGACGACCCGACGCTGGACACCCCCAACCGCGTGTTCATCTTCGGTGCGAAGGCCGCCCCCGGCTACATCCGCGCCAAGGCCATCATCAAGCTCATCAACGCCATCGCGGAGCTGGTGAACAACGACGAGGACATCAACGGCCGCATCAAGGTCGTCTTCGTCCACAACTACAACGTCTCGCCCGCCGAGCACATCATCCCCGCCGCCGACGTCTCCGAGCAGATCTCGATGGCCGGCAAGGAGGCCTCGGGCACGTCCAACATGAAGTTCATGATGAACGGCGCCCTGACCCTGGGCACGCTGGATGGTGCGAACGTTGAGATTCTCGAGGCCGTGGGTGCGGACAACGCATACATCTTCGGCGCAACCGACGATGAGCTGCCCGAGCTGCGTCGCCACTACGACCCCCGTTGGCACTACGAGAACGTCCCCGGCCTCAAGCGCGTCATCGACGCCCTGACCGACGGCACGCTCGACGACTCCAACTCCGGCTGGTTCCACGACATCCGCCACTCGATCCTCGAGGGCGGCTACGACCCGGCCGACGTGTACTACGTCCTGGGCGACTTCGCCTCCTACCGCGAGACCAAGGATCGCATGGCCGCCGATTACCGCGACCAGAAGGCCTGGAATAAGCGCGTGTGGGCGAACATCTCCCGCTCGGGTCGCTTCTCCTCGGACCGCACGATCTCCGACTACGCTCGCGAGGTCTGGCACATCGAGGGTGAGCCGATCGACTGACGCAATCGCGTAGGGGAGGCCCGGAACCGCATGGTTCCGGGCCTCCCTTGTTGTGTGAAGACATGTGGTTGTATCGCTCTGCGAGCCAACTGTATTAGTGGGTTGACACAGTTGTGTATCTGTGTCATTGTATTAGTGTATTAATACAGAAAGACAGGAGGGACGCGTCGATGCGCATCGATGACACCCGCCCCATCTGGATCCAGCTGGCCGACAGCTTCCGCGCCCGTATCACCGACGGCACGTGGAAGCCCGGTCAGAAGATCCCCTCCGTCCGCGACCTCGCCATCGAGGCCGGCACCAACCCCAATACCGTCCAGCGAGCCCTCGCCGCCCTTGACGACGAGGGACTCACCGTCCCTAAGCGGACGGCCGGACGATACGTCGCCACCGACGACTCCGCGCTGCGCACCCTCCGCCAGGAGGATGCACGCACAGCGGCCGACGCCTTCATTCGCGCCTGCCGAGCCCTCGGTGTTGAGCGCGAAGGTGCCCACGGCCTCGTCGATGAACGCTGGAACGCGGACCTGTAACCCAGGAGGACACACTCTCATGACCACCCAACCCACGGGCGCGAGCGCAGCCGGCCCCGGCCTCGTTGAGGTCACCGGCCTGACGAAGAACTACCGCTCGACCCCAGCCCTGCGCGACTACAACCTGAGCCTCGAATCCGGACACATCGTGGGCCTCATGGGCCCCAACGGCTGCGGCAAGACCACGCTGCTCAAGATTCTCGCCGGAGTCCTCTCCGACTACGAGGGCACCGTCACCATCGACGGGCATGCGCCCGGCGTCGCCACCAAGGCGATCGTCTCCTACCTGCCCGACGCCGACTTCCTGAACACCGACTGGACCGCCGCGGACGCGATCCGCGTCTACTCCACGTTCTTCGCCGACTTCGACGCCGACAAGGCGGCCTCCATGGTCGACTTCTTCGGACTGCCCACCGACCGCCGCCTCGGCCAGATGAGCAAGGGCATGGGGGAGAAGCTCCAGATCAGCCTCATCATGTCCCGGCGCGCCCGCGTCTACCTGCTCGACGAACCCATCAGCGGCGTCGACCCGGCGACGCGCGACGTCATCCTCGATGGCATCCTGCGCGAATTCGACCCCGCCTCGCTGCTCATCATGTCCACCCACCTCATCTCCGACATCGAACACTTCGTCGACTACGCGATCTTCATGAAGGACGGACAGGTCCTCCTGCAGGGCGACGCCGACGACCTGCGGGCCGCCCACGGCGATTCCCTCGACGCCATCTTCCGGAAGGAGTACCGCTGATGTACGCCAAACTGCTTGCTTACGAAATCCGGTCGCGCGCCGTGACGGACGGGCGTTCCTTCGGGGCGTTCATCGCTGTTATCGCGGTTGCTGCGGGAATCGTCGCCGCGGGGCTGCCGGGGATCAGCGGCTCCACCGCGGTGCTCGCCTACGCCCTGTGTGCGCTCACGCCGGTCGCCTGCGCGATCGCGGCCCTGGCCGACTACTGGAAGACCCTCTACGGGCAGCGCGGCTACTTCACGATGAGCCTGCCGATTTCCGGAAAGGTCGTCTTCTGGGCGAAGAACACCCGCATCATGATGGAGTGCCTCCTGGCCCTCGCCCTGGCCGTCGGCGGAATCCTTGCCGTCGCGTCGGCCGCCGCGTGGAGCGACGGCATCAGCCTCGCCGATTACACGGCCGGACCGCGTTCCGTCGTGGCCGGAATGCCCACCTTCACCGTGGTCGTCATGATCGCCGCGCAGCTCATCCTTGCAATGTCGTGGGTCGTGTGGGCCTGCGCCGCCATGACGATCGGCGCGGAAGGACGCTTCAACCACCTCGGCTTCGGCGCACCCATCATCGGTTTCGTCCTGCTGTACATTGTGAACCAGGTGCTTTCCACGGTTGGCACGTTCTTCCTCCCGCTGTCCGTCACAACTGATGGCCACTTCTCCACAGAGATTATGTGGACCTCGTACCGGGCAACGATGGGAACCGACGGCTATCCGAACGTCATCGGCATCGGCTCCTATGTCCTCGTGCCCCTGTTCGCCCTTATCCTGGGTGTGTGGGCCTCCCGCTCGATCGAGAAGCACACGTCCTTGCGCTGATGGCGTGATGCGCTGAGGGGTAGTCGGCGGTGGGATAGGGTTGTTGCATCCGATCCCGCCGCCGACTTGTCTGTGAGGAGCGCTTATGACCGCTGGAGGACCGCAGTTTAGCGCCACGCCCCAGAATCCCGACCTGCTGCGCTGGATTGGCATTCAGGTCCTGTTGCTCGTGATCGCCTGGGTGATCGGCGTGGTCGTGCGCCGCCTCCTGGCCTCGCGCATGACGATGTCCACGGCCTCGGCGACCCTCACCGGCCTCGGCGGCCTGTGGGGCGGCCTGCTGGTCGCAGGCTGGATCTTCTCCTCTTCCGACATGTGGCGCCCCGCGATGCTCGGCGTGGCCGCTCTGGTTGCCGCCATCGTGGTCGTTATCGTCTCCCTGATCGTTGCCTATCTGCACCCGCGCCCCGGCCTCGAGCCCATCGCCGAGGTCGCCAAGCGCGGCGAATCCGACTCCCTCGAATTCAAATCGAGCGCTCGCTGGAACATGCGCGCCGGCAAGCGCGACGACGCCATGGAAACCGTCATCGCGAAGACCGTCGCCGCATTCATGAACTCCGGCGGCGGCACCCTCCTCATCGGCGTGGACGACGACGGTCGCCTCATTGGGCTGGGCCCCGACTACGCGACTCTCAAGACCCCGGACGCCGACCGCTTCGAGCTGTGGATCCGCGACCTGTGGGGCCAGCGCCTGGGCACCAACGCGGCTGCGCTGCCCCTCCTCGACTTTGCCGAGGCCTCGGACCCCCAGGAGGGCTACGAGCGCCAGGAGGTGTGCCGGGTGACGATCCCGCCGTCCACGCGCCCCGTGTATCTCAAAGGCCCCAAGGGCAAGGGCGAGGCCGAGCTGTGGGTGCGCGTCGGCAACTCGACGCGGCGCCTCGAGGTCGCCGACGCCGTGCAGTACGTGGCCGCGCGCTGGCCTGAATCCGTGCGCGTCTCGCCCCTGACTCGCATCCGCCTGTTCCTCACCATGAGCCGCCACCGCGACACCCCCACCCGTCTGCCGCGCGTCGTCGAGCGCGTCCTCACGGAGCGTGCGAAGTACGGTGGCGGGGTGGCTGACGGGGAGTGAGCTGGGCTGCTCTGCGAAGCAGAGCTGGCGGTGGCGTGGGTGCACTTGAACCCGGTTCTTGTGGAGGCGGTTCTGTCACACGTGGGGCGGTGAGCTCCCGTCCAAACGTTATCTTACCTCGGGGTGTCAAGTGTTTGATGCTACTCTGTTAAGAATGAGAAAAGATGTTATTGGACGGATGCGGCAAAGACGTATCGGAGTTCGTTATGGGGCGTTCTGGCTTATCTTGCTTTGTGTTATCCCGTATTTCTATACGGGAACACGGGATATTATATTCCGGAATGTCAGTGAGGAGAATCTTGACTATTATAGCAATCTCTATCAACAAGCAATTCTGATCGTTGTAAGTTTTGGTGCTGCTGTAGTATTTAATGCCAGGGGGCGCAGGTGTTTAGGAATAACGATGCAGCTGATCCTTGTTGGTATATTTCTAGCATGCTTCCAGTATGTGCTGCATGTTCTCACAGAAGAACGACTATCGTTCTACGTTGGGTCATATAAATCGCTTATAGCGTCGACTTATGAACCGCGTTTAGTGTCGGCTTATGAAGCGTTCTTTATCCTTCCGCTTTTTGCTATGGGGGCGATACTCGAGTTGATATTGATTGTATACGAGGATCGTCGTGCTGAGATGAATGCTGCTGTCGGTGGAGTGTTGCTTGTTATGGGTATTCTTATGCCGACATTGCTTGAATCCTATTCATCTCTCCGTGCATACTGTGACATTATGAAGTGCGAAGAAGGGAGTCTAAAGTGGATAATGTTGTTTCAGATGGCTATCGCTTTCGCGGCCTCTCTTTCAGTAATGTTCGTTGTTGGCGTGTTTTCCCCAACTATTAGGCGGATGATTCGCTGGCGTATTGAATTTGTTGAAGCTAAAAGTGTAAAGCCCCTTCCTGTCACATTTTATAACGTTGATGTGCGAGTGTCGGCGAGTGAGAGCATCGCCTCTTCTGGCAATCAGAACGATGGTAGTGAACTGTCTCTAATGTCCTTGTCGAGGTCAAATTGTGCGTCTCAGGAAGCTACTGATTGTGAGGCTATCCCTGTGCAGTCCAAGGAAACGTGGGCAAGTGCATGTGGTCCGGATGCTACTGTGCCCAAGCAGCTGATGGGTGCTGCCGTCAGTTGCCTTGTCGCCGGCGCGTGTTTCTCGATCGCGAATCGTCTCTTTAATCGCCGCTGAGCTGCGTTGCCTCGTGTTTCAACTGGAGAGTCGAGGTATCTCTCCGCACCGATACTTGTTGCTAAGTGGTTCAGCACTTTTAGCTGTCGCTCGGTTGGAGGCTTGTTGGAGCTGTTATGGAGCCGCTTTTACCGCGACGGGGCTTGTTGGCCAGTGGCATTGCACTAGTTAGCGCAGCGTTGCACTGGATAGCAGCCAGTGCAATGCTCTCCTATCTAGTGCATTGCTGCTGTATCTAGTGCAATGCTGCGTGACCTGGTCCTGTTGGATGCCGGTGTGGCCGGCGCTGGGCAAAGTTCTCCGCGATCGCGCTTGTTATCGATGAAGCGGTGCACCCGATCCGTAGGCATTGCACCCCTTCTGATCGGGTGTATCGCGACGTAACGGGTGTATCGCGACGTAACGGGTGCAGCGCCTCTTGTTCGGAGCCGGGCGGGTATTTCGAGGTTGTCTGGCAGCGTCTGATGCTGCCGCTTGGGTGTGTCGGGAGTAAATGCCCGCGGTTGGACTTGTTTCGGGAGGCGAAACACCCGATCCGTAGGCATTACACCCCTTCTGATCGGGTGTATCGCGACGTAATGGGTGTAGTGCGACGGATCGGGTGCAGCGCGACGGATCGGGTGCAGCGCTGCACGGCCGGGCCTAGTGGACGCCGACATGTGCAGTGTCAGCCAGGCAATCCGCGCGCTAGCTTGTTGCCGATGAGGTGTTACACCCGATCGGGAAGATTCAACCTCTTCTGATCGGGTTGAATCTTCCCTAACGGGTTGAATGTTCCCGATCAGGTTGAATCTTGCCGCGCCTGAGGCCCCAAACAGCGGAGGGGCCCAAGCCTTGCGGCTCGGGCCCCTCCCCATGTCGTATCAGCGCGACTTGCTATCGCCTCACTCGCCGCCCTTGCGGCGGCGGATGCGCTTGCGGGCGCGGGGCGCGCGCTCAGCACCAGCCGAAGCGGAACCGGCAGAACCAGCCGAACCGGAACCCGAACGCTGCGAGTGCTCGCCGCGGCCACGGCCGCGCGTGCCGCGGTCGGAACGGCCGCCCTTGCCGGCGTTCAGCGTGCGATCGCCGTCCTGGGAGCCGCGACGCGAGCCGCGCGAACGCGACGCGTCGGAGGAAGAAGCCGAACCACCACGCGACGAACGACCGCGGCCACCACGCGAGCCACCACGCGAACCCGAACGCGACCCGGAACGGCCGCCCCGGCCTCGTCCCTCGGAGTGGGGAGCAGAGCCGCCCAGATCCTCGAGGACCTCGGCGTCCAAGCCCGCGCGCGTGCGCTTGGCGCGCGGCAGACGACCGGTCGTGCCCTCCGGGATGTCCAGGTCGGTGAACAGGTGAGGGGAGGTGTGGTAGGTCTCGAGCGGATCCGGCACGCCCAGGCCCAGGGCCTTGGAGATCAGCGACCAGCGCGGCGTATCGTCCCAGTCGACGAAGGTGACGGCCGTACCAGAGTGCCCGGCGCGGCCCGTGCGGCCAATGCGGTGGATGTAGATCTTCTCGTCTTCGGGGCACTGGTAGTTGATGACGTGCGTGACGTCGTCGACGTCGATGCCTCGCGCGGCGACGTCGGTGGCGACCAGGACGTCGACCTTGCCGTTACGGAACGCGCGCAGAGCCTGCTCGCGGGCGCCCTGACCGAGGTCGCCGTGCAGCGCGCCGACCGCGAAGCCGCGGGCGGTCAGGTCCTCGCCCAGGCGGGCGGCGGTGCGCTTGGTGCGGCAGAAGATGACGGTGCGTCCGCGCCCCTCGGCCTGGAGGATGCGGGAGACGACCTCCACCTTGTTCATGGCGTGAACACGGTAGATGACCTGCTTGACCGTGTTGACGGTCTGGTTCTGGTCGTCGGGATCCTGCGCGCGGATGTGGGTCGGCTGGACCATGAAGCGGCGGGCGAGAGCCACGACGGGGCCGGGCATGGTCGCGGAGAACAGCATGGTGTGGCGGTTCTCGGGGACTCGGCTGAGCAGCGTCTCGACGTCGGGCAGGAAGCCCAGGTCGAGCATCTCGTCAGCCTCGTCGAGGACGACGGTTTCGACGCCGGACAGGTGCAGGTGGCCCTTGCGCAGCAGGTCGATGAGGCGGCCGGGCGTGCCCACGACGATGTCTGCGCCACGCTGGAGGGCCTCGATCTGGGGCTCGAAGGCGACGCCGCCGTAGATTTCGACGATGCGGGTCGACAGGTACTTGGCGGCCTCGCGCAGGTCCTGGGCGACCTGCTTGGTGAGCTCGCGGGTCGGCAGGATGATGAGCGCCTGCGGCTGGTTGGGGTTGAGCAGGTCCTCGTAGCCCTCTTCGTCGGGCGCGATGACGTCCTCGAGGACGGGGATGCCGAAGCCGAGGGTCTTGCCGGTGCCGGTCTTGGCCTGGCCGATGATGTCGTGGCGGTCCAGCGCGGGGCCGAGGGTGAGGGCCTGGATCGGGAAGGGGTGCGTGATGCCCTTGTCTTCGAGGGCGTCGACGATGGGGTCGGTGACGCCGAAGTCCGCGAAGGACTTCTTGTCGAGGTCCTCGCCCTTGCCGGTGATGTCCGGGGTGGCCTCTTCGACCTCGGGGGCTGCGGGCTTGATGTTGCCGAGGCGGACGACGCCTGCGGAGTATTCGACGGACGAGGCCGGGGTGGCCTTTTCGGTGGCGTCGACGTCGGGGGTGGGCACGGTTGCCTCAGTGCTCGTGTTGGTCACGATCTACCTTGTCTCCCGGGCTATTCCGGGGTTGGGGTCGGTGCCGATCGCGCATTATCTGGCGCGGGGATTCTCGTCCGCGCGTACGTGTTACTTATTCAAAAATGCGACCGGTCGTCCGGTGGTCGTCTTTCAGTGTAATCGTGTGGGAGCAGTTCGCGGGGGAGGGGCTGGTCACAGGGACTGTCGCAAATCGGGAAGAACAGGATCCCAAGGGCGGGCCGTCGAGCTTGTCAGGCACTATGCTGGAACCATGGCACACGAGTTTGATTCCGTCCCCGCCGACGACGCTGAAGTCCTTGGTATTCTCGCCTATTCGTCGCTCGCGTTTATGACGCGGCTGGCGAAGGATGGCGAGCAGGCCCCCACGTTCGAGGCCCACGTGGAGCACGCGCGCATGGCGGCGCGGTGCTTCAAGCTCTACCAGCAGCTGGAAGTGTGGAGCGAGCATCGCGGCTTTGATCTGCTGGCGGCAGGTGACGCGTTCTCTGGCGCGTACGATGACTTGGATGCGCGCACGCGACCCACGACGTTCGCTGAGCGAGCCGTCAAGACGTTCATTACGCGCGGCATGCTGGGCGACATGCTGATCCGCGTCGCGCAGGTGCACGGCCTGTTTGAGGGGATCGAGGACGTGTGGCCCTTCGAGCAGGGGCACTGGGTGCGCGCACACCTGGGTCCGCAGATCGAGGCAGACGAGCAGTTGTCGTCGCGTCTGTCCCTGTGGGGTCGCCGCGTGGCGGGCGAGGCCCTCGGCCTGGTGCGCGCGACGCTGTTCACCTACCCGTCGCTGGCTGCGTCCCCGGAGAACGTCGACGAGATCACGGAGTACGTGATTAAGCGTCACGGGGAGCGCATGAGGGACATTCACCTGAAGGCCTGAGGCCGCAGGATTAACGAGGCCGGGGTTCCTCGGGCGGTATCACGACCGCTCGGGTTCCCCGGCCTCGTTCGTCTGGGCGCGATTCAGTGAATCGCGAAGCCGACGCGGCGTTCGGACTTGTCGGCGACCTGGACGTATGCGAGGGCCTGGGCGGGAACGAGGGTGCGCTGGCCCTTGGTGTCGGTGAGGTCGAGGATACCGTTGGTGGCGGCAAGGGCCTCGTGAACCTTGGCCGTGAGCTCGCTTTCGGTCATGTCGACGTCGAGACCGAGCTGACGCGTGTTGTCGCGGATGCCGATGAAGATCTCCATGATGACTCCTTGCTGGTAAATGTCGTCACGCCCATCATATGTGCCGCAGATGTGGGTGGGGTCTGCGAGTATTGCGTTATGAGCGAAATTCAGGTCAGGTTGCGCAGCCGTGGCGCCGATTGGTGGCGTCTGCCGGAGCTGAACGCCCGCCAGCGCGCGGTCGTGGAGGCGGCGCGCTCGGGCGACGTGATTGTGCGCGGCGCACCGTCGTCGGGGCGCTCGACGTGTGCTTTGGCCGTGTTTGAGCAGGCGGCCTCCCGGGGGCGCAGTGCCCTGATTCTCGCTCCCGATCGCACGCGCGCCGACGTGCTGACACCACGCGCCCAGGGGCTCGGCCCGGACGTGGTGCGCCCGGTGCGTACCCCTGCTTCTTTCGCCTATCAGGTGGTGGCCACGTGGCGCACCCAGCGCGACGTGCCGTTGGAGGGCGTGGAGCTGGTGACGGGTGCGGCCCAGGATCAGATGCTCGCCGAGGCCCTGGAGTCGGTGGAGGCGCCGTGGCCCGAGGATATTGGCCCGCAGATGCGCGCGATGCCAGCCTTCCGCGCGGAGCTGCGCAACCTGGTGGCTCGCGCGGGCGAGGCTGGGATGGACGCCTCCGCCCTGTCCGAGGCCGGAGCCCGGTTCGGCCGTCCGGAGTGGCAGGGGGCGGGCGCGATCGTCGCCGCACTGGAGGAGGGGCCCGAGCACTCACCGGAGTACCCGCAGACCCTGCGTGTGGACCTGTCGCGCATCCAGGCGCTCGCGGCCGATCTGATTGACGCGTGGGAGCAGGACGCGCCCTCCCGTGGTGTGCAGGCGCCCTGCCCGGTGCCCGACGTGGTGATCGTTGATGACCTGCAGGATTGCACGCCTTCGACGCTGAAGCTTCTGGAAGCGTGCCGCGACGCGGGCGCGCGGATCGTCGCCTTCTCGGATTCCGACGTGGCAGTGGCCGGTTATCGCGGCGGCGAGCCGCACCTGGACCGTAGGCTCGCTTCCCTCCTCGGTGTTGAGATTGTTGAGCTCGGCCAGGTCTACGACATGTCCCGTGCCGTGCGTGAGCTGGCGCGCCAGGCCTGCGCGCGCATCGCTCAGTCCGGATCGCCCGCCCGGCGCGAGGCCGGGGTCTCGGAGGATGCGCCGCAGGGGCTCCTGGTGACGCACCTGGGTGCCACGCCCTCGCAGATGGGTGCGCTCATCGCGCGTGCCCTGCGAGCCCACCACCTGCACGACGGCATCGGCTTTTCGGAGCAGGTCGTCATCGTGCGCAGCTCGTCGATGGTTGCCGAAACCAGCCGTTACCTGGCGCGCGGCGGCGTGCCCGTCGCGGGAGGCAGTCGCGCCTTTGACTTTGCAACACAGCCGACGACGCGCCTGCTGCTGGACCTGGTGACCATGCCGACGGGACAGAGTGACACGGAGGTGGCCGCGCGCCGCGAACTCGCCGAGCGCCTGCTGCCCTCGCCCCTCGTGCGCGCTGACGCCCTCGCCGTCCACCGCCTGCTGCGCCGCCTGAACGCCGCGCGCTCCCAGGCCGCCGAGGAGGCGGGTGACGAGGCCGCGCCGATCCCGCTGACGGCTGCCGACCTCGTGAGCGACCCGCAGACGTGGAGGCCCGCCCTAGAGCAGGCCGAGCAGGCGGGCGGTAAGCGTGCCCGCGCCGCCGCCATGCTCGCGCGCCCCCTCGAGACCGCCGTACGCCTGTGGGAGCTGGGACTCAGCGGCAGCGCGCGCCCCCAGGAGCGCCTGTGGTCCCTGTGGGAGGCCTCCGGGGTGGCTGGCGAGTGGCGCTCACGGGCTATCGCGTCGGATGAATCGTCGGGCTGGTACGACGACCAGCTGGACGCCGTCGTGGCGCTTCTGCGCGTCGCCGACGTGTGGGAGCAGCGCAACCCCGCCGGCTCGGCCGTACGCTTCGCGTCCGAGCTGCTGGCCGGCTCGGTCCCGATCGACACCATCTCGCGCGTGGGCGTGCGCCCCGGTGGCGTCGAGGTCCTCACTCCCGCGCAGGCGATGGGCCGCCACTGGCAGGTCGTCGTCCTCGCGGGCCTGCAGGACGGGGCCTGGCCGAACCTGCGCCTGCGCGACCGGATCCTGCGCGCCGACCTGCTGGCGGACGTGGGCGCGGGTCGCGTTGCCGTGGGTGAGGATGGGCGCGAGGAGCTTGTCGACTCGACGCGGGCTGCTCGGCGCGCGGTTTTGGACGACGAGTATCGCCTGTTCGTCGCGGCCGTGACGCGCTCGTGCAGCATCGTGCACGCCGGAGCGGTGCGCTCGGAGGACGCGGCCCCCTCGGTGTTTTTCGATCTGGTGGCGCGCCTGGCGGGTACGCCCCGCGAGAACGACATCGTGCCGGTGGATACGGTGGAGGCGCCTCTGTCCCTGTCCGGTCACATCGCGGACCTGCGTGCGCGCGCCGCCAACCCCGATGAGCCGACTGACGCGCAGCTGGCCGCTACCCTGCTGGCTCTCATGGCGCGCGAAGGTGTGCTTTCGGCGCAGCCGGACCGCTGGCTGGGGGCAGGCGGTACGCCCACGACTGACGCGGAGTACGCGGGTGAGCTCACGCTGTCTCCCTCGCAATTCGAGCGCGCGCTGGCGTGCCCGCTGCGCTGGTTCCTCACCACGATCGGAGCGGACGGCCCATCGAACGCGGCCGCCAGCCTGGGCACCCTGATTCACGCCGTGGCCGAGGAACACCCGCACGGCACACCAGAGGAACTCACCGAGGCGCTGGAAGCGCGCATCGAGGAGCTGGGCTACAACCTGGACACGTGGGCGGGGCGAGTCGCCGACCGGCACGCCCGCGACATCGTGAATAACCTGGCCTCCTACCTGGAGGGTATTCCCGGACCTGTTGAGGTTGAGCAGACAGTGTCCGCTCAGGTTGAGGGTGTGACCATTCGGGGGCGTATGGACCGCCTCGAGCATGTCGACGAGGGGGTGCGCGTCACCGACCTGAAGACCGGAAAGAGCGGATATTCGGCGAAGACCGTCCCCGATAATCCGCAGCTGGCGGCGTACCAGATGGCCCTGCTTGCCTCGGGCGAGAGGGTCGCGGGAGCGCGCATCGCCCTGCTTGGCGACGATAAGCCGAAGTATTTCGATCAGCCGCGCCTCGAGGGGCAGGCCCTGGAGGATTGGCACGACAAGGTTCGCGAGGTCGCTGTGTCCGCGCGAGGCCCCTACTTTGAGGCGCGTCCCTCGGATACGGCCTGTGCGTACTGTTCTTTCGATCGGCTGTGCCCGGCACGCGAGCGCGGCCACAAGGTGGTGGAGTGACGTGGAAAAGGACAGCGCGATGAATCTTGGCGCCCTGCAGATCCAGGCAATCGTCGACGCGACGAAGACGCCGACGCCCGAGCAGGTGCGCGTGGTCGAGGCTCCGCGCCGCCCGCTTCTCGTCGTCGCGGGCGCGGGGTCGGGCAAGACCGAGACAATGTCGATGCGGGTCCTCTGGCTCCTCGCCAACCACCCGGACCTGAGCCCGTCGTCGATCCTGGGCCTGACCTTCACGCGCAAGGCCGCAGGTGAGCTGGGGGAGCGCCTGCGCGAGCGCATCCGCCTGCTGTCGCGCGAAATGCCGCAGCTGCGTGAGCGCCTCGACGAAGACCCGGTGTCCCTCACCTACAACTCCTTTGCGGAACGCATCGTGTCCGAGCACGGGATGCGCATCGGCCTCGACCCCGATTTCTCGATGCTCTCGGAGGCTGGCGCGATCGACCTGATGACTCAGATCGTCGAGTCGTGGCCCACCGACCTGGACGATGAGCTCACACCGGCTGGCGTCGTCGGACAGGTCCTGCACCTCGCGGGCGAAATTTCGGAGCACGGCTACACGGTGGAGCGTGCGCGTGAGGTCTTGGAGGAATTTGGACGCGAGCTCGAGCAGGTGGGGCGCGGGAACAAGGAGTCTCGTAAGGCCATGGACGTGAATTCGCGTCGCATCGCCTTCTTGGGCCCGATCGCCGCCTACCAGCAGCGAAAACGCGAGATGGGCGTCCTGGATTTTTCTGATCAGTTGGTCCTGGCCACGCGCATCGTGCGCGAGGCACCGGCGGTTCGTGCGTCCCTGCGCGAGGAGTTCCGTGCGGTCCTGCTCGACGAGTTCCAGGACACCTCGGTGATCCAGATGGACCTGCTGTCAATGCTCTTCGCAGATCATGCGGTCACCGCAGTGGGAGACCCGAATCAGGCGATTTACGGCTGGAGGGGAGCCTCGGCCTCGTCCCTGGAGTCCTTCCTGGATCGTTTCCAGACGGGCACGTCCGAAGAAGGACAGACGCTCACGCTGTCGACCGCGTGGCGCAACGATGTGTCGATCCTGGAGGCTGCGAACAGGGTGGCGGCACCCCTGCGGGAGGTGCCCTCCTTCCAGGTGGGCAAGCAGGAGCTCAAGGCGCAGTCCCCCGTCCTGGTTCCCAGGGGTGGGGCGGGGCCCGGAGCCGTCGACATTGCTTTCACGCAGGATTACGATGAGGCGCTCGGCGCGATGGTCGATTTCGTGCAGCGGGTGCGCTCGCAGCCGGTTAAGGACGGCAAGCGGCGCAGCGTCGCCGTGTTGAGCAGGCAGCGTCGGGACTTTCCGTTGATCGACGATGCCCTGCGTGAGGCTGGGATCCCGACGGAGATCGTGGGCCTGGGTGGTCTGCTCGATCAGCCTGCCGTGCAGGATGTGCGCGCCGCCTTGGAACTGGCATACGACGTGGAGGCATCCCCGTGGCTGGCTCGCCTGCTGGCTGGCATTGACTTGGGTGCAGCCGACCTGATGGCGCTGGGCGACTGGGCACGTTTCCTGGCACGTCAGGAGGGTGTTCACCCTCATCAGGCGATCCTTTTGGATGCGGTGGATTCCCCTCCGAAGCCCGGGTGGGCGGCCGAGGGGCGGCCCGCGATCAGCGAGGAGGCCGTGCGCCGCGTGCGGCTGCTTGGTGAACGCCTGCGGCAGGTTCGCGAGGGTGTGGGGCGTTCCATTACAGAGCAGGTCGAGCGGGCGATCCTCATCATGGGCACCCTGGACGATGTGATCGCGGATCCGCTGTCGATGGGTGGGCGTGCGGCGCTCGATGAGTTCATTTCTGTCGCTGCGGCCTACGAGAAGGAAACCCCGGGTGCGTCCCTCGGGTCTTTCCTGGCGTATCTGGATATGGCGGAGAAACGCGAGGATGGGTTGGATGCACCGCTGGGCGAACCGGACCCGAACGCCGTGCAGATCCTGACCGTCCACGGCTCGAAGGGCCTTGAATGGGATGGGGTTGTGGTGTTTGGGCTGGCCGATGGCTCGTTCCCCCTGCACAAGAGCAAGAGCCGACCGTGGACGGATGATCCTCCCACGAACAAGGCATGGGTGACCGACGCCGGCTCGTTGCCGCATCCGTTGCGAGGGGATCGAGCAGATCTGCCGCCTTTTGAGTTCGACGTTGAGGGGGCAAAGAATCCGTCGACTGCCTTCAAGCAGTGGCTGGAGGGCGAGTACGGTGCTTCCCTCGGGGAGCACGCGGAGCGTGAGGAGCGTCGCCTGGCCTACGTGGCCATGACGCGTGCGCGCAGCGCTCAGCTGTTGGTGGGCTCCTGGATGTCTGGGTTCAATAAGAAGGTGACGCATCCGTCGCGCTACCTGATGGATGCCAGCGCCCAGCTCTTTGAGCACACGCCTGGTGTCTCGTCGGGTACGGTCGGTGCCATCGAAGCCCCGCAGATGTGGTCCAACGGGCGGTGGCGTGACCACGCCGTGAAGTCCTCGGTGGGGGAGGGCAGATGCTTGATGATGCCTGTCCCTCAGGCCGAGGAGGGCAGTGATCAGGGCGCGGGTGCGCGGGTGTTCGAGACCTTCCCGGAGGAACCTGGGCCCTCTCGCCAGCGGGTCGCCGCGGCCGCGCAGGCCGTCGAGGCGCAGATCCGCGATCTGGCGCAGGACCAGGACGTGTACGAGGCCTTGGCGCAGTTGGGTGATGACCCCGCGGTGCGTGATACGGTCGCCCTCATCGAGGAGTACCACCTGGGTCTGGAGACGCCGGTTGTCGACCTGTGGGCCGAGCGCGTGCCCGCGACGTCCGTGTCGGCGCTCCTACAGGACGCGGATGAGTTTGCGCGAGATATGCGCCGACCCATGCCTGCTCGCCCCAGCTCGTTCTCCGCGCTGGGCACGGTGTTTCACGCGTGGGTGGAGCGCGAGCTTCACCTCGCGAGCGCGGATCCGGCCTCGGAGATCGCAGCGACCGCCGATGTCGGTGCCGGCGAGGACGCCGCGCTGGCCGGCAGTGACGACGGGGCAGAGGAGGCTCTGCTGACGGATGGTGAACGCGAGCGCCTTGAGCGGCTGCGCGAGAATTTCCGCGCGTTCCTTGCGGACGAGCTCGCGGACTACCGTGCCGTCGCGATTGAGGAGGCCTTCTCGGTGGAGGTAGGCGGCGTGTCCGTCCAGGGCCGCATCGACGCCGTGTTCGAGCGCGTGCACGGCGATGGGCTGCGCTACCTGGTCGTCGACTGGAAGAGCGGCCGCCCGGTGACCGCCACGACCAAGCCTGACAAGGTCGCCTACTTCGTGACTCAGCTGCGCCTGTACCAGCGCGCGTGGGCGGCCCGCATGGGAGTGGACGCTTCTGACGTCGGCGCAATGGTCGCATTCCTGGCGGGCCCCTCGCACTACACGCTCGAGAACCTGGAAGACATGATCGCCGGAGCGGAAGTTTCCCTGGATGAGGCGCTGAGCGAAGTCCTGGAGTGATACCAGCTTCTTCTCTATGAACTTTGAACACGAAATGTACACAAAACGCTACACGCAAGAGGATAATCGAGCTGAAGGTATATTCATCAGATTAGATTCGGTCAAATCTTCTGATTGTGTCGAATGGAGTCATGCATGCTTGGTCTTATACTATCTATCCTCCTAGGAATCTTCGGTGGTGTCCTGCTCAAGATATTCTACTCAATGGTGGAAAAAGAAGAACCTGAATCATATTTGTATAACGTCTCCAAGCTGCAGCGTGCCAAAGGGAAAGTGGCGTTGCAGTATGTTGGTTTTAGAGTGTTGCCTGTCTTTGTGGTAACTTCTGGTGTTGTTGTTACTGCAGAACGGGTGGGGGTTTGTAGACAGTCTGCCTATATTGCATGTGTGTCTACATTTTCCGTCTTGTCCTCAGTTCGCTCAATTTTCGATAGGGTCCGAAGTGATCTGAAAGGTGCTCCCTTTCACTATGTGCTGCAAGTAATTGATATAGTTGTTTCCTTCATTGTGGGAGCGTTGTGTGTGTTGCTGTATAAAATTCTGATGCCGTTTGTTCCAGAGCCTCAGGAATTTGTTTCTGCTGCATGGACAGCGTTGTTTGTTGCGCTCATTTATCGAGGGACGCGCAAAGCTAGTCGAGCTCCTGATAATTTGGGTATTACGGAACGCCTAAAATTGGTTAGAGAAGATGTTGGTGTGGATCTATGGGAGCAGCTACGAACCATCGCTGATGAGAAACAGGTTCCGTGGTGCCTTCTTGCTGCAATTGTCATGGTTGAGGTTGGGGAAAGGCCGAGATGGATGCGGCGATGTGAACGTGTTGTGTCGGGTCTGTTGCTGCATAAAGTGACGATGAGCTTTGGGGTAACGCAGGAGCAATCTAAACGAGCGTTGAGTGATTGTGAAGCGTTGATTATGACATGTGAGTGGATTAAAGCTAATTTTTCGCCTGACACGATCGCTGTTCTTTCGCATCGGCGACAGGGTGGATGTATGGGGCCGGGGGATAGTAGTCCTCAGGCAGGACTGAATTCATGCCTTGCTGAGGTGGAGCGAGTTGCTGAAACGAGAAATCCTGATGGGAATTACGGGCGTTATGTTAAGCAGGTTGCTCGGGAGTTATATAGCATGCGAGTCTAAAACTAGAGTTCGTTCGCGATGTCCTTGACATTTTTCTGCGCTCTTTGTCGCAGTGTGGGGGCGGTGTGGGGCTGTGTAGCTCCTTGGTATGGGCGGCGAATGCTGCAGGCCACGCGCGGATACGTCTGTATGGACAGGCTGCTGTTGCGGCTGTTCTTGACCGCGAAGGTGGGTTCGAGGAGATCGGTAGCCTCGAGTAACAGTTCGTTTACGACCTGTCGTTCGATCTCAGACTCGGTGGGCTCGGTCGTTGCCTCGGCGAGCTCCGCGATTCAAGACAGGTACGCGTCAGGGTGCCGGTTGATATAGGTGCAGACAACGGTAGCGTTGCGGGTTGTGCCGACGCCTCCGAAGGCGATCGACTGTACGAGCTCGGCCGGATCCGACGAATCGTTCCACCGGGTGGCTGGCGGGCTATCCCCGGAGCCCAGAAGGGGCTCTGGGGGTGTGCTCGATGGCTATGGTGAGAAGCGTTCCTTTGTGATTGCTTCCGACCCTCATGGCAAATTGTAAGTCTGCGGAGAAGACTTCCTGCTGTCGACAATTCGTTGGGACAAAGTGTCAATGCCTTGTCATTGGGCGAAAAGGCTGGCTTCGAAGGAGTAGCGCGATGCGCGGTAGATGTGATCGCCGTATTCCACGATGCGTCCCGAGGGGTCGTATGTCGTGCGCTGCGTTGTCAGCAGGGCCGCGCCGCGACGCTCCGACAGGAGAGTCGCTTCCTTCACCGTCGCACTACGCGCACCGATCACTTGGCGTGCAGAAGCCAGGATGACCCCGTGCTCGCGCATGAGGTCGTACAGGGAACCGGATTCGAGCTCCTGCATAGTTGGGGCAATGTCGGCGGGGATGAGGTTCGTGAGAACTGCGATCGGCTCATCGTCGGCAAAACGCGTGCGCTCGATGTGAACAATGAGGGCGCCCTCGGCGACTGTGAGGATGTCAGCTTCCTGCGCTGAGGCCGGACGTGCCTCGTAACGCTGAATGGTCGTGTGTACCTTGTGGCCTGCGTTGACCAGGTCGCGCATGAGCGAGGTGAGCTCCATGGGACGGTGGACGTGGCGCGGCGAGACGATCGTGCCGACGCCGCGACGGCGCGTCAGAAGGCCGCGGTCGACGAGGCGCTGGAGTGCCTGTCGTGCCGTGGGGCGAGAGACGTGCAGCCGCGCCGCCATCGATAGCTCGTCCTCCAGGCGTGTGTCCGCAGGCAGTGCTCCGGAGTTAATGAGCTGTGCGATGGGCTCCGAGATCTGAAAGTACAGGGGCACGGGAGAAGAACGGTCCAGCGTAATGTCCGGAACGTAGGGAGCATTCTCCGAGCTGCGCGGTGTTTTGGACATGTCAAACCTTCATGTGCGGCGCGACTGCGTGTTAATTCAATATGGTTACATGGTATCAGTGTTGATGTTGGTGAGGGGGATGACGTTCTGTCGCATATTGTGCGGACAAAGCGTGACGATTGTTTGTCGAGTGTGCCCTTGGATCATCAGGTTCACGGGCTACCCGGATGGAGGGGAAGGCCCCACTCATGTTCTTTGGCCGCCACTATGTCGGCATTCTGACAATGGACGTTCAGGTATCGATATCTTTCCAGTCCAAAACAGCGCATATTGTGAAGACGTCGCCTACTAGGCTAAGAGCCAGGTCCGCGTCGGCCCGTGCTGCGAGGTCCACGACGGCGATGTTGCCCCCGTGCCCCACGGCTACCACGGGACCTGCGTCGCAGCCCCCGGCTACGACACGTACGACCTGAACGTCATGGCAGGCCCGAACGAGTGCCTCGTGCAGTTCGCCCCCGACGATCCGGCGCACCACTGGATCCGCGCGACCTGGGTACACCAGGAAGAGGTCCCGCCTCCCCATGGACAAGTGAGAAAGCCACGAAAGGCTCACCCGCCAGCAACGAAGCCTACAAGGGAGCCGTGCGCCTGACGGCGTTGAACGCCTGAAGGTGCAGCCTCCTGAGTGGAGGAGTAGGGATGCCGTTCCTGCTCTCCATGCCATACAGTCATTGGCGTGGGCGTGAGCGCGTCGGCGACGAGGTGCTCGCGGGGGCCTCGGCCTTGATATCCTCAGGGGGCGATCGCGGCCTGCGTTATATCTGCCGGGAAGCGGTTCGCGCACGGGCGCGGCATTATGCTATGGATGCTGTCTCGTTCATCCGGATCGCTCCGACGAGGAAGTGCAGAGGAGAACCATATGCCACACACTCCAACGATTGACGACTACACACCCGACAGGGTGCGCGAGCTCGTCGAGAAGACCCCTGCTTCCGGTGCGAAGCGCTCCCTGGGCGCAATTGCCGCCATCGCGACGCTGGGCTCTCTCCTCTTCGGCTATGACACCGGCGTCGTCGCTGGCGCCCTGCCATACATGTACATGCCCGGAGGTGCCGGTGGTCTGAACATGACCACCTTCGAAGAAGGCTGGGTCGGCGGCCTGCTGTGCATCGGTGCTGCGGCCGGTGCGTTCTTCGGCGGACGCCTCTCCGACCGCTTTGGTCGCCGCCATAACATCACGTTGCTCGCCATCATCTTCCTGTTCGGCGCCATCGGCTGCGCGATTGCCCCGAACATCTGGGTCCTCTACCTGGCGCGTATCATCCTTGGATTCGCGGTTGGTGGTGCTTCCGCGACGGTTCCCGTCTTCCTCAGCGAAACTGCTCCCAAGCGGCTGCGCGGTTTCCTTGTCGCGACGGATCAGATGATGATCGTCTTCGGCCAGTTCCTGGCCTTCTCTATGAACGCTGTCATCGCTCACATGCAGGGTGGTCCCTCCGTCACCCTGACCGGTGATGCCGTGGATGCCTCCGGGCACGTGCTCGGCCACGCTGGCACGTCCGTTGCGTGGGAGACCGTCCAGGCCGCCGTTAATATTGCGGATGTCGCCGGCACGGGAAATGGTCTGACCTGGCGCTACATGCTCATCCTGTGCTCGCTGCCCGCCATCGCCCTGTGGATCGGTATCCGCACTGTGCCCGAGTCCTCGCGCTGGCACGCCGCCAATCTGCGCATTGTCGAGGCCATCGGCTCCCTCAAGCGTGTACGCGACGAAAAGAAGGATGACGTCGCTGGCGAGATCAACGAGATGCTCGATGTCCAGCGTGCAGAGTCTGCTCAGGAAAACTGGTCGCTGTCCCAGATCCTCACCGTGAAGTGGGCTCGCAAGCTCCTCTACATCGGTATCGTCCTGGGCATCGCCGACCAGCTGACCGGCATCAACACGGCCATGTACTACACGCCAAAGATCCTCAACGCCGCCGGCGTTCCCATGGAAGACGCCATCACCCTGAACGTCGTTTCCGGTGGTATTTCCGCGATTGGTTCCGCCGTGGGCCTGTGGCTCGTCGCCCGATTCGCTCGCCGTCACGTGGGCATGTATCAGGAACTCGGCATCACGATTTCTCTGGCTGCGCTGTCTGCCGTGTTTGCAGTCTTTATCAGCCCCTACCTGGATGGCGAGGGAAATATCTCCGGCGCCCCGACCTTCGCGCCCTGGCTCGTTCTTGGCATCGTCTGCATCTTCGTGTTCATCAAGCAGTCCGGAACGGTGTCCTGGGTGCTCGTCTCCGAGATATACCCTGCCGCCGTCCGTGGCACTGCCCTCGGTATCGCGGTGGGTACGCTGTGGCTTGCCAACGCGCTCGTTGCCGTTGTTTTCCCGCCGCTCATGGCGACCGTCGGTGGCGCTGGCACGTACGCGATCTTCGCGGCCATTAACTTCCTCTCGTTCCTTTTCTACTGGAAGGTTGTCCCCGAGACGAAGTTCCACTCGCTGGAGGAACTGGAGCTGAAGTTCCAGAAGGACTACTCCTGAGAACGAATAATTCACGTTCGTGTGCCCGGTGGGGAGGCTGCTCCACCGGGCACACCCGTCTGTTGAACGGAAAGGAGAGTCGATGACGATACCGCAACATCGGAGTGCACGTCGCCCGACTCGCTGCCAGTTGGTTGTATTGAGGAGGGTGTGAGCGTTGGGGCTCCGTGCGCCCGCGAGCGACGGCGCTGGTGGGGGCGGCGTGGATCGGTGATGAACGTGCGACATATGGATAGGTTGTGACGTTACGGATAGGTTATGCGCATGCGGATAGCATATTAACCTATCCGCGTGGGAATAACCTATCCGCGTAGCGATAACCTATCCGCATATGCGCGTCATGGGCGCTGTCGCGCGAGGAGCACGTGGATGATCATCGCAGATCCTGGGTGTGGCCCATGAGCGACCAGGATGCCGGGATAAAACTCTCCCTGCTGGGGGCCATGGATGTCATATCCGGGATAAAACTCTCCCTGCATGCGTAAAACAGGCCAAAATGAGCGTTTTACGACGAGCAGGGAGAATTTTGTCCCGTTGCTTGGGCTGATGTGTTGAGCAGGGAGAGTTTTGTCCCGCTGAGAACCTGTGGTGCGAGCTTGCGGCGGTGCCGGTGGGCGGCGGCCCGACTGGTGGGTGGTGTGTGGTCTGCGGGGATTGTGGCTGCGGTGCCGGTGGTCATGGTCGCCCGACTGGAGGGTGGCGCGAGGCCTGCTGGGGAATGTGGCTGCGGTGCCGGTGGGCGGCGGCAGGGCCAGGGCGGGCCTCGAGATCGATCATTCCGAGCCGTAAGGCTCGCGTGTGGCGATCTCGCGGGCGGGCCGCCGCCCACCGGCGCATAGAGCAGCCACAGAAAGCAAGACGTGTGCTTGCGCCGCACGGAAGTCTGGCGGGGTGCGCCGCACGGAGGTCTGGCGGGGTGGGTCGCGCGGAGGTCTGGCGGTGGTGTGCCGAGCGAAGCTCGTTGTGTGAAGGCAGCGGTCGGAGGTCTGTCGCCCACCGGCGCATAGAGCAGCCACAGAAAGCAAGACGTGTGCTCGCATCGTGCGGAGGTCTGGCGGGGTGGGTCGCGTGGACGGCGAGCGGGCGGGCAGGCCTCGCGCCGCACGGAGATCTGGCGGGGTGCGCGATCGTGCTCCCGTGACCGGCAATTGCGCGGGCACGTACGCGTGTGTCCTCTCGCCCGCAGCTTGTACTACTCTAGAGGGCAGTTCGTAAGCCATCGGATGAACGATGAAAGAGGCTCCATGACCCAGCTTGAGGCGCGCCAGGTGAAGGCGGTTGAACTGGACATTCTCACAGAACTGGACCGCGTGTGCCGCGAGCACCAGCTCTCCTATGCGCTCGCGTACGGCACTCTCATTGGGGCGATGCGCCACAGTGGGTTCATCCCCTGGGATGACGACATTGATGTCTACATGCCCCGCGATGACTACGAGAAGCTCTACGAGCTGTGGCAGCAGGGGGCTCTCGGGGAGCACTACAGCCTCGTCAGTTATCGTGATCGCACCTCGATTAACTCTTACTGCAAGCTCGTTGATACCCGAACCCGGGCGGTTGAGTCTTTCCTGGACGAATCTGCCGGAAACCTCGGGCTGTGGGTGGATATTTTCCCACTTGAGCGCGTCGACATTACTGACCCTGCCGTGCATCGTGCCGCACGCAGGGGGCACCGACTTGTGTGGTGGAAGTACATCGCGGCGTCTAACCCGCGCTACGCAACCTCCACGGCACGCCGCATCATCAAGTACATGCTCTATCCGGTGACCCGCTTCGCTGACCTGTACGCCATCTCTCGTCGACAGGATGAGCTTGCCCGCGCGTGCCACCGTTCGTCGGTTGAGAATCCGGACAACGAGCGCTACGTTCTGCTCCTCGATGACATTATGAGCCGTAATATCATCCGGCCTGAGGAGCTTTTCCCGACGCGTACTGCCAGCTTCGAGGGACGCGAGTTTGCGATTCCTGCGCAGGCCGAGAAGCTGCTCGAGGACTACTACGGCAACTGGCGTGAGGTCCCGCCCGAGGATCAGCGCCCGCCCGCCCACATGCGGTCTGTCGAGTGGGTGGCGGACACTCCCTTCGGTGAATGACGCGAGGAAGCGAGCCCGCTGAGCGGGCCGCTACTTGGTCGTGGAGTGGGCGACCAGCTCGGGATGCATGCGTCGGAATTGAACACCGAGCAGCTGTGCGCAGGCGCGCACTCCCAGCAGACGGCACGCCCACTGGGCGATACGAGCTTCGCGGGTGCGCGACTGCGAGACGAGGGGAAGGAAGAACTGGCTGATGAACGCCTTGCGGCGGCGCGCCTGCTGCCCGTGCTTCTTCTCGTCGAGGAGCCCCAGGGCCGAGGCCTGACCCACCCACACCATCATCGGACGTGCCAGGAATGCCATGAGTGCGCCGCGGCGTCCCTCGGATAGCGAACGAGCGGCGGACAGATTCGAGCGCAGTACGTGCTCCAGGTCGTCGACCGTCGAGACGGCCAGTGAATGCGAGGTCTGCGCGTAGGGGTGACCCATCCTGTACACGTAGAAACGCTGGTCGAGCCAGGCCACGGAATCGATGTGCGCGATAATCTGAGCGCTCACATCCGTGTCTTCGTTGCGCATGCCTGACGGGAATACGATGCCGTGTTCGGTCAAGAAGTCGCGGCGGATCACCTTCGTCCACACGGCGCTCGTCGTCAGCTCGTTGTCGATGATTGTTCGGATTGCCTCGTCCGTGCTCAGCGAATCAATCGTGGAGGCGATCGACGTGGGTTCGGCTTCCGTGATCTCGGTGCCCTCCGGGTTGGCGCGCGCACTCATGTGCCACAGCAGATCAACGGGGCGCCTTGTGAGGGCCTCGTGAACGAGCGTGAGCGCCTCGGGGATGCGCCACCAGTCGTCATTGTCCATGAACGTGATGTACTCGCCTTGCGCAGCCTTCAGGGCTGTGTTGCGTGCTGCGCTCGTTCCTGCGTTTTCCTGATGAATGACGCGGAAACGCGGGTCGCGCTGGGCGTAGGAATCGCACAGGGCGGGTGAGCCATCCGTCGACCCGTCGTCAACGAGAATCACTTCCCAGTCCGCAAAATCCTGCGTCTCGATGGACTCCAGGGCGCCCGGTAGGAACTCCTGTGCGTTGTAGACGGGGATGATGACGCTAATAAATGGCATGACTGCTCCTCGGGAAACAGGGGTGGACGTCAGAGATGAGCGGGGGAGTGTGGCGCGTGGCCATCCAACAGTGACTCGGCGATGCTCGCATACTCGCGGGCTCGTACCGGCCACGTCCACGCGTCGATGAGGCTGGGATCCCCCAGGGCGGGCGGATTGTTCAAGAAGTCACGCAGGGCTGACACAAGAGATTCAAGCGTGCGTTCGGCGGTGATGACCACGGGGTTACCCTGGTCTGCGAGGACCTGCGCGCCGGGCACCGTGAATGTGACGACGCGCCCTCGTTCTGCCAGTGCCTCCAGCAGGGTCGTCTGGAACCCCTCCGACAGGACCGTTGGATTGACGAGGGTTGCTCCCGCCAAGCGGCCACGGACCTCGTCTGCGCTCACGCGACCGGGTGCAGACACGACACCATCGAGCCCCTTGGCAGCGATCATCTCGCGAGCGGCATCGAGATCAGCGCCAGCGCCCAACAGCTCGCCCGTCACCTCCTGCCCCTGCGCGCGCAGCTGTGCCACGGCCTCGATGAACGTGTCCCATCCCTTTCCGGGCACCATCCGGCCCACGAATACGAGGTGACGGTGGCGGTCCTCGATCGGTTCCGCGTGCGGCTGCGGGGGAGTAATCGCGTTATAAAACACGTCCGCATGAACGCCGCCCAGCCGCGACGCGAAGGCTGCGGCCTGCTCAGACACGCCCAGCACGCGATCCGCATGACGCAGCACGTAACGGCCCATCGTCACATCGACCGCGCGCGATGCGGGAGCGATGATCGGAGAGGAGGATGCGACAAAACCGGAACCGTGCTCCGTGTGAATGACCGGAATGCCCGCTTTGTGTGCGGCACGCACCCCAACGAAACTCATGGGGAAAAAACGAGTGTGCACGCTGACGACATCGATGTGGTGCTCGCGGAGGAAGCGTGCGATCGCGCGGGTCGCGCCCAGGGCCGGGAAGCTGATGATGTCCGCGACCGGGAAGTGACGTCGGTCGGTGCGAATATCGACGCCCTCTTCCTGTCGATGCCCCGGCTTATCAGAGATAGTCAACACGTACACGTCATGCCCCAGCTGTGCCAGGGACACCGACAGGTGGTAGATGTGCGACTCTAAGCCACCCAGACGCGGCGGGTAGCTGTTGACGATGAAAGCGATACGCATTTACTGCTCCTGACCGGTCGTAGGCTCCGGGCGAGGATTCTCCTCATCGCGGGAAGCCAGAAGATCCGGCACCCCGCCCTGATCGGGGTCGAAACGACCAAACTCTAGCGTTTCCGGTAGGTGCGTGCGCCGATCCGCCGGATCTGGGACGCGCATATAGTCGCCGTAACCGCGAGTGAGCAGGGCGTCGACATCGTGGGGGATTGAGGCCTCAATTGCCTCAAAGGGGACGCGGCGCGTGGGGAGGAACTCATCGCGGTGCACGGTCCAATTCCACGGGTCACGCATCGTGAAATCGGCATAGGTGCCCGTTGCTTCGCCTTCGGCGCTGCGTGCCGCCTTCTCCCACCGCGCATAGAGTCCGCGTGGCGACATCTGCGCGGTGCGTAGTGCGAGGTTGACACTCCGTGTCACCGCGTGAATGAGTGAGCGCTTCCATGCCACCATGCCGGGCAATCCGGGGGTCGGAATGCCCGAGAGGAACAGCAGGCGGCCCCACCACCAGGTTTTGCGGCACATGGAGCGGAAACGCTTGGCGTCCGCGGGCACCGTATCGAGCGGAAAAATGTCGAGGAAGATCGGCGGCGTGTAGTCCGGGTTCACCTCGCCCTGCGAGCGGAAAACCGTTCCTGTCAAGCCCAGCTTGGAAAACAGCAGGTGGTATCTGGGAACGCTCGTCTGGTTGTCTATGCGGAAACCTTCAGACAGATGTGCGGGAGCCTCACGCAGGAATCGTTCGTAGTCCGGGCGGAGCATGAAGACGTCAATGTCGTCATCCCACGGGATAAAACCGCCGTGGCGCACTGCTCCGATGGCACTACCGCCGTACAGGGCGTAGTCCACGCCGATCTGGCCGCACACCCGGTCGAACTCTGACAGGATGTAGGTCAGCAGCATGTGGACCTTGCGCAGGTCGCTGGGGGGCGTCGTCATAAGTCCTCCGAATGCGGAAAGCGGGTGGGTGCACGTGCACCCACCCGCCATTGTCTCACGCCTTGTCGTCCGTGATGGTACTCGCGCGCCTGGGAAGCAGGTCACCCCACGAGGGGGTGGCCGCCAGGACCGTGCCGACCAGGATCACGACGCAGCACACGACCTGTGTAGCCGTGGGTACCGTGCCCTGCAGAACCAGGGCGAAGATGATTGCCCACGCCGAGTAGGAGATGTTCAGGGCCATGCCGCGCGAGGCACCGATCGCCGACAGGGCCTTGTAGTAGAACAGGTACGAGGCCGTTCCCGCCAGGCCGGCCAGAGCCACCACGCCCGCGGACAGGTGAGCCAGCGAGTGCAGCGTGAAGCCGAAGACCCCCGCGATCGGGGCGACAACGAAGAGGTAGACCAGCGCCGAGGTCGTCTCGCGGATCTGGAGCGCCACCTCGTTATCCACGGCCTCGTCGCGCATACCCCACGTGAGGATCACGGCCTCGGACCCCCAGCCGATCACGCACGCCAGCGCGCCGGCGACACCCAGGATGGCGTTGCCGCCCTCAACGGGGTCGGAGGTCGCCGACAAGCCCGTCACCACGATGGCACCGAGCGCGACCAGCAGAGCAATGATCTGGCGAGGGGCCATCCGCTCCTTCAGGAGGGCGAACGCCAGCAGCGTTCCCAGAGCCGGGTAGAACGTCGAGATGATCGCGGTCAGGCCAGGGCCGATGTTGTCAATAGCAATCAGGTAACCGCTCATGCCGATCGGGCCACCCAGCAGAGCCGCCGCAATCACCGACTTGCCCGGGCGCGTGCGCAGCGCCGCCCAGGTGTCCTTCAGTCGGCCTCGAACCGCCATGTACACGAGCAGGATCACGGCGCACGCAACGTCGTGCAGGACCGCGCCGGCGAGCGCCGACTGGCCGAAGTCGGCAAATGGGATCATGGCCAGCGCGATCGCCAGCACGACCGTGTCGAGGCCCCACAGGACGCCCGAGAAGATGCCGTAACGCTTGCCTCCGTGCTGAGTTTTCATGCCAGTTCACCTTCCTTGACAGCCTGTGCGCCCGAGGCCGAGGCGGCCTCATACGAAGCGAGCAGGGAATCGAGCGTGCGCGTCGCGTGCGAGTAGTAGATGTAGAGCCATTCGCCCACGTCGTCCCCCTCAGCCTCCTTGACCAGCGCCCACAGGTACCAGCACCAGCCGGCGAACACCTCGTAGGCGAAGAAGTGGCGCGCCTCGGCCTCGCTGGGCGCGTGGCCCAGGTAGTACTCCAGGGCGGCGGCCGCGCGCTCGCGGGTCATCTCAGCCGTGCACACGACCATGGTGCCGAAGTCGGCGGCCACATCCGACATGCCCGCGTACTCCCAGTCGATGAGGCTGATCTTTCCGTCCTTGTCCACCAGGAAGTTCGGCGGGAAGAAGTCGTTGTGCGAGGGGACTTTGTCGAAGCCGTCGGCGTCCGCGAAGGCCTTCAGACGCAGGACCTTGTCGCGCAGTTCGAAGTATCCGGGCACGTCGATTGGGCCGAAGGCCTTGAGGAGCCCCTCATAGCGCAGGCCCTCGGTGACGAAGTCGAAGGAGCGGTCCAGCACGCGACCGGAGGTGTGCAGCGCGCGGTCCATCTCCATCGCGGCCTTGAGCTCCTCGTCGCGGGTGACGTCCAGGTTGCGCACGTCGCGCACGAAGCGCGAGATCTTCCAGCCGGCCGCAGGGTCGCCCGTGAGGAAGGTGTCGTCGATGCCGAGCTCGGCGGCCAGGCGCAGGCCGGCGAACTCCGCGCTGCGGTCCACGATCTTTTCCGTGCCGATGCCCGGATGGCGGTAGACGTACTCGTTGTCGCCCACGGCGAAGTGGCACGACAGGTTCGTGATGCCCTGCTTGAGCGGGTAGAAGTCGCGGATGTCCGACTTCTGGCAGCCCAGGGTGGCCACGATGTGATCGAAGACCTCGGAGTCGACGTTCTCCATGAACAGGGGGTCGAAGCTGCGCAGCTCGTCGACCGAGTCGAACTCGTGGATGACGCCGTCCGGGTAGCGGCGAATCACCATGTCGAAGGACTTGATGTGGTCCAGGTAGATGGACTCCCACAGCTTCGACACCGTCTCGGGCTTGTCGTAGACGCGCTCGAGAATCTCGCGGAATGTCGCGGAGAAGACACGGTCGAAGTAGACGTGGCCGAGCATGACCCACGCGTCGGCGCCGCCCACGGTCGCGCCCGTGATGCGGTCGGCCGGACCCGTCTTGATGCACCACTCGTCGGTGGGGCCCTCGACGTAGTTCGCCGAGTAGTAGGACTTGTAGACGTAGGGCTCGAAGGGGTTCGTGGTGAAGTAGTCGTCCGAGGAGCACACGTAGGTGTTGTCGAGGCGGTCCTTCACGAGCCAGAGGGAGCCGTTGTTGTTGCGGGTGGCGTATTCGCGGTTGACGACGATGTCGACACCGTACTTGTCGGCCAGGTAGAAGAAGTATTCCTTCTTGTAGCCAACGACGAGCGTGATGTTCGTGATGCCGGCTTCGTGGAGCTGGCGGATCTGACGCTCGACGAGGATCTCGCCGCGCACCTTGAGCGTGCCCTTGGGGCGCTCGTAGCTGATGGGGGCGAAGCGGGAGGACAGACCTGCGGCCATGATGACGGCGCCCGTGACGCGGTAGGGCTCGAGTGCTTCGCGACCGGCATCGGTGATTGTGCGGTCGTCGATGTAGCCGGCGGCCTCGCATTCGCGGGTGGCTGTGTTGACGCGCCCGAGGCTCATGCCGGTGGCCTCCGACAGTGCCCGCTGGGTGAGGGGGGTATCTGTCTTGGCCAGTGTGGTCAGGATGTTGAATTGGGGCTCGCTGAGCGTGCCGACGTTGGTTGTGGGCATGCCGCCACCTTTCGTTCACAAGGTTGTTTGAGTGCTACATGTTCGAGCATAGCACTCGTGATTAGATTTGTGAACAGTTTGGGTGTGAAGTGTCTATCGACGAGGCTTGGGCGCCTTTCCGGGGGAGCGTTGCCATAGGACAACGGCTAGGCCAATCGCGATTGCGCCAGCGAGAGCGCCAAGGATCCACACGGCCATTGGGCCGATCGGAGCCGTTGGCCACCACCACTCGTTCCTCTCGCTGAGGTTCCGCATCGACAGGTCGATGGGCATTGCGTGAGCCGTGCGCCCGAACGCGTAGCGCTCGATGACGAGGTAGAGAGCCCGGGCGTTGGTGAGTGCCCACAGCGCCGCCACGAGGCCCGTGCCTACGCGCCCGACGATGCTCGTGGGGACGCGGAAGGCGGCGCTTCCCACGCGCTGCCCCGCCTCGTCCGCACGGGCGGGGGAGGGAGCCAGAAGCATGAGTAGGAATACCGCGAAGAGCGGCAGCATGTAGCGCGGCTGGTAGGTGAGGACGTTGTTGAAGTGTCCGCGCAGGCCGATCACCACGGGAACGCCAGTGATTGCACCGGCCACCGTGATCGCTGACAGGGCCTTGCGCCAGGACAGTGAGCGCAGCGACCAGCACAGGACGGCGACGACCACGACGGAGGCGCCGTAGGAGACGGTGCCCTGGTAGGACACGTCGTTCCACCCCGGCCCCAGCAAATGGCCGACGAAGCCACGCAGGTAGTTGGGCAGCGCATCCAGGTTCTGCATGAGAATCTCGTGCCGACCGGCGGTCACGACACCCTTCTGCGCCGTCGCCAGGTTTGCTGAAACGTTCGTCGAGGACATCACTCGCACGCCGATGACCGATGCCACGCAGGCCACTACGGCCTCGGGAATGATGCGCTTACTCAGCGGCACCGCGAAGGCCAGGGCGACCGTGACGACGAAGAGGAAGAAGGCGCTGTCACCGCGCGACGTGCACGCCAAGACCGCGCCGGCTAGGGCGCAGGCGATCAGGCCCACCCGGCGTCGCCCCACCGAACGGGTGGCGGCCAGTAGCCCAGCGGCAAACGCAAACGTGCCCGTCATCGCCCACGACGACGGGTTCATGCCGGTGACGAAGTAGAAGCCCATCGGCAGCCACGCCACCGTCACGGCGACGCTGATCGCGCGCTTCAGGCCCGAATCAGCCAGGGCGATGATCGCGCCGATCAGGCCGATCGCCAGCAGCGTGTTCACCGTGCGCAGCGCGAGGACCGCGTGGCTCGTCGAGTGCTGAACGAAGAGGTGGGCGAACTGGTAGTAGCCCCACGGGTAGTTCCCGTCGTCCCAGCGCAGTGTTGGCGCCAGCTCCTCGTCCGAGGCGTTGAGGGTGCACTGCGCGGAATTATTGTGATCGAAGGCGTAGCAGGTGACGTACTCCTTGGCCAGCGACTGCGGTACCATGACGGCCTTCTCGCCGTCTTCGGTGGAAATCTGGCAGCCGGTCTTGTCCACCGGGGGAGGGCACCACATGGAGCCAACGTGGAAGTCCTCGTCCGGGGAAGACCCGACCGGGGATGCCACGACCCAGGCCAGCGAGGCCACAATCGCCGCGGCGACAAGGATGAGCGCGGCGACAAACGTGCGGCGCTGCGACGCTGACGTGGGCATGCGGCGGCATCCTTCGGGCGCGGTCGACTCAGGAACGGGCGGCGGCGCCGAAAGCCTCGATGTGAACCGAAGCGGCGCGGGCCCACGTGAACTCGTCGGCGCGCGGAATCGCCGCCGCCCCCAGCGCCTCGCGACGCGCAGGGTCGTCCAGCAGCTCCGTGAGGGCCGCGGCGATCGAGTCGGGGTCGATGTCGCAGTAGGCGACGGCGTCGCCTCCGACCTCGGGCAGGGAGGTCAGGCGAGTCGTCAGCGTTGCGGCGCCGCAGCTCATCGCCTCCAGGACCGGCAGGCCGAAGCCCTCCGCGATCGACGGGTAGGCCAGGATGACGCAGCCCGAGAGGAAACCGGGCAGGTCCTCCAGGGGCAGGTAGCCGGGGCGCAGAACCGTCAAGTGCTCGGGGACCGAGGCCAAGGCCGGGTCGATGTCCTCGTCCCAACCCTTGCCGCCAGCCAGGACGAGGGCGGGCGGATTCGGACGGTCGGAGACGGCCTTGACCCAGCCGCGCACCAGGTTCGGGACGTTCTTGCGCGGTTCCAGCGTGCCCAGGAAGCCGATGTAGTCGCGGCCCTCCAGGCCCAGCGAGGCCTTGACGCGCTCGCGCTCAGCGTCGGAGACCGGGTGGAAGATCGAACGATCCACGCCGTGGTAGGCGACGTAGAACTGCGAGGGATCCCCACCCGCGTACTTGATCGTCTCGTCGCGCGTCGCCAGCGAAGGCACCACGAGGGCGTCCGCGCGGCGAATCGCGCGGCGAATCGCGGCCGTGAAGAAACGCTGCTTGAGAGGCGAGTGTGCCTGCGGGTGTGAGAAGAAGGTCGCGTCGTGCAGCGTGATGACGACGGGGACGCCCGGGAACTGAGGGCAGGTGTAGTGGGGGGAGTGCAGGACGTCGGGGCGCACCTTGCGGATCAGCTTGGGCAGGCCCGTCTGCTCCCACGCCATGCGCGCCGGACGCGACTCGAAACGCGGAGAAATCGGGATGATGCGCGCCAAGGGCAGGCGGGTCGCGAAGTGCTCCGCGTCGCGCTCCTGGACGGCCATCGTCAGGTCCACGCCCTGTTCGACCAGCTCAGGAACCAGGTCGTCCACGTAGCGGCCGACGCCGCCCAGGTCTGCGGGGATCGCGGTCCCGTCGAGCAGGACGCGGATCGGCTGCGAGTGAGAAACGAAGTGGGCCACGATCATCCCCATTGGGTCGGGAGCAACAACTGGTCCCTTTATCGTATTCCATTTTGCGCTCACTCATCCTTTTGTTCCCGCCCCCGCGCGCCCGTGAACTACCCTGGGCGTATGAGCGTCAACGTTGGAATGGTCGTCGAACAAATGTGGCAGCCGGTGCCCGGGGGTTCCGGCCGGTACATCGTCGAAGTAGCCTCCCGCCTGGCAGGCCAGGGCGTGCGTGCTATCGGTGTCGCCGCGCGCCACGGCGCGAGTGAGCCAACCCCGCAGCAGGTGGGGCTGACCATTCCCGTCCTCAACTCCTCGCTGCCTCGGCGCGCGCTCTACGCCGCCTGGGACCGCCTGAGTATGCCCAGCGTGGACCGGATGCTCGGCGTCGGATCGGGCGGGGGAGCCCACGTCGTGCACGCGACGACCTGGGCGATCCCGCCGACCTCGCTTCCTCTGGCCGTCACCGTCCATGACGTCGCCTTCCTGCGCGACCCCGACCACTTCACGGCCCACGGTTCGGCCTATTTTCACCGCGCCCTCGAGATCACGAAGAAGCGCGCCGACGCGATCATCGTCCCCTCGCAGGCCACCGCCGACGACTGTGTTCAGGCCGGCCTGGACGCCTCGCGCATCACCGTCATCCCGCACGGCCTGAGCCACACACCCGTCACGAAGGCGCAGGTGGAGGACTTCCGCTCCCACCACGGCCTGGTGCGCCCCTACATCCTGTGGGTCGGCACGCGCGAGCCGCGCAAGAATCTGCCCACCCTCCTGGCGGCCTACGAGCAGCTGGGCGGCACCGACCTCGACCTTGTCCTCGTTGGACCCGCCGGGTGGGGATCCGACCCCACGGACGCGCCCCTGCCTCCCGAGCGGGTCCACGTCCTCGGGCGGCTCGACGACGCCGACCTGGCCTGCGCGTACGCGGGCGCCCGCGTCTTCACGTTCCCTTCGATCTGGGAGGGCTTCGGCCTGCCCGTCCTCGAGGCCATGGCGCACGGCACCCCCGTCGTGACCAGCGCGGACACGTGCATGGCGGAGATTACGCGAGACGACGCGGGAATCCTTGTGCCGGCCACCGACGCCTCGGCCCTCGCCGAGGCCCTCGAAGCGGCCTCGGGGAGCGAGCACGACCGGCTCGCCGCCGCCGGTATCGAGCGCGCCCGCGACTACACGTGGGAGGCCTCCGCCGCCGAGCACGCCGCCGTCTACGCAGACCTGGCGGGTGGGCGATGAGGGCACGCAGCGCGAGGGTTATCCTCGTCAACTGGAAGAACGCGCCGCTCACCCTGCGTGCCGCCCACTCGATTGCCCCGCAGATGGGGGAGGGGGACCACCTCGTCATCGTCGACAACGGATCCGACGACGACTCCCTGACCGTCCTGCGTGAGGGCCTGGGCGAGCTGCGCGGCGGCGCCAATCCCGCACGTGTGTCCCTCGTGAACGCAGGGACGAACGACGGCTTCGGTGCCGGCGTCATGGCCGGAGCGGCCGGCCTGAGCGAGTCGGCCGTCGTCCTGCTCAACAACGACGCAACCGTACGCGACGGATTCCTCGACGCGCTCCTGGCTCCCCTGGGCGAGGCCGTGGGTGCCACGACCGCGCTCATTCTCCTGACGGGTACCTGGCGCCCCTCCACCCCTTCCGACAAGGAATTCCTCGTCGCCCGCGACGGCAGTCGCTGGACGCGCGTTGGCGAGGCAGAGGGCGGCGGGCAGGTCCTCATTAACTCCACCGGCAATGAGGTCGACAATGCGGGCAACGGGTACGACCGCTCCTGGCTGGCCCCCGCCGATTCCCCGCTGCCTGCGCCCGAGGTCTTTGGCCTATGTGGCGGCGCGTGCGCGATCGACGCCGACGCGTGGCGCACTGTCGGGGGCGTGCGCACCGACCTGTTCATGTACTACGAGGACACGGATCTGTCCTACAAGCTGCGCGAGGCCGGATACGAGGTGCGCTTCGTCGCCGGAGCCATCGTCGACCACGAGCACGCCGCCTCCTCGGGGACGTCCTCGCCCATGTTCCTGAGGGTCAACGCCCGCAATCGCATCATCGTTGCCGCCCAGCACGCCCCCTGGGGTGTCGTCGCGCGCGCGATTGCGCGTTCCATCGCACGCGCCGTGCGCTCGGGCGGTCGCGGTCCCGTCGCCCGCGGAGTCCTCCAAGGACTCCTCGCCCTGCCCCGTGCACTGCGCCACCGCACCGCCGCGCGCCCCCGACGATAGGAGAGTCGGCCTCGTGAACGAGGCCTGGGCTGGCGGGTGCGTCACGGCACACAACGCGGGGCGGAGCTGCGCAGCGCCACGGCCTTGATAGACTGACTCACATGGTGAAGACTGTCCTCGTTACCGGAGCCGGCGGCTACATCGGCCGCCACATTGTTCACGCCCTGCTGGAGCGCGGCCTCGACGTCAGCGTCGTCGACTTCCGCCTCGACGGTGTCGACGAGCGCGCGCGACGCATCGATACCCAGATTTTCAGCGGAGACGCTGACATCTACGACCAGCTCGGACGCCCGGACGTGGTCCTGCACCTCGCGTGGCGCGACGGCTTCGTGCACAACTCGCCGGCCCACATTGAGGACCTGCCCGCCCATTACCACTTCATTGAGAACCTCCTGAAGGGTGGCTGCACCCACGTCGCCGTCATGGGTTCCATGCACGAGGTCGGCTACTGGGAGGGTGCCATCGACGAGAACTCCCCGTGCAACCCCGCATCGCTGTACGGCATCTCCAAGAACGCGCTGCGACAGATCACGACGCTGCTGACCGCCCAGCACGGCGCGACCATGCAGTGGCTGCGCGGCTACTACATCGTCGGCGATGACGCGCACGGCTCCTCGATCTTCTCCAAGCTCCTCGCCGCCGCCCAGGAAGGCAAGAAGACCTTCCCCTTCACCACGGGCAAGAACCTCTACGACTTCCTCTCCATCCAGGAACTGGCCTACCAGATCGCCGCCGCCGTCTCCCAGGACGAGATCGACGGCATCATCAACATTTGCAGCGGCGAGCCCATGAGCCTCGCCGACCGCGTCGAGGCCTACATCCGCGAAAACGACCTGGACATCACGCTCGAGTATGGGGCGTTCCCGGATCGTCCCTACGACTCGCCCGGTGTGTGGGGCGACGCCACGAAGATCCGCCAGATCCTGGCCGCCGTCGACGCTGCGGAGGAGTGAGACCGTGAAGCGCGCCGGTATCTTCCTGTTCTTTGATCCGCAGGGCCTCGTCGACGACTACATCGTCGAGTGCCTGACCTCGCTGCGCGAGTACCTCGATGAGATCCTCGTCGTCTCCAATTCACCTCTGGACGACACCGCGCGCGAGCGCCTCCTGAAGGGTGCCACCGAGGTCTTCGAGCGGGAAAACACCGGCTTCGACGTGGGCGGATACCGCGACGGCATCGCACGTTTTGGTTGGGATCGCCTCGGCCAGATCGACGAGCTGATCCTCTTCAACTACACCTTCTTCGCGCCCATCAACCCGTGGAAGAACCTCTTCGACCGCGTCGAGGCCGCCGGAGCGGTGGATTTTTGGGGCATCACCGAACACGACGAGGTGCGCCCCCACCCCTTCCTGGCAGCCACCCGCATGCCCCGGCACATCCAGTCTCATTGGATCGCCGTGCGCAACCCGCTGCTCAGCTCCCCGGACTTCCGCAAGTACTGGGACGAGATGCCCCCGATCCGCTCCTACAACGACTCGATCCAATGGCACGAGTCGCGCTTCACGGAGTACTTCGGGGACCTCGGCTACACGCATGTCGTTGCCTACCCGCGCGAGGACTACCCCTCGCGTAACCCCGTCTTCGACAACGCCTCGCTGCTGCTCGCGGACGGCTGCCCGATCCTCAAACGCCGTAACCTCTTCCACGACCCGCTCTACCTGGACCGCCACGCCATCATCGGCGCGGACATGCTGGAGTTGGCCGAGCGGGCGGGCTACGACACCGACCTGATCCTCACGAACCTCGCGCGCACTTCGCGTCCGCGTGACCTCGTGACGAACGCGGGCCTGACGACCGTCGTCCCGCCGCGCGCCGACCAGGCGACCCTGGATGCGGCCGCTTCCCTCAAGGTCCTTGCCGTCGCACACATCTTTTACGCCGACATGGCCGACGAGATTCTCGACCGCCTGAGCGTCCTGCCCGCCGGTTACCACCTGGTGGCCACGACCTCGAACGAGGAGAACAAGGCGCTCATCGAGGCGCGCGCTTCGGAACGAGGCGTGGACGCCGACGTGCGCGTCGTGTCCTCCAACCGCGGCCGCGACATCGGCGCGTTCCTCGTGGATTGTGGCGACGTGCTCACGTCGGGCGAGTACGACATCGTCGTGAAGATCCACTCGAAGAAGTCCGTTCAGGACGACTACAACGCCGCCCAGCTCTTCAAGGAGCACCTCTACGACAACCTGCTGGCCTCCTCCGATCACGTGGCCGGCATCCTCGCCGACTTCGCCGCCCACCCGGGCCTGGGCATGGCCATCGCGCCTATGCCCCACATGGGGTACCCGACGATGGGCCACGCGTGGTTCGCGAACCGCGCCCCCGCCCGCGAGTTCGCCAAGAGGGTCGGCATCACCGTCCCCTTCGACGACGACCAGCCGCTGGCCCCCTACGGCTCCATGTTCATCGCGCGCCCCGAGGCCTTGTCCTTGCTGACCGGCGCCGGCCTCGTCCCCGAGGACTTCCCCGAAGAGGGCGGCTACAAGGACGGATCGCTGGCCCACGTCATCGAACGCCTCCTGGCCTACGCGGTCCTGTCGCGCGGCTACTACGTCCGCCCCGTCATGACCCCGAAGTGGGCGGGCGTGTACTACGGCTACCTCGAGTACAAGCTGGCCGCGACCTCGTCGATGATGCCCGCATTCGCGATCGACCAGGTGCCCTTCCTCAAGGCGCGCATGGGAACGGTCCCGAACCTGCTGGGTGCTGTCAAGACCAACATCATGGTGCGTACCCCCGGCCTGGGCAACGCTCTCAAGCCGGCGTACCGAGCGGCCCGAGGGTTCGCCCACAAGATCCGATCCATGAAGGGTGAGCGATGAGCCTGGCCTCCACGATTCGGGCTGCGGCCCCGCACACGCCCCAGTCCGTCGCGCAGGCATTCAACTCCAGGTCCAACTCGATCGGGTTCTTGCGCTGGCTGATGGCCTTCATGGTCATCTTCTCGCACGCCGGACCGATCGCCGGATTTTACGGCGGCGAGGACCTGGGCGTGCAGATCTCGAAGGAACAGTCCATCGGTGGCGTCGCCGTCGCGGGATTCTTCTTTTTCTCGGGATTCCTGATCACGCGCTCGCGCATGGGACGCGCCACGATCTGGCGCTACATGTGGCGCCGCGTCCTGCGTATCTTCCCGGCCTTCTGGGCGGCCTTGCTGTTCACGGTCGGTATCCTCGCTCCGATCGCCTACTGGCACACGTTCCACAACATTTCCGGCTACCTGCACCCGGCCACCGAGTCCCCGCTCACGTACTTCGTGAACAACATGTTCCTCCACCTGGGACAGCGCAACATCGCTGGAATGGGCGAGAACCTGCCGTACTACATCCTGCACGGCGCGCGTGACTGGAACGGCTCGGCCTGGACGCTCATCTATGAGTTCAAGGCTTACATCCTGGTGGCGATTCTCGGCCTGTTCGGGGCGCTGGCGAACCGCAAGGTGGGCGGCGCTTTCGCCCTCGCCCTCATCGTCCTCAACGCCCTGCAGTGGATGGGCGCGGGGCAGGTCGCTAGCGTCAACTACCTGCTGCGAGACCCCTACATGCTCATGTTCATGGGTCCCTTCGCCTTCGGTATGCTCTTCACGCTCTACGGCGACAAGATCCCCATGGATTCGCGCCTGGCGTGGGGTGGCCTGATTTTCGGCGTCCTGTCCTACGCGTCGGGCGGCTGGAACATCATCGGTCAGTACGGTTTCCTGTACTTCCTCATGTACCTGGCGATCCGCCTGCCTCTGCAGAACTGGGAGAAGCACGGCGACCTGTCCTACGGCATCTACATCTACGCGTGGCCGATCATGGCCTTCGCCGCGTACTTCCACCTGCAGGATCGCGGCTGGCTCGCCTACCACCTGACGGTCGTCGTGACCGTGCACATCCTGGCCTACCTGTCGTGGCACCTCATTGAGAAGCCCGCGATGAGCCAGAAGAACTACCTGCCCGGATGGATGGATAAGCTCATCGAGCACTTCCGTCCCGCGTACGAGGCCGTGGCGCGCCGCATCGTGACGCCGGCCCTGTCCTCGACCAGGATCGCGACGGTCATGGAGGCCGAAGCGTCGTCCGCGCAAGCCGAGGGGGAGACCAAGTGAGCGAGAAGAAGGCTACCGGCCAGTTCAAGGAATCCGAGTCGGGTCTGCGCGACATCTCTTTCGATGAGGGAGTCCCCACCGGCTCGTGGAAGCACCGCCTCCACTACGTGCCTCTCGCGATTCTCCTCGCGGGGGCGTGCGCGGCTACCACGGTCGGCGTGTGGTACAAGGCCACCCACCCCGCCCCTCAGGTTGCAGCGGCACCGGCCGCCCAGGCCTCGTCGTTTGCACGCACCACGCCCCAGTCACTGCCCGAGGTGTGCGCGCCCACCCCGCGCGCCGACGTGGGCCCCTGGACGCCCGGCGTCGCTGGCACCGCGGGATACCTGCCGACCGACGCCGCGCAGGCCTCGTTTGAGAAGGGCATGACCGGCGTGACCACCTACGTCGAGGGGCGCGACGGCTACCTGTTCCTCTCCGACGTCTTCAACGCGAACTTCTCCCAGGCGCTGGGCCGCGTACGCCCCACCGCCGACCAGGTGAGCGCGTGGGACCGCTACATGAGCGGCATCGAAACCGCAGCCAACGCGCAGGGCGCGACCGCGCTGTTCCTGCCTGCCCCGGCCACGTGGGACGTCTACTCCGATAAGCTCCCGCAGTGGGCCGATCCGCTGACGGGAACGACCTCCCTGGACCTCATGCGCTCCGCGCTGCCCACCCACGCCTGGGTGGATGTGCGTGAGGGGCTGCGCGAGGCCCGAGCGGGCAGCGAAGCACCGCTGTACTCGACGGTCAACCCGCACTGGTCGCCCTACGCCGCGCACGTCGCGTGGAACCAGACGCTATCCTGCCTGGGCGCGGTCAACCCGCAGCTCGCGGATCTGCCGTCCCTGTCGCCCTCAGGCATGACCAGCGCGGACGCTCCCAACGAGTACGAGGCCCTGGGTGGCCCCGCTCAGGTGGGGCCGTGGGCTGTGCCCACTTACGAGCAGGACCCGGGCAGCGTCCACCTCCTGCAGCTGGAGAGCCGCGACGAGCTGGCTGATACGACCGCGCGCCTGGCCGAGGTGGCGAGTGCCCCCGAGGTGTCCCTGGCCAGCCCCGTCGACTTCCAGAACAAGCCGGCGCTCACCTACAACCCGAACGGGCGCGGCACCGCGCTCATCGTGCGTGACTCGCAGGGCAACAACCTGGGTCCCGAGGTCGCAGCGACCTTCGAGTACACGATCCAGGTCGGTCACGGTCTCGACACGGACAACCCGACGGATGTCGCCTCCCTCATCGAGGCCTACAAGCCCAGCGTCGTGATCGTGGAGTTCACGCAGCGCTACCTCGCGCTCACGCCGACTGATCGCAAGTAGAATAGTTTTCCTGACCACGACAGAAGCGATGGGAGTAGCCGTGTCTGAGACGAAACGGGTCGTTGACCTGACGATGCGCATGGCGCAGCGCTCGATCTCCTCGGAGTTCAAGGGCACCGCGCTCGGCCGCCTCTGGTCCTTCATCAACCCGGTCGCCACGATCGCCGTGTACGCGCTGATCTTCGGTGTCGTCTTCCGCGGCGAGGCCGACAAGGGCGTGAACTCGGGGCTGTCGTCCTTCGCGCTGTGGATCGGCGTGGGTGTTATCGCCTGGAACTTCATGTCGAGCGGCATCCAGCGCGGCATGGACTCCCTCGTGGGCAACTCGGGTCTGCTGACGAAGGTCTACTTCCCACGCCAGGTCCTCATCTATTCCTCGGTCTTGGCCCTGGCCTACGACTTCGCATTCGAGCTGGCCGTCATCATCGTCATCATGTGCATCGCCGGTGGCCCCGGCGTGCTGCTCATGATCCCCGCAGTCATCGTGATCACGGCGCTCGCGATGCTCTTCGTCATCGGCATGGGCCTCATCCTGTCGATCGCGTCGGTGTACTTCCGCGACATCTCGCACCTGTGGCAGATCTTCAACCAGATCTGGATGTACGCCTCGGGCGTCGTCTTTTCCCTGTCGATGCTCAACAAGGTCCAGACCGACCTGGCGGCCAAGGGCTGGACCTGGGGTGGCGAGCCCCTCCCGATCGTCACGATCTTCCGCCTCAACCCCGCCGAGCTCTTCCTCGAGGCCTACCGCTCGACGCTGTACGGCTTCGCGATGCCGTCCTGGCAGGTGTGGCTCGGTTGCGCCGCCTGGGCCTTCGGTATCTTCGGCCTCGGCTCGCTGATCTTCCGCCGCTTCTCGGCACGAATCGTGGAGGAACTCTGATGACGAACGCGATTTCGGTGGAGGGCGTCTCCAAGCGCTTCCGCATCTACAAGAACCGCAACCAGTCCCTCAAGGGCGCGTTCCTGCAGCGTTCGCGCGCTCAGTTCGAGGAGTTCTGGGCCCTCGACGACGTCTCCTTTGATATCCCGCAGGGCAAGACCTTCGGCCTGCTCGGCCACAACGGTTCGGGCAAGTCGACGCTGCTCAAGTGCATCGCGAAGATCCTCACCCCGGACAAGGGAAGGATCTCCTCGACGGGCCGCATGGCCGCCATGCTCGAGGTCGGCTCCGGCTTCCACCCCGAGCTGTCGGGCCGCGAGAACATCTACCTCAACGGCGCGATCCTGGGCATGAGCAAGAAGGAGATCGACTCCAAGCTGGATGCGATCATCGACTTCTCCGGCGTTGAGCGCTTCATCGACCAGCCCGTCAAGAACTACTCCTCGGGCATGTACGTGCGCCTGGGATTCTCCGTGTCCATCCACGTGGAGCCGGATATCCTCCTCGTCGACGAGGTCCTGGCCGTGGGCGACATGGAATTCCAGAACAAGTGCATGGATAAGTTCGCCCAGCTCAAAGACCAGGGACGCACGGTCGTCGTCGTGTCCCACGGCCTCGAGCAGATGCGTACCTTCTGCGACCAGGCCGCATGGCTGGACCACGGCACCCTCGTCGACGTGGGAGCCGCCGCCGAGGTCATCGACACCTACTCCGATGTCGCCCACCACGCCGTCGAGGTCGAGGGCGGCGGGACGCGTTTTGGCAGCGGCGAGGCCATGATCGAGCGCATCGACCTGCTCAACGCTTCGGGCGAGCCGACGTCTCTCGTCTACCCGGGTGATCCCGTGCGCCTGCGCCTGCACTACCGCGCGAAGGAACGCATCGAATCCCCGGTCTTCGGCGCCTCCATCGACACTCGCGAGGGCGTCTTTGTATGGGGCCTGCACGGCATGGATGCCTGCTACGTGCCGACCTCGATCGAACCGGGCACGGGCCACCTGGACGTCGAGATCCCGCGCCTGACCTTCAACCCGGGCGCCTACACGATTTCGGCGGCCATCCAGAACCACGACATGACAGGCGTCATCGACGCCCTCCAGAAGGCGCGCCGCTTCGACGTGCTGCCCGGCCCCGGCATGGAGTCCGGCGGACTGGTCAACCTGGGTGCCTCCTTCACGGGCCTGACGCCTGCGCGCCCCATGCGCGACGTACCCAAGCGCGGAGCCGCCGACTACGAGCACCTCGCGCGCATGCAGGCCCAGCAGGCCGACGCGCTCGAGACTGAGGACTGACCCACTGACGTCGATGGAGGGCCGGGTTCAGCGGAGTCATACCGCTGAGCCCGGCCTTTGTCTGCTTGGAGGGCCCAAACGCCCGCGCGCGCTGCGACAATCGTCCTACACTTATAGGAGAACTGTTGTCCAGCGACAAGGCACAGCCATGGCACCGACGCCCACACTCGCCCGCCGCGCCTCCGCGCGCGCCCTCATCGCAGCCCTGTCCCTCGCCCTCATCGCCCTGCCCGCACAGGCCCGCGCTGACGCAGGTGAGGAGACCGCGCCGCAATCCTCCGCACAGAGTTCCACCGCGGCCCAGTCCGCCGGCGAGACGACGCCGTCCGCGACGCCCAGCCTCCCGCCCACGGGCGCGCCCGAGGCCACCGACTCCAGCGCGAGCGGGCAGGAACGGGGTGCCCAGGCCTCGTCGGTCACCACCGAAGCGCCGACGATGACGGCCCCGGACGAAACCGGTCGGGGAGCGTGGGTGCGCGACTCGATCGGCTGGTGGTGGCGGCGCGCCGATGGCACCTACCCCGCCTCCCAGTGGGTGGCAATCGGGGGTAGCCGCTACTACTTCAACGCAAACGGCTACATGGCCACCGGCTGGGTCCGCGACGGGAACGACTGGTTCTACCTGGCGTCCTCCGGCACGCTGCTCGGCGGCTGGGTGCGAGACGGGGGTTCCTGGTACTACCTGGACCCCACCAGCGGCGTGATGCACACGGGCATGACCGGGGTGGATGGCACCTGGTATTACATGGATTCCTCGGGCGCGATGCGCACCGGCTGGGTCAGCCTCGCCGACGGCTGGCATTACTTCGCGTCCAGCGGCGCGCAGATGGGCGGCTGGCTGCGTGACGGAGGCTCGTGGTACTACCTGGACCCCACCAGCGGCGTGATGCACACGGGCATGACCGGGGTGGACGGCACCTGGTATTACATGGATTCCTCGGGCGCGATGCGCACCGGCTGGGTTAGCCTCGCCGACGGCTGGCATTACTTCGCCTCCAGCGGCGCGCAGATGGGCGGCTGGCTGCATGATGGGGGACAGTGGTACTACCTGGACCCCAACACGGGCGTCATGCGCACGCAGCCCCTGGAGGTCGGTGGCCGCCGCTACGAGTTCGATGCCTCGGGCGCATGGCGCGGGTACGAGGCCCCGGCCGGCTACCTGCAGCCCACCGACCACATCACGGGCCTCGGGGACGCGACCAATACGCTCACGTGGGGAATGAATGGCACCAAGGTGCGCATCGCCCAGGTCCGACTCGGCCTGTGGCATTCCAACAAGCTCGCCTCCGTCGACGCACCCTTCGTCGCCGCCGTCAAGAACTTCCAACAGCGCGCAGGACTGCCCGTCACCGGCGTCGTCGACAAAGCCACCTGGGACGCCATGGACACCGGCTACCCGTGGACCGTCGACCAATACCAGGCCACGCCCCTGCCCCTGACCGCCACGCGCAACGAGCGCGTCGAGGCCATGATCGGCTACGCATGGAACCAGACGGGATCGTCCTACACGTGGGGAGGGGCCGGCCCCTACGACCAGGGATTCGACTGCTCCGGCCTGGTCCTCCAGTCCCTCTACGTCGCCGGACTGGACCCCCAGCCCATCAACGTCATCAAACACGCATGGCCCTCGTATCGCACGTCGCAGGAGCTCTACGCCTACCCGTACTTCCAGCACGTGCCCCTCGCCCAGCGCCAGCGCGGCGACCTCATCTTCTACACGACGAGCGGGACCGTCACGCACGTTGCCATCTACCTCGGAGACGACTTGATCGTTCATACCGACTGGATGGGGCGCCCCGCCCGCATGCAGCACATCACCGCCGGATACGGGTGGGATCGCATGACGTCAGATGTCGTGCGGCCGCTGCCGTAAGAGAGACAAGAAGGCGGGCCGGTCGTGGGTTCTCCCACGACCGGCCCGCCTTCGTCGCAGTGGCGTCGCTCAGCGCCCCAGCAGGCGGCGCAGGACGCGCTTCGGCAAGGAGACCGTCCGACGCAGCGACCGCTGCAGGACCGAACCCGCCTCGAGCTGCGCACGCAGAGCGCTCACCTCGCCGCGCAGCTCGTGCACTTGCTCGTGCAGGGACGTCATCGTGTTGAGCATATTGACGTGCACGAGATTCAACGAGGAATGGAAACCCGAATCCACGCGCCCCAGCTCCTCGCGCATACGGCGGTAGTACTCCGCCGACAGGAGCGCCTGACCCAAGTGCGGGGACGAGGGATCGTCCGTCGCCAGCATCGCGCGCAGGTAGCGGTCGCGGATATGCAGGTTATCCCACTTATGCAGGTACGCGTCCGTGACGACGGAGTTGCCCAGCGATGCATCCATCGTGTCACGGTGATGCCAATAGGCCAGCCGCTCCCCGTCGATGAAACCGACCGGGGAATCCGCCAGCAGCCGCAGGTTGAAATCCCAATCGGCCTGCGTCTGCAGCGACCCATCCCAGTGACCCACGCGGTCCGCGACCTCACGGCGAATCAGCTGCGAGATCGGTGGCGTGTAGTTCTCCACCATCATGTCCACGAGGGACAGGCCGTAGTTGTCCGTCGACAGGACCTCGCGCTCGATCTCGATACAGGTACCGTCGGCGCGCACGCGTTCGCGGATGATCTCGCAGCGGGTCGCAACACCGCCCGCCTCCGGATGCTCGTCCAGGTAGGCGACCGTCTTCTTCAGGAAGTGCGGGTGCCAGGAGTCGTCATCGTCGTGGACCGCGTAGTAGGTGCAGTGCGAGGCGGCCAGGCCAGACTCGAGCGCCGCCTCGCGACCATTCGAGACCTCGTTCGTGACGATCGTGATCTTCGAACGCACGGCGCTCTTCTGTTTCTTGACGATCGAGCGCACCTCGGCCTCGTCGCCGGCGTCGTTGACGATGACCACCTCGTAGTCGTCAAAGCTCTGCGAAGCGATCGACGCGAGGGCACGGGTGAGCATCGCCGGGCGATTACGCGTGCGCACGACGACGGTGACTGTTGCGCTCATGCGGTTTCTTCCTCTTCATTCGGAGTGGACGAGGTGGGCGCCTCCACCCGGCGCTGACGCAACAGGTAGATGGCGCTCACCAGGGCAAGCGTGTATCCCAGCGAGGCGAGGCCCCACAGGACCATCGGGCTCAGCGGCATGTCGGCCCACCACCACTGGATGTCACCATTCAGATTACCCGGTGCGATCCATCCGATGTGGGGAATCCACAGGAGCCCACGGACATAGCGGGCGATCGTCGTGTGCATCGCGACCGCTTGTGCGACGCTGAGGAAGACGACGAAGAAGGTGAACTGTCCCTTAGTCGGGGACGGCTTCTTCACGGCTGACGTCACCCAGATCATCAGCCACGTGCCCAGCAGAGGCAACGCGTAGCGCGAGTGATACCCGCCGAGGTTGGGGAAGGCGGTGGGTGTCGCGATCAAGAGCGGGATTCCCGCCATCGCGCCAAAGACCATGAAAGCAGCCAGGGCCTTGCGCAGGCTCACGGTGCGCGCGCCGTAGAAGAGCACCGCACCCAGGACGAGGAGCCCGAGGATGGTCGTGTAGCCCGGCAGGGGAGTGTCGCGCCAGCCCGGCCCGGAGTACAGTCCGAGGAAGCCCGCGAAGTAATCGGGCAGGTAGCGCACGTTCATCACCGCGATATCGATACGATCCTGCAACGTCACGGTTGCGTCGCTCGTGTGAGAGACGTTGGATGCTTGGCCGCTGCCGAGCATGAGCCACACGCCAATCGCGCTCAGAACGGTGGCAACCCCGATTTCGGGCAGATGCCGCCTGCGAGCCTGCAGGATCAGGATGCCCAGGGATGCAACGAACACATAGAAGGACGCATCGCCACGGCATTCATAGCACAGGAGTGCAGACAGGCCGGCCACGCCCAGCAGGGTCCAACGTCGCCATCCCTGAGCGTGCAGTGCGGCATACAGGGCTGCGCCGTAGCAGAAGACGCCGGTGATAGCCCAGGACGAGGGGTTGTTGGAAGCGATGAAATACAGGCCCATCGGCGTCCACGCGATGAGTGCTGCCAGCGCAACACTGGTTCTGACTTCACGGCGTGACAGGCCGATGATCGCCCCCAACAGAATGAGGAGGATGGCAACGTTCGCGGCGCGCATGTGCCACACGGAGCTCTCCACGTTGTGCCCCGTCAGCAGATGGTGGAAGTGGTAGAAACCCGGCGGATACTGGCCATCATCGTAGCGATACGACGGGAACAAGGTGTCGTCCGAGTATTTCTTGACGCACGCGTGAGATGTTTCCGGGTGGAAAGCCTCGCACTGCGCATGCGACACGGTCTCGGGGACAAGGACATTCACTTGTCCCTCGACCATGGTCGTCTGGCAGGAGGATTCGATGGGTCGCGGGCACCACGCGGACACGAGATGGTAGTCATCGTCGGGTGCGGACCCCGGAGGGGACGCGAAGATCCAGCCGGTGGCCACGGCGAGGACGCCGAGGACCAGGAGGACGAAGGCGAGGGGTCGTGCTGCGGTGGAGACGAAACGCTCTCGCGCAGAGGCAAGGTGGTCGGCGAACGCACGTGCCATGAATCGAGCCAATCTGTCCGGAATAGGTACGTCTAATGTACACGAGTCCGGGCCCTGCCCGGTGAGCGCGAGCGGGAGGAGAAGCTAGAAGACGACGGGCCAGTGCGGCATACAGGTCGTGAGCGTGGCATGGGCGTCCGTGGCCTCGGCGAGGGCCTGGGTGTAGGCGGGGTTCGTCTCGGGCTGTTCGCCGCGCTTGAGCGCTTCCTCGGCGGCCTGCTGATCGGCGAACTCGGGGATGGCGCCGGAGTCGAGGGCTGCGTTGCGCGCGACATACACCGAGAGGGCGTCAAGGGCCTGCTTGGAGGTTTCGTCCGAGGCTGCCTGGGCGAGACGGTCGGAATAGTCGTTCTTAAATGCGGCTGCGAAGGCTTCCCATGCGCGGTGGCGCTCGTCCGCGTTGGTTTCCCCCGAGCGCTTGGCTGCCAGTGCCCGGTAGGCCTGGCCGGTCTCGGAGCCGTTCAGGGCTTCGGTGAAAATCGCGTCCATGGCAGCGCATCCGGGCGACGCAGCGCGCAGAGTCGGGCTGGCCGAGCTTGAGGGCTGACCGGGGTCTCCGGGTGAAACGGAGACAGTAGGCGTCGACTGTGCGCTCTGGGCGTCCTCCGACAGGGAGCACGAGGCCGTGGCGAGCGCACAGAGCGCAAGCAACGCAAGGGAGGGGACGAGGCGAGTCACGAGGGATCCGTTTCTGTTGGGGATGCGTCCAATTTATCAGTGTGGAGCGGCTGGTCAGGGGACCTCCGCCGTGGCGAATAGTGACGTATCCGACGGGGTAGTGGAGGCCAGTGTCAGGGAAAGCGTGAGAACTACGGCATAATAGGGGCAGGAATTGGGTGAGTAACACCCTCGGACGCCCACGGGCGCGCAAAGGAGAAGACCTTATGAAGATCGTTGTGACCGGCGGTGCTGGCTTCATCGGAGCGAATTTCGTTCACACGCTGCTGGAGGATCATCCGGACGTCGATGTCGTCGTCCTGGATAAGTTCACCTACGCGGGCAACCGCGCATCCCTGACCGACGTGCCCGCCGAGCTCGCTGCCCGCCTGACCGTCGTTGAGGGTGACATCGCTGATGCGGACCTTGTCGATGGTGTCGTCGCCGACGCTGACGCGGTTGTGCACTTTGCCGCCGAGTCGCATAACGACAACTCCCTCCTCGATCCCTCGCCCTTCATTCAGACCAACCTGGTGGGCACCTTCACCCTGCTGGAGGCTGTGCGCCGCCACAAGGTTCGCTTCCACCACATCTCCACGGACGAGGTCTACGGCGACCTTGAGCTGGACGATCCCGCGAAGTTCACGCCCACCACGCCGTACAACCCCTCCTCGCCCTACTCCTCGTCCAAGGCTGGATCGGACCTGCTGGTGCGCGCGTGGGTGCGTTCCTTCGGCGTCGAGGCCACGATCTCGAACTGCTCGAACAACTACGGCCCGTACCAGCACATCGAGAAGTTCATTCCGCGTATGATCACGAACCGCCTGCGCGGTGTGCGCCCCCGCCTGTACGGCGATGGCCTGAACGTGCGCGACTGGATTCACGTGCGCGACCACAACACGGCCGTGTGGGACATTCTCACGAAGGGCCGCATCGGTGAGACTTACCTGATCGGCGCGAACGGCGAGACGAACAACCGCGACGTCGTCGCCATCCTGAACGAGCTGATGGGTTACGCGCCCGACGACTTCGATCACGTCAACGACCGTCCGGGCCACGACCTGCGCTACGCAATCGACAACTCCAAGCTGGTCACCGAGCTCGGCTGGGAGCCCAAGTTCACGAACTTCCGCGACGGCCTGGCCGACACCATCGCCTGGTACACCGAGAACGAGGCGTGGTGGGCCCCGCTGAAGGAAGCTGTCGAGGCGAAGTACGCCGCCGAAGGACACTGATTCCTTGGCTGACGTGACCCGAGACGAGGCCGCGCCTCGCCCCCGCGTCACCGTCCTCATGGCCACCTACAACGGGATGGCCGAGGGCGGGGCGTGGCTCGACGAACAGGTGGACTCCGTGCTCGCCCAGGCGGGCGTGGAGGTCCGCCTCGTCGTGTCCGACGACGCGTCGAGCGACGGGACGCGCGCGCACCTTCAGGAGCGTGCGGCCGCCGACCCTCGGATCATGGTCCTGCCCCAGCGTGACGGTACTCCCGGCGTGACGGGCAATTTCCTGCATCTTTTCACGACGCACACCCCCGACGGCTCCTACGTCGCCTTCACCGACCAGGACGATGTCTGGCACGAGGACAAGCTGAGTTCTCAGCTGGCTCTCATGGCTGCGCGCGGGGCCGACGTCGTGTCCTCGAACGTCACCTCATTCCAATCGCTGCCCGGCGGCGGGGTGGGGGAGCGGCGCCTCATTCGCAAATCGCAGCCCCAGCGCGCATGGGACTTCCTCTTCGAGGCCGCGGGACCTGGCTCGACCTACATCTTCAGTCCGAAGGCCCACGAGACCCTCGTACGCGTCTTGAACGACCTCGACTACAGCGACATCGGCGTGCACGACTGGTACGTCTATGCGCTGGCGCGGTCGATCGGCCTGACGTGGGTCATTGGCGAGGAGCCGACCCTCGAGTATCGCCAGCACGGCGGCAACGTGCAGGGCGCGAACTCCGGTTCCGGCGCACGCGATGCCCGCATGGCCAAGCTGCGCAATGGCTTCTACCGCAAGCAGTTCATCCTGACGGCCCGCGCCGCCCAGAAGGTAGGCAGTTTCGATGAGCGCCGCGCGCGCCAGCTGCGCGCCATCCTGGGCGAGCTTGAGGGGCAAGACGCGCTGTCAAGGCTGCGATTCGCCCTGCGCTGGCGGCAGATCCGCCGCGACCCCGTGGAGGGTCTCAAGCTCGCGGCCGCCCGCGTTCTGGGCGTGTGGTGATGACTACCTCTGGTAGGTGACGAGCCCGCCGTCCGCGTCCTCCGTCGCGAGGATCTGCGCCAACTTGTCAGGGGAGACCTCGCGCGGATCAATGATGACGACCGAACGTCCCTGCATCCACTGATCGAGCACCTGTCCCGCGCCCGTTCGCACGTCCCACAGCAGCGCGACGCGGCGACCGCGCACCGGGGCTGACGGGTGAGAGCCCGCCAATGCCTCGTCCCGGGCCTGCATGAGCAGCGGGGGAGTGTCGACGATGAGGGCGTCCGGCTGCGTGGCGATCTCCGCGAGGCCGTCGAGCGCCCCGCCTAAGGGGCCGTCCCATGCGAAGGACAGGTACTGTGCGGGCTGGGCGAGTACATGTGCTCCAGCGTCGATTGCGTCAAAGGCTTCGGAGCCGAGAATATTCGTGACGAAAAGGTCGCCGGGCAGTGGGCGTCGTGTATCGAGGAGCTCCCATCCCATCGCTCGCGCGGCGATCTGCCAGAGGGTGTCCTGCCAGGGTTGAAGAGTCGTGTAGATGCGAGTCGGTGTCGGTTCGCCTGTGCCGAACAGATCGGTGGCGAGTTCGTTTGTCAGGTAGTTCGCGATCTTCGATAGCCACCTGCTGACCACGGGTCCTCCCAGTTCAACTCGCTCCTGGCCGTATTGGGTGAGCGCTGGCCCTGACCATTCGTTAATCGCTGTGATACAGTGGGTGAGCCTGCTCATAGTTTCTGAGGACGTATTGTTCATGGTTTCAAGTATATCGAAGGTCCTATGTGTTCCAAGTACTTAGTAACTGTGAAGTCCTTGAAAACAGGCACTGTTTTACCGTTGGGTCAAGTGCTACGGGAAAGGTCTCAATATCGCGAAACCGCTTGACTTCCTGCAATGACACGCGTGTAATTCTCGTATTGATCGATTCGTTATAAGGAGCTCCCGCAATGTGGAACATCTTCGGTGACGGACCCCTGGAGTGGTCCGAGGACGCCGACGCGGCGCTGTACGCCCGCATTGACGGTCCCCTTGCGTGGCAGCAGCACGCGCTGTGTGCACAGACGGATCCGGAAGCTTTCTTCCCCGAGAAGGGCGGCTCCACCCGCGAGGCCAAGGCTGTTTGTCAGGCCTGCCAGGTGCGCGAGGACTGCCTGGAGTACGCGCTGGCAAACGATGAGCGCTTTGGCATCTGGGGTGGCATGTCTGAGCGCGAGAGGCGGCGCCTGCGCCGTATGGCCGGTTGAGCCCCTCGCAGCGCTCCGTCGGCGCGATCCTCGTCACGAGGGGAGAGGCGCCGCTCACTCAGTCCGTCCTGCGGGCCATCGAGAATCAATCGATGGCCCCGCACTCGTTGACCATCATTGACGTCGCAGGTCGCCACGTCACCCCCTTCCCGTCCGAACGTGTTCCCGAGGGAGCGCAGCTCGTTCGCGTTGGCCGCGCCCGCAACCTGGGCGATGCAATCAAGCGTGCGCGCGCACAGGGAGCCGCTTTCACCTCGGAACACTGGTGGTGGATCCTTCACGAGGACTCGGCCCCCGAACCCGAGTGTCTCGATGAACTCATTCAGGCGGCCACCGTCGGCAAGACCGTTGGCGCCGTCGGCGTCAAGCAGATGAGCTGGGACGGGAGCCGACTCCTCGAACTGGGTATTTTCGCCACGGCGAGCGCCCGACGGCTCGAACGCGTCGGCGACGACGACATCGACCAGGGGCAGTACGACGGAACGAGCGATGTCCTCGGCGTCGGCACCGCCGGGCTCTTCATCAGCGCCGAGGCCTACGAGGCCGTCGGCGGATTCGACACCGCTCTCGGCCCCTTCGGCGACGGGCTGGACCTGGGGCGCAGGCTCCACCTCGCGGGGTACCGCGTCATCGTCGCGCCCAAGGCGCGCGTGCGTCACGCCCGCGTCTCCCTGTACTCGGGCCTCGACTCCGGGCCAGAGTCGGATCGCAGCGAACCGACGGGCGACGTGTCCGACGCGATTATCGACGGGAACGCCGCGACCGACGGATCCTTCCGCAAGCGCCGCTACGCCCAGATGTACAACTGGTGCAAGGCCGTGCCGACCCTCGTCCTGCCCTTCCTGGCCCTGTGGCTCCTCGTGTGGAGTCCGGCGCGCGCGCTGGGACGTATCCTCACGGGGCGGGCGTCCCTGGCGCTGCCCGAAATCGGCGCCCTCGTCTCATTGATGGCAGCGACCCCGCGCCTGCTCGCCGGTCGCGCCCGCGCCGCTCAGTCCCGTTCCGTTCCCCGATCCGCCCTGCGTGGCCTCGAGACGGCACCCGCCTCGCTGCGCAAGGAACCGGCCGGCGTGGATGAGGACGAGAACGGCGAGCGCATCGATCCGCTCATCGTCGCTTCGATGCGGCGCTACCGACTTCGTTCTGCCTCCGTCGGCCTGGGGCTCGCGATCGTGACGTCTCTGATTGCTGGCGCGCAGTGGTGGGGAACCTCCGCAGGCCTCGTCGGCGGAGCATGGGTGTCGCTGCCCGCGACCTGGACCGAGCTGTGGAACGCCGCGTGGGCCGCGTGGGTGCCCGGTGGAGACGGCTATGCCGGTGGCGCGGACCCCCTGACGATTCTGCTTGCCCTCCTGAGTGCCCCCGTCGCGCCGCTCGGCATTACCCCCGGGGCATTCGCGACTTTCCTGCTCGTGGCGTCGAGCCCGATCGCGGCCGTCATCGCATGGATTCCGAGCCGCTCACTCGCCACGTCGCTGCGCGTGCGCTTCCTGGCGTCGCTGGCGTGGGCATTCGCCCCCGCACTCCTCCTGAGCGCGACCCATGGTGTCCTCGCGGGCGTTCTCGCCCACATCGCCTTGCCCGTCTTCGCGGCGTTCTGCCTCGGGATGCCCCGGCCTCTGTACGTGGCCGGTGCATCCGGCGTTGAGGCCGCACCCCTGCAGCCCCGCGGAGTGAACGCGGGGTGCGCGGCGCTTGCGCTCGTTGTTCTGTCGTGCTGCGCCCCGTGGCTGCTGCCTGTTGGCGCACTCGCGCTCGCGTGGCGGTCCCGGCGCCGCCTCCTCGTGGCGCTGCCCGCTCTGACGCTTCTCGTGCCCACCTACGTCTCCATCCTCGCGCGCCCCGCGGCGTGGCCCGCCCTTGCCTCGACGAGCGGGGGAGTGCACGCATACACCCGCGCGCCCTCGTGGATGGCGGCCCTCGGTATGCCCGCGGCCCCGTCGAGCATGCTCGAGGCCGTGGCGCTCGGAATCATCGGCGGCGGCGCCGCGCTCTTCGGGACAATCGCCCTCCTGCGCGCGCGTTCGCGCGCCGTCAGCATTGCATACGGGTGGGCTCTCATCGCCTCCGCTCTCGCGTGGGGAGCCTCGCACATCGGCGTTGGTATGTCCGGCGCGTCCGTGGCCTCGGCGTGGGCCTCGCCCGCCCTGTCCCTCGCCTTCATGATCCTGGTCGTCCTGTCCTGCTCGGGTCACCTCGTTCGTGCCGATGCCGCCGCTGACGCCGCCGCGTGGGACGCCTCCCGGCCCTTCGCGCTGCGAGCCCTGGGCGCCCTCATCGCCGTCGCGATTGCCGGATCTGCGTCCGCCGCGAGCGTGGCCGCCGTCGCTGGTCGATCCAACCCTGACGACATTCCGACCTTCACGATGTCCCAGCGTGACACTGTGTCGGCGCTCTCCTCGCCCATCGTCTCCGCCGTCGCCTCGCAGGCGCAGCGCTCGCCGCGCGCCGGACGCATCCTCGTCCTCGATGGCGACCCGACGAACGACACAGTCAACGCCACGCTCTGGCGAGGAAACGGAGCGTCACTCACGGCCTCGAACCCCGCCGTTCGCGCCCTCGTGCTCGCCGAGGCGCGCTCCGGTGCCGCCACCGGTAGCGTGAGCGACCCGGCCACTGCCTCACTCGCTCAGGCCGCCTATACCCTGGTCGTCTATCCGGACGACGCGACCGTGCAGACGCTGGCCGCGCACGGCGTCGACACGATCCTCGTTCCCCTCGGTGCGAGCGGCTCCGCCGCCCTGACCTCCGGACTCGACCGCGCCGAAGGACTCGAGAAGGTCGGCGACACGACGTCCGGCACCGTCTGGCGCGTGCGTCCAGGTGGGCTGACACCGGCACGCGTGCGCGTCGAGTCAGCCAGCGGGGTGACAACTCCGGTTGGTTCCTCGCAGCTGCGTGTCGACGGCGACGTGGACGCCGCAGGCACCCTCGTCCTGGCCGAGCGCGCCGACTCTGGATGGCATGCGTGGGTCGATGGGGTGGCGCTGACCCCCGTTGCTGCCTCCGACGGATGGTCGCAGGCATTCGACATGCCCACCGCTGGGCACCTGACGCTCACGTACAGCGCGTGGTGGATCATTCCGTGGCGCATCGCCGCGGGTGCGTGCCTGGTCGTTGCCCTCGCCAGCGCCCTATCCGCGTGGAGGAAGAGATGACAAAGCCCCGCATCAGTTCCCTGACGACCCTCGTGGGCGCGGGGATCGCCGTGGCGGCCATGGCCTCTGCCTCCGTGTGGGTCGGTGCCTCCCCGAGCAGAGTCGACGGGACGGCGCAGAGCGCCCACCCGTCACAGGTGCACCTCGCGTGTCCCTCGGGCATCGTCGATCCTTTCGAGACGACCAGCGTTGCGGCCGGTTCCACCTGGTCCTCGCTCGCATCCGCCCCCACGAGCCCGGCGCCCGCGTCCATCACGGGCAATGGGGGAGTCATCCCCACGGCCCTCACCCTTGCCGGCCAGGGGGGAGGCGAACTCGCGGGCCTGAGTGCCGTCGGATGCGCGGCGCCACGCACCTCGCAGTGGATCGCGACCGGCGCCACCACCTCCGGCGCCGACATGGTTCTCATCCTCTCCAACCCCGGCCCCACGGCCTCGGTCGTCAGCATTGACGGATACGGGGCCTCAGGCCCCCTCAATACCGCGCCGCGCCAGGTTACCGTTCCTGCGTCCTCTTCGGTGTCGGTGCTCCTCGCGGGATGGTTCCCGGACGAGAACTCCCTCGCCCTCCACGTCCGTGCAGACGGGGGAGGCGTCGCCGCCTGGGTGCAGGCCTCCCTGATGAACGGTGAGATCCCCCAGGGGACCACGCTCGCCTCCGCAGTCGTGCCCGCGACCTCGCAGACGATCCTGGGAGTGGATCCCAAGGGCACGTCGCTCCTGCGCCTCGTGTCGCCCTCGGGTGATGCCCACGTGAGCGTCTCCGTCGCCGATTCGACGGGCGTACACCCGCTCTCCGGCGGTCAAGCGACCGTCGCCGAGGGGACCACCCTTGAGATGCCACTCGATGGCGCGTCCAGCGACGCTACTCCGATCGCGCTCGTCGTCACCTCGGATCGCGAGGTCGTGGCACAGACGACGACGATCACCGTCGGCGCCCCCTGGGCCGAGCGTCTCAGCGCCTGGATCATGCGTTCCAACGCGAGCCCCGCGACGACGTTCACCGAGGCCTCGGTTCCCGGCGCTAGCCAGTTGACGACGATGACCACCTCCGTGCTCTCCTCGACCCCCCTTCGTGCCACATCGATTGCCACCGACTCCGGCGTGAACGCCTCGTCCGCGAGCCTCCTCCTGTACGCGCCCGCCGATGCTGCTGGCGCTGCAACCGCGAGCCAGGGGGATAACGCGCAGTCCGCTGCGCCCGGTCCGAGCGCCACCCCTGACATCTGGGCGTCGCCCTCTCCCGTCACCTCGCAGTCCGGAGCCTCCCAATCGGGTGAATCACGCGATGCGCAGTCGAGCGGTACCTCCGCCTCGACCCCGGGAGCTGTTCCGGTGCGCGTGGGAAACCGAATGATCTACGTCGCTCCGGGAGTCCCCACCCTCGTCAGTCTTCCGGACAGCGCGAGCACCATCAGCGCGGATACTCCGATCCAGGCAGCCCTGGTCATCACCGCCGACACCGCAGTGGGGCGCATGAGCACCACGTGGAACGTGGGCACGGAGGGCATTAGCGCTGTCACCGGCGCCATCCGCACCGCCAACTAATCAGCGCATCGCGTCGTCGATCTCGTCCGGCGGCAGCGCCAGAATGTGACTGATCCTCTCGATGAGGACCCTGCGCGTCATGACGGCGACTTCCTCGGGCGGGCAGCGCAGCGTGATCGGCAGGCGGTAGACCACGATCCGGTCCCTCAGACCGCGACGACGATCGGCCGGGAAAATGCGTGCGACAACGACGCTGTGAGACTCCCAGGGGGCCGGATCTGACGGCGGAACATCCTCCACGGCGAATTCGATCGTGGACACCTGAGGCCAGCGACGAATGAGCTCAGTGACGAGTTCGCGCACCATCAGATCGAAGTCCTCGCGCCGCGTCCTCCACGCCGGTGTTCCCGGGAAAAAGAGGGGACCGCGAGGACCGCGACCGTGGCGGTTGCGGCTCGAGATGTGGCGGCGCGTGGAAAACACCCCCTCAGGGTAGGCACATGGCGCGCGGGAGTGGGCCATCGGCGCACAGAGTGTCGTACTCTTAGGGACGTGATTGCCCAACGCCACTGCTCCAAACCCGGCTGCTCGACCGCCGCCGTCGCCACCCTCACCTACGATTACCGAGATTCAACCGTCGTTGTCGGCCCCCTTGCGACCGTCGCGGATCCCAACTCGTATGACCTGTGCGAGGAACACGCGCAGAATCTCACCGCGCCGCTGGGCTGGCAGGTTGTCCGTCTGGCGACCAATTTCGAACCGGCTCCGCCCTCCGGAGATGACCTCGCCGCGCTCGTTGACGCCGTGCGTCGCGTCGCTCAGGAGGCGCAGGCTGAGCCGACTCCCGCTCCCGGCGCTCGCAGGCCTCACACCGGTCCGTTTGGCCCCGCGCGCTCCGTGGGAAGCCCCGACACGTCGAGCCCGCTCGACCCCTCGAGCCCGTACGCGCGCAGGCGTGCGCAGTTCACGGTGGTTGACGGCTCTGAGGCGGACTCCGAGGACTAACCCCTACAGGCCGAAGCGAGGCTGCGTCGCCTCGTGGAATCGCGCCTTGCCGCGCGCACGACGCTCACACTCGCGCTCCCACTCGCGATCACGGCGGGCCACGAGAATGGCCGCAATCACGATCTCCGGGTGCAGTCCCGGCGGCAGAGGCGTCTGAACGCGCTTCACGAGACGCTCAGCGAGGGAAGTCGCGACCTGCCCGCGCAGCTTCGTATCGATGGAGCGGTTTGCTCCCAGGAACGCGCGAGCCTCGGCCGCGAGAGCATCGTCGAGGGGCAGGATCGTCGCCGAGGCCGCCCACTCCTCGAGCCCGGGAGGCATCACCAGGGGAGGGTAGAAGACCGATTCTCCCTGGGAGCACACCATCGTCCCCGCCGCGATATCCCCCAGACGCTTGCCCTTCTTGTTGACGAGTTCGGTGAGGAATGCGAGGCCGCCCGACGTCAGCCAGTTTTCCAGGATTCCCACGCCGACGCGTACAGCGCTGTGGCGAGCGGTGATCGCGCCGCCGTCGTCGCGTACGACCCGCAGGTTGAGCGCCCATTTGCCGAGCGAACGGCCTTTCGTGGCGATTTCGACCACGAAGGGGACGAAAAACATGACCGAGGCGAGCAAGCCGATCATGAAGACGCGCACGAGAGAGGCAGAGTCGTTCGACCAGGTACGTGCGGCGCTGATGAAAACGAGGAGCGCCGCCCCCAGGTACGTCGTGCCGTCGATGACTGCTGCGGCGAAGCGTTCGGGGGGCGAGGCAGGGGTGACGTCAAGGGAGACGGCTTCACCCGTGCGGACATAGTCGTCTTGAATGACGCGTGATTGACTGCGTTGCGCGCTCATGTATGACACGCTAGTCCAATGGACATCGATGTGCTGCGGGTGAGCGGAAAAACGGAGTGGAAACGCCTCGAGGAACTGACGCGTACCCGCTCTCTGACAGGCGAGCAGATCGACGAGCTCGACCGGCTCTACCGGTCTGCCACCACCGACCTGGCGCGCGTGCGTACGACCAGTCCCGATCCCGACGTCATTGCGGAGCTCTCGCGTATCCTGTCGGCAGCTCGTGGGCGCTTAGCGGGAACGGCGGGCATCAACGGAACCGTGATTGCACGCTTTTTCAAGGTGTCGTTGCCCTACGCCCTCTATCAGATTCGATGGGTGACGGTGGGCGTCATGGTCGTGTCCATCGTGCTCGCTCTCATTGAGGGCCACTACCTGGTCACCCACCCGGAGGCGATGAACCAGCTGGGGACGCCCGAGCAGCTGCGCCAATACGCGAACAGTGACTTCGTCGAGTACTACCACCAGGACACGAATGCGGAGTTTGGGCTCTCCGTCTGGGCGAACAACGCGTGGATTGCTCTGCAGGGCGTGGTGACGGGCGTGACCGGCGTGTACCCGCTGAAGATCCTGTGGACCAACGCGACGAACGTGGGGGTGGCCGGAGCTGTTGTGACCGTCTACGCGGGGCCCTGGCACTTCTTCCGTTTCATCCTGCCGCACGGACTGCCCGAACTGACCGCCGTCTTCATCTCGATCGCAGCGGGCCTGAGGGTCTTCTGGGCGCTCCTCGTCCCCGGCGCCGCGACGCGCTACCAAGCGGTGGGCGTGGCCGCGCGTAGCTCTATGACGGTGGCAGCGGGCTGCGCCATCCTCCTCGCGGGCTCGGGTGTTCTCGAAGGCTTCGTCACGCCCTCGGAGCTGCCCGACGCCGTCAAGATCGCCCTCGGGGTGCTGATGACCGCAGCTGTGTGGGCGTACACGCTGATCCTTGGGCGCAGGGCGCAGCAGGCGGGCCAGGACGCCGACGTCGGTATCGACGCGGGCTACTACCAGCCGGTGGCGGGCTGACACCGCGCTCGCGGGCTTACAGGCGTCCGCTCTTCTTCAACTCGATGTAGCGGTCGGCCGTGCGGGCGGGCAGCAGACCCGCCGAGGCCTGCAGCGTGAGGGCACCCGCGAGGCGCACGTCCGCGGCGCCTGCAGCATCGGAACGCTCGGCGAGTGCTGCCGAGGCCGCCAGGAATACCGCGTCAGCGTCCTCGCGCCCATTGCGGGCACGAATCTCGTCGGGGTCGGTCGCCGATGCGACGAGTACCGTATGGCGCTTCGTCAGGCGTGCCAGGGCGTCGGTGAACTCGGTTTCCAGTCCGGCGGGCGGGATCTTCGTGGCGATGACGACGAATGCCGAGTGGCGCACTGTCTCTTCGACGGCGTCAGCTGCCCTCGACCAGTCGGTGACATCCAGGCGCGGATTCAAGTCCGTGAACACGTGCGCGAGCGTCTCGATGATCTTGGCCCCGCGCACGCCGGAGACGCGGGCACGCACGCGTGAATCGACGGCGATGACGTGGACCTTGTCGCCCGCGCGATCGGCCAATGCTGCCAGGAGCAGGGTGGTTTCGATCGAGGAATCCAGGCGTGGCGCGCGGCCCAGCGCGATCGAGTCAACTTCCTCGTTCTCGGGGGCGCCGAGCAGCGCGGAGGACGCGCGACCGCAGTCCACGACGATGACGACGTGGCGGTCGCGTTCGGGACGCCACTGGCGCACCATGAGCTCGGTGGAGCGGGCGGACGCGCGCCAGTCGATGTCGCGGGGGTCATCTCCCACGACGTACGCGCGCAGCGAGTCGAACTCGGTGCCTGCGCCGCGCAGCGTCGTCGGCGTTGTGCCTTCGAGTTCGTGGAGGCGGGCCAAGCGCGAGGGGAGAAGTACCCGCGCCTTAAACTCCGGCAGCACCGACAGGGTCAGGGGTGCGCTGATCGAGACCTGGCGTGCGCCGAGGTGCAGGGGGCCCCAGGAACGAACCGTGACGACGTCCGCGTGTCGTGTTCCTCGCCTGGTGGGGGACAGGAGCGTCGTGACCTTCTCCGCGGACTTTGGGAGCACGCGCACACGCCGGAAGGACGGCGACTGACGCAGGGACGGAGGCCACGCGTCGCGCACGTCCAGAACCATGTGGCGCTTGGTCGTGTTCGTCAGGCGCAGCGAGGCCTCGGTGCTCTGGTCGGCGCGGATCGGGCCGGTGACCTCGCGGCTCATGCGCAGAGTGCGCGGCGAGGGGGCGGCGAGGGCATCCAGCAGACAGACGAGCACGACAATGCCGCACCACATCCACGCGAAGCCGCGGGATGGGGCGAAAGCGAGCGGGATCAGGCCCACCAGGACGAGGAGCGCGCTGCGCGCCGAAATCGCCACGGGGAACCTCAGCGAGGAACGGGGGTGGCCGCGAGGACGCCGGTGATGACGTCGGTGGCGTCCACGCCTTCCAGGTTGGCCTCGGCGCGCAGACCCAGTCGGTGAGCGAGGGTCACGGGGGCCATCGTCTTGACGTCGTCGGGGGTGACGAAGCCTCGTCCCTGCAGGAACGCCCACACGCGAGAGGTGCGCAGCAGCGCGGTCGCGCCACGCGGAGAGACACCCACACGCACGGCGGCGGATGTACGCGTCGCGCGGCACAGGTCCACGAGGTAGGCCATGACTGCGGGCGCGACCTCGATGCGTGAGGCAGCCTCGTGTGCCGCATGAATGTCGGCGGCACCCGCCACGGGCTGGATGCCGGCCTCGGCCAGAGACATTGGGTTGAAGCCGGCCTGGTGGCGGGCGATGATGTCGATCTCGGCCTCGCGCGAGGGCAGGGGGAGCTCAAGCTTGAGGAGGAAACGGTCCAGCTGGGCTTCCGGCAGCGGGTAGGTGCCTTCGTACTCGACCGGGTTCTGGGTGGCGATAACCATGAAGGGATCCGGAAGCGTGCGCGTGGCACCGTCGATCGACACCGTGTGCTCCTCCATCGATTCCAGCAACGCGGACTGGGTCTTGGGGGGAGTGCGGTTAATTTCGTCGGCGAGCAGCAGGTTCGTGAAAACAGGACCCTCGCGGAACACAAACTCGGAATGGCCCGCATCCCACACCATGGAACCCGTGATGTCCGCGGGCATGAGGTCGGGGGTGAACTGGATACGCGCCATGTCGACGTCGAGGGCGCGGGCGAGGGTGCGCACGAGCAGCGTCTTCGCGACGCCGGGCACACCCTCCAGCAGCGCGTGACCGCCGGCGACAAGGGCAACGATTAGGCCGGTGATCGCGCCATCCTGGCCGACGACGGCTTTACCGATCTCGGCCTTGAGAGCCAGGAGGGATTCCTGCGTGCGCCGCTCGCTCTCGCTGAGCGAACGCCCCGACCACCCTTCGCCGGTGGGCGCCGAGTAGGAGGTGGCCTGCTGCGGAGCCCCCTGGGGCGTGCCCTGAGGAGCGGGGGCATTTGGCACGTACGAGGCCGGGGCGCCCTGCGCGGGCACCTCACCCTGGGGCGCGTAGACGCCCGGAGCCGCCGAGGGCGCCGGAACCTGCTGGGGTGCGCCCTCGGGAGCGGGGCCGGGCTGGGGCACGCCGTTGGACGAGGGGCCGGGAATCGGGCTAGTCATGGCGGATCTCCTTTTCGAGAGCGTCGAGGTCGTGGGCGAGGCGGATCAGTTCCTTCTCGGACGTGGGGGCAGGACCCCACAAGAGGGCGGTCGAGCGCGACGTGAGCAGGCCTCGTTGCTCAATCGCACGGATCAGAGCTTCGCGGTCGCCAGTGTGGGCGACACCCAGTGCGGTCGCGATGCGTGTGGCGCTGGCGCTACGCAGCGCCGTGGCGGCGTGCTCGTACGCCCGCTGAGAGCGCATGAGACGGGCCTTACCGATGACGGTTTCGGAGGCGGGAACCTCAATGGGGAGTTTCTCCGGCGTCAGGGGGCCCAGGCGCCTGCCTCGGGCGATCGCGGCAATCAGGCACGCCCCGATCGTGAGGAGGAAAGCGGGTGCGAGGTACGGGGCCTCGGCGCTGTCGTCTTTCCCGTGGCCGAGGCTATCCGTCTTCTGTGGCGAATACCAGGCGACCTTGGAGGTGCGCCCGATCGCGTTGATGGCGAGGGCCGCGTTGCCCTCGTCGGTGATCGCGCGGTTTCGCAGGCGCAGCGAATCGGGAATGATCGCGCGGAAATGCCCTGATTCGGCCTTCTCGGCGTATGCGTAGGTGTCGTCTTCCCCGGGGAAGCACAGTGCCCAGCCGTTTGCGCTGCTTGCGCTGCCACCGACCGCGTAGGCGGAGGACGTCAGCGACTGCGCGCGCGCCGCCGTTTCGGAGTTGCACCTGGCCGTCACGACACGTGAGCTGTGCCAGTCACGCTTCGCGCGAAGACCGTCGAGGTAGGGAGCAGACGAATCGTATTCTTCCTCGAGTCCGACGTAGACGACGTTCGCCCGAGTCTCGACCGCCTTGGCGATAGAATCGCTCATCCGCGCGGGAAAAATGACGACGAGGGTCGTATCGTCGCCCACCTCGGATGCGCCCTTCGCTCCGACTTCGCGCACGGACACCCCGTGGTCGCCGAGCACCTGAGCGAGCGCGCGGGCGCCATCACCATGCTTATTGCGAATGCCAACGGGCGCGTTGTTGTACCCCATCTGGCTGAGGAAGGCCGAACCGATCAGGGCAATCACCGTGACCGCAATGAGCAGGAGCATCGGACGCGCCGCCGAGAAACGCTCACGCGCCGTGGGAGTGACGATCGCGACCTGCCGGGACTTCATGACTCGTCCTTCGCGTGGCTACACAGGTCGAGGAGGACCGGAGTAAAGGAACGCAGCGCGTCCACCTCGTCGCGCGAGACCGCGGCACGACCGTAGCGAACCTTGTCGAAGGACTCGGCGTATGCGGACAGCTGCGGGGCCAGGCCGGGGGCGACCCGGGTCGCCGCGTCGGCGGCCTCGCGGGCGGTCAGGCCCGGAGTCGAGGAGACGATGTCGTGGTCATCGAGGCCCAGAACCATGAGACGGTAGGCCCACACGTACGCCAGGTTCCAATCCTGAGCGGCCACGGCCTCGTCGAAGGACGCCTGAACCTGCGGCGCGCTGGTCTCCTCCTCGAAGACAGCGCCCGACTTGCGCCGTCTCGCCAGACGAATCGGGTTGAGGATGAGCACAATGACCAGGGCCGCGATCACAATGATCGCCAGAATCGCCAGGATCAGCGAGATCGGTGGGGCGCCCTGTCCCTTCCACGACAGGAGCTCGAAGAAATCGTCGATCAAATTCTTGACGAAGCCGACGATTGGGCCACGGATCTCGCCGTATTCGCCCTTGGCAAGCTCTTTGAGGAGCCAGTCACGAGCCTCGCCCTGGTCGGGCGTCAGCGGAACCTCACAGCTGAGCATGGGACTCACTGAGGCTGGACGCTCGCCTGCATGAGGACCGCCGCGAAGTTCTCCTTACGGATACGCAGGTCCGCGTACATGAGCGTCTCATAGGTGGCAGTGAGCGGCGTGACGAGGCCGCTGGCGAGGGTCGTCAGACCCGTTGTGATCGCGATAAGAATCATCGAACCGGTCTCATTATCGGCCATGGCGAACGCGGTGACTCCCGTGATGCCGGCGATGAAACCTCCGATGAAACCGGCGACGAAACCGGCGATGAACGAGACGAGGAAGATTCGCCCAAGCGTCGGCCAGAAGTAGCCCTTGATCAGGTTCCACGAACGCTTCAAGGACGCGATCGGTCCGATCTCCTCAAGCACCGTGATGACGGAAGCGAAAGCGAACTTGATGCTCAGGAAGTAGACGCTGGCGACGACGGGGATGAAAAGGAAGAGACCAATGCCCAGGAGGACCCCACCGGTCGAGTCGTCGGCGGCGTAGACGAAGAAGAATGCGATCATGAGGAGGCCCCAGATGATCACCGGGAGCATCGTGACAATGCCGGTCACGATGAACGTGCCGATCAAGGCGCCCAGACGAGGCTGCGTCATCGCCCAGGCCTGCGAGAGGGTCACCTTGTTGCCAATCATCATCTGCGACACCGTGGTCGCCAGCATGCCCATGATGATGGTGGTGCCCGCAACCATCGACAGTGTCTGCACACCCTGAGATGCCAGGCTGGTCAGCAGCAGGACAGCCAAATCCTCCGTCCCCGCCAGCTGCGCCTGAGGGTCGTTTGAATCGGCCACCGACCCGAGCGCGGTTGGGAGGAATGCAGTCACCATGGAGATGAGGGAGACGACCGCCATGACCGCCATGGTGAATCCGAAGAGAATCTTCGGATTCTGACGGATCGCGGCAAACGAACCGCTCATCAGGTCACCGATCGTGAGCGGGCGCAGGGGGATGATGCCGGGCTTGGCTTCCCATCCCCACTGGTTGGTGTTCACGCTGTAGCCGGAGGCGCCGGGCTGCGAGGCATAACCCTGCTGGCCACCGTATGCTTGCTGTCCGCCGTATCCGGGTTGGCCGCCGTATCCGGGCTGGCCGCCGTATCCGGGTTGACCGCCGTATCCGGGTTGACCGCCGTATCCGGGCTGGCCACCGTATCCGGGCTGACCGCCGTATCCCGGCTGGCCACCGTAGCCCGGCTGGCCACCGTAGTTGTTCTGGCCACCGTATCCGGGCTGACCACCGTAGGAGGATTGAGAGCCATACGCCTGGCCGCCCGCTGCCCCTGGCTGTGCCCCGGTGGGCTGATACGGGTTCGACGAGTCGGGAGCGGTCCACGGGGTGCTCATTCGTGCCTCCATGTTGATGGTGTCGGTCTGTCACCAATCCTGCCATACGCGGCCGTCGCGTGAAACCTTGTCCAGGGCAGAAATTGGGTCATTGATGCGCGAGTCTTCTGCGTTCGTGACGATTTCGTGACACTATCGTGACATGAGTTCGCGCATCCTCGTCGTCGACGACGACGTCGCCCTGGCCGAGATGATCGGTATTGTCCTTCACAATGAGGGCTTCGACGTCGTCTTTTGCGCCGATGGATCCCAGGCGCTGGCTCAATTCCAAGAGAGCCACCCCGACCTCGTCCTGCTGGACGTGATGCTGCCGGGCATGGACGGTTTTGACGTGTGTCGTGCGATTCGACGTATCTCGGATGCACCGATCGTTATGTTGACCGCTCGTTCCGACACGTCTGACGTTGTCACGGGACTGGAGGCCGGAGCTGACGACTACGTGCCCAAGCCTTTCAAACCCAAGGAGCTCGTGGCCCGCGTGCGTGCCCGTTTGCGCGGACGCGAGGACGCTCAGGTGGACGAGGGGCTCACGTTGCAGGACCTGTCTATTGACGTGGCCGGTCACGTCGTGAAGCGAGACGGGCATGTCATCGCTCTGACGCCCCTCGAATTCGACCTCTTGGTGACGCTGGCTCGCGCGCCTTGGAAGGTTTTCTCGCGTGAGGAGCTCCTCGAACAGGTGTGGGGCTACCGTCACGCGGCGGACACGAGGCTGGTGAATGTGCACGTGCAGCGTCTGCGCTCGAAGATCGAGCGTGACCCGGAGCGCCCCGAGCTCGTTGTGACCGTCCGCGGGGTGGGATACCGTGCAGGCGCGGGAGCGTAGGGACGCGCTCAAGCGCCTCGTGGGCGCCATTACGTCGTCGAGGCCGTGGGCATTCCTTGCGTCCTCGCACCTCGCCCGCCGCATCCGTCACTCCCTGTCGGCTCGGCTCGCGGTTGCGATTACGCTCGCGGTCCTCGTGATTGTTCTCGTCTCGGGCGTCATCATCGCCTCCCAGCTGCGCACGTCCATGTTCGAGACGCGCAGGGATGCGATCTTGGCCGACGCGTCCCTTCGGTTCTCCTCGGCTCAGTCTGTCTTTTCGTCGTCGACGGCCTCGTCTCCCGCGCAGGTGCAGGAGTCCGCGCGTGGGGCGCTGGCTTCGCTCAAGGCCTCGGCTGCAGGCGCGGGCGCGACCAATGTGGCGCTGCTGCGCTCCGAAGGCACCGCGGCCTCGCTGCGCATCAACCAGATTGAGGATGAGCAGATGCGTGGTCTCGTGACGGCGCAGATGCGCGCGGCGGTTGCCGGGGGAGGGGCGCAGTGGCAGTCGGTGGCCATCCGGTCGAGCGACGGCAAGAAGGAAGAGCCGGGGATCCTCGTCGGCACCCAGGTTCAGCTGCCCCGAGCGGGCACGCACGAGCTCTACATTCTGTATTCGCTGTCCGCCGACCAAGCTCAGGTCGATGTCGTTCTGCGGGTTCTGCTCCTGTCCTCCCTGCCGGTCATCGTCGCCCTGCCGATCGGCGTATTTGCGCTCCTCCATCGCCTGCTCCTGCCCGTGCGCGTGACGGCCCAGGCGGCGACGAAGGCCTCCGAGGGCGACCTGGACGTGCGCGTTGATGTGCGCGGCGATGATGAGATGGCGGACTTGGGGCGAGCATTCAACGCTATGACGTCCTCGCTGCAGGACACCATCTCGCGCTACGACGAGCTCGCGAAGCTCCAGCAGCGCTTCGTCTCCGACGTGTCTCACGAGCTGCGCACGCCGCTGACGACGATCCGCATGGCCGAGGACGTCGTGTGGGATAACCGCGACGAGCTGCCCGCCCACGCACGCCGCTCCGCGGAGCTCCTGCATGACCAGACCGAACGCATGGAGCAGATGCTCGCCGACCTGCTGGAAATCTCGCGATACGACGCCGCGAGCGCGCTGCTGGATGCAGAGGAACGCGACCTGCGCCCCATCGTGACACGCGTCGTCGAAGCGTGCGCCGATCTCGCGCAGCGCCAGGGCGTCACGGTTGAGATCGTGGCTCCGGTGCGAGCTGGTGCAGAGATCGATGAGCGCCGCATTGAACGCGTGATCCGCAACCTCGTTGTCAACGCGATCGAGCACGCGGACGGCACGACCGTGACGATCACCGTGGCGGCCACTGAGACGGACGTGGCCTGCCGCGTGCGCGATCGTGGTGTGGGAATGACCCAGGAGGTCGCTGACCACGTTTTCGATCGCTTCTACCGTGCGGACACCGCTCGAGCGCGCACGACCGGAGGCACCGGCCTCGGCCTCGCGATCGCGACGGAAGACGTCGCCATCCACGGCGGGCGCCTGCAGGCATACGGCGAGCCCGGAAAGGGAGCTTCCTTCCTCATGACACTGCCCAAGCGAGCCGGCGAGGAGATCGCCAGCCGTCCCCTCGCCCTGTGGGAGGCCGAATGAAACGCCCCCTCGTCCTCGCTGCGCTCGCATGCCTGATTCTCGCGGGCTGTACGTCCCTGCCCCGGTCGTCGGCTCCGGCTCCCTTCGACGTGTCCTCCCGTGACGGCAGCGGCGTTCAGTTCTCGGCGGAGGGCCCCTCTGACGGGTCCGATGCTGCGACGCTTGTCAATGATTTTCTCCTGGCGTGTGCGGCCGGGCCGCAGGACGACTTTGCGACCGCCCGCCTCTTCCTGAGTGCTTCCTCCGCTCGCACCTGGCAGCCGGACACGGAGATTCTTCTCTATGACACCGACACCACGCCCGCCATCACCGCCGGCTCCGAGACAGCCTCGCAGGTCGATGTGACGGTCTCGGTGCTCGGCGTGGCCAGCGTTGATTCGTCCGGCGTGCTCACGCGCGTCGATGCGTCGACGGCATCGCACACGTTCACACTGGTGCGCGAAGACGGACAGTGGCGCATCAACGCGCCGGACAACATGGTCCTCATGAGTCGCGCGGCGTTCACGGCCTCGTACTCGCTCGTCAACCTCTACTTTCCGACCCAGGACGGCTCCGACCTGGTCGCGGATCCTCGGTGGTATCCTTCGCGTCGCCTCGCCTCGTACCTGCTGGCCGGCCTCGTCGCTGGGCCCAGCCAGGCCCTCGCTCCCGTCACGGCGAACGCTATTCCTGCAGGCACGACGATCCCCTCCCACGGCGTCGATGTTAGTGATGGAGTCGCGCACGTCGAACTCAATGCCGTCATGCCCGCGAGCGAGGGCGGCCGCGAGAGCCTCGCATGGGAGCTGACGCGTACGCTCACCCAGGCGGCAGATGTGTCCCAGGTGAGCGTGTCGCTGTCCGGCGAGACCCTGGACGCGCCCACTCCTCCTGCTGCGCCCACCTATTCCCTCGACACTCTCGTCGGTGCCGGGCCGGATGGGGTGGGGATCGTCTCGGGTACGGCGGTGACGATGCTCGCCTCGGTGTCGGGGGCTTCCTCTCCGACGGCGTCCCCGGTGGATCCGTCGCTCATCGCCTGGAGTAGCGCCGACGGCGTGTACGCGCAGCGAGCGGGCGCATCCGTTGCCTATATTCCCGGCGCTGCGCCTCTGGGTCCCTCCATTGATCGTTTTGGGTGGGTGTGGGGTGCCTCGACGTCGGCGGCCTCGGTGTCGGTCGCGGGTGGGGCGGACGGCGTCTTCCCCGTGAGTGTCGAGTCCGAGAGTGCGGGCGACATCCGCGCCGTGCGCATCTCGCCGGACGGGACGCGCGCGCTCGTTATTCGCGGAAACGATTCCAGTGCGTGGGTGGGCGTCGTCGAACGTGGCCCCGCGGGACGCCCACAGGCGGTGCGATCCCTGACCCAGGTGAGTCTCGAGCGTGGAACCGTCATCGATGGCTCGTGGACGACGTCGACGGGTCTGGCCCTCGTCGTGCGCGAGGCAGGAAGCGCCGACGATCAGCTCATCACCCTTCCCCTCGGTGGGTTGCCCTCGAGCGTGTCACTGCCCGTCCGCGTGAGAACGATGAGCGCCGGCGCGTCCTCCTCCTCGATCGTCATCACGGGCACCGATGAGGCGGGTAAGACACAGGTCCTGATCCGCTCGGGCGCGCTGTGGCAAAACGCCCCCGAGCCGCTTTCGTCCGCGCGCTACGCGGGTTAGGTGCCGTGGTGGGCGTGCGCGGTCATCGCACTCTCGCGCGGGGCTTGATCGGAGCGATCCTTCCCGTCCAATGCGCGGGGTGCCGCGCCTGGGACGAGGTCCTGTGCCCCTCATGTCGGCGTCTCGCCCAGGTCGAGCCGGTCCCGACGATCATCGAGGGCACGCACGGCGACCTACCCGGGCTGGCCATGGGGGATTACGCGGGTCCCCTGCGGCGCATCGTGCTCACCGCCAAACATTCCGCGCGCACGGACGTGAGCGATTTCCTTGACGAGGCCGGCGCCCGCCTCGGCACCGCCGTGGCTCGGGTGCTGGGCGTGGCGGGGTCGCCCGCTGCCGCTGGGGGTTCCCGTGAGGGGAGGGCGCCCGTGGGTGGGGGAGCGGTGGACGTGTGGGTGGTGCCTGCGCCCTCGTCGTGGAAGAGGCGCCTGCGGGGCAGGCAGGTGGCGTTGCCGCTGGCGCGCGCCGTTGCTCGGGCGTTGGCTGCGAGCGCGCGGGTGGGCGTGCGCGTGCGGGTGGTGGATGCGGTGCGACTGCGCATTGGTGCGTCGTCGCAGTCGGGCAAAGCGGGGGCGCAGCGCACGGTGGGGCGTATGGGGTCGATGCGGGCGCTTGCGGTCCCGCCTCGCGGTGTTCTCGTTGTGGCGGTCGATGACGTGGTGACGACGGGGGCGACGATCCGGGAAATGGAGCGTGTGCTGGGTGGGCTTGCGGCGGTTGTGACGCTGTGCCGACCCGGCCTTATCTCATGACGTGCGTCACCGGCTGGGGTATGATGTGACTACAGACTTTCGATAGCGTGAGCAGCAGGGACGCTCCTCACGTCAGTGCGGGAGGTGATAGCTCAGACCACGGTTCGGGCAGTGAGCACCGAACAATCCCCACCTGCGGGCAACGACGCCCGCCGCACACCATGGAGGAAACACATGGACATCACCGTCGTCGCACGTAATGCCGAGATTCACCCGAATTTCCGGGCTTACGTGGAGGAGAAGGTTTCGAAGATCACTCAGTTCTACCCCCGCGCTCAGCGCGTCGACGTGGAGCTGACTCACGAACGTAACCCCCGCCAGGCCGACACCGCCGAGCGCATTGAGCTGACCGTTTACGGTAAGGGCCCGATCATCCGCGCTGAGGCTCAGTCCGCTGATCGCTACGCGGCCGTCGACATCGCCGCCGGCAAGCTCTATGAGCGCCTGCGCCGCCTGCGTGATCGCGTGAAGGACCACCGCCGCCGGTACCCGCGCGACCTGGCCGAAGCCGAAATCCTCGAAGCTCCCGTCGTCGAAGAGGTTGCCGCACCCGAACCCGAGGCTCCCAAGCCGCTGCGCAGCGCTGAGGACCTGAAGGTCGGAGAGGCTCGCGAGGAGCAGTGGGGTGATACCCCGATCATCGTCCGTCAGAAGGTGCACGAGGCCCCGCCGATGAGCGTGGATGAGGCCCTGGATCAGATGATGATGGTCGGCCACCCCTTCTTCCTCTTCGTCGACAAGGACACGAACCAGCCGTGCGTCGTCTACCACCGCCACGGGTGGACGTACGGTGTGCTTCGCTTGAACACGACAGTCTGACGGTTGAAGGACCGTGGGGCGCCCCGGGCACGAGGCCCGGGGCGCCCCTGTGTGCGCTGTGAGCGTTAAATGCGTCCATGTTCGCGCGGGCGTTTCCACTTTGGGCGGTTAGTTCGTAAACTAATGGGTGGATTTGACTGTCCGCTCTACAAGGGGGCGGGCGAGGAACGTCAGGAGCTATTCGTGTCGATTATTGACAAGATCCTTCGCGCTGGCGAAGGGCGTATGCTGCGCAAGCTGGATCGGCTTGCGTCGCAGGTTGATGCCTTGCAGGAGGATTTTGAGGCTCTGACCGACGAGGAGCTGCAGGCCAAGACTCAGGAGTTCAAGGATCGCCTCGAAGAGGGCGAGACCCTGGATGACATCCTGGTGGAGGCGTTTGCGACGGTGCGTGAGGCCTCGTGGCGAATCCTGCGCATGCGTCCCTTCCACGTGCAGGTCATGGGTGGTATTGCCCTGCACCAGGGCAAGATCGCGGAAATGAAGACCGGTGAAGGTAAGACCCTGGTCGCCACAATGCCCTCGTACCTGCGCGCGCTGACCGGCAAGGGCGTGCACGTCGTGACGGTCAACGACTACCTGGCGAAGTACCAGTCGGACCTGATGAGCCGCGTGTACAACTTCCTGGGCATGACGTGCGGTTGTATCCTCGTGGGCCAGACGCCGGCCGAGCGCCGCGAGATGTACGCCTGCGACATCACCTACGGCACGAACAACGAGTTCGGCTTCGACTACCTGCGTGACAACATGGCGCAGGTGCCCGAGGACATGGTTCAGCGTGGCCACGCTTTCGTCATCGTCGACGAGGTTGACTCGATTCTTATTGACGAGGCCCGTACCCCCCTCATCATTTCGGGCCCCGCGGATGGCGATCTAAACCGCTGGTACGTGGAGTTCGCTCGCATCGCGCGCATGCTCAAGCGCGACGAGGACTACGAGGTCGATGAGAAGAAGAAGACCGTCGGCATCCTGGAGCCGGGCATCGACAAGGTTGAGGATCAGCTGGGCGTGGAGAACCTCTACGAGGCCGCGAACACCCCGCTGATCGGCTTCCTCAACAACGCGATCCGAGCCAAGGAGCTGTTCTTCAAGGACCGCGACTACATCGTGGATGGTGGCGAGGTCCTCATCGTCGACGAGCACACGGGCCGTGTCTTGCCGGGCCGCCGTTACAACGACGGCATGCACCAGGCGATCGAGGCCAAGGAAGGCGTCGAGATCAAGGCGGAGAACCAGACGCTGGCCACGATCACGCTGCAGAACTACTTCCGCCTCTACCCCGAGGGTTCGCGTTCGGGCATGACGGGTACGGCTGAGACCGAGGCTGCCGAGTTCGCGTCGACCTACAAGATCGACGTCATCCCGATCCCCACGAACAAGCCGATGATCCGCAAGGACCAGCCCGACCTCGTCTATCCGACGGAGAAGGGCAAGCTGAACGCGATCATCGAGGACGTCGTCGAGCGCCACGAGGCCGGCCAGCCCGTCCTCATCGGTACCGCCTCGGTCGAAAAGTCCGAGCTGCTGTCCCAGATGCTCAAGAAGAAGCACATTCCGCACCAGGTGCTCAACGCTAAGCAGCACGCCCGCGAAGCCGCCATCGTCGCGATGGCCGGTCGCAAGGGCGCGGTCACGGTCGCCACGAACATGGCCGGCCGTGGTACCGACATCATGCTGGGCGGTAACTCGGAGTTCCTCGCCCAGGCGAACCTGGCCGCCGAGGGGCTCGATCCGAAGGAGAACCCGGAGGAGTATCGCGAGGCGTGGCCCAAGGCCCTCGAGGCCGCGGAAGCCGCCGTTGAGGCTGAGCGCGAGGAAGTGCGCGAGCTGGGCGGCCTGTACGTGCTCGGTTCGGAGCGCCACGAGTCGCGTCGTATCGACAACCAGCTGCGCGGACGAAGCGGCCGTCAGGGTGACCCGGGCGAGTCCCGCTTCTACCTGTCGATGGAAGACGACCTGATGCGCCTGTTCAACTCGGGCATGGCTCAGCGCATCATGGCCTCGGGCGCCTATCCGGAGGATATGCCGCTGGAAAACCGCATGGTGTCGCGCTCGATCGCGTCGGCCCAGCACCAGGTGGAGGCACGCAACTTCGAGATCCGTAAGAACGTCCTGAAGTACGACGACGTCATGACGGGTCAGCGCGAGACCATCTATGGTGAGCGCCGCAAGGTGCTCGAGGGCGAGGACATGGGCCCGCAGATGCGCGCCTTCATGGAGTCCCTGGTCACCGGCCTGGTTGATGAGGCCATCGCCGACAAGGCCGTGGACGAGTGGGATCTGCCCTCCCTGTGGGAGAACCTGCGCGGCTACTACCCGCCGTCGGTCACGATCGACGAGGTCCTGGAGGAGCACGGTGGCGCCGCGTCCCTCGTGCGCGATGACCTGGTGACCGAGCTGGTCGGCGACATCCACGCCGTGTACGCGGATACCGAAGATCGTCTGAATGCGAACCCGCTGGCGCAGGCGCAGCTGGGCGAGGAGCCCATGCGCACCCTTGAGCGCCGCGTCGTCATCTCCGTGGTCGATCGCCTGTGGCGTGAGCACCTCTACGAGATGGATTACCTGAAGGAAGGCATTGGCCTGCGCGCCATGGGTCAGCGTGACCCGCTCGTCGAGTACAAGGACGAGGGTGCTCAGATGTTCCAGGCGATGGTCGAGCGCATCCGTGAGGAGTCCGTCCAGCAGGTGTTCTCTTACGCCAAGCAGTTCGAGCGTGCCCTGGCCTCCGCCGAGGAGCAGGCCGGTGGCTCGATTGCCTCCGCGTCCGTCGCGTCCGAGTCCGCCCCCGCCTCGCCCCAGGCCTCCGAGCCGAGCGTCGAGGATGTTGCGGCCGCCGAGTCCGCGTCTTCCGAGGCCGCGCGTGAGGCCGTGGCTCATGCCCGCTCGGTGATGGGTAACGTGGGCCGGGAGAAGGCGCCGAGCCGCGTGAACTACAGTTCCGCCGAAGGCATCGCGTCGGGCACCTCCTCGTCCGGCGGTAACCGCGCCGAGCGTCGCGCCGCCGCCAAGAAGCGTCGCCGTCGCTGATTGATCGCTCAGACGGGTGAGGGGTTCTCTGGGGAGCCCCTCACCCGTTTGCTTTACCCGTGGGCGTGCCTCGTCGATGGGCTAGGCGAGCTCCAGCGCCGTCATCATCCAGCGCCCGTGGTATTCCTCCAGGCGCAGGGCGAGAGCGTACGTTCGGGCAGCGGTGGAGATGATGACGGCTGCCTCGGTGGTCGCGGCGTCGATCGGACAGGTGCGCACGTGGACGGGACGTGTGCCGCGCGCGCAGGGGGACAGGTGCACGGCTGCCAGAGCGCCGTAGAGCTCGGGCAGGAGCCACCGGCGAAGCTGCGGTGCCTGGCGTGCTCCCGTGACGACCTCGACGACCGCGCGTGCGAGCGTCGCCGCCCACCGGTCGGGATCGGGAAGGGGCTGCGGATCGGGGTGAAGTGGGCTCTGGGGTGCGCCAGCGACAGCGTGTCCGTGGGGGAGCGCCTCGTCGCGACTCCAGCGGAAGGGGGCTGGCTGGATCGGGCGGGTGGGCGTCGGCCTCGTGCTGCCCCGGCGTCTGGGTGCTTCGGCCGTACGAGGCCGGGGTGCGATTTGCGTGCTCATGGCAGGTCCTGGGGGAGGGTGAGTATCTGTCCGGGGTGAATGAGGTTTGGATCTGGGAGAATGTCCGCGTTCGCCTCACGAATCGCGCGCCACGCCGCATCGATGGAAGCGTCGTCCGCGTCTGGGTGTAGGGATGCGGCAATCGACCAGAGGGAGTCGCCGGGCGCGACCGTGATCGAGTTGGGCCTGTGGGGCGTGGGTGGGGGAGGTGCGTCCTGCGCGGGTGCGGGTGTCGTCAAGCCGACCGGGTCTGTCTGCGTTGGTTCCTGCGTGGCGCGTGGGCTATCCGCCCAGGTGAGTGAGACCCCGGGGGTGGTGAGGTCCTGCGGAGCCGCGAGCGTCGCAGCCACCGGGGCGCCGGTGACCAGCGCAGAGCCGATGAGTGCTCCGGCACCGGCACGGGCGAGCAACGTTCGCGAGAGCCTGGTGCCGTAGCGTGTGACCACCGTGTGTGCGATGTGGCGCACAATGGGAGGGGTAGCGCGCAGGAGGACAAGGTGCGCACAAACAGAGCTGAGTAGGCTCCACGACAACAGGAGGCATGCGGCTACCCCGAGTGCCCAGAGGATGAGTGTGTCGGGGTGCTCTGGGTCAACGGGTGGTGCGAGTCTGGTGAGGTACAGGGCGTCGAGGACGGTCAGCGGCGCGCCAACCAGCCAGAGGAAAGCATCAGACAGGTGTTCCTGCCCATGGGGAGTGCGTGAATCATCAGTCATGGTGAACTCTTCATCGAGTGAGACGGATTCGGTGCAGATAACTATCCGCTTCTTATTGGTTCGTGTCAATACGTTTGGAATAATAAGATCAAAATGTGATGTGCGGCGCTTTGAGCTGGGATGTGGCATCGTTGGGGAATGGACATGTCAGCATTCATGGCCGAGCTGGAGTCGCGCTTCGACGAGGAGCGCGTGCGCGACCTAGAAGATCTCATTGATGAGCTGACGGATGCGGAGCGCGCATCCGTCACCCTCTCGGCGCGATTGGCTGGCGCGGTGGGCGTTGTCACCCTCGCGCTGCGCGGCGGGCACGTGGTGTCGGGGCAGGTTCTTGACTCGACTCGCACGTGGGTGCTCCTGCGCGGCGAAGGGGGAGATAGCCTCGTCATGCTGTCCGCCGTCGTCGGTGCCTGGCCGCTCGGGCGTAGCGTGGCTCGCGAGTCGTCAATCAGGGGTGGGATTGGCGTTGGGCACGTTCTGCGCGAGCTGAGCGCACGGGGCGTCGGCGTCGCCATCGAATCCGACGGAGGAGACCACAGGGGGATCATCGACGCGGTCTATGCGGACCACGTCGATGTCGCCCTCAGTGGAACGGCCATCAGCTATGACGGCCGCGATGAACAGGAAGAAATGGTCGTCTCGCTGGCGCTTGCGGGGCTTCGTCGACTCCGCGTGCTCGGCCAGCGATGGTCGACCGATTACTGAGCGTTTTCCGCCTTCTGACGCTCGCGCGTCGCGACGTATTGGTCCTGAATGAACTGCTCCAGGACCGATTCTTCGATCCTCCACACGTGCTTGCCGCCGACCTGGATGGCCGGGAGCTCGCCGGAGGAAACGAGGGCGCGGGTGGCTGACATCGTGAGATTCAGGGTCTCGGCGACATCAGCGAGAGTGAGGAATCGTGTTGCCATGGCAACATGCTATCAGTTGAGATTGCTTCGTTTGATTGGTTTGAGTCGGCAATTTTTTGTCCGACATATGACCGATGTGCTCGGTTGGTTCTGATGAATAGTCGGCAACCTACCGCTTTTCCGGTCGATCGTGCATCATAGAAGAGTGAAACGCGTCTCAGCTTCAGTGTCGATTCCGGCGCGCGCCCCCGGCAAGATAGACCGCCGATTCATTATCGGAGTGGTCCTCGTCATCGCGTCCGTGATCGCTTTCAGTGTCCTCAGCGGCTTCCTTCGGGGCGGATCCCGTGTCTACACCGTGACGAGTACGATCGCGCCCGGTGAAGCCATCACGGCCGAGAATGTGCGAGAAACCGACCTCCGCGTGGATGGTTCCGTCTATGCGCCCACGTCCGAGGCGCCCATGGGATCCATTGCGACGCGCCAGCTCGTGCCCGGTCAGATCATCATGCGCTCCGATATCGCGCAGAGCGCATCGGAGGGCGGCGACCAGACGGTGCGTCTCGCGGTGACCGTGACAACCGGCCTGCCCGACGGGGTGGCCGACGGTACCAGGATCCAGCTGTGGACGGTTCCCACGCGCACGCAGGCCCAGGGGGCGGAGCAGGCACACGAAATCGAGGGATCCTTTACCTTCGTGCGCGCGATAGAAGCATCCTCCTCGTCTCAAACGAGGAGGGGAACGCGCATCGAGATCCTGGCGAACTCTTCGTCGCTGCCCGTCCTGCTGGCCGCTCAGAGCTCAACGGATGGCCTCGCTGCCGTGCCCGTTGGTGCGCCATGAGTACCGTTCACGGGGTTGTTATCCTCGCCGATCAGCGATACGAAGCACCCCTTATCCAGGCAATACAACGCCATGGGGAGACCCTCGCGATCGTTCGTCGCTGCGCGGACCTCGCTGAGGTCATTGCTGCCGGCCGCGCGGGGGTCGCGGACCTGGCAGTCATCGACGGCGCCGACCCCGACCTGACGGCCGAGGCCGTGGATGCGCTGCGCTCGTGCGGCATGGCGGTCGTTGCGCTTGGCTCGCATGCGCTCAGGGCTCGGCTTGTCTCCCTCGGCGTCGCCTCGGTCGCAGCTCCCGGCAGCCCCGAACAGGTCGTCAATTCGCTGATAGCGGCGACACGTAACGTTCGCCTCCAGTCCTCCATCGCGGATGTACAACCCCCGCCACCTCCACCGCCCTCGTCCCCGGGCACGGTCATCGCGGTGTGGGGGACCAGCGGAGCGCCCGGGCGCACGACCCTCGCTGCGGGTATCGCGACGATCCTTGCGCGCACTGCGCCGACGCTCCTCGTCGACGCGGACACCGCGAACCCGACGATTGCGCACCTTCTCGGAGTGCCCGTCCAGGCCTCGGGCCTGTCCATCTTGGCACGCACCGCCTCGCGTGGGCCGCTCACGCCCCAGGACGTCCAGTCCGCTGCGGTCCAGCGATCCGAGGGGTTGCGCGTCATCACCGGCCTGGTCACCGGGCACCGGTGGCGCGAAGTGAGCCGTCCGAGCATCGAATCGATCATCGGAGCCCTGCGACTGAGTGCCCGCTACAGCGTCGTTGATATCGCCTCCACGTCCCTCGAAAAATCCAGCCGCGGGGCCAGCAGGGACGATGCCGCGCTTGGGGTGCTCGAGCGCGTCGACCGGCTTGTGATCGTCGCGCGTGGGGACATCGTCGGCATCAACCGCCTCTCCTTCCTGGCCAGCTGGTGGGCCGAACACGGTGTCGATTGCCCGATCACCCTCATCGTCAACCGCGTCAGTACGGATGCGATCGGAGCGCGCCCCGTCGCATCCCTGCAGGACGCGATCGGCGCCTTCATGCCCGAACAGGTCTTCCACGTTGTCAGCGAAGATGCGGGCGTGCAGCGCGCTGCCCTACGCGGCAAAGCGTTGGGGGAAAGCGGCACGCATTGCAAGGCCTCCGACGAGTTGGAGGCGATTGTCGCGCAGTGGATGCCTACACTGTGAGCATGCGCGTCTACGTTCCCGCCGTCCTGTCCGACCTGTCCGTTCCGCTGCCGCCCGTGCGCAGCGGCGTCCTGTGCGTGCCCGAGGCCGCCATGAGCGGGGAGGACATTGAGGTCCTCGAGGATGATGCCATCACCGAGGCGGCACTGTCCTCCCTCGAGCTGGCGCGCGAGACGGAGGGGGCCGGGACAGCGCGTGTCGTCCTGGCCGTCGACACACCCACCTCGACGACGCTTGCCCCCGGCGAGCAGATCGAGCCTCACATTTTCGAGGCCGCGGCCTTCGAATACACCTGGTCGGACGTGGCGGCGATCCTCGCGGACCTGCCCGACGCTGCGCCCGCGGTGGAGGCCGTGCTGAGCGCCGAGACGCAGGAGGAAGCCGACGAGGCCGTGGCCACCCTGTGGGAGTCCTTCCTCGCCTGGTTTGACCGCTCCGAGCGCCCCGCGGTCCTGGCGCTGCACAAGGGCTGACGCTTAAGCGCGCACGCTCAGGGTCGATCCTCCTTCCGGTAGCGGCCGTACCTGGATCTGGTCCGCAATCTGGGTCGCCATCTCCTCGACGTGCGAGATGACGCCGACCGTGCGTCCAGCGCTGCGTAGCGCCTGAAGCTGGGCCATCACGAGGCTGAGCGTGTGCGAGTCCAGCGACCCGAAGCCCTCGTCGATGAACATCGTGCGCAGCTCGACGCCCCCGGCCTCTGCTGAGACGACGTCCGCGAGGCCCAGGGCCAACGCGAGGGACGTGTAGAACGTTTCCCCGCCCGACAGGGTGCGTGGGCTGCGCATCGCGTCCGTGTCATGGTCGATGATCGCCAGGCCCAGCCCGGACTTGCGCGAGGCGGTGCCGTCGTCGGGGACGGAGGCGAGCTCGTAGCGGCCCGACGAGATCGCTGCCAGGCGCGGGTTCGCGGCCGCCAGCACCTCCTCGAGGCGCGCGATGAGCACCCACGCCGACAGGGGAGTGGACGCCAGGTTCTCTGGCCCGGAGGCCGTCGCAATGTCGGCCAGTCGTCGGATCGGACCCGCCTGCTCACGGGCGCGTGCGAGCGCGTCCAGCGCCTCCTCGAGGGATGCTTGGGCCGCATCCAGCTGCGCGCAGTGCTGCTCCAGGACTCCCGAGGCCCGGGCGGCGCCGGCTGCGTCCGCCTCGGCTTTGCGGGCGGTTTCAGTGAGAGCCTCGAGGTCCGGCGCGGGCGCTGCTGCCGCGTGGGTCAGGCGCTCGGAGGCGAGGGCCTCACGCACCGCGAAGAGCTCCTTGTCGTGAGCCGCCGCGCGCGCCTCAAGCGCCTCGACCTCGGGAAGCGGGAGGAGGAGGGACCGCCAGGAATTGGATTCGAGCCTCTGTTCCTCCAGCGCCTCCGCGAGGGAGTGTTGCGCCTTCACGTGCGCAGCGCGGGCACTGTCCCAATCGGCGCAGGCTCTGGCTAGCAAGGCCGTCCGGTGCGCCCGCTCATCCAGGGCTGCGGCGCGCTCACCGAGGGACACGAAGTCGGCGCGCTCGGTGTCCACGCGGGTCAGGGCTGCACTCAGCGCCGACTCGCGCTCCTGGAGTGTGGACGCGAGGGACGCGGCGGCCTCGCGCGCACTCGCGAGGCTGTCCGTCAGGCCGCCCAGACGCACGCGTTCCTGCCCCAGGGCCGCCTCGATCTCGGCAATCTGAGGGCTGAGGGCCTCAAGCTTCGCGACGATGTCGGCGGCCCGATCCCGCTCGGTCTCGAGCGTCGGTGTCGGGGCGCCGGCCACCTCGTTGAGCTGGGCGATACGGCGCACGAGGTCCTGGTGGCGCGCCTGCGCGTCGCGCAGCGCGTTCTCCGCGCGGTCGCGCGCCTGGTCGAGCTCGGCGACCTGCTCGCGCGTGATCTCCCCATGGGTGGCAGGCGCCGGGCTGGGGTGCTCCGCCGACCCGCATACGGGACAGGGCGTGTCCTCCTTGAGCTCACGTGCGAGCGCCGAGGCACTCTGCGCGATCCACAGGTCGTGCCCGTCCGCCGCCGCGGCATTCGCGAGTTTCGCGGCGACGGTTGCCTCGCGCAGCTCGTCCGACGCGCCGAGGAGGGCCGAGCGCAGCAGGTCCGCCTGCATGGAGGCATCGAGACGCTCGTTGAGGGCGCGCAGCGTGGATGCAGCCTCAGGCAGCGTGTCGGCGTCCGCTCGCATGCGACGCAGGGACTCGGTGGCCTGCTCGATGCGCTCGGGCAACGCCTCGCGCTCGGTCTCGATCGACGCGATGCGCGCCAATGCCTGCTCGTGGCGGGAGCGCAGCGACTCGATCTGCGCGCGTAGGTCAGGCAGTGAGCGCTCAAGGGCGAGAGCCTCTTCCAGGGAACCCCTCGTTCGCGATGCTTCGTCGCGCTGGGCCTGCGCCCGCTCGCCGAGAGCAGAGACGGCCTCGGGCGTGAGGGATTCCGGGGCGGCCGAGGCCTCGTCTCCGAGAGCGGGGGACAGAGCCGTGACCTGGTCTCCGGCGGACTCCAGGCGCGCCGAGGCCTCGGTGACGGCCGCGTCAAAAGGCGCCACGGCCAGGGCCCGGCGGGCTTGGCGCGCGCGCTCGCGGTCGGATGCGACCGCTTCCTCCGCCGCGGTGAGCTCGGTGAGTTTCGCGCTCAGGCGCGCGTGCTCGGCCTGGGCCTCAGCCAGGGCGCGCCCCTCGGACAGGGCGCGGGAAGCCTCCCGTGCGGCCGCTGTGGCCACCTCGGCGACGCGCAGGGTCTGCGCGTGCGCCTCTCGCGCGCGATCACACGCATCCTGTGCCCATCGCCTCACCGCGCTGGCATCTTCCGCACCCGCGTCCAGCTGAGCGGCCTCCTCGTCCTCGGCTGCGCGCTTCTCCGAGCCGGGGGCATCCGCGTGCGCATCCTCGCTCAGGGCGTCATCCAACGCCCGCACGCGCTCGAAAGCGCTAACGGCAGCCACGCGCCGCTCCTCGATGCCGCGCTTCGACGAGGCAGCCGCATCGACGAGGGCCTTCGTGAAATCCACGTAGATCTGCGTGTCGAAAATGTCGCGCAAGATCTGTTCGCGAGCATCCGACGTGGCGTTGAGGAACTGAGAGAACTTGCCCTGCGGGAGCACGATCGTCTGCAGGAACTGGTCCTTATCCAGACCGACAATGCGCGGAATCTCAAAGCCCACGTCGCGTGGCCCCGACGCGATCGGCTCCACCGTGCGCCACCCGTCCGGCGCGTCCGGATCCTCCACGACCCGCGTCAGCGTCGACTTCGAATTGCGCTGCGACTTCTTGCCCGCCGGCGTGTACGCGGGAGTGCGCGTCACGCGGTAGATGCCCGTCGCCACCTCGAACACCAGGTCCGCCTCCGACGGATCCGAATCCGAGATGTGATTGGAACGCAGGCGGTCCTTCGATGCGTCCTTCGTGCGCGCCACGTCCCCGTAGAGGGCGAAGGTGATCGCGTCGATGAGTGTGGACTTTCCCGCGCCCGTGGGGCCATCCAGCAGAAACAGGCCCGAGTCCTCGAAGGCCGAAAAGTCGACCGTGTGTGTCCCTGTGAAGGGGCCGATGCCCGTGATACGCAGCCACCGAATCTTCACTGCATGTCCTTTCCTCGAAGCCCAGCCCACACGTCCAGGGCCAGCTCGCGCTCCTGAACGTTCAGCGACCGCCCGCCCACGGCCTCGTAAAACTCCTCCGTCACCTCGCGCGGATCCCGCGAGGCGCGCACGGTCATCGCAGGCGCGAGCGTGGGCGCCTGGCAGGGGCGGTGCACGACGACGAGGGCATGCGGGTAGACCTCGCGGATACGCGGCACCATGCGCTCGGGGCGCGCGTCGTCCGTGACCGTGATCGACACGTACGAGGCCGTGGCGGCCTCGTCGGGATCCGTGAGCAGCTCCTCCATGGTTCCCTCGAGCACGGCGATGCCCCGCAGCGTCGGGATGGGCACCACCTCAATGTCGGTCACCGACGTGTCGTCCGTGGTCACGAGGGTGACGGACTTGGTGGCCCCGGCCTCGGAGAAGGAATACGCGATGGGGGAGCCCGCGTAGCGGATCGGGACGGATGCGCCCGAGATGTTCTGCGGGCGGTGCAGGTGCCCGGCGGCCACGTAGTCCAGGCCGTGGGCAAGGGGCTGCTCACCCCCGAGCGTGTCGAATAGGTCCGCCGACACGGAGGGCACGCCGCCGACCTGGATGTCGCGCTCGGAGTCCGAGGCCTGGGCACCCGTCACGAAGGCGTGCGGCATCGCGATGGCCGGGCGCTCGTCGCCCGCGTCCCGGCGAGCCGACAGGTCCGCGCGCACGCGGCGCAGCGCTGCCGCCAGAACCGCCTGATGGGAGCGGGGCAGGGGAGCGGGCAACCCTGCATCCCCCTGAGGGGGCAGGTCCGACAGGCTCTGGCGCACGAGGTCGGGTTCCAGGTAGGGCATTGGATAGATGAGAGCACCCCCGGCCGCGACGGGCGTGCCGATCGCCTCGGGGTCGGTCACCACGTGTAGCGAGGGGGTGAGCATGTCGGCGAACAGCCCCAGGCGTGCCGCCCCGTCGTGGTTCCCCGACGTCAGGATGACCGTCGTGATCTCCGTCAGCTCGCGCAGAGCGCGACGCATCCGCGCGAGCGCGTCCACGGGCGGAACCGCGCGGTCAAACACGTCGCCCGAGATGAGCACGGCGTCCACGCCGCGCTCACGCACCAGGGCGACCAGCCACTCGATGAACGCGTCCGCACTGTCTCCCAGGGACGCGCCGTGCAGTGTGCGCCCCAGGTGCCAGTCGGAGGTGTGCAGAATCAACATGCTCCCAGTGTGGCAGAGGGCGCCCACATCTGCGTCCGTCACACACGCTTGGAGAGCGGACACCTTCTGCATGAGCGCAGGTAGTCGATAGCATGGAGCTATGACCAAGCCCTTCCTCATGCTGACCTCCCGCGACGACGGCCCCGTCCTTGCCGCGGAGAGCGCCGACCTGCCTCGCTTCTCGGGACTGAGGCCCGACCAGGTGCGACAGGTACGCATGGAGAGGGAACTGCCCGACCTCGACCTGTCCGAATACTCGGGTGCCTTCGTGTGCGGCTCCCCGTGGGACGCGAACGCCGACGACCACCTGAAGGAAGAACGCCAGGTGCGCGCCGAGGCCTGGCTGCGTTCCTTCTACGACCGGGCGCTGGGCGAATCCTTCCCGATCCTGGGCCTGTGCTACGGGCTGGGCACCCTCACCCTGCACCTGGGTGGCGTCATCGACACCCACCACGGCGAGGAAATTAGTGGCATCGCGCTGACGAAGACCGACGCGGGCCGCGACGACCCGCTCCTGGAGGGCACGCCTGACCGCTTCCATTCCTACGTCGGCCACCACGAGGCCGTGCGCGAGCTGGCCCCCGGCATGCAGGTCCTCCTGGCCGGTGACGACACCCCGATCCAGATGGTGCGCGTCGGCGAGGCCGCGTGGGCGACCCAGTTCCACCCCGAGATGGACCTCGAGGGCGTCAACGTGCGCATCGACCAGTACGCGGGCCGCTACTACCCGGCCGAGAAGGCCGAGGCCATCCGCGCCCAGGTCGCGACCGTGGACACGGCCCCCTCGCGCCTCGTGCTACAAAACTTCGTGCGCCGCTTCCAGCGCTGACTCACTCCCGACGGGCGGGGCCGCGCTGCACGGTGCCGTCAATGGGCGGGGGGAAGAAGCCCGCGTCGGCGTGCACGCTCCTTGGAGACGAGGAGAATCGTATAGAAGCAGAAGGCTACAAGCGCAGCGCCCATGGCGACGTTCCATGGCATGTTGTAGGGGTCGGGGCGGACTCCGTGGTCCGTGACGTCACCGACGATGACAGTGGCGGTACATACGAGGGAACAAGCCATCACCGCCCACTCGCAGGCCCGAAGTGCCCGGTGTGCGCCAGGAATGTGACGCGAATAGCCAGGGATGCAGACAGCGAGGAGCAACGCAGCGTCGGCGAGCCCGTAGTCATGCAGGCGGTTGTCCCTCCCGAAGAAGGTCCCGCCGATCGAATAGACGATCGTGCCGATCAACAGCGCGAAGAAGAAGTAGCGGAGGGCCTTGTCGACACGCGAAAGCCCCGCAGTGTTGCCGATAAAGAGAGACTCAATGGTGGACATAGCGATCACGACCTTGTGAACCAGAGATAGCGACCATCGCTATATCCTCATTGTCCACGCAGGGGGAGCGCTGTCAAGGCCTTTCGGCACACATTTTTGCTTACCGAGCCGCCTTGCTGGCGGCCTCCGCCGTCGCCACGGCCTCGAGGAGCCTGCGCACCGACGTCACGCGGGAAGCGCGCTCGGAGCGCACCTGATCCGCATCCTCATCCCCGGCCTCGTCAATCGCAAAAGATAAGATGGAAAATCCGAGGCGAGGGGGCCGTATCCAGCTTGCAGTATGGATACGACCCCCTCGCGTTTTGTGACGCGTAGCTTTGCGCACAGCTTCCAACGTTCGATTAGAACCAGTGCGCTACTGGCGTGTCGCGGTTTACGCGTGGATGTCTCGGGTTCGGTACTTGAGCACGAGCAGCGCTATGAGGCAACAGAGTGTGCCGAGCAGGGCACCATTCGCGACTCGCGAGGGAATCGAGAAATAGTCGTAACCGCCACCGTTGCTGGTGATCACACTCGTCACTGCTGCCCCTATTGAGATAATCGCGCACGCGATTCCTGTCCATTCGAGCGCGCGAGGCCGCAGCCGCGAGGTTGTTCGTGCGCACGAGCGTGAATAGCCTGCCATTTGCCAGGCAGCAAGTGCCGCGCACATGGCGGTCGTCAGTTCGCGTGAAGGCCTCCCTGACGCTGCGATGGAAAACGCGATGGATGCGATGGTGATCGCGAAAAAAATGGAGGCAAACACTGCGCGCAGCGCTCTGTCTGTGGCTGTCGGCATTGCATCGGGAGCGCCGACTGGGGCTGGTTGAAACTGTTGCATCTCTCTTTCCTCCTCGAGAGTTGAGCTGCTTGTAGCTGGCGCTAGTGCGCGTAGCAGGAGTAGTGAGACCAACACTCCTTCGTGAACCCGTGACGGAAACCAAGGTATCCGGCGGTTCCGAGGAGGCCGATAGTGTTGGCTGCGTAGTAGATTCTCCAGCCCTTGGCGCCCTGCCACTCGCTCCATGTGAGGCCGCCGGTGCTGGCCTGGTTAACTCCCTCATTAAATGCAGCGTCGTACCCAAACCTCATTGCAATGAGAGCAGCGGCAACAACGCTGGCAGCGTTGGCTTCCTCGGCCGATTCGGTCTCCTCGACTGTCGTTTCGCCCGTTGGGAGAATCGTTAATCGACCGGCAGCTTGTGTGGGAAGGGTCGTGCCGACTGACAAGAATGCAGTGCAGACGCAGGCTGCGATAGCTTTGACGGCAGTTTCATAGTGATCACATCCTTGTAATCATGTGTAGCGACCATCGCTATACCCTCATTGTCCACGCGAGGGGGGCGCTGTCAAGCACTTTTAGTGCCCACTTTTGTCTACCGGGCCGCCTTGCTGGCGGCCTCCGCCGTCGCCACGGCCTCGAGGAGCCTGCGCACCGACGCCACGCGGGAAGCGCGCTCGGAGCACACCCGATCCGCGTCACCCTCCTCGGCCTCGTCGAGGGCGAAAGGACCGGTCGCGCGCGCGTAAGCGTCAAGCGCACACGAGGGCTCTTCCTCGTCGTGTGAGCACAACGGCAGGCACCACGCGGCGGCCTCGGCGACGTCTGGGAAAACTCCCAGCACGTCGGCGACGCTCACGTGCCCCAGGCCGAAGGAGCGCACGCCGGGCGTATCCACGATCCAGCCGCCCTCTGCCAGCTCGAAGGCCTCTGAGGAGGTCGACGTGTGGCGCCCGCGCCCCGTGACCTCGTTGACGTGCCCCGTCGCGCGGCCCGCGCCCGGTACCAGGAGGTTGATGAGCGTGGACTTTCCGACCCCCGAATGCCCGACGAGCACCGACCAGTGGCCGGTCAGGAGGTCCCGCAGCTTCGCGATACCCGGGTCGGCCTCCCCGGCCTCGGCGCTCGTGAGCACCACGCGTACGTCAAAGTCCTGGTAGGCGGCGATCAGCTCGTCCGCGCTGGCCAGGTCCGCCTTCGTCAGGACGAGGATCGGGGACAGGCCCGCCTCGTAGGCGGCGACCAGGCAGCGGTCGATCATTCCGGTGCGCGGCGGCGGATCCGCCAGCGCCACGACGATGCACATGGTGTCCGCGTTCGCGACAATCGCCTTCTCGCCGCGCTGATCCGGCGCGTCCTCAAGGGAACGGCGCAGCACCGAGGAGCGTTCCTCGACGGCGACGATGCGCGCGAGCGTGTCAGGGCGCCCGGACAGGTCGCCGGTCAGGCGCACGCGGTCGCCCATGATGACGGAGCCGCGCCCCAGCTCGCGGGCGCGCACGGCGACCACACGGGTGCCGTCCGCCTCCAGGCTCACCTGGTAGCGGCCGCGGTCGATGCCGATGACGCGGCCCAGCGGCTTGGAGGACCAGTCGGGCCGGTCTTTCGTGCGGGGGCGTGAGCCCTTGCCGGCGCGTACGCGCACGCGTGGGTCGTCGGTTCCAGTGTCGCGGCGGGCCATCACTCCTCCTCCTCGATCGACGAGGCCGGGGCAGCCTGGGTGCTTCCCTGACCGTTTTCGCTCACGAGCGAGGCCCACATGGCCTCGAAGGTCGGCAGCGTCTTCGAGGTGCAGGCGATGTCGTCGACCGTGATGCCGGGCGTGATGAGGCCCAGGATCGCGCCGAAGGTCGCCATACGGTGATCCGCGTACGAGCGGATCTGTGCGGCGTGGAGCGGGTGCGGCGTGATGATCAGTCCGTCCTCGGTCTCTTCGGCCTGCCCGCCCGCGCGGTTGATCTCGGCGACCAGTGCCGCTAGGCGGTCGGTCTCGTGTCCGCGCAGGTGCGCGATGCCGCTCAGGTGCGAGGGACTCGAGGCATAGGCGCAGATCGCGGCCAGGGTCGGGGTGAGCTCGCCGACCTCGGCCATGGTCGCCTTGATACCCGGGTAGTTGCCGGCACCGGGACCCGTCAGGGTCAGGCCCTCCTCGTCCAGCGTGATGGTCGCGCCCATGTGTCCCAGCAGCGCGCGCCAGGCGTCGCCCGCCTGCGTCGTCGCCCCCGGCCACGCCGGGATCCGCACGCGCCCACCCGTCACCATCGCGGCCGCCAGGAAGGGGCCAGCGTTGGACAGGTCCGGCTCGACGGTGATGTCGCCGCCGATGGGGCGCGACGGGAAGATGTGCCAGGTCGAGAGATCCGCGCGGCCCTCGTCCACGACCTCCAGGTCGATACCTGCGCCCGCCAAGGAAGCCAGCGTCATCTCCACGTGCGGCATCGACGGGACGATGCCCGGAGCCGACACGAACAGGGGATCGCCCACGAGGGGAGAGACCAGAAGCAGCGCGGACAGGAACTGCGAAGAGGACGAGGAATCCACCCACGCCTGCGCGCCCAGCGGCGTGTGGATCGGGCCATGAATCGTGAAAGGCAGGTGCCCGCGCTCCCCGTGATAGGTGACGGTCGCGCCCATGCGCACCAGGGCGTCCAGGAGCGGGCCGAGCGGGCGTGCGTAGGCCTGCTCGTCCCCATCGAAAAGCGTCTCCTCGGGGGACAGGGCAGCGAGGGGCGGCAGGAAACGCATGACCGTTCCGGCCAGTCCACACTCGATGCGACCGCCTCGGGGCGGCAGCGACATCGGGGTGACGCGCAGGGTGCCCGCGCCCTCGTCCTCGACGCGCGCGCCCATCACCTCCAAGGCTGCCGCAAACAGACGAGTGTCGCGCGCATCCAGGGCACCTCTGATGACGGAGGGAGAATCAGCGACGGCCGCCAGGTACAGGGCGCGTGCCGTGATCGACTTAGAACCCGGCACCTCGACCGTGGCATCCACGGGAAAGGGGGCCAGGGGAGCGGGCCAGGGCGCGCTCACGAAGCGGAGCCGCTCAGACGCTCCACGACCGCGGCCTCAGCCGCAGCGATCGCGCGGCGCTGATCGCGGCGCATCGAACGCGCAACGAGAGCCGACGGCTGGCCGACACGATCCGTCGACGCGAGAAGAACGCCGGCGGCCAGACCCGCCTTGTTGAGCGTGCGGTAGCGGCGACGCTTGATCTGCTCCTTCGACAGGCCGCGCGTCGTGCCCGGCAGAGGTGCATTGACGAGGGCCATCGGCGCGCCGATTGCGGCGAGAGTCAGGGCAGCCACGCGGGGCTTGCGCCCCAGCGCGAAACGCAGACCCGCGACGACCGTGACCGCTCCCGTCACGCGGGTCGCGACGGCCAGCTGCTGGTCCGTCAGCGGCTCCAGGCCAACCGCGTCGGTTGCCTTATCGATGAGGGGACGAACGCCCGCGGCGCGCTCCACATGGAAACGCGGATGCATGAGGGCATCAACCCCGTCGGCGATGAACGGGGCGGCGAGCAGGGGACGGGCAACAACGCGCAGCAGATTCATACCCCTATTCTTCGACACCTTTGCCCCAGGGGGAAGCCGAACGGCCCTGACGCTCCCAAACACCGGCCTGAAAGTGGTGCAACACACAGATGTGGGTGGTTGTGGAATAAAGGCGCATCTGAGGCGTTGCCCTCAGTATGAGCTCCCACCGACCACTCGCAGCCGCGCCCCGACCGCGCGCGACTACGCTGGAAGGCGATGGATGCAACAACCCCCCAACCAGCGGCGCAGGCGCCCGAGCCTGCCCCGGCCTCGTCGACCCCGGACGACGCGACGCTCCAGGCGCGCTTCATGGACGAAGCGATGCCCCTCATGAACCAACTGTTCGGCGCGGCCCTGGGTATGACCCGCAACCGAGCCGACGCGGAGGACCTGGTCCAGGAGACGTACCTCAAGGCCTACCAAAAGTTCCACCAGTACAAGCCCGGCACCAACATCAAGGCCTGGCTGTATCGAATCCTGACGAACACCTACATCACCGGCTACCGCAAGGAACAGCGTTCGCCCAAGCGTGCCTCCAGCGACACCGTCGAGGACTGGCAGCTCGCCGACGCCGCCTCCCACGCGGAGGTCGGCCTCAAATCCGCCGAAGTCGAAGCCCTCGAGGCGCTGCCCTCCACGCAGCTGCGCGACGCCCTCGATTCGCTCTCAGAGGAACACCGGATGGTTGTCCTCATGGCTGACGTTGAAGGTATGAGCTACAAGGAAATCGCCGAAGAACTAGGAGTTCCCATGGGGACCGTCATGAGCCGACTGAACCGGGCGCGCAAGAACCTGCGCTCCGCACTGGCCGACGTCGCCGCGGAATACGGGATCGGAGGAGCCAAGTGAACACGCGCGTCACCTGCCAGGACGTCCTCGACGCCCTGTACGAACTGATTGACTGCGAGGAATGCGACCGCCGCAGCGGCCTCATCGACGCCGGGTCCGTGCCCGGCCCCGACGCGCGCGCCCGCGCCCTCATGATCCAGCACGTCGCCACCTGCGAGCACTGCTCCGACGCCCTGGACGCCGAACGCCACGTGCGCGCCCTCATGCGCGGCTGCTACGAGTCCGAACAGGCATCGGATGCCCTGCGCGCCCGCGTCGTCGCCTCCATTACGAGCGTGTCCGTCAGCTGGCGTTGAACCTTGCGCGGGGATGTTACCCGCTTGGTCGCGTCGTCGGCGCCCATTCGCGTGCCAACCCGCGTATCGGCTCGCGCATCGACGAAGCCTGGTGAACGACCCGTTTTTTGGGTGACCTTCGTCGCCGGGAACCGCCTGTGCCTTGGTGGTTTGGGTCAATGTGTGCAAAAATGCTTCAGTCTAGACAACAAACCCAAGGAGAATGACATGTCGAAGCGGGGTCGTAAGCGTCGCGATCGTCGTAAGCACGGCGCGAACCACGGCAAGCGTCCTAACGCCTGAGCCGAATACGTTGCGCGCCCGGACCGGATGGTCCGGGCGCGTTTTGTTTGCGCGGTGTCTACGCGTTTTGTATGCGCGTTGTTTACGCGCCGCTGGCTGGGCCAGGTGCCGTTGCGCGAGGCGCGCGTGGCGTCTGGGGGTGTGCGCCGCTGGATTTGCGTTCCTACAGCGCTGGACAACGGTGTGCGGTGTGCTCATAGGCTGCTGATCATGCTTGGGCCGCGCGCATGCGGATAGGTTGTCCGTGTACGGATAGGTTATTCACATGTGGATAGGTTAATAAGCTATCCGCATCGTCATAACCTATCCGCGTAGTAGGTTCGTCCGATGGGCTCTCGCCAGATTCCGGCGGCGAGCAGATACAGCCGTCAGCCACCGGTACCTACCACCACTGGTGTTTCCTCCCGATAGCCACGATGAACACTCGCAGTGAGAAACGAACCACTCTCGCGGCGTATCCTGGTACCTGTTGGCGCGCGGGTGCGTCCCGATGCGAACAGAAACCGTTTGTCGATCCGAAAGAGCGAAAGAGGCTCCATGTCCCTCCAGATGCGCGTTGTCCACTTCTGTATGGGGCTTGTGCCTCCGTTGCTGCACAGCGAGGCAGCGACTGAGCAGATGGCGCTCCACGCCCCACAGCCCCACCCGATGCCCGCGTCGATGCGAGCGCGTTTCACAGCGACGAGCGGCAACGGCGTGACCCGCGTGTTCCCGAAGCGGGGCCTGCGCTCGGGCGGTGTGCTCATCTATCTGCATGGTGGAGCGTATGCGTACCCGATGGTCGCTGGCCAGTGGGGGATTGTCGAGGGCCTCATCGACCGCACCGGGCTGCCCGTTATTATTCCGGACTATCCGCTCGCCCCCAACCATACTGCGGCGGAAGCGTTCGACTTTGTCCAGCCCATCATCGACGAGGCCCAGGCGGAGTTCGGCCGCGTCATCCTCTTTGGCGACTCGGCGGGCGGCGGCCTAGCGGTCTCCCTCGCCATGCAGCGGCGTGATGCGGGTAATCGACAGGTGGACGGCCTCGTCCTGTATGCGCCGTGGGTGGACGTCACCATGACGAACCCGGCGATCGAGGAGGTACAGCATCGCGACAAGATCCTGCGCGTGCCCGGGCTGGTGTGGGCGGGTCGCGCGTGGGCTGGCAACCTGGATCCGGCCGACTGGCGCGTGAGCCCCCTGTACGGCGACCCGTCGGGCCTGCCGCCGATGCGCATTTTCCAGGGGGACGCGGACATCCTCGGCCCCGACGTCATTGAGTTTGCGCGCAAGGCCGCCCGTGCTGGCGTGGACGTGCGTCTGCGCGTGGAGCCGGGCGGCTTCCACGTGTATGTCCTGAGCGTTCCCATCATTCCCGAGGCCGAGGCCGCCCTCGACCGCAGCGCTCGCTTCATCTCGGGGATCCTCACCCAGGCGTAACTGAGGCGTTTCACGGGCTGTTTCACGGCCTCGTCGATCGAGGGCGAAGGCTGCAGGCTGCCCGGCGTCACCCGGCAGCTAGTCGAGGCGTGCGTCCACCAGGGTTTTACTGTGCACGTACATGTCGATGGTCAGGGGCGTCTGGTCGGGGTGGAGGACGCAGCCTTCGTAGAGCGGATGAATGATGCCCGGCAGCTGGGAAATGTCCTGCTCAGAGGTGCCGATGGTGAAGGTGTGCTGGGTGCCATCGTCAAAGCGCATGACGAAGTGGTTGTTGTAGCTGGTGCCTCCGGTGAACCACTGTGATCGTGTGACGGTGTCTTGGGCGTAGCTGCAGGAGGCGACAGCGCGTGGTTGGGGGCCTTGCGCCAGGTCGATGACCGCGGGCGTGAGGAAGTACAAGACCGGTGCGGCAATGACGAGGACGCCGCAGGTCATCGAGGCGAGGTTGTCCAGCTGCTTGCGTACCGCCTGCCGGTCCCCGGAGCGTTTCGCGGCGCGCAGGTCTTGCACGGAGGCGAGGAGGGTGGCGACGGCACCGATCACGACGAGGAGGCCCAGGCAACACAGGATGATGGTGCCGACGAGTTTGCCTTTCCCATACGAACCCATGTTGCGCATGACGACGATGATCGTGATGATCAACGCCGGGGGGACGAGGAGGAGCAGGAACAGGGAGCGTCCTGCGCCGCGGCCCGGCTTCGCGACGGCGGGTGCGGGTGTCGGAGGCAGGGGAGGAGCAGGGGGAGGGGTGCTGGGAAAACTCATGGGGATCGTGTCCTGTGTGTGGAGGCCGTGGGGCCCGGTGCTAGCCGAGGTGGGCCTCGATGATCCGCCAGCTGCGGGGCATGACCTGTAGCGTCATGGGTGTCTGCCCCGGATGAGTGACACAGGCGTCGTAGAGGGTGTCGTAGACCGCGAGGGAGTTGGCGGGTTCGGAGTCCTGCGGTTGCAGGCTGATGTCTTGGACGCGGGTGGAGCCGTCTGCGAGCTGCATGGTGATCTCGTAGACCTGATAGATGGTGGTTGTGCGCGATCCTCGTCTGCCGCTGCGCCATTCACGGTCGGCGACGCTACTCGTGCAGCTGGTGACGGTCACGGGTTTGGGGCCGCTTGCCAGGTCTTGGACGAGGGGGACGATGCGCACGGTGCTCAGTATCCCGAAAGAGATGGCGATGGCGACTCGTCCGGCGGCTTTCCAGCGGCGTCGGCGGGGGATCGCCTTGTCGACGCCGCGGGCCTGCGCCTCGCGGGCGTCGCGCAGCATCACGGGAATCGCCAGCGGGATCGTGAGGCAGGTGAGGAGGATGCTGAGGTTCATGCCGATGCCCGTCCACAGGCTGAGCGGCCCGTATTGCGCGCCGGTCTTCATCGCGATCGGGAACAGGATGAGCGGGGCGAACGTGAGGCCGCGGATGACGTAGTGGTGGTCAATGAGCTCCCTGTAGTCCTGCCGCGATGGCGGAAAGGAAGGTTCATACGGGGGCATACTCATGGCTCTCTCCTGTGTGTTGTCAGTCGATGCGTGCATCGACGATGGACCACGTGTGGGGGTAGACCTCCATGGTCATGGAGGCGGACCCGGAGCGCGAAGCGCAGGCCTCGTAGAGGACGCCCGTGAGACCGCCGCGCGAGGCGATGTCGTTGGCATTGTATGTTTCGATGACCGTGAGGTGCTTGGTGCCGTCAGCGAGCGTCATCGTGAAGGTGTTGTCCCATCCGTTGTCGGGCGTATGATCAGCGCCTATCATCGGGTTTGACCGTGGCATCTGCTCGAAGCTGCACGAGGTGACGGTGACGGTGGTGGTGCCCTCCTTCAGGTCGCGGAAGGCGGGAAGGCCCTGGCTGATCGACCGGAATCCCACGTATAACGCGATCACGCACAGGGCGGCCATGCCGAAGGAACGCTGGTTGTACTTCTCAATATCGACGTTGCGCTTGGCCCGCCACACGCCGAGGTAGGCGAACGCGCACGCGATGAGGAGCCCGGCGACGATGACGAGCCCAACGCCGCAGGCCTGCGTATACCACACGACGCGCTCGCGGCCGAAGTCTGTGTGCTCTCCGATGACCAAGAAGATCCCATAGGCGGAAATGACGAGAGCCACGAGGACGGCCCCGATGGCGGTGGCGATCTTCTTGAGGACACCTGTGCGTGTCGGGCCTTGCGCGGGCGAGGAGGCCCGACGAGGAGAGGAAGCGGGGTTGCGTGACATGGGTTCCCTTTCAGGTCACAGTGGTTGGGACGAGGCCGGGGCGCGTGCGCGTGCCTGCCGGGTAGGCGGGCCAACCGATTAGTTGTTGATCTTCGCGCTCGCGATGACCCTCGAGTGCGTGTAGTAACCGATGGTTATGGGCACGCTGTCGAAGCGCACGTGCGGACGGAGAGACGGCGAGCCTTGTCAGTTCAGTCTGGCACCGCTAATCACCCAGGTCCGGTAGTAGACGTCAAGCGTCATCGAGGTCTCCCCGCCGTGCGTGACACACGCATCGAACAGAGGCTTCTCGATCTCGCCGGCATGCCCGAACAGGCGCAGGCCGATCACTGTTTGACGGGTGGTTCCGTCGGGTAGAGTCATCGTGAAGTTGCGGGTGAACGTTGGTCTGCCCCAGTAGTCTCCCCATTTAATCTGGTGCGTATGCATCTTGTGGGTGCAGGATGACACGGTGACGGTTCGAGGCCCCGTCACGAGGTCCAGGACGACGGGCGTTCCGTGGACTAGGGTGATGTATGCGCTCGGGACGAGGAGAATGACCGGCAATGCGAGGGCTGCGTGCCGCTTGCGACGGCCGGATGCCGATCCTGCCCGCCGAGCCCGTCGAAAGCGAATCAGCTGCCAGATGATTGCTGCCAGACACACCCTCATGATCCGGAAAGCGACACCGTAGGCGAACGCGAGCGACAGGATCCTGGTGAAGCCATAGGTCGTGGTGCTTACCCACAGGAGGATCGCCACGCACTCGCCAATGAATAAGGCGATGACAAGCGCGACGATACAGCGAGCCCGTCCCCTCGACGAGCCTTCTGGCGTACGCGGGGGCGCGGGTGTCGCGAACACGTTCGTCGGTGGAACCTGCACCGCTGTGCTGGGGCCTGCCGATGCTACGGGCGTCGGGGCCTGAAAGGGGGAGAGGCGTGCTTCGTTGCTCATAAGAACCTTGTCAGTTGGGTGGACACGAACGAGGCCGGGGTGCGTGCGTCGGCCTGCCGGGTGGGCGGGCCGACCGATCAGTTGTTGATCCTCGCGCTCGCGACGACCCTCGAGTGCGTGTAGTAACCGATGGTCATGGTCGCGTTGCCGGATCGAAGGGCGCAGGCCTCGTAGAGGACGGCTGTCACGTCCCCTTGCCTCGCAATCTCATCCTTGCTGTCCGTCTCGACGGTCTGCGTGTGGGTTGAGCCGTCCTCAAACGTCATGATGAACTGGTTCTCGTACACGGTCGAGACGCCGCCGCGGTAGCGTGACCGACTCGTCTTGTACTGCTCGAAGCTGCATGACGTGACCGTCACAGTGTGTGGGCCGTCGGCGACGTCAAGCACCGCGGGAACGCCGTTCGACAGCGCGTAAATGGCGAACCCGTGGCCAAAGACGCCGACCATCCCCAGGCCGAGCTGGCGTTGTTGTGCCACTTTCTCATCGCCCCGCGCGCTCGCCGCGAGGTAATTGCGCCGCGTAACAGCATAGAGGGGAATCATGGCAAGGGCGAAGATGAGTGCGACGGCGCACTTGATGAGAGTCCAGACGATCCGTTCCGTGCCGAAGTCGAACATCTCACCGAAGAAATAGAGGACTGTGCCAAGGAGGAGGCCCACGAGCGTGAGCAGGATCCACCACCCCGTGTGCTTCTTCGGCGCCTTGTCCTCGCCGGAAGGATCTGCCGGAGACGGGACACTCTGAGAGGCTGCAGAAGTGTCCGACGATGCGGCGTACGCCTCCCCGTATGGGGACCCCTGGAATGACCAACCCTGGTACGACAGCGGCGGCAAGGAAGGCTGCGCGTCGCCCGCTTGCGGCTGCGGCACCTGCGGCTGATTGGCGGGCTGACTGCCGTCAGTGGACGGATCGTAGGGGGAGAGATAAGGGTACTGATTGCTCATGGCTGCTACCTGTCGAACGGGTGCATGACGACGAGCCTAGGGTGTCTGCGCGGGGTCGGGTGCGCTTGTGGGAGAATCCAGGTGCGCAGTGAGCGACCAGGCGCCGACTTGCTCGTCAGTCTCCACACTACCGCTCACGCTATCGATGAGGGCACGTATCTCACCCATGCGACGCCCGCCCAGGACGGACGCCTCAGGCGTGAGGGCGCTGATGGTCAGCGTCAGCGCCCCGTCCATCGCGGACCCGGTGACGCTCACCGAGGCGTTCTTGTCGAGCTCGGCGATGTGGGAGAGAACCAGGTAGATGATTTCCGCGCCCACGGCCTCGCGGAAGTCATTGAGCGGCGTGTGCTCGGTGAACAGGTTGATGATGGAAAAGCCGGATTGCTGCGCGTAGCTGATGGCACCGTCGATGGTCGCGAAATCGCCGGGCGGTGTGGGAGGGGCCGGGCGCTTGCGGCTGGCCGACTGGGCGCGCGCGGGCGTCGGGGTGGGTCCAGCGAGGTTCGCAGGCAGTGTCGCGGCTGGGTGGTCGAGGGCGTGGCGGGGAGGCGTCTTCCAATCCCGGTACAGGAATCGGATGCCGACGGCGGCTGCGACGACGATGAAGATAATCAGATAGGAGGCCGCTGCGGTGACGACGGCCGGCGACCATGAGCGAGGTGAGAAGAAGGACCCTATGACGATGTTGAGGGACATGAAAGCGATGATGATCGCGCAGACGAGCAGCTTCTCGCGGGTGGTGGTTTTCTGCTGGGGCATGTGAACCTCATTCCACCCGCGCGTCGACGACGATCCAGCTGTGGCTGTAGACGTCCACGGTCAGGGATGTCGCGCCGGAACGCGCCTTGCATGTCTCGTAGATGATCGCGGAGATGCCGCCCTCCTTGGCGAGGTCGTCGGAGCTCTCGGTCTCGAGCGTGAGTGTGCGCGTCGTCCCGTCCTCCAGGGTCATGGCGAAGTGATTGTCGTAGTAGTCGATGACCTTGCTGTGATTGTCCGACGGCTTGTAGTGCGCCTTCTGGGTGAGCTGACACGAGGTGACTTTCATCGTGTGTGGCCCCTCCGCGAAGTCCCGGGCGACGGCGATTCCATAGACACCCGAGACGACAATGACGACGGTTCCGATAACACCCACCGCGATTGTGACAATGGCGTAGAGCTTGCCGGAGGACGCGTTCCCTCCGGCCTGCGCGCGGTGTCCACGCTTCCGCAGATAGGTACAGAGGAGCGCGCACGCGATCGCGGCAATCAGGCCGATGACGCACCATGCGGCCACCCACACGAGCCGCCAGAACCCAAAGTGCACGTACCTGCCGAGCGACGCGAAGGCGTAGGCAATGGTGCCGAAGAAGCCGATGACGACGAATGCGAGCAGGTTTGCGCGCGCTGAGAACCCCCGCGGCAGGCGCTCGATCATCGACGAGGCCGGGGGGCGGTTGACGGGACCTGGCGGGGGAGAGATGGGGTACTGGTTGCTCATAGTCTCACTGATGTGTGTGGGATGGACGAGGCCGGGGCGCGTTCGCGTCACGCCTCACGGATGGCCTTCATGATCCCACTGCGCGGGTAGTAGTCGACGACGATCGAGGTGGTGGCAGGGCGGGCGACGCAGGCCTGATAGACGGCGTAGTAGGGGCTCGTCGGCTGCGCAAACTCACCTTCTGTGTCCGTCGTGACCTCAAAGCGGCGTGACGTTCCATCGTCAAAATGGAGAGTAAAATAGTTGCGGTAGTATTTGCTGCCGCGACGCCCGTGTTCGGTCACTGTAAAGTATTTTTCGCAGCTTGTGACGGCCTTCGTCTGGGGGCCTTGGCGGGCGTCACTGGATAGCTCACTGAAGGCCCCACCTCCCATGACGGTGCACGCGGTCGCGACCAGCGCGATCATAGCAATGCAGAAAAATGTCTTGATGGCGGGGCCTGCGTCGCCAGGTTGATCCAGTTGTGCGCGCATCGTGCGCACGAGCATCGGAAGGAGCGACAAGAGACAGATGCCGAAGACAACGGCCGCGCCAGAGCCGATGAGTGAACAGATCAGCTGACGAACACCGAAGTTCCCGGCTAGCAAAAACGCGCCGAGCATGACGACCGCGGATCCGATGAGCGCGCAGGCGCATATGGTCATGCCGAGCTGCTGCCGAGCGTTGGCCGGACGTGACTCGGGGGAGAAACGTGAGTGACGTGAGTGCACGCTGTCCTCCTGCGCTCACACGTCCGCCGGGGTCGCTCCCGTCCATTCGTACCAGCCCTGGTGCTGGACGATCCACGCCATGAGGGCGTAGCCGGCCTGGCCGGGCAGGGTCTGGCCGTCCCCGCCGCGAGCGAGGGAGGCGGCCATGTCCTCGAACCACTGGTCGTGTGCGACCAGCGGCGTGTAGCAGTCGACGAAGGGGATGCCTCGGCGCGCGCACACCTCGGAGCACGAGGAGGACAGGGCCTTGAGGGATCCGGAGTCCACGCCCGCGAGCGGCGGGGGACCGACCACGAAGCTGGGGATACCCAGCGCGGTCGCCCGGTCGGTGATGTTGGCCAGGTTCAGGCGTGAGCGGGCCGTCGAGATGCCGGCCGCGACGTCGCCCGGACCCACACCGATGACGAGGCCGTGGGGCTCATCCTCGGCCAGGCGCGGCAGGACCTCGGCCTCCCAGCGCGCGGCCATCTGCTTCGTCGTCTCGGAGGGAACGGCGAGGGTCAGGAACGTGGCGGGCAGATCGAAGGTCGAGTGAGCGTTGACGCGACCGACCCAGCCGAGGCCTCGGGGGTCGCCGACGCCGGCGACGAGCTCGTCTCCGATGAAGCAGATCCGCATGGTGTTCCTTTCCTGTGCCTCCCGCGCGCACCCAGGCGGTGCGCGCGGACCCTCTTAGCCTTCGAAGGCCTGCGAAATAAGGGTAGCTGCTTGCTCCTTGTGAAGCGAGGCACGTCCCGCGGCGGTCGTTGCGGACTCGGGGCGCGAGACCACGCGGACCGGGCGTCCCAGCGACGGGAAGAGGTTGAGCGCCAGGTGCGGCCAGGCACCCTGGTTGCGCGGCTCGTCCTGTGCCCACGTCACCGACGCGTTCGGGTACTGGGCGAGGACCTCGGCGAGCTCGGCCTCGGGCAGCGGGTAGAGCTGCTCCAGGCGGATGATGGCCGTCGACGTGTCGCCGCGGTGCTCGCGCTCCTTGGCGAGGTCGTAGTAGAGGCGGCCGGAGCACAGCAGGACGCGCGTCACCGATGCGGGATCGGTGATCGTGGTGTCCCCGATGACGGGCTGGAAACCGCCCGACGTGAACTCCTCAATGTGGGAGGACGCCGCCGACAGGCGCAGCAGCTGCTTGGGCGTGAACGCGATGAGCGGCTTGCGCGGGCGCTTGTAGGCCTGCGTGCGCAGCATGTGGAAGTGGTTTGCCGGCGTGGAGGGCTGGACGATCCACATGTTGTCCTGGGCGGCCAGCTGCAGGTAGCGCTCGATGCGCGCGCTCGAGTGGTCGGGTCCCTGGCCCTCGTAGCCGTGGGGCAGGAGCATGACGAGCGAGGAACGCTGGCCCCACTTCTGCTCGGCCGAGCACACGAACTCGTCGACGACGGTCTGCGCACCGTTCGCGAAGTCGCCGAACTGTGCCTCCCAGATCGTCAGGGTCTCGGGGCTCTCCACCGAGTAGCCGTAGTCGAAGGCCAGCACGCCGTATTCGCTCAGCGGGGAGTTCCACACGTCGAAGCGCGCCTGGTTCTCGGTGAGGAAGCGCAGCGGGGTGAACTCGCGTCCGTCATTCGCGTCGTGCAGGATCGCGTGACGCTGCACGAAGGTCGCGCGGCCCACGTCCTCACCGGACAGGCGTACGCCGGTGCCCTCCATGAGGAGCGTGCCGAATGCGAGGAGCTCCGCAAAGCCCCAGTCGATCGGCTTGTTGCCCAGCGCCATCTCCAGGCGGCGCTCGCACAGCTGACGCAGCTTCGGGTGGGGCTCGAAGCCCTCGGGGAAGCGCGTGTGTGCGCGTCCAATGCGACGCAGCTGCTCGGCGGGGGCCGCCGACGTCCAGCCGATCATCATGCCGGTTCCGGGCATCTGGGACTCCGGCATGGTCCATTCCCCGTCGGGGGACTCCCCGGCCTCGCCGACGCCGGCGGTGAGCGCGGGGTCGTGCGTGCGGCTGCCCGGGTTGACCTCGGACACGGAAGAAGCACCGCCCGCGCGGGTCTCCTCGAGGATGCGCCCGAGTTCCGCCTCGTACTGGGCGATCGACTGGCGGGCCTCGTCCTCGGTGAGCTGACCGCGACCCACGAGGCTGCGGATGTACACGGCGCGCGTGGAGGGGATGCGGTCGATGAGGGAGTACATGACGGGCTGGGTCATCGACGGGTCGTCGCCCTCGTTGTGACCGCGACGGCGGTAGCACACCATGTCGATGATGACGTCTTTGTGGAAGGCGTTGCGGTACTCGAAGGCCAGGTGTGCGCAGCGGATGACGGCCTCGGGGTCGTCTGCGTTCACGTGCAGGATCGGGACCTGTAGGCCCTTGGCGAGGTCGGTCGCGTATCCGGTCGAGCGGCCCTGCGTCGGGCCGGTCGTGAAGCCGATCTGGTTGTTGACGATGATGTGGATTGTGCCGCCGGTCTTGTAGCCCTCCAGCTGGGAGAGGTTGAGGGTCTCCTGGACGACGCCCTGGCCGATGAACGCCGCGTCGCCGTGGATGAGGATCGGGATGATTGGCAGGTCCGGGTCTCCCAGGTGCTCCTGCTTGGCGCGCACGATGCCCTCCAGGACGCCGTCGGCGGCCTCCAGGTGCGAGGGGTTGGCGCCCATGTAGACCTTGGTGGCCAGGCCGTCGTCGAGGGAGTAGACGCCCCACGTGCCCAGGTGGTACTTGACGTCGCCCGAACCCTGGACGGAGTTAGGCATGTAGTTGCCTTCGAACTCGTCGAAGATCTGCGCGTAGGACTTGCCCGCGATGTTGGCGAGCACGTTGAGGCGGCCGCGGTGCGCCATGCCGATGGCGACCTCGTGGATGCCGGTGCGCGCCGAGTCGGCCAGGATGTGGTCGAGCAGCGGGATCAGGGACTCGCCGCCCTCGAGCGAGAAGCGCTTCTGGCCCATGAACTTGGTCTGGAGGAACTCTTCGAAGGCCTCGGCGCGGATGAGAGTGCCCAGGATGTGGCGCTGTGCCTCGGGGGAGAGGGCCTCGTAGGGGCGCTCGATGCGCTTTTGGACCCAGGCGCGCTGCTCGGGATCCTGAATGTGCATGTATTCGATGCCGACCGTGCGCGTGTAGGTGTCGTGCAGGCGCGTGAGGATGTCGCGCAGTAGCATCTGGTCGGAGCCGCCGAAACCGCCCGTGGGGAAGGGACGATCCAGGTCCCACACGCTCAGGCCGTAGGAGGAAATATCGAGGTCTGGGTGGCGTCGCACGCGGTAGGCCAGCGGGTCCGTGTCGGCGGCGAGGTGTCCGCGCGAACGGTAGGCGTGGATGAGCTCCGCGATGCGCGCGGGCTTGCCCTTCTCGTGGTTCGGGTCGTAGTCGTAGTCCGCTTCCCACGCGTAGGGGCGCGCGGGCACGTGCATCGAGGTGAAGACGCGCTCGTAGAAGCCGTCGCGGCCCGAGAGCTTGGCATCCACGAGGGCCAGGAGGCGGCCCGATGCCGCGCCCTGGATGATGCGGTGATCGTAGGTGGAGGAGAAGAACATCGTCTTGCCGATGCCGAGGGCGGCCAGGCGCTTGGGGGACACGCCGCGGTATTCCGCCGGGTAGTCGGTGGCGCCCACGCCAATGATGAGGCCCTGGCCGACCATGAGGCGCGGCACGGAGGTGGTGGTGCCCAGCGTGCCCGGGTTCGTCAGGGTGACCGAGGCGCCCTGGAAGTCGGCGGTCGTCAGCGTCGCGTTGCGGGCGCGCGCGACGAGGTCTTGGTAGGCGTCGACGAACTCCGCGAAGGTCAGGGTGTCAGCGTCGTGGATGACGGGGACCTTCAGGGAGTGGTTGCCCTGCGCGTCGGCCACGTCAATGGCCAGGCCGAAGCCGATGTGCGCGAGCTGCTCGACGGCGGGCTTGCCGCCTTCGATCGTGTAGCGCACGTTCAGGTCGGGCATCTCGCACAGTGCTTCCACCAGCGCGTAGCCGATGAGGTGGGTGAAGGAGACCTTGCCGCCGACCGTTCGCGCCAGGTGCGCGTTGATGAGGGCACGGTTTTCGATGAGGAGCTTGGCCGGGATCTGGCGCTGGGAGGTGGCCGTGGGGATGGAGAGCGAGGCCTCCATGTGCTTGGCGGTCGCGCGCGCCGCGGACTTGAGGATGTGGAGCTCATCCTGCGAGGGGGCACCCTGGAAGAGGGTGAAGGCCGCACGCCCGTGCTGCTGGCGCGTGTAGGGGCTGGTGGCCTCCGCGACGGCGGCGGGCGGTGCAGGCGGCAGGTCCGAGCGCGTCACGGAGACGACGTGGGCGTCCGGCGCCTCCGAGGCCTCGGGGGCGTCGTCCTCAATGTCGAGGGTGGGCGGCGTGACCGATGCGGGGATCGCGTGATCTGTGGGGGCCGAGGCCGACTCGGGTGTGGGCGCGCCCTCGGGGATCGCGGGGCGCTTGGCGCGCAGCTGCGGGGGAGCGGATTCGGTGGAGAAATAGGCTCGCCAGGAGGGATCCAGGAGCTGGGGATCACGCTCGTAGAGGTCTCGCATCTTCGCGATGTACCACTGGGGATCGGGCTGAGAAGCGGTGGGAGTGGGCACGTATTCCTCCGTAAGTGTCGCGCCGCGCGCATGGGCCAAATCCCGCGCGGCCATACCTCAATAATTCTACCGCCGCGTGACCGTCTTCACGAAACCTGGTATGCCTTTGGCGTGTACTTCAAGGGTCTTTGGTCCGTTGGAGAATGATTGTTGGCACATGCGCCGCGCTGTGCCGAAATGCGCGCTGGGGGAGAGGGGCGGAGACGGTAGACTGGCAGCATCATGGACTGCGACACTGTCGGCTTGATTGCCGCTCTTTCTCACCCCTTGCCCGCGCGCCTATCAGCGACCTTCCCCGGCCTCGTTGAGGGGGGCACGCGATGACGACCGCCCTCATGCTTCTGCTCGGTATCGTCCTGACCGCTGGCACTTTCGTCTTCGTTTCCGCTGAGTTCTCGCTCGTCGCGGTCGATCAGGCGGTCCTCGACAAGAAGGCCGAGGAAGGGGACCGAGGGGCCGCCTCCGTCCTGCGCGCAACCCGCACGCTGTCCACCCAGCTGTCCGGCGCGCAGGTGGGCATCACGCTGACCACGATCCTGCTCGGCTATACGACGCAGAGCGCGCTGGCGGACCTGCTGCAGGACCTGCTCGGATCGGTCGGCCTCGCCTGGGGGCTTGCGACCGGCATCGCGGCATTCGTGGCCGCCGCGTTCATCAACGTGTTCTCGATGCTCTTCGGCGAGCTCGTCCCCAAGAACCTCGCCCTGGCCCACCCCCTGGCCACCGCCGTGCGTGTCGTCCCCTTCCAGATGGCCTTCACCGTCATCGCCCGCCCCGTCATCTGGGTGCTGGGCGGGACCGCGAACTGGGTGCTCGCCCGCATGGGCATCGAACCCCAGGAGGAGATCTCCTCGGCGCGCTCCGCCTCCGAGCTGGCCGCCCTCGTCGAGCATTCTGTCGAAGAAGGCACCTTCGACATGTCCACGGCCGACCTCTTCGTCAACACGATCCGCATGTCCACCCTGAGCGCCGCCGACGTCATGACGGACCGCGGCCGCCTGCACACCCTCAGCGAGGGTGACAGCGCCCAGGACGTGCTCGACCTGGCCCGCGAAACCGGGCACTCCCGATTCCCGGTGATCGGCGACGACTCCGACGACATCCTCGGCCTGGTCTCGCTGCGCCGCGCGGTCGCCGTGCCCGCCGATCGTCGCGCCGAGGTCCCCGTCATCTCCTCGTCTCTCATGACCGACGCGCCCTCGGTTCCCGAGACCGTGCCGATCGGCCCCCTCATGGTCCAGCTGCGCGACGAGGGCCTGCAGATGGCCGTCGTCGTCGACGAGTACGGCGGCGTGTCCGGCATCGTGACCCTCGAGGACGTCGTCGAGGAGATCGTCGGCGAGGTCTCCGACGAGCACGATCAGCGTCGCCTCGGCATCCGCCCGCGCCCCGACGGCACGTTCCTCGTGCCCGGCACGCTGCGCCCCGACGAGCTCGCGCGCCGCACGGACATCAACCTGCCCGAGGACGGCCCCTACGACACGATCGGCGGTCTCGTCATGAACGAGCTGGGCGAGATTCCGGTCGTCGGATCGCGCGTGAGCGTGGACGGCATCGGCATCGAGGTCACCCAGATGCAGGGCAGGCGCGTCGCCCAGGTGGCGATCACGCCTGCGGCCTCCGAGGATAGCGATGAGGAGGTGTCCCTGTGAGCGTCGGGGTTGGTCTCGCTATCACCGTGGCCCTGCTGGCCGTCAACGCTTTCTTCGTCGCCGGCGAGTTCGCGGTCACCTCGACGCGTCGCTCGCAGGTCGAGCCTCTCGCCGACGAGGGTGCGCGCGGTGCGGCCGCTGCGCTGTACGCGCTGCAGCACGTGTCCCTCATGCTGGCGATCTGTCAGCTCGGCGTGACGGTCGCGTCCACGACCCTGGGCGTCGTCGCCGAGCCCGCGATCGCCCACCTCGTCGAGTCGCCGCTCGAGCGCCTGGGCGCGCCCGAGGCGACCAGCCACGTCGTCGGCTTCGCCGCCGCCCTCGTCGTCGTTCTCTTCTGCCACGTTGTCTTCGGCGAGATGGTCCCGAAGAACATCTCGATCGCCGCCCCCGTGCGCATGCTGCTGATCCTCGCGCCCGTCCTCGTGCGACTGGGCCACGTCCTGCGCCCGATTATCGAGGCCATGGATCGCTTTGCGAACTGGTTCGTGCGCCTGTCCGGTTACGAGCCGCGCTCGGAAATCTCGGCCTCCTACACGATCGAGGAGGTCGCATCGATCGTCGTCGCCTCGCAGGAGGAGGGCGTGCTGACCGACGAGCTGGGCCTGCTCAGCGGCACCCTGGAATTCTCCGAGGAGACGGCCGGGACCGCGATGGTCCCCCTCGACAAGCTCATCGTCCTGCCCGAGGGTGCCACACCGGCAGACGTGGAAGAACAGGTCGCCCACACGGGCTACTCGCGCTTCCCGATCGCCGGCGACGACGGTTCCATCGTCGGCTACGTGCACCTCAAAGACGTCCTGTACGCCACCGGTGAGGATCGCGAGCAGCCGATCACCCCGTGGCGCATCCGACGCCTCGAGGCCGTGTCCGCCGACGACCAGGTCGAAGACGCACTGCGCCACATGCAGCGCACCGGCGTGCACTGCGCCCTCGTGCGCGATGCGGGCGCCGTCGTCGGCATCCTCTTCCTCGAAGACATCCTCGAGCTACTGGTCGGCGAAGTCCGAGACGTTCTCCAGCGCCCGTGACGAGCCGCGATCCGCAAGGTACATTAGGTCGAGGTCAAAACTTCGTGACGAACACAGACAAGGGGGAGAGCGTGAGCGACATCGAATGCCCGCTGCCGAAGCGGTCGCAGCTGCGCGCCGCGCGCTCCGAGAGCGGAGAGGACTCCCAGGAGACCCCGATTACCGCGGCGATTCCGCTCGACCTGGATCCCGCTGCGCCGCCGCCCCCTCGCGCCGCGGTCACGCCTGACGAGGCCGCACTCGACGAGGCCGCCCCGGCCTCGCCCATGGCCGCTCCCGAGAGCGCGGGCGAACCCGAGAGCGCGGGCGAACCCGAGGGGAGTATCGAATCCGAGAACGAGGCCGAACCCGGGAGCGAGGCCCCGGCCTCGTCCGCTGGCCGACGCCGAAACGTCCACCCCGTGGGCTACGTGCTGCGTGCCCTCCTCGTCCTGGGCCTGGCAGGCACGACGATCGCGGTGCCCATGACGGGACGCGTCGGCTCTGACTCGTCCTTGACCGTGCCCGCGCGTGCTTTCGGCACCTCGGTGGGCGGACCCAGCTGGGCCGTGTCCTCCGCGCTGCCCCAGGCCACCGCCCTGGACGGCACCCTCACCGCCAACTCCCGCGCCAAGGCGAAGGCCCCCGTGTCTATCACCGGCTGCGCGTCGGGCAACGGCGCGGACGGCAACCGCAACGTGCGCGTCGTCGCCGACACGATCTACTGGCCGCTGCCGGAGGGGTCCTACACGATCACGTCGCCCTTCACGATGCGTATTTCGCCCGTCTCCGGCCAGCTCCTGGCCCACGAGGGTATCGACATGGCAGCCCCGCTCGACACCCCCATTACGGCCGTGTACGGCGGCGTCGTCGAAGAGGTCGCGGAGAACTCGCGCTCGGGCGCCTACGTGCAGATCAAGCACACGAAGTCCGACGGCACCGTCTTCCACTCCGCCTACCTGCACCAGTACATGAACAAAATTAAGGTGAAGGTCGGCGACACCGTGACCGCCGGACAGGTCATCGGCGCGGTTGGCAACAACGGCTGGTCGACGGGCCCCCACCTGCACTTCGAAATCCACGACTCCTCGGACACCCCCGTGGACCCCGAGTCGTGGATGGAGACAAACAAAGCTGTTTATCTCGGACAGGAGTCTTGCTCATGATGCCCGTCACGATGCGTCAGGGACCCATCATTTTCGCCCACCGCGGCGGCAGTGAAGAGGCCCCCGAAAACACGATGAGCGCCTTCGCGCACACGTACGAGGCCGGGATCCGCCACGTGGAGACCGACGCTCACATCACCGCCGACGGCAAGGTCGTCCTCTGCCATGACGAGACCGTGGATCGCTGCTACGACGGGACCGGCGCGATCGCCCAGATGACGTGGCGCGAGCTGTCGAAGCTGCGCCACCGTGACTCCGGCGAGCAGATTCCTCTGCTCGCGCAGGTTCTCGAGGCCTTCCCGGATATGTACTTCAATATCGACGCGAAGGAGCCGGGCGTTGAGGGGCCGCTCCTCGATGTCATCGCCGACCATGGTGCGGCCAACCGCGTGCTGGTTGCCTCCTTCTCCGAGCCGCGCCTGCGCGCCGTGCGCGACACGGCCGCTTCGGACCCGGCCCGCGCGGTCGCCACGTCTTTAGGCACCGAGGCCGTCGTGCGCCTCGTGGGCGCCGCGAAGAGCGCCACGAACCCCGCCTGGTGGCACGTGCCCGGCCCTCGCCAGGGCGCCATCGCCGCCCAGGTCCCCATGCACCAGGGCCCCATCCGCGTCGTTGACGAGCGTTTCGTTGCCACCGCCCACACCCTGGGCCTGGCCGTGCACGTGTGGACCATCAACACGGTGGCCGACGTGCTGCGCCTCCTCGAGGTCGGCGTCGACGGCATCATCACCGACCGCCCCGTCTTCCTGCGCGATTTCCTGGAGGCTCGCGGCCTGTGGACCCAGCCTCCGGCCCCTGGTGCTGCCTCGGGCCCCAGGGACTGAGGCTATTGCTTGAAAAGGCGGGCGCGCACCGGAGGGTGCGCGCCCGCCAATCCACCTGAACAAACGTGTTGATTGCCTCGTCGATGAGGCTGTGGGAAAACGAGTAGTAGAGGGAAACACCGATGTGGGTATTGGGAGCTTTCATTTTCGGAACGTTGGGTCTCCTCATGTGGTACATGAGAATGTTCTGCGACAACCCGACCACCGAGCTATGGCGGCGCGTGGGGAACGGGTATCAGCTGAGAAGGATCCTCGGAACGGGGAGAGCCTCTCAGAACTTCACTGCAGTGTCGTTTCCTGCAATCTCGACGGCAGTCTTACTGATGGCCCCCGTGAAATACGCCGAGGCACTTGGAGCACCTGCATGGTTGATTGTCAGTATTGTTGGCGTATCTATGCTTCTCATGATCGCTGCTTTCGTCGCTATCATCCCATTCAAGTACCCCGATTGCTTTTATGAAGATTGGCAATATGCCAAACGGCACGGGCTTCTGGACAACAATGGAAAGATCGACCGCGAGGCGTGGGAACGCCACAAAGCTGAGAAACAACAGGAGAAGTGAGCGGCGCAAGAATCTTGTGCGAGAGAGACGTGCGCGTTTCGGGTAGCTCTACTCGTGAAGTAGTCCCATCAGCATTGCCCAGATCGCTGCGCGTGGTGGCGCGTCCAGTGTTGGATCGGCTGACAGGTGGTTGAGAGCTTGCTCCTCAAGCGGCGCGTGGATTTGCGCGTGCATGTGGCCGGTGACAAAACAGTCGACGTGCTGTCCCGTCCGCCACTGTCGACGCCGTATCTGTTCGCGTACGCAAGTCACGACGCTCCACCGTCCAGAGATGCAGTCTTGGGAAAAGAGCGACTCAGCCGGCCCATAGGTCACGAGGTTGTTGAGTGCTTCCTGCGCGCCTTGTACATCCAGGGCACGAATCGCAGCAACGAAATCCGCGGGAATGTAAGGAGGCCCATCGTGGATGGTGGGGCCTGCGTGCAGCAGGGAGGCAAAGGCCAAGATATGGGGGACTTCGCAGTAATCCACCTGGCTGAAGTGCACGCCGTCCACGTCGGAACGCATCACGACAGAACGCGGAGCTACCGGCCAGATTCGCCAGTCGCGCACGGTGCCCGGTATGGACGGAGAAACGACGCGAATGACAAGTCGGGTACGAGCTGCTCGCACTGGTTCGAGGATGCGTGCGGCATCGCCGGACAACCCGTTGGCGCCGGCCAGTCCGAGCGACACCAGTCCGCTGGAGAGAGCGGCGCTTGAAATACGCCCGGCATTCTCGTCACTGGCAATCATCTCGAGCAGGGCATCGGCCTGCTCGACGGTGACGATAATCTGATCCGAGGAGTCGCTTTCGATTGGATGGTCGTTCACGGCGCCACCTCCAGGGTTTGAGCCATCGTGATGAAATCATCGATAATCGTTGGGAATAGGACGCTGGGGCATGTGCACGTCGCGGTCCACAGGAAACGCTGCGGAGGTTGCTGCGTCGCGGGCGCAGTGCGTGTGATCCACGTGAGCTGGCTGAGTGTCAGAGAGACATTTTCGAGAATGTACACGCCAGTGCGCCAGCGGGCGCCCTCGGGGAGCATCGGCCACGCGAAGTCATCAATAAGGTGGAATCCGGGCAACGCTTCCTCCACCTGCCTGACGCTGTCCGCGTAGACTTCGTCGTCGCTCGCGTCGGTGCTGAGCGCTCCGCCGGTGACCACGAAGGTCGGAACATTTCCCTCATCTTTCGTCTGAGCGACGGCGACGAGACGCATGCTGGGGGCGTCTGTTACGGGTCCGAGCTGCGCGTATTCCTCCGGGGTCAGGAATCTCCATCCCGAGGAAAGGACCATCGTTACCTGCTCGTTCACCAGAATCCCTTGCCTTTTGCGTGTTTCTCGTATGCCTCCTGATCGATGTTGCCATCGGCGTCTAAGAGCCCATGGCGCTTGGCGTACTGCCAATCGGCGTAGACCCAGCGTGGGAACCGAATCGGAACGAAAGAAATGAGCGTGATGGCAGCGGCGAACACAATCACAGCGGCGATGCCTGTGAGCCAAACGCTAGGAAGACTATATTCTTCGGCGATTCCAGTCATGCCGGTAGCAAAGAAAAAGACTGCCATCGCAGGGGCACCAATAGCCGCGTAGTTTCTGCCAATCCTCCCTTTTCCGTTCATCCGACGCCAAAGGTTTGCTGCTTTGGAATCCGTGAACATCTCGGCGTACCACACTGCCGCTCCGAACAGTCCTAAGCCGATTCCGACAATAGCCAGTGTAATGTTCTCGTTCATGTGTTCAAACTCCATTGAGTGGGTCGACAATGCGGTTATTGGTTACGTCCCCCGCAGCTTCTCCCAAGTAGTGCCCGACCAATCCGCCGATGACGCCGCCGACAACGCCGCCAACGACAGCACCAACGGGGGCGAAAGACCCCGAGATAGCAGGTACAGCCCCGCGTTCGTTCACCAGAATCCCTTGCCTTTTGCGTGTTTCTCGTATGCCTCCTGATCGATGTTGCCATCGGCGTCTAAGAGCCCATGGCGCTTGGCGTACTGCCAATCGGCGTAGACCCACCGGGGGAACCTGATTGGTAGGAGAGAGACTACAAATGTAAGTAAGAGTAAGAACATTAGGCATGCGAGTGTGAGCATGAGCCATCCAGGGGCATTTACTTCTCCTAGAAGCCCGATGCAAAGTCCTATAGCGCTCATGCATGTTATCGCCGGTGCTCCAATCGCAGCTACATTCCGGCTGATCTGTCCGCTTCCGTTCATTCGTCGCCACAATTGTGCCACTTTCCCATCGCGGAACATTTCTACATACCAGACGACAGACCCGCAGAGTGCAATCACAAGACAACACAGATAACCGATTAGATTCTCTCGCATACTTCACTTTACCCAATTGCTTCAGCGATACGATCAGTTCCTTGCTCATTGATTAAATCGCCGAGGTATTCGCCTCCGTAGTGCCCTGCCAATCCTCCGACGACTCCCCCGATGAGACCACCCACAACGGCCCCGACCGGAGCGAATGGTCCTGAGCATACAGCACCAACAGCTGCACCCACCTTTGCCCCGGCAATACCCATGACAAAGGTTGTACCTCCGGTGGTCACGCCTTTCACGCCGGCCCGCGCGACCTTATGTCCCTCGCTCCACTCGGGGTGCTGCTGGGTATCGGTTTGGTACGTGTCGTAGGCGGTGATACCGCCGTCGACGACCGCACCTGCCACACCGGCAACTTTCCCGACCTTTCCCAAGGCTGGAGCCACCCGTCGTGTGCCCACAGGTTCCAGTCCGTGTTTTCCGATCGGCTCGAATGTCCACTTCGACAGGTCCCCTTTGTCTAAAAATCCTTCGGGAGCCTTGTACAAACCATCAAAGTGCTGCATTGTGAGCGCGGAAGTGGACTGGCCAATAGTGTCAACTATTCCCACACCGCAGGCAATTCCGTTAGCGAGAAGGTGCTTCTCGTTAGGCACAAATTTATCTTTGAACGCGTTGAACACAGGTTCAATCCACTGTTCATAGGCATCCACCTTCAGGCTCTCCAAAGCGAGCGAGAATACGTATTCAGCGCGTTCGTAGTTCAACCGTTGGACCTGGGCCTGTGCGCGCAGCTCCTCAAAACTATGCGCACAATCCTCCACATCCTCATCGAAAAGGATCACCGTGTCACCGTCAACCAGCAGTCCGCAGTCCCTTGCGGTCTGCGCGATTCCTAGGTACTCGTCACGCACAGATCGCATTGCCCAAGCAAACTCTGACACAGCGTTCTTGAGGGTGTTCAGATCATTGGATGCCTCTTCGCACACGTTTGACATGATCTGAAGGTCACGTCGGCAATCTTCGACAAGAAGAGCCTCTTGCTGGGTAATGATGGACGAAGCTTGAATCGCGTCACCGTCAGCGCGGCGCAACGCCCCCGCGCTCAGTGAGCATTGCTCCTCGAACGCGAAGAGAGCATCAACATCGATGGGAAACGGCATAGAAAACGAGACTCCATACTGTCCTGTGTCGTCACCGGTAGTCATCATGCGCCTCTGTTCGACTGATACTGATACTCTCGCAACGCAAAGAAGTTTGTTGCTTCGTCATTGTCGGTTGCAGCAAAAGCTTCAGATGCGGCAGTCAGACCGTGAGCGACAGCCAGAGAACAGAAGGAAGCCATCTGGATGACCTTATTGATCCTCTCGATCTTCGCTGCCAGATCCGCTTCATTACTCCCAGCGCCGCTGGGTGCTTCGAGAGTTTCAGAGGCGACACTCTCGCTCGAGTACTCCAGGATGTTGACGGCACGAGACACTTCGTCCGCATCCCACACGATTCCACCGGACAACTGTCTCCCCTTACGACTTGGTCAGCAGTAACAGATCAGGATAGCCCTCCGTCAAAGTGAGCGTCAAGTCATCATTGAAAAGATTAGGTTCCTCTAGAACCTTAAAATCTCAGCAAAAAACGAGGGGGCGGAGCCGCTTGGCTCCGCCCCCTCGACGCATCTGTCAAGACCGCTGGCTCACTCGTTGCCGCTGAAGTCGGCCACGGCCTCGTCCAGGCCCGCGCGGCGGATGCGCACGAGCGAGAGGAACGCCAAGCCGAGCGCCAGAGCGATGCCCAGGCCTCGAACCAGCCACGACTCGCCCACGAAGATCATCGCCATAGCGGCCAGGACGGGCACCAGGAGCGTGAACGCGTAGCCGATGTAGCGGCCAAACGACGGCATGGGCACGCCGTCGGACTCGGCGACCGACTTGACCATGAAGTTCGGACCGTTGCCGATGTACGTAATCGCGCCGCAGAACACGGCGCCCAGCGAAATCGGGATCAGGTAGTACTCGGGCACGCCCGCGACCAGGGTGCCCTCGCCGCCGGACGCCTTCGCCATCTCGAAGAACGTCATATACGTCGGAGCGTTATCGAGGACGGAGGACAGGCCGCCCGTGAACACGAAGTACGTCATGCGGGTCAGCGGCAGGGATGGGGCGATCTGCTCCAGGTAGCGCAGGGCGGGCGCCATCGTCGAGAAGATGCCGATGAACAGGGTTGCGACCTCCATGATCGGGCCCCACGTGAACGCGTTCTCCTCGAAGCGCACCTTCTTGTCCGAGAGCTTGTAGGACAGGCCCGCGACCGCGAACATGATGATCTCGCGCCACGGCACGAAGCCGGTCCACGAGTGCACGTGTCCCTCGGCCAGCGCCTCGCCGTCCCAGGACGGAGCGAAAGCGACGGACAGGATGATGATCGCGAAGAACAGCAGATTGATTGTGCCGTGTAGGCGCAGGGGCTTGATCTCGCGGTCGTCGGCCTCGATGGAGGTGGTGTCCTCGGACGCGTAGCGCACGCGGTCGATCGAGTAGTAGGTGAGGAGCAGCAGCGCCAGAGTAAACAGCCACTCCTTCCACAGCGCAAACGTCCACGCGAAGGGCACGCCGTGCAGGTAGCCGAGGAACAACGGCGGGTCGCCAAGCGGAGTCAGTATGCCGCCGCAGTTCGCCACAATGAAGATCGTGAACAGGACCGTGTGCACGCGGTGCTTGCGTTCCTTGTTGGTCTCCAGGAGCGGGCGGATCAGCAGCATGGCCGCGCCCGTCGTCCCGATGAACGAGGCCAGGAGGCCGCCGATCGCCAGGAAGATCGTGTTGTTACGCGGGGTCGCCTTGATGTCGCCGGCCAGGTGAATGCCGCCGGAGACCACGAACAGCGCGAAGAGCAGCGCGATGAACTGCACGTACTCCACGCCCGTGGCGATGAGCGGGCCGGTGCCCGCCTTCATGAACATCCAGACCGTCGTCGGCACGCCCAGGAGGAGGGCGACGGACAGCTGGGAGGATTCCTTTTCCCACCAGTGCGAGGTCTTCGGGATGATAGGCAAGAGTGCGATGCACGCGAGCATCGCAACGAAGGGGAGCAGGCTCCACCAGGGGTAGGTCATCGGCCAGTCCTTGGTTGACGATAGATACGCTCACCATTTTATGGGGTAGGGGAGTGGGGTGTGGAGTGTACCGGCAGGTGGGAGTGGCCTCATCGACGAGGCCGGGGCGCGTCCGCGCGTAAGTTTTCGTTGGGCGGACGCGGGCATTGGTGGCCGACGGGTATGCGTGGGCGTGAGTGGGTATGCGTGGGTATGCGTGGCGCCCCGAACAGGACTCGAACCTGCGACCTCTTGCACCGGAGGCAAGCGCTCTATCCGCTGAGCTATCGGGGCAGCTCGGTCAGTTTAGCAGGGTTTCATACATCCACGCGGAACGGTGATGTGTGCCATACTAGTGGGCGTTGCTTGTTTGAGAACTCTCCAGGAGGATCCCATGCGCGTTCATATCGGCACCGATCACGCCGGTTTCGAACTCAAGGAAAAGGTTGTCGCCCACCTGCGCGAGGCCGGTCACGATGTCGTTGACCATGGCGCTCACGCCTACGATGCGCTCGACGACTACCCGCCGTTCTGCATTGAGGCAGCCAAGGCCGTCGTCGGAGAGCCGGGCAGCCTCGGCATCGTCATCGGTGGCTCCGGCAATGGTGAGCAGATGGCCGCCAATTGCGTTGAAGGTGTGCGCGCCGCCCTCGTGTGGTCGGATGCGACCGCGCGTCTGGCCCGTGAGCACAACGACGCTAATGTCGTCGCCGTTGGCGCCCGCCAGCACACCGAAGAAGAGGCTATCGCTCTTATTGATGCGTTCCTCGAGACGCCCTTCAGCGGCGACGAGCGTCACCAGCGTCGCATCGACCTGATGAAGGACTACGAGCGTTCCGTGCGCGCTTGATAGTCGCTCGCGTTCGCGCTGATACAACTGATACATACGAGGCGGGGCCGGTGGATGACCACCGGCCCCGCTTTGTGTGCCGTCTTTCTGGATGCTCGGCAGTTTCGCATGCAATTCCCCGAAGAGTATTTCCAACTTTGGAATTCAATCATTGAAATTCCAACGTTTTGAGTCGTTGTGGGTTCGGGGGCTGAGGGAATTGCATGCGATTTTGGGGGAGGTCTGCCCATTGGGCAGTGCCGGGAGAGTTTTGTACCGGTTGAGGCCTTACACGCTGTGTGCCCGGAGAGTTTTGTACCGGTGAGTGTGCCCAGCGTGGCTGGTGAGTGGTGGTCTGCGGGATAAAATTCGCCCTGCGTCGGTTGTTTGTGTCTCGAGCGGGTCTCGACCGGGATAATTTTCTCCCTGCTCGCCTCGAATGGGCTGATTTGGGTGTTTTTTGCTGTGCTGGGAGAGTTTTGTACCGGTGGGCGCCTGTGTGGGGGCGTGCGGGGAGAGTTTTGTCCCAGTGAGTGTGCCCAGCGTGGCTAGTGTGTGGTGGTCTGCGGGATAAAATTCTCCCTGCGTCGCTTGTTTCCGTCTCGACCGGGATAATTTTCTCCCTGCTCGCCTCGAATGGGCTGATTTGGGTGTTTTTTGCTGTGCTGGGAGAGTTTTGTACCGGTTGCGGCCTTACACGCTGTGTGCCCGGAGAGTTTTGTACCGTGGGTGTGCGCTGTGTGGCTAGTGTGTGGTGGTCTGCGCGAGAAAATTCGCCCTGCTTCGAGTGCCTGCGTAGAAAGCGCGATATTTTTCGCCCAGCGCTCCGAAAAAAGGCCAAAACGGCCGAATTTTGCCGTGCTGGGCGAGTTTTTTCGCGGTGTGTGCCTGATTGGGGGTTTGCAGGGCGAGTTTTGTCGCGGGGCATGCCCATGCGCCCGGCCTACACCCGTCCCACACCCTGCCTGCATCCGGTCCGCACCCGGCCCTCACCGCGGGCCACCCCGCACAGTGGGCCCATAGCCCCAGCGGCGGCAGCCCCTTACCCCTGGCCGGTGAAGGTGAGGTACACGAGGAACAGGTTGAGTGCGACGATGACGGCCGCGATGAGGAAACCTGTGACGCGCAGGGGGCGATTGTTAACGTAGTCGCCCATGACTTCACGGTTTGCGGTCAGGCGCATGAGTGGGATGATCGCGAAGGGGATGCCGAAAGACAGGGCGACCTGCGAGACGACGAGCGCCCACGTGGGTTCGGCGCCCGCACCCAGGATGATGAGCGCGGGGATCAGGGAGACGAGACGGCGCACGAGGATGGGGACGCGAATGTGGAGTAGGCCGTTCATGATTTCGGAGCCCGCGTAGGCGCCGACCGACGTGGAGGCGAGGCCCGAAGCGAGCAGGCCGACCGCGAAGACAGTGCCGACGATGGGGCCGAGCGTGGAGGAGATCGCGGCGTGCGCGCCCTCGATGGTGTCGGTGCCGCTCTGTCCGGCTAGGGCTGCGGCGGCCAGGAGGAGCAGGCCGATGTTGACCAGACCCGCGATGCTCAGCGCCCAGTAGATGTCGATGCGGGTCGCGCGCAGGAGTCGCGAGAGGTGTCCCGAGGAGTGGCGGGCGTCGCCGGTGGAGGGGCCGAGCTCGTCGGCGTCGTGGTCGTTGACGAGTGAGGAGTGCAGGTAGACCGCGTGCGGCATGACGGTCGCGCCCAGCATGGAGGCGGCCACGAGGACCGAGTCGGTTCCCTGGAAGCGGGGGAGGAGCCCGCCGAGCATGCCGGAGGGGCTGGGAGGAGCGACGAAGAGGCCGGCGAGGAAGCCGAGCGTGATGATGATCAGCAGCCCGACGATGATCGTCTCGAATTGGCGCTGTCGTCCGCCGCCCTGGACGAGGAGGAGGCCCATGGAGACGATGCCGATGATGATGCCGCCCCATAGGAGTGAGATCCCGAAGAGGAGGTGGAGGGCGAGTGCACCGCCGATGACCTCAGCGAGGTCGGTTGCTGCGGCGACGATTTCCGCCTGGATCCAGAAGGCGATGCGCGCGGGCTTAGACATGCGGTCGCCGAGCAGGGTGGGCAGGGACTTGCCGGTGACGAGGCCGAGCTTGGCGGAGAGGTACTGGATGACCATCGCGAAGATGTTCGAGGCCACGAGAACCCATACGAGCAGGTACCCGTAGCGCGCGCCCGCCGTGATGTTGGCGGCGACGTTTCCTGGATCGACGTAGGCGACGGCCGCGACGAAGGCGGGGCCGAGGAGGGGGATGAGCTTGTGGTGGTGCTCGGTGTCCGTGCTGGTCACTGGAAATCCTCACTGCTGACGGAAATACTTCGGCTACCCGAAACATTACTCGGATTGGCACCCGCGTGGGGTGGGAGAGTGGCGCATGGGACGCGTATGTGGCCAGGTTTTCATCCACGAGGCCGGGGAGAGTTCGCGGATAGGTGCACAGACCCCGTAGTCTAAAGGGGTGACTCCAGAAGAACTTGCTACTCTCATCCGCGCGACCCTGCTGGACGCTGCCGCCGCCGGTCGCATTTCGATCGACCCTTCGCTGGTCCCCGACCCCGTGACCGTGGAGCGCCCGCGCGTGCGCGAGCACGGCGATTGGGCGACCAACGTCGCGATGCAGCTCGGTAAGAAGGCTGGCATGGCTCCGCGCGAGTTCGCGCAGATCCTCGCCGATGATCTCGCGGCTGCCGACGGCATTGACTCCGTCGAGGTTGCGGGTCCCGGCTTCATTAACATCCGCCTGGGCGCGGGTGCGGCCGGCGAGCTGGCGCGCACGATCGTCGAGGCCGGCGCCGCATACGGCCGCAACGAGACCCTCTCGGGCCGCTCGATCAACCTCGAGTACGTGTCCGCGAACCCGACCGGCCCCGTGCACCTGGGTGGCGCCCGCTGGGCCGCTGTCGGCGACTCCCTGGCCCGCCTCATGGCTGCCTCCGGCGCCGCCGTGACCCGCGAGTACTACTTCAACGACCACGGCTCGCAGATCGACCGCTTCTCGCATTCCCTCTACGCTCGTGCGATGGGCCGCGAGGTCCCCGAGGAGGGCTACGGCGGCCAGTACATCGCCGACATCGCCGAGCAGGTCCGCGCCGACGCGCGTGCGGCCGGCGAGCCCGACCCGATCACCCTGCCCGAGGAAGAGGCCATTGAGGTCTTCCGTGCTCGCGGCGTTGAGCTGATGTTTGCGGAGATCAAGGAGCGCCTGCACTCCTTCCGCGCCGACTTCGACGTGTTCTTCCACGAGGAGTCCCTGCACACCTCGGGTGCGGTTGCCGCGGCGATCGAGCGCCTGCGTGAGCGCGGCGAGATCTTCGACGAGGGTGGCGCGGTGTGGCTGCGCACGACCACCTACGGCGACGATAAGGATCGCGTCCTCATCAAGTCGGATGGCCAGGCCGCGTACTTCGCGGGCGACGTCGCCTACTACCTCAACAAGCGTGAGCGTGGCGCGGACGCCGCCATCTACCTGCTGGGTGCCGACCACCACGGCTACATCGGCCGCATGATGGCGATGTGCGCCGCCTTCGGCGATAAGCCGGGCGAGAACCTGCAGATCCTCATCGGCCAGCTCGTCAACCTGGTGAAGGACGGCGAGCCCGTGCGCATGTCCAAGCGCGCCGGCACGATCGTGACCCTCGACGACCTGGTCGACGCCGTGGGCGTGGATGCCGCGCGTTACGCCCTCGTGCGCGTGTCGATGGACACCCAGGTCGACATCGACCTGAACCTGCTCTCGCAGCACTCCAACGACAACCCGGTCTACTACGTGCAGTACGCGCACGTGCGCACCTGCAACGTCGCTCGCAACGCCGCCGAGCATGGGGTCACCCGCGACGCCGGTTTCGACCCGGCCGCCCTTGACTCCGAGGCCGACGAGGCCCTGCTGGCCGCCCTCGCCCAGTTCCCCGCGCAGGTCGCGCAGGCGACCGAGCTGCGCGAGCCGCACCGCATCGCCCGCTACCTCGAGTCCCTGGCTGCGACCTACCACGCCTGGTACGGCCAGTGCCGCGTGACGCCTCGCGGCGACGACCCGGTCGAGCCCGGCCACGTCGCCCGCCTCTGGCTCAACGACGCGGTCACCCAGGTGCTGCGCACCGGCCTCGGCCTCCTCGGCGTGAGCGCCCCCGAGAGGATGTGAGCTGGTGAGCGAGACGGCAAGCGTCGCTACCCTCACCTGCCCGACCCCCGATGAGCGCCCCGACCTGTGGCCGTGGAGCGCTTCTCGGGAGGACGGCGTGCTGCGCGTGGGAGGCGTCGACCTGACCAGCGTCGCCGCCGACTTCGGCACGCCCACCTTCGTGCTCGACGTCGAGGCCATGCGCGGCCGCGCCCGCGTGTGGGCCTCGGCGATGGCCGAGGAGTTCTGGGACGGCTACGGCATGAACGGCGGCGACGCCTTCTATGCTGGCAAGGCCTTCCTGAGCGCCGACGTCGCGCGCCTCGTCGCGGCCGAGGGCCTGGGTATCGACACCGCCTCGCTCGGCGAGCTGAGCCTGGCCCTGCGCGCGGGCGTGGACCCCGACCGCATCGGCCTGCACGGCAACAATAAGTCTGACGCGGAGATTCGCCTCGCCCTCGAGGCTGGCATCCACCGCATCTTCATCGACTCCATGGACGAGGTTCGCCAGATCGAGCGTATCGCCGCTGACCTCGGCGTCGTCGCGCCCGTCATGGTGCGCCTGAAGTCCGGCATCCACGCGGGCGGCAACGAGTACATCGCGACCGCCCATGAGGACCAGAAGTTCGGCCTGTCCCTGGCCACCGGCCAGGCGTACGAGGCCGTGGTCGCAATCAAGGACGCGCCTCACCTGGACTTCCGCGGGCTGCACAGCCACATCGGCTCCCAGATCTTCGGGACCGAGGCCTTCGCCGAGGCCGCGCGCATCGTCGTCGACTTCGCGGCGCGTGTGAAGGCCGAGCTCGGCCTGGACGTTCCCGCGATTGACCTGGGTGGCGGCGTCGGCATCGCCTACACGGGCCAGGACCCGGTCCCAACCTCACCGGTCGAGGTCGCTCGCGCCCTGGCGGAGGTCGTGCGCGAGCGCTGCGCCCACCACGGCCTGCCGATCCCACACGTGTCCGTCGAACCGGGCCGCTCCATCGCGGGCCCCTCGATGGTCATGCTCTACCGCGTCGGCGTCGTCAAGGACGTCTCGTTGGAAGACGGGGGAGTGCGCCGCTACGTGGCGATCGACGGCGGCATGTCGGATAACATTCGCCCGGTTCTCTACGACGCGGTCTACACGGCGACGCTCGCGAACCGAGACCCAGCCGATGCCTCGTCCCTGGTGCGCTGCCGCATCGTCGGCAAGCACTGCGAGAGTGGTGACATCATCATCCGCGACATCGACCTGCCGGCTGACATCGCGGGCGGTGACCTGCTGGCCGTCCCGGCAGTGGGCGCGTACGGCTACTCGATGGCCTCGAACTACAACATGCTGACGAAGCCCGGCGTTCTCGCCGTCGAGGATGGGGTCGCCCGCTGGTTCATCCGCCCGCAGACGGTCGATCACCTGCTGGCCCTCGACGCCGGTTTGGAGTAACCGCCGGCCTGGAGTAAACAGAGTGCGAGACGGGGAGTGCCTGCGGGTGCTCCCCGTTTTGTGCTCCCCGTTTCGTGCTCCCGGTGTGCCATGTGCTCCTGGTGTGCCATGTGCCCCCGGTGTACCGTGTGCTCCCGCTCGTGTGCTCCCCGTTTCGTGCCCCTCTGGCCTGCATTCCCCCAAATTTCGCATGCAATTCCCACATGAGTATTTCAAGATTTGAAATCGAATCGTTGATATTCTGCGGTTTTTCGGGGGTTTCGAAAATTGGGGCCAGGGGAATTGCATGCGAAATTGGGGGAGGGTCGCACAGTGAGGAGTCGAGCTTAGGTAAGCCTAGGTTTTGTTGTTACTGGCAAACTCTAGGATGATGGGCGCAGCTGCGAATGCAGTCGATATCCCGACAGTGACAAACGAAAGCCGAGGAATTATGCGCCGCACTGCTGCACGCATCGGTCTCGTCGCGGCACTCGCCCTGTCCATGGGCGTGGCCGCGGTGAACGCTCCCTCCGCGCGAGCCGAGGAGCCCGGCCTCGTCTCTGCGCCCCGCTCTGACAATGACGAGATGAACTACGCGATCAACCTCGCGGGCACCGATCCCGAGGATCTCCAGCGAGCCCTCGCTCTCGTCCCCGGGGCGGGCGGTGCTGCCCTGGCCTCGTACCCAGAGATCGGGACTTTCTTCGCGCAGAGTGCCACGCCCTCGTTCGCGCCCGACCTGGCCGCCGCCCTGCGGCAGGCCGGCATCGCGATTCACTCGATTGGACCCACCCGCGTGGCTCCCGTCCTGTACTACGAGCGCGTCGAGCTACCCACAGACAAGAAGGACAAGGGCCCGCAGTCCGGCGCGGCAGGCGGGCTGACCTCCATGCGTGAGGAGAGCGCGAGCGCCGCCCCCGCTGGTACAAACGAGGAGGTTTTCAACTGGGGTGCGGTCGCCATGCATGCGCGCGAGGCTGAGGCCGTGAATGTCAAGCGTGCGCCGGTGACCGTCGCCGTCGTTGATTCCGGCGTTGAGGACACTCATCCGGACCTGGAGGGGCGCGTTGATACGTCGCGTTCCGTGAAGTGTTCGGTGAACGGCGTTGCGACTCAGGATTTTTATGGGTGGCGTGACGAGTTCTATCACGGCACGCACGTCGCGGGCATTATTGCGGCCAATCACAACGATATCGGCATTGATGGTATTGCTCCGGAGGCGAGCATTGTCGCCATTGAGGCGACGAACGATAATCGTCTCATCTACCCCGAGTATGTGACGTGCGCGTTCATGTGGGCTGCGAGCCATGGGGTCGATGTCGTGAACAACTCGTACTCGATGGATCCGTGGGTCTATTGGAGCCCGACCGACCCCGAGCAGGCGGCGGGCCTCGAGGCGGCGACGCGATCCATCAAGTATGCGCAGGATAAAGGTTTGGCCGTGATCGCGGCGGCCGGTAACGAGGGCGTCGACATTGACAATCCGACGATCGATAACGGATCCCCGACCGACGTGCCCACGCCGACGAAGAACAGGGCCGTGAACGGCGGTATCCGCGTTCCCTCCATGCTTGACGGCGTCGCGCAGGTGAGCGCGGTCGGTCAGGCGTACAACGTGAAGCCCGGACTGTCCCTCGGTCGCGCCGAGTTCTCTAACTACGGCGACACGATCGATTTTGCTGCTCCGGGCGACCAGATTTACTCCACGGTTCCCCTGCTGTTCTACCCGAGCGGTTACGCCGTCGCCGACGGCACGTCTATGGCGACGCCGCACGTGTCGGGCATCGCGGCCCTCATCAAGTCGGTGCATCCTGAGCTCACCGGCGCGCAGGTCATCGACCTCATGAAGAAGCAGGCGACGGCCAATTACGGGCGCCTCAACGCGCCCATCGATGGCAGGGAGTACCGCGGTTACGGCTTCCTCGATGCGCTCGATGCGGTGACGTCCGGAGTGGATCAGATTGACGAGGCCAAGGCTGGCGCGTGGGTGAAGGACGCGGTCGGCTGGTGGTACCGCTACGAGGATGGCAGCTACCCGGCGTCGATGAGCGCTCAGATCGACGGGGCGACCTACCGTTTCGACGCGCGCGGCTACATGGTGACCGGATGGGCCTTTGACGGGGGCCAGTGGTTCTACCACGGTGCTTCGGGCGCGCAGGTGGCAGGCTGGGCCAACGTGAACGGCACCTGGTACTACCTGGATCCCGCCTCGGGCGTGATGGCGACGGGGTGGGTGTTCGTCAGTGGCACGTGGTACTACCTGGGAGCGTCGGGTGCGATGGCGACCGGCTGGGCCTACGTCGATGGCGCCTGGTATTACCTCGCGCCCTCCGGCGCGATGGCGATCGGCTGGCTGCATGAGGGCGGCTCCTGGTACTACTTGGATCCCGCGACGGGTGCGATGGTCACCGGTAGCCAGCAGGTGAACGGCGTGGCCTACACCTTCGGGCCGGACGGGCGCATGCGCTAACTGGCGGCGGTGAATCGTCGCGGTGGGGCCGGGCATCTGCGGGTGCCCGGCCCCACCGTCTTATCATGGCTCTGGAGCAGCCTTGTCCCGAGGCCGGGGTGCTATTGTCACGCCTTCCGTGCGAGGGTAAGCGGGGGAATGATTACCGGAAATTCTCGTCATTTATCGAGGTGTTGGCGGAGTTAAGCGGTGCTAAATTGTGGCGAGTGACAAACTAAAGCATGATAGTTCTGATGAGTACATTGCCGTACTCGCCAGACCCACAACCGAAAGTCGAGGAACCATGCGCCGCAATGTTGCACGCATCGGGCTCGTCGCTGCCCTCGCCCTCTCCATGGGCGTGGCCACAGCGACCGCCCCACCCACCCGGGCCGACGACCACACCGGCCTCATCGCGCCTGCCCGCGCGAGCGCCGGCCTGATGAACTACGCGATTAACCTGAGCCCGCAGGCCAGCGCCGAAGATCTCGCGCGCGCGACCTCGCTGGTCGCTTCCGCGGGGGGCGTCGCCCTGGCCTCGTACCCGCAGATCGGAACGTTCTTCGCCCAAAGCGAGTCGGCCTCGTTCGCCCCGGACCTGGCCCAAGCCCTGGCGAAGGCCGGCATTTCTGTGCATTCGGTGGGCCCGACGCGCGTGGCCGCCGTGCCCGAAGGGGAACGTCAGGCCGCTCCCGACCCGCAGCCCGGACCGCAGTCCGGGGACGCGGATACCGCGCAGTCCGGTGCCCAGTCGGGGGCCCAGTCCGGCGCTCAGTCGGGTGGTCCGGCTTCCCTGCGCGGCCAGAGCGCGACCGAGGCCGATAAGCCCGAGGAGGTCGTCAACTGGGGTGCTCAGGCGATGAGCGCTGCCGACGCTGCCGCCGTTCCGATCGCGCACGCGCCCGTCACCGTCGGCGTCATCGACACGGGTATCGACGACACGCACCCCGACCTCGTGGGACGCGTCGACACCTCCCGGTCTGTTTCTTGCGCGCACAACGGCATCGCCTCCCAGGCCTACGGTTCCTGGCGTGACGACTACTTTCACGGCACGCACGTCGCGGGCATTATTGCCGCCAACCACAACGGCATCGGCATCGACGGCATCGCCCCGACCTCGACCCTCGTGTCCATCAAGGCCGCGAACAGCGAGCAGCTCATGTACCCCGAGTACGTGACCTGCGGCTTCATGTGGGCCGCCAGCCACGGTGTCGACATCGTGAACAACTCCTACTCGATGGATCCGTGGGTCTACTGGAGCCCGAGCGACCCCGAGCAGGCCGCCGGCCTCGAGGCAGCGACCCGCGCGATTGCCTACGTGCAGGGTAAGGGTCTGGCTGTCATCGCCTCGGCGGGCAACGACGGCATGGACAACGACAACGTCACGACCGACAGTGGATCGCCGACCGACCTCGACACCCCGATCAAGGACCGCCCGGTCAAGGACGGCGTGAAGGTCCCCGCCATGGTCGAGGGCGTCAGCCAGGTCAGCGCCGCCACGCGCACCGACGTCGAGACCAAGCCCGAATGGTCGAACCTCAAGCGCGCCGACTTCTCCAACTACGGAAAGAGCGTCGACTTCACCGCGCCGGGCGAGGACATTTACTCGACCGTGCCCACGGCGATCTTCGCATCCGGCTACGCCAAGACCAGCGGCACCTCGATGGCCGCACCCCACCTGACGGGCATCGCCGCGCTCATTAAGTCGATCCACCCGGGCTTCCAGGGTAAGCAGATCACCGACCTCATGCGCAAGCAGGCCGCCATGGAATACACGCGCTTGCAGGAGCCCGAGGACGGCAAGGAGTACCGCGGCTACGGCTTCATCAACGCGCTGACCACCATGCGTCGCGATCAGCCCCAGCCCACCGTCACGACCCTCCAGTACCGGGTCGGCAAGGGTGAATGGAAGGACCTGGATGGAGCGACCCTGCCCGCCGGCCCCGTCACCTTCTACGCCGAGGCCAACGCACCGATCAGCCACCTGCACATGGATGTCGCCTCCCTGACCAGCGTCGACCGCGACGGTTCAGGCAAGTACGGTGACTCAGCCGTCGGCGTGTCCGCTGAAAACGTTGACCTCTCCTCACTCCTGCCCGAGGGCACCGACTCCGTGACCGCGCGCGTCCAGGTGAGCGCCACCGGCATCAACTTCGACCGCCAGGCCGACGACGACACGGGCCGCGAGGCCGTCTTCACCGTCTCGCGCGACCCGAACGCCGCGGCGCAGCCGACGCCCGCGCCCGACATAACGCCCGCGCCCGCTGGCCCCGCCAAGGCCGGCATCACCGCCCCCGCGCGCGCCGCCGAGCAGCTGCCCGCCAACTACGCGGTCAACCTGCCCAAGGGCACCGATAACGCCACCTTCCAGCGCGCCGCGGCCCAGGCCTCGTTCCTGGGCGGCCTGGTCCTGTCCCAGTACCCGGCCTTCGGCACGTTCTTCGTGCAGGCTGCCTCGCCCACCTTCTCGCCCGACCTGGGCGCCGCGCTCGTGAAGGAAGGCATCAGCTACGACTCGATCGGCCCGACCCGCCAGGCACCCGTCGGCGGCAACGAGGCCGTGGTCCCCGTTCCCTACGAGACCCGAGTCGCGGCGGACGCGGCGCTTGCGGCCGCACCCCGCTCCGAGGGAGCTCAGGGGGCTCAGAGCGATCAGGACGCGACCCTGACCCCGGACCCGCAGACGGGCAACGGATGGCACCTCCAGGCCCTGCACGCCCTTGAGGCGCAGGACGTGGACGTCATGCGCGCCCCCGTGACGGTGGGCATCATGGACCAGTCCGTGGATGACACCGTGCCGGACCTGGCTGGACAGGTCGACTACGACAAGTCCGTGGCCTGCAACGTCAACGGCGTGCCCAACCGCGACCCCGACGCGTGGCGCTGGGACGACGCGACCCACGGCACGCACGTGGCCGGCTCGATCGCCGCGAAGCACGACGGCGTGGGCGTGGATGGCGTGAACCCGACCCTGCGCATCGCCGCGATCAACGTGGCCTCGCGCAACGGTGGTTTCTTCTACCCCGAGTACATCGCGTGCGGCTTCGTGTGGGCCGCCGACCACGGCATTTCCGTGACCAACGGCTCGTACTACGTCAACCCGTGGAAGTACTGGATGCCGAACGACCCCGAGCAGGCCGCTGGCCTGGAGGCCGTGCAGCGCGCGGTCGACTACGCGACCTCGAAGGACGTCATCAACGTGGTGGCCGCCGGCAACTGGACGACGGACCTGGATAACCCGCCTGCCACCGACGATTCGTCGCCGGGCGACACCTGGGGCGCGTATGAGCGCGACGTGAAGGGCGGCGTCTACATGCCGTCGATGCTGCGCGGCACGCTCGCGGTGTCCGCCCTGCAGCTGCCCGAGGGCGCTGACCCCGCCACCGGCGTGCTCGAGCCGACGTCCTGGTCGAACTGGGGTGCGAACAGCATCGACTTCGCTGCCCCCGGCGCGAAGATCTATGCTCCGCTGACGAGCTGGTACGGCAAGGCCTACGGCAACCTGTACGGCACGTCGCAGGCGTCGCCCCTGGCGGCCGCCGTCATCGCGACGCTGCGCCAGGTCCACCCGGAGATGAACGCCGAGCAGATCATCGCCCTGGCGAAGAAGCAGGCGAGCGATCCGGCGAACTGGAACCGCTTGAAGCCCATGGAGGGCCACGAGTACCGGGGTGCGGGCCTGCCCAACGCGCTGGACGCCGTCCTCAAGGACCAGGCGAAGCCCGTCATCGGCAGCGTCGAGTACTCGACCGACGGCACCACGTGGCAGCCGCTGGCGGGGGAGAGTGTCTCCGGGCGCGTGTCCATCCGCGTGACGGTGACCGGTCCGGTGACCTCGGCGCGACTCCTCGTCGGTGAGCGTGAGGTTGCGACCGGTGTGGGCAACGGCGCCTTCGAGGGTAACTCGGTGATGCTGCAGGCCGACGGCGTGGACGTGTCCCACCCGAATGGGACGGGACGCTTCGCGGGTGCCGCGACGGTGACGGTCGAGGCCATGGGCCGCAACAACGACGCGCGCGCCGACGACGATGCGACCCTCCAGGTTCCCTTCACGGTCAGCCCCGACCAGGTCGGCCCCGACGAGGCCCGCTCGGGCCGCTGGGTCTCCGGTGCGTTTGGCTGGTGGTGGCGCTACGAGGACGGCACGTACCCGACCTCGACGCAGCTGCGCATTGACGGGGCGATCTACCGCTTCGACGCGCGCGGCTACATGGTGACCGGCTGGGTCAGCGAGGGCGACCACTGGTTCTACTACGGTCCCTCCGGCGGCCAGGCCGCGGGCTGGGTGAAGGTACATGGGACCTGGTACTACCTGGATCCCATCAGCGGAGAGATGGCCAGCGGGTGGACCAAGGTGCGCGACACCTGGTACTACCTGGCGTCCTCGGGTGCCATGCGCACCGGCTGGATGCGCGAGGGTTCCACCTGGTACTACCTGGCTGACTCCGGCGCGATGGCCACGGGCTGGGCGCGCGTCGGCTCCTCCTGGTATTTCTTCGCCCCCTCCGGCGCGATGAGCGTCGGCTGGGTGAAGGACGGCGGCTCCTGGTACTACCTGTCCTCCTCCGGGGCGATGGTGACCGGGGCACGCTGGATTGACGGCACGCGCTACGTGTTCGATCAGTCGGGTCGCCTCCAGGAGTAGGCGTTACGAGGCCGGGGTTCCTTCCCCGGTTGAGCGTCCAGGGGCCGCGCACGAGTTCTCGTGCGCGGCCCCTGAGCGTTGCGCGTGGGGATGGCGCGTTCGAGGAGTGGGTGGCCTGCGCGGTAGGTGCGTGGCCGTGTATGAGAGGGGCTTTTCGCGGGGGTGGAAACTGCGCCGTTGTCCTTGTATTTCGGCGGGATTTTTCAAGTGAATGTGGCCGGTGACAAACATGCTGATAATTGTTTTTGCGCGCACAAAGATGTGTGCGTGACAGTGACAAGTGAAAGATGAGGAACCATGCGCCGCACCGTTGCACGCATCGGCATCGCCACCCTCGTAGCCTTCGCGATGGGAACAGTAACGATACCCCCACCCACTCGAGCCGATGATCCTCCCGTCGGCATCATCGCGCCCGCCAGGGCGAGCGCCATCTACATGAACTATGCCATCAACCTGAGTGACGTCGGCACGGATGCCATGAATCGGGCCGTCGCCCGCTTGCCGTATCATCAGGCCGCGATTCTGGCCGGCTACCCGCGTTACGGCACGTTCTTCGCGCAGAGTAATTCGCCGACGTTCGCGCAGGACCTGGCGCAGGATCTGGCCCGCGAAGGCGTCGGCGTCCACTCGATTGGTCCGACGCGCACGCAGGAGCTACCCGAGTCGGATCGCATGGAGCTGCCACCCGAGGGCTTTGACCCCGATGCGGAGCCCACCCCCGAATCGGGCAGCCAGAGCGGTCCTCAGAGCGGTCCTCAGAGCGGCGACGAACCGGGAACGGTAGCCGCCGAGAACATGGCCACGTTGGATGAGGACATTGCGCCCACGGGAGGGGCGTACGAACAGCTGACGAACTGGGGGAGCGTCGCCATGCACGCGGCCGAGGCCGCCGCGGTGGCGGTTCCGCATGCTCCCGTCGTTGTGGGCGTTATCGACACGGGTGTGGATGATCGCCATCCCGACATGATCGGGCGCGTGGATTCGCATCATTCGGTGTCGTGTACGTGGAATGGCATGCCTAACCAGGAGTATGGCGCGTGGAAGGACTATGACTCTCACGGCACGATGGTCGCCGGCATTATTGCCGCTAACCACAATGGTTACGGTATCGACGGCATCGCTCCCGATTCGACGATCGTGTCGATCAAGGCCGCTGATGCCCAGCGCCACACGTACCCGGAGGCGTTGGCGTGTGCGTTCACGTGGGCCGTTAATCACGGCGTGGATATCGTGAATAATTCGTATGTGATGGGCCCGTGGCGCTACTGGGATGCGTCGGATCCTGAGCAGGCGGCGGGTTTGGAGGCGGCGACGCGCGCGATTACGTTCGCTCGCAGTCAGGGGGTCGCGATTTTCGCGGCTGCCGCCAACGATGACGCGGACAATGATCACCCGGCGGGCCAGGATCTTCCCCACGATGGTGCGGATCTGGCGTCGACGCGCGGGAAGCGCGGCGTGATGGTCCCCCAGATGATTGAGGGGGTCAATCAGGTCAGTGCGGTCGCCCGCCAGGGGGTGGTGTCGGAAGGCATGCGCGAGGTGTACTTGCGTGCCGACTTCTCGAACTACGGGAAGAGCATTGATTTCGCCGCGCCGGGTGACGATATTGAATCGACGGTCCCCAATGACGTGATGCCGGCGCACTACGCCAACGGCGGCGGAACGTCTTTCGCTTCTCCGCACGCGGTGGGTGTCGCCGCGCTCATCAAGTCGGTGCATCCGACGATGACGGGTGATCAGATCGTGGACCTGATGCGTAAGCAGGCGGCGATGAACTACGACCGGTTGTCCGCGCCGAAGGATGGCAAGGAGTACCGCGGCTATGGGTTCCCGGATGCGTTGGACGCGGTGCTGCGCGACCAGCCTCGGCCCTCGATCATGATGGTGAACTACCGTGTCGCCGGTGGCAGCTGGACGAGTGTGGACGGCGCGGTTCTGCCCGCGGGCCCGGTGGATATTCAGACTGTGGTGACTTCTCCGGTGACGAATGTGCACCTGGATGTTGCGGGGCTGGCCAGCGTGGACCGCGCGGGGTCGGGACAATTCCTCGACGATGCGTTGACGGTGACGCTGGAGGGCGTGGACCTGTCCTCCCTGATACCCGAGGGCGAGGCGTGGGTTCGCGCCCGCGTGCAGGTCAGCGCGAGCGGCAATAACGCTGATCCGCGCGCCGACGATGACGAGTTCCACGAAGCGACGTTTACGGTGGCGCGTGACCCGTCGGCGGTGCCTACGCCGCAGGAGCCGGATCCGGGTGCGGAGCCGACCCCCGGCGAGCCTGTCCTGCCCGGGATCACGTCACCGCAGCGCACGAGCGCTCAGCTGCCCGCCAACTATGCGGTCAACTTGGCGCAGGGCACGGATCACGCGACCTTCCAGCGGGCCCTCGCCCGGGCCTCGAACCTGAAGGGCCTGGCGCTGGGACAGTACCCCGAGTTTGGCACGTTCTTCGTGCAGTCGGCGTCCCCGACGTTCGCGTTCGACTTGGGCGAGGCCCTGGCCGGCGAGGGGATCCGGTTTGACTCGATCGGCCCGACTCGCGAGGTGCCGGTCGGCGGCAACGAGGCCATGGTTCCTCTCGATCACGAGGTGCGCGTGGCTGCGAACGAGGCGGTGGCCGCTGCGCCGGGCAGTACGGGTGCGCTGGGGGTGACCTCGGTTGCGGACGCCGCTGCGGCCTCGAGCGACCAGGCGGACGCTGGGTGGAAGCCCGACCCGCAGACGGGGAACGGGTGGCATCTGCAGGCGCTGGGGGCTCTGGAGGCTCAGGGCGTGGATGTCATGCGTGGGGATGTGACGGTTGGCATCCTCGATCAGGGGGTGGACGACACCATCGCGGACTTGGCGGGCCAGGTGGATCTCGACAAGTCCGTGTCCTGCTCGTTTAACGGCATTGCGAGCCGCGACCCGTCGGCGTGGAGGCGTACGACGTCCACGCACGGTACGGCCGTGGCCGGGGCGATAGCCGCCAAACACGACGGGCACGGCACCGACGGGGTGAATCCGACGCTGCGCATCGCCGCAATCAATGTGGCCTCCGCGAACGGCGGCTATTTCTACCCCGAGTACGTGGTGTGTGGTTTCGCGTGGGCCGCGAACCACGGTATTTCGGTGACGAATAGTTCGTTCCGCCTCGACCCGTGGATGTACTGGCTTCCCCGCGATGGTGAGCAGGCCGCCGGCCTAGAGTCGGTACGCCGCGCTATCAACTATGCGGCCTCCCACGATGTCATCAATGTGGTGGCGGCAGGAAACAACGGGTTTGACCTGGATAATCCGCCGTCGCTGGATGACCAGTCGCCTAACGACACGTGGAAGCCGCAGGAACGCCGAGTCTACGGGGGCGTGCTCGCGCCCGCGATGCTCGACAATGTCGTCCCCGTGTCTGCCCTGGCTCGCACCCAGGGGGCGGACGGACAGGCGGGCGCGCTGGAGCGGGCCTCGTGGTCGAACTGGGGCGCACGTACCGTCGCTTTCGCCGCGCCCGGGCAAGACATTTACGCCCCCATGCCCTCGTGGGCGGGGGACGCGAACGCGATGACGAGCGGCACGTCGATGGCGTCACCCCTGGTGGCCGGCGTGCTCGCAACCCTGCGCCAGGTGCACCCGGACATGAACGCCTCGCAGATTCTCGAACTGGCGCGCAAGCAGGCCAGTGATCCCGCGAACTGGGATCGCCTGGTGGCCCCCGACGAGAACCACGAGTACCGCGGTGCCGGCATGCCCAGCGCCCTCGACGCCGTCTTGAAGGATCAGCCTCGTCCCACGATCGGGCAGGTCGAGTATTCGTCCGACGGCGCGACGTGGAGCGCGCTCGCGGGGGCGAGCGTGTCCGGGCGCGTGTCCGTGCGCGTGCGGGTGAGTGGTCCTGTGACGTCGGCGCGCCTGGCGGTGGATGGGCGCGAGGTTGCGTCCGCGTCGGGCAGTGGCGCGTTCACGGGGGACGGCCTCGTGCTGCGCGCTGACGGAGTGGACGTGTCCGCTTCGGGTGACCCGACCCCGGTGACGGGGTCCCTGGTCGCCTCTGTTGAGGCCCAGGGGCGCAACAGTGACGCGCGCGCCGACGATGATGTGTCGGCGAGCGTGACGTTCACCGTGACCGCCGATCCGGGAGGCGCCGACGAGGCCGGGGATGGCCAGTGGATGACGAATCCGCTGGGCAGGTGGTGGCGTCGCGCCGACGGCACGTACCCCGCCTCGACGTCGTTGCGCATCAACGGGTCCGTGTATCGTTTCGACGCCCACGGGTACGTGGTGACCGGCTGGTTCGCTGAGGGTGGCCACTGGTACTACTACACGCCCCCGACGGGGGAGCAGGCCTACGGGTGGGTGCGCGTGCACGGCTCCTGGTACTACCTGGATCCCACCAGTGGGGTGGCCAGCGTCGGCTGGGTGCGTGTCGGTGGCACGTGGTTCTACTTCTCGTCGTCGGGTGCTATGCGCACCGGGTGGCTGCGCGAGGGGCCCTCGTGGTACTACCTGGACCCGTCCAGCGGGGCCATGAAGACGGGGTGGCTGCGTGAGGGGTCGTCCTGGTATTACCTGGATCCGTCCAGCGGCGCGATGCGCGTTGGCTGGCTGCGCGATGGCGACTCGTGGTACTACCTGTCGTCGTCGGGCGTCATGGTGACGGGGACTCGTTGGATTGACGGCAAGCGCTACGTGTTTGATGCGCGTGGGCGTTTGAGGCAGTGATCCGGGTATGCTCCGCGGCGGCACCATGTCGCTGAGGTGCCCGGGGCCGCGCACGATTGCTCGTGCGCGGCCCCGCTGCGTTGAGTCCTGTGCGTTGCGTGCCGTGGTGCGCGGTGGGTGTGTGGTTGTTTGACAATCTCGCACGTAATTCCGGTGTGTGTCCTTCATGGTTGTCTTTGGAATCGTTGCTATTGCACGGTTTCTGCGTTCTGTCGTCGGAGGGGTGTGTGTGAATTACGTGCGAAATTTTTGGGAGCGTGGTGCGTGTGTGGCCTGGTGACGGTTTAGTGGCCTTGTTTTTCTTCCCAGGTGTCGGTGTTGGAGACGATGAGGTGGTTGAGGGGGAAGGGGCCTGTTGTTTCTTTGGTGGTGACTAGGCCGTTGATGGTTTGGGTTTCTCCGGTGAAGGGGTTGGTGGCCGTACCCGACCAGGTGGTGGTCAGTGTGATGGTGCGGGTGGCCTCGGGGTAGGGGCCGTCGAAGCGTGAGCGCCACCCGTTGGGCGGGGTGTAGTAGTGGCGGATCAGCCTGGGGTCCTTGTTGGGGTCCATGCCCTTTTCGAAGGCCATCCCTTGGTAGGCGGTGATGGTGTTCGGTGTGCCATCGCCCCAGTCCCATTCGTAGTTCGTGGCTTTCAGGGTGATGGTGATGTCGTGTCCGAGCAGGTTGATGACGTGAGTCTGGGTCGGGTTAGTGACTGATACGAGGGTCGGGATGTACTTGTTCGTATACGAGACTTTTGGTGGCTGCTTGTAGATCCCTGCGCCATCCGCGTGAATGGTGGCAGCAGCGTGACGCAGAATCTTCTGGGTTGAAGGAGGATCTGACGGCGTTTCTGCGGACGGCGGAGGATCGTCGCATCTCCAGTAGGTTGGGAACATCATATGACCCGAATCGTAGGAAACTGGGTGTTCACAATGGTAGCCAAACGCAAAATCCAAAACGCTGTTCGTAGTCGTTGGTTCAGTCGCTCGAGGTGAACCCGTGTCATCTTCTGATGGTTGAGAGGGGCTTCCTACTGTGCCAGGATTATCTTCGTTCCCATCCTCCCACATATCAGTGTTGACATCCCTATCGATTCCGTTGGCGTCAAAACCCGAACTTGGTGCGAGGGCTATCGCAGGTAGGCAATTAAAAATTAGTAAAGAAGATGAAGTGGAGGTGATTGCTAGGAAAATGCGTAATTTATTCGTCATCATGATCTGTGGAGCTTCCTTGTACCTCTGTCCAGCGGTTATCTTTCCATGTCATGAATAAGGTAATTGTTGAACTGTGTTCGGAATCGTCAACAATAATGCTCTGCCCCTTGCACCTTGTTCCATTATTTGCGCTGACGCGAAAGCGAACTCCGACGGTATTTGGTGGAATCGTTCCATCTTGCGATGAAACTGCTTCAAGACGAAGTACCTCCTGTACTGTTACTGAGTTTCCATATGACCAGCCATTTGTATACATTTCTTGAGTATTGGCAATGTGGTTCTTTGCAAAGTTCGATGATGGGTCAGACATATTGGCAAGTGGCTGGGTGTCGCCGGTATTCCAAGAATAGATCAGGAGTGCGAGGTAGTGTTCTGCGGCTGCTTCTGCGCCTCTTTCGGTGTTTTCCTTGGCCTCCTCAGGCAACTCAGGCTTGGTGTAGGTGTCTGCGGCGTATTGGGCGGGGCGTACGAGGACGCCGTCGGGGCCGATCTGGTAGCCGCCCGACATGGCCGCCTCGCTCGACACTGATGATGCGGGTGTGGGCTGCGTGGCAGGGGTCGTCGCCGCGACGCTAGGTTTTTCGCCCCAGGCTCTCCACCAGCCTTCGGCAACCCCGTTGATGTAGACGGCGAAGACGGCTCCTGCGACGAGGCACACGTAGACCACGCGCATCGTCCAGTAGAACGGCTCGACGTGCAGCCACGCCCGAAGCCGGGGATGGGCCCCCGCAGGATGGGCGTCGTCATCAACCCCCAGCCCGCCACTGGCCGAAAGGCATGTTTCCCGTGACGCGGTGTCGCGCGGCAGCTGATCATCATCCTCGGTATCGAGGGGGTCGAACAATGGTGGAACCGTCATGGCGTAGTACTCCTCCACGGTGAGGTGCCCTGCGGCGTGCCCCCGTCGTTGGGAGCGCGCCCTACTGTTTCAGGGTACGCGCAGAACCGACACGAAACATAAAGAATGCATAGTAACCACCATGCACGTTCTTCCACCCCGGCCGCACAAGCGTGCGTGCGACCATGCAACCCAGCTCCGACCTCGTCAATGAGTGAAGAAGATGTTATGGGGTGGTCGCCATGCGTGGCATGAATTTCGTATACGATATTTGTATGAGTGAGCGTCTTCTTCATGGAAAGTTCGTTAGTGACGAGCAGATTCAAGCGTGGGCTGATGAGGCTGAGCGCGGCTATGACCTGACCAAGCTGCCGCCTCCGCGTCCCGGCCGTCCTCCGGTGGGAAAGGGGCCAGGGGCAGCCGTCACAGTGCGTTTGGATGCGCAGACTCTCAACGCCCTTATGGAACGTGCTGCCCGCGAGGGGATCGATAGTCGTTCCGACGCGATACGCGCAGCCGTGCGCGAGTGGACCCATGTCGCTTAAACTCCACGCCAGCGCGCGCAAACATTTCGTGCGTGACCGGCTTACTGATGAAGCGGTCCGATATGCTTACGAGCACGCCTTGAACTCGTGGCCCCTCGATGATGAGAACGATCCAGGGCGCTGGCTCGTGGTGGGCATTGATCAATCTGGACGCGTGCTTGAGATGGTCGTCTTGATTTTCGATAGCGGTGGAGAACTTCTGATCCATGCAATGAAGGCACGTCCACAGTTTCTGGAGGGGCTTCGATAGCTCTGTTATCGGGTCTTGTTGGCACGGGAATGCGTCCAGTGAGCGTCACTGTTCTCCGATCTGTACAGATCCGATCGGAGGATAGTCGCGTAACATTGTCGCTCCTTACCCACGGTTCGCCGATGCAAAGCCTGCCTTCTCCGGCGTCGTGCCCAGGCGCGCGGCGATGAGCTCCTTGTCCTTCTCTGACGCGAGGTCACGGACCCACGAGGCGTAGGTGGCCTCGTCGGAGTGGACCTCCTGCGTGAACGGGTTGCGCCGCTTGGAGACGATCGTGCGCACGTGCGCGGCGAACACCCACGCGTTCGCCACGAGGGCGGCCGCCGAGAGGATGACCATCGCCCAGGGGTTGTGGGCGCTGCGGTGGGCGAACATCGAGTCCTGCATGAAGTGGGGGAAGGTGAGCACGACCGCCGACCACAGCGTGAGCGTGTACGCCCGGTACTGGATCCACGCGCCTCGCCCGAACTTCATGAGAGCCGGGATAGTGCACGAGGCCAGCAGCGCCATGCCCGAATACCACGCCCGGTCCGCCAGGCAGTTGTACACGTAGGCGAGGTTCCACAGGTCGTAGGCGATGATCCATCCGATCGTCAGGTCGCCCCAGATGAGGGCACGCTCCTTGCCCTTGGACACGAAGATCCCGACCCACCCGGAGATCGCGAGCAGGTTCAGGATTCCCGCGACGCCGTTCATGATGTTCCACGGCCCGCCCCACGTGACCATCCCCTGGGCGGGATCCACCCCGTGAATCCCGTAGCACTGGAAGTCGCGCACCACGGCCTCGGCGATGTTCACCGCCAGGATCGCGGGCGGGATGATGAGGTACCAGCGGTTGTGTCGCAGCCTGGGGAAGACCTGCAGGGCGACGAGGCACAGGGACCCCGCCAGCGCCGAGTACTGTTTCACGATCGGGAACCAGCCCGCCGAGGCCGTCCCCGCCGTCGAGTGCGGCCACCAGAAGATAGTCAGCGCGATGGGCACGACCACGAAGAGCGCGAGGACCACCCACATGTTGCGCTGGGCCAGCCATGCGGCGCCGGCGAGGAGCGCGACGACGAGGAGGAGCATCGCGTAGTCCCACCACTGGCCGACCTCGAAAAAGAAGAGCGTTGGGTAGTCCGGGGGAGTGATGCCGCCGCCCATCAGCGCTGCTCCTTGCCCCAATTGGGCAGGTAGGTGCGCTCCATCTTCTGGCGGATCTGCTCATCCCAGGAGAATGTCGGCTCACGCCAGCCGTCGAAGTAGGAGGCGTCGACCTCGCTCGCCCACGGGCTGTCCGCGCCCGTCGGCGGCCAGGAGGGGTCGTCGGTGACGGGTGGGCGGATCTCGGTGACGGCCGGGGCGGACCGTCCGTAGCGGAACCACTGGGTGAAGGTGTCCTCGAACAGGGGAGTCCCGTCGTAGCGACCGGCGGGCGTGCCCGAGTTGAAGAAGCGCCCGCCCAGCATTCCGCGCATGAAGCGGCCCGTCAGGTGCTGCTTCTTCTTGAACTCGAGGACGCGCTTGACGTAGAGGTTTTGCAGGTGCGTCATGCACCCGCCGATGAACTCGATGTTGATCCAGTTCAGGGCCTTCATGGCGGGGGAGGCGGGCTCGTATCCGATGCGCCAGTGGTTGATGAGGCGCGTGCGCTCACCCGATAGAGGCACCATGTAGAAACACCAAGCGGCCGCGAAGTTCGTCATCCCGGGGAAGCGGAACGCGTAGGAGCCGGGCGCCTTGGGTGGGTTCTTCGTGTCGACCCACTGGACCATGTACTTGCCGGGCACGACGTCCGCCCACTCCATCGACATGCCGTGGAAGTCGAAGGCCGCGATGTCGCCGGGCACCATCGAGTCGGGCTGCTGGAACTCCTCCTGGATCTCGTAGGAGTTGAAGAAGGGCAGGCGCGCGAAGACTCGCTCGAGGAACTCCGAGGAGAAGGATCCGGACTTTTCCGCGCCGATCTGCTTGAAGAGGCGCCACACCGCGTAGGCGGGCGCGTCGATCGTGATCGCGTAGGTCGAGGAGTAGCCGTTGTCGTAGTTGGCGTCGATGAGGTCGTCACCCGGGTAGTGCCAGGCCTGTTCCTCGGGCGTGGCCTTGCCGCTGAGCTGGCTGAAGGCGTACATGCCTCCCAGGAGCGCGGTGGTTCCGGCGAGGCCGGCAGCGCAGAGGGTACGACGGGGTAGGCGTGTCATGGGTCCTCCTCCTTGAGGAATTGACGAGGGGCGCCCGCGCTAGCGCTGGCCCGTGTGGAGCCCCGGAACGATGGGGATTCGACGGTGAACCCCGCACACTAGGTTAGTGTTTCGGATTATGATAGCCGACAACTATTAGCCTGGTTGTGCGTTCGAAGGAGAATGCCGTGGACTCGCTTTTCCTGTGGGAGCTGGGGACTCCCAAGGTGTATCTCATCTGGCTGCTGGTGCTCGCCGCCCAGATCGCCGTCGCGGAAATCAATCGGAGGTGGAACTGGACGATCTTCGCCGTGTGGACCGTGGGCGGCATCGCCCTCATGCCCTACGCGTGGATCCATGGGACGCCGATGGTGGGCTGGTTTCCGTTCGGCAAGTACGCGATCATGATCCTGACCGCCACAATGACGGGCACGGTCCTGGTGTACGCGAAGCGTAACCCGGTCAAGGCGCACAAGTACGCGATCTGGCTGGGTGTGGCCCTGTGGATCGGCCTGGCTGTCAACATCATGGAGGCGAACATCCGCGACCTGACGATTTACTTCAACGCGGATGCGTACTACGCGTGCGGTGCTGACTGGCAGTGCCTGAAGGGCGTCAACGACGCGCACACGATCGACATGATTGCGGGCCTGCCCGAGGCCAGGGGAGTGACCGCCGAGCTGCACTCCCAGCAGTGGTACCAGGAGGTTGCCGCCAACCTGGCGGAGCGTCACGTCGGCATCGACCCGGAGACGGGATTCCGCACGATCGGCGGCTACTGGAACCTGCTGTCCGCTGCGGCCGGCCTGCTCAACATCATCACGATCACGGGCCTGGGCAAGATCATCGTGACCTCGCCCGGGAAGCGTTCCGTGCGCGGCCTCATCTGGGTGGACATGGTGTGGCCGTGGGTGATCGCCTACGACCTGTGGAACCACGCGTTCTTGTACAACTCGCTGGCCGACTACACGTGGTACTGCACGCTCGCCCTGCTGCTCGCCTGCACGATTCCGGCGTTCACGTGGGCGAAGGGCCAGTGGATCTGGTTCCGCTGTTTCACGCTGGTCTTCTGGATTTCCATGAACACGCTCCTGCCCGAGGTCTTGGTGCCTCCCTCGGACATCTTCAACTTCGCGACCATGGACCCGCGCGCGAACATCACGTGCGCGGCCCTGGCGCTCGCGGCCAACGTCGCGCTGTTCGCCTACTGGTTGTACAAGATCGTGGTGTACAAGCGGAATCCGATCACGGGCGTCCTGTACTGCGAGCTGGCCGAGTTCCGCACCATCGTACGCGAACACTGCGATGACAAGGACAAGTATTTCCTCGTCGACCGCATCCCCGAGACCCCCGCCGAGCTGGGCTTCGAGCCCGACTCACCCACCCCGCCCTCGGATGGGTACCGCGCCTGGATGCCGTGGTGGAGGGGAGAGGATAGAAGGCACCCGTCGAAGAGGGGTGCTGGTTTACGGTCGTAGGTGCTCCTGCCACGTCCCGCATTGCCGAGGCCTCCCCGCGTTGTCGCGGGGAGGCCTCGGTCGTGTGCTCGGGCTCGGTGTCGAGTCATACTCGGGCTTGGGTGCCTAGTGGTAAAAGATCCTCACTGTCGGCAGGGCTGTAAGAGGCCGGGTAGCTACTGTTTCAGTGACTCGTCGACAACGTGTTCAAACAGCCGTACAGTCTCCCGTAATGGCGGATAGATCGAATCCGTATGTACTCCTTTATCACGAAGAATCTCTCTGAGCTTACGTTTGTAATGCTTTGGTACTCTAATGGAGTATCCAGCTGCTCTGCGCTGAGGGGTTTTCAGTTCCTTAATTTCATGAAAAAATAACCTATCATTCCTAAAATCGATGGGTAATGATGTGATCATGCGGAACTCTTCGGTGTTAAGTGGATAGTAGGTTGGTCTACCCGCTTTTTGTAAATGCTTTATTGAGCGTGGTAATATTATGCTGCCTGCACATTTGCAACGATTTTTGTTGCATTTTGGGCACCTGTTTGTATATAACTTTGTACCAGATGTCCAAAATGGAATGCCTCCGGTGAGAAAAAAGCCTCGTTGAGAGATCATTCTTGGATCAGAAAATGGTAGGAGTATTGGCCATGTTATGGTGCTCCAGAAGGTGGCAAAGGCTGGATTCTCGAGCAGCTTATCTAGATTGTTCCATCGTTCTATCATGTCCTGCCATATAAGTTGCTCAGATCGATTTACCTCGCTCTCTTCCTTCGGGAAAGTCTTCCATTTGAGTAAATTAGTGTTGATAAGAAAGATTCTGCCGTCTCTGTCATCGTCATTTTCGCATGCGAAAAAGAGGGCGACCTTCCAGTCTGAGGTGACATCGATGAGACGTGTTGGGGATCCGTGGTGCTGTAGCAGTGTGAGAGTTTCGAGTGCTGTCAGCTCTCGTCCAATCCCTATTTCTCTTACCTTCTTTAGTAACTTAGTTTCAGCTTTGATCATGCTTCTTTCGAGGGTTGATTGTTCCTCGAAATGCTGGCTATATTGTTCATCGAGTGACAGTTTCTGAAGGCTTATAGTCGATAGCTTGGTGGGGCGTGCGTTTAATAGTCGTCGATAGAGTGTGGAGGTAAAAGCAAATTTTGTATCCTTTTGGCCGCGGAAAAACCAGGCTTGTGATTTAGGTCTTGAATTAGTGGTTTTGTTATCTGGCTCGTTTGGGGCGATCTGGTCCGCTCTTTCTGAGTCGGCGCCATTTGTATTTGTGGGATCGGCGTGGTTAAGTGGTCGTCCCATATTGTCGTGTTGGTATATTGGCAGTGTGTTAATGGTCTTTTCTACTGCCTCGTACCACGCCTGAGCGTTTTTCTCATCGGAGTCGCTGGTGTCGTCGAAGTTGACAATAAGCTCGCGCTCTGTGAAGAACTTTTCGACGAATCTCTCGTCGCGTATCCTTCTTTCTTCTTCCGTTTCTTTATGTTCTTCGCTTTCGTCGTGGGCTTCTGTGTTCATGGTGTCCTATGGTTCTGGCTTGTTGGAATAGTGGGGGCTGTGGGGCTTGGGCTTGTTGGTGCTCGTCTAATGTTTGTGTGGGGCGTGTCAATAGGTGTTCGCTCTGACGTGTCCCTGTGCTATCAGCCCTGTTCCCTCCAGCACTCCAATGTGACTGTCGTCTCCGACCGTAACACAGCTGTTTGGATAGGTCATGCGCAACTGTCAAGTTGTCTGGCAAGTTGAAAAATACAAGCGGATCGCCGGAAAATCCTTGTCGTAACATTTGATTTAATCGTAGGGTAAATTTGCGGCCCCATAGTTGTCCAATAGATTGTCGGGTCGATTTCTGGCAAGCTCCCACGTCTGCCAGACAGGCGCTAGGGGAGTGGGTTCGTAACCACTCCAAGTGCCCGCCTCTCCACTTCTTCACCAAAAGGTCAAGGATTCTTAAAATGTGAAACCCTCTAGGAGGTTATCGACAAACCTTGACACCATGGTCCAATGGCGTGCCATCCGGACAGCCCCGGAGACGCGTCCCCATCAGAACAGAAACGAGGAACAATGATGCATCAACGCTCATGGAAGACCCTCATCGCGGGAGGTGCGGCGCTCGCTGTCGGCGTCACGCTCACCGCGTTCGGCGCCCCCGCGCATGCGGCCGGCACCCCGGGGATCACCTCTGAGGCTCGCGCCCAGGACGAGGTCATGAACTACGCGGTCAACCTGACCGCCGACGCCTCCCGCTACGACTTCAACGCGGCCGTCTCCAAGGCCTCGGAAAGCGGCGTGGTGCTGGCCCAGTACCCCGAATTCAACACCTTCTTCGTCCAGTCGGTGAAGGCCGCCTTCGCGCCCACCCTCGGCAAGAACCTCGTCGACACCGGCATCTCCTACCAATCGATCGGCCCCACCCGCTACAAGACGGTCACCGGCTCTGAGGTACGCACCGAGCAGCCCCAGAACACCACCTCTGAGGCCAACGCGGTCGCCGACGCCGCCGGCACGCACACGACCGGCCTGTCCGCCGACTCTCAGCTCAACGACTTCACCCCCGACGAGGGCGACGCCAACGCCTGGGGTCTGTCCGCCATCGGCGCGATTGACGCCCAGCAGGTCGACGTGGCCCGCGAGAAGGTCACCGTCGGCATCATGGACACCGGCATCGACCCCGACCACAAGGACCTCAAGGACAACCTCGACGCCTCGCGTTCAGTGGGCTGCCAGATGAACGGCATCCCCAACCAGGACCCGAGCGCCTGGAAGGATGACCACTACCACGGCACGCACGTCGCCGGCACGATTGCCGCCGCGCACAACGCGTACGGCGTGGACGGCGTGGCCCCCAGCGCCACGATCGTCGCGATCAAGACCTCGAACGAGGCCGGCTCCTTCTACCCGGAGTACGTGGCCTGCGCGTTCGACTGGGCTGCCGAGCACGATATTGACGTGACGAACTCCAGTTACTACATGGACCCTTACGCCTTCTGGATGCCCACCGAGGGCTCCCAGGCTGCGGGCCTGGAGGCTGCCTCGCGCGCGATCCGCTACGCGAAGAACCACGGCGTCGTCAACATCGCCGCCGAGGGTAACGACAACGACGACCACGACAACCCGACGATCGACAAGGCCTCGCCCAACGACGTCGAGGGCGCCGCGGTTGAGCGCAACGTGGCCGGTGGCGTGGACGTGCCCGCCATGCTCAACGACTCCGTCGTCTCCGTGTCCGCCGTGGCCCTGCCCACCGGCACCGATCCGGCTACGGCCACGCTCGAGCGCTCTAAGTTCTCCAACTACGGCAAGAACTCCGTGGACGTGGCCGCTCCCGGCTCGCGCATCTGGTCGACCCTGCCGACCTGGAAGAAGGATCCGCCCTTCGGTTACCTGTCGGGTACCTCGATGGCTTCCCCGCACGCCGCGGGCGTTGCCGCACTGATCAAGCAGATCCACCCGGACTACACCCCCGATCAGACGATTGAGCTGCTCAAGAAGCAGGCGGGCTACACCTACGACCGCCTCGCCGTGCCGACCGACGGCAAGGAATACCGCGGCGCTGGCCTCGTCAACGCCCTGGCTGCCGTCCTGAAGGACCAGCCGCAGCCGGTCGTCGGCAACCTTGAGTACTCGCACGACGGCGCCACCGATTGGCGTCCTCTGGCCGACGCTCACGTCTCGGGCACGGTTTACGTGCGCACCACGGTCTCCGGCCCCGTCACCGCGGCGTCCCTCCAGGTCGCCGACAAGGAGCCCGTGACCGGCACCGGCACCGGCGCCTTCACGGGTAACGAGGTCACTCTCGTGGCCGGCCCCTACGCCGCTGCCGACCTGATCGGTGATGGCCCGCACGTCGACGTCACCGTGTCCGCCGAGGGCCGCAACAAGGACTCTCGTGCCGATGACGACGTCAAGGACACGATCCACTTCCACGTGGACGAGTCCCTGCACGACGGCGGCGCCTGGGTCAACGCCGCCGACGGCTGGAAGTACTGCTACACCGACGGCTACTGCGCCCGCAGCAAGTACGTCACGATCGATGGCGACACCTACTACTTCAACGGCGAAGCCGTGATGGCGACCGGCTGGGTCACCTTCGACGGCGCCTGGCACTGGATGACCCCGTCTGGCCGCATGGCCAAGGGCTGGGCCAACGCGAACGGCACCTGGTACTACCTCGATCCCACGACCGGCGCCATGGCGACCGGCTGGGTTAACGACGGCGGCACCTGGTACTACCTGAACGCCTCTGGCGCGATGGCTACCGGTTGGGCCAACGTTGACGGCTCCTGGTACTACCTGAACGGCAACGGCTCCATGGCCACCGGCTGGACCGCCGTGAACGGCAAGTGGTACTACCTCACCGGCAGCGGCGCGATGGCGATCGGCTGGGTTAACGACGGCGGTACCTGGTACTACCTCGATGCCTCCGGCAAGATGGTGACCGGCTGGGTCACCATCGACGGCACGCGCTACCACTTCGCGTCCTCCGGCGCCTGGCTCGGCTGAACAGGCGGGGACGAGGCCGGGGCTAGGTCACTTCGGCCTCGACCCCCGCGCTGAGCGCTCCTGACGCAGAGCGCAACTGACGCCCAGCGCGCCTGACGCGCAGCGCCACACGCTCGGCGCAACTGAAGACACGAGGGGCGGGTCCGAACAATCGTGTTCGGACCCGCCCCGCCTTCTCTCACAGGTCCCGGGAGAGATCCGGGCGCGCCCCAACGATGCCCCGGGGCGCGATGGGGGTTACCCCAAGGAGTCGAAGAGGACCTGCAGGCCCTCGCCCATGGTCGGGTGCGCGATCGGCAGGAAGCGCAGCTGCTCGTAGGTCAGGCCGCCGGCCATGGCGACGTGCACGGCCGTGATGACCTCGGAGACGTTCGGGCCGATCAGCGTGGCGCCCAGGATCTGGTGCGTGTTCGCGTCCACGACGGCCTTCCAGAAGCCCTCGCCCGCGTAGCGCATCGTCTTGGCGCGCGGAATCGCGGCCGTGGGAATCTTGGCGATACGCACGTCGAGGCCAGCCTCGCGCGCCTCGCCCTCGGACAGGCCGATGCGGGCCAGCTCGGGGGTAGCGAACACGGCGTAGGGGATCGTGCGGCCCTTCGTGGTGGTCGTCGGATCGTCCAGGGATGCGCCGGTCAACTGCGCGCGGATGATGCGGAAGTCAGACCAGGACGCGTGCGTGAACATGGGGGTGCCCGCGCAGTCGCCGGCCGCCCACACGCCCTGCGCGGAGGTGCGCAGGTGCTCGTCCACCGCGATGAAACCGCGATCGGTGAGCTCAACCCCGGCCTCGTCCAGGCCGATGCCGTCCGTGTTCGGAACTCGACCCACGGCCACCAGGACAGCCTCGGCGGAAACCGTGGAACCGTCGGAAAGCGTCAGGGTCGTCGTGTTGCCCTCGCGCGAGGCCGACTCGGCGCGGCCCGGCACGATGCGCACGCCGACGGCCTCCAGACCGGCCTCGACGACGCGGGCGGCGTCCTCGTCCTCGCGAGGCAGCACGTGATCGCCCGAGGAAATGAGCGTGACGTCCACGCCGAAGGCCGCCATCATCGACGCGAACTCCACGCCGATGTAGCTGGCACCGATGATCGCCAGCGAGGAGGGCAGCTCCTCGAGGCGCAGGATCTCCTCGTTCGTCCAGGCGCCGGACTCCCACAGGCCGGGGATCGCGGGGCGCGCCGGACGCGAGCCCAGGTTGATGAGGACGCGCTCGCCGCGAATCGTGCGCTCGCCACCGTCCTCCAGCGCGATGGTCACCGTGCGCTCGCCCGTGAAACGAGCCTCACCACGGATGAAGTCCAGACCGGGGGCCGCGAACATCTTCTCGTGCGCGCCGACCATCGCACCGACGATGCCCTCCTTGTGGGCGCGGAGCTTGGCCAGGTCGACGTGAGCGCCCTCGGTGCCGACGATGCCGAACGCCTCGTCCGTGCGGGCATCGCTCAGGCGGCGCGCCGAGTTGACCAGCGACTTCGTCGGGATGCACGCGACGTTAATGCAGGTGCCGCCAACGAAACGGCGCTCCACCATGGCGACCTTCCAGCCCGCCTTCGCGCGCTCCATCGCGAGGGACTTTCCGGCCTTGCCGCCGCCGACGACCAGCAGGTCGACGGTCTCGATTGCGTTCGTGGACATGTTTCTCCTTGGGTAGTTCAGGGTTACCTATCTCAACGCGCCGCGCCGTGTTCTATTCCGACAGGTGGGCAATCGAAAGGTGCGTATTATCACGCTGAAACAGCAAACTGACTCTCGTTTGGCGGGTGTAATGAAGCGAAGGGCCACATAGTGATCGTGCCGTTCGTTCAAACCCCCGTCGGCATGCTTAGATAGGGGGCATGAGGGCTCTAGAAATTGGTGATTTCAAAGAGGATGTGGGGGCCGCACTTGCGCGCGCCTCATCCGGTGAAGTCGTCACGCTCACAGAGGAAGGCCAGCCCGTCGCCGAGCTGGGCCCCGTGCGCATGTCGACCTACGCGCAGCTGCGCGAACTTGGCCTCGAACGTCCCGCCATGGCGGACCTTGACGCCTACCAGATGCCGTCCAAGAACCTGCCCGACGGGCGGGGAGTCGTCGGCAAACTCGACGAGTAGACGCCCAGCGCGGGGGTGCGAGCGCGCTACCCCCGGCGCTTGGCGCGGTTCGTGGGCTCCGCGTGCAGCGTGTCCTCGGGCCACGGGTGCTTCGGGTAGCGCCCGCGTAGTTGCGCGCGCACGTCCCGATACGGCCCCGCCCAAAACGACGTCAGGTCAGAGGTGACCGCCGCGGGACGCCCCGCCGGATCCGTCAGATGCAGCACCAGAGGCACGCGCCCGTCCACCAGCCGGGGCGTGTCCGTCCACCCGAAGGCCTGCTGGACGCGCAGCGTGAGCACCGGGTGCGCGCCGCTCCAATCGATCGGTCGGGTGCCGCCCGACGGGATCGGCATCTTCTCCGGCGCCAGTTCATCGAGGCGCGCAGCATCCGGCCACGGCAGCATCGAACGCAGCGCGTCAAGCATCGACACCTTGGACAGGGAACCGCCGTTTGCGAGGCGCTTGGCCCAGGGAATGAGCCACTGATCAGCGGTGCGTGCGAGGGCCTCATCCGACACATCGGGCCAGGGATCGCCCAGCACCTCGTGGAGGACGCGCATGCGTTCGCGCAGGGACGAGGCCTCCTTCCCCCAGCCCAGATCCCCCAGACCGTGGGCGGCCAGGTGATCGGCCACCAGCGCGGTCGCCTCCTCCTCGCTCAGGGACGAGGCCGGGGCGGCCTTCAGGGGAATCGCCCCCAGGGTGCGCGTGCGTGTGGTTGTGAGAGCGCCTTTGTCAATTGAGGCCTGCGTGCGGGTTTCCAGCAGCGCCGCGCCGGCCGCCAGGGCGTCCTCCTCTGCCAGGGGGACAGCCGCGAGAATGCGCGCGTGGCGCGAAGCCGGAGCCCGGTCAATTGACGCGACCGCCAGCCATTCCTGGCCCTCCAGAGGAGAGCCCTGCGGCAGCTCGGCCCCCACGCCGCCCGCCAAGATGTAAGCCATCGACCCCGGGCGGCGACGCGCAATCCACTCCGGATACGCCAACGCGCACGTCAGCGCCAACTCGTCCTCGCGGGTACGCCCGTGCGCATCCTGGCGCGCAGCTGTCGGGGCAAGCGCGTCTGTCGCTGAAGAGTTTGGAAGGCGCTTCGCTAGACGCTCCAAGCGCGCCTGCGTCTCCTTCACCCGAGCCGCCTGCGCGTGCGCACCTGAAGCGCCGCTGGCGCCTCCGCGACCCAGCCGACGCTCCCACGCACCCAGGTCAGCCCCCGGCACGCGCACGTCCTCCGACAGGAGGGCCACGAAACGCGCCGCCTTCGACGCCCCCAGGACCGCGCTCGACGCCAGGAGGGCCCTGCCCAAGGGCGGGTCCAACGGCAGCGACGCCAGCGTGCGGCCGAGAGCGGTGGCGGCCCCGGCCTCGTCAATAGCACCGAGGGAGGACAGGCGCTGGCCCGCGGCCTCCCATGTGCCCGCGGGTGGAGCGTCGAGCAGGGCCAGTTCCTCCACCGGGGTGCCCCACGCGGCGACCTGCAGGCGTGCATCCGTCAGGTCCTGCGTGGCGATGCCGGGCGCAGACTGGGCGGGCCTGCGCGCCACGTCCACCGCATCCATGACGCGCACTGCGATGCCCGGGCCGGTGCGCGCGGCGCGACCCGCGCGCTGCTCGAGGCGCGCGAGGGCAGCAGGGACCGTGACGAGCGAAGAGAGGCCGCGACCCGCGTCGAAGCGCGGTTCGCGCGCCAGACCCGCATCCACGACGACGGACACGCCCGGGACCGTCAGAGACGACTCCGCAATCGACGTGGAGAGGATGACGCGGCGACCACTGGCGGGGGAGAGTGCGCGGTCCTGCTCGGCGGCGCTGAGCTGTCCGTGCAGCGTCAGGACCGGGATGTCGCCCAGGTGCAGGTTGCTGCGCACGGTCTCGATCTCGCCCACGCCCGGCAGGAACACGAGGACCGAGCCCTCGGTGGCGGCGACCGTCTCCTCGACCGTGCGCGCCACGTGCGCCAGGTACTCGCGGCGCACGCCCACCCGCTCGTTCCCGATCGCGCCCACGGCCTCGACGCCGCGCGGCGGGGGAGCATAGCGCAGCTCCAGCGGAAAAATATCCCCCGGAATATCAACGAGCGCAGGCTCCTCGCCCGTCGAGGACCGCAGGAAATCAACTGTGCGCGAGGCCTCGAGCGTGGCCGACGTGAGGGCCACGAACAGGTCGTCGCGCAGCGCCGAACGGGCATCCAAGGCAAATGCCAGCGCCAGGTCCGTATCCAGGTCGCGCTCGTGGAACTCATCCACGATCAGCGCCGACACCCCGGGTAGTTCCGGATCGCGCTGCAGCCGGCGCAGCGCCACGCCCGGCGTCACCATCTCCACGCGCGTACGCTCACTGACCCGTGAATCCCCGCGCACCGAATAACCGACCTGTCCGCCGACCTCCTCGCCGAGCAGACGCGCGATCCTACGCGCCGCCGCCCGCGCGGCCACCCTGCGCGGCTGGGTGACGAGAACCCGACCCGCCGACGCGTCATGGCGCGCCAAGGCCACCGCCACCGCGGGCGGCAACAGCGTCGTCTTACCCGTGCCCGGAGGTGCCGTGATCACCGCGCAGCCGCCCGGCCGCGTCGCCGCCGCAATGTCACCCAGGGCGCGCGTCACCGGCAGCTGTGGCGGGTGCGAAACGAGTTCTTCGAGGGTAGGCATGGATTCATTGTGCGTGTTCTTGGGGTGCGCACGCATCCGGGGAAGAATCGTCTCTCTGTGCCGATGCGTCCGGGGTCACTGCGTGAGAGGGCACCGTGAAGCCTGCAGAGGGGCGCTCCAGCGTAGAATAGAATCAGTATGACTACGGAGAACACAGCGCCGGCGCTCGCGGCGGCCACCCTCGCACACACCACGGGGCGCGTCACCATCCCCGCAGACATGGACCCGATCGTGGTCCTCGGCGTCGCAGACCAGGTCCTGCGCGCCCTCGAACGCGGTTTCCCGCACGTCCGCTTCCTCGTCACCGGGCGCGAAATCTCCCTGGCAGGCACCCAGGCTGACATCGACGTGGCCGCGGGCCTCCTCGAAGAACTCATCGGCATGGCCCGGCGCGGAACCGCCCTGGACGCCGCCGCCGTCGAGCAGGCCATCGGGCTGCTCGGACGCCTGACCTCCGGCGAGGCCCCCACGGAGGAAATCCTCTCCGCGCGCGGGCGATCGATCCGCCCCAAGACCCCCGGCCAGAAGGCGTACACGGACGCCATCGACCGCGCGACCGTCGTCTTCGGCATCGGCCCCGCGGGCACGGGCAAGACCTACCTGGCGATGGCCCAGGCCGTTCGCCGCCTCCTCTCCGGCGAGGTACGCCGCATCGTGCTGACCCGCCCGGCCGTTGAGGCGGGGGAGAACCTCGGCTTCCTTCCCGGCTCCCTCACCGACAAGATCGACCCCTACCTGCGCCCGCTCTACGACGCGCTTGGCGACATGCTCGACCCCGAGGCCCTGCCCAAGCTCATGGCCGCCGGAACGATCGAAGTCGCGCCCCTGGCGTACATGCGTGGACGCACCCTCAACGACTCTTTCATCATCCTGGACGAGGCCCAAAACACCACGGTCGGCCAGATGAAGATGTTCCTCACGCGCCTCGGCTTTGGCTCCAAGGTCGTCGTCACGGGCGACGCCTCGCAGGTCGACCTGCCGGGCAGCCAGACCTCGGGCCTGTCTGTCGTCGAAAGCATCCTCGGCGACATCGATGACATCGAGTTCTGCCACCTGACCAGCGCCGACGTCGTGCGCCACGAGCTGGTCGGCGCAATCATTGATGCCTACCAGCGCTTTGACGATCGAAACGCCGCGCGTCGCGCACGCACGCGCAGCCACAACACCGCACGCAGGGAGTACACGTCATGACTGAGGTCATCAACGAGACCGACTACGAGATCAACGAAGCCGAGTTTTCCGCGCTGGCCGACTACGTGCTCGACCAGATGCACGTCAGCTCCGACGCGGAAGTCAACATCATCTTCATCGAGCCCGAGCCGATGGAGGACCTGCACGTGCGTTGGCTGGACCTGCCCGGCCCGACCGACGTCATGAGCTTCCCCATGGATGAACTGCGCCCCGGCACGGCGGATCACCCCACGCCTCCCGGCATGCTCGGCGACATCTGCATCTGCCCCAAGGTCGCCGCGCGCCAGGCCGCAGAGTCCGGCCACAGCGCCGCCGAGGAGATGCTGCTCCTGGCCACGCACGGCATGCTGCACCTCCTGGGATACGATCACGCGACCGACGCGGAGCGCGAGGTAATGTTCGCGCTCCAGCGCAAGCTCCTGCTGACCTTCCTGGCCACCCGATGATCCTTCCTCTTGAAGCGTCCCCGGCCTCGTCACCGCTGGACGTGCCCTCCGTCGCGCTTCTGATCCTCGCGATCATCGCCCTGGCCTCGGCGTCCTACGCGCAGAGCATCGAGCAGGCTATCCAACGCCTGACCCTGGCCGGCGTCGAGGACCTCATCGAGGAAGAACGCAGGCACGCGCGCGTCCTCTACGGGCTCGTGGATCGCCGTCGGCGCACCCTGCTGTCGCTGCGTGCTTTCCGTACGTTCTGGCAGGTCGTCTACGCGGTCATGGGCACGATCGTCCTGGTCGGCACGAACCTGCCGTGGTGGGCCGTCGCCCTCATCGCCGTCAGCGTGATCGCAGCCATCCAGCTGGTCTTCGTCTCCTTCCTGCCCGCCCAGTGGGGCGCGCGCAACCCCGAAGGCATCGCCCTCGTTGGTACCAGGCTGGCTGACCGCCTCGCGCGCCTGAGTCACCTCGCGGACCCGCTGCTGACCCGCGTGCGCTCCTCTCGCCCCGCGCCAGAACCCACCGAGGCCCAAGCGCGCGCCGAGCTCATCTCCGACCTGCGTGAAATCGTCGACGAGGTCGGCGAACCCGAGAGCTTCGAGGAAGAGGACCGCGACATGGTCCGCTCCGTCCTCGACCTGGGGCACACGCTCGTGCGCGAGGTCATGGTGCCGCGCACCGACATGGTGACCATCGACGCCGACACGCCCGCCCCCTCCGCGCTGCGCCTCTTCGTGCGCTCCGGATTCTCGCGCGTGCCCGTCGTCGGCGACGACGTGGATGATATCCGCGGCATCCTGTTCTTCAAGGACCTCGTCTCGCGCTGGGAAGCCACGGGCGGACAGCTCGACATGCGCGCCGAGCAGATGATGCGCCCCGCCGAATATGCCGTCGAAATGAAGCCCGCTGACGACATGCTGCGCCAGATGCAGGCCGAGCGCTTCCACATGGCGATCGTCATCGACGAGTACGGCGGCGTCGCAGGCCTGGTCACGCTCGAGGACATCCTCGAGGAAGTCGTCGGCGAGCTGACCGACGAGCACGACCGCCACGCCATCGAACCCGAAGAAGTCGAGCCGGGCGTGTGGCGCGTGCCCGCACGTTACCCGATCTCCGAACTGGGCGAGCTCCTCGACCGTGAGATCGAGGATGAGGACGTCGACTCCGTCGGCGGCCTGCTCGCCAAGGCCATCGGTAAGGTCCCCCTGCCCGGCGCGACCGGCACCCTCGCTGGCGTCATGATGACCGCCGAAGAGGCACGCGGACGCCGCCGCCAAGTCTCCACGATCCTGTGCCGCCTCGACCCCGACGCGCAGCCCCTGACCCCCGACCACAACCCCGCCGACGACAAGGACAACTGACATGCGATTCCCCTCCGACGACGAACTCATGGCCGGCCCCAACGCCTTCGGGGACACGCGCATTGAGGTCGAACCCGATGCGGCCGACCCGGAAGCCGACGCTCGCGCGCAGATCGACGCCGGCCTCGGCGAAGATAACGAGGACGAGGCCGGGGCTGAGTCCGGCGATGAAGAGGACTTTGACGACTCCGAGGAAGACGAGGACGAGGAAGAGTACGAGGACCTCGAGGGCCTGGAGGACGAGGATGATGCCGACCTCGACGCCTTCGAGGCGCTGACCTCGCTCGCATCCCTGCGCGAGGACGCGGCTGCGACCATCGAAATCCCGGACTTCCCCGAGGACTACCGTGCCGGCTTCGTGTCGATCGTCGGCCGCCCCAACGTCGGCAAGTCGACCCTGACGAACGCGCTGGTCGGACGCAAGATCGCGATCACCTCGGGCCGCCCCGAGACCACGCGTCACAACATCCGCGGCATCGTGCACGGGGATAACTACCAGTTGGTGCTCGTGGACACTCCCGGATACCACCGTCCGCGCACGCTGCTGGGCAAGCGCCTCAACGACATGGTGCGCGAGGCTCTTTCCGAGGTCGACGTCGTGCTCTTCTGCCTGCCCGCCGACCAGCGCATCGGCCCCGGCGACCAGTTCATCGCCCGCGAGCTGCGCGGCATCAAGCGCCCGATCATCGCGGTGGCGACCAAGTGCGACGCCGTGCCGCGCGACCGCGTCATGAAGCACCTGCTGTCGATCGAGAAGCTGGGGGAGTGGGCGGCCATCGTCCCCGTTTCGTCCGTGGAAGGCAAGGGCATCGACCACCTGCGCGAGGTGCTTGCCGAGACGGTGCCGCTTTCGCCGCCGCTCTACCCCGACGGCGACGTCACCGACGAATCGCGCGACACCCTCATCGCCGAATTCATCCGCGAGGCAGCCCTGGAGGGTGTGCGCGACGAGCTGCCGCACTCCCTGGCCGTCCAGGTCGAGGAGATCATCGAGAGGCCGCGCCGCGAGGGCGACGACCGCCCGCCGATGCTTGACATTCACGTGAACGTCTACGTCGAGCGCGACTCCCAGAAGGCCATCATCATCGGCCGAAAGGGTTCGCGGCTCAAGCAGATCGGCACGCAGGCCCGCGCTCACATCGAGGAGCTGCTGGGCAGGCGCGTCTACCTCGACCTGCACGTGCGCACCGCCAAGGACTGGCAGTCCGACCCCAAGATGCTGGGACGCCTCGGCTTCTGATATGCCCAGCGTCATTCGCGTGCGCGGCGCCCGTGTCCACAACCTGAAGAACGTGGACGTCGACGTTCCCCTGAACGCGTTCGTCGCGGTCGCGGGTGTGTCCGGGTCGGGCAAGTCCTCCCTGGCCTTGGGCACGCTCTACGCCGAGGGATCGCGGCGCTACCTGGAGTCCCTGGCGACCTACACGCGCAGGCGCATCTCCCAAGCTGCGAAGGCCTCGGTGGACGAAGTCGCTCACGTACCTGCTGCGCTCGCGCTGCGCCAGCGCCCGGGCGTGCCCGACGTGCGCTCCACCTTCGGCACGGCGACGGAGCTTCTCAACCACCTGCGCCTCCTGTTCTCGCGTGCGGGTTCCTACCTGTGCCCGAACGGGCACCGCGTCCCGCCCTCGCTGGGCGTTGCCCTGGAAGTGCCCCTGACGTGCCCGCAATGCGGGGAGTCCTTTGACGGCCTCGGCGCGGAGGCGATGGCCTTCAACTCAGCCGGCGCGTGCCCGGTGTGCGAGGGGACGGGCGTCCAGCGCGTCGTCAACCGTGCGTCCCTCGTGCCCGACCAGTCCCTCACCATCGACGAGGGTGCGGTTTCCCCGTGGGGGTCTCTCATGTGGAAGCTCATGAAAGACGTCGCCCGCGAGATGGGCGTGCGCACGAACGTGCCCTTCCGGGATCTGAGCGATGCCGAAAAGACAATCGTCTACGAGGGGCCCGCCGAAAAACGCCACATCGTCGTCGCCACCAAGACCGGTGGCGCGGAGCTGGACTTCACCTACTTCAACGCGGTCGCCACCGTCGAGAATGCCCTGTCGAAAGCGAAAGATGAGAAAGCGCTCGCCCGCGTCGACAAATACCTCATCACCCGCACGTGCCCGGCATGCGACGGCACACGCCTGGGGGAGCGGGTGCGCTCGACGCTCATCGACGGCATCGACCTTGGCGAGGCCTCTCGCCTGAGTCTCACGGAACTGCGCGACTGGGTCCAGCGTGTCCCCGGCCTCGTCCCGGAGGAAGTGGCGCCCATGGCCCGCGTCATCGTCGACGAGATGACCGAGCCGATGGATCGCCTCGTGGAGCTTGGCCTGTCCTACCTGTCCCTTGACCGCGCGTCCTCGACGCTGTCCAATGGCGAGCGCCAGCGCGTGCAGCTCGCCCGAGCTGTGCGCAACCGGACGACCGGTGTCCTCTACGTCCTCGACGAGCCGACAATCGGCCTGCACCCCTCCAACGTCGACGGTGTCCTATCGATCATCCGTGAGCTTATCGCCGACGGAAACTCCGTTGTCGTCGTCGACCACGACACGCGGGTCCTGGGGGCCGCCGACCACCTCATCGAGATCGGCCCGGGAGCTGGCGCGGACGGCGGTCGCGTCATCTTCCAGGGCGCCATCGACGAGGCCTCCCACGCCCCAGCCTCCCGCATCGGCCCGTACATGGCTGGGGTGCGTCGGGTTAAGCGTGCGGCCGGGGAGTCAGATCGGGGCGCGGACGTCGATGGGCGCGGCGCGATTCACCTGGAGACCTCGCAGATACACACGGTGCGGCCCCTGAGTGTGGACATTCCCATCGGCTCGCTGACGGCCGTTACGGGCGTGAGCGGGTCGGGTAAGACGACGCTCGTCCTGGAGTCGCTGGTTCCCGCGCTGCGTGCGCGCTTGGCTGGCGAGTCGCTGCCCGCGCACGTGCGCGACGTGGATGCTGGTGGTCTGTCGCGGGTCAACCTGATTGACGCGACGCCCATTGGCGTGAATGTGCGCTCGACTGTGGCGACGTACTCTGGCGTGCTGGACGAGCTGCGCCGGGCCTTTGCACGCACGGAGGAGGCGCAGGTGGCCGGGCTGAAACCCGGTGCCTTCTCCTACAACACGGGCTCGCTGCGTTGTCCGACCTGCGATGGGACCGGGCAGATCACCCTGGACGTTCAGTTTCTGCCCGACGTTGACATCGAGTGCACCGAGTGCCGGGGGAGCCGTTACGGCGCGCAGGCGGCATCGATCCGCCGTGATGGGTTGAGCCTGCCCGACATCATGGCGATGAGCGTCGACGAGGCCCGGGTTGCCGTGCGCGGTCTGAAGAAAGCGGGCGCGCTCTTAGAAACGCTGTCAGGCCTAGGTTTGGGCTACCTGACGCTCGGAGAGGCAACACCTGCTCTGTCCGGCGGCGAGGCGCAGAGACTCAAGTTGGCCTCGGAGATGGGACGGCGCCAAGACGGGACGCTGTTCGTCTTCGACGAGCCGACCATCGGCCTGCACCCCGACGACGTGCAGGTCCTCCTCGACGTGTTGCAGCACCTCATCGAGCGGGGAGCGACGGTCCTCGTCATCGAGCACGACCTGGACCTGATCCGTTGCGCCGACTGGGTCATCGACATGGGACCGGGCGGCGGCATGGAAGGCGGGCGCATCATCGCACAGGGGACGCCGACCGATATTGCAGCCAACGAGGCTTCGGTGACGGGCCGCTACCTGCGCTGACGGGGTTATCATTACGGGCTCGGTGTCCTGTGCTCGGGTTGCTTGTGGGCGGGAGGTCACTCGGTTTGCCTGTGCCGCGTTTGTTCTTGTGTGTTGGGGCGCTGCACCCGATCCGTAGGCAATGCACCTCTTCTGTTCGGGTGCAGTGCCCCAGATCGGGTGCAGCGCCCCAGATCGGGTGTAGTGCCCCGCGCTTCTGGCAGTTGTGGTGGTGCCGGGGATGTGGGCGCCTTCTGAGAGTTGCCTTCTGCTTGGGGTTTTTGTGGCCTCGTGTTGTGGTTCCTCAGAAATGTCGCATGCAATTCCCGTGCGAACACTTCAAACATTGAAATCATATCGTTGGAATTGCAACGTTTTGGGGCGCTGTAGAATGTTTGGATATCCGAATTGCATGCGACTTATGGTTGATGAAGTGCCTCAGGCGAACTTCTGTGTGCGGACTTCGGCCCACGACACTGTCCACGATCCCCGGGTCGCTTCGACCTGTCCGGCTCAGCTGCGTTGCCGCGGTTTGCGGTGCCACCCGTAGGACCCAGCTGCCATGCCCCGGGACAGAACGGTTCATAAAGAAGGCATAATGCAGTGCCCGGCTGCCACGCGGCAGCCGGGCACTCCTGCGTCGTGATCAGATCACTTGACGATGACGACTCGCAGGAAGCGGGGGCCGTGCACGCCGTTGACGCGGACCAGCTCGATGTCGGAGGTCGCCGAACCGCCGGCGAGCCAGGTCATCGGACGGCTCGGGTTCTTGCCGAGAATATCGACCGCCTGGGGCACCGTGGGGACGATGTCGGAGGCACGCAGAACGACAACGTGCGTGTCGGGCACGAGCGTGATCGCGCGGCGCCCCTGGTCGGGCTCGCCATCGAGGACGATGGTGCCGGACAGGGAGATAGCGACGCGGCAACGCGTGACGACGGCGTCGATCTTGTCGAGGTCCAGCGTCGCAATGGCCTGTTCGCGGCTATCCTCGCGCACCGTGCGGCCGTCGCGGGCTGCGGCCTTCTTGAAGACGTCATCCAGGCCCGAGGGAACCACGACGGAGGTGGCCTCCTTGTCCGCCAGGAACTTCGAGACCGCGTCGGCGGCCTCGTCGTCGCTGGAGACCACGACGACCTGCGCGGAGTAGTCCTCGAGCGTCTCGATCATTTCCTCGATGACCGCGTCAGAACCGGGCGCGTGCTCGGTGGAGCGGATGTAGTCGCGGGGGATCGGACGCACCGGACGGTCCTGCTGGGAACGAGAGATGGCGTCGCGTGCGCGAGCCAGGATCGCGGTCTTCGCGTCCATGGTGGTGGTGCTCATGTCACGCCTCCTTCGGGGTCGTGTTGGTGGTCATGCCGTGCTCGGACGCGAGCGGGATACCTGTCGCGGGGGCGTCCGTGCGAGGCGCGTTGGCGTCGGAACCCTTGTGAGTGCGCTTCCACCACTGACGGAAGGTCTCCTTGGGAGCGACCGGCAGGTCGCGCGCGCGGGTCCACAGCGAGGCCGGGAAGGGTAGCGCGCCAATGGCGCCCTTCTTCGCGAAGAGGCGCGTCGCCTTGGTCGGCATGTTCGCGGCCTTCCACAGCTTTGCGTTCGACATGACCGGGGTGGTCACGCCCATCGCGAGGTCCCACACGTCGGGCACCAGGTTGCGCTTGACGTCGACCGTGCGCGCACGCATGTGAATGAGGATCGTGGGGATATCGATCTTGACGGGGCAGACCTCGCCACACGCACCACACAAGGAGGACGCGAAGGGCAGGGTGTGCACAGGATCGTGCTCGTCGAGGCCCTGAGTGAGCTGCGGGGTCAGGATCGCGCCGATGGGGCCCGGGTAGACGGAGCCGTAGGCGTGGCCGGAAGTGTGCTGGTACACCGGGCAGATGTTCATGCACGAGCCACAGCGGATGCAGGCGAGGGCCTGGCGGCCGATCGGGTCGGCGAGGACCTTGGTGCGGCCGTTGTCCATGAGGATCAGGTGGAATTCCTGGGGGCCGTCGCCGGGGGTGACGCCCGTCCACATGGAGGTGTAGGGGTTCATGCGCTCGCCGGTGGCGGAACGAGGCAGGAGCTGAGAGAAGATCTCGATGTCCTGGAAGCGGGGGACCAGCTTCTCGATGCCCATCAGGGTGATGAGCGTGTCGGGCAGGGTCAGGCACATGCGGCCATTGCCCTCGGACTCGAAGATCGAGACGGTGCCGGTTTCCGCGACGCCCATGTTGGTGCCGGAGACAGCGACCTTGGCGTGCAGGAACTTCTTACGCAGGTGGGAGCGTGCCGCGGCGGTCAGCTCGGTCGGGTCGTCGGAGAGGTCGCGAGGAGCGTCCTCCATGCGATCCAGGAAGATGCCGCGGACCTCGGAACGGTTGCGGTGGATCGCGGGGACCACGATGTGGCTGGGCATGTCGTCGGCCAGCTGGACGATCATCTCGGCGAGGTCAGTCTCGCGAGCGTGAATACCCTGTTCCTTCAGGTACTCGTTGAGGTTCGTCTCCTGGGTGGCCATGGACTTGACCTTGACGATCTCGTCGACACCCTTGGACTTGATGATGTCCGCGATGATGCGGTTGGCCTCGTGCTTGTCGCGAGCCCAGTGGACGATGCCACCGCGAGCGGTCACGTTGCGCTCGAACTCTTCGAGGAGCTCGGGCATGCGGGACTCGACCTCGAACTTGACGGCCTCGGCTGCGCTGCGCAGGTCCTCCCAGTCGGGCATTTCCGCGACGCGCTGTCCGCGCTTGGTGCGGATCGTGCGGGTGGCGTGGCCCAGGTTGCGGCGCATCTGCGTGTTCGCCAGGGTCTTGCGAGCGCCCTGCGGGAACGTGGGACCCCAACGGAGGGTGTCCTCGGGGATGGACACGGTGGTGCGCCAGCCGCCCGTGTGTGCCTGTGCGTTCGCGTCGTCAGAGACCACGCCGGGCATACCGATGAATGTTTCAGACATGTCAGATCACCTGTGCGCTTTCGGGTGCGAAGGAGATGTTGCCCTCGAAGGGCTGGTCCTTAGTGGATGCCAGGATCTCGGCGATGTGCATGGGGCGGATGCCCGAGTTGAGACGCGAGAGGCCGCCACCGACGTGCATGAGGCAGGAGTAGTCGCCCATGACGAGGACCTCGGCACGGGTGGACATGACGTTGGTGACCTTGTCCGCGAGCATCGACGTGGAGGTCTCGGAGTTCTTCATGGCAAAGGTGCCGCCGAAACCGCAGCAGACCTCGGCGTCGGGCAGATCAACGAGGGTCAGGCCCTCAACGGCGCGCAGGAGGCGGTAGGGGCGGTCGCCGACCTTGGCGACGCGCAGCGAGTGGCAGGTCGGGTGGTAAGTGACCGTGTGAGGGAAGTACGCGCCCACGTCCTCCAGGCCCAGCACGTCGGTGATGAGCTCGGTGAGATCGTAGGTGTGTTCGGCGATGCGCTGGGACTGCTTCGCGAGTTCCTTGTCACCCACGTGCTCGGCGACGACCTTCTGCTCGTGGCGCGCTGCACCGGTGCAGGAGCCGGAGGGGACGACGATGGCGTCCCACTGGCCGTCGAGCACGGGCTCGAAGGTCTTGACGTGGTTGCGGGTGATCTTCGCGGCGTCTTCGAAGTAGCCGGTGTTGGCGTGCATCTGGCCGCAGCAGACCTGGTCTTCAGGGAAGACGACCTCGTGGCCGAGGCGTTCCAGCAGGGTCACTGTGGCCTGGGCAGCCTGGGGGAACATAACGTCTGCCAGGCAGGTGGAAAAGAGAGCGATGCGCACTGGGGGATCCTTCCTCGTGGGTGCTGTCCCACCCAGGTTATGGCTAGGTCTGAGGTCCCAGCATGCGTTTTTGTTCAGACAGTGTGCGCAAGGTTGTTTTACCCGCCATTTATCGCGGAAAAATCGCCCACAATGATCAGTGAAAAACAGCGTCTTATCGGGCGTTTTAGGGCCTTCGAGACGCGACTTAGCTCAGGGTGAGTTTTCGTTTTTCGGTTTTGCGATGGTTTTGTGTGCGCAAGAGGTCGCCCCGGCCTCGTTCTTGATTGAACTGACTTCCGTCTCGTGGGGCATCGACAGTGATGCGGGGAACGGGTGCCTTGCTGAAAAGGTATTGGGTCGGACCTAGCTGCGTGTGAGCTTGTTGCTTAGCGGCATTGCACTACTTGGGGCAGCATTGCACTAGATAGTAGGTGGTGCAATGCCCTCGTAACTAGTGCATTGCTGTCGTAACTAGTGCATTGCCTCCGGGCGCCGCGCCTGGTGCTGGCCGGTTAGGTGCGGCCGCTGTCAGCCCCACGATGAGACTTGTTGCCGATGAGGTGTTCCACCCGATCGGGAAGATTCAACCCCTTCTGATCGGGTTGAATCTTCCCGATCAGGTTGAATCCTCCCTAATGGGTTGAATACGTGTCTTTAACGTTAACGTACTAGGCGTTGAGGCCATCGCCGGTGACGATAATGAGATTGCAGTCGGCAGAGACAGCAAACTCGCGGATCTCGAACGATCCCCATTCTGAATAGATGGCTCCTGGATCGGTACCGAGGACCTTATTTGCAACGGCTGGGTCAACGGTTGTGAAAGAGCAATCCTCAGGTACGTACGTGTACAGGAGGGGGTGGATGCCGGGCAGCAACGAAGATTCGCCGATGCTTTTGTCGACCAGCATGGTGATCGTCGTGTCGGGGACCTCGGCGACACCGGTCAGCCAGAATTGGCGATCCGGCGTCGGCTGCCAGGAGGCGCCATCCCGAAAATGGGCTACGAGGACGTGGCCGTCGGTCGCTCCCAGTTTGGGTATGCGCTCGTTGAATGAGTCGACACGCTCCTGTACCTCCAGCTTGTCATCGGTCTCATACTTGAACTCGGCGAAGCGGGGGTCTTGCGGGTAGGGAGTCGGATCAGCTGTCGGCCTGTTCCAGGGTGTGAAGGGGTTACAGGCGGCGCCGAGCGCAGCGACCGCAAGCAGCGGCACGAGGGCTGTGAGTGGGAGCTTCATGGCTGTCTTTAACCTCGGTGTACTAGGCGTTGATGCCATCGCCTGTGACAATGATGAGGTTGCAGTTAGCGGAGACCGCGAACGACTGGATCTTGAACGAGCCCCACTCCGAGTAGATGTCTGCTCGATCAGCACCGAGGACCTTGTTGGCGACGTCAGGGTCAACTGTTGTGAAAGAACATTCCTTGGGTACGTACTCGTACAGGCTGGGGTGGATGCCGGGCAGCAACGAAGATCCGCCGTTGTTGTCGTCAGTGAGCATAGCGATCGTCGTATCGGGGACCGTGGCGACACCGGTCATCCAGTATTGGTAGTCGGGTGCCGGTAGCCAGGATCCGTCCCGGAACCGGGCGACAACGACGTGCCCCTCGGTCGCTCCCAGTTCGGGTATACGTCCGTTGAATGAGTCGACACGCTCCTGTACCTTCACCGCTTCATCGGTTTCATACGTGAACGTAGCGAAGCGTGGGTCCTTCGGGTACGGAGGTACCAAGCACGCCGAGCACAGCATGGTGACGGCGACGAGGGCAATGATGCCTCGCCCGAGAGCTGTTGTCCGCAGCCGAGGAACTCGCAAGGAAAACCTGTTGCTCACTGTCGTCTCCTTCCGGTGCTTGTCTTGGGAGCCTACAAGGGGGAGGTCCCGGGAAGCAACCTGCCTCCCGGGACCTCCGATCACATGCGCGGCAATGATCAGTGCGGCATGTAGGCGCCGAGCCAGCCCTGGGATGCGATGAACACGAGGGTGCACAGGACCAGGAGCAGACCGACCGAGTAGGGGGCGGCCTTCTTGAGGATCTCCGCGTCGGAACCCTTTGAATCGACGGCGGTCGCGGCGATCGCGAGGTTCTGCGGGGATACGATCTTGCCGATGCCGCCGCCAATGGTGTTGGCGGCCAGCAGGATGGACGGGTCGAGGCCCGCACCAGCCGCGGCGGTCGACTGGAGGTTCGCGAAGAGCGCGCCCGCCGAGGTCGCCGAACCGGCAACGGCCGTACCGATCCAGCCCAGGATGGGGGAGAGGAATGCGAAGGCCGCGCCCGTCGTCGCCAGCGCGGCGCCGATCGAGGTGGTCTGGCCCGAGAAATTCATGACGAAGGCCAGAGCCATGACGGAGGCGATTGTCAGGATCGCCATGCGCAGCGAGTAGATGGTGCGCGGCAGGACCGCGAACATCTCACCCACGGAGGTCTGGAAACGGCCGTTCGAGGAGTTTGTCCCGTACACGATGGCGACAATGATGCCGGTGACGAAGATCCAGGTGCCGGGGTTGGACAGGATCTGCAGCGAGTAGATTGCGGCGGTCGAGGGTGATCCGTCGCCGGTTAGCAGGTTGCCGTAGATGCCGGGCCACGGGATCTTCACGTCCGTCGATGAGAAGAAGGCCGCGACCGGCTTGGCCAGCTTCGTGATCGCGATGATGACGACGACGAGGACGTAGGGCAGGAGCGCCAGGCTGATGCGCGAGCCGGTGGGCTTGTCGGCCTCGTCTGCCTCGGTCGCACACTCCGCGGGGGTGGTCGGCCCCCACGCCAGCAGGAACACGTAGCAGGCGGCGAATCCGAGCAGGGAGGCGACGACAGCGGTCAGCTCGTAGGAGATCGAGGGAGTGAAGAAGTGACCGGCACCGGCAGCTGCACCGGCAACGATGGCGAGGGGCCAGAGCTGGCGTACGCCGCGCCCGCCATCGAGGATGAACAGCAGCAGGAAGGGGATGAACAGACAGAAGATCCACGTCAGGTGCCCCATGTCGCCGGCGACGACGACGGGGTCCGCGCCGCCGAGCTTGCCGGCGGTCGTCGTGGGAATAGCCATGGCGCCGAAGCCGACGTTGATGGCGTTGCCGACGACGGCCACGACGGCTGCCTTGATCTTCGGGACGCCGAGGGTCACGAGCATCGCGCAGGTGATGGCCACGGGAGCGCCGAAGCCAGCCAGGCCCTCGAGAAGGCCGCAGAAGCACCAGGCGACGATGAGGGCCTGGGCGCGCTGGTCGCCTCGGCCGATCGTGTTAAAAACGGCCTTCAGGTCGGCACTGCGGCCCGACTTTTCGGTGAGGTTGTAGAGCCATACGGCCGCGATGATGATGTAGATGATCGGCATGAAGCCCATCGCGGCGCCCTGCGTGCCGGCCAGGAGGGCCATGCCGACGGGCATATGGAACGCGAGGACGGCGATGCCCAGGGACAGCACCAGGGAGATGATCGAGCACCAGTGGGTGGCGACCTTGAAGACGCCCATAAGGACGAAGAAGACGACGAGCGGGAGAAGCCCGACGACGGCTGTCAGGAAGACGTTGCCCGCGACTGCAGTTGTCGACGGGGTGAAAGATTGGGCGAACAACAGGGGGGTCATGGATGCTCCGCGCGTCGGTGTGTGGGACATTGGACCTAATCATCATGACATATGAACGGGGTGACGCACATAATTTTGGGTGTTTTCTGTGCGCTGTACGTGACCGGCATCGCGCCGCATCTCACGTCCAGTATGCGCAGCGCCTGCTCGCGGGCGGTTCCTCGTCGATAAACTACGAAGCGTGAAGACTACATCCGCTGTTCCCGTTCCCTCCGGCTCGCGTATGCCGATCCGTAAGTATCGGCCGTTCCTTGATACGAATCCGATCGATCTGCCGGATCGCCAGTGGCCCTCCAAGCGCATCACGAAGGCGCCGCGCTGGATGTCCACCGACCTGCGCGATGGTAACCAGGCCCTCATCGAGCCGATGGATCCTGCTCGCAAGCGTCGCATGTTCGATCTGCTCATCAAGCTGGGGTATAAGGAGATCGAAATCGGTTTCCCCGCGGCCTCGCAGACCGACTACGACTTCGTGCGCTCCCTGATCGAGGACGACGCGGTGCCCGAGGACGTGACGATCTCGGTGCTCACGCAGTCTCGCCCGGAGCTGATCGAGCGCACGGTCGAGGCCATGGTTGGCTTCCCGCGCGCGACGGTGCACCTCTACAATGCCACGGCCCCCGTGTTCCGCGAGGTCGTCTTCCACGCTGATAAGGCGCAGACGATTGAGCTGGCCCAGTCCGGTGCGCGCGAGATTATTGCGCAGGCTGAGAAGCGCCTGGGCGATGAGACGATCTTCGGATTCGAGTACTCGCCCGAGATCTTTGTGGACACTGAGCTCGATTTCGCCCTCGAGGTCTGCGAGTCCATCATGGACGTCTGGGAGCCGGGCGAGGGACGCGAGATTGTCCTGAACCTGCCGTCCACGGTCGAGCGTGCGACCCCGAACGTGTTCGCTGATCAGATCGAGTGGATGAGCCGCAACCTGAGCCGCCGTGAGTACGTGGCGCTGTCCGTGCACCCCCACAATGACCGCGGGACGGGCGTGGCGACGGCCGAGCTCGCGCTGCTGGCGGGTGCGGATCGTATCGAGGGCTGCCTGCTGGGTCAGGGTGAGCGCACCGGCAACGTCGACCTGCTGACGCTGGGTCTGAACCTGTTCAGCCAGGGTATCGATCCGGGCATCGACTTCTCGGACGTGGATGCTATCCGCCGCACGGTGGAGTACTGTACGCAGATGGAGACCTCCCCGCGTGCGCCCTACGTCGGCGACCTCGTCTACACGAGCTTCTCCGGTTCGCACCAGGATGCGATCAAGAAGGGCTTCACCGCCCGCAAGGCCAAGGTCGACGCGGCCGGCGGCGACGAGGAAGCGGTCGTGTGGGAGCTGCCCTACCTGCCGATCGACCCGCACGACGTGGGCCGCTCGTACGAGGCCGTGGTGCGCGTGAACTCGCAGTCCGGCAAGGGCGGCGTCGCCTACCTCATGTCGACGGCACACGCCCTTGAGCTGCCGCGTCGCCTGCAGGTGGAGTTCTCTCGCATCGTCCAGCGCCACACGGACACCTACGGCGGCGAGATTAACGCGGATCTGCTGTGGCAGATCTTCGCCGACGAGTACCTGCCGACGAACGCTGCGCCGGGCCTGGAGTCGTGGGGTCGCTTCGATCTGCGCTCCTCGCAGGTGGGCACCATGGATGATGAGCATGTCGAGCTCAATGCGACGCTCACCGACAATGGCGAGGTCGTCAAGGTCCACGCGCAGGGCAAGGGTCCGATCGACGCGTTCGTGTCCGCGCTGCACGAGTTCGACCTGGATGTGCGCATCCTCGACTACTCCGAGCACGCGATGAGCCAGGGCCGTGATGCGCGCGCTGCCGCCTACGTGGAGGCGGCCGTGGATGGCCAGATCGTGTGGGGCGTCGGCATCGACTCCTCGATCACTCGCGCGTCCTACAAGGCCGTCATTTCGGCGGTGAACCGCGCCCTGCGCTGAGCGCGCGCGACAACGAGAAGGACCCCGGCCTCGTTCATGGTGACGAGGCCGGGGTCCTTCGTATGCGTCAGTGCCCTCAGGAGGTGGGCCCTCAGGAAACGGGGGAGTGTGCGAAGAGCTCGAGGCTGCGACGTACCTGCCCGGCGAGGATGCGGGAGATGCGCTCCGTGAGGAGGGTGGGATCAGCGCTCATGTCGGAGGCGAGCCACTGGGAGACGTGTCCGAGCACGCTGAGCGTGAAGTGCTCGGTGATGAACTCACGGTCGTCGGGGCGCACGGTCAGATCGTTGCTGTAGTGGTCGACGATGGGCTCCATGACGGCGCGCAGCTGCTTGTAGAGGAAGACCTGGAGATCTTCCGTGGACAGGGTTGAGACGACGGAGCGCGTCTCTTCGGGGTGAACTTGCATCCATGTGAGCATGGCGAGCAGTCCCTTGGACCAGTCCTCGTGGGTGGAGTGGGCGTCGATCTGGTTGGCAACCTCGCGCTTGAAAACCCAGACGGTCAGGTCGCGGATGTCGGCGAAGTGGTAGTAGAAAGCCTGGCGGGTCACGCCGGCGGTGCGCGTGAGGCCGGAGACGGTCACCTTCGACAGGGGGACGGTCTGGAGTGCGTCGCGCAGGGCGTGCGCGAGCATCGTTTTCGCATCGGTGTGGGGCATCGGAGATCCTCGTCGACATGAAAAGAGGGGTTACGAGCAAACTGTACAGGCTGAATCGCGGATCTGCGAAATTTCAGTGCAATGTGCGGCTGACCAATTGTATAGCTCAGATTGGCTTGTATGCATCCGGAAACGTCGTTCTTGGGTGGTGGAGTGTATGGTTCAGCCCCGGCCTCGCTATCTGGACGAGGTCGGGGCTGAGAAGGCTGCGTGTCTGTCCCTGTGCGGTTGGTGGGAATAACCGCGTTACTTGGCCAGGCGAGCCAGGGCAGGGGTGGTCTGGTCGGTCATGAGCACTCGCATGCGAGCAATCGCGAGCGAGGGGTTGACCTCGAGGCCGGAGAGCATCCACTGTCCCATGTGGGCGGTGGTCGCCAGGGCGAAGTGCTGGGCGACGACGTCGCGCGCTGTAGCCGAGGCGGAGCCGGGCAGGCGGGACTCGATGAGCTCCTGGATGTGAGAGGTCAGGAACGCCCACAGGTCGTTCGGCTCGATGGTCTTCATGGCCGAGGCGGTCTCGTCGCGATGGTTGTGCATCCAGGTCATGGTGGCCTCGATAGCGTCGAGCCATTCTCCCGAACTGGCGGTCAGGCGGGATGTGACTTCCTCGCGGAAAACCCAGGCGTTGAGGTCGCTCAGTGAGTTGAAGTGGTAGTAGAACGCTTGACGGGTGACCCCAGCGGAACGTGTCAGCGCGCTGACAGAGATCTTTGACAGGGGGGTCTGGGTCAGTGCCTGACGCAGTGCAGTGCCAAGCTTTTCGCGGGCATCGATCGGGGGTGCCATCTGTATCCTTCCTTCGACGGTTATGAGTAAACCATAACCAGTTACGAAGAAACTATCTACTCGAAAACTACTTGCCGGCTGTGTAACCGACCACGCTGTCAGTTTCTCATATATTGTTGTCAGCGCCCGTCTGAGGGCTTGTCGGTGGATGTGACAGTGCACTTCACAATTGATTTCGCGCCCTGCGATGGACGCGGGCATCACGTCACTGCGACTGTGCCGACGTGACACAATGTTCGTGTGATGAAGTCCTATCGAGACGAGGCGATCGTCCTGCGCACCCACAAGCTGGGCGAAGCGGATCGCATCATCACGCTCCTCACCGCTGAGCATGGCCAGGTGCGTGCCGTTGCCAAGGGCGTGCGCAAGACGACCTCCAAGTTCGGTGCGCGCGTCGAACCTTTCTCCGTCATCGACGCCCAGCTCCATCGTGGCCGCACCCTCGATACTCTGACCCAGGTTGCGTCCATCGCCCAATACGGTGACGCGATCGCCGCCAACTACGACCTCTACCTCGCGGCCACCGTCATCGTTGAGACCGCCGAACGCCTCACGACGGATGCGCAGGACGGCACGCATTCCCAGTACTTGCTCCTCCTCGGCGCACTCAACGCCCTCGCGAGGGGACGCCACGACCCGACCCTCATTCGTACCTCGTACACGCTGCGCGCTCTCGCCCTGGCCGGATGGGCGCCCTCCTGTTTCGACTGCGCCGTGTGCGGCACCAAGGGACCCCATTCCTCGTTCTCCATCCCCGATGGAGGCACCGTCTGCGACACCTGTCGTCCGCCCGGTGCCTCCTCGCCCGCGCCCGACACGGTGGCCCTCCTCGGCCAACTGCTCAGCGGCGACTGGGAGCACGCCGACCGCTGCGAACCCTATGCGCGCACCGAGGCCTCGGGCATCATCTCCTCGTACACTCAATGGCATCTGGAACGCCGCCTGCGCTCGCTGAGCGTCATCGATAGGAGTCACCCATGACAGATCTGCGCCCCACTCCTATGGACCGCGCCCCGCAAGACCCCACCGCGCCCCTGCTCGGACCGGGCCAATGGCACCGTGAGGCGCCCGTCTTTCGCAAGGGAGAGGAACCCGCGCACGTCGCCCTCATCATGGACGGAAACGGGCGTTGGGCCAACAGTCGAGGCCTGGCGCGCACCGAAGGACACCGCGCCGGGGAGTACGCCCTTATGGACACCATCGCCGGTGCGATCGACGCGGGCGTGCGCTACCTGAGCGTCTACACGTTCTCGACCGAGAACTGGAAACGCTCGCCTGCGGAAGTCTCCTTCATCATGAACTACGCCTCCGACGTGCTCGCCCGCCGCACCGACCAACTGGCCCAGTGGGGAGTGCACGTGCGCTGGAGCGGGCGCCGACCCAAGCTGTGGAAGAGCGTCATCAACGCGCTGGAAAAGGCCGACCGTGCGACCTCACACTGCAAGACCCTCGACCTCATCATGTGCGTCAACTACGGCGGTCGTGCCGAGCTGGCGGACGCCGCCAGATCCATCGCCGAGGACGTCGCGGCCGGGCGCCTGAGCCCGCGCGGCGTCACCGAAAAGACACTGTCGCGCCACCTCTACCTGCCAGACGTTCCCGACGTCGACCTCATGATCCGCACGTCGGGCGAACAGCGCCTCTCCAACTATCTGCTGTGGCAGATGGCGTACGCCGAAATGATGTTCGTCGACACGCCCTGGCCGGCCTTCGACCGTGAAGAGCTGTGGGGGTGTCTGGAAGAGTTCGCGGGCCGTGATCGTCGCTTCGGCGGCGCGATCGACCGTGTCGCCAGCTCCTAGTCGTTATCCGCACTGTCTGGCGCGAGCGCGGCGTTCACCGCGGGGCGCTTGCGGCGGCCCCACGCAATCTTCGCGGCGATCAACGTGGCGATGAGGGCGAGGCCCGCCCACCCCCAGGGGGAGCCTGCAACTGCGCGGATCGCGGCCGCAAAGACCGCGAGCGTGCCCAGGCCATACAGGAGAGCCCAGAGGATGCACCCCGGGATCATCGCGAACGTGTAGGTGCTCCAGCGCATGCGTACGAGTCCTGCGCCCGCGTTGACGGCGGTCTGGATGCCGACCGTCAGGAAGCACAGGGGAATGACGATGATTCCCCACTTGTCCAGGATGGCCGCGCCCTTGCGGGGAATGGGGCCGTCGAACCAGCGTGCGACGGCGCCGACGAAACCCTGACGCCCGTTCGCTCGAACCGCGCCCGAGGCGGCACCTCGCGCCAGCCAATAGGTGAGCTGGGCGCGGAAGAGAACGACCACGAAAAGGAAGACGAAGAGCCAGATGCCCTCGCGTGCGAAGGCGGGGACCATGGAGTCGATACCGGCGGCAAACATGACGCTCCCAGAGTGAGGCTCAGCAAACGAAGCCTATCCTAACCTGCGAGGTGGGGTGCAGAAAAGGCCTGGGAGTGTATCCGCCTCCCAGGCCTCTTCGTGGATGTATCGCGCCGTTAGCCCTTGGCGCGGCAGGAGCTGCACACGCCAAACAGTTCCAACGAGTGCTCAACGTCGCTGAACCCGTGCGCGGTTGCGACAGACTCCACCCACGACTCAATCTGCGACTGCTCGATCTCCTCGGTGAAACCGCATTCGCGGCACACCAGGTGGTGATGATGATCGTGCGTCGTGCACGAGCGGTAGAGGGCCTCGCCGTCGGAGGAACGCAGCGTGTCAACCCGTCCGTCCTCCGCGAGGCTCTGGAGCGAGCGGTAGACGGTCGCCAGCCCCACGCGCTGCCCCTGACCGTGCAGGTCTTCGAAGATCTGTTGGGCGCTGCGGAAATCGCTGACGCGCGTGAGCTCGTCGAGGACTGCTTGACGCTGCTTCGTCATGCGCTGCATGGTGTTCCCTCCGTCGTCATGCGTCTGCGTGAGCGGTCTGTTCGTGCTCAGGGTGCTGGTTGTGGCCACGTGCCGCGCGAATCCTGCGCACCCTGCGGACACGATCCACAATAGCCCTGATCCCGAAACCAATCGCGTACAGAGCGATGGCTCCCACAACAATCGTTGCGCCGGGGGAGAGGTCGACGAAGTAGGTCAGGGACAGGCCCGACGTGCAAATGATGACGCCCAGAGCCATCGCGATGCCCATCGTTGAGCGGAATGAACGCGCGCCCAGCTGCGCGATGGCGACGGGGATGACCATGAGGGCGCTGACGAGCAGCGATCCGACGACGCGCATCGCAACGGCGACGGTCAGCGCCGACAGAACCGCGATGAGGAGGGACAGCGTGCGCACGGGCAGACCCGTCGAGCGCGCGAAGTCCTCGTCGTTGGTCACCGAGAAGAGCGCGGGAGCCAATCCCACGCCGAGGGCCACGATCGCGATCCCGAGGATCGTGATGAGCGTGATGTCGCTCCATCGCACCGTCGAGATTGACCCGAAAAGGTAGGAATTGAGCTGCGCGGAGGTGCCTCCCGCCAGGCCGATCAGCAGGACACCGCCGGCGATGCCGCCGTAGAACAGCATGGCCAGGGCCGTGTCCCCGGACGTGCGACCGCTCTGGCGCACCAGCTCAATCGTGATCGCGCCGAGCAGTGAGATGATCACCGCACCTGGGATCGCCCACGAGTCGGCCGGGCTCACGTTCGCGAACGTGCCGACCAGCCAGCCGAGCGCGACGCCGGTCAGCGAGATGTGCCCGATGCCGTCTCCGAGCATCGCGAGCCTGCGGTGCACGAGATACGTGCCGATGATTGGGGCGGTGAGGCCCACGATGAGGGCAGCCAGCAGCGAACGCTGCATCATCGGCGAGGACAGGAGGGTCGTCAGTGCGTCAATCATGCGTCGCTCCCGTCTAGATTCCGCTCACGAGGCCGTGGTCGGTCGGCGTGGCCCCGGGCTCGATGGTGGGGTGGCAATGGTCGCCGCCACCGTGGTGTTGTTCGTGGTCGTCCTCGATGTGGGGTGGGCCGTCGTAGGAGACGTGACCCGCGCTGATGTGCAGCTCTCGGTCGAGGAGGGGGCCGAGCTCGCCGAGCTCGTGCAGGACGATGAGGATCGTCGTCCCCTCCGCCTTGGCCTCGGCGACAATCTGCGCCAGGCGTGCGCGCGAGGCCGCGTCAATTCCGGCCATTGGCTCATCCATGATGAGCAGTTCGGGACGGCGAACGAGGGCGCGGGCGATGAGGACGCGCTGCGCCTGTCCGCCCGACAGAATATTCAGGGGGGAGTGAGCGCGGTGAGCCATGCCGACGCGTTCGAGGGCGGCCAACGCCTTCGCGGTGTCGCCCGGAAGCGCCCACAGTCGACGAGGTCCGAGCAGCCCGGAACGAACGACCTCGATCGCGCTGGCGCTGATCGCGCCGCCCGAGGAGATGCGCTGGGGCACGTAGCCGATCCTGTTCCAGGGGACGCGGCGACGGGTGGTGACCGAGTGACCAAAGAGCCGGGCGTCGCCGCTGGTGATGGGCGCCGTGCCGAGCAGGGCCTTGAGGGTCGTGGACTTGCCGGAGCCGTTCGACCCCGTGATCGCGACGGTCTGGCCTGCGGGAATGCTGAGCGAGATGCCATGCAGGATCAGGTCTGTATCCCAGGCCACGTGCAGATTATCGAGACGCACGACGGCGGTCGCCTCCGCGTGGGAGGCTCCCGCCGTCGTGGGGATGTCAGTAGTTGTCACTGGCAGTCAAGAGCTTTCGTCAGAGCATCAATGTTGGAGTTCATCGTTGCAGCGTAGTCCTTGGACGCGTCGGTCTGGGACTCGATCGGATCCAGGACGGCCGTCGTGATGCCGAGGTCGTCGGCCAGGGTCTGAGCGACCTTGGGGTCGATGAGGGCCTCGGTGAAGATCGTCGTCACGCCCTGGTCCTTTGCGATCTGGGCGATCTCGGCCAGGCGTGCCGGGGAGGGGGAGGACTCGGGGTCGAGGCCGGAGATGCCCACCTGGGTCAGACCCGTGCGATCCGCGAGGTAGCCGAAAGCGGTGTGGGCGGTCACGAACGTCTTAACCTTGCAGGTCGAGGTCCTGGAAACGAGGGTATCGCCCAGCGTGGTCAGTTCCTCGGAGAGGGCCTTCGCGTTGGCCTTGTAGGTGTCCGCGTGGGCGGAGTCAGCCTCGGCGAGCTTGTCGCCCACCAGCGTCGCGGCCTTCGCCATGCGCACGGGGTCCAGCCAGAAGTGCGGGTCCGCGCTCATGTCGTGGTGGTGCTCGTGGCCTTCGTGGTCATGACCTTCGTGGTCGTGGCCTTCCGCCTCGCCGGACTGGGCCTCGTCGGTGCCCTCTTCCTCTTCCTCGGCGGGGTGGTTCGCGTCCGTACCGGCTTCAACGAGCTCTGCGGCGGGGGAGACGTCAATGACGGTCTTGGGGGCCTGCTGCTCGATGGCCTCGTCGACCGCACCCTGGAAGCCCGCGAGGTAGACGACCGCGTCCGCGGAGGACAGGGAGTCGACCATCTTGGGGGAGAGCTCAAGGTCGTGAGGCTCTGCGCCGTCCGGGGTCAGCGAGGTCACGGTGACGTGGTCGCCGCCGATCTTCTCGGCCAGGTACTTCAGGGGGTAAAAGGACGCCATGACGGTCAGGGTCTCGTCCTTGGAGGAGCTACCAGAGGATGAGGCCGTGGAAGTACAGGCGGACAGGGCGAGCGCAGTGGCGGCTGCGCAGGCGGCAGCAAGGATTCTCTTCGACATGAGAATCATTCTCTTTGCAATTGAGAATCTTTGTCAAGTCATTCTCGGAGATCGGACCCCGTTGCGAGTGCTAGTGCGCGTGCCCGGTCGATCCTCGCACGATCAAATCGGGCGAGAAGACGTAGTCGGCGTGCGTGGGCACATAGTCGGGCGTATGCAGGGCTTCGAAGAGGCTGCGCACCGCCGATGAGACGATCGATGGGACGGGCTGATGGATCGTTGTCAACGCCGGATCCAGGTGACCCATGAGGAACGAATCGTCAAAGCCGATCACTGAGATGTCGCCCGGGACTGACAGGCCGAGTGAGGTAATCGTGCGGATTGCGCCGAGGGCCTGGAGGTCAGAGCCGGTGATAATCGCTGTGGCGCCGCGCTCGAGGAGCGCGTGCGTGTGGGCGGCCGCGGCCTCGTACGTGTAGAAGGTTTCTTCGATGATGGGGGAGTGGTCACCGATCAGCTCGCCCATCACCTGGGTAAAGGCTTCGGCCTTGCGTAGGGCCGGGACAATGTGCGTGCGTCCCGTCAGGAGAGCGATGCGCGTATGTCCCAGCTCGTACAGGTGCGTCACTGCTGCGCGGATGCCGAGCGCGTCCCCTGTCGAAAAGTCGGGAGCCGCGACCTCCGGGCGGGCGCCATTGATCGTTACGAAGGGGATGTCGCGAGCGATGACGTCATGGTATGGCGCGAGGTCCGCAAGCAGGTCAGCATGTCGACCGGAGACAAAGATGAGTCCGTTCACGCGGTGTTCGATGAGCGAGGAGAGGTGATCGAACTCGGACGTCGCTCCCGGTGTCTGCGAACGGATGAGGCAGATGCCGCCCGCGCGAGAAATCTCTTCCTGGAGGTGGTGGGCGAAGGACGCGAAGATCGGATTCGTGAGCTCCGGCACGATGACGCCGATCGTTGGCGTGCTCGGTGTGCGCTCGGCGGCCGGGCGATCGTATCCCAGCTCGTCAATCGCGGTCAGGACCCTGCGGCGGGTATCTTCGGAGACCTGTCCAACGCCGTTGAAAACGCGTGAAACAGTTGCGGTTGAGACGCCAGCGTGCATGGCGATATCGGCCATGCTCGTGCGATTTTTCGTCATCGACTCAACGCTCCTTTGGGTCTTCGCGCGCGGCTGTTTCCTTATAAATGTAACAGCTTGCACACAATTGCGAAAATTGTTGCAGAAACAAAATCGGGGGTATTACAGTGAGTCCTGTAGCTGGTCGCTGATGGTGGCGACCACCTGACCAACACAGGAGTAATAATGCGACGTGGCATCGCAGCACTCGGCGTCATCGCGGCGGCTACCGCCCTGGCCGCCTGCAACAACGGCACGACGTCCTCTTCCTCGTCCTCTGACAACAGCAACGATGCGGCGGCAACGCTGACGATCTGGGCGGATGACACCCGCTTCACGCAGGTTGAGACCATCTCCCAGGACTTCACCGCTAAGACTGGCGTGAAGGTGGATGTCGTTCAGAAGTCCGAGTCGGACATGGACCAGGAGTTCACCACCCAGGTCCCCACCGGCAACGGCCCCGACCTGATCGTCATGGCCCACGACAAGCTGGGTGCGCTCGTCTCTAACGGTGTCGTCGCTCCCGTTGACCTGGGTGAGGCTAAGTCCCAGTTCGCCGACGTGGCGGTCAAGGGCGTGACCTACAACGGCCAGACCTACGGCGTTCCCTACGCCATCGAGTCCGTTGCCCTGGTGCGTAACAACGCGCTCACCAAGGACGAGCCCAAGACCTACGACGACATGATCGCCTCGGGTAAGACTGCCGGCAAGCAGTACCCCTTCGTCATCCAGATGGGCACGGAGGGCGATCCCTACCACTTCTACGGCTTCCAGACCTCCTTCGGCGCCCCGGTTTTCAACACGAACGCTGACGGCGAGTACACCTCGGAGCTGGCTATGGGCGGCTCCGGCGGCACCGATTTCGCCAACTGGCTCAAGGCTCAGGGTGACGCGGGCATCATCGCTCCGTCCATCACCGCCGATATCGCCAAGCAGGCCTTCCTCGATGGCCAGGCCCCCTACACGGTGACCGGCCCCTGGAACGTCGCCGCCTTCCGCGAGGCTGGCATGGACGTGTCCGTCCTGCCGATCCCCTCGGCTGGCTCGCAGGCTGCTCAGCCCTTCGTTGGCGTCCAGATGTTCTACCAGAGCGCCAAGTCCGCCAACCCGGTTGCCGCCAAGCAGTTCTTCAACTACCTGGCCACCCCCGAGGCTCAGACTGAGATGCAGAAGCTCGGCGGTCGCGCCTCCGCGATGCCCTCCGTTGCGCAGGCTTCGGACGATCAGGACATCAAGGACTTCTCGAAGGTCGCCGAGTCCGGTGCTCTCGCTCCCGCGATCCCCGCAATGGGTTCCGTGTGGAACTTCTGGGGCCAGACCGAGGCCAACATCGTGAGCGGCGCCGAGGCTCCTGCCGACGGCTGGGCGACGATGATCACCAACATCAACAACGCGATCGCCTCCAAGTGATCGTGAGCGCCGGGCGCTAGCCGCCCGCGCGCAACGCGCTCGCCTCCGGTGAGCACCGCCTCACACCCGACCGCCTCCCACGCGGCGGGCGGGTGTGAGGCCCTCTGATAGCAGCGCCGCTTAGCGGCGCGCGGCACGACCGGTGCCACCTTCTGTCGCCAGTCGGGGGCAGAACCAAGTCGCAATGACGCGCGAACGCGCACGTGTGGAGGACACGATGTCTGAGCCAGTGAAGGCTGCGGAAAAGAAAAAAGAGGGGCCCAAGACCTCTCATGCAAATGATGTGACCAAGCGTGGTTTCTTCGTCAAGCTCATCCTGATGATGCTGATTGACGCCCTGGGACTCTACGGAGTCTTCACCGCCTACATGGTGAAGTCCTGGATCGTCCTCGGTGTTCTCGCCGCGCTGCTCATTGTCGTGAACTGGATTTACTTCTCCAAGCGGATGATCCCCGCGAAGTACCTGGTTCCCGGCATGGTGTTCCTGCTCATCTACCAGGTGTTTGTCATGGGATACACGGGTTACGTGTCCTTCACAAACTACGGTCAGGGACACAACTCGACCAAGGAAGACGCGATCTCCGCTATCCTGAAAGCCTCCGAGCAGCGCGCCCCCGGTGCGGTCAACGTGACCGCCGCGGTCGTTGAGGACGGCTCCGGCCTCGGCCTCGTCATCGCAGATCCGACCACCGGCGCTCTCAAGGAAGGCAACCCCGACACCCCTCTGCGTGATGTTCAGGGCACCGTCTCCGCCGGCATGATCTCCGACGTCCAGGGCTACAAAGTCCTCAAGGTTGCGGACATCCTCAAGCGCCAGACCGACGTCGCCGGGCTGACTGTTCCCGTCTCCTCCGACCCGAACGACGGATACTACAAGACCGATGATGGTACGACCGCCTACCTGGCCAAGTCGACCTACGCTTACGACGCCCAGGCTGATACCCTCACCGACACTGCCACCGGAACCGTGTACACGGCCGATAACAAGACCGGTGTCTTCGTCGATTCCGCCGGCAACGAGCTCACCCCCGGCTGGCGCGTCTTCGTCGGCTTCAGTAACTACAAGAACATGGTGACCAGCAATGACCTGGGCGGCCCCTTCCTCAAGGCGCTCGTGTGGTCCTTCGTGTTCGCCGCTGCATCGGTGCTCTCCACCTTCGCGCTTGGTCTCATCCTGGCCCTCGTCTTCTCCGACAAGCGCATCAAGGGCCGCAAGGTCTACCAGTCCCTCATGATCCTGCCCTACGCCTTCCCGGCCTTCCTGGCCACCCTGGTGTGGAAGGGCATGCTCAATACGGACTTCGGCTTCATCAACCAGGTCTTCCTCGGCGGCGCGCACATTCCGTGGCTCGATAACGGCCTGCTCGCCAAGCTTTCGATCCTCGGCGTGAACCTGTGGCTGGGCTTCCCCTACATGTTCCTCGTCTGCCTCGGTGCCCTGCAGTCGCTGCCGGGCGACATTGAAGAGGCTGCGAAGATCGACGGCGCCTCCGGCCTGCGTACCGTCTGGTCCATCAAGCTGCCTCTGGTCCTGCAGTCGACCGTGCCGCTGCTGATCGCCTCCTTCGCGTTCAACTTCAACAACTTCTCGCTCATCTACATGCTGACGGGTGGCGGGCCGAACTACCCGGGCCTGTCGGTGCCCGTCGGTGAGTCCGACATCCTGATCTCGATGGTCTACAAGATCGCCATTGACTCCGGATCCCCGAACTACGGCCTCGCCTCGGCCATGTCCATCGTCATCTTCATTGTCGTGGGCGTGATTGCGTGGCTTGGCTTCCGTCAGACGAAGACCCTTGAGGAGCTGTGATGAGCGCTGCAACCGTTTCTAAGAAGCATGATGGAAGCACCCTCAAGGGTGCCCGCTGGTGGGCCGAGGTCGGCTGGCGTCACATCGTCGCCATCCTGACGATCGTCTACTGCGTCGTCCCGCTGCTCTACGTCCTGTCGGTGTCCCTGAACCCCGGCGCGACGCTGACCGGTTCGAACTCGCTGTTCTCGAAGTTCTCGCTGGAGAACTTCCAGGCGCTGGGTAGCGGCAAGTACGCCATGTACTGGTCGTGGATTCTCAACTCCCTGATCGTGTCCACCGCGACCGCGATTGGTACGGTCCTCATGGGTGCCGCGGCCGCCTACGCGTTCAGCCGCTTCCGCTTCAAGGGCCGTCGCGCGACCCTGACCGGCCTGCTGCTGGTGCAGATGTTCCCGCAGATGCTGGCCTTTGTGGCCCTGTTCCTGCTGCTGCTGGGCATCCAGGACATCTTCCCGGTGCTGGGTCTGAACTCCAAGCTCGGTCTGATCTGCGTCTACCTGGGTGGCGCGCTTGGTTCGAACACGTTCCTGCTCTACGGCTTCTTCAACTCGATCCCGCGTTCGCTCGATGAGGCGGCCATGATTGACGGCGCGACCCATGCGCAGACTTTCTGGACGATCATCATGCCTCTCGTGCGTCCCGTCCTCGCGGTCGTCGGCCTGCTGAGCTTCATTTCCTCGCTCGGTGACTTCGTTATCGCCCGTGTGGTCCTGCAGGATCAGAGCCAGTTCACGCTGGCGGTCGGCATGTACATGTGGGCTGCCGACTCGCGTACTGCCCCGTGGGGTATCTTCGCCGCTGGCTCCGTGATCGCGGCCATCCCCGTGGTCCTGCTGTTCCAGTACCTGCAGAAGTACATCGTGTCCGGCCTGACCGCCGGCGCGGTCAAGGAGTAAGCGCTCCCGCACACTCCTGCCTAGCTAGCCCCGGCCTCGTCCCCTATCCCCGTGGGACGAGGCCGGGGCTATTTTGTGCGTTCGGGCGCGGGGTGTTGTGTTCCTGGGGTGGGTTGCTGCGTTCGGGCGCGGGGTGTTGTGTTCCTGGGGTGGGTTGCTGCGTTCGGGGGTGGGGTGGAGTGTGCGCGAGGCGGGGTGCTGCGTTCGGGGGGTGCTGTGTGAGGTGATCAGGTGACGTGCGGATGTGGACAATACGCGCATCACGAGCATTGCAGGTATGGTTCCCCAGCAATGTCGCACGTAATTCCCATGTGAATCTTTCAAACATTGAAATCGCATCATTGGAATTGCAACGTTTGTAGGCTGCGTTAAATACTGACCAAGGGAAATTACGTGCGACTTTTTGGGGGAGTGGGTTCGTTGTGGTGGGTGTGGGTGTCGGGGAGGGATGGCGTGGGCGCAGGCGTGGGGGAGTGGAGTGTGACCTGAGACTTGTGTGGTGAGAGCGCTTGACAGGTTAGTCGGTTATATGGTTCATTAGTCATGTAATGAACCACTGAAGCTGAAGGGAGGGTACGCATGGCACCCACATTCGTCTCGGGGATCCCGATCTACGTGCAGATCGCCGACGACATCCGCGCGCAGATCCTGCGCGGCGCCCTGCGTGCCGGGGATCAGCTCACCTCCACCACGGAATACTCCGCGACCTACCGCATCAACCCGGCCACCGTCGGCAAGGCCTTCGCAATCCTCGTCGATGAAGGGCTCGTCGAAAAGCGGCGCGGAATCGGCATGTTCGTCGCCGAAGGTGCTCGCGATGTCCTCGTGGCCGACGGACTCGCGTCCTACGTGGAGGAGACCCTGAACCCCGCCGTCGAGGCGGGCCTGGCCCTGGGCCTCGACCTCGACGCCATCATCGACCACGTCCGCGCCTACAGCGCCGACACAACCGCCAAGGACAACTCATGATCACCCTCAACTCCATCAGGCACACGTATCCGGGAGAGAACGTGGCGGCGCTGCGCGACATCTCGCTCACACTCGGAGACGCGACCGTCACCGCCCTCGTCGGCCCCAACGGCTCGGGCAAGACGACGCTCATGCAGATCCTTGGCGGCCTGATGGTCCCCACCGCGGGGAGCATCTCCATCGACGGCAGCCAGGCCAGCGCTGACGACCTGCTCACCGGTTCGATCGTGGCCTCGTCTGCGCGTGACCTCGATGATGCGAACAGTAAGACGCTCGTCGCCTACGCGCGTCTGCGTCCCACGTGGGACGAGCAGCTCTTCGAGCACTACGTCGACCGCTTCGAACTCGCTTTGAGCCGTAAGTCCGTGCGCAAGCTCTCCAGCGGGCAGGCCGCCATTTTCTCCGCCTCGATCGCGCTGGCCTCGGGAGCGCCCCTCACCCTCCTCGACGAGATCCAGGCGCCCCTGGACGTGCCCACGCGCTACGCCCTCTACGAGGAGATTCTCGCTCTGGCGGGGGAGGTCATGGAAGGACAGCGCCCCCAGCGACGCTTCCTCATCTCCTCGCACATGGTCTCCGAACTCGAAAAGGTCGCCGAGGACGTCATCGTCTTGAAGAAGGGCGAGCTCCTCGCTCACGAGAGCGTTGACGACTTCACCTGCCGAGTCTCAGCTCTGACCGGCCACGCCTCCGACATTGAGCGCTTCCTTGCCGCCCACCCGGACCTCGCCGTGATCGCCAGTCGCGAGCTCGGCTCCACGCGAGAGATCGTCGTGGACCTGCGCGGCGCCTCCATCACCGAGGCCGATCTTGCCACCCATAGCCTCAGCGCAGCGCCCTGCTCCTTCCAGGACGCCTTCGCTTACCTCATCCAGGAGAATGACCAATGAGCACCGCAACCACTGTTTCCTCTCAGCCCTCGATCTGGCGACTTGGAATGGTCGACTGGCGATTCGCTTTCGGAGTGTACGCCGCGGTTGTCGTCGGTCAATTTGCCATTAACTCCACGGTGAGCGCCATCATGTACGCGACCTCGGACGACTTCTCGGGGCACGTCGATCAGTCCGCCATGAACGCCGCCTTCTCGACGGGCATCTACATCCTCATCGCGCAGATCATCACTACGACGACGGACCTGCGGGCAGCGTCTCTGAGCGGCGCGTCGCGCCGCACCCTGGCACTGTCGACCTACGTGCACAGTGCCGTCGTTATCGCCATCGCCAGTGTGATCTGGTGGGTGCTTGCCCTGGCTCAGTCGCACATTTTCTTCCTGGGGAGCCTTGAGTACCCCCTCGGACTGGACTCGTGGCTCTTTGTGGTGGTCGCCTGGATCGCCTGCGACGGGGCTGGACGCCTCATCGGTGCGGCCTCGCGCCATGGTCGGGGCCCGTGGTCGGTCGCCCTCGCCATTATCGTGGCGACTGTGCTGGGCCTAGCCGGCATCGCCGGTCCGGTCACCTGGCTGGTCCTCACGCTTGTTCACAAGTCCGGCTACCTTCCCCCGATGCACCCCGCCTTCTGGTTCCTCGGCCTCATCACTCTCGCAGTCGCCGCCGCCGGATGGCGCCTGACCCTCACGGGCAGGATCCGCCGCCTCAACTGAACGTCCGTTCCGCCCGGGGAGCATACCCCCGACCCGGCCTCGGCCTCGTCCCCGCTTCATCCAGGGACGAGGCCGGGGCTGTTTTATGCATTCGGGCGTGTTGTGGCAGCTCCACGTGAGTGTCCCGGGGCTGCCAGTTGCTGGGGGGGGGGATGCTCGGGTGCTGCTGGTTGCTGGGTGTGGCGCTGTAGTTCTGTGCGCGCCCTGCAGTTTCGCATGCAATTCGATGATGGAATGTTCAATCATGTGCTGAAAATGGCGGAATTTCAACGATATTATTTCATCGTATGAAATAGGTAAAGGGGAATTGCCTGCGACTTTTGGGGCGCTGTGCTTGGTGAGCGTGGGTGGTGGCTGTCGGCGCTGTCGGCCCTGTCGGTGCTGGCATGTGCGCATGCGGATAGGTTCGAAGCCGACATGCTTGCCGTCGCCGCAGAGGAGCCTGCCCCCTCCGTATGCGGATAGGTTACGGCGATGTGGATAGGTTATTCACATGCGGATAGCTTAATAACCTATCCGTATCTTCATAACCTATCCGTATGCTCATAACCTATCCGCGAGCGTGCCGAGCGAAGCGAACAGCGAGCTCAGCCAGAACTCCGGGCGCAATCCCGTGGAGAATTGCGGGGGAGGGCGCTGCAGGGCTCGGCCAGAACTCCGGGCGCGCACCTGTGGTGGGATCCATGAGCGCGCAGGGGCCCGGAAGCGCCCGAAACAGTAGTTATCGACTAGTATCGATGGCGACACGACAGCCAGTCGTGCCCCAAATACTCAAGGAGTGACAAGTGGCTAAGGGACCCTCCCGCCTCGACAACGTTATTAGCCTGGCCAAGCGCCGCGGCTTCGTCTTCCCCTGCGGTGAAATCTACGGTGGCACCCGCTCCGCGTGGGACTACGGCCCGCTCGGCGTGGAACTGAAGGAAAATATCAAGCGCGCCTGGTGGAATTACATGGTGCGTCGCCGCGCCGACGTCGTCGGCCTGGACTCCTCCGTCATCCTCCCGCGCGAAGTGTGGGTCGCCTCCGGTCACGTCAAGGCCTTCACCGACCCGCTCATCGAGTGCCTCAACTGCCACAAGCGCGCCCGCGAGGACCAGCTCATCGAAGAGCTCGCCGAAAAGAAGGGCGTCGAAGAGTCCTCCCTGACCACCGCCGACCTCGCCTGCCCGAACTGTGGTGTGCGCGGCCAGTGGACGGAGCCCCGCGCCTTCTCCGGCCTGCTCAAGACCTACCTGGGCCCCGTCGACGACGAGGCCGGCCTGCACTACCTGCGCCCCGAAACCGCCCAGGGCATCTTCGTCAACTACGCGAACGTCATGAACGCCGCGCGCAAGAAGCCGCCGTTCGGCATCGGCCAGATCGGTAAGTCCTTCCGCAACGAGATCACGCCCGGCAACTTCATCTTCCGTACCCGCGAGTTCGAGCAGATGGAACTCGAGTTCTTCTGCGAGCCCGGCACGGATGAAGAATGGCACCAGTACTGGATCGACTACCGCAAGGCCTGGTACGTGGACCTCGGCATCGATCCCGAGAACCTGCGCGAGTACGAGCACCCGCAGGAGAAGCTCTCGCACTACTCCAAGCGCACCGTCGACCTGGAATACCGCTTCGGCTTCCAGGGCAGCGAGTGGGGCGAGCTCGAAGGCATCGCCAATCGCACCGACTACGACCTGACCGTCCACTCCGAGGCCTCCGGCGCGAAGCTCGACTACTTCGACCCGAACACTAAGGAACGTTGGACCCCCTACGTCATCGAGCCCTCCGCAGGCCTGACCCGCTCCCTCATGGCCTTCCTCATCGAGGCCTACCACGAGGACGAGGCCCCCAACGCCAAGGGCGGTGTGGACAAGCGCGTCGTGCTCAAGCTGGACCCGCGCCTGGCCCCCGTCAAGGCCGCTGTCCTGCCCCTGTCCCGCAAGCCCGAACTGACCGGCCCCGCCCAGGAGCTGGCCGACGAGCTGCGCGGCATCTGGAACGTCGACTACGACGACGCCGGCGCCGTTGGCCGCCGCTACCGTCGCCAGGATGAGATCGGCACGCCCTTCTGTATCACCTACGACTTCGACTCGATCGAAGACCACGCCGTCACCATCCGTGAGCGTGACACGATGGAGCAGGTGCGCATCCCGCTCGACAAGGTCAAGTCGTACCTGATCGAACGCCTGGGCTGCTGACTTGCAGATAGCCTCAACGTCCGCAGCGGCCCCTCTTCACGTGGGGCCGCTGCGCCTGTGGACACCCGTCGTCCTGGCCCCCATGGCCGGGGTGACGGACGTGCCCTTCCGACGCCTGTGCCGCATCATGGGCGAGTCGGGCCTGCCCGACCACCTGCGACCCGCCGGCATCCCCTCCTGGGCGGCCGAGTCGGGGGAGGGGGCCACGGCCTCGTCCCCGAAGGCGCCCGACGAAAGCTCCAACGAGCCGCGCCACGTCGCCATCCCGCACGTGGATGCGCCCGCCGGCCTGTACGTCACTGAGATGGTGACCAGCCGCGCCCTCGTCGAGGAAAACGAACGCACCCTGGAGATGGTGCGCCCCGACCCCGCCGAACGCGTGCGCTCCCTGCAGCTGTACGGCGTTGACCCCGCCGTCATGGCCCGCGCTGCGACGATGCTCATCGAGCGCGACCTCACCGACCACATCGACCTGAACTTTGGGTGCCCCGTCCCCAAGGTGACGAAGAAGGGCGGGGGAGCGGCCCTGCCCTGGAAGCGTGACCTGTTCTCCGACCTCGTGGGTGCCGTCGTGCGCGCCTCAAACGAGGCCGGGGAACGCATCGGGCGCGAAATCCCGGTCACCGTCAAGATCCGCATCGGCATCGACTCCGAGCACGAGACCGCGACGGACGCCGCACTGGCCGCGCAGAAGCTCGGCGCCGCCGCCCTCACCCTGCACGCGCGCACGCAGAACCAGCACTACGCGGGCCAGGCCCACTGGGATGAGATCGCGCGCCTGAAGGACCTGCTCGACATCCCCGTCTTCGGCAACGGCGACGTCTTCGAGGCCGCCGACGCCCTGGCCATGCTCGAGCGCACCGGATGCGATGGCATCAGCGTCGGGCGCGGCGCCCAGGGACGCCCCTGGATCTTCCGCGACATTGTCGCCGCCTACCACGGCGGGGCCATCCCGCCCGGCCCCAGCCTCGCCGAGGTCGTCTCCGTCATCGAGCGCCACGCCGCATGGTGCGTCGTCGACCAGGGCGACGAGGGACGCGCGCTGCGCGAAATGCGCAAACACATCGGATGGTACCTGCGCGGATTCGCCGTCGGCGGCCCCCAGCGTCACGCCCTGTCCATGGTCTCCACCCTCCAGGAGCTGCACGATCGCCTCGGCGACCTCGACCTCGACCAGGCGTTCCCGCCCGCCGCCCGCGGACCGCGAGGACGCGCCGGCGGCGAGAAAACACCCCACCTGCCCGACGGCTGGCTGGACCACCCCTACCTCACGCAGAGCGAACGAGATCGCCTGCACCTGGCAGAAATCGGATACTAAGCGAAGGAATCATGCCTCACTCATCTGCGCCCGACCCTGACCCTGCGCCCGGACTCGTCACCATCGGGCGAGCCGCCAAGAAGGCGACCCTCGGTGGCCACACCCAGGTGATTGTTCCCCTCAGCGGGGATTCGCAGTCCCTCATCGGGCAAGTTCAGGCAATGGCCACGTGCCGCGCGGACATCGTCGAGTGGCGGGCCGACACCTTCCTTTCCTCCCTCGTCGGGGCACACTTCGTGTCAGCCTCCGACGTCGGGGAAGATCTCGTGAGCATGGCCCGCTACGTCGCGGACTCCTCGCCGCTGCCGGTTTTGGCGACCATCCGCACATCGGTCGAGGGCGGCCAGGCATACCTGGATGACGAGGAGTACTGCGCCCTCGTGCGTCGGCTCGCTTCGTGCGTGGGAGGCGTCGACGTGGAGATCTCGCGCGACGGATCTTCTACCCTCATCGAGGATGCACACGAGGAGGGGGCGATCGTCGTTGCTTCCTTCCACGATTTTGAGGCCACCCCCAGCGATGAACGGCTCGCCGAGGTCCTCGCTGCCATGAACGTTGCCGGCGCGGATGTTCTCAAGTTCGCGTGCCTGGCCCACAGTGCCACGGATGCGGCCCGTGTCCTGGCCGCGCAGGCGTGGGCGCGCGAGGCCTACGACCGTCCCATCATCGGCATCTCGATGGGGCAGCACGGCGCGCCCACGCGGCTGGTCGGTTCTGCGCTTGGCTCCGCGGCCACCTTCGCCACCCTGCCCGGCTGGGAGGGGAGCGCCCCCGGACAATTCACCGTCGAGCAGGTGCGTGCCGTCCTGGATATCGTCGACCGGTGAAGTGACAAGGGCGTTAGGTTTATCCGACAAGGTGACACCCTTCCTGAGATACGGGTAACATAGAGCGGTATTGTCATCCGCCGATGAATGAGAGCGTTGCCATGGTCGAATCCCACCGGTGCTGCGGGGAGTCACGATGAATTGGTTCCAAGTCCTCCAGTGGGAGTCCGCGCCACTTGCCGAGCTCGCGCGCGATGCGGAGAGTAAATCGCGCGAGCTTCAGGCGGCAGGTGAAGAGTTGAACGCCCAGCTCAACTCCCTGACGGGCAGCGGAAAGACCGTCACGGCCGTTCAGCAGGCTATTAGCAAGCGCATCTCGGAGATCGACAAGCAGGTCAACTACCTGATCAGCGTCGGCGAAATTGCGAGCGCGGGCGTCGACGGCATCGACGACATTCGCGCCGATATCGAGGATATCCAGCAGCTCCTGACATCCTGGCCTATCCACATCGACACAAGCGGCGTCGTCTCTTTCGTAGGATCCATCGTCGACTCTGTTCAATCGCTCGTCACGCATCCTCAAGAGATGGTGAAGACTATTGGGGATCGCATCGGGAAGGTTCTTGCGAAGGCCACCGCCCTCGAGGTCAAACTGGTCGCCATGATGGCGGCCCTTGGGCTGGGTATCTTCGATAATCGTGTCAACTACTCGGCTTCTGGCGCCTCGAAACCCTCTCTTCCTCCGGCTGTCGCGAGCGAGCAAGAGGTGGCCTCCTGGTGGTCCCAACAGAGCGACGCGAACAAGAAGTGGCTCATCGAGAATTATCCGGAGAAGATCGGCAACCTTAACGGCGTTGATGCTACGTCGAGGGACAAGGCGAATCGCATCGTCCTCGACCAGAAGCTCAATGATCTGCCGGGACAGATAGACAAGCTGGATGAGGAAGCGGCCAACGCTCCTTCGCCGTTCATTCGCAATGCGATCTTGGGAAAGAAGGCGAAGCTTCAGCACGAGCTCGACGAATTGAAGGTTGTCAACGAAACTCTCAAGAGAGGCCCCGATCCGAAGACTGGCGCCCAAGGAGACGGCATCCCACGTCAGCTGCTGGGCCTCGATTCCTCCGGGCGCAATCTGAAGGCGATCGTCGCACAGGGGAACGTGGATACGGCTGACCATGTCGGTGTCATCGTCCCGGGGCTTCATACGAACGTCCAGAATACGCTCGGCGATTACGATGATCGCTCAGCCAGTATGCTGGATAAAGCCAGGAGGCAAGTCAAACCGGGTGAAACCGTAGCGATGGTGGAGTATCTGGGCTATGACGCTCCACAGATTGAAATCGAGGCAGCGAGCACCGACTACGCGAAGAGAGGTGCCCCCGGTCTTGCCGGGTTCCTCAACGGTGTGGATGCCTCCCGCGAACATGGCGCGGGGGATGCTCACATCACACTGTTCGGCCACTCGTACGGGTCGACGACGTCGGGCATGGCGGCCACCCTCGTCAACGAAGGCGTCGTGGACGACATCGTACTGGCCGGTTCCCCGGGCGCGGGTGTGGAAGATACCGCTGAGTATCACGTGCCGGAGGGGCACGCGTGGGTGAGCGCGGCGCCCTACCAGTACGACATGGTCCAGGGGATGGGCTCCATGTTTGGCTTCGGTAAGAATCCCGACTGGGCTGACGGTTTCAACCGTCTGTCGGGTGACGTGGGTCCGGCGCCCTCCGGTTTTAGTCCCTTCGGCCAACACATGGATTACTTCAAGGACCAAACACGAGCCCAGTACGAGATCGCTGGCGTAATCGCCGGTGCCGGTAAGAAGTGAGTATGAGGCTTGCGCGTGCCGTCCTGCCAGCAATGTGTGTGGCGCTGCTGTGCGCCGCGTGTGTTCCCCGTTCGGAAGGAGAGCAAAGGATGAATCCCGAGCAGAAGTCTGCCGTTGAGGTGGCTGAGCATCTGCATTCCATTGAGGAGTTTCAAAGGGATGTGGAGCCCGCAATCGTTGCGGCACGCAATGAGTTCCTCACTCAGGAGACGATCGTTGGCTTGTATGCGAACGATTTCATTGATGAGCTGTACCCCGATAGCACGCCGCTTTACAGCCTAAGAGCTCGGTCCTACACCTTCTCTGAGACTGACGCTGATCGTATTCGTGATGTTTACGATGAGAAGCTGAAGCCGTTGGGCTTCGAGCTGTGGGAGAAGAATGATCCGGACACGGTGCTGTTGGTGTGGACGAACGCGAGTTACGCGGCGTCTGTCGATGTCGTCACCCATGTGGGTATTCAGAGCTCAACGTCCTACTCGGCGGGTCCGCTGCGTAGCGATGGTTCCAGTGAGAATCCTTCCGTGTTCTTGCCGCTGGAGGGGCGGGTGCCGGAGTGGCTCACCCCGGAGCTGACGGAGAAATACAGGGAGCAATAACGGGGCATGGTCCTGATGCTCTTTGTGTGACGTGAGTGCTTTCGTGGTTGCAACCATGAGGCGCTGTGGGGCTCGTGGCGATGGAGGGAGGCGTTTTGAGGCTGGTGCGTGCTTTCGTCGCGGGTGTCTGCGTGGTGCTGCTGTGTGCCGCGTGTGTTCCCCGTTCGGAAGGAGAACAAGAGATGAATCCCGAGCAGAAGTCTGCCGTTGAGGTGGCTGAGCATCTGCATTCCATTGAGGAGTTTCAAAGGGATGTGGAGCCCGCAATCGTTGCGG
>KE150451.1:138871-310511 GCA_000411415.1 Actinomyces sp. HPA0247 | reverse complement strand
TGCGAACGATTTCATTGATGAGCTGTACCCCGATAGCACGCCGCTCTATCGGCTGATGTCTCGCTCGTATACCTTCTCTGAAACTGACGCTGATCGTATTCGTGATGTTTACGATGAGAAGCTGAAGCCGTTGGGGTTCACGCTGTCGGAGAAGCGTGACTCGCAGATGGTTCAGCTCTTGTGGACGAACGCGAGTTACGCGGCGTCTGTCGATGTCGTCACCCATGTGGGTATTCAGAGCACGACGTTCTACTCGGCGGGTCCTCTACGTAGCGATGGTTCCAGTGAGAATCCTTCCATGTTCTTGCCGCTGGAGGGGCGGGTGCCGGAGTGGCTCACCCCGGAGCTGACGGAGAAATACAGGGAGCAATAAAAAAGTGGGTGGGGTGCTGGGCGTGAGCCCGGCACCCCACCTACTTCACTGACCTACTTCGCGTGGTAGCGAGGGCTGGTTCCCAGATGAGTGGGATAGGGGTTGTCCTTGTTCGTTGCCTGAGATTCGTCGAGGCCCCGATAGGCGTAGGAGTTGTCATACGCGATCTCGCTCGGATCAACCAGTCCATCGGTGTACTGCTGAATCTCTTCGGGGGTTGGGCTCGATCCGCCACCCTTGTCGGCCAGTGGGTTTTCGTCAGGGTACTGGCTCGGATCGGTGTTGAGCATTCCGCCGAGGTTTGCCGCACCGTAACCGCCGTATTGATTCCATCCTTGTTCGTGCCCAACCGCAGTATTGATGAGGAGCTGGAGGAGCTGATTCGAGGTCGCGTTGGGCCACTTGGCGCGTGCCTGCGCGAGCGCGCCGGCGACAATAGGGGCTGAAAACGAGGTACCACGATTTTGCCTGACCGTCCCGGTCGCTAGATCATGGTATGCGATTGGACCTCCGACAGCTGTTGTCGTGACTCCCTGCCCCCAGGAGGAGTAGGAAGCGAACTTTCCGTCGGTATCAATGGCGGAAACGCCGATCACACCTGACCACCATGACAGGTGATCCTCATTTTCATCACGACTCTCATTACCTGCCGAAGCTGTGATAAGGACGCCCTGGGACATTGATCTGGCGATTGCCCACTTGAGATCTTCGCTGCGTAAACTGGTGGAGGAGGACAGGTTAATGATGGTTGCGCCGTCGTTGATTGCGTGGTTGATCAGCGAGGATAGATCGGATGGTCGAATGTTTATTGGAAAGCCTGAGGGGGCAGTGCAATCGGATTCGGCGTGACTTGTTGGATCGAGCATGCTATATGACAGCAGGGTCGCGTCCGGAACAATGCCGTAGCTGTTGGAGACGAGCAAAGCGGCAATCGCAGTCCCATGTGCCGCATGCTCTGTGCTCGAGTGAACGGTACAGGGGGTCTTATCCGTAATGTTTGCTCCCGCAAGCTCCGGGACGGAGGTGTCGACGGTCCCGTCGATGATCGCGATGGTGACGCCTGCTCCCGTGTACCCCTTGGCTCGTGCCGAGTCCAGGTGATAGTAGGAGTAGTAGGCCTGGTCAGCTGACGTGATCTGGCGGTCGTCGGCCCGTGTGGGAACAGCCTGGTAGGCGGTGGCGATGCCCGTGAGTGCTAGCGTGGCGCATAGGGTACCCGCAGTGCGGAGGTTAAAAACCTGGCCAATCGGAGAAAACACGCGCGTACTTACCATTGGCTGATATCCCATCCGTCGTCCTTGCGTTTCGCCGGACTTATCGTACGATCCGAGCCGTAGGTCTGCGAGAGGGGATTAACGTATCCGCGCGGCATGCCGTCGTCCTCCTCGTCCTCAACGTGGAAGGCCTCGTACCTGCGGCGGCGACGCCTCTTCTCGTTCTTGGCTCCGCCAGCACCTGCACCGGAACCGCCCATGAAGCCGCCCTGTTGTCCCGCAGGCCCTCCCGCGCTCCGTCCCGATGAACCCGCCCCGGTGGCGGCGCCCGGAGGCGTGTAGGTGCCCATGCCTGTACCGCTGAATGATCCGGTGCGCAGCGGAGAGGCGCTCGCTCCCCCTCCCATCCGGCCAGTGACGCTGGCACCGAGGGCCCCCGTGCGCCCGAGGCCACTCAACGCGGATCCGCCCATACGTGCGGCTCCACGCAGACCCAGGGCACCAGCCCCAAGTACGCCCGCGCCGCCGAGGCGCCCAGCAGCCTGAGCCTCTGCGGCGCGCGCCGCATTGAGCCCCCAGAGAGGATGATCACGATCAATCGGGGGAGCGGGGGTATGTCCGCCGATGATCCCGTTCGCGTGCCGATCGCCGTTGACGCGGGTGTGCAGCAGGTCCAGGTCCATGAGGTCCTGAGGGTCGGTGATGGGGTTCGTGCGCGATCCGAGGTCGCCCTCGGGTAGGTAGCGGTTGGGGATGCGCGGAGACTGCATGACCCGCTGATTGATGTCCCCACCCTCGTCGTAACCGCCCGGGTACAGACCCGAGTCCGCCCTGCGGATGCCCGCGTTGCCGAAGGCATCCGACCGGGAACGACCGTAGGCGCCACCCTCGTGGGGTGAGATAACGATGTGCCCCTTCCTCAGGGCGTCGGCGGCGTCCTCGGGGAGCTCAGGAATCGGGGTCCATTCATCGCCGCCTTCTTCCGGGCCGTCGACGCCTGCTTCGCTGTGACTCTGCAGCCTCGCATTCAGGTCGTTCATCGTCGACTCGAAGCGCTCGATGATCTCCGTGGCCTTCGCCTCGCGCTGAGCATTGGCTTGAGCCTCGACACCCTCCACGTAAGCCAGCCCGTCCGCCACTAGGGAATTGACGAATTTGCCGGGCAAGCCGAACTTTGAGGCGATGGGGATGGTCACCTCGCCAGCGTGACGCAGGGATTCCGTCATGGGGTCCAGCAGCGTGGGGGAGAGCTGGCGTGCGTCCTCGGCGGCCAGCATGATCGCGCGCCGTGCCTCAACGTAGTAGGACATGCCGGTCATGTAGTAGTTGGCCTGCTTGTCAAAGCGCTTGATTGCACGTACGGCCTCGTCAGACATAGCCTGGCCGGCCTGGCCCGTGAACCCCTGGTACTCCTTGAAGTGCTCGACCTTGTCGCGCGCCTCTCGGATGGCCTTGACGATGGCGGAATGCTCGTCGTCCCAGCCGTAGAGCTTTTCGTTGTCCGGCGCACTGTTCGCGAACTCCATGAGCCGGTCGTACATGGGTGATGACACCATAGCGTTTTTCTCTTCCTTGAAAATACTGCTCAGACTTCACTTTGAGCGCCGTAGGAAGGCGTACCCTCGCTGTCGCCAGACTCATCGGCAGTCTCGGCAGGGGGATTCTCGCTGGTGATCTGCTCAATGCTCTTATCTGAGTACACCCGATGTGCGCTCTCGCCCTGGTTCAGTGCTAGCAGGGCGGTGCCGACTGCCGCCATCGCGGCGCGGGCATCTTCTTCGGTGCCGGTGAAGTCAGAGACAGCCTGGGCGACCTTCGCATCGAGGTCGCCTAAATACTGCGCTTCGTTCTGCATGTTCGTCGAGAAGGACGTGAGGAACGAGCGCACGGTATTTCCCATGCTCTGGGCCGCGCTCTCAGTTGTCCAGTGGCCGAAGATCTGTGCTGTGGCAATCATCAGTGCTGATGTTGCGGAGGTGGTGAGTTCGCCACCCCCGGCGCTCATGTCGCCACTCACCTGCGCGTGGCGCTCTGAGTCGAATGCAACGTCTGGCATCGCTCCGTTTTCCTTCGATAGGTGGAACCTTGCACTCCTGCGGCAAGGTAACCGAATGGTCAACAGTCTAGTTGCCTCGCTTGCGCTTGTGCAAGAATATGCGCGGTATCAACGAAAGAACTACGGTTACCACCGATGCAACAAAAAATGGTGGGCGAGCCAATTGGCTCGCCCACCACTCTCGCGTCACAGGCTCACTGTGCGGCTTCCTTTGGGGACACCGTCACGACCGTGTCGGTGATACCCACCGGGCCGGGAGCGGCCGGGGTGATCTCGCCGAACTTCTTCTTGTTCGTGACGACCATCGGGGTGACCGTGTCGTAGCCGGCCTCGCGGATGACGTCCCAATCGACCTCAGCTAGAACGTCGCCACGGCGAACGATGTCGCCCTTCGCGACACGCGGCGTGAAGCCTCGGCCCTCCAGTTTCACAGTGTCCATACCGATGTGGATGAGCACCTGGACGCCGGAGGCGGACTTAATGCCGTATGCGTGGCCGGTCGGAAAAGCAACCGTCACCTTGCCGTCACACGGGGCAACGACGACGGCGCCGGTGGCGGGGGATAGAGCAACGCCGGGGCCGAGCGCGCCGGCGGCGAAGGCCTCGTCGGCCACGTCAGACAGCGCAACGATCGTGCCCGCCATGGGGGAGGTGAGCGTCAGGTCAGCCTTCGCCTCGTCGCTGAAAGCGGGAGCAGCATCGGCCGCCGGAGCGGCGGCAGGCGCAGCAGCCGACGCAGTGGGGGTGGCTGCCGGGGCAGGCGCGGGGGCGTCGTCTTCGAGGAGCGACTTCTTCGCGCGAGCCTCCGCCTTCTGCTCCTTCGTGCGGTAGTCGAACAGAACGACCATCAGGAACGCGGTGATGAACGCGGCGGCGACGCCCAGGCCGTAGACGGCCATGGGGGTGAAGACGGGGATCGTCAGCAGCGAGGTGAACACGAAGGTATTCGTGGTGGCGCCGCCACCGATGCCGATAACCAGGCCACCGACGACACAGCCGGTGAGCATGAGCGGGTAGATGCGCTTGAAGCGCAGGTGAATACCGTACAGGGAGGGCTCGGAGATGCCGCCGAAGAGGCCCGCAGCCAGGGCGCCGGATGCGGTCTGACGCATGTCGGTGTCGCGGTCGCGGATGGACAGGAAGAGAACGCCGGCGGTGGCGCCAAAGCAGGCGAAGTTCCACGCGCCCATGGGGCCCTGGATGAAGTCCGAACCCGTCGCGGCGATGTTGGCCAGCTGCAGGGCGTTGAGCGGCCAGTGCAGGCCGAGCGGCACCAGGAAGGGGTAGATGATTGGGATGATGATCGAGAAGACGATGGGGGCGTGGCCGTTGAGCCAGGCCAGGCCGCCGCCCAAGCCGTTACCGATCCAGATCGACAGGGGGCCAATCAGGAAGGCGGTCAGCGGCATGATGATCATGAAGGAGATGAAGGGGACGAACACCATCTGGACGTTCGCGGGGACAATCTTCTTCAGGCCCTTGTAGACCAGTGCGAGGATCGGCACCATCAGCAGCGGCACGAAGACCTGGCCGCCGTAGTCGGCCAGCTGCAGGGGCAGGGAACCGATCTGGGTGACGCACTGCTCGGATCCGAGCGCGGTCTTCGTGCAGGTTGTCTCGCTGAACGAGGAGACGTTGCTCAGGCCGATGAAGTTGGGGGTGAGCAGCGACAGGATGACGGCCGTGCCGACCCAGGGGTCGATGTCCAGCTTCTTGGAGGCGTTGTAGGCGACCATTGCGGGCAGGAAGTAGAAGACCGCGCGCCACATGGAGTTCACGTAGCCCAGCCACGCGGGGATAACATCGGCGCGCGTGTCGACGACGCCGAGAGCGTCGAGGACTGCCAGGAACGCCAGGATCAGAGATGCGCCGAGGAGGACTGGCAGCAGCGGGCGGAACGAGTCTGACAGGTACTCGAAGAAGGCGTCGACGAGGGCGTTCTTGCCGCGGGCCTTCGCGCGGGCGGCGGCCTTGACGTCGTCGTTCGAGGCTGTGGCGCCCGACTTCATCGACGGCAGGTTGTTGATCTCGTTGAAGACCGACTGCACGGCACCGCCGATGACGATCTGGTAGCGATCGCCCGACTGGGGGACGGCGCCGAGGACGCCATCAATGGCCTCGACACGGTCCTTGTCGACGATCGACGCGTCGTTGAGTTCAAAGCGCAGACGCGTCGCGCAGTGGGTGAAGTGGGTGATGTTGCCGGGACCACCGACCGCATCGAGGATTTCCTGTGCCGTGTTGGACACGGGGGACTCCTTCCGTGGATGAGGATTCGACGCTGAATGCGACACTTGACAATTAGCATGTTTGAACAGGTAGTGACAGAGGCGACGGGCTATCTCACAGTATTTTGTGGGTAATTTGTGCCGCTTTGACGGTCACGAGGCCGGGGCCCGTTCTGTGCAGGCGTTTCCCTAGTAAAATGGCCCCGTGAATGAGTTTTCCTTGGCGATCCCCGGTGTTGATGGTGGCGATGCGCGCCGCCCGTACGCGTCCGCCGATTCCGAGCGCTGGGTGCCCGAAGACCACAAGTCCTCCGAGCGCACCGAGTTTGAGCGCGACCGCGCGCGCATCCTCCACTCCTCGGCGCTGCGTCGCCTCGGCGAAAAGACGCAGGTGCTGGGCCCGATCTCGGACGACTTCGTGCGCACCCGCCTCACGCACTCCCTCGAGGTTGCGCAGGTGGGCCGTGAGCTCGGCAAGGAGCTGGGGGCCGACCCGGATGTCGTGGACGCAGCGTGTCTGTCCCACGACCTCGGGCATCCGCCTTTCGGGCATAACGGCGAGCGCGCCCTGGATGCGGCGGCCGCCTCGATCGGTGGCTTTGAGGGCAACGCCCAGACCCTGCGCGTCGTCACGCGCCTGGAGCCCAAGGTCATCGGCACGGGCGGCGTTCCCGCGGGCCTCAACCTGACGCGGGCGACCCTGGACGCGATCTGCAAGTACCCGTGGGTGAAGGCCGGCGGCCCGGACCTGGCTAAGTCGACGCGCAAGTACTCCGTGTACCCCGACGACGCGCCCGTGTTTGCGTGGATGCGGCAGGGTGCGCCCGCCGGCAGGAGGTGCCTGGAGGCGCAGATCATGGACCTGTCGGACGACATCGCCTACTCGGTGCACGACGTCGAGGACGCGGTCGCGACCCGCAAGCTGGATCCCTCCGATCTTTTCGACGACGCGCACTGCTGCGCGGTCGTGGCCTCGACCCTGGACTGGTACGGGGCGTCGGTCGCGCGCTCGGACCTGGAGGAGGCCCTCGAGCGCATCGTGTCCATGCCCGTGTGGCTGCGCTCCTTCGATGGCTCCTATGCCTCCCTCGCGCACCTGAAGGATGCGACGAGTGAGCTGATCGGCCGCTTCTGCTCGGCGACCGTGGCCGCCACGCGCGAAACCTTCGGGGATGAGCCGCTGGGCCGCTACCGCGCGGACCTCGTCGTGCCGCGGCAGGTGCGCGCCGAGATCCAGATCCTCAAGGGCATGGCCGTCCACTACGTCATGAGCCCGCGCGAGACCGAGCCGGTGTACTACCAGCAGCGCACGCTCCTCGCCGACCTCGTCGACGCCCTGTACGAGGCCGGGGCCGACGCTCTCGAGCCGGTGTTCGCCGCGCAGTGGCGGGCCGCCTCCGACGATGGCGTGCGCCTGCGTGCGGTCATCGACCAGGTTGCCTCGCTCACCGACGTGTCGGCTTCCGCTTGGCACGCTCGCTGGTGCGGGATGCTGTCCTCGCAGCTGTGAGCGTGATCGGACGCAGACGTGGGCGGGCATCGGTAGACTGAGGGACATGGCGGGTCTGATTCGCAAGGACGACATCGAAGCGGTACGTAACGCAGTGAAGATCGACGAGATCATCGGCGAACACGTAGCGCTGCGACCCGCAGGTATCGGCTCCCTCAAGGGCCTGTGCCCCTTCCATGACGAGCGCACTCCCTCTTTTAACGTGCGCCCCCACCTGGGCATGTTCCACTGTTTTGGCTGCGGTGAGAGCGGCGACGTCATCTCCTTCGTACAGAAGATGGACCACCTGCCGTTCACCGAGGCCGTGGAGATGCTGGCGGCGAAGGCCGGAATCACCCTCCATTACGAGGAGGGCGGGGCGCGCGTGCGCACCGAGGAGCCGGGCAAGCGCCAGCGCCTCCTGGACGCCCACCGCGTCGCCGAAGAGTTCTATCAGCGCCAGCTTGCCTCCCCCGAGGCGCATAAGGGACGCACCTTCCTCGCCGAGCGCGGCTTCACCCAGGCGATGTGCGCGCATTTTGGTGTCGGCTACGCCCCGGCCTCGTGGGATTCCCTGACGCGCCACCTGCGTTCCAAGGGCTTCACGGACCAGGAGATCCAGATTTCAGGCCTGGGCTCGCAGGGCAGTCGCGGCGTGTACGACCGTTTCCGCGGGCGCCTCGTGTGGCCGATCCGCGATATCACGGGCGCGACGGTCGGCTTCGGAGCGCGTCGCCTGGATGACAGCGACAAGGAATCGCCCAAGTACCTCAACACCCCCGAGACCCCGATCTATAAGAAGTCGCAGCTCCTGTACGGCCTGGACCTGGCGAAGAAGACGATCGCGACGGAGCACAAGGTCGTCATCGTCGAGGGCTACACGGACGTCATGGCCGCGCACGTCGCGGGTGTGACAAACGCCGTGGCCACGTGTGGCACCGCCTTTGGTTCCGAGCACGTCAAGATCATTCGCCGCCTGCTGGGCGACCACGCGGATCCCGCTGCCGGTGTTCTCCTGTCGTCGGGGCGCGCGCATGGCTCCGAAGTCATCTTTACGTTTGACGGTGACAGTGCCGGCCAGAAGGCCGCGCTGCGAGCCTATGGCGAGGATCAGAACTTCGCGGCCCAGACCTTCGTGGCTGTTGCCCCGGGCGGGCAGGACCCCTGTGAGCTGCGCCTGTCTCAGGGCGACCAGGCGATCGTCGACCTGGTGAACTCGCGTATCCCGCTCTTTGAGTTCGCGATCCGCTCTGTCCTGTCCCAGATGGACCTGCGCAGTGCCGAGGGGCGCGTGCAGGGCTTGCGCGCCTCGGCCGGCATCGTCGCGCACATCAAGGATCGTGCGCTGCGCGGTGAGTACACGCGTCAGCTGGCCGGGTGGCTCGGCATGGACATGCGCACGGTCGAGCAGGCGATCCGCGCGGCCGGACGTGTCGAGGTCGTCTCGCACGAGGCCCGCCCTGGAGAAATTGAGATGGCGGGTGCCGGCCGTCCCGCCCCCACGCCCGAGCGCCGAGGCCCCGAGGATCCGGTGAGCCGCGTCGAACGCCAGGCACTCGAGGCCGTCCTCCAGCACCCGCTCTTCGCCGTGGGCTCCGGCTTCGAGGAGCTCGACGGGCAGTCCTTCACCGTGCCCACGCACCGCGCCGTCCACGACGCGATCCGCGCGGTCGGCGGCCTCGATGCTTTCACGCAGATGATGCGCCAGGCCGAGGCCCACTTCGGCCCGGGCGAGAACGCAACGCTCGCGGCCTCGCGCCACTTTGTCCAGGTGATCCTTGAGACCGCCGGAGAGATCATCGGCCCCGCCGTCACCCAGCTGGCCGTCGCGCCCCTGCCCGTCGCGGGCGAGGCCGATGTGCGCTCGTACTGCCGCGGCGTGGTGGCCGCGATGGTGCGTATGGACCTGACTCGTAAGCTCGGCGAGGCCCGCGCGGCCCTGTCGCGCATGAACGAGGAAGACCCCAACTACTCCGAGACGTTCCGGGAGCTCATGCGCCTGGAGCAACGCCGGCAAAACTACACCGAAAGGGACTAACCGATGGCCGAAGTTGAGAGCTTTACCCTGGACCATACCGCCGTGAAGGCGCCCTACGTGCGCCTCATCAATGTGGAGTCCGGCCCCAAGGGCGACCAGATTTCGAACTTCGACGTGCGCCTCATCCAGCCCAACGCCGGGGAGATCCCGACCTCGGGCCTGCACACGATCGAGCACCTGCTGGCCTCCCTGCTGCGAGACCGCATCGACGGCGTCATCGACTGCTCGCCGTTCGGCTGCCGCACCGGCTTCCACCTCATCATGTGGGGCACACCCTCGGTGCGTGAGGTGACCGAGGCTCTGGCCTCCTCCCTGCACGCCATCGCCGAGGACGTCACCTGGGAGGACGTGCCCGGCACCGACGCCTACTCGTGCGGCAACTACCGCGACCACTCGCTCTTCAGCGCGCGCGAGTGGAGCCGCGCGATCCTCGAGCAGGGCTTCTCCCTCGACCCCTTCGAGCGCGTCGACGTCATCCACTGATTCCGGGCGTTCGTCTGAACATGGAAGCGGGACCCATCCGGTGAGGATGGGTCCCGTTGTCGTCTGAGTGCGTGTGCGTAAGTGCGCGCGAGTGAGCGCGGGTGAGGGGACTGAGGACGCGGGTGAGGGGAGTGTGCCCCGATGGGGATCCCCGGCCTCGTCGATCAGTCGAGACCGACCGCGTCGCGCACGCGTGCCTCCAGGGCATCCGCCTCGCGCTGCCCGTCGGCGTCCAGGGGACCATCGGCCGTCAGGACCGAGAAGAGCCCGTCCTCGCCGCGGCGCACCCACGCCGTCACCGTCGTTCCGTTGCCCACCTCCACCTGGGAGTGCAGGACGATCGAGCGGTTCACGAACTCGCTCGTATGACGCATGAAGTCCTTCGGATCGCCCTTTCCGCGCCCCGCCAGCGCAGGGCGGGCCGGGTCCACCCACTCCAGGGCGAAGAGCGAGCCTTCGGCCTCCCAGCGCGCTCGCGCCACGTCGGACCAGGGGAACACCTCGGGGGTGGGCTTTCCCTCGTTGTTCGAGGCCTCGGCGCCGAACACGTACAGGCCCGACTTCGCGGCCGCCATCCAGCGCCCGTCCTCCAACTGCAGGCCGGGGGAGCGGCGCTCGCGGGAGGGCAGGGCCGAGGCAAGGGAGTCAGGCAAAGTCGTCATGCGTTGATCGTATCCTTTTGGCAGAAATCGTGCGCACAGGCCTGTACGTACGTAAAAGCGTACGTTATGATGGGGGTGGAAAGGAACAATCATGACTGCTGTGAGTGCTACCGCCGCCCGCTCGGACCTGTACCGGCTCATCGACACCGTGAACGAGGAGTCGACCCCCATCACGATCACCGGCCGTCGTGGAAACGCCGTTCTCATTGGCGAGGCAGACTGGTCCGCCATCCAGGAAACCTTGTACCTGCAGGGGATTCCCGGAATGGCGGACAGTCTGAAGGAAGCCGCTCGCGAAGACCTTGACGATGCGCTCGATGACGTGGAGTGGTAGCGATGTGGCGGGTCGTCTACTCCAAGCAGGCCGCGAAGGATGCGAAGAAGCTCTCTGCTAGTGGCCTCAGGACGAAAGCGCAGGCTCTCATTGAGCTCTTGAAAGAGGATCCTTTTGTGACGCCTCCCCGCTACGAGCGCCTCGTGGGCGACCTCGCAGGCATGTATTCCCGCAGGATCAACATTCAGCACAGGCTTGTCTACGAGGTATTCGAAGAAGAGTGCACTATCCGTGTCCTGCGCATGTGGACCCATTACGAGTGAGCCTTCCATGAGGTGAGAACGTCCACAGGGGGCGGGGGAGTGGGTCACATGCCGAAATCAATCGGCCACATTGCGGACGGCGGGCATATTCTGGCTTCATCTTTGTGAAAAACCACGACAGGAGACCTCATGGCATCGACGCAGCATACCCCCACGGAACTTGAGGCTGCCGGCGACCAGGTACTTCCCGCCGCTGATGAGCTGGCCGGTCGTTTCCCCCTGACCCCCAACCCGCATCCGGCGACGCCCGAAGAGTACAACGAGATCATGTCGACCCTGGCCTTCGGCAAGAAGTTCACGGATCACATGGCCCACATGCGCTGGACCCGCGAGGGCGGCTGGGGTGACCGCGGCGTCATCCCCTACGGCCCCCTTGAGCTGACCCCCGGCGCCTCCGTCTTCCACTACTGCCAGTCCGTCTTCGAAGGCATCAAGGCCTACAAGCGCGCCGACGGCTCCGTGTGGACCTTCCGCCCCGGCTACAACGCCGCGCGCCTGAACCACTCGGCGCGCCGCCTGGCCCTGCCTGAGCTGAGCCGCGAGGACTTCGTGGCCTCCCTCGTGGACTATGTGCGCGCCGACGTGAAGTGGGTTCCTGACGTTGATGGCTCGTCGCTCTACCTGCGCCCCTTCATGTTTGCCTCCGAGGAGTTCGTGGGCGTCCACCCCGCCGGCGTCGTCGACTACTACGTCATCGGCTCCCCCTCGGGTCCCTATTTCAAGGGTGGGCTGTCGGGCGTGGCCATCTGGGTGGAGCGCGAGTACCACCGCGCCGGCCCCGGCGGCACCGGTAGCGCCAAGGCGGGCGGCAACTACGCGGCCTCCCTGCTGCCTCAGATCCAGGCCGAGGCCAAGGGCTTCTCCCAGGTCTGCTTCCTGGACACCTACGAGGGCAAGTACCTCGAGGAGCTGGGCGGCATGAACATGTTCGTCGTCATGGCGGACGGCACGATCCGTACACCCTCGCTGACCGGCGTCATCCTCGAGGGCGGCACGCGCAGCGCGATTCTGCGCATGCTGCGCGACGAAGGCGTGGAGGTGCGCGAGGAGAAGATCGCCCTGTCCGAGGTCGTGGACGGCATCCGTTCGGGCGACGTCGCCGAGGTCTTCGCCTGCGGTACGGCCGCCGTGGTCACCCCGATCACTCGCCTGGCTGGTGACGACTTCGACGTCGAGATCGCGGTGGGCGACAAGACCCGCGAGATCCACAAGCGCCTCACCGACATCCAGTGGGGCCGCGCCGAGGACCCCTACGGTTGGACGTACCGCCTGGCCTGAGCATCATCGCTTGAGGGAGCCACGGCCTCGTCGATTGCACGAGGTCGTGGCTTCTTTATGCGGTCGCGGTGCGAAATTGGTCCTTCGTGACACTGGTGTCAGAACCTAACTAAGGCTATCCTTGGTTGTGTACTCGTGTGCGTCATGTTGATAGGAGAACAATGAAACGCGCGATCGTGGTCGTCTGCTCGTGGGCAGCGGCTCTCTGCCTGGCTGCTGCCTACCTGGCGATCGGCTGGGGTATCGACAGTGTTGTCAATGGGCATGCCTGGTCGACGTGGTGGATCGCCGTGCTCGGCGCTCTCGGATCGGGCGCGTTCGCGTGGGCGGTCAGTGCACTGGGGGCCTCCCAGATGAACCAGATGGAGCCCGCGCTGCGTCACTCGATGATCCGTCAGGTCTTCGCCCTGGGTCCCTCGCAGCGCACCAACGAGCGTGCGGGCCGCGTCGTCAACTCCGCCACCGACGGCGTCGAGCGCGTCGCCGCCTACAAGGGCACCTTCCTGGCCCCCATGATTGCGTCGCTGACGACCCCGATCCTCGTCGTCATCGTCATCGCCCTCACGATCGACCCGGCCTCGGGCGGCTTTCTCGCGATCGCGATCCCGCTGGTCCCGATCTGCGTCATGGGCTTCCGCAAGGCCTTCAAGCCGGTGTCCTCGCGCTACCGGCATTCCTCGCGCCAGCTCGCTGCCAAGGAACTCGACGCCATCCAGGGCCTGGGCGACCTGGCCCTCATGAACGCCGGCAAGGACATGGGTCAGCGCCTTGCCGAGGCCGCCGAGGAAGTCCGCTCAAAGGTCATGAGCTATCTGGCCGGCAACCAGCTGATCCTCCTCGTCATCGACTCCGTCTTTTCCCTCGGCATGATCACCGGCGCGATCGCCCTGGCTCTCATCCGCTACCAGCAGGGCGCGATCAGCGTCGGCGAGGGCATCTCCCTCGTGCTCCTCTCCTCGATCATGCTCGACCCGCTGGACCGCATCGGCCAGTTCTTCTACATCGGCATGGGCGGCATCGCGGCCAACAAGGAGATCAAGAAGTTCATCAAGCAGACCCCGCCGGTCACGGACGCCAAGGGTGTCAAGGCCCCGGCGATCCCGCCCCAGCGCGGCGAGATCCGCCTCAGCGGTGTGTCCTTCTCCTACACCGAGGACACCCCGGTCCTGCAGGGCGCGAACCTGACCCTCACCCAGGGTGAGCACGTCGCGCTCGCGGGCCCCTCGGGTGCTGGAAAGTCCACGATCTCGGCGCTGCTGCAGGGCTTCCTGCGTCCCACGCGAGGCCGCGTGAGCCTCAACGGCGTCGACCTGGCCACAGCGCCGCTGTCGTGGGTGCGCGCCCAGAGCGCGGTCGTCGAGCAGACCACCTACCTGTTCTCCGGCACGCTGCGCGACAATCTGCTCCTGGCCGCCCCCGCGGCCACGGACGATCAGCTCATCGAGGCCCTGCGCGCCGCCCACCTCGGCGAATTCTTTAAGTCGCTGCCCGGTGGCCTCGACGCCCGCGTGGGTGCCCGAGGCCTGGCTGTGTCCGGCGGCGAGGCCCAGCGCATCGCGATCGCCCGGGCCTTCCTGAAGAATGCGTCGATCATGATCCTGGATGAGCCCACCGCCCACGTGGACCTGGCCTCCGAGCGCGAGATCCTCGCGTCCCTCGAGACCGTGTGTGCCGGGCGCACGACCCTGACGATCTCTCACCGAGACGCCACCATCAAGGGCGCCGACCGCGTCGCGACCCTGCAGGAAGGAACGATCCGATGACCCGCAGGCAACTGTCTCTTCGACTCCTGTCGATCACGCGGCGCGTCTTGCCGCCCCTCGCGGCCTCTATCGCCGCCCGCATCGTCTTCCTCATGATCGGCATCGCCCTGTTCGCCCTGGGCGGCTGGGCCGTCGCCGGCCTCGCCTCGGGGGAGAGTGCCTGGAGCATCGCGCTGATCATTGTCTGCGCCATTGGCCTGAGCTTGCTGAAGGGCCTGGCCCGCTACCTCGAGCAGTTCGCCGGCCACTTCGTGGCCTTCCACAGTCTGGCGATGCTGCGCAACTACTTCTACGACCAGCTCGAGCCCCAGGCTCCCGCGGGCACGGATCGCCTGGATTCGGGCGACATCATGAACCGCGTGACGAAGGATATCGACCGCGTCGAGGTCTTCTTCGCGCACACGCTCGCCCCCGTCACCACTGCGATCATCGTCCCGATCCTGTCGGTCGTGTGGATGGGCACCGCGGTATCCTGGACGCTGGCCTCCGTGTTGGTGCCCTTCCTCTTGATCGTCGGCGCGGTCATTCCCTTCCTGGGTTCTGGCTCCACTGCCCGTGCGGCGCGTGAGCTGCGCGAGGCCCGGGGCGCGATTGCCGCCCATGTGACCGACTCGGTGCAGGGCGTGCGCGAGGTCCTCGCCTTTGGGGCGCAGGATCGCCGCGAGGCCGAGATGAGCGCCATCGAGGAGCGCATCTCCTCGGGTCTTGGTACCCAGGGCCGCTGGATCGCGCTGCGCCGAGGCCTCAACCAGGCTGCGGTCGCCCTCGGTATCGTCACGGTTGCCATGGTCGCGGGCTCGAACGTGCTCGCCGAAACACTGACGCTGCCCCAGGCGGGCCTTGCCCTCGGCATCGCCATGGGTTCCTTCGGCCCGGTCCTCGCGGTCGAGGAGTTCGCCGCGGACCTCGATCAGGCCTTCGCCTCGGCCGCTCGCGTCTTCGCGATCACCGACCGCGCGCCCGTCGTCGCAGACCCGGCCGATCCCAAGCCCCTGACCCCGGGCGATATCGAAATTACCGACGTGACCTTCGCCTACCCGACGAACGAGGACGCGCCCGCGCCCGCCCCCACGGTGTTGGACGGCGTGAGCATCCACATCCCCGCCGGGAAGCGCACCGCCATCGTGGGTGCCTCCGGCTCGGGCAAGTCGACGCTGGCCTCGCTGCTGACCCGCACGTGGGACCCGGCCTCGGGCATCGTCACCATCGGCGGCACGAACGTGGCCGAGGTGTCCCTGCACGACCTGCGCGCCACGGTCGCCTCCGCGCCCCAGCGTCCCTACCTCTTCAACGACACGCTGCGCGCCAACCTGCTGCTCGCCGCACCCGACGCCACCGAGAAGGACCTCGAATCCGCGCTCGCGGCTGTGGACCTCACCGACTGGCTGGCTACGGAAAAGGACGGCCTGGACACGGTCGTCGGCGACATGGGCGAGCGCCTCTCGGGCGGCCAGCGTCAGCGCCTGGCCCTGGCTCGCGCCCTCCTGCGCGACGCCCCGATCTACGTCTTTGACGAGGCCACGAGCCAGGTCGACCCGGCCACCGAGGCGCGCGTGCGTGAGGGGATCGCGCGCGTCGCGCAGGGACGCACCATCGTCGAGATTGCCCACCGCATCAGCGCCGTGCGCGACGCCGACCAGATCATCGTCATGGACGCGGGCCGCGTCGTGGAGACCGGCACCTACGCCGAGCTCCGTGCACGCGGCGGAGCACTCACCGCCCTCGAGGCGCGCGAAACCGCCGATCAACCCAGCTCCTGACACAAGCACGCGCGCGCGGAGGAGGGGCCACGGCCTCGTCCCCCGTGTCTGTGCGCACCCGTTACCGATAGGATTCAACCTATGGAAAGACTGATCGGCTGGACGAAAGCTGACGCGTGGGGCTCCACGAACGCGATCCCCGAGTTCCTGGGGGCCGCCGCCGGGGACGACCCGGTGTCCGAGGTGTGGTTCGGCGCCCACCCGGACGGACCGACGCTGCTGACGGATGGACACACGCTCGCCGAGCACATCGGCGAGGACCCCAAGCGAGCGCTCGGCGGAGGCCTGCTCTACGCCTTCGGGCCGACCCTGCCGTACCTGGCGAAAATCATCGCCCCCGCGCAGACCCTGAGCCTGCAGGTGCATCCGACGAAGGAGATCGCGCGCGAAGGCTACCTGCGCGAGGAGGTCCTGGGGATTGAGCGTACCGACACGCGCCGCGTCTACCGGGACATGAACCACAAGCCCGAGATGATCTACGCGCTCACCGAGTTCAGCGCGCTCGTCGGTTTCCGCGTGCCGCGCAAGGCACGCCAGCTCCTCGTCGGCTTGGAGGGCGAGCTCGCGGACCGCCTGCGTCACCGCCTCAAGCTGTCCACTGTGCGTGGGGGCCTGCGCTCCCTGGCCACGTGGCTGTTCGACGAGGACTCCCCGGCGACCCCCGAACGCGTCGAAGAGTTCGTGGCCGCGTGCCGCTCACGCCTCGCGTCGGGCACGTCCCCATCCCCGCGCACCGACGAGCTCGTGAGCGTCCTGGGGGAGAAGCACCCGGGCGACCCGGGCATCATCGTCGCCTTCCTCATGAACCCGGTGTCCCTGCGCCCGGGCGAGGCCGTCTACATTCCGCCGCGCCAGATTCACGCCTACCAGTCGGGCCTGGGTATCGAGGTCATGGCCTCCTCCGACAACGTCGTGCGCGCGGGCCTGACCGGTAAGTACGTGGACTCCGCCCAGCTCGTGGAGATCACCGAGTTTTCGGCGCTGCCGCCCGTGCGCGTGGCACCCGAGCACCCCTCGGCGACGACGGACCGTTTCCTGGCGCCCGCCCAGGAGTTCGAGCTGTCGGTGACGACGCTGGCCCCCGGAAAGCACACCTCCCGCGTGGACGAGGTCGCCGTGCCCGGGGAGGGCCCGCGCATCGTCATCGCGACCTCCGGGTCGGTCACCCTGCACGTGAGCGAGGAGCAGGGCGGGGACAGCGTGGAACTGAGCCGCGGCCAGGCCGTGTTCATCTCGGCCGCTGAGCGCCGCGTGTGGGCGTACGGCACCGGATCGTTCGTGCAGGTCGCGGCCCCCTGACCGGGGTGCGTCGCGCGCCGTGACGAGGCTGTGAATGGGAACGTTGTCAAGTCGTCCCACGTGGTGGTCTTGGTTCCTGGAAAAGCCTTGTAGCTGCGGCTTTTTCCTCTAAAATAGAAGCCGGGCCTCATCTCCGCTCGCTGCGACGAGGCCCGATTGTCAATCGCAGTGTGGGTACCGCGTGGGGGTGCCCGCACTGCGATTCTGTTTGCGCCTTAGAAGACGCCGCAGACCCAGTCGGCCAGGGTCTTGCAGGTGGATGCCAGCTCGCCCTCGTGGGCGTCGTATCCGGCCACGATGTCCTCGGTGTCAACGTCCTCGTTGTTCACAGCCCACACGGTCGCGGTCTCACGCGTGACCTCCGGGTGGAATTGGACGCCCAGGGCGGTGCCGTAGGAGAAGATCTGCGTGTACTTGTCCGAGCGCGCCCACTCGCGCGCGCCGTGGGGGAGCTCCACGATGGCGTCACCATGGTCGGCGAAGACCGTGTGGGTCGAGGCCAGGGCCATGCGCAGGGGGACGGCTCCACCGCCGCCCGCCTGGTCGTTTGTGCCCCACGTCAGGGGAATAACGCCGTATTCGGGGCCCGCTGGGTCTGCGACGCTCACTCGCCCGCCGAAGGTCGCGGCGATCAGCTGGGCACCCAGGCAAATGCCGAGCACACGGATGTGTGCGGCGACGCAGCGGCGCAGCAGCTCGCGTTCGGCTTCCAGCCACGGCCAGGCCTCGTCGTCGTAGGCGTTCGCCCGGCCACCCAGCAGGATGAGGGCATCCGGCAGGGGAGCGGCCGCCAGGTCCTGGAGGCGCTGCGGGTCCTCCCAGGCGCGCACCACCTCGTGACCGCCGAGGAAGGCGGACAGCTGACCCACCGGAACGATCGGGTCGTTTTGAATCACGAGGATGTTCATACACCAATTGTAGGCGCGATCACGCGCCGGTACCTATCGGCCCTTAAAGAACGTGAACAGCTGGCGCTCGCATTGAGGGGCACGACCCCAAACGCGCCGCAGCCCCCAATCCCGGACCCCGACGCGGCGTGCGATCCCCACCGCGGCGAGCCGACCCGGAAGCGGGGGCTGCAACACACAATCCATTGTGTGACGCCAAGCTCAAAGAACTGGGAGCTTTGGCTGAGAAAACCCTGGGAAAAGCGCGCGGGGTGGATCCTCATCCACCCCGCGCGCCCCAAGCCAGCAATCAGGCGATCACTTCGATGCGAGACGAGCGCCCGCGGCAAGAGCCTCCAGCTTCGCCCACGCGATCGACGGGTAGATGCGGCCGCCCAGGCCGCAGTCCGTCGACGCCACGACACGCTCATCGCCCACAATGTCCGCGAACTGGCGGATACGCTGAGCCACCAGCTCCGGGTGCTCCACAACGTTCGTCGAGTGCGACACCACGCCCGGGATCAGGTACTTGCCCTCGGGCAGTTCGATGTCGCGCCAGATCGTCCACTCGTGCGCGTGGCGAGCATTCGCCGCCTCAAACGTCAGGCCATTCGCGTTGACCAGCAGGGCCAGATCCACGATGTCCTTGAACGCAATATCCGTCGTGTGCGGGCCGTGCCACGAACCCCAGCACACGTGGAAACGCACCAGAGACGGGTCAATGCCCTCCAGCGCGTGGTTCAGCGCGTCGATACGCACGCGAGAGAACGCGCGGTAATCCTCGACGGACGGCTCCGGGTTCATCTGATCCCAGCCCTCCGCGATATCCGGCGCGTCAATCTGCACCGTCAGGCCCGCGTCCGTAATGCGCTTGTACTCCTCGCGCAGCACATCCGCGCACGCCCACACCACGGCCTCGTCATCCTCGTAGAACGCGTTAGCCACGCGAGCCGCCGAACCCGGCGAAATCGCCGCCACGAAACCATCCGACACGGGCTTGCCCACAGCCTCCAGCGCGTGCTTCACGCCCGCGATATCGCGCTCCACGGCCTCGGCGCCGATGTAGGTCAGCTCACCCGTAATCGTCGGGAACGCAATCGGGTTGCGGTTCGCAATGTGAATACCCGAATCCGGATCCGCGTACGCGTCCGCGAAACGCTGCCAGTCGCGGCGCTCAGCAAACGACGAGAAAGACAGACGACCATCGCGGCCAGCTGGGGGACGCACATCGAAACGCTGCACGTCCTCAAAGGACAGACCGCCGAAACGCGAGAAGGAATACGTCCACCACGCGCCGTAATCAACCGTGTCGAGCATCGCGTGGCCATACTCGCCGTCGTTGACGATATCCAGGCCAATCTCAGCCTGACGCTTCACAACGCCATCAACCTCGGCCTGCAGCACAGAGGTGAAATCAGCATCGCTCAGGGAACCCTCGCGGTGCGCGGCGTTCGCCTTGAGCAGCTCGGGGGTACGGGGCAGGGAACCAACATGAGTGGTGCGAATGGTCATCGCAGTCCTTTCTCTTCACTGTGCCCTCAGCCTACGTTTCGCGCGTCGAGAACGAGGCCGAATGTCCACACCGTGACCAATGCGATCAACCACTCATCTGGCAAGATGCTAATTCACGCACGCACCCCTTGCGTTTTCCTTGCAATCACGCTCACAAGCGTCCACCCACTGACACGGCGATCCACTCGCTACAGCCCCCGGAATACCGCGCAAAAACCACCCCCACCCAGCCCCGGCCTCGTCCATGAGACGAAACCCGCACGGAAACGCGACGCTCACGCTCCTACTGTTGAGTCATTACAAGGCAAAAGAAAGGCACATCATGAGTCGCCCGCTGCGCTCGGCAACATCCACCCAAGGCCGCAACATGGCCGGAGCTCGCGCCCTGTGGCGCGCCACCGGCATGAAGGACGGCGACTTCGGCAAGCCGATCATCGCCATCGCCAACTCCTACACCCAGTTCGTCCCCGGCCACGTGCACCTGAAGAACATGGGCGACCTCGTCGCCGGAGCCATCGAAGCAGCCGGCGGCGTCGCCAAGGAATTCAACACGATCGCCGTCGACGACGGCATCGCCATGGGCCACGACGGCATGCTCTACTCCCTGCCCAGCCGCGACCTCATCGCCGACTGCGTCGAAACCATGGTCAACGCGCACCGCGCCGACGCCCTCGTGTGCATCTCCAACTGCGACAAGATCACCCCCGGCATGCTCCTGGCCGCCATGCGCCTGAACATCCCCACCATCTTCGTCTCGGGCGGCCCCATGGAATCCGGCGCCGCCGTCGAGGGCGTCGTCGAACACCGCCTCGACCTCATCGACGCCATGGTCATGGCCGTCGACGACTCCGTCAGCGACAACCAGCTCGCCAGCATCGAAGCCAACGCGTGCCCCACCTGCGGCTCCTGCGCCGGCATGTTCACCGCGAACTCCATGAACTGCCTCAACGAGGCCATCGGCCTGGCCCTGCCCGGCAACGGCACCACCCTGGCCACCCAGATCGAACGCAAGAAGCTCTTCACCGAGGCCGGCACGCGCATCGTCGACATGTGCCGCGCCTACTACGACAACGAGGACGACTCGGTCCTACCGCGCTCCATCGCCACCAAGGAAGCCTTCGAGAACGCCATGAGCCTGGACGTGGCCATGGGTGGCTCCACCAACACCGTCCTGCACATCCTCGCCATCGCCAACGAGGCCGGCGTCGACTTCACGCTCGACGACATCGACGCGATCTCGCGCCGCGTGCCCTGCCTGTGCAAGGTCGCCCCCAACTCCACGACCTACCACATCGAGCACGTCCACCGCGCCGGCGGCATTCCCGCCCTGCTCGGCGAGCTCGACCGTGCGGGCCTGCTCCACCGCGACGTCCACTCCGTCCACTCCGACAACCTGGAGAACTGGCTGGGCGCGTGGGACGTGCGCAGCGGGCGCGCCACCGACGAGGCCAAGCACCGCTTCCTCGCCGCCCCCGGCGGCGTGCGCACCACCCAGGCCTTCTCGACCGCCAACCTCTTCGAGTCCCTCGACACCGACTCCGAGGCCGGCTGCATCCGCTCCGTCGAGCACGCCTACACGAAGGATGGCGGCCTCGCGGTCCTCTACGGCAACATCGCCGCCAACGGCGCGATCATCAAGTCCGCCGGCATCGACGAGTCCCTCTTCCACTTCGTCGGCAAGGCCTTCGTCGTCGAATCCCAGGAGGAAGCCGTCGAGGCCATCCTCAGCAAGCAGGTGAAGGAAGGCGACGTCGTCGTCATCTTGTACGAGGGCCCCAAGGGCGGCCCCGGCATGCAGGAAATGCTCTACCCGACCTCCTACCTCAAGGGCCTGGGCCTGGGCAAGAAGTGCGCGCTCATCACCGACGGACGCTTCTCCGGCGGCACCTCCGGCATCTCCCTCGGTCACATCTCGCCCGAGGCTGCGGCCGGCGGCGCGATCGGCCTCGTGCGCACCGGCGACGAGATCGAAATCGACGTCAACAACCGCGTCCTGCGCGCGAATGTGAGCGACGAGGAGCTCGAGCGCCGCCGCGCCGAAAAGGGTGCCGCGCCGTGGAAGCCCTCCAAGCCTCGCGCCCGCAAGGTCTCCGACGCGCTACGCGTCTACGGCATGCTCGCGGCGTCCGCCGACAAGGGCGGCGTGCGCGTCCTGCCCGACTGGGCGTGAGCGGAGCGCCTACAATCGTGGGCATGCATGGAGAGTACAAAGTCCCCGGAGGAAAGCTCGTCATCGTCGACACCGACGTGGAGGAGGATCGCCTCGCGCGCGTAAGCGTGTCCGGCGACTTCTTCCTCGACCCCGACGACGCGCTCACCCGGATCACCGCGTCCCTCGAAGGGGCCCCGGCCTCGTCGAGCGCCAAGGACCTGGCCGCGCGCGTGGAGGGCGCCCTCGACGAAGGCGACACCCTCATGGGGGTGACCCCCGAGGCCGTCGGCATCGCCGTACGCCGCGCGCTGGGCGCCGCCCTGTCGTGGGACGACATCGACTTCGACGTCATCCACGGCCCCGTCGTCGACCCGATGATCAACGTCGCTATGGATGAGACCCTGGTCGAGGACGTGGCCGCGGGGCGCCGCAAGCCCTTCATGCGCCTGTGGGAATGGAACGGCCCGCAGGTCGTCATCGGCTCCTTCCAGTCCTACCAAAACGAAATCCAGCAGGACGGCGTGGAGCGCTACGGCATCACCGTGTCGCGGCGCGTTACCGGCGGCGGCGCCATGTTCATGGAGCCCGGCAACTGCATCACCTACTCGCTCGTCATCCCCACCGCCCTCGTGGAGGGAATGAGCTTCGAGCAGGCCTACCCGTACCTCGATCAGTGGGTGATGGAGGTCCTCGAAAAGCTGGGCATCAAGGCTAAGTACGTGCCGCTCAACGACATCGCCTCCGAGTTCGGAAAGATCGGCGGCGCCGCGCAGAAGCGCTGGGCGAATGGCTACATGGTCCACCACGTGACCATGGCCTACGACATCGACGCCATCAAGATGAATGAGGTCCTGCGCATCGGCATGGAGAAGATCCGCGACAAGGGCACCCGCAGCGCCGTCAAGCGCGTGGACCCCATGCGCTCCCAGACCGGTCTTCCCCGCGAGGAGATCCTCCAGGCGTTCTTCGACCACTTCAAGGAGAAGTACAACGCCACGGTCGGCACCATCACCGAGGCGGATCTCGAGGTCGCACGCCAGCGCTGCGAGACGAAGTTCGCGCGCGAGGAGTGGGTGCACCGCATCCCCTGAGCGCTCCCGTTGTCGTGTCTGCCCGCTCCGGTGTCGTTTCGACGAGGCCGGGGCGGGTTTGCGCTTAGAAGAGCTGGAGCGCGCGCACCCCGTGGATGATGAGCTCGACGCCGATGACGAGGATCAGGAAGCCCATGATGCGCACGATCGCGCCGACGCCGGTGGCACCCTGCTTGTCGATCCAGGGCGTGCCGTAGCGCAGCAGCAGCGCGATGACGGCGGCTGTCACCGCGATTCCCAGGACGATGCCGACATGAAAACCGATGGCCGTGTTGCGGGCGGCCAGCGCGATGACTACGCCGATCGAGCCGGGCCCCGCGATGAGGGGGAGCGCCATGGGGGAGAAGGACACGTCCGGTTTCGAGGTCGCGTGCTGAGCCTCCTCGTGGGTGGCACGGCGCTTGTTTTCCAGCATCGAGAAACCCGAGTGCGCGACGACCAGGCCACCCGCGATCTGCAGGGAAGGCAGGTCGAAGCCGAAGAAACGCATGATGAGCGAGCCACTGACCGCGAACACCGTCAGGATGGCGAACACGTACATGCCGGTCTTCCACGCCTGCGAGCGCACCGCGGCCGGAGCATTGCCTGCGGTGAGTCCTGCAAACGCCGCGAGACCACCGATCGGATTGGTGATCGGGGCGAGCGCCAGGATCGCGGCGGACATTCCAGCGAGAACAGTCATCATGCGGACAATCCTAGTCGGCGATGTGCTCGCGCGAACGAGCGGTCTGCTCAGACGCGGCGAGCGCCGAAAATGGCCGTTCCCAGGCGCACGATCGTCGCCCCCTCGGCGATGGCCCATTCCAGGTCGCGGCTCATACCCATCGATAGCGCCAGGTCGGACTCTTCGATGCCCAGGCGCGCGGCGGCCTCGTCCCTGATGTCGCGCAGCTGCGCGTAGGCGGCGCGCACGTCGGCCTCGACGGGGGAGTTCAGGCCCACCGTCATGAAGCCCGCGAGCTGTAGGTGGGCCGAGGCCTCGACCGCGTCGATTAACTCGGAAACGTCGGCGCGGGCGCAGCCGTGCTTCGTGGCCTCGCCCGAGACGTTCACCTCGACGAACACGGGGAGTGTGCCGGTCGCGCGCGCGTCGATCTTCGAGGCCAGGGCGGGGGAGTCTAGCGACTCGATCGCGTCCACGCAGGCCAGCGCATGGTTGATCTTGTTGGACTGTAGAGGCCCGATCAGGTGGATGCGCGCGCCGGGCACCTCGCGGATTGCGTCCACCGTCGCACGTGCCTCCTGGACGCGGTTGTGGCCGAGCAGGACGGGCAGGCCCGCCTCGCTCAGGGCGGCGGCGGCTTCGCGGCATTCCTCGGGCGTGCGCGTCTTGACTGCCAGCTCCAGGTGCACCGAATCGGTGCGACCGCACGCGGACGTCGCGCGGTCGATGCGGTCGCGGGCAGCGGCGATGGCCTCGGGAATGCTCATACCCTCATGGTAGACGGGCAGGCGCTATCAGGGGTTAATCAGGGGCGACTCAGGGGCATCTGAGCGGCGCGGCGTGTCAGACTAGTATGTTCACAGATCAACGAAAGGACACGCCATGCGTACCCTACTCAACATCATCTGGTTCTTCTTCGGAGGACTCCCGCTCTTCCTGGGCTACCTCCTCGCGGGTGTCGTCGCCTGCATCTTCATTGTCACGATCCCCGCCGGCGTGGCCTGCTTCCGTATCGCCGGATACGTGCTGTGGCCCTTCGGTAAGCGCGTCGTCGACCAGCCCAGTGCGGGTGCCGGATCGGCCCTCATGAATATCGTGTGGTTCCTGGTTGCGGGCCTGTGGCTGGCCATCGGGCACGTGACCACCGCCGCCGCACAGGCCGTGACGATCGTCGGCATCCCGCTGGCCATCGCCAACCTCAAGATGATCCCGATCACCTGCTTCCCCTTCGGCAAGGTCGTCATCGACGACCCGACTGCGTCCATCCTCTGACGCGTCCTACACTGGGGTCATGGCTCGTAAACACAGCAAGGATCACGGCGGTGGCCCCACCCGCGCCATCGAGGCGCTCACAGCGGCCGGCGTTGCTTTTACCGTTCACGAGTACGAGCACGACCCGGCCGCCCGGGCGTTCGGCGAGGAGACCGTCGAGAAGCTGGGGATCGACCCCACCCAGGCCTTTAAGACGCTCATGGTGCGCCTGGAGCCCTCCGGTGAGTTCGTCGTCGGTTGCGTGCCCGCTCTGGCTCACCTGTCCATGAAGCTGATCGCCAAGGCAGCCGGCGCGAAGAGCGCCGCCATGGCTGACCCGGCCGTCGCCCAGCGCCGCACCGGCTACGTCGTGGGCGGCATCAGCCCGCTCGGGCAGACCACCTCGCACCGTCTGTTCATCGACTCGGCGTGCCTGGACCACGAGACCATGATCGTCTCGGGCGGGCGCCGAGGCCTCAGCGTCGAACTGAGCCCCCTCGACCTCGTGGAACTGACGGACGCGGAGGTCACGGACCTCGCACAGGTCTGACCCGGCCTCGTTCCGCGCGGGCAGCCCCGGTCTCGTTCCGTGTTTTCGCCCGGCCCGCCCCGGCCTCGTCCTGTTTTCGTCGCTGTCCTACGCTCCTGCCGGGGTCTTCGTCCCAGCCGCCGATACTCCCGCGCCCCCCAAATTTCGCACGTAATTCCCCGGCCGTTCCTTCAGTGTTTGAAGGAGAGGTGTTGAAATCATGCGGTTTCTGAGCTCTCAAGGCCGATCCGAATAATGAATTGCATGCGGAAATGAGGGGGTGGAAGCGGGATGCCCGGGAGCTAGTGGGATGCCCGGGTCGTGGGATACTTGCGCCCTTACCGTGACTGCGTTTTTCCGCTGTGCCATCATCGAAGACGATGACTATGACTGAACTAAGCCGCCGCGGGTGCGCCGCCTACTGGGTGGTTGCCGCCCTCGCGTGGGCGGGCGTCGCTGCCACCCTCATCATTACGGCCTTTGATGGCTACGCTGCGCCGACCTACGTCGAGGAGGGGCTCTTCGCGGGCGCCGCTCACGGCTGGGCGGGTGCTCCCGAGCGCCTCATCAATTGCCTGTCCTACTTCACCGAGCTGTCCAACATCATGGTTGCGATCATCTCGACCCTCCTCGCGCGCCGAGGCCGCGTCGGGGCGTGGGGGAGGGCCGTGCACCTGTGCGCGCTCATGATGATCACCGTGACGGCCATCGTCTACGCGACGCTGATTGGCCCCTACGAGGTCCTCTCCGGCTTCGCGCTCGTCACGAACCCGCTGCAGCACATCGTCGTCCCGGCCGCCTTCGTGGGTACGGCCGCGCTCGCGGGGCCGCGCGGCGGCATCACGTGGGCAACGCTGGGGCGCGCCCTGCTGATCCCGGTCGCGTGGGTGGCGTACACGCTCGTGCGAGGCTCCTTCACGCACCAGTACCCCTACGGCTTCGTGAACGTGTGGCGCATCGGCTACACGCAGGTCGCGATCAACATCGTGGCGATCCTGATTGGCGCCCTGCTCTTCATGGCGCTCTTCGCGGGCGCGGACTGGCTGATTCGCAAGGCCTCCCGGCGCTGACGGTCTGTGCATCTCGCGGACGCGGTCTCGTCCGAGGCCGCTAGAGTGGGGCTATGATCAGTGAACCCGGGCTTGTTCCTGAACTTACCGTCACCGATTACGAGGCGTCGCGCCGTTTTTGGTGCGACCTCGTCGGTTTTTCCCTCCGCTACGAGCGGCCTGAGGAAGGATTCGGCTACCTCGTCCTGGGTAACGCGCACCTGATGCTCGACCAGATCGACCGCGGGAGGATGTGGGCAACCGGTCCTCTTGAGCGCCCGCTTGGTCGCGGGATCAACCTCGAGGTTCAGACCGAAGAGCTGGACAGTGCATGGCACCGCATGGCCGAGGCAGGGTGGCCGATCTTCGTCGAACCCGAGGAGAAGTGGTACCGGGCGGGCGATGTAGAGATCGGCGTCCGGCAGTTCCTCATCCAGGACCCCGACGGATACCTTGTGCGGCTCCAGCAGGAAATCGGCGAGAGGCCCACGCGGCGAGGATAACTCGGACGGCGGTGAGCACGGCTTTCGGCGTCGCTCCTACCCGACTCATCCGAATTGCCACATCAACGAGGCCGTGGTGGCCCGTGACGTCCCAGCTGCGCCTAGAAGCCGGAGGGACTTACCGCGCCCCGACGGTGACCGTCGCCAGGGCGACGCGGTTCGCCTCGTCCGAGGCTGGCACGTCCACGAGGGTGACGATGCGCCAGTCCATGTCCTCCTCCGAGTCGAACAGGGTCTGCGTGGCCAGCCAGAACGTACCGGCCGCAGCCTGATCGACCGCGTCCGCGATCGCCTCGATGCGCGCCACCTGGGCGCGCTCGAAATCAGAGGAAACCACAGCGGGGGCCAGCTCCAGCACGTCCTCGCGGGTCGGGGCCTCGTTCAGGGAGCACAGCGACAGGGCGCGCGCACGCTGGTCGATACCGATCCACTCGTGCTCCGCCCAGTAGCGCTCGAGCACCGCGTCCCATTCGTCCTCGCCCCACGGTGCGACCACCGGGGTGCGCGAGGCCTCGTCCAGACGCGCCAAGGCCTCGACGTTGTCGCGGCTCATCGCCTCCACGCGCTCGAACAACGCGCCACGGATTGCCGTGCGGAACGCGTGACGGTTCGCGCTGAAGGGAACGGTCCCGTCCTCCCGCGCGCCAAACGCCAGCTCCGCGCCCTCCGTGCCGTCGCCCTCGGACGCGGGTAGGGCCTGGCCTGTGGACATGGCCTCCCACTCGTCCAGCAACGAGGAGTCAACCGCGCGGATCAGCGCCGACAGCCACGCAATGATTGAACGCAGCTCGTCCGTCATCAGCTCGTCCGGCACGATCTGGCGCAGCGCGCGGTACGCGTCCGTCAGGTAGCGCAACACGATGCCCTCGGAGCGGCCCACGTCGTAGCGGCCCACGATCCCCGTGAACGTCAGCGCGTTTTCGATCATCTCGCGCACGACCGACTTCGGGGAAATCTCCTGATCCTCGATCCACGGGTTCGCGTGCAGGTACACCGCGAACGCGTCCCCCAGCAGATCGGCCAGCGGGCGCGGCCACGTCACTTCCTCCAGGGCGGCCATGCGCTCGTCGTACTCCATGCCCTGCGCCTTCATCGCGGCCACGGCCTCGGCGCGTGCCGCCTTCTCCTGCGCGAACAGGAGCGGGCGCGGATCCTCCAGGACCGACTCGATGACCGAAACGACGTCGAGGGCGAAGGTCGGGGACTCCGGGTCCAGTAGCTCGAGCGCCGCCAGTGCGAAGGGGGAGAGCGGCTGGTTGAGCGCGAAGTCATCCGGCAGGTCGGTGGCCGCGCGCAGGCGAGGCTCACCCGACGCCGAGGCCTCGGCGGAAGACACGTGCTCGACGACGCCCGCCTGCTTCATCGACGTGTAGATCTCGCCCAGGCGGCGCAGGTGCGGGTTGCGATCCGTGGGCGGATCGTCGTTGTTGCGCGCCAGCCACACGAGGTGCTCGCCCGGGTCGCGCCCGGCCGCGGGCGCACCGGCTAGGACATTGAGGACCATCGCGTGCGTCATCTCGAAGCGGCTTGTGAGCTGCTCGGGAGCCGCGTCCACGAGGCGCTCGAACGTCGAGCGTGTCCACGAGATTTCGCCCTCGCCCGGGCCCTTGCGCTTCTTCGCGGACTTCTTGGCGGCGCGCTTGGCCTCGCGGGCGTCGCGTGCGGCCTCCTGTGCGGCGCTCAGGCGTGCGCGCTCACGGGCGGCGTCCACCTCGTGCTCGGGGGCCAGGACACGTACGAAACCGACCGTGTCGAAGCCGGCGCGTCCAGCGCGCCCCGCGATTTGGTGGAACTCGCGCGCGCTCACGTGGCGCATGCGCCGACCGTCGTACTTCACGAGCGACGTCATCAGCACCGTGCGAATCGGCACGTTGATGCCCACCCCCAGAGTGTCCGTGCCGCACACGATCGGCAGCAGGCCCGCCTGGGTGAGACGCTCGACGAGGCGGCGGTAGCGTGGCAGCATGCCCGCGTGATGCACGCCGATGCCCTGCGCGAGCAGCGACTTGAGGGTCTGCCCGAAACCCTTCGTAAACGACACACCCGCCAGCTGCGCGGCAATCGCCTTCTTCTGCTCGGGCGAAATCAGCGAGGAACGGTCAAAGGACTGCGCGGTCGCCACGGCGTCACGCTGGGAGAAATGCACGATGTAGACCGGCCAGCGGCCCTCGCCCAGCAGTCGCTCCACCGTGTCGGGCAGGCGGTCCACGACGTACTCGAACTCGAGGGGCACGGGACGCTCCGCGTCGTCGATAAGGGACACGTCGCGCCCGGTGCGCTCCTTCCATGCGCGCTCGAAACGCGTCGTGTCGCCCAGCGTCGCGCTCATCGCCACCACCTGTGGGGCCCTCAGCTCCAGGAGCGGCACCTGCCAGGCCCAGCCGCGCTGACGGTCCCCGTAGAAGTGGAACTCGTCCATGACGATCATGTCCGCGTCCAGCGTGGGCCCCTCGCGCAGCGACTGATTGGCCAGGATCTCGGCCGTGCAGCAGATAATGGGCGCGTCGGCATTCAGGGACACGTCGCCGGTCACCATGCCGACGTTGTCCGCGCCGAACAGGGACACCAGGTCAAAGAATTTCTCTGACACCAGGGCCTTCAGGGGCGCCGTGTAGTAGGAGCGGCCCCCATGCGCCATCGACGTAAAGTGCGCGGCGAGCGCGATCATCGACTTGCCCGACCCAGTGGGGGTCGCCGCGATCACGTGGTTGCCCGCCAGGATCTCGACCAGGGCCTCCTCCTGGTGGGGGTAGAGCGGACGCCCGGTGCCCTCGGCCCAAGACACGAAGGCCTCGTACAGGGCATCGTCGTCGCCCAGACGGCCCTCGTCCTCCAGGTCGTCCAGGATCTCGTTCAAAGTCGCGCTCATGCTCCCATTGTCCCAGAGTGTGCCCACGTCTGCGTCCCCGCGCCGCCGGGCCCTTCCCGCAGCTCATCGACGAGGCCGGGGCCAGTCAGGCGCAGACGCGCGGGTGGGCGTGTGGCGAGACGTCGTCTGCCGGGCGCGAAGCCCTGTGGCAAGATGAACGGGTCCCATGACAACGAGCGGGTGCGGCCCGCGAAGCGCGCGAGGCCCCGCGACCCATCCACGGCCTCGCCCATTGACACCCCGGGAGGTTCCTGTGGAACAGATAGCTGTGATCGAAAAGGAGATCGCTGACTGGATCACGATGCACCTGACGATTGTCATCCTGATCGGCGTGGGCCTCGTCCTGACGGTCGTCTCTCGCGGCGTGCAGCTGCGCCTCTTCCCGGAGATGGTGCGCACGGTCCTCGGCTCGCGCAAGGGTGCCGACGGCGGTATCTCCTCCTTCCAGGCCTTCGCGATCTCGCTGGCCGCGCGCGTGGGTATCGGCAACGTGTTCGGCGTGGCTGCGGCGCTCATGTTTGGCGGTCCGGGCGCGATCTTCTGGATGTGGGTTGTGGCCCTGGTTGGCATGGCGACCGCGTTCTTCGAGGCGACGCTGGCCCAGATTTTCAAGGTCAAGCACTCCGACGGTTCCTTCCGCGGCGGCCCGGCCTACTACATCAAGCGCGGCATGAAGAACCGCGTTCTGGCCAACATCTTCGCCGTCATTACCGTCGTGACCTGCGGCGTCGTCATCACGTCCGTGCAGTCCAACGCGATCGCGGGCACGCTCACGAGCGCCTTCGGTGAGGCAGCCAAGCAGCCTCTGCCTGGCGCGGGTGGCTTCTCGGCCGCGCAGCTCACGGTCGCAGGCCTCATCTTCGTTTTCTCCGCGATGGTCATCTTCGGTGGTATTCGCACTGTCGCCCGCGTCACCGAGTGGATGGCCCCGATCATGGCGACCGTCTACGTCATTATGGTTGCCATCGTCTGCCTCATGAACATCACGCAGTTCGGTGCCGTGCTGGGTCAGATCTTCACCTCCGCCTTCTCCGCGGACGCGACCGTCGGCGGCCTGGGCGGCGGCATCATCGCCGCGATGATCAACGGTACCAAGCGCGGCCTCTTCTCCAACGAGGCCGGGCAGGGCACCGCTCCCAACGCTGCGGCGACCGCGACCGTATCCCACCCGGTGCGTCAGGGCCTCATCCAGTCCCTGGGTGTCTTCATCGACACCATCGTGGTGTGCACCGCGACCGCCTTTGTCATCCTCATCGCAGGCGAGAAGGTGTGGGGCAGTGCGGATGTGAACCCCTCCAACCTGACGACCCTGGCTGTGGCCCACGAGCTTGGCGCCTGGACGATCGTCCCCATGGCGATCCTCATCTTCGTCCTGGCCTACTCCTCGATCATCGCCGCCTACGTCTACTCCGACACGAACATGTCCTTCGTCTTCGGTGACGCCCGCTGGGCGACGTGGACCGTGCGCGTCGTGTGCGTGCTCTCTGCGACGATCGGCGCGTTGCTGACCCTGGACGTCGTGTGGAACGCCGTCGACATCGCGATGGCGGTCATGACGATCACGAACCTGGTCGCCCTGGTCTTCCTCTCCCGCTGGGTGCTCGGCGCGCTGCGCGACTACGAGACTCAGCGTCGAGGCGGCATCGAGGAGCCCGTCTTCGTGGGCGAGAAGAACCCGCTGCTGCCCGGTGACGTTCCCGGCAGCGTCTGGAAGCGTCCCAAGCACAAGAAGAAGTAATTCCCGCTGACCACCTCGCCGGGTGCGCCGTCACATCTCGTGTCGCGCACCCGGCGTTGTTTCTGTCGGCGCTGCTTGGCGCAACGCTCGCGCGGCTGCGTTAGGCTACCGCCATGAGAATCGCACGTTTTTCCGATGGTACGAACCCGGTGTACGGCGCCCTCGAGGAGGGCTCGACGAGGATCGTGGGGCTCAAGGGTGACCCGCTGTTCTCGCCCGTGGAGCCTTCCGGCCAGATCTACGAGCTGGACGAGGTCCGCCTGCTCTCCCCGGTGATCCCGCGCTCCAAGGTCGTGGGCATCGGCGACAACTACTCGGATACCCAGATTTCGGCGGATGAACGCCCCGAGCCGCCGATCTTCCTGAAGGCCAACACGTCGGTCGTGGGCCCCGATGATCCGATCGCGATCCCCGCCTGGTCGAGCAAGGTGGCCTTCGAGGGCGAGCTCGCGATTGTCATCAAGTCTCTGGCGAAGGACGTGAGCGTGGAGGACGCGCCGCAGGTGATCCTCGGTTACACGATCGCCAACGATGCGACCGCCCGCGATGCGATGACGGGCGGTCCCTGGTCGCGCGGCAAGTCCTTCGACTCGGCGTGCCCGCTGGGCCCGTGGATCACGGTCGACCCCAACCTGGATGTCACCAACCTGGCGCTGCGCTCCTATCTGAACGGAGAGATCGCTCAGGACTCCTCGACGGCGCACATGATCTGGAACCCCTTCGAGCTGGTGTCCTACGTGTCCCGACAGATGACGCTGCTGCCCGGCGACGTGATCGCGACGGGCGCGCCTGCGGGTGCAGGCCTCGTTCAGGCTGGCGACCGAGTCGAGATTGAGATCGAGGGCATTGGAAGTCTGACGAATCCTGTCGTCCGAGCCTGATCGTGTGACCTGTGTGATAGGATTACGTCGTTCTGACAATATCTCCGTCGCATAGGAGCACACTGTGAGCGAACCCCAGTCATCGGGCGCTCTGGCCGTCGAAATGGCCGGCCTGGACGTCATCCCCGAATCCGATCGCAAGGGAAAACCTTCTGACCTGTTCATGCCGTGGTTCGCTGCGAATATTTCGGTCCTGGGTATTTCGTGGGGCTCGTGGGTCCTCGGGTTCGGGCTCTCCCTCGCCCAGGCGATCGTCGTGTCCGTCGTGGGTGTTGCGCTCTCGTTCGTCGTGTGTGGCCTCATTGCCATCGCCGGCAAGCGCGGCTCTGCCCCGACGCTGGTCCTGTCGCGCGCGGCCTTCGGCTTCAACGGCAACCGGATTTCCGCGGCGATCTCGTGGATCCTGACGGTCGGCTGGGAGACCTTCCTGGCGATCATGGCCGTCCAGGCGACCGCCACGGTCATGGGAGCGCTCGGCTTCACGAATCACGTCGTCGCCCAGATCATCGCGCTGATCCTCGTCGTCGTCCTGGCGGCGGGTTCGGGCATCCTCGGTTTTGAGGCGATCATGAAGGTCCAGACGTGGATCACCTGGGCCACCGCAGCCCTGACGATCGTCTACCTGGTGCTGGTCGCGCCGACGATTGACTTTGCGGTCCTCTCCTCGCGTCCGTCCGCGCCGCTGACCGCGGTGCTTGGCGCGGGCTGCATGCTCCTCGTGGGCTTCGGCTTCGGCTGGATTAATGCGGCTGCGGACTACTCGCGTTACCTGCCGCGCGCTGCTTCGACGCGGGGCGTGGTCGGCTGGACGACGGTGGGCGCGGCGCTGCCCACGGTCGTCCTCGTCTTCTTCGGCATCCTCCTGGTTGGCTCGGCCGATGAGTCCCTCTCCGAGGCCATCGGTAATGACCCGATTGGCGCGCTCACGACGCTGTTGCCCACCTGGTTCCTCGTGCCCTTTGCTCTGGTTGCGATCCTGGGCCTGATTGGCGGCATCGTCATGGACATCTATTCCTCGGGCCTGTCGCTGCTGGCCACGGGCGTGCCCGTCTCGCGTCCGGTCGCCACCGCCATCGACGGCACGATCATGACGGTTGGCACGATCGTCGTTGTGTTCTTCGCGGACTCCTTCCTGACCCCCTTCACGGCGTTCCTCACGACCCTGGGCGTCGTCATCGCCGCGTGGGGCGGCGTCATGCTCGCGGACATCGCGCTGCGCCGCAAGAACTACGACGAGCCCTCGCTCTTCACGCCGTCGGGTCGCTACGGCTCGGTGAACTGGGGTGCGGTCGCCTCCCTGATTGTCGGCTCGCTCGTGGGCTGGGGCCTCGTCGTGAACGCGAACGCCTCCTGGCTGTCCTGGCAGGGCTACCTCCTCGGGCCCCTCGGCGGCCGCGAGGGTGACTGGGCGGGCGCCAACATCGGCATCCTCCTGGCGATGGTCGTCGGCTTCGTCGGCTACTGGGTGACCAGCGCGGGCCGTGTGCGCGCGCAGGAGAAGCTGCCCTCGCGCACGTACGCGGAGGGCGTGGAAGAAGGCGAGCAGTGAGCGTCGACCCGCGCTTCCCCCAGGCTCTCTTGGACGACGAGGCCCTGGCCGGCGCCCGGGTACTCACCGGGCTTGCGGGACGCCCCGACGCGCTCGTTGTCCTCGGGTCCGGCCTGGCGGGCGCCCTCGACGAGGCCTGGGATGCGCCCGTTGCATCTGTTCCCCTGGGAGAGGTCCCCGGAGTCGTCGCTCCGGTCGCGGACGGTCACGGCAGCGAGCTGCGCGCCTATGAGGCGCGTAAGGGAGTGGTCCTCGTGGCCACGGGCCGCACGCACCTCTACGAGGGGCTGGGACCTCGTCCCGTCACGGCCCTGGCCCGCGCCGCGGTTGCTGCCGGGATCAGCCGCGCGGTTCTCACGAACGCGAACGGCTGCCTGAAAGACTGGAATCTCGGTGACGTCATGGCGATCACCGACCACGTGAACTTTAGCGGTGCCTCGCCCTTCGACGGGCCGCTGTTCCTGGACGTGTCGGCCGTGTGGGACGCTCAGATGACGGATGCGCTGCGCGGGGTGTGTCAACGTGAGGGCATCTACGCGATCCTGCGCGGCCCCGAGTACCAGACGATGGCCGAGACCCGGATCCTCGCGGGCCTCGGCGTGGACTGCGTGGGCATGTCGACCGTCATGGAGGCGATCACTCTGCACGCCCTGGGCGTGCGCGTCGCCGGAATGTCGGTCGTCTCCGACCTGTCGTTCGCCGATGCGCCCACGGATCCGACCGCCGTCGTTGAGGCGGCGTCTGCCGCCCGCCAGACCGTGGTTGCGGGCATCGAGGCGGCCCTGACAGCCTGAACGCGCAAGAACAGACGAGGCCGTGGCCGGGAGGTGGGTAACCACCGTTCCCGGCCACGGCCTCGTTTCGTGTAGAAGGCGCTTAGAGCAGGCCGAGGACACGCTCCACGATCCGCGAGGCCACGTCGGGGGCGCACGCCAGGTTGATGCGCGCCCACGAGGCGTAGTCCGCGCCGAGGGTGCGGCCCTCGTTGGCGGCGATGTGGGCGCGTTCGCGCAGCGTCGCGGCGGGGGAGAGGGGGCCAAGGTCCACGCCTTCGAATCCCCACCATGTCAGGTACGTGCCCTCGGGGCGCACGAAGTCGATCGGGGTGTCGGCCAGAGCGCGCTCGACCAGATCCACGTTCGAGCGGATCAGGTCCTTGACCTCGCGCTGCCAGGCGTCGCCGTGCTCGTAGGCGGCGATGGCGCCGAGCGTGCCGATGACGTTGGCGTCGTGGCGCACGTCGGCGGCGAACACGTCCCAGCGCTGCCGCAGCGCCTCGTCGGGCAGGATGACCTGAGCGGAGGGCAGACCCGCGATGTTCCAGCCCTTCGACGCGGCGGTCGCGGTCACCGTGTGGGAGGCAAACGAGGGGCCGAGAGAGGCGTAGGAAACGAAGGGAACCCGCTCATCCAGCACCAGGGAGGAGTGGATCTCGTCGGAGAACACGAGGGCGTCGTAGTCGGCGACCACGTCGTGCAGGGCGCGCAGCTCGTCCTCGCGCAGGACGCGGCCGACCGGGTTCCACGGGTTGCACAGGATGACCAGGCCGGCCCCGGCCTCAAGCCCGGCGCGGATCCCCTCCAAGTCGAGCGCCCACCCGCGGCCCCCGGCGCGCGTGCCGCGCAGGGAAGGAACCTCGATGACGGGGTGGTCGAACTTGCCCGGAATCGTCAGGAAAGGCATGTAGGCGGGCGTGGGCACAATGATCGGGGCGCCCGGGCGCACCAGGTGATCGATCGTCGCCTCGAGCGCGGGCAGGACCGAGGCCACGAGGCGCACCTGCGATGCGTCCACATCCCAGCCGAAGCGACGCTTCTGGAACTCGGCGGTCGCCCCAGCCAGGCGCGGCTCCAGCCAGGTCGGCTGGTACCCGAGCAAACCGTCGTCGATCGCTCCCTTCATCGCATCGGCGACCTCCGGCGCCGTCCCGAAGTCCATCTCCGCCACCCACGCGCCGATCGTCGGTTCACCGCTCGCAGTCGTGATGCCCGTCCACTTCAGGGAACCGGTGCGGTAGAGGTGGGAGTCGGAAAAGAGTCGAACGGACACTGTGTCCTCCTGGAAGAGTCGGTGGATGCGGCGCGCGCCGATCCTGGTGATACAACCAGGGTATCCGCGCTCCCACCACGCGTCGCAGCACGCCCACCCATCAAGCAAATGCAACAGCCACCGCTGGAGTAGGATGGAGGAATCATGAGTGAAACAACTGCCACCGGTGCCGACGTTCGCGTCCGCTTCTGCCCCTCGCCCACAGGAACCCCTCACGTCGGCATGGTCCGTACGTGCCTGTTCAACTGGGCATACGCCCGCCACACGGGAGGAACCTTCGTCTTCCGTATCGAAGACACGGATGCCGCCCGCGACTCCCAGGAGTCCTTCGACCAGATCATCGAGTCCCTGCAGTGGCTGGGCCTCGACTGGGACGAGGGTATCGGAAAGGGCGGCCCGCACGGCCCCTACCGCCAGAGCGAGCGCATGGACATCTACCGTGACGTGGCCGCGCGCCTGCTCGAGGCCGGCTATGCCTACGAGTCCTACTCGACCCCCGAGGAGATCGAGGAACGCCACCGCGCCAAGGGCGAGGACCCGAAGCTCGGCTACGACGGCTTCGACCGTGACCTGACACAGGAGCAGATCGCCGCCTACCGCGCCGAGGGCCGCAAGCCGGTCCTGCGTCTGCGCATGCCCGACGAGGACATTACGTTCACGGACCTGATCCGCGGCGAGATCACCTTCAAGGCTGGCTCCGTGCCGGACTATGTGATCGTGCGCGCCAACGGCCACCCGCTCTACACGCTGGTCAACCCCATCGACGACGCGCTCATGGAGATCACCCACGTGCTGCGCGGCGAGGACCTGCTCTCCTCGACGCCTCGCCAGATCGTCCTCTACCGCGCCCTCGAGGCGATCGGTGTCGCGAAGTTCATGCCGCGCTTCGGTCACCTGCCCTACGTCATGGGCGAGGGGAACAAGAAGCTCTCCAAGCGCGACCCCGAGTCGAACCTGCTGCTGCACAAGGCCGCCGGCATGATCCCCGAGGGTCTCAACAACTACCTGGCCCTCCTGGGCTGGTCGATCGCCCCGGACCGCGACATTTTCTCCATGGAGGAGATGGCCCAGGCGTTCGACATCTCGGACGTGAACCCGAACCCGGCGCGTTTCGATCAGAAGAAGGCCATCGCCATTAACGCCGAGCACATTCGTCTGCTGGACGGCGAGGACTTCCGCGGTCGCCTGGTTCCCTTCCTGCATCGCGACGAGCTGGTGTCGGCTGACTCCTTCGAGGCGCTGACCGATCGTGAGCGCGAGATCCTCACCGAGGCCGCCCCGCTGATCCAGACGCGCATCCAGGTGCTCGGTGAGGCCTCCGGCATGCTTGGCTTCCTCTTCGTTGCTGACGACGCGCTGGAGATGGACGAGAAGGCCGTCTCCAAGCTCAAGGACAACGCAGCGGAGGTTCTGGACGCCGCCATCGAGACCGTCGAGGGCCTGAGCGAGTTCACGACCACCTCGCTGGAGGAGTCCCTGCGCGCTCGCATCGTCGATGAGATGGGCGTGAAGCCCCGCCTGGCCTTCGGCCCGCTGCGCGTCGCCGTGACCGGACGCCAGGTCTCTCCGCCGTTGTTCGAGTCCATGGAGATCCTGGGTCGGCAGTCCTCGCTGGCCCGCCTGCGCTCCCTGCGCGCCTCCCTGGCCTGATCGCTGAGCTCGGCCCCGGCCTCGTCTCCTTTTTCTGGGACGAGGCCGGGGCTTCGTCGTGCGTGGAGGAGGCTCGGTCGTGGGGGAGTGGCGCATGGGTGATCGGGACCACTGGCCTTCGATTTGGCATGGGGGCCTCGGTCCGCTACAGTTATCTCCTGTCGCCAGCGACGTGAAAACGAAGCAGGTGATACCCAATGGGGTATGGTGTAATTGGCAACACAGCTGATTCTGGTTCAGCCATTCTAGGTTCGAGTCCTGGTACCCCAGCGATCTGAAACGAAAGTTTCAGTGAAGGCCCCCATCGTCTAGCGGCCTAGGACGACGCCCTCTCACGGCGTTAACGCCGGTTCAAATCCGGCTGGGGGTACCAATGACCTCGTCACCATCGCGGTGGCGAGGTTTTTTGTTAACCACACGGTCCGCGTTTTGTCTTGTCCTTTGCAGAAAAGTTTCGGAACCGTTGCAGTGTGTCTAACCTAGAATCAGCCCCCATGGGAGGGGACCGCTTTTAGACGAGGGAGTCTGTCGTGACATACCGACTCAACAGGACGACGCTGCGCCGAGCGCTGGGCGTTGGCGCTGCAATTGCTGTGATGGGGGGTGTTGTGCCAGCCGCGTCGGCTGCCCCTGAGACGGATGCGTCAAACCAGGGCAGTGTGGCGACTACCGCCGATGCGGGAGGTGCGCAAACGAGCGCGGACGTCCTGGTGACAATCCCCGGCAGCCATAACAAGGCGATGGGATGCGACGCCGATTGGGCGCCAGACTGCGCCAAGGCCGCGCTCACGCGTGACGCGACCGGCGTCTACAGTGCGACGTTCACGCTGCCCGCCGGTGACTACCAATACAAGGTCGCCGAGGGCGGCTCCTGGGATACGGCCTTCGGAGTCGGCGGAGCTGCGGGGGGAGCGAACATCTCCTACACGCTCAATGAAACGACGTCTGTGACCTTCTATTACGACCGTGCGACGCACCGCGTGTGGAATACGGCGACCGATCAGACGGTGACGCTGCCCGGTACGTTCCAGAAGGCGCTCGGCTGTTCGGACAACTGGCAGGCTCAGTGCCTGGCGCCTCTGTTGGAGCCGACGGGCGATGGCACATACACGTATTCCACCACCGCGTTGCCTGAAGGTGACTACGAGTTCAAGGTTGCCATCGGCGGATCCGACAACGAGAATTACGGGCAGGACGGCGCCGTCGGCGGCGCCAACTATCAGTTTGCAACGAAAGCGAACAAGCTCGTGACCTTCACCTACGATTCTTCGACGCACAAGGTTGCTATTGCCAGCGCTGATGCTCCGGTCGCCGGCAATGGTGAGCAGCGCGCCTACTGGGTGACCTCGAACATTCTCGCGTGGCCGACCTCCCTGCTTCCCGAGGGCGTGACGCGCGCGCAGGTGCTGGACGGTTCTGCGAAGCTGTCCTACGAACTGGTGACTGCCCCCGAGGGCGGCGCAGGTCTGTCGGACGGCGTGGTCACTGGTGCGACGACGACCGCCCTGACCGTGGCAGGCGATCTGCCCGCTGAAGTGACGACGGCGCATCCCAATCTCAACGGCTACATCGCGCTGAAGGCACCCATCGACGAGGCCGTGGCTCGCGAGGCCCTCACCGGTCAGATCGCGGTCGCCCAGAAGTCGGGGGAGAGCGTCAACGCTTTTACCGGCGTGCAGATCGCTCCTGTCCTCGACTCCCTGTACGCGGCGGCGGCCACCCAGGCCTCGTACGGCGTGAATTGGAACGAGGCGGGCAACCCGACGTTCGCGCTGTGGGCTCCCACGGCGAAGAGCGTGGCGCTGGTGTCGTGGAACACCTCGACGCCGAGCGGATCCGACGCTGATATCCAGGGTGATGGTCTGCGCACCGAAGCTGTGCGCGGCGACGACGGGCGTTGGAGCGTGAACAACGCCGCGGGCGAGATCCACGAGGGCGCGCAGTACCTGTGGGAGGTGAGCGTCTACGTGCCCGAAACGGGCAAGGTGGAGAAGAACCTCGTGACCGACCCCTACTCGGTGAGCCTGACCGTTGACTCGACCCGCTCGGTCGCCGTCAACATGAACAACCCCTCGATTGCACCCACCGTGTGGACGAACTCGAAGGCACCCGTCATTCAGGACGACGCCCAGCGCTCGATCTACGAGCTGCACGTGCGCGACTTCTCCGCTGCCGACACCTCGGTGCCCGAGTACATGCGCGGCACCTACATGGCCTTCACGCAGTTCGAATCCAACGGCATGCGTCACCTGGACGAGCTGGCCCGCGCCGGCATGAACACGGTGCACCTGCTGCCCACCTTCGACATCGCGACGATCCCCGAGAAGCGCGCCGAGCAGAAGACGCCCGCAATCCCCGAGGATGCCGGCCCGGCGTCCGAGGAACAGCAGGCCGCGGTGTCCGCAGTGGCGGACCAGGATGCCTACAACTGGGGTTACGACCCGCTGCACTGGATGGCCCCCGAGGGCTCCTACGCGACGTCCTCGCATCAAAACGGTGGCGCGCGCGTGCGTGAATTCCGCTCCATGGTGGGCGGGCTGCACTCGATCGGCATGCAGGTGGTCCTCGACCAGGTGTACAACCACACGCCCGCGGCGGGACAGTCGGCCAGCTCCGTGCTTGACCGAGTCGTGCCCGGCTACTACCAGCGCCTCAACGCCTCTGGTGGCGTTGAGACCTCGACCTGCTGCTCGAACGTCGCGACCGAGAATGCGATGAGCGAGCACCTCATGATCGATTCGATGATCCACTGGGCGAAGTACTACCACGTCGATGGCTTCCGCTTCGATCTCATGGGGCACCACCCGGCCGCTGAGATGAAGCGCGCGAAGGAGGCCCTGAAGTCCCTGACGCTCGAGAAGGACGGTGTGGACGGGTCGCGCCTGTACATCTACGGCGAGGGCTGGAACTTCGGTGAGGTCGCGAACAACGCGCTGTTCACCCAGGCCACCCAGGGCCAGCTGGACGGCACCGGTATCGGCGCGTTCAACGACCGTCTGCGCGATGCCGTGCACGGCGGCGGTCCCTTCGACGAGGATCACCGCGTCTTCCAGGGCTTCGGTTCGGGCGCGTTCTCGGACTTCAACGGCCTCGACACCCGCTCGGAGGCGGAGCGTCGCGCCGACTACCTGCACCGCGTGGACCTGGTGAAGCTGGGCCTGGCGGGCAACCTGAAGGACTACACGTTGACCACCTACGACGGCAAGACCGTCTCGGGCGCCCAGCTGGACTACAACGGTCAGGGCGCGGGGTTTGCCTCCCAGCCTGCCGAGAACGTCAACTACGTGGATGCTCACGACAACGAGACGCTTTTCGACCTGGTCACCTACAAGATGCCCGCGGACGCCCCGATGGAGAACCGCGTGCGCATGTCGCTGATCAGCCAGGCCTCCGTGGCCCTGTCTCAGTCGCCCTCCTTCTGGGCATCGGGTACGGAGATGCTGCGTTCGAAGTCCCTGGACCGCGACTCCTACAACTCAGGCGATCACTTCAACGCGATCGATTGGTCCATGCGTGACAACGGCTTTGGTCGTGGTCTGCCCGTGAAGTCCAAGAACGGTGCGGCCTGGGATCACATGCGTCCGCTGCTGGAGAATCCCGATCTGAAGCCGAGCTCGGAGCAGATCGACACCTCCTCGGAGATCGCGATGGACTTCCTGCGTGTGCGTTCCTCCTCGCGCCTGTTCACGCTGGGCAGCGCCGACCTGATTCGCTCCAAGGTGACCTTCCCGAACTCGGGTGAGGGCGCCGTGGACGGGACGATCGTCATGCTCATCAACGACGAGGCCGGGGCGGGCAGCGACGTTGACGCAGCGCTCGACGGTGCTCTCGTCGTCTTCAACGCGACGGATAAGAACATGACGACGGCTGTTGATGGCCTGGCAGGGCGCGTCTTCAAGCTGCACGAGGCTCAGGCGAATGGCTCTGACGCGGTCGTTAAGGAGTCCTCCTTCGACGCGAAGACGGGTTCCGTGACGGTTCCGGCTCGCACGGTTGCCGTCTTCACGCAGGCGGCGGGCGACCGCATCGATCCGAACGCCAACCCGGCTCCGGACCCGGAGACTGCCCAGTGGGTCGCCTCCGGTGACGGCCGCTGGTGGCTGCGCTACACGGACGGAAGCTACCCCGCGAACGAGCGCGTCGTGCGCGGTGGCGTGACCTACTCCTTCGATGCCAGCGGCTGGATGAAGACCGGCTGGCAGCTCGAGGACCGCGCATGGCGCTACTACGCCCCGTCCGGCGCGATGGCGACCGGCTGGGCTGCCGTGGGCGGCACCTGGTACTACCTGGATCCCGATACCGGGGCCATGGAAACCGGCTGGCTCAAGGATGGCAACATCTGGTACTACCTGAATGGCAACGGTTCGATGGCCACCGGCTGGGTGAACCTGGGTGGCGCCTGGTACTACCTGAACGGTAACGGCACGATGGCCACCGGTTGGGCTGCCGTGGGCGGCTCCTGGTACTACCTGACGGAGTCGGGCCAGATGGCGATCGGATGGGTCAAGGACGGCGACAGCTGGTACTTCTGCCAGGCGTCGGGCGCCATGGCGACCGGGCGTGTCGTCATCGGCGGCACGGCCTACACCTTCGACCGTTCTGGTCGCTGGGTCGCGTAGCGGGAGAACCCTGAAACGGCGGGGGGGGCCGGGACGATTCAATCGTCCCGGCCCACCCGTTTCTGTTGTTTGCGATTACGGCTTACAGGTCAGCGGCGTCTTCGACGGTGGAGAGGAACTCCGTGAGCCTGTTGGCGGCCGCCATGACGGAGGGGCCGTGCTGGCGTCCGGGCTGGCGACCCATGCGCTCGATGGGGCCGGAGATCGACAGGGCTGCGAGGACGCGGCCGGACGGGCCGCGAACGGGGGCGGACACGGAGGCGACGCCCGGCTCGCGCTCGCCCACGGACTGTGCCCAGCCGCGGCGGCGCACCTCGGAGAGCATGGTGGCGTTGAAAGACGCACCGTATAGGCCGCGGTGGAGGCGGTCGGGCTCTTCCCAGGCCAGCAGAACCTGAGCGGCGGAGCCTGCGCTCATGGAGAGCGTGGCACCCACGGGGATCGAGTCGCGCAGGCCCATCTCGCGTTCGGACGCGGCCACGCACACGCGGTAATCCCCCTGGCGGCGGAAGAGCTGGGAGGATTCCTTCGTGTGGTCGCGCAGCGCCTGGAGGACCGGCATGGATGCCTGGAGGAGGCGGTCTTCGCCGGCGGCGGAGGAGAGCTCCTGGAGGCGGGGGCCGAGGATAAAACGTCCCTGCATGTCGCGGGCGACCATGCGGTGGTATTCGAGGGCAACGGCCAGTCGGTGGGCGGTGGGGCGTGCGAGCCCCGTACTGGAAACGAGTTGGGCGAGGGTGGCGGGTCCTGCTTCAAGAGCGCTGAGAACCAGCGCAGCCTTGTCAAGAACGCCAACGCCACTGGATGTTTGCTCTTCCATACAACTATTTAATATCTCAGCTTTTGAGATAGCAAATTGCCGGATAGTGAAACAGGTCAAAGGTGCGTCCGAGACGTGAGATCAGCGGGTCGCATGGCGGATAAGGCGGTTCCATAGGTTGCGAAGTATGAATGACACCGTGTCTCCAAAGTGGAGGCCAGAGGAGGAACAATGAGCGGAACCATGGCAGAAAAGGTGTGGCGAGACCACATCGTGTCCAAGGGGGAGAACGGTGCCCCCGACCTGCTCTACATCGACCTCCACCTCGTGCACGAAGTGACGAGCCCCCAGGCATTCGAGGGCCTGCGCCTCGCCGGACGACAGGTTCGCCGCCCCGATCTGACGATTGCGACCGAGGATCACAACACGCCCACGGTCAACATCGACCTGCCCATCGCAGACATCACGAGCCGCACCCAGATCGACACCCTGCGCAAGAATGCCGAGGAGTTCGGTATTCGCCTGCATTCCCTGGGTGACGCCGACCAGGGCATCGTTCACGTCGTCGGCCCTCAGCTGGGCCTGACCCAGCCCGGCATGACCATCGTGTGCGGCGACTCCCACACCTCCACGCACGGCGCGTTCGGTGCACTGGCCTTCGGCATCGGCACCAGCCAGGTTGAGCACGTGCTCGCCACCCAGACCCTGCCGATGGCCCCCTTTAAGACCATGGCGATTACCGTCAACGGCTCCCTGCCTGAGGGATCGACGGCCAAGGACATCATCCTCGCTGTCATCGCTAAGATCGGCACCGGTGGCGGCCAGGGTTACGTCCTGGAATACCGCGGTCAGGCGATCCGCGAGCTCTCCATGGAGGGCCGCATGACGATTTGCAACATGTCGATCGAGGCCGGTGCCCGCGCCGGCATGATCGCCCCCGATCAGACGACCTTCGACTACATCAAGGGCCGCCCCCACGCCCCCGAGGGTGAGGACTGGGATCGCGCTGTCGAATACTGGTCCTCCCTCGCCTCCGATGAGGACGCTGTCTTCGACGCCGAGGTCATTCTCGAGGCTGCCGACATCGAGCCCTTCGTCACCTGGGGCACCAACCCCGGCCAGGGCGTGCCGCTCTCGGCCACCGTCCCCGCCCCCGAGGACTTCACCGACGAGACGGCCCGCGCGGCCGCCGAGCGTGCCCTCGAATACATGGACCTCAAGGCCGGCACCCCGATGCGCGAGATCGCCGTGAACACGGTCTTCATCGGCAGCTGCACGAACGGGCGCATCGAAGACTTGCGCGCCGCCGCCAGCGTCGTCAAGGGCCGCCGCAAGGCCGATGGAGTGCGCGTCATGGTCGTGCCCGGCTCTGCCCGCGTGCGCCTGCAGGCCGAGGCCGAGGGCCTCGACAAGATCTTCACCGACTTCGGCGCCGAATGGCGCAACGCCGGTTGCTCCATGTGCCTGGGCATGAACCCCGACACGATGAACGCGGGAGACCGTTCGGCCTCGACCTCCAACCGCAATTTTGAAGGCCGTCAGGGCAAGGGCAGCCGCACGCACCTGGTGTCCCCGCTCGTCGCGGCCGCCACCGCCGTACGAGGCACCCTGTCCTCCCCGGCCGACCTCTGACGCCCCTCCGCCACCCGACAGCGGGGGAGGGCCCCGGCCTCGTCCCCCACGGAAGAAAAGACTCAACCACCCATGGAAAAGTTCATCACCCACACCGGCATCGGCGTCCCGCTGCGCCGCTCCAACGTCGACACCGACCAGATCATCCCCGCCGTCTACCTCAAGCGCGTGACCCGCACGGGCTTCGAGGACGCTCTCTTCGCCGCCTGGCGTGGCGACCCGGAGTTCGTCCTCAACCAGGACGCCTACAAGAATGGATCCGTCCTCATTGCCGGACCTGACTTCGGCACCGGCTCCTCGCGTGAGCACGCCGTGTGGGCGCTCAAGGACTACGGCTTCCGCGTCGTCCTGGCCCCCAAGTTTGCCGATATTTTCCGCGGAAACTCCGGCAAGCAGGGCCTGGTCACCGGCATCATTTCCCAGGAGGACTGCGAGTCCCTGTGGAAGCTTCTCGAGGCTGAGCCCGGTACCGAGGTCACCGTCTCCCTCGAAGACAAGACCTGGCGCGCCGGTGCGATCTCGGGCACCTTCCAGATCGACGACTACGTGCGCTGGACCCTCATGGAGGGACTGGACGACATCGCCCTGACCTTGCGCCACGAGGACGAGATCGCGGCTTACGAAGCGGCGCGCCCCTCCTTCAAGCCGCGCACGCTGCCGGCGAAATTCCTGCCCAAGGAAGACGTCGTGTCCGCTCGCGACTGAACGCACTGCGCATACTGGCCCCTACCTAGCTAGAGTAGGGGCCAGTTACGTCATAGTGAGGAGCACTCATGTCATCGATCCTTCAGGTTGAGGGCGGCCATCCGCTGCGCGGTGAGATCACGGTGCGCGGCGCGAAAAACTTCGTCCCCAAGGCGATGGTTGCGTCGCTGCTCGCCGATACCCCTTCCGAGCTCTACAACGTGCCGCTGATCCGCGACACGGACGTGGTCTCGGACCTGCTGAGCCTGCACGGCGTCCAGATTGACTTCGATCAGGACCGTGGCACGCTGCGCATGGACCCCTCGAACGTCAAGATCGCTTCGCGCTCGGATATCGACACGCTCGCGGGTGCTTCGCGCATTCCGATTCTGTTTTGCGGCCCGCTGCTGCACCAGCTGGGCGAGGCCTTCATCCCCGAGCTGGGTGGATGCGCAATTGGTGGGCGTCCCATCGACTTCCACCTGGAGACGCTGCGCAAGTTCGGCGCGATCGTGGACAAGCAGCCCGACGGCGTGCACATCAAGCGTCCCGCTTCCGGCCTGCACGGCGCGATCATCGAGCTGCCGTTCCCGTCGGTGGGCGCGACCGAGCAGACCCTGCTCACGGCCGTGCGCAACGAGGGCATCACGACGCTGAAGGGCGCGGCCATCGAGCCGGAGATCCTCGACCTTATCAACGTCCTGCAGAAGATGGGCGCGATCATCTCGGTGGACACGGACCGCACCATCCGTATCGAGGGCGTGGCGAAGCTGACCGGCTACCGTCACACGGCCCTGCCGGATCGTATCGAGGCCGCCTCGTGGGCCGCGGCTGCCCTGGCTACCCGCGGCGACATCTACGTGCGCGGTGCTCACCAGCCCGACATGACGACGTTCCTCAACACCTTCCGCAAGGTGGGCGGCGCCTTCGACATCGACGCTGATGGCATTCGCTTCTACCACCCGGGTGAGCCGCTGCACTCGATCGCCCTGGAGACCGCCGTGCACCCGGGCTTCATGACGGACTGGCAGCAGCCCCTCGTCGTGGCGCTCACCCAGGCCGAGGGCCTATCGATCGTGCACGAGACCGTGTACGAGAACCGTTTCGGTTTCACCGAGGCGCTGCGCAAGATGGGTGCGAACATTCAGGTCTACCGCGAGTGCCTGGGTGGGACCCCCTGCCGTTTCGGTCAGAAGAACTACTACCACTCGGCCGTCATCTCGGGTCCGACCCCGCTGCACAGCGCGGATATTGAGGTTCCGGATCTGCGCGGCGGTTTCTCGCACCTGATTGCGGCCCTGACCGCGACGGGCACGTCCACCGTGTCGGGTATCGACGTGATTTCGCGCGGCTACGAGCACTTCACGCGCAAGCTCCATCAGCTGGATGCGCGCGTGCGTTACCTGGACGCCTGAGATCATGGGCGCATCGGGCGCATCGGGCGCATCGGGCGCGCGACGCAGCATTTTGTTGCTGGTCTCGTCGATGTCGGCGGGCGGGCGCAGCGTGCGCCTGGGCCCGCGCATCGTGCGCATCCTGCGCGGCGGCGGCTGGGAGGTCGCGGTTCGCCTGACGACTCCCGGCGACGACCCGGCGGCGATCGCCGGTGGGGTTGTGGCGGGTTCGATCGTCGCGGCCTTGGGTGGGGACGGCTACCTGAGCGCGGTTGCGCGCGGGTGCCACGAGTCCGACGCGATTTTCGCTCCCCTCCCGGGCGGGCGCGGCAACGACCTGTGCCGCGCGCTGGGAATCGGCACGGATCCGCTGGCCCGCGCACGCTCCCTGGCGCGCCTCGGCTTGACGTCCGACGAGGCCGGGGCGCTCTCCTCCGATTCCCTGACCTCCCGGGTGCGTCCCCTGGACGGTATGTGGGTGCGTTCGCGTGAGGGCGTGCGCCTCGCCCTCGGCGTCGTCTCGATCGGTCTGGATGCTCGCGCGAATATTCTCGCCAACGAGTCCTCGCTGACGTCTGGACCGCTGGCCTACGGCTACGGGGCGTTCGCAGCACTGGCCTCGCACGAACCCACCGACATTGTGGCGACCGTGGATGGGCGCGAGCGCAACATGAGCGGCTGGATCGCGTCGGTGTCGAATTCCGGGCGTTTCGGCGGCGGTATCACCCTGGTGGATTCCTCCGACATGAACGACGGCATTCTCGAGGTGTGCCACGTGGGGCCCCTGCCTATGTCTCGCGCTCTGCCGGTGCTTGCCAGCGTTGTCGCCGGACGGGCGAAGACGCATCCCGCCATTGAAGTGGAGAGCGCGCGTGTTGTTTCTTTCGCTGCGCCGGCTGGAACCATCGCCATGGCAGATGGGGATCGCGTCGCCTCGATTCCCTTTACCGTGGACGTCGCTCCAGGAGTTGTTTCCGTCCTCGTGTGAGGTCGATGCGGGCGTGCGCGCCGGTGGAGTGGTCCCCGTAGAATGAAGCCATGAGTGCTGTCTCCGGCTTTTACACCTTCGCGAAGGGCGTACTGACGCCCATCATGACGCCCTGGATCAAGTTCACCGTGAGCGGTGAAGAGAATCTTCCCGCCGAGGGCGGCTTTCTCCTGGTCCCCAACCACCTGTCCAACGTCGACCCGCTGTGCCTGTGCTGGTACTTCATGAAGCGCGACACCGCCGTGCGCTTCCTGGCGAAAAAGTCGATGTTCTCCGTGCCCGTGTTCGGCTGGATCATCAAGGGAATGGGACTGATCCCCGTTAACCGCGACTCCAACCCCTCCGCCGTCCTAGCCCCCACTCGCGAGGCCTTGAAAGCCGGTGAGGTCGTCGGCATCTTCCCCGAAGGCACGCTCACGCGCGACCCCGACCAGTGGCCGATGGAGTTCAAGTCCGGCGCCGCCCGCCTGGCCCTCGACACGGGCGTGCCTGTCATCCCCGTCTCGCAGTGGGGACCGCAGGACATCATGGCCCCCTACAACGCCAAGGGCATCGACATGCGCCCGGGTCGGCCCGTTTCCTACCACTTCGGTGAGCCGGTCGACCTCTCCGACCTGATGAGCCCCGCCGGCTCCGAGGACCACGAGGCCGTCAACGAGGCGACCAAGCGCATCAGCGACGCCGTGCGTGCGGGCGTGGGCAAGCTGCGTGGTCTGCCCGTTCCCGAGAAGGTTTGGGACCCCGCCACGCAGGCCGGACCCTGGTGGGAGGAAGAACTCGCCAAAAAGGCAAAGAAAGCGAAGAAAGCCCGCAAGAAGGGCTAATCGCGGATATCGATCACCATGCGCACCGGATTGGATAGGAACCCAATCTGGAACTCGCGCGCGGTCGGCGCGCCGATGACGACGTGCGTGTTGTCCTCGAAGGAGCCGTCCGAGACGATATCAAGGTCCCCGGCGCGCGTATGCGTCCCGCTCGGGTAGGCGGTGTTGGAGGCCGTCATGGGGGTGCCGTCGATGACCAGATCCAGGACCGCTCCTCCCTCTACCTGGATGGGCAGGCCTCGGCCCTGTTCGACGGCCTCATCCGCCCAGGCCGCACTCCATACCCCCGGCGTTCCCTCGCCCGAAAATTCCAGGACGACGCGCGTGAACCCCTCGTGGGCCGCCGCGCGGATCCCCGTGAGCGCCAGGGCCTTGGCCGGATCATCCGAGCGCACCGGCGGCAACCCCTCCACACTCGACATCCAGTTGTCGGCGTTGATCGGCCTCGTGCTGTCAAGCCCCGGCTCAGCAGCGGGAGCCTCGCTCGCGGACGTGGACGCAGACGCAGCGGGGGAGTGGGAGGCACCCGACGAGGCCGGAGCTGACTGAGGCGCGTTCGTGCGGGCCCCGGGTGTGCATGCGCCGAGTAAGAGCGCACAGGCGACTGCGCTCGCGGCGAGAGATCGGCGGTGAGACACAGTTCCTCCTGGTAACAGTCGGTTGATTCAATCCTAGTAGAATGGCCCTGACAAGGAGGTCTCGATGACTTTGGCAACAGCAGCCGTTCTGGGAACGGGCGCATGGGGCACGACGTTCGCGCAGGTGCTCGCCGACGCGGGTGTGGACGTGACCATGTGGGGGCGCAACGCCGACACCATCTCGTTCATCAACGGGGGAGAGAACCCGACGTACCTGCCGGGCATCGCGCTGTCGGATCGCATCAGTGCGACCGCCGAGATTACCGAGGCCGTGGCCGGGCGTGAGCTCGTCGTCGTCGCCGTGCCCGTCAAGGCCGTGCGCGCCACCCTGAGTGCCGCCCGCGAGGCTTTTGCGCCCGGCGTCGCCCTACTGTCCCTGGCCAAGGGCCTCGAGCTCGGCTCCCTCAAGCGCGTCGACGAGATTATCGCCGAGGCCTCGGGCGTGCCAGCCTCTCGCATCGCGGTCCTGTCTGGCCCGAATCTGTCGCGCGAGATTGCGGAGCGTCAGCCCACGGCGACGGTCGTCGCGGCGTCAGACGTGGAGCTCGCCAAGGAGATCGCGAAGGCCTGCCACAACTCCTACTTCCGCCCCTACGTGTCCACCGACGTTGTGGGCACCGAGATGGCGGGCGCTACCAAGAACGTCATCGCTGTCGCTATCGGCGCGGCCGAGGGCATGGGGCTCGGTATTAACACGCGCTCGACCCTCATCACCCGCGGCCTGGCCGAGATGACGCGACTGGGTACCGCACTCGGCGCGGACCCCGCGACCTTCGCGGGCCTGTCCGGCATCGGCGACCTCGTCGCCACGTGTTCATCGCGGCTCTCGCGTAACTTCTCTCTCGGCCACCGCCTCGGCTCCGGCATGGGCCTGGCCGAGGCCCTGGCGTTGTCCCCGGGCGTCGTCGAGGGCGTTGCCTCGGCCGCCCCGATCCTGCAGGTCGCCGCCTCCGTGGGAGTCGACATGCCGATCACGGGTGCCGTCGTCGAGGTTGTTGAGGGGCGGGCGAGCATCGAGGACATGGGCCGTATGCTGCTGGCACGCCCGCAAAAGATGGACGGCTGGAAAATCGAGCTCGTCTGAACGGTGTGCACGCGGGCGACAGATGCCTTCCGCGCGGTAGTCTTGGACCCATGACTGCAATTTCTCGTCCTCGTGTCCTCATCGTTTTTGGTGGACGCTCCTCCGAGCACGAAATCTCCTGCTCGACCGCCGCCGGCATCCTCACCGCCATTGACCGCACCAAGTGGGATGTCATCCCGCTGGGCATCACGCGTGACGGCCAGTGGGTGCGCGTCGCTGACGACCCGTCGGCGCTGGAATTCAAGGACGGGAAGGGTCAGTCCGTCACCGCTGGATCCACCCGTGTGGCCCTGACCCCGGGCGAGGGCAACCTCGTCGAGCTCACGTACGAGGGCGACCCGGACGCGCCGGATTCGCGTGTCGTCAGCGTGGAGGATTTGGGTCACGTGGACATTGTCTTCCCGCTTCTGCACGGCCCCTACGGCGAGGACGGCACCATCCAGGGCCTCTTCGAGATGGCCGGTGTGCGCTACGTGGGCTGCGGCGTGACCTCCTCGGCGGTGTCGATGGACAAGCACCTGACCAAGACCGTGCTCGCGGCTGCCGGTATTGACGTGGGCCACTGGGAGCTGATCACGGCTCGTCAGTGGGAGGCTGACGCCTCCGCGTGCATGGACCGCATCGAGCGCCTCGGATTCCCCGTCTTCGTCAAGCCATGCCGCGCCGGCTCGTCGGTCGGTATCTCGCGCGTCACCTGCCGCGAGGACCTGCCCGTGGCCATCAAGGAGGCTGCGAACCACGACCCGCGCATCATCGTCGAGGCCTCCATCTCCGGCCGCGAGGTCGAGTGCGGTGTCCTCGGATCGCGCTCCGACTGGCGTAGCGGCACCGCGCCCCTGGGTGAAATCGTCATCCCCGAGGGCGAGTTCTACGACTACGAGCACAAGTACGTCGACGATGTCGTGGGCCTGTCCTGCCCGGCGAACGTGTCTGACGAGTACGCCGATCGCATCCGTGAAACCGCGTGGCGTGCCTTCGATGCGCTCGAATGTGAGGGCCTGGCGCGCGTCGACTTCTTCCTCGACGAGGCCACCGACACCGTCATCATCAACGAAGTGAACACGATGCCCGGTTTCACCCCCATCTCGATGTACCCGCAGATGTGGGCTGCCGCAGGCCTGTCCTACCCGGACCTGCTCAGCGAACTTCTCACCGAGGCCGCGCAGCGCCCGCTCGGCTTGCGCTGAGTTCCCAGCCATCGCCTCGTTAATTCCTTCACCCCACGATAGAAAGATAACTATGACGGCTCACCCCAAAGTCACCCTGGTGACCTGCTCGTCCATGCCCCACCTGTTCCCCGGCGAGGAGGGCCTGCTCGATGAGCTGGCGTCGCGCGGTTGCGACCCCCAGATCAAGGTGTGGAACGATCCCGACGTCGACTGGTCCGAGGCCGGCATGGTCGTCGTGCGTTCGGTGTCCGACTATGCCTCCGACCGCCAGGCCTTCCTCGAGTGGACCCGTCAGCTGACCCGCGTGCAGAACTCCAAGGACGTGCTCAACTGGAACACGGATAAGCACTACCTGAGGGATCTGGCAGCTCTCGGTATGCCGACGATTCCCACGAATTGGCTCGAGCCCGAGCAGAAGCTCTCCAAGCACCAGATCCACACGCGTTTCCCGGCTTTCGGCGAGTTCGTCGTCAAGCCCGCGGTCTCCTCCGGCGTGCGCGACATCGGCCGCTACACGACCGTGGACACGCGCCAGCGCCAGGCCGCCATGCGCCAGGTGCAGGGGCTGCTGGGCAACGGCCGCTCGGTCATGCTCCAGCGCTATGTTGAGGAAATCGACCTGCACGGCGAGATCTCGCTCGTCTTCTTCAACGGACTGGTCTCCCACGCCGTCGAGAAGCGCTCGGCCCTGCACCCTGCCTCCGTCACCAACCCGGAGATGCACGAGGCCGTGGTGACCGCCGAAGCCGCTGACTCGGTCGCGTGGCAGTGGGGCGAGGAAATTCGCCGCGTCCTGCACGGCTACGTGCGCTCCCGCCTGGGCCATGATGAGCAGTTCCTGTTCAACCGCGTGGACCTGGTTCCCGACGGTAAGGGCTCCTTCCTGGTCATGGAGGTCTCCCTCGTGGACGCGGACCTGTACCTGGGTGCCACCCCCCACGCGCTCGGTAATTTCGCCGACGCAATCTCCGCTCGCGCCCACTGGTGACGCACGCCACCGCCGTGAGGGTAGTGCTCGAGTTTTCAATCTCGGATGGGTAGTGCTAAGCTCTACCCGTTGCCTTCATGGCGACACGATGGTGGCTGTAGTTCAGTTGGTAGAGCACCTGGTTGTGGTCCAGGACGTCGCGGGTTCGAGTCCCGTCAGCCACCCCATTGCCCCGGCGCTAGTGCGCCGGGGTTTTTGTTTCTGCTGTATGCTTGTAGCATCCTCATTTGACCGGACAAAGGAGTTGTCATGCCCCGCGTGATCGCCTATGGATGCGACGATGCCACCACCCAGTTCCACCCCCTGCAGATCGACATTCGCGAGCCCGGCGAGGGTGAGATCTACTTCGATGTCGCCTATGCGGGCATCTGCCACTCCGATATTCACTCTGCCCGCGGCGAGTGGGGTCCCGTCGTCTACCCCCTCGTGCCCGGCCACGAGTTCGTCGGCACCGTCGCCAAGGTCGGCCCCGGCGTCACCAAGTTCAAGGTGGGGGACCGCGTGGGCGTCGGCTGCCTGGTTGGATCCTGCGGCTCCTGCGAGATGTGCGAATCCGGCTACGAGCAGTGGTGCACCTCGACGCCGGGCACCCTGTGGACCTACCGCGCCGACGCCGACGGAAACCCGACGACCGGCGGCTACTCGCGCGGCTTCACCGTGCGCGAGGACTTCGCGCTGCACATCCCGTCCGAACTGGACTTTGCGGCTTGCGCGCCCCTCCTGTGCGCCGGTATCACCACCTACTCCCCGCTCAAGCACTATCAGGTGGGACCCGGCTCGCGCGTGGCTATCCTCGGCATGGGCGGCCTCGGGCACGTGGGCGTGCAGATCGCCAAGGCCATGGGCGCGGACGTCTCCGTTATCTCTCACGGCCGCTCCAAGGAAGCCGACGCCCGCCGCTTCGGTGCCGACCACTTCTACGCGACCAGCGAAGAGGGGACCCTCGAATCGCTGCGTGGATCCTTCGACCTCATCCTGTGCACCGTGTCCGCCGACGGCCTCGACTACGCCGGATACATGGCCGCCCTGCGCCCCTACGGTGTCTTCGTCGACGTGGGCCTACCCACCGAGCCCGTCTCCCTGCCGCTGCGCGCCTTCGTCAACGGCGGCAAGTCCTTCGCGGGCTCCCAGATCGGCGGCATCGCCGAAACCCAGGAGATGCTGGACTTCTGCGCCGAGCACGGCGTCATCCCGCAGGTCGAAATGATCACCGGCGAGGAGATCACCGAGGCCTACAACAACGTCGTCGCCTCGCGCGTGCGCTACCGCTACGTCGTCGACACCTCCACGTTCCCCGAGACCGCGTGAGCGTGAGGATCTCACGGGAAAGCCCCGGGCCGAGTGGCCCGGGGCTTTCCCATCCTCTGGTGATACCCTGTCCGGACAATCCTGTACCAGTCGGTATCATCTACCTGTGTTCTGGTGTTGATTCGTACCGTGTCGAGGCTAACCAGAGATCGTGCAGCACCTACTTGCCCATAGAGGGGGAGTGTTGTAACCTTGCAGTAACAGATCCCCGGTCAGGCCTCTTGCGTCAGCAATGCACAAATGACCGGGGCCATTTTTATCAGCGAGGATGCTGTCGATGCAGAAAGATTGGCTCAGCTTCGATGATCGGGTTAAAGGACAAAAAGAGTTGGTCTGAGCCCGACCTTTCGGCTTTGCGGTGCGAGAAAGTCTGGTTCAAAGTTGTTGGGGGCCAACTTTGAGGGTGGACAAAATGTGTTGGTGAAATGTCGACTTTTCGGCTTTGTGGTGCGGGAGAGTGGGCGTCAAAGTTGGTACTGGCAGATTCGGTGAGTGAACATCTCGAAATGCGATTCCTGTGGCAGGAAGCTGATCCGGTACGGACTGTCGAAATCGGGCAAACAGAGGTGGCATTGCACCTCGTGCCACTCAACTGGCGTGCAGCGGATTGATACCTCGGCCAAGCACCTGGGTGAGTTTCTTGCCTGGCTGCTCAGCGGTAATCGGCAGGCGGATATGCCAGGTGGGGGCAGGTCGTTTCGGCGGCGGTGCCAGGGTTTGTGGGAGGTGTGGCCTCTTGCTCCGGTGGTGGATGAGGTGCATGAGGTCGTGTTCGTTGACGGGATCCACCTGGGCCGCAAAGCGGTCGTATTGATTGCTCAGTCCCGGGATTTCATCTTGGGCTGGTATGTGGCACGCAGTGAGAACTCGCGCGCCTGGGAAGCGCTCATGAACCGGATCGCCCCACCAGACGTGGTGGTGACGGATGGGGGCAGTGGCTTCGAAAAAGCCCGCAAGAAAGCCTGGCCGAACACGCGGGTCCAGCGGTGCACCTTCCACGCGTTCGGGACCATCAAACAAGCCACCACCATTCGCCCCAAGCTTGCAGCCTCCAAGGAACTGTACGGCTTGGGCAAGCAGCTCTTGCACGTGAAAGACCGAGAGCAAGCGGCCTCATGGATAGACACCTACTTGGACTGGTGCAAGCGCTGGGAGGGCTTCCTCGCGCAGAAGACCAAGAGGGACGATGGCGGGTGGGAATACACGCACGAACGACTCGTGCGGGCCCGCAACAGTGTGAATCGGCTCATCGGAGCCGAGGTGTTGTTCACCTACACCGACCCCCAGTTTGAGGGGGCGTTGCCGGCGATGAACAACCAGATCGAAGGCGCGACCAACGCGCCCTTGCGTCAACTGTTGCGGGACCACCGGGGAATGCGGCTGACCCGCCGGATCAAAGCGATCTTCTGGTGGTGCTACATGCACACCGAAAACCCGCTCCCACCAGCCCAGATCCTCAAAATCATGCCCACAGACACCCAGATTGAAGCCCAATGGGAACACGCCTCGCGCACACACTCCGCAGCCGGTGTCATCCCCAGATGGGGCGACGCCATCGCCTGGCACGACCTCCACCACACAAGCCCCCACCGAAACAACTGGGACTAACCCTCCACCAACTCTTTTTGTCCTTTAACCCCGATGATCAGCTGGAACTGCTCGCGGGGCGTGGTATGTGTATCGAGGATGAGTGCACTGCTGTTCAGGTTTTGTCTTGTGTCAGCTACTACAGGCTCTCGGGGTACTTCCGTTACTGGCAGAAGGACCCAGAGTATGGTGACAACAACTTCATTCCGGGAACCAGCTTTAGTCGGATTTATCAGCTGTATGTGGCAGAGCGGGCACTCGCCACTGCGTGTCAAGATCTATTGGCCACGTGTGAAATCGTCCTACGAACGCGGTTCGCTTACCACTACGGAACACGTGTCGGTCCCGTTGGAACTTTTGCTCGGGGCGTTGGCTTCACGACTCCGCCATCCGAGAAAATCGCTCGTGTCGATGACCGGATTTTGTCCGACCTTGGCCGCAGTACAGATGCTTTTATTGCGCACTACCGCGACGAAAACAAAGAAGGTGCGATGTATCTACCCGCGTCCTATGACAGGATGCCGATATGGGTCGCAGTGGAGGTACTGAGCTTTGGGTGCCTGTCTCGCATGATCACGGCCTCCGGAGAGTCTGGAGTTCTTGATGACATGGCAGAGTCTCTGAATACCTCGCGCGCTGTCCTTCCCTCACAAGTTCGTTCCTTCGTGTACTTGCGTAATCGGTGTTCACACTACGGCAGACTCTGGAATACAGCTGTGACAGATGAGCCGGCTATGCAGAAGAACACCAGGCGCAGGATACAACGAACGTATCGCCCCTTCGATAAACACTCGTCCTATCAGATTCTCGCCGCTCTCCATGATCTAGCGACTCGTGCTGGGCTCCGTGAAGACTGGCTTGGAACCGTCATTGAACCCTTGCTACAGGCGAATCCTTTGCTTGCGTACGGCATTGCGACGCCTAGGAAATACGGGGAAATGTCGCGCGAGGTTCTGATCGACGCACACTTGTGATCGTCGTGATGGGCTGGTGTCAGCGCAACCGCTACGTCGTCGACACCTCCACGTTCCCCGAGACCGCGTGAGCGTGAGGATCTCACGCGAAAGCCCCGGGCCGAGTGGCCCGGGGCTTTCCCAATGCTGGAGCGGATGACGGGAATCGAACCCGCGTGATCTGCTTGGAAGGCAGAGGCTCTACCATTGAGCTACATCCGCGTACCCCCGGAGGGGACACGAAGATCCTAGCGGTTATTGTCCACGTGCGCGACATTTAAACTCTCCTCCCGTATGATGGGGCAGCGGACAGTAGTCCACGGGGTGTAGCGCAGCTTGGTAGCGCATCTGCTTTGGGAGCAGAGGGTCGCAGGTTCAAATCCTGTCACCCCGACCATCGGCGGCCAGCGTGCCGCCGTTTTTCACGCCAACCAGGGGAGTAGCCATGCCGTCCTATCGCACCATCATGACGGTCACCACCCTCGCGCCCGGCCGGGCCCCCGAAGAAGTCGAGGCCGCCGCACGATCCGTCACCCGGCTCGAATCCTGGGACATCGCCATCGCCTCCGGCCAGCCGCGCGTCACCGCGCGCTTCACCGCAACAGATGACGCCGAGGCCCGAGCTATCCACCGCGAGATCACCACCGCCGTGCGCCTCGTCGCCGACGTGCCCCGCGCCCGCCTGGCCGCCGTCGTGCGAGGGCGCTCCCACTACCTCGCCCCCTGAGCGTGCCCTTGAGCGTGGGCGGTGCCGGCCTCGTCAATGGGGGAGCGGAGCCCGCTGGTATGTGGTGTTGCGCACGTGGAGCGACGAAAGAGGGGTGGATATGCCCACTAATGCCCCGCGAATGAGGACATCAGCGGGGTCGTGGCGTACACTAAGCGAGTTGTTATGCGCCCGAAATGGGCGTTCCCGAATTCGTAGACTACGGAGCGTACGCACGTGAAGAGCACCGTTGAAACCCTCGAGCCCACCAAGGTTCGTCTGACCGTTGAGGTTCCCTTCGAGGAACTGAAGTCCGAAATGGACAAGGCGTACAAGGAGATCGCCGGACAGGTCAACATCCCCGGCTTCCGTAAGGGCCACGTGCCTCCGCGCATCATCGACCAGCGCTTCGGCCGCGCCGCCGTCATCGAGCAGGTCGTCAACCAGGTCCTGCCCGGCTACTACTCCGACGCCGTCAACGAGAACGACCTGCGCCCCATGGCTCAGCCCACCGTCGACGTCACCGAGATCCCCAACGTGACCGGTGCCCAGGGCGGCCAGCTCGTCTTCACCGCCGAGGTTGACGTCGTCCCCGCCTTCGAGCTGCCCGAGATCGACGAGAAGCTCGTCGTCGAGGTCGAGCCCACCGAGGTCACCGAAGAGGACGTCGAGAAGGAACTCGAGGACCTGCGTGGCCGCTTCGCCACCCTCAAGACCATCAACCGCAAGGCCAAGACCGGCGACTTCGCGACCATCGACCTGGTTGCCACCATCGACGGTAAGCAGGTTGACTCCGCCTCCGACGTCTCCTACGAGATCGGCTCCGGCTCCATGCTCGACGGCCAGGACACCGCCCTGCGCGGCACCAAGGCCGGCGAAGAGGTCACCTTCACCTCCAAGCTGAAGGGTGGCGAGCACGAGGGCGAAGAGGCCGAGGTGACCATCACCATCAAGGCTATGAAGACCCGCGAGCTGCCCAAGGCTGACGACGACTTCGCTCAGATGGTCTCCGAGTTCGACACCATCGACGAGCTCAAGGAAGACCTGAAGAAGCAGGCCGCCCAGTCCAAGGAATCCCAGCAGGCCCTCGCCGCGCGCGACGCCCTCATCGACCTCCTCCTGGACAAGGTCGAGATCGTCCTGCCCGAGTCCGCGGTCGACCACCAGGTCGAGCACCGCGTCGGCGAGGACGCCAAGCCCAAGGCCAAGAAGGAAGCCCGCGAGGCCGTCGAGAAGGAAATGCGCACCGAGCTGCTCTCCGAGGCCCTGGCAAAGAAGTTCGACGTGCAGGTCTCTCAGCAGGAGCTGATCGACTACGCGATCCAGATGTCGCAGAACTTCGGCATCGACATCAACCAGCTGTTCTCCTCCTCCCAGCAGATGGCCAACGTCGTGGCCGACCTGGGTCGCTCCAAGGCCCTCATCGAGGCCCTGAAGGTCGTCACCGTCAAGGACACCAACGGTGCCGACGTGGACCTGAGCAAGTTCTTCGGCACCGATCCCGCCACCGAAGAGGGCGCGGAGATCATCACCGAGGTTGCCGACGAGCAGGAGTGAACTGCGGCGGGCTGACCCGCTGACGAGTGACTAACTCTCACCTGAGGGGGTGGGGCGAGAGCCTCACCCCCTCAGTGCATGTGTTGCGTATATACACCGAGTGGGTGTGTCGGATGCATGTGCCGACAGCGAAACGACGGCCCGGCGCGCGCACGAGCGGGCACGCAGCGGGTACGGTTGACATCAATGGGGCCGCCTGGGCCCGCGAACAGACGAGGAGGTACGCGTGAGCGTGCACAATACCGGGGCTGCCGGCGATGGCTCGCAGCTGGGACTGGGGGACGCGGTCTACCAGCGCCTGCTCAAGGAGCGCATCATTTGGCTGGGCGGCGAAGTCCGCGACGAGAACGCCAACGCGATCTGCGCGCAGCTGCTGCTGCTGGCCGCTGAGGATCCGGATCGCGACATCTACCTGTACATCAACTCTCCCGGTGGTTCGGTGACGGCCGGCATGGCCATCTACGACACGATGCAGTACATCAAGCCGGACGTCGTCACGGTCGGCATGGGTCTGGCCGCGTCGATGGGCCAGTTCCTGCTCACCGCGGGCGCCCCCGGCAAGCGTTACATCACGCCCCACACCCGCGTGCTGCTGCACCAGCCCCTGGGCGGCGCGGGCGGCTCGGCGACGGAGATCCGCATTAACGCGGACCTGATCCTGGGCATGAAGAAGGAACTCGCGGCGATCACCGCGTCTCGCACGGGTAAGACCGTCGAGCAGGTGGAGGCCGACGGCGACCGCGACCACTGGTTCACGGCGCAGGAAGCCCTCGAGTACGGCTTCGTTGACCGCGTGATCGACAGCCCGCAGGAGATCGGAACGCGAGGAGAGAACTGATGAGCACCCAGCCCTACTTCGAGGCGATCGCCCGCCAGATGCCGCAGGCTCGCTACGTCCTGCCGGACTTTGAAGAGCGCACGGCCTACGGTTTCCGTCGCCAGAACCCCTACACGAAGCTGTTCGAGGACCGCATCGTGTTCCTGGGCGTGCAGGTGGATGACGCCAGTGCTGATGACGTGATGGCGCAGCTGCTGGTCCTGGAATCCCAGGATCCTGATTCGCTGATCACCATGTACATTAACTCGCCCGGCGGCTCTTTCACGGCACTGACCGCTATCTACGACACGATGCAGTACATCAAGCCGCAGATTCAGACGGTGTGCCTGGGGCAGGCCGCTTCGGCCGCCGCCGTGCTGCTGGCCGCCGGTTCGCCCGGCAAGCGCCTGGCGCTGCCCAACGCCCGCGTTCTCATCCACCAGCCGGCGATGGAGGGCATGCAGGGGCAGGCCTCGGACATTCAGATCGTCGCCGACGAGATCGACCGCATGCGCGTATGGCTCGAGGACACGATCTCGAAGCACTCGGGCAAGCCGGTGGAGCAGGTGCGCCGCGACATTGAGCGCGACAAGATCCTCACCGCCCCGCAGGCCGCCGAGTACGGCCTGATCGACCAGGTGCTGGAGTCCCGCAAGGCTCTCTGACGCCTTTTCGTCACTGACGAGGCCGTGGCATCCCCGCGCATGAGCGTGTGGTAGGTGCCACGGCCTCCTTGCTATCTGCCTGGTCAGGCCTCTGCCACGCTGACAATTGTCGGCTAGAGGTGAACTTTTCATAACAATAGGCGTGGCTACGCGGAAAACTGGAGCGCGTGCACTACGTTATTTGCTAGTAAGTGCGAAAGCACATCCGACCGAACGGAAAAACGTTCAATACCTTGGAGGTCTCGTGGCTCGTCTGACTGATGGCGCGGAACTGCTCAAGTGCTCCTTCTGTGGGAAGAGCCAGAAGCAGGTGCGTAAGCTCATCGGCGGCTCCGGCGCGTATATCTGCGACGAGTGCATTGAGCTGTGCAACGAGATCATCGAAGAGGAACTGGGAGCTCAGCAGCAGTCGTCTTCGACGACGCCGCTTCCTAAGCCGCGTGAAATCAACGAATTCTTGAACACGTGGGTGATTGGACAGGACCGCGCGAAGCGTGCGCTGTCGGTCGCCGTGTACAACCACTACAAGCGCGTGCGCTCGCGCGAGGCTGGCAATAACGAGGACATGCTGGGCACCAAGTCCAACATCCTGCTGCTGGGCCCCACGGGTACCGGTAAGACTCACCTCGCGCGCTGCCTGGCCCGCCTCCTTGACGTGCCTTTCGCCATCGTGGATGCGACCGCGCTGACCGAGGCCGGTTACGTGGGTGAGGACGTCGAGAACATCCTCCTGCGCCTCATTCAGGAGGCCGACGGCGATATTAAGAAGGCCGAGAAGGGCATCATCTACGTCGACGAGATCGACAAGATCGGCCGCAAGGCCGAGAACGCTTCCATCACCCGCGACGTGTCGGGCGAGGGCGTGCAGCAGGCCCTCCTGAAGATCATTGAGGGCACGGTCGCGTCCGTGCCTCCCACGGGTGGGCGCAAGCACCCTCACCAGCAGTTCCTGGAGATCGACACCTCCGGCATTCTCTTCATCGCCGCGGGCGCCTTTGCGGGCATTGAGGACATCGTGAAGGCTCGCCTGGGTCGCCGTTCGACGGGCTTCGGTTCGGAGCTGAAGAGCGCCTCGGAGATGGGTGACCTTTACGAGGCCGTGTCCGCCGAGGACCTGCACAAGTTCGGCATGATCCCCGAGTTCATCGGCCGTCTGCCCATCCTGACCTCCACGAAGGAACTGACGGAGGAGGACCTCGTTCGCGTCCTCACCGAGCCGTCGAATTCTCTCGTGCGCCAGTACCAGCACCTCTTCGAGCTGGACAACATGGACCTGGAGTTCACGCACGAGGCGCTCCTGGCCATCGCTGCGCGCGCCAACGAGCGGAAGACGGGTGCCCGTGGCCTGTCCTCGATCATGGAACAGACCTTGTCGGACCTCATGTTCGACCTGCCCAGCCGCGACGACGTCGCCCGCGTGGTCGTCACCCGCGACCTGGTCGAGGGCGTGGGGCCCGCCGAGCTCTACCCGGAACGCTCCTCGGAAGGCAAGCGCAGCGCCTGAGCCCGCCCGCTAGACTGAGGTCAGTTGAGACCTTAGGGGAGGAACAATGGCACAGCGTGACGAGGCCGTGGTGGCCGCTTCGGCGGACCGGGGAGTCAGCGGTATTCCCGCCGAACTGGCGGAGGCGCGCGCCACGATCGACAACATCGACGCTGCCCTCGTGCACATTCTTGCTGAGCGTTTCCGCTGCACCCAGCGCGTCGGGCACATCAAGGCCCGCCTGGACCTGCCTCCCGCCGACCCGGCTCGCGAGGCCCGCCAAGTCGAACGCCTGCGCACCCTTGCGGCTTCCTCCGGCCTCGACCCCGATTTCGCTGAGAAGTTCCTCGGATTCATGGTCCGCGAGGTCATCCGCCACCACGAGGACATCAAGGCTGAGTACGACGAGGGCGCCTGCCTCTAGACTGCGCGCTGGGGGAGTGCCAAGCCCCGGCCTCGGCAGTTGTACGCCCGACCGATGCGGTGTTGATCCCGCTGAGCGATCAGTGAGTCAGCTAGACTGTATGAGCTGAACACAGGGAGTTTTGGGAGGGGGATCGATGGTTAACCTCGGTGATATTGCCAAGGCGACGGGTTACTCGAAGGCGACGGTGTCTCGCGTCCTCTCGGGAGACCCCAGTTTCACCGCAAAGGAATCGACCCGCCACCGTGTCATCCAAGTAGCCAACGAGCTCGGCTACGCGCTGCGCACATCGCGCGCCGGCGTCCCTCAGACCATCGCGGTGCTAGAGAACTTCGACCCCTCGAATGGACCCCAGGATTCCTATTTTTCCGACCTGCGTGAGTCACTGCGAGAGCGTGCGGTGGAGAACATGATGAGCCTGGCGTTCTTCCCGACCGTGGACGCGCTCATCGATGCTGCGGACGAGTTCTCTGGCTTTGTGTCCATCGGTCCTGCGCCGATCGCGCAAGACGACCTCGACCGTTTGTATGAGGCGTTCTCGCACGGCGTGTTTATCGACATCAACCCCGCGCCGGCGCTCTTTCACTCTGTGCGCCCCGACCTGCAGCAAACGGTCATTGACGCGATCTACACGCTGCGTGAGCAGGGGCGTCAGCGTATCGCCTTTATCGGCGGCGACGGGCACATGATGGGCTCTCATGTCTTCGCGCAAGACCCGCGTACCGTCGCCTTCAACGAGTGGGCGCACCTCCTCGACATGCCCACTGATGGCTACGTCTGCGCCTCCGGTCCCTTCACTGTGGAGAATGGACGTAGTCAGGCCGAAGCACTACTTGATGCGTGCACGGATGATCTGCCCGACGCTGTCCTTGTCGCGGCTGATCCGCTGGCAGTTGGCGTCGTTCAGGTGCTCGCTGCCCGTGGGCTCCGTGTACCCGATCAGATTGCCGTCGTCTCCATCGACAATCTTCAGGTCTGCGAGTACACGGCTCCCACGCTCAGCTCCTATGCGATCGAGCGCTCCGAGTTGGCCGAGACCGCGCTCTTGCTCCTCTCGGACGCGATCGTGGGCCGTTTCATGCATAAGCATCACGTTCTACTGTCCACCCGCCTTGTTGTGCGACAGAGCTTTATTCCCGTGCACGGCACCACCGCACAGTGATCGGGCGTGAACGCATAACGGCGGCGGGGGAGTTACCTCATACCCGCCGCCGCTGAATGTCTCTCACATGAGAGACAACGTCACGTCCAGGACCTGCTTCTCGGTCGCATCAATCTGGTACTCGTCATGCACCGGCGAACCCCACGAATCGTCACCGCCGACACCCATCTGTGCAGTGAGCAGACGTAGGTAGGTCGCGGGCCGCTGGGAGGGGTCCGGTAGCTCCCACCAGTGTCGAGCGTTTTCGATGTGCGCGGAGGAGTAGGGCAGCAGCGAGACCCCGAGATCGCCGTGTGCCTGAACACGCAGGCCGTGTCCGTAATCGTCCGTTACCTCGCACCAGCGGATGCCGGGGTGGAAGCCGCACTCCTGCGGTACCGCGTAGGGGGCCAACCCTTCGGCTGCGCTCTGGGACCACACGCCCAGGGTTGCTCCGGCCAGGCGGTCCGCGTAGGCCTCGACGGGGCCGAGGCCATAGAAACTCAGGCGGTCAATCGACGAGGGGAGCGCCCACTCAAGCCCGAAGCATGGCATCGTTGGGAGATCATGCGCACCCGGGTAGGTTGCCGTGAGACGAATCGTGCCGTCGGCACGCAGCTCGTAGCGCACAGGCACGGTGACATCTGCAATGCCCGCAAGACGGTAGTCGTAGGTAACGACGACACCCTCGCCGGTCTCTTCGACGGTGGTGTTCACGCATCGTGCGTAGGCTCCAGCCGTCGTCCAGCACGCGCGGTCGAAACCGTGCCCACAGCCTCGATCATTGTCCGTTAGCGGTCGGAAGGTTGTCAGCTTGGGAGGGAAGAGGACCATGGCCTTGTTGCCGCGACGCCACTGGACGATGCCACCCGCGGTACGCGACAGCAAAGCTTCGTTCTCGCCCTCACGCATACCAATGTTCCAACGGCCCACGGTGAATGTGGCGTGGCCACTGGGTGTCGTGTCGGCCTGCTCGTGGTAGGAGAACACTGTCTGGCCCACGGAGACAATGTGCCCAGCCTCGCACCACGCGGTGTCGGAGGAGATGACAAGTGCTGCTTCCAACACGATCTCTTGTGTTGTGTTGGCTAGCAGTTCAGACGGCCATCCCACACTGACGGCGCTGCGCCCACGGGAGATGCCTGTTGCCGCGACCTCTTTCTCCCAGACAACCGCGCCGTCAGCAAGGACCCGGGCACGCACACACAGGTTGGCAAGGGGCGCCGGGAGGACAGTGGCATCGATCAGGATTCCGTCGATGCTTGGCGTGAGAGTGATGGGGGAGTAGAGCTGTTTGACCGCCATGGCTGAGGGCTTGGGTGTGCGGTCGGCGAAGAGGATGCCATCACAGGAGAACTCCCAGTCGCAGGGGCGATCCTCGAAATCGCCGCCGTATGCCAGGAACTCGCCACCCGAGCCAGCGGTTGGCTCATGGTAGAGGGCCTGGTCGATCAGGTCCCAGATGAAGCCGCCACCATACGCGGGGTATCGCTCCAGGTCCGTGTAGTGGCTGAGGCCGCCAACAGAGTTGCCCATCGCATGCATGTACTCGCACGACAGATAGGGCTTCGCCGGGTTATCACGCAGGTACTCCTCGATTGCGTCAGGCAGCGCGTACATGCGTGACTCAATATCGGAGGCATCGTCGAACTCTCGATCCCACGTGACACCCTCGTAATGGACAGGGCGGGAATTGTCCAGCTCATGACAGTGCCGGTACATAGAGCGGAAAACCTCGCCGCCAAAAGACTCGTTACCTAGCGACCACATCAACACGGAGGCGTGATTGAGATCTTGGCGCACCATCGACTCGGCGCGATCCACGCAGGCGCTCTCCCACTCCATCTTTGATCCCGGGATCGCCGTGGCTGGGGTGGGGATGTCGCCCGGCGTGCACCATGATCCGTGTGTCTCCAGGTTCGTCTCATCAATGACGTACAGGCCGTACTCATCGCACAGGTCTAGGAAACGGGTGTCATTGGGGTAATGGCTTGTGCGGATTGCATTGATGTTGAGCTGCTTGCACAGGCGTACGTCCGTCACCATGTCCTCCATCGACATCGTTCGGCCCGTGCAAGGATTGAACTCGTGGCGGTTGACACCGCGGAAAATGAGGCGCTGGCCGTTGAGCATGAAGACAGAGTTGAGGATTTCGAAGCGGCGGAAGCCCACGCGCTGAGTCACGGTCTCGCAATCGTTTCCATCGGCGTCATGAATCGTGAGGCTCAGCGTATACAGGGCCGGATCCTCCGCCGTCCACGGGTGTGCGCCGTCTACTTCACCCCGAAGCGTGATACTGGGAGCGTTCGCGGGCACGTGTTCACTCCATACAACAGTCCCGCTCGAATCGGTGAGCTGGGCGCTTGCGGTACTGTCGGCCTTGGTTCCCTTGAGGTCGACCGTGACATTGAATATTCCCATGCCAGAGTCCGCGTCGTAGTCAGCGTTGGCTGCCAGGTGGGCGACGTGGCAGGCAGGCAGAGCTACCAGTGAAACGGAGCGGAAGAGGCCATGGAAACGCCAGGAGTCCTGTCCTTCCAGCCATGAGGCGCTCGAATGCTCGTAGCAGGCGACGATAATCTCGTGGTCCTGGGAGTGCGTCAGTGCTGACGTGATATCAAACTCGCTCGCCGTGTACCCGTCCTCGCAGTAGCCGACGAAGATGCCGTCCACCCAGATGTAGAGAGCCGTCGCAAAACCCTCGAAGCGTAGGCGTGCGTGTCCTTGCTTGCTCAAAGACTCCTGGAGGGAATCATGCAGGGTGAAGGTGCGCCGGTAGAGTGCAACTCGGCACTCCTCTGGTGGCTTGGGAGCCTGAGGGTTCTCGTGGCCGTCCCACGGCATCTGAATGTTGACGTACGCCGGAGGCCATAGCCCCTCAGCTTCGAGGGTTGAGGGAATGGGAAGGCTGTGTACTGCTTCCTGGTCGAATGCGGTGGTGGGGGAATCAAGAGCCACGCGCGAACTTGACGTAAGTGCGACTTCCCAGGTTCCGTCAAGACTCTGCGTTGGGGCGTTCGTGCGGTGTGCGCTGTGCGCGGGAAGTCGATTGACAGCAAAGGTCTGCGGATCGCTGAGCCATGCCGATGTGGGGGAAGAGATGGGCGTATGGAACATGGTGACCTTCCGAATGTGCGACGTTGCGGTGGAGCGATCGTGCTCTGAGGTCAGAGTATCCTGTTGATCGCATCGACGCAATACAGTTACATGGATATGTTTATGTGACCTAGATAGTATTGGTATTCTCAGGTAAATGCGTTAACCTTGTCGTGTCCGAGCAAGAGTTGCTTCGAAGGAGAGGGACCATGGCACACGAAGAAAACGTGCGCAAGAGCTGGGTGTCGCGAATCTGCTACGCGATCGGTAATCTGGGGCAGGCTGCGTATTACAACGCGCTCTCAACATTCTTTGTCACCTACTATGCGGCGCAGACCCTGTTCCGCGACTATGAGGACTCCGAGGCCAAGGCGATGATTGCGATCATCACTGCCCTCGTCTTCATTATTCGGATCGTCGAGATCTTCATTGATCCACTGCTTGGAAACTTGGTGGACAACACAACCTCGCGCTTCGGGCGATTCAAGCCCTGGCAAGTCATTGGTGGCGTTGGATCATCCATCCTTCTTTTTGCGATCTTCACCGGACTGTTCGGCCTTGTCAATGTCAACAAAGGAGTGTTCATTGTCGTTTTTGTGATCGTCTTCGTGGTCCTTGACGTCCTGTACTCCCTGCGTGACATCTCCTACTGGGGCATGATTCCTGCGCTGTCCTCCTCCTCGCAGGAGCGCAGTGTGTACACCGCTCTCGGAACATTCACGGGCTCCATCGGCTACAATGGCGTCACCGCAATCGTTGTTCCCGTGGTTGGGTTCTTCAGTGCACTTGCGGGAGCTGGTTCTGAGAGCCAGGAAGGCTGGACGGGCTTCGGTGCCGTCATCGCTATCCTTGGTATCGTCACCTGTCTCGCGGTCGCCTTTGGTACTCGTGAGGAGGAGAGCGTCCTACGCGATCCCTCCGATAAGTCCAACCCGCTGCAGGCATTCCAGGCGATCGCGCGCAATGATCAGTTGCTGTGGACTTCCCTCTCGTACGTCCTCTACTCGATCGCGAACGTTGCAACGACGGGCTTCATGATCTACCTCTTCAAATTCGTGCTCCAGAAGCCCGATATCTACTCGGTGGTCGGCATCATCGCCTTCGTCATCGGCCTGGCGGTGACCCCCCTGTACCCGGCGATCAACCGCCGCCTGCCCCGCCGCTACCTCTACCTTGGTGGCATGGTGCTCATGGCGAGTGCATATGTCCTGTTCATTCTCTTCTCGTCGAACCTCATTGTCGTCTTTGTCGCCCTGGTCCTGTTCTACCTTCCTGCCACGTGTATTCAGATGACGGCGATCCTCACGATCACCGACTCTGTTGAGTACGGGCAGTGGAAGACTGGCAAGCGTAACGAGGCCGTCACCCTCTCGGTGCGTCCCATGCTCGACAAGATCGCCGGCGCCCTGTCGAACTCCATCGTCGGCTTCGTCGCCATCGCGGCAGCCATGACCAATGATGTTGACCCCGCCCTGCTGACGACCGGGAACATTGAGACCTTCAAGACGGCTGCTTTCTACGCTCCTCTTGCGGTCATCGTCCTGGCGTTCATCGTCTTTGCGCGGAAGGTTACCCTGACCGAGGTCAAGCACGGAGAGATTGTGTCCCTCCTGGAGCAAAACCTTGCTCGCTCCGAGGCTGGCGAAGACTAACCGAATAAGCGCCCGATGAGGAGGAGTGTCGGGTCAGAGGCGGGGGATGTGCGAGCGTCCCCTGCCTCTTTTTGCGCTCTCAGGGTTGTCTGACGAAACTCTGCGCGTGCTCCCGGATAGTTTTCAGGTAGCTTTCAGTCTTGTGGGATGTAATCTAGTCAGGTAGTGAGAACCATTGCCGATAAGCATTCCTCAAGGAGTTTTCGATGAAGAATCGCGCACAGACGCGCGCCCTTGCCGTCATCGCCATCACCCTGGCGGCGGCCCTCAGCGCCTGCGGGTCAACCGGATCGTCCGCCTCGTCCCCTTCCAGCTCGAAGAGCCCGAGCGCGGCGGCCACCAACGCCGCCAGCAACGACCCCAACCTGGTGTTCGCTCAGTGCATGCGCGAGAAGGGCTTTGATGTGCCCGACACGGGCCTGACGCCCGACCAGCTCAATGACCATGACCCCGCCTTCGACTCTGCTCTCAACGAGTGCATGGTGAAGGTTTCCGGCATGACCGGCGAGGACAATGTCGCGAACGACCCCGCCGCGCGTGAGGCCATGGTCAAGGCAGCGCAGTGCCTGCGCGAGGCCGGATACGACGTCAAGGACCCGCAGGCCGGCGAAGGCATCAGCGTCAAGGACATCCCCGAGGACGTGCTCAACAAGTGCTTCCAGCAGTCAGGGGCCGCCAAGTGACGCGTCCGCGAACCCCACGCCCCGCGGCCACGCTCGCAATCCTCGCGATCGGCGCGCTGACATTATCTGCATGCTCGGGCGCCAACGCGGACGCCGAAGCTCCCCAATCCTTTGATGGAGTAACTGCGACCGTCACGAAGGGCGACCTGGTAGGGGAGACCACCGTCCAGGGAACGCTCCACTACGCCGACTCCTACACCCTCAAGAGCGCCTTCGAGGGCGTTGTTACCGCCCTGCCCACGCCCGGCACGACCCTCACCCAGGGATCGCACGTGTACACGGTTGCTGGCAACAACACGTACCTGCTCCACGGCTCCACCCCGGCCTGGCGCGCGTTCGAGGAGGGCATGAGCGACGGCGAGGACGTCACCCAGCTGGAGACGGCGCTCTCCGAGCTCGGCTACTTCGAGGCCACGCCCAACGCCCACTTCGACTGGAACACGATCGCGGCCATCAAGAAGTGGCAGAAGGCCCTGACGCTCACTCAGAGCGGCTCCCTGCCCCTGGGCACCGTCCTCTTCGCACCCGAGGACCTGCGCATCGGCGCGCTCAAGGCCCGCGTCGGTGACAACGCGACGATGGAGACGGAGCTTTTCACGGCCTCGTCCTCGCGGCAGGTCATCTCCGCGAACCTGAAGCTTTCCGACCAGGCCCTCGGCGTCGTCGGGAACTCCGTGACCGTGCGTCTGCCCGGATCCGCCGTGACGACGACCGGAACGATCACCTCCGTCGAGCCGCCGCGTGAGAAGGCCAGCGAGGAAGGATCCAAGGAGACGACCAAGGAACGGATCATTCCGATCACCGTCACCCCCGACGATACGTCCGCCCTCGACGGACTGCAGGAGGCCTCGGTGTCCCTGGGCCTGACCTCCCAGACGCGCACCGGCGTGCTGTCCGTGCCCCTCGGCGCGCTCGTGGCCCTCAGCTCCGACCAATTCGGCGTCGAGGTCGTGGATGAGAAGGGCGAGATTCGCAGGGTTCCCGTCACCGTCGGCCTGTTCGCGGGAGACCGCGTCGAAGTGAGCGGCGACGACATCGCCGAAGGCCAGCGCGTGGTGGTGCCCAACCGATGAGCCACATCCTGCAACTGACCGACGTGCACCGGTCCTTCGGCAGCCCGCCCGTGCACGCCTGCAACGGAGTGTCCCTGGCCGTCGACGAGGGCGAATTCGTCGCCATTGTCGGGCCGTCCGGCTCCGGAAAATCGACCCTGCTCAACCTCATCGGAACGCTCGACCGGCCGACCTCGGGCAGCGTGTTCATCAACGGCACCGACGTGTCCTCCCTGAGAGACGCCGAGCTGTCGGGTGTGCGCTCCTCGCTGATCGGCTTCGTGTTCCAGCAGTTCCACCTCACCGCCGGCGTCTCCGCCCTCGACAACGTCGCGGACGGCCTGCTCTACCGGGGTGTGCCCCGCGCCAAGCGCCGCGAGGCCGCGCGTGAGGCCCTGACCCGCGTGGGCCTCGGGCACCGCATGGACCACAAGCCCCACCAGATGTCGGGCGGCGAACGCCAGCGCGTCGCCATCGCCCGTGCCATCATCGGGCACCCGGCCCTGCTGCTCGCCGACGAGCCCACCGGCAACCTCGACTCGCGTTCGGGCGCGTCCATCGTGGCGCTCCTGCGCGAACTCAACGAGGCCGGCACCACCATCATTGTGATCACTCACGACAACGACCTGGCGGCTTCGCTGCCCAGGCAGATCGCCATCCGCGATGGCGAGATCGTCTCCGATTCTGCGCACCCGGGAGGTGGCCATGGCGAGTAAGAAGAACTCGGGCGCCGGCCGCTCCGCGCTGCGCCTCTCAGACGTCGCGCGCCTGGGCCTGACGGGCCTGCGCGCCCGCCCTATGAGAGCCATCCTCTCAGCGCTCGGCATCGCGATCGGCATCGCGGCCATGGTCGGCGTCGTCGGCGTCTCCGCCTCCTCGCAGGCCCGCCTGCAAGAACAGCTGCGGGCGCTCGGCACCAACATGCTGACCGCGCGCAGCGGCGCCGACCTGTCGGGCGTGGACCTCATCCTGCCCGAGGACTCCGTGGGCCGCACCCGCATGATCCCGGGCGTCACCGACGCGGCCTCGACGTCGACGCTGAGCGGCATCTCCGTGTACCGCTCGCGCCTGTCCGACCCGAACGCGACCGGCGGCATCATCACGATGGCGGCCGACACGAACCTCCTGAAGGTCGTCTCCGGGACCATGAAGAAGGGCGCGTGGCTCAACGACGCCACCGCGAAGTACCCGGGTGTCGTCCTGGGCTCGAAGGCCGCGCAGCTGATCGGCGTCGTCGAGCCAGGCACCCAGGTGTGGCTGGGCGGCATGTCCTTCACCGTCCTGGGCATCATGGATCCAGCACCCCTGGCCGAGGAACTCGATAACGCCGCCCTCATCGGTGTTTCCGCCGCGGGCACGTACTTCGACGCGGGCAAGACTCCCACGACGATCTACGAGCGCTCCAGCGAGGACCAGGTGGAGACCGTGCGCGAGCTCCTTGGACCCACGCTGGCCCCGCAGGGGGCCACCGGCCTGAAGGTCTCGCGCCCCTCCGACGCGCTGGCCGCCCAGAACGCGGCTGACCAGACCCTCACGACGCTGCTCGCGGGTGTCGGCTCGATCGCCCTGCTGGTGGGCGGCATCGGCGTGGCCAACACGATGATCATCTCCGTCCTGGAACGCCGCAAGGAGATCGGCCTGCGCCGGTCTCTGGGCGCCAAGCGGGGACACATCACCGTGCAGTTCCTGGCTGAGGCCCTGCTCCTGTCCTTCCTCGGAGGACTCGCCGGATGCCTGATCGGCGCGGGCGTCACCTGGGGCATGTGCTACGCGTACGGCTGGCCGCCCACCCTGCACTGGTGGGTGATTGCCGCAGGCCTCGGCGCGACTCTCCTCATCGGTGCCGTCGCCGGTCTCTACCCCGCGATCCGAGCGGCCCGCACGCCGCCCACAGCGGCGCTCGCCTCGCAGTAGGTGGCCCACTCACAAAAGCCGTGGCCGGCTCGCCAACCCCGACACTGAGCGGGGGAGCGCGAGCCGGCCACGGCCTCGTTCATGTGAGCGTCGGTCGTGCGCGCATCAGCTTTGCACGGGGCCGCCGTAGATCTCGTCGATGATGGGCGCAAGGCGGCGCGTGGCCTCGGCGCGCTTGACCTTCAGCGAGGGCGTGAGCAGGCCGTTCGCCTCCGTGAAGTCGGTCGTGAGGACCTTGATCTTGCGGATCGACTCGGCGCGCGAGACGTGCTCGTTCGCCGAGGCCACCGCTTTCTCCAGGGACGCTAGGACCTCGACGTTCGTGGCCGCCTCGGCGACGCTCATCGGGGGCAGCGAGTGCGCGGCGAGCCAATCGGGCAGCATCTCTGCGTCCAGCGTGATGAGCGCAGCGACAAACGGCCTCTGGTCGCCCACGACGAGGACCTGGGAGATGAGCGGGTGGGAGCGCATCGGATTTTCGAGGCTGGCCGGTGCGACGTTCTTGCCGCCTGCCGTCACGATGATCTCCTTCGCTCGGCCCGTGATGGACACGTAGCCGTCGCGGTCCAGGGACCCCAGGTCGCCCGTGCGGAACCAGCCGTCCTCGGTGAAGCAGGCGGCCGTGGCCTCGGGGTCGTTGTGGTAGCGCTGGAAGACGCTCGAGCCCTTGAGGAGGATCTCGCCCTCGTCGCTGATCTTGAAGGACATGGGTGGCAGAGCCGGTCCCACGGTGCCGATCTTGGACAGGCGTGGCGTGTTCACGGACACCGGGCCGACGGTTTCGGTCAGGCCGTAGCCCTCCAGGACGGGGATGCCGACGCCGCGATAGAAGTGCGCGAGCCAGGTGGCCAGGGGAGCGCCGCCCGACACGATGTAGTCCGCGTTGCCGCCCACCAGGCGGATGATCTGCTGGTAGACGAGCTTGTCCGCCAGTGCGTGCTGGGCCTTCAGCGACGCCGACGGGCCCTCTTCCGTGTCCAGGGCCTGGGAGTATGCGATCGCGACCTTGGCCGCCCAGCGGAAGATCTTGCGCTTGGGACCACTCGCCTTCGTATCCGCCGAGTTGTAGATCTTCTCCAGGACGCGCGGGACCACCAGGAGGTAGCTCGGACGGAACGACGCCAGGTCGCCCAGCAGGTTCTTGATGTTGGAGGCGTGGCCGAGGACGCCGTTGCCGCTGATCTGGAAGACCTGCAGGAAACGCGCGAACACGTGGGCCAGGGGCAGGAAAAGGAGCAGACGCGAGTTCTTGCCCGCAGCGATTTCCGGCATCCACGCGTGGGCGTTGAGGCACAGATTCGTGAAGTTCTCGTGGCTCAGGACCGTGCCCTTGGGTGTGCCCATCGTGCCCGACGTGTAGACGATGGTTGCGATGTCGTCCTTCGTGAGGGCTTCCGAGCGGGCGAGGACTCGCTCGCGCGGGGTGGCCGCGCCGTCCGCGATGAGGGTCTCGATGGCCTCGGAGTCCAGGGAGAAGACGTGCGTGTTGTCCCGGTTTTCTCTCTCGGCTGCCGCGCGCACGATCTCCGCCATGGACACGGTCTCGGTGATGATGAGGGTGACGTCCGCGTCGACGAGGACGTGGGCGACCTGGTCGATGGAGCTGGTCTCGTAGATGGGCACGGGGACGAGGCCGGCCGCCCAGCACGCGAAGTCGAGGAGCGTCCATTCGTAGCGGGTGCGGCTCATGATCGCGACGCGGTCTCCGGGCTCGAGGCCCCGCGCGATGAGGCCGGCGGCCACGGCGTGGACCTCGTCGTAGAACTCGCGCGCCGTGATCGAGCGCCACGTGTCACCGATGCCGATCTTGCGTAGGATGAGCGGGCGGGTCGCGCCGCGCTGCACGCGCTCTTTGAGCAGGTGGGGGATCGTCGTGTGCTCGTCGATGCGCACCAGGACGGGGGCGTGCCACTCGAGGGCTTCGGTGGTCGTCTGCGCCTGCGTCTGCGCCGTCTTGTCGTCGTTCGACGAGGCCGGGGTTTCCTTGTCGGTCATGTGTGCTCCCTGGTCGCTGGGCGGTGTGCGCTGCGGTTTGTTGGCCAGCTGCGCTGCTACTGCTTCCCCTATCCTACGCGCCCCAAGGGTGGGGGAGTAAAACCCCCAAACTGAGGATGCTGTTTGTGCTACCTGACGTCGCCGTCAAGGACCTCAAGGAACTGATAGACAGATTCAGGTAAGGCAACTCTTCCTTGCCTCGCAGACTGCACGGCGAGTATGACAACCTGATCCTCCATCACAGCGAAAACGATGCGAAGCCGCTGGCGAAAACCTATCACCCGGATTGACGGGTGAAGATCGGGACGCGCTTCACCGCGATGAGGAAACTCAGTGAGACGGGACAGAAAACCGCGTAGGGCAGAGAGGTAAGCATCGGTTGTCTGTTCTGAGCCCGTGAGGGTCAGAAGCTCGCCGCGAAAGTTGACGAGGTCGCGGTATGCAGTATCGCCGATAGCAAGGCGTCGTTGGGGTGCCACTACTTCAGTCCCCATGCAGCAGTCAGCTCATCGAGAGTGTGCGCAGTTTCCGGGTGCTCAAGGTAGTGTTCGAGGGCGGGTAGAGCATTCTCACGGAGCCATGTCTCGTATTCCTCGCGCTCGCGGGCTTCCCGCCGTGCTTCGAGGGCAGCGATTGCCTCTTCGTAGAAAGCGGGAGAGACCAGGACTGCGCGGGTCTGTGCGCCGCGCGAGCGCAGCTCGACGGGTTCGACTTGGGCGGCGGCGATGTACTGGGCCTGGTTCTGGCGAAACTCGGAAAGCGTAGCGGTAGACATGTACTAATTGTACAAGTTGTTAGAGTCTTGTGTGTCGGTTCATAGTGGGGTGTGCGTGACTGTGGGCGCCAGACGACGTGGCGTCTTGCTTGTCCGCTATCTGATGCTGAATGAAGGTGTCAAGGAGTTCGTAGTTGATAGGTTTGTTCCAGGGCTGGCGTGTGAACACTGTGTCGAAGTCCGTGCCGCACCTTGCGCGGTGTCTTTGGCACTGGAGACTGGGCCTGTGCGCAAGTTGTTGACGGTTTGTTTATGCGGCTGTTGTCCAGGCCGCTTGGTGTCGTTCGTATTCGATGGGGGATCTGCCGCCGAGGCTGGTGTGGATGCGGCGGGGGTTGTAGAAGTATTCGATCCAGGTGGCGACACCGGTGTAGACCTGGTTGCGGGTGGTGAAGGCACGCTGGTCGTAGTACTCGGTTTTGAGGGTGGCCCAATAGGATTGGGCCATGGCGTTGTCCCAGCACACTCCGGCCCGCCCCATCGACACGGTTCCTTGGACGGCGCGCATGTGGTCGGCCAGCTTCTGGGAGGTGAACTGTGTTCCCCGATCAGCATGGGGCACGACCCCAGCGGGGAAGGTGCCACGGGTGGCGGCGGCCATATAGAGTGCGGTGATGACCAGAGCGCGTGTTGTGCTGCTCGCCCATGGCGTATCTCAGGACTCGACGCGAGTGCGCATCGCGCACGGCGCACAGGTAGAACCAGCCTTGCGCGCACCGCAGGTAGGTGGAATCCGTGATCCACACCCGGTCCAGGGCACATTGATCCCACTGGCGGGCGCAGTGATCTTCATGGGCCACTGGACCCCGTCCACCGTGCCTTGCCGGGCGCTGGTGCGTGTTTAGGCCTGTGGGGCCTTGGCGGCGCATCGACGCGGCGACCGCCCGCACACCCACATCCACACCACTGCGCACCAGAGCGTACTCGTTACGAGAGACCCATACGCGCCGCCCGACACCTCGTGTTCCCAGGCCACAGACTCATCCAAGCGCCTGCGCACCAGCGCGCGCGCTCACCCCTGTGGGACGCTTGGTTTTCCACGCGTAATAGCTTGCGCGCGTGACCCCTAAAACCTTGGCCATCAAGGTGATTGAGGAGGGAGCCTTCTGCGCATCCATCAGTTCAAACCGCTGGTGTTTTGGTGCCGAAAGGGGAAGAATGCGCTGGCTTTTCCCAAAACTCGTTCTCCTTCTCCAGCTGGCGCACCCGCCGCCGCAATGCAGTGATCTCAGCTTCCATCTCGTGTGGATCAGGGCGCTCCTGTTCGGCGGCCTGGCGCCTCTCACGTTCGAGTTTGACCCACCGGCCCACCACCGATTCACCCAGCCCTAAATCCCGGGCCGCAGGCGCGATCGTAGACCCCGTATCCAATACCAGGCACGTAACATCACGACGATACTCCGGCGTATAACGACGACGAGTTCCCGTAACAGGCACCTCACTGGCCACAGGCACACACACCCGCTTATCGAAGTGTCAACAACACCAGCCTAAGCCCAACTCCGACCGCCAGGTGAGCGGCCCGGTTCTCCACCGTGTGATCGCGTCGGATTTTGATGCGGATCGCGTCCAGGTAGATCACCGGGTAGAACGCTTCTAGGGGGGCGGTGCTGCCACTCCAGCACGGCGTCGCACACCGCGTCAGTGATCGTGGAAATCGTCCCCGCACTGACCTCCACGCCGATGGTGGAAGCGAGGTGATGGCGGATATCGCGTACCGTCATCCCCCGGCATACAAGCTGATAATCATCGCATCCAAGCCATCGAGGCACCGTTGTCCTTTGCGTACCAGGCGTGGGGTGAAGGAGCCTGCCCGATCCCGGGGAACCTCGATCTCGAAAGCTCCCACCTCCGATATCACGGTCTTCTTCGTCGTGCCGTTCCTCGTGTTCGAGCGCGCCTGCGCGCTGGTCTGGCCCTTCTCATACCCCAAGTGCTGGGTCAGCTCCGCGGCCAGGCCGCGCTCCAAGGCCTCCTTGAGCAACGCGGGCAACAATCCCTGGCTGCCCGTCATCTCGACCTCGCCAGCATCAAGACGCTCAAACAACGCATCCAACGCCCCCGAGCGACGCAGGTCCTCCACAGTCTCACGCCCACTAGCGCCAGACACAACAACATCATCATCATTCATCATGCATCAATCCTTTCAAACAAAAAGACGGATACACAGACAATTGAACACGCCCCGCCCACCGGATCGCCCGCACACCCAGACGCGCCCGGGGTGCGCACACCCGCTCGTCATGTTCCAGGAACGTCACCGTCTGGCAGGTGCGTTCGCGGCACATCCAACGCCGTTTAAACCGCCGAATCCTTGTCGGGACCCCGGCCCAGGGCGCGTCGATCACCACCACCACGCGCCCGTGGCCTTGAGCGATTCAACCCACAACCCGGGCACCCAACCAGCTGGTTGCACGACTCAACATCGAGTACCAGAGCATCTGGGGTGCGAGCCACGCTCATCAGATGGAAGCCCTCCAAACCGACGAGCAGATCACACCGATCACAACGATCAAGCGACACAGAGCAGCAGCAGGTAGGGTGAGACACCGCCCGAGGTCCTGTGAAGATCGCGGGGGTTGAAGTCCACTCATCACCAGGGACCTCGACCTCTACCCGCAACCCCCGACCAACAGCCGGTCACCCACACTCAACTCGGAAGAGCCCTATTAACCCTACATCTTCCCCTTCTTCAGAAAAACGGCTTCAGCTTTATCATATTCAGAGTCAATGTACTCGACAAAGCTTCCAGCCACTCCATCTTGACCACGGAAAAACTTTTCCACAAGAGTCGATTCTTTAGGATCATAGTTTGTTACGTTATCAGCAAAGAACCAGAGTATATACTGCGATTCAAGCAAAAGCTTGTAGCGAATCAGTGCCTCCAGTCTGTGCAAAATCTTATCATCAACCTTACCGGTAACATATTTTTCTCGCGCCTGGGAAACATATGCATTAATTTCTCGAGAAATCTTCATCGAAAATTCAGTCGCTCCATGTGAATTTTCGATAAACCCCTTCACCTCATCTTCGAAATAAATTGGATACCAAAAATTTGAAAGCAGGAAATCATGATCATCCTCTTGCAACAAACAGTCTTTTGTCACATCCAACTGTCCATTCACAAATCCGTTAATCACTTCTAATGGACTTTCTTTATCCTCATATACATTCATGACATAAGAAGCCCACCGACCCCGACCAAGAGGTTCCAAAATTCCCTGAAGAATTAACGCCCCATTTTCTATGGCATCTATAGAAATTCCTGAGTTTTTATAGTCAATTGACTTAGGGAACTCAATTTCACTATCGTCAAAATTGTCACCTGCCTGATACTTTTTTTGCGCCGATTTAACATTTCTCATCCAATTATCATATTCCGCTCGGTAGCGACCAATACGTTCCCTGCGATCTTTTCGCAAAGTATAGCTCGGCGTAATTTTAACAACCGCCGTAATTATGGCGGCAATAACAGCTGCTCCTGCAGTTATACATACAGCCAAAAGAGTGCTATCCACAGTAGTAAAACCTCGATTCAAAGTAGGAAACAATTTGATATTCATAGCGATTTTGGCAATTTCTAAAAATTACTAAATATAAATATTCTGCATAAAGCCTCCTTTGTTACTCTAAATTCTTTGTACGCAGAAAGTTAACACTGAAAGTATCTACGTATACTACCAATCAATGGCGGCAGTGTCATAGGGGCTCTTCGCATTTGAGGGTGTAGGTGTTGTCGGCGGGGTTGGGCGTGTCGTGGTTTGATATCAAATACGACTCTGGAGAAGCTAGAGTAAGGGTGTGGGTTCCAAGTTCTAATACTTTGGAACCCACACCCTGTGCTCGTCTGTTACGCTCAGCCCTTGCGCTTCGCAGGAGCCTCGCCCAGCTCGAAGGACTCGACAACGGCCTCGGTGGCCTCAGCGTCGTCGGAGGCAGCCACGGTCAGGGCGCCCACGGCCTTCGATGCGGCCTCCAGGTCACCTTTCACCGACTCGAGAGCCTCGACCTGAGCCTGCGGTGCGCGCACCGTCACAGCCAGGAACGGCGTACGCGGCGACACCTTCGCCTCAGACTTCACGCGGCGCAGCGCGATCAGAGCGGAGGACGCGGCCTCGAGCACCGAGGGATCACCCTCGACGCCAGCCAGGTCCGCCACCACCGGCCACGGAGCGGTGTGCACGCTTCCCTCGCGGTACCAGCTCCACACCTCTTCCGTCACGTACGGCAGGTAGGGGGCCAGCAGACGCACCACGTTATCAATGACGATCGCCAGAGCCGCACGGGCAGACGCAGCCGAGGCCTCGTCCCATGCGCCATCACGGTTGTAGGCGCGCTCCTTGACCAGCTCCAGGTAGTCGTCGCAGAACGTCCAGAAGAACGACTCCGTGACCTCGAGAGCACGAGAGTGCTCGTAGGACGCCAGCGCAGCCGAGGCCTCGTCGATGACGGACGCCAGCGCAGCCAGCACCGAACGATCCAGCGGCACCGTCACCAGCGCCGGATCCAGATCGATCGCCGCGCCCTCGCCACCCATCGTAAGCGCAAACTTCGACGCGTTCAGCACCTTGATCGCCAGGCGGCGACCGATCTTCATCTGCTGCTCGTCGAACGCCGCATCCAGGCCCAGGCGAGCAGACGCTGCCCAGTAACGCACGGCATCCGAACCGTACTTCTCCAGGATGCCCATCGGGGTCACGACGTTGCCCTTGGACTTCGACATCTTCTTGTGGTCCGAATCCAGGATCCAGCCCGACAGGCCCGCGTGCCTCCACGGCAGCGCGCCGAACTCCAGGTCCGCGCGCACCACGGTGGAGAACAGCCACGTACGGATGATGTCCTGGCCCTGCGGGCGCAGATCCATCGGGTACGTGCGAGCGAACAGGTCCTCGTCGTCCAGCCAGCCACAGGCCAGCTGCGGGGACAGCGAGGACGTCGCCCACGTGTCCATGATGTCCAGCTCGCCCACGAAGCCGCCGGCCACGCCGCGCTGATCCTCCGTGTAGCCTTCCGGAACGTCCGTCGACGGGTCGACCGGCAGAGCGGCCTCAGACGGGGTGATGATGTCGTCGTAGTTCGCCTGGCCGTCCGCGTCCACGCGGTACCACAGCGGGAACGGCACGCCGAAGAAGCGCTGACGGGACACCAGCCAGTCGCCCTTCAGGCCCTTCACCCAGTTCTCGTAGCGCACGCGCATGAAGTCGGGGTGGAACTCCAGCTCGCGGCCGCGGCCGATGAGCTCCTCGTTCAGATCCTTGCCCGAGGCCGGGTTCGTCCACGCGCGGCCACCGTTACGGATGTACCACTGGCGCGAGGTGACGATCTCGAGGGGCTTGTCGCCCTTCTCGAAGAAGTTGGTCTGACGCATCGTCTTGGTCGGCTCGCCCTTCAGCTCGCCCGACTCGCGCAGGGCGGCCACCACGGCCTCGCGCGCGGAGAACGTCGTCTTACCGGTGATCTCCTCGAAAGCCGCGCGGCCCGCATCGGTCGTGATCCACTCGGGGGTCTCAGTGATGATGCGGCCGTCCTTGCGCAGGATCGCGCGCAGCGGCAGCTCCAGGTCACGCCACCAGTCGATGTCGGTCGTGTCGCCGAAGGTACAGCACATGGCGATGCCCGCGCCCTTGTCCATCTCGGCCTCGGGGTGGGGAAGGATCGGCACCTCGACGCCGTACACGGGGGAGGCAACCGTCGTGCCGAACAGCGGCTTGTAACGCTCGTCGTCCGGGTGGGCGATCAGGGCGACGCAGGCGGCCAGCAGCTCAGGACGGGTCGTCTCGATGCACACGTCCACACCGTCCTCGACGGGCGCGCCGGCGGCGGCAGCCTTCGCGGCGGCCTCGGCGTCGGTGATGTGGAAGGCCAGGCGGTGGTAGAAGCCCGGGTACTCGCGGCTCTCCAGCTCAGCCTGGGCGACCGCCGTCTGGAAGGTGACGTCCCACAGGCCCGGGGCCTCGGCCTGGTAGGCCTCGCCGCGCGCCAGGTTGCGCAGGAACGCGGCCTGGGCGACCTTGCGTGCACGCGCGCCGATCGTCTGGTAGTTCTGCTTCCAGTCCACGCTCAGGCCCAGGTAGCGCCACAGCGCCTCGAACTGAGCCTCGTCTTCGACGGTGAGGCGCTCGCACAGCTCCACGAAGTTCTTACGGGAAATCGGCTTCTGGTCACGCGCCTTGATCGACTTGCCGTCGCCGCCCACGTGCGGGGGCTCGAAGTCGGGGTCGTAGGGCAGCGTCGCATCCACGCGCACGCCGAAGTAGTTCTGCACGCGGCGCTCGGTGGGCAGGCCGTTGTCGTCCCAACCCATCGGGTAGAACACGGACTTGCCCATCATGCGCTGGTAGCGGGCCACGACGTCGGTGTGCGTGTAGGAGAAAACATGGCCGATGTGCAGGGAGCCGGATACCGTCGGCGGGGGCGTGTCGATCGAGTACACCTGCTCGCGCGTCGCATTGCGGTCAAAGGCGTAGGTGCCCTGGCTTTCCCAGGCCTCACCCCACTTGGCTTCGAGGCCTTCGGGGGCGGCGCGGTCGGGCACGCGAGGCGCCTGCGCACGGGTGTTCATGGCCATAATTGAGTTGTCTCCATCCGAGTCGTGGACTGTTTGCCCCACTAGCCTACGTTTCCCCAGGCATTTCGGTCCAATGCTGGGCCTTGTAACTCCCGGCGCGTCGCTCACATGCGCCGTTACAAAAGTTCCCTTCGTGGCCCGGGTGGGAGAGCGGCGGTGCATGGGGATACCGTGGTGTGAGAGAGGGGAGCCGGGACGAGGCACCCGCGCGGAAGGGGATTATCGTGAGTACGCAATCGCTGGGCGAGCAGACCGTCGACCTGCTGGCGCGCCTGGTGCGCCTGGGGTGCGTCAATGACCTGACCGCCGATTCGGGCGGGGAAGAACGCGCCGCCGACCTCCTCGAGGACTTCTTCGCGGGCCTGCCCGTCTCGATCGAGCGGATTACCCCGCACCCGGGCCGCACCAGCCTCGTGGTCACGGTCGAAGGATCGGATCCCAGCAGTGACGGCACCCCCCTGACGCTCCTCGGGCACACGGACGTCGTGCCCGTGGATACAGCCAAATGGACGCGCGATCCTTTCGGTGCGCAGATCGAGGACGGAGTCATGTGGGGGCGCGGCACGGTCGACATGCTCCACCTGACCGCCGCGATGGCCGTTGTGACCCGCGAGGTCGCCCGCCGCGCCCAGGATGGCAATCCTCCGGCGCGTTCCCTGGTGTTCGTGGCCGCCGCTGACGAGGAAGCCCGAGGAGGGCTCGGCGTCCCGTGGATCGGCGAGCACAGGGCGGACGCCCTCCCGTGGGACGCGGCCCTGTCCGAAATGGGAGGGGCACACATTCGCGGGCGCCGCGGAGGCGACTGCGTCGTCGTGGTCGTCGGCGAAAAGGGCGCCGCCCAGCGCCGCCTACACATCCGGGGCGACGCCGGCCATGGCTCGGTTCCGCTGGGCCGCACGAGCGCCGTCGAGCGACTCGCCCAGGTGAGCGCGGCGCTGTCCGCCGCCCGCTGGCCCACCGCCACGGACGAGGTCTGGGCCTCCTTCGTGCGCGCCTTCGAGTTCGATGAAACGACCGAAACGAGTCTCATCAACGGCACCTACGAGGGCGACTACTCCGAGTTCGAGGACCTGGCGGCGTTCGCCCACGCGATCTCCCACGTGACCGTCGCCCAGACGGTCGCCCGCTCGGGCGGGCCCATCAACGTCATGCCCTCCCACGCCACCCTCGAGCTGGACATCCGCACGCTGCCCGGCGTCGACGACGATGACGTGGACGCCGCGATCACCGCGGCCCTCGGCGACCTTTCCGAGCACGTGACCATCGAGCGCCTCCTGAGCGAGGCAGCCACGGCCTCGTCGACCGACACCGACCTGTACCGGGCCATCGAAGCGGCGCTGCGTCGACGCTACCCGGGGGTCGCAGTCGTGCCCGTCCTCTTCCCCGGCGGATCCGACCTGCGCGTGGCCCGCAGGCGCGGGGGCATCGGGTACGGCTTCGGCGCCGTGGACAGCGGGGCGAGCCTGGGACAGGTCTACTCCCAGCTGCACGCGCATGACGAACACATCGCCCTGGCGGACGTGCGCGCGACCGCCGAGGTGCTTGACGAGGTTGTGACCACCTACTTGACACATGTGTGACACATAATCAACCGGTGTTACAAATGACCGCCTGACGAGGATCCTTCCCGCCCCGTTTCTCCTGTGCATACCGTAGATGTCGGCACTACCGCCAACACCTAACACAAGGAGACACCGATGCACATCGCACGCATCCCACGAACAGCAGCCACCCTCGCCTCCGTCGCTGCCATGATGTGTGCGACCCTCGCGGCCTGTGCTCCATCTGGCGGCGGCGCGGCCCAGTCGGCATCCCGTGAAGGAACTATCGCGGTGGGCCTGCCAGGCTCCCTGTCCACGCTGGACACCGCCCACGAAACCGGCATCATCAACTACTACGTCGCGCAGGTCGTTTCCGAAGGCCTTCTCGCCGTGGGCAAGGACGGTCAGCTGATCCCCGCGATTGCGTCCGCCTATCACACTGACGACGCCCAGACCTGGGTCTTCGACATCCGACCCGATGCCCTGTTCCAGGACGGGAACCCCGTCACCATCGACGACGTCCTCTTCTCCATCGACATCGCCAAGGACCCCGACAAATCCCCGTCGTCCGCGGTCTACTGGCCCGCGGGCGTCCAGGCCGAGCAAAGCGGCGACAACCAGATCACGATCACCCTGCCCGCACCCGCCGTCAACTTCGGGTGGACCGTGACCGCGAACGGCGGACTGTGGATCACCGAAAAGTCCTTCTACGAGGCCGCCGCCTCCTACGGGTCCTCGGCCGACCTCATCATGGGAACAGGCCCCTACAAGGCCGTGTCCTTCCAGCCCGACTCCAAGGCCGTCTTCGAAAAGAGCGGCACCTGGTGGGGCGGAGACACGCCCGCCCAGACCATCGAATTCGACTTCTTCTCCGACGAGAACGCGCGCTTCCTCGCGCAAAAGAACGGAACGATCGACATCGCCACCCAGCTGCCCATCGACCAGGTGTCGCAGTTCCAGGGTATTAACGGCGTGAGCGTCCTGACCGAGTCGGATCGCTCCTACGTGGGCCTCACCTTTGACCAGAACATTGAGCCCTTCGACGACATCCACGTGCGTAAAGCCATCGCCCACGCGGTCGATCGTTCCACCATCGTCTCCTCGATCCTCAAGGGGCAAGCGACGGTCGCGACGGGCATCGAGCCGCCGGACCAGCTGGGCAGCGAGATCGGCGAGCAGGCTGCCACGGATGCCCAGGCGGGCCTTCCCATCGACTCCTTCGACCTCGACGCCGCGCGCGCTGAGCTTGCCCAGTCCAAGGTGCCAGGTGGCTTTGACGCCGAACTGACCTACCCCTCCTCGATCCCGGACCTGGGTTCCGCGGCCCTCGCGCTCGCCGACAACCTCAAGCAGATCGGCATCAACCTCACCGTCACCTCCAAGCCGATCGAAGAATGGATCTCCGAGGTCGGTAGCGGCACGTACGGCCTGTCCTACATGAGCTACACCTCCACGACCGGCGACCCGGGCGAGGTGGCCGGATGGCTGCTCGGCCCCGACAACCCCGCACGCTACGAGAACCCGCAGGTCCAGGGGCTGATCGCCTCCCAGGCGACCCAGACCGACCCGAGTAAGCGCGTCGCCGACATCGTCGAAGCCGAGCGTATCGCCCAGGAGAACACGATCTACTCGCCGCTGTGGTGGGGCAAGACCTCGACGGCCTTCTCCTCACGCGTCACCCCGACGCAGTACACGCCCTACTTCTTCATGACCCCGTGGGCGTCCTCCCTGGAGCTGGCCAAGTAAATGCTGCGCTACATCCTCCGCCGCCTCGCAGGCGCGGCAGTGGTGCTCACCCTCCTGTCCTTCCTCGTCTTCTCGCTCCTGTACCTGGTGCCCGGAGACCCCGTGAAGATCCTGGTGGGCACGAGGCGCCTGACCCCCGAGGTCCGCCAGGCCGTGACCGCACGCTACGGCCTCGACGAGCCCCTCGTCGTGCGCTACTGGCACTGGCTGACCCGCGCCCTCACCGGCGACTTCGGGGACTCGGTGCGCTCCGCAACGCCCGTCACCGACGTTCTCGCCTCGCGCGTGTCACTGACCGCGTGGCTCACCATCGGCGCATTCATCCTCGCCGTCGCCGTCGGCATCCCCCTCGGGATCGCTGCGGCACGGCGCCGGGGATCCTGGGTCGACCGGACAATAGTCGGCTGGTCGGTCGTCGGCGTGTCCGCGCCCGGCTTCGCCCTCGGCCTCGTCCTGCTCTACGTCTTCGGGCTCATGCTCGGCTGGTTCCCCGTCTTCGGCGAAGGCACCGGCCTCGTCGACACCCTGTGGCACCTCACCCTGCCCGCGATCGCCCTCGCAACCGGAATCGGCGCGATGCTCGTACGCATCACCCGCGCGGCCGTCGGCGCAGAACTGAGCCAGGACTACGTGACCTTCGCGCGCTCGCGGGGAGTGCCCAGCAGGCGCATCACGGCCATGTACGTGCGGGGAGCCGCCCTGCCGATCATCACCTCGGCGGGACTGATCCTGGGGACTCTCTTCGGGTCCACGGTGCTCGTTGAGGAGGCTTTTTCTCTGCCCGGCCTCGGCCAGCTTCTCGCCGATTCCATCACCTACAAGGACGTTCCGGTCGTGCAGGCGATCGCTCTGCTGGTCGCGTTCGTCATCATCGCCGTAACGCTGATCGTCGACGTGGCCGCGTTCGCCGTCGATCCGCGCCAGACGATCGGTGAGGGGAGGGGAGCCTGATGGCGCTGTCGCTTTCTCCGCGTGCCCTGGGACGAGGCATTGGATCCTCCGCGCGTAAGATCCCCGGTTCGGTGGTCCTGTCCGTGGTGGCGCTTGTCGCTGTCGCGATCTGCGTGATTGTCCCGTCCGTCCTGGTTCCCGGCGCACTGGACCAGAACCTGGCTCTGGGAGTGAGTCCTGCGGGCACCCCCGGGCACCTGCTGGGCACCGACAAGGTGGGGCGCGATGTCCTCGCCCTGATGGTTGCTGGTGCGCGCTCGGCGGTCGTCGGGCCGATCGTTATTGCCGTGGGTTCGATGGCGGCTGGTCTGGTTTTCGGCATGAGCGCTGCGTGGCGCGGCGGACTGTGGGACGCCTGCGTGTCGCGCTCCTGCGAGGTGCTGCTATCCCTGCCGGTTACTCTCCTCGCGATCGTCGTCGCGGGTGTGATCGGTGGCAGCTACTGGGTGACGGTCGGCGTGCTCATCGTGCTGTTCGCGCCCTCGGATATTCGTATGATCCGCGCCGCGACATTCGCTCAGAAGCCTCAGCCCTACATTGAGGCCACGCGCGTGCTGGGCCTGTCCGGCCCTCGTATCCTCACGGTCCATATCCTGCCGAACATCACGCCGATCGTGTGGGCGAACCTTTTCGTCAACGTCGCATTCGCACTCGTGTCCCTGTCCGGCCTGTCCTACCTGGGCCTCGGCGTCGGAGCACAGGACGCCGACTGGGGTCGTCAGCTGGCGGACGGACGAGCCATTCTCGCCCAAAACCCCGCCGCGGCGGTGACCGCAGGTCTGGCCATCATCGTCACTGCCACCGCGATCAACATCGCCGGCGACTGGTTCGCCGAGCGCAAGGAGCGTGACCAATGAGCACCGCGACCACACCTGAGCGCGGCGACGCCCTCGTGGCCTCGCACGTGAGCGTCACCGACCGCACCGGGCGAGTGATTGTCGACGACGTGAGCGTGACCGCCCGCACCGGGCGCACCCTCGTCATCGTGGGAGAATCCGGCGCAGGAAAGTCGATGCTCGCACGAACGCTGTGCGCCCTCACTCCCTCTGCGCTTGTTGCCAGCGGAACGGTGTCGCTGGGAGGAGAGAGCTTCGACCTGGCGGCGGATCAAGCGCGCTTGAAGAAGCAGCGCGGGGGCGGCATCGTCTGGTTGCCGCAGGATCCGTTCACGTCGCTCGCGCCGACGCTCCCATGCGGTGAGCAAATCACGGCCGCGCGTACTGCGAGGCGTTCCGAGCGCGCTCAGCGTGCACGCGCGCTTCTCGCGGACGTCGGCCTCGACGCGCGCGTCGCTCGCTCGTACCCGCACGAACTCTCGGGCGGCATGCGTCAGCGAGTCGCCATCGCGGCGGCGCTCGACTCTGAGCCACGTGTCCTCATCGCCGACGAACCGACGACGGCCCTGGACGTCACGACGCAGCGTGACATTCTGACGCTGCTGACGCGCCTACGTGACGATCACGCGATGACGCTCGTGCTGGTCACCCACGACCTGGCGCTCGCGCGTCAGTTCGGCGATGACGTCATCGTCATGAAAGACGGCCAGATCGTCGAAGAAGGACCGGTCAACGAGGTCCTGGCCTCACCGCGTCACGAGTACACGAAGCGCCTGGCGGACGCCGAACCACGAATCGATGGCCCCAATCCGCGTGAGGGAATGGCGACGCCAGTGGGCGCGGAAACCGTTGTCGAGGTGCGCGACCTGACCAAGGTGTTCCGATCCCGCAAAGAATCGCACGTCGCCCTCATGGATGTGTCCCTGGATATCGCGCAGGGAGAATCCATCGGCATCGTCGGCGAGTCAGGATCGGGCAAGACGACGCTCGCGCGCATCATCGTGGGACTCGAACGCGCCGACTCTGGAACGGTCCGCGTGAATGCGCAGGTCGATCGGGGACCGGCCGTCGGCATCGTGTTCCAGAATCCCTATTCGGCTCTTAACCCCGCGCGAACGATCGGGCAGACGCTCGCCGAAGCGGCGGCCGTCGCGGGGCGTCCGGCCAGCGCTGTCGCCGAGCTGCTGGAGGCAGTCGAACTCCCGGCCGAGTATGCGAAGCGGCGTCCGGCTCGCCTCTCGGGAGGAGAGCGCCAGCGCGTGGCCATCGCGCGTGCACTGGCGACGCGTCCACGTGTCCTCATCGCCGACGAGGCCGTTTCTGCCCTCGACGTGTCCGTGCAGGCCTCAGTCCTGGACCTGCTGACGCGCCTGCAGGCGGAGCAGGGCTTCGCTCTTGTGTTCATCACCCACGACCTCGCGGTGGCGCGCGCGATGTGCGACCGCCTCGTCATCATGAAGGGCGGCGTCGTCGTGGAGGAGGGGCGCACTGAAGAGATCCTGCACAATCCTTCCGAGGAGTACACGGCCGAGCTCCTGAGCGCCGTGCCCGGTCGGGAGGGGGAGCCCTCATGAGCATCGCTCCTGGACTCGTTCGGACACCCATCCCTCCCGGAGAGAACGCGCGCGATCAGCTGACGGCTCTCGGCATTCCCGATGCGCACGCGGCGCGGTGGGCAGCGATGGGACCGGCAGTGTCCGCGACCCTATGGACGCACAGCGGGCACGCGCTCTTGGAAGCGCACCGGACGACGTCCGCCCACCGAACGATCGTGGATGCGTGTCTGCTCGACGGCAGCGAGGCAGGGGCGAGCGCCATCGCGTCCGCTCAGTCCTGGGAGGTCCTTATCCAGGCCGTCCTCAATGCTGCTCCACACGCCCCGCTCATCAAGGCCGTGACCCGCGATGAGGGCTCCGTCTTCGAGGAGGCGCTTCGCTCCCACGGTTTCACTGCTTCGGGGGCGGTCGGCTCGCCGCTGTCCATCGAAGACGACACCGAGCACGGGCATTCCAGCGTGCGCGGATGGGTGCGGTGGAACGATTACCCTCAGACAATCCCCGCGTATGTGCGGCAGAAAACCGAGTTCACGTGCGGACCAGCAAGCGCACTCATGGCCTTGGCGCACGCGAGCGGACACACCCCTCAGCAGGTGAGCCACGACCTGCGCGAAGAAATGGACCTGTGGCGCGAATCGACATACTCGCTCGGGGTGGGACCCTACGGCTTGGCAGCGGCGCTTGCCAGGCGCGGGCAGAGCGTCGAGGTGATCGTCACCCATGAGGGTCCGGTCGTCGGGCTCACGCGCGCGCACGCCGCATCGCCCGCGGCACGACGCGCTATTCACCGACAGCATGTAGACGAGGCCAGGGCACTGGGGGTTCGGGACCGCATCGGGCCCTGTAGCCTCGCCGATCTGCGTGCCGCCCTGGAGCAGGGGAACGGCGTTATCGTGCTGGTGGACCTGGAGGATCTTAACGGGGAGCAGACCCCGCATTGGATCTACGTGTGGGGGCTCTCGGGCGAGTCCGCGCTCATTCACGATCCCTGGAACGATGAGCAGTTCGGCGAAACCTGGGTCGAAACGTGGGCGGAGGCAATCGCCCTCGACCAGCTGTGGAAGTCAGCCCAGTGGGAGGAAGAAGAATCCGCCAGGGCTTTCATTGTTGTCCGCCGCTGAGTCTGTGCGCTCGCGGACGCATAACGAGGCCGGGGCCAGGTTGCGTATTCGTGCAACCCGGCCCCGGCCTCGTCAAGGAGAACGACGGAATCAGAGGACCATCGCCGCGATCCACCCACCGATCAACAGCGGAATGTTGTAGTGGATGAACTCGGGGATGACCGTGTCTCGCATGTGGTCGTGCTGACCGTCGATGTTCAGACCGGATGTCGGGCCGAGCGTCGAGTCGGACGCGGGTGAGCCGGCGTCGCCGAGCGCGCCTGCCGTGCCGATGATCGACACGGTCGCGATGGGGGAGAAGCCGAGCGCCACGCACAGCGGCACGTAGATCGCCGAAATGATCGGCAGCGTCGAGAAGGATGAGCCGATACCCATCGTGATAATGAGTCCGACCACGAGCATGATCATGGCGGCCAGTGCCTTCGAGCCGTTGAACATCGCGGAGGTCTGCTGGACGAGCGGCTCGATCTGGCCGGACGCCTTCAGGACGGACGCGTAGCCCTGTGCGGTGATCATGATGAGGCCGATGAGGCTCATCATCTTCATGCCGCCGCTGAACACGTCGTCGGCCTGCTGCCACGGAACGACGCGCATCGCGAGCATCATGCACAGGCCCACCAGGGAACCCACGAGCAGCGGGTCGGCCTCGGAATCCATCTTGGTCATGACGGCCTGGATGACGAAGCAGGCGACGAGGGCAGCGACCGCGGCCCAGACCTTCTTCATGTCGATGGGCTTGTCGCTGTTGGAGCTGAACGAGGTCTCGCGCTGTTCGTACTCGCGCGGCTTGCGGTAGGAGACGAGCAGTGCGATTGCACAGCCCACGGCCATAGAGGCTGCGGGGATCGCCATGGCGGCCATCGGGTTGACGATGCCTTCAACCGGCAGGCCAGCATCCTCAATGTTCTTGTAGAGAATGTCGTGCAGGAAGATACGGCCGAAGCCGATCGGCACGAACATGTAGGTGGTGACGATACCGAAGGTGATCGCACAAGCGATCAGGCGGCGGTCCATCTTGAGTTCGTTCATGACGCCGATGAGCGGGGGCACCAGCAGAGGGATGAACGCGATGTGAATCGGGATGAGGTTCTGGCTCATCACGCCCATGACGAGGACGCCGCCGATGATGCCCCACTTGGCGGAGCGGGCCACGCGCGCCGAGTTCGACTCGTCAGCATTGCGCAGCTTTTTGATGATCCAGTTCGCCAGCAGGCGCGGCAGGCCCGAGTGGGCGACCGACATCGCGAACGCGCCGAGTAGGGCGTAGGACAGGGCGATCTTTGCGCCGCCGGCGAGGCCGTCCTGGAAGGCAACCATCGTGCCGGACATGCCCATGCCAGCGACCAGGCCGCCCACGAGGGAGGCCACGAAGAGAGAGATGACGACGTGCACGCGTGCGACGCTGAGGATCAGCATAACGAGCACGGAGAGCACGACTGCGTTGAAGAGCAACATGTGTGTTCCTGTGTTGAGGGTGCGCGGGTGCGCCAAATAAAGGGGAGGTAAGCCGCTGTGCGGCAGGTGGTGTCAGCCGAGATGGGAATCGGCGTGGATGGATGCGTCGACGGCACCTACCAGTGCGGTCGACAAACCACCTTCCTCGGCGGCCAGCAATCCTGCGATTGTGGTGCCGCCGGGGCTCGTCACCCGATCAATGAGTTGCGCGGGGATTGTGCCCGCCTCGCGCTCGGCGAGGAGCAGAGCAGCGGCTCCCGCCATCGCCTGCGCGGCAATCTCGACGGCGCTGTCCTTGGACAGGCCGTACTTGAGACCAGCGCGGGCGAACGAATCAACAATCTGGAAATACCAGGCCGGAGAGCACGAGGCCAGGGCCTGGAACACGGGGAAATAGTCCTCGTCGATGAGGATGGTGCGGCCCACCGAATCCATGAGGGATCGGACGGCTGCTACCTGTGCGTCTGTGGCGCGCGTGGCCGTCAGGGCGGTCATGGACTGCCCAACGGTGGCCGCGACGTTCGGCATGACGCGCACGAGCGGGATGCCCGCGCCGAAGTCAGTGGTGATCTGGTCGAGGGTGCGTCCCGCTGCCAGGGAGACGACGCAGACGTCGGGTCGGCCGACCACGATGGGGGAGATCTCCTTGACGACCGCGCGCTGATCCTTGGGCTTGACGGCCAGGATGATGATGTCGGCCTGGCGGGCCAGGGACACGTTCGAGGACGCGGCGGTTGCGCCGAGCTCGTCCGCGAAATCGCAGGCCTTGGCAGCCGTGCGGTTGGAGAAGACCAGTGTCGCGGGATCGACGCCGGACGCAACGGCACCGCGAGCGATGGCCTGGGCCATGGCTCCCGTTCCGATGAATCCGATACGCATCAGGGTCTCCCGCGAGAAATCAATTAATTGCCATGCAGTCTACTCCACTTTGCCGTTTCTTGGTGTAGTGGTCGCACTGTGAGACGAGGCCGGGGCGGGGTCTCCCTCAAGGAGTCCCGTGCCCCGGCCTCGTGCCGACATCGTGGGTGTCAGCGCTTGCGCGTGCCGAAGATGGAGCGCGTAATCTCGCGGCCGGCGGTGCGCAGGACGGACCCGAGGACGTTTTCGACCTGGCGGGTGCGGCGTTCGGCGGCGCGCTGGCGGGCGGCCTCCTCCTTCTCCTGCTGCTTCTCAACCTGGCGGCGCAGCCGCTCCATTTCCTTTTGACGTGCAGCCTCTTCCTTGGCTGCTGCCTTCTCGGCCTCCTTGGCGGCGCGCTCGGCTTCCTTTTCGGCTTCCTTCTGCGCGCGTTCGGCTTCCTTGGCTGCAGCCTCCTGCGCGATGGCTTCCTCGCGGGCGGCCTGGGCCTCGGCGGCGCGGCGCTCGAGCTTCTCCTCGGCCGAGTCGGGGTTCACGGCGTCGCGGTAGCGGCCCATGATGACGCTGGACTGGTTGATACGCGCGATCGTGTCGGCGGACGCGGGGCCCATGACGGAGGCGGGCGCCCAGATGCCGACGGGCGTGACCGGAGTCGGGTTACCCTTCGGATCCAGGACGGTCACGACGGCCTCGCCGGTGCCCAGGGTGGTGAGGACCTCGTCGAGTTCGAGGGACGTCTTCGGGAAGGTCTGGACCGTGGCCTTGAGCTTCTTGAAGTCATCCGGCGTGGAGGCGCGCAGGCCGTGCTGGACGCGCGAACCGAGCTGTGCCAGGACGTCGGAGGGGATGTCCTTGGGGGTCTGCGTCACGAAGACGACGCCCACGCCCTTGGAACGGATGAGGCGCACGGTCTGGACGACCTGACGTTCGAACTCCTTGGTGGCGTCCGCAAACAGCAGGTGCGCCTCGTCGAAGAAGAACACGAGCTTGGGGCGCTCGACGTCGCCGACCTCGGGCAGGGTGGAGAAGAGGTTGGCGAGCAGGAACATAATGACCGCGCTGACCAGGGCCGGGCGCGAAGAAATGTCACCGACACCGAGCAGGGAGATGATGCCGCGGCCCGTCGAATCCATGCGCATGAGGTCGGCCGTGTCGAATCCGGGAGCTCCGAAGAACTGGCCGCCGCCCTGGGACTCGAGCGCGGTCAGGGCGCGCAGGATGACGCCGGCGGTGGCCTTGGAGACGCCGCCGATCGTGGCCAGCTCGTCCTTGCCTTCGTCCGAGGTCAGGAAGGAAATGACGGCGCGCAGATCGGGCAGGTCCACGAGCTCGAGGCCCTGGCCGTCCGCCCACGCGAAAATCAGCTGGAGCGCCTGCTCCTGCGTCGTGTTGAGCGAGAGGGCTCGGGCCAGCAGGATCGGGCCGAAGTCGGAGACCTGGGCGCGAACGGGCACGCCCGGGAACTGCGAATCCGCCCCACCCAGGCTCAGTAGCTCAACGGGGAACGAGGCGGGCGCCCAGTCCTGACCGTTGGCCGCGGTACGGCTCAGGAGCTTCTCGGAGCTGGCCCCGGCCTCGGCCAGGCCCGTCAGGTCGCCCTTGACGTCGCACAGGAGCACGGAGGAACCGTTCGCGGACAGGCCCTCGGCCAGGAGCTGGAGGGTACGGGTCTTGCCGGTACCCGTCGCGCCTGCGACCAGGAGATGACGGTTGAACATGGGCAGCGGCATCTTCGCGCTGACGCCGGGCACGCGCGCACCATTGTCGATGAGCGTGCCGATCGTGACCGCGGGAACGTCCCAGGAGTAGGCGCCCTGGATCTGGGTGGCGAAAGCCGACAGCTCGCCGCTCGGGGCGGGGGACGAGGCCGGGGTGGCCGCGGGTGCGTCGGCGGCGGGATTCTCGGGCGCGGGGGCGGCTTCGGCGGCCTCCACCTGGCTGCGCAGCGCGTCGGCTGTCGCGCGAGCATCTGCTGCCTGGGCGGCCTCCGCCTCGGCCTGCGCGGCGGGTTCCTGCGCGGACGCGGATCCGGCTGCTTCGAGCTGGAGACGCAGGGCTTCGGCCTTCGCGCGGGCGGCCTCAGCCTCGGCGGCCTTCGCCGCGGCTTCCGCTGCGGCGAGCTGCGCCTTCAGATCCTCGATGTTCTCGCTCATGGTGTGGTCTTTCGGCTCTGGGCGCGGTGCGCCACTGTACTTCGACGTTACCGGAACAGTATCCCTTGGGACTGCAGTCCCATGCGAGTTATTCACGGCCGGGAGGGTGTGGGATTCGTCCACAACCCCTCGGCGCGTCAAGCGGTTATCCACAGGGGTCGATGTTCGTGTGTTCTCCCCTCATACCTGGGGGCTAGCGTGCATGCATGAACGTGTCACACTGGTTGGCTCGTCGGCGCATGGCGGCGCTGACAAAAGCCGTATACGACAGTGCCCTGAGCGAGGATGACGAACCTGCCGAACCGAGCGTCGTCCGCTTCCTCCCCGGCGGGGTAAGCGTCGCCGCCCTCATTGTCGTGGTCGTGCTCATCGCAGCCGTGGGCGTATGGAGGCACGCGGCCACGCAAGAACGCGCCGACAGCCTCGTCCAATCCTCCTCCGAGCGACAGGAAAGTGGGGCCACGGCAGCTACTGCGCCCCCAGCCGCGTCCGCACCCCCGTCCGTGTCGGCGGGGGACCAAGCCACAGATGTTGTTGTCTACGTCTCCGGAGCGGTTGCCTCTCCCGGAGTACTTACCCTTCCCGCCTCCTCCCGCGTCATCGACGCCATCACCGCAGCGGGAGGAGCTCTCCCCGAGGCCGACCTGGAGTCGATCAACCTCGCACGCATCCTGGTCGATGGTGAGCAGATTCGGGTCGGCGTCGCAGGGGAGTCACCGCCTCCCGCGTCATCCGAAGGAGGCACATCTGCGGGAGCCTGCGTCCGACTGACGACAGCTACCGAAACAGACCTCCAGACGCTACCCGGCATCGGACCCGCACTCGCCAAGCGCATCATCACCTACCGATCCACGCACCCACGCCTGACATCCGTCGACGAACTCGACGACGTCCCCGGCATCGGCCCATCCCTCATCGAAAAGATTCGGCCGGGTGTGTGCTGATGAGTGACACCCAATGTGCTCCCCGCATGATCGACCTGCGCCTCGCACCCGCAGCCGCCGCCACCTGGGGTGCCACCTGGTGGGCGACGGGACACCGCGCGCCCTGGGAAAGCATCGGTGCGTGCGCCCTCCTCGCCCTCGCCTGCGCCGCCTCCTACTCGTGCTCGAGTCGAGGCCGCCGCGCCCCCCGCCACGCCCTCACCCCACCCGGATCAATCCGCCTCAGCCTCGCACTGCTCCTCGCATGCGTGGCCTGCGCGCTCGCGGTCGGATCCGTCGCGGGCAGGCAATACGACGCAGACCCCGCCCGCCGCGACTCCGGTCCGATTCACGCGCGCGTTCGCCTGCAAACCGACCCAGCCCCGGCCTCGTCCGGATTCTCTGCCACGCGACACACCCACGCGCGCATCGAGGCCGTCGCAGCGGGGGAGGAATGGATACCCTCCCACGCGACCGCGCTCGTGAACGCTCCCGGGTGGGACAGCGGTGCGCGCGGCGACATCTACGAGGTCTGGGGGAGCCTGGACGCCACCTTCGCAGCCGACGCGCCATCGGTGGGCACGATACGCGTCAGACGATCCCGCTTGATCGAACGACCCGGTGGCCCATCCGCCTGGATGCGCTCCACCCACCAAGCCTTCGCCCGCGCATGCTCCTCCCTGCCCAGGGATGCGCGCGCCCTCGTGCCCGGCATGGCAATCGGGGACGACCGAGGCATGCCCGCAGACCTTGCCCAAGCCATGAAAACGACCTCCCTCACCCACCTCACCGCCGTCTCCGGATCCCACATCGTCATCATCCTCGCCACCGTCACCCTCGTCGTCCCCGCACGAAAAACCCTGCGCCTGACAGCAACCATCCTCGTCCTGGGCACAATCCTCACCCTCGTCGGCCCCGAAGCCTCAGTTCTACGCTCCGTCTGCGTCGCCGCCGTCGCCGCCCTCGGACTCATCCTCGGACGCGACGGCCAATCCATCGCCGCCCTCTGCGCCGTCGTCATCGCGACGCTCCTCATCGACCCTTGGGCCGCCCGCTCCTACGGTTTCGCACTCTCCGTGCTCGCCGCGCTCGCGGTTGTCGGTCCGTCGTCTGCGCTCATTCGTCGCTCGCGCCGACGCATTCGCGGGGATACGCGCGCGGGGCGTACTCTGCGTCGCGTCGTGGAGATGGTCTGTGTGCCCGCCCTCGCGGAACTCGCGACAGCACCCCTCATCGTGTCACTCTCCGGAACCGTGCCGGTGTGGGGGATTATCGCTAACGTCGTCGCCGAGCCCGCCGTTCCCATCGCGACTATCGCGGGGATTGCGGGTGCTCTCCTCGCCCCGCTGAGTATCCCAGTAGCCTCGGCATGTGCGCGCGTTTCCTCGTGGGCGACTGCGTGGATCGCAGAAACAGCACGCTTGTGCGCGAACCTGCCTGGAAACGGTGTGGCCGTGCCCGGCGGGGCCTCGACCGTTGTAGGCATCTATGCCTGCTGTTGCTGCGGATGGCTCGCGTGGAGGGCGTGGGCGCGGTGGGGAGCTCCGCGCATTGACGAGAGTGAGCGCATTGACGAAAGTGAAATGTCAGCGCAGGAGTAAGACGCCACTATGGGGTGCCGTCAAACCGTCGTGACACCTGCCACGACTATTGTCCGCCGTGGGCAAAGAGGGACGCAGATGGGGCCGCCGAGTGGCAGACTTAGGGAGTTACTATCACAGCGGAAAGGCAGGAAGACGTGGCAGCACGCGGTTCGCGCCCGGCGGCCCCAGCCGAGATAACGCTGGCGCCCATCGTGTTGATTAAAGGCCCCGAAGGTCTCCTCGTCGACCGTGCCCTCGACCGGCTACGCGGCCTCGCCCACGAGGCCGACCCCAACCTCGAACGCACCGACATCAACGCGGCCACCTACCAGGCCGGACAGCTCGACGTGATCGCCTCGCCCTCGCTCTTTGGCGAATCCCGCATGGTCATCATCCGTGACCTCGAGACCATGAGCGACGCACTCGCGAACGACCTCATCGCCTACTGCGCGGCCCCCGCCCCCGACGTGTGGATGTTCCTGGCTCATCCCGGTGGAAACGCCCGGGGCAAGAAAGTCATCGACACGATCGCCAAGGCCAAATGGCCCGTGATCCCCGCCGATCCGCTGAAAAACGACCGTGACAAGCTGGCCCTCATCGCCTCCGACGTGCGGGCCGCGCGTCGGCAGATGGACACCGAGGCCCAGCAGGCACTCGTGGACGCGCTGGGTAACGACCCTCGCGCGATGGCGGGCGCACTGGCGCAGCTTCTCTCCGACGTGAGCGGACGCATCACCTTGGAGGACGTACGTCGCTATCAGTCAGGGCGCGTCGAGGCCACGGGATACGACGTGGCCGACGCGGCCGTCGCGGGGAACTCCGCGAAGGCGCTCACGCTCGCCCGGCACGCGTTCGCGACCGGCATCGCCCCGCAGCTGCTCGTGACCGCCCTGGCCATGAAGTTCCGCGCCATGGCGAAAGTATCGATCGGTGGATCGGCATCCGCGTTGAAGATGGCCCCCTGGCAGGTGGACCGAGCGAGGCGTGAGCTGCGCGGCTGGTCCGACGCCTCGCTGGCAGGGGCCTTCGGCGCCATCGCCATGGCAGACGCCGAAACAAAGGGTGCGTCGCGGGACCCGCAACGCGCTATCGAAAAAGCAATTATCACCATCTGCAGGCTGCACGGGCGCTGAATGCGCGCTTCGGCCTCATCTATCGGACGCCCGTAGGGAGTGAAGAGGAGATACATGAAAACCATCCGCACGCTGGTGGGGAGGCTACGCGAGTTTAAGACCGCCTCGATCCTGACCCCGCTGTTCATCATCGGGGAAGTGGTCCTCGAGTGCTTGATCCCGCTTACCATGGTCTCGCTTGTGGATGCACTCGACGGCGTATCCCTGAGCCCCGTCATGCGTCTGGGCCTGATCCTGACTGGGCTGGCCTTCGCCTCGCTTGCCTGCGGTATCCTCTCCGCGCGCTTCGCGGCGACCGCCTCGGTGGGCCTGGCGAAGAACCTGCGCCAGGATCTCTTCTTTAAGGTGCAGGACTTCTCGTTTGCGGACATTGACCGCTTCTCCACGTCCTCCCTGGTCACCCGCATGACCACGGATGTCACCAACGTGCAAAATGCCTTTGGCATGCTTATCCGCATCGCTGTGCGTGTGCCCCTCATGATCGTCTTCTCGATCGTCATGGCGTGGCGTATCAACGTGCAGATGGCTCTCATCTTCCTCGGCATGGTGCCGGTGCTCGCCATCATCCTGGCAGCCATCGTGCTCATCGCCTTCCCGATCTTCCGCCGTATTTTCAAGAAGTACGATGCCCTGAACAACTCCGTCCAGGAGAATGTCGCGGCGATCCGCGTCGTGAAATCTTTCGTGACCGAGGACTACGAGACCACGAAGTTCCGCGCGGCATCTCAGGATGTACGCAAGGACTTCACGAACGCTGAAAAGCTCATCGCGCTCAACAGTCCCGTCATGATGTTCTTCGTCTTCGCGGCAATCGTGGCCGTCGACTACGTTGGCGCATCGATCATCATCAACTCGGGTGCGACCGAGCTGACGAAGGGCGGGCTCACCGCCCTCATCACCTACGGCATCCAGATCCTGACACATATGCTGATGCTCGCCTTCATCTTCGTCATGACGACGATGGCCGCAGAGTCCGCGCACCGTATCGCCGAGGTTCTCAACCACGAGCCGTCGCTGACCTCGCCCGAGAACGGCGCGACCGATGTTGCGGATGGTTCCGTCGTCTTCGAGGACGTGTCCTTCAAGTATTCGGCGAGCGCCGAAGAAAACGCCCTGTCTGACATCAATCTGCGTATCGAATCCGGATCGACGCTCGGCATCGTGGGCGGCACGGGCTCCTCCAAGACCTCGCTCATCCAGCTGATCTGCCGCCTCTACGACGTCTCCGAGGGATCCGTGAAGGTCGGTGGACGCGACGTGCGCGACTACGACCTGAGCGCTCTGCGTGACGCGGTTGCCGTCGTCCTGCAGAAGAACGTTTTGTTCTCCGGCACGATCAAGGAGAACATGCGTTGGGGTAACCCCGAGGCCACCGACGAGCAGATCGAGCATGCGTGCAAGCTCGCGCAGGCCGACGAGTTCATCCAGCAGCTGCCCGGGGGCTACGACTACGTGATCTCCCGAGGTGGCAGCAACGTGTCGGGTGGCCAGAAGCAGCGCCTGTGTATCGCCCGTGCACTGCTGAAGAATCCCAAAATCCTCATCCTGGACGACTCGACCTCCGCGGTGGATACGAAGACCGACTCGCTGATTCGCAATGCTTTTGAGACCGAGATCCCGGGCACGACGACGATCATCATCGCCCAGCGCCTCTCCTCGGTGAGCCATGCCGATCAGATCATCGTCCTGGACGACGGTCGTATCACGGAACGTGGCACTCACGAGGAGCTGATGGCAGCGGGCGGCGAGTACCGAGAGATCTACGATTCCCAGAACGCCGCGAGCGAAAGCGAGGTGGCCTGACATGGCACGCACGCGCAACTCCCGAATCGACGACGCTGACAAGCTCGAGGGTATTGAACGTCCCTTCGGCCGCTTGATGGCCTACGTCTTCCGGCACTATCCGGTGCGCATCTGCCTGACGATTGTGTGCATCATCCTCGCATCCGTGGCCTCGGCCGTCGGCTCAATCTTCATGCAGCAGATCGTCGACAACGTCGTGACCCCGGGCCTGGAGAGCGGCTTCGACGCGGTGCGAGGAACCCTGGTACGCCTCGTCATCACGATGGCTGTCATCTTCGGTGTCGGCGTTATTGGCAGCTTCATCTACACGCGTGCCATGGCGATCGTGACGCAGGGGACACTCAAGCACATGCGTGACGACATGTTCGACTCGATGGAGCGCCTGCCCCTGCGATTCTTCGACACGCACCCGCACGGCGCGATCATGTCGACCTACACGAACGACACGGACGCGATCCGCCAGCTGATCGGCCAGTCGATCCCGACGCTCATCCAGTCGGGCCTGACCATCATCGTGCTGGTTGGCACGATGCTCTACTACTCCGTGTGGCTGTTCCTCGTTGTGCTCCTCGTGGGTGCGCTCATGGCCTTCCTGACCGGCAAGCTTGGAGGCCTGTCGGGCCGCTTCATGAAGGCCCAGCAGGCGGCTCTCGCTGACGAAGAAGGCTTCATCGAAGAGATGATGGACGGCCAGAAGGTCGTCCAGGTCTTCAACCACGAGCAGGATGCCAAGGATGAATTCGTGGAGTTCAACCAGAAGCTCTTCGAATCCTCGCAGAAGGCGAACATCTACGGCAACGTGCTGATGCCTGCCCTGGGCAACATCGGCAACATCATGTACGTCGTCATCGCCATCGTCGGCGGCGTCATGATCTTGGAACAGACGCCGAACATCCACCTTGTCGGCGTCGACGTGATCACGGTCGGCGTGGTCGTCTCCTTCCTGGGCATGGTCCGTAACTTCTCGCAGACCATCGGCCAGATGTCCATGCAGGTTCCCATGATTGCCCTCGGTATGGCGGGTGCGGGCCGCGTTTTCGCGCTCATCGACCAGAAACCCGAGGAGGACGAGGGCTACGTGACCCTCGTGCGTGCGCGCGAGCTGCCCGACGGCACGCTCGAGCCGACCGAGGAACGCACGGGAATCTGGGCGTGGCGCCATCCTCACCAGGCCGACGGCACCGTCACCTACACGCGCCTGCGCGGCGAGCTGGTCATGGAGGATGTCGACTTCTCCTACGACGGTGAGAAGCAGATCCTGCATGACATCTCCCTGTGGGCCAAGCCCGGCCAGAAGATCGCCTTCGTGGGCGCCACGGGTGCTGGAAAGACGACGATCACCAACCTGATCAACCGCTTCTACGACATCGATGATGGCAAGGTCCGCTACGACGGCATCAACATCAACAAGATCCACAAGCCGGACCTGCGTCGCTCGCTCGGCGTCGTCCTGCAGGACGTCAAGCTGTTCACGGGCACGGTCATGGAGAACATCCGCTACGGCCGTCTGGACGCCACGGACGAGGAATGCATTGCCGCCGCGAAGCTGGCCAATGCGGACTCCTTCATCCGACGCCTGCCCGAGGGCTACGACACGATGCTGACGGGCAACGGTTCGAACCTCTCGCAGGGCCAGGCTCAGCTCCTGTCGATCGCGCGTGCCGCCGTGGCTGATCCACCGGCGATGATCCTGGACGAGGCGACCTCCTCGATCGACACACGCACCGAGGCGCACGTGCAGCAGGGCATGGATAACCTCATGGAGGGGCGCACGGTCTTCGTGATCGCCCACCGCCTGTCGACGGTTCGTAACTCGGACGCCATCATGGTCCTCGACCACGGTCGCATCATCGAGCGCGGCAGCCACGACGACCTGATCGCGCAGAAAGGCGTGTACTACCAGCTTTACACGGGTGCCTTCGAGCTCGAGTAGTCGCTGGCGGATTGCAGCAATGCCCCGCTCCTCTCGCTGTGAACTGCCTCCCGTTTCTTGGACATCGAAATTGAAGTCCAGGGAATGGGAGGCTTTTCGTGTCTGTGAATCTGGGGTTGAGGCATGATCGTTTGCTTCGGGAGCAGGCGGTGGAGATGTTTGAGAGGGGATGCGGCTACGGTTTGACCGCCGGGAGGCTTGGTGTGTCTGCTGAGACTGTGAGAGAGTGGCAGAAGATGTACCGCGTGATCGGGAGGGGCGGGCTTCTTGCCATGGGAGTAAAGCGGGCCAAATACGACTATGAGACCAAGGTCGCTGCGGCGAGGGCCGTGGTTGACGGTGGGATGAGTAAGCCTGAGGCGATGGTGCGTTTCGGTATTGCGAGCGCGACATCGTTGAAGAAGTGGTGCAGGCTGTACCGCGAGGGCGGCGCGCAGGCGCTCAAGCCCAAGCCCAAGGGCAGGCCAAAGGGGGCGGTGCCACCAACGCGTGAGGAGGAACTCGAAGAGCGCGTGCGCAAGCTCGAGGCGCAGGTGGCGTACCTAAAAAAATCGATTGCCCTGAAGGCGCAGAGGCGCTCCCAAACCGGGACAAAGCCCTAGTGGTCGCGCAGCTTTCAGGGCGCGGACATGCGGTGTGTGATCTCCTCGAGGCCGCCGGTCTTGCCAGGTCGAGCTACTACTACGCGCTGGCTCACCCCCAGCAGCCAACCAGGGTGTATCTGCGGCCCAAGGTTGCCCAGATTTTTTCACGAACCCCCAACGGGTGCGGTCACAGGCAGGTAGCCATGTGCCTGCGCGCTGAGGAAGGGGAGCGCATCGCCGATAAGACGGTCTTAAAGATGATGCGTGAGATGGGGCTGCGCTGCGGCATACGCCGCGAGAGGGCCTACCACAGGTACAACTCCTACAAGGGGGACGTGGGGCAAAGTTTCGACAACATCATCGGCCGCGACTTTAAGGCCGATGGGCCCTGGCAGAAATTGGGTACCGATGTCACCGAGTTCAAGCTCTCCTTCGGTAAGGCCTACCTCGCTCCGGTCTACGACTTTGCCAGCAAAGAGATCGTCGCCCACTCCATCTCGATGTGTCCCAACCTCGCCCAGCAACAAGAGATGCTCCAGATGCTCATGGACGCCAAGCCCGCAGGGGTCGAGCCGATCTTGCACTCGGACATGGGATGGCAATACCAGCACAAGGCCTACATCAGTGCGCTCGCCGATAACGGTTTCATCCAGAGCATGTCACGCAAAGGCAACTGCATCGACAACGGCGCCACCGAGCAGGTCTTCGGGCACCTCAAGGACGAGTTCTTTCGCGGCCAGGACTGGCAGACCTTCGAGAGCTTCAAAGCCGACCTCGAGGCTTACATCACGCACTGGAACACAACAAGACGCCAAGTAAAGCTCAAGGGCCTGACCCCGGCAGAATACCGGGATCAGGCCCTACAGGAAGTCGCATAACGGCAACCATTAAACGCGTCCAAGTTTCGGGGCGCAGTTCATTTCGACGAGGTCGGGGCTCAGCTATGCGCGTGACGTGCCGGAGTGCGGACAAGACCGGGGGCATACCTCGACCATGGGCAAGCATGCTCGACCACGCACAAGCACAGGGGAGTGGGTATACGAAAGCGGGCCGCCCAGTGGGCGACCCGCTTCATGTCAAACGTGCGTTTGATCAGTCAGCGATCGAGGCGACGCGACGAGCAAGCTTGGACTTGCGGTTCGCGGCCTGGTTCTTGTGGATGACGCCCTTGGAGACGGCGACGTCCAGCTTGCGCGAAGCGATACGCAGAGCGGCGAGAGCCTTGTCCTTGTCGCCGGCCTCAACGGCCTCGCGCGTGTGGCGGACCAGGGTCTTCAGCTCGGACTTCACGGACTGGTTACGAACGCGGCGCTTCTCGTTGGTGAGGATGCGCTTCTTCTGGGACTTAATGTTTGCCACAGTCGGATTTCTCCTTGATGTATGTCTGACAGGGTCGGTGAGGGCTGTGTCAAGACCGGGACTTAGGCGTGGGGACACCCGCAAACGGTCCTAACCAGACCCCCTGCCCGACCAGGCCGGGAGTCCAACCACCGATCATACCAGGGAGGGGCCTTCTCGTCATATTCCTGGCGCTTGTCCGGCCTCGTAAGGTCGGTCACGTGTCGCGGAGTTATTCTCCGTGCGTGCGGTAGTGCTCCTCGAGTGCGTCGACGATGAGCTGCCAGGTTGCCTTGGGCAGGATCGAGCCCTCGCGCCGCACATCGGTGGCCTTGACCCACAGGGCGCGGTCGAGACGCACCTCGGAGGGGCGGCCCTTGGAATCCCAGTCGCCTGAGCCGATGTCGAACCAGTAGCGTCCGGCGGCTGCCTCCTGGGCGGCGTCGCGCGTGTGATCCTTGCTGGTCAGCTGCAGGATATACACGCCGTCGCCCTGCGCGCCGATGACGACGGCTGGGCGGTCCTTACCGACGGAGGCGTCCTCCTGATAGGGGACCCAGGTCCATACGACTTCACCGGGGTCGGCGTCCCCATCCATGACGGGCGTGTACGAGGCATTGGCGAGCGCGTCGGCGATGCTCGCCTCGCGGATGGACGTCTGGGGACGATTCGAGGTCGCCGGGTCCTCGTAGCGGTGGGCCGAGCCGGAGCGCGCGTTGGACGATGAGGACGAGCGCGGCTTGCGTGTCGTTGTGGTGTTCGACTGGTGCTGCGACGGCTTGGTGGTGTTCGACTGCGACTCCTCGGCGGCGCCGGAGATGACGCTGATGAGGAAGTTGAACAGGCCCCTGACGAATGAATTCATGGCACCAGCATACGGCAGGGGAGGAACCATCCGTTTTTATCCACAGGGGTTCTGCAAGCGGCCAGGTTATCCACAGGGGTTATCTCTCTGCGTGACAGTGCATGGTTGTCTGTTTCATTCTGGATGTGTTCGCAGATGAACTCTCAACGATGAAAGGTGACGACGATGTCCACTGCAACGATTCATGGTCCGATCGTATCCCTCGACGCCTTTGGCCTGGCCTCATCCACCCCTGGCTCACCCGACGCCCGAGCTCGTGCTTGCCTGGCTGATGCATTGAGTAGCGCCGCTGGCGGCTCGATGGAGCGAGCCCTGGAACATGCGACTGGGGTGTACGAGGACGAGGAGGTGTCGATTGAGCTGCGTCTCGAAGCGGCCAAACTGTGTGTTGACTGGCATTGTGCGCTGGGATCCTATGATCGGTGTCGGCGCGTGGCGGGCGATGCCGCGCGGCTCGGGGCCAGGGTTTTGGAGCGTGACCATCCCCTTGTCCTGATGCTGAGGAACTCCGAGGCCTACTGGCTGTCGGTTCTGGGTTTCAACGACATGGCGTCCCGCCGCTTTGGTGCGCTCGTCGCTGACGTGAAGTCCTGCCGCGGCCTCGACCCTCAGATTGCTGTCGCGATTCGCAATAATTCGGCGATGCCGTGGAAGAACACTGGGAAGTGGTCCAGGGCAGCCCGCGTCTACCGTGAGCTCCTCGCGGACATGGAAGGGACGCGCGATGAAGCCGACATGACGCTGCTGACCGTACGCGACAACCTCGCTGAGGTTCTTTCTGCTGATCGCCACTACGACGAGGCGATCGCGCTCTACGAGCACAACATGGACGTGCTTCTGAGGGTCGCTGAGCATGGTGATTGGCGGGTGTTGCGCTTGCGTAACGAGATCGCGCGCAATACCTGGATGGGAGGTGATCGGGATGCTGGCGAGGACCTGTGGACGGTGTTGGCAGAGGACTGCCGACGATACCTGGGGGATCGCGATCCCCTCACGGCACGCATTCGCACCATTTTGCTGACCCTGGCCACGATGCGCGGTGATGACCAACGTGCCGAGGCCATCGCGCGCAAACTTCGCGATGATCATCCCGATGACTGGGAAGACTGCGACTTCACGGAGGCGATTTCCATCGTTGCTCAGGGGGAGATGGGAGGCTCGCAAGGGGTGTGAGCCGAGGCCACTGTGCGCGACTTCCCGCGCCTGAACTGGCACAAACGCCTACGACAATGGGACGATAAGGAGGTTAACGACTTCACGGAGGTTCACGTGCCCATCCCCACGCCCGCGCAGCAGGCGCAGATTCGCCCGGCTCACACCCCGCAGGGGCAGATCCGTAACTTCTGCATCATCGCCCACATTGATCATGGGAAGTCGACGCTCGCGGACCGTATGCTCCAGCTGACCGGTGTCGTCGAGGCCCGCGAGATGCGCGACCAGTACCTCGATCGCATGGACATTGAGCGTGAGCGTGGCATTACGATCAAGAGCCAGGCCGTGCGCATGCCGTGGGCGTATGAGGGAACCCCCTACGCGCTCAACATGATCGATACGCCTGGGCACGTGGACTTCACCTACGAGGTTTCTCGTTCTCTCGCGGCATGTGAGGGTGCGGTCCTCCTCATCGATGCCGCGCAGGGCATCGAGGCACAGACGCTCGCGAACCTGTACCTGGCCCTCGAGAATGACCTCGCGATCATCCCGGTCCTGAACAAGATCGACCTGCCGGGTGCTCAGCCCGAAAAGTACGCCCATGAGGTTGCCCAGCTGATCGGCTGCGACGAGGACGAGGTGCTCAAGGTCTCTGGCAAGACCGGTGAGGGTGTCGAGGAGCTGCTCGACCGCATCGTCGAGGCTGTCCCCGCCCCCGAGGGCGATCCCGAGGCGCCCACGCGCGCGATGATTTTTGATTCCGTGTACGACACGTACCGCGGCGTCGTCACCTACGTGCGTGTCGTTGACGGCGTGCTCTCCACCCGCCAGCGCGTGCGCATGATGTCCACGGGCGCCACCCACGAGCTCCTCGAGTTGGGAGTGATTTCGCCGGAGCCGAAGCCCGAAGAGGGCATCGGCGCTGGCGAGGTGGGTTACCTGATCACGGGCGTGAAGGATGTGCGCCAGTCCCGCGTCGGCGACACGGTGACGAGCCAGGTGCGAGGCGCGACCGAGGCGCTTGAGGGCTATCGCGACCCTAACCCGATGGTGTTCTCCGGCATCTACCCGGTCGATGGCTCTGATTTCCCGGACCTGCGTGACGCCCTTGAGCGTCTCCAGCTCAACGACGCGGCGCTGACCTTCGAGCCGGAGTCTTCCGCGGCTCTCGGCTTCGGCTTCCGCTGCGGCTTCCTCGGCCTGCTGCACCTGGAGATTATTCGCGAGCGCCTGGAGCGAGAGTTCAACCTCGATCTCATCGCGACAGCCCCGAACGTCGTCTACCGCGTCGTCACCGAGGACGGCACCGAGGTGCGCGTCGACAATCCGAGCGAGTTCCCCGAAGGCAAGATCTCCGAGGTGCGCGAGCCTGTCGTGAACGCAACGATCCTGACACCCACCGAGTTCACGGGCACCATCATGGAGCTGTGCCAGGAGCGTCGCGGCTCGATGCAGGGCATGGACTACCTGAGCGAGGACCGCGTGGAGCTGCACTACCAGCTTCCCCTGGCCGAAATCGTCTTCGACTTTTTCGATCAGCTCAAGTCCCGCACGCGCGGCTACGCTTCCCTGGATTACCAGGAGAGCGGCGAGCAGAGTGCCGACCTCGTCAAGGTCGATATCCTGCTCAATGGCGACCGCGTGGACGCGTTCAGTGCGATCGTGCACCGCGACGGCGCCTACAACTACGGCCAGCGCATGACGAAGCGCCTCAAGGAACTGATTCCTCGTCAGCAGTTCGAGATCCCGGTCCAGGCGGCTGTCGGCGCGCGCGTCATCGCCCGTGAGACCATCAAGGCCCTGCGCAAGGACATGCTCGCCAAGTGCTACGGCGGCGACATCAGCCGTAAGCGCAAGCTGCTCGAGAAGCAGAAGGAAGGCAAGAAGCGCATGAAGTCCATCGGCCGTGTGGACGTGCCACAGGAAGCCTTCATCGCTGCGCTGACCTCCGACGTCCCGACGGGCAAGAAGTGAGCGGGGATCGGATGAACGAGGCCGTGGATCGTCGTCCGGGTGAGGCCCCCGAGGGCACGGTCTTCATGAGCCGCACGAAGTCTTTCACGCGACGCACTCGCGAACTGCCCGCGAACCTCGCGCGCACGTGGGAGGCCCATGCGCACCGCTATGTGGTCGAGCCGCGTCGCGGTGTTGGCTACACGACGGTCGCGCAGGATTTCACGCTCGATCTGGCTGAGTTGTTTGGACGCAGCGCTCCCGTCACGCTCGAGATTGGCTCGGGCACGGGCGAGCAGATTGTCGCTGCTGCGGCTGCCCATCCCGAGCGTGACTTCCTCGCCCTTGAGGTGTGGGTTCCGGGCATCGCCAAGCTCGTGTCCAAGGCGGTCGACGCGGGTGTGGATAACATCCGCGTGATCGAAGCCGATGCTGCTCAGGCCCTTCCCATCATGCTGGAGGACGCGTGCTTGGACGAGGTCTGGACGTTCTTCCCCGATCCGTGGCGCAAGGCCCGACATCGTAAGCGTCGCCTGGTGTCCGATTCGTTTGCCCTCGAGGTGGCACGCCTGTTGCGCGACGGGGGAGCGTGGCGCCTGGCCACCGATTGGGATGACTACGCGTGGCAGATGCGAGACGTGATCGAGGCCTGCGAGCTTTTCGAAAACCCGCACGCCGGGGAGCGACCGGATCCGGGTGATCCTGAGCCTGAGCGTGGGGGATTCGCCCCGCGTTTCGAGGGACGCGTCGTCACACACTTTGAGACGCGCGGTATCGATGCCGGGCGCCATGCCCATGACATCGTCGGCATTCGTCGTCCCCGTGGCTGACGTCGTGAGACGCGGAGTGCGCCGGTGAGCCCCGCCCAGCCTGAGGGGGAGCGCTGGCCGACCGACGGATCGCTCGACCCCGGCCTCGTCGAGGTGGATCGCGGTCGTCCCCTCTCCCTGTATGTGCACGTCCCTTTTTGCCGCGTGCGCTGTGGGTATTGCGACTTCAACACGTACACGGTCGGTTTCGGTCCGGGCGCGCAGGTGGGGGACTACGCGCCCTCCGTTCTTGCCGAGGCTGCTCTGGCGTTTCGGGTCATGTCCGAGGCTGGACTCCCCACGCGCCAGGCGCGGACGGTGTTTTTCGGTGGCGGTACTCCGACGATGCTGGATGTCGATGAGTTGACCGAGATCCTCGTGGGCCTGCGTGAACGCATCGGTATTGCGCCGGGCGCGGAGGTGACCCTCGAGGCTAACCCCGACACGGTGACGCGTGATGGACTGGCGCAACTGGCTGACGCTGGGTTTACTCGAGTGTCGTTCGGCATGCAGTCGGCCGTTCCTGAGATCCTCGCGACCCTGGATCGCACGCATACGCCCGAGCGGGTTCCCCTCGTCGTGGAGTGGGCGAAGGAAGCGGGCCTGTCGACCTCGGTGGATCTTATCTACGGAACCCCCGGGGAGAGCCTGGCGGACTGGGAAACATCCCTGCGTGCTGCCCTGTCGTACGAGCCCGACCATATCAGCGCCTACGCGCTTGTTGTCGAGGAGGGGACGAAGATGGGGGCGCAGGTGGCCCGGGGAGAGCTGCCGACCCCCGATCCGGACGATGAGGCTGCCAAGTATGAGCTCGCCGATGCCCTCCTGGGTGAGGCGGGATACGCATGGTACGAGATTTCGAACTTCGCGCACGTCACCGAGGCGGACCGCGCCTCGGGAGGTCCATCGACCCTCTATGGGCACGCCTCTTCCCATAACTTGGCTTACTGGCGGGACTGGGATTGGTGGGGCTTCGGGCCGGGAGCGCATTCGCACGTGGGGCGTATGCGCTGGTGGAACGTGAAGAACCCGGGAGCCTATGCGGGGCGTCTGAATACTGGACAGTCTCCCGCTTACGCTGGCGAGGTTCTCGACGCGGATGCGCGCGAGCTGGAGCGTGTCATGCTGGGCGTGCGTACATCCGAGGGTGTTGAGATTGAGGGGCTGCCGGGTCTGTCACTGCCTGAAGGAACACGTGGCTCCTCCGGTGGGCGTATCGCCACGCTCATTGCGGATGGACTCATTGATGGGGCTTGCGCCCTGTCCGGGCGCGTTGTCCTCACGCTGCGTGGCCGTCTCCTCGCGGACTACGTGACCCGTGAAATCATGGGCTATTAACGGTCATTGACTGCCCGTGTGGCGGAATATGCATCTGGTGGTAAACATTATTGTGCAACCCCACATGCCACAATAGAGCTTGTATTTCATACAGTACAAGTGTGAATGTGGAGATGGTTATTTACTGTTTGACACTCGGTTCGCATGCGCAATGTGACAAGCTAGCATTACGTCGCAATACTGTTGACATCATGGTTGAAATATGTTTGCCTAGATGTGTCATGTGAAGCCGAGTAATTTGCAGGGTTCCTCCATGAGGGGGCTTGTGAAGAGCCGTATACAAGGAAAAGTGTGGTACTGTGACTCTTCGTTACGCTGTCATTGCTGACATCGTTGGCTCTCGTACGCTGACCAATCGTGCAGAGGCTCAGAGAATTTATGAGGCTGCTCTTGCGGACGCGAGTGAGGGGCTTGCGCTCTTGCAGGCGCCTTACCCGACGGTCGGTGACGAATTTCAGGCTGTGGCCTACACGCTGGAGGATGCGCTTCTTCTGACGCTGCGTGCGCAGCTTCTGCTTCCCTCACAGCTTCAGCTTCGCTTCGGAATTGGTGCGGGGCGAATTGAAGAGTTCTCCTCGGGCGTTCATCGTCAGGCTCCGGCGCGTTCGCATGGTGCGGACTCGGCGCAGCTTCAGGATGGCTCCGCTTGGTGGGCGGCCCGCGCTGCGATTAACCGGGCGCATGATGTGCAGGACTCATCGAATCCGTTCATTCGCACCTGGTTCATGGCGCATGCCTCCGTTGAGTCGTCCTTCCCGAGCCATTGCCAGACCTGCATCAACGCGTTGCTGAGCCTGCGTGATCATGCGATCCTCAAGCTCTCTGCGCGTCATCGCCGCATCACAGCTGCGCTGCTTCTCGGTAAGACCCAGGTGGAGATCGCTCGGGCAGAGAAGCTCTCGCAGCAGGCCATTTCTGACTTCGCCCGGGGCACGGGGGTGGGGTTGATCCAGTCGTCACTCATCATTGCGGAGGCCGCACGTGCATGAAGTGCTTCTCCTAGGCATTGCCGCCTCGGAGCTGACCGTCCTTCTGACATCCGACCCACGACGCTGGTCGCGGCGCCTGTCTCTCTTTCTGACGCTCCTCCTCGCCGTGATCTGCTACGCGTGGTTCGTCCTTGGCGTCAGCGCGCTGGCGAATGCGCTCGGCGCGACGCTCGCGATCGTGTGGTTCGCATGGGATCTCGTCGATCCATCTGCGCGCGGGGTGCTTGGTCGTTGGGCGTTGGCATCCATCGGCTTTGTCGCGCTCCTGAGTGCGGAGCCAACGGAATTTCCGATGCTGTCGCTGCGCTCGGGACGTTCGATTGACCTCATTATTGCCGTTCTCTTCCTCGTCACGGGTCCGGCCAATCACCTGATTACGGCGATCCTGCAGTGTGCGCGCGGTCGTGCTTCTGAGCCTGTCCCCGGGTGGATTAATGCACCCGTCCTGCCCGCGATGCCCGCGTCGGTGTCGGAGGACGGCGACGAAGCCCGCGAGGGATCGGACGTCGTTGAGCCTCCCCTCATCTCTGGTGCGTTGCCTATCGTCGCCGGTCGTAGCGATGAGCAGGATGAAGTGACGGCATTGCGTGGTGGCCGCTGGATTGGGCCGCTTGAACGTCTCCTCATTATCGTTCTCGCCGGTGCGGGCGCGGAGGTCGCGATTGCGGCAGTCGTTGCCGCCAAGGGCGTCATCCGTTTCCCCGAAATCTCGCAGGATTCGACGGGGGAGAAGGCTGAGGAATTCCTCATTGGCTCAGTGTCCTCGTGGATTCTGGCTGCCCTCGTGTCGATGCTCATTCACGCCGTGAGCCTGCACTGAGCGGTTTGGCCGCTAGAGTAAGCCGGGTGAATAGCTCAGATCCCTACGGTCGCAATATTTTCGCCCATGACCCGCACCGCGATGGGCCGGGGGCGAGGCGTCCGCGCTCTCAGGCAGTCCATGTCGAGATCGGCATGGTGCTGGAGGATGTTGCCTCCGGTTGGGTCGGTGCCGTGACGCGTGTGGAAAAGTCTGGCGGTGTTCACCTGGTGGAGCTGGAGGATCGGCGAGGAGTGCGTCGTTCCTTCCCTCTCGGCCCCGGTTTTTGGCTGGAGGGTCGTCCCATTGAGGCGCTGCCGCCGCGCCCGGCCCCTGCCCAGTCCTCGCCGGGAACACAGGTCAGTGCGTCGGGACGCCGCATCACGAACTCCGGATCGTTCGCCCCCGCGTCAAGTGGCCCCAAGGTTGCCAAGCGCTCGCGCATCTGGGTGGAAGGTCGTCATGACGCCGAGCTCGTGCAGCACGTGTGGGGCGAGGACCTGGCAGAGGCCGGGATTGCCGTTCAGCTCCTCGAAGGCGTTGACAACCTCGAAGCGGTCTTGGAGGTCTTCGGGCCGACGGATACGGCGCGTGCGGGTGTTCTCGTCGACCATATGGTCCCCGGGTCGAAGGAGTCTCGCATCGCCGAGGCCGTGTCAGCTCGCTGGCCGGGTGCGGTTCTCGTCCTGGGTCACCCTTTCGTTGACATTTGGCAGGCCGTCAAGCCGGCCCGTGTTGGGCTTGAGCGGTGGCCGGATATTCCTCGCGGTATTGATATCAAGCATGGGACGCTTGATGCCCTCGGCTGGCCGCATGCCGACCAGCGTGACATTGCGATGGGGTGGAAGCGGATCCTGTCGACCGTGCGCACCTATCGCGACCTCGAACCCGCGTTGCTGGGCAGAGTGGAGGAACTCATCGACTTCGTGACGGTGCCCTGGGCGCAGTGAGGGTCCCCCTGCGATGTGATGGTGCCTGCCCCGCGTGAAGGTTCGCGCAGGGCGCACGAGTCGTTGCGCACTACGCTCGCCTCTCGCGAAGGACCGGGGGTAGCATTGGCACTCAGGAAGCATGAGTGCCAAGCAGGGAGGGAGACGGCATGACACGCACGAGTGCACAGGACCGCCGCCTTGACGTCCTGCGCGCCATCGTCACCCAGTACGTGGCCACCCGCGAGCCCGTCGGTTCCAAGGCGATTGCCGCCGGGGGGCTCGGTGTCTCCTCGGCGACGATCCGCAACGACATGGCGGTGCTTGAGGAAGCTGGGCTCATCTACCAGCCTCACACGTCTGCCGGGCGTGTGCCGACCGACCGCGGCTACCGCGTGTTCGTCGACCGGCTCGCCGAACTCAAGCCCATGAGCGGTCCCGAGCGCCAGGCCCTCGAGACGTTCCTGTCCGAGTCCGTCGACATTGATGATGTCGTCGAGCGATCGGTTCGACTCCTCGCACAGGTCACGCATCAGGTGGCCCTCGTCCAGTACCCGGGCGCGCGCGTGCGTCTCCTCAAGCACTTTGAGGCCATTGATCTGACGCCGGGCCGCGTCCTCGTTGTCGTCATTACCGCCGACGGCGAGGTAGGGGAGCGCACGTTGAGCCTGCATGCGCCCCTCGACGATGGCCAGTTGCACGAGGTCCGTGAGCACCTGCGACGTCACTGCGACGGCGCCACGTCGGCGACTGTACAGACGTGCGTTGATGCGGCGACCGCCTCTGCTCGCCCCGACCTCGTCGGGACGGTCGCCGCGATCGGCGCCGCCCTCACCGACGTCCTCACCGGGCAGAGCGAGTCGAAGATCGTCGTCGCGGGCGCCGCGAACCTGGCGAGGGGGGCGCTCGACTTCCACGACATCGCGCCGGTCTTGGACGCCCTCGAAGAGCAGGTCGTCCTCATGCGGCTCTTCGCCGAGGCCGACCCGGGTGATGACGTGCACGTGAGTATCGGTACGGAAAACCCCCACGATGGCCTGGCAGAGGCAGCTGTCGTCACCGGAACCTACCGGGCGGGTGCCGATGAACAGGGTGGTTGCGCCCACCTGGGCATTGTCGGCCCCATGAGGATGGACTATGCGCGCACCATGAGCTCGGTACGAGCCGTGGCCGCCTACCTGTCGCGCTACCTCGCGCAGGAAACCAACAGCTAACTCGGCCGTGCGTCGAGCATGATGACGATGAACGAACGACCCCACGAGAAGAAAGAGCAAGCGTGAGAGACTACTACGAGGTCCTCGGCGTCGCCCGTGACGCCAGCCAGGACGAGATTAAGAAGGCCTACCGTAAGCTCGCCCGTAAGCTGCACCCCGACTATGCGGGCGCCGACTCGGAGGAAGCCTTTAAGGAGCTGTCCGTCGCCTACGAGACGCTGTCGGATCCGGAGAAGCGCCAGATGTACGACATCGGCGGCCCGGACGCGCTGCGTGGCGGCGGCGCTGGCGCAGGTGCGGGTTTCGGCGGTTTTTCCGACATTTTCGAGGCCATGTTCAGTGGTGGTTTCGGCGCGTCGGCGTCGGGTCCGGCCTCGCGCGTGCGTCGCGGTAAGGATCGCCAGGTCGTCGTTGACATCACCCTGGAGGACGCGGCTTTCGGCGCGGCCAAGGAAGTGTCTTTCGATACCTACGTTCTGTGCGAGGCCTGCCACGGCTCGATGTGCCAGCCGGGCACGTCGCCCACGCAGTGCACGACCTGCCACGGCTCGGGCTTCGTCACGCAGATTCAGAACTCGCTCTTTGGTCGCATGCAGACGCAGGCACCGTGTCCGACCTGTCAGGGATACGGCAACGTCATTGAGACCCCGTGCGCCGAGTGTTCGGGTGCGGGCCGTGTGCGTTCGCGCCGCACTCTCAATGTCAACATCCCCGCGGGCGCCAGCGAGGGTACGCAGATTCGCGTGAGCGGCGAGGCCGAGGTCGGCCAGGGCGGTGGCCCGAACGGTGATCTCTACCTGTTGATCCGCGAGAAGAAGCACCCGGTCTTTGATCGTCGCGGGGACGACCTGCACACGTGGATCACGATCCCGATGACGACGGCTGCCCTGGGCACCGAGTTCGAGCTGGAGACCCTCGACGGCAAGAAGACCGTGACGATCAACCCGGGTACCCAGCCCAACGACGACATCGTCCTGGAGGGACTGGGCGTGGGCCACCTGCAGCGCTCGGGCCGAGGCTCAATGCACGTGCACGTCGATGTCCAGATCCCCAAGAAGCTCGATGAGAAATCGCGCGAGCTGCTCGAGGAGTTGGCGAAGGTGCGCGGCGAGGTGCGCGTGGAGCCGCATCGTCAGCAGGCCTCGTTCTTTGACAAGCTTCGCGATACCTTCATGGGGTGATGCGCCGTGACGCTGCCCGTTTTCCTCGGTGAGGATCTGACCCCGCCCCTGGAGTCCCTGTCCGTGGGGGACATCGCCTGCCTCGGGGGAGCCGAGGGGCGTCACGCTGCTTCTGTGCGCCGCATCGGCGCGGGGGAGTGGGTCGACGTCGTCGATGGGTGTGGCCTGCGTGTGACGTGCGAGGTGAGCGGGAGCGATAAGTCCTCGCTCTCCCTGGTCGTTCGGGAGATCACGCAGGAGGACGCCCCGAGTCCCGAGGTCATCCTCGTTCAGGCGCTCGCCAAGGGTGGGCGAGACGAGGCAGCCGTCGAGATCTGCACGGAGATCGGTATCGACCGGGTGATTCCCTGGGCGTCGCAGCGTGCGATCGTCCAGTGGAAGGGACCGAAGGCCGAGAAGGGGCGCGCGAAGTGGGAGGGCGTGGCTCGCGCGGCCGCCAAGCAGTCCCGCCGCGCGTTCGTCCCGGTCGTTGAGGGCGTCAAGGATAGCCGCGAGCTGGCTTCCTGGCTCGCCTCCTTGACGGACGAGGCCGGGGTTGCCTTCGTCTGCCACGAGGAGGCGACGGATTCGCTCGGGGCCGCTCTCGCCCGCGTTCAGGAGTCCCGTGCGGACGGGGCTCTGCCTGCGCGCATCGCCCTCATCGTTGGTCCTGAGGGGGGCATCGGGGTCGAGGAGACCGCGCAGCTGGTGGACGCAGGAGCCTGCACGATTGGGCTGGGAGATAACGTCTTGCGTTCCTCCACGGCCGGCGCGGTCGCCCTGACGCTGATCCGCGCCGCCGCGGGCGCATACTAGGAGCGTTCAACTCTGGAAGCCAGAGATCCGCGCGCTCAGCGTGTGGGTCTCGCCTTCGCCCAGCGCAACCACGTCCCTGCCTGAATTGAAGGCGTTGGGCGGGCAGCTCATCGGCTCGACGGCCACGCCCACGCGGCCGATGTAGTCCGCCGAGTAGACCTGCAGCCAACGCGCGTCCGACGACAGGGACACGCCCACGCGCGATGCGGGATCGCGCAGCGTCACGGTCCAGGTGCCCTCGGGCAGGCCAGCGAAGGCGTGGTCCAACCGGGAGTCGCCGATAAGGGTGGGGGAGCGGAAGTCCAACCCGAACGATGCCACGTCGTGGGCGGCCACGGGAATCATGGAGGCGTTGGCCTCGTAGATGATGGACGCGGGGTTGGTCAGCTCCAGCTCGTCCGCTCGTGCGTCGTCGACGGCGAGGTAGGGGTGGAAGCCGACGCCGTAGGGGGCGGTGCCCTCGCCGATGTTCGTCGCGGACAACTCGACGGTGAGGCCGCGCTGCGCATCCAGGCTGTAGCGCGCGGATGCAAGAAGCGTCCACGGGTAGGAGTAGCGCGCCGCGATGAGGGTGCGCAAGATGACTGAGGAGGCATTGGCCTCGGCAATCTCCCACTCCTGGAAGGCCACGAAACCGTGGAGGGACGTGCCGAAAGTGGGTTCGTCGACAGGCAGATCGTAGGTGGCGCCCTCCCACGAGTACGAGCCGCCCGCGATGCGGTTGGGCCACGGCATGAGGACCTTGCCGAGATAACCAGGAGGGCATTCGCCGACGCCGTGAGGGACGACCAGGTCGTGCCCGCGGTAGCGCAAGCCCGCCAGACCTGCGCCGACGGTGACGACCCGTGCCTCGTACTCCCCAGCCTGTACAACGATCTCGCGCCCCGAAGCGCCCCGATCCACCATTGATGCTCCTGTGCATTCACTGAACACGAATAACACTCATTCTAAACGGAGTTGAGTCGTCTGCATCACTGCGAGAAGCGTATCCTTATAGAGAATGGCTCTCGATTGAAAGGAACACCTCGTCCTATGGCACACGAGATCACAGACGAATTTGTCGCCTCTCTCCACGCATCCTCAGACTCCGCCCGCGCGGTCGCACGCAACGCTGTCACCCACGCCGGCGTCGAGCCGGTCGCCTTCGACCGCGCCAAGGTGGTCGCCACCCCCACGGTCGTGTCCCACAAGGTGGACGACTGGAAGGTGACGTCTCAGAAGAAGTCCGGTCGCTGCTGGCTCTTCTCCTCCCTCAACCTGCTGCGTTCGACGACGCGCACCCACCTTGGCCTCAAGGACTTTGAGTTCTCGCAGAACTACGTGCTCTTCTGGGACAAGTTCGAACGCGCCAACTTCTTCCTCACCGATATCATCGCCACCGCGAAGACCGAAGAGCTTGACGGTCGTCTCCTGCAGTTCCTGCTCGGCGACGTGCTCTCCGACGGCGGCCAGTGGGACATGGCGGTCTCCCTCTACCTCAAGCACGGCCTCGTCCCCAAGGTTGCCATGCCCGAGACCGAGTCCTCCAGTCACACCGCCCCCATGAACGCCCGCCTGAAGGTCGTCCTGCGTCGCACTGCCCTCGAGCTGCGCTCCCTCGTCGAGGCCGTTGCCTCCGAGGAAGAGATCCGCGAGGTCAAGGAGGCCGCGCTGGCCGACGTGTGGCGCATCCTCGTCATCTGCCTGGGCGAGCCCCCGGCCTCCTTCGAGTGGGAGTGGCGTGACGATAACGGCGAGTTCCACCGCGACGGCGTCCTCACCCCGCGCGAGTTCTACCAGCGCTACGTGGACGTGGACCTCACGCAGTACGTGTGCCTCGTCGACGACCCGCGCGCCGAGCACCCGAAGGGCCACACCCTCACGGTCGATCACATGGGCAACGTCGTCGGCGGCCGCCCGATCCTCTACGTGAATACCCCGGTTGAGCAGATCCGCGAGATCACGGCTTCCGTCCTGGCTTCGGGTCGCGCCGTGTGGTTCGGCGCCGACTGTGGTCAGCAGTCCGACCGCGCCTCCGGCCTCTTCGTTGATGGCCTGTACGACTACGACAACCTCTTCGGCGTGGACTTCTCCACCTCGAAGGAGCAGCGCGTCAACACCGGCGAGTCCGCGATGAACCACGCGATGCTCTTCACCGGCGTCGACATCGACGAGGACGGCAACGCTCGCCGCTTCCGCGTGGAGAACTCCTGGGGCGAGGAACCCGGCGAGAAGGGCTTCTTCACGATGGACGCCGCATGGTTCGACGCCAACGTCTTCGAGGTGGCCGTGCATGTGGACGACCTGCCCGAGGATCTGCGCGCCGCCATCACTGAGGAACCGCAGCACCTGCCTGCATGGGACCCGATGGGTGCGCTGGCCTGAGCCCAGTAGCCTGACGCGCGAAGCGGGGCGTGCGTATCGTCCCGTTCGATATTTGGCCTCCCTGAGCACGGGGCGGGTGGCGTGGGACAATGGTTCCGCGATACCCGCCCCGTTATCTGTGGAGGACACATGAGCACTGACGTGACCCGCGACTTTGCGTTCGGCCTGCCCAAGGCCGAGCTGCACCTGCACCTGGAAGGCACCCTCGAGCCCGATCTCAAGCTGGCACTCGCTCGCAAGAACGGCGTCGACATCGGCCAGAGCACGGTCGAGGAGGTCCAGGCAACCTACCAGTTCAATGACCTCACGTCCTTCCTGGCCGTCTACTACCCGGCCATGGACGTCCTCCAGGACGAGGATGATTTCCACGATCTGGCTGCCGCCTACTTTGAGCGTGCCCGCGCTAACGGTGTCGTGCGTGCCGAGTGCTTCTTCGATCCGCAGGCCCACACCTCTCGCGGCATTGCGATCGAGACTGTCATCCGCGGCTACTACCGCGCCGTCGTCGAGGCGCGCGAGGCAGGCCTGTCCGCCGACCTGATCCTGTGCTTCCTGCGCGACATGAGCGCCGAGTCTGCCCTCGAGACGCTGCAAGCAGCGCTGCCCTACAAGGACATGTTCATCGGCGTGGGCCTGGACTCCGACGAGCGCGACAACCCGCCCACCAAGTTCACCCGCGTCTTCGAGCTCGCTCGCGAGGCCGGCCTGCACGTGACGATGCACTGCGACATTGACCAGATCGGCTCGATCGATAACATCCGTGCGGCCCTCACCGAGCTTGGCGCCGAGCGCCTCGACCACGGCACGAACATCGTCGAAGACCCCGAGCTGGTCGCCTACGCGCGCGACCACGGCATCGGCCTGACCTCGTGCCCGCTGTCCAATTCCTTCGTCACAGAGGAAATGAAGGGCAAGGAAATCATCGAGTTGACCGCCGCCGGCGTGAAGGTCAGCCTCAACTCCGACGATCCTGCCTACTTCGGCGGCTACATCGGCGACAACTACCTGGCGTTCGCCGAGCGCTTCGACCGCAGCCGCGCCGACCTGGAGCGCATCGCCCGCAACTCCATCGAGATCGCGTGGATCTCGGACGAGGAGAAGACTGAGCTGCTCGCCCGCGTGGATCGCTTCGTGTCTGAGAACTGATCGGCGACGAACGAGGCCGGGGCACTGGGAGCCCACGCGCGCGGACCAGCCCCGGCCTCGTCGTTCGTGGGCGAGCGCTATTCTCAAGCCGTTGCGAGAGTGGACGCCCGCTGTCACAATTGGCCACCCCGTGAACGCGCCGAGCACCGTGCCGACGAGACTGCCATGATAGGAACCATGACGAACCACACGAAGCCGACGTTGTTGATTTCCAACGTCCTGCCGGCACGCCCGGGGGACGAGGCATACAACAACATCTGCATGCGCCTGTGGGATCGTCTCCTTGAGGCCGCGCTGCCGAACTGGAACGTCATCCGCGAGTACGCGCAGGAAGACGGCGCCGAGGGTGCAGCCCTGCGCGCACAGCACGCCGACGCGATCATCATCATGGGCGGCGAGGACGTCCACCCCAGCCTGTACGGTGCCTCGCAGGGATATCAGGCCGAGGGACGCCACTGGTACCGCGCGGATCGCGGACAGATCGCCCTCGTCGACTACGCCGTGCGCACGGGCACGCCGCTCCTGGGGATCTGCCGCGGCATGCAGATCATCAATACGGCCCTGGGCGGCACGCTCGAGCAGCACATCGAGGGCGCTGACGGCACGCACACGAACAGCCGGATCCTGTCCGATCACCGCTTCATCCGTCACAGCGTGCGCGTCGGTGGGGGAACGAACCTTGAGCGTGCCCTGGCTCCCGTCCTCACCAACTCTGAGCTGATCATCTCCTCCGCCCACCACCAGCGCGTGGCACGCGTGGGCGAGGGCCTGCAGGTGAGCGCCTATGCCCCGGACGGTACCATCGAAGCCATTGAGACGATCGATGCACCCGTCCTCGGCGTGCAGTGGCACCCCGAGGATCCCGCCGCCGACATTTCCCAGCTGCGCGCCCTCCTCGGCCACCTCGACGCGCGCCGCGCCCCCCGCCTCGAGAGGGCCTCGACTACCCTGGTCGCATGACCATTTCCCCGGGAACGAATTTCGACGATCCCCGATTCTGCGACGACGAGCGCACCCCCGTGCAGCGCATGCGCGATGGCGACTATTACATCGCGGATGATGAGCTCTCGGCACTCACGAGGCGCGCGGTTCGCCTCCTGTCCCTCTACGAGCAGGCGCATCCCACCGATCCGGATATCGCCCGCTACCTGCTCTCCCAGGTCCTCGGCGAGGTGGGGGAGAATGTCGACATTCGACCGCCCCTGCGCGTTGACTACGGGTACAACATCTCCATTGGGAATGGTTCCTGGGTCAACTACGGCCTGACAGTGCTCGACGTTGCCCAGGTCGTCATCGGCAAGGACGTCCTCATCGGCCCCAATTGCTCACTCTACACGGCGATCCATCCGACCGAGCCCGGGCCTCGTCGAGCGAAATGGGAGTCCGCAGCACCGATCACCCTCGAGGACAACGTGTGGCTGGGCGGCTCCGTCGTCGTGTGCCCGGGAGTGACCATCGGCGAGAACTCGATCATCGGAGCGGGCACCGTCGTCACCCGCGACATCCCCGCCAACTGCATCGCCGTCGGCAACCCCGCCCGCGTCATCAAAAACCTGGACCCCACCACCCCTCGCGCTCTCGAAGCGGCGGGCGTCGGTGTTATTCCGCACGGACACACGGGAGAAGAAGCATGAGCATCCTGCCGATCTGCATCACGGGCGAGCCGGTCCTGCATCGGGTCGCGGATCCCGTCGACTCCTTTGATTCTGAACTGAGCGACCTCGTCGCCGACATGATCGAGACGATGCACGCCGCGCCCGGGGTCGGCCTCGCGGCGCCGCAGGTCGGCGTTGGATCTCAGATCTTCGTGTGGCGCTACGCCGGGGGCGGCGCGTTCGATAGCCGCTACCGCGACGTCCTCCAGCTCGAGGAGGGACCCCAACGCGGCTTCAACACCATGCTGAGCGGTGTCGTCGTCAACCCGACCCTCGACCTCGTCTGGGATGACGAGGGCGCGGGTGCAATCCTGCCCACCCGCCCCGATGCCACCTGCGAGTCCGAGGGATGCCTCTCCGTGCCCGGGTACGGCTACCCGCTGCGTCGCGCACTCGGCGCCGTCCTACGCGGATACGACGTGTCGGGCACGCCCATCGAGGTCGCCGCCCGTGGCTGGCTCGCGCGCATCTTCCAGCACGAATACGACCACCTGCGCGGAACCCTCTACGTCGACCGCCTCGCGCAGCCCTACTCGGACGAAGCCCAGCAGGTCATTCGTGAGCGCAGGTGGGGGACCAGCGGATATACGTGGACCCCGGGGGAGTGAGCCTCACTCACGTCCTCCCGAGGCCGCGACGTGAGCGTCAGTGGACCTCGAAGCCCAGCGACCGGAAGTAGTTGCGCACTTCCTCCGTAGCCTCGGGCGTGGGAGCCTTCGTGTCCTCCAGCTGGTAGTCCAGACCCAGCGAATGCCACTTGTCCTTGCCCAGCTGGTGGAAGGGCAGGACCTCGATACGATCGATGACGTCCTTCCAGCGCGAGACAATCTCGCCAACTTGCCGTACGTTCTCCGGATCATCGGTCAGGCCCGGAACGAGGACGAAACGAATCCAGATGCGCGTCGCGCCACCGCGCGCGGCAATGCGATCACCGAACTCGATCGTGGGTGCCAGGGCGCGTCCCGTTGCCTTCTTGTAGGTCTCCTCGTTGCCGCTCTTGACGTCCAGGAGCACCAAGTCGATCGCGTCGAGCATCTCGTCGTCACAGTTCGCACCCAGGAACCCGGAGGTATCGATGCAGGTGTGCACGCCCATCTCCTTGGCGCCCATCAGGATGCGCTTGGCGAACTGGGGCTGCATGAGGACCTCGCCGCCGGACAGCGTGATACCGCCCTTCGTCGTGCGGAAAATACGGCGGTAGCGCGCGATGCGGGAGAGGAGCTCCGTGTCAGACACGGGAGCGCCGTCCTTCATGAGGAACGTGTCGGGGTTGTGGCAGTACAGGCAACGCAGCGGGCAGCCGTTGAGGAACACCGTCATGCGCGTACCGGGGCCGTCAACGGCGGTGACGAGCTCCCAGGAGTGAATGGACCCCAGCGTGCCCTCACGCATGCGGCGCAGGCGCTCGGAGCGCTCCAGATCCGTGATCTCCTCCAGGCCCTCGACGCCAGCGCCGACGGTACGTGATTGGGGAGCTTGGAAGTCCTGCTCGCGGAACGTGGGGAGAGCGAGGGTCTGCGACATGTTTCCTTCTTCGCGGTTGAGTGGGAGGTGTCCGTGATGGGAACGAGGCCGGGGATCGTCAGCGTAGATCGCCGACGAACGCAGGCATAGCAGCGGGGCGCCGAGCGTTGCCCGACGCCCCACTCCAATCAGCGATCAGGCCGAGTGGTGGAAGGTGCGGGACAGAACGTCCAGCTGCTGCTCACGGGTGAGCTTGACGAAGTTGACGGCGTAGCCGGAAACGCGAACGGTCAGGTTCGGGTACTTCTCGGGGTGCTCCATGGCGTCCTTCAGCGTGGACTCCTCGAGAACGTTGATGTTCGCGTGGTAGAGGCCATCCTTGTCGCCGCGCTCTTCGCGGGCGGCCTTCATGTCGGCGAGGCGCTCTTCGTAGGTCTTGGTTGCCATAACATTTCTCCTTTTGTGAAACTCCGGGGGTACCGGATTGGGTGGGTCGCGGTGCGGCACACCCACGTGTGTGGTGGGCGGGGATCAATACGGGTGACGCATCGATCCCCGCCGATGGTGGATCAGTAGCCCTTGGTGCCGTCGTAGGCGCAGGAATCGTCCGGAACGAAGCCAGCGTCGAGGATGCCGACCAGGTTCTGGATCTGCTCTTCCTTGGAGCGGCCCAGGCCCTGCGGGGTGATCGTGTTCGTCAGCGAGATGCCGTCGAGTGCGTCGTTGTAGTCCAGCTTGCCGACCGACAGCATGGAGGCAACCATGCCGTGCGTGTCGATGCCGTTCTCCGGGTTCGCGCCGGGGGCGAAGGGGGTGCCCTTCTGGTGGCCCGACGGGAAGGAACCGGTGGCCTTGCCGTAGACGACGTTCGAGGTGATCGTCAGGACCGACTGGGTCGGGATCGCGTCGCGGTACATGGGGATCGCGCGGATCTTGTCCATGACGGTGTGGACGACGGTCGCGGCGATGTCGTCGGCGCGGTCATCGTCGTTGCCGTAGGTCGGGAAGTCGCCCTCGGTGCGGTAGTCGACGACCAGGCCGGTCTCGTCGCGGATCGGGTAAACCTTCGCGTACTTGATGGCGGCCAGCGAGTCGGCAACGATGGACAGGCCTGCGATGCCGCAGCCCATGGTGCGGACGATCTCAGCGTCGTGCAGAGCCATTTCGATGGCCTCGTACGCGTAGCGATCGTGGCAGTAGTGGATGATGTTGAGGGCCTCGACGTAGGTGCCAACGACCCAGTCCAGCATCTCCTCGTAGCGCTTCCACACGTCATCGAAGTCGAGCGGGCCGTCACCCTGGACGGGCTCGTAGCCTTCCATGACCTGCTTGCCGCTCATCTCGTCGCGGCCACCGTTGATGGCGTAGAGCAGGGCCTTGGCGGCGTTCACACGCGCGCCGAAGAACTGCATCTGCTTGCCGACCTTCATGGGGGAGACGCAGCATGCGATGGCGGCGTCGTCACCCCAGTGGGCGCGGATCTGCGGATCGGACTCGTACTGGATCGAGGAGGTCTCGATCGAGATACGGGCGCAGAACTCCTTGTAGCCGCGGGGCAGGTTCTCGTCCCAGAAGATGGTGATGTTCGGCTCGGGGGCCGGACCGAGGTTCACCAGCGTCTGAAGCAGGCGGAAGGAGGTCTTGGTGACCAGCGTACGGCCGTCGTCGCCGAAGCCGGCGTCCGACCAGGTGGCCCAGTAGGGGTCGCCCGAGAAGATCTGGTCGTAAGCGATGGTGCGCAGGAAGCGGGTGATGCGCAGCTTGATGACGAGGGCGTCGATGATCTCCTGTGCGCCGGACTCATCCAGCGTGCCGTTCTTCAGATCGCGCTCGAAGTAGCAGTCGAAGAAGCCCGACAGGCGGCCGATCGACATGGCGGCGCCGTCCTGAGACTTCACGGAGGCCAGGTAGCCGAAGTAGGTCCACTGCACGGCCTCGTGCGCGTTGGTGGCGGGGCCGGAGATGTCGTAGCCGTACGAGGCAGCGAGGTTCTTCAGCTTCTTGAGGGCCTTGATCTGCTCGGAGTGCTCCTCGCGGTAGCGTGCCCAGTGCTCGGAGAAGGGCTGGTCGGCGTAGCGATCCTTGTCCTTTTCTTTCTCGGCGATGAGGTGGTCAACGCCGTAGAGCGCCACACGGCGGTAGTCGCCGATGATGCGGCCACGGCCGTAGGCGTCCGGCAGGCCGGTGATGATGTGGGAAGAACGAGCTGCGCGGATGCGCGGCGTGTAGATATCGAAGACAGCGTCGTTGTGGGTCTTGCGGTACTTGGTGAAGATCTTCTTCACCTCGGGGTTGTATTCCTTGCCGGCCTCGTGGATGGCCGTCTCGACCATGCGCCAGCCGCCGTTCGGCATCATCGCGCGCTTCAGGGGGGCATCGGTCTGCAGGCCGACGATCACGTTGTCGTCCTCGCAGATGTAGCCGGGCTTGAAAGCATCGATGTCGGCGGGGGTGTCGGTGTCAACGTCGAGGATGCGCACCTTGCGCTCTTCGGAGAGGTACTTCTCTTCGAGAGTGTTCCACACGCGCAGGGTCTTCTCGGTCGGCCCTGCCAGGAACGAGGCATCGCCCTCGTACGGGGTGTAGTTCAGCTGGATGAAATCACGAACGTCGATTTCATCGCACCAGTTACCCTTTACGAAACCTTCCCAGGCCTTCTGGTCTGCTGTCGTCATTCTTCCTCTTCTCGGATGTCCGTATCCCGTTGTGGGGACGGTGTGTTAGGAGCGGAGCTCCACAGTGCGTCGGATTCCAACGCTTAGGCCCATTGTCCTACGGCTTGGGGGGTCTCCACAACCCATATCAACCGACAGTCTATGTTCTGCGTCTCAGGATATGGGCCCAAAGTCTCGAGCGGTTAAATTGTGGGACCAAGGTCCTTAGGAGAAGAGAGCTGGCTTGACCCCCTACACTGGTACCAGTGCCCGTCCCACAAAGGAGAAAAATCCTATGTCTGCACCCCGCCCCGTCCTTGGAGTTGGCGTTCTTGGAGCCGGAACCGTCGGTAGCCAGGTCATTCGTATCCTTCAGTCGAGCCGTGAGGATTTCGCGGCTCGCTCGGGCGCGGAGATGGAGGTGCGCAAGGTCCTCGTCCGCAATGTGGATGCTCCCCGAGATGCTCCGATTGATCGTGAGCTGCTGACGACCGACCCCGCTGAAGCGATCGACAACATGGACCTCGTCGTCGAGCTGATCGGCGGCATTGAGCCCGCCCGCACCCTCGTGCTGCGTGCGCTCAACCAGGGCATTTCGGTTGTCACGGGCAATAAGGCCCTCCTGGCCGCCCACGGCCCCGAGCTCTACGAGGCCGCCGCAGCCAATGGCGCTGACCTCTACTACGAGGCCGCTGTGGCGGGTGCTGTTCCTGTCGTTTACGGCCTGCGCGAGTCCCTCGCCGGCGACCGCATCACGACGGTCATGGGCATCGTGAATGGCACGACCAACTTCATCCTCGATGCGATGAGCACGAAGGGCCTCAGCTACGAGGAGGCGCTCAAGCAGGCGCAGGTTCTCGGTTTTGCCGAGGCTGACCCGACCGCGGACGTTGAGGGCTTCGACGCGGCCGCCAAGTGCTCCATTCTTGCCTCGCTCGCCTTCCACACCCGCGTCGGTATCGACGATGTTGCGGTTGAGGGCATCACGAGCATCACGAAGGAGGATATGGAGGAGGCGGCGCGCATCAACCATACGATCAAGCTCCTCGCTATCGCTGAGCGCCGCATCGGCGAGGATGGGCGTGAAGGTGTCGCGATGCGTGTGCATCCGGCTCAGGTTCCCGCCGATCACCCGCTCGCGTCCGTTGACGGCGCCTATAACGCGATTCTTGTCGAGGGCGAGGCCGCCGGTCGCCTGATGTTCTACGGTCAGGGCGCGGGTGGTGCGCCCACGGCCTCGGCCGTCCTGTCCGACCTTGTCGCGGCCGCGCATCACCGAGCCTTTGGCGGTCACGCCCCGCGCGAGTCGGTGTACGCGCACCTGCCGATCCTCGATCCCGGCTCGACGCACACTCGGTACCAGATTCGCCTGCAGGTGGAGGACCGCCTCGGCGTCCTGTCCGATGTTGCCGGCATCTTTGCCCGCCACGGTGTCTCGATCCAGTCCGTCCATCAGCGTAACGACGAGGTTCCCGGCGCCTGCGTCATCGTCGTGACCAGCCACCGCGCCCGCGAGGCCGACCTGCGCGCCGTTGCCCGCGCGCTCGCCGTGTCCGACGCCGTGCGTGAGGTGACCTCCACGATCCGCGTTGAGGGTGAGTGACGTGCGGCTGCGAGATGATTTTGTCGCGGTGAAGGTCCCCGCGACCAGCGCGAACCTGGGTCCGGGATTCGACTGCATGGGCCTGGCCCTCGACCTGTGGGACGAGGTCTCGGTTCACGCGACGACTGGGCCCACCTCGGTCGTCGTTGAGGGGGAAGGTGCCGGAAACGTCGAGCAGGGCGAGGACAACCTCGTCGTGCGTGCCCTGCGCCTTGCGCTCGACCGCGTGGGTGCCCCTCAGGTGGGCGTGCGCATGCACTGCACGAACCGCATCCCTCATTCCCGAGGCCTGGGTTCCTCTGCGAGTGCGATCGTCGCCGGCGTGACGCTGGCACGTGCCCTCATCGGTGACGCCGATGTGCTCGGCCGCCAGGAGATCCTCGAGATCGGATCCCACATGGAGGGGCATCCCGACAACGTGGCTCCCGCCGTTTTTGGCGGCGCGACCGTGTCCTGGATGAACGAGGAGACCTCCGAAGTGGGCAGCGTGCGCCTCACCCCGCCCGAGGGCATCAACCCCGTCGCGTTCATCCCCGACTTCGAGCTGCGCACCGCCGCCGCGCGAGCCGCCCTGCCTGCAACCGTTCCCCACGGTGATGCGAGCTTCAATGTGGCGCGCGGTGCTCTGCTGGCCGCCATCCTGTCGGGTGGTGCCCAGGCGAGTGGGGGAGTGAACCTGCATGCGCTCCTCATGGAAGCTACGCGCGACCGCCTCCATCAGGAACAGCGCCGGGCCGCGATGGAACCCTCACTGGCACTCGTTGACTGGCTGCGCGGTGCCGGTTTTGCTGCCGTTGTCTCCGGTGCGGGGCCGACCGTTCTGTCTCTGGAGAAGGTGGGGGCGGATATTCGCCGCGACGCAGCTGGTGCAGGCTGGCGTGTCGTGCCGCTGGCCGTGGCCGCATCGGGCGTGCAGATTACCCGCGGAAGCCTTGCGAAAGTCGAGTTTTAGTCGCTCGGCTTCGCTGTGAGTTTGTTGGCAACCACCGCCAGCCTCGCCGTCTAAGTGACAGCGGGCTGGCGGTCTTGCTATATTTTTTTCAGGTCCGAGCCGATTGCTCGACTCCGACCGTTGCGGTGCGCCTCTTTCGCGCATCTTCCTGATCAAGCTTTTTGTTGTGCTTGAGTAATCACCTCGCCCGCTGTGGGCGCATTCCAGTAAGGATCACTTCGTGAGCAACGAAACCTCCGCCGAGACGACCGCGTCGCTGTCGGCGATGAAGCTGCCCGAGCTGAAGGCTCTGGCCGCCTCTCGCGGCCTGAAGGGCATTTCCCAGCTTCGTAAGCCCCAGTTGATCGAGCTGCTGAGCAACGGCGCCGGCGCCTCGACCCCGCAGGAAACCGCTCCCCGTGAGGACGCTCCTGCCTCGTCCAAGAAGAAAGCCGACAAGCCGGCCGCCGAGAAGTCGGCAGAGGAGGGTCCTGCGGCTGAGAAGTCGGCTTCTGAGGCTCCTGCCGAGGCGCCGCGCCGCTCGCGTCGCCGTCGCGCGGTGAGCCAGGGCGCCGTTGAGCCCGCGCATGTCACTCTTGACCTGCCCCTGCCCGCCGCGGAGCGCGCCGAGGCCGCCCCGGAGTCCGATACGACCGTCGTCGAAACTGTCCTCAACATCGAACTGCCCGACGGGGATGACACCGAGGCGCGTCGCCCTCGCCGTGAGCGTGGCCGCCGAGGCCGACGTGACCGCGAGAACCGTGAGAACCGCGAGAATCGTGAGGGCCGCGAGAACCGTGAGGGTCGTGAGAACCGCGAGGGCCGCGAGGGCCGCAACCAGCGCGGCGGCGAGGAGAACCTCGCCCCGATCGCCGGCATCCTCGACATCCAGGAAAACCACGCCTTCGTGCGTACCTCGGGCTACCTGCCCGGCCCGAACGACGTCTACGTGACGCTGGGCAACGTGCGCCGCTGGGGCCTGCGCGCCGGTGACGCGGTCGCCGGTGCCGTTCGCCTGCCCCGCGAGGGCGAGCGCCAGCGCCAGAAGTACAACGCCCTCGTGCGCGTTGACTCCGTCAACGGTATGACGATCGAGCAGGCGCAGGCGCGCCGCGAGTTCGGCAAGCTGACCCCGGTCTACCCCTCCGAGCAGCTGCGTATGGAGACCTCTCCCAAGGCCTACACGCCGCGCGTCATCGACCTGGTCGCCCCCGTCGGCAAGGGCCAGCGTGGCCTCATCGTCTCCCCGCCCAAGGCCGGTAAGACGATGGTCATCCAGCAGATGGCCAAGGCTATTGAGCTGAACAACCCCGAGGTGCACCTCATGGTCGTCCTGGTGGACGAGCGTCCCGAAGAGGTCACCGACATGCGCTCGATCGTCAAGGGTGAGGTCATCGCCTCCACCTTCGACCGTCCCGCATCGGACCACACGACCGTCGCCGAGCTCGCGATTGAGCGCGCCAAGCGCCTGGTCGAGCTGGGCCAGGATGTCGTCGTGCTCCTCGACTCGCTCACGCGTCTGTCGCGCGCCTACAACCTGGCTGCGCCCGCCTCGGGCCGTATCCTCTCCGGTGGCGTCGACGCGTCCGCGCTGTACCCGCCCAAGAAGTTCTTCGGCGCTGCCCGCAACATCTCCGAGGGCGGCTCGCTGACGATCATCGCCTCCGCCCTGGTGGAGACCGGCTCGAAGATGGACGAGGTCATCTTCGAGGAGTTCAAGGGCACCGGCAACATGGAGCTGCGCCTGTCGCGCCAGCTCGCCGAGCGCCGCATCTTCCCCGCGATCGACCTCAACGCGTCGGGTACCCGTCGCGAGGAGCTGCTCTTCAAGCCCGAGGAGCTGCGCATCATGTGGAGGCTCCGCCGCGTCCTGGGCACGCTCGACCAGCAGCAGGGCCTCGAGCTGGTCCTCGATAAGCTCAAGGAAACCCAGTCCAACGCTGAGTTCCTCATGCTCATCCAAAAGACCACGCCCTCCGAGTGATCGGCGGGTAGGCGCGGGGCGAGTGGCGAGAGCCGCTCGCCCCGTTTTCTGTTGAGACGTACGTGCGAGTACCGGACAACTGATAAGGCCTGTGCCAGAATTGGCGCATGGTGAACATGACACCGAATGCGGCCAATTCGCGGGCGCCACGGGGTACCTCGCGCCGATCCTGGAGTGCTGCGCGCGGATTTCTGCGCCTCGTTATCGGTCTCTTTCTCTCGCTGACGGCTCCCCTTCAGCTGCTAATCGCGATCTACGAGCAGGCCCATCATGGGATGGGGGAGGCGGTTGACTGGCCGAATTGGACCGGCTGGGTTATGGCGCTGTGCGGAATCGGCGTGCTGTGGGGAGGGGTCAGTTGTCGGCGCTCGAGGCGTCGGAAAATGATGACGATCGCGCAGACGTGGGCATCCTTGGAGAGCCAGCGGGCGCAGGTTGAGCGTGTGTTCTCAGCGCTCGTTCGCGCCGGGCACTACGAGAGCGCACTGGCGGCGCGCTACGAGTATGCCCGAGCCGAACGCGTCAGGGTTGGCGCTCGAATCGAGGAGTACAGGTCGCCCGGTTTCTTCGCATCGCTCAGCGAGGCGTCGGGAGGGTCGGAGGATGAGATCCTTGCGCAGATGGCCGGCCTGGCGGATGCGGATGCTGCGTTCATGGCGGCGCGTGACTTTTTTGCGCTCGCGCCCGGCTGGCGCGATGTGTGGAACCACGAGATTGGCCCGATCATCGAAGACTTGGACGTCCTCGATGACGTCGCAGACAGCCTCGAATCAATCTGCACGGACCCGCACATCCTGACGGACATTGAGGCGTTCCGAGAGCGTGTGGGGGATGACAAGGACAAGGTGATCAGCCTGGGAGAACGCCTCGAGGGCAGGCAGCTCGATCCTGCCCAGGCGCTGGAAGAACTTGACCGGATTGCCAACGAGGCGCGAGCGCGCACCGCCGAGCTCATCGAGGCGACTCTCGCCACCGATGCCTCGTCGCAGGGACGCGCACGCTACGCGCGGTGGAAGGGCGCGGGAATCAGCCTGACCGCGGCTAACGCTGAGTACGACGGGGCCTACTGGAGCGAGGACGCAGACACTGACGTCGAGTACAATCCGGCAGCCACGATCCGACTGATTGCAAACTCCGCAGGCGTCGACCTGAACGGGCTGCCAGCACCGGCGACCGGTGTCCTGACGGCCGGCCGCGCATCCATCTATCTACTGCCGATGTATCTTGATCGATACGTGACTGGCGACGTGGATGCGGCAGGCGACGGCTCATCCTCGGACTGAGTGGGTGGTGGGGGCCGGTTGCGCCGTTGCTGCGTCTCGAAAATGCTGGTGCCACCGTGCGTGAGCGTGACCGTCATGTCAGAGTGAAGGTATGACGTCTTCGACGAGCGATGCAATGAACTCAGATCCCACGAGCCAGAATTCCCGGAATACTCGGCTGGATGTACGCGGTCTCCTGCGTATCGTGCTGGGGGCTATTCTGGTCCTCTTCACGCCCGCTTGGTTGGCGGTGGCAGCATACGAATACTCGCAGCCGACTGCTTCGGCGACGAGCCTCGTCTCACCCGTTGTGGAGATCCGCGACGAAACCAGCAGCTTCCAGAGCATCGACGGCCGCCCGCTCAGCGTCGCACTGGAGGGGATCGGCTTCCTGCGCCCCATCCACCTCGTCGTCTTGTCCACGGACAACCTGACGGATGACAACTTGGACGAGGCGACCCTGAAGTATGCGCGCGCGAAGCATCCTGAGTGGATTGCGCGCAACGGCTACAAATGGGCCGACGGCTACTTCATCCTCGCGGTGTCTCCCACGCACCGGCAGGTCGGCACCTACTTCGGTGAGGACATCGCCCCGACGCTGTCGATCCAGAGCGAGATTCAGGACGCCGCGAAGGATGATTTCCGCGAGGGGCGCTGGAGCCAAGGTGTGGTCGCGGCGGTCAGCACGGCGGCGTCCATCATGCCCAACGAGGCCGGGATGAGCCTGGAGAACCGGCCGGTGTGGCCCGACTGGAAGGGCGCGCTTGCAACCCTCGTCGGAATCGGCATTCTCGCGCGTGGGCACAGCCTGCACCGTAAGACGCTCGAGAACGCAAGCAAGGTGGCCGAGGAGTGGAAGGCTTTGGAGAGGCGCCGGGGCGAGGTGGAGCGCGCGTTCGTCGCTCTCCTCGAAGCCGGGGACTACACGAGCGGTCTGTCCGCGCGCTACGAATCTGCGCGCGCCGAATACGAGAGGGTTCGGGAGCGGATTGCGCAGACGCAATCAACGCATTTCCTGGGAACGCTGAGCGCGCAGGCGTCGGACGAGACGGATGAGATCCTCGAGGATCTGCACGCACTAGCGGACGCGGACCATGCGATTCTGGCGGCAGGTGATTTCTTCGCGCTGAGGCCCGGCTGGCGCGCCATCTGGGACAACGAGGTTGGTCCGATCTTCGAGGATCTGCAAGCAGTCGATAACGTCGGGGTCACGGTGCGCGACCACGTGAAGAACCCTAAGGTGCACGGGGCCACCAAGTCGCTGTTCCAGTGGACGAATGAGCAACGTGCGCTGCTGCTCGGCCTCGGCACCCGTCTCGAGCGCGCCGAGGTCACCCCGGCTCAGGCTCTCGAAGAACTCGACCGAATCGCGAATGAGAGCCGCACGCGCCTGGCGGACGTGGTGACGAGTGCGCTAGCGCTCGATTCCTCGACGGAGGGGAGACTACGTTACGCGAGGTGGCAGAGCCCACCGACCGAACTCGTGAATGCAGCCGAGATGTTCTACAAAGGCTCCTACCTCAGCCAGGGAGCCACGCACGAGTACAACCCGGCGTCGACGATTCGACTCACCGCGAATTCCGCCGGTGTTAACCTCGCGGCATACCGGGCCAACACGTCGAGTCGTTTCAAAGACTACGACAGCTACATCTACGTCAGGCCCCTGTACCTCGACGAATATGTGATCTCTAGCGGCACTACCTCGTCGAGCACGTCGAGCGCGAACTACGGTTCCTCTTCGGGTGGCTTCTCGGGCTCCGGTTCCTCCTCGTCCTTCTGATAGGCATCAAGATGGTGAGCGGATGGGAACGAAGCATGCCAGAGTGGAGGCATGACATCCATCATGACAGGCGGGCTGGATAACGCTCCTGCGCGCCCGGGCATGTTCTGGCGAGGCGCGCGCGGATTTCTGCGCGTCCTGGCGGGCATGCTTCTGTTCCTTGTGACTCCCGCGTGGTTTGTGATCGCCTCCGCCGTGGATGCGCCGCAGATTCTTGCGTGGCCGGCATGGTACGCGTGGGTCACCTCGTTCATGGGTATCGTGCTCTGGGGGCGCGGATGGATGCTGCGCCGCCAGGCACGCGACAACCTCAGGCGGGCCTGCGACGAGTGGGAACCATTGGAGAAACGGCATCAGGACGTCGAGCACAGCTGCGTTGCGCTCCTGGAATCTGGGCACTACAACCGCGGGCTTGCCGCGCGCTGGGAGGCTGCTTGCGCCGAACGCGACAAGCTGCGCGCCCGGATCGCTGCGGGGTCGTCGGTTCCGTTCCTCGCTTCGCTGAGTGCGGCAACGGCGCGGGAGACGGATGCGATCGTCGAGCATTTCCACGGTCTGATGGATGCGCACGTCGCGATGATGGCGGCTCGCGATCTCTTCGCGCTTGCTCCCACCTGGCACGGGATATGGGAGAACGAGACAGGGGTGGTCTACGAGGACCTGACCGTCCTCGAGACCCTCACGGAAAGTGTCCAGCGGCGCAGCCGAGAGCCGATGGTGCTCAGCACAGCGGCGTCCCTCGTGGCGTGGGTCAATGAGCAGCGCGTGGCCGTCAGCGACCTGGCGGCGAGCATTGAGCGCGTGCAGATGGACCCCGCCGAGGCACTGACGCAGCTCGATCACATCGCTGACGAGGCCAGAGTGCGCCTGGTGCGACTGATCGAGGTGGCTCTCGTAACCGATACGTCCATGATTGGGCAGAGGCGCTACAAGCGCTGGAGAAGAGGCGCGGGGGAGAAGCTGCGCACCAACGAGACCCTCTACATCGGCGCGTACCGCATCTCCGGCATGACGTATACCTACAATCCCGCCCAGGCGATTCGCCTGACTGCAAATAGTGCGGGTATAGATTTCAAGGGTAGTGCGGCTCATTCCACCGCCCTGTTCACAGCGTTTAACGCCACCGTCTACGTGCCTCCCGCGTATCTTCATCGTTACCTTGTGTGGGATGGAACCTCGCGGTACGGATCATCGCGGGCGAACTACCTGACGTCCGCCGCGAACATCGGCCCGCACGAGCGGACACGCTAAGCGCGGTACTGTGAGCCGACCTCGTGCTCACGGGGAGTCTGGGTGGCCATGCGTGTTGTGCGCCCATAGCGGATCTCACGTGTGCTGCTTCCTTTCTTCATTGAAGGGGAAGGGTGCATGTGCGATAATGTCCTGTCGGCTTACCGGTTCACCGGCATGCCCCAGGCGCTGCTAGCGCGCTGGAGGGCGAGCCCTCGCCAGATGCGGGGGACGCTGCATGTCCGGACCCGGGGCACCAAACGATCCAGGAGAAACTCCATGAAGAAGGGTATTCACCCCGAATACGTGGACACCGTCGTGACCTGCACGTGCGGCAACAAGTTCCACACCCGTTCCACCATCACCTCCGGTGAGATGCGCGTGGACGTGTGCTCGGCCTGCCACCCGTTCTACACGGGCAAGCAGAAGATCCTCGACACCGGCGGCCGCGTCGCCAAGTTCGAGGCTCGCTACGGCAAGCGCGTGCGCCCCTCGAAGTGAGGGTGAGCAGCTAGCTCAACGGCGGTGTCGTTGGCCTGATGGCCGACGGCGCCGCCGCTTTGTCAACTGTACGGATCGAAGGATGTGGTGAATAGTGGCTGCGACGGACGAGCTCGGCGCCCTGGGCCCGCTGCTGGAGGAATACGAGCAGGTCGAGGCGCAGATGGCGGATCCCCAGACGTTGGCGGACCCGCAGCTGATGCGCCGCGTGGGACGCCGCTACGCCGAACTTGGTCGCGTGAAGGCCGCCGCAGATCGGCTCGCGGCTGCCTCGGGAGATCTTGAGGCTGCCCGTGAGCTCGCGGCCGAAGACCGGTCCTTCGCCGACGAGATTCCCGCCCTCGAAGAAGAGGAAACGGCTGCCCACGAGGCTCTCGTCAAGATCCTGGCCCCTCGTGATCCTGAGGACGCGATGGATGTCATTCTTGAGATCAAGGCCGGCGAGGGCGGCGAAGAGTCCGCGCTCTTCGCATCCGATCTGGCGCGCATGTACGGTCGCTACGCTGAGGCTCACGGGTGGAGCGTGACCGAGATGAGTGCGACCCATACGGAGCTCGGCGGCTTCAAAGACATTACCCTGGCGATCCGTGCGAAGGGCACGCCCGCCCCCGATGAGGGTGTGTGGGCTCACCTGAAGTATGAGGGCGGCGTGCACCGCGTGCAGCGCGTTCCCGTGACCGAGTCCCAGGGTCGCATCCACACGAGTGCCGTCGGCGTATTCGTCATGCCGGAGATCGAGGACGACGAGGAGATCGTCATCGACCCGAACGACCTGCGTATCGACGTGTATCGGTCGAGCGGCCCCGGCGGGCAGTCCGTGAACACGACGGATTCGGCCGTTCGCATCACCCACTTGCCCTCCGGCATCGTCGTGTCGATGCAGAATGAGAAATCGCAGCTGCAGAACAAAGAAGCCGCCCTGCGCGTGCTTGCATCGCGCCTGGCCGCGGAGGCGCGAGCGAAGAAAGAGGCCGAGGCCTCGGCTCAGCGCCTCTCCCAGGTGCGCACAGTGGACCGCTCAGAGCGTATCCGCACCTATAACTTCCCGGAGAACCGGATCGCGGATCATCGCACGGGCTTTAAGGCACACAACCTCGACGCGGTCCTGTCGGGCGCGCTCGATGCCGTTATCGCTTCGCTGCAGGAAGCTGATGAGGCCGAGCGTTTGGCCGCTGCCGCGCAGTCATGACGGGAGGCGACATGAGCGAATGGCCCTTGAACGAGGCCCGATCCTGGGCTCGGGAGCGCTTGAGCGCTGCCGGGATTGAATCCGTTGACGCGGACGTGCGCGAGCTGCTGGAGTGGGCGTGCGACGCCTCGTCCCAGTGGGACCTGCCGACGGAGTTGACCGAGGAGCAGGCCGAGAAATTGCGCTCCGGGGTGGGGGAGCGGGCCCTGCGTATCCCGCTCCAGCACGTCACCGGTCGCATGTTCTTCCGTTCGCTCACGCTTCAGTCGGTGCCCGGCGTGTTCATCGTGCGTCCCGAGACCGAACTTCTCGCCGGTCTCGCCATCGACGAGGCCGGGGCTATCGTGCGTGAGCGCGGAGAGGCGCGCGTGGTTGATTTGTGTACGGGTTCGGGTGCTATCGCGTTCGCTGTCGCTCTCGAGGCCGCGTCCACCGAGGTGTGGGCGGTTGAGAAGGAAGCGGATCCTTTCGCCCTGGCGTGCCGAAACCGGGATCTCGTCGGAGCATGCAGAGTGCATCTCGAGCGTGCAGATGCCACGGCGCTCACAACCCTGTCCCACCTTGACGCGATGGTTGACGTGGTCGTGACGAACCCGCCCTACGTGCCGACGGATGAAATGCCGACTCAGCCTGAGGCGAGCGCTGATCCTCACGTCGCCCTGTACGGCGGTAGCTCGGACGGTACGGCGATTCCCGTGCGTATTATTCGGCGCGCCCGAACTCTGCTACGGCCCGGCGGCACGCTGCTGATGGAGCATTCTCCGAGCCAGGATGCGGCGTTGCGCGACGCCGCTCGCTCAGCTGGATTTGTCGACGTGGAGACGTTGCCTGACCTGGTGGGACGCTCGCGCTTCCTGCGTGCTCGCGCGTCCCGTTCGACGAAGCCAACCGCATCCGTGACACAATGACAACGATGAGCACTGAGACGATCCTGAGCGCAGCCCCCGCACTGAGCGAGGCCGACCTGGCGCGCGCCCAGCAGGAGCTGCGCGACGGGCACCTTCTCGTCGTTCCCACGGACACCGTGTACGGCATCGGAGCTGACGCCGCGAATCCCGAGGCCGTCGCCGCGGTGCTGGCCGCGAAAGGACGCGGACGGCAAATGCCGCCCCCCGTTCTCGTTGCATCCGTCGAAGCGATCGACTCGCTGTGCGTCGATGTTCCCGATGCCGCCCGCACGCTCGCGCGTGCCTTCTGGCCCGGCGGACTCACACTCATTCTGCGAGCTCGCCCAGACCTCGGGTGGGATCTCGGTGAGACCGGCGGAACGATCGGCGTGCGCATGCCGAACCAAGGCGCGCTCCTGCGACTGCTGCGCGACTTCGGGCCCATGGCCGTGACGTCAGCGAACCTGACAGGGCAACCTCCGGCGACGTCCGTGGAGGCGGCCATCGGGTATTTCGGTGCACGCGTTGGCGCCTACCTTGACGGCGGACCCACCCAGGGATCCACGGCCTCGTCGATCGTGGACTTCGCCCACGACGCACCGCGCGCACTGCGGCTGGGAACGATCTGCCTGGATGACCTGAGCGCTGCAGCCGGTGTGACTATCGCACCCGTGCAGGGGAGCGCTTCGTGAAGGTCTACCTCCTGCTCGGTGCCATTGCGATGGCTCTGACGATTCTGCTCACCCCGGTCGTTCGCTGGACGTGCCTGCGCTTCAACATCCTGCCCCCCCTGCGCGGCCGCGACCTTCAAAAGACCCCGATCCCGCGCCTGGGCGGCATCGCCATGACCATCGCGTTGATCGTGACAATGCTGGTCGCCTCACGCATCCCCTACATGGCGCCCCTGTTTACGACAACAGTCCCATGGGCCGTCATGGCCGGCGCCGCCGCCATGTGCGTCCTCGGTATCATTGACGACATTATCGAATTGGACTGGATGGCTAAGCTCGGCGGCCAGGTGCTGATCGCTGGCGGTATGGCCTTCGGAGGCGTCCAGCTCGCGTCCTTCCCGATTTTCGGTATCACGCTCGGTTCCTCGCGCCTGTGGCTCTTCGTCTCCGTCTTCTTCATCGTCGGCATCATGAACGCCGTCAACTTTATCGACGGTCTCGACGGCCTGGCAGCGGGCATGATTGCGATTGGCGCGGGATCTTTCTTCGTCTACTCCTACATCATCACCAGACTGATGGGAGCGGCTTCCTACGCGACGACTGCAAGCCTCATCGTGATCGCGTTGCTCGGCGTGTGCGCGGGCTTCCTCTGGTTTAACTTCCACCCTTCCTCGATCATGATGGGCGGGGGAGCGGAGACCATGGGACTCGTCCTGGCCGGCGCAGGCATCATTGTCACCGGCAAGATCGATCCGACGCTGCTGGGTCGCCAACAGATGATTGTGTCCGCGCTGCCCCTCATCCTGCCACTGTCTGTCATTTTCATGCCGGTCCTCGACCTGGTCGTCACCTCGATCCGTCGCATGAGCCGTGGGAAAAGCCCGTTCGTCGCAGACCGCTCGCACTTCCATGATCGCCTGCTCGTTGCTGGACACTCCCACCGCGGAGTTGTCGCGATCCTGTGGATGTGGACCGCCATCGTCTGCGTGCCGGCCGTCGGTCTCCTCGTCTTCGAATGGTGGAGCGTCGCCTTTGTCGCTGTTGTCGCGGCGGCGGTTGGCGTGGCCGTGACGACCCGAGAGTTTCCCAAGGAAGACACCGCCCACGAGGAGCTTTCCGCATGAGCTACCTGCTCGCCGTCCTCATGATCGTCATTATCTGTGCCGCGCAGTGGTTTTTCACCTCCCGCGCGCTGCACTCACCCTCCCATTTCATTGGATGGGTCAGTGGCGGGTACGCGGCGAAAATCGGACTTCTCGCCCTCGGTCTGTACGTCCCACGCGCGCTTGGGATCGACGTGCGCATCGCCGCAATCGCGACAATCATCGCGGTTATCGTGTCCTCCAGCGTCGAGATGGTCGTCATGATGCGCAAGCGGACCATGAACGTCGACGCGCCGGGAGACACTGAGTAACCCTTGCGCGCGCCTGAGACTCCCATCTCTGTGTAGAATGGGTAAAGTTGCTATGACAGCAGAGACAAGCCAATGGAGTTGAGAAAAAGGAGGCACATTCAGTGTCTGATCACGCGCCTGCTCGCCGCACCGCGCCTAAGCCGCGCTGGTATTGGGTGAGCCTCGCGATCCTCCTCATCGTCATTGCCCTGACCGCCTACCCGGCGTTCACGCAGCACCCTCACCAGCCGGCTCTTGAGGACTTCTTCCCGACCGTGATCTTCGGTGAGGGAACATTCTTTGAATTCAACCGCCTGACGCTTGCCCGCGTCATTATGGGTCTGCTCGTGTGCGTGGTTCTCGTCCTCGTCGCGCGCAATTCCAAGCTGGTTCCGACCCGCGGACAGATGGCCGTCGAGGCCATCGCCGGCTACATCCGCGACAACGTCGCCCTCGACATGCTGGGTCCGAAGACGGGCCGCAAGTTCTCCGGCTTCATCGCTTTCCTCTTGTTCGGTGTCCTGTCCATGAACATCGCGGGCATCATCCCGGGCATCAACATCGCCGCCTCGTCGGTGGTCGCCGTTCCGATGTTCTTCGCTCTCATCACGTACGTCACCTTCATCGGTGCGGGCATCGGCAAGCAGGGAGTGGGCGGCTTCTTCGCATCCCAGCTCTTCCCGCCTGGGCTGCCCGTTCCGATGTACCTCCTGATCACGCCGATCGAGTTCCTGTCGAACTTCATTGTTCGCCCCGTCACGCTGACGCTGCGACTCCTGTGCAACATGATCTCCGGACATCTGCTGCTCGGCATGACCTACTTCGGGACGGCAATTCTGCTCCACGAACTCTCCGTCCTGTCTGCCGCCTCCGCGCTGACCGGTGCCGCCATGTTCGTGATGACCGGCTTCGAGGTCTTCGTGGCCTTCCTGCAGGCATACATCTTCACGATCCTGTCGACCGTGTACATCAAGCTTTCCGTCGAACATCACTGACCCCCAACGCCACCCGGCGTTACTAACAGAAGGAAACCACTATGGGAACCGCAGCATTCGCCTACATCGGCTACGGCCTCGCCACCCTGGGCCCCGGCCTCGGTATCGGCCTCATGGTCGGCAAGAACCAGGAAGCGACCGCCCGTCAGCCCGAGGTTGCTGGCCGTCTCTTCACCAACATGATTATCGGTGCCGGCATGGTTGAGGCCCTCGGCCTCATCGGCTTCGTTATGCCGCTCATCGTTAAGTGATCGCTATGCACCAGATTGTCGCCGCTGCGGACCAGGAGGTCGGCGGCCTCGCCGTCATCCTGCCGCCGCTGTATGAGATTTTCTGGTCGGCTGTCGTTCTGCTTATCGTCCTGCTCCTCGTCGGACGCTACGCGCTGCCTCGCATCTACCAGACGATGGACGAGCGTGCTGCAAAGATTGAGGAGGGCCTCGGCGCCGCCGAGCAAGCGAAGGCCGATCAGGCCGCCGCTGCGCGCGAGCGCGAGGAGATCATTCGTGAGGCGCACGCGCAGGCGCACACCATCCGTGAGCGCGCCAACGACGAAGCGAAGGCCATTGTGGCCGCCGCCCGTCACGAGGCAACCAGCGAAGCTAACCGTATCGTTGAGGCCTCCCAGCGTCAGATCCTCGCTGAAAAGCAGGCCGCGCAGATCTCCCTGCGCTCCGAGGTGGGCCTTCTCGCCTCTGAGCTGGCAGAGAAGATCATTGGTGAGCAGCTGACCGACACGGCGCTGACCTCCCGCGTGGTTGATCGCTTCCTTGACGAGCTCGAGGCCGACTCCGCGCTGGTTGAGGAGAAGCGATGACACAGATGCGCACGATCGAGTCCGTCCCCTTTGCGAAGGACCTGGCGGCGGCGCTTGCCGTACCCGGTACCGACGCAATGCGGGTGGCCGAGGATTTTTTCGGTCTGGCCGACCTGTTCAAGGAGAACACTCGTCTCGCGCGTGCAGTGACCGACCCGGCGCGGTCGGTCGCAGATAAGCAGGGCCTGGTGTCCGACGCGTTCGGCTCCCACGTCACGCAGGCGACGATGTCCGTCGTCAACGGCGTTGTCGCGGACCACTGGCGCCATCCGGCCGACGTCGCCTACGCGCTTGAAGTGCTCGGCATTCTCGGTGTGCTCAACGCGGCGGGTTCCCACGGCGCCCTCGATCAGGTCCGTGAGGAGCTGTTCCAGGTTCGTTATTTCCTGGCGCACCACCGCGAGGTGCGTGTTCGTCTGTCGGATACGGCCAAGGGCAACTCCCATGAGCGTGGGGATATCGCCACGAAGCTCTTCGGCCAGCGGGTCAGCGTCTGGACGATGCGCCTGCTGCGCCGTGCGGTCGGCCGCTCGAACCACGGTCGTCTTCTCCACAACCTGCGTCGTTACGCCCAGTGGGCTGCGACCATGCAGGACCGACTCTTCGTCACGGTCGCTACGGCCGCGCCGATGAGCGACGCCCAGGTTGAGCGTCTGCGTGCCATCCTCTCGAAGCGCTACGGCACTGCCGTTGACCTGGCGATCTCGATTGATCCCGAGGTCATTGGTGGGTTCCGCCTGCGCGCGGGCATGAGCGCGATTGACGCCTCGCTGGCCACTCGTATCGCCGCTGCGCGCAGCGCGATCACCAGTTAGTACCTCTCATACACACACAATTTTCTTTTCTTAGTTAGGAATCCTCATGGCTGACCTCAGCATCTCCCCGGAGGAAATCCGCGGAGCACTGGACTCCTTTATGGAGTCCTACCGTCCGGCGGACGTGGCCACCGAAGAGGTGGGTCACGTCATCGAAACGGCCGATGGTATCGCGCACGTCGAGGGCCTGCCCGGCACCATGGCGAACGAGCTGCTGCGTTTCGAGGACGGGACGCTGGGCCTGGCCATGAACCTCGACCAGCGCGAGATCGGTGCCGTTGTCCTCGGTGACTTCGGCGGTATTGAAGAGGGCCAGGTCGTGCATCGCACGGGCGAAGTTCTCTCGGTCCCCGTCGGTGACGGCTACCTCGGCCGCACGGTCGACCCCCTCGGCCGCCCGATTGACGGCCTCGGTGATATCACGGATCTGGATGGGCGTCGCGCGCTCGAACTGCAGGCCCCCGGCGTCATGGCACGTAAGAGCGTGCACGAGCCCCTTGCTACCGGCCTGAAGGCCATCGACTCGATGATCCCGGTTGGCCGCGGCCAGCGTCAGCTGATCATTGGCGACCGCAAGACCGGTAAGACGGCGATCGCGCTCGACACGATCCTCAACCAGCGCGACAACTGGAAGAGCGGCGACCCGAATAAGCAGGTGCGCTGCATCTACGTGGCGATCGGCCAGAAGGGTTCGACCATCGCCTCCGTGCGTTCCACGCTGGAGGATGCCGGTGCCATGGAGTACACGACCATCGTCGCCTCACCGGCCTCGGATCCCGCAGGCTACAAGTACATGGCTCCCTACACGGGCTCCGCCATCGGCCAGCACTGGATGTACCAGGGCAAGCACGTCCTCATCGTCTTCGACGATCTGTCCAAGCAGGCCGAGGCCTACCGTGCGGTGTCGCTGCTGCTGCGTCGCCCGCCGGGCCGCGAAGCCTACCCCGGCGACGTCTTCTACTTGCACTCGCGTCTGCTCGAGCGTTGTGCAAAGCTCTCCGACGCCCTGGGTGGCGGTTCGATGACCGGCCTGCCGATCATCGAGACCAAGGCAAACGACGTGTCGGCCTACATTCCGACGAACGTCATTTCGATCACCGACGGTCAGATCTTCCTGCAGTCCGACCTGTTCAACTCGAACCAGCGTCCTGCCGTCGACGTGGGTATCTCCGTGTCCCGTGTCGGTGGTGCCGCCCAGCCCAAGGCGATGAAGAAGGTCGCCGGTACGCTCAAGCTGACGCTCGCGCAGTACCGTTCCATGGCCGCCTTCGCGATGTTCGCCTCCGACCTGGATGCGGCGACGCGCCGTCAGCTGACGCGCGGTGAACGCCTGATGGAGCTGCTCAAGCAGCCTCAGTCCACCCCGTACGCGATGGAGGATCAGGTTGCGTCGATTTGGATGGGCACCAAGGGCTACCTTGATGACATCGAGGTCGAGGACGTCCTGCGCTTCGAGCGCGGCCTGCTCGACCACCTGCACGCGAACTCGACCGTGCTCGACACGATCGCGGCGACCGGCGACCTGACCTCCGAGACGGAGGAAGCGCTCAAGAACGCCGTCGAGGAGTTCCATCACCAGTGGATCAGCGCCGGGCGTGGTGCCGCAGACCTGGAGGATGGCGAGGTCGTGGCTGAGCGTACCCGCGAGGAGATCTCGCGCGGTCGCACGAACGAGAAGGCCTAAGCGATGGGCGGACAGCAGAGGATCTACAAGCAGCGTATCGCCTCGACGACGACGCTCGCGAAGGTCTTCCGCGCCATGGAGATGATTGCTGCGTCTCGCATCGGCGCGGCGCGGCGCGCTGCCACTGAGGCGGGGCCCTACGAGAAGGCCCTGACCCAGGCGGTCGCGGCGGTCGCGGTCCACACGGATCTCGACCACCCGCTGACCGAGGAACGTCAGGACACGAGTCGTGTCGCCGTCCTGGTTGTGGCATCGGATCGCGGTATGGCCGGAGCCTACTCAGCAACCATCCTGCGCGAGTCGGAGAAGCTGATCACGGACCTGCGTGAGGATGGCTACGAGCCCGTTCTCTATACCTTTGGACGCAGGGCGTCGGCGTACTTCCGCTTCCGCGGTGTCACCATTGAGCGGGAGTGGGAAGGTGAGTCTGACTCGCCCTCTCCCGACACTGCACGCGAGATGGCGCAGGTGCTGCTTGAGCGCTTCATGGACCCCGATCCTGACACGGGCGTCGGTGCGCTGCACCTCGTCTACACGCGTTTCAAGACGGTCATGAGCCAGGTGCCCGAAGTGCGCCAGATGCTCCCGCTGACGGTTGTGGATGCCCCCGAATCGGACGAGGAACGCACGACCGAGCGCGGCTTCGCGGACGACCCGGCATCGGCTCAGCCCGAGTACGAGTTCATTCCGTCGGCCCAAGCCGTGCTCGATACGCTCCTGCCTCTTTACGTGGAGGCGCGCATCCACAACGTGCTGCTCCAGTCCGCAGCGTCCGAGCTCGCATCGCGTCAACGCGCCATGCATACGGCGACGGACAACGCGCAGGAACTCATCACCAAGTACACGCGTCTGGCGAACTCGGCCCGCCAGGCGGAAATCACCCAGGAAATTACCGAAATCGTGGGCGGGGCCGACGCTCTGGGCGCGAGCTAAGCCCTTCGAGACACGGAGTAACACTATGACTGATACCCAAGCAATTGCCGAGGGACGCGTCGCCCGCGTCGTCGGCCCTGTCGTCGACGTTGAGTTTCCCCCGGACCGCATCCCGCCGCTGTACAACGCACTGACCGTCGAGGTGAACCTTGCCGGTCAGGGTGAGGGTGAGTCGACCTTCACGATGACACTTGAGGTTGCCCAGCACCTGGGCGATAACCTCGTGCGTACGATCGCGCTGAAGCCGACCGACGGCCTCGTTCGTGGCGCGCCCGTTACGGACACCGGTGCACCCATCTCCGTCCCTGTCGGTGACGTCACCAAGGGCCACGTGTTCAACGTGACCGGCGACGTCCTCAACCTCGCAGAGGGCGAGACCCTTGACATCAAGGAGCGTTGGCCGATCCACCGCCAGCCCCCGGCCTTCGATCAGCTCGAGGCGCGCACCAAGATGTTCGAGACCGGCATCAAGGTCATCGACCTGCTGACCCCCTACGTGCAGGGCGGCAAGATCGGCCTCTTCGGCGGTGCGGGCGTCGGCAAGACCGTCCTCATCCAGGAGATGATTCAGCGCGTGGCTCAGGACCACGGCGGCGTCTCCGTGTTCGCCGGCGTCGGCGAACGTACCCGTGAAGGCAACGACCTGATCGGCGAAATGGAAGAGGCAGGCGTCTTTGATAAGACCGCCCTCGTCTTCGGCCAGATGGACGAGCCGCCGGGCACGCGTCTGCGCATCGCCCTGACGGGCCTGACCATGGCGGAGTACTTCCGCGATGTTCAGCACCAGGACGTCCTGCTGTTCATCGACAACATCTTCCGCTTCACCCAGGCGGGTTCCGAGGTCTCCACGCTGCTGGGCCGCATGCCCTCCGCCGTGGGCTACCAGCCCAACCTGGCTGATGAGATGGGTCTGCTTCAGGAGCGCATTACGTCGGCTGGCGGCCACTCGATCACCTCGCTGCAGGCGATCTACGTTCCCGCCGACGACTACACCGACCCGGCTCCGGCGACGACCTTCGCTCACCTGGACGCGACGACCGAGCTTTCCCGTGAGATCGCGGCCAAGGGTATTTACCCCGCCGTGGATCCGCTGGCCTCGACCTCGCGTATCCTCGACCCGGCCCTCGTGGGTCGCGAGCACTACGACGTCGCGACGCACGTCAAGGCGATCCTGCAGAAGAACAAGGAGCTGCAGGACATCATCGCCATCCTCGGTGTCGACGAGCTGAGCGAGGACGACAAGGTGACGGTCGCGCGTGCGCGCCGCATCGAGCAGTTCCTCTCGCAGAACATGTACATGGCTGAGAAGTTCACGGGCGTGCCCGGTTCGACCGTGCCGCTGTCGGAGACCATCGAGGCGTTCAAGCGCATTGCCGAAGGCCACTACGACGATGTTCCGGAGCAGGCCTTCTACAACTGCGGTGGCATCGACGACCTGGAGCGTAATGCTCACGAGCTGGCCAAGGAAGCCTGATGGCATCGGGTAAGTCCTTGCAGGTCGAGGTCGTCTCCCACGAGGGACGACTGTGGCACGGTGCGGCGCTCTCCGTTCAGGTGCCGACGGTGGATGGAAGCCTGGGCGTTCTGCCCGGCCGCCAGCCGCTGCTCGCCCAGATGGGCGAGGGTACCGTGACGGTGTCGTGCACGTCCGAGGTCATGTCTTTCGAGGTCAGTGGGGGATTCGCCTCAGTCGACTCGGATTTCGTCACGGTCGTGGCTGATCACGCTACAGTGGCAGAACAGTAATTCGACGCTACGCGAGGAGGACCTCATGAGCCTGATGATGATCGTGATCTGGTGTGTGGTTCTCCTCGCGTGTGTCGGGGCGATCCTGTGGGCGTACATGAATGTGCGCGCCCGCAGGATCGTTTCGCGTTTGGGGGCGTTTCGGTGTTGGTCGCGTCCGGACGTACATGCGGGGTGGACGGCTGGTATCGGCGTGTATGGCGTCGAGGAACTGTCCTGGTATCGCCTCGTGGGACTGAGCTTCAAGCCGGTCTATTCGATCCCGCGTCGGGGCATGGAGGTCTCGGCTCCGATTGCGCACTCGGCTGACGGTTCAGTGGTCGAGGTGCGCCTGGCGTATGGTGAGCATCGTTACGAGGTTGCCGTGGAACGCCTGACATATAACGGATTGGTCTCCTGGGTGGAGTCCGGTCCTCCGCGCCTCGTGTGAGCAAGGTTGGTAAGCTCGCGGGGTGCGTATTGTTATTGCTTCCTGCACCGTTGATTACTCCGGTCGGCTGAGCGCCCACCTGGATCCGGCCAAGCGCGTCATCATGCTCAAGGGTGACGGGTCGGTGCTCATCCACTCTGAGGGCGGCTCATACAAGCCGCTGAACTGGATGACAGCGCCGTGTACGGTCTCCATGGGCGAGCCCGGTGACGACGAAGAAGGCGTCGAGCAGGTCTGGACGGTTCAGGCCGATAAGACCGATGACAAGCTCATCATTCGTATCCACGAGATTATCGCGGACGTGACCGAGGACCTGGGCGTCGACCCCGGCCTCGTCAAAGACGGTGTGGAGGCGCACCTGCAGGAGCTTCTCGCCCAGCAGGTGCCCCAGATTCTTGGCGAGGGTTGGGAGCTGGTGCGCCGCGAGTTTCCGACCCCCGTGGGCCCGGTGGACCTGATGGTGCGCGACGCGGATGGCAACCACGTCGCGATCGAGGTCAAGCGCCGCGGTGGTATCGACGGTGTCGAACAGCTCACGCGCTACCTGTCGCTGCTGGGGCGCGATGCGCTCCTCGGCGATGTGACCGGTATTTTCGCAGCCCAGGAGATCACGAAGCAGGCGCGCACCCTGGCGCAGGACCGTGGGATTCGCTGCGTGGTCCTCGACTACGACGCGATGCGCGGGGTGGATGACCCCGAGTCTCGCCTGTTCTGATGACGTTGTCCAGGCGCGCGAGCCTTGGGCGAATTGTCGCCCAGGGTCTCGTCTCAGCGACCGCGGCGCGCTCGCCGCTGGATGCCGTGGAGAATCTGCTGGCGCTGCAAGGCCAGCAGGCGAGCGCGATCCCGTGGGCGATCGGCGTGCGCTGCGTGGGCGTGCCACGGGCGCAGATCAGCGCCGCGTTCGACTCGGGTGCCCTCGTTCGGTCGTGGCCGATGCGCGGGACGGTGCACGTGACGAGCGGGCGCGACCACCACTGGCTGCGGCGCCTGCTGCGCCATCGGCGTGCAGCGTGGGAACGCCAGGCGTCTTCTCTGGGCCTGTCGGATGCGATCGTCGAGCGCGCGGCTCAGGTTGCGTGTGACCTGCTGGAGACCTCGCCCGGGGGAGTGAGCCGCGTTGAGCTCGTCGAGGCGTGGGAGAACAGCGGCATCGACACTGTGACGGCGTCGTCCTCACAGGCGGGTCTGCGGCGCCGCCATCTCGTCATGCGCCTGCACCTGGACGGGGCGCTCGCCGCAGGTCCTCTGCGCGCGGGGGAGCATCTCATGGTTGATGCGCGAGGGCTGCCTGGTGCACCGGGCGTCGCGCAGGGTGAAAGCGGACATGACGAAGCCCTCGCGGTTTTGGCCGCGCGTTACGCCTGGGGGCACGGTCCTATTGACGAGGCGGACCTGGCCAGGTGGACCGGGTTGACTCTCACACAGGCGCGTCGGGCGATGGCCGGGGCACGCGAGGCGGGGAGCAGCATCGGCTTGCCCATCGCGGAGTTTGAAGGTGGCCTGGCTCGCGCTGACCTTGCTGACCTCGTGGAAGCTGCCAGAGACGAGGCCGAGGCGATGCTTGCGCTGCCCTCATTTGACGAGTTGCATGTCGGCTATAAGGACCGTTCCTGTCTGACGGACCAGGCGGGCGAGGCTTTGATCTGCCCGGCGAAGAACGGGATGTTTCGTCCGATTGCGGTTGCAGGTGGACGCGTGGTTGCCGTGCGCGCCCCCGGCAGCCAGGTTGTGAGCGTCGACGGCTGCGGGACCTATGAGGAATCGGCGCGACGGGCGTTCGGCGACTGGGAGAAATGGTTGTCTGAGACACAGCGCTAAAGTGTCATGTGTGCCACAATGTGTGTATGACTATTTCTGTGCTGCGTGGCCGCCTTGTTCTGGAGGATACCGTCGTTGAGGACGGAATCATCGAGTTCGACGGCGCGACTATTACCCGTGTGTGTCCCGTTTCCGACTATGAGGGCGAGGTGCCCGAGGCCAGTGATTCGACCTACCTTCCCGGCCTCGTCGATGTTCACTGCCACGGTGGCGGTGGAGAGTCCTTCCCCAACGCGGAGACCGCTGAGGCAGCCCTCGTGGCAGTCCTCGAGCATCGTCGTCATGGGACGACCTCGCTCGTTGCGTCCTGCGTAACCGCTTCCGCTGAGGTACTGCGAGCGCGCGCAAAGACCCTGGCTGAGCTGGCCAAGGCTGACGAGCTCGCTGGCATTCACTTTGAGGGGCCGTTTGTTTCTCATGAGCGCTGCGGTGCTCAGGACCCGACCTACATCGTTGATCCCGACGCGGACCTGACGCGCACCCTCATCGAGGACTGCCAGGGCTACGCGCTGTCGATGACGCTGGCCCCTGAGAAGCCCAATGCCTACGGTCCCGGATCGGTTGCCGAGGCCCTTATCGATGGGGGAGCGGTACCTTCCTGGGGCCACACGGATTCCAACTCGGTGAAGGCGCGCGAGGCTCTGGCCTACTCGCGTGAGCATTTCGCGCAGACGGAGACCAAGCGAGGTCCCCGTGCGACGATCACGCACCTGTTCAACGGCATGCGCCCGCTGCACCACCGCGACACCGGCCCGATCGCCGAATTCCTCTCGGACGCTGCGCGCGGCGGCGCCGTCGCCGAGCTGATCTGCGACTCCATCCACGTCGATCCCACGCTCGTGCGTGACGTGTACGAGCTGGTCGGCCGCGAGCACGTCGTCCTCATTACCGACGCGATGGCAGCCGCTGGAATGGCCGACGGCGAGTACACGCTCGGCCCCCAGGACGTCATCGTCAAGGATGGAGTTGCCCGCCTGGCTCAGGGCAATGCCATCGCCGGTGGAACGGCCCACCTGATGGACTGCGTGCGCGTTGCCGTCACCAAGGGCGGGATCCCGCTTGTCGACGCCGTGTACATGGCCTCCGTGCAGGGCGCCACGATCCTGGGCGACGATACGATTGGTTCACTCGCGCCTGGGAAGAAGGCTGACATCGTCGAGGTCGATGGCGACCTCGCCGTGCGCCGCGTCTGGCGACGTGGCACTGTGGTTGCGTGAGAGGCAAACGAAGCAAGAAACGACCGTGGGGCGAGGCGCGTCCATTGCAGATGGACCGCCTCGCCTCCGTGCCGCGTACGGAGCGAGGACCGGACGGGCTGGACTATCAGGTGCGTCGTCTTCCCAGCGCGGCCAAGGAATATACCTGCCCGGCTTGCCTGCGTCCGATTCCGCAGGGCAGCGCCCATATCGTTGCGTGGCCTGAAGAGGCACCTTTTGGCCTCCCTCAGGGTGTTGATGGTCGCCGTCACTGGCACTCGGAGTGTTGGCGTCGTGGCCTGCGACCGCTGTGACGTGCGGATGTGATGTATCACTGCCCGGGGTGCGGATTCGGCCATGCCCGCGGTGAGCACGTAAAGTGGGGACTGAAGAATGCCCGCAGTGTGGGCATTGGACGTGAGGAGCAACCGTGGAACTCTTTAAGCGATACATGGCGGCATCGTCAATGGGCGTTGTCGCTCTTGTATGCGTGCTCGTCGGGCTGCTCGGCGTGACCGTGCTGCGGCCGCCGACGCATCAGGTGTCGTCCGTCGAATCTCCGACGGATCTGATCATGACCCGCGGCAACGTGCTGTCGATCGTGAAGGACGACGTGACGGTCACCGCGACGTCGAAGTCCGGCGCCCCCGTGACTCTGAGCATTGGCACGACGCAGGATGTGAAGGGCTGGATCGGCGATGCGGCCTACACCGAGGTCATCGGTGTCGAGTCGGATCGCACGAAGCTCAAGGCTGAGTCTCACGCTGCGGTCGCCTCTGGTCAAACTGCCCCCGCAGCTCCTTCCACACCCGCCCAGTCGGGCGCGCAGTCCGGTGTCCAGTCGGGTGCCCAGCCCCTCGCCGATCCGACTTCCGCCGACCTGGTGGCGCAGCTGGCCTCGTCCGATATGTGGTTCAAGCAGGCCAGCGGTCAGGGGACCGTCAGCCTGGATCTGGAGAACGTTCCGTCAGGTCGTTCCGCCCTGGCTGCCTCCGCGGCCGGTCCGGGTGACCTCACGCTGACCCTGACGTGGAAGGTCGAACAGACCAACACCCTGGCGATCATCGCTTTCCTTGCTGCCTGCGTCTTCGCGCTGATCGCTCTCGCGCTGTTCCTCACGCGCTGGCAGCTCCTGCGTCTGCGTAAGATCCGCGAGGCCCGTATCGAAGAGCGCCGTAAGGCGGATTCCCTGGAGACCTCGTCGATTAACTCCGCGGCTGTCGCGGAGCGTATCGCCGCCGCCCGTGACTCGTCCCCGGCACCTGCGCCCGTCCAGGCACCCGTCAAGGACGCCGAGGCCGTCAATGAGGCCGATTCCTCGAAGGATTTAGCTGGTTCCGCTCCCGATGAGAAGCAGGCCGAAGAGAAGGCGCAGTGGGGTGCGGCCGCCTACACGCCGGCTGGCGAGGAACCCGCAGGTGATACCCCGGTCGAAGAGCAGCCCTCGCAGGAGACGCCCCTCGTTGACGAGCGCGCTCAGGACGCCACCAGTGCCGCCGAAGAGAGTGTGCCTGCCGTCGAAGATAACTCCGGCAAGCCCGCAGCCGAGTCGGCGCCTCAGGACGAGTACGTTCCCGACCCGCTCACGGACACCTTCGAGCGTCGCGGACGCCACGGCCTCGACAATGGGCCGATCGATCAGGATCCGCCCGAGCGCGCCACGACCGATACCGGCGTCATCGACCTGTCCGGTATTCGTGGCGGTCGCACGCTTCCCTCGCGTCGCGCGCTGCGCGAGGCCCGCAACAACGGTGAGCAGACGGTCGTCGTTGACGGCCAGGAATTCAACACGGGTCTGATTCCGGTCACGCGTCCTCGCACGGCCGAACCTGCCGCTCCGACCTCGGCACCTGATGACGATGCGTCGAAGACCGGCGGCTGGACCTCGATCATGTCCGGTTGGCTCAAAGACCGCGAGGAAGGCAAGTGATGAAGAGACGGACCGCAGCGGTAGCGACCGCCGCCCTCCTGATGGCATCGACGCTCGGGCTGAGCGCATGCTCCAACGAGATCGTCGCCCAGTCGGGCGAGGAGACGCAGAGCGCCGCGAACCTGGATCTCGAGCGCATCTCCTCCGTCCTCGACGCGACGGGCAGCGCCATGACGACCGCAGACGCGTCGCTGAACGCACAGGATCTGTCGGGCCGCGTTTCCCAGGGGGCGCTGGCCTATCGCACCGCTCAGTACGCGCTGGCCACGGCCTCGGGCCAGGCCCCGCAGGCCCTGGACTTTACCCCGGCGTCCCTGGCGATCACGAACTCCGATTCGTGGCCGCGCGCGATCTTTAATATCTCCGCGTCCTCCACGACGGCACTGCCTGTCCTGCAGGTGTACGTGCAGGACTCGGCGCGCTCGGACTACCAGCTGACGAACTACGCGCGACTGCTCGGCGGCACCCAGCTGACGCTGCCGCCCGTGGGCACTGGCTCGGCTTACGTGACCGGCGACTCCGAGGGATTCGTCGTGAGTCCGCAGGCCGCTCTGTCGCAGTACATTACGATGCTCAACTCGGGCAGCCAGGATACGTCGCAGTTCCCCGCGGACGACTTCACGAAGACCTACTTGACGGGCATCAGCGACCTGAACTCGTCGGTGAGCGCCGCAGGCTCCGTGACTGCCGCGGCGACCGCGACGGACTACCCGATTTCGGGACTCGTGCTGCAGGATGGTTCGGCTCTCGTCGCCGCCAACTTCAAGTACACCCTGACCTACCAGCGCACCGTCGCAGGCGCGACGATGAACCTGGGTGGAAAGACCGCGACGATGAGCCCTGGCGGCACGACGGTGGAGGGGACGGCGACGGCGGATTACCTGGCGACCGTCCTCATGCGCATCCCTTCGAAGACTGCCGGTGGAACCCCCCAGGTTGTCGGCGGCGAGTACACGATCGTGTCCGTGGCGCTGGATCCTTCCTCCAGCCCGGGCTGATTTTCACCCACAGCGCACATGTCGTCCCCGTGTCTTTGAGTCGCGGGGACGACGCATATCATCGTTGATAGAAACACTTCAGCCACGAAGAGGACCATCATGACCACGCCTGACCCCCGTCCCACGTCCGAGGCGACGCCCATGCCCGCAGACTCGCACGGAGCCGTCGACCTCTCGGCTCGCCAGAGCACTCCTGGCGCCGCTCAGGAGAGCGCTCCGGCAGCGGGGGAGGGCCTGCACATCCCGCTCATCACCACCACGGACGAGGAAAATTTCCAGGACGTCATGTCCACCTCGCAGGCCGTGCCGGTCATCATGGTCATGTGGTCCCCGCGTTCGCTCGAGTCCAAGCCCACCCTGGCCATGCTCGAAGAGATCGCGCGTGAGAACGCGGGCAAGTTCCAGCTGGTCGAGGTTGATATCGACAAGGCTCCCGCGATCGCTCAGGCCTTCCAGATTCAGGGCGTGCCCACGGTGGTCGCTCTCGTGGGTGGGCGTCCCGTTCCCCTGTTCCAGGGCGGCGCAGCGAAGGAACAGGTGCTCCCCGTTATTTCGCAGATCCTCGAGGCTGCGACGCAGATGGGCATCACGGCGCGCATCGCCGTGGCCGCCGAAGATACGGTCGCTCCGACTCCGCCCGAGCACGAGGCCCCGCTGGCCGCCGAGGCCGCCGGCAACCTCGACGAGGCCATCGCGGGTTGGGAGAAAGTCATCGAGCTGAATCCGCGCGACGAGGACGCGAAGTCTCACCTGTCGCGCGTGCGCCTGGCCGCCCGCAGTGCCACAGCCGACACCACCGACCCTGCGGCGCGCGCGGATGCGCTGTTCGCCGCGGGCGACGCTGCCGGTGCCTTTGACGTGCTGCTCGACCTGCTGGCCGCCTCCACGGATGCCGAGGAGCGCGACGCACTGCGCCTGCGTCTGCTGGACCTCTTCCGTGTCGCTGGATCGACGCCCGAGGTTTCCAAGGCACGTACGCGCCTGGCGATGCTCCTCATGTGATACCGTTGTGCCAACGCACAGTTGCGGAAAGGGGCCGTCGTCATGGCTGCATGGATCATCGTCGCTCTCGTGTTCGTCTGCGTCGTCGTGTGGTACGGATGGCATTCCACGCACAACGAACTGACGAAGAAGATTGACCGGGAGTCCGACCCGGTGGCTAGGCGCGAACTGATCAAGCTGCAGGGGCAGATCGACCGGGGAAGGGCGGGCTTCTAAGGATCGCCCGCGTACACCGTCGCGCGCCGCAGCCGCAACGGCTAGGCAACGAGGAGGCCGGAGCAGGAATCCCTGCTCCGGCCTCCTCGTATCAGCCTACGGCGTCAGCGCACCTGCGAGGCGGGCACCAGCCAGACGGCGCCCAGCGGCGGTACGCGCAGAGACGCGGAGACCGGGCGGCCGTTCCACGGGGTGTCCTCGGCGATGATGGTGCCGACATTGACGACGCCAGAGCCACCGAACTCCTCGGCGTCCGTGTTGAGGATCTCGACCCACTCGCCGCCGAACGGCAGACCCACGCGGTAGCCCTCGTGCGGGTTTCCAGCGAAGTTCGAGATGCACACGACGACCTCGCGGTTACCCGCATCGTCCGATCCCTTACGCAGGTAGGAGATCAGGTTGTGGTCGCCGTCCGATGCGTCGATCCACTCGAAGCCCGTGTAGTCGTCGTCCCACATGGCGGGGGAGGAAGCGTAGATCGCGTTCAGGCGCTCCACGAGAGCCGCGACGCCTGCGTGACCCTCCTGGTCCAGCAGCCACCAGTCGAGGGAGTAGGACTCGTTCCACTCCTGCTCCTGGCCGATCTCCTGGCCCATGAAGATGAGCTGCTTGCCCGGGTGGCTCCACTGGTAGGCGAAGAGCGAACGCAGGCCCGCCAGGCGCTGCCACTTGTCGCCGGGCATCTTCGAAATCAGCGATCCCTTGCCGTGCACGACCTCGTCGTGCGACAGGGGTAGCACGTAGTTCTCGGAGAATGCGTAGACCAGGGAGAAGGTGAGCTCGCCGTGGTGCCAACGACGGTTGACCGGATCCTCGCTCAGGTAGCGCAGGGTGTCGTTCATCCAGCCCATGTTCCACTTCATGCCGTAGCCGAGGCCGCCGCCCGAGGTCGGGGCGGTCACGCCGGGCCATGCCGTGGACTCCTCAGCGATCATGACGATGCCGGGGTGACGACGGTACGCGGTCGCGTTGGCTTCCTGGATGAACTCGATGGCCTCCAGGTTCTCGCGGCCACCGTACTGGTTGGGGCGCCACTGGCCGTCCTTGCGCGAGTAGTCCAGGTACAGCATCGAGGCCACGGCGTCGACGCGCAGGCCGTCGATGTGGAAGTCTTCGAGCCAGTACAGGGCGTTGGCGACCAGGAAGTTACGCACCTCGCGGCGGCCGAAGTTGAAGACGTAGGTGCCCCAGTCGGGGTGCTCGCCGCGCAGCGGGTCCGGATCCTCGTACAGCGGGGTGCCGTCGAAACGGGCCAGCGCGAAGTCGTCCTTCGGGAAGTGGGCGGGAACCCAGTCGAGGATGACGCCGATGCCCGCGCGGTGGAAGGCGTCCACGAGGTAGCGGAAGTCATCCGGGGTGCCGTAGCGCGAGGTGGGGGCGTAGTAGGAGGTCACCTGGTAGCCCCACGAGCCACCGAAGGGGTGCTCGGCGAGCGGCATGAACTCCACGTGCGTGAAGCCCATCTGCTTGACGTAGGGGACCAGCTCATCGGCCAGCTCACGGTAGCCCAGGCCCTGGCGCCAGGAACCAGCGTGGACCTCGTAGATGGACATGGGGCCGGTGTGGACGTTGCGGTCCTTGCGGGTGGACATCCATTCCTGGTCCGTCCACTCGTGGAAGTAGTCGGTGACGACCGAGGCGGTGGCCGGGGGGATCTCGGTGGCGCGGGCCAATGGGTCGGCCTTCTGGAACCAGTTGCCGCCGGGGCCCTGGATCTCGAACTTGTAGCGCGCACCCACGCCGACCTCGGGGACGAAGATCTCCCACACGCCGGAAGAACCCAGCGAACGCATGGAGGTCTGCGTGCCGTCCCAGTAGTTGAATTCGCCGACGACGCGCACGGCGCGGGCGTTGGGGGCCCACACGGCAAAGGCGGTACCGGTGGTCTCGCCGAGCTCGTCGGTGTAGGTCTTCACGTGCGCGCCCAGGATGTTCCAGAGGTTCTCGTGGCGACCCTCAGAAATCAGGTAGGTGTCCATCTCGCCCAGGGTCGGCAGGTACCGGTAGGGATCATCGCGCACGATGGTGTCATCGCCGTAGGTGACGGACACGCGGTAGGCGGGGATCTCCTTATCGGGCAGGGCAGCGACCCAGATGCCGCCGCGCTCGTGGGAAGCGGCGTAGGCGCCGGTGGGCGTGATGATGTCGACCGCGTCGGCCAGGTGTGCGACGACGCGGATGGTGACACCGTCGTCGCCAAGGTGGGCGCCCAGCACGGAGTGGGGCGAGTAGTAGGAGCCTGAGGCAACGGCGTCGAGGATGTCGTCATTGACCGGGATCGGCGTAAGTTCGCAGCTCATGGATTTTCCTTACTCCAGATGGGTGAACCGCTCAGTTCACTGGTGTTGATAAGTCTAGCGTCTGACCGGCAAAAAAGGGGGCCTGGTCTCATATTGGTGGGTGTTATGGAGGGCTTGCGTGCGCCCGGCGCGCACACATGGTAACGCCGGGCGCACGAGCCTCGTTAGGCTTGCGCCCAGGGGGATGTGTGGGCGGGCTCGACCTTGAAGACGTGGCCGAGGCGCGTCACGGGGGACAGGGATACCCAGTTGGAGGATCCCCACACGTAGGAACGTCCGTCCAGCTCGTCGACGACCGTAATGTGACCACCGGGGGTCGCCAGGCCCATCGCCTCCAGATCGAGCTCGACCGTGGCATCCACGCCCTCGTGCGGATCCAGGGAGATCACGCAGATGACGGTGTCGGGCTTGCCGTCGGAGGTGAACTTGCCGGGAATGTGACGCGAGAACGCGATGAGGCGATCCGAGGACGTCGGGTGGATGCGGATCTGGTGGAGCTGGCGCAGCGCGGGGTGCTTGGCGCGCGCGGCGTTCAGCAGCGTGAAGAGGCGCGAGATGCCGATCGGTTCGGCGTCCTCCCAGCGGCGTGGGCGGAACTCGTACTTCTCGTTGTTGTTGGGCTCCTGGTAGGTGCCGCGCGGCTCGTTCTCCACGAATTCGTACCCGGAGTAGATGCCCCACGTGGGTGCGCCCAGAGCGGCGAGCATCGCGCGGATCGCGAAGATCGCAGTGCCGCCATCCCACATCTGCGGGGTGAGGATGTCGTGCGTTGTGGGCCAGAAGGCCGGGCGCATGAGGTGGGCGGTGTCTTCGGAGACCTCGCGCAGGTACTCCTCGATCTCCTGCTTGGTGGTCCTCCACGCGAAGTACGTGTAGGACTGATCGAAGCCGATTGCGCCGAGGGTGCGCATCATGGCGGGGCGCGTGAATGCTTCGGCCAGGAAGAGCGTGCCCGGGTACTGCGCCTTGATGTCGGCGAGCAGGCGCTCCCAGAAGGGGATGGGCTTCGTGTGCGGGTTGTCGACGCGGAAGATCGTCACGCCGTGGTTGATCCACAGTTCGATGACGTCGCGCACGGCCCGGTAGATGCCCTCAGGGTCGTTGTCGAAGTTCAGGGGATAGATGTCCTGGTACTTCTTCGGAGGGTTCTCCGCGTATGCGATCGTGCCGTCGGCGCGGGTCGTGAACCACTCGGGATGCTCCTTGACCCACGGGTGGTCGGGGGAACACTGGAGGGCTAGGTCGAGGGCGACCTCCAGGCCGAGGCCTCGGGCGCGCTCGACGAAGCGGTCGAAGTCAGCGAAGTCGCCGAGCTCGGGGTGGATAGCATCGTGGCCACCCTCGGGGGAGCCGATGCCGTAGGGGGAACCCGGGTCGCCGGGGGCGGCTTCCAGGGCGTTGTTCTTGCCCTTTCGGTGCGTCGTGCCGATCGGGTGGACCGGGGTCAGGTAGACGACGTCAAAACCCATGCCTGCGATACGCGGCAGGTCCTCCGCCGCCCCCGCGAGAGTGCCGGATACCCACGTGCCGTCGGGGTGTTGGAAGGCGCCCGCAGAGCGCGGGAAGATTTCGTACCATGCGCCTGCCAGGGCCTTTGTGCGGGCCACGTCGAGGGGGTAGGCGCGTGACGAGCCGATGAGGTCGCGCAGCGGATGGTCGCGGAAGATGAGACGCACGCGCGAGGAGATGCCCGCGGAGAGGCGCTGCTGGGCGGAATGACTGGTGTCGCGCAGGCGGCGCGCCGCGTCGGTCAGGACGTCAATGTCCGAGGCCGGGGGACGCTTCTGGGAGGGGTTACCGTAGGCCGTGCCTTCGGCCGCGCGCTCCATGAGGCGAGCGCCCTCCTCGAGCATGAGCTCGACGTCGACGCCGGCGCCGACCTTCACGGTCGCATCGTGGCGCCACGTCGCGTAGGGGTCCGACCAGGAGTCCACGCGGAAGGACCAGGCGCCGGGCGTGTTCGCGGCCACCCAGGCCTCGTACCTGTCGAGGCCGGGGGCGATGTCTACCATGCGCGTGCGGGAGTATTCACCTCCGTCCGGGCGCAGCAGAACGGCCTCGGCGGCGAATGCGTCGTGCCCTTCGCGGAACACGGTCGCACGAACGGGGAAAGGCTCGCCTTCGGTCGCCTTAGCGGGAAGCGTGCCGTCTTCGATGACGGGGAACACTTCGATGATCGGGATACGGGGCAACAGTTTCTCGCTCACGAGACCCACACTAGCCTATGGATGCGTCCGGGAGAAAACGATGCCCATGCCTCGGCGATACGGAGGGCGCTCTCATGGTCTGTCAAGATTTTAACTGTCGTCCGAAACGTTAGAATTCCGCTCCCATAGAAGGAGGGTAGCCCCTGAATGTCCAGGAACTACCCTCCGTGTGAGGATCGTCGTCAGTAGCCGCTGTTCTGCAGCCCTGCCATGATCGCACCACCAAAGAGGACGAACATCAGGATCGTCGCGACGATGCCGATGATCTGCCAGATGAACAGGGCGCGCGCAAAGTTACGCTTCGAGGGTGAGCCGCCCGAACCGAGCGCGAGCACCAGCAGGTAGATGAAGCCGACCAGCGGGATGTCGGCGACGAAGAGAGTGAGCATCCACGAGCCGACGGAATCGTCGGGATGCTCGGGGAACTGGTTGTATGCCATGGTGGCCTCCAAGGGGAGAATGTGTGGAATCAGTAGTTCATCTGCATGGCGGTGCGCACCTCGGACAGGGTCTGGTCGGCCTGTTCGTTGGCACGCTCGTTACCGGCGTGCAGGATGGACAGCAGGTAGTCCTCATTCGCGATGAGCTCGGCACGGCGCTCGCGCAGGGGAGCGAGCATCTCGTTCAGGGACTCGGTGACGAGGGCCTTCAAGGTGCCCGCGCCCGCGTCGCCGATCCGATCCGCGATTGCCTCGGGCGCCTCGCCCGTGGCCAAGGAAGCCAGCATGAGGAGGTTGGAGACCTCGGGACGGCCCTCCGGGTCGAAGGTGATGCGGCGCTCGGCGTCAGTCTTCGCCTTCTTGAGAATCTTCGCGGTCTCGTCGGCGCTCATGCGCAGCTCGATGGTGTTGCCGCGCGACTTCGACATCTTCTGACCGTCCGTGCCCAGCAACAGCGGCACCTCGGAGAGGAGTGCCTCGGGGCGGGGGAACACGGGACGCTCGGGCGTCGCGCGACCGTAGCGCTTGTCGAAGCGCTGGGCGATCAGACGCGCCTGCTCCAGGTGGGGGAGCTGATCCTGGCCCACGGGCACGATGTTGGCCTTGCAGAAGAGGATGTCGGCGGCCTGGTGGACGGGGTAGGTCAGCATGAGGCCGGTCATCGCGCGGCCCTCGGTCGCCTCCAGCTCGGCCTTCACGGTCGGGTTGCGGTGCAACTCCGACTCGGTGACCAGGGAGAGGAAGGGCAGCATCAGCTGGTTGAGAGCCGGAACCGCCGAGTGGTTGAAGATCGTGGAACGCTCCGGGTCGATGCCCGCGGCCAGGTAGTCGGCGACGAGGCCGAGGACGCGCTCACGGATCGGGCCCACGCCATCGCGGTCGGTAATCACCTGGTAGTCGGCGACCAGGACCCAGGTCTCGACCCCGCGGTTCTGCAGGAGCACGCGGTTACGCAGCGTACCGAAGTAGTGACCCAGGTGCAGGTGACCCGTCGGACGGTCACCCGTGAGGATGCGGAAACGCGAGGGGTCCTGGTCGATCGCCAGGTCGATCTCGGCGCTGCGGGCCTTCGAGCGGGCCAGCGAGGCATCGGAGGTTGCGGTTTCCAGGGCATCTTCACTGCGAGTCATGCGTCAATCCTAACGAGTGGGTGGGAATGAATGAAACTTGGGTGCTCAGTGTTCGGGGCGGAATGCGACGTCGGAGAGCAGGATGGTCACGGACAGCGGTTCAATCAACAGCATGGAGCGCGGAGCGACGTGCTCAGCCTCAAGGGAGAGCTCGTTCGGGTTACGTGTCTCGCCGACGCCGCCCTCGGAGGGTGTCGCCCACACGGTCGAGTAGGCGACCAGCCAGTCCAGATCGTGGCCCTCGGGCAGTGTGACCTCGGCGCCGTCCAGGTTCGCGTTGATGATGATGAGGGCATCGCGGTCGCCCCAGGTCACGCCCGAGCGCAGCATCTGGAATGTGCGGTGGCGGGCGTCCGTCCAGCCGTAGTCAGGCATCGGCGTGCCCTGCGCCGTGTACCACGACAGGTCAGGGATCGTGTCCCCGCCGTGCGGGGTGCCGGTCGCGAAGCGGTCGGGGCGCAGGACCGGATGGGCCTGACGGAGAGCGATGAGCCAGGACACCGTGTCGATCTGCTCGAGCTGTCCTTCAGCCAGATCCCAGTCGACCCACGAGATCGGATCATCCTGGCAGTAGGCGTTGTTATTGCCGTACTGGGTACGACCAAATTCGTCACCGCCCGTGAGCATCGGCGTGCCCGAGGAAACGAACATCGTCGTGAGGATGTTGCGCTGAGAGCGCGCACGCAGGTCCGCGATCGTCATGTCGGACAGGATCGCGTAGGGCGTCATCGCGTTGGGGTGAGTGGCGTTGACAGCCAGTGTGCCCTCGACGCCGTGGTTCCACGAGCGGTTATCGTCCGAACCGTCGCGGTTGTTCTCCAGGTTCGCGGTGTTGTGCTTGCGGTCGTAAGCCGTCAGGTCCGCCAGCGTGAAGCCGTCGTGTGCCGTCACGAAGTTGATCGAGGCGCGTGGGCCGCGCAGGCGACCCAGCCCGTGCTCAAACACGTCCTGGGAGCCAGACAGACGCGTTGCGAGGTCGTTGGGACCCGACACGATATGGCCCGAGGCCTGGGCACGCACGTCCGCCAGCCAGAAGTTACGCAGGGCGCCGCGGTAGTGGTCGTTCCACTCGGAGAAGGGGACCGGGAAGTTGCCCGTCTGCCAGCCGCCGGGGCCCACGTCCCAGGGCTCGGCGATGAGCTTGACGTGCGCGAGCAGATCGTCCGTGGCCATCGCGATGAGGAGCGGGTGCATCGGGCTGAAACCGGTCGCAAAACGGCCCAGCGTGGCCGCCAGGTCGAAGCGGAAACCGTCCACGCCCATCTCGCGGACCCAGTAGCGCAGCGAATCCAGCACCATCTGAATGGTCTTCGGATGATCCATGTTCACGGTGTTGCCGGTGCCCGTCACGTCGATTGCCTGGACGGGGCGAGAGGTCGTGTGGCGGTAGTACAGGTCGGAATCCAGGCCGCGCCACGACAGTGACGGGCCGGCGTCTCCACCCTCACACGTGTGGTTGTAGACGACGTCGAGGATGACCTCAATGCCAGCCTGATGCAGCAGAGAGACCATGCCGCGGAACTCGTCGACGACCGCCTGGGCGCCGCGCTCACGCGAGGCCTCGGTCGCGTAGGAGGGTTCGGGAGCGAAGAAGGAGAGGGTCGAGTAACCCCAGTAGTTCGTCAGGCCGCGTTCGGTGAGGAAAGGCTCGTCGCACTTGGCGTGCACGGGGAGCAGCTCGACCGCGGTGACGCCCAGGTCCTTCAGATACGACACGGAAGCCGGGTGAGCCAGTCCCGCGTAGGTGCCACGCAACTCCGGGGGCACGCCGGGCATGTTCTTCGTGAAGCCCTTGACGTGGATCTCGTAGATGACCGTCGTCTCCCACGGCGTATGTGGCTTGGGTTCGATCGGGAAGGAGGGCTCCACGACGACCGAACGCGGCATGTAGGGAGCGGAGTCAATGGGTGAGCGGCGCAGCGGGTACTCGGAGGGGTAGAGATCCTCGTCGACGCAGTGCGCGTAGACGCCAGGCTTCATATCGACGACGCCGTCGACCCCCCGGCCGTAGGGGTCGAGGAGGAGCTTGTGCGAGTTGTAGAACTTGCCACCGTCCGGATCCCATGGACCGTGAACGCGGAAGCCATAGCGGGTGCCTGCGCCAAAGCCCGGGATGTGACCGTGCCAGATGCCGGTATGGGGGCCGATCAGGGCGTAGCGTGTCTCAGCCCCGGCCTCGTCGAAAATGCACATATCCACGCCGGACGCGCCCCGCGCGACCACGGACACATCGAGCCCGTCGCCCGAACGGAAAACTCCCAGGCGGGAGGGGACGGGGTTCGGTTCGGTGACGCGCACGGTGGGGACGCAGGGCGAGCCGGAGCGCTCGGACATAAAAGAGTGCCTCTTTCTGACGAATTATTGACTGCGCCCAAGCCTGATAGATGCAGTCAGTCTCCATCATACGTGACCGTTAATTAAGCGGTCGGATTAGGAACTGGTAGGGACTATGAACAGCGGCACGCGCTGGTGAGGCAACCCTCATATATATGGGCGTGAGGCGCGGAATGTGGCACGCTAGAAGGCATGAGAATTGTCGTGTGTGTGAAGCATGTCCCCGACATGCAGTCCGAACGCCGTTTTGAGGGCGGCCGCCTGGTGCGCGGTGAGGACGATGTGCTCAACGAACTGGACGAGAACGCCATCGAGGCGGCCGTTCAGCTCAAGGAATCCGAAGAGGATGCGGGGCGTGAAGTCGAGGTTGTTGCGCTGACGATGGGTCCCGAGGACGCCGAGGACTCCCTCATGCGCGCCCTGCAGATGGGCGCGGACCGTGCCTACATCGTCTCCGACGAGTTCCTGGAGGGCTCCGACGTCATTACGACGGCCTCCGTCCTGGCGGTTGCGATCGCGAAGATCAGTGAAGAGTGCGGTCCGGTCGACCTGGTGGTCACCGGCATGGCCTCGCTGGATGCGATGACCTCCATGCTGCCCGGCGCGCTGGCCGCCAAAGCGCACATGCCGCTGCTGGGCCTTGCCCGTTCCTTGAGCGTCGAGGATGGCGCCGTGACGATCGAACGCGCCGTCGACGGCTACACCGAGACCGTGCGCGCCGCGCTGCCCGCGGTTGTCTCCGTGACCGACCAGATCAACGAGCCGCGCTACCCGGCCTTTGCCGCTATGAAGGCCGCCCGCAAGAAGCCCCTGGACCAGTGGGGCATCGACGACCTCGTTGAGGTTCCCGGCGGGGAGGGCCTCGTCATGCGCCGTGCGCTGACCGCCGTGACCCACGGCGAGGAGAACACCCGCGACGGTTCGGGCACGATCATTCAGGACGCCGGCGAGGGCGGGCGCGCTCTGGCCGACTACATCCTTTCGGTGGTGAAGTGACATGACGCAGCAGATGAGTTCCCCGATTCTTGTTCTGGCCGACCAGGTGGGCGATCACCTGACGCCCCTGGCCCGCCAGGCCGTGACGCTGGCTGCGTCCCTGACCAGCGCAGACGTCGTCGCCCTGTCCCTGGCCGCCACGCCCGACGTGGCAGCACTGTCCGAGCTGGGCGCGACCCAGCTGCTGCACGCCGACCTGGGTGACTCGGCGCGTTCCTCGGTCGTGGCCTCCGACGCGCTTGTTTCCGCGCTGGCCACCGCCAGCTTCGGCCTGGTGCTCCTGTGCTCGGACTACCGCGGCCGTGAGATCGCTGGTCGCGTCGGCGCGCTCACCGAGGCAGGCGTGGTCTCCGGCGCCTCGTCCGTTGGCTTCGACGGCGGCGTCCTCCAGATCGGCAAGACTGCCCTGGGCGGTTCTTGGTCGATGCGCATCGTCCTCGAGGGACAGACTCCGATCGTCGGCATCGCCTCCGGCATCATCGACGAGGCGCCGGTGGCCTCTCCCGTCGCCCTGACCGGGCAGGCCCTGTCCGTCGAGCTGAGCCCCGAGGCTTCCTCGATCCAGGTTGTTTCCAGCGTGCCCGACGAGGAGGAAGGCGTGTCCCTGACCGACGCCTCCACCGTGGTGTGCGGTGGCCGCGGCGTGGACGGTGACTTCGAGCTGGTTCGCACGCTTGCCGACGCGCTGGGTGGTGCCGTGGGCGCGACCCGCGTCGCCTGTGATGAGGGTTGGGCCCCGCGAGCCGAGCAGATCGGTCAGACGGGCCTGACGGTCACCCCGAACCTGTACATCGGCCTGGGCGTCTCCGGCGCGATCCACCACACGGTGGGTATGCAGTCTGCCGCCCACATCGTCGCCGTGTGTGATGACCCGGACGCCCCTATCTTCGAGATCGCAGACTTCGGTGTTGTCGGCGACGTCACTGAGGTTGTGCCCGCGGCCCTGGCCGCGATCGAGGAGGCGCGCTCCCAGGCGTGAGCGTCTATCTCGACCACGCGGCCACCACGCCGCTGCGCGAGAGCGCCCTCGAGGCGTGGACGCGCGCCCAGCGTGACCTGGCTGCCACCCCCGGCAATCCCGCCGCCCTCCACTTTGGAGGGCGGCGGGCCCGTCGCATGCTCGACGATGCGCGCGAACAGGTTGCGCTCGCCCTTGGCGCCGATATCCACGAGGTGATCTTCACGTCCGGCGCCACGGAGTCCGACGCGCTGGGCGTGATGGCTGCGGCCCGCGGCATGCGTGGGCGCGATGGCGGTCGCAGTCTCATCGTCGTTTCGGGCCTTGAGCACGACGCAGTCGCCCACCAGCGCGAGGTCGCGTCCCGTGAGTGCTTTGACTGGGAGGTTTTGCCCGTGGATGCGGGTGGCGTGTCGGTCCTGCCTGCCGTTTCCGGTGACGAAGCACCCGCCGCGTGGGACGGGCGTCTCGCGCTTGGTTCCATGACGCTCGTGTCCTCCGAAATCGGCACAATCCAGCCGGTCGCCAACTTCGCTGCGCTCGTGCACGCCAGCGGCGGCCTCGCGCATTCGGACGCTGCCCAGGCGATCCCGACCCTGGATGTGTCCTTCTTAGAGCTTGGCCTTGATCTCATGAGCGTGGGTGGTCACAAGGTCGGCGCACCCGCCGGCACCGGTGTCCTTCTCGCACGGCGCGGAATTCCCATGGTGACCGACCGCCCCGGCGGTGGCCACGAGCGCTCGATCCGCTCGGGCACGCCCGACGTCGCGGGTGCGTGCGCACTCGCCGCCGCCCTCACCGAGGTTGTCTCCGAGAGCGCCGCCTTCGCGACCCGCGCGGCGGACCTGCGCGCCCACTTGCTGTCCCGCCTGCCGGACGGCGTGAGCGCGACGGTGGGGGAGTCGGCCTCGTCGAGTGCGATCATCCACCTCTCCCTACCCACCGCCCGCCCGGAGGCCGTCCTCATGGCCTTCGACATGGCTGGCATCGCTGTGTCCGCCGGGTCCGCCTGCCACGCGGGGGTGACGCGCCCCTCCGACATCGTCATGGCGATGGGACGCAGCGAAGAGCAGGCGCTCGGCGTCCTGCGCGTCTCTCTCGGTCATGAGACGACGTGCGACGACATCGACGCCTTCCTGGCCGCCCTGCCGATGGCGATCCACGCGGGTGCCGCCCTGGACGGCATTACCCACGTGCGCAACGAACGAAACGAGGAACGCTAGATGCGAGTTCTGGCAGCACTGTCCGGTGGCGTGGACTCCGCCGTCGCCGCCGCGAAGGCCGTCGAGGCCGGGCATGACGTCGTCGGCGTCCACATGGCGCTGTCCTCCCAGCCCCAGGAGTGTCGTATCGGCTCGCGTGGATGCTGCTCGATCGAGGACGCGGGGGACGCTGCGCGCGCCGCGGAGATCATCGGCATCCCGTTCTACGTGTGGGATCTCGCGAGCGAATTCGAGCAGACCGTCATCGCCGACTTCGTCGCTCAATACAAGGCAGGGCGTACCCCGAACCCCTGCGTGCGCTGCAACGAGTTCGTGAAGTTTCGGGAGCTGGCCAACCGCGCCCGCGCACTCGGCTTCGACGCGGTGTGCACCGGCCACTACGCGGCCATCAAGGACGGGGTAGCGGGGCCTGAGCTGCACCGCGGAGCTGACAGCCTGAAGGATCAGTCCTACGTCCTGGCCGTCATGGGTCCAGAGGAACTGACCCGGGTGGTCCTCCCGCTGGGTGATGCTCCCAACAAGGCGTGGGTGCGCTCCGAGGCCGAGCGCCTGGGCCTGGGCGTGTCCAACAAACCCGACTCCTACGACATCTGCTTCATCCCCGACGGCGACACGCAGGGATTCCTGCGCTCCCATTTGGGCGCCGCCGAGGGGGAGATCGTCACCCCCGACGGTGAGGTACTCGGTCATCACGAGGGGTATTGGAACTACACCGTCGGCCAGCGCAAGGGCCTCGGCATCGGCGCGCCCGCGCCCGACGGCCGCCCGCGCTACGTCCTCGAGACCAGGCCGGAGAGCAACCAGGTCGTCGTGGGCGCATCCGAGCTCCTGTCTATTTCCCGGATTACGGCCACGGATGCCGTCTGGCTTGCGTCGGATGATGACGGCTCCGACGCGACCGACCTTTTCGTGCAGCTGCGCGCGCACGGAACGCCCATTCCTGTCGCTTCGCTCACTCGCGACGGTGACGCCGGAACCATCAGTGTTGTCCTTGCGGACAGCGCGCGCGGCGTCGCCCGCGGCCAGTCGATGGTCGTCTATCGGGGCAGTCGAGTCCTGGGCGAAGGGACCATTGACGCAACCGGGCGCTAAGGCCTCGCGCGACGTCGGCGCGGACGTGGGCGAAGGCATGCGGACGGCCTCGCCCGCATCCGTTACACTGGGGTGCGCGCGCGAGTGGCGGAATTGGCAGACGCGCTGGATTTAGGTTCCAGTGTCTTTGACGTGTGGGTTCGAGTCCCATCTCGCGCACGATGGCTCATGCCCGGTCGCATTGGGGGAGTGGCCCTCGATAGACTGAGGTCATGAGCGTTTTGGACATTGGCCAGCAGGCCCCCGACTTTACCGCTGAGACCACCCAGGGAACCCTGTCCCTGGCGGATCTCCTCGCAGCCTCCTCCCGTGGCGTCGTCGTCTACTTCTACCCGAAGGCCTCCACGCCCGGCTGCACGAAGGAAGCCTGTGACTTCCGCGATTCCCTAGCTTCCTTGCAGGGAGCCGGTTACTCGGTCATCGGCGTGTCCGCCGACTCGATGGCCGCCCTTGAGCGTTTCACTGAGAAGCAGGCCCTCACCTTCCCGCTGGCCTCGGACCCGGACCATCAGATTCTCGAGGCCTGGGGTGCCTGGGGCGAGAAGAAGAACTACGGCCGCACCTACGTGGGCATTATCCGCTCGACCGTGGTTGTCAACCCTGATGGGACGGTCGCCCTGGCCCAGTACAACGTGAAGGCCACGGGCCATGTGGCCCGCCTGCGTAAGGCTCTTGGTATCGACTGATCGGTTACTTTCTGAGTAACTAGTACATATGATTGTCAAGAAACTGACAGCTAGTTGCTCGTGGAGGACTTATGGCGGCTACGACGCCTGACGCGTATCGAATCGGTGCGGGACAGGTGGCGCAGGACTATCCGGCCGACGCTGCACCTGTGCGTGCGCGCAAGCAGCCGAGCCTGCCCACGATGGCCCGCGTGCCCGAGTCTGTCTCCTCTGATGAGCAGGTCATCACCGCCGAGGTTGCGGTGGTTCGTCGGAAGAATGCCGTGACGCCCGCTGCTCCGAAGGGCTCTCGCCCGTCGAAGGACGCGGCAACGGTAGCTCGGCAGAGTGCTGCTGCCCGTGAAGGCGTCCCCGGGCAGGGAAGTCACGTCGCGCAGTCGCCCGCTTTTGCGCGTGAATATGCTCAGAAGGATGAAGTCGGCGTGACCTTTGAGTCCGACCAGCATCCCGGTGTCGCCGTTCATCGCGATTGGCATCGAACGGCCATGCGGGTCGTTGGCCACTCCGACGAGGCACGCGGCGGAGCGCAGGGGTTTGCTTCCGGGGCTGAGGGGGTGCCCGTGCGCGAAGGGATACGGTCCTCCTCTGTGGGAGGCGCGTCGCGGCGCGAGGCCGAAGCTCGTCGCTCCGGTCACATCGAATCGCGGCTGGATCGGCGCGAACGCCCAGCGCGTCGTAGCGGCCGACACCACGGCCTGGTCATGTTCCTCCTTGGCTTCCTCTCGGCTCTCCTCCTCGTCGCTGCTGTTGTCGCAGGCCTCTACATGACGCGCTCATCCGTTTCTAGCAGCCTGTCGGGAGCCGTCGATTCTTGCCATGCAGGAGGCGTTTATGCTCGGCTTGTCAGCGATCAGACCTCGCTCACCCTTGAAGGGTTCAATGACAGTGGCAATGGTTTGACGACGCCGATTTTCCAGTGCGTTCTGCGCAAGCTTGACACCCCTTCGTCGGTGCGCGAACGCATGTATGCGACCCGCGCCATTGACGGCACCCAGTCGGAGGAGTGGGGGTCCTACAAGGCCACGTGGACGTACGAACCGGACCAGGGGCTGACCGTCATCATTAGCGCCCGCTGACTTTTCCGGCCGGTTGTGACGCCCGCTTCTTGGGATGTGCTCCTGGGCGTTGGCTTGTATCTCTCGTAAAATGGGGAGGTATTTCAATGCCTGAAGGAGAATCTCGTGTCCGATTCGCAGCCCGCCGCACCTGCGGTACCCGCCACCCCCGTCGGGGAAGATGTCGCACTGGCGATCCGAGGCCTCGTCAAGATTTATGGCAACCTCATCGCCGTCGCCGACCTATCCCTCGACATCCCCACCGGATCCTTCTACGGGATCGTCGGTCCTAACGGCGCCGGAAAGACCACGACGCTGACCATGGCCACAGGCCTGCTCACCCCCGACCGTGGCACAGCCTACGTGCACGGCGTCGACGTGTGGGCACGAACCCAGGAGGCACGTGCCCTCCTCGGCGTTATGCCCGACGGGATGCGCCTCCTCGACCGCCTCTCCGGCCCCGACTTCCTCGTCCACGTGGGCATGCTTCACGGCCTGGACGCCTCCGTCGCCCGCGAGCGCGCCCACGAGCTCCTGGCGGCCCTCGACCTGGCCGAGGCCGGTAAGAAGCTCATCGGCGACTACTCGGCGGGCATGACGAAGAAGATCGCTCTGGCTGCCGCGCTCATTCACTCACCGCGCGTCCTGGTTCTTGATGAGCCTTTCGAGGCCGTGGACCCCGTCTCTGCGGCCAACATCCGCCAGATCCTCACCGACTACACCAAGCGTGGGGGCACGGTCATCCTGTCCTCGCACGTGATGGCGACCGTCCAGCAACTGTGCACGCACGTGGCCATTATCGACAAGGGGCGTGTGCTCGTCGCCGGAACCACCGATGAGGTCGCCCAGGGCGGCGACTTGGGGGAGCGCTTCACCGCTCTGGTCGGCGGCGTCCACTCCGAGGAAGGTCTGTCGTGGTTGGGCAACTGATTCGCCTCAAGCTTCGCATCATCTGGAACACTGTCCGCAAGCAGACGGTCGTCCTCGTTCTTGCCGTCCTCGGTGTTCTTTACTTTGGCGCAATCTATGCTTCCGCGCTCGTGGGCACAGCGTTCCTCGCGCGTTCAGATGAAGCCTCCCTGGCTGCGCGCGTGATGCCGATCGCTGGCCCCTTCACTTTCTTGCTCTGGCTGATCCTCCCGATCATCTTTGCGTCGATGGATAACTCGGTGGACCCCGTGCGCCTCTCGCCCTACGTGGGACCCAGCAAGCGCCTCGGGGCGGGGCTGGCCGCAGCGACGGCCGTAGGCCCCGGCGGTCTGCTATCTGCCATGGTGCTCTTCCTGCCCGTCTGGTTCGCGCTGTGGCGTGCCCAGTGGCTTGAAGCCCTCGGCTGGTTTCTCGCCGGAGTCGTGACGCTTCCCCTCGCGGTTGTGTGGGCGCGCGCGGTCGGAACCTGGTTCGCGGTGCGCCTCGACACCTCGGGAAAGAAAGACGCTGTGACCGTTCTGGGTGCCGTCGTCTTCATGATGGTGCTGACCCCCATGGGCTACTGGATGTCTGTGCTGAGTCAGAACTTCTCCGTCGAGGTCTTCCAGGCGGGATTGAACGTCGCGCTCTGGACGCCCTTCGGCGCTCCCTTCGGGGTCGTTGCCTCGTTGCTTCAAGGCGCATGGGTGGCGGCGGCTCTCCGCGTGCTCATAGTGGTCGCGACCGCGCTCGTCGGCTGGCGTGCCTGGCTGGCGGTCCTACGCCCCGTCATGAGCGGATACGCCGGCGAGATTAGTGCTGACGCTCAGCGCGCCATCGACGAGGGGCGCCACCTCATCGACGAGTCCCTCGAAGAGGAAGAGCGCGGTCGTCGTTCCGCCCAGTCGCGAGCCGCCGGCCTGCGCAGCGTCGATCTGTTCACGCGCCTCGGCCTCGGAGTTCGCAGCGCCTCCCTGGCCGCGCGCACGCTGCGGTACTGGATCATCGATCCTCGGCTCAACATGAACATGCTGCTCGCTGTCCTGTTCCCCGTCGTCGCAATCTTTATGGGGCGCATGGCGGCCGAGGGGCAGTCATTCGAGTTCACGTCGGGCATCTTCCTCTACCTGGTGCCCATCACGACGGGCCTGACCACCGGCGCGCTCATGCAATACGACTCGACGGGCGCCTGGATCGTGGTGTCGTCGGGCATGAGTGGACGAGAAGAGCGTCGTGGGCGCCTCGTGGGGTCGCTCATCGTGTTCGTGCCCCAGGTCATCGGCTACCTCATTCATGATGCTGTGGCAGGTGCGAGTGTCTCCGATTTCGTGTTCCACCAGGTGATGGGTGTTGTGCTCTTCGCGGGGGCAGCCGGCACGACCCTCGTCGTGAATGCGCGCTGGGTCTACCCGGTGCAGCCTCCGGGCACGTCACCGCTGGCGACGAAGGGGACAGGCTCCTTCCTCATGACGATGCTGCTACAGCTCGTTGGCTTTGCAGGTACCGCGGTCCTGCAGATCCCGTCCTACGTGCTGCTCGCGCTAGCGTCCTTCGGTTTCGTCCCGGACTGGGTTGCCTACGTCGTTGGCATCGCCTGGTCGATCATCGTCCTTGAGGCTGCCGTGCGGATTGGTGGGCGCGTGTGGGACCGGTACGCGGTCGCCGCTCTGACGTCGATCCGCAGCTGGCCGGGACACTGACTTCCTTCTTCGTGGTCACGAGGCCGGGGTTGCCCAGTGGGGTGCCCCGGCCTCGTCCCTTTGCGCCCGAGAATGTTGCTGCTTGATCCCGGTGTGAACGCCTCTGATGATGAGCGGTGTCATGCGACCCTGACCAGGCGTTCGTTACATTGCGGTGTGCAGGATTGACGAAAAACTGGGCCTAGCGTGTAGACAAGAATGCAGATACTCGGTAATGTGATGCTCATAACCTGACCATCGATGGAGAGGAATCTTCCATGCGTATCCCGTCAATGTCGCGTTCTCTTGTCGTAGCGGCTGCACTGAGTGCCGCTGCTCTTCCTGCCCTCATGCCTGCGCCCACGTATGCTGCTGACGTCGCGGGACCGGCGACCTGCTACCTCGCCGACGAAAACGGCACCATCATCGAACCTCGCCAGGAATACACTCCGCGCGAAGGATCCGGTGGGCTCCCGATGCTTCCCAGTCCCGTCGTCGCCGGGCAGTACACGCTGGAAGTGAGCGCTCCGGCAATGAACTTCGATCCGGATCAGCCTGACATGCACTTTGCGTGCCAGGTCTTCTACGCGCCCCTCGGCAGCGTGCGTCTCGTTGATGCCGATGGCACCGTGCGGGCGACGCAGCGTTATGGCAACGATCAGAATGACCCGTCGCGCGCCGCGCTCACGGCGCTCCCGGCGTTGCCCGATGGGTACGAAATCGTCCCGGGCCAGACGATCCGAGGCTTCGACGCTACCGCTCGCACGGTTGATCCCAATGATCCCGCGAACGCGCGTGCTGTTGGGGCCGACACGGACATCCGGATCCGCAAGATCACCGCGCAGCCCACGCCGGCACCTACTCCGTCCACGCCGTCTACCCCGTCCACACCTTCCACACCGTCTACTCCTTCCACACCGTCTACTCCTTCCACACCGTCAACTCCGTCCACGCCCGCAACCCCGACTCCTCAGCTCTCTGTCACGCCTCATCCTCAGACTCCCACGGTCGTGACCCCCGCGGTTCCCACGAGTCCCGCTCCGAGCAAGCCTGCTCGCTCTGCAGGACTTGCACGCACGGGTAGCGATATGGCGGTTCTCGGCGGTGCGGCTGGCGTCCTCGCGCTCCTGGGGGCGGGTGCTATCGCCGTGAGAAGGGCGCGTGCCTGACATGTTGGAGCGGTGATGCCAATCGCCGCGACAACAACCGGTGTGGTACTTCGATAGAGATGAGCCACACGTTGTGCTTGAAGGACGAGGCCGGGGCTACCTGCGGGGTGCCCCGGCCTCGTTGACAGTGGTCGAGATCGTGTGCTGACCGCTGTGTCGCGCGATCGTCTGGCGTTGCATGAGGAGCGCCGTGTCGGCGCTTGGCTGGAGCGTCGTTGTTCTCATGCTGCTCTTTGCCCGCGTGGCGAACGAAGGGAGGAAGATGTGCCCAAAGTGCAGACCACCTCGGCAAGACAGGGCGGAAATTAGCTGCTGCGGGTGAGGTGGTCTGCGTTTTGGGACAATTCCGGGGGTCGACTGCTCGCGTGCGAGTCGGTGATCACGCGGTCGGAGTGTTTGCAGCCTGAGGCGAGCTGTCCACTCGCACGCAAGCCCCTGAATGTGCGCGCGGTCAAGTCCTGTGGAGTGGTGTAATCGTTTTGTGTCCTTCGGGGTGGGTTATGCGCTGAGTTGGAGTGTGGGTTCCTCCTGTTGGGTGGGTTGGGGTGTGAGTCGTGATTTGGTGAGGATGTCGAGGCTGAGGTAGCGTCGGCCTTCTGCCCATTCGTCGTTTTGTTCGGCGAGGACGGCTCCGACCAGGCGGATGATGGCCTGGCGGTTGGGGAAGATCCCCACGGAGTCGGTGCGTCGGCGGATTTCGCGGTTGAGGCGCTCATTGGGGTTGTTGGACCAGATCTGGGTCCATACCCCGGTGGGGAAGGATGCGAACGCGAGGACGTCTGCCCTGGCTTGATCGAGGTGGTCACACACGGCGGGGAGCTTGTCGTTCACGTAGTCCAAGAGCCGGTCGTATTGAGCGTTGACTGAGGCGGCGTCGGGCTGGTCGTACACCGAGTGCAGCATTGCTTTGACGGCGGGCCATAGCGCTTTGGGGGTGACGGACATGAGATTCGCGGCGTAGTGGGTGCGGCATCGTTGCCAGGCGGCTCCGGGCAGGTTGGCGGCGATGGCCTCAACTAGGCCCAGATGGGCGTCGCTGGTGACCAGGCGCACGCCGGTCAGGCCTCGGGCGACTAGGTCAGCGAAGAACTCATTCCAGGCTGGACCGGTCTCGCTGGTGGATACGCGCACCCCCAGTACTTCGCGGTGTCCGTCATTGTTGACTCCGGTGGCAACTAGGACCGCGCACGAGACGACGCGCCCTCCTTCGCGCACTTTCATGGTCAGTGCGTCAGCGGCGACGAACGTGAAAGGCCCAGCGTCGTGGAGGGGGCGATGGCGGAACTCGTCCACGTGTTCGTCCAGGTCGGCTGCCATGCGTGAGACCTGGGACTTGGACAGTCCTGTGATCCCCAGGGTTTTGACGAGCTTGTCCATGCGGCGCGTGGATACTCCCGCTAAGTAACAGTCAGCGACCACTGTGATCAAGGCGCTTTCGGAGCGTTTGCGGCGCTGCAACAACCACTCTGGAAAGTAGGTTCCTGAGCGCAGCTTGGGGATCGCCACGTCAATGGTGCCGACCCTGGTGTCCAGGGGCCGGTAGCGATACCCATTGCGCCTGGTCTGACGCTGCGGGTCTTGTTGGCCCCACTGGGCCCCGCACACGGTGTCAGCGTCCGCTGATAACAACGCGTTAATCACGTGCTGGAGCAGGGAACGCATCAAATCCGGGGACGCCTGGGATAACGCCTCGCCAAGCAGGCCAGCAGGGTCGATAATATGAGGAGCGGTCATCGTTGTGCCTCCAAATCATTTCGAGTCAGAAGTAGAGAGCTTTCTCGAAGGATCACACGGTGACCGCACCCATATCAAACGGGCCGACCACCACACGGTTACACCACTATGCGGGACACTACT
>KE150451.1:0-138667 GCA_000411415.1 Actinomyces sp. HPA0247 | reverse complement strand
GGGGTGCCGGTGAATCACCGGCACCCCGCCTTTGACTATGAAACGCGAATTAAGAGCGCTTCCTCCGCATTGCCGCGGCACCGATAGTGCCCGTCACGGCAGTGAGCACCAGCACATCGCCGGTGAGAGCACCGGTCTTGGCAAGGTGCGTTGCAGGCGTAGGAGGAGCCGAGGGCGTCACTGTCGTTGGTGTGGGCGTCGGACCGGGCTTGAAGGACAGTCGTGTCACGTATGGGTGCGACTCGCTGGTCGTGTACTTCAGGGGGTGCACCATGAGCGGAGCTTCATCCCATCCGGCAGAAGGACCGGTCATGGGCTCCATCCACGCAGCACTCAGAGCCATGTCTGAAGGGGGGCATGCCGGCGATGGGGGATCAAACACTGTTCCAAGAACAGGCCGAGGCTCGGCCGGTTCGACGGTGTCGTCGCTCATAGTCGGAGGGCATGCGGGTGAAGGCCGTCCAGGCCTGACCGTGACACCGAGCTGTTTCTCGACATCAACCGAGATGACGCCCTGCGTGAGGTGATCGATCTGGTAATCCGTATCGGCAGTTGCGGCATCGGTGAAGGCAATCTTCGAAATAGTGATCACCGCATCACCGTGAAGCGCACCCATCGCGTCCTTGAGGGCTGCGATGGTGGTGATCTCATCGGGGTTATCGAAGTCCACGGTAATCGTTGCGGTCTGTCCGCTAACTGCCACTGTCTTCGCTGAGAAGCCATGGGGAAGCCCAGTCACCGAGATAGCTGAGGGATCAGAAAACTTCAGCTGCGCAGGAAGATCGATCTGGGTTGTGAAGCCCAAGTGAGCATTCTTCAGTGCAATATCGTCGAAAGCGTTGGGGGTCTCGTCGTACTTCTCGAGGAGCTTTGCAATGCGTCCACCGCGAAGGTCATCCAAGTGAACAACGTTCTCAATGGTCAGAAGAGAATCTTTGTTCTCGGCGTGGATCTCTTCCGTCTGCGCCGGAGCGCCTCCATCCAGGCCGACCTTAAAATCGGTGTCGATTTCCGGGTCGTCACCGTTGACCGGAAGGGCGCCGAAAACCTTCTTGTACTTGTAGATACCGGTCAAGCGATCCGACGACAACTCCCACGTGGAGAATTCATAGTCGGGAATTCCCGCGGCTTGGAAGAAGTTCGGCCCGGTCTTAGAGGGCTGCAAGTCGTGGCCGTCCTCTTCATCAACCCAACGCGTTGTCCGGGTCGGTGCGGACGCGAAGCAATCGGTAGGCGACTGCGCGAGCGCCAGGGTCTTCGTGTCGAAGTGAAAGACCTGAGCGGGAGTGGTCGCTGATGCGAAGAAGTTGAACTGACCCGTCACGGTCACCTGTTCGCTGGCCAGTCGAGTCGCTTCCGTGGGGTCAGTTGTGCCAACGGCATAGGGGACCTGGACCTTGATCGTATGCTGGCCGGGGTCAGCTTTCTCTGCATCGTAGATATCGAGCAGCTGCTGCCAGGTCAGATCCTTGAGCTGGATGTTCGCAGTGACCTGTGTGCGGTCATCGCCCGGGGAGAACGAGGTGTATGCGAGCATGGACGAGGTAGATTTCGCGCGAGACGTCCCCACCGTGACCGCCTTAGGGACGCTCACGGTCAGTGCGATATCGGAGTTGGTGTTGCTGCCCGAGTCATGAGGGGAGAGTCCCTGAGCAGCCGCAGCACGGATTTCGGCCTCGTGGCCTGCCAGAAGCGTCGTGACCGGGATGTCCAGCACGACGGTACCGTGATAGGTCGTGATCACGGGGTTGGCATTGCACACGGTCGTGCTTGTTGATGAGACGTATTGTGAGAGGGGGAAGGGCTGGGCATCGGCTTGTGCGCTGCGAGGCGCAAACACTGTGACCGTCCCTGCAGCGGCTAGAGCCAAACCGGCACCCGCGGCTAGAACTCTCCGGCTATTCCTCATGATGTCCCCCAATCGCGGGTGTGCGTATGAAACACGATGACTAATGATTGTTCAGTATACTCATTGTCGATAATGATGTACATCGTCTTTTGCGAGCTCAGCCCTGGACTGAGTGTTCACTTGGGCGCGGTCCTCGCGTACAGGTGGTCCCCATGTGCTCCGTTGCGCACTCGCTCGTTAGCCCTTCATAGCGCGCATCAACCCCTTCATACGCACGTCAACCGCTAGATGTGCGTGTAGGCGGCGATGCCCACACGCATATCGTCGGGCCCACGTGCGAGTTATTGGGCCCACGTGCGCTTTCAGGGGGCCGCGCACTGGGCGCGAAGCAGTATGCGCAGGAACGAGGCGTGCACGACCAACTAAAATAGCGGCTTTCCCGCACTAGCAAGCCGAAAAGTCGCTACAAAACCAACACGTTTTGTCCTTTAACCCACACGTTTTGTCCTTTAACCCACGTTTTGTCCTTTCACTCGGAAACAAGGAGATGTGGGCAGGGTAGTGGCACCGTAGATGCGAAAAACCGGCGGCCCGAAGGCCACCGGTTATCTGTGCGTCATGGGGGACTTGAACCCTCAACCCGCTGATTAAGAGTCAGCTGCTCTGCCAATTGAGCTAATGACGCGGGGGTTTTGCAACCGAGAGATAAATATACAGGCGTGGCATGCTGCGCGCAAGTTATCCAGGGGTGTCGTGGCCTATGTCGCACGCGTGGCGTGAATCTTGTGGACTGACGTTAACGAGTCTCGTTTAGGGCGGGCAGTGAGCGGGCAGACTCGGGCACTTACAATGGGATCGCGGATGAAAGGGGAACGTCATGTCGGACGCGTCGAGCGCGTATTCCACCGTCGTGGAGGACATTCTCAAGCTCGTGTGGAGCGCCGAGGAAGCCGGTCGCGACGGCGTCAAGCCCAAGGATGTCTCCGAACACATGGGCGTCGTTCCCTCGACTGCGACGGAGAATATCCAGCGCCTGGCCCGCCAAGGCCTCGTGACGCACGAGCGCTATGGCAGGGTGCGTCTGACCCCGCAGGGGCGTGCGATCGCCCTGGGTATGGTGCGCCGTCACCGACTCCTCGAAACGTACCTGCACGAGGCCCTGGGGTTCTCGTGGGACGAAGTGCATGAAGAGGCGGAGATCCTTGAGCATGCGGTCTCAGATCGGCTCCTCGATCGCCTCGACCGCGTGCTGGGCTACCCGACCCGTGATCCCCACGGGGATCCGATCCCGCGTGCCGATGGCTCCAGTGATGGCCTCGCTGGTAGCCCTCTCGATGAGCTCGACGCTGCGGCTGGGGGAATCGTCGACCGGCTGCCCGACCGTGACCCCGAGGCACTTCGCGCCTGGGAGGAGATTGGCCTCGTTCCCGGCGCTCGCATCGCTGTCGTCGCTACCGGAGCTGACGGAGTGACGGTCCTCCTCGACGATGGGCAGATGCTTCTCCTGGATCCCTCCCAGGCCTCGGGCATTATCGTCCGGGACTGAAGACGTCGGGGCGAACCTCCTGTAGCGGGTTCGTTTGCGCCTGACGCATCCTCATTGACGAGGACGGGAAACGACGCAGCCCACCTGACCGATGGGGCCGGGTGGGCTGGGAGCGCCCTCGTGGGGCGCACAGATGGGGAGCGATGGCACTCAGGCGAGCGCAGCGGATCCCATCGACGGGGGCACATGTGCGCCGTGGCCTGCCGACAGGAGAGCCTGACGCAGCGCCGTCATCGCGCTATCGAGCTCCTCGTCGGTGGCCGGTGCCGCCTTCGAGAGTGACACGTCGGACTCGTCGCGCAGGGGAATCACGTGCAGGTGCGTGTGGGGGACCTCGAAGCCGGCGATGACGAGGCCGGCGCGCGGGACGTCAAAGGCCGCCTTCTGGGCGAGGCCGATCGCGCGCGCCACCTTCATCAGGTGCGCAGCCACGTCGGAAGGGGCGTCGGTCCACGCCTCGTAGGAGGTGCGCGGAACGACGAGAACGTGCCCGGGGGAGGTGGGTTCGATCGTTGCGAAGGCGACGCACAGGTCGTCTGCCCACACGAAGCGTCCGGGCCAGACGCCCGTGATGATGTTGTCGAAGACAGTGCTCATGCGACTATTGTCACCTATTTGCGTCCGTTTCGTACGGTCATCGCATCCGGCGGGGCGCGCGGGCGTGAACTACCCTGGTGGGGAGTATTGTTACGCGACCCATCGTTAAGCGAGGAACGCACAGATGAGCGAAAATCCGCAGAGTGCCCCGGCCCAGCGCTACACCGCTGAGCTCGCAGGCCAGATCGAGACGAAGTGGCAGGACCGCTGGGAGGAGCTGGGCACGTTCTACGCGGACAACCCCACGGGCGACCTGGCTGGCCCCCTGGCCTCCCGCAAGCCCTACTTCATCCTCGACATGTTCCCCTACCCCTCGGGTAAGGGCCTGCACGTGGGGCACCCGCTCGGATACATCGCGACGGATACGCTCGCGCGCTACCGCCGTATGAAGGGCGACAACGTCCTGTACACGATGGGCTACGACGCCTTCGGCCTGCCCGCCGAGCAGTACGCCGTCCAGACCGGCCAGCACCCGGCTATCACGACGAATCAGAACATCGCGAACATGCGCCGCCAGCTGCGCCGCATGGGCCTGTCCCACGACTCGCGCCGTTCGTTTGCGACGACCGACATCGAGTACGTGCACTGGACGCAGTGGATCTTCCTGCAGGTCTTCAACTCGTGGTTCGATCCGCAGGCCACGGCACCCGACGGCTCCCAGGGCGCTGCTCGCCCGATTTCGGAGCTGATCGCCAAGCTTGAGTCCGGCGAGATCCGCCCGGAGGATGGCTCCGACTACAACTCCCTGGACCGCGCAGCCCAGGCGAAGGTCGTCGACTCCTACCGCCTCGCCTACGTCTCCGAGGCTCCCGTCAACTGGTGCCCCGGCCTGGGAACCGTCCTGGCCAACGAAGAGGTCACCGCTGACGGACGTTCCGAGCGCGGCAACTACCCGGTCTTCAAGCGCAATCTGCGTCAGTGGATGATGCGTATTACCGCCTACGGTAAGCGCCTCGCCGACGACCTCGACACGATTAACTGGCCCGAAAAGGTGCGTACGATGCAGCGCAACTGGATCGGCCGCTCGGAGGGTGCGACCGTGCGCTTCGACGTGCCCGGCGCGCGCGAGGCCGGCGCCTCCCTCGACTCCCTGGACGTCTACACGACGCGCCCCGACACGCTGTTCGGTGCGACCTTCATGGTCGTCGCCCCCGAGCACCCGATCCTCGGTGGAACCGTCGGCGGTGACGCCGGCGACGAGGCCGCCCTCACCCTGCCCGCCTCCTGGCCCGAGGGCACGAAGGACGCGTGGACGGGTGGTGCCGCCTCCCCGAAGGAGGCCGTGAGCGCCTACCGCGCCCAGGCCGCAGCCAAGTCCGAGGCTGAGCGCGCCGACGAGGAGCGTACCAAGACCGGCGTGTTCACCGGCCTGTTCGGCATCGACCCCGTCAACGGCCGCGAGGTCCCGATCTTCGTCGCCGACTACGTCCTGTGGGGTTACGGCACCGGTGCCATCATGGCCGTGCCCGCCCACGACGACCGCGACTGGGCGTTCGCCCGCGCCTACGACCTCGACATCGTGCGCACGATCGGCCCCGCGGACGACCCCTACGGTCCCGACCTTGAGGCCGGCGCGTACACGGGTGATGGCGTGGCCGTGGACTCCGCGAACGACGAGATTGACCTCAACGGCCTGGCCAAGGACGAGGCGAAGGCCGCCATGATCGAGTGGCTGGTTGCCAAGGGCCTGGGCCACGGCACCGTCACCTACCGTCTGCGTGACTGGCTGTTCAGCCGTCAGCGCTACTGGGGCGAGCCTTTCCCGATCGTGTGGGACGAGGACGGTGTGGCGCACGCCCTGCCCGAGGAGATGCTCCCGGTCGAGCTGCCCGAGGTCAGCGACTACAGCCCGCGCACCTTCGATCCGGACGACGCCGATTCGTCTCCCGAGGCTCCGCTGGGTCGCGCCGAGGAATGGGTGAACGTCACCCTCGACCTGGGTGATGGTCCCAAGCGCTACCGCCGCGAGACGAACACGATGCCGCAGTGGGCGGGTTCGTGTTGGTACGAGATGCGCTACACCGACCCGACGAACTCCGAGCGTTTCGCCGGCGAGGAGAACCTCGCGTACTGGATGGGTCCGCGCGAGGGTAAGGTCAGCGGCGGCACCGACATGTACGTCGGCGGCGTCGAGCACGCTGTTCTGCACCTGCTCTACTCGCGCTTCTGGCAGAAGGTCCTCTTCGACCTGGGCCACGTGCCGGACTCCGAGCCCTACCACACGCTCTTCAACCAGGGCTACGTGCAGGCCTACGCCTACACGGACTCGCGCGGCCAGTACGTGCCCGCCGATGAGGTCGAGGGCGACGAGACGACCGGCTTCACCTACAAGGGCGAGCCCGTGGGCCGCGAGTACGGCAAGATGGGCAAGTCCCTGAAGAACATCGTCACGCCCGATGAGATGTACGACGCCTACGGTGCCGACGTCTTCCGCGTGTACGAGATGAGCATGGGTCCCCTCGACCTCTCGCGTCCGTGGGAGACCCGCGCGGTCGTCGGTTCTCAGCGTTTCCTCCAGCGCCTGTGGCGTAACGCCGTCGACGAGGAGACCGGCGAGGTCACCGTGTCCGAGGCGCCCTCGGACGACAAGACGCGTCGCCTCGTGGCCCGCACGATCGCCGAGGTGACCGAAGAGTATGAGAACCTGCGCATCAACACCGCGATCTCCAAGCTCATCGTCCTCAACAACCACCTGACCAGCCTGGACGCCGTCCCGCGTGACGCGATCGAGCCCCTGATCCTCATGCTCGCCCCGGTCGCCCCGCACCTGTGCGAGGAGCTGTGGAGCCGACTGGGTCACGACGCCTCGCTGGCTCGCGAGCCCTTCCCGGTCGTCGAGGACGCGTCTTTGCTGGTCGAGGACACGGTCACGGCCGTCGTTCAGGTCAACGGCAAGGTGAAGGCCCGTATCGAGGTTGCCCCCTCGATCTCCGAAGAGGACCTCGTCGCGGCTGCCCTGGCTGAGGCCCCGATCGTCAAGGCCCTCGGCGGCGCGGAGCCTCTCAAGGTGATCGCCCGCGCACCGAAGCTGGTTAACGTCGTCGTCAAGAAGTGAGGTCGCATGCCTGAAGGCGATGCAGTCCGTCGCCTAGCCGGTACCCTCGACGAGCTTTTCGTCGGGGGTATCGTCTCGGCCTCGTCCCCGCAGGGGCGCTTTGCGTCCTCCGCAGCCCTCCTGGACGGGTGGGTCATGCAGCGGGTGCGAGTGCACGGCAAGCACATGTTCATTGGGTTTGTCCCACCTATCCCGGGCGAGAGCTACGAGGCCGGCGTGTCCCTCCTGGAGGGTGCCGCGGCCGGCAGCGGGGAACCGATCCTCGGCGAGGACGCCCCCTGGCCGGACCGCTGGGTGCACATCCACTTGGGGCTGTACGGCTGGTGGCGCTTCAACGGCGACGAGACCGTCGTCGACGAGGGCCACGGTGTCGCTCACCGTATCCCCAACGTCGCGAAGGGGGAGTGGAACGGCCACTCTGAGACCCGCTGGGGCGAGGGCTTCGGTGAGGTCAAGGCAGGGGAGTGGGAGCCGCCCGAGCCGGTCGGTGCCGTGCGCCTACGCGTGTATAACGACCATGCGGTCGCCGACCTGATCGGACCGAACCGCTGCGATCTCATCACGGATGAGGAACGCATCAAGGCGGAGTCGAAGCTGGGCCCGGATCCCCTGGATGCCGGGGCGCGCTCGGACGCCGAGGCCATGGAGCGTTTCGCCCAGGTCGCCCACTCCAAGAAGCGCGCGATTGGCGAGATCGTCATGGATCAGTCGATCATCGCGGGTGTCGGCAACATCTACCGCGCCGATGCTCTCTTCCTTGCGGGTATCTCGCCGCACCGCAAGGGCGCGAATATTTCGATCAAGCGCCTGCGTGAGCTCTGGGTCCTCATCTGTGACCTCATGAACCGCGGCCTGGCCGCCGGTCGCCTGGACACGATGGATCCCGAGGAGGCCCCCAATCCGCCGATCGAGGGGGACGAGGAGGCCTCGCGCTGGTACGTGTATCACCGTACGGACCGGCCGTGCCTGCGTTGCGGGACGCCGATCCGCGAGGCGCTCATGCAGAACCGGCGTCTGTTCTGGTGTCCGTCCTGCCAGCGCTGAGCGCGCGAACACGCGTCAGGGGAGTGCGGGCCGACAGGCTCGCACTCCTCGCCCTTTGTCAGGCGATCTCTTCGAATCCGAGCACCGAGTAGAGTTCGCGGGCTCCGCCGTGACGCCTGTCGAGGCGCAGGGCGAGAGAGTCGAATCCCCACTGCGAGCAGCGCGTGGCGACCTCGGAGACGAGGGCTGTCGCGATGCCGCGCCTGCGGTAATCGGGGGCGACGATCAGGTCGACCACGAAAGGCCCGTCGGGAGCATCATCCCAGGGGGATTCACGCACGACGAGGATTGCCCCGACGAGCGTCCCCCCGTCCCATGCGCCGATGAACGAGTCTTCGGTGGTCGCTCCGAATGCGCCCTCGAATGTCAGGCGTAGTTCCTCGGAGGTTTCCATGAGCGCCTCAGGCGTGACGTCGTCGTCGTACGCCTCGAGGGTGAGCACCGCGAGCGCGGGGATGTCGAATGTCGTGAGCGTGGCGATCTCAATACCCTGGGGGCGATTCGCCGCTGACAACGCGTCCAGTGGGGCATGTAGAGTTCGAGCTTCCATAAACCAACTATAGGTGAGGGCGCTCACTTTGTCACGGTTCTTGAACGGATTCTCACAGACCACCGGTGACGAGGGCGAATGCCTCTCAGATGTAGAGGGCGGGCTCCTCGAAGAAGTAGTTGGGATCGACGATCAGGTCGCGGTCGCGCGTGTCCTTCTCGGGCTTGGGGAGCAGGCGCGCGGGCACGCCAATCGCGACGTTTCCGCAGGGTACGTCCTTGACGACGACGGCGTTCGCGCCGATCTTGACGCCGGTGCCCACGGTGATGGGGCCAAGGACCTTCGCGCCGGCGCCGATCATCACGTGATCGCCGACGGTGGGGTGACGCTTACCCGGAGTCATGGCGACGCCGCCCAGAGTGACTCCGTGGAAGATGACGACGTCGTTGCCGACCTCGGCCGTCTGTCCGATGACGACCCCCGTCGCGTGGTCGATGAAGACGCGTCGCCCGATGGTGGCCTCGGGGTGGATGTCCACGCCGGTGACGGCGCGGGCCATGGAAGACAGGACGCGTGCGGGGGTGCGGGCGCCGTGTGCCCACAGGGCGTGGGAGACGCGGTGGGTCCAGAGGGCATGGACGCCCGGGTACGTCAGGGCGATCTCCAGGGCGGACGTGGCCGCGGGGTCGCGGCGCTGAGCCGTGACGAGGTCCTCACGGAAGAGCCCAAGCGCCTTGGTGGGCAGGGCGCTTGACAGGGTCTTCGACAGGGCGCGTACGGTGAGCTTCACTTCGGTCCTCCTGGATGGTCGTCTGGGTCGGGAACGCACAGGTGGCCCCGGATATTCCATCCGAGGCCACCTTAGCGCGTGAACTGCGGCAGATCAGTCCTCGAGGCCGGCGAACAGCGCGGTCGAGAGGTAACGCTCACCCGTGTCGGGCAGGAGCGTGACGATCTTCTTGCCGGCCAGCTCGGGACGGGCGGCGACGGCCGCCGTACCAGCCAGGGCAGCGCCCGAGGAAATGCCCACGAGCAGGCCCTCTTCAGCGGCCGCGCGGCGTGCGAACTCGAGTGCCTTGGCGGTCTCGACCGAGATGACCTCGTCCACCAGGGAGGCGTCGTAGGTCTCGGGCACGAAGTTGGGCATGAGGCCCTGGATGCCGTGCGGGCCGGGGGTGCCGCCGGTCAGCAGGGGAGACTCAGCGGGCTGGACGGCGATGACGCGCACGTTCGGGTTCTTCTCCTTGAGGACCTTCGCGACGCCCGAGATCGTGCCGCCCGTGCCGACGCCGGCGACGAACACATCGACCTGGCCGTCGGTGTCGGCCCAGATCTCCTCGCCGGTGTGCGCCACGTGGGCAGCCGGGTTCGCAGGGTTGGTGAACTGGGAGGCGATGATGGCGCCGGGACGCTCGGATGCGATGCGCTCGGCCTCGGCGACGGCGGCGGAGACGCCACCCTTCGGGTCGGTGAGGACCAGCTCGGCGCCGAAGGCGCGCACGATCGCGCGGCGCTCGACGGACATCGAGGCAGGCATGACGATGACGACCTTGTAGCCGCGAGCAGCACCCACCATCGACAGGGCGATACCCGTGTTGCCGGAGGTGGCCTCGACAATGGTGCCGCCGGGAGCGAGGGCGCCCGCAGCCTCGGCTGCGTCGATGATCGAGCGGGCGATGCGGTCCTTCACGGAGGACGCAGGGTTGAAGGCCTCGACCTTGGCGACCACGTCGACGCCGTCGCCGGCCACGTGGTTAATGCGGACGAGGGGGGTGCCGCCGATCAGATCGGCAACGGTGGAGGCAATGCGAGCCATGAGGGGTCCTTCCATAGGCAGGTGTACCCCTGAATTGTCATACCCTGATCGGATCCTCGTCTAGTTCAACCCGACGTGTTTCCACGTAGCGAAACTTTGCAACACCGGACGAGGCCTGGGCCAGGCACGCGTCAATTGCGTCTCGGTCGCTCGGATCGATCGCAATGCGTAGCGTGACGTCCGCGCCCCAGATCGTGTCGACGATCGCGGATCCTCGCGCGCGCAGCTCGGCTTCGATGCGGCCTGCGTCCCCAGGGCTGAGCTGCGTTTCGAGGACGTCGCGCCCGACCAGGTAGGCGATGGGAGCTTGTGCAACGGCTTCGGACACGGACGTGGAGTAAGCACGTACGAGGCCTCCTCCGCCCAGGAGGATGCCGCCGAAGTAACGCGTGACGACTGCCGTGGCGTTCCAGGTATCGGAGGCGCGTAGGGCCTCCAACATGGGTGTGCCCGCCGTGCCCGAGGGCTCACCGTCGTCCGATGAATGCTGCAAAGGGGCGGCATCCGGCGGGTCGATGAGGTATGCGGAGCAGTTGTGACGCGCCTGAGGATGCTCGGACTTGACCGCGTCGATGAGCTCGCGCGCCTCCTCGGGAGTATCCGTCCTGGCGAGCGTCGTGATAAACCGGGAACGCTTAATCTCAATCTCGTGGGTGAGGAGCGTACCGGAGGCGAGCGTGCGAAGAACGGGCATGCGCCCAGTCTACCGAGAGCTCGCACCCGTCCGTCTGTAACCAGGATCGCAGGCGCGGAAGGCAACGCAATGTGCTTCAGCGCGCTGTTCGTGGTAGTCTTGTCGGGTTGTCGCCGTGCGCCCGCGTGGCGCACCGATCAGAATAGTCGTCGAGAAAGAAGAGGAGCGGTAAGACATGGCAGTTCCCAAGCGCAAGATGTCCCGTGCGAACACCCGCACCCGCCGGTCTACCTGGAAGGCTGATCTTACCGAGCTGAACACCGTCAAGGTTGCCGGCCGTGAGATCCGCGTGCCCCGCCGCCTGGCCAAGGCCTACAAGAACGGCCTCCTGGACGTCGAGGGCTGACCTCGCTTCCACACACGGGCCCGGGACTTGTCGTCCCGGGCCTTTGTCATGCCCGCAATCCCCGAGTGTGAGTCGTCGGCCCCTGCGATCGTCGGCGCACGCCCCATGAGAGAACCCGAGAAGGAACGCACATGAGCCTACCGACGACCATCCTTACTATGAGCGGGGGAGTGGGCCACGGCCTCGTCGCTGCATCCGCCACCGGAGGTACCGAGGACGCCATCGTCTCCCTCTTCCTGATTGCCGCTGCGGCAGCCGTCGCACCCCTGCTCTCGTCGCTCACCCACAAGCGTGTGCCGGACGTCGTCTGGCTGCTCATCCTCGGTGTGATTATTGGACCACATGTTCTCGGACTGGCATCCGTTACCGAGCCGATCTCCCTGTTCCGCGAGGTCGGCATGGGCATGCTCTTCCTCATCGCGGGCACAGAAATCGACGTGCAAGAGGTGCACGGACGTGCAGGTCGGCGCTCGCTGCTCACCTGGCTGGCGTGCTTCGGCATCGGCTTGGCCGTGTCGTGGGTTGCGGTCGCCGCATCGGGGACGACGGGGGTCGCCACTGCGACGTACATCGCGCTGGCGATCGCGCTGACCTCAACGGCCCTGGGCACCCTCCTGCCCATCCTCATGGAGGCCGGCGTCATGGGGACCACGATCGGCAAGGCCGTCCTCGTCCACGGCGCCGTCGGCGAGCTCGCCCCCATTATTGCCATGTCGCTGCTCCTCTCCGCCCGTAGCCCCTGGGCATCGGCGATCATTCTTCTCGTGTTTGCGGTAGCATCGGTCGTTGCCGTCGCCCTTCCGACGCGTTTCATCCTCAAGCACCCCGCGTTCGGGCGGACGATCCTGCATGGGGCGCAGACCTCGCAAAAGACGCTCATGCGCGTCGTCATGGTTGTCCTCACCGGCCTTATGGCCCTGTCTGCGGTCATGGAACTGGATATGGTGCTCGGCGCGTTTGCTGCCGGCATCATCGTACGTGCGCTGGCACCCGGCAACTTCACGATGGTCGAGGGGGAGCTGCGTACGCTTGGCTTCTCGTTCCTGATCCCGCTGTTCTTTGTCACCTCGGGCATGAACATTTCGCTGAGCGCCGTCGCGGGCTACCCGTCCCTGCTCGTCGCCTTCGTTGGCGCGATTCTCGTGGTGCGCGGCGTCCCCATCGTCCTGATGGAACGCTTCTACGGATCGATCGAGCGCGTCGGGTGGATGGACGCGACGCGCGTTGGCCTGTACGGTGCGACCGGCCTGCCCATCATCGTTGCCGTTACCGAGCTGGGCGTCTCGACGGGCGTCGTGCCCTCGTGGCTCGCCTCCCTGCTGGTTGTTGCTGGCGCGATGTCCGTGCTCCTGTTCCCGCTCCTCGCGTTCCTGCTTGGGCGCGGCAGTGGAAAGGCGCGCTAACCTCCGCTAGTCTTGCAGGCGGCGCACCGCGCCACGCCTCCGTAGCTCAATGGATAGAGCAAGGGCCTTCTAATCCCGAGGTTGCAGGTTCGAGTCCTGTCGGAGGCGCCAGCTTGTGATGCGGGTGCTCGCAACGAAGCATCTTGTTGGTCGCTATGTGGCCGCCCGAACCGGGGCAGCGTGGCATAATGAGGGGAGCCGAACAGTTGCCGCTGTTCGACTCCCCGGTTTCCGGGATGGTCTTAGCTCCCTATCAGGGCGCTAAGCAGGAATGCAATCGCCCAGATCAGCTGCGGCAGTGTCGTGATCACTGCTACAGCGATCTGGGCTTTCTGCTTCCTGTCGCAACCTCGCCGCCGTCGAGGCTGGCGATGATCTTTAGCCATTGCCCAGTCACCCCCTCTCATCGGAACCGCTCCCCGGCAGGAATACAGGGGTCCCGGGGCGGTGCCGTGGAGGCAGCTCTATCGTCCCACTGCGTACAGTCATCTCGGGTTAGGGTTAAAAGACAGAACGTGTTGGTTTTGTGGTAACTTTTCAGCTTGCTGCTGCGGAAAAATCAACATTGAAGGTGGCTGTTTCATCGTGGGGTTATGAATACCCCCAGATTCCCAGCGTGTGGTCGAACGCGTGGGCGAACGCGTGGGCGAACGCGTCGCCCTGTATGGGCGCTCAGGTTCAGGGGTGCAGTTCAAGAGCTGACCAGCCGGGGTGCCGATAACGCCGGTGAGTCGTCGTGATGCCGGGTGTGCGCGGCGGGGCTGCCTCGCGCATGTGGATAGGTTACGACGATGTGGATAGGTTACGGCGATGCGGATAGGTTAATAAGCTATCCGTATGCGCATAACCTATCCGTATGTGCATAACCTATCCGCGAACGCGCCCGATGAAGTGCGCCGTGGGACCCAAGCGGAACTTTGGGTGTGATCCCGTGCAGCACTGCGGCTGGGGAGTGCAGTCCGGCCCGTGGGATGTGGGTGGGGCTGGCCTGCGTCTCCGAGTGCAGCTCGCCGCGCGTGTGTCCAGCAAGCTCGCAGGCCGTGCGACGATGTGAAGCCTCGTGGGGCAAAGCTAATACGAATGACCATCATCCTCACTGTCGACGTGAGATGGACGCTGTCACAAACTCCCGTTCCGTGGACCCCTTGTGCATCACCCACGCGAAGGCGGACATACTGGGGGCATGAACGCACGAACGAACATCACCCGTCGCATGTGCGGGTCCATTCGTGCCCGAATGTGCAGCTGACGCCGACGTCCGCCATTCCTTAGGCTCGACCCCACTGCCAAAACCCGCGCCGATGCGCACCCATGTGAGGGCTAGCCGCAACACGAGAGTTACATCGTGCCCTTCTCCGACGACGAATACGCCTGTCCCTGCACCCACGACCACGAGCCCACGCTCCTGTCTTTCGAGGTCATGCCCCCGCGCAAGCCCTCGCTGGAGGAGCCCTTCTGGAACACGGTTGATCAGCTGCTGCGCGTGCGCCCCGACTTCATGTCCGTTACCTATGGTGCCGGCGGCAAGGACCGTTCCAACGCCCGCTCGACGGTCCACCGCCTCGTGCGTGACACCCCGATTCAGCCGATCGCGCACCTGACCTGCGTGGGTAACTCGACCGAAGAGGTCGTCTCCACCGTCTACGACTACCTTGATTCCGGCGTTCGTACCTTCCTGGCTCTGCGCGGTGACCCGCCGGTGGGACAGGAGGACTGGGAGCCCGAGCCAGGTGGCGTTGGCAGCGCCACCGAGCTCATCCACCTCATCCGCACCGTCGAAAAGCGCCGCTGCGATGCCCATCCGGGCGAGGCCCTGCGCTCCGCGTTCAAGCCACTGACGATCGCGGTGGCCACCTTCCCGGCGGGTAATCCCGCCGCCGGAACTACGCCCGCGCAGGAAGTCGAGCGCCTCCTCGTCAAGCAGGCTGCAGGTGCTTCCTTCGCGATCACCCAGCTCTTCTGGGACGCCGAGGTCTACGCTTCCTTCGTCGAACGCGCCCGCCGCGCTGGCGTCACCATCCCGATCGTGCCCGGTCTGCTGCCGGCCACAGACCCGGCGCGCCTGCGCCGCGTCCAGGACCTCACCGGCATCGAGGTCCCCGAATACCTGCTGACGACGCTCGCCGACTATCCCCACCAGGAGGCGCGCGACGAGTTCGGCGCGGTCTTCGGCTCGCGCCTCTTCCACTCCGTCCTCGATGCTGGCGCGCCCGGCGTCCACCTCTACACCTTCAACAAGGCCAAGCCCGTCCTGGACATCCTGGCCCTGCTGGGAGTCACACCCGACTCGCTGCGCCCCGGCGCCTCGACCCCCGATACCCGCGCCTAGGCGCACCACCATCCACCCTGCGGCAGGGTGCGGGCCACACCCGCGCACGCCGAACGAGTAGCACACCCAAGGAGAAAACCATGTCCGCTGCGACCACGCAGTTCCCCACCGCCACGATCCTGGCCTATCCGCGTATCGGCCGCGGCCGTGAGCTCAAGCGCGCCCTCGAGGCCCGCTGGGCAGGGCGCATCACCGACGCCGAGCTAATCCAGGCCGCCAATGATCTGCGCAAGGAGAACCTCGCGCGCCTCGTCGAGCTCGGCCTGAACCCTTCCGACGCCTCCCTGGCCGACGCGCCCTCCCTGTACGACCACGTCCTGGACGCGACCATCCTCCTGGGTGCAATCCCGCCGCGCTTTGCCGGCCGCGAGGGCCTCGACCTCTACTTCGCGCTCGCCCGCGGTGACGACAAGGTCGGCCCCGAAGAGATGACGAAGTGGTTCGACACGAACTACCACTACCTGGTTCCCGAGATCGGCCCCGATACGCCCCTGCGCTTCGCTGATGACACGATCACCCGCCGCTTCACCGACGCACGCGAGTGGGGCTACGTGACCCGTCCCGTCCTGGTTGGTCCGGTCACCTATCTGGCCCTGGCTAAGGCCGACCCGGCTACCCCGGACTTCGACCCGCTCACCCGCATCGACGAGGCCGTGGCTGCGTACGAGGAGGCGCTGGCCTCGCTGCACGCGGCGGGCGCCCCGTGGGTCCAGCTCGACGAGCCGGCCCTCACTTCCGACAACCTCTCGCGCAGCCGCACCGAACTGGGTGAGCTGGCAGTGCGCGTCTACGAGCGCCTGGCGGCCTCGCAGAACCGTCCGCAGATCCTGCTCACCACCCCCTACGGCGACGCCTCCCACGCGGTGGCTGCCCTGGCCAAAACCGGCGTCGAGGCCCTCCACGTTGATACGCTGCGCGGCTCGCTGCCGAAGGACGCGGACCTGTCGGGCGTCACCCTCGTCGTTGGTGCCGTTGATGGCCGCTACATCTGGCGCGCCGACCTGGCCCAGCTGCGCGAGACCCTGAAGGCCGCACAGGCCCTGGGAGCCACGCGCGTCACCGTCGCCACCTCCAACTCGCTCCAGCACGTGCCCCACGACACCGCGCTGGAGACCTGGGACGACGAGACCCTCAACGCAAACCTGCATGCTTGGCTCGCCTTCGCCGACCAGAAGGTTCTCGAGGTCGTTACTCTGGCTCGCGGCCTCGACGAAGGATGGGACGCCATTGACGCCGAGGTCGCCGAAGCCACCCGCGTCCTCGAGCAGCGCGCCGCCGCCCCCGGCGTCGTGCGCCCCGAGGTCCGTGCCCGCACGGCCGCTCTGACCGACGCCGATCGCGCCCGCGAGCCCTACCTCGAGCGCGAGGCCGCCCAGACCGAGCGTCTCCACCTGCCCCCGCTGCCCACGACGACCATCGGATCGTTCCCGCAGACCACCGAGATTCGCAAGGCCCGTGCGGCCAACGCCCGCGGCGATCTCTCCGACGCGGACTACGAGGCTCGCATGCGCGAGGAGATCGCTTCGGTCATCGCTCTCCAGGAGGAGCTGGGTCTGGACGTCCTCGTCCACGGCGAGGCCGAGCGCAACGACATGGTCCAGTACTTCGCCGAGCTGCTCGACGGCTTCGCGGCCACCCGCAACGGCTGGGTGCAGTCCTACGGTTCGCGCTGCACGCGCCCGTCGATCCTGTGGGGCGATGTCTCGCGTCCCGCGCCCATGACCGTGGGGTGGACCAGCTACGCTCAGTCGCTCACCGACAAGCCCGTCAAGGGCATGCTCACCGGTCCCGTCACGATCATCGCGTGGTCCTTCCCCCGCAACGACCTGCCGCTCGGCGAGATCGCCGACCAGATCGGCCTGGCCCTGCGCGACGAGGTCTCCGATCTCGAGGCCGCCGGCATCGCCGCCATCCAGGTCGACGAGCCCGCCCTGCGAGAGCTCCTGCCCCTGGACGCCGACCGCCACGCCGACTACCTGAACTGGTCCGTGGGATCCTTCCGCCTGGCCACCTCCTCGGTGCGCCCCGACACCCAGATCCACACGCACCTGTGCTACTCCGAGTTCGGCCAGATCATCGACGCCATCAAGGGCCTGGACGCCGACGTGACGTCTATCGAGGCCGCGCGCTCCAAGATGGAGGTCGTCCCCGAGCTCGCCGAGGCCGGATTCGACCACGGCATCGGCCCCGGCGTGTGGGACATCCACGCCCCCCGCGTCCCCAGCACCGAGGAGCTCGCCGAGCTCATCGGCCTGGCCGCCGACGCCGTGCCGGTCTCGCGCCTGTGGGTCAACCCCGACTGCGGCCTCAAGACCCGCGGCTACGAGGAAACGAAGGCGTCGCTGGACAACCTTGTCTCCGCTACTCGGCAAGTGCGTGCCCAGCGCGGCCTGGAGGGCTGAGCGTTCTCCTAGGCGATAGGTGAGGGGCGGGCCCAACGGGCCCGCCCCTTTCCGTCTGTCCCGTGAACACCTGCTGTTACACAATCTCACTCTGTGAGCATCATGTTGCCCGGAGCGAATTCGTCCGACAGACTAGAGGCATGACGACCTTCGCGAACCCCATGTGCTGCCCCTGCGGTGGCATGATGTCGCGAATGTGTATGTGATTGACGCCCCAGATACCCCTGTCAATCACCGCCGCAGTGATATACCCACGCCGATAGTGGGAGTGCGGCCCCGAAGAATCGGATACACCCATGACCCTCGTCAACACCCCTGCCGCCTCCGTTCGCGCCGACAACGATACCCCCACCTCCTACGAGGAGTTCCTCGATGTTCTCGCCGGCCTGCGACTGAGCTCCTCCCGCATCGACATTGACATCGACCGCGGACAGGTCACCCTCGATGGACGCGACGCCGGCCTGAGCGCCAAGGAACACGACCTCCTGGCCCACCTCGCCGCGAACGCCGACCGCTCCGTCACCCGCGACGAACTCTTCGCCTCCGTCTGGGCAGATGCCGACCTCGGCTCCGACTCCCGCACCGTCGACGCCCACATCCGCCGCCTGCGCAAGAAGCTCTCCATCCTGCCCGACCTCATCTCCACGGTCCGCGGCGAAGGCTACCGCTTCAACTCCACCCCCTCCGTGCGCGTGCGCGTCACCCGCCCCGTCACCCTCGCCGCCTGATTTCCCATCACCAACGGACCCCGCAGTCACCACACGCCGCGTCTCCGCGCGCATGTACGCAGCGGCCACCCAGGCGGCTCCCAAGCCAGCCACGCGCCCAGGGACAGACAAAAGGGGAGAGGGGCCACGGCCTCGTCCCCGAAACCGCGCCCCTTTCCGACGCTATGCGTGACGCGCTCAGATCACGAGTCGCGTGATCTCCGAATCCAGCGGTAGCTCCTCGACATGCAGGGGAGAAGCCTCCATGCGGTGTCGAAGCCCGTCGATGTCATCCGGGTTCGACAAGTCAATGCCCACCAGCGCGGGGCCGAGCTCGCGGTTGTTCTTCTTCGTGTACTCGAAGTGCACGATATCGTCTGCGGGACCCAGCACATCCGAGAGGAAGACACGCAGCATGCCCGGCTGCTGCGGGAAGGTGACGAGGAAGTAATGACGCAGACCCTCGTGGCGCAGCGAACGCTCCATGACCTCCGCATAGCGCGTCAGGTCGTTGTTACCGCCCGACACGACGCAGACGATCGCACCGTCGGAGCGACCGAGCAGGGCCTTGCGATCCGCGGGATCGGTCAAATATACGTGCGCGGCCGTGGATGCGAGCGCGCCCGCGGGCTCGGCGATGACGCCGTCGGACTGGTAGAGCTCGAGCATCTCCGTGCACACCGCGCCCTCGGGGACGACCAGCACGGAGTCAACGAACTGCGACGCGATGTGGAAGGGGAGCGAGCCCGCGCGACCCACCGCCGTACCATCCACGAAGGGATCAACCTTCGCCAGAGACATCGGCTGATCCGCCTCAAGAGCCGCGTGCATCGACGCAGCGCCCGCAGGCTCCACGCCGATGATCTTCACCTCTGGGCGGTTCGCGCGCAGCCACGTCGCGATACCCGCGATGAGGCCGCCACCGCCCACAGGAACGAGGACCGCCGCCGTGTCCTCGGGCATCTGCTCCTCAAGCTCGACGCCGATAGTGCCCTGACCGGCGATCGTGAACGGATCGTCGTAAGGATGGACGTAGGTGCGGCCCGTCGCGCGAGCTGCCTCCTGAGCCAGGGCATTGGCACGGTCGAACGTGCCATCCACGATGACCTGCTCGACCCACTGCCCACCAATCGTCGCGATACGGCGGCGCTTCTGGCGGGGAGTATTCGACGGCAGGTAGATGGTGCCGCGCACGCCCAGGTGAGCGCAGGCATAGGCCAGACCCTGCGCGTGGTTGCCCGCCGACGCGCACACGACGCCGCGCTCGCGCTCGGCGGGGGACAGCAGCGACATCCGCGCGTACGCACCGCGCACCTTGAAGGAACGGCACTTTTGCTGGTCCTCACGCTTGAGCAAAATATCGACGCCGGCCTCGGTAGACAGGCGCTCCGAACGATCCAGGTTCGTGCGGACGGCCACCCCCTCCAGGGCGGTCGCAGCCTGACGGATGTCCTTCGGTGTCGTCACGTGAGAACTAGCGGTCATGAGAACTCCTTCCAATACCCTCCTAGTGTAGTAGTGGCCACCGTGAGTGCGACCCACCCAACCGTATGACCCAGAGCGCACTACCATAGAAGGCGTGAAAACTCTGAAAGACCCCTTGGTCTGGATTGACTGCGAAATGACCGGCCTGGACGTCCAGCGTGACGCCCTCATCGAGGTGGCGGTCGTCATCACCGACGGCGACCTCACGATTGTCGACCCCGGCATGGACGTGCTCATCACGCCGCCCGCCGAAGCCCTCGACAACATGAACGACTTCGTGCGCAACATGCACACGTCCTCCGGGCTGCTCGATGACCTGAAGACGAGCGCCGTGTCGATGGAGGAGGCGACCGAGCAGGTCCTGTCCTACATCAAGCGCTTCGTGCCCCAGCAGGGGAAGGCTCTCCTGGCGGGTAACTCGGTGGGCACCGACAAGATGTTCCTCGAAGCCAACATGCCCTCCGTTATCGACCACCTGCACTACCGCCTGGTGGACGTGTCCTCCATCAAGGAACTGGCCAAGCGTTGGTACCGTGCCGCTTTCGCGGAGTCGCCCGACAAGCACGGCGGCCACCGCGCGCTGGCCGACATCCTGGAGTCCATCCAGGAGCTCGAGTACTATCGCCGCGTACTGTTCCCGGCCGAGCCGGTGACGACTGAGCGTGCCCGCGAGGTGGCGCGCGAGGTCGTTGCCCTGGGCATCCCCTCCATGGGCGAGGGCACCGAGGCCTGATCTGAACGCTGAGCGGCGGTATCCCTGCGGGGTGCCGCCGCTTTGCTGTGTCTGGTGTCGGCTGCTGCGAGGAGCGCTGTGCACAGGCGCTGTCGGCACCGTCCGGTTATCCACAGGGGCCCGAGCGGCACGTGCGTTATCCACAGGGGGAGTGCGAGCGCTTGAAAGGACATGCCACGCGGGGCTTTCCTGGACGTATCCGGCCAGCGCCGGCCAGACCAGACAAAGGATGCAACGATGCAGGATATTTCGACGACCCTGAGGGGTCGCATCGGGTCAGAACCCTCGATGAAGCACGTCAAGGGTGACATCTGCGTGACGACCTTCCGGCTCGCGATCACGCGATGGCGCTTCACGACGGATGCGCGCACAGGCAACGCTTCCTACGTGGAGGACGGTGCCTACTGGTACACCGTGGAAACCTGGGACACGCTTGCCTCTAACGTGTTCCGCAGCTGCCGTAAGGGCGATCCCGTTGTCGTGGTTGCCCGGCCCGTTCCCAACGGGTGGGTCGACGGGGCGGGACAGATCAGATCATCGATCGTCTACCGGGCCTCCTCGGTCGGCCATGACCTGGCGCGGGGAACCTCCCAGTTCAGAAAGAATGGATCGCATTCGACCGACGAAGCCGCGGGGGGTACGGAGGGTGATCCCTATTCGACGAGGTCGGCGCCGGGTTCCGCGGTGATGCCGCAGGGGTCGGGAGCGGAGCCCGAGCTCACGAACGAGACGCACACGAACGCGCTTGTTCGGGACGGCGCAACGGATAGCGTGCCTGATGGAGCAGGCACACAGCACGAAGAGTTGGCGCTTCACGCTCCGATTGCTGGGGCGGGAGGCGACCTGACGCCTGTGGCTGCACCGGAGGGAGACGTTGGGTCCGAGGATGAATCCTCGGACCCGGGCGCAAACGCTGTCTCGTGCTTTGACTATTCGGCGGTGGACCACGGCGGTATCGATGCGACGAAAAACGCGTCGTTCGATCCTCTTGACGCTGATGCAGTCGAACCGTCCGACGCCGCCTAGGCGGGCGCGTCCACGATCGCGACCTGCGCGATGGCGTACGTCCCGTCGTGGCTGATGGAGACGAGCACACTCCATGAGGAAGGAACCCCGAGCGATTCCTCGCAGGCAGCCGCGACTTGGCCGTGCAGCGCGAGTGCGGGACGGTTCCACTCGTCGTGGATCACCTCAATCTCGCGCCAGTCCACGTCGTCGGCTCCAATGCGGGGTGGAGTACCGAAGAGGGCACACGACCAGGCCTTGATAAAGGCCTCCTTCGCGGCCCATAGGCCGCCCGCGTGACGGGCCACGGCCTCGTCATAGCGGGTGGAACCGGGCTGCGCGCCCGAGGTAGCGGCGGCGCGGGCGCGGACCCGGCGGGCCTCCCTGGGCGTCAGAACGCCGTCCAGGAAGGCCGACCCCGGCTCCCTCACCTGAGCCGCAAACTCAGGGAGGGAAACCAGGTCAACGCCGAGCCCGCGCATCGCTCACTTGCCTTCCGGCAGGTGGTAGAAGCCGTCCTCACCGAGGCGTGCGTTCGGATCCAGCAGGATCGCGGCCTCGACCTCGTGCGCGTCACCCGCGATGCCGGCAGCCGGATCGTCGGGCAGGCGGCGACCCTCCACCGAGGTGAACAGCGGAGCGTGGCCCAGCATGCCCATCTCGATGTGACGCTGGCCGTTGCGCAGTCGGCGATCCGATGCTGCGCGCCACGCCTCGAGGCGCTCGCGTCCGGCCTCGCGCTCCACGATGGCCTCGAAGGCGGCCGGGTTAATCAGCGCCAGGAAGCCGGAGACGTGACCGAAGCCAAGCGAGGTCGCGAACGCCGCACGCACCGGTCCGCGAGAGGACAGGTTGAGCGGGGAACGCAGCCACACGAGCGGGCTGTACTGCTCCATCGCGTCGTCGACGCAATCCAGCGCGACGTTCGCGGGGATCAGACCCGTGCGGAACACATCGATGATGCCGCCCACCTGGAACACGCAGGCGCCGCCCTTCGCGTGACCCGTGAGGGTCTTCTGCGAGATGACCAGCAGTGGGTTACCGGGGGTGCGGCCCAGCGCCATGCCGACGCGGGTGTGCAGATCCGACTCGTTGGGGTCGTTGGCGTTCGTGGACGTGTCGTGCTTGGACACGAAGGCCACGTCGTCGATACCCACGCCGAGCTCAGCGAGGTTGCGGGCGATGACCGAGTCGCGTCCGCCGCGCGCCACCGCGAGGGCGCCCAGGCCGGGCGCCGGAATCGAGGTGTGGGCGCCGTCGCTGAAGGTCTGTGCGTGTCCCACGACTGCCAGGACCGGCAGGTTCATGTCGAGCGCCACCGACGCGCGGGTCAGCAGCACGGTGCCGCCACCCTGCGCCTCGACGAAGCCACCGCGGCGGCGGTCGTTGGCGCGCGAGACGAAGCGCGAGGAAATGCCGCGAGCGAGCAGCTCGTTCGAGTTCGCCGTCGCGTTCATCGCGCCGAAGCCCACGATCGACTCGACCTGGATGTCGTCGATCGCGCCGGCCACGACGAAGTCAGCCTTGCCAGCCTTGATCTTGTCGACGCCCTCCTCGATGGACACCGCGGCGGTCGCGCAGGCGCCGACCGGGTTGATCATCGAGCCGTAGCCGCCCACGTAGGACTGCATCGTGTGTGCAGCCACGACGTTGGGCAGGGTCTCCTGCAGGATGTCCTGCGGGTATTCCTCGCCCAGGAAGCGGTCAACGAACAGCTTGTGCATCGAACGCATGCCACCGAAGCCGGTGCCCTGCGTGGAAGCAACGGTCGCCGGGTGGACGACGCGCAGCAGTTCGGCGGGGCTGAAGCCAGCGGACACGAACGCGTCGACGGCGGAGACCAGGTTCCACACGGCGATCGGGTCGATCGAGTCCAGCATCGAGGCCGGGATACCCCAGCGAGCCGGATCGAAGTCGGTGGGGAACAGGCCACCGATGCGGCGGTTGAGCGTCGCGCGACGAGGCACGCGCACCTGGGCGCCGGACTTGCGGGTCACCTGCCACTCACCGAACGCGGTCTGCTCGACCACGGTGAACTGCGGGTCGGCCTCGGCGTAGGAACGTGCCTCGGCCTCGTCCTCAACCGTGAACGTGATGTCGCGGTCCAGGAAGACCATCGCCGACTCGGGCGTGTAGCCGTCGTGCAGCGGTCCGTCGTCGTGGAAGAAGCGCACGCCGGAGCGGGCCACGACCTCGTCGCGGTAGCGATCGAAGATCTCCGACTCGGGGACGAGCTGGTCGTCCTTGTCGTACCAGCCGCCCACGGGGGTGTCCGACCAGGTCAGCAGGCCGGTCATCCAGGCCAGCTCGAGCACGCCCGCAGGGGTGAGCTCGACGGTGCCGTCGGTGTGGATACCGAGCTCGGCCTGCACGCGGGTACGAGCGCTGCCCCACGGGCCGACCTCGCCGTGACCGACGATGACGACCGTGTCGGCCAGCGACGCCGTGGTGTGACCCCACTGCGACGGCTCGACGTGCGGCACGGTGACCTGCGAAGGCGAGGGCAGCGCGGAGACGGTCGCGACCGGCTCAGATGCGGGTGCCTCGGGAGCGGCGGCCTCGGCCTGGGCGCGCAGGGCGCGCAGGTCGATGGAGGAGTCCAGGCCGCCGGTCAGGTCGGCGTCCACCGGGGCGTTGGCGGCCTGGGCGCGAACCTCGGCGCTCGAGAGCGCGAGCAGCTGCTCGGCCATTTCCTCGGTCGACCAGGTACGAACGCCCGCAGCCTCGACGGCGGCGACCATCGGGTCGTTGCCGCCCATGAGGCCGGTGCCACGCACCCAACCGATACGCGGGTGAGCAATCGACACGCGCGAACCCCAGATCGGCTCGGCTGCCCAGCGGGTCGCGATCGCGTCGAAGGAAGCCTTCGCCTCGGCGTACGCGCCGTCGCCGCCGAAGATGCCGCGGTTCGGAGAACCGGGCAGCACGACGTGCAGGCGGTGGTCGGCGTGCGTGTCGGAGCCGATCGCGCACAGGCCGGCGATGGAGCGCTCGACGCTCCACAGCAGCAGGCGCATCTGGTTCTCGGAGGCAGCGCCCGCGTCGGCCAGCGTGCCGGAGACGCGCGGAGCGGCGAAGGGGTAGAACAGTGTCGGGACCAGGGCTTCCTTGGTCACCTTGATGTCGGCGCCCACGGACTTGGTCTGCTCGGTACCGATCCACTCCACGAGCGCATCCACGTCGCGGTAGGAGGCCAGGTTTGCGGGAACCAGCCACAGCTTCGCGCCGCCGGCGGCGTGCGTGCGGTAGAGCTCCTTGGCGAAGGCCAGGCGCGCAGCGGAGATCGACGAGGAGGTCGCGATGACGGTGGCGCCCCCGGCAAGTAGGCCACCCACGACCGCGCCGCCGATGGACGCGGGGGTCATGCCGGTGACCACCGCGACGTCGTTCGCGTAGGGCAGCTCGTCCGAGGAGGAGAGCGCGTCGGCCGCGATCTGTTCCAGGAGAGCCGCGCGCTCGTGATCGCCCTCGGCGCGCAGGCGGTTCGCCCAGTACGAGGCCTGATCAGCCACGGCGCGGCCGGTGCCCACGAAGGACGCGCCCTCGGCGAGGGTGCCTTCGGTGACAAAGCGGGCGACGTCCTCACGAGCGGATGCCCAACGGTCGTCCAGCAGGACGGCGCGCGCGGCGTCGAAGCGAGGCTCAACGAGGTCGACCCAGCCCGAACCGAGCTCGGCCGCAACTGCGTCGATGACGCGCGCGTCATCGGAGGAATCCTCGCCGGTGGGGGCAGGAGCGTTTAGGCCCAGCTCGGACAGGATCGTGCGAGCGGTCTTGGCCAGGACGCCGTCCTCACCGGTCACAGACGCGGCGTAGGCGTCGAGAGCGGCGGAGTCGACGACACCGCCACCGGCGGAACCGCCTGCGCTGGGCAGGGACACGGCAATACCTTCGCGGGCCGCGACGGCAGCCACGGCAGCATCGATGAGGGCATCGACGCCGGCGGCGTTCGTCGGAGCATCCAGCGGCAGGGTCGCCAGGTCACCGTCGCGGGTCGAGACGCCCTCACGGGTGCCCAGGACGATTTCGGCGGTCACATGCTGGGCCCAACCGGTGCCCAGCTGCCACGTTCCGGTGACACGCTCCGTGATACGGCCCGCCTTGACGCCAGCGGCACCGAACAGCTTGCGCGTGCGCTCCTTGACGGCTTCGGCCAGAACCGGGCCGAAGGGCTTGTAACCCTTGGCAGCCTTGTCGACCGTCGCAGACAGCGTGGCCACATCGGCCTCGCCGGCGCCGTCGATCGAGTTCAGGCCCAGCTCGGAGGACATGTCCATGAGCAGCTGGTTGCGACGCGAGGAGACGCCGTTGGTGAGCGACTCGGTGGTGTCGGTGGCGCCGACCTCGTCGATGCGGATCTTCGCGGACAGCGCCAGCAGGGCGTGAATCGCGGAGGACGCCGTGAAGGGCAAATCTGCGACGTCGGCACCCGAGGGGCCGCCGGTCGGAGCGGCGGGGGCGGGGGCCGGAGCAGCCTCGGCCACGGCGGCGGCCGGAGCGGGCGAGGGAGCGGCCTCGGCGGCGGGAGCCTCCGGGGTGATCTCCTCGTCCTCATCGTCCTCGATCACGGCGACATCGGTCGCGTAGACGCGAGACTCGTCGCGCTGGACGTTGAAGACATCCACGCGCGAGAGCGCGAACTCGGGGGCGAGCAGGGTGCGGGATGCCAGGTTAGCCAGGGTCGGGGCGGCACCCAGGCCGACCTCGATAACCTGATCGACGCCCAGGCCAGCAACGCCGGGGGCGGCTTCTTCGGTCGAGAGCAGCACGCGCTGTGTCTCGATCCAGCGCACCGGGGAGGCGAACTGCCAGCACAGCAGCTCGATGAGCAGTGTGCGGGTCAGGACACCCGGGTTGGCCAGAGCCGCGTCCCACGCGCCTTCCGTCTCGAGCAGGTTGCGCACCGTGTCGGAGGGAACCACGTCGAGGATGGACTGGGCGAACTCGCGGGTCAGCTCGAAGGGACGCGCCACCAGGTTCGGGATGTAGCGGCCCACGAGCTTAGCGGGATCAATCTCGGCAGGGATGCGTTCGTCGAGCTTCGTACGGAAGTCCGCCACACCGCTGCGCAGGACGGTGGAGTGGAAGGGCACGTCGATGCCGGGAACGTACATGAAGGGACGCTTGCCGCCGCGCTCGGCGGCGCGCTTGGTGGCGTCTTCCTCGAGGGCCTTCAGGCCCGCGACCGTGCCGGCGACCGCGTACTGCTGGTCAGCCAGGTTGAAGTTCACGATCTGGAGGAACTCACCCGAGGCCTGAGCGATCGAGTCGACGTACTCCACGACGTGCGCATCATCGACGCCGAACTGGTTCGGACGCAGGGCGCCCATACGGTAGTTCGAACGGCCGTTCTCATCGCGGGGCACGAGCGAGTGCATCGTGGAACCGCGCTGGAAGACCAGGTCGAGGACGGTTTCGAGGGGGAACACTTCCGCGTAGGCTGCCAACGCGTCGTACTCGCCCAGCGAGTGACCCGCGAAGGCAGCGCCCGGAACCAGGACACCCTCTTCGCGCATGCGGGCCGTCTGGCCGATCGCCAGCGTCGCGAGCGCAACCTGGGTGAACTGGGTGAGGTTCAGAACGCCCTCGGGGTGACGGTAGGTCACGCCGCGCGCCACGATCTCGGTCGGGTTATCGCGCACGATCGACAGGATGGAGAAGCCCATCGCCGAGCGGGTGTGCGCATCCGCGCGGCGCCAGACCTCGTCGACCGCCTTGGACTTGGTGCGCTCGTCGAGGCCCATGCCGGCGCTCTGGATGCCCTGGCCGGGGTAAACGTAGGCGACCTTCGGGGCGAAGGTGTAGGCGGAGGCGCGAGACACGACCTGCTTGTTGATACGGCAGGTGACCTCGAGGGACAGGCCGCCGCCGACGACGCGACCCACGCGCTCGACGGTGATCTCAACCTCGTCGTTCAGGTCGACGGTGCCGTACATGTAGTACGTCCAGCCGGCGATCTGAGCGCCGCCCTGACCGGCGACGACAGCCTCGGCCGCGTGCTGAGCGGTGGCCGACAGCCACATGCCGTGCACGAGGGGCGCGTCCATGCCTGCGACCTTGGCGGCCGCGTAGGAGGTGTGGATCGGGTTGTAGTCACCCGACACGATCGCAAACGGCGTCATGTCGTCGGGGGCCTTGACGCTCACGCGACGCAGGACCGAGCGGGGCGTGTCCACGACCTCGATGGTCGCGCCACCGAAGGGCGCGGCCTCGGAGGGCGCGCGGTTGCCGGTGGCGCGGCCACGGATCGCGAAGCGCTCCTGCGTGGAACCCACGTGCTCACCGTTGGCGGTCAACTCGAGGGCGACCGTGACGATGCGACCGGAGGAGGACTCGTCGACGGCGGCCACGTGGCTGGTCACGTCGATCGTGGTGATACCGCGCTGAAGCATCTGCTCGGGCGTGTATTCCAGGGTGATCGAGTGATCGAGGTGGACGGCGTTGAGCAGGCCCTCAATGACCGGGTAGTCGTTGTGGATGGCCGAACCAAGGGCCGCGTAGATCGCGGGCCAGGCGGGACCGAGCAGGGCGTCGGGAGCCCAGGCCGCCAACTCGTAGTCGGCGGGCAGGGCAGCGCCCGTGGCCTCGGCGTGATCGAAGCCCAGGGTGGGGGCCAGCGTGAAGGAGTAGTGGGCCTCGCCGAAGACCGACTTGGAGGAGGGCACCATGACCGGCAGAGCGTCCACGGTGTCACCGGCGACGGACACGGAGGTCACGCCAGCGGTGGCCGCGAGCATCGCGTACATGTGCTGGGGCAGCTTGGCCTCATCGATGACGGGGACCGCGCCGTCTTCACCGGAGATGACCAGCGGGAAGACCAGCTCGCGCACCGCGTGCTTCTCGGCGCCGCGCGGATCGTTGTCCCACGCCGTGTCCAGGTGGATGACCATGTCCACTCCGGTGTCGGTCGCCTTCAGGGAGACGCGCTCCTCGTCGAGGATGGAGGCCGGGTTGGTCATGAGGTGGCCGGTCCACGAGATGAAGGGGACCTTACGCAGCCATTCCTCGCGGGTAGCGGCGGGCTTGCCGTTGCCCAGGCGTGAAGCGACGGGCGTCGCGACCACGCCGGAATCGGCCAGACGCGAAGCCGCGGCGGCCTCGAAGCGGCCCAGCAGGGAAGCGACGGGCTCGTCGACGCGGTCGATGCCGGCCACGGAGACGGGACCGGGGATGATGCGGACCTGGTCGGCGGTGTAGCGCTCGTCCTGCGCCTGCCACAGGCAGTCCTGGCCCCACCAACGGATGAGGTCGTCGTCCAGGATCGGGACGAAGGGCATCGGCTTGGGGTAGGAGCGGCACAGGGCCGGGAACCAAGCGGCGTCGATGGGGGTGACGTGCGTGGTCGCGGCGTTCGGGTAGGCGGCCATCAGGCGGTCGGCGGCGGCGTGCGCGTCGGCGACATCCTCGACGGTCGGGAAGAGGGTCTCCACCTCGCCGTGGTCCACCGGTGCCAGACGAGCCTCGACGCGCTGGAGCAGGTCGTGGTAGCGGATCTGCCAGGTGGGATCGACCCACGGGTAGGACAGGTCGGCGAAGCGGCGTACCCAGGCCTCGTAGGTCATTTCTTCGAGGTCACCGAAGTAGGGCTTGGCCGTGTGGGAGAGGATCTCGACGATCTCGTCCTTGCGGGCGCGCACCTGGACGCCGTCGGAGCCGATCTCGGCGATGATGCGAGCGGCAGCGGCGGCTGCGTTGGAGACCTCGTGCATGTCGGCGCGCAGGTGGGACAGGCCTGATGTCATGCCGCCGCGGGTCACGCCCTCGCCGACCCAGCCGCCGAGCTCGTCGTTGTCGGGCACGCCCGGCGTGGCGACGAGGAGTTCCTTGACGGCCTTGGTGGTGTGTGCTTCCTTCGTGGTCATCGCGGCGGTACCCACGAGGACGCCGTCGACGGGCATGGGCGGGCGGCCGTAGCGGGCCGACCATTCGCCGGTGAGGAAGTCAGCGGCGCGCTCGGGGGTGCCGATGCCGCCACCCACGGTCAGGACGATGTTGGACTGGGCGCGCAGCTGGGCGTAGGTGGCCAGCAGCAGGTCGGAGAGGTCCTCCCAGGAGTGGTGGCCGCCGGAGTGGCCGTCTTCGACCTGGACGATGACCTTGATCGGGTCGGCCTCGCGGGCGATCGCGATGACCTTGCGGATCTGGTCGACCGTGCCGGGCTTGAAAGCCACGTAGGGGAAGCCGTCAGCGCGCAGCTGCTCGATGAGGGCGAGGGCCTCGTCCTGCTCGGGAATACCCGCGGAGACAACGACGCCGTCAATGGGGGCGCCGGACGCGCGCGAACGCGACACGATGCGGGCCTGGCCGAACTGCAGGTTCCACAGGTAGCGGTCCAGGAACATGGAGTTGAACTCGGCGGTGTGGCCGGGGCGCAGCTGGGCGCGCAGGCCCGCCAGGTTCTCGTTGTAGACCTCTTCGGTGACCTGGCCGCCGCCGGCCATTTCGGCCCAGAAACCGGCGTTCGCGGCAGCGGCGACGATCTCGGGGTCAACGGTCGTGGGGGTCATGCCGGCCAGGAGGACGGGGGAGCGGCCGGTGAGGCGCGAGAAAGCGGTGTCGACGACGGTCTTGCCGTCGGGGAGGGTCACGAGGCCGGGGCGCAGGTGCGACCAGTCGGTGCCGGGCTCGGGGGCCCAGCCGGGGGTCGCGGCCTTGTCGCGGTCGGAGGCGGTTCCGGCGGCGACGACGCCGACGCCGGTGCCTTCGACGAGGGCGCGGGTCATGCGCACGGTCGTGGCGCCGGGGCCCATGTCGACGATCCACGTGGCACCCGATTCGGTGGCAGTGCGGATCTGAGCCGGCCAGTCCACGGGGGTCGTGAGAACAGCGGCGGCGAGGGAGTGGGCGAGCTCGGCGTCAATACCGCACTGGGCGGCCCACTCGTCCACGAGGGCGAGGGCGTCGGCGAGCATGGGGGAGTGGAAGGGCACGTAGACCGGCAGGTATTCGCATACGGGGGTCAGCGGACGACCGCCGCGCTCGTGCGCATCGTGCGCGGCCTTGTCCTTGGCAGCGGCGCGCTCGATGGCGGCGACCAGGGACGCCAGGTCGTTGGGCGCTCCCGAGACGACGTGGGTGTCGGTGTCGTTACGCAGTGCGATCGACAGCGGGTGCGAGGTCGAGGGCAGGGAGGAGATGATGCGCTCGAGGAGTGCGTCGGACACGCCTCGGACGGACACCATGTAGGTCGCATCGCCCGCGTGCGGGGCACGGGCACGACGCGTGATACGGGCAGCAGCCGCGCCGATCAGGCGGGCGAGCGCGAACACGGAAGCGGCGCGGGCCTCGTCCCCGGCGATCCACGCACGCGCAATCTCCACGCCGAGCACGCCCTGCGAGTGTCCCTCAAACGCGGTGGGCTGATTGGCAACGATATTCAGGCCTGCGCGCGTCAGGTCGATGAGTGCACCCAGCTGGGCAGCAACGATACCGGGAACCGACAGAGCGGCCTCGTCCGGGCCAGCAACGTCGCGGGTCACAGCCGCCTCGCCAGCCTCGGCCGGGATGGCGAAGGGCAGGGACGCAACCGACTGGGTGGCCAGCGAACGGCGCACCGGGGAGAGGACCTGGTCCGAGGCCTTGATAACTCCGTCAACGATCGCAGCGATCTCGGGATCATGGGCGATCTCGTCGAGCGCGGATCGCCACGGCGTGGCCTGACCGGCAAAGGTCAGCGCGTAGGGGGTCTCATTCAGGGAGGTCACAAACGACATGTTCTTACTTTCCTTCGGGGACAATTCTTCTCAAACGACGCGGGTCACAGGGGACCGTTGTCGTGACGCTTGACGTGGGGCGCACGCTGGTCCTTGGAGGCCAGCAGGTGCAGGGAATCGATAATGGTCTGTCGGGTATCCGCGGGGGCGATGATGGCGTCGAGCTGCCCGGAGGAGACGGACACCTCGGGGTTGACGGTTTCCTCCTCGTATCGGGCAACAAGCTCGGCCTTCGTCTCTTCGAAGGTTCCGTTCTCACGGGCGGCAGCCAGTTCGCGGCGGTACATGATCGACGCCGCGCCCTCGGCACCCATGACCGCGATCTGCGCGTCGGGCCACGCGAACGCAAGGTCCGCACCGATCGACTTCGAACCCATGACGATGTAGGCGCCGCCGTAGGCCTTACGTAGGATGACGGTGACCATGGGGACGGTCGCGTTCGCGTAGGCGACAATCACCTTCGCGCCGCGGCGAATGATGCCCGCCTGCTCCTGCTCGGTGCCCGGGCGGTAGCCGGGAACATCCACGAAGGTCACGATCGGCAGCCCGAAGGCGTCACAGAAGCGAACAAAACGAGCGGCCTTCTCCGAGGCATCCACGTCGAGCGTGCCCGCATCGCTGATCGGCTGGTTCGCGACGATACCCACCGACTGGCCATCGACGCACGCGAAACCGATCGTCACGTTGGGAGCGAACAGGTCCTGAATCTCCACGTACTCGCCGTGATCCACGAGGGAACGCACCACGTCGCGCACGTCGTAGGGCTGGCGCGCCGACGTCGGAACCAGATCAGCAACCGCGCGGGCCGCCGCCTCGTCCTCGGGGTTGGGAATGTATTCGTACTTGGGAGGCGCGACCTCGCACGAGGACGGCAGGTAGTCGAGGAGCGAGCGCACGTAGTCGATCGCCTCTTCCTCCGTATCGGCCATGTGGTGGGCGACACCCGACTGGAAGTTGTGGATCGCCGCGCCACCCAGCTCATCAAGCGTCACCTTCTCGCCGGTCGTCGCCGCGACGACATCCGGACCCGTGACGAACATGTGCGAGTTCTCGCGCGTCATCACGATGAAGTCGGTAAGGGCAGGCTGATAGACGGCACCACCGGCGCACGGCCCCAGGATGATCGAAATCTGGGGAACCAGACCCGAGGCCTCGCACGTCTTCTTAAAGATGCGGCCGTACTGGGCCAGGGCGACGACGCCCTCCTGGATGCGGGCGCCGCCCGAATCCTGAATGCCGACGATCGGAATGCGCATCCGAATACCACGGTCAATCAGATCGACGATCTTGTCGCCCTCAACCTTGCCCAGCGTGCCGCCGAGAACCGAGAAATCCTGAGCGTAGGCAGCGACCATGCGCCCCTGCACGCGACCGTAACCAGCCGCGACGGCCGAACCGATACGGCCCTCACGCACCGACCCGCCGATGAACTGACCGACCTCGTGCCAGACGCCATCATCAAAGAAGAGAGACAGGCGCTCGCGGGCCGTCAGCTTCCTCTTGGCGTGCTGGCGCTGCGCGGCCTTCTCTTCGGCGGCCTGAGCGATTGCGTCCTGGGCCTGAATGAAGCCGTCACGCGTGAGCGGACTGGGTGTACTCATCGTGCCTCCTCTTCAGTGGCGATATGGGCGATGCGAGTACCCGCGGTCACGGTGTCACCCTGCTTGATCGACAGGGAGGTCACGGTTCCGGCGCGGGGAGCGAGCAGCGGCTTTTCCATCTTCATGGCCTCGAGGACGGCCACGAGCTGGCCTTCCTCGACCTGGTCGCCCTCGGAGACAGCCAGGGCAACGACGATGGCCTGCATGGGGGCAACGATGTCGCCGGGGGCGCCCTGGTGGGGCCCAGCCTGCACGGCGGATGCGCTTGCGCGGCGCGGCGCGGAGCGCAGCGGCTGAGGCGGGCGCGGGGCACGAGCCGCCGGCGCGTTGAACATGCCCGCCGGCAGAGTCAGGGACACGCGGCGTCCGTCCAGTTCGATGATGTACGTCTGGCGCGGCAGATCAGCAGTCGACGAGGCCTCGGCCGGCACAGCCAGATCCGAGTAGTCGTGCTGGGGCATGAACGTCGTCTCGAACCAACGCGTCGAGACGTTGAATCCGCCTACTCCGCAGAAGTCAGGATCGTTAATGATGTCCTGGTAGACGGGGACCGGGGTGGCTACGCCCTGCACCGAGAACTCGGCCAGCGCGCGGCGTGAGCGAGCCAGAGCCTGCTCGCGGTCGGCACCCGTGACGATGATCTTGGCGATCATCGAGTCGAAGGCAGTCTGGACGGAATCGCCCTCATCGATGCCGAGCTCGAGGCGGATGCCGGGTCCCAGGGGCCAGTGCACCTCGTCGAGGCGGCCAGCGGTGGGGGTCAGGTCCTTCGAGGGATCCTCCGAGGTCACGCGGAACTCGAAGGAGTGGCCGCGAGGCTCCGGGGGAGTGGTGAGCGGCAGTCCCTGCGCGATACGGATCTGCTCGCGCACCAGGTCGATGCCCGTGACTTCCTCGGAGACGGGGTGCTCGACCTGCAGGCGCGGGTTGACCTCGAGGAACCAGATGTTGCCATCGGGCTCCAGCAGGAACTCGACCGTGCCCACGCCAACGTAGTTCACGTGTTCGAACAGTGCGCGCGATGCGTTCACGAGCGTTTCGTGTGCACCCTCGGGCAGGAACGGCGCGGGCGCCTCCTCGACCAGCTTCTGGTTGCGGCGCTGCACGGAGCAGTCGCGGGTGGAGATGACGTGGAAGTTACCCAGTGAGTCACGCGCCGACTGCGTCTCCACGTGACGGGCGACCTCGACGAAGCGCTCGACGAAGTGAGCACCCAGGTCGTCTGCGTCCGTGTGACGAGCAAAGAACAGGTCCAGGTCAGCCTGCGAGCGGATGATGCTGATGCCTCGGCCACCGCCGCCGTCGGCGCGCTTGAGCACCACGGGGTAACCGGCGGAGGCGATGAACGCCTCGACCTCCTCGCGCGAGGTGACGGGCTCGGATACGCCGGGGACCGGCGAAACACCGCAGGCCTCGGCCACGCGACGAGCCTTGATCTTGTCCCCGAGAGCATCGATCACGTCTGAGGCGGGACCCAGCCACGCGATACCAGCGTCCTCGACGGCGCGCGCAAAATCGGAGTTTTCCGACAGGAATCCGTAGCCTGGGTGAATCGCGTCCGCGCCGGTCTCCAGCGCAATCGCCAGGATCTTCTCACCATTCAGGTACGTCGACGCAGCATCGTCACCGCCCAGGGACAGCGCCTCGTCGGCCTCGCGCGTGTGCGGTGCGGCCATATCCTGATCGGCGTAGACGGCGATCGTGGAAATACCCATATCGGTGGCCGTGCGGCACACGCGCAAAGCGATTTCTCCACGGTTAGCGACGAGGATTCGATTAATTGTTCGCACGCTTCTCCTTGGTGTCGTGAGCGGTTGTCAGAGGAATTCCAGTAGCCAGGACATCCCCGGCATTAATGTCGTGAGTGCGACCGTCATCCGTGCGCACCAGCAGTGAGCCACTTGACGTGAGTGCGACAGCCTCGCCCTCCAGTGCCACACGCCCGCTGGGGTCTGTCGGCTCGGCGAGGGCAATGCGCTGGCCGAGGAGGGCAAGGGCACTCGCTGCTTCGTTCGCGAGGCCACTGTCGTGGGCGTTGCCGTGGGCGATGAGGGCGCGGACTCGCTTCTCAAGTCCGGACAGCACGTCGGCGAGGACGGCCCGCGTGACGGCGGTGGTTGCCTGGGCTGCCTCATCGTCGCCCTCGGCGTACAGGGAGGTCGCTTGCTCGGTGGCAAGGTTGTCGGGGCGCTGGGCAACGTTGATGCCGTAGCCGAGGATGACTGCGGTCGTGAATGGGGACGAGGCCGGGGCGAGCTGAGCGAGAATGCCGCAGATTTTGCGTTCTGAGTCGACGAGGACGTCGTTGGGCCATTTCAGGCAGGCACTGTGGCCGAGAGGTTCGAGGCGCCGGGCGAGCGCGTCGCGAACAGACAGGCCGCAGGCGTAGACGAGCCATCCGAGTTGGTCGGTAGGAACTGAGGTGGGGACAGAGACGATGGTGGAGGCGAGGAGCCCCTGGCCTTCGGGGGCTATCCACGTCCGTCCGAGGCGGCCGCGCCCGGCGCTTTGGCAATCGGCGATGATTGTTGTGAGATGCGGGGTGGGCGTCGCTGTGTCGGCGAGGAGGGTAGTAGCCAGATCGTTTGTCGAGGGGGTGGAGTGGACGTGATAGATCAGCGCACTGGTGCCGTCGATGGTGAGGCGTTCGGGCGTATCCAACGGCGTTCCTCCCTCCGGGTGATGCTGTTTGACAGTGGGGACACTCGTCCCCGGTTACTTAAAAGTTTGTCTTAAAAATCAAACCTACGCATGCGTTTTTTAAAAAATTGGAATAGTTTTCGACAAATCACTACGCATCCGTAACCATCGCGTAAGCCTTGCGGAAAGCGGAAGGTGGGAAATCCGCGAAATAGTGCGCTGAGATGAGGATCACCGACCCCTGCATCCCGCTGTGCGGCTCATCGGCCCGTATCGGGTCGGTACCATAGGGGTGAACACGCGCGCATAGGCGCGCCCGAACCACTCGAACGGAGTAACGTGGCGGAGTTTATTTATCAGATGATCAAGGCTCGCAAGGCCATCGGTGACAAGGTCATCCTCGACGATGTCACCATGAGCTTTTTCCCGGGCGCCAAGATCGGTATGGTCGGCCCCAACGGTGCCGGTAAGTCCTCGATCCTGAAGATCATGGCTGGTCTGGATGAGCCCAGCAATGGTGAGGCCCGTCTGACCCCCGGCTACACGGTCGGCATTCTGATGCAGGAGCCCATCCTCGACGACACGAAGACCGTCATCGAGAACGTTCGTATGGGCGCCGCCGACATCTTCGGCAAGCTTGCGCGCTTCAATGAGATTTCCGAAGAGATGGCGAATCCCGACGCGGACTTCGATGCGCTCATGGAGGAAATGGGCAAGCTGCAGACCGAGATCGATGCTGCCAATGCGTGGGATATCGATTCTCAGCTCGACCAGGCCATGGATGCGCTGCGCTGCCCGCCCCCGGACCAGCCTGTCTCTGTCCTTTCTGGTGGTGAGCGTCGCCGCGTGGCGCTGTGCAAACTCCTCATTGAGGCCCCCGACCTGCTCCTGCTCGACGAGCCCACCAACCACCTCGACGCCGAGAGTGTGCTCTGGCTCGAAAAGCACCTCGCGTCCTACCCGGGCGCGGTCATTGCGGTGACCCACGATCGTTACTTCCTCGACCATGTCGCCGGCTGGATTGCCGAGGTCGACCGCGGTCATCTGTACCCGTACGAGGGCAACTACTCCACGTATCTGGAGACGAAGGAGAAGCGCCTCGAGGTTCAGGGACAGAAGGACGCCAAGCTGGCCAAGCGTCTGAAGGAAGAACTCGAGTGGGTTCGCTCGAACGCAAAGGGGCGCCAGGCCAAGTCGAAGGCCCGTCTGGCTCGATACGAGGAGATGGCGGCCGAGGCCGAGCGCACCCGCAAGCTCGACTTCGAGGAAATCCAGATCCCGCCGGGCCCGCGCCTGGGTAGCGTCGTTATCGAGGCGAAGGATCTCCAGAAGGGCTTCGGTGACCGTTCCCTCATTAGCGGTCTGTCCTTCTCGCTGCCGCGCAACGGTATCGTCGGCATCATCGGCCCCAACGGTGTTGGTAAGACCACGCTGTTCAAGACGATTGTCGGTCTCGAGCCCCTCGATGGCGGCGAACTGACGATCGGTGAGACTGTCAAGATCAGCTATGTTGATCAGACGCGCGCCGGTATTGATCCGGACAAGACTGTGTGGGAGGTTGTCTCCGACGGACTGGATTTCATTCAGGTGGGTAACGTGGAAATGCCCTCGCGTGCCTACGTCTCTGCTTTTGGCTTCAAGGGGCCGGATCAGCAGAAGCCTTCCGGTGTGCTCTCCGGTGGTGAGCGCAACCGCCTGAACCTGGCACTTACCCTCAAGCAGGGCGGTAACCTCCTCCTGCTTGACGAGCCGACGAACGACCTTGACGTTGAGACCCTCAGCTCGCTGGAAAATGCACTCCTTGCATTCCCTGGCTGTGCCGTTGTTATTACCCACGACCGCTGGTTCCTCGACCGTGTTGCCACCCACATCCTTGCGTGGGAGGGAACCGAGGAGCATCCGGATAGCTGGTACTGGTTCGAGGGCAACTTCGAGGCGTATGAGAAGAACAAGGTTGCCCGCCTTGGTGAGGCGGCCGCGAACCCGCATCGCGTGACGCACCGTAAGCTGACGCGCGACTGAATCGCGTCATTGGCTGTGGGGGGAGGGTCGAAAGGTCCTCCCCCCAGTTGTGTGTTGGTGGGCAAGCGTAATATCTGGCCGTTGTGCCAATCTGGAAGAAGTCTGTGCTTGACAGGCTGGGGGATTGTAGCTGCTCGCGGAAACTTTCGCTTCTGTCATGTGTGATCGGCGGACATTTGCTCATGTAGCGGATGCCACTTGCCTTTTGCGCAGGTCACATCTACTATGTGACACGTATCGCAAGTATCCGACCGCGCGAAAGGGGCTCCGATGGCGATTGAACAAACGCTCATCGACGCGCTGGGTGGACACCTCAATATCGTCGAGGTTGAACCCTGCACGATGCGCATCCGAATTCAGGTGAAGTCTCAGAGAGACGTTGACGAGGCAGCGCTGCGCGTCGATGGCGTGCTGGCCGTCGTACGTTCCGGTGACGTTGTCCAGATCGTGTGTGGCGCCCAGTCGGATGATGTAGCTGCGGCAATGATCTCAATTCTTTCACGCGTGGCCCATGACACGTCCATCGAGTCTTTGTCGCAACGCGTCCACGCCTAGTATTAATGGTGTCATCAGCCCGCAACGTAGAAGGCTTTTCTGTGGATATTCACGCTCCCGCATCTGACAACATCGATGAGCTGCGCCGTATCGCCGATGCTAATGGCGTTGCTACCGGATTCTGGGATTGGTACGGGAATTGGGTGGGCGTCAGCGCCTCCACCCTTCTCAAGGTCCTGGGTGCTCTCGGCCTGCCCCTTGATGAATCCTCCACGGTGGGGGATGTTCATGAGGCGCTGCGCATCACCGACGAGCGCGAATGGCGTCGTACCCTCCCTCCGACGATTGTCGCCCGCCAGGGCGGCGGGTACCTCTTCCCGGTGCATGTGCCAGACGGCTCGTGGGTCAACGTCCAGTGGGTGCTCGAAGATGGTCGCAAAGGTGCGTGTGACCAGGTGGATCGCTACGTTCCGCCCCGTATGATCGATGGCGAGCTCGTCGGCCGTGCGACCTTTGATGTGCCGCACTGGCTGCCTCTCGGCTGGCATCGTCTCGTGGCCACGGTTGAGGGCGGCCACGTAGAGTCTGCAACCCTGATCATTGTTCCCAACACGCTCTCGCTGCCGCTCCTGGAGTCCTCGCGTCGTGTGTGGGGTGTCAACGCTCAGCTGTACTCGACGCGTTCGGCTTCTTCGTGGGGTATTGGAGACGCGGCCGATCTCGCGGATCTTGCAGCCATCTGTGCTGACAAGGGTGCAGACTTCCTGCTCATTAACCCGGTGCACGCATCCCAGCCGGTTTCTCCGCTGGAGACCTCGCCGTATCTGCCGGTGTCGCGTCGCTGGCTCAACCCGATCTACATTCGCCCTGAAAACATCGAAGAGTTCGCATCCCTGTCGCAGGCCTCTCGCGAGGCTATCGTGCAGTTGCGTGACGGAACCCGCCAGTTCGACAGTCGTGAGGACCTGATCGATCGTGATTGTTCCTGGGAGGCCAAGCGTAAGGCTCTCGAACTGATCTTTGCGGCTCCTCGCTCGTATCATCGCCAGAGCCAGCTGGATCACTTCATCGAACGTGGCGGTTCGGAATTGTCCAACTACGCGCTCTGGTGCGCTCTCGTTGAGCGCGAGGGCACGATCGAGTTGCCCGAGGACCTGGCGCGTTCCTCCGCGCCTCGCGTCGAGATGGAACGTCTCGAGCTGGCCGACCGTGTTGACTTCTACCAGTGGTGCCAGTGGGTTGCCGCCGAGCAGCTCGAGCACGCGCAGCACGTGGCGCGCGAGGTCGGTATGGAGATCGGCATCATGGCCGACCTGGCCGTCGGCGTGCACGGCTACGGTTCCGAAAAGTGGAGCCGTCCCGAGCTCTTCGCCAACGGTATGTGTGTGGGTGCTCCGCCGGACGTCTACTCTCAGCAGGGGCAGAACTGGTCGCAGCCGCCGTGGTCGCCGCGTAGTCTCGCGGAGTCGGGCTATCTGCCACTGCGCGATATGGTCCGTGCCGCCTTGGCTAACGCTGGCGCCGTGCGTATCGACCATATCTTGGGTATGTTCCGCCTGTGGTGGATCCCGGACGGGTGCTCCGCCACCGAGGGGACCTACGTGTACTACGATCACGAGGCCATGATGGGCGTCATCCTGCTGGAGGCTCAGCGCGCGGGTGCCGTCGTTATTGGCGAGGATCTCGGCGTGGTCGAGCCGTGGGTGCGTGACTACCTGCGTGAGCGCGGAGTCCTGGGCACGTCCGTCGTGTGGTTCGAGAAGGAGGGTGGCGGCTGGCCGCTGCGTCCCGAGCACTACCGTGACCGCGCGCTGGCAGCCGTCAATATCCATGACCTGCCGCCCACCCTCGGCTACATTCGTGGCATTCAGACGACCCTGCGTTCCGAGCTCGGTCTGCTGACGGATGATATTGAGACGGTGCGTGCCGGTGATCGCCTCGAGCTGGAGCAAATGAATGCGCGCCTGCTTGAGTACGGTTGCGTTGACGGTGCCCAGCCCAGCGAGCGCGAGACTGTTGAGGGCCTGTACCGATACGTCGCGCAGACACCGTCGAAGCTTGTCGTCGCGTCGCTCGTGGATGCGGTTGGGGATGTGCGTCCGCAGAACATGCCGGGTACGGGTGCGGATCTGTATCCGAACTGGTGCGTGCCGCTGTGTGATTCCAACGGGGACGAGGTGCCGATTGAGGAGCTGCCCACGGATGAGCGCCTCACCTCGTTGTTCGCGCTGCTGCGCGGCAGTGTCAACTGACGAGGCCCAACGTTCCTGCGAATGAGCCCCGCGACTCGAGAGAGTCGCGGGGCTCATTGGTCGGAGTAGTGATTACTCACCGTCCGGAGTGGAGAACAGGGGAGCGAGTGCGTCCACCGAGGCGGCGTCCTCGTCATATTCTGGGCATACCTGCAGGCCCGATGGGTTCACAACGATGACGGGCACGCAGGGGGAGAGGTGTGCTTCCTGTACTGGCGCCAGGTCCCAGTGGATGAGGGGCCTGCCGACGTCGACGATGTCTCCCTCATCGATGAGGGGTGCGAAACCCTTTCCTCGCAGTCCCACGGTATCGATCCCCAGGTGGATGAGGATGGATACCCCGCGCGTCGAGGTGACGATCGCAGCGTGTGACTTGAGCTTCGTGACGACGCCGGCGATGGGGGAGCGTACCGTGACACACGATGCGGCGGCATTGGGAAGAAGTGCGCGGCCATCTCCAACGACGCCACTGGCGAAGACGGGGTCAGGTACGTCGCTGAGTGGCAGGATCTGTGCAGCGAAAGGTGCACGGACGAGGAAGCTCACCGGCTCGCTTTCATCTGCTCGACAAGGTCCTCAGAGTCGGGACCCATGACGACCTGAACCGCGTCGCCGACGATGACGACGTCGAAGGCTCCGGCCTCGCGCAGCTTCGCCTCGTCGATGAGGTCGGTGTTGGCCGCGTCGAGACGGATGCGCGTGATGCACGCTTCCAGGTTGGAGATGTTGTCCCAGCCGCCCAGGGCTTCGATGATAGTCGTCGCGGTGTCCATGGTGTCCTCCTTGGCTCAATGACCCAAACCGCTGCGGTTTGCCTCACACTTATGGTATCGCGACGGTGCGTGAATAGACACTCTTGTACCTACCGAGCGCGTCACATTATGAGACGTCGGCGGCGCTCGTTCCTCGAATGCGCGCTGCAGGTGTGAAGCCCATGGCGATGCCCGCCGCAATCGACGCTGCGGTGAAGATGTACATGGTTGCCTCGACGCCCACCCATGACGCGACGATGCCCGCGACGAAGGATCCAAGGGGCATGACTCCCCAGACCGCGAAGCGGAAGATCGCGTTCATTCGTCCGAGCATGTCGGGCGGGCAGATTTCCTGGCGCAAGCTCATCTGGGTGACGTTGTAGATTGTGATGAAATACGATGAGACGACGCCGGAGCAGGCGATGACCCACGCGGCGGCGACCGGGACGTGGACGGATGCGGGCTGGGCGAGGAGCGCCGAGACGCCAATAATGTTCGTGATGGTGATGCAGCGTCCGATTCCCAGGCGCGTGATCCACGCCGGCCTCGTCAGAGCGCCGAGGATACCGCCGAGCGCGCCCGCGCTGAGCAGCAGGCCGAGCTGCGTGGCGCTCATGCCGAGGGTTCGCAGGACCAGGATGGGCAGGAGGACCTGAATGCCCGCCCCCGCGAAGGCTGCGCATGCGATGCACGAGAAGAGCGGAAAGAGCAGGCGCTGTCCGCGCACGAAGGAGAGGCCTTCGACGATCTGAGAACGCAGTGATGCGTCGGAGTGGGCGGGAAGTGGCTCAGGGGTGCGGATGCGCCAGATCGCCCACGTCGAGCACACGTAGGTCGATGCCGTCAGCAGGTATGCCAGGGGAGGGGCGACCACTCCGAGGAGCCAGCCGCCCAGGCCCGGTCCGCCCGCGCGCCCCACCTGGTAGGAGGCCTCAAGGCGTCCGTTCGCGGCTCCGATGTAGCGTTTTGAGGCGATCATGGGCACGTAGGACTGATAGGCGACGTCGAAGAAGACGGTGGACAGGCCGAGGAGCGCGGCGACGACCATGAGGTGGGAGATGGTGAGAGAGAAAAAGGCGTAGGCAATCGGGATGGAGACGAGCGCTGCGATGCGCGCAAGGTTCGCCGCGATCATGACGTGGCGCTTACGCCAGCCGTCCACCCATGCGCCTGCAGGGAGACCGACGATGAGGAAGGCCAGCGTCTGCAGGCCCGACAGAATGCCGATCTGCGTCTCGCTCGCATGTAGGACGGTAATCGCGATCGCAGACGTTGCCAGAGTACCGACCTGGAAGCCCACTTGCGCCGCAGTTTGGCCCGCCCACAGGTGCATGAAAGCGGAGTTGCGGGTGAGGGGATGGTGCAGCCAGCGCTGCAGCGATCCGCTCACTGCGTATCGCCGAGGCCAGAGCCCCTCGTGTGGTTATGTCCAGTCAGCCCGGCGGCACTCAAAGCCCACGCGAGTCCATCTTCGGAGACGCTGGGGGCGACGATGTCCGCGACCTTCACGAGGGCCTCGCATCCGTTCCCAATACTGATGCCGAGCGCGGCGGTTTGCACGGCCTCGACGTCGTTGTTGGAGTCGCCGAGTGCAACGGTGCGGGAGCGGGGAATGCCGACATATTCGCAGACCGCGCTGATTCCGACGGCCTTCGACAAGTGGGCGGGGACGACCTCGAAAGGTACGTATCCTGCTGCTCCCACCGAGCCGATAATCGCACGGTATCCGGCGGGAAGCGCGGCCGTCACCCGCTCCAACGATGCTTTCTCGGGCGGCACGTACGCCGTGACCTTCGTGAAGGTACCGCTGCCGATGTCGACGATGAAGGGCGTGATCGACTGGGCATATTCGATCCAGTCTTCGGGGTGCGACCCTGCCCTGGGGACGAAAAAGTCGAGATACCCCTCCGACGGGCCCATCTGGTCCGGACCCTGCCAGATGTAGAAGGCGTCGAGCTCCTCCCACAGGGCAGTCAAGACCTCGACGTGCTCGCGGGGCATGCGCTCATCGACCAGTATCCGGTTGCCGACGCGGGCGTATCCGCCGGCACCTCCGACAAGTCCTTCGAAACCGACGTCCCAGAAGCGTGGGTAGACCTCGGGTGCCGAGCGCCCCGTGCAGGCAAAGAGGCGGTGTCCGTTGCTCCGGACCTCGTGCAGAGCCTCGATCGCTGAGCGCGGGATGCGCTGGCGTGAATCGCACAGCGTTCCGTCGATGTCGACAAAAACCGCATGGGGAGATTCAGCCTCGCTGCGTGCCTGCGCAGAACCATCGGTGTTCGTCATAGAGCAATCTTATCTCAGGGACGACAAGCCCTCGGATGCGCAGAACACGGCCCGCAAACGACAAATCATGCGCATGGTCGGTTGACCGAGGCGGCGGTGGGCCACACTAGAATCATCGACGATACCCGCGATGGAGCATGAAAGGCAGTTCACGACGATGGAACACCAAGCACTGAGCGACGCCAATGACCTGACGCTGCTGCAGGCGGCAGCTCTTCTGTCGGGAGCCAGCGCCTGGGACTCGCGCGCGATCCCCGCTGCGAATGTCCCCTCCTTTGTCATGAGCGATGGCCCGCACGGCGTGCGCCGCCAGCTTGGCGACGCCGACCACCTGGGCATCGCGGAGTCCGAGAAAGCGACCTGCTTCCCGACGGCGTCCGCCGTCGCAGCCACCTGGAACCCCGACCTGGCGCGTGAGATGGGCGAGGCGCTGGGTGTCGAGGCCCGTGGCCTCGGCGTCGACGTTCTGCTCGGTCCCGGCCTCAACATCAAGCGCTCGCCGCTGTGCGGACGCAACTTTGAGTACTTTTCCGAGGACCCGATCCTTTCCGGACGCATGGCCGTCGGCCTCGTCGAAGGAATCCAATCCACGGGTACCGCAGCCTGCCCCAAGCACTTCGCCGTCAACTCTCAGGAACTGCGCCGCATGGCCTCGGATTCCATCGTGGACGAGCGCACGATGCGTGAGATCTACCTGACCGGATTCGAGATCGTGTGCCGCACCGCTCAGCCGCGAGCGATCATGAGCTCCTACAACCTCGTCAACGGTACCTACGCACACGAGAACAAGCACCTGCTGACCGACATCCTGCGCACCGAGTGGGGTTTCGACGGCATGGTCGTCTCCGACTGGGGTGGTTCAAACAGTGCCGTCGCAGCGGTGCGCGCCGGCGGTAGCCTCGAGATGCCTGCCCCCGGCCTTGCTGGTGTGCGTCAGATCGTCGCGGCGGTCGAGGCTGGAGAATTGGATGCGGCCGACGTCTACGCGCGTGCCCAGGAGGTCCTCAACGTCGCGAGCGCGAGCGCCGGCCTGCCCGCTCCCACTCCCTACGACCTGGACGAGCATCACCAGCTGGCCGCGCGCATCGCCTCCGAGGCGATCACGCTTCTGCGCAATGAGGACGATCTTCTCCCTCTGAGCGCCGGTACGAATGTCGCCCTCATCGGCGATCTTGCGGATACACCGCGCTTCCAGGGATCGGGTTCCTCCCAGGTCAATCCGACGCGTACCGAGGCTCCGCGCGAGCTGCTCGAGGCTGGGGGAGAGGATGCCCGAGGCCTCGTTCTCACCGGGTACGCCCGCGGTTATGACCGTCATGGGGGAACGAACGACGCCCTCATTTCCGAGGCCGTGGCCCTCGCCGCGAGCGCTGACGTCGCGCTCGTCTACGTCGGTCTGGACGAACTCGCCGAATCCGAGGGGCTGGACCGCCCCCACATGCGCCTGCCCGAGGGACAGGATCGTCTCATCGAGGCCGTCGTTGCAGCCAATCCGCGCACCGTGGTCGTCCTGACCGGCGGGGCCAGCGTCGAGATGCCGTGGGCTGATTCCGTGCCCGCCCTCGTCAACGGCTACCTGGGTGGTCAGGGAGGGGCCGGCGCGATGCTTGACGTCCTCACCGGCACTGTCAATCCCTCGGGGCGCCTGGCAGAAACCTATGCGCGCTCGCACGAGGATCATCCGACCGCCGCCTGGTACCCGGCGACCGGCCCGCTGTCGTACTACCGCGAAGGCCCCTTCGTCGGCTACCGATACTTCACGACCGCGGGCATCGACGTTGCCTTCCCCTTTGGCTATGGGCTGTCTTACTCGCGCTTCGAGTACTCCGACCTCGTCGTGAACGAGGATGGGGCGACCCTCACGCTCACCAATACGTCCGAGCGTGACGGTGCCGAGGTCGTCCAGCTCTACGTGAGCGCCCCCGGCGGCGTGTTCGGTCCCGCCCGCGAACTCAAGGGCTTTACCAAGGTCGAGGTCAGCGCCGGAGAATCGGTGAGCGTGACGATTCCCTTCGACCGCTACACGTTCCGTCACTGGGAGACGTCGCGCGCAGCGTGGGAAACCGAGGCAGGAACCTGGACGATCCACGTGGGACGCAACGTCTCCGACACGCCGCTGAGCGCCACCCTCGAGGTCGAAGGGACCACGCCCTCGCCGATCGACCCTGCCCTCGGTCACTACCTGAACGCCGACGTTGCGGGCATCACCAACGGCGAGTTCGCCGTCCTGCTGGGACGGACGATACCGACCGCCCACCCTGCGGACGACCTGGGAGCAGCCGATCCGCTGTCCGAACTGACACGCGCCAAGACCTGGCTCGCCCGAGTCGCCGGACGCAAGCTCCACGCCATGAAAGCCAAGGCCGATGCCAAGGGCACCCCGGATCTCAACATTCTCTTCATCCTGAACATGCCCTTCCGTGCCTTCGCCAAGATGACGAATGGTGCGGCCAGCCCCGACATGGTGGATGCGATCCTTCTGGCCGTGAACGGACGGCCGCTGCGAGGCCTGACCCGCGCCGCCCTCGGATACTTCTCCAACGCGCGCGCCAACAAGGCTACCCAGCGCGAACTCGACCAGACCCGATGACGCGGCCCCGGCCTCGTTTCACACTGACCAAAGGACAATTCATGCAGGCTCTCAAGCGCTGGTGGACCGCCTTCGAAGACAAGCACACCACGGCCGCCCAGTTCATCGTCTTCTTCATCCTCTCCAACGGCATTACGGTGCTGCAGCTGGTCCTCATGCCGGCATTCAAGGCGGCATTCGCGCACACGAGCCTCGTCGACACGGCATTCCAGTTCCTGCCCGTCGGCGCCTCGCACGGGCACACGGTCTTCCTCTTCGACTACCCGGCCGGTTCGATGTCGGTGGGCGGGGGCGGCGGCCTCGCGTACTTCCTGGCCGTCGAGATCACCTTGCTGATCGCCCAGGTCATCAACTTCTTCGCCCAGCGCAACGTCACCTTCAAGTCCAATTCCTCGCTTGGGAAGGCGGCCTTCTGGTACGCGGTCGCCTACGTCGTCATCACGATCGCGGCGGCAGCCCTCCAGGTCCTCTACAAGGATCCGATCTACGCGTGGGCGATTTCGACGATGGGCGCGGGTGGCGAAACATTCGCAGACGTCGTCACGATGATCATCAACGCGGCGATCTCCTTCTGGGTGTTCTTCCCCATCTTTAAGGTGATCTTTAAACAGGAACCCTCGGAGGAGGACGCGCAGGCCAGCGACGCACAGTAGACTACTGGCAGACTTCACGAGAGGAGACGCCATGAGCGCGCCGCTGCTAACGGTTATTGTGCCCGCCTACAATTCCGAAGACTACCTTGATCGGGTGCTCACGACGCTCGTCGGATACGGCGACGAACTCGAGGCGATCATCGTCAACGACGGCTCGAAGGACCGCACCGCAGAAATTGCCGACGAGTGGGCCGCTCGTTACCCCTCTGTCAAGGTCATCCACCAGGAAAACAAGGGGCACGGTGGCGCCGTGAACGCCGGTCTCGCCGCCGCCACTGGCACGCACGTGCGCGTCGTCGACTCCGACGACTGGCTGGACCGTCGCGCCACGAACGCCGTCCTCGACGTGTTGCGTGAGGAACGCGAGGCCGGGCGCGACCTGGACCTGCTCGTCACCAACTACGTCTACGACAAGCAGGGAAAATCTGTCAAGGCTGTCATCCGATACCGCAACGTTCTACCTCGAGGCCGTACCTTCGGTTGGGCGGACCTGCGTCGGTGCCGCTACGACCAGTACCTCATGATGCACGCCCTGACGATGCGCACGGAGGTCGTGCGCGCGTCCGGCCTGGTGATGCCCGAACACACGTTCTACGTGGACTACCTCTACTCGTTCGTGCCGCTGCCCTACATTTCCACGATCCGCTACCTGGACGTGGACCTGTACCACTACTTCATTGGGCGTGACGACCAGTCCGTCAACGAGAAGGTCATGATCACGCGCCTGGACCAGCTCGCCCGCGTCAACGAGGCGATGACCCGTGCGCTGCCCCCGCGTGCCGAGGTCGAGGACAAGCTCTGGCGGTACATGGTCCACTACCTGCGTATTAACGCCGTTGTCTGCTCGGTCATGGCCCAGCTGTCGGGCACGCCCGAGCACCTGGCCTTGAAGGAGCAGATCTGGGAGACGATGGACCAGATCAACCCCGAGGCCACGGATCGCCTGCGCCAGGACCTGCTCGCTGGCCTCGTGCGCCACGCGTCCCCGAAGGTCGTTCGCGGCGGCTACAAGGTCGCGGCGGCTGTCCTCGGCTTCAACTGAGACACACCCTCAGCGCGCGGCGAGCGCCAGCTCCGTTCGGTGGACGGTGAGGCGCTTGCCGATGAGCGGGTAGTCCACGTCTTCTTCGCGGCTTTGCCACGTAAAGCCGAGCTTTTCGGAGACCCGGCGCGACGCATCGTTTCCGTCGAAGTACTTCAGGATGATCGTCGACACGCCCAGCTCACGCGCGCGCTCGATGATGGCACGTCCCGCTTCCGTCGCATAACCATTGCCCCAGTAGGACGCGCCGATCCAGTAGCCGATGTCGGCGACGCGTGCCTCGGGAGAGTCCCTGTCAATGCGCAGCGCAATCGAGCCCACGATTTCACCGGTCGATGCAAGCGTCACCGCGTAGCTGTCGGGTGCCGCCAGGAAGGTCGACAGTGCCTCGTGGGCATCGTCGATGCTCTCGTAGGGCCTCCATCCGCACAGCATCCCGATGCGGGGATCGCGGGCCAGCTCGTAGAGCTCCGGTGCATCCATATCGTTCCAGGGCCGTAGGCGCAGGCGGGGGGTGAAGATGAAAGTCAAGAGTCCTCCTGGGCATTCGTGGACGGGAGAAGCACTGTCAGCGTGAACCAGTGGTCTGCCACGTCCGTGACCGCTTGCCCGCCGTACTTGCGGGCCGTCCACTGGATGGATTTTACCCCCCAGCCGTGTCGGACGGTGTCGGGCTTGATCGTCGTGAGGCGCCCACCGGCGTCCGTGTTGAGGCGACCGTCGAACCAGTTGTCGACACGGATGACCACCATCTGTCCCTGACGGAATAGCGCCAGTTTGATGAGGCGCTTGGCGGGGTCGTCGACGCGCCGCGAGGCCTCGATCGCGTTATCGAGGGCGTTGCCGAAGAGGGTGGCGATGTCCATTGACGACATGGATCCCAGCAGGGCGCCGTCGGCAACCGCCGTGAAGTTGATACCGGCAGCCGCGCAGGCGCGGCCTTTCGTCGTCAGAATGACGTCGAGGACCGCATTGCCACTGTGGTACTGCTGTCCGATCTGCTCGATCGAAGACTCGAGCTCGGCAAACGATGCGGCGGCGCGTCCCGGGTCTAGCTCCGCGCGAATCGCCTCCACCTGGTGCTTGAGGTCGTGGTGGGCGCGGGCTACCTGCTCCATGTCTTGTTTCGCGGCGAGGTACTGGTGGTGTTGGGCGTCCAGGGAGGCCTGGATGGACGCGAGTTCGCGCTCGGTGGCGCTCTGTTGGATGCGCTCGAATTGCGCGAAGAGGATCGCGTATCCGGCCAGGTCGACGAGGGTGCGGATGTAGAAGACCTCCCACCCCGCGCGCCCGGAAAACGGGGTGGCCGTCGAGACGAAGCTGAGGTTGGACAGGGCGAAGATAGAGATGCCGATGAATACCGCCGAGGCAAGGTCAGCGAGGCGTAAAAGGGGAAGCGCGCCCTGGCGAACGACGCGTCGCTCGAAGAAGTAGACGACGGCCAGACACGTCCCAGAAATAGCTGCATATTCGGCGACGGAGACCGGGTGCCAGAAGGGTTTGTCAGCGTGGGAGTAGACGACGACCTGCCAGGCCAGGGATGCAGCGAGTTCGGCCACGATGAAGGCGCGTGCGCTCATGTGGGTCACCCAGCGCCAGTCCAGTGCAGTTCCCAGGCGTATGACACTCCACATGAGACCGTAAGCCGTCATCATACCGGGCACCCACAGAGACAGGGGAGCGCGGCCGAGTACCTCCTGAGCACCGACGAGTACTGCGAGGCCACCGACGGCCGCAACGGTGAGGCGCCAGCGGGGGATAGCGGCGTTCGGGTTCAGGGCATTGGACGACGCGGAGCGCGCGACGACGAACACATACACGAGGGCGGCGCCCCATTCGGCCAGGGCGGTGAACAGGCGTGGAATGTCAGGCAGGGACTCGAACACGTCAGTGGATCCCGCCCGCGAAGCTCGCCAGAGCCGTCATGAACGCCTTTTTACGAGGCCGGGAGATGCGCAAGCTGTCCCCGCCCGTCATCAGGCACTCTTGGTCGGCCACGCCGTGCACATGGGCAAGATTGACGAGGTAGCAGGAGTTTGATCGGAAGAAATCGTGCCCGTCCAGTTGGTCTTCCATCGCTTTGAGCGAGGAGGTGATGGAGTAGGTGCCCGAGGTCGTGTGGACGTCGAGGCGGTGCTTGATCGATTCGACGTAGATGATGTCGGCGACGTCGATGCGGTGCGTTGATGCTCCCGATTGGAGGAGGACGGACGCTCCGCGCCGCTTGGCGACGGCCTCGAGGCAGCGCGACAGCTCCTGCGAGAACGCGAACCAGGGCAGGGGTTTCATGAGGTAGGACAGTGCCCCCACCTGATAGCCATGAATCGCGAACTGTGCGGCTGATGTGATGAACACGAGGATGACCTCCTGGTCGACCTCGCGGATCGCACGTGCCGCGGTCATGCCGTCCACGTTCGTCATCTGGATGTCCATGAGGATGATGTCGTAGACCGGCTTGTAGTCACCGATGATGGCTCCGCCGTCCTCGAAGTAGATGATGTCAAAGGTGACGCCGTTTTCGTCGCTGTAGCGGGCAAGGTAGTCGGCGAGGAGCTGACGTGAGAGCGCCTCGTCCTCGACGACGGCGATGCGCACCATGATCCGACCCTCCCTTATCAATCAGCTGATACGTCCAAGGATAAATGAGCTGTTCCTTCGTGTTTGAGCGAGTCCACGCTCCGGCCTCGTCGATCACATGTCGGCGCACCCGCAGGTGGGGGCCGCTACCATTGTCCTGACTGCCGTGAAAGGGGAGTGGCGTGGATCTGCTCGTTGTTGGATCGGGCTTTTTTGGCCTGACGTTCGCCCGCGAGGCCGCGGAGCGTTTCGGTATGGACGTGACCGTCATTGAGCGTCGCGATCACATCGGAGGCAACGCCTATTCGTCGATCGACGAGGCCACCGGCGTCGAAGTGCACCGCTACGGCACGCACCTGTTCCACACGTCGAACGAGCGCGTGTGGTCGTACGTCAACCGATTCACGGCCTTCAACGAGTACCGCCACCGCGTCTACGCCAACTACCGGGGCGTCGTCTACCCGCTGCCTATCAACCTGGGCACCATCAACCAGTTCTTCTGCGCAGCCTACTCGCCGGCCGAGGCCCGCGCGCTCATCGAGCGCCAGGCCGCCGAGATCACGGGCGAACCCGGTAACCTCGAGGAGAAGGCGATTAGCCTGATCGGCCGCCCGCTCTACGACGCCTTCATCGCGGGGTACACGGCCAAGCAGTGGCAGACGGATCCGCGCGAGCTTGCCGCGTCCATCATCACGCGACTGCCCGTGCGCTTCACCTACGAGAACCGCTACTTCCAGGACCGCTACGAGGGCCTGCCTCTCAACGGCTACGGCGCGTGGATCGCGAACATGGTTGATCACCCGCGCATTACCGTGCACACGGGCGTGGACTTTTTCGATGCCTCCTCGCCGTTCTCGAAGGGCGCGACCGTCGGCCAGGTCCCGGTCGTCTACACGGGCGCTATCGACCGCTACTTCGACTACGAGGCCGGCGAGCTCGGCTGGCGCACCCTCGACTTCGAGACCGAGGTCGTGGACGTGCCTGATTACCAGGGCTGCTCCGTCATGAACTACTCGGATCGCGACGTGCCTTTCACGCGTATCCACGAGTTCGCGCACCTGCACCCCGAGCGGGATCGAAGCGGCGCGACCAACACGATCATCCAGCGCGAATACTCGCGATTCGCGCGCCCCGGCGACGAACCCTACTATCCGATCGCCTCGCCGTCGGACCGCTCGACGCTCGCGGCATACCGCGACATGGCGGCGGGGGAGCAGGACGTCCTCTTCGGCGGGCGCCTGGGCTCCTACCAGTACCTGGATATGCACATGGCGATTGCGTCGGCCCTCACCAAGGTCGACGAGGCCGTGGCCTCCTGGCGCTGACGGGTTTCCTGCTGCCGTGGCGTCGATCGTCTGGTCGGTCCTGTCGATCGCCCTCATCATCGGTGTTGGCTGGGTTGCTCGTCTTGGCGGTGCACTCGGCCCCGAGGCCGCAGGCACGCTTGCCTCGGCAACGTATTGGGTGGCTAGCCCCGCGATGCTCTTCCACGCCATCGTCTCGACTGGGACCTCGGGAGTCTTCGGTGTTCCGCTCGCCGTGGCCGCCGCATCGGGTGTGGGCACCGCGCTGCTGTTCGCGCTCGTTGGCAGGTTCTTCCTGCGCCTGACTCGCGGCGAAATCGCCTTGGGGGCCATGGCCTCGTCCCTCAATAACGGCGCGTACATCGGTATCCCGATCGCCGTCTATGTCCTGAATGACGCGTCCGCGGTCGTTCCCATCCTGGTGTTCCAGCTGGGTTTCTTTACGCCGATGTTCTTTGTTCTGGCCGACCTGGTGGGTTCCGGGCAGCGGCCATCGATTGTCGGTATTGCGAGGGTGGTCGCTCGCAACCCGATGGTCATCGCAGCGGTGTGCGGTTTCCTGTTTTCCGCTGTGGGGTGGCCGATGCCGACCCTCCTCGACGTGTCGACGTCCATGTTGGGGGCTGCCGCGCCCCCGATGATTCTTCTGTCCTTCGGTGCCTCGCTCGTGGATCGACGTTCGGCGTCCGGGGATTCCGGTATTGCTGCGACCGCCTGTGCCATCGTCGGCAAGCTTGCGCTTCAGCCCGCGATCGCGTGCGGCGTCGGAATGCTGCTCGGTTTGACCGGTCCTGCGCTCATGTCGGTGACCATTATGGCGGCGCTGCCTTCCGCGCAGAACGCCTACATCGCTGCGACGCGTGCCAAGGCGGGGGAGCGGATCGCGCAGGGAACGGTCCTCGTGACGACCTTCGCATCGCTGCCCGTCGTCGTTGGTATTGCAGCGCTTTTCCACGCCTTGGGGCTCGTGGGCTAACGGTTTCGTCCATCGTTTGACGCTTTGCGTCCACCCCCCGGCGCAGATTCAGAGTGTCAAGACTACGTAAAAAAGAGTGCAAAAACACGTTCTGTATCGTGGACTCTGGCTGACTTCTGGGTATATCAGCCCTAGTCTGGCTGGGAATTATCCCGTATAGACACGAATGCAAGGAACTCACTCCATGTCATCCTCCGCATCCAAATCCGCGCCACGCGCGCGCGACTCGTGGAGCGGCCAGACAGGCTTCCTCCTGGCAGCCATCGGCTCGGCCATCGGCCTGGGCAACATCTGGCGTTTCCCCGGCGTCTCCTACTCCAACGGCGGCGGCGCCTTCCTGGTCCCGTATCTCGTCGCACTGATTTTCGTTGGCATCCCCATGCTGTGGCTTGACTACGCGGTCGGCCACAAGTTCCGCGGTTCACCGCCGTGGGCTCTGCGCAAGATTATCGGAGGCGGCGAGTTCATCGGCTGGTTCCAGACCTTCGTGTGCTTCGTCATCATGGTCTACTACGGCGCGGTCCTCGCGTGGGGCGTGCAGTACACGATCTACTCGGTGAATGCGGCTTGGGGCGACGACCCGACGACGTTCTTCACTGACACGTTCCTGCAGGTTGTCCCCGGTGATACGTTCTCCTGGGCGCCCGCCTGGTCGGTGATGATTCCCCTCGCGCTCGTGTGGGTCCTCGTCCTCTTCGTGATCGGACGTGGCCTGTCCAAGGGTGTCGAGGCGGCCAACAAGGTCTTCCTCCCGCTGCTCGTCATCCTCTTCCTCGCGCTCGTCGTTCGCGCGCTCTTCCTGCCCGGCGCCGTTGAGGGCCTCAACGCCTTCTTCACCCCGAACTGGGGCGCGCTCGCCGATCCCAAGGTCTGGCTGGCTGCCTTCGCGCAGATCTTCTACTCGCTGTCCGTGGGCTTCGGTATCATGCTGACCTACGCCTCCTACCTCCAGCGCAAGTCGAACCTGACCGGCACCGCGCTCGTGGCTGGCTTCGCGAACTCGTCCTTCGAGATCCTCGCGGGCATTGGCGTCTTCAGCGCCGTTGGCTTCATGGCGCACCAGGGCGGCGTGAGCGTCTCCGAGGTTGAGGGCCTGACTGGCCCGATCCTCTCCTTCGTGACCTTCCCGAAGATCATCTCGATGATGCCCGGCGGCCCGATTTTCGGCGTCCTCTTCTTCTCGTCGCTGGTTCTGGCCGGCGTGACCTCGCTGCTTTCTCTCCTCCAGGTCGTCTCGGGCGGCCTGCAGGACAAGTTCGGCTGGTCGCCCGCCCGCTCGGCGCTGGTCCTCGGTGTTCCGGCCACCGTCATCTCCCTGGTGCTCTTCGGCACCCGCTCGGGCCTGAACAACCTCGACATCGTTGACAACTTCATCAACTCGATCGGTGTCGTGTCCTCGGCGATCATGTTCGCCGTCCTGTGCGCGGTCGCCGGCCCCCGCCTCGGGGTGCTGCGTGCCCACCTCAACTCGGTGTCCAGCGTGAAGGTCCCCAAGCTCTGGGAGCCCCTCGTCGGCATCGTCATCCCGGTCGTTCTGTTCGTCATGATGGCAATGTCCATCGTCGATCTGCTGACGCACGGATACGGCAAGTACCCGACGAGTTACGTGCTGATCTTCGGCTGGGGCTCCGTTGCGGTTGCAGTGGTCGCCGCCCTGATCCTCACGTTCATTCCGTGGAAGCATCGCCCGGTGGACACTCACGCGACGGTCGCTCAGATCCTCGCTGATGACACTGACGAAACCGCTTCGATCGAAGGAGGCGCCAAGTGACCGCTCCCGCTATCGCTCTCATGATCCTGACGATTCTGCTCGTCTGGGGTGGCCTCGTCGCTTCCGTCGTCATGCTGCAGGTTCTCTCTGTCCCGTCGGACGAGGAGACCGAGGCAGCACAGCGCGCTATCGAAGCCGCCGAAGCTGCGAAGCAGTAGGGTGGCATCGTGAAGCTCGTTGCCTTTGATCTCGATGACACCCTGGCGCCCTCGAAGTCGCCGTTGCCCGCCCGCATGGACGTCGCGCTGCGTTCCCTGCTCGACCACGTGGAGGTGTGCATCATCTCCGGTGGTCAGATGGGGCAGTTCCGCACCCAGGTGCTGGACAACCTGAACGCCACGGACGAGGAGCTCGCGCGCCTGCACCTGATGCCCACGTGCGGCACTCGCTACTACCGCTACGAGGATGGCGCGTGGGTTGAGCGTTACGCCCACGACCTGGATCCCGAGGTCGCCGCCCGCGCGATTGCCTCGCTTGAGCGCCACGCGCGTGAGCTCGGCCTGTGGGAGTCCAATCCGTGGGGCAACATCATCGAAGACCGTGGCTCGCAGATCACCTTCTCTGCCCTGGGCCAGGAAGCGCCGCTCGATGCGAAGCGCGCCTGGGATCCCGATGGCACCAAGAAGGCGGCTCTGCGCGACGCAGTTCAGCCCGACGTCCCTGAGCTCGATGTGCGCGGAGGTGGCTCGACCTCGGTCGACATCACGACGCGCGGTATCGACAAGGCGTTCGGCATGGGCAAGCTCGTCGAGGAGACGGGAATTCCCGCCTCCGAGATGCTCTTCATCGGCGATCGCCTCGATCCGGAAGGCAACGACTATCCGGTCAAGGCCGCCGGCTACGCGACGCGGGCCGTGAGCGGCTGGGAAGAGTGCGTGGATGTCATCGACGAGATCGTCGCATCCATGAGCTGAACCGTCGGACATACGACGAGGCCGGGGCTGGGCAACCAGCTCCGGCCTCGTTTCGTTGTCCAGCGGCGGTCGCGGCGCCGCTTGCTGATAACCTCAGTGCTGCTGCGTGCCGATGCCCCTGGTGGCCCAGAAGACGACGGCTGATGCGGCCGCGACGTTGAGTGAGTCGACACCGTGGTCCATGGGGATTTTGACGGTGTAGTCGGAGGCTGCGATGGTGCGACGCCCGAGTCCGTCACCTTCAGTGCCCATGACCATCGCGAGGCGTGCGTCGGGGCCTTGGAGCGCGGGTAGCGAGGCAAAGTCGTCGAGGGACACGGAATCGTCGGAGAGAGCCAGGGAGGCCACGGTGAAGCCGGCCTTCTGGAGGATCGTGATGTCCCCGGGCCACGATTCGAGTCTGGTCCATGGGACCTGGAAGACGGTTCCCATGGAAACGCGCACGGATCGCCGGTAGAGGGGGTCGGCGCACTGCGGGGTGACCAGGACGGCGTCCACGCCGAGCGCGGCGGCGGAGCGGAAAGCTGCGCCCACGTTCGTGTGGTCGACGAGGTTTTCGAGGACGACGACGCGGCGAGCGGGCTGGCCGCCGCGCGCGGTGGCGAGTAGCTCGTCCAACGAGGGTAGGATCGGGCGCTGCATGGCGGCCAGGGCGCCGCGGTGCAGGTGGAAGCCCGTCATCTGTTCCAGGACGTCCTCATCAGCGACGAAGACTGGAACCTGCGCGCCATCGGGAGCGCCCGTCGCTTCTGAGATGAGCGCTTCGAGCGTGGGCAGCCAGCGCTTGGACATGAGGAAGGAGCGCGGGTGGTGGCCCGCGCGGATGGCGCGTTCGATGACGTTCGCGGATTCGGCCATGTACAGGCCGCGTTCCGGCTCGATCTTGGAACGAAGCTTGACGTCTTTGAGGCGCGTGTAGTCGTCCAGGCGCGAGTCTGCGGCCAGATCCGCGCTGGTCAGTTCGATGATCATGGTGTCCTCAGGCGCGCTGGAGGGCGCGAGAGACCTCGCCCGGCCAGGACGGGCCCTCGAAGATGAAGGCGGAGAAGGCCTCGACCAGGTCGGCGCCCGCTCCGATCATGCGCAGCGCGTCCTCGGGCGAGGAGATGCCGCCGGTTCCGATGAGGATCTGTTCCTCGTCGAGGTGGCGAGCCACCAGGGAGACGACCTCGAGCGCGCGGGGCAGCAGCGGAGCGCCGGAGACGCCGCCCTCGCCCAGGTCGTGGTTGATCGTCGTGTTCGTGGCGACGACACCCGCCAGGCCGAGCTCCTTCGTCAGCTCGACGACGGCGACGATGTCCTCATCGGCGAGGTCGGGGGCAATCTTGACGAAGAGGGGCATGACGCGGTCGGGTGCCCCTGCCTCGCAGCCGCGGCGGGCTGCCTGCAGGATCGGGCGCAGGTGATCGACCGACTGCAGGTCACGCAGTCCGGGCGTGTTGGGGGAGGAGACGTTGACGACGACGAAGTCGACCCAGTGGGCCAGCGTCTTCGCGCAGTACTCGTAGTCGGCCGGGGCGTCCTCTTCGGAGGTCACTTTGTTCTTGCCGATGTTGGCGCCCACGATGGCGGCGCGGCCCGCGGACGTCGAGCGAAGCTCGCGCAGCTTTTCGGCGGCTGCGTCCGCGCCAGCGTTGTTGAAGCCCATACGGTTGCGCAGGCCGCGCTCTTCCATGAGGCGCCACAGACGCGGGGCGTCGTTGCCGGGTTGGGGGCGCGGGGTGACGGTTCCGATTTCGACGAAGGCGTAGCCGAGGGCACACATGCCGAGCACGGCCTGCGCATCTTTGTCCATCCCGGCCGCGAGGCCCAGACGCGAGGGCAGACGGCGCTGTCCCAGCGTCAGGGGGACCTCGACTCCGTTCACCATCCGGGTGGGGCTGTGGTGGGGATCGAGGTAGCCCAGTGTGGCGCGCATGAGTCCGCGCGTCGGGGCGAATCGGCCGGCCAGAGAAATTGCTCCCAGGCCCAGGTGGTGTGCATCTTCCGGGTCGGAACGTGAGATGAAGTGTGTGAAAGCCCAGTTGTACGCGCGTCGGATCATGCTCCCTAGGATAGTTGATCAGTCCCACCATGCCCACCACCACCGCATGGATGATCCGTCTCGAACGAGCAGGCGCATCTCGTCGGGCGGGATCGCCTCCTCGCCAAGCCCAAGGACCGTGGCAAGCGTCAGCCAGTGCTGGTAGCTCGGATACCGCTCCTCGTCGATGGGGGCACCGGTGTGTGCGATGATCGCTGACTCGGGGACGAGCACGGTGTCGATGCTGACGCGTTCGTCTCGGCGAGGGGCACGGATGACGTATCCCTCGAGGCTCAGTCCGTCGATGCGCGAGGCGGCGCGCAGCAGGTCAATGATCCGAGGCGCGTTGTTCTGTCTATCGTCGCGTGCATCCTTCGGCAGGAGCGAGGCGAGGCGCCGCGCATCCGTGCCTGTGAGGTCAGCGAAACGCGCGTAATCTCCCAGGTCCCACCCGTCGCACAGGTAGGGGGTAAGGAGAGTGGCAATTCCTCGGTCGTCGAGCCAGTGGGCGGGGCCGTACAGGCCTTCCGGGGTCGGCTCGTCATCCTCACATCCGATAGTGCAGGCGGGCAGCAGTGTGGTCGTCGTGTGCATGATGCATCCTTCTCGTCGTTGTCGGGGCGCCGATGCTCCGACACGACCAGGATGACCCGCGAGAGGAGGTGGAATCTAGCGCGACGGTGACCCCTGTGGATGCAGGTTCGGCCGCGACGGACCCTGTGGATAAAACGCGTCGGCCCCGCCACCATGTGGATGGGGCGGGGCCGACGGGGTTTGTGGATTACTTCGGGAACTGTCCGCGGTCAACCTGGGGGCGCGGCGAGCGCCAGCGACGCGGCATGATCATGCGGGAGAAGGTGTAGTACCCGGTGCCGGAGGGGATGTCGTCGCGTGGGTGTGCTTGCGCAAACGTGCGCTTGACCTTGCGCCACACGAGGAAGGACTCGACTGCGGTGATGATGAAGGAGCCGTACATGAGGATCGACGATCCGTAGAGCAGGTAGGCCTGGTACTGCAGCGGGATCTTGTTGCCGAGCATCGAGAGCAACATGATGAGGATGATGGAGACCATCATGACGGCGAGGATCCACTCGGAGAAGGAGTGTCGTGCGTCCACGTAGTCGCGCACGAAGCGACGGGCGGCGCCCTTATCGCGGGCAGGCAGGTACCTCTCTTCGCCGGTCACCAGCGCGCGCTGTTCAGCGTCGAAGCGCGCGTTGCGGGCGGCGCGTGCGGCACGCTTGGCTTCCTTGCGGTCCTTGGGAACCAGAGGGTGAATACGGGCGGCCTCAGCGTCCTTACGCTTGGGCGTGGGGCGGCCTTTTTTGCCGCCGGGCGTCGTTGAGACTGGCTCAACGTGCATCGAGGTCTCGTCGTTGTTGTTCTTGCTTCGTCCAAACACGCTTCAAGGCTAGCGGATAGCCTGCCCGCCTCGCACTCCCATGGTCTACCCTGGTCGTATGGCTGATACTTCACACGCATTGTCGTCGTCCGTTTTGAGGGAGCGCCTGGAGGCTGCTTTCCCGTCCCTGCTGGAGGAACTCACGCAGCTCGTCGCGATTCCGTCGGTGTCGTCGGATCCCGCGCACGCCGCCGACGTGGAGCGCAGCGCCGAGCATATCCGCGAGCGTTTCGCGGCCCTTGGTCTGGATGCCAAGGTCCTGCGCGAGACCGCCGCGGATGGCACTGAGGGTAAGCCTGCGCTCGTCGCTCACTCGCCTCGCATCGAGGGTGCGCCGACCGTTCTGCTCTACGCCCATCACGACGTCCAGCCGGTGGGTGAGCTGAGCCGTTGGAGCTTGGATCCCTACAAGGCGGAGGTTCGTGGAGACCGCATTTACGGTCGCGGTTCTTCCGATGACGGCGCCGGCATTACGGTGCACCTGGGGTCCCTGTCGATCCTCGGCGAGGATCTGCCGGTCAACGTCGTCGTGTTCATCGAGGGTGAGGAAGAGATCGGTTCTCCCTCGTTTACCGCGTTCCTCGACGCGCACAAGGATGAGCTTGCCGCCGACGTCATCGTCGTGACGGATTCGTCGAACTGGAAGGTGGGCGAGCCCGCCGTCACCTCGACGCTGCGCGGCAACGCGATCGTGACCGTCGACGTGACCGTCGCGGACCATGCGGTGCACTCGGGCGCCTTCGGCGGCCCGCTGCTCGATTCGGTGGCTGTCTCCTCGATGCTGATCGCCTCGCTCTTCGATGAGAAGGGTGATGTCGCGGTCCCGGGCCTGGGCGGTTCGGATCACGCGGACGTGGATTGGCCGGAGGAGGAGCTGCGCGCTGCGGCCGGTATGGTCGAGGGCCTGCAGTTGGCGGGTTCGGGCGACATCGCCGCCCGCATGTGGACCAAGCCCTCGATCTCGGTGATCGGTTTCGACGCGCGTCCCGTTTCTAACGCCTCGAATACGATTGCCCCGCACACGCGTTTCCGCCTGTCGATGCGCACGGTGCCCGGCGTTGATCCCGTCGAGGCTCAGACCAAGCTCGTCGACTACCTGCTCGCTCACGCGCCCTTCGGTGCGCGCGTCGAGGTGACGGCCGAGGATGCTGGTGCTGGCTACCAGGCGGACATGACCTCCCCCGTGACGAAGGCGCTGCACGAGTCCCTTACCGATGCCTGGGGCGTTCCCTCGGTCAATATCGGCGTGGGCGGCTCGATTCCGTTCATTTCTGACTTCCAGCGCATCTTCCCGAGCGCGCAGGTCGTCGTCACCGGCGTTGAGGACCCGCTGACGAACGCTCACTCGGAGGATGAGTCGCAGTCGATTTCCGACCTGAAGGCCGCGATCCTCGCCGAAGCGCTTCTGCTGACGCGCGTGGCGGCCCTGTGAGTCGTGTTGTTATCGCCGGTCGGTGGGACGGGGGTATTCCCGCCTCGCCGACCGGCGACGCACTTGCTGCAATCGCTCGGGGCGTTCTTACCGGCGCCCCCAGTTCGACGGTGGCGACGCTTCCCGTCGGGACTGGACCAACCTTCGATGAGGCCGTGGCTGCGTTGCGCTCCCAGGCCTCGTTCGTGCGCGTGCCGACGGATGCCTCGTCGTCGCGTGAGGCGGGCGTGTGCGTGGCGGAAACGCTCGGGATGCAGCGGACGGTCATCGTTGAGGGGGGACACAACGCTTCCCCGGACTGCGGCATCGGCTTTCTCGAAGGACTTCTCGGCGATAGCTGTATTGATCCGAGGCGGCCCGAGGTGCTTGCCGATGCGCTGACGCGCGCCCAGGGCCTCGTCGCTGATGCGGGCGTCGATCTTGTGTGCGCAGCGTCCACCGCGCGTCCACTGCTGGGCCTCGACTCGGTCCTTGCGGTTGCGCCTGACCTGGAGCCTGTCGAGAACCAAGACACCGCCCTCACTGCTGCCCTCACGCAGGCGTTTGCGCATCGTCCGCTGGGGCGACGCCAGCTTTTAGAGGGCCAGGATGTTCACCCGGCGCGCCTGCGTGGCTCTGGTGCCGGTGGCGGCGTGGGAGCCGTCATTGCTGCGATTGGTGGGCGCATCGTCTCCACCGGTGATCTCCTGTCCCAGTTGCTTGATCTGGACGACATCATGGAGGGCTGCGACCTCGTGATCGTCGCCGAGCCCGAGCTGTCCTCACCGCTGCTCGCCGAGTCCACGCTCGAGCGCGTGACGAGTGCCGCTGCGGCGCATGCCCTGCCCGTCGTTGCCATCACTCGCAGGTCCAGCCTCTCGCATTTTGAGAAGGCCGAATGGGGGCTTCACGGAGTGTTCGAGACGGAGGGATCCGTCATGCTCGAAGACGCCGGACGGCGCATCGCTCGCACCTGGTTACGCTGAGCGCGCACCCCAGCCGTGGCGCGTGGTCCCGGCGGGGGAGTAGTGTGTCAAGCGAATACGTCTATCCGTTACGAAAAGGAGCATCATGTCCGAGTCCGCAACTCAGGCTCCCACCCACGAGGTCATCCTCACCGACGTCGCAGCTGCGAAGGTGAAGAGCCTCCTTGAGCAGGAGGGTCGCGACGACCTGCGCCTGCGCATCGCCGTTCAGCCCGGTGGCTGCTCCGGCCTCATCTACCAGCTGTACTTCGATGACCGCACCCTCGACGGCGACGCGATTCGCTCCTTCGACGGCGTTGAGGTTGTCGTCGATCGTATGAGCGTTCCCTACCTGAGCGGTGCCACGATCGACTTCGCCGACACCATTGAGCGTCAGGGCTTCACCATCGATAACCCGAACGCCCAGAACACCTGCGCCTGCGGCGAATCCTTCCACTGAGTCGAAAGAACACTTTTCCATGATGTCCTCCCTGCGCCGCTTCGGCGCCATCGTCGGCGCAGCCGCCCTCGTTGTCGGGCTCGCGGCCTGCTCCGATGCTTCGTCGTCTTCGTCTTCCGCTCCCGCGGAGATCGACTACTCCGCCTGCTCGACGGACGATTCCGCTGACCAGAATGCGAACGTTGACCGCAGCGGCAAGGGAAATTTCCCGTCGATCTCCGGCGACGACACCCCCGTGATCGCCGCTGGCAAGGGTAGCGAGCCGACCGACAAGGTCCTCGTCAAGACCCTCAAGCAGGGCGATGGCGCGCTTGTGTGCCCGGGTGCCACGATCAAGGCGAACTACGTGGGCGCCCTGTGGAACGGCACCGTCTTCGATTCGTCCTACAAGAAGGGCGAGCCTGTCGAGTTTTCTCTCGAACAGGTCGTGAAGGGGTGGACCTACGGTCTGGCGCACACCCATGTCGGCGATCGCGTCGAGCTGGTCATCCCGGCATCCCTTGGCTACGGTGGCCAGGCTCGCGGTAACATCCCCGCGAACTCGACCCTCGTGTTCGTCGTGGACATCGTGGGTGTCGCCACCGAGAACCTGGCCGACGAGTCGGTTCTCAGCGGTGCGACGGCGACCGGCGAGGAGCTTCCCGCCGGTGTGACTGTGACCGGTGATCCCGGTGTCGAGCCGACTCTGACAATCGACGAGAGCGTCGCCGCGCCCACCGAGCAGAAGATCTACACGATCTACAAGGGCTCGGGCGAGGCACTCACAGATGACCAGACCGTCCTGTACAAGCAGGTTGTCGGAGGCTTCGGTGCGAGCGGACAGACGCAGTCCTCGTGGAGCCAGGCTCCCCTCCAGGCGCCCGTGAAGGACGCCGATCTGACGGGTGTGACCATTGGTTCTCGTCTGCTGATCGTCGCCCCGATCCAGGGCCAGGAAGCGCAGTCCGGCCAGGCGGCGACGCCCAACCGAGCGACTGTCTTTGTCGTCGACATCGTTGGCACGTCCTCGATGCAGTGACGATACGCCGACTCAGGTGACCATGAGCGGGCGGCTCCCAGTGTGGGAGCCGCCCGCTACCCGTTAGAATGGGGCCATCGCGTCGAATTGGCCGACATACGCAAGGAGAGCTTCCATGAGTGAAGAAACCGTTCAAATCCTGGTTTTCAGCGACGATAAGGACAGGCGTCAAGCTGTCATCAACGGCGTCGGACTGCGTGCTTCCAAGGACACGCCCCGCATCGAATGGGTGGAGGCCGCCACGGCTTTCGGCGTTCGTGACGCCTTCGATCAGCAGGATTTCGCGATGCTGATCCTCGATGCTGAGACGAAGAAAGAGGGCGGCATGTCTGTCGCCCAGGATCTGCGTGAGACCCGTGACGGCGTTCCCCCGATCGTGTTCCTGACCGCGCGCCCGCAGGACGAGTGGCTGGCCACGTGGGCCGGTGCAGCGGCGGTTGTGGCCGATCCGATCGACCCGATCATCCTGCAGGAGACCGTCGCCGACGTGCTGCGTGGAGCCAAGTGATGGCTGCTCAGGAGTGGGCGCCGATCATTCAGGCGCTGACCGCGGGGGAGAGCCTCGATTACGGTCAGTCGTACTGGCTGATGGATCAGGTGATGAGCGGTGAACTGGGTGAGGCGCGTCTTGCCTCCTTCCTGACCGCCATGGCCATGAAGGGCGCCACGGTTGACGAGATCCACGGCCTCGCCGATGGCATGCAGGATCACGCCGCACACGTCGATCTGCCCAGCCGCGCCCTCGATATCGTGGGGACAGGCGGCGACGGGTACAAGACCGTGAACATTTCGACAATGTCCGCCATCGTGCTCGCAGCGATGGGCATCCCGCTCGTCAAGCACGGCAACCGTGCGTCGACCTCGAAGTCGGGATCCGCGGACGTTATTGAAGCGCTCGGTGTCAACCTCGACCTTGACGCCGACGCCCTGCGCCGCGTCTTCGATGAGGTGGGCATCGCGTTCCTGTTCGCCAATAAGATGCACCCCTCGATGCGTTTTGCCGCCCCCGTGCGCCGCGCGCTCGGTTTCCCCACGGCCTTCAACGTCCTGGGGCCGCTGACGAATCCGGCGCGCGTGCAGGCGTGCGCGATCGGCGCGTCGCGTGAAGAGAACGCGCGACTCATGGCGGGCGTCTACGCCTCGCGCGGCCTGAGCGCGCTCGTCTTCCGGGGCGCGAACACGGGCCTCGATGAGCTGACCACCACCGACAAGAATCAGGTGTGGATCGTCTCGGGCGGATCGGTGACTCCGACCGAGTTCGACGCCCGTGAGTCCCTGGGTATGGCCTCGTCCTCCATTGAGGATCTCGCCGGCGGTGAGGCAGCCGAGAACGCGGCCGTTGCCCGCGATGTGCTGTCGGGCGGCGGCGCGGATGCCGTTCGTGACGCCGTCGCGCTCAATGTCGGTGCCGGCATCCTGGCCTGGGAGGGCCTGGAGAACCCGGTGACCCAGGCCGACTTTGCCGAGCGCATGCGCGGTGCCGTCGAGCGCGCCCTGGGTGCGCTGGCCGATGGCTCGGGTGCGCGACTCATCGAGCGTTGGGTAGAAGCGTCGAACGCATAAGGAAAAACCTGCATCAGGTGCGCGGGTCTGTACGTCGATGGGCGGTTGCGTGGGCCAGGAGCTCGCGCAGCCGCCCGTCGCATAGCGGGCTGGCCGTCGGCTGGGCCCAGGGGAGAGGTCCGTTCCATTCGACGAGGCGCGTTCCCTCGCGGGCCAGCTCGGCGCACAGAAGCGCTGTTTCTGCCCACGACGCGCAGCTTGCTGCGACGCCGTCGGTCTCGATGGGTGTCGTGGACGTCAGAACGTCGATCCATGGGGATGGGTCGGTGTGCGGCGGAATGACGACGGAACTGAGATAGCGGCCGTGGGAGGCGACGTGCATGATCCAACCTTTCTCGCCCCCGTCTCTGCGTGATCCCCACACGATGCGCGGTGCTGCCAGGATCGGTCGCATTGTCGCGCGTTCGACGCCCGTCATGTAGGCGCTCAGGTCATCGCGAGCGGCCGCAGCGGGCTCAAAGAGTCCCTGGGCGGATAGCCTCTCCATGAGTGCGGTGAGCGTGTGTGGAACGGCCAGCGTCGATGCGGCCACGGCCTCGTGAAGGAGCTCCGGCCTGTGGGCGGGATCGGCCTGGGCTAAGACGCGCTCGATCGCTCCCGCTGCCCGCAGGGCGTGCGCGCGCGTGCCGAAGGGGCCGAGCGCGCGCGGTAGCTCATCGAGCGTGACGGACTGTACCACGCGAGGTTGGCCCGCCTCGGCGATGACCCAGTGCTGGGATCCCTGACGCGTCGATGCTGAATTGTAGGGCGGTGCCAGTTCTCTGATATCGCGCAGTTCCCGGATTCTCGCCTCGAGAATGGAAGCGGTGGGATAGGGGCGCACGCCCGCGGCGATGGAGACCATGCGCTGGACTTTCGAGCGCTTCTCCGCCTTCGTGTAGTAGCTGCTCACGCGCGAGCGCAGGGACGAGGCCGACCCGACGTAGAGCGTGTCCCCAGCCGTATCGATGAAGTGATACACCCCCGGGGAGGTGGGTAAGTCCGCGACGAAGGACGGAGCGGAGGGGCGACGCGCGGGTGCTTGTTCGGTGAGAGCAACGAGGTCCTCGACGTCGGTGGCGCCTGCCCCTGCGAGCAAGTCGATGAACCCCAGGAGGATTTCAGCGGTTGCGCGTGCATCTCCGAGCGCGCGGTGCTCGGGGACGGTGGCGGTACCGAAGTACGACGCGATCGTGCCGAGCTTGTGATTACGCACGAGCGGGCGGGGCAACGCGAGGCGCGCGAGAGCCAGCGTGTCAACAACGCGGATGCGAGGCCACGGGAGGGAGGATGCGCGGGCTGCTCGGCGCAAGAACCCCACGTCGAAGGAGGCATTGTGAGCGACGAGGACCGGGCCTCCCTTCGTCCCGAGGCCAGACCAGTCCATGAACCGCTCCAGCACCGAGGCGATCGGCTCGGCGTTCGCGACCATCGCCGGCGTAATCCCCGTGAGCGACGTGATGAATGGCGGAATGGGGCGCGAGGGCTTCACGAGCGAAGAAAACTCGTCCATGATGGCACCGTCTTGCACGCTCACTGCGCCGATCTCAGTGATTTCCGCGCCAGCTCCGAGTCCCGTCGTTTCCAGGTCGACAATCACCCAGCGTCCGCCCGAGGCCGGGGTCCCAACGGCATCCAGGCTGGGCTGTAGCTCGACGGATGAGGCCCGGGACAGGGCTTGCGACACCACCGATCGGGCGAAAGGACGGGCCGACTCGCCGGGCGCTATGGTTTCCCCACAATCGCGCACGGGAGTCTGTTTCGTCATACAGTTGATACTAATTCGTTCGCGCGCTCGCGCGCCCGTCGAGACTTCAGGAGTGACAGTGGCGTTCTATCAGGCTCTCAAGGCGACCGGCAGCCCCGTTCTGAAGGCGGCCTATCACCCGTGGATCCGCGGCAAGGAGAACATTCCCGCCGAAGGACCCGCCATTCTCGCGTCCAACCACAACGCTGTGTGGGACTCCGTCTTCCTGCCGATGATGCTCGACCGTGAGGTCGTCTTCATGGGAAAGGCCGACTACTTCACGGGCACCGGTCTCAAAGGGTGGATGACGAAGGAGTTTATGCGTGCCGTGGGCACCATCCCCGTCGACCGTACCGGTGGCCGCGCGTCCGAGGCGGCGCTGAACGCCGGACTCAAGCGCCTGCGCGACGGTGAACTCTTCGGCATCTACCCCGAAGGAACACGCAGCCCCGATGGGCGCCTCTACCGCGGCAAGACCGGCGTCGCGCGCCTTGCCCTCCTCTCCGGCGCACCCGTTATCCCCGTGGCGATGATCGGCACCCATGCCGCGCAGCCGATCGGCCAAAAGATCCCGTCCCGTACGAATATCGGCATGGTGATCGGCGAGCCCCTGGACTTCTCGCGTTACCGCGGCCTCGACAAGGACCGCTACGTGCTGCGGGCCATCACCGACGAAATCATGTACAACCTCATGCTCCTGTCTGGGCAGGAGTACGTGGACCTGTATGCCGCTGACGTCAAGGCGCAGCTGGCAGCAGAGGGCGCTTTCGAGGGGCCCGTTCCCTCCAACGGTCGCCCCGCACCCGGTGGGCGCACCGCCCCCGACGTCCCCGTGCCCACCGCCCCCGAGGAAGAGAGCGGCGAGGAGCAGGAGGCCTCGGACAAGGAGTAATGGCTGTTCGCCGTCATCTCACGATTGGGGCACGCATTCGCGTTTCGTGGGACGGGTGTCCTTGGCGAAAGGCGATGTGGGCCGGGTAGAATGAACTGTGCCCTGCACACGCGCGCCTTCGCGCACTAGGCAGCCCCATCGGGCAGCCGGGGTGACGCGGAGCGTGCATGCACGCGCGGGGCCGTACCTAACCAACCTGAGAAAGGTGACATTCATGTCGGTCCGTCGTGTTGCCCTGCTGACCGCAGGTGGCTTCGCCCCGTGCCTGTCCTCCGCCGTCGGTGGACTCATCGAGCGCTACAACGAAATTGATCCCACGGTTGAGATCATCGCTTACCAGAACGGCTACCACGGCCTGCTCACCGGCAACTACGTGCTGGTCGACGAGGAAGCTCGCAAGCACGCTGCCGTCCTGCACCGTTTCGGCGGCTCCCCGATCGGTAACTCCCGTGTCAAGCTGACCAACAAGAAGAACCTGGTCGAGCGCGGCCTCGTCTCCGAGGATGAGGACCCGCTGCAGAAGGCTGCCGAGCAGCTGCGCGCTGACGGCGTTGACGTCCTGCACACCATCGGTGGCGACGACACCAACACGACGGCCGCCGACCTGGCCGCCTACCTGGAGGAGCACGACTACCACCTGACCGTCGTGGGCCTGCCGAAGACGATCGACAACGACGTTGTGCCGATCCGCCAGTCCCTGGGCGCCTGGACCGCGGCTGAAGAGGTCTCCGAGTACTCCCAGAACATCATCGGCGAGCACCGCTCCAACCCCCGCATGCTCATCATCCACGAGATCATGGGCCGCCACTGCGGTTGGCTGACGGCCGCCGGTTCGCAGCGCTACCACGAGTGGCTCAAGACCCAGGAGTGGGTGCCCTCGATCGGTCTGTCGAAGGAGCGTTGGGACATCCACGCCATCTTCCTGCCCGAGATGAAGATCGACCTGGATGCCGAGGCCAAGCGCCTCAAGGCCATCATGGACGAGCAGGGCAACGTCAACATCTTCCTGTCCGAGGGCGCTGGCGTCCCCGAGATCATCGCGGAGATCGAGGCTGCCGGCGGCGAGGTCCAGCGTGATCCCTTCGGCCACGTCAAGCTCGACACGATTAACCCCGGCCAGTGGTTCGCCAAGCAGTTCGCCGAGAAGATCGACGCTGAGAAGGTCATGGTCCAGAAGTCCGGCTACTTCTCGCGTTCTTCGCGTGCCAACGCCGATGACCTGCGCCTCATCAAGTCGATGACCGACCTCGCAGTCGAGTGCGCCTTCAAGGGCGAGTCCGGCGTTATCGGCCACGACGAGGAGGACGGTGACCGCCTGAAGGCCATTCCGTTCCCGCGCATCGCGGGCGGCAAGCCCTTCGACATTACCGCGCCCTGGTTCGTCGAGATGATGGCTGAGATCGGCCAGACCGTCGAGCCCGCTGGCGAGTGAGTCGCTGCGCGTGATTCCTTCGATCACTCCCGGACGCGGCGGTGAGCCTGTGCGTAAGCCTCGCTCCCGCCGCGTCCCCGAGCGTCTGTGGTCACCCGAGTCCGGGGAGCGTGCTCCCTGGGACACGTGGCGTGGCCTGGACGCAGCCCAGCAGCCTACCTACGCGGACGCGGAACATCTCAGTGATGTGACGGCGCAGCTGCGCCGCCAGCCGCCGCTCGTGTTCGCCGGGGAGGTTGACGATCTGCGCACGTGGATGGGTGCGGCTGCCCGCGGCGAGGCCTTCGTCCTGATGGGCGGGGACTGCGCTGAGACCTTCGCTGAGGCGACGGCGGATCATGTGCGCTTGAAGATTCAGACCCTGCTGCAGATGGCGGTCGTGCTGACCTACGGCGCGTCTTTGCCGGTCATTAAGGTCGGCCGTATTGCGGGTCAGTACGCCAAGCCGCGCTCGTCCGACATGGAGACGCGTGACGGTGTGACGCTGCCGAGCTACCGCGGCGATGCGGTGAACTCCTTCGAGTTCACCCCCGAGGCGCGCGAGCCCGATCCGCAGCGCCTTCTGTCGCTGTACAACCACGCCGCGTCGACGCTGAACCTGATTCGTGCGTTCACGAAGGGCGGCTACGCGGACCTGCGTCAGGTGCATCGCTGGAATCAGGGCTTCATGTCGAATCCGGCCTATGCGCGCTATGAGTCGCTCGCGGAGGACATCCACCGCGCGATCAAGTTTATGGGTGCCGCCGGCGTCGATTTTGAGACACTGCGCGATGTTGACCTGTACTCGTCGCACGAGGCGTTGCTGCTCGAGTACGAGTCGGCGATGACCCGGATCGATTCGCGCACCGGCGAACCGTACAACACGTCTGCCCACTTCCTGTGGGCGGGGGAGCGGACCCGTGACGAGGAGGGCGCTCACATTGAGCTGCTATCGCGCGTTCGTAACCCGATTGGGGTCAAGCTTGGTCCGTCGACCACGCCGGACCAGATGCTGTCGCTGATCGATCGTTTGAATCCGGATGGTGAGGAGGGGCGTCTGTCGTTCATTACACGTATGGGCGCCGGCCGTATCCGCGAGGCTCTTCCGCTGCTGCTGGAAGCCGCCCGTAAGGATGGTCGCCCCGTCACGTGGATGACCGATCCGATGCACGGCAATACGATCACGTCGTCGACCGGATACAAGACGCGTCGTTTTGAGACGGTCATGGATGAGGTCCGTGGCTTCTTTGAGGCTCACGAGGCTGCGGGCACTGTGCCTGGTGGCCTGCACGTCGAACTCACGGGTGATGATGTCACCGAGGTGATCGGCGGCAGTGAGCATATCGATGACGAGGCCTTGCGGGACCGTTACGAGACGCTCGTAGACCCGCGTCTGAACCATCAGCAGAGCCTGGAGATGGCCTTCCAGGTTGCTCAGTACCTGGCGCAGGGTTCCTCACACGAGGAGTGATCCCTCGAACGAGTAGATCCCCGGCCTCGTCGAATTGGACGAGGCCGGGGATCTTTCGTTGGATGCGTGGGCGTCGGACGCGGCGTCGCGTCAGACGATGGTGATCGTGACGACGCTACCCTTCTTGAGCATTGTGCCAGCGGCGGGATCACTCTGGCGGACGGTGCCGAAGAAGCCGCCGAGAATCGCTTCCTCTTGGACGGTAAAGCCGGCTGCTTCGAGCACGCTCCTGGCATCGTCGCGCTGGCGGCCAACGACGTCGGGCACCGCGACCTTTTCGGGGCCCTTCGATACCGTGTAGGCGACGGTGTCGCCCCGGTGCAAGATGGAGCCCTCTGCGGTCTGCTGAGAGATGACCTGGCCTTGTGCGACCGTGTCGGAGAACGCCTCGGTGGGTGCGGCGACAAGGCCGAGCCCTTCAATGGCCTTCTTCGCGGCGTCCGCACTCATCCCGTTAAGGGAGGGCACAGTGAGAGGTTCGCGTCCCTTGGACAAGACGACGTCGATGGCCGTGTCGTGTGGCACCGAGGTGCCCGACGGCGCGGACTGGGAGATGACCTGTCCCTGCGGGACATCCTCGGAGTAGGCATCTGTTATCGCGCCGAGGGCCAGGCCTGCGTCGGAGAGCGTCTTCTTCGCATCATCCTGGGTCTTGCCGCCCACGTCGGGTACGGTTTTCATGTCGACACCCTTCGACACGTAGAGCTGCACGTCGGCTCGCTTATGGACCGGGGTTCCACCCTCAGGGTCGGAGCGAGTGACGGAACCGGTTGCGACGTCGTCCGAAAACTCCTCCTCGACGGAGAAGGCCAGCCCCATCGCGCCCAGATCGGTCTCAACGTCTGCGAGGGGGCGCCCATCGGTGGCGGGCATCGTCAGGTAGGAGCCGGGGCCGTATTCGGTCCACCACCAGGTGCCTCCAATTCCCGCTACCGCGAGCAGGAGGACGACCAGGCTCACCCACAGGGCTGCACGCTTGTATGTTGTCGTCGTGCCCGCCTCCTCGGGCGTTGGGATCGGCGCAGAGGTGTGGACCGTTGTGACGGTTGAAGGGGCAGGAAGCGGCCTCGTGAACTGTGCGGACATCACCTCCGTGTTCAGCGCTGTAGTTTCAGAGGCGCCGCTGCGGTCGGCGGGGGCGACATCTGCGCGCCGACTCGCCAGCTCGGCCGGAATGGCGGCGGCTGCTCGCGTCACCAGGTCGATGGCTTCGGAGGCGTCGGCCGGGCGAGAGGCGGGGTCGCGGGCGGTCAACGCCGCGACGAGATCGTCGATTTCGCGGGGGATCCAGGGCTGGGAAGCCGAAGGCTTAGGGACGTCATCGGCGACGTGATGGGTGGCGATCTGCAGCGGTGATTCGCCTGCCCACGGCACAGTGCCAGTCAGCATCTCGTACAGCATGATGCCCACGGAGTAGATATCCGAGCGTGCGTCGGCTTGCGCTGTGGTGGCTATTTCCGGCGCGATGTACGCCACGGTTCCGAGCATGTTGCCCGTCGAGGACATGGAGACCTCGGAGGCCGCGCGTGCCAAACCGAAGTCAGTGACCTTCGCGGGGCCGTCGGTTGGAACGAGGATGTTCTCTGGCTTAATGTCGCGATGGATCACGCCGACGCGGTGAGCGGCACGCAGAGCCTCAAGGGTATCGGTCGTGTAGCGCAGGGCCTGGGGAATAGTAAAGGCGCCCTGCGCGCGCAGCAGCTGGCGCAGGTTCGTTCCGTCGATGAGCTCCATGACGAGGAAGCCCTGACCGGTGATGACACCCTGGTCGAAGACGGAGACGACACCGGGGTGAACGATGCGTGCTGCGGATCGTGCCTCGCGGCGGAAGCGTGCGACGAAGTCCTGGGAGTCCGCCAGGTGAGGATGCATGACCTTGAGGGCGACGGGTCGATCAAGGCGTTCGTCCTGTGCGATGTACACGGTGGCCATGCCGCCACGCGCGAGCCTGCGCGTCACTCGGTACCGTTCGTCGACGAGGAGGCCGATCAACGGGTCCGTCTGGTCGAATGTCTGTTCATCGCTCACTTGCTCGATTCTATGGGAGTTTTCGCGAAATTATCGGAAGTGCCCACCTCGGTGCGGCGCATGAATGGGGTAGTCTTGCGCTCATGACCAGTGTTGATATCACCGTGCTCTCCACCGACGAGGTGTGTCGTCTCCTCGGCATCGAAGAACGTCGCCTCAAGCAGCTGATCCGCGATCGTGTCCTCATCGAGGCGCGCGACGGTAACGGGGCGCGTGGCATCCCTCAGGACGTGATCGTCAAGGGCGACAACGGCTGGGAGCCGCTCCCATTCCTGCAGGGAACGCTCACGCTCCTGGCGGATGATGGCTTCACGGCCGAGGAATCGTTGGCGTGGCTGTACGCCGTTCAGGACGAGCTCGGCGAGCGCCCGATCGATGCACTGACGTCGGGTCGCCATCACCGGGTCAATCGTATCGCCTCGACGCTGGCCTTCTAACCCACCGCCTCGGGCTCAGGCTCGCCGAGCGGTGAGTATCGAGCACAGCTCGCGCAGCATCGCGCGGGAATCGTCGTCGAAGGTCGAGGCCTCGAGCGCCGCGTGACCGTCGGCGACCAGGCGCGCGATCTCAGCCTCGTGGGGGCCGCGACCGTTGGATGCAACGATGCGGGTCGCCGCGCTGATCTGCGTCGCCGAGGCTTCGGCCACCCCGAGGACGTCGGTGAGGGCGGACCGCTCGGCGGGGGAGGAGACCTCCCAGGTGAGAGCCAGGAGGACGGTGCGCTTTCCTTCGCGCAGATCATCGCCCGCGGGTTTTCCGGTCACCGCGGGGTCTCCGAAAACGCCGAGGTCGTCGTCGCGTAGCTGGAACGCCAGTCCCCAGGGCGTCAGGATCTCTTCGAGGCTGCGGCTGAGCGCGTCCCCGTCGTCGAGCGTGGGGGCGCCGCAGATGGCTCCCAGGACAGCGGGGTGAACGACCGAGTAGTGAGCCGACTTATGGAGTGCGACCTCCAGCGCGTCACTGACGTTCAGTGCGTCCGTGCGTTCGGGGTCCAGCGGGCTCTGCTCGGCGGCGATATCGAGGTATTGGCCGAGTGCGACCTCTGCGTGCATGTCGGCAAAGCGGCGCGCGAACGTCTGTGCGCGTTTGTCGTCGAGTGTGAGCGCCTGCTCGTCTGCGGCGGCGGTCGCTGCGGAAAACAAAAAGTCTCCAACGAGGATCGCGGCGTGTGTTCCGAAATCTGAGGACGAGCCGATCCACGAGTGCGATGCGTGATGGGTGGCGAGGCTGCGATGAGGGGTCGGCATGCCGCGACGCTCATCTGCCTTGTCGATGATGTCATCGTGAACGAGGGCGCTGGCCTGGTAGAGCTCGAGCGCTGCGCTGAGGTGGGGCAGGGCAACGTCTTCGACTGGAATTGCTGCTCCGAGCGAGTAGCCGATATGCGCCATGAGAGCCCGGAACCGCTTCCCTCCGGCAACGGACGCGAGCACGGCCTCGGAAAACTCCTCGGATCGGCACGATGTGCCGGCGCGTGTCAGAAGGTGGGCGAGGCTCGAGGCCGTTGCCTCGTCAATGTGCGGACGCAGCGTCGCGAAACTGTCGCTCAGAGTCATGAGGTAACTCTAACTGAGGTTGCGCTCGAAGCGGAGGCCAATGCGGGGCATCCTCACACCTACCGTCAGGAAAACTACGAAGCAAAGCACTAGACTGGCAACGGTATGCCGATTTGCAATCGGCTCTGTTGTGCATGCCCATCAATGAAAGGGACCCGTGTGAGTGCATCTCGCGCTTCGGCAAAGGACTCCGCGACGACTGAGGAAACCACGGAGGTGACGACCCCCGCGAAGAAGACGACGCGCGCCAAGAAGGCCACGGCCCCCGCGGCTAGCGCACCAGCCGAGGAAAAGAAGTCGGCCGCGAAGAAGGCGCCGGCGAAGAAGGCTCCCGCGAAGAAGACGACGAAGAAGGCCGACGCCGCCGAGGCTGATAAGCCCGTGGCGAAGAAGGCCCCTGCCAAGAAGACCGCGAAGAAAGCCGACGCTGACGTGGAGAAGGCCGCGAAGAAGCCTGCGGCCAAGAAGCCGCGCGGTCGCAAGAAGAAGGACGAGGAAATCGTCGAAGAGGTTGCCGTCGAGGAACTCGATGACACCGTCGAGGAAGACTTCGAGCCCACGGGCGCAGATCTTGAGGATCCCGATCTCGAGGCAGACGCCGACGATGAGGAAGTGACCGACGCCGAGGAAGAGTCCGAGGAAGAGGATCCGAAGGTCGCTGAGGGTGCTGCGCTGCGTGAACGCACCAACGCCGGCATTCATGTCAAGGGTGGATTCGTTGTCTCGGATTCCGACGAGACCGACGAGCCTGTTCAGCAGGTGACTGTCGCCGGTGCGACCGCCGACCCGGTGAAGGACTACCTCAAGCAGATCGGTAAGGTTTCCCTGCTGAACGCGGAGCAGGAAGTTGACCTTGCTCGCCGTATCGAGGCTGGCCTGTACGCCGAGTACAAGCTGAAGAACCAGGCCGATGAGATGACCAGTCGCGAGCGTCGTGAGCTGCACTTCCTCGCGCAGGATGGTCAGCAGGCAAAGAACCACCTGCTCGAGGCGAACCTTCGTCTGGTTGTGTCGCTGGCCAAGCGATACACCGGTCGCGGCATGCAGTTCCTGGATCTCATTCAGGAGGGCAATCTCGGCCTCATTCGCGCCGTGGAAAAGTTTGACTACACCAAGGGCTACAAGTTCTCGACCTACGCCACCTGGTGGATCCGTCAGGCGATCACCCGTGCGATGGCGGACCAGGCCCGCACGATTCGTATTCCCGTCCACATGGTGGAGGTCATCAACAAGCTGGCTCGCGTGCAGCGTCAGATGCTGCAGGACCTGGGTCGTGAACCCACGCCGGAGGAACTGGCGAAGGAACTCGACATGACCGCCGAGAAGGTCGTTGAGGTTCAGAAGTACGGCCGCGAGCCGATTTCGCTGCACACGCCTCTGGGCGAGGACGGCGATTCTGAGTTTGGTGATCTCATTGAAGACTCCGAGGCTATCGTCCCGGCGGATGCGGTGTCCTTCACCCTGCTGCAGGAGCAGCTCCACCACGTGCTGGATACGCTCTCCGAGCGTGAGGCGGGCGTCGTGTCGATGCGCTTTGGTCTGGGCGATGGGCAGCCGAAGACCCTCGACGAGATCGGCAAGGTTTACGGCGTGACGCGTGAGCGTATCCGCCAGATCGAGTCCAAGACGATGTCGAAGCTGCGCCACCCGTCGCGTTCGCAGGTGCTGCGCGACTACCTCGACTGACGCGCAACCGTCATTCATGGGGGGCTGGGAACGAACGTTCCTGGCCCCCATGACAATATCGTCACAAAGCTCGTTTGTTCGGGTGCCTCCATCGCACAGCGGGGTCCGATAGGGCAGGATGATGACATGCTTGAGGGTGCGTTGATTCTTGTTGTGACTGTCGTTCTTGTCCTCGTCGTCGCCGGTGGTGTCGTGGCGGTGCTGGCTCTGTCTCGTCGTAGCGCGGACGAGTGGAAGGGTGTCATCAAGCGAGAGAGCGAAGAAATCGCGGACGAGGTGAAGACTCATCATTCGCTTCCCAAGCGCGCCTCGACGTCCCCCGATGGTCCCGTGGTGCCGCGGACAGCTTCCCTGCAGTCTCTCCTTCAAAATGCTGAGTCGCGGAGCGCATACTTCGACGCTGACCGCTTGCCGGGCATTGATCGGCTGGAGACGGTCACCGGCCGCGTGAGTGAACGCTTTGATCGCGGTCGTCGGGGCTCCGACGGGGCGAACACGTCAGCCCAGGAGTAGACGCAGGCCTCAGGCAGTGATGCTGCGCTCAGGTTTTCTGTGAAGAGCGTCCATAGGGGATAATGACCCTATGGACGCTTTTATCTCCACTCTCCAGTCGCCGTGGGCGGTCGTTATCGGCCTGGTGGTTGCTGTGCTGATCGGTGTGCTCATCCGCATCGCCGTCAGTTCCAAGCGCCGCTCCACGGACGACGTCAGTATCCCCGTTCAGCCGCAGGTGTCTGCCGAAGCACCCGGTGACGTGCCCGCTTCTGCCCCGCAAGAAGGTGGTGATGAGCCTCGCGCTGGCCCGTCTGATACACCTGTGTCGGCCTCCGAGGAGCCTTCTGAGGTACCCGCCACCCCGGCCTCGTCCATCGAGCGCCCAGAACCTGTGCGCGGTCGCATGGAGCGTCTGCGCGAACGCCTCGCATCCTCCGGTTCACTGGGGCGCGCCATTCTCGGTGTTCTGAGCCGAGGCCAGCTCAGCGCTGCTGACTGGGAGGAGATCGAGGAATCGCTCCTTATCGCCGACCTCGGCCTTGAGGCTACCGACACGCTGATGGAGGCGCTCAAGCGCCGCGTCGCCGTCGAGTCCGTCACGGATGAGGCGCGCATCCGCGAGATCCTGCGCGAGGAGTTGCTCGCGCTCGTCGGCCCCGACATGGATCGCTCCCTCAACCTTGAGCGCCCGGAGGTCGACGGCGTCACGAAGCCTGCCGTTGTCCTCATGGTGGGCGTCAACGGTACCGGTAAGACCACGACCGTCGGCAAGCTGGCGCGTATCCTCGTGGCAGAAGATAAGTCTGTGATCCTCGGTGCCGCCGATACCTTCCGCGCGGCCGCCGCCGACCAGCTCGCTACGTGGGGCGAGCGCGTGGGCGTGGATGTCGTCCGTAGCGATCGCGAGGGTGCCGACCCGGCTTCCGTCGCCTTCGAGGCCGTGCGCGAGGGCGTGGAGCGTGACGTCGATGTGGTCCTCGTCGATACGGCGGGACGCCTGCAGAACAAGTCCACGCTGATGGACGAGCTCGGCAAGATCAAGCGCGTGATGACGAAGCAGGCTCCGGTTTCCGAGGTCCTCCTCGTCCTGGACGCCACCACCGGCCAGAACGGCATGAAGCAGGCCGAAGTGTTTGCTGAGGCTACCGGCGTGACGGGTATCGTTCTGACGAAGCTTGATGGCTCTGCGAAGGGTGGCATCGTCGTGTCCGTGCAGCGTGCGCTGGGTGTACCCGTCAAGTTTGTCGGCCTCGGCGAGGGCGCCGATGATCTTGCGCCCTTCGATCCGCAGGGCTTCGTTGACGCGATCGTGGGTTCCGCGCAGGGCTGAACCCTTCACTCATGACGCGCCTCGGCCCCGGTGAGGAGACTCCCGGGGCCGAGGTGCGCTAACCTGTGCCTAGTACAGCCGCCATCTTGGGAGTAAACACGTGTTTGGAAACCTGTCAGATCGCCTGACCCAGTCCTTCCGCAGCCTGCGCAGCCGCGGCGTCCTGACCGAGTCGGACGTTGATCACGCGGTTTCCGACATTCGGCGCGCCCTGATCGACGCCGACGTCGCGCTCCCCGTCGTTCGTCAGTTCACCACACAGGTCCGTGAAAAGGCCTACGGCGCGGCCCGCTCCAAGGCTCTCAACCCCGGCCAGCAGGTCGTCTCCATCGTTCACGAGGAACTCGTCGAGATCCTTGGTGGCGCGACGCGTGAGCTGACCTTCGCCGAGTCTGGTCCCACGGTCTTCATGCTCGCGGGTCTTCAGGGTGCCGGTAAGACCACGCTGGCGGGAAAGCTGGGCAAGTGGCTGCGCGAGGAAGGTAAGACCGTCCTCCTCGTTGCCTCGGACCTCCAGCGTCCCAACGCCGTCCAGCAGCTGCAGGTCGTTGGTGAGCGCGCAGGCGTCAAGGTGTGGGCGCCCGAACCCGGCAACGGTGTCGGTGACCCGGTTGAGGTCGCGCGAAGCGGTGTCGAGTTCGCGCGCCAGAGCGGCATTAACGTGGTCATCGTCGATACGGCCGGTCGCCTCGGTGTTGACCAGGAGATGATGGACCAGGCGATCGCTATCCGCGATGCTGTCAACCCGCACGAGATCATGTTCGTCCTCGACGCCATGGTCGGTCAGGACGCGGTCTCCACCTCCACGGCTTTCCGTGACGGCGTCGGCTTTACGGGCGTTGTCCTGTCGAAGCTGGATGGCGACGCGCGCGGTGGCGCCGCGCTGTCCGTGCGTGGCGTGACGGGCGCGCCGATCCTCTTTGCGTCCACGGGTGAGGGGCTCGACGACTTCGAGCGCTTCCACGCCGATCGTATGGCGGGACGCATCCTCGACATGGGTGACATTCTCACCCTCATCGAGCAGGCCGAAAAGAAGATGGACGCCGAGGAGGCGGAGAAGGTCGCGGCCAAGGCGATGGCCGGCCAGCTGACCCTCGCAGACTTCCTGAGCCAGCTGCAGCAGATTAAGAAGCTGGGCTCGATGAAGAAGATGCTCGGCATGATCCCTGGTGCCGCGCAGATGCGCGAACAGATCGAAAACTTTGACGAGCGCGAGGTGGACCGCGTTGAGGCCATCGTCCGCTCGATGACCCCCGCCGAGCGTGAGGATGTCTCGATCCTCAACGGGTCGCGTCGCGCGCGTATCGCCCGCGGTTCTGGCACGACCGTCACCGAGGTCAATCAGCTTGTGCAGCGCTTCGAGGCGGCGCGCGAGATGATGGCGCAGATGGGGCAGATGGGCGGCGGCGTGCCCGGCATGGGCGCGCTTCCCGGACGCGGCGGCAAGGCCAAGCAGAAGGCTAACGCTCGTAAGGCGCAGGCTCAGCGTGCACGCATGAAGAAGAGCGCGCGTTCTGGTAATCCCGCGAAGCGTCGCCAGCAGGAGCTTGAGGCCATGCTGCCGCCGTCGGAGCGTAGCGCTCCCAAGGGCTCGTCCTTCGGCGTTGCGCAGGAGGCTCCCGCTCCGCGTCCGACGATCGACGACCTGCCGGACGACGTCAAGCGGATGCTCGGCCAGCTCTGAGCCATGGAGTTCTCCGGGCTCGCCCTGTGGGCGGAGACTGAGTCCGAGCGCCCGCAGTGGGTGAGCGGAACGTGGCGCGTGGATGGCGGAGTGATCCGCCGTGTGAGCGACGAGGAAACCGCGCCCTCGGTCGGTTTTATCGTCCCCGGCATGGTAGATACCCACTGTCATATCGGATACTCGGCAACGGGTTCGGTGTCCGAATCCGAGATGGTGGAGCAAGCCCGAGCAACGCTTGCGAGCGGCGTCACGCTCGTGCGTGATTGCGGCGTACCGCTCGATAACTCGCCCGCGGCTCGTGCCACCGGCCTCCACCTGATCCGCTGTGGTCGCCACGTTGCGCGCCCCAAGCGCTACATGCGCGATCTGCCGCTCGACGTCACCGACCAGCGCGAGCTTCCCGACGTTCTCGCGTCGATGGCATCCGTATCGGATGGCTGGGTGAAGATCGTCGGTGACTGGATCGATCGCAGCGCCGGGGCAGATTCGGACCTCATGCCCCTGTGGGATCCCGCGGTCCTGAGCGACGCGGTCTGCGCCGTGCACGAGGCCAGGGCTCGGATCGCAGTGCACGCGTTTTCTCATCGCGTCATCGATTCGCTCATCGAGGCCGGGGTCGACGACATCGAGCACGGAAGCGGAATCGATGCGGATCAGGCAGCCGAGATTGCCGCATGTGGCATCGCGGTGACGCCCACCCTCCGACAGGTAGAGCTTTTCCAAGACTTTGCCGCGCAGGCGGGGCAGAAGTATCCCGTCTACGCCGCGACGATGCGGGGCATGTACGAGACGCGCCGTGAGCACTTTGAGATGCTCGTGGACGCGGGAGTTCTGGTGCTGATGGGAACGGATTCGGGCGGCTACCAGGATCACGGAACTATCGCTGGCGAACTTGCACTGTGGCTTCAGTGGGGAGCGCCCGCTCAGTTCACCATCGATGCAGCCACATGGGTGAGCCAGCGCTATCTGGGATACCCCGGCCTCGTCGAAGGCGGCCCGGCCGATTTTCTCCTCCTGAATGAGGACCCGAGAATCGATCCCCTTGCATTGTCGAGGCCCTCTCGCGTCACGCTGGGAGGAAGCACTGTGTGGGAGCGAACCTCCGCCTGAGCGCCCGGCGTGATGGAATTAACCGACTCGTGCGACGCGGCGCACGTCTCCGGCTTGGGATATCGGTGCGAAATATGGCATAATCGCTAGCTGTACCCGGCGGTTCGTAGACCCTCTCACTGCGTGCCGTCGTGTCCCGGTCCAATGCGACCCCTGTGTTTCCCACCTTGGGACGCAAAGGTCCACACCAATCTGAAATGGAGAGACCACTCAAGTGGCAGTTCGAATTCGCCTGAAGCGCGTGGGTAAGATCCACGCTGCCCAGTACCGTGTTGTCGTTGTCGATTCGCGCAAGAAGCGTGACGGCCGCGTCATCGAAGAGGTCGGCTACTACGATCCTCAGCCCAACCCGTCGATCATCCGCATCGACTCTGAGCGCGCCCAGTACTGGCTCGGTGTTGGCGCTCAGCCCTCCGACCAGGTCCGCAACCTGCTGGTCCTGACTGGTGACATCGCCAAGTTCAACGGCAAGGCCGACGCGGTTTCCCGCGTGCAGGTTTCCGAGAACGACAAGGCCGCCCAGGCCGAGCAGGCCATCAAGGACGCCGAGGCTGCTGCCGAGAAGTCCAAGGCCGCTGCTTCCGCCAAGAAGGCCGAGGAAGAGGCCGCCGCTGCCGCAGCCGCTGCTGAGGCTGAGGCTGGCGAGCAGGCTTCCGAAGAGGCCGCCGGAGAGGATGCCTGAGCATGCTCGCCGACGCGTTGGAGCACCTGGTCAGCGGCATCGTTGACCACCCCGAAGATGTCGAGGTGACGCCTCGTTCCATGCGACGTGGCCAGCTTCTCGAGGTTCGCGTGAACCCTGAGGATCTGGGTCGCGTCATCGGACGCGGCGGTCGGACGGCTCGCGCGCTGCGCACCGTCATGGGTGCGCTGTCCACGCGTGGCACTGTCCGCGTTGACGTCGTCGACACGGATCGCGAGTAAGACTCGCACACGTCGCGAAGGGGTCCGGCACTGCCGGGCCCCTTCGTTGTATCCTTCGGGGGAGCCCCCCGTACATCGTGAGGAGAACACATGCAGCTCACAGCCGCTATTGTCGGCCCCGCCCACGGCCTGCGCGGAGAGGTTATCGTGGACGTGCGCAGTGATGACCCCGAGGTCCTGGCACCCGGTGCCCGGTTGGATGTTGCGGGGCAGAAGCGCCACCTCACGGTAAGGAGCGTTCGTGTCCATAAGGAACGCGTGCTTACCTCGTTTGAGGAATGCAATTCCCGTGAGGAGGCCGAGGCCCTGCGTGGCGCGCGCCTGCTCGTCGATGCACATCCGGAGGAGGATGCCTGGTATCCGCACGAACTCAAGGGGCTCCAGGCGCGCACTCCGTCAGGTGATCTCCTCGGTACCGTCAGTGGGTTGAGGCCCGGTGCCGCTCAGGATCTGCTCCTCGTGGCCACCGATCGTGGCACGGTTATGGTGCCTTTCGTGACGGCGCTGGTCCCGACCGTCGACGTCGAGGGAGGCGTTGTCGTCATCGATGCGCCTCCGGGCTTGTTTGACGACGATGCGGTCTCGGAGCGCGAGGGTCACTAAGCTCGTGCGTTTCGATCTGATCTCTATCTTCCCCGACTACTTCGCGTCCCTGCGTCTGTCCCTGATGGGCAAGGCGGAGGAGACGGGCCTTGTGGACCTTCACGCGCACGACCTTCGCGACTGGGCGACCGGCAAGCATCGCAGCGTAGACGATACGCCGTACGGTGGTGGCGCCGGCATGGTGATGCGCGCGGACGTGTGGGCCCGCGCCTTGGACGAGGTGCTCTCCGTCCCGCTTCCGGAGCGTTGCGGGGAAGGTGCCCCGGCCTCGTTCCGGCGTGTCCTCGCGATCCCGACGCCTTCAGGAACGCCGTTGACGCAGGCCCGCGTGGAGGACCTTGCGCATGCCGACCAGATCATCGTCGCCTGCGGACGCTATGAGGGGATCGACGCACGCGTCGCCGAGCATTACCGAGGCGCGGGGGTTGAGGTCGTCGAGTTTTCCATTGGCGACTACGTCCTCAACGGCGGTGAGGTTGCGGCGATGGTGTTGACGGAGGCGGTTGCTCGTCTGCTCGATGGCTTCATGGGGAACCCGGATTCTCTGGTGGAAGAGTCACACTCGGGTGCTGGGTTGCTCGAGTATCCCGTGTATACGAAGCCGCGGGAGTTTCGCTCCCTTGAGATTCCCGATGTCCTTCTCGGTGGCAACCATGCGGCCATTGAGCGCTGGCGGCGCGACCGCGCGATTGAGAAGACGACGCGGGTTCGTCCCGATCTTGCGCTGTCGTTGGATGCCTCGTCGCTGACGGCCGAGGATCGTGCGGCACTCGCTTCTTGCGGCGTCGCCTACACCCGCGACGGAATGGCGTATCGCGTTCAGGTGCGGCTCGCAAAGCCCGACGATGCCGCCGCTGTCAGCGAGCTTGCTGCGCGTACCTTCCCGGATGCGTGCCCTTCCTCCCTCCCGGCTGAGGCGATCGAGGAACACATCGCGACGCAGCTGTCGCCGACCGTCTTTGAGGCTGTCATCTCCTCTCCTGAGGAGCATCGGCTTTTTGTTGCCGAGGTCGAGGGCACGCTCGTCGGTTATGTGCTGACCCACGTTGGCACCCACGCGCTGCCCGGTGATCTTGTGCGCCCCGGGCGCGTCGAGGAAGGCAGTGCCTACCTGTCCAAGTGCTACGTGGACGAGGAGTGGCGGGGGAGCGGTATCGCCGATGCGCTGATCGAACGAGCCGTCGCCGACGCAGGCGAGGCAGGGCACACGTCTATCGTCCTGGGTACCAATCGCAGCAATAAGAAAGCGCAGAACTTCTACAAGCGCCACGGCTTCCGCAAACGCTCGAGCCGTACGTTTGATGTGGGAGGCGTGCGCAACTACGACGTCGTCATGGTGCGTGATCTCACCGCTTGATGCGGCGGCGCACTGGCAGATGTGCTCGGGGTTGTGGGATAATAGCCGGGATTGTGCGCGGTTCATCCTGCCGCAGGGGGACACCGAGGCGCACGATCACACGTCAGATGAGCGGGCAAGACCCGCCCAACCAGGCGCTTCCGACCTGCGGCAGATGCGTCAAGGAGAAGAAATGCAGAAGCTGGACGCCGTTGATGCGGCATCGCTGCGCGATGACATCCCCTCGTTCCGAGCTGGCGACACCCTCAAGGTGCACGTCAAGGTTATCGAAGGCAACCGCTCTCGTATCCAGGTCTTCCAGGGCGTCGTGATCGCTCGTCGCGGTCACGGTGTGTCCTCCACGTTCACCATCCGTAAGGTTTCCTTCGGTGTGGGCGTCGAGCGTACCTTCCCGGTTCACGCCCCCACGATCGACCACATCGAGGTCGTCACCAAGGGCGACGTGCGTCGCGCTAAGCTCTACTACCTGCGTGAGCGTCACGGCAAGGCCGCGAAGATCAAGGAACACCGTTCCGGCAAGGCCGAGTGAGGTCGGCCGGGCTCAAGCCTTGGCATTTTTCACGGAAAGGCCCGACACCGCGCGCCGGTGTCGGGCCTCGCCGTATCCTGGGATGGTTGACGTAACGACAAGGAGATTGCATGACCCCGACTGCAGGCCCGACTCTCGGACCGTTGCATGCGCCTTCGCTCCGAGATCGTGACCGTGCGGAAGCCCGCGCGCGGCGTAACCCGCTCGTGTGGCTGCGCGAGATTCTCGTGATCATCGTCGTTGCGCTTGTGATTTCGTCGCTCCTGCGCGCCTTCATCGTGCAGGTCTTCTGGATTCCGTCACCGTCGATGCATAACACGCTCGTTGAGGATGATCGGATCGCTGTCTCGCGTATCGACGCGTTGACGTCGAACGTTCGCCGTGGCGACGTCGTCGTTTTTGATGACACTCTTGGTTGGCTCGGCACGTCGGAGACGACGGCGCCTTCTGTTCTGCGTCGGCTTGGCGAGTTCACCGGGTTTGTCCCCGGTGGCGGTGAACAGACTCTCGTGAAGCGTGTCATCGGCGTCGGGGGAGACCACGTGACCTGCACGAGCGCGACCGGCAAGGTCAGCGTCAACGGGGTTGAACTGGATGAAACCTATGTTCCAGAGGGCCAGGTGCCCTGTGGTGAACGCACCTTCGACGTCGTCGTTCCCGAAGGGCACCTGTGGGTGATGGGCGACAATCGTTCTAACTCTGCAGATTCTCGTTATCACATGGGGACGGGGCAGTCACCCTACGTGCCCGTGTCCTCGGTCGTGGGCACCGTCCAGGCCGTTATCTGGCCGACGTCGCGATGGACGACTGACATCGCGCATCACGAGGTCTTTGCCTCCGTCCCCTCCGCATCATGACCACAGCGTCGCGTGAGCTGGAGGTCTCCCTGGCCAGGCGGTGGGGTGTCGTCGCTGGCATGGACGAGGTGGGGCGCGGAGCTCTCGCTGGTCCCGTTGCCGTTGGTGTTGCGCTGGTCGGCGTCGATGCGCCACCCGTTCCCGAGGGACTCACGGATTCCAAGGCACTCACGCCGCGTAGGCGCGAGGCCCTCGTCGATCCCGTGCGCTCGTGGGTGCTCGCGTCATCCGTCGGCTATGCGTCCGCGCAGGAGATCGATCAGTGGGGCATCATCGCGGCTCTGCGCCTCGCCGGACGCCGTGCGCTTGCGGAAGTAGCCGAGGGGGGCCTCGTCCCCGGCGGTGTTCTCTTGGACGGTTCCCACAATTGGCTCTCCGCGCCGGATGACCTCTTCGGAGCAGTCGATGGCCCCGAGGATCCTTTCGGGCGTGAACTTCCTGTGCACATGCAGGTGAAGGCCGACGCTTCCTGCGCGGTTGTGGCCGCCGCGTCCGTTCTTGCGAAAGTTGCACGTGATCATCTGATGCAGGGGCTCGATGACCCGGGATACGGGTGGGCCTCGAACAAGGGCTACGGATCTGCAGCGCATGCACGCGCTATTGCGCGCCTCGGTGTCTCGGATCATCACCGCCGCTCATGGAAGATGCCGACGCAGGCCACAAAGTAGGGCGCGCCGGGGTGGCACCGCGGTGCTTGGGGCCTGGCCCGGCATGATGGGGTCGTGAGCGAAGAGATCGAAGGTTACGAAAACAATCTGGAGCTGGAACTCTTTAAGGAGTACCGCGACGTCATTGGGTTGTTCAAGTACGTTGTGGAGACTGAGAGGCGTTTCTACCTGTGCAATCACGTTGATGTGCAGGCCCGCCCGGTCGGCGGTGACGTCTTCTTCGAACTGACGCTGAGCGATGCGTGGGTGTGGGACATCTACCGTTCGTCTCGTTTCGTGCGCTCGGTGCGCGTCATCACCTACAAGGACGTGAACGTCGAGGAACTCTCGAAGCCGGAGCTCGACATCCCCTAAACGCTGCCTGACGCGAAGCGCGCGGTTATCCACAGGCCTTCTTGCGAGCCGCCCCCTATCCACAGGGGGCGGTTTTCGCGTTGTTGGATCCGTGCAGTTGGGCGCACTGTGGGCGTGGAGGTGATCCGTGATGGGATGCAACGTTCGGCCCGATCGTCGGGTGCTGGGTGCAGCGGGTGAATATACCGCCCGTCTCCTGCTGCAAGAGAAAGGACTGCGGATTCTCGAATCAAACTGGCGGGACGGTCGCCGGGGAGAGCTCGACATCATTGCGCGCGATGATACTGATTCGTCGTGTTCGTGGACCGTGGTGGTGGAGGTGCGTACGAGGGTTGGGCGCAGGCGGGGAAGCGCGCTCGCGTCGGTCGATCATCGCAAGGTAGCCAGGCTCCGCGCGCTGACGGGGGCGTGGTGTCGCGCTCATGGTCCTTTGTCCTCTCGCGTGCGCATCGACGTCGTTGCGATCACGGTGGATGCACGGGCGCTGCGCTCCTGGCCCGCTGCCATGGACGAGGCCGTGGACCTTCGTGCACTGGGCGCGCAGGTGACGTGGTTGAGGGGTGTGCAATGAAGGGGCCGGGGCTTGCTCGCACCTATTCGATGAGTGTCGTCGGCATCGACGGGCACCTCGTCGACGTGGAGACCTATGCGGGAGCAGGGCTTGTGGCGTTTACGCTCGTGGGGTTGCTCGATACCTCGGTGCGTGAGGCGCGTGACCGCGTGCGCGCTGCTTTCGAGTCGTGCGGATTGGACGTGCTGGATCAGAGAATTACCGTCAACCTCTCTCCGGCTGGTATCCCGAAGTCCGGATCCGCCTTCGACCTGTCGATTGCCGCATCAGTGGCCTTGGCCACTGGTCTCGTGTCACCCGCCGCGTTTGAGGATGCGGTCATCGTGGGCGAACTTGCCCTCGACGGCAGTATCCAGCCGGTACGAGGCGTCTTGCCGGCTGTGCTGGCCGCCCGGTCTTTGGGAGTGCGGCGGGTGATCGTGCCGACAGCGTGTGCCCAGGAGGCCCGTTTAGTCAGCGGCATCGAGGTGCTTGATTTTGGGCACTTCGCCGACCTCATCGCGTGGGCCGGGGGCGATGCCGTCAAGGCGCCATTCCACGGGAGGCTGGGGATATGCCGTGAGGCTGCGGATGTCGTCGATCCGTTGGCGCTCGACATGGCGGACGTTCGCGGGCAGCCGGAGGCAATCGCGGCGATGGAGGTTGCGGCCGCCGGTGGGCATCACGTGTTTCTTCTGGGTGAGCCTGGAGCGGGTAAGACGATGCTCGCCTCGCGCCTGCCGACTATTCTGCCGGACCTGGATGCCGACACCGCGCTTGTCACGACCTCGTTGCATTCCGTCGCGGGTTTACTGCCCTTTGGCATGTCTCTCATGAAGCGCCCACCATTCCAGGCGCCGCACCACTCCGTGACGATGCCCGCGCTCATTGGCGGCGGCACCCGCATGCTTGTTCCTGGGGCCGCGTCCCTCGCCCACGGTGGGATTCTCTTTCTCGACGAGGCTGCTGAGTTTGCCCCCTCCGTGCTCGACTCGCTCCGTGAGCCGCTGGAATCCGGTGCGGTGCACCTGCATCGATCGGGGGTGCAAGCCCGTTATCCCGCCTCGTTCCAGCTGGTGATGGCATCGAATCCGTGCCCGTGCGGCGGGGGAAGCGGCGGACGGCGCTGCACGTGCTCATCCATCAACAGGAGGCGGTATCTGGCGCGTTTATCCGGCCCGCTGCTCGATCGGATGGACATACGCATCGACGTGCACACACCGAGCCGCGCGGACATGTCGGCAACGATAGTCCAGACTTCCGACACGATTCGCCAGCGTGTCATCGAGGCGCGCGCGAGGACACGACGGAGGCTTGCGGGCACGCCGTGGACGCTCAATGTGCAGCTTCCCGGGTCGTGGCTGCGCCACCACTCAGGCATCGAGACATCGCTCATCAATGAACTTGATCGGCTCGTTGAATCGGGGCACTCCTCGATGCGTGGGGTGGACCGGATGTTGCGTCTGGCGTGGACGCTCGCCGATCTCGAGGGGGCTCCGCGCCCCACTTTTGACCACATCGTTGCAGCGCAGCAGCTGCGAAATGGAGCAGATCACTATGAATGAGACTAAACGATGGGAGGCCGCCTGGTGGTCGGCTGTTGCCGAGCCGGCCGACCCCGCTGCCCGCACGGTCCGCCGAGCGTTGGGTGACGGTGCAGCCCGTGAGTGGCTTCAGAAACAGTGGGTTGGCGTGCCGGAAGCTCTGCGTGGGTACCCGAACATTGACTGGTTGACGCAGTGGAGTAGGTGGCGCGAGCGCGCTCTGTCCGTCGATATCGATGTCGAGCTTGCACGCGTGGCTCGAGGAGGCGGTGGATTCCTCATCCCCACCGATCCGCGCTGGCCGGAGCAACTCGTCTGTCTGGGTGAGGAGGAACCGATGGGCTTGTGGTACCTGGGGAGCCTGCCCGCGGCCCCTCGTATGGGAGACTACCTGTCCATCGTGGGCGCACGTGCCTCCACGGGTGCAGGTAACCGATGCGCCCGCAACATGGCGGCATACGTGGCCTCTGCTGGAGTAACCGTTGTCTCCGGCGGCGCGATTGGGATCGATATCGAGGCCCACCGTGGAGCTCTGTCCGCGCATGGTGGCACGATCTGCGTGCTTGCAGGGGGAGTGTCCAACCCGTACCCGGCCGCTCACGGGAGTGACTTTCGCGCCGTCATTGAGGGCGGCGGCGCCCTTATCTCCGAGGTCCCTCCGACCGCGAGGCCCGCGAAGTGGCGTTTCCTGACACGCAACAGGCTGATCGCGGCGTGGAGCGCGGCGACCGTCGTCGTCGAGGCCGGAGCGCGTTCGGGTGCTCTCGCGACGGCGCGGCGTGCGATGGAATACGGCCGGGAACTCGGCGCGGTACCCGGAGCGGTGGATGCCCCGATGTCCGTTGGCTGTCTGGAACTGGCACGTAACGGTGCCACGATTATTCGCGATGGTCGTGATGCCCTTGAGCTTGTGCGTCCCGTCAGTGCGCAGGGGACGGAACCTCTTTTCGGAATGCCGATCGAAGAAGACCGGGGCATCGCTGCCCTGGAACCGATTCAGCGCCGAGTGTGGGAAGCGCTGCCCAGACGCGCACCGTCGTCGGTGGAGGCAATCTGCGTTGCGGCTGGCCTGTCACGAGCGGAGGTTAATCGTGCCCTCATGGATCTGTCTGTTGCGGGCCTCGTGTCGGGGTCGACGCGTGGCTGGGCGCGAGTCAGTGCAGGCGCATCGTAGGATAGCTCCATGACACGCACGGTGGGGGAGCGCTGGGAAGAGTATCTACGCCTCGGACGACGGATGAGTCCCCACACGATTGCCGCTTACCGTGCTGACCTGCGCTCGCTGATGGAATTTCTGGCTCTCGAGGAGGATGCCTCGCCTGAGAGTCTGCGCGAGACACTGACTGCGCGCGCTATTCGCTCCTGGCTCGCTCAGACGCTTGCGGCGGGGGGTGCGCGATCGACGATTGCGCGCCACACCGCAGCGGTCCGCAACTTTACTGCGTGGGCGTTGCGGGAAGGGATTCTGCCCAGTGATCCGGCTGCCCTGCTGTCGTCACCGCGTGCCGATCAGCGCCTGCCTTCCCCGCTCGACGAATCGGACGCGCGGGTGCTCCTCAATACCGCTCGCGACGAAGCCATGAGGGGTGGGGCGTCGCAGTTACGCAACTGGGCAATCCTCGAACTGACGTATGCATGCGGCCTGCGAGTCTCCGAGGTCTGCGCCCTCGACGTGTCTTCGCTGAACCGTGAGGCACTCACAGTACGCGTCGTCGGTAAAGGAAATAAGGAGCGCGTCGTTCCGTATGGGCCGCCGGCGGCGCAAGCCCTCGATCACTGGCTCGTCCGAGGCCGCCCGCAGCTGGCGAGGGAGGGGAGTGGCCACGCCCTATTCCTGGGAGACAAGGGTGGTCGCATCGATCCGCGTGTCGTGCGTTCAATGGTGCACAAGATGGCTGCAGGCGCCGGCGTCCACGACATCGCGCCCCACGGGCTGAGGCACTCGACGGCGACTCACCTCCTGCAGGGCGGGGCTGATCTGCGCGCCGTCCAGGAGATGCTCGGGCATTCGTCACTGTCGACGACCCAGCGCTATACCCACGTGGATACCGCTCGTCTCAGCGCGATCTACCAGCGCGCGCACCCGCGAGCGTAAGGATCGGAGCTCACCCCCAACGTGCGGATCCAACGCACAGATGGAGCGCCCATGGTGCTTACTGCGCCGATGCCTCGTCCCACGGGAGCAGACGCGGGCGCCCGATTGTCAGGCGGATTGGGTCGATGTACGTGCGCCGCCCGGTTTTCGCACCCCAGTGCAATGTGTGCGAGTCTGCCTCGACGGTGCCGATGACCTCACCTTTCTCAACGTGGTCGCCGACAGCGACCGCGGGAGTGACGGGGAGGTAGGTCGACCAGATATCGCGGCCGCGCACGCTGTGGCGAATCGAAATGACTCCACGCCCTGCAACGGGACCTGCCACGGTCACTGTCCCCGGTGCGCAGGCATAGACCGGCAAGCCGACCGGATACTCTAACGTCACGCCTCGACGCCCAGACAGCCAATCATGGGCAGGCGGTGCGAATCCTTCGACGATGGGCACCGGCTCGCCCGTGGGCCACTGCCACCGCTCGTCGTGTGGCGTTGCGCTTGCGGGCAGCGCATCTGCGGCAAACAGGGCGACAACGACAGTGAAGATGAGCGATGCTGCGGCGACACGGACGCGCGACGACCTCTGTAAATCCATGACAACAGCGTCGGAGATACAGGCCTTCCCGTCTAGCTGTTTCGAGACCCCTGTGGATAAAAAAGGCCACGGACATGCGCCTGTGGATAACGAGCGGTCGACACGTGTCCCCGGGTGGGAGCCCCGGCCTCGTCGGGGGGAAACCAGTAGGCAACGTCTCATCCGCTTGGCGTCGGACATTGACGCAGTTGTGAGGTAAGATAGCCGGGCACTTGCCATGTGCAGGTGACTTCGCGTGCCATTATCGCGACCCACGGGAAACCGCCAGGGGAGCGAGGCGTGGCGGCTTCGGTCCCTTCGGGGATGGTCGCCGGTCATGGCACCAGGGTGCGCAACGCGCACAGCAAACCGATAACCCGGGGGAAACCCCACTGATCACTCGCGACTTGCGGGGAAAGGACGAACCATGGCAATCGTTACCATGCGTCAGCTCCTCGAGTCCGGTGTCCACTTCGGTCACCAGACTCGCCGTTGGAACCCGAAGATGAAGCGCTTCATCCTCACCGAGCGCAACGGCATCTACATCATCGACCTGCAGCAGACCATCGCTGACATCGACATCGCCTTCGACTTCGTGAAGCAGACCGTCGCCCACGGCGGCACCCTGCTCTTCGTCGGCACCAAGAAGCAGGCCCAGGAAGCCGTGGCCGAGCAGGCCCAGCGCGTCGGCATGCCCTACGTGAACCACCGTTGGCTCGGCGGCATGCTCACCAACTTCTCGACCGTTGCCACCCGTCTGCAGCGCCTGAAGGAACTCGAGCAGATCGACTTCGACGACGTGGCCGCTTCCGGTCACACCAAGAAGGAACTGCTCATGATGCGTCGCGAGAAGGACAAGCTCTCGCGCACGCTCGGCGGTATCCGCGACATGACCAAGGTTCCCTCGGCCGTGTGGATCGTCGACCCCAAGAAGGAGCACCTCGCGGTCTCCGAGGCTCGCAAGCTGCACATCCCGATCGTCGCCATCCTCGACACCAACGCTGATCCGGACGAGGTCGACTACCGCATCCCCGGCAACGACGACGCCATTCGCGCCGTGTCCCTGCTGACCCGCGTGATCGCCGACGCTGTCGCCGAGGGCCTCATCGCCCGCTCCGACGTCCGCAAGGGCAAGGGCGACGAGACCACCGCCGAGCCGCTGGCCGAGTGGGAGCGCGAGCTCCTCGAGGGCGAGGTTAAGGCTGACGAAGCTGCCGCCGCTGAGGTCGCCGAAGAGTCGACCACCAAGCAGGACTGAACTTTTTACTGAGAGGAATCATCCGATGGCGAATTTCACCGCTGCAGATGTGAAGGCGCTGCGTGAGCAGACCGGCGCCGGCATGATGGATGTCAAGAAGGCTCTGACCGAGGCTGACGGCGACGCCGAGAAGGCTCTCGAGATCATCCGCCTGAAGGGCCTGAAGTCCCTGTCCAAGCGCGAGGGCCGCCAGGCCTCCGCTGGCCTGCTGGCCGCACAGACCGACGGCACCGTCGGCGTGCTGGTCGAGGTTAACTCCGAGACCGACTTCGTCGCCAAGAACCAGAAGTTCATCGACTTCTCCAACGAGGTCCTGGCTGCCGCCGTTGCTTCCGGCGCCGCCGACCTCGACGCGCTGCTCGCCGCCCCCATGGGTGAGGGCACTGTCAAGGATCGTCTGGACGCTTTCGCCGCCATCATCGGCGAGAAGCTTCAGGTTGGCCGCATCGTACGCGTTGAGGGCGAGAATGTCGACCTCTACCTGCACCAGACCAACCCCGACCTGCCCCCGCAGGTTGGCGTCTTCGTCGTCACCGATGCCGCTGGCAAGTCCGTTGCCCACGACATCGCGATGCACGTCGCCGCTTACATGCCCGCCTACCTCGATCGCGATTCGGTTCCGGCCGACGTGCTCGACAAGGAGCGCGCCACCCTCGAGAAGATCACGCTCGAGGAAGGCAAGCCCGCCAACATCGTTCCCAAGATCGTTGAGGGCCGCCTGAACGCGTTCTTCAAGGACAACTGCCTCGTTGACCAGGCCTTCGCGCGTGACCCCTCGAAGTCCGTCGGTCAGGTCCTCAAGGAGGCCGGCGCCAAGGTCACCAACTTCGTGCGCGTGCACGTGGGTGCCTGATCTGGTGACGTCGTCAGCTTGCTGACAAAAGGGAGCGGTCCCGCCCAACGGCGGGGCCGCTTTCCTTTTACCAGGTAGTATTGTTCCTAAGCGTTCCGCCCTCTCAGGGCCGTCATAAAGGAGAAGCGTCATGTCGACGAACCGCCGCGTTTTGCTCAAGCTGTCTGGAGAGGCGTTCGGAGGTGGATCGATCGGCTTGGATCCGAAGGTCGTTCGTAACATCGCTGAGCAGGTCGCGACGGCCGTGCGCGAGGGCGTGCAGGTTGCGATCGTCGTCGGCGGCGGTAACTTCTTCCGCGGCGCGCAGCTGGCGCGCGAGGGTCTTGAGCGTTCGCGCGCTGACTACATGGGCATGCTCGGCACGGTGATGAACGCCCTGGCCCTTCAGGACTTCATTGACCAGTCGGGTATTCCGGCTCGCGTGCAGACGGCGATCACGATGGCTCAGGTGGCTGAGCCGTACCTTCCGCTGCGAGCGATTCGTCACCTGGAAAAGGGGCGTGTGGTTGTCTTCGGAGCTGGTGCGGGCCTGCCGTACTTCTCGACGGATACCGTTTCCGCGCAGCGCGCCCTGGAGATTCACTGCGACGAACTCCTCGTTGCCAAGAACGGTGTGGACGGGGTTTACGACGACGATCCGAACAAGAACCCCGATGCCCACCGCTTCGACACGCTGACGTATTCCGAGGCTCTGCGTCGTGATCTGAAGGTGATCGACGGTTCGGCGTTGGCTCTGTGCCGCGAGAATGGGCTGACGACGCGCATCTTCGGCATGGGTGAGGATGGTGCCGTGACCCGCGCGCTGATGGGCGATGAAATCGGTACGCTAGTGACGGCGTGATATAACCTTCACAGACCACTGACTGAATGGAGCACATAGTGATCGACGATATTCTCCTCGAAGCCGAGGAAAAGATGGACAAGGCCGTGGATGCGGCTAGCCACGAGTTTGCGAACATTCGCACCGGACGTGCGACGTCCTCGATGTTCGAACAGCTCCTGGTTGACTACTACGGCGCCCCCACGCCGATGCAGCAGCTTGCCAGCTTCCAGATCCCCGAGGCTCGTACGGTCCTGATTTCTCCCTTCGACCGCACCGCGACCCAGGAAATCATCCGTACGCTGCGCGAGTCCGACCTCGGCGTCAACCCGACGGACGATGGCAATGTCGTGCGCGTGGTCCTGCCCGCCCTGACGGAGGAACGCCGTAAGGAGTACGTCAAGCAGGCTAAGAGCAAGGCCGAGGACGGCCGCGTGTCTGTCCGCGGTGTGCGTCGTAAGGCTAAGGATCAGCTCGACCGCCTGAAGAAGGACGGAGAGGCGTCCGAGGACGACGTTGAGCGCGCGGAAAAGTCTCTGGATGGCGCGACGAAGGCGCACACCGAGCAGATCGATAAGATGCTTGCCGCGAAGGAAAGCGAACTGCTGACGATCTGATGGCGTCAACTGATCGTTCGTTCCTCGCCCGCATCTTTTCCCCGGGGCCCGCTCGTGAGAATCATCCCGCGAGTGGGCCGACGGGGAAGGCTGGGCGCAACCTTCCGCAGGCCATCACGACTGCGGTTGTATTGATTGCCGCTGTTGCAGTCCCACTCTTCACGTCGCTTCCCGCATTCGTGGGTGTTATTGCGTTCGTGTGCCTTGTCGGCATCTGGGAACTTGCTGGTGCGTTTGCCCGCATGGGGATTACGTTGACCGTCACGCCGCTGTACGTCGGTGCGATCGGCATGGTCACGTGCGCATGGTGGCTGGGTAGCGAGGGGATGCTCTTCGCTCTGTACATCACGGTGTTCGTGTGCGCCGCGTGGCGTCTGCTCGATCACCGGCAGGAATCGCGGATGAGCGACGTCGTGTCGTCGACGTTTGCGGCCGTGTACGTTCCCTTCCTGGCATCCTTTGTCGTGCTCATGCTCGCCGCGTGGCACAGCCCATGGGTGTTCGTTGTCTTCGAGCTCATGGTCATCGCCAACGACACGGGAGGCTGGGCCGCTGGCGTCATGTTCGGCAAACACCCGATGGCACCTGCCCTCTCGCCGAAGAAGTCGTGGGAGGGCTTCGCGGGCTCTGCCGTGACGGCTATGGCGGTCGGATCGGTCGGCTTGTGGCTGCTCGGTGCCTCGTGGTGGTGGGGCCTGATCGCAGGTATCGCTATCGCCTTCGTGGGGACGATGGGTGATCTCACGGAGTCTCTGATCAAGCGCGAGTCCGGCCTGAAAGACATGTCGCAGATCCTGCCTGGGCACGGAGGTGTTCTCGACCGAGTGGACGCGCTGCTCATGAGCGCGCCGGTTGCCTACTTTATTTTCGCGTGGGCGCTGCCGGGTATTTCTTGGGAGTCTACCCATTGAGCCAAGCAACGAAGAAGCCCCGCGGGGCACATGAACGTACGCCGAATGCCCAGGCGTTGCCGGATCCAACTCGTCGCAGCTCGCGACGTGAGGTTCGGCCGACAGATCAGCCGCCGGAGGGTGCAACGCACAAGGACGCCAAGCCCGTCCTGTCGTTCACGGCGAAGCGCCGTGGAAAGGCTCCCTCACACCTCGCTGACCTGGATGCTGCTGGCCGTAAGCAGGTCTTGAAGGACCTTGGGCTTCCCGCTTTTCGTGCCGATCAGCTCTCGCGGCACTACTTCACGCATTTTGAGGCTGACCCCGCGAAGATGAGCGATATTCCGGCCGGTATGCGCGACGCTGTGTCACAGGCGCTGTTGCCGAACCTCGTGACGAAGGTCGTGTCGCTGGAGGCTGACGGTGGCCGCACGATCAAGGACCTGTGGCGTCTCTATGACGGTGCGCAGGTAGAGTCCGTGCTCATGCGTTACCCGCAGCGTACGACGCTGTGTGTCTCGTCGCAGGCGGGCTGCGGTATGGCGTGCCCGTTCTGCGCGACGGGGCAGATGGGCCTCACTCGTAATCTCTCGACGGCCGAGATCGTCGATCAGGTACGCGAGGCCCAGGCCTCGTGCCGTGATGGCAAGCTGGCGGGTGGGCCGACTCACCTGTCGAACGTGGTTTTTATGGGCATGGGTGAGCCTCTGGCGAACTACAAGACGGTGATCGGCGCCCTGCATCGCCTCATTGACCCGGCCCCCGAGGGTTTCGGTATGAGTGCCCGTAACATCACCGTGTCGACGGTTGGCCTCGTGCCCGCGATTAAGAAGCTCGCGGGGGAGGGGATGCCCGTTACCCTCGCGGTGTCCCTTCACGCTCCCGATGATGACCTGCGCGATGAGTTGATCCCGATTAACTCGCGTTGGAAGGTCGGTGAGCTTCTGGATGCTGCGCGCGCCTACTTCCTGGCCTCGGGGCGACGCGTGTCGATCGAGTACGCGCTGATTAAAGATATGAACGATCAGGAATGGCGTGCACAGCTCCTCGCCGATGAGCTCAATAAACGAGGCCATGGCTGGGTTCACGTTAACCCGATCCCCCTTAACCCGACACCGGGATCGATTTGGACTGCGTCCACGAAGCACGCCCAGGATGCGTTCGTCGAGCGCCTGCGCGACAACGGCATCGCGACGTCGATCCGAGACACGCGCGGTTCGGACATTGATGGTGCGTGCGGCCAGTTGGCCACGGCGGTTGCCGAGGGGCGGAGGCCCGGCGGTGAGGAGCGAGCATGATCACGACCGATTTTTCGCGTACGTTTTTGCGCGAGGGCTACGACATGAGTGAGGTGCGAGCGTTCCTCGCCGATGTGGAGCGCACGATCAAGGGGCAGGTGAGCGAGGCGGATCAGATCGTGACCGCCCAAAAGGCTGAGGAGATCGAGTTTTCCGTTAAGTTCCGCGGTTTCAACATGGACCAGGTGGACGCCGAGATAGATCGCTTAATCGGCGTGTTGAGGGGGCTTGATCGCGAACGCGAGTGGGCGGCACAGCATGAGGATGAGGTCGGCGAGGGAGCGGCGGACGTTCGCGCCGACGAGCCCGCCCCGGCCTCGTCGACCGAAGCGCGCAGTGCCCCCGAAGCGCGCAGTGCCCCCGAAGCGCCCGTGGTTCCTCCTGCAGCTTCACAGGTGCCCACCTCCGATATCCGGCCGATCACCCCAGAGACGCCCCGAGCAGATTCTGGCGACGTGGCGGTGTCCCCACAGCCGCCCGAAGCACAGGTCGCCCACGTGTGGGACGTTGACGCGACACAGGCGGCCACCGATAGCTTCGGCGTTGACCGCATAGTCGATCACCTCGCAGCCGATCCGCCCATCCAGACGGTCGTGGACCAGGTGGCCCCCGAGTTTGGCACCCAGGAGGCCGTCGATGAGATTCTTCGTTCCATGACTCAGAATTTAAGGAGCAATGATGACTGAGTTCCCTAGGGTTGGTCTCTTCTCGAAGGGCTACGACTGCGAGCAGGTCGATGCTTTCTTCGAGGATGCCCGACGTGCATACGAGGGCGCTGTCCCCCCGGAGCAGTTCAGCGCGGAGCAGGTTCGTCTCGCGACGTTTGAACTCAAGAGCCGCGGCTACAACATCGAGGCCGTCGATGGGGCGATGAATCGTTTGGAGGCAGCGTTCGTGAATCGCGACCGTGCGGATTCCGTGGCCGCCGAAGGCGAGGCAGCGTGGTACGACCGCGTGGCGGATCGTGCGACGACTCTGTATCCGCGTTTGCAGCGTCCGCGCGGTGAGCGTTTCTCGCATCCGAGCTCGGGCCGTGGCTACGCCTGCGACGAGGTGGATGACCTGCTCGATCGTCTTGCCGCCTACTTTGACGAGGCCGGTGAGCTGACCGCTGATGAGATTCGTACTGCGACTTTCCGACCGAAGCGCGGCAAGAAAGCGTACGCGGAGGGACCGGTGGATGCCTACCTCGGGCGTGCTGTCGAGATCCTGCTCGCGGTCGACTGATGCTGGCGAGCGCGGAGCAAAGCGGCAGCGTTGTTCCCGTCATCCTGTTGGGATCGACGGGGTCGATCGGCACCCAGGCTCGAGAGGTTATTGACGCGCATCCGGGGCGTTTTCGCGTCGTCGGTGTGAGCGCCGGCGGTTCGTCGATTGATGTCCTCGCGGAACAGATCGTTGCACTTGCCCCCGCCTTTGTGGGCGTTGCACGCGACGTGCGCGAGGAGCTCGATGCCGCTGTGCGCGCCCTGGGTGGCCAGTGCCCACAGATCTTTGTCGGTGAGCAGGCGTCCGTCGATGTCGTTCGTGCGTCCGTCGAGCGGGCGGGGGAGGAACTTCCTGGTCTCGTGCCCGTCGTGCTCAACGGAATCACCGGCGGCGTGGGCCTGTCGTCGACCCTTGCGGCGTTGGAAAGCGGGGCACGCCTGGCGCTGGCGAATAAGGAGTCGCTGGTTGTTGGTGGCGCCCTCGTGAAGAACGCGATGCGTTTTCCGGGGCAGATTGTCCCGGTGGATTCCGAGCATTCTGCGATTGCGCAGGCACTTGCGTCGGGTGTGCATGAGCGCGGCCTGACGTCTCCGGTTGTGTCGGGTCGTTCCGAGGTCGCTGACCTGGTTCTCACCGCCTCCGGTGGTCCGTTCCGTGGGCGCACGCGCGAGCAGTTGCGTGGTGTGAGGGCGCAGCAGGCTCTCGCGCACCCGACGTGGCAGATGGGTCCCGTCGTGACGATCAACTCCTCGACCCTGATCAATAAGGGCCTGGAACTGATCGAGGCGCACCTGCTCTTCGACGTGGCGCCTGAGCACATCATCGCGACCGTTCATCCGCAGTCCATTGTGCATTCGATGGTGACGTGGTGCGACGGTGCGACGACGTTGCAGGCCTCGCCCCCGGATATGCGTCTGCCGATTGCCCTGGGCCTGACCTGGCCTGAGCGTCTGGAGGGCGTGGAGAAGCCCTTGACGTGGACGGCGGCCTCGCAGTGGACGTTTGAGCCGGTGGACAATGAGACGTTCCCGGCGGTGGACCTGGCGCGCTTTGCCGTCGGCGAGTCGGCGACGCATCCCGCGGTGTTGAACGCTGCCAACGAAGTGCTGGTTGATGCTTTTATTGCGGGGGAGGTCCCGTGGCTTGCGATTGTTGACACCGTGTCGGCGGTCGTGCATGAGCACACGGGCGTCGTTGATCCCTCGTTGGATGACATTGTAGCCGCGCAGCGCTGGGCTGATCAGCGCGCACGCGAACTTGTTCGCGCGGGCCAGTGGAAGGATATGTGAGCGTGGGCTCTCTCGTCGGTATCGTTGTTGTCGTTATCGGAATTTTGGCGTCGGTTGCCCTCCACGAGGTGGGGCACATGCTCCCGGCAAAGAAGTTCGGCGTGTTGGTTCCGGACTATGCGGTGGGCTTTGGTCCGGCCCTGTGGAAGAAGAAGGTAGGGGAGACGACCTACGCGCTGCGCGCCATTCTGCTCGGTGGTTACGTGAAGATCGTTGGCATGTACGCCCCTGCACGTCCCGGCACGCGGCTCGTCGGACGCGGCGGGAAGCTGACGCTTGCTCAGGAGGCCCGCGAGGCCTCGGCTGAGGAGATCCCTGAAGGGCAGGAACACCGCGCGTTCTATCATCTGAGTGCGCCCAAGAAGGTCACCGTCATGCTCGGTGGCCCGATCATGAACCTGCTCATTTGCTTCGTGCTCTCCGCGATCGCGATGATGGGGATTGGTGCCCCGATGGCGTCGCGCACGATTGCCGAGGTGCCGGCGACGATCACGAGTGCGTCTGGCGAAGTGGCTTCTCCCGCGTACGAGGCCGGGGCTCGTCCCGGGGATACTGTCGTCGCGTGGAATGGGGCGCCCGTATCGACTTTCGCGGACCTGCAGCGCGCTGTTGGTGCGACTCCTGACGGCGAGTCTGCTGTCCTGACTGTCGAGCGCGACGGTGGGACCGTCGACCTGACGGTCACTCCCGTCACGGGGGCGCAGGGGGTCCACATTGTTGGCGTGACCGCCGGGTATGAGTACGTGTCCGCGTCGCTGTCCGACGTTGCCGCCGCTAACTGGCAGATGTTCACGGGCACGGCGTCGGTCGTCGTGCGCCTTCCGCAGGCTGTGTGGCAGGTGGGGCGCTCGATCGTCACGGACGAGAAGCGCGATGCGTCCGGTGTGGTGTCCGTCGTTGGCGTCGGTCGTATGGCCGGCGAGGTGACCGGCGACTCGCAGGCGCTGGGCCTGCAGGATACTCGCCAGGTTGTGGCGGTGCTGCTGAGCCTGCTGGCTTCGTTGAACATGGCGCTTTTCGTCTTCAACTTGATTCCGTTGCCGCCCCTGGATGGTGGGCATATTCTCGGCGCCCTGTACGAGGGGGCTCGCCGTACGTTCGCCCGTGTGCGTGGCGCGCAGGATCCAGGGCCAGCTGACACTGCCCGTCTGGTTCCGCTGACGTGGGCCGTGGGAGGCGTACTGGTCGTCATGAGTGTCATCTTGATTGTGGCGGATATCGTCAAGCCGGTGTCCCTCGGCTGATAAGCCTTGACAAAGGCGGGCGAGCGCCCCGCCGATGAAAGCGAGTCTGACCACGCGTGCGTGGTCCGTGTGGGAAGGATGCGCACAGTGCGCGATAATGAATCGGTGAGTGAAATCAATCTTGGAATGCCCGGCATTGCGGCGTCGCCGTTCCCGCGCAAGCAGACGCGTCGGATCATGGTGGGCGACGTGCCCGTGGGCGGGGGTGCTCCCATCTCCGTTCAGTCCATGACGACGACGAAGACACACGACATCGGGGCGACGCTCCAGCAGATCGCTGAGCTGACCGCGGCCGGTTGCGACATCGTGCGCGTTGCGTGCCCGACGGATAAGGACGCGGATGCGCTTCCGATTATTGCCAAGCAGTCGCGTATCCCGGTGATCGCCGACATCCACTTCAAGCCGAAGTACGTTTTTCAGGCGATCGAGGCGGGCTGCGGTGCGGTGCGCGTCAACCCTGGCAACATCCGGAAGTTCGACGATCAGGTCAAGGATATTTGCAAGGCTGCCTCCGATCACGGTGTGTCGCTGCGCATCGGCGTCAACGCCGGTTCTCTGGATCCGCGCCTGCTCAAGAAGTACGGCCGCGCGACGCCCGAGGCTCTGGTTGAGTCCGCGATCTGGGAGGCGTCCCTCTTTGAGGAGAATGACTTCCACGACTTCAAGATCTCGGTGAAGCACCATGACGTGCTCACGATGATCGAGGCCTATCGCATGCTGTCGGAGGCGGGGGATTGGCCGCTGCATCTGGGCGTCACCGAGGCTGGCCCGGCCTTCCAGGGCACTATCAAGTCTGTCTCTGCGTTCTCGATCCTGCTCGCTGAGGGTATTGGCGACACGATCCGCGTCTCCCTGTCCGCTCCTCCGGTTGAGGAAGTCAAGGTCGGCACGAAGATGCTGGAGTTCATGGGCCTGCGAGACAAGACTCTGGAGATCGTCTCGTGTCCGTCGTGCGGTCGCGCCCAGGTCGACGTGTGGACGCTCGCTGAGAACGTGACCGAGGGCCTGAAGGACCTGACTGTTCCGTTGCGTGTGGCCGTCATGGGCTGCGTTGTCAACGGGCCGGGCGAGGCCCGAGAGGCAGACCTCGGTGTTGCTTCCGGCAACGGTAAGGGACAGATTTTCATTCGAGGCGAGGTTGTTGAGACCGTGCCGGAGGATCAGATCGTCGAGACGCTGATCCGACGTGCGAATGCCCTTGCCGAGGAGCTCGGGCTCGAACCGGGTTCCGGTAGCGTCGAGGTTGCCCCCATCACTGCCCCGGAGGTTAAGCTGCCGGGCATTGACTTCTGAGCGTTCACAAGGAGTATCACATGCGTTTTCGTACTCTCGCGTGCCTGTCACTCGTTGCGGGTGCTTGCGCTGTGGCGGCTACGGGCTTTCCGCGGCGCATCGGCCTGACAGCGTCTCAGGCGGACGTGTCGCTGCCCGGTGACCTGGTTCTTCCCGGCGCGAACGTGATCGTTGATCGCGGCATCGCGATCGACGCGCCGGCGTCCACTGTCTGGGATGTGCTCGGTCATGTTTTCGAGCCTGAGGACGAGTCCACGATCATCGATATCGAGGACGAGGATCATATCCTGATGCGCGTTGCGCCGCCCGGAGCCCCGGAGGGAACCGAGGCCTCGGGCACGTGTGTGATCGCTCTGCTGCCCTTGTCTCCGTCGCGTACGCTGCTGCACATTCGTGAGCGTCATGTGGCGCAGGGACGTGAGCGCGCGCTCGCGTGGGCGGGAGTCACCGCAGAGTCCCTGTCGTCGCTGTCCATGCTGCGTGATTTGCGCGATGCGTGCGTTGGTGGGCTTGTTGATGCCTGATTAGTCTCGTTTCGACTCTTTCAGTTGGACAGATATCCCCGTTGATGTTGTAGTATCGCTAGGTACGCAACGCCAACGGGGATGTTGCTTTTGTCCGAAGGGGGACGCAATGGTCGCCAACTCCACTGCTCTGATCGCACTCGTGGGCCTCGCTATCGCTCTTGTCTGGGCGTGGGCTTGGTTCGGACTCGGCGCGAGCGCGCGCCGTGTCTCCGTGCGTCTGGAGCTTGGCGGTGGCAATGCGGCTGGCGAAATGGGGCGGGTCGTGTGGCCGCTGATGCCGATGCTGTCCGTCCTGTGGTTCCTCACTGCCGATCTGATGGCTCGCGAGGCTCGCGGACTCGACACTCTTGGTTCCCTCGGCCTCGTGATTGGTGTTCTTGCCCTGATGGCGGCGGTCGCTGTTCAGGCTCTCTACTTTGGTGGCCTGCCCGAGTGGGCATACCCGGGGTGGATGGCCCGCCGTTACTACGCGGCTCACCCGGCCGCCCGTGAGCGTGAACTTGGTGCGTGCGCCGCGATCTGAGCCGCTCCATGCCTCGATGAGCGGCTACATGGCTGTGCCGGTGGCCTTCGAGGCTTTGCGTGCCGTACTCTTGGAGCATGCTTCGAAATCTCTCGACTTTCTTCCTGCGAACCCTGCGTGAAGACCCGGCTGACGCCGAGGTCAATTCGCATAAGCTTCTGGTGCGTGCGGGCTATATCCGCCGCTGTGCCCCCGGCATTTACACGTGGCTGCCCCTCGGCCTGCGCACCCTGCGCAAGATTGAGGACATTGTCCGCGAAGAGATGGATGCGATGGGAGCGCAGGAGGTCCATTTCCCGGGCCTGATCCCTGCAGACCCTTACAAGGCAACGAACCGCTGGGAAGAGTACGGTCCGACGTTGTTCAAGCTCAACGACCGCAAGGGTGGCGACTACCTGCTGGCCCCCACGCACGAGGAAATGTTCACTCTTCTCGTGAAGGACATGTACTCCTCGTACAAGGATCTGCCCGCCACGCTGTACCAGATTCAGACGAAGTATCGCGACGAGGCTCGTCCGCGTGCGGGTCTGATTCGTGGGCGTGAGTTCGTGATGAAGGACGCCTACTCGTTCGACATTGACGACGAGGGGCTGAACGCTTCCTACCAGGCCGAGCGTGACACCTACGAGCGCATCTTCCAGCGCCTGGGCCTGCCGTACGTCATCGTTTCTGCAATGAGTGGTGCGATGGGCGGCTCGCGCTCCGAAGAGTTCCTGCACCCCTCACCGATCGGCGAGGACACCTTTGTGGCTTCCCCGGGCGGCTACGCCGCAAACGCGGAGGCCGTGACGACCCCCGTTCCTGACGTTCAGGACGCCTCCGGCGTTCCCGCTCCGGTTGAGGTGCCGACTCCCGACGCGCCGACGATCGAGGCGCTCGTGGACCTGCTCAACGAGCGCTACCCGCGCGAGGACCGTCCCTGGACTGCGGCAGACACGCTGAAGAACGTCGTCGTGACGCTGACGCACCCGGATGGCGAGCGCGAGCTCCTCGTCGTGGGCGTGCCCGGTGACCGCGACGTTGATATGAAGCGTCTCGAGGCTTCCGTTGCTCCCGCCGAGGTTGAGATGGCCTCTGACTCCGACTTTGAGCCGCACCCTGAGCTGGTGCGCGGCTACATCGGCCCCACGGTGCTTGGCCCCAACTCGCCCAAGCGCGTCGTGGACGAGGAGGGCAACGTCTCCGGTTCCGTGCGCTACCTGGTCGACCCGCGCGTCGTCGAAGGGACCGCCTGGGTGACCGGCGCGAACGCCGAGCAGCGTCACATCCTGAACCTGGTCATGGGCCGAGACTTCACGGCTGACGGCACGATCGAGGCCGCTGAGGTGCGCGAGGGCGACCTGGCTCCCGATGGTTCGGGTCCCCTCCACCTCGAGCGTGGTATCGAGATCGGCCATATCTTCCAGCTGGGACGCAAGTACGCCAAGGCCTTGGGCCTGACCGTGCTCGACGAGAACGGCAAGACTCAGGTCGTCACGATGGGTTCGTACGGCATTGGCGTCACTCGCGTGATGGCCGCTCTGGCCGAGGCCAACTGCGACGAGAAGGGCCTGAGCTGGCCTGCTCAGATCGCGCCCTTCGACGTGCACGTCCTGGCGACCGGCAAGGGTGACGAGGTCTTCGACACCGCGCAGTCTCTCGGCGAGCAGCTCGACGCTGCCGGTCTGGACGTCCTCGTCGACGATCGCCGTAAGGTGAGCGCTGGCGTGAAGTTCAAGGACTACGAGCTCGTGGGCGTGCCCTTCGGCCTGGTCGTTGGCCGCTCGCTGGCCGACGGCGAGGTGGAGATCCGCGTGCGCGCCACCGGCGAGACCATCGTCGTCCCCGTCGACGAAGCCGTCACTCGCCTGCGCGAGCTCCACGCCGCTGCCCTGAAGGGGGAGTGACATGGCTATTCGTCCCATCCGCATTATCGGCGACCCGGTCCTGCGTACCGTGTGTGACCCGATCACGGAAATCACCCCGAATGTGAAGGCCCTCGTTGAGGATCTTCTCGAGGGCGTCGACATGGACGGTCGCGCCGGTCTGGCCGCCAACCAGATTGGCGTCAGCCTGCGTGCGTTCTCCTGGAATATCGACGGCGAGATCGGCTACGTGCTCAATCCTCGTATCGTGGCGTTGAGCGAGGACGAGTACCAGGACGGCGATGAGGGCTGCCTGTCGGTTCCCGAGCTCTGGTACCCGACCGAGCGCGCCTGGTACGCGCGCTGCGAGGGCACTGACCTGGACGGCAAGAAGGTTGTCGTCGAGGGTGAGGAGCTGATGGCTCGCTGCATTCAGCACGAGTGTGACCACCTCGACGGCCACATTTACATTGATCGCCTGGATCGCGCGACCCGCAAGAAGGCGCTGCGAGACATTCGCAACGCCGGTTTCTAAGCATCGAGCGTTGTTGTGGCGTGGACGCGCCGGGGAATGGAGTGCATTCCCCGGCGCGTTCGACTATCCTGTAACTACATCGTGTGCGTCGTTAAGGCGCAGATCATTGCGACTCTCGGCAGTTTAGGGCGTAGGGGAAGACGATCCTGACAAAGCCAACAGGAGGAACAATGAGAGGGTCATACACCCGCGGTGTACTTTTCGTGCACTCAACACCGCCCGCTCTGTGCCCGCACATCGAGTGGGCACTGGGCACCGCGCTCGGCCAGGAGGTCCACCTCCAGTGGTCGGATCAAGAGGCGGCGCCGGGCATGGTTCGCTGCGAGTTCTCGTGGGTCGGACCGGTTGGCTCGGGCGCCCGCTTGGCGTCCGCTCTGCGCGGTTGGGAGCACCTGCGCTACGAGGTGACGGAGGAGGCTACCGCCTCGAGCGACGGCGGACGCTGGTGTCACACGCCTTCCCTGGGTATTTTCCACTCGCAGATGGACACGGTCGGCAACGTCGTCGTGCCCGAGGATCGTATTCGCTCGGCCCTGGAGTCTGCGACCACGTACGAGGAGCTCCGCGAGGGCCTCGATCTAGCCCTCGGCCAGGCGTGGGATGACGAGCTTGAGTCCTTCCGCCATGCGGGTGCCGGCGCCCCTGTGCGCTGGCTGAACAACCGGGTCGGCTGATGGGTTCAATCGCCGATCTGCTCGGTGACCAGCTGCGCGCAGGCTTAGCGCAGCTGGTCGATCCCGATGCGTCTGACGACGCGCCCGGCGCGGCCCCGGCCTTGTCCGAGAGCAGGGTTGACACCGCGCAGGACCGCGCCCGCGAGGCTGCGATGGAGGCGGTGCTCGACGAGGTGGAGCTTGACCCCGCCGACGCTCGCGGGGAGCTCACGTTGCGTGGCGACCTCGACATGGACGACGTCTCCCTCTACGCCGTCGTCGCGCGCGTCGAGCGCGAGGCCAAGGTGACGCTCACGGACGCTGCGGTCGAGGAATGGGTGACGCTGGCCGACCTGCTTGACGCGGTTACTGACGCCGTGTCCAATCACTAGCGAAAGAGCGTATTACGGGAGTCTCAACGACTTCTCCAACGTTTGTAAAGTGCCGGAATTTCGGGCCTGCAGGGCCTACCATGGAGGCGCATCGGTTGGAAAGAACCGGCCGGAGAACAGACGGAAGGAACAACGTTGACCCGCACCGAAGAAGATCTGCTTGGCACCCGCGAAGTACCCGACGACGCGTACTGGGGCATTCATACGTTGCGCGCCATCGAGAACTATCAGATCTCGGGTCGCACGATCAATGAGGCGCCCGAGCTGATCCGCGCTTTCGCCCAGGTGAAGAAGGCGTGCGCGATGGCGAACATGCAGCTCAAGGCGATGAAGCCGTCAAAGGCCGAGGCGATCATCGCCGCGTGCGACGAGATCATCGAAAACGGCCGCTGCATGGACCAGTTCCCCGTCGACCAGTTCCAGGGCGGTGCTGGCACCTCCGTCAACATGAACGCGAATGAGGTCATCGCGAACCTGGCCCTGGAGATCCTCGGTGAGGACAAGGGCCGCTACGACATCATCAACCCCAATGACCACGTCAACCGCTCGCAGTCGACGAACGATGCTTACCCGACGGCTTTCCGTATTGCGCTGTGGCGTAAGGTGAATCGCCTGCGCAAGGCCATCGATGAGCTGGCCGATGCTTTCGATGAGAAGGGCGCCGAGTTCCGCCACATCCTGACGATGGGGCGCACGCAGCTGCAGGACGCTGTCCCGATGTCGCTGGGCAGCGAGTTCTCGGCCTTCGCGCACACGCTCCGCGAGGAGGATGAGCGCCTCGTGAACAACGCCGAGCTGCTCCTCGAGACGAACCTGGGCGCGACCGCTATCGGTACCGGTCTGAACACGCCCGATGGCTACCAGCAGGTCGTCGTGCGCCACCTGCGTCGCATCACGGGTGCGCGCGTTGTCGGCTCTCCCGATCTCCTCGAAGCCACCTCTGATACCGGCGCCTATGTCTCCATGCACGCGACCATCAAGCGCAGCGCCGTCAAGCTGTCGAAGGTCTGCAACGATCTGCGTCTGCTGGCTTCCGGCCCTCGCGCTGGCCTCAACGAGATCAACCTTCCGAAGATGGCCGCGGGCTCGTCGATCATGCCCGCCAAGGTCAACCCGGTTATCCCCGAGGTCGTCAACCAGGTCTGCTTCAAGGTGATCGGCAACGATCAGACCGTGACCATGGCGGCCGAGGCTGGCCAGCTCCAGCTCAACGTCATGGAGCCCGTCATCGCCCAGGCGCTCATCGAGTCGATCAACCTGCTCGTGAATGCGTGCGACACGCTGCGTGAGCGCTGCGTCACCGGCATCACGGCGAACCCCGACGTGTGCCGCCACTACGTCGAGAACTCCATCGGTATCGTCACCTACTTCAATGACGTGATCGGTCACCACCTGGGCGACGTCGTCGGTAAGCGTGCCGCTGCCGAGGGTAAGACCGTCCGCGAGGTCATCCACGAGATGGAGCTCCTCTCGGAGGAAGAGGTCGAGCGCATTCTCTCGCCCGAAAACCTCGCGCACCCGAAGTACGCGGGTACTGACGAGAGCTGAGTAGCCTCTACGTACAGACGAGGCCGGGGATCCTGCGTGGGTCCCCGGCCTTTGTTGTTGGTACGTGACGGCGCTAGGGGAGGAGTGATTCCTTAAACGAACGCACGAAGGTACCGAAACGCTCCACACGGTCCGAGAAGTAGCGGTAGATGCGCCTGCGCGCGTCTCCGACGTATTCGACGGTCTGCAGATCCTCGTAGCGGAAACGACCCTGCTCGTCGATGAGTGAGGGGGCCACCAGGCGCTGGGTAATCTCGCAGCGGAAGTGCGTGTAGGTCCCGTCCTCCGTGGCCTCAAGGACGCGGCAAACGAGGCTCATCTGGGAGTCGTCGAGGACGGGGACGCCGTCATAGTCGCTCGATGCGACGTGGGCATCGCCAAGCTTATTCCCACCAGAGACGGTACCCGCATACTCGAAGAGGCCCATGGCCTCGGGCCCGAAGAGGTTCAGTGAGCACACGCCTGAGCGCTTGATCGAGCGTGCCGCGTGTGTCGTCGAATCGCAGCCGATCATGACCATCTGTCCCAGTGAGTACGAGGAAGACCCCGTCGTGATTCCGACGCCGACAGCGTCGTCGGGGTAGGCCAGGATGTAGACGGGAAAGCCGTAGTAGAACTTTTCGGTCTCGTAAGGAACGTGCATGCATCCATTGTGCGCCGCGGGCTTCAGGAGGGCAGGAGGTATCCCACCTGTCGGGGAATGAGAGGAGGCCGGGAACCCCGCGTGGGGATCCCCGGCCTCGTCTTCATGACCGCTGGGCGCCGCGATGGAGGAGCGCGGGCCTAGCGACGATCACTCCTCGCCAGCGTGATCATTGCCCTGGATCGCGTAGTTGAAGAGCTCGTACTTGTCGATCGCCTGCTGGACGATCGACGGGTCGACCTGGCCCTTCTCGGCGAGGGCGGCCAGCGTGCGCACGACCATCGACTCCGCGTCGATGTGGAACCAGCGGCGAGCAGCGCGGCGGGTGTCGGAGAAGCCGAAGCCATCCGCACCGAGCACGTGGTAGTCGCCCGGGACCCACTGACGGATCTGGTCAGGCAGCATGCGGTCAAAGTCGGAGGAGGCCACGAACGGACCCTCGCGACCCGCGAGCTTTGTCGACACGTAGGGGGTGCGGCGCGGTGCGGACGGGTGCAAGAAGTTGTGCTCCTCGGCATCCAGCCCGTCGCGGCGCAGCTCGTTCCACGAGGTCACGGACCACACGGCGGCGTCCACGCCCCAGTCGCGAGCCAGCAGCTCGCGAGCCTCGCGCGCCCATGGCACGCCGACACCAGAGGCGAGCAGCTGAGCCTTGGGGCCACCGAAGTTCTGGTGCTCATCGACGTTGTAGATGCCCTTGATGATGCCCTCGACGTCCACGTTCTCCGGCTCGGCGGGCTGACGGATCGGCTCGTTGTACACGGTGATGTAGTACATGACGTTCGGATCGCGGCCATCCGCGTCGCCGTACATGCGCTGCAGGCCATCCGCCATGATGTAGCGGATTTCGTACGCGTACGCCGGGTCGTAAGACACGAACGCGTGGTTCGTCGCCGCCAGGACCTGCGAGTGGCCGTCCATGTGCTGCAGACCCTCGCCCGCAAGCGTCGTACGGCCCGCGGTGGCGCCGATAACAAAGCCCTTCGTCATCTGGTCACCCGCCGCCCAGAACTGGTCGCCCGTACGCTGGAAGCCGAACATCGAGTAGAAGATGTAGATCGGCACCATCGGCAGGTCGTGCGTAGCGTATGCCGTGCCGACGACCTGGAAGGCGGCGGCCGAGCCGGCCTCGGTGATGCCCGTGTGCATGATCTGGCCGCGCTCGGACTCGCGGTAGGACAGCATCATGTCCGCATCCACGGGCGTGTACGACTGGCCGGTCGTGTTGAAGATCTTCGCCGACGGGAAGATCGCGTCCAGACCGAAGGTGCGAGCCTCGTCGGGGATGATCGGCACGAAGTACTTGCCGACCTGCTTGTCCTTGATGAGGTCCTTGAACAGGCGCACGAGGGCCATGGTCGTGGCGACCTCAAGCTTGCCGGAGCCCTTCGAGAGCGCCTCGAAGGGGCGGGTGGGCAGCTCGGGGAGCTTGGGCTGGCGGTCGGCGCGGCGCTCGGGCACCCAACCGCCGAGGATCTCGCGGCGCTCCTTCATGTACTGCAGGGCCGGGTGATCGGCCGGCGGCATGTAGTACGGCGGCATGTAGGGATCGCGCTCGAGTTCCTCGTCCGTGATCGGGATCTGGAGGCGATCGCGCAGCTGCTTGGCGTCCTCGAGGGTCAGCTTCTTCATCTGGTGCGTCGAGTTACGGCCGGCGAAGTGCGAGCCGAGGGCGTAGCCCTTAATCGTGTGCGCGAGGACGACGGTCGGCTGGCCGGTGTGGTCCATGGCTGCCTTGTAGGCTGCGTAGACCTTGCGGTAGTCGTGGCCACCGCGCTTGAGCTCCCAGAGCTGCTCGTCCGTCCAGTTCTTGACCATTTCCTTGGTGCGCGGGTCGCGGCCAAAGAAGTGTTCACGCACGTAGGCCCCGTCGTTCGCGCGGAAGGTCTGGTAGTCGCCGTCCAGGGTCTCGTTCATGACGTGGACGAGGGCGTCGTCCTTGTCGGCGGCGAGCAGCTGGTCCCAGCCGCGGCCCCAGATCACCTTGATGACGTTCCAGCCCGCGCCCTTGAAGAAGGCCTCAAGCTCCTGGATAATCTTGCCGTTACCACGCACCGGGCCGTCGAGACGCTGCAGGTTGCAGTTGATGACGAAGGTCAGGTTGTCCAGGCGCTGCTGGGCGGCGAGCTGGAGCATGCCGCGGGATTCGGGTTCGTCCATCTCACCGTCGCCGATGAAGGCCCACGTGTGCTGCTGCGAGGTGTCCTTGATGCCGTTCATGAAGAGGTAGCGGTCGAACCAGGCCTGGTAGATGGCCTCGGCGGGACCCAGGCCGAGCGAGACCGTGGGAAACTCCCAGAAGCGCTCGAGCTGGCGCGGGTGCGGGTACGAGGGCAGGCCGTGCTTGGTCGAGACCTGCTGACGGAAGCCGTCCATCTCCTCTTCGGAGAGGCGACCTTCGAGGAATGCGCGAGCGTAGGGGCCGGGGGAGGCGTGTCCCTGGAAGAACACGTGGTCGCCGCCGCCGGGGTGGTCCTTGCCGCGGAAGAAGTGGTTGAGGCCGACCTCGTAGAGGGTGGCAACCGATGCGTAGGACGAGATGTGTCCGCCGACCTTGACGCCGGGGCGCTGAGCGCGCGTCACCTGGACGGCGGCGTTCCAGCGGATCCAACGGCGGTATTCGCGCTCCATGGCTTCGTCGCCGGGGAAGTAAGGCTCCTGGTCAACGGGAATGGTGTTGACGTAGGGGGTCGTGTACTCCTGGGGGAGTTGAACGCCGTTGCGGCGCGCCTCGTCCAGCATGTGCAGCAGGATGTAGCGTGCACGGGGGCCGCCCTTTTCGTTGATGAGCCCGGACAGGGACTCAACCCATTCGGCGGTCTCCTGGGGGTCGTTGTCGGGAACCTGAGGGATCAGGCCGTTGACGACGGGGTGGGACTCGTGGAGTTGGCTCACGGTGTACCTTCTCGCTTGACTCGGTGCTGCTCGCGCAGCGTGCGTGGGCGATGTCCTCGGGCGACATCGCGCATATCGGGACTATTGTCCCACTATTGGGGATCCTTTGCGAGTGTTTGCCTCGCGTATCGACTATGAGGTGCGTATCACCGGGGGTATCGATCGTCTGTGCCGCATAAATTCCCAGCTCAGGCGGGGGAGACGTTGTTACCGTGTTTTATGGTTGTCTATCCCTTGCATTCCAGTAGCTCCAATGCCCTAGGATGAAGGCGTGAACGTTGATATGACACTGAGCGCCAGCTCGTTGATGGGCGGTGCTGCGTGATGGCAGTGAGCCTGGGTTTTTCGTCCGATGCGATCGTGCAGGAGTTCTACGTCGATGACGACGTTGATCAGGCGGTGCGCGATGCTGTTGAAGGGGAGACGGGGCATCCGCTCGTGGACGTCGATTACGCAGACGTCGTGGATGGCGCGATCGTTTGGTGGCGCGCGGACGACGCCGAGGAAGAGGACCTCGCGGATGTGCTCGTGGATGCGATGTCGAACCTGGACGATGGTGGGCTGATTTGGGTGCTGATTCCTAAGCCGGGTCGGCCGAATTCTGTGCGGGTTGGTGACGTGGAGGAGGCCGCGGAGATCGCGGGCCTACATGCGACGACGTCGACGGCGCTGGGGCAGAACTGGGCGGGTGTGCGCCTGACCGCGCGTCCCCGGTCGCGCCGCTAGTTTCATCGACGAGGCCGGGGCGGGGCACCGCTCTTCTGTGCTGTGTCGCTCGGCTTCGGATGTGACCGTGCGTGCCTCTTCTGGTAGATTGGCGCGTGCGTGGGGCCTTTAGCTCAGTTGGCTAGAGCATCTGGTTTACACCCAGAAGGTCATCGGTTCGAGCCCGGTAGGGCCCACAAAAGGCAGGGGCCGGAAGCGACAGCTTCCGGCCCCTCAGCGTTTGCTTGGAGCAGTACGCGCGACGCGCGTCAGTCTTCCTGCGCGCGCTCCTCGACGACGTCCTCGCCCGCGACGAGCTTGCCGGACGCGCCAGCCCCCAGCTGCTCCATAGCGAGGCGGGCCACCATCTGCTGATTCGTCGTCGTGCGCTGCGAACGGGCGCCGGACAGGAAGCTGAAGAACCAGTTCACCAGGGTGCCCACCTGCGACTTGAAGCCGACGATGTAGAGCAGGTGCAGGAAACACCAGGCAACCCACGCGACGAAACCCGTGAGCTTCGTGTTCCCCATCTTCACGACCGCCTGGAAGCGCGCAATCGTCGCCATCGACCCCTTGTCGTGGTAGGAGAATTCCGTCGCCTTCGGCGTGCGGCCAGCCAGGCGCGCGGCGATCATGTCGGCCGCGAAGCGGGCGGACTGGATCGCGCCCTGTGCGACGCCGGGGACGCCCGGGAAGGCCATCATGTCGCCGAGTACGAAGATCTCGGGGTGCCCGGGCAAGGTCAGGTCCTTGTTGACGGTGACGCGCCCCGCCCGGTCCACCTCGGCGCCCGTGGCCTCGCCCAGCGCGCGGCCCAGCGGGCTAGCGGACACGCCCGCAGCCCACACCTTGCACACGGATTCGATCCGCTCCTCTTCCCCGGACTTGTACTTGAGGGTGACGCCCTCGGAGTCCACGCCGGTGACGAAGGCGTTCATCTTCATCTCGACGCCAAGCTTGGCGAGGGCCTCTTCGGTCTTGAGGCCGAGTTCCTCGCCGAACGGGGGGAGAGGATGCTCCGCGCCGTCCACCAGGATGACGCGCGCCTTGGTCGGGTCGATGTTGCGGAACTCGCCCTTGAGTGTGTGAGAGGCGAGCTCGCGGATCTGTCCAGCCATCTCGACGCCGGTTGGGCCCGCGCCCACGACGACGAAGGCCAGGAGCTTGTCGACCGCAGTCGGGTCGGTCTCAATCTCGGCCAGCTCAAACGCGCCGAAAATGCGCGCGCGCAGCTCGAGGGCGTCGTCGATGGTCTTCATGCCGGGGGCGAAGACCGCGAAGTGATCGTTGCCGAAGTAGGACTGGCCCGCGCCCGCCGCCACGATCAGCGTGTCGTATTCGGTCTGCTCGTACTTGTTGTGGTTGCGCCACTTGACGACGCGCGCCTCGACGTCGATTTCCTCGACGAGGGCCTGCAGGACGGTGACGTTCTTCTGGCCGCGCAGAATTTCGCGCGTGGTGGGGGCGATGTCGCCCTCGGAGAGGATGCCCGTGGCCACCTGGTACAGCAGCGGCTGGAAGAGGTGGTGCGAGGTGCGGGCCAAGATGGTGATGTCGGCGTCGGCGTTCTTGAGTCGACGAGCGGCGCTCAGGCCTGCGAAACCGGAACCGATGATGACAATGCGGTGGCGGGACATAAGACTCTCCTTCAATTAAGCAAGGCTAATCTTACATAATTATGGTGCGCGTGCATTGTGAGGTCAGGCGCACCTAAGCCGCCGTTCTTACGAGTCGAATAGGCGGGCCGCCGCGACCGGATCCGGCTTGCCCGTGGTCGTCGTCGGCAGCGAGTCCACGACCAGCACGCGACGAACCTTCTCCCAGGGTGCGAGGGCATCGGTGAGGGCCTCGGAGAGTGCTTCGATGCTCATCGACGAGGCCTGGGCGCGGCCCTCGGGAGAGGCGACGACAAGCGCCGCGACGATCTGCCCCCAGCGCTCATCCGGCAGCCCCACGACAAGCGCATCCGAGACCACGTCCAGCGAGCGTAGAGCCCGCTCGACCGTCGGGGGAGCGACGAGCTCTCCAGCCGTGTTGATCATGCGGTGGGCGCGTCCCACCATGTGCAGCCAGCCGTCCTCGTCTTTCGTTGCAAGATCGCCCGTATGCAGCCACTCCTCGCCGCTCACGACGCCGGGGCCTCGCACCCAGATTTCACCCAGCTCGCCGACCCCGGCTTCGCGCTCGTCGCTGGTCATGACGCGCAGGTCTACGTAGGGGAAGGGAACCCCGAGCGATCCGGCGGGCGCGCCAGAATCTGGGGTGGCGACAGTTCCCGCGCCGGAGGTCTCGGTCATGCCCCACACGTGGATGGGGGACAGGCCGGCTGTACGCATCGCGTCCGCGAGGTCCGCCGTCATCGCGTCGCCGCCGATGAGGGGACGCACCCACGGCGACAGGTCACCGCCGCCGCGCTCGTGCTCGTCGAGGATAGCGCGGACAATCGCGGGCACGGCAAACATCATGGTGATCCCGTAGCGCTCGATCGCGTCAATGACGCCGCGAGCATCGAAAGAACCTGGGAAGCCGAGCGTGACCAGCGTGCCGCCGTGCGTCCACACGTCCATCGAGGTTCCGTTAAATCCGCCGATGTGGCTGGCAGGCGCGCACACGCCAACCACCGATGACGTCGGCGCATAGTCGAAACCCTCCCGGAAGTTCGTCGATCCCCACCACATGACCTCGTGGGTGAGCTCGACAGGGCGTGGAGTGCCCGTGGACCCCGAGGTAAACAAGATGGCGGCGAGCTCGGTCCCGCAGCGTGCGGGAGCGTGCCCGATGGGGGTAGCGCGATCCGCCCACGCCGACAGATCCGCAAACGACGCGACCTGCGCGCCCGCGTCGGACAGCGCGCGAGCGTGAGTGCGGGAGGCCTCGTCAAGGAACACCCACGAGACGCCCACCTGCGCGCACATCGAAGCGAGCGCCGAGGAGGGCATGCGTGGCGACAGCGGAACCGTCACCGCACCCAGCCACGAGGCCGCCACATGGACAATGTAGTGCCACGGCGAGTTCGCGCCGATGACCGCGATGCGTGTCCCCTCGCCGATACCAGCCGAGTCGAAAGCGGCGGCGAGGCGAGCAACTGTTGCTGCTGCCTCGCCCACGCTCCACTCCTCGCCCGTCACGGCGTCGACCAAGGAGCGGCGGTCGGGGTGCCGACGCGCGGAGGCCAGGAGCGCCCGCGCGGGAGAATAATCCGGGGTCACGAGGCCGAGGCGGCCTTCGCGGCGGCCATCGCCGCGTGACGCTCCGAGCGCTCCTTGAGGCGCGCCAGGACCGAACCGGCCTCCTGCAGCGTCGACCCGGAGTTGGCGATGTGGCGCAGCTGCTCGGGGATCTCGAAGCCGCGGGCGCGCATGCCCTTGGCCCACAGCAGGCCCGCACGGTAGGAGGAGCGCACGAGGGGGCCGGCCATGACGCCCGCGAAGCCCAGCTCCTCGGCTTCCGCTGCCAGCTCGACGAACTCCTCGGGGTGGACCCAGCGGTCGATCGGGTGGTGCAGGGGAGAGGGACGCAGGTACTGCGTGAGGGTCAGCAGGTCGCAGCCCGACTCGTGCAGGTCGCGCATAGCCGCGCTGATCTCCTCGCGTGTCTCGCCCATGCCCAGAATCAGGTTCGACTTGGTGACCATGCCGCCGTCGTGGGCGCGCTTGATCATCGCGAGGGAGCGATCGTAGTTGAAGGCGGGGCGGATCTTCTTGAAGATGCGCGGCACCGTTTCCAGGTTGTGCGCGAAGACCTGCGGGCCGGCCTCGATCACCATGTCAATCGACTCGGCCTGTCCGCGGAAGTCATCGACGAGGAGTTCCACGCCCGTCCCCGGGTTGAGCTCGTGGATGAGACGGCACGTTTCGGCGTAGAGCCATGCAGCGCCGTCGGGCAGATCGTCGCGGGTGACGCCCGTGATCGTCACGTAGCGCAGGTCGAGGTCGCGCACGGACTCAGCAATACGGCGCGGCTCATCCTTGTCGTACTCGGTGGGGCGACCCGTCGCGATGTCGCAAAAGTCGCAGCGACGCGTGCACAGGGCACCGCCGAGGAGGAACGTCGCCTCGCGGTCCTGCCAGCATTCGTAGATGTTGGGGCAGCCGGCCTCTGCGCACACCGTGTGCAGCCCCTTGGCGTGTGACAGCGAACGCATGTCCTGGTAGTTCTCGCCGGCCTTGGCGGTCGTGCGAATCCACTCGGGCTTCTTTTCGATCGGAGTTTGCGAGTTACGCACCTCGATGCGCAGGAGCTTGCGTCCTTCGGGATCGGGCAGGGTACTCATAGCGTTGACCTCGTCGTATAGGAAACGGAAGTGGGAGTGGTCGCCAGGCACGGGGAGATGTGCTCCACCATGCGCGGGAGAAGTTCGGCGGCGGCGTCGGCCACCGTCGTGTGGACGCCCTCCCACGACAGGGAGGTCACGTCAGCGTCGGTGAGGCCGCACGGGATGATGCCTTCGAAAGCATGTGCAGGGTCGATGTCGACGTTGAGGGCGATGCCGTGCAGCGTCGCTCCACGCGCGACCTTCAAACCAATCGCGCAGATCTTGCGGTCGCGGCGTCCCTCTTCGGTGAGCCACACGCCCGCGCGTCCCTCGACGCGGTGCACCGGTAGGTCCCAGACCTCGCGCACGGTGTCGATGACCGAGGCCTCGACGGCGCGGATCCACTGGACGAGATCGACGGGCTCGCGCAGCCGAACAACGGGGTAGACGACGACCTGTCCGGGGCCGTGCCATGTGGCCGATCCCGCGCGGTCCGTGCGGATGATGGGGATCGTCGTCGAGGGAATATCCTGCGGCTTCGTGTGACGACCGGCCGTCCACGTCGGGGTGAATTGAGAAACGATGAGCGTGTCCTCGCCGCCGGCGAGGACTTCCTCGTGCAGGGAGCGCTGAAGCGCATCAACCTGCGTGTAATCGACCAGCCCCTGGTCGAGGAGATTCAAAATCTGCACGTTGTGATCATAGTCGCGGGCAGGGTCCCTTGCTAGATGGGGGTCCGGTATGCTTGGCGCATGCAGTCTTCGTCTCATTTCAGCACCCCCTATATCCCGGTCGGTGCACCCGCCACCACCTGGACCGTCCGCGACGTCATGGCCCTCATGGAATCCTGGTATCCGGCGGCGACGGCCCAGTCGTGGGATAGCGTCGGGCTCATCGTCGGAGACCCGGACGCGCCCGTGCGTTCGATCCTCCTGGCCCTCGATCCCACCGCTGCCATCGCCGACCAGGCCGTGGCTGGTCCAAGCGGCGATGGGAACTCCTACGACATGGTGATCACCCACCACCCGTTGCTCCTGCGCGGCGCCTCCTTCCTGCCTGTGACCGACCCGAAGGGCGCTGTCGTCACGGCTCTCATTCGCTCTGGTATCGCCCTGTTCAATGCGCATACCAACGCTGACGTGGCCTGTGACGGTGTCGCGACGGCGCTCGCCGATCTCATCGGTCTGCGCGATACCGTCCCGTTGGAGCCACGTGGCACTGACGCCGAGGGACGCGAGATCGGCCTGGGACGCGTCGGCAGCGTTGCGGAGATGACGCTTGGCGCCTTCGCCGACCATGTCGCATCCGTGCTGCCCGCAGGTCCCTCCGGCCTGTTCGTCGGTGGAGACGAGGCGGCTCCGGTGCGTCGCGTGGCCGTGCTGGGCGGTGCAGGCGATAGCGCGCTTGAGAGCGCCCGGGCTGCTGGAGTAGACGTCTACCTCACGGCGGATCTTCGTCACCACCCGGCATCAGAGCACTTGGAGGGCGGTGCCCCCGCGTTGCTGTGCGGATCGCACTGGGCGACGGAGTCACCGTGGCTGCCCGTCCTCGCACGCAAGCTTCGCGAGGCCGCCAGCGCCGCCGATGTGGAACTTCGCGTGGAAGTCTCTACGATTGTCACCGAGCCATGGACCAGTCACCGAGTCACCCAGGGAGAACTAGCGTGAAAGCATCGCACACCGACCAGCTCGAGCTCCTCGAGCTCCAGAAGCTCGACCAGAAGGAGTCGGCGCTGCGCCACAAGCGCGATTCTCACCCCGCGCACGCGACGGTTCGCGAGTTCGCCGGTCGCGTCGCCGACCTGCAGCGGGCCGCCATCAGCCAGAACGCGGTCATCGCGGACACCACCCGCGAGGTGACGCGCATCGAAGAGGAGATCGCGAAAGTCTCTGAGCGCCGCAAGCGCCAGCAGGCACGTATCGACAACAACCAGGTGCCCCTGCGCGATATCTCGCTGATGGAGCATGAGATCGCTCAAATGGATCGTCGCCTCGCCAAACTCGAGGATGATCAGGTGGAGGCCGAGGAACGTGTCGAGGCTGCTCGGGCCGTACAGGACAAGATGAAGGCCGAGGCTCAGGCCATTGCCGCCGACATCGAGGCGCTGAAGGCTCAGTTCGAGGCTGATGTCGCCGATGCAGACGACGAACTGCGCCGCGTCATCGCCGCCCGACGCGAGCTTGCCGACCGCCTGCCCGCGGACCTCGTCGAGGAGTACGAGGATGCGCGCCGACGTAACGGTGCTCTCGCGGTTATCGAGGTACGAGACGGCTACGGCATTGGCGTCGCCGCTGACCTGAGCCCGATGGAACTCGAGCGTATCCGCCTGACGCCCGCTGACGAGCTCTACCTGACCGAAGACACCTCTCAGATCGTCGTACGGACCGCTGCGAACACGCCGCGCTGATGCCTAGGCGCGAACCGCGTAGGCGTCCGCCAGATAAAAGCCCTGCCTGCTCTTCGTGACCGTCACCCGGACCTGGGTGGCGGTCACGGGCGTCTCCAGGGTGATGATGCGTCGGTAGCCCACGCAGTGCACGCGAGCGATCTCTCGGTTTTCCTCGCCATTCATTGACGAGGTCACCACGGCCTCGTCGATGCGCTGCCCCTGGGCGATGTCCTCCTCAAGGACGATGGCGCCAACGCTACGCGGTGCGTCGAAGCGCAGCGTGACGTCGTTGTTGTCGTCCTCGCGGGAGGCGTCGATGCGGCGCGAGCGGAAGTCGGCGATCTTGTCACCGAGGCGCGCGAGAACCTCGACGTCGGCATCGGCGAGGAGGCCGTGGCGGTTCGGGGGAACATTCAACAAGAATGTTGCGTTGCCGCCGACCGAGCCCTTCCAGATCGAGAACAGTTCGTCGACGCTGCGCACCTGGGAGTCTTCGGCGTCGTGGTGGAACCATCCCTTGCGCGTCGAGGTGTTGACCTCGGCGGGGTACCAGGCGAGGGGGCCGCAGTAGTCAGCCAAGGCCTCGCGCGAGCCGAGGTCCTCATCGCCGGAGGCCACCTGACGGGAGAACTCGCCGTCGTCGGCCTTCTGTGATTTCTCTGCGGTGCGTTCTGCCTCGCGCAGTGAAGCGGGGACCACCGACCATTCGTTGGCTCGTACCGATCCTGCCTCGTTGCCGCACCAGCGCACGTCCGGGCCGCACACGGAGATCACGGCCTCGGGCGCCAGGGCGCGGACCGTATCGTAGATGCGTTGCCAGTCGTAGACCTGGACCTTGCCGTTGGGACCTTCGCCGCACGCGCCGTCCAGCCAAACGGAAAATACCGGGCCGTAGTGGGTGAGCAGCTCGATGAGCTGGTTGATGTAGAAGTCGTTGTACGCCTCGCCCTGGCCGTACGTCGGCTCGGTCATGTCCCAGGGGGAGAGGTAGATGCCGAACTTGAGGCCGTGGCGCGCAGCCGCGTCCGACACCTCGCGCACGAGGTCCCCGCGCCCGCCCTTCCACGGCGAGGATGCGACCGAGTGCTTCGTGTAGGCCGAGGGCCACAGGCAGAAGCCGTCATGGTGCTTGCACGTCAGAATCACGCCGGTCATCCCGGCGCTCACGAGGGCGCGCATCCACTGATCGACGTCGACGTTTTCCGGGTTGAACAGGGCTGGATCCTCATGGCCCTCGCCCCATTCGCGGTCCGTCATCGTGTTCATGCCGAAGTGGATGAAGGCGTACATCTCCATCTTCTGCCACTGGAGCTGACGGTGGGTGGGCCGAATATTGGCCAGGTAGTCCTCGTTGATCATGCCTATGGTTTCCGCTTGATGGCCGACTTATCGGCCGGTCCTGCACCCTGCAGGTTCCGGAAAAAGAATAGCCTACCGCTCAGTGCGTGACCAACGTTACTGTGCGTGTCGATCCGCCCTTCTTGGTCGACTTTTCGGGGCCGTACTCAACGTCCGTCACGCGGTGTTCGTTCCCCTTCGCATCACTCAGTGACAGGGAGTATGCGGCCTCTTCAAGGGCCTTCTCGGCCTCCTTCGTTTCCTCGGCGCCGTAGCCACCCATCCCAAGGAGAAGGCCCGTGACCGCGCCGCGCCACCGCTTCGCGTCGTGCGAGATCACCGAGCGCTTGCCGTTTGCTTCGCGCTCAACGCGCAGTTCCCAGACACGTGCCCACGGGGCCTTACATGCTGCGCGATAGGGGCCACTTCGTCCGTCGATAATGATGCGCTGGGCGGCCTCGGGGGCCAGAGCCTCGTCAAGACGCGGCGCCCACCAGGTCGAGAGAACTCCCAGCTCGGGCAGCGACACGCCCATCGCGAGGCGGTGGTCGGGAATGACATCAGTGGGGGAGAGGACCCCGAAGAGACCCGAGAAAATCGAGATGTGGGACGCGTCGGCGCTTGCCCACGCGCCCGGCGTGCACTGCTCGATCGCCTCGTAGAGCACGCCGGTAAAGAGTGATGAGGCCGGGGCACAGGGAGCGGACGTGAGCGCGGTGTTAACGGACAGATCGATCCTGGCGCCGACCTTGAGGACGGCAGCCGCTTCGGGACCGTCCCCGAGAGCAGTGAGAGTCTCGCACACGGTGCGGCGGCTTGTTGCAAGGCTGGGGCGGGACAGCGCGTTGACATCGAGAGACGGGCCTTGCGCGGGCGCGTTCTTTCCCTCCGACGGGGGTAACCAGATCAGCATGGTGACCACCCTATCGCGGGGGCACGGCCATGCGCGCTATGATCGATGCGGATCTGTCGGCTGGGCGGCCGCGCGCGGAAACGCTCGAGGAACGTCCGGGCTCCACAGGGCAGGGTGATGGCTAACAGCCACCCGGGGTAACCCGCGGGACAGTGCCACAGAAAACAAACCACCGGCGCACACGCGTCGGTAAGGGTGAAAAGGTGAGGTAAGAGCTCACCAGCGGCGCGGGCGACCGCGTCGGCTAGGTAAACCCCACCCGGAGCAAGACCGAGCAGCAGGCAGGGCGGCCCGTCCGATGCCTGCGGGTAGGTTGCTGGAGGCCGTCGGTAACGACGGTCCTAGATAGATGGTCGCCACCGCGCGTTCGGCAACGGCGTGCGTGACAGAACCCGGCGTATAGGCCGACAGATGCCAGAAGGACCCCGACTCGCGTCGGGGTCCTTCTGCGTGTACGCGCTATATGCTCAGGCGCCGTGCTTCGCCGCGTAGTAAGCGGCGCCGACGATGCCAGCGGTGTTCAGGAGCTTCGCGGGAATCATCGGGGTCTTCAGATCCAGGAGAGGCATGAACTTCTCGTGGTTTTCAGACACGCCGCCGCCGACCACGAACAGGTCGGGGTTGAGCAGGAACTCAACGTGGCCGTAGTAGCGCTGGAGACGCTGTGCCCACTGCTCCCAATTGAGGCCCTGGAGGGTCTTTTGACCGGAGGAAGCCATCTTTTCAGCGTCGTGACCATCGATCTCCAAGTGCCCGAGCTCGGTATTGGTCAGGAGGGTGCCGTTGACGATGATGGCGGAGCCGATGCCGGTACCCTGAGTGGTGAAGACGATGACTCCATCGCGGCCCTTAGCGGCTCCGTAGGCGACCTCGGCGATACCGGCGGCATCCGCGTCATTGAGTGCGACGACCGCGCGGCCGAGATAGCGCTCCATGAGCTCGTCGACATCAACGTTCACCCAGGACTGGTCGAGGTTCGCCATGTAGGGGATCACGCCGTTAAAAACGGGGGCAGGGAAGGTGACGCCGATCGGCACGCCGACCTTCACGTCGAGCTGGTTGATGACCTCGCGGCACACTGCGGCAACAGCGTCGGGTGTTGCGGGATCTGGGGTAGGAATACGAATCTGCTCGCCGATGTATTCACCGGTTTCCAGATCGACGAGCGCACCCTTGACGCCCGATCCGCCGATATCGATGCCGCATGCGACCTGAGCCATGACCCCTCCTCGGGTAATGAAATCCTGTTGTCAACGGGCCCCTGAAGCCCGTCGTACGTGAATTGTAAGGGATACCACGAGTAATAGCGAAGCCCGCTTCAGACTGTGAGAGTCAGAAGCGGGCCTCGGCCAACGTGTGTCAGGGAAGGGTAAGGATTTCGGCTCCATCCTCGGTGACAACAATCGTGTGCTCGAACTGGGCCGTGCGGGAGCGGTCAGCGGTGACGATCGTCCAGTCGTCATCCCACTGCTCCCATTCGACGGTGCCGAGGGTCAGCATCGGTTCGATGGTGAAGACCATGCCCGGCTCCATGACGGTGTTGTATGAAGGCGCAGCATCGTAGTGGGGGACGATGAGGCCAGAGTGGAAGGCTTCGCCGACGCCGTGCCCCGTGTAGTCACGGACCACGCCGTAGTCGAAGCGCTTCGCGTAGGCTTCGATGACGCGGCCAATCACGTTGATTTCGCGGCCCGGGCCGACGGCCTTGATGCCACGCATCATGGCGTTCTTCGTGCGTTCGATCAGCAGGTGGGACTCCTCGTCGACTGTACCGACTTCGAACATCGCGCACGTGTCGCCGTGGACGCCGTCTTTGTAGGCGGTGATGTCGATGTTGATGATGTCGCCGTCCTCGAGTGGACGGTCGTCGGGGATGCCGTGGCAGATGACCTCGTTGATCGAGGTGCAGATGGACTTGGGGAAGCCCATGTATCCCAGGCACGACGGGTAGGCGTCGTGGGCGATCAAGAATTCGTGGCCGATGCGGTCGAGCTCCTCCGTGGTGACGCCCGGTGCGATGGCGGCGCCGACGGCTTCGATCGCGCCCGCGGCGATGCGACCGGCCTCGCGGATCTTCGCGATGGTCTCGGGGCTCTTGATATCCGAGGCCGTGACCCGCTCGGGTCCGTCGTGGAACATGTACTCGGGCCGCTCGATGTGCTCGGGCACGGCTCGCATGGGCGAGACGTGGCCAGGCTTCAGCGTGCCGAGGGGCGCACGACGAGCGAGTGCAGATGCTTCCATGGGGTGTTCCTCCTACGAACGGGTGGCGTCAGTCGTTCTTGTAGTTGTCGGGGCCGGGGAAAGAGCGCTCGCGCACGGCTTCCACGTAGTCGGACGCGGCCTCGCGCAGGGCCGCTCCGAGCTGGCCGAACTGACGGACAAACGAGGGCGTCCAGTCGGAGTAGCCGGCCATGTCGGACCACACGAGCACTTGTCCGTCCGTGTTCGGGCCTGCGCCGATGCCGATCGTCGGGATGGCGAGGCTGGCGGTCAGCTCGGTCGCGATTCGCGCCGGCACCATTTCGAAGACGACCGCAAAGGCTCCTGCCTTTTCGACGGCCTCGGCGTCGCGGCGAAGCGCATCGGCGCCAGCTCCACGCCCTTGCATGCGCGGTCCGCCCAGCGTGTTTTCAGACTGGGGTGTGTAACCGAGGTGTGCGCAGACGGGGATGCCGGCCGTGACGAGGGCCTCGATGATGTGTGCGCGGCTTTCACCGCCCTCGAGCTTGACGGCATGTGCCCCTGCCTTCATCAGGCGCGTGGCGGAAGCGAAGGCATGCTCGGGAGAATCCTCATAGGTACCAAAGGGCAGGTCTGCGACAATCATGGCGCGCGAGGTCGAACGTGCGACGGCTGCGGTGGCGCGCTCCATGTCCTCCAGAGTGACGGGTAGCGTTGAACGATGGCCGAGAATCACGTTGCCCAGCGAATCGCCGACGAGGAGCATATCGACACCCGCTGCCTCGAGGATCGGGGCGGTGAGCGCATCGTAGGCGGTGAGCATTGTGAGCGGGATGCCCTCGGCTTTGGCGCGCGCGATGTGCTGGATCCGCACGCGTTTGGCGGAAAACAGGGCGGGCGTGGGCGACGAGGCCGTGGCGCCTTCCTCCGGTTGCGTTATGTGAGACACGGGATTCCTTTAGTGAGCTCATAGATGGCGCGAGAGCGCATTCACGTCTTACAGGGTAGCGCGCCCGTGGATCCGGTGAGCTGTGAGGATAGGCGAACGGGTAGGATGGTGGGCGGTGCGCGTGATGCGCGCAGTAATGACCCCAGATGGAAAGAAGAAGGAAGCAGGACATGGCTGGCAATGCCCCTGACCTTGATCCTCTTGATGAGGCAGCCGTCAACGCCGTTCGCGAGGCAGGCCTTGCTGATATCGCGGCTGCGGATTCGCTGGACGCCCTGAAGGCTGTTCGAGCCGCGATTCTCGGAGATCAGGCCCCGCTCGTCACCGCGAATCGTACGATCGGTAAGCTGGAGCCCGCGCAGCGCGGACTCGCCGGAAAGAACCTCGGACAGGCGCGCAAGGCCCTCACCGAGGCCCTCGAGGAGCGCAAGGCTGTCCTTGCTGCCGAGCACGAGGCCCGCATGCTGGTCGAGGAGTCGGTCGACGTGACGCTGCCGACCGCGCGTCGTACGGCGGGTGCGCGTCACCCCCTGGAGACCCTCATGGAAGAGGTTGCGGACTTCTTCGTGGCGATGGGCTGGGATATCGCCGAAGGCCCGGAGATTGAGCACGAGTGGTTCAATTTTGACTCGCTCAACTTCGACATCGATCACCCCGCGCGCCAGATGCAGGACACGCTCTACATCGACGGCCGTAGCGTCGGCGCCGAGACCGAGGACGGCGCTCACCTGGTGATGCGCACGCACACCTCCCCGGTCCAGTCCCACGCAATGCTGTCTCGAGGTGTTCCGCTCTACGTGGCGTGCCCCGGTAAGGTGTTCCGCTCCGATGCACTCGATGCGACCCACACTCCGGTGTTCCACCAGGTTGAGGGCCTCGCCGTCGACAAGGGGTTGACTATGGCTCACCTGAAGGGTGTTCTCGACCACTTCGCGAAGGCGATGTTTGGTCCCGAGGCGAAGACGCGTCTGCGTCCCTCGTACTTCCCGTTCACCGAACCCAGTGCGGAAATGGACCTGTGGTTCCCCCAGAAGAAGGGGGGCCCCGGTTGGATCGAGTGGGGTGGTTGCGGCATGGTCAACCCGAACGTGCTGCGCGCGAACGGTATTGATCCCGAGGTCTATTCGGGCTTCGCGTTCGGCATGGGCATCGAGCGCACGCTGATGCTGCGCCACGGTATTGCCGACATGCATGACATCGTTGAGGGAGACGTTCGCTTCTCCCAGCAGTTCGGAGTGAATGGAAGGGGTAACTGACATGCCTATGGTCCCGCTGAGCTGGCTGGCCGATCACGTCGACGTTGTCGAAGGGACGGACGCCGCCGCCCTCGCTGCCGCCCTTGTGAAGGTTGGCCTGGAAGAGGAAGAAATTCATCCCGCACGCGTGACCGGACCGCTCGTCGTCGGTCGCGTCCTGACCCGCGTGGAGGAGACCGCCTCCAACGGCAAGGTCGTCAACTACTGCCGCGTGGATGTCGGTCAGTACAATGACGCCCCCGGTACTGGCAAGGAGCCGTCGGAGCTGCCCAGCCGCGGCATTATCTGCGGCGCCCATAACTTCGACGTCGACGACCTCGTCGTCGTCTCCCTTCCCGGCGCGATTCTGCCCGGTGATTTCCAGATCGCAGCGCGTAAGACCTACGGCCACGTCTCGGATGGCATGATTTGCTCCGCTCGTGAGCTTGGCCTGGGCGAGGACCACTCTGGCATCATCGTGCTGCCGAAGTATTTCCCGGACCGTGAGATTCCCGAGGTCGGCACGGATATCGTGTCGTGGCTGGGGCTGGGTGAAGAGGTCCTGGAGATTAACGTGACTCCGGACCGTGGTTACTGCTTCTCGATGCGCGGCATTGCCCGCGAGTACTCGCACTCGACGGGTGCCTCGTTCCGTGATCCCGGCCTGCCTGGCGTGATTGCGAGCGAGCCGCCGGCTGCGAACTCCGATGGCTTCCCGGTTGTCTTCTCCGATGATGCCCCGATCCGTGGACGCGTCGGCGTGGATCGCTTCGTTGCGCGCATCGTTCGTGGCACCAACCCCAATGCTCCGACGCCTCGATGGATGGTCGAGCGCCTTGAAGCTGCGGGCATGCGCTCGCTGTCCTTGGCTGTCGACATCACGAACTACGTCATGCTGGACCTTGGCCAGCCGATGCACGCCTACGACCTCGGTGACCTTGCTGCCCCGATCGTCGTGCGCCGTGCTCGCGCAGGTGAAACGCTGGTGACCCTGGATGAGGAAAAGCGCGAGCTCGACCCGCAGGATCTGCTGATCACCGACTCGCCGGAGGGTGAGGGCTCGCGCATTATCGGTATCGCAGGTGTCATGGGTGGCGCCTACTCCGAGGTCAGCGAGAACACGACAGACATCCTGTTCGAAGCCGCGCACTTTGACGCCGTGTCTGTCGCGCGTAGCTCCCGTCGTCACAAGCTGCACTCCGAGGCCGCAAAGCGGTTCGAGCGCGGCACCGATCCGGCGCTGCCCGCAGTTGCTGCGCAGCGCGCCGTTGAGCTGCTGGTCCAGTACGGCGGTGGCACAGTCGATGAGGGCGTGACGGATATCGATCAGCGCGGCGAGGCCGTTGTCATCGCGCTGCCCGTCGGTGAGGTTGAGCGCCTGACCGGTGTGGCGCACAGCCCGGAGCGTATCGCCGAGCTGCTGCGCACGGTGGGCTGCGTCGTTGAGGGACCGGAAGGCGGCGTGTTCACCGTGACCGCCCCTTCGTGGCGTCCCGACCTGACTCTGTCGGCCGACCTCGTCGAGGAAGTCGCACGCCTTGACGGCTACGACAACATCCCCGTGATCATGCCGACGGCACCCGCTGGCCACGGTCTGACGACCGCGCAGAAGGCGCGTCGACTGGCTGCTTCAACGCTGGCCGATGGGGGACTGGTCGAGGTTGAGTCCTACCCGTTCGTGTCCGATACGTGGGATCGTCAGGGCATTCCCGAGGATGATCCCCGCCGCGAGGCTCTGCGCCTGCGTAACCCCATGGCGGATGATTCGCCGTGGCTGCGTACCACGGTCCTCGACACACTCCTCGATGTCGCCGGTCGCAACGTATCGCGCTCCAATGCGGACGTCGCGATCTTCGAAGTCGCCAAGGTTGCTCGTCCCGCCGGCACCGTTCCGGCTGACCTACCCAGTGCCGATGAGCGTCCCTCCGACGAGGTGCTCGCGGCGCTCGAGGCGGGTATTCCGGCTCAGCCGTGGCACATCGGTGGCGTCTTGACGGGTTCGGCCGTTCCGGCTGGCGTCCTGGCGAACGCCCGTGCCTTTGATTGGGCGGACGCCCTGGAGTACGTGCGTCGTGTGGCCTCCGCTCTCGGCGTACGCGTCGAGGTCACCCGCGCCTGGATGGACCGGGTGCCCGCGCACAAGGGTGCTCCGATGCCCGCTCCGGCAACGGATCCGGCCGCGGTTGCCCCGTTCCACCCCGGACGTGTTGCGCGCGTCTTCGTGCGTGCGGGCCGCGACCTCGTAGACGTCGCTCTTGCGGGCGAACTGTCGCCTGCCGCGTGCCGAGCGTTCGGCCTTCCCGCGCGTTCGTGCGCCTTTGAGATCGATATGGACTCTCTCATCTCCCAGATGAGTGATCAGCCTATCCAGGTCAAGGGCGTCTCGACCTTCCCGCTCGCCAAGGAAGACATCGCTCTCGTCGTGCCGTCGGATATCCCCGCCTCACGCGTCGAGCAGATCGTGCGCCAGGGCGCCGGTCAGCTTGCAGAGTCCGTGACGCTCTTCGATATCTACGAAGGCGACCAGGTCCCCGAGGGCTATCGTTCGCTCGCGTTTGCGCTGCGTCTGCGCGCAGCCGATCACACGCTGACCGCGAAGGAATCGTCGAAGGTTCGTGAGCAGGTCGTCGCGAAGGCTGCCAAGGTATTGGGCGCGTCCCTGCGCGCCTAGTCAACTCTGGCGCTCGACCGGTCGATTCGGTGGTGTGGCACCCCACTCATTTGGGGCGTTGTGCCCACCGATTCGACCGGTCTTCGCTTTACCATGGGTACATGCACATCCTTGTTACTGCAGCATCAAAGCACGGGGCGACGGACGAAGTCGCCGACGCCATTGCGAAGCGTTTGGAGGCGGCGGATTTTACCGTTGATCGTCTTGCACCCGCTGATGTGACCACGGTCGATCCTTACGATGCGGTGGTCGTCGGCTCTGCCGTCTACATCCTTCAATGGATGCCCGAGGCACACGAATTTATGGAGCGCTTTCAGGATCAACTGCGTGACAAGCAGGTCTGGGCTTTCTCCGTCGGTATGAACGGCGTGCCCAAGCATTCTGAGCAGGACGCTAACCGTGTTGGGCCGCTGCTCACTCACGTCAATTGTCGTGAGCTGCGTACGTTCCCTGGTCGCTACAAGCCGGCGCTGCTGTCGCTGCGTGAACGTTCGATCGCGCGCCTGGCTGGTGTCGTCGAGGGTGATTTCCGCGATTGGGACGCTATCGAAGCGTGGGCCGATGAGATTGCCGCCCAGCTGCGTGCCTGAGAGTTTTGACGGCAAGCGGGTGAGGGACTTCCCTCACCCGCTTGCTTATTTATATGCATGAAGGTGTATAATCATGCATATGAGTGCAACACCTGCGTTTCCGAGCACGAAGAGTGCACGGCACGAGATGATCCGAGATCTTCTGGCCGCCGAGTCCATCGGCAGCCAGGAGGGCCTGCGCGCCCGCTTGGCGGAGCGCGGGATTGACGTCACCCAGACGACCCTGTCCCGCGACCTGATGGACCTGCGTGCGACGAAGATTCGTGACGCTTCAGGCGCTCTCATCTACACGGTGCCCGATCACGATGGTGGTCTGACGCACGACGCTGAAGCGGCCAACGTTCGCCTCGCGCGCTGGTGTCAGCTTCTCCTTGTCACCTCCGTGAAGGTGGGGAACCAGCTGGTCCTGCGGACGCAGGTCGGAGCGGCCAATCTGCTCGCCTCATCTATCGATGCTGTCAGGCGTGATGAGATCGCAGGAACGATCGCCGGCGACGATACGATCCTCGTCATCTGCCGCAGCGAAGAAGGAGCCGCTGAGGTGGAACGCTCACTGCTGGCCCTCGCAGAACCTGGCGCACTCCCCGAAAATTAGCCCCTGCCTCGTACCGTCGAGCGGTTTGGCGCAACGAATCCACCAATTGGAAGGAACCCACATGTCGAGCAATGATCGCGTCGTCCTGGCGTATTCAGGTGGCCTGGACACCTCTGTCGCTATCGGATGGATCGGGGAACAGACAGGCCGAGAGGTCGTCGCTGTTGCCGTTGATGTCGGCCAGGGCGGTGAGGACCTGGAGGTCATTCGCCAGCGAGCACTCGATTGTGGAGCCGTCGAAGCGTACGTTGCGGATGCGCGCGATGAGTTTGCTACCGAATACTGCATGCCCGCTTTGAAGGCAAACGCGCTCTACGAAGGCAAGTACCCCCTCGTGTCGGCGCTGTCGCGTCCCGTTATCACCAAGCACTTGGTGAAGGCCGCGCGCGAATTTGGCGCGACGACGGTCGCTCACGGCTGCACGGGTAAGGGCAACGACCAGGTCCGCTTCGAGGTCTCGATTACCTCGATGGCGCCCGACATGGACTGCATTTCCCCGGTGCGTGACCTCGCGCTCACGCGTGACGTCGCGATTGAGTACGCCGAGAAGCACAATCTGCCGATTGAGACGACGAAGCACAACCCGTTCTCTATCGATCAGAACGTGTGGGGTCGTGCCATCGAAACGGGCTTCCTGGAAGACCTGTGGAATGCGCCGACGAAGGACGTCTACAACTACACTGATGATCCGACCTACCCGCCGCTGCCCGACGAGGTCGTCATTACGTTCGACAAGGGGATTCCTGTCGCCATTGACGGCCGACCGGTCACGCCGCTCGAGGCCATCCAGGAGATGAACCGCCGCGCTGGCGCTCAGGGTATCGGCCGTATCGACATGGTCGAGGATCGTCTGGTCGGTATCAAGTCCCGTGAGATTTACGAGGCTCCCGGTGCCGTCGCGCTCATCGAGGCGCACCAGGCGCTGGAGGCGGTCACGCTGGAGCGGATGCAGCGTCGCTACAAGCGTCAGCTGGAGCAGACCTGGGGTGAGCTCGTGTATGAGGCACAGTGGTACTCGCCGCTGAAGAAGTCGATGGACGCGTTTATTGAGCACACGCAGCAGTACGTCTCTGGTGATATCCGCATGGTGCTCCACGGTGGTCGCGCGACCGTGAATGGACGCCGTTCCGAGTCCTCTCTCTACGATTTCAACCTGGCGACCTACGAGACCGGCGATACCTTCGATCAGTCCTCCTCGCGCGGTTTCATTGATATCTACGGCCTTCAGTCTAAGCTCGCTGCGGCTCGCGACGTGCGCTTTGGCGTGAACATGGGTTACTGAGCACTTGGTTGAGGGCGTTCTCACAGAGAATGTCTCAGTTGGGTTTCAAGAGGCGGGAGCGGCGAGAAGGCTGCTCCCGCCTCGCTTAGTGTTTCGTGTATGACGTATGAGGCGAGCACTGTGAGCGATGCCGTGGGGAGCGACGGAGATGATGCCCTGCGCACGCGCATGATGCGCTACACGGTTGCTGCAATGTTTTTCGCCGGCTTTGCCGGTAAGGGAATTCGTGGCATCTTCGGCGATATTGGTTCGCTCATGCCGATGCTGATTCTGCTTGTTTCCTTCGTTGTGCTCTTCCGTATCTCGGGCCGCTCACTGTTGCTCCGTCGCTTCCCGACGACGACATGTCTGTTCGTTGCGTGGTGTGCCCTCTCGTGCTTATGGTCGGTGGCGCCGTTTCAGAGTGCCCAATACGCCGTCCTGTCCGTGTCGCTGACCCTCGTCTCGATTGCTGTGGCTGTTGCGTTGCCGCTCACGGAGCTCGTTGGTGCGTTGATTCTGGCATTCCAGTGGATCATCGGCTCTTCTTTCATTCTCGAGGCGCTGGTTGCTTTCTTCGGGAATGGTCCGCTCGCTCCTCCTATCATGTGGGGGAGAGGACTCCTCCCTGCCTCTTACTACTGGATCGATGGCATGCTCCTCAAGGGAGGGCCGATCCAGGGTTTTCCCGGTAATAGGAATCCCCTCGCGTTTGTCGCGTTGCTGCTGGCGGTGTGCCTGATTCTGCGCTATATGCAGACGAAGCGATCACGCCTTGCGACATGTCTGTGGCTCGGCGCATGCGGTGGTGTCCTGTTGCTGACGCAGTCTGCGACGGTTGCTCTCTCCACGGTTGGATGCCTGCTTGTGATCGCGGGTCTTGTTGTCCAGCGTCGCGTTCCGGAGCACCTTCGTCTCCGAGTCGTCGGCGGTTTCGCTGGCTGTGGTGTTATCACTGCGATCGCAGCATTCTTCTGTCGTCATATGATCGCCGATGCTTTCGGTCGTAGTCCCGACATGAGTGGGCGCTCCGTCATCTGGCATGCCGTCGCTCCACTGGTTGCGCAGCGTCCGATCGGTGGCTGGGGTTGGTTCATTGGGTGGCCCACGCAGATGGAGCCGTTTGCCTCCCTCGTTATCCGTCCTGATGGCACTCCGACTAATCAGGCGCACAACGTCTATGTTGAGGCTGCTCTGACGACGGGTTTTGTCGGCGCCACCATGATCACCGTTGCGATTGTCTGGACGCTGTACCGCGTCGTGAAAGTAGCGGTTGCTCATATCGACGACAACCTGTGGGACGTCATTCCCGCTGTCATTATGATCGCGATGTTTATCCAGTCTTTCACGGAGTCTCGTCTGCTCTTCGAAGGCAATTGGATGCTTTTCGTCATCATCGCGACGTGGGTGAAGGTGCGTGGTGAGGTCCCTGTCGTGTGGCCTTCGGCAGCTCGCCAGCATCTCGAATATTCTTAAACGATAGAGAAAGCGTCGTCGTTACCGACCCAGGAGGAACCTCATGTCGCAGTCCGAAACACACGTCTCCCTGTGGGGTGGCCGTTTTTCCGGAGGCCCTTCGCAGGCGCTTGCTGCGTTGAGCGTGTCGACGCATTTCGACTTCCGTCTGGCGCACGTCGATATCGCCGGTTCGCATGCGCATGCTGACGAGCTGCATCGTGTTGGGCTGCTGACTGACCAGGAATGCGCGGATATGCATGACGCTCTCGCCCGCCTTGATGCCGATGTCGCTTCGGGTGCCTTCGTGCCATCAGTTGACGACGAGGATGTGCATACGGCGCTGGAGCGTGGCTTGATGGAGCGCGCTGGGGCCACGCTGGGAGGCAAGCTGCGAGCTGGCCGCTCCCGTAACGACCAGATTGCAACGCTGATTCGCGTGTACCTGCGCGAGGAGGCCCGTCACCTGGCGGGTCGCGTCCTGGACATCGCGCAGGCACTGCTCAGCCAGGCGGTGCGCGCCGGAGACGCTGTCATGCCGGGGCGCACCCACATGCAGCATGCGCAGCCGGTTCTCGTCGCGCACCATCTGATGGCGCACGTGTGGCCGCTCCTGCGTGACGTTGCGCGTCTGCGTGACTGGGACAAGCGTGCGGCGATCTCTCCGTATGGATCCGGTGCCCTGGCCGGTAACACGCTCGGAATGGATCCCCGCCGGATTGCTGCCGCTCTGGGCTTTGCCGATTCCGTTGAAAACTCGATCGACGGTACTGCCTCGCGTGATGTTGTTGCCGAGTTTTCCTTCGTGTGCGCACAGATCGGTATCGACATTTCGCGTCTGTGCGAGGAGATCGTCATCTGGAATACGAAGGAGTTCGGCTACGTGACGCTGGACGACTCGTACTCCACGGGTTCGTCGATCATGCCCCAGAAGAAGAACCCCGACGTTGCGGAGCTTGCTCGCGGTAAGGCTGGTCGGCTCATCGGTGATCTGACTGGCTTGCTCGCGGTCCTGAAGGGTATTCCGCTCGCGTACGATCGTGATCTCCAGGAGGACAAGGAGCCGGTGTTCGATCAGATCGACACTCTCGACGTTCTCTGTCCTGCCGTCGCCGGCATGATCGATACGATGACCATTCATCTGGAGCGCCTCGAGGAGCTAGCTCCCCAGGGCTTCTCGCTTGCTACCGACATCGCAGAGTGGCTCGTCAAGCAGGGGGTGCCCTTCCGCGATGCGCACGAGATTTCCGGTGCGTGCGTGCGGCTGGCCGAGGCCAGGGGAGTGGAGCTTGCCGACCTGACCGACGAGGAGCTCGCCCAGGCCTCGTCCTCGCTGACCCCCGAGGTGCGCTCCGTGCTCACCGTCGAAGGTTCCGTGGGTGCGCGCCTGGGCCGCGGTGGTACCGCCCCCGAGCGGGTACGCGAGCAGATCGCCGAGGCCGAGGCTGGCCTCGCTGGGGCGCGCACGTGGGCGGCCTCGGCGCTTCGTTAACACCCCTACTCGCAAGCCGATACACTAAGACGGTATTCATCATTCATCCGTCGAATCCGCAAGGAAGGACAACTTTCGTGACAGATATCCTGGACGAACTGCAGTGGCGTGGGCTGCTCGCTCAGCACACCGACCTCGAGGCGCTTCGTGAGCACCTGGCCGCCGGACCTGTCACCTTCTATTGCGGCTATGACCCGACTGCCCCTTCCCTTCATCACGGCCACCTCGTGCAGCTGATCGTCATGCGCCACCTGCAGCTCGCTGGCCATCGGCCGCTCGCACTCGTGGGCGGTGCGACTGGGCAGATCGGCGACCCGCGCCAGAGCGGCGAACGCCAGCTCCAGTCGACCGAGGTCGTCAAGGGATGGGCGGACCGCCTGCGTTCGCAGATCTCTCGCTTCCTTGATTTCGAGGGACCTGCAGCTGCGACGATGGTGAACAACCTGGACTGGACCCAGGAGATGAGCGCCATCGATCTGCTGCGCACCATTGGTAAGTACTTCCGTGTGGGCACGATGCTCAACAAGGACATCGTCGCGCGTCGCATCGCATCGGATGAGGGCATCTCCTACACGGAGTTCTCCTACCAGGTACTCCAGGCCAACGACTTCCTTGAGCTCTACCGTCGCCACGGGTGCACGCTTGAGACCGGCGGAAACGACCAGTGGGGCAACATGGTCGGCGGTGTCGACCTGATCCGTAAGGTTGAGGGCGTTGACACCCACGTCATGACGACCCCGATCATCACGAAGGCGGACGGCACGAAGTTCGGTAAGTCCGAGGGTGGCGCCATCTGGCTCGACCCGGAGATGATGACCCCGTACGCCTTCTACCAGTTCTGGCTCCAGGTCGCGGACGATGATGTCGTGCGCTTCCTGAAGATCTTCACGTTTAAGTCGCGTGAGGAGATCGAGGCGCTGGCCGTTGAGGTTGCTGAGCGTCCCCACCAGCGTGCCGCCCAGAAGGCCCTAGCTGCGTCCGTCACCGAGCTTGTGCACGGCAGTGAGCAGCTTCAGCGCGTTCTGGCGGCGACCGATGCCCTCTGGGGTGGCGGTGACATCCGGGATCTGGACGAGGCTACCCTGGCAGCTGCGACTGCCGACCTGCCGCGCGCGTCGGTGACAATCGGTGAATCCACCGTGGCCGATGCTCTCGTTGCTCTCGGCTTCGAGAAGGGCAAGACAGCTGCCCGTCGCACGATCTCCTCCGGTGGTGCCTCCATCAACAATGTGAAGGTGGAGGATCCCGAGGCCGTTCTGCGTGAGGAGGACGTGCTCGCGGGTGGACTGGCTCTCATTCGCAAGGGCCGCAAGAATCTCGCCGTGCTCGAACTGAGCTAACACTTCCGTAGAAGAGGGCGCCCGATGAGAATCGGGCGCCCTCTTTTCGTTGTGTTTGTTGGGTTTGTGGGGTGTGTGTTGGGGGTCACGGTGTTTTGGTTTGACTTTGGGTGTGGGGGTGAGTAGATTATTCACCTGTCGCCGCGAGCTTGTGAGTGGGTTTGTGGTGGTGGTTCACTGCTTTGGTGGCTGGGTTTTGTGGCTTGGTTGTTGGGGTGTGTGGGTGTTGTTTGTGAACTCGATAGTGTGTTTGTTTGTTTTTTATGCCTGTTTTTTGTTTTTGAGTGTTTTTGGTTGGGATTGCTGGCTGGCCTTGTTTGGTTGGTTGGTTTTTCTGGGCTTTAACGTTTTTGTTTTTGTTCGGAGAGTTTGATCCTGGCTCAGGACGAACGCTGGCGGCGTGCTTAACACATGCAAGTCGAACGCTGAAGCCCAGCTTGCTGGGTGGATGAGTGGCGAACGGGTGAGTAACACGTGAGTAACCTGCCCCCTTCTTTGGGATAACGCCCGGAAACGGGTGCTAATACTGGATATTCACTGATCTTCGCATGGGGGTTGGTGGAAAGGTTTTTTCTGGTGGGGGATGGGCTCGCGGCCTATCAGCTTGTTGGTGGGGTGATGGCCTACCAAGGCTTTGACGGGTAGCCGGCCTGAGAGGGTGACCGGTCACATTGGGACTGAGATACGGCCCAGACTCCTACGGGAGGCAGCAGTGGGGAATATTGCACAATGGGCGAAAGCCTGATGCAGCGACGCCGCGTGAGGGATGACGGCCTTCGGGTTGTAAACCTCTTTCGCTCATGGTCAAGCCGCAGCTTTGGGTTGTGGTGAGGGTAGTGGGTAAAGAAGCGCCGGCTAACTACGTGCCAGCAGCCGCGGTAATACGTAGGGCGCGAGCGTTGTCCGGAATTATTGGGCGTAAAGGGCTTGTAGGCGGTTGGTCGCGTCTGCCGTGAAATCCTCTGGCTTAACTGGGGGCGTGCGGTGGGTACGGGCTGACTTGAGTGCGGTAGGGGAGACTGGAACTCCTGGTGTAGCGGTGGAATGCGCAGATATCAGGAAGAACACCGGTGGCGAAGGCGGGTCTCTGGGCCGTTACTGACGCTGAGGAGCGAAAGCGTGGGGAGCGAACAGGATTAGATACCCTGGTAGTCCACGCTGTAAACGTTGGGCACTAGGTGTGGGGGCCACCCGTGGTTTCTGCGCCGTAGCTAACGCTTTAAGTGCCCCGCCTGGGGAGTACGGCCGCAAGGCTAAAACTCAAAGGAATTGACGGGGGCCCGCACAAGCGGCGGAGCATGCGGATTAATTCGATGCAACGCGAAGAACCTTACCAAGGCTTGACATGCACGGCGACACTGCAGAGATGTGGTGGCATTTAGTTGGTCGTGTGCAGGTGGTGCATGGTTGTCGTCAGCTCGTGTCGTGAGATGTTGGGTTAAGTCCCGCAACGAGCGCAACCCTTGCCCTATGTTGCCAGCACGTGATGGTGGGGACTCGTGGGGGACTGCCGGGGTTAACTCGGAGGAAGGTGGGGATGACGTCAAATCATCATGCCCCTTATGTCTTGGGCTTCACGCATGCTACAATGGTTGGTACAGAGGGTTGCGATACTGTGAGGTGGAGCGAATCCCTTAAAGCCAGTCTCAGTTCGGATTGGGGTCTGCAACTCGACCCCATGAAGGTGGAGTCGCTAGTAATCGCAGATCAGCAACGCTGCGGTGAATACGTTCTCGGGCCTTGTACACACCGCCCGTCACGTCACGAAAGTTGGTAACACCCGAAGCCCATGGCCTAACCGTTTTTGCGGGGGGAGTGGTCGAAGGTGGGATTGGCGATTGGGACGAAGTCGTAACAAGGTAGCCGTACCGGAAGGTGCGGCTGGATCACCTCCTTTCTAGGGAGCCCAGTTTTGTGGGGGACGATCATTGCGCCTGTTGTGGGTGTGTGGTTGTTTTCTTGTGCCTGCATGTGTACGCCACCTGATGTGGGTGGTGGGTGTGGGTGCGTTTCGTGGGTTGGGCATATAAAGTTTTTAGCAGATGAGCACACTGTCGGGTTCACGTTCAACACCGTGTGAGCGTCCGCCGCTTGTTGTGGTGGTTGCCTGCATGCCCGGCCTGGATCGTTTGTGGTTTGGGTGTCTGGGTGTGTGTGGTGGGTTGTTTGTGATTTGTATAGTGGTTGCGAGCATATTTGTTCTGTACTGTTTTTTGTGTTTTGTTTAGTTTTATTGGGCATTCGGTGGATGCCTTGGCATCAAGAGCTGATGAAGGACGTTGCGGCCTGCGATATGCCTCGGGGAGCTGGCGAGCGAGCGTTATTATCCGAGGGTGTCCGAATGGGGGAACCTAACCTGGGTTGTGCTGGGTTACCATCATCTGAACGTGTATAGGGTGGTGGGGGGAACGCGGGGAAGTGAAACATCTCAGTACCCGCAGGAAAAGATATTCCGTGAGTAGTGGCGAGCGAAAGCGGAGGAGGCTAAACCAGATGCGTGTGAGAGGCGGCGGCCGTTGCGTGTTTGGTGTTGTGGGGCCACATCGGATCCTTCTGCCGGGGGGTCGCGCGTGTTGTTGCTGGGAGTTGAACAGTCTGGGATGGCTGACCGTAGAGCGTGAGAGTCGTGTAAGCGGACCGGTGGCAGGGCGTGTGGGTGTGGTACCCGAGTAGCGCGGGACTCGTGAAATCTCGTGTGAATCTGCCAAGACCACTTGGTAAGCCTAAATACTACTTGATGACCGATAGTGCATAGTACCGTGAGGGAATGGTGAAAAGTACCCCGGGAGGGGAGTGAAATAGTACCTGAAACCGTGTGCCTGTAAGCCGTCAGAGCCTTGTGGGGTGATGGCGTGCCTTTTGAAGAATGAGCCTGCGAGTTAGTGATACGTGGCGTGCTTAACCCGTGTGGGGTATGCGTAGCGAAAGCGAGTCTGAAAGATGGCGTTTGTCGCGTGTTCTAGACCCGAAGCGGGGTGATCTACCCATGGTCAGGTTGAAGCAGAGGTAAGACTGTGTGGAGGACCGAACCCACCAGGGTTGAAAACCTGGGGGATGAACTGTGGGTAGGGGTGAAAGGCCAATCAAACTCCGTGATAGCTGGTTCTCCCCGAAATGCATTTAGGTGCAGCGTCGCGTGGTCCCTGGTGGAGGTAGAGCTACTGGATGGCCGATGGGCCCTATGGGTTACTGACGTCAGCCAAACTCCGAATGCCATTAGGTGTAGCGCGGCAGTGAGACTGCGGGGGATAAGCTTCGTAGTCGAGAGGGAAACAGCCCAGATCATCAGCTAAGGCCCCTAAGCGTACGCTAAGTGGGAAAGGATGTGGAGTCGCGGTGACAACCAGGAGGTTGGCTTAGAAGCAGCCATCCTTGAAAGAGTGCGTAATAGCTCACTGGTCAAGTGGTTCTGCGCCGACAATGTAGCGGGGCTCAAGCGTACCGCCGAAGCTGTGGCAACAACACGCAATGCTGGCGCCAGGAACTGGAGTGCTGGTGTGTTGTTGGGTAGGGGAGCGTCCTGCACGAGGTGAAGCCTGGAGGGAACTTCTGGTGGATTGTGTGGGAGTGAGAATGCAGGCATGAGTAACGAATCTGCGGTGAGAATCCGCAGCGCCGATTGACTAAGGGTTCCAGGGCTAGGTTTATCCGCCCTGGGTTAGTCGGGTCCTAAGGCGAGGCCGACAGGCGTAGTCGATGGACAACCAGTTGATATTCTGGTACCGCGTTATGACCGCCCATGCTGAAGTCATTGTGCTAACCAATTTGCTCACGCCGCCACTAAGCCTTCGGGTTTGTTGGTGTGTGTGGGTCTTGGGGCCCCGGTGATTGTAGGCAAGCGTGTTAACAGGGGTGACGCAGACAGGTAGCTGCAGTGCGCCGATGGTTGTGCGTATTTAAGGTTGTGGCCCGCCGCCCAGGTAAATCCGGGGGGCATGGAGGGTGAGAACTGATGAGGGACACACGCGTGTGTGGACTTGTGGTGATCCTATGCTGCCGAGAAAAGCCTCGACGTGAGGGCATAACGCGCCCGTACCCTAAACCGACTCAGGTGGTCAGGTAGAGTATACCGAGGCGTTCGAGTGAATCGTGGTTAAGGAACTCGGCAAAATTCCTCCGTAACTTCGGGATAAGGAGGACCCCGTGACTTCCCCGTGCCTTGCGCGCGGTGTGGGGTTGTGGGGTCGCAGAGAATAGGGAGAAGCGACTGTTTATCAAAAACACAGGTGCGTGCGAAGCCGTAAGGCGATGTATACGCACTGACGCCTGCCCGGTGCTGGAAGGTTAAGAGGAACCGTCAACACTCCTTGTGGGTGTGAAGCGGTGAATTTAAGCCCCAGTAAACGGCGGTGGTAACTATAACCATCCTAAGGTAGCGAAATTCCTTGTCGGGTAAGTTCCGACCTGCACGAATGGCGTAACGACTTCTCCGCTGTCTCAACCGCGAACTCGGTGAAATTGCAGTACGAGTAAAGATGCTCGTTTCGCGCAGAAGGACGGAAAGACCCCGGGACCTTTACTATAGCTTGGTATTGGTGTTCGCTTGGACTTGTGTAGGATAGGTGGGAGACTGTGAAGCTGCCGCGCCAGCGGTGGTGGAGTCGTCGTTGAAATACCATTCTGGTTCAAGCGGTCACCTCAACCTAGACCCGTGATCCGGGTTGGGGACAGTGCCTGGTGGGTAGTTTAACTGGGGCGGTTGCCTCCTAAAATGTAACGGAGGCGCTCAAAGGTTCCCTCAGCCTGGTTGGTAATCAGGTGGCGAGTGCAAGTGTACAAGGGAGCTTGACTGTGAGACCGACGGGTCGAGCAGGTGCGAAAGCAGGAACTAGTGATCCGGCCATGGCACGTGGGTGCGTGGTCGCTCAACGGATAAAAGGTACCCCGGGGATAACAGGCTGATCTTGCCCAAGAGTCCATATCGACGGCATGGTTTGGCACCTCGATGTCGGCTCGTCGCATCCTGGGGCTGGAGTTGGTCCCAAGGGTTGGGCTGTTCGCCCATTAAAGCGGTACGCGAGCTGGGTTCAGAACGTCGTGAGACAGTTCGGTCCCTATCCTCTGTGCGCGCAGGAAACTTGAGAAGGGCCGTCCCTAGTACGAGAGGACCGGGATGGACGAACCTCTGGTGTGCCAGTTGTACCGCCAGGTGCATGGCTGGTTGGCTACGTTCGGAAGGGATAACCGCTGAAAGCATCTAAGCGGGAAGCCTGCTTCAAGATGAGGTTTCCACGCCCCCACTGTGGGGTGAGAGGCCCCCGCCAGACTAGCGGGTTGATAGGCCAGAGGTGGAAGCACCGCGAGGTGCTCGTGAGCCGACTGGTACTAATGGGCCAACACTAAACAACACCCAACACACAAACAACGTTGGGGTGAACAAAAACCAGGCAACGAAACAGCCGCAACCACTATACAAACCACGATCAACCCACACCCCACCAAACACGGTGAGGGGAGTGTTGAACACCAATTCTTGTGGTGGTCATAGCACCGGGGAAACGCCCAGCCTCCATTCCGAACCTGGAAGCTAAGCCCGGCAGCGCCAATGGTACTGCAACCGCCAGGTTGTGGGAGAGTAGGACACCGCCACAACAC
>KE150450.1:1256497-1289359 GCA_000411415.1 Actinomyces sp. HPA0247 | reverse complement strand
CCTCGGCGCTCGACCCACAGGGCGAGGAGCACGTTGGCGATCAGGAAGACGATGATGAACACGGCCTTGATGAGGCTGAGCCACCAGGTTTCCTGGCTAAAGTCCGCGGCGGTGTATTCCGGGACTGCGAAGGGTGCGAGTGTCATCGTGCCACCTCCTGCGTGGCGCGCAGGGTCGCGACGGTGCCGACACCGCCGAGGTTTTCGTGAATAACGGAGCCGGTCGAGCACTCGGGCACCCACGCGACGGAGTCGGGCAGGTCCGCGATGGCGGCCGGGAGGGTGATCGTGCCTCGCTCGGTCTCGAGCGTCGCGTCCGCGCCGGGGGCGATACCCGCGGCAGCGAGCGTGGCGGCCGAGGCCAGGAGGACGGGGCGACGGGCCGAACCGGCCAGCCACGGGGCGCCATCCTGGAGACGACCGGCGTCGATCATCGGCTTGTGGGAGGCCAGAACGACCTCGCCCTTGCCGGCGACAACGGGAGCCTCGGGCGAGACCGGAGCGAAGGCCTGCGGGGCGCCATCCCACTCCATGAGGGGGTTAACTTCCTCGTACAGGTCAGCCAGGGCGGTGATACCCAGGTCGAGGTCGAACTCTTCGGTGAGGCGCACGAGCACGTCGCGGTCCGTGAGGGACGTTGCCGAGCGGGCCTGGCCGAAGGGACGCAGGCGGCCTTCCCAGTTGATGTAGGTGCCGTTCTTCTCGACCGCGGGGGCCACCGGCAGGACGACGTCCGCGCGCTCGGTGATCTCCGAGGCACGAACCTCGAGCGACACGAGGAAGGGAACCTCGTCGAGGGCTTCGCGCACGGCGGCCGGCTCGTCGAAGTCACGCACGTCGACGCCGCCGACGACGAGAGCCGCAAGCTCACCGGAGGCGGCGGCCTCGATCATCTGCTCGGCGTCGAGGCCGCGCTCGGGAAGCTCGCCCCAACCCAGGGACTGCTCCCCGGCCTCGTCGATGCCGCGGCCGAAGGGAAGCAGACCCGGGAGGAGGCCGGCCTCGACGGCGGCGCGGTCACCGGCGCGACGCGGGACCCATGCGAGGCGGGCGCCCGTGCGCTCGGCCAGAGCGACGACGGCGGAGAGCAGGCCGGGGGTCTGCGCGGCGCGCTCGCCCACGAGGACGATGCCACCGGAGAGGGCATCCGCGAGATCCGCGTAGGCACCGCCAGCGGCGATCGCGTCGAGAACGCCGGGCTCGGAGCCGGGGGCGGCGTGCAGGACCTGGGCGTTCATCTTGCGCGAACCGTTGGAGGTGAAGGGCGCGACCGTGGCGACCTTCAGGCCCGACTTACGGGTGCCCTTGCGCAGGCGCAGGAACATCGCGCCGCACTCGTCCTCGGGCTCGAGGGCGACCAGCAGGACCTGACCGGCGTGCTCCAGATCGGAGTACGTGACATCGAGGCCGGAGCCCGCCACGTAGGAGGCCAGGAACGAACGCTCTTCCTCGCTGGCGCGACGCGAACGGAAGTCGATCGAGTCGGAACCGACGACGGTGCGCGCGAACTTCGACCAGGCCCAGGCATCCTCGAAGGTGAGGTGGCCGCCGGGCAGGAAGCCCACGGACGAACCAGCCTGCTCGAGGCCCTCACGGACGCGGTCAAGCGCGTCGGACCAGGAGGTGGGAACCAGCTTGCCATCCTCGCGCACGAGCGGGTAGGTCAGGCGATCGACCTTGTCCCATTCGAAGGCGAAGCGGTCCTTATCGGTGATCCACTCTTCGTTAACCTCGGGGTCGTTGCCGCTCATGCGACGCACGACCTCGCCGCGGCGCACGTCCTGGCGGATCGCGGAGCCCGACGCGTCGTGCTCGGTCACGGCGGCCGTCGACACGAGGTCGAAGGGACGCGCGCGGAAGCGGTAGGACGCGGCGGTCAGAGCGCCGACGGGGCAAATCTGAATGATGTTGCCCGAGAAGTAGGAGGCGAAGGCACGGCCCGAGACGTCGCGCTCAGCGACGGAGAGCTCGCCCTCGTTGAGCGAACCGACGATCGCATCTGTGCCGAACGGCGACGACAGGGACGAGGTCGCGGCGTCCTTGGCCTTCGGGTCGAAGAAGTCGAGCGTGGTCGTGTCAAAGCCGCCGACCTGCTCGCCCATGAAGTAGTGGTGCTCCGTGGGGGCGGTGCCGCCGCCTCGGCCCTGCAGGTCCATGAACACGTCGCCCGAGATTTCCTTGCCGAAGCGCACGCAGCGCTGGCACAGGATGCAGCGCTCACGATCCAGCAGGATCTGGGAGGTCAGGCGCAGCGGCTTCTTGAAGGTGCGCTTGGCGTCCGTGAAGCGGGACTTGCCGCGCCCCTCGGTGAGCGCCTGGTTCTGCAGGGGGCACTCGCCGCCCTTGTCGCAGACGGGGCAGTCCAGCGGGTGGTTGATGAGCAGGAACTCCATGACGCCGCGCTGGGCGCGGTCCACCACCTCGGAGGTGTGCTGGGTCTTGACGACCATGCCCGGGGTGACGGTCTGCGCACACGAGGGCTGGGGCTTGGGCATGAAGCGCAGCTCGCCCGTGTTGCGGTCGGGCATGCCGACCTCCACGAGGCACTGGCGGCATGCGGCCACGGGGGCCAGCAGCGGGTGGTCGCAGAAACGCGGGATCCGGATGCCGGCCTGCTCGGCCGCGCGGATCACGAGCGTGCCCTGGGGGACAGAAACCTGAACGTCGTCGATGGTGACGTCGATCATGTTGGGTGCGTCGCTCATCGGCCACCTCCTCGCGCGTAGTTAGCGGACGCCTCGTAGGGGAAAAGCTCGCGGGCGGGCGTGGTCAGCCCGGCCTCGAACTCGTCGCGGAAGCGCTTGATGCCCGACATGATCGGGGTTGCTGCGGCGTCGCCCAGCGGGCAGAAGCTACGGCCCGCAATGTTGTGTGCGATCTCGTCGAGCAGGTCGACGTCGCCGGGACGGCCCTCGCCTCGCTCGAGACGCAGCATGATTTGCTTCATCCAGTAGGTGCCTTCGCGACAGGGCGTGCACTTACCGCAGGACTCGTGCTGGTAGAACTCGGACCAGCGGGTGATGACGCGAACGACCGAAACCGTCTCGTCGAACACCTGCAGGGCGCGCGTACCCAGCATCGAACCGGCAGCGCCCACGGACTCGTAGTCCAGGGGCGTGTCCAGCTCGTCTTCGGTGAAGATCGGGGTGGAGGAACCGCCGGGGGTCCAGAACTTCAGCTCGTGGCCGTCGCGGATGCCGCCCGCCATCTCGATGAGCTCGCGCATCGTGATGCCGAAGGGGGCCTCGAACTGGCCGGGGTTGTTCACGTGACCCGACACGGAGAAGATGCCGTGGCCCTTGGACTTTTCGGTGCCCATGGACGCGAACCACTCGGGGGAGTTGCGGAAGATGCCCGCAACCTGAGAGATGGTCTCGACGTTGTTGACGACCGTGGGACGGGCGTACAGACCGGCGACCGCGGGGAACGGGGGCTTGAGGCGCGGGTGGCCTCGACGACCCTCGAGGGAGTCCAGCAGGGCCGTCTCCTCACCGCAGATGTAGGCGCCAGCACCCGCGTGGGCGGTAATGCGCAGGTCGCCGAGCACGCCGGACTCGGTCGCCTCGCGCACGGCCTGTAGCAGACGACGGTACACGTGGGTGACCTCGCCGCGCAGGTAGACGAACGCGTGGTCGCAGCCGATCGCACGCGACGTGATCGCGATGCCCTCAATGAGGACGTGCGGGTTGCCCATGATCAGCGGGATGTCCTTGCAGGTGCCCGGTTCGGACTCGTCGGCATTCACCACGAGGTAGCGGGGGCCGCCGTCAGCCGGGGGCAGGAAGGACCACTTGAGGCCGGTCGGGAAGCCTGCGCCACCACGGCCTCGCAGGCCGGAATCCTTCACGACCTGCACGATCTCAGCGGGTTCCATGGTCCGGGCCTTTTCGAGGCCCTGGTAGCCACCGCGAGCCCGGTAGGAGTCCAGCGTCCAGGAACGATCCTCTCCCCACCCGTTGGTGAGGATCGGGGTCAGCGGTCCGGGCGCAACGTATGCGGTACTCACTTCGCCTCTTCTCCCTTCGTGTCAGCGGCCTCGTCGGCGACCTCCACGGCGACCGGCTCGGTCCAGCCCTTCGCCGCTGCGATCTCTCGGCCCAGCAGCGTGGAGCGGCCCGCAGAGGGGCCCTCGTCCTCGTGGCCATCCAGGAAGCCGGCCAGGACGCGCTCGTTCTCCTTGAACGTGGGGGCCACGACGGGACCGCGCGTCGGGTGAATGTCGCGACCAGCCTGGATGTCATCGATCATGGCCAGCGCCGACTCAGGGCTCTGGTTGTCGAAGAATTCCCAGTTGACCATGACGACGGGCGCGTAATCGCACGCCGCGTTGCACTCGATGCGCTCGAGCGTGATCTTTCCGTCTTCGCTGGTCTCATCGCTGCCGACGCCGACCTTCTTGGAGACCTTTTCCCAGATCTCGTCGCCGCCCATGACGGCGCACAGCGCGTTCGTGCACACGCCCACCAGGTAGTCGCCGGTGGGGTGGCGCTTGTACTGCGTGTAGAAGGTCGCGACGGCGCTGATCTCTGCGCGAGGCAGGTCCAGCGTGGCGGCGATGAAGTCGATGCCGTCGGGGCTGACGTAGCCGTCAACGGACTGGATCAGGTGCAGCATCGGCAGCAGCGCGGAACGCGAGTGACCGTCCGGGTAGCGGGCGATGATCTGCGCGGCGTCCGCCTGCAGGCGTGCCAGGGTGTCGGGTGTGTAGCTCATCGGTCAACGCCTCCGAGAACGGGGTCGATAGCGGCCAGTGCGACGACCACGTCGGCCAGCTGGCCGCCTTCGGTCATCATGGCCAGCGCTTGCAGGTTGGCGAAGGAGGGGTCGCGGAAGTGCGCGCGGAACGGGCGCGTGCCACCGTCGGAGACGAGGTGAACGCCCAGGATGCCCTTCGCGTGCTCGACGGTCTGGTAGACCTGGCCGGCGGGCACGTGGAAGCCCTCCGTGACGAGCTTGAAGTGGTGGATGAGGGACTCCATGGACTCCCCCATGATCTCGCGGACGTGCTCGGCCGAGTTGCCCTGGCCGTCCGTGGCGACCGCCAGGCGAGCGGGCCAGGCGATCTCCGGGTCGGCGACCATGGTGGGCGCGCCGTCGCACTGGTCCAGCCTGTCGAGCACCTGCCAGATGATGCGCATGGACTCGTAGCACTCGTCGAAGCGAACCATCGTGCGGTTGTAGACGTCGGACTTGTCGCGGGTGGGAATATCGAACTCGAAGTTCTCGTAGCCGCAGTAGGGCTGGCTCTTGCGCAGGTCCAGGGGCAGGCCGGCGGCGCGCACGCCGGGGCCGGTCGAGCCGAGGGCCATGAGGCCACTCAGCGGCATGACGGCCACGTCGCACAGACGCTTCTTGAAGATCGGGTTCTCCACGAGGATGTCCTGGAGTTCGCCGATGTCCTTACGGCAGCGGCGCAGGCGGTCACGGATGTAGTCCGTGGTGCCCTCGCCGATGTCCTGCACGACGCCACCGGGGCGGATGTACTCGTGGTTCATGCGCAGGCCGGTGATGCGCTCGAAGATACGCAGGATCTCCTCGCGGCCACGGAAGCCGATCGTCATGATCGTGGTGGCACCCATTTCGTTACCGGTCGAGCCGATGGCGACCAGGTGCGAGGCGATGCGGCACAGCTCCATCATGAGGATGCGGATGAGGGAGGCGCGCTCGGGGATGTCCTCTTCGATGCCGAGGAGCTTCTCGACGCCGAGGCAGTAGGCGGCTTCCTGGAAGAAGGGAGCCACGTAGTCCATGCGCGTGCAGTATGCGACGCCCTGAGCCCACGTGCGGTACTCCATGTTCTTCTCGATGCCGGTGTGCAGGTAGCCGGTGTCGATGCGGGTCTCGCGGACCTTCTCGCCGTCAAGCTCGAGGATGAGGCGCAGAACGCCGTGGGTCGCGGGGTGGACCGGGCCGAGGTTGACGACGATGCGCTCGGAGGTGATGGCCTCGATCTCGTGCAGGACGTCGTCCCAGTCGCCGCCCTGGGTGAGAACCTCGGGGATGTCCTCGATGGGCAGGTCGGTCGCGCCGGCGGGCGCGTGGAAAGCGGTGGTCATCAGTTCACACTCCTACGAACGTCGGCGGAAGCGTTGACGGCGCCCTTGAACTCGACGGGGATGCCGCCCAGCGGGTAGTCCTTGCGCTGGGGGTGTCCGACCCAGTCATCGGGCATCGCGGTGCGCGTCAGCGAGGGGTGCCCGGTGAAGACGATGCCGATGAGGTCCCAGGTTTCGCGCTCCTGCCAGTCGTTTCCGGGATAGACGGAGACGATGGAGGGGATGCGGGGGTCCTCGTCGGGGCACGTGACCTCGAGGCGGATCATGCGGTTGTACGTGATCGAGTACAGGGGGTAGATGGCGTGCAGCTCGCGGCCCTTATCGAGGGGGTAGTGCGCGCCGTTGGTGCCCAGGCACAGCTCGAAACGCAGGTCGGCGTCGTCGCGCAGGTACTTGGCGACGCGCGCGATGTGCTCGCGGGCGATGAAGATGCCGAGCTGTCCGCGGTCGATGGTGACCTTTTCGATGACGTCGGAAACCTTCAGGCCATCGGCGACGATGAGCTCTTCGAGGACATCAACGACCTGGTCGAACCAGCCGCCGTAGGGGCGGGAGGCCTCGCCGGGCAGGAAGGAATCGGTCACGAGGCCGGCGAAGCCGGAGGTGGAGGAGTCAGTGCCCGCGCCGAAGAGGCCCTCGCGGTGGGCGATGGGCTCGGGGAGGGCGAATCCGCGCTGGGACGAGGCCGGGGCGACCTCGGCGGGCGCGTTTTCCTCGGGGGTGGAAAGGTCGCTCATGCGAGGAGTCCCTTCATCTGGTGGGTGGGGGTCGCCTCGAGGGCGGCCTGCTCGGCGCGACGCGCGATCTCGCGGCGGTGAACGCCGAGGGGTTCCTTGCCGATCTGCTCACGCAGGACGAGGACCGCGTGGATGAGCGCCTCGGGGCGGGGCGGGCATCCGGGCAGGTAGACGTCGACGGGGACGATGTGGTCGCAGCCCTGGACGATCGCGTAGTTGTTGAAGACGCCACCGGAGGATGCGCACGCGCCCATGGAGATGACCCACTTGGGTTCGGGCATCGAGTCGTAGACGCGGCGGATGATGGGGGCCATCTTGTGCGACACGCGGCCCGACACGATCATCATGTCGGAGTGACGCGGCGAGGCGCGGAAGACCTCGAGGCCGAAGCGCGCCATGTCGAAACGGGGGGTACCGGCGGCCATCATTTCGATGGCGCAGCACGCCAGACCCATGGTGACGGGCCACTGGCTGTACTTGCGTGCGAGCCCGAGGACCTTTTCGACGCTGGTGAGCGCGATGCCCGCGGGCAAGGATTCTTCAAGTCCCACTTGTCTGTTCCTTACTTATATCTCAGTAATCCAGGCCGCCGCGTCGCCATTCGTAGGCGTAGGGGACGCAGAGGGTGACCAGGAAGCTCATCATGACGACCAGTCCGAACAGGCCCAGCTGGTTGAAGCTGACGGCCCACGGGTACATGAACACAACTTCGATGTCGAAGATGATGAACGTCATGGCGACCAGGTAGTAGCGCACCGGGAATCGACCCTCGGTGAGGTGAGCGCTAGTCGGCTGGATACCGCACTCGTAGTTGTCGGCCTTGGTTGTGGACTTCTTGGTGGGGCCCAAGATCGCGGAGGCGCCCAGGCCTCCGAAGGCTAGTACGAGGGCAGCTGCCGACATGATGAGCAGCGGCACGTAGGGATTCGTCATCGTTCCTCCCGGTTATCGGTGGTGGTGGTCATGCGGGGCGCACCACCTTGGTCAGCATTGTGATGAGTTGGTCGTCGAAGTCGCCCCCGGTCCTCTCGTACCCGTCCGACAGGAGTTTGTGGACGAGCGTCATGAGGCGCGCAATGGGCAGCCCGACGTTCGTGCAGGTGCGCATGATCGTCGGGTTTTCGATGAGCGCGACGAAGATGCGGCCCAGCTGGTAGTAGCCGCCGTATTCGTCGCGGAGCATGTGGGGGTATTCGCTCATGGCACGGTCGATGCCGGCGCGGTGCGAGCGGGCCAGGGCCTGGGCGATGCACGAGGCGGCGTAGCGTCCGGCCTTCATGGCCGGGGCGATGCCTTCGCCGTTGTAGGGGGAAACCATGCCGCCGGCGTCGCCGACGAGGACGAGGCCCTGGGTGTAGTGAGGCTTGCGGTTGAAGCTCATGGGCAGGGCGGCGGAGCGAAGCGCACCGATCTGGTTCTCGGGGGTGAAGCCCCATTCCCCGGGCAGGTTCGCGGTCCAGGTCTTGAAGACCTCGCGGTAGGGCAGGTTCGTGGCGCCGGCGCGCGAGGCGACGGAGCCCAGTCCGACGTTGACGATGCCGTCACCCATGGGGAAGATCCAGCCGTAGCCGGGCAGCAGGTCGGAGGCGCCGGGGGTGCCGCTCCACAGTTCGAGGTGGGATTCCATCCATTCCTCGTCGCCGCGGGGGCTGTGGAAGTAGGCGCGTGCGGCCACGCCCATGGGGCGGTTCATCTTCTTTTCGAGGCCCAGGCTGGTGGCCAGTCGGGCTGCCACTCCCCCGGCGTCGACGACGATGGAGGCGCGCACCGTGGTGGTGGTGGTGTTCTTGCCGCGGCCACTCTTTGCACTCACGCCGACGACGCGTCCGGAGCCATCCTGGATGGCTCCCGTGACGGTGACGCCCTCGTAGAGGCGCGCGCCCGCTTCGACGGCGCGCTGGGCGAGCGCATGGTCGAGGTCCATGCGGGCTCGGGTCATGCCGTAGCCGGGCAGGGACTTCTGGTCGGGCCAGTCCATGTGGACGGTGTGGCCGCCGCCGATGACGGTGAGGCCGCGGTTTCGCATCCAGCCGGTGGTGTCCACGCCCATGGCGATGAGTTCGTGGACGGCGGCCGGGGTGAGCCCGTCGCCGCAGATTTTGTCGCGCGGGAAGGGGCTTTTCTCCAGGAGGATGACGTCGAGGCCGGCTCTGGCCAGGTGGTAGGCGGTGGAGGACCCGCCCGGGCCTGCGCCGACGACGACAACGTCAGCGCTCATGTCGCTAGGCATGGTGGATGCCACGGCATTCCTCCGTCATGTGGTGCGCGGGTGCATCCGCGCGAGTGTGCAAGGTGGATGAAGCGTGCACATCACTTCATTCCGCAAGAAAGCCTAGCTAGGTCACCCTCACCTCGGCGACCGAGCGCACTTTTCCTTGGAGTTTCAACGAACGAGGCCCGGGCAGGCCGCGCTCATAGCACCCATTTGCGCAAGGGAACTCTGTCGTAAATGGTGGCCCTGGCCTCGTCGCACCAGGTGTTACATGCGCTGAGACGAGCCCGCGCGACACCCTCACACAATCCGATACGATGACCAGCGCCGCGGCGAACAGCAATGGTGGAGAATACTCACGCATCCAACACAGAACACGCGCAACGAACCTCGACACATACACACTGAAGGGGAGCATGCATGGGCTCAGAAGAACAGACTCATACCCGCAGGTATCCACGACGCACCCTCATCGGCATCGCTTCAGTAGCGGTCCTTACCCTCACGATCACGGGTACAGCCTGCGGGTCACGCCAACCCAGCGCAGATAGCCAGGCACAGTCCGCACAATCGCCCGCGCAATCCTCCTCGGACCAGGCCCCAACCCAAGAATCTGGAGCCTCCACAGCCACCCCGACACCGACCGAAGCAACACCGACCACGCCTGCGTGCGAGGACGGCTCCCCCACGCCCATCGGCACATGCCTGCACCCCGCGTCGGTCCAGTGGCTCCCCGACCTCCTGCCAGACCCGCGCGAGGTGGACCGCACCGATCCCGAGGCCGTCGCCAGAGCCTACGTCATCACGCTTAACACGTGGGATGCATCGCGCGATAAATCCAACGCCTATGCATCCATCCGCGCGAGCGTGTACGAAGTGCCTGAACGAGCGAGCAGCCACACGAAGACGCCCGACCAGCAGCACGGCCAGGGCGAATTCCTTCCACTCCTGGCCAACCGCGCCCACACGACCGTCACCATCACGGGCAGCAACAACCATGGGCAGCAGCCGAACACTGACCCGACGCGCTGGTACGGGAACGTCTACTACCAGCGCAACTACTCGGACAACTCACTGGAACCCGTGAACAAGCGCGAAGTCGTCTTCCTGCGGCTGCAGGACGATGGAACGTGGGCGGTCGTCGACAGCGGACCGTACTAAACGAGCCAGCGCACGCACTCCACTAACGAGGCCGGGACCCCACCGAGGGACCCGGCCTCGTCCTCGTTGGACACGAGCGCCGATCGCCCACTCCACACGCGCGGGAAGCCCCGCTCGCACGCCGCAACGGCGCGACGCGCCCGCAGGCAGACGAATGCCCAGCTCACCATACACTTGTCACACAATCACTTACTGACACAATTTTTCACAATCTTGCGCGAAGTGACAACACAGTGATTCACTTGTCAGCCGTGGAATCCTCGGATCGCACGCGGATGCGATTGCCCTGCGCAAGGTTCCACGCGACGCGCCCACGCCGCTCAATGTCCCCAGCCGCAGTACAGACTGAAAGGACCTCGCGATGAGGAAATTTGCTCGCATCGCCATCGCTCTCGCGGCGGCCGCAGGACTGGCGGGTGCCACCCTGCCAGCCACGGCCTCGTCGGCCGCCACACCCCAGTGGACCGACCTGAAAGAAGCACCCGCCCCGGTCTCGAACCCGATGAAGGGCTTCATGCCGTGGGCGCCCGCCGCCGGCGGCAAGCCCGTGCTCGCGAAAGGATCGCTGCCGTACACGCTCGAATGGGCACCCTTCCCCGTGAACGACGTTGTCACCGGACGCGACACCTACGACTTCACGAAGGTCGATGCCATGCTCGATTCCATCGCGTCGCGCGGCCACCAAGCCGCCATCCGCTTCTACCTGGACACCCCCGGCGAAGAATCCGGCATGCCCCAGTACCTCATCGACGGAGGCACGGACAAGAGCCGCACGTACGACTTCTACGACAACGAGGAGATCTCCTTCTCCCCCAACTACGACGACCCGAACGTCCAGCAGATGTTCCTGCACTTCGTCGCGGCCCTGGGCAACAGGTACGACGGGGATCCGCGCATCGGCTACATCACCGCAGGCCTGTACGGCTTCTGGGGCGAGGAGCACACCTACCCCTACAACGGCTACGTCAACGATCAAAACCCGGATGCCATCAACTGGATGCCGTCGGACGAGTTCCGCGCCCAACTCGTCGAGGCCTGGGACGACGCCTTCGACGAGACCTTCATCCAGAACCGATACCCCACCGAGGCCACGAAGGCTCACGGCATGGGTTACTACGATGATTCCCTCGGCTACGCGACCCTGGAAGGGACCAGCTGGCACTTCATCCCCAAGCTGAAGAAGCAGGGCGAGGGTGACGCTTGGCAGCACTCCCCCATCGGCGGCGAGCTGTACCCCTCCTTCCAGGAATGCGCCTTCTCCGAGCCGCTACGCTGCCCAGACATGGAAGCGGGACGCGATTACAAGGCCCTCGAGTCGATCCAGCAGGCGCACGCCACGTGGCTCATCAATAACGATGCTTTCACGGTCGGTTACAGCGGCGACGAGCTGACGCGCGCCAAGGCCGCGAGCGCCGCCATGGGCTACACGCTGCAGGCGACCCGCACGTCGGTGACGTACAACCAGGTGAAGGCCACCGTGGTCGTGGAGATCAAGAACACGGGCGTCGCCCCGTTCTATGCGACGTGGCCGCTCGAGGTCATCCTCGTCGATGAGAATAAGAACAATGAGATCGTGGCCAGCCAGACCATCGAGTCCACTCTGCCCTCGATCCTTCCGGGCCAGACGGGGAGGGTGACCGCACGCCTGCCCATGCCTGAGAAGTACAAGTCGAACGACCCCAAACAGAAGCTCACAGCCGCGATCCGCGTTGTCAACCCGCTGCCGGGAGGCGCGCCCGTCGCCTTCGCGAACGAGGACATGAACAAGCCCCTGCCCGGCTACCTGGGCCTGGGGACGCTGACCCGGGGCCACGCGCCGAAGAACTAACAACGAGGCCGGGGCAGGGCACACGCGCCACCCGCAGGTGGGTGCGCGCCGCCCCTGCCCCGTCCATGGGCGCGGCTGCGCCTTCCGCGCCCAACATGAGAGGCCGGGACCCCACACAAGGGGCCCCGGCCTCGTCGTTATCGAACGATAGTTACGGCAGCGGCTTGACCGCGCGGTGCAGGCAGGCGATGCCGCCGGTGAGGTTGCGGTACTCGACCTCGCTCCAGCCGTTGGCGGCGATCATGCGGCCGATTTCCTCCTGGGCGGGCCACTGGCGGATCGACTCGACCAGGTAGCCGTAGGCGCCGTCGTTCGTGGAGGCGACGCGGGCGATCGCCGGCATGACGGTCGACTGGTAGACGTTGTACAGGCCGCGGAAAATGCGCGAGGGCGGCGTGGAGAACTCCAGCACCACGAGGCGGCCGCGCGGGCGCACGACGCGCGCCATCTCGCGCAGCGCGAGCTGCGGGTCCGGGATGTTGCGCAGTCCCCACGAGATGGTGACCGCATCGAAGGTGCCGTCCTCGAAGTCCAGGTCCATGGCGTTGCCGTGTACGAACTCGATCTCGGGGTGCCGCTCACGGCCGACCTCGATCATGCCTTCGGACAGGTCGCAGGCGACGACTTCGGCGCCGCCCTTGGCCAGGGAGGCCGACGACGCGCCGGTTCCGGCCGCCAAGTCGAGGATGCGTTCGCCGGGGTGCGGGGCGACCGCCTTGCGCAGGGCGGTCATCCAGACGTTGTTCAAACCGCCCGTCATCAGCGTATCCATCGCGTCGTAGCGGGAGGCGACGGAGTCGAACATCGAGGCGATCTCTTCGGGAACCTTGCTCAGGTCCGCTCGCGGGGATTCAGTCATGCGTCAATACTCGCACGTCTTCCAGCACTGTGCCGCCCCTGCTCCTACCATGGAACCCATGCACAACGACTTCGGATGCTCGCGCCTGACCTTTCGAGCGCTGGCCCTACCCCCGCAGCACCCGGGGTCTACTTGCTCACTGACGTCCTTACTTCCCGACTGCGGGGGCGCCGCCTGGCTGGGTGAGCGCCGCCAGATGATCGGCCTGGGACGGGCGCTCACGCTCGAGTCCGCGGCCCCGGGTGCGATCGCCGAGGTGCGCCGCGCGTGGGAGGCCACCCCGGCCTCGTCCCCCGCCGGCGGCGCCCCCTCCCCCGTCTTGTTCGCGTCCTTCGCGTTCCGTTCCCCCGCCCGTTCGGTCGCGTTTGTGCCCGCGCTGACTCTCATCGACGAGGCCGAGGCCCGCTGGGCGATCACGGCGGGCATCGGGGACGCCCCGGATCCGCTGACGGCCGTTGACGAGGCGCTAGCCGAGGCGAGGCCTGCCCCGCGCGTGCCGGAATCTCTGACGTTTGGACACGGGTCGATGTCGCGCGGCCAGTGGCGCGACTCGGTGCGGGCGATGGCGCAGCGCCTGCGCGAGGGGGCCGCCGACAAGGCCGTCATGGCGCGCGATATGACGGTGCGGTGCGCGCACGGCTTTGATGAGCGTTTCCTGCTCGAGCGCCTGAGCGACCTGTACCCGTCGACGTGGCGTTTCTGCGTGGATTCGCTCCTCGGCGCGTCCCCGGAGATGCTGATCGCGGCCTCGGACGGCACGGCGACCTCGCGCGTCCTGGCGGGCACGTGTAAGCCCGGCGAGGGCGAGATGCTCGCGTCGAGCGCGAAGGACCTGCGCGAGCACGACCTGGCCTCCGAGTCGGTGTCCTCGATCTTGACGCGTCTGTGTACCTCGGTGACGACTCACGGGCCGTTCCTCCTGTCGCTGCCGAACGTCGTTCACCTGGCGACGGACGTGCACGCGCGCCTGGGGTCCGCTCATCTACTGGATCTGGTGGCCGCCCTGCATCCGACGGCGGCCGTATGCGGCACCCCGCGCGACGCCGCGATGCGACTCATTGAGGAGCTGGAGGACACCGAGCGCGGCCGCTACTCGGGGCCCGTGGGCTGGGTGGACACGGCGGGCAACGGCGAGTTTGCGGTCGCGCTGCGCTGCGGGCTCACCTCGGGCACGCGCCTGCGTCTTTTCGCGGGCGCGGGCATCATGCCGGATTCCGACCCGGACGCCGAGCTGGCCGAGACCGAAGCGAAGATGCGCCCGCTCCTGGACGCCCTCGGGGTCTAAACGACCCGTCGACACGCAAAGGCCCGCCGCCCCCCCTTTTCATGCGTCTGCTCAACAGCTGAATGGGGGTCTGCCCGCACGAAGGATTCGCCGATGACGGAGCATTGCACCAGTTAGGGAGCATTACACCGGTTCCCAGCTGGTGTAATACCCAGCTAAGTGGTGTAACACCACTTAGGAACAAGCCAAAGCGTGGTCACGAAGAAAGCTAGCAAGCCATATCCTGCATCGCGCACTGTTTCCGACCTTCAAGAGCTCATCCCCACGCACGCCGGTACCCACTTCGGGTACCTCAGCGGCTTGATTGCGCCAGCGCTCCACCCGATCGGGAACATTCCACCCCATCGGGAACATTCCACCCGATCAGAACGGGTTGAATTTTCCCGATCAGGTTGAATCCCCTTCGACACAAGCCCAGATGCGGAGACCTCGCATCAACGCGCGGCACATCAGCGGCCGAAAACTGCATATATGCACCCTCGCAAGCCCACCACGCGCAAAGGCCCGCCGCCCCTTCACAGGGACAGCGGGCCTCGTCAGTGCGCGGCACTCAGGTCACGCAATACTCGAGTCACGCCGCAGCGCGCGCATACACGCAACGCGCACGCGACGCACGCAGCTCACTGGATCCGCACGGACACGTCCTGCGTGGCGCCGTCGCGCACGATCGTCATGGCGACGGTGTCGCCAGCCTTGTAGCGGCGCACGTAGCCGATGAGCTGCTTGGGGCTGGTCACTTCCTGACCTTCGACCTTGACGATGACGTCGCCGGAGCGAATGCCCGCAGCGGATGCACCGGAACCTGCGGAGACCTCCTGAACCTCGGCGCCGACGTAGGTGTCGGAGCCGACGGTCGTCGTCGCGGCCTTGACGGTCACGCCGAGCATGCCGTGGGACGCCGAGCCGGTGGCGATCAGCTGATCAGCAACAGAGACGACCAGGTCGGAGGGGATCGCGAAGCCCAGGCCGATTGAGCCGGCCTGCCCGTCGGACGAGGTGGCGAGTGACTTGATCGAGGAGTTAATGCCGATAACCGCGCCGGTCGCGTCGAAGAGCGGGCCGCCCGAGTTGCCGGGGTTGATGGAGGCGTCGATCTGGATTGCGTTCGTCACCACGAGGTCCGAGGACGCCTGGGTGCTGTTCTGCGACGAGCTGTCCTCGTCCATGGAGACCTCGACGGGACGGTTGAGGGCCGAGACGATGCCGGTCGTCACGGTGTTCGACAGGCCCAGCGGCGCGCCGATCGCCATGACGGGGGCGCCGACCTTGAGGTTCGCCGACGTCGCAAAGCGCGCGACAGTCAGGTCCGTGGGCGGGTTCTCCAGGCGGATGACGGCCAGGTCGGTGGTCTTGTCGTGGCCGACGATCGACGCGGAGTAGAGTCGCCCGTCCGCGAGGGTCACCTGGATCTGGCCGCCGCCCAGGACGGAGGAGATGACGTGGTAGTTCGTGACGATGTCTCCCTGCGCGTCGTAGATGACGCCCGAACCGGTACCACCCGACGAAGCGCCCTGGGTCTGGATCGTGACGACGGCGGGCGATACGGCGGAGGCGACGTCCGTCCAGTCCGTCCCGGAGCTGTTCGACGCGGGCACGGCCGCAACCGTTCCCCCGTTGAGGTTGGTCGGCGTGGAGGCGCGCAGCATGGCCGGGCGCGCGTAGAACACGGCGCCGAGGGTCAGGCCGATCGTCACGAGCATCGCGCAGAAGAGGGCGACCCAGCCCGGCCCTTTCTTCGTGACGATGACGGTGGGAGCAGCAGCCGTGGGAGCGGGAACCGCCTCGGGCGAGGCCGGGGCCGCGTATCCGCCGTAGGGTTCGCCCGTGGGGGCGGAGTAGGTACCGCCACCCTCGCGGGTTTCCTCGGCGGAGGGGGTGGGCATCTCGCGCGTGGCGTCCTGCGCGGGCGGCAGTTCCTGGGTGGCCGAGGGGTCCTGAGCCGTCGCACGCTGCAGATAGGTGGGAGCCGAGGCCGTGATCGCATCGCGCGACGAGTCGGCGTCGGGGGCCGGAATCTGAGACTCGTTCATGGTTTCCTCTGATGTCAGTTCGTTATCTGTCCACCAGTATGAGTCGATTCCTCAAAGGCCCACTGAAAGCGTCCTGTAAGTTTCCTGAAAACCGCTGCTCTCACAGCGAACGGGCTCCCACGACGTTCAGTTGAGGATGTCCCGGATGGCCGCGTACAGGTGTGCGCCGCGCTCGACGGGGACATGGACGAGGCGGGGGCCGGCCTGCGGGGTCTCCAGCACGCGGGCGAGCTGCGCGGGATTGTCGACGCGGGCGAAGGCCAGGCGGTATGCGGCCGCGAGCGCCTCGTAGTCCACCGTCTGGGCGACGCCGAACCACCGGTCGTAGGCCTCGGGGGTGGTGGCGCGCCCGTGTTCAAGGGTGGCGAAGATTCCGCCGCCGCGGTCGTCGGCGACGATGATGTCGAGGTGTGCCCGTGCGGCCGCTGCCAGGGCCAGGGAGGATGCGTCGTGGCAGGCCGTCAGGTCGCCCATGACGGCGGTGACGCGCTCGCTCGCAGGGACCGTGGCCCCGCCGACGCTCCCGGCGCCCACGGCGATACCGACGGCGGTCGCGATAGTGCCGTCGATGCCGGCCTGCCCGCGGTTCGAGTGAACGGCGCGTCCCTCCAACGTCGGCACGGCCAGGTCGAAGGCGCGCACGGGATTCGAGGCGCCGAGCACGAGGGGCCCGCTCGAGGAGGCGGCGACAACCCGAGCGAGGTCGAGCATGGTCCGGCCCGAACCGGCGGCGAGCAGAGATTCGATACGCTCACCTGCGTCGCGAGCGGCGTCGCGTACGCGCGACGCCCACTCGACCTGCGCGGCGTCGATGGGCCCTCGCGCGGGCTCCAGGTCGGCCACCACGACCGAGGCGTTGCCCGAGACGTCGACCCACGGGGCGTGCGGGTCGACGAGGATAACGCGCACGTCGGGTCGCGCGAGGAGCGCGTGGATGGGGCGAGACAGCGTCGGGCGGCCCGTGACGACGACGGTGTCGACCTCGCGCCCGAGGGGTGAGCACACGAGGGACTGCTCGAAGGGGGTCACTCCCCCGCCAGCCCACGCGCCCGAGGCCGGTTCGGCGAGGAGCGGGAATCCCGAGGCGCGCGACCATTCGAGGGCACGAGGCGAAGCCCCCTCACCCGCGACGATCAGCCCCGCGGTGGCAGGACCGACCACGTCCTCCCAGCGCGCGCTCACGGGGGAGGCGGCGAGCACCCGGGTCGGGCGAGGGACGAAGGAAGCCCCGGCCTCGTCCCCGGAAGCCGCTGGGGACGCGGGCGAAGCGGGCGTGAGCGGGTCGCGGAAGGCGACGTTGATCTGGACGGGCCCGGGGGTGCCCGTGGGTGCGCCGCACGCGGCGGCGACGCAGCGCGTCAGGTGTCCGACGAGCGTCGTCGAGGCCTCCTGAGGTTCCAGGTCCACCTGCGCGCGCACGTGGGTGCCGAAGAGCCGCGACTGGTCGGTCGCCTGGGACGCGCCGACGCCTCGCAGCTCGCCGGGGCGGTCGGCGCTCACAACCAGGAGCGGCAGGCGCGCGTGGGAGGCCTCGAGAACGGCGGGTGCCAGCTCTGCGACGGCTGTCCCCGAGGTGACGACGATCGCGGGCAGGGCTCCGGTGCGGGCCAAGCCGACGGCCATGAACCCGGCGCCGCGCTCATCCAGGACGGCGCGCGCGTCGCCGCTAAACGCGCCTGCCTCGAGCGCGTAGGCGAAGGGGGCGCTGCGCGATCCGGGGCAGTACAGAACGTGCGTGAGGCCCAGGGCGTCCAGGGACGCGAGGATGGCGCTGGCGGTATCGACGGAGGGCATACGCCCAGCCTACCGGCCCCCCGCCCCCAGATGCTCGGCCATCCCCTCCAGGCGCATACCCCAGCGGGAGACGAGATCACCGTCGACCGGCGTGCGGTCAATGAGTTCCTGGTCGGGTTCGCGCCGCCCCACGGGCAGGCGTCCGCGCTCGGGAATCAGGGGCTCGGTCACGTCCCCCACCAGCAGCGAGGCCGTGGCCAGGCCGGCCGCCCGGGGCACGCCGGGCACCGCGGCGGCGGCGGCGACACCGACCGACAGGCCGACGGAGGTCTCGAGGGCCGAGGAGACGACGACCCCGAGCCCGCTCTTGCGAGCCACCTTCAGCGCTGCACGCACGCCACCGAGAGGCGCCACCTTGATGATGACCACGTCGGCGGCTTCCTTGCGGGCCACCTCAAGCGGGTCTTCGGCTCGGCGGATCGACTCGTCCGCAGCGATGGGAACGTCCACCGAGCGGCGCACCTGCGCCAGCTCATCGACGGTCAGGCAAGGCTGCTCCACATACTCAATGGGAACCACGCCCGCGGCGGCAGCCATCGCGGGGATCGCGGCACGAGCCTCGTCAACCTCCCACGCACCGTTAGCGTCGAGGCGAATCATCGCCTGCCCGCCAACCGTCTCACGCAGGGCGTCGGCGACGGCGGCGATGCGCGCGCAGTCGCGACTCAGGCTCACGCCGGGTTCAGCGACCTTGATCTTCGCGGTCGCGCATCCACCCGAGGCCTTCACTCGCTCGTAGGCCTCTTCGGGGGAAATGACGGGGATCGTCACGTTGACGGGCACAAACTTGCGACGAGGCACCGGCGGGAAACGGCGCGCAGACTCAAGCGCGGCCGCCAGCCAACGGGACGACTCAGCGTCGTCGTAGTTCCAGAAGGGCGCGGCCTCTCCCCAGCCGGCATGGCCGTGCAGAAGAAGACCCTCGCGGCGCGTCACCCCGCGGAAACGCGTCGTCATCGCTACCTTGTACACCAATATGTCGTCGACGCCCTCGAGGGCGTAACGCGCTTGGCGACTCAGTGTACGCATGGGAATGCGCATGAGCGTTGGTTGCGGCGCTGCATTCATGAGGAGCCTCCTTACTTACCGGTAATATTATCGCGCAACCTTGGCTTCGCAACAACTCGATCACGCTGAAACTTGTATGCGATTGTGCAGTAAGCGCCCCAAAGTGACAGACTCCCTGACAGAGCAGAACGCCTGGCAAATACAAGAGTATGTCACGACACACGCATCAGTGACTAGTTATCTCACCATCTGCGAACACGAGGCTGCCCTTTGTTCCGATTGGTTAGGTTGCACACGCCCACCGCGTCGGAGGGCCTGGCCACCCCTTTAGTAGGGGCCGTCAGCTGGGCCCGTCGAGCCCCCTCCCGCACGCACGCGCACCGCACCGCCAGTGCCTCGTCGATTAGAATCCGAGGCATGAGTGCACTCCCCTTCGTCTCCGACACCTTCGATCCGACGCGTTGGCGCGAGGTCGAGGGTTTCGACTTCGCCGACATCACCTACCACCGCGGCATCTCGCGCGGCCCCGAGGTGGACGGCCGCCCCGAAGGCGCCGACATGCCGGTCGTGCGCATCGCCTTTGACCGCCCCGACATCCGCAACGCCTTCCGCCCCGGCACGGTCGACGAGCTGTACCGCGCGCTCGACCATGCGCGCCAGACCTCCTCGGTCGCGGCCGTGATTCTGACGGGCAACGGCCCGTCGGCGCGCGACGGCGGATACTCGTTCTGCTCGGGCGGTGACCAGCGGGTCCGAGGCCGCGACGGCTACCGCTACGAGGTTGAGGGCGCGGACCCGGAGGCGGCCACCGCCCAGCGCCGCGAGCAGATCGACCCCGCTCGCGCCGGACGCCTGCATATCCTCGAAGTTCAGCGCCTGATCCGCACGATACCGAAGGTCGTCATCGCCGCTGTTCCCGGCTGGGCAGCTGGCGGCGGGCACTCCCTCAACGTGGTCGCGGACCTGTCGGTCGCGTCCATCGAGCACGCGGCCTTCATGCAGACGGACGCGAACGTCGGTTCCTTCGACGCGGGCTACGGCTCGGCGCTGCTGGCCCGCCAGGCCGGGGATAAGAGGGCGCGCGAGATTTTCTTCCTCGCCGAGCGCTACGACGCTGAAACTGCTGAGCGCTGGGGCGTCATCAACCGCGCCGTCCCCCACGCGCAGCTGGAGGAGACGGCCCTGGAGTGGGCCGCAACCATCGCGACGAAGTCCCCGCAGGCCATCCGCATGCTGAAGTTCGCCTTCAACCTGGCCGACGACGGGCTGGCCGGTCAGCAGGTCTTCGCCGGCGAGGCCACGCGCATGGCGTACATGACGGCCGAAGCACAGGAGGGGCGCGACGCCTTCCTCGAGCATCGCGCCCCCCGCTGGGAGGATTACCCCTACTACTACTGAGTCGCTACTGCGGTTTGCTCCACTTCTGGGATGCGCCGCCGTGGCAATCCCAGACCGTCAGGCGGTTGCCGTTCGTGTAGTGGTCTCCGTCCAGCGTCAGGCACTTGCCTGAGTGCGGGTTGTAGTACTGGTTGCGCGGCGTGTAGTACCAGGTTTGGGAGGGCGCGCCGTTGCAGTCCCAGAGGTGGGTGTAGGTCCCGTTCTCGGTGCCCTGGTATTCGAGGTCGACGCACTTACCCATGACGGAGAGCGTGTTGCCGTCGTAGGTGACGCGCTGGGCGGGAACCGAGGCGCAGTCGTAGAGCTGGATGGGCGTCCCGTTGGCGGATGCTCCCTCTCGAACGTCCATGCACTTTTGCCCCTGGTTCACGACGTTGCCGTTGCCGGCCGTGTTCTGTCCCATGTAGAGCACGTCCCAGGCGTGGAGGTTGTCGACGTCGATATCGACGTAGTTGCCTGTCTCGTCGGTGCCGAGCCGCGAGGGCAGGGCGACGGCTCGCGTCCCGCGCTCGGTGTCCGGGGTGACCTTGTAGACGGTGCCCGGCGTGGGCGAGTCACCGTAGTGGTAGCGCACGGTGAAGGACCCCGTGTCGCTCACCGAATTGCCGGGGTCACGCCAGAATTCATCGTTGCCAAGCAGGTTAATCAGGTGGATGACGTCCATCCCGCCCGATCGCATGACGCGGGCGTAGATCGTGTTTTTCAGGCCGTTGCGCGACACGTTGTATCCGGGGATCTCCACGATCGAGTCGTCGAGGGGGCGCAGGGTCGGCCCGTAGAACAGCTCCTCGTAGCCGGTGGTGACGTCGTAGTAGCGGGTGATCCACTGCGTCAGTTCCTCGTCCATCCACTTGGTGCGGTCCGGGAAGTAAGCGGCGGCAATCATGCGGTCGCCCTGCCCCATCTCGATGTGGCTGGCGCCGTTGGCCGCGAGCGCCGCATCGAAGAGCTGGACGGAGGGGGTGGAGAAGGAGTTGATGTGCAGCTCGTCGAGGTTGATGTACCCGTAGTCGCCCTCGTCGACGCTGATCGTGACGGTGTGGTCACCCTGGGTGAGATACGCCCAGGTGCCTCCCTCAATGTTCCAGTGGTCCCAGTCCTGCGTGAGGCCAAGAAGGACGTTGCGCGAGACGACGCGCCCGTCGACGGAGAAGGTTCGCGCCGCCATGTCTCCCGTGGCGTTGGACCACCGGGGGACGAGGCCGTAGTTGCGCGAGGCGTCCACGTGGACGCGGAAGGTCACGGAGTCTCCACGCTCACCGAAGTGGTCGATGAATCCCGTGCCTGAGTAATCGCGGTGATCGGTGGCCACCTGCACGCCCGTGCGCGTCGCGGTCGATGCTTCGGCCTCGTACCCGGGGCCGTTGTTCCACTTGTTGTTGACGTATCCGGCGACGACGGCGGGCTTGTTCCCTGACAGGATGCGCTGTTGCTGGAGGTAGTTTTGCACTTCCTCGTAGCGTTCGTGGGAGTCCCACATTTCCGTGTACTCGTAGGTCGCTGCCCCTGCGGCCATGTGGTCCATGCCGAAGCCGTCGACCGCGTTCATTCCGACGGGTTTCCCGGTGGCGTCAGCCGTCTGATCGATGAGCGTGCCGAAGGCTTTGGGCAGATCGACCGGTACGCCTCCGGTTGTCGCCATGCCTCCCTGGTGATCCTCGCTGTGCCCCCAGTCGCCGAGCTGGTCGAGGTGGGTTCCGTCGAACCCGATGTCTTCGCTCTGGTGGACGTACTGGGAGACGATGTGCGAGCGCCACGCAGGGTTGGATGGGTCCATGATCCACAGGGTGGAGTCCGGACGATTCGCCAGCATTTCGAAGGACCAGGGAGCCCCACTCGAGCGGTAGGTCAGCCGCCAGTCGGGGCTCACCCCGTAGGATTCGTAGCCGTTGAGCGCCGCGTAGCTCATGGAGTACGGGTAGGCCTCGACGGAACGCCACTGGGCGGCATGAATGAGGCCCGTAATGGTGTCTCGCGACATTTCCTCCCCGCCCCACGAGGACCAGGTAGGGGCGACGCCGTTTCCGTCGTAGGGAACCGGTGCCTCGTGGCGGTACATCCAGTCGTAGAACTGCAGGGCATTGATGTGGTACTTCTGGGCGAGGTCGTCGACGGCTCTCTGCTGGTCCGCTCCGCTCATGCCCTGGGGATAGGAGTCCAGGAACCCGAAGCGCAGGTAGCGATACGGGTCGGAGGACACGTCCAGCGCAGTCTCACCCTGCGCGCCGTTGTCCGAGTCGGCTTCGATGACGTAGCCGGTGTAGTCACGGTCGGGGGCGCTGAACTCCCAGGATGCGCGCCCGTATCCGTCGACGGGCCGATCGTCCGAGGCCATGACCTGTTCGCCCAGGTGCATGAGGCGGAATCGGACGTGTGATGCGCCGGTGACCTGGGCGGTCACATCGACGCTCTGGTTGGGCAGGTATCGGGCGTTTTCTGTCCAGACGCGCGTGATCTGCGCCTGGGCGTGCGCCGGCGTCACCATCCCGATGATTCCGGCAGCGGTCGCCGCTGCCGTCGCGACGATCGCTATTTTCGCGGGTAATACTCGCGATTTCATGGTGTGTTCCTTTTCAAGACATCGTTGTCTGCCCCGCGCGTGGGTCGGGCGAGGACGGAGCACAAATGGCCTCCGTCGAGCGCGCGTGCTGCGTGCGCGCGTCGAGGCGTCGTCTCCTTCGTCGGTGACGAGGCCTATGAAGACCCCCGGGGCCATCGGTGCCGGCCCCGGGGGAATCGTCATGTGGAGTTAGCGAATGTAGACTCGGGCCTCCCATTCTCCGAGGCTCTCCGGGATGCCCCGGTCCTCCTCGGGCAGGTCGCGGTTGGATAGGAGGAGCTCTCCGGTGATCTCACGTGCCGCCTCGCCGAGGGAGGCGGGCTGGGAGGAGAGGTTGACGAGGACCGTTGCCACGGCCTCGCCGAGGGTGCGGCGATAGGCGAAGATCGCGGGCGAGGGAGTGTCGATGCGCTCGAACGCACCGGCCGCGATGACGGGCAGCCCGTGTCGGATGTCCGCGAGCGCGCGGTAGTAGGCGTACACGGAAGACGGGTCGCCGACCTGGGAGGCGGCGTTGATCTCCCGATAGTTGGGGGTGACGCCGATCCACGGGGTGCCCTGCGTGAAGCCGGCGTTCTCGCTTCCGTCCCACTGGACCGGGGTGCGCGCGTTGTCGCGGCCGGTGAAGGCCAGCCCCTTCAGGACCGACTCGGGGCTCTCCCCCGCCTCCACCGCCTCGCGGTAGTAGCGCAGCGCCTCGACATCTCGGTAGTCCTCGATGCCACCGAAGACGCTGTTCGTCATGCCAAGTTCCTCGCCCTGGTACACGTAGGGCGTGCCGCGCAGCATGTGCAGGGCCGTCGCCAGGGCGGTGGCCGACTCGTAGCGCCACTCCTCGTCACCGAAGCGACTGACGGCGCGCGGCTGGTCGTGATTGTCCAGGTAGAGGCTGTTCCAGCCGACCTCGCCCTGGGCCTCCTGCCAGGCGCTCAGGCAGTCGGCGAGCTCGCCGGGGCGCAGCGGGCGCGGGTGGAACTTCCCCGCTTCGAGGCCGAGGTCGACGTGGTCGAATTGGAACACCATGTCGAGCTCGCGCCGCGCCGGGTCCGTGAACAGCAGGACGTTGTCGCGGCGCACGCCCGGGCACTCGCCGACCGTCATGGTACCGCTGCGGCCATCGAAGACCTCGCGGCGCATTTGCGCGAGATATTCGTGCAGGTGGGGACCCTCGGAAAAGTGCGGGAAGCCCTCGCCCCACGCGCGCCCGGGGTAGACGACGCCGTCGGGCAGACCCGGATCCTTCGAGATCAGGTTGATGACGTCCATGCGGAAACCGTCAACGCCGCGGTCGAGCCACCAGTTCATCATCTCGTAGACGGCCGCGCGAACCTGCGGGTTCTCCCAGTTCAGGTCGGGCTGCTTCTTGTGGAAGAGGTGCAGGTAATACTGTCCCGTGGCCTCGTCCCACGCCCAGGCCGATCCGGAGAAGAAGGACCCCCAGTTGTTGGGCTCAGCTCCGGCCTCGCCGCCCACGAACCCGGGGCGGGGGTCGCGCCAGATGTACCAGTCGCGCTTCGGGTTCTCCCGCGAGGAACGCGACTCGACGAACCACGGGTTCTCGTCCGAGGAGTGGTTGACGACCAGGTCCATGACGAGGCGCATGCCCCGCTCGTGGACGCCCTCCAGCAGGCGGTCGAAGTCCGACAGAGTGCCGAACATCGGGTCGATGTCGTAGTAGTCGGCGATGTCGTAGCCGTTGTCGGCCTGCGGGGAGGCATAGATCGGAGAGAGCCACAGGACGTCCACGCCGAGGGCCTGCAGGTAGTCGAGCTTGGAGCGGATCCCCTCGAGATCGCCGAAGCCGTCACCGTTCGAATCCTTGAAGGAGCGCGGATAGATCTGGTAGACGACCGCGCCCTTCCACCACTCGTCGGCCCCCAGGCCGTTGCCGTGGGGGTGTAGCGCATCGTTACAGAAGAACATGGAGCACCTGCCATACGTTGAGGTCGGGGAGGGAAACAACGGCCTGGCCGTCGACGATTTGCACGTCCAGGGGGATGAGCGTCGAGCCCGCGTCGGGATCCGCTGCCGACACGCGCGGCACGCGCCCGAACAGGGGTTTCAGACGCAGCGTACCGCCTCGCAGCGCGATCGCCGGGCGGTGGGGACCGTCCCACACCGTGTCGGACTGGCCCACCAGGTTGATGAGGTGGACGACCAACGCGTCCCCGGCACGGGTGACGCGCCGCCACACGCACCCGGGGGCGGCCTCCCAGCACACGGGGGCCTCGTCGAAGGACACGTCGATGTCCGCGTTGTATGCACCCACGTACGAGGCCGTCACGTCGACGATGCTCGGGTCCACGAGGATCTCGTCGTTTTCGACGAGGAAGTCGTACCAGCTGGCGAGCATGTCGAGGGTCTCGTCCTCGGCGGGCATGTTGCGCACGTAGTACGGGTCGACGAGGAGGTGGCCGTCCTCTCCGGCGAGGAGCTGGGTGGCGCCGTGCGAGAAGAGCGTCGCCATCGTGAGCCGCGTGGACGCGTCGCCCACGTCGCGGGCGGCCTTGTCGTAGATGGACTGGTAGGCCGCCAGGACGACCGGCTTCCCGCCCCCGACGAGGCGGGCCCTCGTCGCCACGCGAGCCAGAGCCTCGTACGTGGTGACAGGTTCCCAGGGCTCGATGTAGACCGCGTCCTGCGGGGCGCTCGGCGAAGACCAGGTCGGGAAGTCGTTGACGTTGTTGAACACGAGGGTCGCGCCGGGCACCGCCTCGCGCACGCCTCGGATGAGGGTGTCGAAGGAGGAGGCGACGTCGACGATCTCCCCGTCGGGGCGGACGGCCGCCTTCGGGTAGCCGTACTGGTCGAGATGGAAGCCGTCGAAGCCGACCTCGCGCGCGGCCGCCGCAACGTCTGCCGCGAAGTGGGCGAGCCAGCGCGGGTGCGCGGGATCGACGATGCGCAGGAAGTCGGCGAGCGAGTACGGCTCCCCCACTGGATCCAGCAGGGCCGTATCCTCCCACTGCTCCCATTCGTCATTGCCGACGCCATACACGGCCGCGTAGCCAATCGACCGCGTGCCCACCGCCCGCAGCGCCTCGATGAGGGCGCGCACGGTCGCGAGCGAAATCGGCTGATCGAGGGCGTCGAGGTACTCCTCTCCCCCACCCAGAAGGTCCGCGTGCCGATACGCCCAGTCGTAGAACTGAATCCCGGTCAGGTGCAGGCGACGCGCGAAACGGGCCACGGCCCGGGCGTCCTTTCCCGGACGAAAGGACGCGACGAAACCGTAGCGCAGTCGGTCCGACGCCGATGCGCACACCTGGAGAGCGCTCGACGCGCCGGTCGCCGGCTGGGCGACGCCGTACCCGCCGACGCTCAGTTCTCCCAGATCGACGAGGCCGGGGCGCTCGCAGGGGACCTCGCGCACGACCTCGCCCAGATGGGTGACGACGAGGTCGCCGGGATGGGAGGCCTCGACGCGGACGGCCTGCCCGGGCAGATAGACGGATTGGGTGGGGAGGAGCAAGGGAATCATCCTTTCACGGCTCCTGCGGTCAGGCCCGCGACGAAGTGACGTTGGAAGACCAGGTACACAACGATGACGGGGAGGATCGCGATGAGGGACGCGGCAAACACGAGCCCCCACTGCGTGGAGTTTTGCCCGTGGAACAGCTGAATAGCGATCGGGAGAGTGCGTTTCGTTTCCGTCGAAATGACCGTGAGGGCCCACGCGAACTCGTCCCAGGTGGCCAGGAAGGTGAAGATAACGGTCGTCGCGAGCGCGGGCCGGGCCAGCGGCATCGCGAGGCGCCAGTAGCGGGTCCACACGTTCGCACCGTCGACCTCCATGGCCTCGTCGAGCTCACGCGGGATCCCCTCGAAGAAACTGCGCAGCAGGAACGTGTTAAGCGCCAGGTTTCCCGACACGTAGAACAGCACGAGGGCCCACAGGTTATCGATGAGGTGCAGCTGCTTGGTGAGCACGAACTGCGGGATGATGAGCATCATCGAGGGGATCATGAGGCCGAGGAGGAGGGCCCGGAAAAACCACTCCTTGCCCGGGAAATCGAATCGCGCGAACGCGTAGGCCATCATCGAGGAGAGCCACACGGCCAGCACCGTCGAGGTCACGGACACGAACGCCGAATTCAGGGCGTAGCGGGAAAAATCCTGCGTCGTCCACGCCTGCACGAAGTTGTCGACCGTGCCCGGGTCCGGAATGAACTTCGGGGGCGTCTCCAGGACATAGGCCTGCGGCTTGAAGGCCGTCGACACCATGTAGGCGAAGGGCAGGATCATGACGATCGCACCGACCGTCAGGACGACGAAGCGCAGCGACGTTCCGGCGGCGTGCATCGTTTTGCGTGACGTGCTCATGCTCCCGCCCTTTCGTCGTCGCGGTTCAACACCTTGAGCTGAACAATCGAAATGATGAACACGAGGATCGTCAGGACGACCGCGATCGCCGAGCCGTACCCGAAGTTCAAGTCGGAGAACGCCAGACGATACATGTAGGTGAGCAGCACCTCGGTCTGGCCGTTGGGCCCACCCTTCGTCATGAGCAGCACCGACGTGAAGACGTTGAGTCCGCCGATCACCAGCATCACGATGACGAAGACGGTGGCCGGCCAGATCGCCGGCACGGTCACGGCCTTGAAGCGCTGCCACCAGTTCGCCCCATCGACGAGGGCAGCCTCCTCCAGCTCCTTGGGCACCCCCTGGAGGGCGGCGAGGAAGATCATCATCGACCAGCCGATGCCCTTCCACACCCCCAGCGCGCAGATCGCGATCATCGCCGTCCAACGGTTCGACAGCCACGACGTGTCCCCCGCGCCCAGGTGGGCGGTCCCCAGCATGTAGTTAATGAGCCCCTGGTCGGCGAACAGGTACTTGAAGAGCAGCGACACAACCACCCAGGACGTGACCACGGGCAGGTAGTAGAGCACCCGGAACAGGGGCTGGAGCGGCGCCTTCGAGCGCAGCAGCATCGCAACGGCGAGGCCGAGGATGATCTGCGGGGGCACCGTCAGCACCATGTAGATCCCAGAGTTACCCAGACCCGTCCAAAACGATGGGTCATGGAAGGCCTTCACGTAATTGTCCAGGCCCACAAAGTCCGAGTTCGAGCCCTTCACGATGTTCCAGTCGTAAAAGCTCATCTGCCCCGAACGCACCATGGGGTACAGGACGCACAGGGCGAACAGGATCATTCCCGGTGCCAAGAACAGGTAGGGGGCCACCGGGTTCCTCCGGGAGGAACGCCGACGCGCGCGAGGCGCCACGGCCTCGTCCGCGGTGGGGGTGCTCATGAGGAGTCCTTTCCCGGGCCCAGCCCCGCGCGCGTGGGGGCCGGGCCCGGTTGCAGGAGCGACGCCAGGTTACTTGGCGGCGCTCAGGAGCGGGTCAATCTGCTGTGCGGCCTTCGTCAGGGCTTCCTTGACGGTCACCTTGCCTTCGAAGGCGGGGGTCAGCTCGGTCTTGAGGATCTCGTCGACCTTCCCGGAATCGGGGATGGACAGGCGAGACTTCGCGGTCTTGAGCTGCTCGGAGAAGATCTTTGTACCCGGCGTCGCCTCGGCCTCCTCGGCCGCGTACTCGGCGACGACCGTCATCTGGCCGGCCTTGCTCATCGGCAGCTGGAACTCGCGCGACTGGGTGAACTCGAGGAACTTGTACGAGGCCTCGAGATTCTTGGTCTGCTCCGTGATGACGATGGACTCGCCGCCGACGACCGAGATCGATCCGCCCTCACCGGCGGGGACCTTGGAGTAGGTGGGCTTGAAGTCCGGGTAGGAGCCCGCCCAGATCTGGTCCATCCACGGGCCGTCGAGGATCGTCGCGTACTCGCCGTTCGGCATGCCGTCCTGCGTCTTGGTCGCGCCCTCGTTGCCGATGATCGCGTTGGGGATCTGCCCCTCCTTGTACAGGTCGACGAGGAACTGGACGCCGGCCACGGACTTATCGGAGTCCAGGTAGCCCGAGGCCTTCGTCTGGTCGGGGTCGGAAATGTCGCCGCCCGCGCTCCAGATCCACGGCATGATGTTCCACTGCGAGATGTCGCCGTCTGCGAACGCGTAGACCGATCCGCCCGCGTCCTTGGCCTTGGTGGCGAGATCCTTGAGTTCGTCGAAGGTCTCAGGCGCCTTGTCGACGCCGAGCTTCGACAGGGCATCGGGGTTGGAGATGAGCACGCGCGTGTTCGTATCCAGGGGCAGGCCGTAGTGGTGGCCGTTGTACAGAGTCGTGCCCAGCAGGCCCGGATAGACCTTGGCCGCGAGCGCGTCATAGTTCGGCATGTTTCCATCGAGCTGCTTGAGGACGCCCAGCTTGGCGAACTGAGCGTTCCAACCGAGGTCGGTACGGATCAGGTCGGGCAGCTCTCCGGCCGCGGCGCCGGTCGTGAGCTTCTGCTTGAGGCCGTCGTAGGGCATATCGACGTACTTGATGGTGATTCCGGGGTTTGCCTTCTCGAAGGCGGGGATGATTTCCTTCTCCAGCGCGTCCTTCTGCGCACTGTTGGAGCCCGCGCCGTACGTGCCCCACAGGGTCAGTTCGACGGTCGAGGAGCCGGATCCGGAGTCGGAGGACGATGACTGGTCGGCAGTGTTACCGCCACAGGCTGCGAGCATCGAGGCCGCAGCGAAAAGGGTGACACCGACGGTGAGGAGACGCTTCTGCTTCATTGCACTGTGATCTTTCTCGTGATCGCGACCACCTTTGGCCGCTTGGAGGTAATTTCACCACGCAAAATTAGTCTTGTCAATACGCTAGGCAAATTTGAGATTCACGTGTAATCTTTTTTTCACCAGAAAGGAATGGTCATGACCTGGCAGCCCAAAGACGAGCTCGCTTCTGCGGTCGCGCTCGAAGTCCTCATCCACGGCCCGCTCGGCCGCGCTGAACTGGCCCGACGCCTCGGCCTGGCCCCCGCGACGCTCACACGCATCTCGACGGAGCTCATCGCCTCGGGCCTCCTCGCCGAGGTTCCCGAAGCGACCCAGCGCACCTCCGGTCGCCCGACCATCCCCCTCGACGTCGTCCCCTCCTCGCACTACTTCCTGGGCATCAAGCTGACGGATAGCGCACTCGACGCCACCGTCATCGACCTGAAGGCGACTCCGCGCGATTCCTACCGAGTCCCCCTCGACTCCCTCACGCCCGTCCGCGTCGTCCGGGCGATCGCGGACCTGGCCCACCGTGCCCGCTCGGCCTACCACATCGACGCGATCGGCATCGCTGTCGGCGGCATCGTGAACGCCGACGGCACCGTCGAGTCGGCCCCCTTCCTCAAGTGGCACGACGTCCCGCTCGCTTCCCTCGTATCCGAGGCGACCCACCTGCCTGCCTTCGTCGCAAACGACCTGTCCGCCTACACGCAGATTCAGCACTGGTTCGGGTCGGGCACCGGCCACTCCAACTTCGCGGTCATCACGGTCGGCGTGGGCGTGGGCTACGGGTGCGTCGCGAACGGGGCGCGCCTGGAGAACGAGGACTCGGGCATCGGCCTCGTCGGGCACTGGCCGTTGGACCCCCTGGGCCCCATCTGCTCCCAGGGGCACCGGGGTTGCGCCGAAGCCATGCTGACGACCCCCGCGATCTGTCGGGACGCGTCAGCCGCCGTCGGCCGCCGCCTCGAGTGGAGCGACGTCATCACTCTCGCTTCTGAGAAGCACCCCGCTGTCGAGGCGATTTTGGCGGCGTCGGGGCGTGCTCTCGGCAGGCTCATTGGCCTGGTGGCGTCGTTGACAGCACCCGAGCTCGTGATCATCGGCGGCGAGGGCGTCGCTCTCGCATCCCTGAGCGGCGATGCCGTCCGGGAGGGCATCGGCGAAGTGCGCGACCCGCGAGCCACCTCGATTCGCGTCACCCTCTCCGACGGCTCCAACGAGGCGTGGTCTCGTGGTGCCGGGGTCATTGCGTTGCAGGGCTACATCGCGGCCCGAGCCGCGTAGTCGGCACCGTGCGGCGTTGGTGTTGCTGCAGCGGCAGGTCTGACGCGTCGGCTGCTTGCTTCCTGTTGTCTGCCGTCTACTGTCTGCTACCTTCTGCCTGCCGCCCCTGTCTGCCGCCTGTTGCCTTGGCCGACCGCTGTCTGCTACCTGCGGCCTGCCGACTGTTGCCCTGGCCGACCGCCATCTGCCGCCCACTGTCTGCCGCCTGTTGCCTTGGCCGACCGCTGTCTGCTACCTGCGGCCTTCCATCTGCTGCCCTAGTCGACCGCTGCCTTCCGTCTGCCGACCGCTGTCTACCGCCTGTTGCCTGTTGCCTGCCGACTGTTGCCCGCCGCCTTGGCCGACCGCATCTGCCACCTGTTACCTGCCGCCTGTTGCCTTGGCCGACCGCCATCTGCCGCACCAGCCGAGCGCCGGACCAGCCCACCCGCAACTACACGCACGCCGCCACCGGTTCGGCCCATCGACGCGACTATCGGCATCGCTCCGGCGCCCCTGAGCGACATCCCCCCACAATTTCGCATGCAATTCCCTGAGGGCTCACACCCGCGACGACCCACAAACCGCAGAATTTCAACGATCTGAGTTCATATTTTGAAATACACTCAGGGGAATTGCATGCGAAATTTCTCCCCGCCTGATGAGAGGCGACCACAAGGATGGAGGGGTCTGGGTTTTTCGGACCGTTTGTTTTGAGAGGGTTGTTCTGAGTAGTCCCGGCTGCTTGTGGCCGGGCAGAATGGATGACCATGAGGAAGTTCTCGAAGCACACGCCTGAGCAGATTGTCGTGAAGCTGGAGAAGGCCGAAGCGTTGCGAGGTGAGGGCATGAGTACGGCCCAGGCCTGCCGCGTGCTGGGTATCAGTGAGGCGACGTTGTGCCGGTGGCGTCAGCGTTATGGGTCAATGAATCGTAGTGAGGCCAAGGAACTGCGTGAGTTGCGTGAGCAAAACGCGCGCCTCAAACAGTTGCTGGGCCAAGCAGAGCTGGAGAAGGCAGCGTTGCGAGAGCTGGCGGAGGGAAACTTCTAAGCCCGGCGCGCAGGCACGAGGCTGTGAGCTACCTGGTTGGCCAGGGGTTTTCTCAGCGCCTTGCATGCCGCGTTGCCGGGCTGTCCCGGTCAGCGTATTGCCGGGCCCGCGCGGCGGGCGGGGCGAAAACGCTGCGTGATCATGGGCCTGTGCGCCAGTGGATGAACGATTTTGCCGCCACGCATCGACGCTGGGGCTATAAACGCGCCTGGGCGCGGGCCAAGAGCGAGGGCATTGTCGTGGGGCGTGATACGTTCCGGCGCTTGTGGCGCACCGAAGGACTGCGCGTGCGCCCGCGCAAAGCCCCCAAGCCCCGCACTGCGCCGCGCCTCCAGCGCCTGGTCAAGGCTAGCGCGCCGGGGCAGGTGTGGGCCATTGATTTCCAGTTCGATTCGGACTGGAGGGGACGCGTGTTCAAGGTCTGTAACCTCATCGATGAGTTCACGCGCCAGCACCTGGCTTTCCGCGTCGAGCGGCGTATGGGAGCCGCCGACGTGATCGAAATGCTTGACCTGGCTGCCCTAACCCATGGGGCACCCCAGGTGCTGCGCGCCGATAACGGGCCCGAATTCATCGCCGCCGCCATGGGGCGCTGGGCCAACGAGCACAACACGCTCCAAGCGTTCATCCCGCCGGGCCAACCCTGGCATAACGGGTTCGTGGAATCCTTGCACAACCGGATGCGTGATGAACTCCTGGAGGACAACATGTTCGAAGGGCTTGACCACGCGCGCGCACTAATCGGCGCCTGGTCCCACCGCTACAATGAAGAGCACCCCCACAGCGCGCTGGACTGGCTCTCACCCAACCAATACGCGCGCCAATGGGCACAACACCACCAATAACAACCAACAACCCTCAAAACACCCGGTCCACAAAACCAGACCAGGCCAAGGACAGTGAAGGCACAGACAGACGCTCATCATGAGTAGCCTCAGCAGTATCTCCGGTACAAAACTCTCCCAGCACACCCACACCAGCAGCCCAACCGGTACAAAACTCTCCC
>KE150450.1:756931-1256412 GCA_000411415.1 Actinomyces sp. HPA0247 | reverse complement strand
GCAGGGAGAACTTTGTACCGCTCGCACCACCACGCCCCCCAGCAGGGAGAACTTTGTACCGCACCTAGCGCCAAACCCGGTACAAAACTCTCCCAGCACCCCCGTTCTACAGCGGTTCCGCGAAAAAGTTCGCCCAGCACACCCCACACCACAACAGAACCGCGAAAAAGTTCGCCCTGCACTCCTAAAAACGGCGTTTTTCGCCTCTTTCGCGCCTGCAGGGCGAATTTTTTCGCGCACAAGCAAGCAACAAGCCACACAGGGCGAATTATTTCGCGCACTGGGGATAGAACAGGAAGTGCTGACGAAGGTTGTATGCGCTGATATTTAAGGTCGCCGCCGGAGGGGCCTGGCCAGGCTTCGAGACGGGGCCCGGCTGCGGCGGACGTAGGCGGCGGCGGAACCGAAGGGCCTGGCTGCGGCGGCCGTAGGCGGTAGCGGGGCCTGGCCGGGCTTCGAGATCGACCACTCCGAGCCGTCAGGCTCGCGTGTGGCGATCTCGCGGGCGGGCCGCCGCCCACGGGCGCACCAAGCAACCCGACCCACGGGCACACCAAGCAGCCCGACCGCGCCGCCCACGGGCGCACCAAGCAGCCCGGCCCACGAGCGCATCAAGCAACCCGGCCCCACAGACACCACCCGCGAGCACGGAAAGCAGCCCGGCCCCACAGCAGGATCAGACGGCGCCCGGAACACCATCCCGACCCACAACCACAACCACAGACACAACAGAAAGCGGGCCGGAACCCCTCGGTTCCGGCCCGCCCTCAATGCTCAGTGATTATTGGCGCTACGCGGCAGGTGGCGCCACGCGACAGGTGATCACCAGTGCACCACAGCAGTCAGCTGTCAGTAGTGCACGACCACCGTGTCGCCCATATCGGTCCAGTCGTAGATGAACTTCGCGGCGTCGACGGGCATGTTCACGCAGCCGTGGGAGCCGCCGTAGCCGCTCCAGCCGAAGGAGGAGCGCCAGGGAGCACCGTGCATGGCGTAGGAGCCGGTGAAGTAGGTGACCCACGGGACGCCTTCGGTCTCGTACTTGGTGCCGTCGGCGTTTTCACCGCGCATGGTTTGCACGTCGTACTTGAGGTAGACGTGGAAGGTGCCGGTGACGGTCGGGGTGTCGGGCGCGCCGGGGACCATGTAGAAGGGGCCGCCGGCGACCTTGCCGCCGATGTAGGCGGTGACGGAGGCGTCAGACAGGTTGATGTCCACCCACTTTTCGCCTTCGGCGGCCTGGTAGACCAGATTTTCGGTGCCTTCGGCGACCTGCTTGGTCTCGGAGCCGGGCTCGACGTCGTCGTAGTGGAACAGGCCTTCGTAGGCCTTGCCGTCGGTCATCGCGGCGACGACGTCCTTGGTGATCTGTTCGGTGTTGTTGGTCTTGAGGCCCTTCTTGCCTTCGCGTGCGACGGTCAGGACGTTGCCTTGGGAGTCGACGTTGTCGACGCGGTTTTCGGGCTTGACGTCGGTCTTGGCGGCCAGGGCGTTGACCCAGTCGGCGACCTTGACGGTGCTGATGGAGGGCGCATCCAGGCTGCCGTCATCCTTGGTGAGGAATTCGACCCACTGGACCTTGTCGGAGCGCTCGGCGGTGAAGGTGTCGATGCCGTCGGAGATTTCGATGGGCGTGTCGAGGAGGGCGTTGGCCTTCTCGGCGGCGACCTCGGCGTTCTCGGTGGTGATGGAGGGCTCCATCTGGCGCACGCTGACGTCCTGGGTGACGGAGGTGAGGGTGGCGCCGGCCTGCTTGACGGCGGCGGCCACGTCGTCTGTGGACACGCCGTTGCCGTTTTGCGCGGGGGTGGCGGTGAAGGATTCACCGTCTTGCGCGACGACGACCGCGGCGTCCTTCATTTCCGAGGTCAGGGTGGAGTTCGCGGTGGCCGCGAGCTTCTTGATGGATTCCTCGCTGACGGTGACGACGGGGTCGACGTTGCGCTGGGAGAACAACGCACTGACGAACGCGGGGAAGGACGTGGAGCCCTTCATTGCGGCGTCGGCGGTCTCGTCGGCGTCGACCGTGATACCCGCTTCGTTGAGCGAGGCCTGCGTGGTCTTGCCTTCGACCGTGAGGGTCACGTTGGTGGCGTCGGCACGCTGGTTCACTGCGGAGACGACTTGGTCGCGGGTCATGCCCGCGACGGAGGTTCCGGCGATGGTCGTGCCGGGCAGGGCGCGTCCGGAGTAGTTGGCAGCGTAGACGACGCCGGCGCATACGACGAGGAGGACGAGGGCGCTCACAACGCCGATCGCCCATCTGGTTTTCAGGGATAGTTTCTTGAGCATCGTTTCTTATCGTATAGCCTCGTGTGCGCTTGTGGGTAAATTCCGTTGAATTTTCAGCTGAGTTATCGACCACACGGAAAGGGGCGAAATTCCGCCCTTTCATCCAACACAACAACCGACAAACGTGATTATTGCCGCGACTCCCTTCGCCACCTGCGAGAACGCAAGCCTTTATCCTGGTTGTATACGCGTTTGCCGTCGATTTTGGGAGGCTCATCATGGCTGCGCCGCGACTTCTTGTTGTGCCCGGAGGCACGTCTATCGGTGCCGTCGCTCTGGCGAACGCGTCGATTCACAAGCTTGTGGAGCTGTACGAGGAGCGCCAGGCGGACCCGGATCATCCGGCGCCGCACACGGTTGTTATCCTGCGCACACCGGGGGATGTGCCTCCGGCGACGCTGCGCGGCTCCGCGGTGACTCCCGAGGATGCGTTCCCCGCAGACCGCTACCCCGGCCTCGCCGAGGCGATGAACGCGGATCCGCATTTCTTCGACGGTATTGACCTGGTCGTTCCGACGTCGGGGTCGAGCGCGGGCACCCCACGCCTCGTCGGCCTGTCGATTGAGGCTCTCATTGCTTCGGCGAAGGCCACCGAGCTGGCTCTGGACGGCCCGGGCCGTTGGATCCTGGCGCTGCCGGCGCACCACATTGCGGGCGCGATGATTCTGCTGCGCGCGGCGGTCGCGGAGACGAATCCGCAGATCGTGGATACGTCCGAGGGCTTTGATTCCCGCGCGCTCCTGCCCGCTATTGCGGGCGCCACGCAGGACGGGATGCCCGGCTACCTGTCGCTCGTGCCCACCCAGCTCGCACAGTGCCTCGAGGCGGGCGAGGAGGTCGTGGGGCCGATGCGTTCCCTGTCGGCGATCCTCGTGGGGGGCGCGGCAACGAATCATCAGCTGCTTGCCCGCGCGACCGAGGCTGGCCTGAAGGTGCGCCTCACGTACGGCATGACGGAGACGGCGGGCGGCTGCGTGTACGACGGCAAGCCGCTGCCGGGCACGTCGGTGCGCGCGGTCGACTGGGACGGGCGCACGCGCCTGGCGATTAACGGCCCGACGCTGATGACTCGTTACCTGGATGCGGAGAGTCCTTTCTTCGACGAGGGCGGCCACCGCTGGCTGCTCACCGGGGACATGGGCATTATCCGGGCTTCCGGGACGGTGGAGGTACGTGGCCGCGCGGACGACGTGATCGTTTCGGGCGGTCTGTCGATTGCGCCGGGTCCGGTGCGCCGGGCGGTCCGCTCGTTCGAGGGCGTGTCGGATGCGTGGATCATGGCGTCGCCGGATGAGAAGTGGGGTCACGTGGTGACTGCGCTGGTGGTGCCCGAGCAGATGCCGTCGGATTCGTTGGAGATGGCGGAGCTCGGTTCGGCGGTGCGCGAGCACGCGGCCGCTCGGATTGGGCGCGCGCAGGCTCCTCGTCGGGTTGTGGCGGTCGACGCTCTGCCCTATCTGGGTTTCGATAAGGTCGATCGTGCTGCGGCGGCGCAGGCCGCAGCCGAGGCCTCGGGCACCGAACGGGCGTGGGTGCGCTAACCCGCTGCCCGGGTGAGCGTCCGCTCCAACTACACTGGTGGGCATGGCTTCCGTTTCGAATTGGATTGAAGGCGCTCGCCTGCGCACCCTCCCTGCCGCCGCCGCACCCGTGATCGTGGGGTCGGCGGCCGCGCATTACCTGGGGGGTTTCAGCGCGCTGCGCGCGTCCCTGGCGCTCCTGGTGGCGCTGGCTTTGCAGGTGGGGGTCAATTACGCGAATGATTATTCGGATGGCATTCGCGGGACGGACGACAATCGCAAGGGGCCTGCGCGTCTGACGGGCGGGGGCCTCGCAAAGCCGAAGACGGTCCTGGCGGCGGCGTTGGGTTCGTTTGCGCTGGCTGGGGTCGCCGGCCTCGCACTGGTCGCGATTTCTGGCACCTGGTGGCTGATCGCCGCGGGCGCGGCGGCGGTCGTGGCCGCGTGGTTCTACACGGGCGGCAAGCACCCATATGCGTACATGGGCATTGGGCTGTCCGAGCTCATGGTCTTCGTGTTTTTCGGCCTGCTGGCGTGCGTGGGCACGACGTGGACGCAGGTGCAGTCGGCTCCGTGGTGGCTGTGGATGAGCGCGTCGGCGGTGGGCATGCTGTCGGTGGCGCTGCTGATGGCCAATAACATTCGTGATATTCCGACGGATCGCGAGTCGGGCAAGATGACGGCGGCCGTGCGCCTGGGCGACCGGACGTCGCGCTGGGTGTTTGCAGCGTGCGCGTGGCTTCCGGTTGTGATGATCGCGGTGCTCGGCGCTGCGCTTGGCTTGCATCCGCTGGCGACGTGCGCGCTGGGCGTGGGCGCGGCCGCGTGGGCGGTCGGCGTGAGCCTGCCGGTCCTCACGGGGGCCTCGGGTCGCGAGCTCATCACGGTGCTGCGCAACACCGGTTTTTTCACGCTGTCGTGGAGTATTCTCGCGGCCATCGCCCTCGTGATTGCCTAGGTTTCTATCGACGAGGCCGGGGCTCCTCACGCTCACGGGACCTCGTCGGGCACTGAAAAACGACCACCTGTCAGGTAGGATGACCCACAGCACTACTCACCGTTTACGCGGAGGCCACGATGAGCAATGATTCCTACACGCCGGGCAAGCATGCCCCGATGGGCACGGTCGCCCTGGGTTCGGTGGTGAAGCCGTGAACTGGACAGACATCCAGCAATGGGAATCCGCGCCGCTGCAGAAGCATGCAACGGAGTGCGAGAATAAGCAGCGCCTGCTGCAGGCTGCTGGCGATGGCCTCGCAGAACGACTGGGTAGCCTCGTTGGTTCAAGCCAAACGGTCAAGGCCGCCAAGGTCGCGTTGCACAAGCGCATTATGGCTATCGAGAAAGAGGTTAACTTCCTCATCAGCTCAGCCGAGATCGCCTCAGAGGGCGCTCAGGGCATCAACGAAGTCCGCGCGAACGCTGACGACGCAAAGCAGCTGGCACAGTCCTGGAATATGACTATTGACTCGAGTGGAAACGTGTCAATAGACGCCGCGCAGGTGAAGAGGCTCAAAAAGGCCGGAAAGAATATCCTCGACGTCAAGTACATGGTCGACACCGCGCAAGAGCGGGTGAACGCGGCCCTCAAGCGGGCACGGGAGCTCGTCGATTCCCTCTCGCAGAAAATGTCTGCATTGGACGCGGGAACCTACGACAATAACGTTCACTACTCTGCTATGAACAAGGTGCGCCCCTCGCTGCCTCCTGCCGGCGCCTCAGCGCAGGAAGTTGCGTCCTGGTGGAACTCCCTTTCCGACAAGGACAAGCAGTGGATGATCGAGCAGCATCCGGACGTCATCGGCAACCTTGAGGGCGTCGACTATACGTCGCGCAATCAGGCGAACCGGATCATGCTGCCACGGCTCAAGAAGCAAGCAAAGGAAGAGCTGGACGCGTACATTGCGGAGCACCGCTTTAGTAATGACCCCCATGTTGCTCTGGAATTGAAACGCCTTACGGGCCGCGTCAAGGCTCTAGATGAAATTGACGAGACTCTCAAAATGGAATCCGACGGTGTTCCTCGCTACCTGATGCAGCTTGACCCGAGCGGACCAAATATCCTCGCGGCCGTCTCGCAGAATAATCCGGACGAAGCCGATCACATCGGCGTCATCGTTCCCGGCATGACGACAAGCGTCGCAGGCAACGGCAAGGATGGTTCCATCCTCGATTACGACGTTCACGCCACAGTCATGCGCGAATCTGCAGAAGAAGCAGCAGGCCGCGGACAAAAGGTCGCGATGGTCGAGTTCTTCGGATACGACGCACCGCAAGGCGCTGACGTAATCTCGACGAGTAAGGCACATAAGGGCGCAGATCGCCTTGCAGGATTCCTGAACGGCATTGACGCGGCGCGCGAGCACGGCAAGGGTGACGCGCATATCACCGTTGCTTCCCATTCCTACGGCTCGACCACAGCCGGCATCGCCGCAACCCAGGTGGGAGATGGCGTCATCGACGATCTTGTCCAGTTCGGATCGCCCGGATCAGGCGTCCAGGACGTGGGCGAATTCCACGTCCCTGAGGGACACCTCTATGTGAGCGCTGCTCCCTACTTTCACGATATGGTCCAGGGCGTCGGCCCGGATGACTGGTTCGGGAAGAACCCCGACACGATGGATGGCTACAAGCACCTCTCAGGGGACGTCGGTCCCGCTCCGAGCTCCTATCGACCGTGGGATCAACACAGCGGCTACTTCCAGAAGGACACCCAGGCTAACCGGGAGATCGGCAGCGTCATCGGAGGCAACCCTCCCTCATGAGAAAGTTCTTCACCGCCCTTCTCACACTTTTTTCAGTTATCGCTTGCGCCGCATGCGCACCGTTCTTTGGAGGATCCATGACCCCGAGCGCCCCCCCGGTGAAATCCGTCGAGGCTTTCCAACGTGACCTCGAGCCCACCATCATCACGGCACGTAATGAGCTCGTCACCGCCGAGAACTTCCTGGCATACAAGAACAACTACTCCATTGCTGCCTACATGGAGGACGGAAAGACCTTATATTCCTTCCATTCACGCATGTTCTTCTTCACCGAGCTGGACACCGACCTGATCCGCGACACCTACAACAAGCACCTCCTGCCCCTCGGATTCGAGCTATCCGAAAAACGCTGGACATCCAACGGCGTCGAACTCGTAAATTTCCTGTGGATTAACGAGGAGTACCACGCCGTCGTGTCGTCGACGACGCGGCTCGGAGAAGAAAGCGCTACACGTTACTACACGATGGGCAATCCAACGGACGGGTCCACTTCCGACCCCACGCAGATGATCGACCAGCCCGGGCGCATCCCCGACTGGTTCGACCCCAACCTCCCACCCGCATGACACGGATGACGAAACCTACTCCACCGGTGCGAGGAGCGCGACCACTCGCGCTCCTCGCGTGCACCCTCCTGGCGCTGTGCACCACCGCGTGCGCACCGTTTTTCGGAGGATCCATGAACCCGTTTAGTCCCCAGGTCAAATCCATCGAGGCCTTCCAGCGCGACATCGAGCCCACCATCATCGCCGCGCGCAACGAGCTCCTCACCGCCGAGAACTTCATGGCATACAAGAACAACTACACCATCTACAGGACCCGGGACGACGGAAAGCCCGTATATTCTCTCCACTCGCGCATGTTCTTCTTCACCGAGCTGGACACGGACCACATCCGCGAAACCTACAGCGAACGTCTCATCCCCCTCGGATTCAAACTATCCGAAAAGCGCTGGACCTCCGACGGAGTCGAGATCGTCGACTACCTGTGGATTAACGAGGAATACCACGCCGTCGTATCAGCGACAACGCGACTGGGCGAGCAAACCTCCACATACTACTACACACAGGGAAACCCCTCGGATGGTTCAACCTCCGATCCCCAGCAGCTCATCGACCAACCCGGACGCATCCCCGACTGGTTCGACCCCAACCTCCCACCGGCAGGACAAGGATGACGCAACAAGCAACCGCACGCCGAGGAGCGCGACCACTCGCGCTCCTCGCGTGCACCCTCCTGGCGCTGTGCACCACCGCATGCGCACCGTTTCTTGGAGGATCCATGACCCCGAGCGCTCCCCCGGTGAAATCCGTCGAGGCATTCCAGCGCGACATCGAGCCCGCCATCATCACGGCACGTAATGAGCTCGTCACCGCCGAGAACTTCATGGCGTACAAGAACAACTACTCCATCGCTCGCTACATGGAGGACGGAAAGACCTTATATTCCTTCCATTCACGCATGTTCTTCTTCACCGAGCTGGACACCGACCTCATCCGCGATACTTACAACAAGCACTTACTGCCCCTCGGATTCGAGCTCTCCGAAGATCGCTGGACCTCCGGCGGAGTTGAGATCGTTGACTACCTGTGGACCCACGAGGAGTACCACGCCGTGGTCTCGGCGACGACGCGACTGGGCGAGCAAACCTCCACCTACTACTACACGGTAGGCAACCCCTCAGATGGATCCAACGGTGATCCCACACAACTGATCGACCAGCCCGGGCGCATCCCCGACTGGTTCGACCCCAACCTCCCACCCGCAGGACAGGGATGACACAACAAGCAACCGCACGCCGAGGAGCGCGACCACTCGCGCTCCTCGCGCGCATGCACCGCGAGTGAGAAAGTAGCTCAGCGCCCGCGACGGTACAGGTATTCGTGCAGCCAGTCGCCCGCGATGCCGGTCGCTGCGGCGACGATGCAGACGAGGGCGACGGCCCGGAAAGCGCCCGACGCGAGCCACGGCGTAAACACGCCGATGCCGATCGCGGCGCTGCCCTGCATGGCGAGGTCGTTCATGGCCACGGCGCGCCCGTTCTGTCCGGGAGCGACGGTCGCAAAAACGGTGTCGTAGATGGGTGTAAACAGGGCGCCGAAGCCGGCGTAGATGAAGCACATGGCGACGGTGATGACCCACGGGCCCATGCTCATGCACAGCGCAATAAGGACGGTACCCGTGAGGATGAGGCTGACGCACGCGCGCACGGTACGACCGCGTCCGATGCGGGACATGACTGCGCCCGACGTCATGGCGGTGGCGAGGGCGACGCAGTAGGCGGGCAGGAGGCGCACGGAGACCTGCGCGGGCGTGAGCCCGTAGTTGGCGGCGCCGATGCCGTTCATGAGGGGCGCGACCGTGAAGTTCATGCAGTAGACGATCAGGATGAGGCTGATCGAGCGCGCCCACGGCACGTTCGTGAAGAAGGAACGCGTGATGAAGGGGGCTCGCGCACGCCCGATGTAGCGCCAGAAGAGGACGCCGCCGAGGATGAGGCCCGCGATGAGCCACCAGTGCGGGTTCGCGGCGACCAGGGTGAGCAGCAGGGCCAGGGAGGAGAAGATCGCGAGGCCGACGATATCGACGCGTCCGGCGTGCGCACGCGCGGGCACGCGACGCCCCATGATCGGCAGGCAGGCAAGGCCACCCAGGGGAATGAGGAGGAGCAGAGCCCAGTTGATGTCGGCGAGGATACCGCCGGCCAGCATGCCGATCGCGGTGCCGCCCTGGAAGGCCGCGCACATGAGGCCGACGTAGAGGCCTCGTTTCTTCGGGTCTCGGATGGCGGTCGCCAGGATCATGTACGCGGAGGCGGCGGCCTGGTATCCGAGGGTTTGGAGCGCGCGGGCGACGATGACGCCGACCAGCGACGAGGAGAAGACGAAGCCGAGCAGGGACCCCGCGACAATGAGGCCGACACCCACATCGACGATGCGGCGCAGCGGGATGAAGTCGCCGAGGGTTCCGTACAGGAAGCAGGCGACGCCGAGGACGATGCCGGGAATCGCGGTGATCAGGCCGGAGGCGTCCCCCGCGCCGATGTCTTGGGCGACGCGCAGGTAGACCAGGTTAAACCCCTGAAGGGAGACGGTCCCGAGCGCGTAGATGCCAAGAAGCGGCAGGAGCACGCGCGCCGGGCCGTGCGCATATTCACCGTCGGTCGCGATCGTGCGCACGTTGACCGTGGGGGCCGAGGCCGTTCCTCGGATCACCTGTGACGGTACGGTGGCGACGCGGCAGGTGGGACCTGCCGCTCGCGAGGAGATGAAGAAGCGGAGCGTGCGCACGGCGATTAGTTCACCACAAATCAACCGTTTAGCAGTATTGCAGGAAACTAGTGCGCGAATGAAGCTGCACTTAACACTTCGTTTGGGCTAAGCCGCGCCACCAACTCCACCGAGGAGGCGCCAAAATACGCGACGACGCCTCTGTGACGTGGCACAATAGAGCATCCCATCGCAAAGGAGCGCTCATGGCACGCGTCATTGTCGTCGGTTCCATCAACCAGGATGTCACGGTCACGGTCGACCGTTTCCCCTCCCCCGGCGAAACACTCTCTGGCACCTCGCTCAGCTACAGCCTCGGCGGCAAAGGCGCAAACCAGGCGGCCGCCGCCGCACACTCGGGAGCCACCGTCGTCTTCGTCGGCGCGCTCGGCTCAGACCCCTCGGGCCAGCGCCTGCGCTGCGACCTGGCATCCCACGGCGTGGACGTCACGCACCTGCGCGAGGCCGACGGCCCCTCGGGAACCGCACTCATCACGGTGGCCGCATCGGGAGAAAACACGATCATCCTGGACGCAGGCGCGAACGCGACCGTGAGCGTTGAGCCAGCCAAGGCCTCGTTGTTCCCCGCACCCTCCGACATCGTCGTCCTCCAGGCGGAGATCCCCGAGCGCGCCAATGCCGAGGCCCTCGCGTGGGCGCATTCCTTCGGCGCGCGCGTCCTGCTCAACCTCGCTCCCGCACGCCCGACGGACCCCGCGCTCATGGCGCGCACGGACATCCTCGTTGTCAACGAGACGGAGGCCGGCCTCACGCTCGGTATGCCCGCCCCTGCTGGCCCCATGGAGGCGATCGGCGTCGCGCGGGCGCTACGAGGCCTCGGCCCCAAGCACGTCATGGTCACCCTGGGCGCGGATGGGGCTGCGTGGGCGTCGGGCAGCGAGGCCGGGCACTGCCCCGCCCTCACCCTCGGCGAGGCCGTGGACACCACGGGGGCCGGGGACGCGTGCGTGGGCGCGCTGGCGGCCGCGATGGCCCTCGGCAAGCCCTTCGACGAGGCCGTGGCCGACGGCATCCGGGCCGGCTCGACCGCGGTCCTCGCGCCCGGCGCCGCCCCCTCGTACGCAGCGCTCCCCCGCGTAACACGCGTCTAAACGCCACACGGAACACCCCCGATTGCTCCGGGAGTGAACGCGCCAGCGTGAGGCGCCCCACGCCCCTATGCTAGGGGCATGGTCAGAATCGCCCTCGTCGTCGCAATGCTCGCAGTCACCATCTACGCTGCCGCCGACTGGCACCGCACGCCCGAAGACGAGATGCCCGGCAAAATCGCCAAGCCGATATGGCTCATGATCATCCTGTTCACCGCGACGGTCGCCGCCATCGGCCCCATCGCGTGGCTCGTCCTGCGTTGGGTATCCCGCGCAGAAAAGAAGCAGACGCGCACGCCCGAGGCCCCCAAGCGCCCCTCTGCCCCCGACGACGACCCCGAGTTCCTCTTCCGCCTCGAGCGCGACATCCAGCGTAAGCGCCGCGAGGAAGAACGCCGCGAGCGCGAGCGCCGCAAGCGCTCCGACGGCGACGCACCCGACCCCACCGAGGCCTCGGGCGACGAGGCCCACTAAGGGGCACCGTTACCGTCCACCTCAGGCGCTGCTTGTCGCGCGCCTCAGACACGCCCTACCGCAGCGCGACCCGACACCCCGGCCGCTACGGTCAGCCCGGACGCTACGGTCAGCGGCGCAGATCCGCCTGCGAATCCCCCGGCGTCATATCCTTGGCAATCGCGACGAGGTCCGCCGCAGGCTCCGCGTATGACGTCCCCACGAGCGTCGCACCCGAAAAAATGAACGACGTGATCGACGCGAGCGCGCAGTGGCGCGACTTCGGAGAATGAGGCAACGGCTGGCCATTCACGAAACGCGTCAGCGTCACGATCGGATTCTGATGCGACACCACCAACGCCTCATGCCTCCGCGCCGCACGCAAAGCCGACGACAGGGCCGCACTCATACGCGACGCAACATCCCGATACGGCTCACCCCACGAGGGACGCAGCGGATTGCAGTAGTACTTGTAGTACTTCGGATTCGCCAGCATCGCCCGATTCGAATTCACCGGCATACCCTCAAACACGTTATCGGACTCAATGAGACGCGGATCCGACTCAATCGTCAGACCATACGCCGCCGCCGTCGGCGCCGCCGTCAACTGCGCGCGCAGCAGCGGCGAAGAAATCACGCGCGTAATATCCGCACCCGAATCCACCAGGTACTCCGCGGCGCGAGCAGCCATCGCATGGCCCAGCTCCGTCAGCCCAAAACCAGGCAGACGCCCGTACAAAACACCGTTCGGATTGTCCACCTCACCGTGGCGCATAACATGAATAATGGTGCGTTCCATAACACCCAAGTATAGGGGCCCGGATACACGAGAGGCCCGACCAAAAGGCCGGGCCTCCGCTCGCTCACTTCTTGTTGCGACGCTGGTGACGCGTCTTGCGCAGGAGCTTGCGGTGCTTCTTCTTCGCCATGCGCTTGCGGCGCTTCTTGATGACGGAGCCCATGGGGTTCCTCCCTCGTAGTGTGTGCGGCAGAGGTACTACCGCTGATGGATGATGGGTGCCCGAGACGGGCACATCGTGCCTATACTACCCGCCAATGACGCGAGCCTGGTCACCAGAGTGATCCGCCATACCAGCCTGGATCATCTGGGCGACCGCGGCCTCCGGGACTCGGAAGCTCTTTCCGACGCGAATCGCGGGCATTTCGCCACTGTGAATCAAGCGGTACACAGTCATTTTAGAGACGCGCATGATGTCCGCCACTTCCGTGACAGTCATAAAACGCGGCGCCGACTGCTGTTCCATTTACTGACTCCCAGTATGCTCGCGAGGCGCGCTAAACCCGATTCGTTCACCGCTTACGTAGCCTCACGAAATATACTACTGCCCAACCACATGGAAACTGCAACTTTGTCCAGTTTTGTTGCAGAGTCGTTAAGGAGCAGCGATGGCACCGGCACGTAAGGGTCGACAACAGCGAGCGAAGACACCTCGCTTACGTCCCCAACCCGGCGCCACCCGATCCCTCATGCACGGGCGAGCCCCGGCCTCGTCCCCCGCACTCTCAGAGGAAACCCTCAGCCCACAGCCCTCCCCCATCGTCCGTCAAATCCCCGGAGGACCCAGCGGCCCCCACCCCCAGGTCCCCACCTCCCGCATGCAGCGAGTGCGCGCCTGGCTCTCACGCCAAGCACGCTACTCGCCCGCACGCCTCGCACTGGGCACCTTCGCACTCATCATCGGCGTCATCACCGCGCTCCTGATGCTCCCCATCTCCTCCTCGTCGGACACGTCCGCGCCCTTCGTCGACGTACTCTTCACCGCCGTATCCGCCGTGTGCGTCACCGGCCTGACCACCGTCGACACCGCGACCTACTGGTCCCCCTTCGGCCAAGCCGTCATCGCCGCCGGCATCGTCGTCGGCGGCCTGGGCGTCATGACCCTCGCATCAATCCTCGGATTCGCGGTGTCACGCCACCTCGGCCTCACCCAGCGCATGCTCGCCACCCAGGAAACGGGAACCGGCGCCATGGGCCAGATCTCGACGCTCCTCAAAGCCGTCATCGCCACATCACTGAGCATGCAGGCACTCCTCGCCGCCATGTTCCTCCCCCGCTTCCTCGCCATGGGATTCGACCCCGTGCGTGCCATCTGGGATGCCGTCTTCATGGCGATCTCCGTGTTCAACAACGCCGGCTTCGTCATCCTCCCCGACGGCCTCGCGCCCCACGTCACCGACTGGTGGATGCTCATCCCCATCATCCTGGGCACAACCGTGGGCGCCATCGGCTTCCCCGTCATCATGGACGTCGCCAAAAACCTGCGCACTCCGCGCCGCTGGCGCCTCCACACCAAGCTGACACTGTCGACCTACCTGATTCTGGCATTCGTCGGCGCCCTCGCAATGGCTCTCACCGAGTGGCACAACCCGACGACGCTCGGCGCAATCGATACGCCGTCGAAGATCCTCAACGCCATGCTCGCCGGCGTGAACTCCCGTTCTTCCGGCTTATCTGCGCTCGATGTGGGCGCCATGCACTCGCAAACCCACTTCGTCCAGGACATCCTCATGATGATCGGCGGCGGCTCCGCATCCACCGCGGGCGGCGTCAAGGTCACGACCTTCGCTGTCCTCGTGCTCGCCGTCATCGCCGAAGCCCGAGGCGACCGCGACATCGAAACCTTCGGCCGGCGCATCCCGACCTCCACGATCCGCCTGTCGGTCGCCGTGTCCCTGCTGGGCCTGGCGCTCGTCGCAATCTCCGTCGTGCTCCTGATGTCGATGACGGACTACACGCTCGACATCATCCTCTTCGAGACCGTGTCAGCATTCGCGACCGTCGGCCTGTCCACCGGCATCACCCCAATCCTGCCCGTGGGCGCCAAATACGTGCTGATTTTCCTCATGTTCGCGGGCCGCACCGGCTCCATGACCGTGGCCGCGGCCCTGGCCCTGCGCCAGCGCTCCCGCGTCATCCGCATGCCGGAAGAGCAGCCCATCATCGGCTAATTGCTGGCGGTTGGCGCCGTCGCGGCGCAAGAGCGGGTGGCCAGCGCCGTCGCGGCGCGCGGGCGGGTGGTGTTCTCACGTGAGGGCCAGTGGCGCCGCTTCACTGGATGACGCCAGCACGCAATAACGTTCGAGCAACCCGCCACTTCGGCATCCCCGCGCGAAAAAGTTCGCCCAGCGCGCCCCTCCAACCGTTCCCGCGCGAAAAAACTCGCCCGGCACGCCCCTCCAACCGTTCCCGCACGAAAAAGTTCGCCCAGCAACAGCCTCACCTTGGCCAAACCGCGAAAAAACTCGCCCAGCGCGCCCAAAAACACCAAAATCTAGCCATTTTTCCCGAGCATGGCGAACTTTTTCGCGTTTCCAACGCCGCACCACCGAGCAGGGAGAATTTTCTCCCGCAACTACACCACTCAATACCCATCACAGGGACACCACCACCCATCCACCACCCCAACCGGTACAAAACTCTCCCCACAACACCCGCCACAAGGCGCAACCGGTACAAAACTCTCCCAACAACACCCACAATCAACGAAAACTGGCCATTTCTCGCCAGCAAGGAGAATTATTTCCCGTTCCCAACACCGCACCACCGAGCAGGGAGAATTTTCTCCCGCAACTACACCACTCAATACCCATCACAGGGACACCACCACCCCAACCGGCACAAAACCCACCCAGCAACGCCGCCGACAACGTGCTCAGCCCGGGGCACGAGTCAGCACGCGGGACAAAACTCTCCCGGCACGCCCCTCCAACCGTTCCCGCGCAAAAAAACTCGCCCAGCAACAGCCCAATCTTGGCCAAACCGCGAAAAAACTCTCCCAGCGCGCCCAAAAACACCAAAATCTAGCCATTTTTCCCGAGCAGGGCGAACTTTTTCGCGTTTCCCGAACCAATTCACCCCGCAGGGCGAACTTTTTCGCGTTTCCAACACCGCACCACCGAGCAGGGAGAATTTTCTCCCGCAACAACACCACCCAACACCCATCACAGGGACACCACCACCCCAACCGGTACAAAACTCTCCCAGCAACAGCCTCACCTTGGCCAAACCGCGAAAAAACTCGCCCAACGCGCCCCCGACAACGCCTCAGCCCGGGGCACGAGTCAGCACGCGCGAAAGAGTTCGCCCAGCACCCCCTCCAACCGTTCCCGCGCGAAAAAACTCGCCCAGCAACAGCCTCACCTTGGCCAAACCGCGAAAAAACTCTCCCAACGCGCCCAAAAACACCAAAATCTAGCCAATTTTCCCGAGCAGGGCGAACTTTTTCGCGTTTCCCAAACCAATTCACCCCGCAGGGCGAACTTTTTCGCGCAGATTCAACACTCAACGTGTAATTCAGGCACACCCCTGGCCAGGCACACACAGCAGAGCACGCATACCTTGGTAATAGAACGGAAACCACTTGTCGTCCACAGGCTGTCTTTCCCACTCGTAGTTATCCACAGGCTCACGCGGAAGGCTTGAATCGTACCCACCATCGGCACACAGTGGAACTCATACGTCGACAAAGAGGCCAACTAGCCCGTAACGAAGGAGTTGCGATGTTGCGTGACCACGTGGAGTCCATCCGTTCTTCCCTAGTCGTTGCTGACTCGCACACGTCTAAGGACTGCATCCATAGGCGCGTGCAGAAAGGAGAACTCATTCGTCTTCTCACCGGCATTTGCATTCCTTCAGCACGGTTGATCGGACTGAACTCACGTGAGCGCGAAACAGCGGTTTTCATTGCTCGCATGTGTGCACTGAGTCTGCGATATCCCGATTACGTCATCAGCGGCGGCGTCGCCGCGTACTTGCTTGGCCTTCCCTGCGAGGCTCGCATCGGGCAACTCACGCTGTATGCGCCGTCGCGAAAGTGCCCCACCCTTGTGCATTTCCCGGAAGTCGTCATTGATGACAGCATCCGTATCCCCTCCGTATGTGTTCGTACGTGCCGCCCGGGCCGTCCAGTGTCTTCCATCGAATATGCGGGTTTCCGTATCGCGACACCGGCGCGAGTTGTTGTTGACTGCGCTCGCCTACTCAACGAAAAGCACGGGTTTCCCATCGCCTGCGCAGGGTTGGCCCACGCGTGCCAGTTTGATCGTTTCCGTCAGGATGCGTCGCGGCCGCGGCAGGAGGAAGCGCGGAGGGATTTCCACGAGGCCTTGGATGCCACTCCCCGCAACACCAGAGGGCGCGGGCACGCCCGTTGGATCGTGGACCATGCTGACGCTGGTTGTGAGTCTCCCGGCGAGGCCTTGGTTCTCCTCGCGCTGCTGCGCGCAGGCATCGCAGGGTTAACAACGCAGGAAGAAGTCTGTATAGACGGACGCACGTACTTCATTGATATTGCCTTACCCGAGCTGAGGATTGCCATCGAGTTCGATGGCCGCATCAAGTACGGGGAGACCGTCAGCCAGGTACATGACTCAATCGAGGCCGAGCAGCGTCGCCAGAGAGCCCTCGAGCGCGCGGGCTGGAAAGTGATTCGGGTTCGGTGGTCGGATCTGACACTCATTGACGAGGTCGTCGCCCAGGTCGTGGTCGCAATCCGTTCCCGGTCCGCCCGCTAAATGACGCCCTGGCATGAGCACATAACGGAGAGGGGCAACACAGCACAGGAAGAACAAGGACAAGGCCACACGAGAACGCTAGGGTGACGCAGTACGAGAACGTGACCTCATGTCCCGAGCGTTTCACGCGCGTTTCACGCGCGTTTCACGCAACTAAGCAGAGCAGCCATCCCGCACACACGCAACGCCCACGCCTCGTACTCATCACGCACACCCGCGACGCGCGGCCGCAGCGTTCGCGGCACGCGCGCCCGCAAGGAAGAATGGGGGTATGGCAGATGAACGCGAGTCAAAGGAACTCCAGTCGGGAACGCTGGTCATTGGGCTGGGCCGTTTCGGCTCGGCAGTGGCGGTGACGCAGGATCAGCTGGGCTACGAGATCTTGGCCGTTGAAAAGAATCCCGCGCGCGTGCAGGCTTTCGCCGGTCGTTTCCCTCTCGTTGAGGCTGACGCGACTTCTAAGGATGCGCTTGAGCAGCTGGGTGCGCGCGAGTTCCGCAGCGCCGTTGTTGGCGTGGGGTCTTCGCTTGAAGCAGCTGTGCTCATTACGGCGAATCTCGTCGACATGGGTATTTCGTCGATCTGGGTGAAGGCGACGTCCTCTCAGCATGGCCGTATTCTGCGTCGCGTGGGTGCACACCATGTCGTCTACCCGGATCTGGATGCGGGCAAGCGCACGGCGCACCTGGTGGGCGGCCGCATGGTTGACTACATCGAAATGGAGAAGGACGGCTTCTCCATCATGAAGCTGCGTCCCCCGCAGGAGGTTCACGGTTTTTCGCTGGAGGAACTGGATCTGCGAGGCCGCTACGGCGTGAATGTTCTGGCTGTGCGTCATCCGAAGCAGCGTTTTGAGTACGCGGATGCGTCCACCCGTATCAACGCTGACGACGAGATTATTGTCTCGGGTGACTCGCACTTGCTGGAGTACTTCGCGAACCGTCCGTAGTATGCGCTGCGCCGAGGCTGGGGGCGGCCGCCTGAGTGGTTGACGGTTCGCGGGATTGGACGAGGCCGGGGCGGGTATGCGCACACGCCGAGTAGGGTGGGCTGCCGCGGGTACCGACGAGGAAAGTATCGGCTAATACCCGCCGGTGACGACACGAATCCGCGGATAGCGGCATACGGTGTGCTCTCATGCGAGGCGCCAGCGGCGGTGTGTTCACGCGACGGACGCGTTATCTCGCACGATTGCCGAGGCGTATGAGTGAAGGGGGTGCCCCGCACAGATTCTGTGCGGGGCACCCCCCTTCATCAGTTGAGGTCAATCGTGGCTCTGAGACCTCCTAGAAACTGCCGGACGCACTCGACCAACCACTGTTGGACCCATCCGAGTCGCCACCAAAGTCGCCGGACGCACTCGACCAACCACTGTTGGACCCATCCGAGTCACCGCTGAAGTCGCCGGAAGCGCTCGACCAACCGTTGTTCTGTTCGCGCTCCATCTGGCGCTCCACGGTCGACGGAGGGACGTGAACCTTGGGTGTGAAGGGTCGGGTGAGCCCGTATCCTTCGGGGTCCTCGAGGACCTTGCGCGCCGCGTCGCCGATGGGCTTGACGATGGGCTTGACGGCGTCTTCCACCGCGCGCAGGGGATCGAGGAACGGGTCGACAAGCTTATCGATGATGTGCTTGTCTTCCTTTTCCTCTGCCGGGCACGGCTGAATGGGCTCGTCGAGGGGTGACTTCCTGGGCTTGTCGCTGCTCGTGGAGGAGCCTTCGCCGCAGCAGCCGCCACCGGGGGTGCCGCATTCCTTGCCGACTTCGCGGATGGCGCTGAAGAAGGCTGGTGCGGCCGCCGTGAGGATGTCGAAGAGGGACTTCAGCTCGTCGAACGCCATCTTCAGCAAGGAGATGATGTTCTCGACCTTCGCAGCTTCGACAATTGCCTTTTCGCCAACTTCAACCGCAGCTTTGGCGAGCGAGGCACCGAACGTGAGTCCCGCCAATGCCACGCCTTCGAGGGCCTGGCCGATGATGTCGGAGATCAGCTTGCACACGTAGTCGTGCGTTTTCTGGACGAGCTCAGCGGCTTTCGCGACCGCGTTGCCCACTGACACCGAGGCCTCGGCCAGCGTGTTGATCGAGTTCACGACCTGTCCCTGGCGCGACTGGTAGCGGGACACGGATTCGCCCTTCATGTCCGCCATGGCGCTGGCGACGCCCGACTCAAGTTCGGAGCCGGTCGAACGCAGCGAGTCACCGATGGACGCCCACGTCATGGCCATGCCGTTGACCTGCGCGGAATCACCGGTGAGCTGATCCATCCAGAACTTCAGGGGGTCAACGTAGTTCAGGAGGATGTTAACGCCGTAGCTGATCAGGCCGCCGAGCCCGCCCGTCGCGAGATCGGCGATACCGCTGACAGCGCTGAGCGCCGACTCTGCACCGCCCTTCCAGTCTCCGGCCTCAAGCTGGATGGCGGCGTCACGGATGTCGCCGATGGGGCCCAGGGCCTCGTCGGATCCATCCATCCACTCGCTACGGGTGTATACCGGCTGTTGCGGGCTCACTTCTTCACTCCTTCAAAAATGAAGCGACGCAGCGTGCGTTCTTCGTCTTGACGCTGGCGGGTCAGGAAGGTCTCGATGTCCTGGTCGCCGTGCTTGTCCTGCTTCTCAAAGAGGGAACGGACGTCTTCGGGCTTCGAATCGGGGTGAGCCTTCGTGAATTCGTCGATGCGCGCATTCTGTGTCTTCTGCTGTTCGTCAACGAAGGCGCGGAAGCTGGTCTGCTGTTCGTTGCGCTGCTTGGACATGAAGGTGTCGAACTGCTGGGCGGTCGCCTGCGGGTTGTCCTTCACGAATTCGCGGATCTGGGTTTCTTCCTCGGTGCGCTGCTTGGCGAGGAAGTCCGTCATCGCGTCCTGCTGGCGCTTCTGGTTGTCCTCGATGAGCGACTTAATCTCGGTGATGTCTTCGCCGGGGTGCTCTTCCGCATAGCGTTCGAGGGCCTTCGCCTGGTCTTCCTTCTGGCGTTCGTAGAAGGTCTTCAGGTCGGCATTTTCCTCGTCGCGCTGCTTTTCGAGGAAGGCGCGCAGTTCGTCTTCACCCACTGCGCACTTGTCGAGGCCGGCGAGCATGCTCGCGAGGGAGTCGTCGCCGTCCTTCTTGTCCTTGTTGAGGCCCTTGATGACGTCTTCGGCGTTGTTCGGCTTCGGCATGGCGGTGGTACCGCTGACGCCGCCGTTCGAGACGCCCCCGCTGGAGCCGAGGGAGGGCGCCGCACCGCTGCCGCCGGGAGGCATGCTGGTCCCGCCGCCGGGAGGCACGCTGCCGCTGGGAGGGGTACCTCCGCTCGGCGGGGTGCTGGGGTTGTCGGGGGTCTCGCCGCTGGGAGGCGCCGGATCGAGGTCTTCCCCGGGCCCCTTCACGATTTTCTCGTTATCCTTCTCGGCGTCGCGCATCCTCTGCTCGAGGTCGAGGAGGCAGTTGCTCAGGCGGTGTTCGGCACCGGCGGCATCGTTGATCATCGCCGCGAGATTCGAGAACTGGTAGGTACACACGGCGGTGTACTGCATGAACATCAGCCCGAAGGCGTTCGTGATGACCTGCCCGAGGGTCTGGGTGGCGGTGTCGTAGCAGGAGTCGAGGGTATTGGCGCACTCGTCCACTTCACTGGCGTGGCTCTTGAGCCGCTCCAGGTCGATTGCGAGATCGTAGTCTGCCATGGGTATCAGCGCCCGAGGGAGTTCAGGACGGGCTCAACGGTGGCGGCGTATGCCTCGATCGCACCACCGTCGTCCTGGAAGTCCTGCACGTGGTCGCGCACGAAGGACGCCATGTTACGTCCGGCCTGCGCGTAGGCTTCCATGATCGAGCGCTCGAGTTCCTCGGCGCTGCCTTCCATCGCGTTGTCGTCGATGGAGATCTTGGTGAGACGACCGTCTGAGTTCACCTCGACCTCGACGTCACGGTTGGTGTCCGTGCCGGTGATTCGAGCGCTGGTCAGGCGATCGACGAGTTGCTTGATTGCGTTGGCCTTCTTCTCGGCCGCAGCAATCTGATCTTTCAGCATCTGTTCAAATTCTTCGGGCGTCTGCCCCATCACATCTACCATACGGTTATCCTAACCGACGAGATGGAAATATGGGAGCCGCTTCAACCTGCGAGACACCCACCAATTCTCAGTAAATCCACCGACTGGATGATTGTTCAGAATTGACACATCACTCCGCGACAGCGGATGCACCAGTCACTGCCGGTGATAGCGCGGGCTCGTCCCCAGGTTCATGGGGTAGTCGTTGTCCGCACTAAACGCCGCATCCTCGTTCACGCCGCGGTAGACGTAATCATTGTCGTTCCTCATCAGCAGCGGATTGACAGTGCCGTCGATATAGTCCTCAACGTCCTGCCAACTCGGGTTCGACGAATAGACCTTCGATTCGCATGGATTCGTGTCGGGCAGCGTCGAGGCCTTCGCGTTGAGCAGCCCCCACGGGTCGGCGGGCCCAAAACCCGTGTAATAGTTCCAGTCGCCGTTGCTTCCCGTGCCCGTCGTGGTCATCGCCTGCAGGAGCTGGTTCGAGGTGACACTCTCGTCGAAGCGCTGCCAGGCGATCGCGAGGAATCCCGCGACGATAGGGGTCGCGAAGGACGTTCCCTGCGCCGTGAAAACATCTCCCCGAGTACCGCTGCGAACGGTCGCGGTACCCAGCGCAACGGTTTCGACGCCGTTGCCCCAGTTGCTGTAGTCGGTCAGCGAACCGTTCGACTCGATGGCGCCCACACCGCAGATCCCGGACCACATGGGCAGCGTGTCGTCGGGATCTTCGGTGGATTCGTTACCCATCGCGGCGACGACAATGACGCCCTCCGAAATGGCGCGCGCCATCGCCCACCGAAGGTCCTCGGAATAGTGCGGATAGTTGCTCGAGATCGAAATAATGTGAGCACCATCGTTGATTGCCTGCTCAATGAGCAGCGACGTGTCAGCCTCACCCTGCGCGTACACACCGGCGGTCGCGCAGTCCGAACCCACTTCCTCCTGGCTGTACCCCAGGTCGTAGGTGTACAGGGTCGCGCCGGGGGCGACACCGAACTTGGGCGCCACGAGGATCTGGGCGACGGCCGTGCCGTGGTCCGCGTTATCGGGCAGGGAATTGACCGTGCACGGGCTCTTGTTTTCGATCGTGGCACCGGCCAGCTCGGGAATGTTCGGGTTGACGTGCCCGTCGATCATGGCGATGATCGCGCCTTCGCCGGTGTAGCCCTGGCTATGCAGGGAGGCCAGCTTGTAGTAGGAGTAATACTCCTCGTCGGCGCCCGTCACCTCGCGGTCGGCAGCGCTCGCCGGAGCGGCTGGCACAACTGCGGCACCGACGGTGAGGGCGAAGATGCCCACACCCAGCGCACTCGCACGCCGCCAGCGGCGCACAACCCGAGTCATCATGGCGTGTCCTCGTCGTCATCTCGTTCGACGGCAACCGGCCGACCACGCAGGTACGACAGGATGACGAGGCCGCCGAGGGCCGCAGCCCCCAGGACGACGATCCCAATGACGATGTATGTGCGCATCGTCATGATGTTGTCGCGGCTCGTCAGATGCGGGGACACTTGTGCGGGGCGGCTCGGAACGGGGTGGCCAGCCTGATCCGGGTGAGGCGGCCCGTACCTCGTGCCAATGTCGTCGAAGGTGAGCGCCTCGTAGGGCGCAACAATGCCCCACCCGAGCTCATTCGTACGCTGATCGGAGGCGCCGCGCAGCGCAGTCACCTCGAGGCGGTACTTCCACATGTCCGGGGACTCGTTGGGGAACTGCGAGGCCACGAGGGCCGCGAAACCGCCGGCGTAGGCCGTCGCGTACGACGAGGAGGGCAGCGGCGTATCGCCCGAGTACCCGCCGACCAGGCAATCGGCCTGGTCGAACCAGGTCGTGTGAATGACCGCAGCGGGCACCGCCAGATCCACGTGCGCACCGTGCACCTGCTGATCCGAGGCAAAACCGTTGGCATCCGAGGCGGTGACCGCCAGGACGCCCTCGTAGGCCGCCGGGTAGACGACCTCGTTGTCCTTCTGGTCCTGGTAGGTGTTGCCGGTGGACGCGACGACGAGCGCGCGCCCTCGCACGGCCGCAACCGCGGCCTCCAGGTCCGAGTTCGGGTCCTTAGAGGACTGGGCGACGACGATGATCTGCGCGCCGTTGTCGGCGGCCCAGCGGATCGCGCGGGCAACGCGCGACATGAAGGGTTCTTGCCCCGGCTTGTCGGTATTGCCCTGCTCGAGGCCGGTCTCGATGCGCACCGGTAGGATCTTCGCCTCGGGGGCGACACCGATGAGGCCTGAGCCCTTCGCCGCAGGAAGCTGCCGAGCAGCGATCGCACCGGCGATTGCCGTGCCGTGCTCGCCCACGTCGACGCGCCCATCCGTGCCTTCACCGCTCAGATCGATGCCCGGCAGGACCACGGAGGGATCACCCGAGTTGAAGTGCTCGTTACCGGCGGCCACGCCCGAGTCCACAACTGCGACCGTGACGCCCGCGCCGCGCGAAATATCCCAGGCACGACGAACGCCCACCTGATCGAGGATGATGGGCTCCTGCTTGATATACCGGGGGGAATCCTGCGGGCAGGTCTCCTCTTTGCGTTCCTCCGGCGCCTCCGTCGGAGCGTCCGAAGGCGGCGCCGTGGGCGTGGGACGCACGCTCGGCGTCGGGGCGGGGTCGGCGTGCGCGATCGCCGGGCCGAACGCGGAGGATGCCCCGGCCTCGTCCGAGGAGGACGCGGGAGCGAGGACCGGCGCGAGCGCGAGCCCCGCCACCGCGGCAGCTCCCACGAGGCCACGGCGAAGCGAGCGCACGCGCGCCCGTCCCCGGGTCACGAGAGCCCCACTGACGAGGCGGCCGCCTGCGGAGTCAGGTCGGAACCCGGCGGAATGATATTCGCCCACGCTTCCGGGATCGTCGACACGTTCTCCTCGGTCCAGCCCAGCGCCTTCATGGACACCATCGGAGTGGGGCCGAGCGAATGGATGTATCCCTGGTCCGACACGAAGGCGTAGGCCGCCGCCTGGCTGCCCGCAGACGTGATCGCAACGAGCGCGCCGGAGCCGCCCGCCACCGTCACCGAGCGGTTCGTGGTCGGAGAGGAGGAGCTCACGGACTCAGGATCGTACGAGGCCTCGATCGCGCGCTGACGCGGCATCGTGTACAGACCGAGCTTGGGGGTGGTGTTGGAGGTCGTCATCTGCGCGCACAGGGCCGTACGATTCGACGCGTCGGCCTTCTGGTCGTCCCACACGGGATCCGAGAAGTCGTCGTAGGCTGGCCAGTCCTCGCCGATGAAGTCCGCGTGGACGGGAGTCACGTCCTTGAACATGTCCGTGTCGAACTGCCTCGTGGCCGGCGCGTCACGATACAGGCGCGCGGCGGTGGAGTTGAAGACCGCCAGCTGCGAGGAGTTCACGACCAGGTAGGCGCTCTGGACCTCGCCCTTCGTGTTGGTCTGCTCGATGACCGTGCCGATCGTCAGGTTCGCGTCCTTGAGGGGGCCGGGCAGGTCCGTCGCGGGGGCACCCGCATTCGGGATGTCACTGTAGCTCCACGACTTCAGCGGCGTCCCGGAGGGGAAGAGATCCACCCACTGCGGGTCGGCCTCGACGGGGTAACCGACGCGGTTCTGGAACGCGAGGACCCAGTCGCTCAGACGCGAATCCGTCTCGTCGATGAGGTACTTCTTCTCCGTCTTGGTGTCCACGAAGTAGGTGGTCTTGCCGTGGTCCGGGGTCACGAGCGCGGAGGTCGCGGGAGTGAGCGGGAAGTTAGCCTCCGGCAGAGTCTGCCCGACCCACGTGTGGTGATTCTCCTCGATGACGCAGGACAGCCACACTTTCGCGAGCTGATCCTTTCCGGGGACGTCGTCGGGCACGCCCGACAGCCCGATCTGAGCACCGCGCGGGATATCGTCCAGGGACTCAGCGCTGGCCGACACGATCGTCAGGCCGGACTCCTGAGCCAGCAGGCGCGCGGTCGTCACGTTCGAGATCGGATGAAGGACGCCATTGGCGAGGAAGTAGCGCGCGCCCGTTGACTTGACGTCAACCAGCACGAAATTCATACCCGACAGGTCCGGATTCGTGTTGAAGAAGCGCATACCCACAGCGCCGACACACATAACGAGCGCGACGAGCACGCCGAACAGCAGGGGACGCACCGGCGAGGGAGGATCGACCTCGCGGCCCCCGGGGGTACCGGACGTGAACGCCGTAATCAGGCGGTTGCGATTGAAACGCTGGGCTTCCAGGATGTCTTTACTCGACGGCATGACTCAGCCCCACAGGTAGACGGCCAGAGGGATCAGGACAAAGAGCGAGAGCACCGCGATGGTGTCCGCAATGCGCGTCAGGTGCGGGCGCGCACGAGGCCCGACAACGTTCGTGACGACGAGGACGAGGGCGGCGGCAATCGCGGAGAGCGTCACCCACGGCAGGCTCGCCGGGTCGGCGCGGGTCACGAGGGTTGCACCGACCAGGATCGTCGTCAGGCCCGTCAGCGAGCTGAGGAGGACCTCAACGCGGGCGCGGATCGAGCGGGTCTGCAGGATGAGAGAGACCGAGCCGAGGACCACCAGCGCCAGAGGCACGGAGAAAGAGCGCAAGCCGGCGGTGCTGAGCATCGACACCGTCAGGAAGACCGCCGCAAGCGCACCACCGGCGCGCAGGGACACGACGAACACGAACGATGTGGTCACCTGATCGGTGATCCCCTGGGCTGGAATCTGTTCGCTGGTGTTCGCGTCCAGAATCCTCACCGGGATGTGCGCGAGGGCGATCCACGGCGCGAGCTGGAGCAGCACAATGACCAGAGCGAAGAGCAGGGCGGACACGCCGACCTGGGAGAGGGATCCGACCTTCACCATGAGTCCGGTGGCGGCCATCATCGTTCCCAGGACGAGCGGGGCGGCGATCGAGATTCGATAGCGCTTCGGGAGGGTCAGCGCGGCGAGAGAGCCGACGAGCAGGCCAACACCGACGGCGATCCAGCCGCCGGTGTCCCACTGACTCTGCGACAGGCGCAGCGCCGACGCGGCGGTCAGGAAGGGCACGGTGTGGGCGAGGGCGATACCGGCGGGCCCGGGATACTTGCGGGTCACGACCGCTGAGGTACCGGTCACGAGGAGCGCGGCAACCACTCCGATCGCACCGTAGACGTAGTTGAAGAAGGCGACGTTGCCGGACTGCATGGAGGAAATGGCGTCCTGCGGTGTGGTCGCCAGGAGGACGGCAGCGACGAAAATCAGCGCGGCGGCAGACAGCGCGGCGAAGGTGCGAGCATCATCACGCGTCCAAGGAGTGGACACTCTTTCGACGACCTGACCAACCGCTTCCGTGAGATCGTCGTAGACCATGTCGGCAGCGCCCTCGCCGAGGGGTTCGAGTGTCAGCGCAGCACCGGCGCGCACCCCCTGGGCAGACAGGGACTTCGATTGATCGAGGAGACGACCCGAGGCGGTTCGCACTGCGAAACCGTCATTTGTGGGCTGATCACTGAAAGCTCCAACGGATTCAACGAGGCCGGGCAGGAGCTCCACCAACGGAATCGACTGCGGGATCGTCACGTCGGTCCGATCCACGCCATAGGTAATCGTGAGTGGAATCAGCGCGACTCCACGAGCTGCTTTCGATGCCATTGGATCCTCCCGGTTGCCGCGTGATGGGGTCTGTGGCTACACGACACAACCCTGTAAGTCTAGGTTGTCGGTCAGGTTTTGTCATGATTTTTGCGTAACATTGAAAAAAGAGATGAAAACATGGTTAGTATTCATGTGTCCCCATGCTCTCACGCATCCCCGCGAGAGAGTTCACTCATACAAATGGAGGTTCACATGGCAGACCAGCGGGCCGTAGATGGCGCCCTTGCACAGGGCGTCTCCGCGATCGAGTCCACCTACAACGACCTGCAGGGCCACTTCCGTCGCCTCGAGGGCGACCTGTCGACCATCGGCAGCTCGTGGCAGGGCAGCGCCTCGGTTCAGTTCACCCAGCTGATGCAGCAGTGGCAGGACAACGCGGCGAAGGTTAACCAGGCTCTTCAGGAGCTCGCGGACAACCTGAGCAGCGCCGACAAGGCAATGCAGTCCAACGAGGCCGAGACCGAGAGCTCGTTCTCGCAGATCCTCGGCGCACTGTGAGAGATTAGAACAGGAGACTGAAGATGGATTTCCAGGTAAATTACGCCGCTCTCGATAGCGCCGCCGCCGACATCAAGACCGGCGCCTCCAACCTGCAGAGCTGCCTCGACGACCTCGAGAACACGCTGAACCAGCTGCGTTCCTCGTGGGAAGGCCAGGCTCAGGAAGCCTACAACGCTGCGCAGGTCCAGTGGAACCAGGGCCTCGACGGCCTGAAGGACGTCCTCACCCGCACCTCCGCGGCCGTGGACTCCGCGCGTTCCAACTACCAGCAGACGGACCAGGCTAGCGCCGCCCGCTTCTGATAGCACCGCGCATACGCGCTCAGGGAGGGGCCACCCCATCGATGGGGTGGCCCCTCCCTCGTTTTATCGCTCGCGACTCTTTCACGGGCAGCGACTCTCGAAATTAACCGAATAACAAAAAATCAGCTTTCGCGGGGACAAAAACTCCTCCAAGAACCCCCTCCAACGGACTTTGTGGCGCGTTTCAAACATATTGACACAATGATGCGTATTCGTTGCATGTCTTGCGTTTTCGATGCTGTGTATGAGGATCGGCCACTTCACCGTAGACAAGAGATCCCGCTGCAGCCTTGGCCACAGCGGGATCCTCCAGACGATCGCGCGTTACTGCACCGAATCGGCGTCCGCTAGGACGATCGTGGCGCGACGGTCCACCACGATGATTTCAGTGCCCGGGGGAACCTCAACGGCCTGCCCGCCCGCGAGCGCAGAAATGCGCCCATCAGGCGTGCGAATCTCCGTGCCGTTGGCAGAGAAGGCGTCCTCGATCCACACACCCGTCGCGGTCGGCCCAATGCGCATGTGCGTGCGCGACAGCGACAGGGTCGTGTCCGGCACGATGACGGACCGCGAGCCTTCGACGGGCGCAGGCCTGCGCCCGAGGACCAGAGGCTCATCGATCAGCTCTCGCTGCCCGGAGTCGAAGATGAGCCACAGCAGCTGAGGACGCGCGGGAGCGGCGGGGGCACCCCACTGCGAACGGCCACCCTGCGGCGCTTGCGCTTGCTGGGCCGCGTATGCCTGCTCGGCAGCCTGGCCCGCCTGAACGGCGCGGCGAGTGGGCGGCGGTGCGGACATGCCGGCGACCGCACCGTTTGGGCCGCGATAGGGCATGGTCTCGAAGGACGGCTCAGAGTACGAGGCCGGGGCGCTCTGCGAATACTGAGGCCGCGTGGGCGCCTGCTGAGCGGGCGTACCCCAGGTGTCCTGCTGGGCGGGCGCACCCCAGGTGTCCTGCTGAGCGGGCGCGGGGGCCTGCGGAACAGAGACAGGTGACGCGGGCAGATCCGAAGCCGGAGACGAGAACGTGGGCATCGACGGAGCAGCGGGAACCTGCGAGGCGGGCGCAGGGGCCTGCGGAACAGATGCGGGGGCCGCGGGCACGTCGGAAGCCGGCGACGAGAACGTGGGCATCGACGGAATCTGCGAGGAGGGCGCGGGAGCCTGCGCGGCGGGCGCGTATGCAGGCCGCTGGGGAGCCGGCCGATGCGCATCGGGCACGCCCTGCGGGGGTGCAGCCGGAACAGAAGGTGCAGCCGGAACAGAAGGCGCACTGTAATCGGGCCCGTAAGGGTCGTTGGCGCGTTGGCCGGGCGCCGAGTAGTCGAGAGCCGCCTGCGGAACGGGCGTGAGCGGTGCGCTCGGGGCGCCCCACTGGTTCGGCGAGCTCGCCGGGTGAACACTCTCGAAACCACTGGGAGCCTGGCCCGGGCGCGGACGCTCGGAGTACCCGGCCATGCCAGCGGCTCCCGGTCCGGCCGCGAGCGCCGCATGCTGACGCAGGTCGACGAGGCGGGTGCGGGTGGGGCCAGTCAGCCAGGTGCGGCCATCGCGGGCCATCGCCAGACAGGCGAGGGGTCCGACAATCGTGATCTGGAGCAGCGCGGTCAGGGCGATGTAGCCCATCGCAGCGCCCAGGGACGGCGTCTGGGCGTCGTCCTCATCACGGATGAGGCACACGCGCATGGCAGCCATGCCGGGGGTGCGTCCGGTGGCGCCGAGCATGATCCCTGCGGCGATCACGGCCTCGACGGTGATGAGTGTGATCGTCAGGGGCGTGAAGTAGACGAGCCACGTCGCGGCGAGGAGCGCGCCCAGGACGAGCATGTCGATGACATAGGCGCCGACGAGCCGCGAGGGGGTTGCGGACGCGAACGGGGTCTTTGTGGTGTCAGGCATTACAGGACCGCCCTCCAAGCGAACAGGAAGAGACCCGAAGACATGAACGCCGCGGGTAGAAGTGCGAAGGTGCAGAAGGTTTGGATGAAGTCGAGGATCGTACCGATGAGGGCTGCATGGCCCTTGGGTTCGACGAAGCCGGTCATGATGACCGTGACGATGCCGAGGATGAGGATGATGCTCAGAGGGATGAGCGGATACATCCAGCCGAGCGACACAGGCAGCGTGATCCAGCCACCGAAGAGGAGGACATACAGGAGCGCGCAGGCCGTCAGGCGCGGCAGGATGTGCCCGAGGTGGGTGCGCGTGGCACGCGGCGCGGTGAGCAGCACGATGATTGCGGCAATGATGAGGACGAGGCTTGCGATTCCCTGCCCCATGTCATCTACGGGCGCCACGCGACGAGGCAACCAGATGCCACCGACGAGGATGAAGATGGATGAGGCGACAACCAGCAGGGTGTTGCGCGCCTCCGTGTGCCCGAGGACGGTGGCCATGCGTCCACCGGTGACCGGGCTGGGTTTTTGGACAGGGGGCTGGCGGATGCGTGAGGCGATCGTCTGTACGGCGGAAGCATCGACGAGCTGACTGTCGGGCACGCGCAGCGCCAGGCGAGGCGCCATGAGCAACAGGTAGACGCCGACCATGACGGACAGCGGTGCAATGTTGATGAGGGAGAAGAAGGGGATGGCGCCAATCGTCACGAGGACGGTGGCACTCACCCAGGCGATCAACGCGCTGAGGGCAGAGGGGGTCACCGTCAACGACACGACGGCCAGCGAGACGATGAGGGCGACCCAGACACCGACGACGGGAGCAATCGTCAGGGCGTGAATACCGGCGACGGCCACAAAACCGATAGCGCTGTATCCGGCGAGGGCAGGCAGGAGGAGAAGCAGCATGGGGCGCGAGCGCACCTTGCGCGACGCAAAGAGAGGAACAGCCGAAGCAATGCAGCAGACGAGCGAGCAGAGCGCGCGCACCCACAAGGGGATGGCCGACATGGCCCTGGCCCACTGCGGGCCCTCCTCAACGTGCTGGTAACCGACGAGGGCGGCATCGCCCAGGAGGGGCAGGAGACAGAGAGAAGAGACGGCGCCAAGGATCAGGAAGCAGAAGCCGACCAGGGCCAGGGCGGGCGACAGCCACTGATTCTCCTGGCGGGCCGAGGCCTCGTTCAGCTGTTGCGCGGACAGGACGCGGCTCGATAGGGCGATGGTGGATCCCGCGGGGAGGTCGCGTCCGAGGACTGCGCCACCTTCGAGGGGGCGCCCATCCGCATAGGAGATACGGACGGAAGGGAGGGACAGATCGATCTCCAGCATGGCGCACAGGCCCGCGACCGTCGTCCCTTCAGGGGCCGCGAAATCGGAGGTGCCATCGGAGTCGATCACAGTCACTGACACCATGGTGGCGCTCATGTAACCTCCGTTCTCAGGTAAACAACAGTGCCCAGTGTAATGCACCGACGCTAACCGCCGGTTAAAACTTGGAAGTCCACTCAGCTACACTGGGTTCAGTCGCATCGAACACATACGCGCACAGCGCGAGGAGACCTCATGGTTACACGCAGAAAACGGCGGAGTGTCGCGGTTCCGGAGCAGCCCTCCGGCAGCCTCGCTATCCAGATCCCGCCGGAAAAGGCCGAGCCCGCATCGATGGGCAACGTCCTGATGATGGTTGTCCCCATGCTGGGTTCGACGGGCGTCATGGTCTTCATGGCCCTGCAGAACAACGGCAACTCGCGCTCCATGCTGATGGGCGGCGGCATGCTGGTGGCCATGCTGGGCATGGTCGGCTTCAACATGTATCGCCAGTTCTCCCAGTACCGCACGCGCGTGGTGACGCAGCGCCGCGAGTACCTCTCCTACCTGGCGGAGACCCGCGAGTCGGTGCGCAAGGTCGCGAAGAAGCAGCGCGCCTACTACAACTGGGTGTATCCGGATCCCGACGCCCTGGTCACGCTGGCGGCCAACGGCTCGCGCCTATGGTCGCGCGAGGGCGGCACCTACGACCTCTTCGCCTTCCGCTACGGGTCGGGCACCCAGCCCCTCGGCCTCATTTTTGAGCGCCCCCCGATCGACCCGATGACGGAGATGGACGTCGTCTGCCTGTCGGCGATGGAGCGTTTCATCGACGTTCACGACCACACGGATAACGTGGGTAAGTTCCTCTACCTGGGCGACTACAGCCACATCGAGGTCGCGGGTGAGGGCGAGGCCGTCTACGACGAGATGCGCGCGATCATGATGCACCTGGCGTGCTTCATTGACCCCTCGAAGCTCAAGATCGCCGTCCTGTGTTCGGCGGATCGCCTGGGCGAATGGGAATGGGTCAAGTGGATGCCCCAGGCCCGCTCCTCCACCGTGCGCGACGCGGTGGGCCCGGGCCGCATGATCTCCACCGACCCCGCGGAGCTCGCGGAAATGATCGGCACGGACATCGCGATGCGAGGCGCCTTCCAGTTCGGCGACGAAATCCCCGCGTACCCGCACCTGCTGCTGGTGTGCGACGGAGCTGAGTTCCCGCCCTCGTCCCCCTTCGGCTCCCTCGCGGGCGTCAAGGGCGTGACGATCATGAGCCGCGCCCGCGAGTGGACGCCCATGAAGTCGCACACGACGCTGCGTCTACTCATCCACCCGAACCCGGATCGTAAGGGCGCGGACGTGGTCGACGTGGTCACCATGGATACGATGCCCGAGCAGGCCTTCGCGGACCGCCTCACCGCCGTTCAGGCGGAGGCCATCGCGCGCCGTATGACGCCCTTCGCCACCCAGCAGAACCTGGAAGAGGCCGACACTCCGGTGGGCCGCTCGGACGAGTCCCGCCAGAAGGACCTGATGGAGCTCGTCGGCATCGGCGATATCCGCGACTTCGACCCGGAGAAGCAGTGGCGCCGCCGCGAGGGCCGCGAACGCCTCGCAGCTCCCTTCGCTGTCACGCCCGAGGGAGCACCGGTCGTCCTGGACATCAAGGAATCCGCCCAGCAGGGTATGGGGCCGCACGGCCTCCTGATCGGTGCGACCGGTTCGGGTAAGTCCGAGGTGTTGCGTACCCTCGTCCTCGCCCTGGCGCTCACCCACTCCCCGGAGCAGCTGAACCTGGTCCTCGTCGACTTCAAGGGTGGCGCGACCTTCGCCGGCATGTCGGACCTGCCGCACGTGTCGGCCATGATCTCGAACCTGGAGTCGGAGCTCTCCCTGGTCGACCGTATGCAGGACGCCCTCCAGGGCGAAATGGTGCGCCGCCAGGAGGTCCTGCGCCAGGCCGGTAACTACGCCAACGTCTCCGACTACGAGGCGGACCGCATCGCCGGCAAGCACGATTTCCCGCCGCTGCCCGCCCTGTTCATCGTCCTGGACGAGTTCACGGAAATGCTCATGGCGAAGCCTGAGTTCGGCGAGGTCTTCATCATGATCGGTCGTCTGGGCCGATCCCTGTCGGTGCACCTGCTGCTCGCCTCGCAGAAGATGGACCTCGGTAAGGCGCGCGGCCTGGAGTCTCACCTGTCGTACCGCATCGCCCTGAAGACCTTCACGGAGAACGACTCCCGCGAGGTCCTGGGCATCCCCGACGCCGCCAAGCTGCCCCCGCTGCCCGGCTCGGGCTTCCTGAAGGCGGGCGGCGACGGCCTCGTTCGTTTCCGTGCGTCCTACGTGGCCGCTCCCCCGCCGGCGCGTACTCTCGCGTCGATTTCCGAGGCCTCGACCGCCGGCGCCCCGAGCGCTCCCATCGAGATCCTGCCCTTCACGGTCGCGCCCGTCATCACGCGCGAGGACACGCTGGGCGAGAAGGAAGAGGTCGACCAGAACCAGGAAATCGTCCTGGCGGGCGACGAGGTGTGGGCGGACATGTCCGAAATGGACATCGCCGTGGCGAAGATGAAGGGCAAGGGCTACCCGGCCCACCAGGTGTGGCTGCCGCCCCTGGAGACCCCCGACACCTTTGCGACCCTCATGCCGGACCTGCGTCCGGACCCGGAGCTGGGCTTCGTGTCGCGCGCCTGGCGCGAGTCGGGCACGCTGCGCGTGCCCCTGGGCACGGTCGACCTGCCGCTCGAACAGCGCCGCGAGACCCTCGTCCTGGACCTGTCGGGTGCGGGCGGTAACTTCGCGATCGTCGGCGGCCCCCAAACCGGTAAGTCGACGGCGCTGCGCACCGTCGTGCAGGCGCTGTCGCTGACCTACACACCGCAGGAAGTCCAGTTCTACGTGATGGACTTCGGTGGCGGTACCTTCGCCGGTTTCGCGGGTGCACCGCACGTCGCCGGCGTCGCGACGCGTGACACCACCGAAGTGCGCACGCGTATGCTCGCCGAAATCGCGGCGATCATGGATGACCGCGAACGTTACTTCGGCAAGAACGCCATCGACTCGATGGACACCTACCGTCGCGGACGCCTGGAGGGGCGCTACGACGACGGCTACGGCGACGTGTTCCTGGTGGTCGACGGTTGGGGCGCGCTGCGCTCCGAGTTCGACAGCCTCGACCGCGAGGTCACGACGATGATGAGCCGAGGCCTGTCCCTCGGTGTTCACCTCATCGTGTCCGCTTCCCGTTGGATGGACTTCCGTTCCGAAGCGCAGGACCTGTTCGGTTCGCGCCTGGAGCTGCACACGGCAAACCCGAAGGAGTCGATCGTCAACCGCGAGGGCGCCGCCCGCATTCCGAAGGGCCGCCCGGGTCGAGGCATCGACATGGCGGGTCACGAAATGATGATCGGCCTGCCGCGAGCGGACGCCGAGCAGGACCCGACGACCGTGTCGGAAGGCGTGGCCTACACCATCAAGAAGATTCGCGAGCACCTGGTGGCTGGCGAGGGCCCGAAGCTGCGCCTGCTGCCGGAGATGATCACGGTCGACGAGATCCTCGCTCAGCTGCCCGAGCAGCAGACGCTGCCCACCGGTGGCGGCGACATGATCCTGGGCGTGGAAGAATCGCGCCTCGGCCCCCTCATGTTCAACACGCGCGCGGAGTCCCACCTGTACCTCTTCGGCGATTCGAAGACGGGCAAGAGTACCTTCCTGCGTTCGATCATGAAGGAAATTACGCGCCTCTACACGCCCGATCAGGCCAAGATCATTGCCCTGGATATGCGCCGTTCCCTCATGAGCGATATGCCGCAAGACTATGTGCTGCGCTACCTGACGAACCATCAGGCGGCGATGAAGGACTTGCGCGACACCGCCGAGTTCCTGCGTAAGCGCCTGCCCGGACCGGATGTGACGGCGGAGCAGATCCGTGAGCGCAGCTGGTGGAAGGGCCCCGAACTGTGGATCCTGGTCGATGACTACGACCTGGCAATCACCACGTCAGGCAACCCGCTGGCGGAGCTCGTCGACCTGCTGCCGCAGGCAGGCGACATCGGCCTCCACGTGATTCTCACGCGCCGTATGGGCGGCGCGGCCCGCGCGAGCTTCGAGAAGGTCCTCCAGATGATGGGCGACCTGGCGGTCACCGGCATCCTCCTGTCCGGTAACCCGAGCGAGGGCGCAATCATCAACGGCGTGAAGCCGCGGCGCGCGATTCCCGGCCGTGCACAGGTCATCCACCGCGACCTCGGTGTGGTCTCCGCCCAGATGGCATCGACCCCGCCGCATCGTGGGTGAGACGTTTCTTGACGAGGTGGCCCCATGGTCGCATATGATCGGACAGTCTGACAGTAGGAGAAAAATATGTCCCCTCTCGCGTCTCGTCGCACCCTCGCGGCGGCCTCGTCCCTGGTGCTGGCAGCCATCGGCCTGACCGGCTGTATCAGCCTGCCTGGCGGAGGTGGAGGATCCAGTTCCTCGGACATCAGCAAGATGAAGAACATCCCCGAAGGCATCAAGCAGGACCTCATCAGCCAGCTCAACTCCGCCTCCGGCTCCGAAAAGAAGGAAATCCTCGAGAAGGCCACCGCCCTGAACAACGTGGTCGGCACGCAGCTGATCGCAGTCGATCCGAGCATCGCGAGCGGTCAAAAATACAAGCTGGATCCCAAGGGCATGGTCACCGTCGACAAGAACGAGGACGTGTACCTCGTGATGTCCGGTGCTGACTACTGGCGTCTCGGTCAGGACAGCTACGACCTGTGCGTCGACCAGGACTGCCAGTACTACTCCTCGTGGACCATCGACACCGAAGGCAACGGCTCAAACCTCGTCTACGTGTGGACCCTCAAGATCGACAACCCCGAAGTCACCGACCAACCCCTCGTCCGCCGCTTCAGAGTCGGCAAGTAAGCAACCGGCGCATCGCCGCACACTCCCATTCCGCATCGACCCATTAGGAGCTAACAATGTCCGGATACTCCGGAGTTCAATACGATGACGACCAGCAGCAAGCAGCTGCCCCGAAGGTTAATGAAACCTGGGATGCCGTCACTGAGTCCCGTAACGGCGCGACCTCACTGGGCAGCGCCCAGGAGTCTTCCTTCTGGGGACAGGAGACCGGTCCCGTCGCTATGCGCACCCGAGCGACCGACATGTTCAACACGATCTCGGAACTCCTCGCCGCAGAGACGAGGCTCCTCCAGGAATTCGAGGCCTACATGCACCAGGCCATGAAGGAATTCACGGGCACGGAATACACCAACGAGACCCAGTTCAAGCAGCTGGCGGCGGACAAAGTAAACGAGTTCCTGAAGAATAACCACACGGTGGGAGTCATGACGACCATGTTCGCCCGTCTCGGCGTGAACATGACGGCGGCGGATCTTGCCTCTGGCCTCATCGGTAAGAGCGCTGCCGCAGGCGCGGGTACCGCTGTAGCTGCAGGTGCTACAGCAACGCAGGCGACGCCGCAGCAGACTACGTCGGCACCGGTTCAGAATGATCAGCCTGACGTTTAAATTAACTTTTGGGATTTGAAAGGATATTTATCATGGTTTCATCTCCGATGTACGAGCGCCTGAAGGCATTCATGACGGCTGCTCGCGCCAACCAGAATCTGGACGCGTGGGACACGGACCACAGCAAGGTGCTCAAGGGCTTCGATAAGTCCATTGAACAGCTGACCGCCTACCGTGAGAACCATGGCTTCACGGGTGCAACGGGCGACGCGATGAACAATTGGGTGGACGCGTCGATTAAGCGTATTGAGTGGTACCGCGACAACTATAGGCGCGGCTACGAGAGTTACACGGCCGGCCGTGAGGTTATGGCCCAAGCCCTCGCCGAAGCCGAAACTGTCTCTCCGGACCTGTTGGATGCGAAGACCGCTGCGATGCGTGACGATTGGGTCGTCGAGATTCCGGAAAATTCCTCCGTCTCCGGCCTCAAAGTGCCCATCATCAATAAGAAGTACACGACCGGAGCCGCCTACGTCGAGGCAGTTGAGGCGGAGAACAACGCTCAGCGTGAAGCTTCTGCCGCACGCATCCTGGCCGAGATGAATGTAGGAACTGCCGTAATGAGTATGGGAATGCACATCGGGGCCAACCTCCCGTCTCAGATAACACCCCCTAACTTGCAGTTCGTGTACGACCAAGATAACAACGGAGGTTCCAACGGCGGCGGCACGGGTAATACCGGTGGTGGTGGCCATGGCTATGGTGGCGGTGGTTATTCGCCGGAGAATGGTTTTGGTCGCGAGGGTGGTCGTAATGGTGAGGGTTATCCGGGTGGCTTTGATCAGCCGTGGTGGAGCGAGGCTGACGCGGCTGCGGCTCGTAACCGCGTGATCGCCTCGGGCGCCGTCCCCACCAAGGAGCTCCCGTACGGCGAGCTGGGTTCGCGCACGAACCCGATCACGGATCCGCAGGACCTCATGGACACCGACCTGCTGCACACGCGCGTCAACGGTACGACGTATCGCAACGGCGTCGTAGGTGGACACACCCCCGCACCCGCTGCGGACTCCGGTCACCCGCTGTGGCGCCTCAACGGCGGCGCAGCCTCCGCCGACGCAACAACCGCCGGTCGCCTGGGTGGGGCTGGTGTGCTGGGCGCTGGCGCGCTGGGTATGCGCGGCGCGGCTCGCATGGGCTCGGGCTTTGGCGGCCTGGGCGGTGCGGCTCGCATGGGTTCGGGCTTTGGCGGCGCGTCTGGTTCTGCTGGTGGCCTGGGTGCGGCCGGTCTGCGTGGTATTACCGGCACGACGGGCTCTGCGGGCGCCATGGGAGCCTCGAACCTGCGCGTGGGGTCCTACTCGGGTTCGGGTTTTGGTTCCTACACTCCCCCCGCCTCCATGGCGGGCGCTAATGGTGCGGCCGGCGCGGGCACCTCTGGCGTAACCGGCACGACCGGTGCAGGCGGTAGTGGCGCGGCTGGCGCTGCGGGTGCTGCCGGTCGTGGCGGTGCTGGTGCTGGTGGCGGCTTCATGGGCGGCGCTGGCGCGGGCGCTGGTATGGGCAAGGATGATAAGAAGGGCCGCAAGCGTAAGTATGTGGCTTTCACGGTGGATGATGATGAGGATGATCTGCCCGCCGGTTACGTCAACCCCATGTCGCAAACCTACGGGACGGACCGCACGATCACTCCCGTCAAGCGCGAGGACGACGGATGGGACCTACGCCAGTGGTAACCACTCACAAGCCTGCGCCCCGCCACCCCCGCATGTTCGCGGGCATGGCGGGGCGCGCCGCGCGCGCCCTCACCACCGCCACAAGCGCCCTCGCCCTGGCCGTCGGCGCGCTTGCCCTGGCACCGGCGTCAGCTCACGCGGATGACGCCGTGCCTTCACAGGAATACTTCTCCTACTACCACCTCGACGCAGCACGCCAAAAGGGTTACACAGGAAAAGGCGTCACGATTGCGCTCATTGACGGCACCGTTAACACTAGCGACCCCGCCCTCAGCGGAGCGAAAATTACCGACAAGAGCCGCTGCACTATCGAAGACGGACCAAAGGCTTTACGTCATGGTACGGACATGGCGATCATCTTGGTCTCTCCCTACACGGGCGTTGCACCCGACGCGACCCTGTACAGTTACCAAACAAGAAGTAGCGACACCCAGTCGACCGGTACATGCGACACCGGCGGCGAGGCTCTGGATTCAATGGGGAAACTCATCAATCAGGCCGTCGAGGACGGGGCCCAGATCATCACCGTGTCAATGGCCGTTCCAGACACATCTGATGAGCTCAAGTGGGCCGTCGCCAATGCCATTTCACACGGGGTTATCATCATCAACTCCGCTGGTAACAGCGCGCGCGACGAAAACAGCACCCAGCTCGCCCGCTGGTCCGGTGTCATCGGTGTCTCCGCTATCAACAGCGATGGCACCTTCGCGTCCTACTCATCCTGGGGAAATGGCGTCGTCACCGCGGCTTTCGGCGGCCCCTTCAATACAATTAATCCCGACACGGGAGCTTCGGCTACAGCCCATGGCACGTCCATTTCTGCACCGCTCGTTGCCGGTATGCTGGCGCTCGCTCGCCAGAAGTGGCCCGACGCCACCCCCAACCAGATCCTCCAACTCCTGGTCCACACGGGTCTGAACCCGAACCATGACTGGAACCAACAAACAGGATATGGCGCGGCCGCCCTAGGATCTCTCGTAAATGAGGATCCCTCGCAATACCCGGATGAGAATCCCATCATCGACAAGCCGGGCGGCTCCTCCCCCACGGCCAAAGAAATCCAGGACTTCACGGACGGGACCATCAAGCCCAACCTCGCCATGAATGTCCTCCCCAGCTCCTACGTGTACCGGGGCACCAACGACGAAATCGCCATCGTCCCCACCGAAGGACTAACCATCCACCTCGGAACCAGCCCCGCATACCACCGAAAGTAACCCCATGACACGCACGCCAGCCACGCCCCGCCACCCCCGCATGTTCGCGGGCGTGGCGGGGCGCGCCGCGCGCGCCCTGACCACAGCCGCAAGCGCCCTCGCCCTGGCCGTCGGCGCGCTTGCCCTGGCACCGGCCCCAGCGCACGCAGCTGACCCGATTACTACCCAGGGATACTTCTCCTACTATCACCTTGACGCTGCACGCCAAAAGGGATACACGGGCAAGGGCGTGACCATCGCACTGATTGATGGCCCCGTCGACACCAACGTTGCCGAGCTCACGGGCGCCAACATCACCGACAAGAGCCGCTGCACTATCGAGGCGTCGCCAGCGGGAGTACGACACGGCACCGACATGGCAACAATCCTCGTGTCTCCCTACACCGGTGTTGCCCCCGACGCGACGCTACTCACCTATCAGCTATCCAACGCAAGCTCGCGCTCAGCGGGCAGCTGTGCCCTCGGCGGTGAGAAGCAAGACACGTTCGGTAAACTCATCAACCAGGCTATCGAGGATGGCGCCCAGATCATCTCCGTTTCCCAGGGGGCGTCGGATCAGTCTGACGAAGTAAAGTGGGCCATTGCCAATGCCGTCTCACGCGGAGTCATCATCGTTGCTTCCGCTGGCAACAATAGCAGCGACGACAATAGCACCCACTTGAGTCGCTGGTCTGGAGTCGTGGGCGTCTCCGCTATCACCTCTGATGGCACATTCGCACCCTATTCATCATGGGGTAATGGCGTGGTGACTGCCGCCATCGGAGGACCTTTCAGAACCGTAGACGCGGATACTGGTGCCCCCGCAGAATCTGATGGCACCTCAAACTCCACCGCTCTCGTTGCCGGCATGCTGGCGCTCGCTCGCCAGAAGTGGCCCGACGCCACCCCCAACCAGATCCTCCAACTCCTGGTCCACACGGGTCTGAACCCAAACCACGACTGGAACCAACAAACAGGCTATGGTCCCATCGATGGTGGCGCACTGGTCAACACGGACCCCTCGCAATACCCCGACGAGAACCCCATCATCGACAAGCCGGGTGGCTCCTCCCCCACGGCCAAAGAAATCCAGGACTTCACAGATGGGACTATCACGCCCAACCTCGCCAGGAATGTCCTCCCCACCTCCTACGTATACCGGGGCACCAACGACGAAATCGCCATCGTCCCCACCGAAGGACTAACCATCCACCTCGGAACCAGCCCCGCATACCACCGAAAGTAACCCCATGACACGCACGCCAGCCACGCCCCGCCACCCCCGCATGTTCGCGGGCGTGGCGGGGCGCGCCGCGCGCGCCCTGACCACAGCCGCAAGCGCCCTCGCCCTGGCCGTCGGCGCGCTTGCCCTGGCACCGGCCCCAGCGCACGCAGCTGACCCGATTACTACCCAGGGATACTTCTCCTACTATCACCTTGACGCTGCACGCCAAAAGGGATACACGGGCAAGGGCGTGACCATCGCACTGATTGATGGCCCCGTCGACACCAACGTTGCCGAGCTCACGGGCGCCAACATCACCGACAAGAGCCGCTGCACTATCGAGGCGTCGCCAGCGGGAGTACGACACGGCACCGACATGGCAACAATCCTCGTGTCTCCCTACACCGGTGTTGCCCCCGACGCGACGCTACTCACCTATCAGCTATCCAACGCAAGCTCGCGCTCAGCGGGCAGCTGTGCCCTCGGCGGTGAGAAGCAAGACACGTTCGGTAAACTCATCAACCAGGCTATCGAGGATGGCGCCCAGATCATCTCCGTTTCCCAGGGGGCGTCGGATCAGTCTGACGAAGTAAAGTGGGCCATTGCCAATGCCGTCTCACGCGGAGTCATCATCGTTGCTTCCGCTGGCAACAATAGCAGCGACGACAATAGCACCCACTTGAGTCGCTGGTCTGGAGTCGTGGGCGTCTCCGCTATCACCTCTGATGGCACATTCGCACCCTATTCATCATGGGGTAATGGCGTGGTGACTGCCGCCATCGGAGGACCTTTCAGAACCGTAGACGCGGATACTGGTGCCCCCGCAGAATCTGATGGCACCTCAAACTCCACCGCTCTCGTTGCCGGCATGCTGGCGCTCGCTCGCCAGAAGTGGCCCGACGCCACCCCCAACCAGATCCTCCAACTCCTGGTCCACACGGGTCTGAACCCAAACCACGACTGGAACCAACAAACAGGCTATGGTCCCATCGATGGTGGCGCACTGGTCAACACGGACCCCTCGCAATACCCCGACGAGAACCCCATCATCGACAAGCCGGGTGGCTCCTCCCCCACGGCCAAAGAAATCCAGGACTTCACAGATGGGACTATCACGCCCAACCTCGCCAGGAATGTCCTCCCCACCTCCTACGTATACCGGGGCACCAACGACGAAATCGCCATCGTCCCCACCGAAGGACTAACCATCCACCTCGGAACCAGCCCCGCATACCACCGAAAGTAACCCCATGACACACACGCCAGCCACGCCCCGTTCTCCTCTCGCTTTCGCGGGGAGAACGGGGCGCGCCGCATGTGGAAGCATGGACGCGACATACCCCTTCACTTTTAACTCCATGCAGTAATTTCGCCTCCCCGCGAAGTAGAACCGACCCTCCGGCAAAAACCCATCACACAAGGCACAGGCAATTCCACTATCACAGCTCAAACGCTGTCCATGCGCGTCAACGGTACGACTCCAACGGAAGGCAAAGCAGACGCCCCTACTAACCTGATCATTTGTTGACACGGAGGTCTGCGAAACGCATATGATGGGACGGTCTGACAGTAGGAGAAAAATATGTCCCCTCTCGCGTCTCGTCGCACCCTCGCGGCGGCCTCGTCCCTGGTGCTGGCAGCCATCGGCCTGACCGGCTGTATCAGCCTGCCCGGCGGGGGTGGAGGATCCAGTTCCTCGGACATCAGCAAGATGAAGAACATCCCCGAAGGCATCAAGCAGGACCTCATCAGCCAGCTCAACTCCGCCTCCGGCTCCGAAAAGAAGGAAATCCTCGAGAAGGCCACCGCCCTGAACAACGTGGTCGGCACGCAGCTGATCGGCGAGAGCGATGGGATCTTCGAGCAGAAGTTCAAACTGGACGAAAACGGCACCATTTCGGTTGATAAGAACTCCACCGTCTACAGACTCATGTCTGCAACGGACTACTGGCGTCTCGGCCAAGATACCTACGACCTGTGTGTCGAGCAGGACTGCCAGTACTACTCCTCGTGGACCATCGACGTTGAAGGCAGCGGCTCCGACCTCGTCTACGTATGGACCATGAAGATCGACGGTCCCGACCAACCCGACCAGCCTCTAGTCCGCCGCTTCAAGGTCGGCAAGTAAGCAACCGGCGCAAGCCAGCGCCTCGCAACAACCCATCAACGCAAGGAGAACACCGTGGCAGATTTGGCATATCACCAAAAGGCCCAGGAAGAGGCAATACCGCATGCGGAGGACGGACAAGCCGCCGTCAAGACTTCTTCTGAAAACGCGGACAAGCTCAGCGCCGCTCAGGACTTCACCGCGTGGGGAAGTGAACGGGGTCCCGCAGCGATGCGTCAGACTACAGCTGGCCTATTCAGCGATATCTCAAAGATTCTCAAGGAAGAAAACGCTCTCATCTCAACTTTCATCACGGAAACCAAACAAGTGATGGAAGCAGTCAAGGATGCCGAGTGGGATGCAGAATACTCATTCCGTCAGGTCAAGCATGCCCTTCACACGGTCTCCGACTCGGAAGCTTCCCACAATCTCAAGAAGGCACTCGAAGACGGCGGCTATGCTGTCACTGAGAAAGACGTGAAACCAGCTTCCAATTCGACCGCTACTCAGGGAGCTACAGGTGCTCCTTCCGACACCGGCGCTGCGACTGAATACGACGACTAAGAGAAAAAGAGGCTTTGATCATGGTGTCTTCGCCGTACTATCACAAGCTCAAGACCTTTTTGTACCACGCAAAGGCAAACGGTGACCTCGAGCGCTGGGAGACTGAGCATCAAAATACTATCCAGGGTTTTGACGACGCCGTTAAGCGACTTCAAGAGTATCGGAAGAGCCACGGCTTTACGGGTAAAGCTGCGGAAGCGATGGACAAGTGGGTCGACACATCGATCGATCGAATCAACAGCTACCGTCAGCAATACGAATCCGGCCATACCGTGTACACGGCAGCTCGCGATGCAATGGCCAACGCCTATTCAGAAGGTCAAAGCATAAGCGATAGCCTTCTTGACGCTGAGACCGCAGCAATGCGCAACGACAAGTATGTCTTCGTTCCATCCTCCAAGCCCGGTGGGGGTGTTGCACTCGGCCCCTTGCGTATTACGACAGGAGAAGCATACGTAGCGGGTGTCGAAGCTCAGGCGAATGCCCAGCGTGAAGATTCCTGCCGACGAATCCTCGACACGATTAACAATCGGACCACTGACTTATCGGGCGCTATGTCAGACGTACGCAAGGGGAAGCACGTCGACATCGCCACAGTAACAGCGGATCCCGATCAAGGCAATCATGGCGGCGGCAGCACCGGTAATACCGGGGGTGGTGGCGGCCACGGCTATGGTGGCGGTGGGGGTTATTCGCCGGAGAACGGTTTTGGCCGTCAGGGTGGTCGTAATGGTGAGGGTTATCCGGGTGGCTTTGATAAGCCGTGGTGGAGCGAGGCCGACGCGGCTGCGGCTCGTAACCGCGTGATCGCCTCGGGTGCCGTCCCCCGGCAGGAGTTGCCCTACGGTGAGTTGGGATCGCGCACGAACCCGATCACGGATCCGCAGGACCTCATGGACACCGACCTGCTGCACACGCGGGTTAACGGTACAACGTATCGCAACGGCGTCGTAGGCGGACATACCCCTGCACCTCCGGCGGACGCGCAGCATCCGCTGTGGCGCCTCAACGGCGGCGCAGCCTCTGAAGCGGCGGCTGCTGGTCGTCTGGGTGGGGCTGGCGTGTTGGGCGCGGGCGCGCTGGGTATGCGCGGCGCGGCTCGCATGGGCTCGGGCTTTGGCGGCCTGGGCGGTGCGGCTCGCATGGGTTCGGGCTTTGGCGGAGCGTCTGGTTCTGCTGGTGGCCTGGGTGCGGCCGGTCTGCGTGGTATTACCGGCACGACGGGCTCTGCGGGCGCCATGGGAGCCTCGAACCTGCGCGTGGGGTCCTACTCGGGTTCGGGTTTTGGTTCCTACACTCCCCCCGCCTCCATGGCGGGCGCTAATGGTGCGGCCGGTGCGGGCGCCTCTGGCGTGACCGGCACGACCGGCGCAGGCGGTAGTGGCGCGGCTGGCGCGGCTGGTGCTGCCGGTCGTGGTGGAGCTGGTGCTGGTGGCGGCTTCATGGGCGGCGCTGGCGCGGGTGCTGGCATGGGCAAGGATGATAAGAAGGGCCGCAAGCGTAAGTATGTGGCTTTCACGGTGGACGATGATGAGGATGATCTGCCCGCCGGTTATGTCAATCCCTTGTCTCAGACCTATGGGACGGACCGCACGATTGCTCCCGTCAAGCGGGAAGACGACGGATGGGACCTACGCCAGTGGTAACCACTCACAAGCCTGCGCGAGTCCTGACCACCGCTGCCTGTGCTCTTGCGTTGAGCGCGGGTGCGCTTGCCCTGGCACCGGCCCCCGCACACGCCGACGAGATCACCTCGCAGGAGTACGTCTCCTACTACCACCTTGATCAAGCGCGCGCGAAGGGGCACACCGGAAAAGGCGTCACCGTTGCCCTCATCGATGAACCCGTTAACCTCAGCGACCCTGAACTGGCTGGTGCCAACATCACCGACAAGAGCCGCTGCACGATCATCGCCAAGGGCGACAAGAAGGACCATGGCAATCAAATGGCTGCCCTTCTGGTCTCCCAGAAATACGGTGTCGCACCTGACGCAACGCTCTACACTTATCAGGCTGGCCAGCGTCCAGACGATACGTCCGGTTGCGAAACAGCTACAGGCTATCGAGCAAACCTCGATATCCTCATCAACCAAGCCATTGATGATGGCGCACAAATCATTTCAATCTCCGCAACCAGCGAAGATCGTTCACCAAGCCTCATGTGGGCAGTCGCCCGCGCCATGAATGAAGGTGTCATCATCCTCGCAGGCGCGGGAAACAGCGGAGCAGAGGACACCGAGAGCTTGGGCCGCTGGTCAGGCGTCGTGGGAGTGTCCGCAGTTAATGCAGATCGGTCCTTCGCTTCCTACTCCTCCTACGGCCCCGGTGTGACGACCGCGGCTTTCGGAGGCCCCATTAACGTACGTAACGTGGATACCGGCGCCATCACCACCACGCAGGGAACGTCCAACGCTACCGCAATCGCTGCTGGATTCATGGCTATGGCGCGGCAGAAATGGCCCAGTGCGAGCGCCAACCAGCTGCTCCAGCTTCTCGTGAAGAACAGTCTCAACCCCAACCACGACTGGAATCAGTACACCGGGTACGGGGCAATTGATGGTGCTTCCTTGATGAGAACAGATCCCTCACAGTATCCCGATGAGAATCCACTGGCCGACAAAGGTACAGACAGTCATCCCACACCCGAGGAGCGATTGGACCTTGCAAACGAAGTTATCAGCCCTCTCGGTGTCAACATGGCTGATTCGTACGTCTACCGGGGCTTCGACGAGTCAATCGCATATTCCTCCGTTCTATCCAACGTACCGCACATCGGGACCAGCCCCCGTTACCACCAGAAGTGACCCCATGACACGCACGCCAGCCACGCCCCGCCACCCCCGCATGTTTGCGGGCGTGGCGGGGCGCGCCGCGCGCGCCCTCACCACAGCCGCAAGCGCCCTCGCACTATGCGTGGGTGCACTGGTGGTGGCACCGGCCCCCGCACATGCCGATGACACAATTACGACGCAGGATTATTTCTCGTATTACAAGCTTGATCAGGCGCGTGCCAAGGGCTATACGGGTAAGGGTGTGACCATCGCGATGATCGATGGGCCAGTAGACACCAGTGCACCCGAACTGGCTGGTGCCAACATCACCGACAAGAGCCGCTGCACGGTGAATAGCGACAATGAATCGAAGACACACGGGACAGCAATCGCCTCCCTGCTGGTTTCCAAGAATTATGGGTTCCTGCCCGACGCGACGTTGTACTCCTACCAAACCAGTTTCAGAGATCAGGAGCCCTCTGCGGACTGCAACCCTGAGACTGGCACTGCACTTGATGAGTTGGGGGCGCTGATCAACTTTGCGATCAACGACGGAGCACAGATCATCACGATCTCCATCGCAGCGGGACAGATCGATGCTCAGTTCGAAGCTCCTCTGAACGCCGCATTAAGCCGTGCCATCAACCAAGGCATTATCGTTGTGACCGGCATGGGCAATACGTCGACTGATAACGATGGCGGGAGCTATGCCAGCCGCAACGGTACGGTGGGTGTCTCCGCCATTAATCTGGATGGGTCATTCGCATCAGACTATTCCTCCTACGGCGACAGCGTCACCGCTGCTGCATTCGGAGGTCCTATCAAAGTCCGTGACTATGATAAGGGACAGATCAGCGATGCAAGCGGCACCTCTATTGCAACTCCCATCGTCGCAGCATCTCTTGCGTTGGCACGTCAAAAGTGGCCTGACGCAACATCGAATCAGCTCCTGCAGCTGCTTATACACACCGGTTCAAACTCCCAGCATGCGTGGAACAACCGCACGTGCTATGGAGCCGTCAACCCCGGTGCGCTCATCAATACGGATCCCTCTCAGTATCCTGATGAGAATCCCGTGAGCCAAAAGCTCGACGACGCATACCCCACCGCTGAGATGATCCGCGACTACGGGGACGGGCGTGCTGACGCTCCGCTGGGCACGTTTGACGATACATACGTGTACCGAGGAACGGACGACATCTACATCCACGCGGAATTCCTGACCCAGACACCGCACCTGGGCACAAGCCCCGCATACCACCGAAAGTAACCCCATGACACGCACGCCAGCCGCACCCCGTTCTCCTCTCGCTTGCGTGGGGAGAGCGGGGCGCGCCGCGCGCGCCCTGACCACAGCCGCTAGCGCCCTCGCCCTGGCCGTCGGCGCCCTTGCCCTCGCGCCAACCCCCGCGCATGCCGACGAGATCACCTCGCAGGAATACGTCTCCTACTACTATCTTGACTCCGCGCACACGAAAGGCTACACGGGTAAGGGCGTGACCATCGCCCTCATTGATGGCCCCGTCGAGCTCAGCGACCCTGAACTGGCTGGCGCCAACATCACCGACAAGAGCCGCTGCACAATCAAGTCGTCCGAGGCAGGCAAGTACCATGCGAACCACATGGCTGCCCTCATCGTCTCGCAAAAGTATGGAGTCGCTCCGGACGCCACCTTGTACACCTACCAGACGTCCTCCAACGATGACGACCTGGGCACATGCGCTGATGGCGGTAAAATTCAGGATTCTTTCGCGATCCTCATTAACCAGGCCATTGATGACGGCGCGCAAATCATCTCGATCTCCCAGAGCTCCAATGACCACAGCGACGAACTGAAGTGGGCGATCGCCCGCGCCATGAGCGAAGGCGTCATCATCATGGCCTCCACTGGCAACACGGGGCAAGATGAAAACGACTCGCACCTGAGCTGGTGGTCGGGTGTCGTGGGCGTCGCCGCAATAAACAACGAAGGCGGCTACGCCTCCGACTACTCCTCGTGGGGCCGAGGCGTCACAGTCACAGCAGTGGGCGGCCCGGTCAACGTTCGCGCATTTGACACCGGCAAGGTCGACACGACCAAGGGCACCTCTGTCTCGACGGCAATCGCATCCGGATTGATGGCATTGGCACGCCAGAAGTGGCCTGACGCCACCGCCAACCAGCTGCTCCAGCTTATGGTCAAGACGGCTCTGAACCCCGATAAGCAGTGGAACGATAAGACCGGTTACGGGGCGATCAGCCTCGGCGATCTGATGAACACCGATCCCTCGCAGTACCCCAACGAGAACCCCATCGCACAAAAGCAGGGAGGGTCCTCACCCACCGTTGAGGAAGTACAACAGTACGGCGACGGCCTCGTCGACCCCAGCACCAACCGCATGGGCGATGCCTACACGTACCGTGGCACGGATGAGGGCCCCATCTCAAACCCCCTCATCAAATCACCGGTACACCTGGGCACCAGCCCCGCATACCACCGGAAGTAGCCACACCCCCACGCCCGAGCCCCGGCCTCGTTCAGCCTGATGCGCGAGCGCCCGGAATCGGACACACGAGAGCCCCTGCACCCACGCGACCGTGAACTGCCTCCCGTTTCTTGGACATCGAAATTGAAGTCCAGGGAATGGGAGGCTTTTCGTGTCTGTGAATCTGGGGTTGAGGCATGATCGTTTGCTTCGGGAGCAGGCGGTGGAGATGTTTGAGAGGGGATTTGGCTATCGTTTGACCGCCGGGAGGCTTGGTGTGTCTGCTGAGACTGTGAGAGAGTGGCAGAAGATGTACCGCGTGATCGGGAGGGGCGGGCTTCTTGCCATGGGAGTAAAGCGGGCCAAATACGACTATGAGACCAAGGTCGCTGCGGCGAGGGCCGTGGTTGACGGTGGGATGAGTAAGCCTGAGGCGATGGTGCGTTTCGGTATTGCGAGCGCGACATCGTTGAAGAAGTGGTGCAGGCTGTACCGCGAGGGCGGCGCGCAGGCGCTCAAGCCCAAGCCCAAGGGCAGGCCAAAGGGGGCGGTGCCACCAACGCGTGAGGAGGAACTCGAAGAGCGCGTGCGCAAGCTCGAGGCGCAGGTGGCGTACCTAAAAAAATCGATTGCCCTGAAGGCGCAGAGGCGCTCCCAAACCGGGACAAAGCCCTAGTGGTCGCTGAGCTTTCAGGGCGCGGACATGCGGTGTGTGATCTCCTCGAGGCCGCCGGTCTTGCCAGGTCGAGCTACTACTACGCGCTGGCTCACCCCCAGCAGCCAACCAGGGTGTATCTGCGGCCCAAGGTTGCCCAGATTTTTTCACGAACCCCCAACGGGTGCGGTCACAGGCAGGTAGCCATGTGCCTGCGCGCTGAGGAAGGGGAGCGCATCGCCGATAAGACGGTCTTGAAGATGATGCGTGAGATGGGGCTGCGCTGCGGCATACGCCGCGAAACGAAGTACCACAGGTACAACTCCTACAAGGGGGACGTGGGGCAAAGTTTCGACAACATCATCGGCCGCGACTTTAAGGCCGATGGGCCCTGGCAGAAACTCGGTACCGACGTCACCGAGTTCAAGCTTTCCTTCGGTAAGGCCTACCTCGCTCCGGTCTACGACTTTGCCAGCAAAGAGATCGTGGCCCACTCCATATCGATGTGTCCCAACCTCGCCCAACAAAAAGAGATGCTCCAGATGCTCATGGACGCCAAGCCCGCAGGGGCCGAGCCGATCTTGCACTCGGACATGGGATGGCAATACCAGCACAAGGCCTACATCAGTGCGCTCGCCGATAACGGTTTCATCCAGAGCATGTCACGCAAAGGCAACTGCATCGACAATGGCGCCACCGAGCAGGTCTTCGGGCACCTCAAGGACGAGTTCTTTCGCGGCCAGGACTGGCAGACCTTCGAGAGCTTCAAAGCCGACCTCGAGGCTTACATCACGCACTGGAACACAACAAGACGCCAAGTAAAGCTCAAGGGCCTGACCCCGGCAGAATACCGGGATCAGGCCCTACAGGAAGCCGCATAACGGCTACCATTAAACGCGTCCAAGTTTCGGGGCGCAGTTCACCGTGGGCTGCAGGGGCTCGCCGTCTGCAGGCTACTTTTTCTTGCCGTTCGTCCTCTTGTGATAGCGCGGGCTCGTCCCCAGGTTCACGGGAGAATCATGCTGGTCGCTGAACGCCAAGCGCTCGTCCACTCCCCGGTAGGAGTACGAGTGATCGTTGTGGAGCTTCCTCGGGTCCACGACGCCATCGGCGTAGTCGGCGACGTCCCGGCGGCTCGGAACCGAGTCCTCCCCCTTGTCCATGAAGGGGTTCTCATCCGGGAAGTCCTTCGGATTCGTCGTCAGTAGCGCGTACGTATCCAGCGCCCCGAAACCCGTGTACGGGTTCCACTGCCCGCCATTACCGCCCACGCCCGTGCGCGCCAAGCCCTGCATGATCTGATTGCCCGTCGCACGCGGCCACCGCTCCATCGACAACGCCAGAGCGCCCGCGACGACCGGGGTCGCAAACGAGGTCCCCCACCACTCGCCGCGCTGCAATGACACACCGGAGCGAGCAATCGGACGCCCCAGGGCAGCAGTCGAAATCGGATCCCCCCAATTCGTGTAATCGGAGGCGTGCCCGTTCGTCTCGATCGCGGCCACGCCCACGACGCCGCTCCACGCAGGCAGCCACTCCGTCGAATTCTGAACCGAGTCGTTCCCCGCGCAGGCCACGACCGGGACCTGCTGCGTGATCGCGCGGGCGAGAGCCCACCGCATGTCCTCGGTGTACCCCGGGTAACTCGACGAGGTCGTGATCACGTCGACACCATCGTTGAGCGCCGTCTCGATGAGGAGCGACAGGTCAGAATACCCGCGGTCCCAGCTCCCCAGCGCGCAATCCGACCCGGTCGTATCGCCCATGAAGGACAACGTATACGCTTTCAATCGCGCACCGGGAGCCATGCCGAACTGCGGAGACACCAGGATCTGTGCGATCACCGTCCCATGGTCCCAATACTTATCCTGCGATCCCACCGAACACGGGGCGTAGGACTCAATGTTCGCCCCCTGGAGCTCCGGAATCCCCGAGTTCACGGGTCCGTCGATCAGCGCGATCGTGACGCCATCGCCCGTGTACCCCGCCGATCGGATCGACGCCAGGTTGTAGTGGGAGTAGAAGGGCTGGTCCCCGGCGGTAATCGTTGTATCCGCCGAGGCCGGGGCCGCGGGAAGCACCAACGCTCCCACCGCGAGCGCCGCCGCTACTCCTGCGCCTGCGCAACGACGCCACAAGCGTGCCCTCGTGTGTCCCAACTCGGTCTCCTTTCGACTGTCTGTCCGCGTGCTACGGCATCGTCACGCACTGGGTGACGGGTGCAGACTCACGGCCGCTCGCCTCGGCGACGACGCTCACCGTCAGGCAGTTCTCGCCGCTTACGGCCGTCGTCGTCAGGGAGTTACGGCGCATGGTCTCAGCGACTACGGCCTCGCCCGGGCGTTCCAGCACGTACTTGAAGACGAACTGGTCGGCCTTGTTCTGCCCCTGCTGGGGAATGTCCCAGTTCCACAGGATCTCCGTGCCCTTCGGGGTCGCTCTGACCTCGGCGACGGGGGCGGGCGGGGCGCCACCGGCATCGTTCACGCTGCCGCCGTCCGGCGACTCGCTCGCCGTCGGCCCCGCAGTCGGATCGGAGGAGCCGCCCACGTGAATGCTGTGTCCGCCGCCGGTGAGCATCGCGACGACCAGTCCGGCCGTCGCCAGCACCATCACGATCGCGAGCACCGGGAGCACCCACGCGGGGCGCTTTGACTCACCCTCGACCAACCCGGTACGGTTCGTCGTCGAATTCCCAGCCCATGCCTCGTTCAACGAGGCGTGGGCGCCATCCGCGAAACTCCCGCGGCGGGTGCGCGTACGCTCCGCGTCCAGGGCGGCCGGGGAAGGGGACGACAGGGCCGAGGAGGGCGCGCTCGAGGAGGCGACCACGCTCAGCTTCATCTCCGTGACAGGTCGGTGCATCTCGCGCTCGATCGTCTGCAGCGCGTAACCGAGCGCCGCCGCCGACCCGAAACGCTGCTCAGGATCCAGGCTCATCGCGCGGCGGACAATCGCCGTCACCGCGTCGGGTACACCCGGACGGTCGATGCGCGACACGCGGCCGCGAGCCACGCGCTGGGCGACCGTCTTGGCAGAGTTATCCCCGTCGACGACCTCGAAGGGCGAACGGCCCATCAGCAGCGTCCACAGGGTCGCGCCCAACGCCCACACGTCCTGCGTCGGGTGAGCACGAGCCGTGCCCGCGATCTGCTCCGGCGGCGCCCACATGACCGAGAAGCCGTCGCGGCCCGCGCGCGGATCCGTCCCCACCGGCTCCGAAACACCAAAGTCCGTGAGCACCGGCGAGCCGTAGGCGTTGATCATGATGTTGCTGGGCTTAATGTCGCGATGGACGTAGCCCGCGCGGTGCAGCATCTCCGCGCCACCGCACATGCGGATGATCATGGACAGCGCCCGGTCCGTCGCCATCGGGTTCGCGCGGACCTGATCGAGGATGTTCGCAACGGGGCAATACTCCATCACCAGGTACGGGCGACCATCCGGCGTGCGGCCCGCCCCGTAGAGCTGGGCAACAGCCGGGTGACCCGACACGAGAGCCATCACGTCCGCCTCGCGGGCGATCCCGGCCTCGCCGTCCGCCCCGCGATCCCGACGGGCAACCTTCACGGCCACCTCTCGGCTGGGCAGCTCCTGGCGGCACAGGAACACGTCCGCGAAACCACCCGACCCCAGAGGCCGGATCCACTGGTATCCCGGCAGCACCGGGACCATCCCGACGCGAGCGTCGCTATCCATCAACGTTTCCCTTTCCTACGACCCATACGCCCCATCAACGAGCGACGCTTCGCCCCGGATGCGGCGGCCGCCTGGCGGCTCGCGCGTCGACGCCAGCGCAACGACTTCAGCGACAGGGCGTGGCGCACGCGCGCGAACACCGACACCGACGACGCCCACTCGCGGCGCAGCTCATCCACGTCCTCCCACGCCTGCTCGGCGTCCTGCGAACGCGCACCGGTGAGCGCGAAGTCCGCGACGTCCGCGCGGCGCGCGACCGTGACAACGCGAGGCACCGCGCCGGAGAACAGAGACCAGCCGGGCACACGCACGTCGGCCGCCGACCGTTTACCGGACTTGCGGGACTTGCGCGAGGGGGCCTCGCCACCCTCAGGAGTCTCGGGTGCCCACTGCGAGGCCAACGCCCACGCGACCTCCTGGCGCGTCAGGTGCGGCTCCACCACGAGGCCGGAGTCGATCGCCGTATCCACGAGCTCATCCCACGAGCCGCGCACAGCCTCCGCGGCGGCCGCCTTGCGGCGACTCTTACGTCGGCGAGACTTCGCCAGGAGCACCAACACAATCGGACCCAGCAGGATAAGCAGCGACAGGGACACCGTGCCGATCGCCATCCACGGGATGTGTAGGCCGTTCGGGTCGTGCGGGTCGGTCGCCTGGTCGCGGGTGGCCGGAGGCAACTCAACCGGCTGCTCCGGGGGCTCCGGCGGCTGCAAAACCTGCGGCTTGGGCACCGACTTCGGCTTATTCACCTGCGTCGTGGGCTGCTGGTCGCGCGGCGGCGTCGGGTCAAACGTCGCCCAACCGACACCGGGGAACTCGACCTCGACCCACGCGTGCATGTCTGCGCCCGTGAGGTCCACGTTGCCCGACGTCCCCTCGCGGTATGCACCCATGACGACGCGCGCGTTAATCCCCTGCGAGTGCAGCATGAGGGCCATCAGGGTCGCGTACTGCTCGTCGTCGCCCACCAGCATGTCCGCGCCGATCATGCGCTGAATACGATCCTGGGAGGAACCCGGACGCGAGTTAATCGTGTCGTCGTTCGAGTAGTAGCCGTCCGTGTGCAAGAAGTTCTCAATCGCACGGGCCTTCTCCAGGTCCGAACGCGCGGTTGTCGTGTGCTCCGCAGCCAGAGTATCGACGTCCTTGGGGACATTCGTGTCGCCCCCGGCGTAGCGGGTTGCCTCGACGCTCGCGTACTCGGAATCCGCATGCTCGCGCGGCATCGACAGGCTCATCGTGTAGCCCATCTCCCCCGCCGGGCCAGTCGTCAGCGCCGTCTCCGCCCACAGGTCGTAGTTCAGGCCCTTCTGCTGCGCCGCCGCATTCGGATCACCCTCATCGAAACGCAGGACGTGCACCTGGCCGATCGTGGGCACCCACGGACCCAGCAGCTGGGAGGTCGACACGTTCGTCTCAAGCTCAGCGTCGTCCGCGCTGCGGCCCGGAATCGTCGAGCCGACGCGGCGGTAGCCCGCCGTCCCATCCGTGTTGGCCACGCTCATGCCGAAGGTCGTCCCGTCGTACACATCCATCGCGCCCAGGCGCACGCGCGCCTCCTTGGGCAGATTGGACACATGGATCAGGGAGGAGTCCTCAAGGTCCTTGTTGTAGTGGCGGTAGCTCGACAGCGGCGAGGGGTACTCGCGCGCATCCACGGGCGGTTCCACGACGTCGCGGCCCACGATACGGTCCGAGGCCGTGGGACCCAGCAGGGATGCAGCGGGGATCGCCGCAGCGACCATTACGCCCACCATCAGCGCACCCATGCCCACGCGCCACCACACGTGCACGACCTGGCGCGAGGACCCGCCCATCGTCGTCGACGCCGAAGTCGTGGACGACGACATGCCGATCACGATATCCGTTCCCGAGCGGGCCCGGCCAATCGCCGAGGCCCACGACCACCAGGCGATGAGGGCCACCCACCAGACAATGACGAGCGCGAGGTTCGGGGTATGGCCCGTCGGCCCCCACACGATCGCGATGACGCCGCACAGGATGAGGGCCACCGAGCCCCACATCGGGCGCCCGTAACGCACCGTCACGACGCCCGCCGCGACCGAGCACACGAGGCACGCCATCCACGGCACCATCGCCGGCCCCACGTACGAGGCCGCGGGCGGGGTCAGCGTCAACAGATCCTTCCAGGCCTCGACCGCGCCGATGACGAGGGTCTGGAGGGTACGGGACGTGGGCACCACGCCCCACCGGGTCGTCTCGCGCAGGGCAGCGCCGCCGCCGAACAGGAAGTGAGCCGCGACGACGGAAGCCACAATCGACAGCAGGTCCCAGCGCCACTTCGACGCCGCCCACGACACGAGCAAGCCGACGAGGACGCCGACGCCCGCAGCGATCGCGCCCTGTCCCCCACCGAAGACGGACTCGAACATGACGACCGGGCCCACGAAAAGGACACCGAGGACCAGTAGCGACCACGCGGGCATCGCCGCGCGACGCATCGAAGCGCCCATCGTCGTCTCGGACGTATCCGAACGACGCGAACGACGCGGCGGGGCCTGATGGGCACCGGGACGAACGGGAGCGCTCACGCCGACACCCCCCTCGACACCAGCATCGGCAAATCTTCCAGCGACGGGCAATCGATGATGACGCCTCGGCTGATCTTCCGGCGACGCCTCGCACGCCCCGGAACTACGCGAATAACGGACACGACCACGTCGACCGGCGCAATATTCGCCAGGCGAGCAGCCTCCTCGTCATCCACGGACTCACTCACCACGATCGACAGGACAGAGATCCCGCCGCGCTCCATGACGCAGCGCCGCACGACGCCCGCGAAATCCGAGCGCGTCGACGTCTCCATCTCCGACAGGGCATCCAGCATCGCCGTCGGCGTGCCCGTGGGAATCCACGCGTCCGCCGTGTGCATCGACACCGTGCGCGCCTCGCCAGAACCGGCGATCGCCAGCGACGCCGCGACGGACACACCCGTCTCAAAGGCACGGCGTCCCCACGCGTCAATCCGGGTATCCAGCAGCACCATGTGGTGCGAGCGGTGCGTCTCCTCGAACTGGCGCACGATCAGGCGCCCAAAACGGGCCGTCGACGGCCAGTGGACCGCACGCCGGTCGTCGCCCGGCTCGTAATCACGCAAGGCGTGGAAGGACACGTCGGAGCTCGTCAGCTTCTCACTGGCCACACCCTCGACATCCATCTGCATACCCGTCGCGTCGAAAGAAAAACGCACCGTCGGCGGATGCACGTGCACGAGGATCGGCTCATCCCACGAACGCACGCGGCGCAGCAGGCCCAGGCCATCCATACGCACCGTGCGCGCAGGGCCCACATTGATGACGCCGCGGCGCTTCGTCATCACCGAGAATGCCTCGTTCCACGTCCCGTTCCCGCTAATCGGAGGAACCAGGAACTCGCCACTGCCTCGTCCGATCGTCACCTCCACGAGGGTCGAACCCGACCGGCGAGCCGACTCGTTGACGACGCGCACACGGCCCACCGCCACCTGGCCGGCGACGATGCGGTCATTCTTCATGCGCAGCGACACCGACAGCGGCGACGGCGAGGCCACCGAGGCGATCGCCACCACCAGGGCCACCAGGCCCATGACGGCCACCACGAAGCCCTCGATCCAACCGAAGGCACCCGCGGCGATCGCACCCGCGATGAGCGCGACGCTCACCGACCAACCGACCGGCGTGAGCGCGCCGAGCCAGCGCGCCAGCCACACGACGGCGGGAACCGCCTCCAGGCGAGTACGGGCGTTGCGCCACGCAGCCTTGAGGATTCGACGGAGTTTCTTCACGTGCCTACCTCTCCGGCTTACACTCGCCGAGGATGTACTGGCCTCGGTTGAACACGTCCGCGGAATCCGCGAGCGTCACCACGCGCGATGGAATCGGGCCAGCCCCGTCCACGCGCACCGTGGCCGTGCTGTTATCACGATCCGAACGCACCGTACAGATGTGCGGGATCGACGCGCCGCCATCCCAGCCCGGGGCGCTGAGCGTGAACGTGTGGCAGGGCCCCACAAAGTACCCGCGCTCGTTACCGCTACAGGTCTCCACCCACTGCGCACTCACGTCGAGCTTCGTCGTCGTGATCGGGCGCGCATTCATCGGCGTCGAACCCATGGCGTTGACAGCCACGACCGACGCGTCGTAGCGAGCGCCCTGAGCCAGACCCGTGAAGGTCGCTTCGGTGGTTCCAGCGCCCACGGTCTGCGTCTGACCGCCCACGGACACGCGAATCTCGCTGACGGCGGGGTTAGCGCCCACCGGGTCCCAGTGCACAGTCACGCTCGAGGAGGTCACGCTCGTGAACACCACGTTCACCTGCGACGGGGCACCCGTCGCCTGGCCGACCGCGGCCACCGCGTCGGAGGCTACGGGACGATTGTTCAAGCCCGTGCCCGTCTGGCAGAAGTAGAACGTGGTCGGCTGCCAGCCACTGACCAGCAGAATGTCACCGTTAGAGACCTGCGGCCCGCTGGCACACGCACCCGGTGATTCGGCGTAGCGCAGCGTCAGGTTCGACGCGTCAAAGCCTCGGCCCGGAACGGGCGCCAGAGCGTCGACGCGCACCTTGCCCGCCTCGCCGATACCGGACAGCGTCGGGGCCGCGATCGGCGCGGGGACCGTCGCGACGTTCAGCGTCGTGGTCGCAGCGGCCGACTGGTCGTCCTCGGCGTTGAATGCCACCACCGTCACGGGCAAGTTGGGACCCGTCGGCACGTTGCGAACCTCAACGCTGGTCGCACCCGGGTTCGCGGTGGCTGACACGCCACCCACCGTGACCTCCGTGCGACCCCAGCCGCTTCCATTCGGGCTACCGAGCGACCAGGACACCATCACGTTCGCACGCGACGCGTCGGAGCCGATACCCGACGGGTAGGCGGAGACGTCACCCGGCGTGTCCGGCGGGCCGTGCGGGCTACCCTGCGTCGAATTAGACACCGGCGAGGGGGTCTTCGCATTGTTCTGCGCCTGGATGGACACCAAGTAGCTCGCGCCGTTACGCAGGCCACGAACAGTCGTCGAGGTCTCCGAACCGGACACCGACTGCGCGATCGGCTGACCGCCCGCCTGCGGCGCGACGAACACCGTGTAGGTGTGGATCGCCGATCCTCTGGTGACCGCAGGCGTCCACGAGACGATCAGGCCGCCGTCCGTGCCCTGGACCGTGGGCGCGGCCATCTGCTCGGGCACAGCGTCCACCAGCACCGGCGCGGACGCCGACGACGGATCCGAATCTCCGGCCTCGTTGTGGGCGATCACCGTGAAGCTGTGTTCGACGCCGTTTTGCAGGTCCGTCACTTCCATGCCGGGGTTGCGCGTCTCTTGGGGCTTGCCGCTCACCGAGTCGATGATCGTGTAGCTCGAAATGGTCCCACCGTTGGCAGCGGGCTCCTGGAAGGACACGAACGCACTGCCCGGGCCGGTCGCGGTCGCGGTCACGTTCTGCGGGGGATCGGGGCGATCCAGGACCTTAACGATGACGCGGCCCTGCACGATGCGATCCGGGTCGTTCGTCGCGTCCATGACGCGGTAGACGACGATCATGTCGCCGTGGAAGCCTGCCTTGGGGGTCACCGTCAGCACGTTGCCGTCGCCGGCCGCGCTGCCCTGACCCACGTGCACGGACGCTTCCAGGACCACGAGCGGATCCGGGAACGGATTCGTCGTGTACTCCGACAGGTTCACGGTCGCCGTCTGGCCGGCGTTGACCTTGATGCGCGCGTCCGTCGTCGTCACGAGCGGCTTCGAGGACTTCACGATCGTCACCGGAATATCCGCGGTGACCGCGCCCGAGCCGTCGTCCACGCTCACCGTGATCGCGCCGACCGGCCCCTTGGGCTGGTCCTTCTTGCCCGCAACGGTCAGCGTGTAGCCGTCCAGGGACACGTCGATGCCTCCGGGGACCTTCACCACGCGGTAGTCAAAGGAGCTCTTCGCCTGGTCGTCCGGGTCGTCGACCATCTGCGTGAGGTCCACGGTCACGTTCTCGCCCTGGCCCACGAGAATCGGGGTCGGGGTCAGGCGCGGGGGCATGTTCCTCGCGGGCTGAATCGTGATCGGGATCGTCAGCGTCGAGGACAGGGCCGAGGCATCGTCCGCCGCGCCGTCGCGCACCGTGAACGACACCGACGCGCGGCCCGAGGCCGTGTCAGGGGCCGTCAACACGATGTGCGAGGAATCCTGCAGCGCCACCGAGTCGATGCCGCCGCTGGACTTCACGGTCGCCGCGTCGGTGATGATCGGGGAACGCGAGTGATCGCGCACGAGCACGTAGTCGTTGATGTCGAGGGTCAGCGAGGACCCCGCGCGCATCGCCACCGGGATGCGCGTCATATCGAGGCGCGGGGCCAGCAGATCCGTGCCCGGGACCGTCACGACGGCGCTCGCCTTGAGCCCGTCGGGGTCCGTCACCGTGTAGACGACGAGGCGTCGGCGGGCCTCGGGGCTGATCGACAGGTTCTGGCCGGACACGCTCACGCCCGAGCCCTCCGCCGAGACCGTCAGTGCAGCCGTCGTGCCATCCGGGTCCTCGTCGTTCGCGAGAACGGGGACGCTCACAGGCTTCGAGTCGGCGGGCAGATCGGCCACGGACACGACGTCGTCGCGGGCAATCGGTGCGCGCAGCGGCGCATCGGCATCGACCGTCACGGTCAACTGCCCCTGGGCACGACCTCCTCGCCCATCTTGAATCTGGTAGGCGACGACGAACACGCCGTTCGTCTGGGGGGCCTTGACGGTGACCGCATCCTCGGCCACCGACACGGTCGCCGAGGCATCCGAGACCGACACGGTCGCCGGATCCGTATCGACGGAGAGAGCATCGCCGTCCGCATCCAGGTCGTTGCTCAGGACGTTGACGCTGACCTCGCGGCCCGGCCGCACCGTCACCGAATCCGGGACGGCCGTCGGGTTGTGGTTCTGCGCGCCGGGAGGCGCGATGCCGACGCGCACGCGCGCACGGCCCTGCACGCCGAGGCGATCCTCGACGATGTACGAGAACGTATCCGTCCCGGTCGCATCATCGGACGGCGTGTACTCCAGCCACTCCGTGCCCAGCACGACGCTGCCCTTGGCGGGCGGCTGATCGATACCGACGAGAGCCACCGAGTCGCCGTCCGGATCGATGCCCGTCAGCGGCACGGGAATACGCGTCATCTGGCCCTGCACGGCCCACGCGCTCAGCGCCTTCGGAACGGGGGCACTGTTCGCGGCGGAGGCCGCCACGACCTCGAACGTCACGGTCGACGTCGCACGATTACCCACCGAATCCACGACCGTGTACGCCACGCGCACGACGCCGGCCTCCGAGCCGGCCGAGAGACGCACCTGGTTGCCGGTCACGAACACCGAGCCCAGCTCCGCACCCGACAGGACGGTGACGTCGGGATCCAGGCTCAGCGACAGGCCAATCGGCGAACGATCGTTCGCCAGCACGTTCACCGAACCGATGTCGTCAGCACGCACCTTCGCGGTGTCCGGCGTGGCCTCGGGCGGCGTCTCCTCGCTCTGCGCGTCCGTCGGGATGACGCTCACCTGAGCGGTCGCCGACCCCGCGCCGTTGGACACCGTGTACGTAAAGGACGTCACGTCGGACAGGCCCGCGGGCGCAGTAATGCGCAGCAGGTGGCGCTCAATGAGAGTCACCTCGAGGCCCGAGCTCGCGGGCACGTCGATCGACTGGACGACCAGCACGCCGCCCGACGGATCCGTGTCGTTAGCCAACGGGGCGATCAGCGTCGCGCCGCCGCTGGGCAGCACCGCCAGGTCGTCCTCGGCAATCGGGACCGCGTTCGTGTCGTCCGCGACCACGTCAACGCGGATGACACCCACCGTCGTGGAGGGCCCATCCGACACCGTGTACGTGAACTGGAACGAGCCCGGCACCGACCCCGTGAACGTCAAGATGCCTCGCGACAGGTCCGCAGACACGGACGTACCCGCCGGGGCCGTACCCGACGCGACCAGGGTCAGCGCGTCGCCGTTCGGATCCGTGTCGTTCGCAATCGGGTCGAGGGCGAGGGCCTCGCCCACGCGTGCCACGTAGAAGTCAGCGCGCGCCACCGGCGGGACGTTACCCGCCTCCTGGACGCTCACCTGCAGCTCGCCCGTCGTCTCCGCGTGCCCGTCCGAGAGGGTCACGCTCAGCACCTTGACCCCCGCGCCCGAGCCGAGGTCGTGGATCTGCACCGTTCCATCCTCCGTGAACTGCACGGCGATGCCATCGGGAGCCTCCACGGACTTCAGGAAGAACTGGTCACCATCCGGATCAATCCAGTCCGACAGCAGGTTGTACTCCACCTGCGCGTTCGCGCCGACCTTGATGACCGGGCGCTTCATCTGGCGCGGCCCCTCGTTCTGCGTCCACGGGTGGATCGTCACGTGCACGGTCGCGGTGGCGCCCGCGAGGCCATCCGAGGCCTCGTACGTGAAGGACGTCGACCCGCTCGTCAGGTTCTCCGGAACGTCCGTGATCTGTAGGGCGCGCCCGCCCCTCGTGCGCACGACCGTGCCGAACTCCGGGTTCGTCACGGCGCGCGCCGTCAGCACGTCGCCGTCATCATCCGAGTCGTTGTCGAGGACCGGCAGCAGCGTCGAACGACCCGGGCGGATGCCGAAGTCGTCATCCACGGCCTCGGGCGGCGTGTTCTTGTCGTTGTGCTCCGGCTCCGAGACCTGCTCGCGCTGGTCCGGGGTCGGGGTGTCCTCTTCCTCCTGCTCCTCGGTGGGGATCTGATCCCAGTTGTTGACGAGGACCATGTTCTTATCCGGCAGCCACAGCGTGCCCGTCGACACGTCGTTGAGGACGATGCGCGTGCGGTTCGTGCGGAAGACCGCGGAGGAGGCCTCGGCGAGCGTGGGAACCGTCTGTGCCTGATTGCGCGACTTATCCGTGCACGTGCGCACAAACGCGCCCGAGCCCGCCCACGCGCCGTAGGAGCAGCCGTTATGGAAAACGGGGGCAGCCGGGTTGCCCTTCGTGCCCGCGTCCGAGGCGGGCTGGCGGTCCACCGACTTGCCGTTCAGGGAGACGGCCACGAGCTCGGAATCCGTCGCGAGGAGCACCGAGGCCGCGTCGTCGCCGGGGGCCTGTAGGACCGCACCGGTCACATGCTCCTCGGCGAGGTCTCGGACCTTCCCGTCGGGCATGACGAGGGTGTTGCCGGCCTGGTCGTAGATGACCGGCTTATCGCCGACCGCCGTGATCGACAGGGCGCCGGAGGGCTGGAATCCCTTGAGTGTCGTGCTCTTCGCGCGCCACGTCTGGCCTTCCTTCACGACCGTGACCAGAGACGAAGAACCGGGAGAGTAGGCGAACACCGTGCCCGACGGCGACACCGTGACGATGCCGTCGCTCAGATCCTTGGCGACCGCGTCCTCATTGGCAAACGACATCGTGGCGGGCTCGCCCGCGTTACCGACCCACAGGAGACCGGCGGCCGGGTCGAGGACCGCGAGGACGGAGCCGCCCTGTACCTGGGTGGCGCCCTCGGGCAGGGTGACGGCCTGGCCGATCGAGAAGGAGGTGGGTTTCACGGGCGACACCGTCCGCGTCACCGTCTCCCCCAGCGTCACGTCGCCGCCGGCCTGACCGATGTCGAAGGACGCGGACTTGACGGAAACGGTGCCGTCGAGCATGAGCGCGTCGTAGTTGAGGTGGCCCAGGAGCTTGCGATCCTGGTTCGTCACCCAAATGCCACCGTCATCGACGCTGACCTGGGTGACCTCGACGCCGCGGTAGACCACGGCGAGGACGCAGAGCATCGCGGACACCAGCAGGACGGCGATTGCGGGCATCCGCTTCGACCAGCTGTTTCGCGATTGACGCGCCTTGTTCATGTCGCTTCCTCAGTCTTCATGTGCGCACTGTTGTGGGGCGGTATCTGTATCCGTGTGGCCATGGTGAGCCATTCCAAGGATACACATCGACCAACCCTATGGATAAACGCCCGAGACAACAACAGGTACTGAATAAGCGCACACGCGTGGCGGCTCGTTCGCGCGGCGTTCCCGCGCTTCCCAGGCGTGCGAGAACCTGACCACAGTGACGTATTTGGACGCTCATTCTCGTTCGACGAGGCCGGAGCCAGGCCCTTTCCCTCCACGGGCCCTGCGTGCACGGGCCCGACGCGCTCGACGCACCTCGTTGCGCCCCCTCGGCCCACACACCTGCGGCCTTCTTCGCGCGCGCGAACCGCAGATGAGGGTGGGTCGGGTTACGGTGAGTGCATGGCGAAAGAGAAGATCACGTACCGCTGCTCCGACTGCGGCTGGACCTCCCCCAAGTGGGTGGGCCAGTGCCGCGAGTGCGGGGCGTGGGGCACGGTCGACCAGGCCGGCGAGGTCACGGGAGGCGCGCGTACCACCGCCACCACCCCGCGGCGTCCCGCGCTGCCTATCGGCGAGGTCGACGGGGAGCGGGCCTCGTCGCGCTCGACGGGCGTGGGCGAGCTGGACCGCGTCCTGGGAGGCGGCATCGTTCCCGGCGCGGTGATCCTCCTGGCCGGTGAGCCCGGCGTCGGTAAGTCAACGCTGCTCTTGGACGTGGCCGCGAAGGCCGCGCGTACGGCCGCGGCGGGCGGGCGCGGCCCCGTCCTCTACGTGACGGGCGAGGAGTCGGCGGCCCAGGTGCGCGGGCGCGCGGAGCGCATCGGCGCGCTCGAGCCGAACCTCCTCATCGCGGATGAGACGGAACTCGGCATCGTCCTCGGGCACGTCCAGGAGGTCTCCCCCTCCCTGCTGATCGTCGACTCCGTGCAGACCATTTCCTCCTCCCAGGTCGAGGGCGGGGCGGGCGGGGTCGCGCAGGTGCGCGCGGTCGCGGCATCCCTCATCCGTGTCGCCAAGGAGTCCGACCTGCCCACCCTGCTTGTCGGCCACGTGACGAAGGACGGCGGCATCGCGGGCCCGCGCGTGCTCGAGCACCTCGTGGACGTCGTCTGCCAGTTTGAGGGCGACCGCCATTCGCGCCTGCGTCTGCTGCGCGCGGTGAAAAACCGTTACGGTCCCACCGACGAGGTGGGCTGCTTCGAGCTGACAGACTCGGGGATCTACGGCCTCGCTGACCCCTCCGGGCTCTTCCTGTCGCGCACGACGCGCGGCGTGCCCGGCACGTGCGCGGCTGTCTCCCTGGAAGGGCGCCGCCCACTGCCCACGGAGATCCAGTCGCTCGTCGCACCCTCGTCGGGTGGCTCGCCGCGGCGCACGACCTCGGGCGTCGACCACGCGCGCGTCGCCATGATCCTGGCGGTCCTGCAGGCCCGCATCGGCGCGGACACGTCGGGGGCGGACGTCTACGTCTCCACGGTCGGCGGTGCCCGCACGGTTGAGCCGGCGATCGACCTCGCGATGGCCATCTCGATCGTGTCCTCGCTCAAGGGCGTTCCCCCTCGCGCCGACCTCGTGGCGGTCGGAGAGATCTCCCTGACGGGCGAGGTCCGAGCGTGCACGGGCACTCAACGTCGCCTCGCCGAGGCCGCACGCCTGGGCTTCTCCTCGGCGATCGTTCCCGCTCAGGGCAGCGAGGATCTCGCAGGCGTCGACGGCATCACCGTCTTTACTGTGTCGGATCTGGCGACGGCTATTCGTGTCGCTTTCCCGGCAGACTCGCAATAATAGGTACCAAACCTACTCTTCTGGGAGGGAATCACATTGACGTCCGATGCAGCGATCCTTCGTGAGGCACTGCGCGCAGTCGCGCCCGGTACGCCATTGCGAGAAGGACTGGAACGAATCCAGCGCTCCCACACGGGCGCCCTCATCGTCCTGGGATACACCCCCGAAGTTCAAGCCATCTGCTCGGGCGGCTTCGACCTCGACGTCGCTTTCACGGCCGCGCGCCTGCGTGAGCTGTGCAAGATGGACGGTGCCGTCATCATCGATCCCGACCTGTGGCGCATCCGCAAGGCCAACGTGCAGCTCTTCCCGGACCCCACGATTCCCACCGACGAGTCCGGCATGCGCCACCGCACCGCGCAGCGCACCGCCCGTCAGACCCACCTGCCGGTCCTGTCCCTGTCCGCGTCGATGCGCATGATTTCCATCTACGTGGGCACCGAGCATCGCCTGGTGGAGGAGCCCGAGGCCCTTCTCTCGCGCGCCAACCTGGCGGTAGATACGCTCGACCGCTACAGTCAGCGCCTCGACGAGGTCCTGCAGACCCTCACCATCCTCGAGATGCGCGACAGCGCGACCGTGCGCGACGTCGCCACCGTCATGCAGCGCATGGAGATGATCCGGCGCATCACCTCCGAAATCACGGAATACCTGGAGGAGCTCGGCTCCGAGGGGCGCCTGCTGGCCCTGCAGGTCGAGGACCTCGTGCGCGGCTCCGCGTCCGAGCGGGCCCTCGTCATGCGCGACTACATCCGCAACCCCGACGACGTCGCACGCGTCGAGGCCGAACTGTCCTCCCTCGGGTCGGAGCGCATCGTGGACCTCACCGCGATCGCGAACATCCTCGGGCTGGACGTGTACGAAGTCGCGGACCTGGACCGCGAGATCACGCCGCGCGGCGTGCGCGCCCTCTCCCTGGTCCCGCACCTGTCGTGGGGAGCCATCAAGGAGGTCTCCGCGCACATCACGACGCTGCCGGCACTGCGCGCCGCCACCACCGAGGAGCTGGAAGCCATCGAGGGCATCGGCCCCTACCGCGCCAAGCTCATCACCGAGAACCTGGCGCACCAGGCGCAGGCGGTCAGTTCCGGCCTCGTCGGCTGGTAGACCCTAGCGGCCCGACTGGGTTCCCGACTGCGCGCCGGACTGAGCTCCGGACTGCGGGGCGGGCGTGGGCGCGGGAGTCACGTCGACGACGGTCGAGCCGACCTCGCGCGTACCCATCGTGACCGCGACCTTGTAGGTACCGGCGGACGCGGCGCTCGCTCCACCCGCCGGGGTCGTGCAGCCGTTCGTGTACACGTAGCCATCCCAGCGCAGGGCGCCGGTCCACGTGGCGCCCGGGCGCAGCAGCAGGGTCGTCGACGACTGCTGGCCCTCGCCGCACTTCGCCGAGTTGTAGACCTGCAGGTCACCCGTCGAAATCTGCAGCCCGAAGCGGGACAGGGAGGTCGAGCAGGCGACGGAACCCCGGTTTTCGAGCGTGAGGGTCACGGGCATCGCCGACCCGGACGACGTCGCCGACGCCTTCGCCGTGACCGTGATGTCGCGATCCAGGCAGGTGGGAATATCGATCGTCGTGCCGTCGGTGAGCAGGCCGTCTGCCGTGGCCTCCTGGCCGCCCTTGAGGGTATAGCCGGACGCGTCCACCGCGCCGGACTGAACGGCGGATTGGGGGCTGGACTGCGGCGCGGGATCGGCGCTGACGGCTCCGACGATCGCGCGGATCCCAGCGACGATGCCCCACACGATGAGGGCGAGGATGAGGATCAGCCCGAGGCCCGTGATGATGCGCCGCGGCCACAGGTTGACGGGCGGACGGCCACCGCCCGACGACTTCTTCTGACGGGGTGCCTTCGCGCTAGCGGAGCGCTGCGCCGAGCCAGCGCTCCCCTTTTTCGTCGATGTGGAGGCCTTCGAGGCGGCCGGACGAGCAGCGGAAACGCGGCTGCCAGCTGCGGCGCGGGACGCTCGATCGCCGACGCGACCGGTAGCGCCTCCCGGCGCACTACGCCTGGAGGTGGGTCGCCTGGGGGAATTCTTACGCTGGTCAGCCACGCATCCACGATACCGGGCGCGGGGCGCGGGCAGCGGCTAACGCTCGGGACGGGGGCGACTTTCACACGGGGCGGCCGCCGCAACGCACTGCGCCGCGGGCGATCAGGCGGCCGCGCTGCGCTTGGAGGACGTCGATCCCTCGTCGTCGGGGTTGATGACGCACCAGCGTTCGATAACGACCGCGATGATCGTCCAGACGAGGCCGACGAGGCCGGACAGGCCCGACGCGATCGCGTTGGCCAGCATCACGGGCGCTTCGAGCTGCATGAGAGACACCGCCATGACGCCGATGAGAATTCCGGTCAGGCCGGAGCCGACGAGGGCGCTCGTGCGCGCGAAGACTGCGACGCGCATCGCGCCGATCGCGTCGATCCACGTGTCCTTGCCCGCGCGCAGGCGGCGCACCGCCAGGCCGGACCAGACGAGGCAGGCCGTGGCAATCGCAAAGATGACCGCGGGTCCAGGGGTGACGATCATCGGGGTGCCGCCCTGGCGCATGTGCGCGAGGAAGCCGAGGAAGCTCAGGCCGGCGGCCACGAGGCCCACCGCCGCCACCCACACGATCGACACGGGTTTCATTAGCGCCTCTTGACGATCGGGATCGCTCCGGTCATCGTGGGCCGCACGACAACGCGACGCAGGATGCCGGTCTGTGTGGCCTCGTCCTCGGGGATCGGGCCGACGGGAGTGTTGTCGGGCAGCCCGGGGGCGAGGATCGTCGAGCGCCCATCAGCGTGGACGGTGGCCTTGGGGGGCTCGTCGTCGTGGCCGAGGCCGGAGCGGTCGTCAACGACGCGCACGTCGTGTGCGGAGCTGACGGAGAAGTTCCAGTCCGGCAGCGCGATCGCCGAACGCGTTTCCTCCCGCTTGGGCTCAAAGACGGGGACCCAGCGGGGTTTTTCGGTGCCGCTCGGCTTGTAGGTGCCCGTGCCGATCTTGCGGGTCATGCGCCCGGCCGCAGAATCCGCGGGCACGGAGGAGACCGGATGCCAGGAGGGTCGCGACGAGGCGCGATCTGCGCGGTGACGGCGTTCGCGCTGGGGCGGAGCCTCCTGGGGGGACGCTTCCTGGGCGGGTGCGTTTTCCTGGGCGGGCGCGTTGTCCTGGGCGGGTGCCGACTGTTCGACGGGAGGAACGGGTGCCTGCGCGGCCGCTGCCTCCTCCTCGGCGGGGGCGAAGCGCGATGTGCTGGCGGCGGACCGGGCGGGGTCTGCCGCCTGCTCGGCCGCGAGCTGGGCGGGGGTCTGCGGCTGCGGGATCGGTGCAGCGTCGAGCGCAACCGCTTCCTCGCTGCTCATCTCCTGCGGAGCGGGCGTCACCTCGGGCGCAGGCACAGCCTCGGGGGCCCACGCCGCGTGCGGGGCCGCGGCCTCGGGCGACGGCGCACCTGCGGGAGCCGACACAGTGTGAGGAGCGGGCGCAGGCGTCGGCGCGGGCGGGACCGAGGCCTCGATCGCGCCGGAGAAGGGGGTGTCGGCCGCGGGCACACCCGGGCGGGTCACGAGGTTGTCGACCTGGCTGATTTCGCCGGTCAGGGCCTCGATGAGCTCGCGCATGTCGGCACTGGCCTGCTCGGCGCGCTGGGCCAGGAGCTGGTCCGAGTCGGCCATGACGGCCGCGGGGTCTTCGAGCCAGTCGTCGACAGCGTCGATGATGCCCTCGCGGTCGGGGGTGTGGGCCAGCAGGTCGGACACGCGTCCCACGCCCTCGAGGATGGCGTCGGGGTCGCACAGGAGCCAGGGAGCCAGCACGAAGGCGCGTTCCTTGGCGCGCGGGTGCGGCAGGGTGAGGACCGGATCGGCGGAGGCCAGGCCCTCGATCTGAATGATGTCGATGTCGACGGTGCGCGCGCCCCAGCGCTCGTGGCGTTCGCGCCCCAGCTCGCGCTCGATGCGGCTGGTCTGAGCGAAGAGCTCGTCGGGGCTCGCGATCGCGGAACCGACGACGACGGCGTTCCAATAGTCCGGCTGGGGGGCCTGACCGGGCGCGAGCACCGGCTTCGTGCGCATGATCGGCGACACGTCGTCGATCTGGAAGCCCTCCATGTAGGACAGGGCCTCGACCGTGTGCATGAGCGTGACGGGCACGTCCCCGAGGTTGCCGCCGATCGCCAGGACCACGCGACGCGAGCGCAGGTGCGCCGGTCGGGAGGTGTCCTCCTCGCGCGCTGCCTCGGCGGCGTGCGCGGCGCGGCGCGACGGGAGCACCTCGCGGTGCTCCTGCTGCGCGGGGCTGGGCGCCTGAGCGCGGCCGTAGGCCTCGATCTCGCCGGTGAGGACCGAGCCGTCCTCGGCCTCGTAGATGCCCTTGAGGGACAGCGATAGCGGCATCGCGTCAGTCTCACCCGCGCGCACGGTCACCGACACGTCCGCGAAGGGGTGGTCGATGGGGGCGTCGGGCTTGTGGACGGTCACCTCGGTGCCGACGACGCCCTCGTGGCTCATGACGCGCTCGGCGATGGTCTCAGCGAGGGTTTCGATCAGGTCAACGGCGGTGCCGGTGAGGACCGCCATGGCCTCGTCGGCGATATCCGCGTAGGAGACGGTGGCGGCGATGTCATCGGTGGCACCCGCGGTCTCGACCCACATGACGATGTCTGCGCTGAAGCGCTGGTCGCGGGCGCGCTCGAAGTCGTAGACGCCGTGATTGGCCATCGCCCCCAGTCCTTTGAGGGCGATGATGACGCGTCGGTTAGTCAACGTCGTTCTCCTTTCGGGCGATGGCTGCCACGGTGGCGGCTACGTCGTGGACCCGCACGGCCCACGCGCCTGATGCCGCGCAGTAGGCGGCGATGGCCGCACTGTCGGCGTCCACGTCGCCCCCGAGGGCCTTGACGAAACGCTTGCGAGAAGCGCCGACGAGGACGGGATAACCGCCCTCCAGGAAGCGCGGCAGTTCGCGCAGGATCTGCCAGCACTGGTCGCCCGTCAGCGAGAAGCCGAGGCCCGGGTCGATGACAATTTTATCAGCTGTCACACCAGCATCAATAGCGTCTTGAACCTGGGACCCCACGCGCTCGATGAGCGTGCCCACGAGGTCCTCCCCGTAGTCGAAGTGTTCCCCCGGCATACCCGGCAGCGCGCGATAGTGCTGAACGACGTACGCGCAGCCCGAGGCGGCGACCGCCGCATTCATCTCGGGATCCCAGCGCCCGCCGCTCACATCGTTGATAATCGCCGCACCGGCGCGCGCGGCCTCGCGGGCAGTCGCCGCGTGCAACGTATCCACGGACACGACGACGCCCTCGGCAGCCAAGGCCTCGACGACCGCGCCGATGCGCGCCCACTCCTCGTCCGCTCCGATACGCGTCGAATTCGGCCGCGTCGACTCCCCGCCGACGTCGATCAGGTCCGCGCCCGCGGCCACCATCTCGCGCGCATGGCGCAGCGCCGCGGCCACGTCCGCGTAGCGTCCCCCATCCGAGAAGGAATCGGGGGTGACGTTGAGGATGCCCATGACCGCCGTGCGCCCGCCGGGCAGGGCCAGCCCGCCCGGCAGTGCCAGGGACGGGACCGGGAACGAGGCCGGGGCGGCGGGCAGGGGCAGGGCACTCATGTCATCGGCTCCCAGACAGGACGAGGGCCATCATTTCGGCGCGGGTCGCCCCGTCGCTCATGATGCCGCGCAACGCGCTGGTCACGGTCGACGAGCCCGGCTTGGAGATACCGCGCATCGACATGCACATGTGCTCGGCCTCGATGACGACGATGACGCCCTGAGGGTCCAGGATCTCGTCGATCGCGTCGGCCACCTGGGCGGTCAGGCGTTCCTGGACCTGGGGGCGGCGCGCGTAGCCTTCGACGACGCGAGCCAGCTTGGACAGGCCCGTCACGACGCCGCCGCGCGGGATGTAGCCCACGTGGGCGCGGCCGTAGAAGGGCAGCAGGTGATGCTCACACACCGAGAAGAAGGTGATATCGCGGACCAAGACCAGCTCGTCGGTGCCCGCGTGGAACTGCGTGCGCAGGTGCTCACGCGGGTCCTCGGTCAGACCCTTGCACATCTCGCGCCAGGCGCGCGCCATGCGGTCGGGGGTACCGACCAGGCCCTCACGCTCGGGGTCCTCACCAATCGCGACGAGTAGGTCGCGCGACGCCTTTTCGACGCCTGCGGGATCGTAGGTCACTCCTGCTCCTCTTCCACGCCCGAAGCGCCGATGACGTCAGTCGGCGACACGTCGATTCCCTGCACGGGAACGGACGTCCACTCATCCTCGGCCTTAATACCGACCGGGTGGCCCAAGACCACGCCCGGAACGGCCGCGTCGGACTGGTAGTTCCACACCTCGCGCTCGGGGGCCTTGATGACGTCCTGGAAAATCTCACGCAACTGCGCCTCGTCGAGGGTCTCCTCCTCGAGCAGGCGGGAAGCCAGCGTGTCGAGAACGCCGCGGTTTTCCGACAGGATGCGCCACGCCTCGCGCATCGCGTTGTCGAGGAGGCGACGCACCTCCTCGTCGATGATCGCGGCGGTCTCATCGGAGAAGGAACGCGGAGCCTCGCCGGACCCGTGGCCAAAGGCCTCGGTGTCGGCGTCTCCGAGCTTGACCATGCCGATGCGGTCGCTCATGCCGTAGTCGGTGACCATCGCGCGGGCCGTCTTCGTGGCCTGCTGGATGTCGTTGGCGGGGCCCGTCGACGGATCACGGAACACGATCTCTTCAGCGACGCGACCACCCATGCCGTAGACCAGGTCGTCGAGGAGCTGGTTGCGGGTCTTGTTGAAGCGGTCCTCGGTGGGCATGACCATCGTGTAGCCCAGCGCGCGGCCGCGCGGCAGGATCGTCACCTTCGTGACCGGATCCGTGTAGTTCAGCGCGGCGGCGGCCAGGGCGTGGCCCGCCTCGTGGTACGCGGTCACGGCCTTGTCGTGGTCGTTCATAACGCGGGTGCGCTTCTGCGGGCCGGCGATCACGCGGTCGATGGCCTCGTCGATGGCGCGCTCGTCGATGAACTGCATGTTCGAGCGCGCGGTGAGCAGCGCGGCCTCGTTGAGGACGTTCGCCAGGTCGGCGCCCGTGAAGCCGGGCGTGCGCTTGGCGATCTGACGCAGGTCTACCTGCGCGGTGAGCGGCTTGCCCTGCGCGTGGACCTTCAAGATGGCCTCGCGGCCCTTCAGGTCGGGGGCCTCGACGGCGATCTGACGGTCGAAACGTCCCGGGCGCAGCAGCGCCGGATCGAGGATGTCGGGGCGGTTGGTCGCCGCGATCAGGATGATGTTGGCGCGCTCATCGAAGCCGTCCATCTCCACGAGGAGCTGGTTGAGCGTCTGCTCGCGCTCGTCGTTACCGCCGCCGATGCCGCTGCCGCGGTGGCGACCCACGGCGTCGATCTCGTCGACGAAGATGATGGCCGGCGCGTTCTTCTTCGCGCGCTCAAAAAGCTCACGCACGCGCGAGGCACCCACGCCGACGTAGAGCTCCATGAACTCCGAACCGGAGATCGAGAAGAAGGGGGCGTTCGCCTCGCCGGCCACGGCCTTGGCGAGGAGGGTCTTACCGGTTCCGGGAGGGCCGTACAGCAGGACGCCGCGCGGGATGCGCGCACCCACCTTGTGGAACTTATCCGGGGAGGCCAGGAACTCGCGGATCTCCTCGAGCTCCTCCACGGCCTCGTCCTCACCGGCCACGTCCGCGAACGTGACGTCCGGACGCTCCTGGTTGAATTCCTTGGCGCGCGACTGAGTAAAGCCGCCCATCATGCGCGACCCCGACATGGAACGCATCACGAAGTAGAACGCGCCCATGAGGATCAGCAGCGGAATCAGCAGCTGAATAATCGCGCCGAGGGCGCCGGACTGCGGGCGCACCGCATTCCACCCCTTGGCGGGAGCCTTGGCAGCCACCGTGTCCAAGATGTCCTTGGTCTGCACGTAGGAGTACGTGAAGTACACGCGCTTACCCAGATCGACGGTCTTGTCGTCGCCGCCGGTGGACTGGTGGACGTAGTTCTCCGTGAGCGTCAGATTCACCTGCTGGGTGCCCTCGTTGAGGACGACCTGCTCCACCGTGTCACCCGAGATGAGCGCCAGGCCCTCCGACGTCGTCACCGAGCGCGGTTGATTCGTCTGCCAGAGGAACCAGCCGCCCACCAGCAGCACGATGAGCGGAACCAGCACCCACCCCAGGCTGGGGCGTTTGTTCTTGATCTTCTCGTTCACGGGCATCCCTTACAGGTAGGCGTTCTCAGTTGGTGTAGACGTGCGGCTGCAGCGTGCCGACGAAGGGCATGTTGCGGTACTTCTCGGCGTAGTCGAGGCCGTAACCGACGACGAACTCGTCAGGAATATCGAAGCCCACGTAGGCGACGTCCACGTCGACCTTGGCGGCCTCCGGCTTACGCAGGGCGGTCGCGATCTTGACGGAGGCGGCGCCGCGTCCGAGGAGGTTGGCCTGCAGCCAGGACAGGGTCAGGCCTGAATCGATGATGTCCTCGACGATCAGCACGTGGCGTCCGGCGACGTCCTGGTCGAGGTCCTTCAGGATGCGCACGACGCCCGAGGTCTTGGTGCCCGACCCGTAGGAGGACACGGCCATCCAGTCCATCTCGAGGGGGGTGTGCAGCTTGCGCGACAGATCCGCCATCACCATGACGGCGCCGCGCAGAACGCCGACGAGCAGCAGGTCTTCACCCGCGTAGTCGCGGTCGATCTGCTCAGCCATTTCGGCGAGCCGACGGTCCATATCCTCGGCGGTGACCAGGATTTCCTTCAGGTCGTTACCCATATCGGTGGCGTCCACCGTGTCCTCTTTTCGTATCGAAGCTACGCGAGCGATTCCACTATAAGCGTGCCACACAAACGCTCGCCTGTACCAGGAAGGATGAGATTCTCACTGTCAGCGCAACATCCTGTGATCGCGCAGTCGGTGTCGGGCCGCTCTGGGGGCGTCTCTTTCGGCTCATATCCACCCGTTACGGGCAGTCTCGTCCCGTCGGGTCGCCTCTCCCGCGCGCGACGAAAGCGATGCGCGCGTGGGCTCCGCGTCCAACGCGGAAGGCCAGGCCCCCGGGCAGGTGGATGGGCCCCTGCCCCCGCCACGCGACCACGAGGTCGTCGATGGCGTCCACGTGCGTGCTGGACAGCGCGCGAATTCCCGCCGCTTGCGCCCCCTCACGCAGAGCCCGCGTACGCACCGCCCGGGGAGCGCCGCGCAGGGACGCGACCGCGAGCGCCACGGGAGCTTCCCCGTCGCCGGGGTCTGTGTCGTCGGCGGCGATCGCGTCGGCAGCGACTCTCGCGGCGGCGGTGAGTTCGCGAGCGCGACCGCTGAGGGCGTCGTCATCCTCGGCGCACAGGGCGGCCGTGCGCGCCAGCGCGGGAACGGGATCGACACCCAGGGCCGAGGCCAGGGCCGGGATCGCCTCATGCCGCAGGGCCGAGCGGCGCAGCGGGCTCCCGTCGGCGGCCCGCCACGGGCCATCGACGTCGTTCGTCGGGTCGTGCACCGGGGCGAGGCCGGCCTGGGCGCACGCCTGCTCCGTGTCTGTCCGACGCAACCCGAGGAGCGGGCGCAGCCACGTCACCCCGTCCGCCTCGCGCGAGATGGGGGCGATGGCCCGCAGTGAGGAGGGGCCCGACCCGCGCGCCAGGCGCAGCAGGACAGTCTCGGCCTGGTCGTCCATCGTGTGGCCGAGGAGGATCGGGGCACCCTCGCGCACACCAATCGCACGCAGGGCCGCGCGCCGCGCGTCGCGGGCCGCACCCTCGGGGCCTCCCGGGCCTCCCACCGTCACGGTCTCGACAACGGCGCGCGCCCCCAGGGATGCCGCCAGATCCGCGACGCGGCGAGCCTCCTCGTCGCTGCCCTCGCGCAGCCCGTGATCGACCGTCACCGTGATCACCGAAATCCCCACGCGCGCCGCCACATCAATCGTCGTCAACGTCAACGCCAACGAATCCGCGCCACCCGACAGGCCGACGACGAGAGCGGGAGGGGCCCCGGCCTCGTCGATGAAGGAGGTCAGAGACGAGCGCACCGCGAGGGAGCAGGCGCGCAGGGGGCCGCGCGGGTTCGCCCCCACACGGCTCGAGGCGTCAGCGCACACGCGCCAGCCACGCGGAGGGATCCGCGTACTCGCTCGCGGTCGGCAGCGCCTCGACGCCCGACAGGAGGCGGGCGATCTCGCCCTCACGCACGACGGTGCGCGCGAAACCCTCGGTCTGCGCCTGCAGCGCCTCGACCCCGGCCAGCGGCATGCCAGCCGCCGCGCACGCGCGCACCAGCGCCACCCCGCCGGCGTGCGCGCGGTGGGTGCGCAGCCACTGGATCGACGGCAGGTCGCGGGGCGTGAGGACCTCCATCTCGGCCGTGGGCAGCGCGTCCAGGAGCAGGACGATGCGCACGAGTTCGTCGCTGCGCTCAGGCAGCGCGCGCATCAGGTCAGCGATGTAGGGGACGAGGTAGGGGGCGTGCGTCAGGTGGACGCCGCGCAGGCCCGTGCACAGGGACACCCACCGGCACCAGTCCGTCTGATCCAGGGCGTAGCGCTGCGCGTCCGCGAGCACGTTGGGGGCTACGAGGATCCGACGGCCCGTGCGCACGTCCCAGATGCCCGTCGCGTCCTTGGCCAGGGCGCGCAGGATGATGGCCTCGGCGGCCAAGACGAGGGGCGTGCGCGTGTCCTCGAAGTCTTCCAGGAGCGAGCCCACCGAGCGGATCAGCCCGCGCCGATCCACGACGATCGTCGAGGAGGCGGCGACCTGCGCTGAGGCCTCGGGCAGGGTGGACAGCTCGGCGAGCCTGCGGTCCGACCAGGCCACCGAACGACGCAGGCGCGCCACCACGGCGGAGGCACCCACGCGGGAGGCCGACGGACCCGCATACGACAGCGAGGCGAGAACTCCCGCGACGTCGCGCGGGCCAAACGGCATATCCATGGCCCTAGTCTAGCCCGGCCAGGCCCTCCTCGAAGGCGTCCAGGTAACCGCGCGTGGCGTAGGCACCCTCGGTGACGTGGTCATTCCCGATCGAGACGAGGAGGACGCGCCCACTCTTGGTCAGGACAGAGCCCGACAGGGAGGTGACCTCCTGGAGCGAACCCGTCTTGGCTTGCACGTTTCCCGCGGCCGGGGCCTCGGTCATGCGCTGGGAGAGCGTGCCCACGAGGCCCGCCCACGGCAGCAGACGCATCGTGTCCGCGCCGGTCCCGCTGCCTGCATACGAGGCCTTGAGGACGCCGACCAGCGTGTTGGCGCTGATCTTGTCGTTGCTCGACAGGCCCGAGCAATCCTCGAGGGTCAGGCCCTCCGTGGGGACACCGGCCTGCGTCAAGGCCTTGCGCACCGTCTCGGCCGCGCCCTCGTAGGTGGAAGGGGCTCCGGCCGCGCGCGCGGCGAAACGGCAGTACTGATCCGCGAGCGTGTTATCCGAGTGGGCGAGCATCCAGCGCAGCTGCTCCCCCATCGTCGCCGAGCTCACCGACGCGACAGTGGCCGCGCCCGCCGGGCCATCGCCGGCCTCGCCGAGCGTCGCCGTGATGCCGGCGGCACCCAGCGCCTGCGAGAACACCTGCGCGACGCGACCCGGAGCATCCGAGTAGAAGGCGTTAGCACCCTCGTAGGTGCGCCCCGCGTCGATCGCCATCGGTCCGACGTGCCCCTCGTAGGAGCCGACCTCCTGCGCGTCCCAGGACGCCAGGTGCGAGGCCCCGTCGAAGAGCGTGCCGCGCCAGTTCAGGGTCACCGAGGTGATGCCGCGCTGCTTCAGGGCAGCCGCCGCATCGTTCGCGAGGGTCTGCAGGCCTGCGCGCCCCGACACCTCGACCTCGTCGGAGGTACCGATGCCCAGGAGCAGGTCGCCCTCGGAATCCAGGTAGAGAGTCTGGTTGTCGGCGCCGAGGAGCGCGCTCGTCGTCAGCGTCGCCGTCGGGTCCAGGTTCGCCAGCGCGGTGAAAGCCGTCAGCGTCTTCGTCGTCGAGGCCGGCGTGTGAGCCGTCGACGCATCCGCGTCCAGCAGCACCTCGCCGGTCTGCGCGTCCACGACCGTGCCCCACGCCGTGTAGCCGCCCTGCGCCGCGGCGGCCGCCACCGGCGCCCACAGCGCCTCCACGTCTGCGGCGCTCACCGGATTGCCCGCGCCCTTCGCGTCGCCCGAAACCGGTGCCGCTTCAAGGGTCGAGGCCGTGGGAGCGTCCGCCGGAGTAGCCGCTTGCGGGGAGCAGCCGGAACCCACCAGCGCCGCCGTCGCCACGAGCGCGGCGCTAGCGCTTACAATTGCCCCCATAGACGTGCGATGCATGGATGTCCCTTCGTGGTTATTTCGGTAACTACACTACCTGTCCATGTGCCCACACAACCAACTGGACCCCCGAGTTTCGGGGCTGAAGCGGAAGGCGCGGCCATGGAATTTGACGTGACCATCGAGATCCCCAAGGGGAACCGAAACAAGTACGAGATTGACCACGAGACGGGTCGCATCCGCCTCGACCGCATGCTCTTCACCTCGACCCGCTACCCGGACGACTACGGTTTCATCGACGACACCCTGGGCGAGGACGGTGACCCGCTGGACGCCCTCGTCCTCCTCGAAGAGCCCACGTTCCCCGGCTGCGTGATCCGCTGCCGCGCGCTCGGCATGTTCCGCATGCGCGACGAAAAGGGCGGCGACGACAAGGTCCTGTGTGTGCCCGCCTCCGACCAGCGTGCCTCGTGGCGCACCGAAATCGACGACGTGTCGGAGTTCCACCGCCTGGAAATCCAGCACTTCTTCGAGGTCTACAAGGACCTCGAGCCCGGCAAGAGCGTCGAGGGCGCCCACTGGGTGGGCCGCGAAGAGGCCGAGGCCGAAATTCGCCGCTCCTACGAGCGCCTGAAGGAGCACGAGGGCCAGCACTGAAACCCTGGGAGCGACGCCTCGCGCGCCTCATCGTCGTTACCGTCCTGATTCTTATCGGCGTTTTCAGCTGGGTTTTCGTCGGCAAGCCGCTGCTCGGCCCGCTCACAATGCGCGCCAAGTTGGCGACGCTTCCCCTGTTCGCACTGCTGTGCATCGGGTGGGTGCCGATCGTGTGGGCGTCCCTGCGTTGGATGGTCCGCGACATCCTTCGCCGTTTCCTGTTGCCTGCCCGTGGGCGCCACGCGCGCGCTCCGCATCCCGGGGTCGCCACTGCCGCCTTCGTACTCTCCGCCTCGGCGTTCGCATTCGCCTACGCAGATCTCGGGGCGGGGTACCTCCCAGCACTTCAAGACTGGTGGGAGGGGCCCACGCACTACGAGGGCCTGACCTGCCAGAACCTGGACGAGAAAAGCGTGAGTCGACGCCGAGTCTTCAGCACCTTTGAGCTCGTTGATTCCAACGGCGTCATGTGGTCTTTCAAGATCGCCCGCTCCGACCTACGGGCGGTTTCCACCCGTCTGGGCCACCCCTACACGACAGTCCTCACGGCCTGCAGGATCCCGACCATGACCCTCGACGCGTCGATCTACCCCAGGACCGGCATCATCGCCGAGGCCTCGGTCCGTCAGTAGCGTGTCGGCCTCGTCCTTAGCCGATCTCCGCGTGTTCCGGCCTCACGCCGATTCGCACTATTTCTTCCACGCGTCGACGATGATGCCCGTGCGCTCGTAGATGGAGATTCCGATCTGCGTGCCGGGGGTCTGGCAGGCCTCGACGATCGTGTTGTAGAGGGGCGTCCCCTTCTCGGCGTGGCGATCGAGCTCGTATTGGCGCAAGTCGTAGGCGCGCACGATCCCTTCGGTGTCAGTCAGCTCGATGTGCACGAAGGGGCCGTCGTCGCGCTCTTCGGGATTCATGGCGGTGCACGTGACGCCCTCGCGGGTCACGGGTCCATCCCGCCAGTCGAGGGCAGCCTGACCACACATGCCCCACGCGACCAGACCAACCAGTCCGAGCACCACGAGCGAGGCCACAACCCCCAGGAACGCGGTGCCGGGGTGGGCCTCCGGCGCGTGCTTGCCGCTGCGCATCGGCTTGATCCTGCGGATCAGGTCGAGGATGAAACGACAGAACGCCGCCCGAACGATGGGGAGGAACGCGAGGACGGCGATGGCCGCGATGATCACTCGCGCCTGGCTCAAGTGGAATGCCCACTGCGTCCAGTGATCCCTCGTCAGAACCCCAATGAGGGACCACGCCGGAAACACTACGAAGGACAGGAGCCCCAGGGTGCGCGCGTACGCAGGGAACGGCTTGACGACCTGCGGGACCGTGGGGGTGGCGTTGCCCATGGGGGTTGCACTGCTCGGCTGGATGCGGGTGTCGGTATCCGGGGTACTCATGCCGTTCATGCTAGCCACATGACTCCACAAGCGCGCTCGCGGGTTCCTCGTCGGGGCACTCTTCTGTAACGGCCGCGCCATCCGGCACTTGTGGCCTCATGGCGGCAGCACCCGGTAAGACTCCCGGCCCACCGAGTGGCTATCGCGGCCCCTCAGGCGGCCACCTGGCCCTTTCATGCGCACGTTAACCCGATGACATGCACGTGGGCTGCACAACCCGCACGTTAACCCGATGAGATGCGCATGGGCAACGCCGCCCACACGCAAGTAAAGGGGTTAACGTGCGCATCAAGGGGTTAACGCGCATCTCAAGGGGCTGAGGCGCACCACCGGACGGCACTCATCGCCAAGTCCTCGATCCGTCAGTAGCACGCCGGCCTCGTGCTTAGCCGATCTCCGCGTGTTCCGGCCTCACGCTTACCCGACCTCCGCATACACCGACCGCGCACGTGCCGACCGTCGCGTTACTGGCATTGAAATTTTCCGTTGCTGACCCGTAAACCCCCGTACAGACGCCCACCGGTACAAAACTCTCCCGGCAACCCCCGTTTCAAGGCCAAACCGGTACAAAATTCTCCCCACACAGCAAAAAACACCCATTTCAGCCCATTTAGCGCGAGCAGGGAGAAAAATATCCCGGTCCAGACACAAACAACCCGAGCAGGGAGAACTTATTCCCGCAGACCACCACCCACTAGCCACGCAGCGCACACTCCCCGGTACGAAACTCTCCCGGCAACCCCCGTTTCAAGGCCAAACCGGTACAAAACTCTCCCAGCACGGCGGAAAACGCCCATTTCAGACCATTTGGCGCGAGCAGGGAGAAAATTATCACGGCCAGTAAGCAAACAACCCGAGCAGGGAGAACTTTTTCCCGCAGACCACCACCCACTAGCCACGCAGCGCACACGCCCCGGTACAAAACTCTCCGGGCACACGGCATGCAAGGCCAAACCGGTACAAACCTCTCCCGGCAACCCCCACCTCAAGGCCACACCGGTACAAAACTCTCCCAGCACGGCGAAAAACGCCCATTTCAGCCCTTACGACGCGAGCAGGGAGAAAATTATCCCGGGGCAAACACAAACAACCCGAGCAGGGAGAACTTTTTTCCGCAAACCACCACTCACCAGCCGCACAGGGCACACACACCGGCACAAAACTCCCCTAGCAAACCCCCACACAAGCACACACACAAACGCCGGGGGCCGCGCAGACACACAGTCTGCGCGGCCCCCGGGCCATCAAGCAACGATGCTGCTCAGAGCCTCACGGCGTAGGGCATGATCGAGCCCCAGCTGTACACGCCGGTGATGCGCACGGGCACACCGAAGGTGGGAGCCTCGATCATCTGGCCGCCGCCCAGGTAGATGGCGACGTGGTAGATGCCGGACTGGGTGCCGTTGGAGGACCAGAAGATCAGGTCGCCGGCCTCCATGGAGCCGATCGGCACGTGCGTGCCGTAGCTGTACTGGGCGCGCGAGAGGTGCGGCAGGTCGACGCCAGCGCTGCCCCACGCGAGCATGGTCAGGCCGGAGCAGTCCACGCCGCCGTAGGATTCGCCGCCCCACACGTAGGGCACGCCCAGGTAGCTCTGCGCGGTTGCGATGGCGGTGGAGGCACCGCCGCCACCCGAGTAGGAGGGCGCCGAGTACGAGGGCTCCTCGTAGGAGTAGGAGGGCGCGGAGTACGAGTAGTCGTCGTCATCCTCATCGTCGGAGGACGACGAGGAGGACGAGGCCTGGGCCGCGGCGGCAGCGTCGGCTGCGGCCTGGCGTTCGGCGGCGGCTGCGGCGTCGGCTTGACGCTGGGCTTCGGCGGCTGCGGCGGCCTGCTCGGCGGCGATGCGCGCGGCTTCCTGGCGCTCGGCTTCAAGGGCGGCTTCGCGCTGGTTGATGAGGTCGACGGTCGTGTTCTGCTTGGTCGCGAGCTCCTGCACGTAGGCGCTGCGCTGGGCGGCGACGATCGCGGCCTCGTTCTGGGCGGCAGCAGCGGCCTGGTTGGCGGCGTCGGTGCGGGCCTGGACCTCGTTGGTGGCAGCCTGCTGGCTCGCGAGCGCGGTGTTCGCCGCGTCGCGGGTCACCTTGGCGACCTGCTCGAGGGCGGCAACATTCTGCATCTTCGCCTCGGCGGAGGAGGAGAAGGAGTTGATGCCGGCCTGCTTGGTTTCGACGCTGCGCAGGCCGTCGGAGTCGAGGTAGGGGGCGAGCGAATCGAGCGTGCCGCCACCGTTGCGATAGGCGGCCTGGGCGACGGAGGCGATCTGCTGCTTGCCTTCCTGGAAGGCAGCTTCGGCGGCGTCGGCCTCGGCCGAGGCCTGGTTGGCAGTCGCGGTCGCTTCGGCCAGCGCGATGTTCGCCTCGTTGAGGTTTTCGCCTGCGATCTGTGCGTTCTGCGTCGCGGTTGCGGCGCTGGCGCTGACCTCGGCGAGCTTGACCTCAATCTGGGCGACGCTCATCTTCGCGGCCTCTTCGGCAGCCTGGGCGGCTGCGATCTCTTCCTCAGAGGGAGCGGCTTGCGCCATCTGGGGCAGCACGAGGAGGGCGCAGGCGGCGATTGCCGTCAGGCCCGTGCGAATGGTTCCGCGTCGTCTCATCGTTTGTCTCATCTCGTCTGTTTACGTGCGCCGGCGGGCGCGTACTGGGAAAAAGCCTAACCACTTTCGTCACGCTTGGCAACAAACACACCACAAAACTCAACTTTCACACATACAACAATCGCAACATTCGTAACATCAGCATCATGATTACCGCGCAAATACCTGCGTTTTTATCACACTTCCAACCATCAGTGCGAGCCTGCTCACACACCCAGCCCTCACGCCTCACCCGTCACAAAAGTCCACCATCCGGGACCGCCGCGCCCCGGCCTCGTCGATGACAAACAATAGGAGCCATGAACCGTCGAATGTGCCGCTGACTGCGCGTCAGCACCAGCGACTGCCGCGCAGTCCCCCGACAGCGGGACGCGCCTCGACGCATGTTCACTTCACCGCATCTGCGGCCCGCCGGAGGGGAATCAGAGACGACCCACCCCTCACCAAAGGAACCGCACAATGACCGCCAACGACTGGTCCTTCGAAACCAAGCAGATTCACGCCGGATACAACCTCGACCCCGCCACGGGCGCGACCGCCCTGCCCATCTACCAGACCTCCTCCTACGCCTTCGAGGACACCGCGCAGGCGGCGAGCCGCTTCGCGCTGCAGGAGCTCGGCCCCATCTACACGCGCCTGACCAACCCGACGACCGACGGTGTCGCCGCCCGCATCGCTGCCCTCGAGGGCGGCGTCGGCGGCCTCCTCGTCTCCTCCGGCCAGTCCGCGACCGCCCTGTCGATCCTCGCCCTGGCCGTGGCCGGCAACAACGTGGTCGCCTCCCCCTCCCTGTACGGCGGCAGCGTCACCCTGCTGAAAAACACGCTGGGACGCCTGGGCATCGAGGCGCGCTTCGTCGCGAACCCGCTCGACCCCGAGGCCTGGCGCGCGCTCGCCGACGACAAGACGGTCGCCTTCTACGGCGAGACCATCCCCAACCCGCAGGGCGACATCCTCGACATCGAGCCGATCGCGACGGTCGCCCACGAGGTCGGCGTGCCCCTCATCGTCGATAACACGGTCGCCACCCCCTACCTGGTGCGCCCGATCGAGTGGGGCGCCGACATCGTCGTCCACTCGGCCACCAAGTACCTGGGCGGCCACGGCACGTCGATCGCGGGCGCGATCGTCGACTCGGGCAACTTCGACTTCGCCTCCCAGCCCGAGCGTTTCCCCCTCTACAACACGCCGGACGAGTCCTACCACGGCCTCGTCTACGCCCGTGATCTGGGCGTGGGCGGCGCGCTGGGCGCGAACCTGGCGTTCCTGCTGCGCATCCAGACGCTCATCAACCGCGACCTCGGCGCCGTCACCTCCCCCTTCAACGCGTTCCTCATCTCGCAGGGCATCGAGACCCTGTCGCTGCGCATCGAGCGTCACGTCTCCAACGCGCTGGCCGTCGCCCGCTTCCTGGAGGCCCACCCGGATGTCGAGTCCGTCAACTACGCGGGCCTGGAGTCCTCCCCCTACTACGAGCTGGGCAAGAAGTACGCGCCGCTGGGTACGGGCGGCCTGCTCTCCTTCGTCATCAAGGGCGGGTACGAGGCCGGCCGGGCTTTCGCGGACGGCGTGCAGCTCCTGCCGGTGGTCGCCAACATCGGCGACGCGAAGTCCCTTGTCATCCACCCGGCCTCGACGACGCACTCGCAGCTGACCGAGGAGGAGCTGGCCAAGGCCGGCGTCGCTCCCGGCACGGTGCGCCTGTCGATCGGCCTGGAGAACATCAAGGACATCCTGGCCGACCTGCAGCTCGGCTTCGACGCGGCCCGCGCGGCCACGGCCTGACAGACCCGTCGGCGGCCTCGGGGATACACACACTCCTGAGGCTCCGAGGCCGCCGCTGCCCCTCCCCGTCTCGCGTGACAGCGAAGCGCCCCTGCGAAAGAAGGACCCCATGAGCCGCTCCAACCTGCCTCCCGCACCCACGTCCGGCGCGTGGCGCGAGGGCGACCCGGTCGCGTTCCGCAAGTTCGCGAATCTGGGCGCCCAGCGCCTGGAAAACGGCGAGATCCTGCCCTCCGTGACGCTCGCGTACGAGACGTGGGGTGAACTGGACGAGGCCTCGTCGAACGCGGTCCTCATCCTGCACGCGCTGACCGGCGACGCGCACGTGTGCGGCGAGGCCGCGCCCGGCCAGCCGACCCCCGGCTGGTGGGAGCAGATCGTGGGCCCGGGGCGCATCATCGACACGGACCGCTATTTTGTGGTGGCCGCGAACGTGCTGGGTGGCTGTCAGGGCTCTACGGGCCCGGCGTCTCTCGCTCCCGACGGCGCGCCATGGGGCTCGCGTTTCCCCGTGATTTCCACGCGCGACCAGGTGTACGCGGAGTCCCGCCTGGCCGACCTGCTCGGCATTGACGAGTGGAGCATCGTCGTGGGCGCGTCGCTGGGTGGCCAGCGCGCGATCGAGTGGGCGGTCAGCTACCCGGAGCGCGTGCGCCGACTGGTGGTCGTGGCCTCGGGCGCACAGACGACCGCCGACCAGGCGGCATGGACCCACACGCAGATCCGCGCGATCGAGCTGGATCCGGCGTGGCGCGGCGGCGACTACTACGCGGGCCCCGGCCCCACCGCCGGGCTAGCGCTCGCCCGCCAGATCGCGCACACGACCTACCGCTCCCCCTCGGAGCTGGACGAGCGTTTCGGCCGCATTCCCCAGAACGACGAGGATCCGCTGCACGGCGGACGCCTGGCGGTCGAGTCCTACCTGGACTACCACGGCGAGAAGATCGTGCGCCGCTTCGATGCGGGTTCCTACGTGACGCTGTGTCGCACGATGCTCTCCCACGACGTGGGCCGCGACCGCGGCGGCGTCACCGAAGCCCTCAAGGCGGTCACCGCGCGCACGCTGGTCGTCGCCGTCGATTCGGATCGCCTCTTCTTCCCCGAGCAGGTCTGGCAGATGGCGGCCGGCATCTCGGGCGCGTTCTACCGCGAGATCCACTCCGACCACGGGCACGACGGCTTCCTCATCGAGCACGACCAACTCACGGCCCTCCTCGATGAGTTCCTCAACGAGCGCATCCCCTCGCGCGCGTCTTCCTTCGCCTGATCCACGCTCGATTCTCGCCGAGGCCACCGGTACCTCCTCCTCATCAACGAGGCGCCGGTGGCCTCGCGCGTTATGCTGACCCCATGAGCGTTACCAGCAATCCCACGCCCGACGGCGAGCAGATGCCAGACACGAGCGGCCTGCCGGACCTGTCCGGGGTGGAGGCCGAGGCCTCGGCGCCCGAGGGGATCCCCGAACGTGACGTCATGGCCCCGTGGGGCGAGGCCGGGCCTCCCGGACCCCAGTGGCGCACCGACATTCTGGGGCAGGGCTACGAGTCGCGCACGATCGAGCTCCTCGACGACGCGGAGGGGCCCTGCGTGGCGACCCTCGTGCGCGCACGCCCGCCCGCGAGCGCCCGCATGACAGTCCTGTACCTGCACGGGCGCAACGACTACTTCTTCCAGACCGAGATGGCCCAGCGCCTGAGCGACGCGGGCGCGGCGTTCTACGCGCTGGACATGCGCAAGTACGGCCGTTCCCTGCGCCCCCACCAGACAATCGGCTACACGGACGACCTGTCCGTCTACGACGAGGAGATCGGCGAGGCCATCGAAATCATCCGCTGCGAGCGCGAGGACGAGCCGATCGTCCTCATGGGCCATTCGACGGGCGGCCTCGTCGCGACGCTCTGGGCGCACCGACACCAGGGTGTTCTCGCTGGCCTGATTCTCAATTCGGCGTGGCTGGAGATGCAGTCGATGGCCGCCTGGCGCGGGGCAATGACCCCCGTCATCGGACGCATCGCGTCGCGTAACCCCATGTGGGAAGTGCCCTCGGGAGGTGCGGGACACTACGGCCGTTCACTCGCGGGGCGCGCCTCCTCGGAGTTGCCGATCCCCGAGGGCCTGAGCCCCGACGACCCGTCGGTCGCGGGCTGGCCGATCATCCACGAGTGGAAGCGCCCCGAGTCCTACCCGATCCCGGCCTCGTGGCTGGAGGCGATCATGGCCGGGCACGAAACGATCGAAAAGGACGTGCACCTGGAGTGCCCGGTCCTGTCGATGGTGTCGACGTCCTCCTATTTCGACGAGGAGTGGTCCGAGCGCGTTTTCACCTCCGACACGGTGCTGGATCCGACCGTCATCGCCCAGCGCAGCCTGGGCCTATCGGACCTGGTGACGATCGCGCGTTTCCCCGGCAAGCACGATCTGGCCTTGTCGGATGCGCCCGTGCGCGAGGCCGTGTACGCGACGATGCGCGGGTGGCTGGACGCTTTCGTGCGGTGACCGCCCTGCCGTAAAGAGGCCCGGGATCGCGTGATCCCGGGCCTCTCGTCGTCTTCTCGCGTCGCGCCGTGTGGGCGCTTCGTCGTCGCGCGTCAGTGCTTGGCGGAGCGGTGTCCGCGCGGCGCCTGCGCGTATTCGCGCACGATCTCGCGGTTAACCTCGTCGAGCGCTTCGGCCAGGGTCGGGCCCAGCCGGTCGCCGATGCGCACCTGCCCCCAGACGTCGATGTGGCCCAGGCCGCGCGCGGTCAGGAGCGTGTCGAGCGAGGGGTAGGTCAGGCCGGCGCCGGACACCGCACCGCTGGCCGCGAGCACGAGGTCAACGGGCAGACCGAGCTCACCGCGGGCAACCAGGGGCGTGTCCTCACCGAGGATCTGGGCGAGGGTGCGCAGGCCGGACTCGTCGCGGCCGAGGACGGGCAGACCCTCCGCGCGGGCTTGAACGACCTCGGGGGATTCGTCGGCGCGGTCGACGGACGAGGCCGTGGCCGCCTCCGTGGCTCCGCCATCGTTGAGTTCGCTCGACTCCTCGCGGGCGCGGCGCGTGGCGCGGCGGCTCATGTGGGCGGGAGGCTCCCAGCGGGGCGCGTCATCTTCGGTGCTGACCTGCTCGTCGGCGTGTTCGGGCACGTCGTCGCCCTCCTCGTCCGGTTCCGTTTCTGTTTCCGCGTGCTCGCCGACGTATGCGGCGGTGTGATCGTCGGTGTGGTTGTCGGTGTGGTCGTCGACCGCCCGATCCTCGTCGGACTCAGCGCTTTCCTCCGCGCGGGGCTCCTCATGGTCGGGGAGCTCGCCCGTGTCCTCGTTCTCGCTGTGCTGCGTCGCGGCAGCCTCAGCGGACTCGGGAAGGTCGGACTCGGGAACGTCCTCGGCGTGCGCGTCGGCGTCGCGCTCGTCGGCATCCTGAGCGTCGGCCTCGGCATCCTCAGCATCATCCGCGTCCTCAGCGCGGTCCGCGTGGTCCGCTTCGACAAATTCGGGCGCGTACTCGCCGCCATCCTCGGCAACCGCATCGCCCTCGACGCGCTCGTCGGTCTCGATGTGATCGTCGCCAGCGTCAGGCTCGGTAGCCTCGTGCTCGTCCTGAGCGTCGGCCTCGTCGACCGGGGCCCATTCATCCGCGGGGGCGTCCACGCCTTCCTCGGCTACGTCGTCACGCTCGCGGTCCTCGGCTACGTCATCACGCTCGCGGTCCTCACCCTGCTCCGCAGTGTCGACAGACTCGAGCGCATCGGCAGACTCGGCCTCGTCCTGTCCATCCTCCTCGGAGGCGGGACGCCAGGGCGCCGGGGGTTCCTCGTCAATCGGGTAGGTGAACACGTCGCGCAGGTGGGGCGCGACCTTCGGCGTGGGGCGCGTCGTCGGGGTCTCAGAGTCAGACTCGACGGAGGGGTCGGTGTCGGCCTCGTCGACGTCCTCCTGCGCGGGCGCCACGATCTCAGGAGCCGCCGATGCGGAGGCCAGGAGCTGCGGCGCATGGCCGTACAGGCGCGGGCCCACCGCGTTCACGTCGAGGAACAGGCGGCCGTTCGACATCTGGCGCAGGTTCATGAGGTGCACCTCGACGCCCGACGTCGCCAGGATAGACAGGGCGGGGCGCACCGAGGGGTCGATCTCGCCGGCGACGATGATGAGTCGCGGGCCCGGACCCACGGCCGGGGGCATCGAGTCACGGAACTGCGCCCAACCGGCCCGGAAGCCCTCGGGACCCGAAGGGTATTCGCCGGCCAAGTCGGACCACGAGATCGAGGCGACCTCAGCCAGTCGCGACAGGGAGGTAATGAGGGTCTCGGAGTCGAGTTCTTTCAGAATTTCGACGGACACAATCTGCCCCGAGACGTCGAGAGCTGTCAGGCGCGGCGTCTCCTCGTCGCCCTGACCCGTCATATCACGCCAGGTCACGGGGAACAGCGGGCGCGACACGATCTGCAGGACCTGCTGGCAGATAGCGTCAACCAGTTCGGGACCCAGATCCTGCGCAACCGGATATCCGAATTGAGCGGGGACGAGGTGTCCATCCTCGAACTCAAACAGGGCCATCGCTCTTTCCTTCACGTGTATGGGGCGCTCGGGGCCATTGTTTCATACGTTCCAAAAGAAACAAGGATGACACAGGGACAATGGGATGGATACCACGTAAGCATCTGCCTGTTGATCGCCCGCCGACAAGGCGCCTCAGGTACGACCCACCACGCGCCCACAGTCCTTCACATCGGTAGAATAGTGGGCAAGAACAGCACGCCTTCGGCCCCAGGACAGGACACCGATGCCCGACCTTCGCATCCTCGAGGGAGACCTCGAAACTTTTTCGGCGTCCGTGCGAATTCTGCGCGAATGATGGCACGCACATCCCGCCACTGCGTCACCTCACCCAGGCTCGGACAACCATGGACAACGTCTCGCCGTTCTGACAGGCCCACCACACGGGTGAATACGCGGAGCGCGCCGCCACGCACATACAGCACCCAACGCATCCCACTGACACATGCCGAGCAACTATGAGCCATACCCCGCCAGCGTGGGACCAATGTCGTGTACGATGGCACATGTCGCTCAGAATCCGGATGGCACGGCATCTTCCATCCGGTTAGACTACTGCGCGGCAGAATACTTGAGACAGAACAGGGTGGCATTCAATGGGCAGAGATAAGCTGCGCATCGTTGAATACTCGGCGCCGGAGCCGCAGGTTCCCGCGTCCGAGGAAACGCGCCGCGAACTGTCCCCCTACTGCCTGAACACTGAAGCATCACCCCGCTTGTACCCAAAGTCTGAGCAGGTGGTTAGTCCGCACCTGCCTCCCATCGAGCGCATGCCCGTCCCCGTGACACCTTTCCCCAAGCTGTTCCGCGACGACCCGGAACCCGCGTAATGTGAGGGCCGCAGGCATCCACTGCCTCGGCCCTCTCCCTTATCCAAAGCGCCGCACCCCGCCACGCCCGCCCCAACCGGCCACGGCCTCGCGCGACCATCCGCACACCGGATACCCTCCTCCCGACGCGCGCCCGCGTGACACACTGTCACCATGAGCGAGAGCTTCCTGACGGACCTGCGCGCACTCATTGACGTCGATTCCTCGACCGGTACGCGTGCGCGATACTCCTCCGACGCCGGCCTCACGCGCATCCCGCCCCTGGCCGTCGCCTTCCCGCGCACGCCCGAGCAGGCGATCGCAGCCTTCGACCTCGCCCGCGCCCACGGCGTCCCCCTCACCGCCCGAGGCGGCGGCACCTCGTGCGCATCCAACGCGATCGGCCCCGGCCTCGTCCTCGATTTCTCGCGGCACATGAACCGCGTCGTCTCCATCGACCCCGAGGCCCGCACCGCCACCGTCGAACCCGGCTGCGTCGGCTCCACCCTCCAGGCGGCGGCGGCCGAGTACGGCCTGCGCTTTGGCCCCGACCCCTCCTCCCAGAACCGCGCGACGATCGCCGGCATGGTCGCCAACAACGCGTGCGGGCCGCACGCGACCGCCTGGGGGCGCACCTCCGACAACATCATCTCCCTCGACTGCGTGGACGGGCAGGGGCGCCACTTCACGGCCACAACCGGCCACGACGCCACCCTCAGCGACGTGCCGGGGCTCGCCTCCCTCATCGACTCCCACCTGGCCCCGATCCGCACGCAGCTCGGCCGCTTCAAGCGACAGGTCTCCGGCTATTCCCTCGAGCACCTGACCCCCGAGGGCGGGCGCAACCTCGCCGCGATGCTCGCAGGCACGGAAGGCACCCTCGTCCTCATCCTGTCCATCACCGTGCGCCTCGTGCCCCTGCCCGACGCGCCCGTGCTCGCCGCCCTCGGCTACCACTCCATGATCGAGGCCGCCGACGACGTTCCCGCGCTCCTCGCCCACTCACCCCTCGCGGTGGAGGGCATGGACCGTCGCCTCGTCGACGTCGTGCGCGCCCACAAGGGGCCCGGCGCCGTCCCCGCCCTGCCCGAGGGCGAAGGCTGGCTCCTCGTCGAAGTCGGCGCCCCCGGCGAAGACGTCACCGCCTCCCTGGAACGCGCACGCGCCCTGTGCGCCGACTCCGCCGCCATCGACACGGTCGTGTACCCACCGGGGGCCCAGGCCTCGGCCCTGTGGAGGATCCGCGCCGACGGTGCGGGCCTGGGCGGACGCACCCCGCCGGACGGGGAGGGCGGCGGCGACCAGCAGGCGTGGCCCGGCTTCGAGGACGCGGCCGTCCCGCCCGAGAACCTCGGCGCGTACCTGCGCGACTTCACGGCCCTCATGGAGGAGTTCGACATCGACGGCCTCCTGTACGGGCACTTCGGCGACGGCTGCGTGCACGTGCGCCTCGCCATGCCGCTCGAAACCCCCGAGGGCGTCGCCCACTCGCGCGCCTTCCTGCAGTCCGCGGCCCGCATCTGCGCCGCCCACGGCGGCTCCGTCTCCGGCGAACACGGCGACGGACGCGCCCGCGGCGAACTCCTGCGCTTCATGTACACCCCCGAGATGCTCGACCTGTTCGCACGCGTCAAGCACATCTTCGACCCGGACAACCTCCTCAACCCCGGGGTGCTCGCCTCCCCCATGGACGAGGCCGAGGCCGCCTCTCGCGCTCGGGCGCGGGCACGTGCGGCGCGCGGCGGGGTTGTTGACGGGCTGGCGGCAAACGGCGGACCCACCACTGCCCTCACCGATCATGACGATGCGGCCGCCGCAAACCTCGCGCGCCCCTCCACACTTCCATCCGACGCGTCTGGCGCTGCTAGCGGTTCGAGCCTCGCCCCTACCGATGGCACGCTCGAGCTCCAGCCCGGCGTCGACCCCCTCGATGCCAACCTGCGCCGCGTCGCCGCGCGCCCTATGCCCGCCGACGGAGGCTTCGCCTTCACCCACGACGGCGGTGACTTCACGGCCGCTGTCCACCGCTGCACCGGCGTCGGCAAGTGCCGCGCGGGAGTGTCCGGCACCTTCATGTGTCCCTCCTACCTGGCCACGCGCGACGAAAAGGACGTGACCCGAGGGCGCGCCCGCATCCTCCAGGAGGCCGCAAACTCACAGCTCGTCAAGGCCATCGACTCCCCCGAGGTCCTCGGGGCCCTCGACCTGTGCCTGGCCTGCAAGGCCTGCTCAGCCGACTGTCCCGCCGGGGTCGACATGGCCCGCTACCGCTCCGAAGCGCTGTTCCGCACCTACCGGGGACAGCTGCGCCCCCTCAGCCACTACACGCTCGGCTGGCTGCCGCGCCTGACCCGCGTCACCGCGCGCGTGCCCGGCCTGGCACGCGTGGCAAACGCCGTCATGTCGGTCGCTCCCCTGCGCTCGCTGGCCTTCCGCGTCATCGGCCTGGATCCTCGCCGAGGCATGCCCGCCCTCCAGTCCGGCACCTTCACCGCGTGGGCTCGCCGCCGCAACCTGCTAGCGGATTCTGTCCCGCCTGGCGACGCAGCATCTTCTTTCACTGCAACTTCCGGCACTGCGGCTCGCGATACTGCGGCTCGCGCTGCCGCGGGTTCCTCAGCCGCAAGTTCCGCAGCCGCGACCTCCGCTGCTGCATCCTCCGCTGTTGCATCCTCCGCTGCTGCAAGTTCCACAGCCGCGACCGATGCCCGCGAGCGCGGCGGCGCCCCGGCCTCGTCTGACTCTGCCCGCGAGCGCGAGGCGGCCACTGCCTCGCCGATCTTGACCTCCCCGATCCTTTCCGGGCCGCGCGACCCCAGCGGGCGGCCGTACGCGCTCGTGTGGGCGGACTCGTTTAGCCAGACCCTCGATGACACGGGTGCGCGCGCGGTCGTCGACGTGCTGGAGGCGAACGGCTTCGCGCCGATCGTCGCGCCGGACGCGTGCTGCGGCCTCACGTGGATTACGACGGGTCAGCTGACGGGCGCCAAGAAGCACCTGTCGTCGCTGCTCGGCGTCCTCGCGCCCTTTGCGGCGTCGGGGATCCCGATCGTCGGTGTCGAGCCGTCATGTACGGCGGTGCTGCGCGACGACCTGCTGGATCTGCTACCCGACGATCCGCGCTCTCTGCTCGTGTCGGGCGCGACGCACACCCTCGCTGAGGTTCTGTCGGCGGTGCCCGCGGCCGCGCGGCGCCTGCCGAGCCTGGAGGGCGTCGAGATCGTCGCGCAGCCGCACTGCCACCACTACTCCGTCATGGGGTGGGACACCGATCAAGCGCTGCTCGAGTCGCTGGGCGCGCGCGTGACGCGGCTCGAGGGATGCTGCGGACTGGCCGGTAATTTCGGCATGGAGGCGGGCCACTACGACCTGTCTGCGGCCGTCGCTTCCCATTCGCTGCTGCCGTCCCTGTCGGCCCAGCCGGATGCCGTGTATCTGGCGGACGGATTCTCGTGCCGCACCCAGGCCGCGCAGCTTGCGGGCCGCGGGGGCGTCCACCTGGCGACGCTGCTGGCGGGACACGCTGACTGAATGCCGGTGCTGCGGCGTTCCACGGGTTTTCCGGGTGCTGCTCCTGTTCCGGCCACTGTCGTACCTTGCGCGTCGTGCTCGGCAATTTCGCACGTAATTCCCTTGCGGGTATTTCAAACTGAGAACATAGGTCGTTGGAATTGCAACGTTTTCAGACGCACTTAAAAAATGACCGACTTAAATTACGTGCGAGATTTGTCTGAGACAGGTGTCGCTGCCGCCAACGTGCGCCGCGACCAGGCCCCGCATGGTTTCTGGCATTGCTGTGTGGTGCCACTGGCGTTCCGGGCACCACCGGGCCCGGCCGCTGCGTGTGCCCGTGGGCGGCGGCCCGCCCGCGAGCCGTCCGCGCCGCGAGCTTCGCTCGGCGCGTCGGCTCGAAGCCCGGCCAGGCCCTGCCACCGCCCACCGGCACCGCGGCAGGGCCCTCCACCGCTGACAGATCGTGGCTATGCATATCTTGACGACGCGCGCGGTCAGGTCGCGAATCTACTTGTTAAAGCATGCGCTACACCCGATCCGTAGGCATTACACCCCTTCTGTTCGGGTGCAGCGCCACGTAACGGGTGTAGCGCCACGTAACAGGTGCAGCGCCTCCGATCATGTTCATGACCCTTACGACCACCGTCGGGATGTACCCACGTGAAACCGCCGATTCGGGCCGTCGCAGGCCTGCGTTGGAACCGCCCACAAGCGCTGTGCCGATGCGGGGATCGATGCTTGGTACGGCGCTAACAACTCAGTCACCCAGGCTCTCAGTTGCGCCAGATCCTCATAATCTGGCCACGAGAATCGATAGATGGTCCAGCCAGCACCACGCAGATCATTTTCTCGCTGGATCCATTCACGCTTCGCCCGAGCAAAGTCAGCTTCGTTCTTTCCAAGCTTTCCAATCCCATCGAACTCGAAGATGATCATGAGTCCCGGAATCGCGATGTCCGCAAAGTAGCGGCGCCCGTTGACGATGATCTCGAACTGGGTCACGACCTCGAAGGCACTCACCGACTTGAGGACCCACAGCAATGCAGCCTCGGCAGGGTTCTCGCAACCCGGGTCAGCGGCTCGAATGAGGGCTTCTGCTCGGCGCGCCGGTATGTTGTCGTTATGTTCGCGCCACTCCGTGAGCCTGACGAGCATCTCTGACCGAATCTCACGTGCCCGATCACGACACTCTTCCTGCGAAAAGAGGTCAAAGGACGACTGCCTATTCAGCACCATACAGATCCCTACAAATGCGCTCAAGGGCTCAGACCAACAAGCCATTCGCACCGCCGCATCAATGAGACCTTCAGCCAGGACGCCACCAACAGTCTGCAGCTCTCTGTCAAGAGGTGAAACAACAGACCATCGCACCGAAACCCCGGGTACGAGGATCCCTGCTGCGCGAACTGCGCGGAGAGGCTTACTCCCACGCCGAGTACGAGCCCAGACGTATACGTCCGGATTCGCCTCCCACAGAGGAATACCTCGAGAAGCAAGCGAACTCGCACCAACGAATACTCGATCCCCGCTCCCCAACGCGTGAATGGCAAGCAGACGAGCTCGCGCCACTGTTATCCACGTGCGCCACGGAGTGTCAAGAAGACGCGTGTCGTCGACTCGAACGTAGCACCCTCGCATCACGTGCAAGAAAGCGCCCGATTCTTTTTCCTCATGGGCCATGCGACACGCTGCCGAGGAACGAATGACCGTCAATTGGTGGCTGCTCATATGTGGATTCTCGCAGCCCCACGAGTTGAGATCATCAAGACAATCAACCCCTGTGGATAACCAGGGACACGAACAAGGGGCTGTGGATAGAGTGCGAGGTAGTCCAACCCTCTGTGCGCGGCAGCCCAGCCCTCTGTACGGCACAGTCACCTCTGCACACACCGACCACACTTTCACTTGTTATGAGGGGCAGTGCACCTGAACCGTAGGCATTACACCCCTTCTGTTCAGGTGCAGCGCGACGTAACGGGTGCAGCGCGACATAACGGGTGCAGCGCCAGTGGCTCATCCCCTGCACACCAGTCCACGCGCAACGGTGATAACGCGGCGGTACTCCTGAAGCACGTCGGCAATTCTCGAGGCCGACTTCAACAACGATCCCGCGCCTCACACCGCCCAGCTGACGGTCATCACAGGTGCCTCAGTACTTCCGTGACGGGTGAACGATCACAGGGGCATCGGACAACACACGGTTGACACCAGCGCTCATAGCTTCCACCGCATGGCAGCCATCAACGGAGCAACAGGGAACGAACACGCCGTTCGAGCATTCAATTGCGAGTCTCGGCAGCGTCACATCACGCCTGGACCTCACCCCTACCCTGCACGCACCAAGCCTACAACCTTCGCCGAGGCCGGGGCGCCCGTCGCGCGGGCCCAGCGGGCCGCGACGTCCGAAACATCGATGGACGGATCGACGAGGAGCGCGGTGGACAGAGCCTCCGCCAGCACACCCGACGAGGCCACGACGCTGACCTGCCGCACGCCCGAACGCGCGGGGTAACCCGTACGCGGGTCGATGATGTGGTGGTCCAGCAGGCGCGCGGCCTGGCTAGGAACATCGGAGTCGGCAGCCGCATGAGCGAGGACGGGCATATGAGCGTTCGAGGGTTTGGAGCCACCTTCATCGCTGCTCAACGATGCACAGCCAAAACCAAGCTGGGATTCCTTGCCACGCGCGGATGTTTCACGCAATGTTTCACGCGCGCGCAGATCGGCCGCCCGCACCAACACACGCCCGGCCGCAGGCTCCGCCGCAGGCCCGGCCGCACTCCCCGACACAGGCCCAACCGCGGGATCCGCCACACGCCCCGCCACAGGCCCGGCACAAACAGCACGAGTATCCCCCAGCGGCCCCAGGTTGTCGCCGGACGTCGACAGGGACGCCATGCCGCCCACGGGCAACTCCACCACGCCAGCAATCGCCGTGGGCGCGCCGTGAGGGTCACGCAGGCCTGCGCGCCACGGCGAACCGTCGGTGCGAGTACCACTCACAGACACCGACGACGTCCCCACTGACACCAATACGCCGCGCGCTCCCATGGACACCGCCAGGTCGCGGCACGCATCAGCGGTGTATCCCTTCGCGATGCCACCCAGGTCGAGGCGCGGGCTGGGCACCTCCGCACCACCGACGGACTCGGCGGGAACACCCACCGCCCAGCGCCGCTCGCCGACGCGCGACAACAGCCCCCAGGACGACGCACGCAACGCCGCCTCCACAACACAACCAGACGGCGCGGGAGGCACGGGTCTGCCCGCGACGTACGCCGCCCGCATCGCCTTGACGTCCCATGCGGCAACAAGCGGCCCGATCATTGGGTTGAACGCTCCCCCGGTCGCCTCCGCGAGCGCCAGCGCATCACGCAGCAGCCGGTCGGTGTCCTCACTCACGACGAGGCCGGGGCTGGCCTCCGCGGAATCAGCTGCGTCGCGGGAAACACCCTCATTGCCCCCAGCCGACGCAACAACAGCATTCAGCCGCGACACCTCGGAAGAAACCCGGAAAACGCTCCACAGGTCCTCGTGGCGCGCCACGACCTCGACGATGGCGTTGACGATCGCCATGCCGTTCCCGCCCCAGCCGATGATGTCGACGCGGGTGCCCATCGCGGGAAACGAGGAACGCCACGTGGGCGCAGCGTCCCCAGCGTCCCCAGCGCGTGCGTCACCGGGCGGCCCGGCCACGGGCTCAGCTGTCGGAGCCGTCGACGTCGCCGTCCTTGGTGGAGTCGTTGAGGCCGGGGATGTTGATGTCGTCGGCACCGTCGGGAGAGACGCCCTGCGCGGCGGCGATGGCTCGGATGGCGGCCTGCACGAACTGCTGGTGGGCGACGGTGGCGCCGGTGATGACGTCGACCTTGGCGGGGTCGCCGACCTTGGTGAGGTTGTCGGAGTACTCCTGGTAGGAGGCGACGGCGGCCTGGGCCTTCTTGTAGTAGTCCTCGTTGAAGACTTCGCCCGCGGAATTCTTGCCGTAGTTGGCGCCCTTGTCGGTGCCGTCGGCGAGCGTCGTCTCGTAGGACGTGGAGGTGATGCGCCCGCCCTCGACGGTGATGGTGATGGTGCCGATGGAGCCCTGGTCGTCGGCGTTGGACTGGGCGGTCCACGTACCATCACTCATGGGCTTGCTCATGTCGAGGCCGGTGGAGGGCGCGCACGCGGCCAGGATCGTCGCGCCGAGGGCTCCGAGGACCGCGTACGAGGCCGGGGCGACCCAGCCAGATCGGGTGGTAGGCGTGGTCATCGCACTTTGTCCTTTCCGCTGCGGGCGTCGCCGTCGCGCGGAACGGACAGCCCAGAGGAGCGTTCTTCGAAGTCGTGGTCGTGCCACGTTTCCTTCACGACCTTGCCGTGGTCGAGTCGGATCTCGCGCTGGCCCTGCTCGGCGACGAGCGCATCGTGGGTGACGACCATGAGGGTCGTGCCCTCCTTGTGGAGCTGGTTGAACAGGTCGAGGACGATTTCCTCGTTGGTTTCATCCAGGTTGCCCGTGGGCTCGTCGGCGAGGACGAGCTTGGGGTAGTTGATGAGGGCGCGGGCCACACACACGCGCTGCTGCTCGCCGCCGGAGAGCTGGCGCGGCAGGTGGGTGGCGCGGTCGGCGAGGCCCACGCGGTCGAGGGCCTCGAGGGCTTCCTTCTCGTCGGGCATCGAGTGGTAGTACTGCGCGACCATGATGTTCTCGAGGGCCGTGAGGTGGCCGATGAGGTGGAACTGCTGGAACACGAGGCCAATCGTGCGGCAGCGCACCTCGGTGAGCTCGTCGGCAGTCAGATCGGAGATGTCGTGCCCATCGAGCATGACGGTGCCCTTGGTCGCGGTGTCCATGGCGCCGACGATGTTCATGAGGGTCGTCTTGCCGGAACCGGAAGGGCCGACGATGGAGACCCACTGGCCGCGCGGGATCTCGAGGGAGACGTTGTCGAGCGCGTGCAGGTCGCCGTAGATCTTGGAAACGCCGTCGAGGGTGAGCAGCGCGTCCGTGGTGGCCGATGAGGCCTGGGTGGCGGTGGAGGTGGTCATGGTGACTCTCATTCTCCGCGCAGGACGAGCGCGGGGTCGACGGCCAGTGCGCGGCGCACGGGCGGGAGACAGGCGAGGACGGCGATAAGGATCGAGCAGGCGACCGTGCCGAGGAGGATCACGGGGTGCAGCGAGATCGATCGGTGGAACACGGAGGTGGAGATGAGGACGGCGAGGCCGTAGCCAGCCCCGGCCCCCAGGACGCCTCCGATGAACCCGAGCATGACGCCCTCACCCATGAACTCGCGGGTGATGGAGCGCCCGGTCGCGCCCAGGGCCTTGCGCAGGCCGATCTCGTTGCGGCGCTCGGTGACGACGGCGATCATCGTGGTGGACACGCCGATCATGGTCAGCGCGAGCACGATGACGGTGATGACGATGAGCAGGGAGCGCAGCATCGCCAGCACGCCCGTGTCGGACTGGGCGAGGCGACGCACGGTCTGGGCGTGGATATCGGGGTTCGCGGCGTTCATCGCGTCCGCGATGGCGCTGAGTTGGTCGCCTTCCAGGGCGATGGAGTACTCGGCGAGCGACACGGCGTCGGACTGCCCGGTCAGGGCACTCATGTCCTGGCTGGTCATGTACACGTAGCCATCTTCGTTGCCGCCGGTCTTGAGGATGCCGGACACGGTCAGGGTGACGGTACGCGGATCGACCTTGAGGGCCGAGGCCTGCGCCCCCGACTGCGCGGCGGCCTTCGACGAGGCGCTCGCGTCCAGCTGGCTCACCGTGATCGTGTCACCGGCCTTCACGTCGATCGTCGAGGCGATCTGCTCACCGACGAGGATCTGACCCGCCGCAGCGGGCCACTCCCCGTCCACGTACCAATACGGGTTCATGGCGTGCACCGCATTCAGGTCCGCGCCGCCAGCGACGTACGGCTGGTCGTTAATCGTGACCGTCTCGTAGTCAAACGACGCGGATCCGACCAGAGCGCTCGCGGGCACCTGGGCGGTCACGGCGGCCACGGCCTCGTCGGTCATGGGCACGTCCCCGGCGGGGGTGACGACGAGGTTGGCGCCGTAGGAGCGGATCTCTCGGGCCATCTGCGCGGGCACGTCGACCGCGATCGTCACGAGGCCGGACAGCGTGGTCGCTCCGATGGCGACGGCGAGGATCGCGATGAGGACGCGGGAGCGTCGGCGCAGGATGGAGGAGATAACCATCCGCCAGAACATTGCTCGTCTGGACATGGGCATCACCTTCCGTGCAGGACTTCAGCCGCGTTGAGGCGCAGCAGGTAGCGGATCGCCGGGATGGAGGCTCCCAGGACGACGAGGATCACGAGGACGGCGACGAGGCCGACGACGACGGGCACGAACGCGATCGAGGAATGGAACACCATGTAGCCGATCGCCTGGGCGAGCACGATGCCTCCGCCGTAGCCGAGGACCCCGCCGGCCAGGCCGACGATGATCGTCTCCGTCAGGAACAGCGAGATGATCTGTTTATCTTTCGCGCCCACGGCCTTCATGAGGCCGATTTCGCTGGAGCGCTCCATGACGCCCGCGGTGACCAGGTTCGCGATGGCCAGGGCCGAGGCGATGAGCGCCAGGACGGTCACGAGGACCATAAGCAGCTGGGTCTTCTCGAGGATCGTGCCTTCGGACTCGGCGACCTGGCGGACCGGGCGTGCCACGGAGTCCGTCATGACTTCCTCGATCTGGTAGGCGATCGAGGAGACGTAGGCGGTGCAGTACCAGGTTTCCTTCTCGGACACGCTCAGCGAGTTCGGGTTTTTCGCGGCCTTGCGCGCCAGGTCGTTGTCGGGCGTGGTCAGGGCGGAGACCTCGACGCTGCCGACGACGTTCTCGCGCTCGAGGAGCTCCTGGGCTTGCGCCAGCTGGATGTACACGCCGCGGTCGGCGTCGTCGCCGCTGGTGAGGATGCCGCGCACCGTGAACTCGCGCGTGATGCCCTCGCGGGTGAGCGTGAAGGTGTCGCCGACGCCGAGGCCGTGGGCGGCCGCGTAGGTGGTGCCGACGAGGGCGCCGTTCTCGTCGTCGTCCGCGGGCCACGAGCCTTCGATGCCCCACCAGCCGCGCAGCTTGTCGAGGCCGGTTTCGACGCTCTCACCGGTGGCCAGCTCGAGGTGGTGGCTGAACCAGGTGCCGGTCGTGGGCACGTGCTCGCCGCTCGCGTCCGTGGCGGACACGCTCAGCAGAGGCGCGAAGTCGAGGATGTTGTAGGTCCAGAAGATCGTCTTGATGTTGCCGAGCTCGTCCTCGCGCAGGTAGGAACGGGACTCGGTGGTCTCGCCCGTGGAGTACAGGTCGTCGAGGACGGCTGCACCCTGGGGGCGCACGACGATGTTGGCGCCGTAGGACTTGAGTTCCTGATTGACCTTGTCGCCCACGTTGAACATGACGGAGAGCATGGACGTGGCGACGCAGGCGCCCAGCGCCACAGTCAGGGCGATCATCAGGTGGCGATTACCGCGCCTCGTGAGGGCGCCGCGCAGCATTCGGAAGAACACGCGATCCCCTTACTTCGCGAAGATGGAGGCCGAGGCCTCGAGAGCCGAGATCGGCACGGTCAGCGTGCCGTTGGAGACCTTGTAGTCGATGGGGATCGGGTTGCAGCCGCCCTTAAAGCCGATGGTCGCGATGTTCATCGCCACTTCACACAGCTTGCAGATGACCTTGCCGTCCTTCTCGTAGTAGCCGGTGGGGCCGCAGATATCGCACGCGTCCAGGCCCACGCCGAAGGAGGAGCCGGACTTCTGGATGACGATGAAGCGCACCTTCACGCCGCCCGAGGTCGTGTACTCGTAGCGGTGCAGGTGGCCGTCGGAAATGTCGGCGAGGTTGACGCTCACCTGGTCGTCGACGACGCTGAACGACTCGGGCGCGGACAGCTCGACCTCCTGGCTGCCGTAGGCGACGCCGACGGTGATGAGCAGCGCGCCGCACAGGTAACCGAGGGCGGCGGTGCCCGCCATGGACTTGTAGAGGCGCGAGCGTGCGCGGCCCAAGCGCCCCTCGGCGAGGTTGGCTCCCACGGTCGGGATGGAGCGCGAGGCCAGCCACGTGAGCACCACGACGGCGCACAGGGCCAGGCCCGCGGCGAGCGTGAAGACGGCCTCGTGGTTAATGAACCAGGAGATGGTGTTCCACGCGCCCTTGGGGATCGAGATCCAGCGCTTGGCCTTGAGGATGCGCACGATCATCAGGGAGTGGTTGGCCAGCAGGGCAACCATGATGAAGGCCGCCGGCCACACGCGGTTATTCCACGCGCACAGGCGGTAGGACACCCAGGCGACGAAGCTGACGAGCAGCCACGCCAGCGTGTACCCGAGGATCGCGAGGACAACCTGGCTGGAGTAGATTTCAACGCCGCCCGAGAGCATCATGACGGCCTGGTTCATGGCGGTGGGGACGGCGCGGAACAGGACGGCCGCAATGTAGAGGGCACCAACGATGCGCACGAGGGTATCGCCGGCAACCACGGCCTCCATCGACGAGGCCGCCCGGGCCTCGTCGTCACCGTCGCCGGGCAGGAGCGCGCGCACGCGGCGCGAACGCGCCGCGACCAGCGCGAGGAAGAGCAGCGCGAGAATGACAGCCGCGGGGAGCGTGAACAGGCCGACGGTCTGACGGTTCACGGCCTTGGGGGCCTCGACGTTGATCACCGTCAGGACCAAGGATGAGATCATGCCCAGGCCGATACCGGCCCACACCGCCACCGACCGCGCCTTCTTGCCGCGACGGCCGTGCCCGGCGGCGGGCATAAAGCGGATAACGGCGCCGACGGCGAGCATCGTCAACAGCAACGTTAGGGTTGCTTCGCTCATCTGCTGAAGCATTGGCTTTCCTCCCGAAATAAAGGTTCACCGAAGCCAGGTGACTCCGGCGTCAAGTCTAGTCCCCGCACGGGGCGAGGGCCGAGGCCAGCAGTCCCAGAAAGAAACCACTGCCTCGGCCCCGCGAAGCGTGAGCATCGATCACCAGGAAACGGCCGTGGGATCCCACTGCCAATCCGGGAACTCGGCGACGAGCGGCTCGGTCCAGAAGCGGCCCTCAACACCCGTGGTCTTGTCGGTGTGCAGCAGCCAGCCCGTGGGAGGCTTGATCGAGAAGGTCACGTCGTAGGTGCCAGCGTCGAGCTTGGGCAGGTTCAGGCCGTAGTGCGGGCCGTCGGAGGCGTTCATCGGCATGAGCGTGCCCTCCTGGACGGTCGTGCCGGACTTGTCCTTGATCGTGTAGTCGACGGTCAGGCCGGGGATGAAGTCGCCAGCACCGAAGCCGAGCTTGTTGTCGGCGGCGGCGGAGATGTCGGCCTCAATGTGCATCGAGGACTCGGCGGCCGGGGTGCCCACGGCGGGCTCCATCTCGACGGGCTGGAAGTAGACGCCACCCACGACGAGCGGGCCGACGTGAACGTCGTCACCGAGGGGCTGCTCTTCGAAGCCAGCGTCCTCGCCGGGGGCAGCAGCACCCGAGTCAGCCGAGGCCGAGGACGAGGCCGAGGCCGGCCCCGCGGGCTTCTCGCTGGAGGACGAGGAAGAGTTGTTGGAGCAGGCAGCCAGGGTGCCTGCGAGGGCCAGCGTGGCCAGGGCCGCGCCGACGCGGAACAGAGAACGCTTCATGTGATGATCTCCTGTGCGTGTTGGTTGGATGGAATGTCGGTGTCGCTCGACTGATGTCATTCCTCGGCCCGCGACTGGGCGGCGGCCTCGCGGGCGAGGCGAGCTTTTCCGAAGAAGTAGAGACCGACGATGATGGCGAGAACGATGGCTTGCGCGGCCAGGTTCTCCACTCGGGGGTAGATCCCCAAGAGGTCAATGGTGGGGAATCCGGAGATGGGCGTCAGGGACACGACGTCCGCCTCCTGGAGTTCCCCGATACCAGAACCCGTGAACGTGAAGGCCATGAAGGCCATCAGCAGCGAGGTAATGGTGAAGAAGGGGCGCAGCGGGATGCGCACCGCCGCGAACTGGATGAGCAGGTAGATGATGACGAGGGCCACGAGGCCGACCGCCAGGCCGATCCACACGTAGTGGACCTTGTCGCCCGCGGCGGCGACGATCGGGACGTAGAAGAGGATCGTCTCGGCGCCCTCGCGCAGGACCGCGAGGAAGGAGATGAAGGCGAGGCCCAGCAGGGAGCCGCTGCTCAGCGAGGCGTCCGTCTGCTTCTTGATGTACTCGTCCCAGGCCTTGTTGGAGGACTTGTTGATCATCCAGTTGGAGACCCAGATCAGCATGACGACCGCGAAGAGCGCGGCGAAGCCCTCGAGGAGTTCCTGGTTCGCGCCCGCCAGGGAGGTGACGTAGCTGAAGAGGAAGGCCAGGCCGATGGACAGGCCGAAGGCGAGTGCCACGCCGCCCCACACGATCGGGGCCTTGTTCTTGTGGCCGGCCTTGGCCAGGTAGGCCAGGACGGCGGCGACGACGAGGATCGCCTCCATGCCCTCGCGCAGAATCACGAGGAGGGAGGGCAGGAACTGGGCGATCCACGGGGAGGTGCCCGAGCTGTCGGCGGTCTTGTCGGCGGCCTTACCGGTGTAGCCGTCAAGGGTGTTGGCGTCCTCGCGGATGTAGTTCGTCAGCGTCGAGAGGTGCTGGTCGACCGCGGCCGAGTCATTATCGGTCATGGCCTTCTTCAGGAGCGAGAACTCCATCTCCACCTGCGAGACGCGCGAGCCGGAGATACGGCTCATGACCTGCTTCTCCATGCCGGTGATCTCGTAGTGCTTGTAGTAGGCCTCGTTGACCTTGTCCTTACCGGCCTTGGCGTCGCCGCCCTTGTAGGCATTGGCGCCATCCTGAAGGATGCCGTTGATCGTCTTGGCGACCTCACCCCACGCGCCGGGGCTGTAATCATCCGACGAGGCCTGGGCTGCCGACCCGGGGGCCACGCCGTCTAGGGACGCGCCGTCTTCGACCATGTACTGCTTGAGGGTCGTGGCGTGGCTGTCGACGCCCGCACTGTCGGCGTCACTCATGGCCTTCTTGAGGAGGGAAAACTCCATCTCCACCTGCGAGACGCGCGAGCCGGAGATACGGGCCATGACCTGCTTCTCCATGCCGGTGATCTCGTAGTGCTTGTAGTAGGCGTCGTTGACTTTGTCCTTGCCGCCCTTAGCGTCGCCCGCCTTGAAGGTGGACACGCCTTCGTCGATCAGGCCATTGATCGTAGTCGACACATCGCTCCACGTCTGATCAGCGGCGCGCGAGGGCGAAGCGAACATCGCCACGGCGAGGGCCGCCATCACGGCCACGATGAGAACGCGACTGAGTCGCTGACCAACACTGAGTGCGTGAGCGCGAATACTGAGTGCGTGAGCGCGAAGCACTGCCACCACTTGCCTCCTGACGATCCGACGTTTAGGTAACGCCGGGATGATGGAATTCCTAAGCGTTGAGCGTAGCCACATCTCGCCCAGGTGGAAAGTAGTCCGTTTAGGTCGTCCTAAATTGTGATCATGCTGTGACGGTGTTTAGCGCGGAGTCTTATCCCCATCAGGGGACTAAGGGCCCAGGATTGTCGCTTGCTGACGCGATGCCATAAAAATGGCGCAATACCTGGGATTACTCGTGCCTCACAGTTCAACCAGACACGCACCCCTACAGGTCAAGATCTGGCAAAATATTCGGGCGGTCTAATTTTCAACAGGAAGAGGAAGCCACCCATGACAACCGACCCACAGGCCACCCCCGCGAGCGCGACGCCAGCATCCCCCGTGGCCGACGCAAGCCCGCAGGGCCCCGCGACCGCCACTCCCCTCCCCCTGCCCGACGCAGCCGTGGAGAGCGAGGCGGCCCCGGCCTCGTCCCCGAAGCGCCCGACCCGCGCCGAGTGGGTGCGCATCGCGATCTTCGGGATCCCCTACGCTGTGTTCTTCCTGGTGGGAGTGCCGACATGGATCTTCCCCGCATCGTGGAGCCTGACCGCCATCAACATCGGGCTCGACACCATCTTGCTGATCATGGTGCTCGCATTCTTCGGGCGCGAGTTCTTCCCCGCTTTCACCTACCTGCGCACGCGCCCCGTGCGCAAGATCGCGTTCCTCTTCGGCCTATGGTTCCTGGTCGTCATCGTTCAGGCCTCCGTCCGTTTCGCGCTCTACGGAGGCAACCCGCCAGTTGCCGAAAACCAGCAGCAGGTTATCAACGCCCTGCATGACGGGGCCCTTGGCCTGGCGTTCTCCTTCTTCGTGACCGTTGGCGTGCCGGTGGTGGAGGAAATCTTCTACCGCCACATTCTCATCGGCAAGCTCAGTGCCTACGCGCCCACCTGGCTCGTCGCAACGATTTCTGCTGCCCTGTTTGCGTACATGCACTCTCACCAGTGGCAGGACTTCTTCTCATACCTGCCGCTCTCGATAGTCCTGACGCTCGTGTACGTGAAGTCCGGGAAGAACGTGGCCTACTCGTGGCTGTTCCACGCACTGAACAACTCGATCATGGTGATCCTCATGTTCGCCATGCAGGGAGCTTTGCAGAACGTCTGATTGATGGATGTCGTGACGCCCCGCCCGGCCTCGGGCGGGGCGCTGCTGTACGCACGCCGGATATGGCTGCCCCGCCGCCAATCGGGGGGAATTGCACTACACGAGGGTTCGACACGCCGGCGACACGCCGCAAGAAGGCTTCGTGTAGCGAAAACCCCCACCGGCCCCGGTCCGGAGAACGCCGGTGGCACGGAGGGCCAGGCCACGGTGCGGGCTTCGGCCGGTTGGTAGGGCCAGCACGGGTTGGCGGGGCCACCGCCAGACAAATTTCGCATGCAATTCCCCCACGACACGAATCGATGCACGCTCAAAAGCCGCAGAATATCAACGATCAGATTTCAACATTTGAAATACACTCAGGGGAATTGCATGCGAAATTGCTCCGTCGCGGCGGGCATGACCACAGCGCCCGCGACCGGTAGAGGGTCGCCAGTAGAGGGTCGAGAGTGACGGCGATAACCACCCCAGCAAAAGTCGCACATAATTTCCCACGGTCATTTTTCGAGACCGCCCAAAAACGTTGCAATTCCAACGATATAAATTCAATGTTTGAACAAGCCACAGGGGAATTACGTGCGAAATTGCTATGGCGTGGGCCGCTACACCCGTTATGAGGCGCGACACCCGATCAGAAGGGGTGCACTGCCTACGGATCGGGTGCAGCACACCCAGTCACAAGAACAAACGCGGAAGCTGCGAGACACGGGCCTGGCCGCGGCACCCGCAGGTGACGGCAAGACCACCGCCAGACAAATTTCGCATGCAATTCCCCCAGGACACCAATCGATGCACGCTCAAAAACCGCAGAATATCAACGATTAGATTTCAATACTTGAAATACACTCCGGGGAATTGCATGCGGAATTACTGTGCGGACGGGCCGCCGCCCACGGGCACATCAAGCAGCCCGGCCCGGCAGGGCACACAGGGCAACCCGGCCCGGCAGGACACACAGGGCAACCCAGCCCGGCAGGGCGCCCGGAACACCCGTGGGGCCACAACACCACCGGCACCAACAACGTAGCGAGGCCGCGACCGGTTTCCCGGCCACGGCCTCGCCACTCAGTCAGCGCCGCTCAGAAAGACGGCACCGCGCGGAATAGCGCCAGCGATCAGGCGGTCATGTCCACGTGGTCCTCGACCGCGGCGCGGCCAGCCTCAAGGCGGGCGACGGGGACGCGGAACGGGGAGCAGGACACGTAGTCCAGGCCCACGTTGTGGAAGAAGTGGATCGACTGCGGGTCACCACCGTGCTCGCCACACACGCCGAGCTTGATGTTCGGCTTGGTGGAGCGGGCGCGGCGCACGCCTTCGGAGACCAGGGTGCCCACGCCGTGGACGTCGATGGACTCGAAGGGGGAGACACCGAAGATGCCGGCCTCGATGTACTGCGGGAAGAACACGCCTTCGACGTCGTCGCGCGAGAAGCCCCACACGGTCTGCGTCAGGTCGTTGGTGCCGAAGGAGAAGAAGTCGGCTTCCTCGGCGAGGTCCTCGGCCGTCATGGCGGCGCGGGGCAGCTCGATCATGGCGCCGATGGAGACGCCGGACAGGTCGACGCCGCGGGAGGAGGCGACGGAGGCGATGATGCCTTCGGCCTCTTCGCGCACGAGCTGGAGCTCACGCACGGAGCCGACGAGCGGAACCATGATCTCGGGGCGCGGGTCGAGGCCGCGGCCCACGAGTTCGGCGGCTGCCTCGCACAGGGCACGCATCTGCAGGGCGAACAGGCCGGGCAGGTAGATACCCAGGCGCACGCCGCGCAGGCCGAGCATGGGGTTCTGCTCGTGCATGCGGCGAACCTCGACGAGCATGGCCTCGTCGGCGGGGTCGAGGGTGCCGGTGGCCTTGCCGACGGCGACCTTGGTCTCCAGCTCGATGAGGGCGGGCATGAACTCGTGGAGCGGCGGGTCGATGAGGCGCACGGTCATCGACTTGCCGTCCATGACCTCGAGCATCTCGAGGAAGTCCTGCTTCTGCAGCTTCTCGAGCTCGTTGAAGGCCGCCTGGCGCTCGTCGGACTCGGGGGCGGAGAGGATGGCGCGCTCGACGAGCGGGCGGCGCTCACCCAGGAACATGTGCTCGGTGCGGCACAGGCCGATGCCCTCGGCACCGAACTCGATGGCGCGCTTGGAGTCGAGGGGGGTGTCGGCGTTGGCGCGCACGCGCAGGCGGCGGACCTTGTCGGCGTGGGACAGGAGCTTGTCGACGGCTTCGACGAGCTCGCGGGTGCCCTCGTCTTCGCCGGCGGCTGCGAGGCCGGCCTCGAGGCCTTCGGCGAGGTAGGTGGTGACGGGCGAGTCGGTCACGGGGACCTCGCCGCGGAAGATTTCACCGGTCTGGCCGTCGATGGCGATGGTGTCGTCGGCAGTCAGGACGAGGTCACCGATGGTGACGGTGCCGGCAGCCTCGTCGATGACGAGGGACTCGGCGCCACACACGCAGGTCTTGCCCATGCCGCGGGCGACGACGGCGGCGTGCGAGGTCTTACCGCCGCGCGCGGTGAGGACACCCTCGGCGGCGACCATGCCGGGCAGGTCGTCGGGGTTGGTCTCGCGGCGCACGAGGACGGTCTTGACGCCCTTTTCGGCGGCTTCGATGGCCTGGGCGTTGTTGAAGGCGATCTTGCCGACGGCGGCGCCCGGGGAGGCAGCCATGCCGCGAGCGATGAGGTCCTTGTCGGCCTTCGCGTCGAACTGGGGGAACATCAGCTGGGTGAGCTGGTCGCCGGTGACGCGGCCCAGGGCCTCGTCGCGGGTGATGAGCTTTTCGCCGAGGAGCTGGGTGGCGATACGGAACGCGGCGGCGGCGGTGCGCTTGCCGACGCGGGTCTGGAGCATCCACAGCTTGCCGCGCTCGATCGTGAACTCGATGTCGCACATGTCGCGGTAGTGGGTCTCGAGCTTGCGCATGATGGCGCGCAGTTCGTCGTAGACGGGCTTGTTGATGCGCTCGAGGTCGGACAGGGCCAGCGTGTTGCGGATGCCGGCGACGACGTCCTCGCCCTGCGCGTTCTCCAGGTAGTCGCCGTAGACGCCGGAGTGGCCGGAGGAGGGGTCGCGGGTGAAGCACACGCCGGTGCCGGAGTTTTCACCCATGTTGCCGAACACCATGGTGCAGATGTTGACGGCGGTGCCCAGGTCGTGGGGGATGCGCTCGCGGCGGCGGTAGATGCGGGCGCGCTCGGTGTTCCAGGAGCGGAACACGGCTTCGATGCCCATGTCCATCTGGGTGCGGGGGTCCTGCGGGAAGTCGTTGCCGGTCTGTTCCTTGACGATGCCCTTGAAGGTTTCGACGAGGCCCTTGAGGTCCTCGGCGGTCAGCTCGGTGTCGCCCTTCACGCCGCGCTCGGCCTTGAGGGCGTCGAGGGCGTCGGAGAAGAGGTCGCCGTCGATGTCGAGGACGGTCTTGCCGAACATCTGGATGAGGCGGCGGTAGGAGTCCCATGCGAAGCGCTCGTTACCGCTAACGGCCGCGAGGCCGAGGACCGACTCATCGTTCAGGCCGATGTTCAGGACGGTTTCCATCATGCCGGGCATGGAGAACTTGGCGCCGCTTCGCACGGAGACGAGGAGCGGGTCGGAGGGATCGCCCAGGCGGCGACCCATCTTGTCTTCGACGCCGCGCAGAGCGCGGGTAACCTCGGTGGCCAACGACTCGGGAACCGTGGAGTCCTTGAGGTATGCGCGGCATGCCTCGGTGGTGATCGTGAAGCCGGGGGGAACGGGCAGGCCGAGCTTCGTCATTTCGGCAAGGTTGGCTCCCTTTCCTCCGAGCAGGTCCTTCATGGACTTGTCGCCCTCGGAGAAGTCGTATACATACTTGACCATCGTGGTCCTCAACTTCCGTGTTTGCGATGTCCGGCCCATCGATGGGCCGCTACCAGGGGTAAGGATACACGCTTCAAGGGACCTAGGTCACTTCGAGACGCCCCGCCGTATGATTGTTCTGACATATCCGCAACACAGACGAGGCCGGGGCAGCCACTCGCCCCCCGCTCCCCCGCGGAAAACACAGAAAAATGCTGGTGGGGCAGGCCACCAGGCCCACCCCACCAGCATCGATAAGCGATGTCAGCGCACGCGGAACTCGATCGTGGTTCCCTCACCCACATCGATGAGGTCGCCGTCGTTCAGGGCGATCGTCACCATGGGGGTGACGTCCTGGAACGAGCCGTCGGCGTGACGCAGGACGGTGCCGTTCGCGCTGCCCAGGTCCATGAGGGCCCAGGAGCCGGGCGTCGTCATCATGACGGCGCAGTGCGAACGGGAAATCTCGGTCTCGGGGCTGGGCACGCGCAGGACCGTGGCCACGGGGCGGCCGGTCAGCGCGCGAGCATCGGGGTCGCGACCGATGACGACGTCGCGCGAGACCTCGACGGGCACGGTGCCGCCGTGAATCAGGAAGGCGACGGGGGCAGCGGGGCCGGAGTTCGCGGGGGCGAGGCGCAGGATGGTCGCCTCGGTGTCGGTCTCGGCGCCCAGGCCAGCCAGGCCCTCGGCGCTCATAGCCTCGGGGATGGCGGGAGGCTCAGCGACGGGAGGCTCAGCAACAACCTCGGACGAGGCCGGGGTGCCAGACTCGCCGAAACCGCCCTGGCGCTCGGCGGACTCGGCCGTGTCGACCGGCGGCTCCTCGGCGTCGGCGACGACGTAGAGCTCACCGGAGGGCTGCTCGGCTTCCTTCGCGGGCGCCTCCTCGGGGGGCTCCTCGACGTGCTCGGCGGTGGCCTCGGGAACCTCCTCGGCGTCGGGGGTACGCGAGGCCGAGCTCAGCGAGACCGGGCCGTTGCTGGTCGCGGCGAGGAACTGGGCCTCGACGGCGGCCAGGTCCACGGACGACGTGCGCGTGGAGGGTTCCGGCAGCTCCTCGCGGGCGTCGCGACGCGCGCGGCGCTCGTGGTCCGGAATGTCGGGGTTGATGAGGAAGCCCATCGTGTCGACGGGCATCGAGGCGAGGGCCTCGACCTCGTCGAGCGCGCGACCGATGCGGATCTCGCCAGCCTCGACGCGGTCGGCGGCGGGCACCATCCACGTGACCTCGTCGCCGTCAATGATGGTGGCCTCGAAGGTCTGCCACTCGCCGGGGTTGAAGGGCCACGCCCAGATCGGGTCGGTCCAGACCTGCTCGGTGATCTGGCCGGCGGCGCGCATGCGCAGCTGAATGTTGCCGAGGACCGTCAGGTAGGGCTGCTCGCCGGCGCAGTCCAGCAGGAGGGCGTCGCCCTTCTCAGCCTGGACGTGGGACAGCCACGCCTGGGTGTCGGCGCGTCCCCACACGACGTCGGCCGCGGAGTCCGCGAAGTCGAGCGGAACCAGCGCCGCGCCGAGGGGACCCGTGACGAGCATCGCGCCCTGCCCGCGGCACAGGAAGCGTCCAATCTGAAGCATCAGTTACTGCCTTCTCTACGAGGGACCCGGCGAGCGGTCTCAATCGACGCCGGACGTACTGGTTGAATCATCCGATTCATGACATTCGATGTCAATGTTACTCGTGATTTGGTTCCTGCGTAAACTACAACGGCGGTCGTATTGTCCCGTGTTCCCGTCTCCAACGAGGCGCGCACGAGTCTGTCGGCCGTCCCCTGCGGACCGTCGCCGGCTGCGACAACCGCATGAATCTGCGAATCGCTCAGGACGCCGTGCACCCCATCTGTACAGATGACGGCCCGATCGCCTTCTTCCAGCGGCATGATTGTGTAGTCGGCTTTCACACTTCCGGTCTGTCCGGCGCCCAGGGCCTTCGTCACAACATTCGCGGGAGGGATCACACGGGGCGCCCCGGAGGTGGCCGCGAGGTCGCGCGCCTCCTGCAGCGCCGAGTGATCGTGCGTGAGCTGTCGGATGCCCCCGCCGCCCACGACATAGGCGCGCGAGTCACCCACGTTAAAGGAGAGCCAGTAGGGCCCCTCGGCGGTGCGCAGCACCATGAGCCCCGACAGCGTGGTGCCGGGAGCGCTCATCGGATTGTCGGCGGGCGCCAGCGACGCAACCGCGTTGGCTGCCGCGTCGATCGCGACGGACAGATCCACCAGGTCAACGGGGCGATTCCCGAGGCGGTCCGAGCTCAGAAACTCCTGCAGGGTAATAACGGCCTTCGACGAGGCCTGGGCCCCACCCAGGTGGCCACCCATCCCATCGGCGACGGCGAAGACCGGGGGAACCGCCAGCCAGGAGTCCTCGTTCTCGGAGCGGACCGGACCAATATCGGTCGAGGCGCCCCATCGAACTGCGGGCCGTTCCGCGTGTTCCTCTAGAGACATGAGCCTTCATCCTTTAGCTGCGTTGAGCGCGAGGGACTGCGCGCGATACTGACCATTTTACACCCGGCGTGACCAGGGTCTCGTCCGACAAGAGCAGAGAGCGGACGAAAAAAGCAAACCGATTGATCGTTGTGCGTCACGGGGCCTCCACGCAGGCCTGCACCGGGTCGGACATGCGACCGGACGAGCGTGACACGGTCGTGATCTCGATGCAATTCTGCCCGCTCGCACCGTCGACCGTCACGCTCGTCGACTCCACGCGACCGCGCGACGTGCCGGCAGCTCCCGAACCCTCGTAGGCGTACAGGATGTCCTGCGGTGCGGGGCCGTCGGGGGCGGTCCACGTCCAGGTCACCATTCCGTCGGAGTACTGCCCGACCAAGCCCGACACCTGCGGGGGAGCCGCGCCCAACGCGTCACCGGGAGCCGAGGAAGCGCTCGTCGTCTCGGGTGCGGGAGAAATGCGCGTAAAAGAACCCTGGCCGCGCAACATTCCCACGATAAGGCCGGCCGCGATGACCGCAGCCAGCAGCGCGAGGAGCACGCCAGCGACCGGGGACATCCCCTTTTTGGCCGCCGAGGGATCCTCGACGACGCGACGAGCCGACACCTCGTCCGCATCCGCAGATCGTTCGATCTTCCACGAGTCCGCAACCGCCTCGACGCCACCCGAGCCGGCCCCGCCCTCGAAGGAGTACGAGTTCGAACGCAGGCGCGTCTTATCCGGATCGATGACGGGAGCGCCGCGCAGGCGCGTCTTCTGGTCGCCCGCGGCGGTAGCCGATGCCTTGGAACGCTTCTCCTTGATCTCCATCTCGGTGCGCGGCAGACCCAGTTCCTTCTGGACGCGTTGCAGGCCCTGGCCGAATTCCATCGCCGAAGGCGTGCGCTCGGCCGGGTCGATCGTCATCGCGGCACGCAGCACGCGCTCCAGCTCCGCCGGAGCATCCGCACGCCCGAGGCCACGCATGCGTCCGCGCTGCACGCGGTTCGCGATCGACGCCGCCGAGTTGTCGCCGATCGGATCCTCGAAGGGGCTGCGCCCCGTCACGAAGGTCCACGTCGTCGCAGCCAGCGCCCACACGTCCTGCAGGGGCGAGGCCGGAGAGTTCACGTCCTGCTGCTCCGGGGGCGCCCACAGCACCGAGAAGCCGTCGAAGGCGCCAACCTCCAGCTGGCCCACCTTCGAGGCCACGCCGAAGTCCGCGAGCACCGGCTTCCCGTAGGAGTCCAGCATAATGTTCGACGGCTTAATGTCACGATGCACGTAGCCCTGGCGGTGGAACATCTCCACGCCGCCACTGATCTTGATCATGGTGTCGAGGGCCTTATCGAGCGGCATCGGGCGGGCACGCACCTGCGTGAGCAGGTCAGCCACCGGGCAATACTCCATGATCAGGTACGCGCGACCGTCGCTTGTCGTCCCCACGCCGTGCAGCTCGACGACCGAGGGGTGCCCGGCGAGCAGCGTCATCGCGTCGGCCTCGCGGTGTAGTTCCTTCGTGCCGCGCTCATCGCCCAGCGTGCGCACGACCTTGATGGCCACGTCGCGGCTCGGCAGCTCTTGACGGTAGAGGAAGACGTCGGCGAAGCCGCCCTGACCGAGCGGGCGCACCCATCGGAAGCCGGGAATATCAGGGCCTTTCAGGCCCGCAACCGGGGGCGTCAACGATCCTCCTCCTCGTTCATCGTGCGCGCGATGGACGCGCTCAGGCGCAGCTTACGGCGCATGCGCAGGCTGCGCAGTGACAGCGCGCGGCGAATACGCGCGAAGAATCCGGCGCGCTTGCTCACCTGGGCGCGCAGGGCACCCACCTGCTCCCACGCGTCGCGCGCGCGGTCACGGGAGGCGCCGTTGGATGCGAAGTTCGCGACGTCCGCGTAGCGCGCGATCACGACGGGGGCAGGCACGTCGTCACCGAAGCGGCTCCAGCCGTCGATCACGTAGCGACCCTTGCCGGCCTCGGCCTCGTCAATTTCCACGGAGTCCGTCGACCCGTCGTCACCGTGGCGCACCTCACCCGTAACCAGGGTGAAGGGATCACCCGGATCCTCGCCGAGGTCCCACTGCGAGGCCAGCGACCAGGCGGTCTCCTGCCTGGTGCGTCCCACGTCGATACGCAGGCCCGAGTCCGCGGCGAGGTCGACGACCTCATCCCACGAGCCAACGAGCGCCTGGGCGGCCGCAGCGCGGCGGCGACGCCTCCGGCGGCCCGCCTTGTAGAGCAGGACGAGCAGCGGCGGGAGCAACACGAGCAGGAAGCCACCCGCGATGCCGGCGACGACACCCCACGGGAACGGGTCGGCCGGAGGAGCCATCGGATCAGCGTTCTGGTCGCGCGTCGTCGGCGGCAGCTCGGCGGGAGCCTCCGGGGGCTCCGGCGGCTGCAGGACCTGCGGGCGCGGCACGGACCGAGGCTTGGGAACCTGCGTCTGCGGCGTGTGGTCACGCGGCGGCGTCGGATCGAAGACGACCCAGTGACCACCCGCGAACTCGACCTCGACCCACGCGCGAATGTCGGAACCACGCAGCGTCGCAGCACCTCCCTGGGAGCCGCCCTCCGGGTAGGCACCCATGACCACGCGCGCGTTAATGCCCAGCTGGTGCAGCATCAGCGCCATCAGCGCGGTGTACTGCTGGTCGTCACCGATGAGGTTGTTGTCGTCGGAGAGCATGCGCTCGAGGCGGTCTGCGCGCACGCCGGGGCGCGAGAACTGCGTGTTCTCGTTGAGATAGAAGCCGTTCGTTGACAGGTAGTGCTCAATCGCGCGCGCGGCCGCCAGCGCGGTGGACGCGTTCTGCGTGATGTCGGCTGCCTTCGTCGCGACGGCCTCGGGAACGTTGGTATCCGCCATCGTGAAGGGCGCGACCGCCAGGGTTGCCACGTCCTCGTCGCGCACGGGAGCCATGAAGGTGGTCGTCACGGAGTAGCTCATCGTCCCCGCGGGGCCAGTCGTCAGCGCGGCATTCGACCACGTGTCGACGAACAGTCCTTCCTTCTGAGCGGTCGCGGACGCGCCCGTGAAGGTGATCTGCGAGGGCTCACCCAGGACGGGCACCCACGGACCGGACATGCCGGTGGTCTCCACCGTCGCGATGGAGGTGCCCTCGGGGCGCCCTGGGATCGTCGTCTCGACCGGAATGTAGCCGGTGTGCTCGTCGTCGCGCTTGTTCGTCATGCCGAAGGTCGTGCCGTCGTAGACGTCCATCGCGGCGATGCGCACGCGCTGGTTCTCGGGCAGATCGGACACGGTCAGGAGGGTCTGGTCCTTCAGATCCGTCGTGTAGTGGCGGAACGAGGCCATCGGCGAGGGATAGGCCTGAATGTCCAGGGGCGGCTGGACGAGGTCACGGCCGACGATGCGCGTCCCCGAGGACCCCAAGTAGGACGCTGCGGGCAGCGCGATACCGACAGAGATCGCGAGCACCGCGAACGCGCCCATCGCGCGGGTCCACACGTAGACGGTCGAGCGGGACTGACGCCCGAGGGTGTTGTCCGCGCCGGGTGCGCTCGATCGGCCCACGAGGACGTCCTGGCCCAGGGTGATGCGCTGATACTGCGCGGCTGCCGCCCACCAGGCTGCCAGGAGCGCCCACCAGGTCAGCACCGCCCACAGGGGCAGCGTGTGGTGCGACAGTCCGAAGAAAACGGAGATGACGCCCATGAGGACGAGGGGGATGGAGCCCAGGACCGCACGGCCAAAGCGCGCGGTGATGATACCGGCGAGGAATGCCAGGACCAGGCCGCTCATCCACGGCACGAGGGCGGGGCCGGAGTAGACCGACACGGGGGCGGTCAGCGTCAGGAGGTCCTTCCACGCGCGGAAGGAGCCCAGGACCATGACCTGCAGTGTCTTGCCGGTCGGCAGGACACCGAAGAGCGCCTCGGAGCGCAGCGCGGCCGCACTTCCGAGCAGGAAGTAGGTGACCACCACGCTGAGCACGCTCGTGACGCCGTCCCAGCGCCAGCGCGTCGAGGCGGCGGACAGTGCGAGGCCGCAGATGACGCCCGCGCCCGCGGCGATTGCGCCCACTCCCCCGCCGAAGACGGGCTCGAAGGCGGCGACGGGGCCGACGAAGAGCAGCGCGAGGATCAGGAGCGACCAGATCGGCAGGCGCGTGCGGTAGGTCGCGAAACGCTGCGTGATCGTCAGCAGGCGGTTGCGCGTCGTCTTGGGCTTGGGGGCCTCCGACGGCTGCTCGCCCGCGCCGCGATCACGCTTCTCGGTCGCATCAGGGATCTCTCCCACCGCACGGACGTGCGTCTCGTTGGCCTCGGGCTGGGCCTGCGACTCGATGCGCTGAGCGCGCGGCTTAGTGTTGACGTTGCTGCTCATGCCAGGCCTCCGGCAACGATGATGCGCGGCAGGTCATCCAGCGTGGAGCAATCCAGCAGGACACCTCGGCCGAGGTCGCGGCGGGCGCGCTCGTTCTCGGCACCGATACGGATGATGGAGACGGGCACGTCGATGGGCGCCAAGCGGGCCAGGTGCGCCGCGTCGCTATCGCTCACCTGCGGGCCGACGATGAGCGTCAGCGCGGAAACACCGGGGCGCTGGGCCACGGCCTCGCGCACACGCAGGGGAAGATCCCCGAAGGAGCGCGCCGAGACCTCGGACAGCGCGTCCAGCATCCGCATGGCGTGCCCGGACGGCAGCCAGGTCTCCGTCGTCGTCAGCGAGACGGGGCGCGACTCGCGCAGGTTCGCCAGGCCCAGCGAGCCCGCGACCGACACTGCGGTCTCGAAGGACTCGTAGTCCCACGCGTCGCGCGACGTGTCTAGGACGATGACGTGGTGGGAGCGGTGCGTCTCCTCGTACTGGCGCACGATGAGCTTGCCCATGCGCGCGGTCGACTGCCAGTGCACGGCGCGACGGTCGTCGCCCGGCTCGTAATCGCGCAGGGCGTGGAAGGACACGTCGGAGCTGGAGAGCTTACCGGTGGACACGCCCTCGACGTCCAGCTGGAAGCCGGTCGCGTCGAAGGGCACGCGCACGGTGCGAGGGTGCACGTGCAGGAGGATCGGCTCGTCCCACATGCGCACGCGGCGCAGCAGGCCCAGCGCGTCCGAACGCACGGCTCGGGCGGGGCCGATGCTGATGAGGCCGCGGTGACGCGAGGAGATCAGGAACATCTCGTCCCAGGTCTCGTGGGCGCCCAGCGGGGGCACGACGAATTCGCCGGTACCCGAGCCGATCGGCAGTTCGATGATGCCCGAACGCACGGACCGAGAGCGCTCGTTACGCACCGAGATCTCGCCGACGGCCGTCTGACCGGCGACGATGCGCTCGTTCGGCACGCGGATCGACACGAGGTGCGGGGGCCGCCACGCCACGCGCAGGGCGGCCAGCGCCAGCGCGACGGCGCCCGCGAGCGCGCAGGCGAGGGCCTCGACCCATTCGAGCGTGACCGCGATTGCCAGGCCCGCAATGATGAAGATGATGACCGCCCAGCCGATCGGCGTGACCGCCGAGGCGAGGGCTTTCAGGGGTTGCGAAGGACCGGCCTTCGCCCTGCGGGGCGAGACCATCGTGGGGGTGTCCGTGCGCTTCCCTTGCATCATCGTGTCCGGTCGGTTCCTTACGCGCCGACCGCGGGGGCGGGCACGGAAGTCAGGGCACGCTGAATGACGCCTTCGGCGGTCGCGCCGGAGAAAGCGGCGTCGGGGTCGACGATGACGCGGTGTGCCCACACGGGCACGGCGAGAGCCTTGATGTCGTCGGGCAGGACGAAGTTACGGCCCTGCGCGGCGGCCCACACGCGGGCGCAGCGCACCATGCCGATGGCGCCACGGGTCGACACGCCCAGCAGCGAGGACTCGTCCTCACGGGTGGCTTCCGCCAGCGCGGCCACGTAGTCGAGGACGGCGCGGTCCGTGTGGTTCGCCGAGGCCAGGGCGGCCCAGGCGACGATGTCCTGACCGGTCACGAGGGGGCGCAGGTTCTTCGAGCGGTCCGGGGAGGCCGAGCCGTCGAGGACGTCGATCATGGCGCTACGCGAGGGGTAGCCGATCGAGGTCTTCATGAGGAAGCGGTCGAGCTGGGCCTCGGGCAGCGGGTAGGTGCCGGCCTGCTCGACGGGGTTCTGGGTCGCGATGACCATGAAGGGCTGGGGGGCGGGGCGGCGCACGCCGTCGACCGTCACCTGGGCTTCTTCCATGACCTCGAGGAGGGCGGACTGCGTCTTGGGCGACGCACGGTTGATCTCGTCGGCGAGGACGATCTCCGCGAAGACGGGGCCGGCGTGGAAGACCCACTCGCCCGTCTTCTGGTTGAACATGTTCACGCCGGTGATGTCGGAGGGCAGCAGGTCGGGGGTGAACTGGATACGCGAGTGCGTGCCGTCGATGACGGCGCTGATCGCGCGAGCCAGGGCGGTCTTGCCGGTACCGGGCGCGTCCTCGAGCAGGAGGTGGCCGCCTGCGAACATCGTCGTCAGAGCGAGTCGCACGGCCTGGCGCTTGTCCAGAACCGCCACGGACACGCCGTCGACGAGGCCCTTGAAGACCTGGGCGAACCTGGTTGCATCCTCAATGGATAGGGTCATGTTTCTACCTTTTGTTGTGTGGCGGAGTGGTCTATTCGACGTGACAGGAGGTGACGGGAGGCTTCGCGAGGAGCTCGGCCGCCGTCGTGGCCTCGGTCAGGATACCCGTAATTTGGGGGGTATCCCGCGAGAAGCGGAACTCGGTGATCGACGCGGGGCGTCCCGTCTTGACGCTGCACACGAGGGTGAGGCCGGATTGGAACGTCTGGGCGTTCACGGCGCGCAGCGTCATCGAGCCGCACTCCTGCCCATTTCCGCAGCTCATCTTTCCTTCGAACGTCGCGTCGATGTTGGCGTTCAGTTCCCCGGTCCTCACGGTGGTCCTCACCTCGCGGTGCTGGCCGCCGCTGCCGATGAGCTGGACGACGATCGTGTACTCGTGGACGGGCTTCAGGTCATCAGCCCACCACTGGGTGAGCGGACCCCTGACAGTCTGCTTGGTTGATGCTTCCATGCCTTCGATCCACACATTGGTCTCGGTGATCGCCACCCCGCTGGGGATGGTCCAGCTTGCGCTCGCCGAGTCTGCCCCGGCGGTCGCGTGAACCTCGAAGGGCGGGATCTGTTCGTCATCGTCATCGCCACCACCGTCGCGCTGGCCGTTACCGACCGTACCGGTAGCCGCCGTGACCGGACTCCAGACGTACGACCCGTCGTCCTTCTTGCCGCGCTGGCAGAAGTAGAAGGTCATCGTCGCACCCGGGGTGAGCGGGCCGATGTTGAAGTCGCCGCGATCACCGTTGTTGAGACGAAGGGGGTTGCCGGGCGCCGTACACCCCGCCGCGCTGTCCGCGTAGAAGAGCTCGAGGTCGGCGGCCTTGTAGCCGTTGCCTTCCTTCAGGCGCGCGTTCGCAATCGAGAGCTTGCCGAACGCATTATCGGAGGGCGGACCCAGGCGCGGCGCGTCGGGGGCCAGCGGCGTCGTCTTGGGAGGAGTGGGATCCTCGTGGACGACCGCCGGAATGACGTAGCCAGGAGAGGTCGCCGTGTCACCGTTCGTGTTACTGACGGTCACGTACACGGTGAGGGCCACGCCGTAGGGAACGGTCATCTGAGTGGTGGTGGTTCCGCCCGAGACCGTCTTGGTGACGCCGTTGACCGACACAATCGTCTCGCCCCATCGAGCGGTGCCGGAGCTACCCAGGGACCAGGTGATGGTCGCCAGAGCGCCGTTTCCGTCGCGCTGCTGGACCGCGGAGCCACTCGTGATGACCGGCTGATCGGGGCCGCGTCGCGTCGCCTTCGGGGTACCAGTCACGCCCGGGGAGGCCTGGGAGTTACCGTTCGCGTTCGTCGCGACGACCGTGACGGTATAGTTCTGGTCGTTCACGAGGCCGCTGATCGTGCACGTGCGCTCCCCGTTCGTCGTGCAGGTGCGCGAACCGGTAGCGGCGGCCGCGTACACGGTGTAGCCCGTGATGGGCGACCCGTTGTTGTTGGGGGCATCCCATGTCATCGTCAGTTCGCCATCGCCGGGGGTGACACTCGGTCCACCCGGGCGATCCGGGACGCCGGTGGGCGTGATCTCGTTGGATGCGGTGCGAGCGGATTCGCCCTGCTCGTTCACCGCACTCACCGAGAAGCGGTAGCTCTGTCCCGTTCGCAGGCCGTTCACCTCGCACACGGTGTTCGGGCAGTCGGCGATCTTCGCGCCGTTGGAGTCGTAGAGACGGTAGCCGGTGATGGGCGAGCCGTTCGACGCGGGGGCGTCGAAGGTCACCTTCGCGCCGGTGGCACCCACGGCCTCGGCGACCACGTTCGTGGGCGCGCCGGGCTTGTCGGTGACGGTCACCGTGATGGTGCCCTGCACGACGCGCGAGGGGTCACCCAGCTTGTCGTTGACCTGGAAGCCCACCGAGATCGTGCCCGTGGCGCGGGGCGTGACCATGACCGACGTGCCGGAGGAGGCGATGTCCGCGTTACCCAGGGACACCGCGGTTCCGACGAGGGAAATCGGCGTGTCGGGGAAGGGGTTGGTGGCGCGCGAGGCCACGTCAACGATCACGGTATCCCCGACCTTCGCGTTCACGGTGTACGGGGGCACCTGGATGCGCGGCTTCGTCGTCGACACGATCTCGACGGGGATCGAAGCGTTGACGGTGTTGCCCTGCTCGTCGGTGACGCTGACGGGGATGGAGCCGGCGGATCCGGGGGTCGCGCCCTCGGGGGCGGAGACCGTCAGGACGGTGCCAGACAGCGACGCCGACACGGCGCTGGGCGCGGAACCCATCGCGTAGGTGAAGGTCGAGACGTCCGTCCCCTCGGGGTCGCGCACGGCGAGCGCGAGGTTCTGCGTGACGGCAGCACCCCCGGCCTCGACGCGGATCGCGGTCGGGGCGAAGGTGGGCGGCTGGTTCGTGGTCGCCTTGATGCGCACGGGCAGCGACAGCGACGCGCTCAGCGCGCCAGCGTCGTCAGCACCGCCGTCCGCGACCTGGATGAGGAAGGCGGAGTTACCGCCGAAGGTCGCGGTCGCCGTCAGCGTCAGCTGCGTCGAGGAGTCCGCCACCACGGAGTCCAGGCCGGTCTGGGGCACCGGGGAGGTCCCATCGACGAGGCGGGGGCTGCGGCCCGAGCGGGTCACGACGTAGTCCGACAGTTTGATCGTGCGCGAGGTGCCCGCGTCCATCTCGATGGGCAGGGCCGCGGCGTTCAGGAAGGGCGCGGTGGAGTCGCGTCCGGGCACGGTCACGACGGCGGAGTTCGTCAGGCCATCGCGGTCCGTGATCGTGTAGACGACGAGGCGCAGGGTGTCGGTCACCGGGATCAGCAGGTCGGTTCCGTCAACCGTGACGCCGGATTCGGCGCTCGTCACGGTCAGCTCATCGATGCTGCCGTCGGGGTCCTCGTCGTTTTCGAGGACCTTCACGCGCACGGCGGAACCATCGGTGGGCAGGTCCTCGTAGGACACGTAGTCATCGCGGGCGATCGGCGCCTTGAGGGGCGCGTCGTCCTGCACGTACACCGTCACGGTGCCACGCGCGGAGCCGCCGCGACCGTCGCTCACCGTGTAGGACACCAGGTAGGTGCCGGCCTGCGAAGGCGTGTGGATCTGCAGGGTCGAGGAGGAGCGAACCTGCGGATCGAGCTCGGGCGTCGCCGTCTCGAGGCCGTCTTCCTCCAGCGTGAGGGGGTCGCCGTCGGGGTCAACGTCGTTCGAGAGGACGTTGACGGTCACCATGCGGTCCGGGCGCGTCAGCACAGTGTCGGGCACGGCCACCGGGTTCTGGTTGAGCGAGGGGGCCGCGGAGATCGCGACGCGCACGCGAGCGGAGGCCCGTGCACCCTGACGGTCGGTAACCGTGTAGGTGAAGGAATCCGTGCCCGAAGCGTTCTGGTTCGGCGTGTAGTCGATCCACGTCGACTGCGCGGTGGCGCTGCCCTGCTGCGGCGAGGAGTCGAGGCCCGTCAGGCTCACGGAGTCGCCGTCCGGGTCGATGCCATCGAGGGTCACGGGGATGCGCGTCGTCTGCCCCGCGGCCGCCCACGCGCTGATGTCGCGGGGGCGCGGAGGCTGGTTCTGGTCGGACGCGCCGACGACCTCGAAGGTGACCGTGCTCGACGCGCGGTTGCCCGCGGAGTCGATGACCGAGTAGGTGACGTCCATGATGCCGGGGTTGGCACCGGCCTCGAGACGCACCTGGTTACCGGTCACGAAGGGGGTTCCCAGCGCGTTCGTCGGGTCGTAGGCGAGCGTCGACTCGACCTGCAGGTTCAGGCCCGCCGGGGAGCGGTCGTTCGACAGGACCGACACGGTACCCACGTCGCCGACACGCACCTTGGCGCGGTCAGGTTTGAGGACGGGCGGCAGGTCGGAGCGGTCAGCCGCGCCGGGAATCACCATGACGTCCGCGGTGGCCTCGCCCTGGCCGTTCGAGACCGTGTACGAGAAGCTCGCGGTCTGGGTCAGGCCCGACGGCGCGGTCACGCGCAGCAGGTGGCGGTCGATGAGAGCCACCTCGAGGCCGGGAACGTTCGAGGCGTCGACCGACGTGATGGACAGCAGGCCGCCCGACGGGTCGTAGTCATTATTGAGGGGCGCGACCAGGACGGATCCGCCCAGCGGGAGGACCGCGGTGTCGTTCTCAGCGACCGGCGGTAGAGCGGTGGCCTCGACGACCTCGACGCGGATAATGCCCAGCGTCGTCGCGATGCCGTCGGACACCGTGTAGGCGAAGGAGTAGGAGCCCGGCGCGGTGGCGCGGAAGTCGATCGTGCCGCGGTCGAGGTCCGGCGAGATGGTCGCGCCCGCGGGTGCACCCGAGACAGCGGCGAGGCTCAGCGGGTCGCCGTTGGGATCAGTGTCGTTCTTGAGCGGGTCGAGGGTGACCGTCTCACCCGGGTGTGCCTGGAACAGGTCGCCGTTCGCCGACGGAGGCAGGTTTCCGGCCTCCTGAACCGTCGCGATGAGCTCGCCACGCGTCTCTGCCCCCTGGTCGTCCGCGACCGTCAGGACGATGGACTTCGGGCCGGGCGCGCTGCCCTCATCGGTGATCGTCAGGGAACCATCCTCGCTGAAGGACACACTCAGGCCCTCGGGCGCCTCCGCATTCTTGAGGTAGATCGGGTCGCCATCGGGGTCTCGCCAGTCGCTCAGCGCCTGGTACTGAATCTGCGCATTCGCGCCGATCTTCACGGTCGACGCACGCAGCTGGTTCGGCGCCGCGTTCTGGCTGTAGGGGTGAATCGTCACCTGCACGCGGGCGGACGCCGAGGCCTGCCCGTCGGAGGCCTCGTAGGAGAAGGACGTCGAGCCGGTCTGATTCGCATCGACGCCGGAGATCTGCAAAGCGCGGCCGCCGCGCGCGACGGAGATGGTCCCCCACTCGGGCGCGCTCGTCGGGGACGCGGTCAGCACGTCTCCGTCGAGGTCGGAGTCGTTGTCGAGGACGGGCAGAACCGTCGAGCGTCCCGGGCGGATGCCGAACTCGTCATCCACGGCCTCGGGCGGGGTGTTCTGCTCGCGCTGCTGAGGGTCGGCGACCTCGTTCGTGAGCTCGGGGCTATCCTGCTCCTCCTCGGTCTCCTCGAGCTGGTTTTCGACCTCGTCCCAGTTGTCCATGAGGACCATGTTCGAGTCGGGCAGCCACACGCTACCCTGCGCGACGTCATTGAGGACGATGGCCTTGCGGTTCGTGCGGAAGACGATCTCGCGCGCGGTCGTCAGCGTATCGACGACCATCTGCTTGTTCGCCGACGGGTCGTCGCACGCACGCATGTAGGCGCCCGACACGCTCCACGCGCCGTACGAGCAGCCTTCGTGGCGAACGGGGGCCGCGGGATTGCCGCTGGCGCCGCTCTCGGTGGCGGGCGTGATCGTCGGGGTGCCACCCGCCAGCGGGATCGACACGAGGGCCGAGGGCGTGGCGAGCAGGACGGAATCCGCCTTCGGTCCGGCCAGCTGCAGGATGCCGCCCTCCTCGACTCCGGCGGCGCCCAGGTCGAGCTTCTTGCCGCCCGGGAGGAAGAGGGTGTTGGATTGCGAGTCGAGGGCGACGACCTGGTCGCCGACGACAGTGATGCTCAGCTGGGCGTCCTCTGGGATGCCTTCGATCCGGCTGGTCGCGGCCTGGTCGACGGTCCCCTGGCGCTTGACGGTCGTCAGCGTGCCCGAGGCGGCCAGGGAGTACACGGAGCCGTCGAGCCCGGTCACGAACGCGCTCGCGCCCATGTTCGAGGACAGGGCCGCACCTTCGGACAGGTTCGCGGGGCTGGGCGCGGTGGCCGAGGTAGTCCACAGGGTACCGTCGGTGGGGTTGAGGACGCCGAGGACGTCGCCGCCCTGCATGGCGCTCGAGCCGGAGGGCAGAGCCGTCGGGGAGCCGAGGGACACCTGGGTGACGTTGACGGGAGCGACGGTCAGCGAGGTGAGGTCGGAGACGGTGACGGTCTCGCCAGCCTGGCCGACGTCGAAGTTGGTGGCCTCGGTGCGCAGGGCGCCGTCGAGGATGCGGGCCTCGTAGTCGAGGTGGCCGACCATCTGCTTGGACTTGTTGGTCACCCAAATGCCACCGTCGTTGACGTTGACTTGCGTGACTTCAGCACCCTTGTAGATAACGCCTGCGATGCACAGCGCAGCAACGACCAGCACCAGGACAAACGCCGGTAGGCGTCGCCTTGTACTGGTTACTTTTCGTCGCAATTGCGCGCTCATTGACCCTCTCCCGATTGCTGAGCAGTCTCCACTCAATAGTGTGGCACGACTACACCGCACGCTAATAGTTAACGAGAATCTATCAGATGGGCGATTACTTGACAACTAGAGGGCGGCCCGTCGCAGTACGACGGGCCGCCCTCTCAAGTGTCCGGTTTGTCAGCCGCGAACAATTGGCGAGTAAATCACTCTCCATTGAAGGTGAACTTACGGTCCTTACCTTCCCCAGAGACGCCAACGGTAACAACCTGACCGGGTTGCAGTTCTCCGAACAGGATGCGCTCGGACAGCGCATCCTCGATCTCGCGCTGGATCGCACGACGCAGCGGACGCGCACCGAGAACCGGATCGAAGCCCACGTCCGCGAGCAGCTCGCGAGCCTCATCCGTCAGCTGCAGGCGCATATCCTGAGCCTCCATGCGCTTAGCCAGCTTCGCGATCATCAGGTCGACGATGCGCGCAATCTCCGGCTTGGTCAGCGGCGGGAACACGATCGTGTCATCAACACGGTTGAGGAACTCGGGACGGAAGTGCTGCTTGAGCTCCTCCGCGACCTTCGACTTCATGCGACCGTAATCGTGCGTCGAGTTGTCCGCGGTCTGGAAGCCCGTCAGGACACCCTTGTTGATGTCGCGAGTACCCAGGTTCGTCGTCATGATGATGACGGTGTTCTTGAAGTCCACCTTGCGACCCTGAGAGTCCGTCAGGCGGCCCTCCTCCAGGATCTGGAGCAGCGAGTTGAAGATGTCCGGGTGAGCCTTCTCGACCTCGTCGAAGAGGACGACCGAGAACGGCTTGCGGCGCACCTTCTCCGTGAGCTGGCCACCCTCGTCGTAGCCGACATAGCCGGGAGGAGCACCGAAGAGGCGCGAGGCCGTATGCTTCTCGGAGAACTCAGACATATCCAGCTGGATGAGAGCATCCTCGTCGCCGAAGAGGAACTCGGCGAGGGCCTTGGCCAGCTCGGTCTTACCCACGCCGGTCGGGCCAGCGAAGATGAACGAGCCGCCGGGACGGTTCGGGTCCTTCAGGCCCGAGCGCGTACGACGGATCGACTGGGCGAGAGCCTTGACGGCCTCGTCCTGGCCGATGACGCGCTTATGCAGCTCGTCTTCCATCTTGAGCAGCTTCGCGGTCTCCGTCTGAGTGAGGCGCACGACCGGGATACCCGTCGACATGGCCAGGACCTCGGCGATCTCCTGATCCCCGACCTCGGCGATCTCGTCGGACTCGCCGCCCTTCCACGCCTCTTCCTTCGCCTTGCGCTCCTCGGCCAGCTTCGACTCCTCGTCGCGCAGCGACGCGGCCTTCTCGAAGTCCTGATCGTCGATGGCCGCCTCCTTGTTGCGGCGCACCTCGGCGATCTTCTCGTCCAGCTCGCGCAGCTCGGGCGGCGCGGTCATGCGGCGGATGCGCAGGCGCGCACCGGCCTCGTCGACCAGGTCGATGGCCTTATCGGGGAGGAAACGATCCGAGATGTAGCGGTCCGCCAACTCGGCGGCCGCCTGAATCGCGGCATCCGTGATGATGACGCGGTGGTGCGCCTCGTAGCGGTCGCGCAGGCCCTTGAGGATCTCCACCGTCTCGTCGACGCTGGGCTCCTCGACCTTCACCGGCTGGAAGCGGCGCTCGAGGGCCGCATCCTTCTCGATGTACTTGCGGTACTCATCGTTCGTGGTCGCACCGATCGTCTGGAGCTCGCCGCGCGCCAGCATGGGCTTGAGCATCTGGGCGGCGTCGATCGAGCCCTCGGCGGCGCCCGCACCCACGAGGGTGTGGATCTCGTCGATGAACAGGATGATGTCGCCGCGCGTGCGGATCTCCTTGAGGACCTTCTTCAGGCGCTCCTCGAAGTCGCCGCGGTAGCGCGAGCCAGCGACCAGCGAACCCATGTCGAGGCTGTAGATCTGCTTGTCCTTGATGGTTTCGGGCACGTCGCCGTGCACGATCGCCTGGGCGAGGCCCTCGACGACGGCGGTCTTACCGACGCCGGGCTCACCGATCAGGACCGGGTTGTTCTTCGTGCGACGCGAGAGGACCTGCATGACGCGCTCCATCTCGACGCGGCGGCCGATGACGGGATCCAGCTTGTTCTCGCGCGCGGCCTGCGTCAGGTTGCGGCCGAACTGCTCAAGGATCGCGGAGTTGGAGCGCTCGGGACCGCCCGATCCGCCCACGCCCGCGCCCACGGACTCGCGGCCCTCATCGTCGCCACGCTGGTAGCCGCTGAGCATCTGGATCACGGTCTGGCGCACCTGCGCCAGGTCCGCGCCCTGCTTGGTCAGCACCTGGGCGGCCACGCCCTCGCCCTCCTTGAGGAGGCCGAGCAGCAGGTGCTCCGTGCCGATGTAGTTGTGGCCCAGCTGCAGGGCCTCGCGCAGGCTCAGCTCGAAGACGCGTTTGGCGCGCGGGGTGAAGGGAATGTGACCCTCGACCGGCTTCTCGCCCTCGCCGATGATCTCAATGACCGAGGCGCGAACGGCCTCGCCCTTGATGTCCATCGTCTCCAGGGCCTTGGCAGCGACGCCCTCACCCTCGGAGATCAGGCCGAGCAGCAGGTGCTCCGTGCCGATGTAGTTGTGCTTGAGACCGCGAGCCTCGTCCTGCGCGAGCACGACGACCCGGCGAGCGCGGTCGGTAAAGCGTTCGAACATGCCTCTCCTCATTGTGCAGGACGGGCACTTCGCCGAGCTCGGCGTACACCCGTCCCAGTTGACTGGTTACAGACTACGAAAACCGCGGGCGACGTGCGCGCGCTTTCGCCCTCGGCGCAGGGCCGAGGGGCGGAGACGTCCGTTCGGGGGATGGGGCGGCGCTGGGCCAGGGCACGGAGGGGATCGCGGTGCGGCGCTGGGCCAGGGCACGGCGTCAGCGTTGGACCAGGGGCGAGGCCGGGGCAGGTGAGGCATGCGGGGCTGCGGCAAGCGAGTCCGGGCCCACACTGGGCAAGTCATTCAGACTCAGGGGGGTTTGGCGTCATTAGAAGCCTCGTGACGGCGTGTCGCCGGCGTGTCAGGTCTCTAGTGCTGCAATTCCCCCGCAGAACGAGGCCGAGGCGAGGTACGAACTATCGGCAGGCTATCGGCAGGTATCTTTGGGAGCTTCACCCAAAAGTCGCACGTAATTTCCCTCGGTCAGTTTTCAACAGGCCCCACAAACGTTGCAATTGCAACGACAGCATTTCAAAACATGAAAAGTTGATAGGGAAATTACGTGCGACGTTGTGGGGGAACTACGCCTCAACGAGGACCGTGAACGGCCCGTCGTTCACCAGCGAAACCTCCATCATGGCCCCGAACTGGCCGGTCTCGACGTGCAGGCCCCGGCCGCGCAGATCCGCAACGACCGCGTCGACGAGGGGCTCAGCCTCATCCCCGGGCGCGGCATGCGCCCACGAGGGTCGGCGCCCCTTGCGCGTGTCCCCGTACAGGGTGAACTGCGAGATCACAAGGATCGGAGCACCCGCGTCGAGGGCGGAACGTTCGTCGTCAAGGATGCGCAGCTCGGCGATCTTGCGGGCGACCGTGGCAACCTGCTCAAGGCCGTCACCACGCTGGACGCCCAGGAGGACGACGAGGCCCTGGCGCGCTCCGCCGGCACCCTCCCCCGCCTCGTCGCCAGCAGAGCCGACAGAACCAGCAGCGCCACCAGAACCGGCAGAACCAGCAGAAACAGCAAGGCGACCGACGACCTCGCCGCCGACCCGCACCTCGCCGGAGGTGGCGCGCTGGATGACGGCGCGCATCAGCGCGCCCCCAGGGCCGAGCCGAGGCCACCGAAGCCCGTGGAACCGCCGCGCTGGCCGGCCTCGCGGGAGAGGTCGGCGCCCGGGCGGGTTTCCGGGGACACGGAGGACTTGCCGTGGACGGGCACGATTTCCTCCTGGGCGGCGGCGACGCCGTCGATGTCGAAGACCGTCGTCACAGGCACGGCGCGGGCGATCAGCGCGAGGGCGATCGGGCCCTCGTCCGCGTGACGCGCCGAGGAGGTGATGACGCCAACCTGGCGGCCTCCCACCTCGATGGGCGTGCCGGGCGCGGGCAGGTCGCCGCGCGAGCCGTCCAGCTGCAGGTACGTCAGGCGGCGCGGGGGGCGGCCGAGGTTGAGGACGCGCGCGATGGTTTCCTGGCCGCGGTAGCAGCCCTTCGACGTGTGGACGGCGGTGCGCAGCCAGTCCACCTCGGGCGGGATCGCGCGGGCGTCGGTCTCGCGGCCAAGGCGCGGCTTCCACGCGGCGATGCGCATGGCCTCCCACGCCAGGTATCCGCCGCGGCGACGAGAGCCAGCCTCCGGCGAAGCAGCCAGCCACGCGGCCTCGAACTCGTCCGCGGCCTCGCGTGAAACAGCGTGAAACATCATGGGCGTGCGCGCGCCCGGGTGGCGCTCGCCCTGGAAATAGGCGGCCCCGCCCTCCACGACGCCGGGCCACGGGTCCTCCCAGGTCCACAGGAGTCCGGGCAGGTCGGCCACGGCGTCGGGCATGTTCGCGCCCGCGCGGACCGAGGAGAACACGACGACGTCGCTCTCAGAAACAGCGACGCGCAGCGCGAAACGCATCGAATCAAGGAACGCCACGAACCCCGACACGTCTGAACGCTCCACGATCAGGTGCAGCGTCTCTCCGTCGTCGCTCGCGCCCGCCCAGTGCTCGACGCGCCCCTCGGGCGAAAGGATGAGCAGCTCGCGGCTCTCACCGGGGACGAGGTCGGTGACGATCTGGGAGGCGAGCGACGTCAGCCAGGTGAGCCGATCTGCCCCCGACACAGAGATGACCGCCAGGTCCGGGCGGCGCACCAGCGCGCGGCCACCCTCGAGGGCCCACTGCTCCCCCGACGGGTCCCCGAAGTGCGGGGTCGCGCCGAAGGAGGCCACGGCCTCGTCGACGAACTCGGAATCGAGCGCAGACTCAGACAAGGAAACCATCCTGGGAGTCGTCGATGCCTTCGATGACCTCGCCGGAGGCGGTCGAGGCCTGCTCGGTGCGGTGCAGGCGGCCGGAGATCTCGACGTCGGCCTCGTCCTCGCCGTCGAGCGTGTGCTCCTGCGTCCACATGAGCTCGCCCGCGACCAGGCCGAACATGCGGCCCAGGTGCGTAACGCGGGTGGCATCCGCGCCGAGCGCGATCGCGTCGGACACCATCTGCACGCGCGGGCCGACGCTCACGCCGTCCCAGACAGCGCTGTGGCCCTCGGTGGAAGCGGAGGTCGCCGTGAACTCGCGCGGGTTGTACTGACCGGGAGGCGGCAGCGGCGCGTCGGAGGGGGCGACGGACACGTACAGGGTCTCTTCGCTGATCAGGTCGCCCTTCTGGATGGCGGCCAAGCCCTGCGCGGCGTCCCACGTGGGGTCGATCGGAGCCGAGGCCTCGCCCGCGTACACGCGGGTCACCAGGCGCATCTGATCGCCGACGACGTCGCCGCGGATCTCCTCGATGACGGGCGAATCCGCGGGCACCTCGGCGGAAGCCTCCTGGCCGGGCGCGGCGGGCTGCGCGTGCATGCCCCACCCCTCCCAGGTTCCGAGCATCCACGCGACGGGAGCGACGAGTGCGGGCAGGTCAGCAGGTATCACCATCATGGCTCCAGCCTAACGCGTCGGGTGGACGCTCACCGCGCGAGCAGCGGCGCACGCAGCTGGCAGCGAACAGGGACGAGGCCGGGGCACGACCGCGCGCGAACCTGACCCGGGTGCAGCCTCGGTTGCGGCTGTTCAGACACCGCGGTTCACCGGAGGTCGCAGCGGCTCACCGGGCGCCACGACTCAGATGCAGCGCTTCAGATGCCGCCGATGCGGATCATCGCGTAGACGGGCAGGGCTGCGACGAGGAACTTCGCGGCGCCTCGGCCCAGAACGTTGGCGAGCTGCGCGGAGGCGGCGCGCTCGCCCAGCAGCGCGTCGACGACGGAGACGGCGAAGCCGACGCCGAAGCCGGTGACGCCGCCGAGGGTCAGGAAAGCGACGAATTCGCCGAAACGCTTGGCGATGAAGGGGAAGACGACGGGCAGCAGGTCCGACGTCTGTCCGAGGATCCACGCGATTGACGCGGCGACGAGGCCAGCGACGATGCCGGTGAGCATCGCGTAGACGACGCCCGCCTTCGCGCTGCGTCCCGAGCGCGCCGACGCCGCCGCGATAATCGCGATGAGGGCGGCCATGGGGACGATGACGGACCAGCGCTCGTGGACGGTGAGGGAGACCCACATGGACCCGGAGGTGACGATGAGGAGGCCGGTCACCGACGAGGCGAGGGCGGCAGTCAGCGAGGTGGAGCCCCAGTGCTCGCTCGTGTGGCCCACGGAGTGGTCGCGGGGCGCGGGCGCGTCCAGGATCGTGGCGGCGACCAGGGCGACCAGGGTGATGCCCGTCAGGGGTACGGCGATGTCGAGGTTCTTCCAGTAGGCGACGGCCATCGGGGTCAGCGCCCCACCCAGGGCGAGGACCGCCTGCGCGAGCCACGGCATGTGCAGGCGCGCGAGCGTCGGCCAGCCGAGGGCCAGCAGGAACGAAGCGATGGCGACGACGGGACCGACGCTCCAACGCGAACCGGGCAGCCACCAGGCGACGATGGTCGCCACGGCCAGCAGGGTGACGGTGAGGGTACCGATTCCGTTGGGCACGTGCCGGGTCGCCAGGGTCTCGCGGCGACGCCCGCGGTTCGGGCGGGTTCGGGATCGCGTGGGCGGGGTCGAAGTCATCACGCTTCCATGGTCCCACATGTGCGCGCCTGACGAGGCAGGGGCCGCCCGCGCGGGTCGGCTCTCGCGTGTGCGGGGCGGGGGCACGGCACCGCATGGGCCAGCCACGGCCTCGGCGACGGCGACGGGATGCGCGCTGTGGCGGATGCCCTGTGTGGGTTGATGCACGCCGCCACGGGATGCGGCCCCGCGGGTGCGGCCGTAAAGTTTAGGGGCACGCCGGACCGGTATGCCCCGGGCTCCAAACTCTGCCGCTACGAGCGGCCTTCGCGCCGACAGGCGCATTCGGTTCGGCGTGCTTTGTCGTATGTGCGTGCCAATGGTGGCGCGTGAAACAAGTGGGGGCCGGTGCTGCGTCGCAGCACCGGCCCCCACTGTCGTCTCAGCGAACCGTCACATCAGCGGGTAGCGCACGATCGTGGCCTCGCGGCCCGGGCCCACGCCGATGGACTGGATGCGGCAGCGCGACAGCTCTTCCAGGCGCTTGATGTAGTCCTGGGCGGCCTGGGGCAGCTCCTCGAAGGAACGGCACTGCGAGATGTCCTCGCTCCAGCCGGGCAGCTCCTCGTACACGGGCACGGCGGCCTCGAAGCCAGCCTGGTCGAGGGGCATTTCCTCAGTGACCACGCCGTCAACGTCGTAGGCCACGCACACGGGGATCGTCTCGTAGCCGGAGAGGACGTCGAGCTTGGTCAGGCAGATATCGGTCAGGCCGTTGATGCGCGTCGAGTAGCGCATGACGACGGCGTCGAACCAGCCGGTGCGGCGCGGGCGACCCGTGGTCACGCCGAACTCGCCGCCCTTGGTGCGCAGTGCCTCGCCGACCTCGTCGTCCAGCTCCGTGGGGAACGGGCCCTCGCCGACGCGGGTCGTGTACGCCTTGGCGACGCCGACGACGCGGTCGATGCGGGTCGGGCCCACGCCGGAGCCGGTGAGCGCGCCGCCCGCGGTCGGGTTCGAGGAGGTCACGAAGGGGTAGGTGCCGTGGTCGATGTCGAGCATGGTCGCCTGGCCGCCCTCGAAGAGGACGGTCTCGCCGCGGTCCAGCGCGTCGTTGACGACGAGGGACACGTCGCACATCATCGGCTTCACGCGGTCCGCGAAGGACAGCAGGTGGTCGGACACCTCGGCGGGGTCGAGCGTGGGGATGTCCACGGCCTCGAAAATGGTGTTCTTGGGGGCCAGGGCGGCCTCGACCTTGGCGCGCAGCTCCTCGGGGTGGAAGAGGTCCTGAACGCGCAGGCCGATACGGTTCATCTTGTCGGCGTAGGTGGGGCCGATGCCTCGGCCCGTCGTGCCGATGAGGTTGTTGCCGCGCGCACGCTCGTTCGCCTGGTCCATGAGGCGGTTGTACGGCGGGATGATGTGCGCGTTGGAGGAGATGCGCAGGCGCGAGCAGTCGACGCCGCGCGCGGTGATTTCCGCAAGCTCCTCGAAAAGCACGTCCAGGTCGACAACGACGCCGTTGCCGATGATGGGGGTGACGCCTTCGGAGAGGATTCCGGCGGGCAGGAGGTGCAGCGCGTACTTTTCGCCGTCAATAACGACGGTGTGTCCGGCGTTGTTTCCTCCGTTGAACTTCACGACGAGGTCGGTGTGCTGGCCGAGCTGGTCAGTGGCCTTGCCTTTGCCTTCGTCGCCCCACTGGGCGCCGAGAACGATGACGGCGGGCATGAGTATCTCCGTTTAGTTGGGTCTGTTACGCGGGCGCGCGCAACAGACCCATCCTACCGGAGGAACGACGAGGCCGGGGCACCGGCTGGTCGCGTCAGTTTCCTGCGGCGACCAGGGCGACGCCGACGCCCCACAGCGTGGCGCACGTGAGGGCGGCGATCAGCTCGATGGCAATCGTCCACCCGAAGGCCTTGAGGGCCTGAACCGTCGCTTTCCAGGCGGTCGCTGTGTCCTTGCTGCGCAGGTACTCGACGACGAAGATCGCGGCGATCATGCCGAGGACGAGGCCGAGGGGCAGGCCGATGAACCAGCCGACAACGCCACCCAGCGATCCCCACACGAGCGTGGATTGCGGGATCCCCGCCTTGTTCATGCCGCGCGCGGGAATCACGTATTTCAGGACCGTTCCAAGGATCAGGACAACGGCCGCGATAGCGAAGATAATCCACGCGGCACTCGTGCCGGTCAGCCACGCCCACACCAGGATCGCACCCCCAACGACGGGCGCGGACGGCCAGATCTGCACGACCGCGCCGATCACTCCAATGAGGATGACGATGCCAACAATGACGGTTCCCAGGACACTCATGGAGCGATCATACGTGCGGCACAGACCACCATCAAGAAGGCCGCTACGAACTTTGACAACCTGTGTTATTTTTGGTGGACATTATGATCGGCTCACCGCTGAGCGCCACAGCGCACCTCACCGGCGAGGATCCACCATCGAAGATTCGAGACATAGCGAGGGAAGATGCCTTTATCTGTCGAATACGCGGACCTGTCGCTGGCACAGCAGGTGCTGGAACGCCAGTCCTCCCAACACCTCGCAAATATGCGGTCGTTCCTCAAGGAATGGTGCAGCCTTGACCTAGGCACCGAGGCCTCCGGTCAACTCTTGATGGTGCTCTACCCTTACAACGAGGCTGCCGCTGCTGCTGGCGATATCGTCCTCGGCCTCCTCGAGAAAGCTCATAGTGGAGCAGCCAATCATCTAGGGCAGACCCTAGACGCCTACATCGACGCTGACGAGCAGATCCATAACGCATTGACAGCAGCGACCCAAGCTCTCGGCGGGTCTGCACTTCCCTTCAACGATCCTCGTTCATCACTGCCAACCCTCGGAGCGGCAGAACAACGCGCATCGAAGTGGTACGGCGGCGCTGATCCCCACCTAATTGAGCAGATGGGGCAGGACATCGAGGCGCTCCGCGATTACGCGAAGGACCTTCCGGGTAGATTCAATCAGCGGCTTGAAAAAGCGATGTCCGCAAACCGTTCAATTTCCGAGTCCCAGGACGCAAGCTCCTACCTTGTTCCACCTGAGTCTCCGACATCAGAAATGGAGAATCTGCGCTGGAAGGCTGGGCCTATCCTCGGAGCCTACGACTGGCTGATTGAAAAGGCGACGGGCGTCTCGTTCTTGAACGACATCATTTTCAAGTACACCGTCGGCGACTGGCGCGTCGTTGACCGCGCTAAAACTGCCTGGTCGGAGATCGGCGACGCCCTCGTCGCCGTCGCACAAAACGACTCCGAAATTCTGCCTGCCCTGTCGGAGTGGACCGGAAAAGGCTCGGAAGCGGCTAATGCCTTCATCGCAGCCCTTGCCATGGGAACTCAGGCGCTACAGGGCGCAACAAGCACAATGTCCTTGATCCTCATGGCCGTTAAATTTGCCATCAAGGAAGCTGCGGGCGCAATCGGGGACGTACTCATTGAACTCCAGCTAGCTTGCGTAGACATCCTTGTTGATGCTTCCGTCCCCATTGCCGGATGGATCAAGGGCGTTATCGATGTCGCGAAGTATGCCTGGAAGATCACGACATGGATCATGAAGGCCTACAAGATCCTTAATTTCCTCTTTGATATTTTTGAGTCCATTGTCCAGGGTAAGGATCAGCTTCTGGAGACCCGCATTACCCTGTCCAACCTCGCAGAAGCGGCCGCACGAGGAATTGCAGCACGAGCATGACTAATCAGGACTATTTCAACAGGATCGAAGAGCTGATGCGTTCACTTCGAGACGTGTCAGACAGCATTACGCGAGAGCGCCAACAAGACGAGCGCGATAACGCTGAACACAGACGGGAACGCGCTGAGGCTGCCCGAAACGGAGAGCTCGGCGAAGACTGGAAGAAGATTCAGGAACGTATCGATAAAGGCGAGACGACACTGAGTGATGTGTTCTCCGGGAAGGATACATCCGAGGCTGCAGACGCTCTGCGACAAACAGCCCAACAGAACATCGCGCGAGCGATGCAGCAGGCACGCCAAGAGGCTGAAGAGAACGATGAAGAGGACCCTTTCACTGCGATGCAGGAGAGTCTCACCGCTCTCAGCAAGGCAACTGAAGAGCGAGTCCGCAATCTTCAGGGCTTCTAACAAGCTAATCCCGAAGGAGTCATTATGGCAGATCTCTACGTCGACGAGGGCGAACTCCAGTCCCTGTCCAGCACGCTGAGGCAGCGCGTGGATCAGATGGAAACGATCATCGACACCATCCCACAGACGCAGAATTTCCTTGCGAGCACCTGGGAGGGCGAGGCAGCTCGCGCAGCATTCAACCGCATGCAGATCGACGAGGAGGAACTTCGCTACATGGCTGACGTACTTGCCAAGGCTCAGCAGCTCCTCGACGAGGCGATCCAGACCTACGAGGAAACGGAGCAAAGCGTTTCCTCCCTCTGGTCCCTCTAAGGCGTCGAGTCAACCTGATCAAAGCGAGCGCCCGGCGGCCGTCACGGCGGCAACCGATCACGGGCACCGTTTGGGGAGGGAGGTGTCGGCTGGCGACGCGCGCGTCAGCTCATCACCATGATCAACAAAGCCTCACGAGGGCAGTCTCGCAACCGCTGGGATAAGCGCCAGTACGCGACGTACCTCGTCGCGCTCGAGCCGCAGCAGGCAGTCGACTGCTGCCTGGGTTTCTGGCGCTCAATCGGGGGGTTTACCGAGCAGGCTGGGGTACGCGAGCAGCTTGCGCGCCGCGGTTTCCTCGGCACCCAATTCACGATCGGTGGGACCGGCCGATACTACGCGTTCCGTTCCCTGGAGGATATATTCCCGGTGATGAGTGCCTTCCCGAAGCTCATGCCCAAGAAATTTAGGGACTCTATCCAGGAGCCGACCAGCATCATGGTTGCCGCCCGCCCATATTCAGCGGGTGGGCAACCGGCATCAGAGCTGTGGTGTTTCCTCGCGAAAGATGCCCTCAGGGAACCCTTCGTCACGGACGCATTCATGAAGTCCTCTGTGGAGGGAATAAGAGATTCCTTCGCCCAACAAGGCATCTTGCTAGGTGCCCCGCATTTCTTCCGAGGCGGAGATCTCCCCCGCGATCACGTCTTCTCCGACATGAGTCTCCTCGCATTGCGAAGGGACGCCGCAGCTTTCGTTCGCAACCAGTCACACCGCCAGTGAACTGCCCGAGGATCACCCCCTGCGCCCTGCGGTCTCGCGACCATACGCCGCGCAGGCAACACGTCGACAGGCTGTCGTCCTTTCGCTTTCAACGCCAAGGAGAACTATGACTCCGCTCTTCTCACGCATAGGCCGTAACCTTTCGATGGTCAAGCAACCCTTTATGGTCTTCCGCCTGTCGCTCACTCCTGACGAGGCCGTGGCGCGCTGCGTCACTCACTGGCGCACGTTCAAAATCCAGTCCGAGACTCCTGGCATGCGCGAGCAGTTCGCGCTGGCTGGCTGGGTGGGGACAGAACTCGTCATCGGAAACAACGGCAAGGCATTCCTTGCCGATGCGATCGCCACGTCGAGCGCGACCGCCGCCGTTGCCGAACTGTTTCCGAAAGCGATACCTGACCGAGTCAGGCGAGCTTTCGTTGAAAAGACGTTTGTCGAGATAATCGCCCGGCCACTCCCTGGAAGCGGGGGGCGCATGTGCGAGCTATGGTGCCGCCTCGATTACACGTCAACGAATGAAACATTCTTCCAAGAGGACTTTTTCGCATCGGTGTTGGGTAAGCTCGAGCAATCGTTCCAGTCGGATCAGGTCATGCTGGCACCGTTGGAGCACCTGTCGAGCCGCGAACTGCCGACGGACGTTCCGCTGACCCTTCCCGCCCTCCGAGCACTGCGTCAGGCGGCTCAGAAGAACAGAGGGTAGCCACCCCTCTTCGGCAGGTCACCGCGCGGGTTCCCATGCCTCGTCAATCCCGATAATTCACTGCGGCTAGTATCCTGGTGGGCAGCGGATCTCAGCAGCAATGCACCGCGGCAGAGTGCTGACGCTTGTTGTTGACACTTGTCTTTCCTCGAGGAGGGTATTCATGGGCGCGGGTCATTCAGGTTTCTCTCTCCGCCGAGCCCTTAACCACCGCAGGTACTTCTACGCGCTGATCGCGGCAGACCCGAATCAGGCGGTCACGCACGCTGTCGACTACTGGGTGTCCAAAGGTGCCTGGGGTGAGACGAACGGCATGCGCGAGCAGCTCGCCCAGCACGGGTGGGTCGGCGCGGAGATCATCATCGGCAGCGACCTGCGCGGCCTCGCGATCAGGCCTCTCCTCGACGCCATCCCCGGCGTTAATCTCGTTCCCTCCGCGACACCCACGCCACTCAAACGCACCAGTCAGGAGAGGACCGAGATCCTCGTCGCGGCACGATCCTGCTCGGTTGGGGGACGCCCAGCGTCCGAACTCTGGTGCTGCGAGGCTCGCATCCTGCACGATGACCGCTGGGGCACAGACGCGTTCATGGACATGTCCTTCCGTGAACTCGCTGGCGCCTTCCAGCACCAAGGGCTCCTCCTGGAAGCCCCACGATTCTTCTACGGCGGCGACCTGCCGAAAGACCACCTCTTCACCATGGACGGCATCCTCACAATGCGGCGCGCCGCCAAAAAGGAACACGGCCGCCATCCCATTCGATTCTCGGGATACTGAGGCGTGCGTGCGCATTGACGCCCGCACCACCGGTGATCACATTAAAGAGTCTCGCCGCGGGCGCGTTTCAAGCACCCGCGGCGAGACAACAAACAGTCCGAAAGGCTCAGCCCTGCGCGCGCAGGGAGGCCACCTCGTACAGGGCAATGCCCGTGGCGACGGCCGCGTTGAGAGACTCGACGGTCGACGCGATCGGGATCGACACGATCTGATCGCAGGTCTCGCGCACGAGGCGGGACAGGCCCGCGCCCTCGGCACCAGTCACGACCACGAGGGGGCCGTCCGCCAGCGACAGGCCGCGCAGGGGCGCGTCGCCGCCGCCGTCGAGGCCGACCACAAAGTAACCGGCCGCCTTGGCCTCCTCGAGGGCGCGCACCAGGTTCGTCGCGCGAGCCACGGGCACGCGGGCGGCCGCACCGGCCGACACCTTCCACGCGGTCGTGTTGACGCCCGCGCTACGGCGCTCGGGGATGATGACGCCGTCCGCGCCGAACGCGCCCGCACTACGCAGAACCGCGCCCAGGTTGTGGGGGTCCGTCACCTGGTCGAGGGCGACGAGGAGCGGGTGGCCCAGCTGCTGCAGAGAGCCCGCGATCAGATCCGAGGCATCGGCGTACTCGTAGCCGCGCACCTCGATGGCGACGCCCTGGTGGACGGCACCGTCGGTCGCGACATCCAGATCACGGCGGGTGACCTCGTACACGGGCGCACCCATCGCGGAGGCGAGGCGCACGACCTCCTCCACGCGGTCATCCTTCACGTTGTCGAGGATGAAGACGCGCTCGATCGGGACCGAGGCGCGGGCGGCCTCGGCGACCGGGTTGCGGCCCGCGATCAGCTCGTGGCCGGGCTTGACGCGGATCGACGACTTGGCGCGGGCACGAGCGATCGCGGCCTCCTGGGCCTCGCGGGCCTCGCGCTTCACCTTGCGCTTGTGGGCCGGGTGGTAGGTGCGATCCTCGGCCTTGGGGGTCGGGCCCTTACCTTCGAGGCGGCGGCGCGAGTGCCCGCCGGTACCGACCTGCGCGCCCTTCTTGGTGCCCTTCTTACGGATGGCGCCGGGGCGCCCGCTGTGTGAGGCCATGGTGTCTCCTCGTTTTCTCGTGAACTGACACAAGCGTACGGGTTTTAGGCCGCATCGGGGCCACCGGGGCGCGCGCGGGGGCCAAAATCACGCTGCGCGCAACGGTCACGCCCCCTGCAGAGCTTCCCCACCCTCCTCGTCACGATCAACGGGAGCATCTTTCAGCCGGCGATAGTCGACGGCGAGGAAAATAGCCAAAACGAGAACACCCGACGCGTAGCCGGCAACACCCACCCACGAGACACCGTTCATACCGAACCAATTCACGAACGGGCGAGCCAGCACGAGAGCAACGATGCACGCAACAACATTGCCGACAAAACTCGCCACATAATCACGCACAGACAGCAGCAAGTCATTAAAGAACCAGCCAAAGGCCGTGATCACCGTGCACAAAACCGCGGGCTGGAGCAGGAAAGTATTACCCCTGATCTTCTCACCGAACAGGAGCGTCAAGACCGGCTCACCAACAATCTCCAACCCCAGTGCGGCCACGGCAGCAATGGCAACGATCGCGCCGACCGTCTTCCACAACAGCGTGAGGGCCGAGCGCTTGTTCGAATGAAAACGCTCAGCGAACACACCCATCAGCGGACTGTAGACGTAGGTGGCACCCATCTGCACAATGACGGCGAGCGACGCGACAGCCTGATACACGCCCAAAGCTTCAGCACCATCGCTCGCAGCAAGCATCTGACGCGGGACAGTCAAAACCGACGTCGCTGCAATCTGAGCCACGACGAGAGGCGCCAACGAAACGAGAGTCTTCGCCGCACGCCCAAAGCGCACCTGCGGACGAATCGGCTCAAACACGCACGCGCGAGGCGCGTCATACAGAGCGCCGACCAGGATGACGACCGCCGTCATGAGACCCACAGCAACGAGCAAGGAATCAAAAAACCACAGGCCCACCGCGAAAGCAACGAGCGTGCCAATACCCTGCATCACGTAGGATTTTCCAGCAAAATCAAGGCGCAGGTGCCTCTGGTCAATCGCGTGGAAAACCTCAATGAAATTCGTCGCCAACGAGTACACGAGATACAACGAAATAACGGGCAAAGCATCATAGGACGTCGTCACGACGGAATAGACGACGCCGACCAGGAATGCCACGATAGACAGCACCGAGCGCAGCCCAACGTATTCACGCGAGGTGCGCTCCCCCGTCACATCCGTCACCTGGACCGTGCGCAGGCGGAAATCCGCAATCGGGTTCACGAGGTTCGCTATCGCCATCGCGAGCGCGAGCATGCCCGCAGCATCAAAGCCAGTCGCGAGGCGCACCACCAACACCGACGAGACGAGGTAGTTGCAGCCCAGGCGCGTCAGGGAGCCCACGGAGCTCCACATCATGTTGGCTTTCAGCGAGAGTTTCTCAGGCGCCTCAGCGCTTTCCGCGTCGGTCGCCACGGCCTCGTTGGTCGCCACGGCCTCGTTGGTCGTCACGGCCTCGTCGGTCACCACGGCCTCATCGGTCGCCACTGCCTCGTCCGGGAATGCGCCCTCTCGAGCGATATCCTGCGGCATTTCCATAAACCCCCCTCAGCGGAAGATCGTATAGCGCGCAACGAGCGCAACCGGGTAGCAGACAACCGCGAGTGCCTTGCTCGGCGCCATGGAAATAGCCCCCTTCTGATGGGCGAGCATGCATCCAACGAGGAACAGACTCGTCTCGCGGGCACGCGACTTCAGAGTGGTGGAACGCGCCGCGCAGTAACGCTTGTGCTTCCAATAGCCAATCGGATTCCTCTTGGCATTGGACGCAAAATTCTGCGTCAGACCGTCGGGCAGATAGTGGCAAATAGTGAGGATTTCGTTATCCGCCAGCATGTTGTAGCTCTCGTCAATGAGGAACCACACGGAGGATTCCGCGACGAACTTCTCACCGGGAGCCACGTCGAAGGGGTAGCGACGCAGAATCTCAGTGCGGTGAATCAGCGACGTATCGCCACGGAAACCCATCTTTTCGTGCAGATCCCACAGCGTCACCGCGCGCACCCCGTCAGGCATCCACGTGCCCATGGGGGTGTGCTCGTCAGTGCCGCGCAAGGCGACAATTCCCGCGAAGGAGTCGTCGCCTCGGATCTCTTCCCAACGCGTGAGAACATGCTCCACTGCGGTCGGCACGAGGTGGTCGTCTGAATCCACGACGAAGAAAAGCTCGCTCTGGCAGCGGGCAACACCCGTGTTGGTTGCGCGAGGCTTCCCGCCGTTCTCCTGCTTGACATAGTCGATCGACAGACGCCCCTCAGCAATCCAGCCTTGGACGAGGGACTCCGTGTCGTCAGTGGATCCATCATCCACGATCATCCACTGGAAATCCGTCGACGTCTGAGCCAGCAGGGACTCGTACAGCGCAGGCAAAATGTACGCTCGGTTGTATGTCGGGGTAAAAACACACAGGGTCGGGGCAGCGGTTGTCATCCGTATTCCTTCCGGCGAACGGCCTACGTCAGTGTTCTCCCGATTCAGTCTAGTTCCCCACCTGCGCCATCGCCAAGGACTCCGCGCCCGTCAACCCCGCGACAGCATGGCCGCGATCTTCCCGACCGTCGAGCCGGAGCGGATCGTCACCTGGCGGTAGAAGTCCTCGCGCAGGAGGCGCTTGTGGTAGGCGGTCTTCAGGAAGGTCTTCTCGTCAAACTTTGCCCAGAACACTGCGTGCTGACCGAAGTGAACCGCCTCGTCACCCAGCTCCATCGCCTCAATGCGCTCGCGCACGTGGTCCCGGTCCAAGCCCCGCGTGTAGAAGAGCGCATCACGGCGGGAGACCTCGCCATGCCACCAGTCGGGCAGGTTGCGCAGCTCCGCGACGTAGTCCTGCGCCGTCAGGAGGGCCAGCCGAATCGGGAAGTCATAGCGGCGCGCCAGGAGATCCTCAACTGTGCGGGCAACGTCCTCGTGCGGGGTGTTGGGCCCGGCACCGGCCTCGGCCTCGAAGAGGAGGTTGCCGCTGTTGATGTATGTGCGCACGTTCGTAAAGCCTTCGGAGGCAATCTGCTCGCGCAGCTCGCTCATGACGACCTTGTTCGTGCCGCCGACGTTGATACCGCGCAGCAGCGCCACGTATTCCATGCGTTCCTCCCGTGTTGGTGACGCCTCGCGTCGTCGACCTGACACCAGGGTAGAGCCTCGGCTAGCATCGGGCCGATCGCGCACGTTGGTATAGCACCGATTGCAGGGTGATCCCAGCCCGTAGAGAGGCCTAGCTGACGACACTGCCCACGGACTCTCTCGGGGCAATTACATCGGTTCTCCTGAAGCACCCTGTCCACGCCCCCCAACCTCAATTCCGCACGTAATTTAATCCGGTAACTTTTTAAGACAGCCTTAAAACGCTGCAATTCCAACGATGCGATTTCAGGTTTTGAACGAGTCGCGGGAGAATTACGTGCGAAATGGGTGAGCGCCGGGCTAGACACAGCGCCGAGGCCACGTCTGCTCAGAAGGGAACGCCTTTCCGAAGGATTCAACCTGATCGGCAGGATTCAACCCGATCGGCAGGATTCAACCCGATCGGCAGGATTCAACCTGATCGGCAGGATTCAACCCGATCGGAAGGGGTTGAATCTTCCCGATCGGGTGCACACCTCACTGCGACAAGCATTTTTGCGGTACCCGAGCCCAGGAAAGCCCCTGCGCGGATAGGTTGTGATGATGCGGATAGGTTATCGCCACGCGGATAGGAAAATAAGCTATCCGCATGCTCATAACCTATCCATGAAGCAACAACCTATCCGCGTACCCGTGGGCATGAGCAGGAATGTGCTGCTTGAGGAAGCGATGCACTAGATAGGGCAGCAATGCACTAGCTACTAGGCAGTGCAATGCCTCCCTAAGTAGTGCAATACCACCGATCAACAAGCGAAAACGCGGCCCCTTGGTGGCCACGCCACTGTGGAGGGCACCGGAGGGGCCCGGAGGGCACGGGCGGGCTGCGAAACGCAGGCCCTGGCTGCGGCTCCCGCGGGCAGAGACAGGGCCTGGCCGGGCTTCGAGACGCAACGCCTAGACCACCCCAGACAAATTTCGCATGCAATTCCCCCACGGCACGATCCAACACAAGCCCAAAAACCGCAGAATATCAACGATCAGATTTCAAGACCTGAAATACCCTCAGGGGAATTGCATGCGAAATTGATGGGAGAGCAGCCCGTGAGGCAACGCGCCGGGCCTGGCTGCGGTGCCCGTGGGCGGGGGCGGGGCCTGGCCGGACAACGAGTCGACGCGCCCGCCCCAGACACATTTCGCACATAATTTCCCACGGTCACTTTTGGAGATAGCCCGAAAACGTTGCAATCCCAACGACATGAATTCAATATTTGAAGTACTCGCAGGGGAATTACGTGCGAAATTGCTATGGCGAGGGCCGCGACACCCGTTACGGGGCGCGACACCCGATCAGAAGGGGTGCACTGCCTACGGATCGGGTGCAGCGCACCAAATCACAAGAGCAACCGCGGAAACTGCGAGACGCGGGCCTGGCTGCGGTGCCTGTGGGCGGCGGCCGGGCCTGGCTGCGGCGCCCGTCCCGCCGACATGCACAAGGCCCCGGGAGCTCACGCTCCCGGGGCCTGGCGACAGCTGTCAGAAATCGCCGATCAGCCAACACTCCAGGTGGCGCCGTCGCGGCCGTCCGCGACGGTGACGCCGGCGGCGGCCAAGCGGTCGCGCAGCTCGTCGGCGCGCGCCCAGTCCTTGGCGGCGCGGGCAGCGGCCCGCTCAGAGAGCACGGCCTGGACCAGCGCGTCCAGCGCCGAGTGCTCGGCGGCAGCCGCGCCGGAAGCACCCGCGCCGATGCCGGCCTGTCCGCGCCACTGCTCGGAGGCCGGATCGAGGCCCAGCACGTCCAGCATGGAGCGAACCAGGACCTGCTCGCGATACACAGCGGACACATCCCCGGAAGCCAGCGCGGCGTTGCCGGCCTTGAGGTGCTCGTGCAGGACCGCGAGGGCGCCAGCGACGTTGAGGTCGTCGTCCATGGCGGCGACGAAGGCCTCGGGCAGGTCGGCGGGTGCCAGGGCGATCTCGGAGGCCGGAGCCTCCCCGGCAGCCTCGATGGCGCGGGCCACGAAGGTGGAGAACTTCTCCCAGGCGGCGTGAGCGGCGGGCAGCGTCTCGGCGCCCCATTCGATGGCGGAGCGGTGGTGGACGGTGGACAGGGCCCAGCGCACGGCGACGGCCGGGTACTCCTCGGTCAGCGCACCGATCGACAGGACGTTGCCCAGCGACTTGGACATCTTCTCGCCCTTGGTGGTCACCCACGCGTTGTGGACCCACAGGCGCGCGAAGGGCCAGCCCGCGCCGTGCGACTGGGCCTGCTCGTTCTCGTGGTGCGGGAAACGCAGGTCGATGCCGCCGCCGTGGATGTCGAATTCGTCGCCGAGGTAGCGCCGCGACATGGCGGAGCACTCAAGGTGCCAGCCGGGTCGGCCGCGTCCCCAGGGGCTGTCCCACGAGGCAGTGGCCGGCTCAGACGGCTTACTGGCCTTCCAGAGAGCGAAGTCGCGGGGGTCGCGCTTGCCGGCCTCAACGGCCTCGTCGATCTGGGCGTCGTCCTCGGTGGTGCGCATGTCGGCCAGGCGCTGGCGGGTGAGCGAGCCATAGTCGGCCTGAGAGTGGACGTCGAAGTAGACGTTGCCGCGCCCGTCCGAATAGGCGTGTCCCGCGTCGATGAGGCGCTGGACGAGGTCGATTTGGTCGGGGATGTGGCCGGTGGCGCGCGGCTCGTAGGTGGGGGCCTGCACGCCGAGGGTCTCGTACGCCTCGGTGAATTCGCGTTCAAAGCGATACGCCCAGGCCCACCAGTCCCAGCCGGCCTCGGCCGACTTGTTCAGGATCTTGTCGTCGATGTCGGTGACGTTGCGGACGTAGGTGACCTCGTAGCCGCTGCGGCGCAGCCAGCGGATCAGCGTGTCGAAGGAGACGGCAGCGCGCAGGTGGCCGACGTGCGGGGATCCCTGCACGGTGGCGCCGCACAGGTAGATGCCGACCTTGCCGGGGGTGACCGGGTTCAGGGGCTGGATGCGGGCGCTCTTGGAGTCGTACAGGTGCAGCATGGCACCAATCCTACCTGGCGAGGCGCGGCGGGGAGCGACGCGGGCACTCTCCGGGAGTATGTAACGAGGCCCGGGCCCCGACGGGCGAAACGGCGCGGTTTCGCGGGTGAGGGCTCGGGCCTCGTCGAGTGAACGAGAACTCAGGCGCCGGGGCGCACGCGCTCGGCAATGAGGGCCTTGAGGTCCTCGGCGGAGTTGGCGAGCGGCGTGACGCGCTCTTCGCGTCCTTCGATGCCTGCGAATCGCTCGGGCACGGGCGGGAGGTGGCCGGTGGCCTCGAGGATGGTATCGGCGAACTTGACGGGCAGCGCGGTCTCCATGACGACGAGCGGGCCCTCGATCTGCGAGCGCACGGCGCGGGCGACGTGCACGCCGTCGGCCGTGTGCGGGTCGAGGAGGTAGCCGCTTTCCTTTTCCGTGCGCGCGATCTCGGCGAGGCGGTCGGCGTGCGTGGAGGTGCCGGAGATGAAGCCGTAGGTGTCTCGCAGGGAGGCGAACTCGGGCGTACCGGACAGGTCGAAGGAGCCGTCACGGGCCAGGGCCTCGTCAAACAAAGCGCGGGTGGCGTCGCCGTCGCGTCCCAGCAGGTCGAAGATGAAGCGCTCGAAGTTCGAGGCCTTGGAGATGTCCATGGACGGGCTGGAGGTGGCCAGCGTGTCCGCGGAGGAGCGGGGGCGGTAGACGCCGGTGCGGAAGAACTCGTCGAGGACGTCGTTCTCGTTCGTGGCGACGACGAGGGTGCCCAGCGGCACGCCCATCTGGCGGGCGATGTGGGCGGCGCACACGTTGCCGAAGTTACCCGACGGCACGACGACGCTGACCGTGGACGAGGCGTCGGCCCCTTCCTCGGTGACGCGCAGCCAGGTGGCCACGTAGTAGCAGACCTGGGCGAGCAGGCGCGCCCAGTTGATGGAGTTGACGGCGCCCACGTGCCAGGTGGCCTTGAAATCGGCGTCCATGTTGATGGCCTTGACGAGGTCCTGGCAGTCGTCGAAGACGCCGTCGACGGCGACGTTGACGATGTTCTCATCGAGGAGGGAGAACATTTGTGCGCGCTGGAAGGCGGTCATGCGCCCGGCGGGGGTGAGCATGACGACGGAAAGTCCGCTTCGGCCGCGCAGCGCGTACTCGGCGGAGGAGCCGGTGTCGCCGGAGGTGGCGCCGACGATGGTGAGCCAGTCGCCGCGGCGGGTGAGCTCGTATTCGAAGAGCTCGCCGAGGAGCTGCATCGCCATGTCCTTAAAGGCGGCCGTGGGGCCGTTCGAGAGGTGGGCGATGTGCAGGCCGGTGCCTTCCAGGGCGTCGACGGGGACGATCTGGGGGTCGGAGAAGGAGGGGGTGCGGTAGGCGCGGGCCGTGATCGCGCTCAGGTCGCCGGCGGGGATGTCGTCGACGAAGAGGGAGATGATGCCGGCGGCCATGGCCGCGTAGCCGTCCTCGCGCAGGACGATGCGCAGCTCGTCCAGGTCGGAGCGAGACAGCGTCGGGTACTCCTCGGGCAGGTAGAGGCCGCCGTCGGGGGCGAGACCTTCCAGGAGGATGTCACTGAAAGAACGGGTGGGCGTGTTGGGGCCGCGTCGTGTCGAAATGTAGCGCACGGGTCGATCCTATCGGAGAGGGGGCGTGGCCTGCGAGGGCGCCCGTTCCTCGTCACACGGATGGACGAGGCCGGGGCCGGGCTGGGCGGAGTTGCGCCAGGAGCGTGTGGTAGAAACGACGGGTGAGTACGAACGATTCCCAGTGGACGCAGCCCACCGCTGTCGATTCCTCGAGCGCCCCGGTTCCCCCGCCGCCGACGGGCACCCCGTACGCGAGTGGGCCCGCCTCGTCGACGAACGTGTTTGCCTCGCCGACGCCGATCCCCAACCCCACCGTGCGCCCGAACGATCCGGGCGCTCCCTCGGGGATGTCGTCGAAGCGCGCATGGTTCATCGCGTTGTCGATCCTCGCGTTCCTCATCGTCGTCCTCATGGTCCTCGGCTATTTCTTCGGGCCGTGGGGCTCGACGCCGCGCGAGCAGAAGAAGAGCGCTCAGGGCTACGCCGGGGCAGCCACGAGCACCGGGAACATCTCCAGCGCCTGGGCGGCGGGCATCGGCACGGCGTGGACCCTCGACAACGTCTCCGCGGTCCGCGGGGAGCACCAGGAGGTGACGACCCTGGTCGACGGCACGACCCTGTACGTGGCCGCGACCCCATCCCTTGGTGAGGGTCTCGACGTCGCCGCCGTGGATATTTCAGGCTCGCAGCCGCAGGTCATCTGGGATTCCAGTAACCCGCAGGTGAAGCGGGATTCCTACCGCTTCTCGCTGCGCTTGGTCACGATCGGCGACAAGCTCATCGTCGGCAACTCCACGGTCGATACAACGACGGGCGAGGTTGAGGATGCCCCCTGGCTGGATGATGCTCCCCTCACGGTGGTCGGAGATGTCCTCGTGACGTGCTCGGGCGCGGAAACCTGCACCGGGTGGACGTGGGAGTCCTCCGAGTGGAAGCAGCAGTGGAAGTCGATCACCTCGCTACAGGACGTACACAGCAGCATCTGGGACATTCCCGGCGGCCCGGCGGTGAGCAGCGGCGACAATATGTCGATCCTGGTACCCGTTCAAGACAAGCGATCCCTGCAGCTGATCGACGTGCGCACGGGCACGGTCACGACGCTCGGTGAGAGCACTCGGTGGGACCCCTCCACCTACCGACGCGGCGTCTATCGAGCGAGCGACGGCGTCGCCATCAGGGACAGCAACAACATGGTGCGCTTCTACGACGCCTCTGGGACACTCATTAATTCCTTCGAGGCCGCTCCCACCCTGCCGGGGGTCGCGGACGGAGGAAATGCCCCGACCATCGAGGAGCTGCAGGCCTACTTGAAGAACGGGAAGAGCCCGTGGGCGACGGGCACGGTCGAGGTGTCGGGCAGTAAGTGCAAGGACGTCACGGTCTCCCTGACGTCGGACGGCTCCTCGCGCATCGTGCACAACGTGAAGGACTTGTCGGACACCTCCAGCGAGCCCTGCTACGCGAGGATGGCTCAGGTGCGCGTGAGCACCGACGGCGGTGCAGCGTACATCGCGGATGACACCGGGAGGGAGATCGAGCACGTCTACTTCCTCGACACGAACGGGGACGTCGTCCACACGGACACGGAGTTGGGCACCGTGGATCAGCTGACGTGGGCGTTCGATGACCTCCTGATCGCGGTGTCGAACGGCCAGGTCACGGCCTTTACGCCGGCTTCCGCCTGACGCTACCCTGGTGCCATGACTGAACTTCCTTTCCGCATCGGCCAAGCGGTCGACGTCCACGCGTTCGCCGCTCCCGACTCGCCGCGCACGCTCATGGTCGCGTGCCTGGAGTGGCCGGGAGAGCGTCCTCTTGAGGGGCATTCGGACGCGGATGTGGCCGCGCACGCGCTGTGCGACGCGATGCTGCTGGCGACGGGTCTGGGCGAGCTCGGCACGGTCTTTGGCGTGGATCGCCCGGAGTGGGCGGGGGCGTCGGGGCGCGCACTGCTTGAGGAGGTGCGCCGCATGGCCGCCGAGGCCGGCTGGGTTCTGGGCAACGCGACCGTGCAGGTCGTGGGGAACCGGCCTCGCATGGCGGCTCGCCTGCCCGAGGCCTGCGCCGTCATGAGCGAGATCGTGGGCGGCACGGTCACCGTGTCGGCGACGACCTCGGATCACCTGGGTTTCACGGGACGAGGCGAGGGCGTGGCCGCGCTCGCCAGTGCCCTCATGGTGCGCGCCGAGGGCTAGCCCGCGAGCGCCCGCCGGGACGCAGCGTGGTAGAAACGTGTTATGAGCAACGACGACCTCCGCCACACGTCCGACGACGCAGCACGCGTTCACTCTTCCGACGCGTGGGATGACCTGTCGCAGCTCGATATCTCAGCACTCCCCGGCTTTGGGGATCTTCCGGGGTTCGCAGATCTGCCCGAACTTGCGCCGCTGCCAGAGTTGGACGCGTTGCAGGAGTCGGCGATGCCAGAGATCGTGATGCCGGACCTGGAGATGCCGGACCTCGACGAGTTCCTTCGCGTCACACCGCCCGTGCCGACCGACGTCCCTCAGCCAGACGCAGTCCCTGAGACGGGATCTGCACCGACGGCGGGAGCTGCGACAGCCCGGACGCACAGCGCCTCCCACAAAGCCGCCACGGCCTCGTCGCAAAAACGGTCCGCAAACAAGCAGGAATCGCGTCCGACCGCCGCCACGGCCTCGCCGAGGAGGCAGCCCGCAGCCACGCAGGCACCGCAGCCGGCCATCACCGTCGGGCCCACGCCCGCGAGGACCCCGCGAGCCTCGGTGCCCCCGAGGCAGAAAAAGCCGAACCTCCTCATCGCGTTCGTCGCTCTCATCGCGATCGGCTTGGGCGCGTCGTTTCTCTCGTCCACTCGCGACGGTTCATCATCGACACCTTGGGGTACGCAGACCTCGTCGAGCGCCAGCACACAGGCGGACTCCGAGGTGCGCGAGCATGCGGCGGATCTGCGGACCCGCTCCCCCGGATACCGCGGGAGCGCCACGAACACGCACTCAATATCGCCTCAGTGGGCCTCGGGCGTGGCCACCGCGTGGACGCTCGAGCTGCCGTCAGAAATGACTGAGTTCGGACCGCAGATGTTCGCCGAGGGTCAGGTCCTCTACATCGCCGGCGACGACACGATCGAGGGCCAGCGCGGTTCCGCCGTCAGAACTCAGGCCTACGACCTGTCCGGGGAGGAACCCACCCTCCTGTGGGACACGGTCGGCCCCACGGAAAACTCCGCGATCATGACGTACACACCCGCGTTCGTGTCGAGCGAGACCCAGCTCTTTTTCCACGACGTGGTCATCGACAAGGCGACCGGCGAGCAGACACAGGCCCCGTGGGGCGATGATTTTCCCCTCGCGCAGGCCGACGGCATCGTGGTGACCTGCTCGACGACATCCTCGTGCCGCGGGTGGATGCAAACCTCCGGCGAGTGGACGAATCTGTGGACGACGACAACGAATCCACAGACGTCCTACGGGTTGAGTAACCAGGGTTTGGACTATGCGCCCGCAGGCACCACACGCTCCGGCACGGGTGAACTCGCCTCCGTCCTGGTCCCCTCCAGCTATCAGGAAACCCCGCAGATCATCAACATCCATACCGGTAAGACAACGTACCTGCCCAGCCCCGCCCAGTCAGGCTTGGGCCAATACGTCGAGGTGGCGACCGACGGCTTCGTCATCACCGACGTCAGCAAGAAGCAGGGGTTCCTCACCGACAGCTCGGGGGCCCGCCAATCCACATACTCAAACGATGAATATCTGCGTCTACCCGCAGTCAGCCGTGACGGCAACCAGCCGAGCACCGCTGACATCAAGACCTTCATGACGAAGAAGACCGCGAATTGGGCGACAGGAACAGTAGGCCTCGTGGATAAGGACGACTGTTCCATCCAGGTCACCCTCACCTCCGACGGGTCGACGCGCACGACTCCAGTCCCCGGCGTGCTGAGCCCATACATGACCAGCACGTGCCTCTTCAGCCCGAAGGAGGTCCGCGTCAGCGCGGATGGTTCGGTCCTCTACGCCGATACCTTCACCTACCAGGACCAGAGCCGGTACTTCATCGATACCGCCAACGGGCTCACCTACACATCAAACCTTCTCAACCTGCCGAAACAGACCATGTGGGTCTTCGATGACATGCTCATCGGCTTGACCGACAGCGGACTCACGGCATTCGTGCCAGCGTCCTCCTGAGATCACCGTCCTATGACCAGACCACGACTGCCCTCTCAGAGAAACAACTCATGAGCAACGATGACCTCCACCGCGGTTCCGACGACGAGGCGCGCACTCGCCCCTCCGATACGCCGAACGCGGATATACACGCGCCCGACTTCCCCGAGTTCGGGGAATTGCCCGGGTTCACGCCGCTGCCTGACCTCGCGCCTCTGCCGGAGTTGGCGCCACTGCCGGACTTGGATGATCTCCTCGCCGAGACCCCATCACCGCTCACCGACGAGGCCGACGCCGCCCTGCCCGTAGACGCTCTGACGCCGGACGGGCTCTCCTCGGAGGAGACTGCGCCCACCTCGAACGACACCGCTTCCCCGACCGTCGCCACGGCCTCGTCTCAGGAGCAGCCCGCTGGCGATGAAACACCGACGGCGCTCCACACCCCGAGGCCGGAGTCCTCCGGGACGCGGGTCGACACGGAAGCTGTCAAGCGCAAGCCATCCGTCGTTATGATCGTGCTCGCCTGCGTCGCCACGCTCAACTTTGGGATCGTTCTCTTCGCTCCCGGCCTGTTCGGGTCCTCGTCGGCGCCTTCGTCGAAGCCGTCGGCGGACTCCACCGCCGCGACGAGCACGGACGCGCGCGAACATGCGGCGAACCTGCCCGCCCGCGCACCCGGATACCGCGGGAGCGCCACGAACACGCACTCGATATCGCCTCAGTGGGCCTCGGGCGTGGCCACCGCATGGACGCTGCCCATTCCGGAGCAGCACTCCGCTCTCCCACCCCAGATGTACGTCGACGGTTCGACCGTCTACCTCGTCGGTCCAGGCTCTCCCGAGGGCGACTCCAGCCAAGCCGTCACCGTCACTGCCTACGATGTGTCAGGGGAACAACCCGCCCTCCTATGGTCTTCGACCGGCCCCTCAGCGAGTGACGTATCCAGCCCCTACACGCCCGCGTTTGTCTCGAGCGACGACAGCGTCTTCTTCCGCGACGTCATCATCGACAAGACGACTGGTGAGCAGACCCAAGCCCCCTGGGGTGCGGCTTTTCCCCTCGCATATGCCGACGGCATCCTCGTGACCTGCACACCGCCGTCCACCTGCAACGGGTGGACGAGGGCGGCCGGCGAATGGACGACCCTGTGGACAACACCAACAGGGCAGCTGAGTGAAAGCGGGTTGGAGCAACATTTCTTGGATTACGTGCCCTCTCAGTTCGTGCTCTCGGGTAGCGGGGAGCACACCTCCGCCCTGCTCCCGACGCGCTTTTCGCAACGTCCCCAGATCATTCACATCCATACGGGCGAGCTGACCACCCTGAGCGGCTCAGACGAAGACAGTAAGTCCCCGAGCGTCGAAGTCGCGTCCGACGGTTACCTCGTCTTCGACAACGTCAAGTCGCATGGCTCTCTCTTCGACAGTGACGGAACCTTGCAGTCCACGTTCAGCGCGCCGCGCATGCTTCTTCTGCCGGTGGTCAGTGATGACGGGACGTACCCGAGCATCTCAGGACTCAAAAAGTACATGACCGAGGGGGAAGCGAAATGGTCGAGCGGTACGGTCGAACTGGACCGCGACAACGACTGCAAGCTTGTGGCCACTCTCTCCGCTGGCGGATCGACGCGTAAGACCCACCTCCCGGAGGAGCTTCGCCGTTACGCGACCGAGTACTGCGTGATGAAACCACGCCAGCTGCGCGTCAGCGCCGACGGATCAGCTCTCTATATCGACGCTTTTACGCGCGAGGACAAGAGCAAGTATTTCATCGACATCGCCAACGGGCTCACCTATACGTCATCCGAACTCAATGCGATGGATAAGACCATGTGGGTCTTCGATGACATGCTCATCGGGATGACCGACAGTGGACTCACGGCATTCGTGCCGGCGTCGTCGTAACACCACCCACCCCGGGTGTGATAGAAACTACTCATGAGCAATGGCGATCACACCCCACCCCCACGCGTCCCCTCGCGCGAGCAGGGCACGGGGATGGTGCGTCACGCGCCCGCCGAGCAGTTTTCTCGCGAGAAACATCTGTTCTCGCTGCCGCACATCGTGACAACACTCGCCGTCGTCATTCTCGTTGTTCTCGTCGGCTCGTGGATCTGGCCCTCCCACTCCAACGATCCGTCGTTGCAGCGCACTGCGCGGACGTACGACACGAACGCCCCGACCGCAGGCTATGGCGGGCAGGCGATCAATACGCACCTCCTGTCTCCCAACTGGGCCTCGGGCATCGAGACGGCGTGGCGCATCCCCCTCACCCCAGGCGATACGAGCCCCGTCGTCTTCCTCCACGCCGAAGGAAGCACGCTCTATGCCACCTTTGAGTCCCGGCAGGGGTCCTCTCCGACCGTCGTGGCGCAGGCATACGACCTGTCCGGCACCGAGCCCCGCCAACTATGGTCCGCAACCGCGCAGAACACCCGTTACGTCGAAACTTCTGAATTCGTCGTCACCGACACGGACATCGCGTTTAACACCCTCACCATCGACAAGGCCACCGGTCACATTGCCTCTACACCCTGGGAGAACACGAAGCCGATCGCCTTCGCTGACGGCATTGTCGTGACCTGCGACGGGATATGGACGTGCAAGGGCTGGGCACGGGTCTCCTCCGGATGGACGCAACAGTGGAGCTCCTGGACGGCGATGCAGTCCTTCGACAATCTGAGCTCAGACAGGATCACCCATCCCACCAGCAGGGTCGTCACAGACAATGAGACGACGAGCGTACTCCTGCCGATCAAAACAAGCGAGCATCCGGCCCAGTTCATCGATCCGCGCACAGGAGTGGTGACAGACCTCGAGGATCCCGCCTCCTATGACACGAACAACCCTCGTAATGTGCTCCTCGCGCGCGACGGCGTCGTCACTTACGACGCGTACACGGCTCTCACCTTCGATGCGGGTGGGTTCCTCGTGGGAATGCAGCCTGCCTCAACGGGCGGGCGCATGACGACAAACGACGACACCCTCCCCTCCACCTCCGACATTCAGGGGTTCTTCGCCGGGGATGCCCCGACGTGGGCGACGGCAACGGTGACACAGGTCAACAGGGCGCAGGGAGAGCGATGCCCCATCCTCACGATCACTCCAACCGACGGTAGCCCCAGCCGCCCGGTGTGCCCCAACGACAACAACCTGGGCCGCACATACGTGGCCTACGTCCCCTCTGAAATTCGCGTCAGCCCCGGAGCGGATGTGGTGTTCGCGAAGTTCAACACACAGCAGGGGCAGGGCGGATTCGTCTTCGTCGACACGAGGACCGGGGCCGCGTACGTCTCTGAGGAGCTCAACGGCGCCGAGTACCTCACCTGGGTGTTCGATGACCTCCTCGTCGGCGTCGTCGACGACACGATCGTGGCTTTTACGCCGCACACGGCGTGACAGTGGCACTCCTGAGCGGAAGGAACGATTCGTGAGCAGCAACGATTCGATGGACACGCACCCCGAGGCGTCACGCGCTCCTCGCAGACGGAGTCACGTCCCGTGGCTGAGCTTTTTTCTCCTCACCTGGGTGGCCTTCATACTGGCATTCATCCTGAACATGTGCGACCAGCACGTCGTGCGGCGCACCTGGCCGAGCGCAGACGTGAACTGGGGGAATTCCTCTCTGACGGGCTACCACGGTACAGCGAAGGACACGCGCACCATCTCCCCGGAGTGGGCCTCGGGAGTTGCCGTCGCATGGACGCAGCCCTTCGATGCTGCAGCCGCCGCCGTACCACCGCGGCTGTTCGCGGAGGGCTCCACGCTCTACGCCGTGTCCTACGGCCCAAATTCGAATCCCGTCACGACGATCTCGGCCTACGACGTGTCGGGCACCGAGCCGAGCGCCCTGTGGACGTCCACCGGGCCACGCCCACCGCGTCTGCGCACCTACGTATTCCCCGAGTTTCTCTCCACCGACACACACCTCATCATCGGCCCACTCCTCGTCGATAAGACGACCGGCGATCAGACCCACGTCCCCTGGGGCGACGACCTGCCCATGGGGTTCACCCAGGGCGTCGTGGTCACGTGTGACACCGTCGAAACCTGCAGCGGCTGGACGAACGAGGCGGGCACGTGGACCCAACGATGGAGCACGAGGACCTCGCCTCAAAACCGCACCGGATTAACGTTCCTCTCCCCCATCACACACCCGACGGACGCGCTCACTGGCAGCGGGGAGAACACCTCGGTACTCGTGCCCGTCGATGTGTCGCACGCTGCCCCGCAGCTCATCGATCCGCGCACCGGGGAGCTACGGACCCTCGGCACGCCCCCGTCGAAGGACGAGGAGATCAAGCCTCAGGTCACGCTTGCGAGCGACGGCGTGGCCGTGCTGAGAGACGGCAACACGGTGACCGCCTACGATCCGAGCGGCACCGTCGTCGACACGTACAAGATAACAATCGACTGGGTCCGTCCCACGAGCGACGCCTCGTTGCCGACGCTCGAGCAGCTCAGATCTTTCTATACGAAGGAGACCGCCCCCTGGACGACGAGCTTCGTCAGCGCCGAGGGAGCCACCGATCACTCGCCACCATCACTTGAGGTCTCCACGTCCACCGGCGAGTCCCTCAGCATGCAACCTGACGGGGCATTCCTGAAGGAGAGCAGCCAGCCCAACTTCTTCTCGTCCGTCGCGATGCGCTCCAGCGCTGACGGCAGCGTCCTCTACCTTCGGGGCGCGGGTCCCGCAGGCACTCCCGCGTTCGTGTTTGCGATGGCGGACAACGTGACGAACAGGTCGGAGCAACTCGACGAGGCCACCAACCTCACGTGGGTCTACGACGATCTCCTCGTGGGAGTCACAAAGGAGAGCCTCGTCGCGTTCACCCCCGCATCGCCATCAGCGCATTGATACAGGATCGTCCCCGACGCCCGAGGATCACTCGGTTGCGCCGGGGACGTCGCGCGCGGGTGCGGGCGCCTCGTCGAGGAGCTCAGCCCTCCATGTGGTGCAGGGTCGCGCGGTCTGCCTTCACGGGGATCGTGAGGGCCAGGCCGATGCCGAGGATCAGCATGATGCCGAGGATGCCCCAGTACGTGTAATCCGCTCCGGCGGGCGTCATACGCTTGCCGAGCATGAGGAACAGGCTGTACATCGCGGGCGCCATGAAGGACACGGCGCGGCCGGTCGTCGCGTAGAGGCCGAAGACCTCGCCCTCGCGGCCCGCGGGGATTATGCGCGACAGGAAGGAACGGGACGCGGACTGGGTGGGGCCGACGAAGACGCACAGGGTCAGGCCGAGGGTCCAGAAGACGATGGGGCCGCGGGCGTGCAGGAAGAAGACGCCGAAGCCGGCGACGACCATCGCGCACAGGGACAGGATGATGACCTTCTTCGGGCCGATCTTGTCGTCGACCCAGCCGAAGGCGACGGTCGCGAGGCCGGCGACGATGTTCGCGGCGATCGCGAAGATCATGACCTGTCCGGCGCTGAAACCGAAGGCGGTCTTGGCTAGGACCGCGCCGAAGGTGAAGACGCCGGCGAGGCCGTCGCGGAAGACGGCGGAGGCGATGAGGAAGAAGAGGGTGTGCGGGGCCTCGTTCTTCAGGGTGCGCACCGTGCGCCACAGGAGCTTGTAGGAGTCGATGATCGACTCGTGATCGCCGCCGGTGTGGACCTTCTTGGGCAGCGGCGGGTGGAGGATGACAGGGATCGCGAAGCCGCCGAACCACAGGGCCGCGATCACCATAGAGATTCGGATGGGCAGGTACTCGTCCGTGGGCACGCCCAGCAGGTTCGCGCCGATGAGGCCCACGTAGAGGATGAGCAACAGGACGATGCCGCCGATGTAGCCGGACGCCCAGCCGAAGCCCGAGATCTTGCCGCGGTCCTCCTTCTCCCCCAGGTGGTTCAGCATCGCGTTGTAGTTGACGGAGGCGAACTCGAAGAACACGTTACCCAGGCCGAGCAGCGCAATACCCAGCATGAGGGCGCCGCGGGGCCCGAGGACCGACTCGGGGTGCACGAAGTACATGGCGAGCATACAGGCGACGACCAACCCGGTGAACCATCCGAGCCAGACTCCGCCCCGGCCTCGTCGATCGGCGCGCTGGCCGGTGATGGGGGCGAGGAGGGCGATGAACAGGCCCGCGATCGTCATACCGTTACTGAGCCAGGTCGAGGCCGTGCCCGAGTCGGTGAAGACACCGTCGCTGGTCAGGTAGGTCGTGAACACGAAGGTCGTGGCGACCGCGTTGAAGGCGGCGCTGCCCCAGTCCCAGGCCGCCCATTCGACGACTTGGCGCGTGATCACGCGGCGGCGGGCGATGGGCGTTGTGCTCATGGAATCGGGCTCCTTCAGTGGGGAGTTCTCGGTGGCGCGTGTGCGTCCAGGGTGAAACTACCACGTTTCACGTGTGACGCTCTCCTCGGGCCACACCAGGAACGAGGCCGGGGAAGCGCCTGCGCGACCTGACTGCGATTGCCCAGCCACCATGCGTGATCGAAAAACGCTGTTCAGGCACCCGTTTCTTCAGCAGCGAGGAGGCGCGCAAGCGCTAGGTCAAGGGGGCGCGTGACCTTCATGGAGCGTTCGTCGCCCGCGACCGTGTGCACGGTGCCGCCGATCGCCTCGACGAGGCCGGCGTCGTCCGTGGCCGCCCGGGCCTCGTCCGCACCCAGAGAGGCGCCCGCCTCGTGCGCGCGCGTGAGCACATCCCAGCGGAAACCCTGCGGGGTCTGCACGGCCACCATGTCGGAGCGCCGCGGCGTGCCCGTCACGACGCCCGAGGCGTCCACCGTCTTGAGGGTGTCGGCGACCGGCAGGACGGGGATGACCGCGCCCGCGCCGCCGCGCACTGCATCAATGACGCGTTCGGTGACCTGCGGGGGCGTCAGGGGGCGCGCCGCGTCATGCACGAGGACGACCGTGTCCGCCTCGCACTGCCCGAGAGCAGCAAGTCCCAGGGCCACGGACTCCTGACGCGAACGATCGGAGCCAGCGACGACGGTGAGGTCGTCGATATCGGATAGGGCGGAGCGAAATTCCTCGATCGCCGAGGCCGGCGCCGTCACGACGATCGCACCCACTCCCCCGGCGCGTAGGCCGCGGGCCGCCCACCAGACCAGGGGGCGACCCGAGAGTTCAACGAGGGCCTTCGGACACTCGCAGCCGAGGCGAGAGCCGGAGCCGGCGGCCGTCAGGACGGCGCGAGCGTCACTCTGCGACGGCATCTTCTTCGACTTCGATGCGGCCCTCGGCCAGGACGGAATCAAGGCGCTCGGCGGCAGCAGACTTTTCGATGTTGCGAGCCAGGGCCAGCTCGGAGGTCAGGATCCCACGGGCCTTCGTCAGCATGCGCTTCTCGCCCGTGGACAGCTTCTTCAGGTCATCACGGCGGGTCAGGTCGCGCACAACCTCGGCGACCTTCACGATGTCACCGGTGGCGATCTTCTCCTGGTTCGCCTTGAAACGACGCGACCAGTTGGTCGGCTCCTCAATGTAGGGGGCGCGCAGGACGGACAGGACCTCTTCGAGGCCATCCTCATCGACGATGTCACGAACGCCGACCATGTCAACGTTTTCGGCGGGGACCTGAATCTCGAGGTCGCCCTGGTTCACACGCAGCTTCAGGTACGTCCGCTCCTCACCACGAATGGTGCGCGTCATGACCTCTTCGATCGTGGCTGCGCCGTGGTGCGGGTAGACGACCGTCTGACCGATTTCAAACGACATGGATTGACTCCTGGATGCTTGCGTGGATAGCACAATTATTCTACCAGCTGGCGAGAGAATCGGACCCATACAGTGCGAAAGCTCAAGGTTACACGTATACAAGGAACGACACAAACCAACTTCAAGCACGACCGCACTTCGTCCCAGCATGCGACCCTGGTCACGATCAAACGTGCAACATAAGGACAGCATCACACCACGAAAGTCCCGAGTTTCCGGGCATAGCGAAGCCCCGACCTCGTCAGCATCAACGAGGCCGGGGCCTGGCGTCAGGTCACTTGCCCTGGTTGGCGACCGCGGCGATCTTCGCCTCGGCCTCGGGATCCAGGTAGGTGCCGCCCTTCTTGATGGGCTTGAGTGTCTCCTCGTCGAGCTCGTACACCAGCGGAATACCGGTGGGGATGTTGACGCCGGCGATGTCCTCGTCGGAGATCTCATCCAGGTGCTTGACGATGGCACGCAGGGAGTTGCCGTGCGCGGCGATCATGACGGTCTTGCCGGTCTTGATCGCGGGAACGATGGCCTCGTCCCAGTAGGGCAGCAGACGCGCGATGACGTCCTTGAGGCACTCGCTCATCGGAACAGGCTCACCGGCGTAGCGGGGATCCTGATCCTGCGAGAACTCGGAGCCAGCCTCGATGGCGGGCGGAGCCACGTCGAAGGAACGGCGCCACAGCATGAACTGCTCCTCGCCGTACTCGTCGCGGATTTCCTTCTTGTTCTTTCCCTGGAGCGCACCGTAGTGACGCTCGTTGAGGCGCCAGTTGCGCTCAACGGGAATCCAGTGGCGATCGGCGGCGTCGAGAGCCAGGTTCGCGGTCATGATGGCGCGACGCAGCATCGACGTGAACAGGAGATCCGGGAGAACGCCGGATTCCTTGAGGAGCTCACCACCGTGGGTAGCCTCCGCGCGGCCCTTGTCCGACAGCGGAACATCCACCCAACCGGTGAAGAGGTTCTTTGCATTCCATTCGCTCTCGCCGTGGCGGAGCAGCACCAGTTTGTAGCTCATGTCTCCATTCTTCCACAGGTGGAGGCACCCCTCATACATCCCGTGGGGTTGATCACGCCACAGCTTGGACACTTCTCCACCTCACGGCTCACCTTCCCGCCCGACTCACCCGCAAGCCACGCGCCCTCAATCAGACTCAGACCCCGGGCATACCCTGATTCACCCCTGACTCACCCGAAATTTACCCCTGACAGCCTTGACATTCCGCGGTTTTACATAATTACCGGAACAGTGTGCACCCCTCATATTTTCCCGTACGGTTAGCTTCATGAACATCACACGACGCACCCTGGCAGCCTCCACTCTCATCGCTGCGACCGCTCTCGCCCTCGGCGCCTGCGGCTCCTCGAAGCCCCAGGCCACCGATGCATCCCCCGCCGCGGACCCGACGACCCCGGCGGCCACCCAGTCGGCCACGGCCTCGTCCGTCCCGACCGTGTCCGGATACCGCCCCGGCGAAATCCCGGCCATCCCCCTGTTCTCCGTCCCGTCCGTCGACGTCTTCGCCTCCAACGCCGATAAGGCCATCGTCGACTCCGCTTCCAAGTCCCTCAACACCGTCCCCGGCGTGACCATCTCGCCCGCCAAGTGCGACGGCACCTCCCTCGTGTCCGGCTCCACCGTCTTCGGCGGCGACGGCTCAGTCGTCTCCTCCTCGGACAACGGCACCGTCGTCAACGACGGCCAGGGCGGCGGCACGATCACCGAGGGCCCGATCTCGATCATCTACGGCGGCGACGGCTCCGGCACCTACTCCAACGCCGATACGATGGTGTCCCTCGTCGTGAGCACCGACGGCTCCGGCACCTACACCACCCCCACCACGAGCATCGTCTTGGACGGCCAGGGCGGCGGCAACTACTCCAACTCCTCCACCTCGGAAACCATCACCGTTGAAAGCGACGGCTCCGGCGTGTACTCCAAGGGCACCGTCACCATCATCAACAACGGCGACGGCACCGGCAGCTACTCGGACGACAAGCTGACGATCCAGAACAACGGCGACGGCACCGCGACCGTCAACGGCAAGGAAGTGAAGGACGCCCCGAAGGTCGACAAGCTCGGCAAGCTCGGTAAGTTCCCGCCCGTCGCCAACCTGAAGCCCGTGGAATCCTGCGGCACCGTCATCACCCTCGAAGACGGCGTCCTCTTCGACTTCGGCAAGTCCGACATCCGTCCCGAGGCCGCCCAGACGATTAAGTCGCTCGCGACCGTGCTTTCCAGCAACAAGGTCCCCGCAGCACACGTCTACGGGCACACCGACTCCATCTCGGACGAGGCCTTCAACCTGCAGCTCTCCCAGGAGCGCGCGGACGCCGTCGTGGCCGAACTGAAGAAGGACGGCGTGAGCTCCACCCTGGACGCGACCGGCTACGGCGAGTCCAAGCCGGTGGCTCCCAACGAGAACGCCGACGGTTCCGACAACCCCTCGGGTCGCGCGCTCAACCGCCGCGTCGAAATCTTCATCCCCGCCTTCTAGTACCCCAACTAGGGCTTACCTACGACCGATCAACGAAAATACGACCGATCAACGAAAAGGAGACACCATGTCCCTGAAGTCCCTCCTTCCCGCTGCGGCCGCTCTCGCCGTCGCCACCGTGGCCCTCACCGGCTGTTCCCAGACCGCTAACGTGTCCGGCGGCGACTCCTCCACCCCCGCGGCTTCGTCCGCCCCCGAGGCCTCGAGCAACCCGAGCACGGACACCAAGACCGACGCATCCAGCGACTCCGGCAAGTCGGACACCTCCAAGGACTCCGGCAAGTCCGACGCTGCCGGCACCTTCACGATCGACGAGTCCAACACGCACGTCGAGATCCCCGCGGGCACCAAGACCGTCGTCATCAACGGCTCGAACAACCACATCGAGGGCGAGGCCGTCTCCGAGATCACCGTTAACGGCTCCGCGAACGCCATTGCCGTGAAGTCCGTCCAGAAGGTGTCCTTCACGGGCTCCAACAACTCGGTTCAGTACGAGGAGGGCAACGCCCCGCAGACCGGCGCCGACTCGGGCGCGAATAACGCCGTCACCAAGAACTGACGTTATCCACGACTGAAGGGGTGGCACGCAGATGCGTGCTACCCCTTCAGTGCATCGAGAAAGAATTGCGGGCGCACGTAGTGTGCGCCCGCAATTGTTTGCCACGAATCAGGCGTGTGCCTTGCGGTAGGCCTCAACGATCGGAGCGGGGATGCGACCACGGTCGGACAGGTCGTGTCCCTCTTCCTTCGCCCAGGCGCGAATCTTCGCGTTCTCCAGGCGCTGCGTGGGGTTACCGGCGTTGCCGCGGCGACGAGTCGTCCCCGTCTTACGGCCAGCCTTAATGTAGGGCTGAATGGCCTCGGCGAATTCCTCGAAGTGGGCTCGGTTCAGATCAATTTCGTACGACGCACCATTGAATGCGAAACGAACGGTCTGATCTGCGGGGGTGCCGTCGAAATCATCGACGACTTCCACAATCTTCTTTGTCTTCTTCACGATGTCTGTCCTTTCAGAGAAAAAGAGACGGGGAATTTCTAAAAAAGTCAATTCCTATCATGAGGATATCGCAATTCATACAATTCCTGCCCATAAACAATTCATCGTGAGAACGTGAGCTACGCAGCACCGATTTATTGATCGGAGTAATTGAAAGTTATACTCGTAGACGCCCGAGGCCACTTCGGCCTCGTCGAAATGCCGCACGATACGAGGAGACCCAGTGAGCCGAGCACACCACCCCCGAGCGGCGGCCTGGGAGCTCTACTTCACGACGACCGCACGCCTCACCGAGCGCATCGAAGCCGCCCTCAAGTGCCAGGCCGGCCTGTCGATGCCCGAATACTCCGTGCTCCTCATGACCGACCGCGCCGGGGAAGAAGGCGTGCGCCCCTCCCGCCTCGCCCACCAGGTCGTCTTCTCGCGCTCGCGCCTCACCCACACGATGAAGCGCCTCGAATCCCGCGGCCTCATCGAGCGCCGCCCATGCGAGGGCGACGGGCGCGGAGGCCTCGTCACCCTGACGCCAGCCGGCAAGACCCTCTTCGACGAGGCCGCCCTGGTCCAGCGCGACGTCATCCGCCGCCTCTTCCTCGACGACATCACGCCCGAGGAGATCGACATGCTCACCGGGCTGTTCACGCGAGTGAGCGAGCGCCTCGACTCCGACACGCCATGTCCGTGAGCACGCGCCGCCTCGCGGTCGCAACACTCCTCACCGGGGTCATCGCCGGCCTCGTCGGCCTGGCGTGCATTCACCTGCTTCACTGGATCCAGGCGGCTGCCTGGGACATGCACGGCGGCACCCTCCTGGAGGCCGTCAGCGCCGTCTCCCCCGCCCGTCGCGTCGCTGTCCTCACGCTCGCCGGCGTCATCGGCGCCCTGTCCTGGTTCCTGCTCTTCCGCCGCAACAAGGCCGTCACCTCCGTGGCCGGCGCGGTGGGCGGCGCCCCCATGCCTCCCCTGCGCGCCACCTGGCACGCCCTGACCCAGGTCCTCATCGTCGGCCTCGGCGCGTCCGTGGGGCGCGAGGTCGCCCCGCGAGAGATGGCCGCCGCCTTCAGCGCGGCCGCCGCCGACCGGCTGGGGCTCACCCCCGAGGATCGGCGCATCATCGTCGCGTGCGGCGCGGGCGCAGGCCTGGCCGCCGTCTACTCGATCCCCCTGTCGGGCGCGATCTACACCCTCGAGATCCTCCTCGTGTCACTCTCGGCGCGCGCCGTCGCCCCCGCGCTCATCACCTCGGGGATCGCGGTCCTCATCTCCACGGGGTTCACGAGGCCGGCCTTCTTCTACACGGTCCCGACCCTCACGCCGTCACTGTCCTTGACGGTCTTCGGCGCGCTCATGGGGCCGGTGCTCGGCGCCGCTGGATGGGCGTTCAAACAGGCCGTCGCGCGCACCGGGGCAATCCGGCCGCGCGACTGGCGCATCCTCATCACGCTGCCGATCGCGTTTGTCGTGGTCGGCCTGGTCTCCACCCGTATTCCCTCGGTGCTCGGCAACGGGCAGGCCAGCGCGCAGACGCAGTTTGACGCGACGTGGGCGGCTGGCGCGGGGCTCGCGTTCGCACTGTTGGTTCTCCTCGCCAAGACGGCCACCACGTTCCTGACGATCGGCGCGGGAGGCTGGGGCGGCGTCCTCACCCCCGCGGTCGCTCTCGGCGCCGGGCTGGGAGCTGTCATAGGGCTGCCGTGGGCGGCCGCATGGCCAGGCTCGGAGGTCGCCGCCTTCGCTTTTATTGGCGCGGCAGCGTTCCTCGGGACTTCCATGAAGGCACCCTTTACGGGGCTCATCCTCGTCATCGAGTTCACCGGCCAAGGCGCCACGATCCTCGTGCCCGCGGTCCTCGCCGTCGGCGGCGCCACGGCCGCCGCGGCCTGGCTGACCCGCCGGGCAGTAGGCCGTCAGGTCCAGTAGCCGCCCTTAACCGCGCGTCATCCCCCTGGACGCCCCGGCCTCGCTGAGCCGCCGCGCCGCCGCTAACCGCGCATCACCACCCTGGGCACCCCGGCCTCGTCCCCCTCAATTTCGCATGCAATTCCATCGCGAATACTTCAAGGTCTTAAATTACAGCCCCGGAATTGCAACGTTTTTGAGCATAATCAAAAACTGACCAAATTAAATTACCTGCGAGATTTGTGGGGAACCCAGGGCATCCGTGCGTCACCAGTGAGTCACCGGTGAGGCATCCGTGAGGCACGGTGAGGCATCCGTGAGGCGCCAGTGAGGCACCAAATGGGCATCTAAGAGACGTCAGATCTGCGCGAGCGCCTGATCCAGGTCCGCGATCAGATCCTGCGCATCCTCCAGGCCAACCGCGAGGCGCAGGAGCGTGCCGGGCACGCCGCCCACGCCGCCCACGCGCGTCGAGTGCGTCATGATCGCCGGGTGCTCGATGAGAGACTCCGGCGCACCCAGGGACGCCGCGAGCGCAAAGACGCGCGTGCGCGTCGTCAGCTCGATCGCCGCCTCCTCGGTGGCGACCTGGAAGGACAGCACGCCACCCACCCCAGCAGGGTTCTGGGCGCGCGCCAGCTCGTAGCCCGGATCCGAGGCCAGCCCCGGATAGTGGACCGCGGTGACCTTCGGGTGGGAGGCCAGGAACTCGGCGACCTTCTGCGCGTTCTCACAGTGGCGCTGCACGCGCAGTGCCAGGGTCTTCAGGCCGCGATGCGCCAGGTACGTGTCGCGCGGGGAGGGCACGTGCCCGAGGGCCATCTGCAGCTTCACGGCCTCGGCGGCGGCATCGCGGTCGCCGAAGAAGGGCTCGACGTGCGCGGGCAGCTCCAGCCCATCGCGCAGGACGAAAGCGCCACCGATCACGTCCGAGTGGCCGCCCACGTACTTGGTCGTCGAGTGCACGACGACGTCCGCGCCCAGCTCGAGAGGCCTCTGCAGGACCGGCGTCGCGAAGGTGTTATCCACGACCAGCAGGCCACCCACCTCGTGCGTGAGGGCCGCGATCGCAGTGATATCCGTGACCAGCAGGAACGGGTTCGACGGCGTCTCGACCCACACGATCTGCGGGCGCGAGGCGCGGATGACGCGCTCGGCCTCGGCCAGGTCGGTCAGGTCCACGGCCTCGGAGGTGATGCCCTCGGCGGGCTTGATGACGCTCAGGAGCTTGTGCGTGCCCCCGTACACGTCCGTCGAATGCACGACGTGGTCGCCGGGGCGCGCCAGCAGGCGGATCACCGTGTCCTCGGCGCTCATGCCCGAGGGGAACGCGAAGCCGTGCGTCGCCCCCTCCAAGGCCGCGAGCGCACCCGCGAACGCGTTGGTCGTCGGGTTGCCGCAGCGCCCGTACTCGTAGCCTTCTCGCAGCTCTCCGGGCCGATCCTGCACGAACGTCGATGCGACGTGAATCGGCGGCACCACGTCACCCGTGATCGGGTCCGGGTCAAACCCAGCGTGGATGGCCAGCGTGGAGAGGTTCGTACAGTCAGGCGTGCTCATGCCTCCACGCTACGAGGCCGGGGCCGCCCTCGCCGAAGGGTTTCGTCCGCCGGTCGATTGTGACAGCGCGCCTACACCCAGCCGGCGAGAGCGATGCGCGCCTGCTCTTCCAGGGACGCAACCGCTCCCTCGGAGTCATTGCCCCAGGGCACGTAGTGGAAGTCCCCTCCCCCGGCCTCGACGAAGGTCTCGCGGTTCAGCTGGTCGATCTCCTCGAGCGTCTCCAAGCAATCCGCCATGAAGCCCGGGCAGATGACGTCCACGCGCGGGCACTTCGCGGCGCCCAGCTCGGCCATCTCCTCGATCGTCTGCGGGCCCAGCCACTCGGCCCGCCCGAACACGGACTGGAAGGTCGCCGTCAGCGACCCCATCGCCAGGCCCAGGCGCGACTCGAGGGCCGCGACCGTGCGGCGGCACTCGGCGCGGTAGGGGTCCCCGGCCTCGTCCATGGCGACCGGGATCGAGTGGAAGGACACGACGACGCGGTCCCCCATCAGGAAGTTCGGGCGTCCCACGCGCTCCCAATGGCGCTCGAGGGCGGTCGCGAGCGCGTCGATGTACGCGGGGGCGGCGGGGAAGGAGCGGTGCAGGCGCAGCTCGAAGCCGTCGCGGTTGCGGCCGATCCAGCTCGCGACCGCGTCGTTGATCGTCGTCACCGTCGAGGCCGCGTACTGCGGATAGGCGGGCAGGATCGCCACGCGGCGCACGCCCTCAGCGTGGAGGCGGTCCAGGACCGAGCCGATGGACGGCTGCCCGTAGCGCATCGCGACCTCGACGCGCACGCCCGGCAGGCGTTCGCCGAGGAGGCGGGCCTGCTCGCGGGTGTAGTGCATGAGGGGCGAGCCCTCATCCATCCAGATGCTGCGGTACTTGCGGGAGACCTCGCGCGGACGCACGCGCAAAATGATGCCCTCGAGGATCGGCTTCCACAGGAGCGGGCTCATCTCGACGACGCGACGGTCGGAGAGGAACTCACGCAGGAAGGAGCGGACGGCACCGGGTTCGGGCGCGGTCGGCGTCCCCAGGTTCACCAGGACGAGGGCGGGGCGGGGTTCGCCGGTGTGCATTTCGCCGGTCTGCGCTGCGCCGGTCTGCACGCGGATCGAGGTCGAGGTGGTGGCTGCTACGTCCTGGGAGTTCGTCACGCCACCAGCCTAATGTTCGCGTTCTGCCATGTCGCTGACGCTGTGTCACCTCCCGGGACATGTTCGCGCTGCACGCAACGACCCGGGCTTGTTTGCTTTGGGTAGCGTCAAAGCCTTGCGTCGGGCTTCAATCCCCGATACGACCCACGCGCCGCAGGTCACGCCAGCATGCGACAGGGGTGCTTGCTACCCCACCGCCGGTGACTCGACGCCTGACACCCAGCGCACATCTGCACCACGCGCCTCGCGCCCACATACAAGGGTGCCCCGCCTGCAAGAGGCGGGGCACCCCACGTTGTTTGATGCGAGCCTAGGCGACTCGCGTCCTCCTCACGGAGGAGTCAGGCTCAGGCCTGGCCGTTCTGCGAACGGATGAACCACGCCTGCTGCTCGAAGCGGCGGATGTAGTCGTTGAGGATGTCGGCGGAGGCGGAGTCCTCAGCGTCGACCTTCTCGTGCACGTCGCGCATGGTGCCGACGGTCGCGTTGATGGCGGCGACGGCGAGCTCCTCGGCATCATCGGTCTTGATGATGGTCTCGGGGATGGTCGGCAGGGTGTTGCGCTGGGCGACGACCTCGGGCAGGCCGTTGGGGACGACCTGGAGGGCGCGCATGCGCTCGGCGATCTCGTCGGAGGCCTCGCGGGCGATGTCAACGACGTCGTCCAGGAACAGGTGCAGCGAGCGGAAGCCGTCGCCGGTGATGTTCCAGTGCAGCTGCTTGCCCACGAGGGACAGAGCGGTCACGTCGGTGAGGACCTTCTGCAGGTTGCCTGCGAGAACGTCGGAAGCCTTGAAGCCGGTGGACTCAACGGTCATGTTTGTTTCTCCTCTGCATGTGTATTCGGTACGGGGCTCTCCCTTGTGGGGCTGTGCCCTTCAGACACATCTATCTTGGTCCTTTAGTCCCGTGATTTCTAGTGCTAACAGCCCTTTAGTCAAATGTTTCACTATCTCGTTGCTGTGAGGGAATATTCCTCGGATTTCAGCGTTTTATCGTCATTGACGCTTACGTTTTCAGGGCCAGGTTCGCCTAACCAATCTTGCCCGAGGCCACGGTTGCCTCCCGCGATCGAGGGTCGGCATTTGGGCCGTGGCACCTGCGCGAGCACGACAGCGCGACGCGCCGATATGCAACCGGAATTTCAACAAACCCCTCTCATGCGCACAACACACCTCGCGGGTGCCGATTCGCCCAAAACGCAGACCACTTCACCACTAGCAGCCCGTTGTCAGCGTTTTTCACCGAGGTGGTCTGCGATGTGGGCGCCACACCACCGCAAACTGCGAGCTCACCGCCACCAATCGGGGGGAATTGCACTACACGGGGGTTCGACACGCCGGCGACACGCCGCCAGAAGGCTTCGTGTAGTGCAAAACCCCCATCACAGCCGCCTGAAGTGCGCCGCGTCGCCTACAAGGCCTGGCACAGCACCGGTTGGCGCGAAAAACTTCGCCCAACACCAGCCCTCCAGTGACATTTCCGCGAAAAATTTCGCCCAGCAAGCGCAAAAACACCAAATTTGGGCCAATTTGAGCGCGCAGGGCGAACTTTTTCGCGCTTTCACGATCTACCAGCGACGCAGGGAGAACTTTTTCGCGCGTGCAGACGTAGGCCCTCCAGTGCACTACCCATCAGCGACCCAGCCCCACCGGCATGGGGGGCACCGGAGGACCCGGAGAGCCCAGCCGCAGTGCCCATGAGCAGCGCCAGGGCACTGCCATAAGCCCACCAACCGGCACAAAGACTACGCGAGAGCACAACACAACTCTCCCAACAAGAACCGCACCGGGCCCCTCCGGTACAAAACTCTCCCCGCACTCCCCTTCTCACCGCATGTCCGGTACAAAATTCTCCCTGCTCCCCCGAAATGGCCCAATTTCGCGCTTGTTCTGCATGCAGGGAGAGTTTTATACCGTTCTCACCACCAAGAAGCCAAGCAGGGAGAATTTTGTACCGAACGCAAGGCAGAGATCGAGCTAGCCAACACAACAACACTCCAGGCACCACAGGTATGAAGCAGAAGGCACCGGAGGAACCACAGGGCCCGGCCGCGGCGCAGGCTGCGGCCGGTTGGCAGGGCCAGCATGGGTTGGCGGGGCTAGCTCCAGATAAATTTCGCATGCAATTCGATTGGACCAAATTTCAACAAACCCTGAAAACGTTGCAATTCCAACGATGCAAATTCAATATTTGAACAAGCTACTGGGGAATTGCATGCGAAATTGATGATTGATAGCCACCGCTGAGCCACATACAACAACCCAGGGCCAGGCTGCGGTGCCCGTGGGCGATGGCAGGGCCAGGCTGCAGCGCCCGTGGGCGACGGCGGGGCCAGGCTGCGGTGCCCGTGGGCGGCGGCAGGGCCTGGCCGGGCTTCGAGCCGACGCGCCGAGCGAAGCTCGCGGCGCGGACGGCGAGCGGGCGGGCCGCCGCCCACGGGCACATCAAGCAGCCCGGCCCCACGGCCGGGCCAGACGGCGCCCGGAACACCAGCGACGCCACAAGCAACACGCGCATACAAAAACGCCCACCCGTTAACGGGTGGGCGTCTCTGAGCCGCCTGTGGGAATCGAACCCACGACCTATTCATTACGAGTGAATCGCTCTGCCGACTGAGCTAAGGCGGCCGCGCCTGCCGTTCCACCGTTTCCGGGGCGTGCAGGCAACGGCACAACTCTACTGGACAAATCGCGCCGAGCGCAAACCAGGACACCCCACAACGGGATGTCGTGGGTCACGTCTCTACTGGCACATGAGGCCGTCGGCGGGGACGGTCCCCTTCACGAAGTAGTCCTCGACGGCCCGGGTGACGCACTGGTTGGCGCCGCGGCGGTACGCGGTGTGGTTCCATCCTTCGACGGTCACCAGAACACCGCTGGAAAGCTGCCCGGACAGGCCCTGCGCCATGGAGTAGGGTGTCGCCGGGTCGTGGGTGGTGCCGATGACGACGATGGGGGCGGCGCCCTGGGCGGTAATGCGCGAGCGCTTAGCATGCTTCGTCGGCCAGGCCTCGAGGGCGGCCGACGGGTAGCCCACGTACTTGCCGAGGATCGGCAGTTCACTCTTGAGGGTCGCGACCTGCGCGGCCCACTGGTCGATGTTTCCTTCGGGCGTGTAGTCCAGGTTGTTGATCGCGTTGATGGCGTCCGTGGAGTTGTCCTGGTAGGTGCCGTCGGGGTTGCGCGAGTTGAGGGTGTCGGCGATGGCCAGCAGGCCGCTGCCGTCCCCCTTCTGCCACGCCATGCCAAAGGCCTGGGTCAGCTGCGGCCACCATTGGGTGTTGTACATGGCGCCGGTCAGCGCGGTGACGGCCAGGTTTTCGGTGAGGGGACGCGCGGGGTCGTTCGTGCGCATCGGACTGTCTTCGAGGGAGTCGAGGAAGGAGCGCACGGTCTGGATGCCCTCGTCGAGGCTGCGTCCCATCGGGCAGGTGGACTGGGTGGCGCAGTCGGAGATCCAGTGTTGGAGGGAGGCGTCCAGGCCGCGCATCTGGAGGGCTGAGACCTCGTTCACGCTGAGGGTGGGGTCGAGGGCACCGTCGAGGACGAAGCGGCCGACGCGCTCGGGGAAGAGCCCGGCGTAGGTGGCGCCGAGGAAGGTGCCGTAGGAGTAGCCGAGGAGGTTGAGCGTCTCCTGGCCGAGGACGGCTCGCACCATGTCAAAGTCGCGCGCTGCGCTGACGGTGTCGATGTGTTCGAACAGGCTACCGGAGTGTTCGCGGCAGCCCGCCGCGACGGTGCGCGAGTCCTCCTGGGCGGCGGCGACCGCGGACTGGGGGGATTCGTCGCCGGTGTCGATGTCCTCGTCTTCGCCGGCGTTACGTTCGTCCTTCTCCGCGTCGGTCATGCAGAAGACGGGGGTCGAGTCGCCGACTCCTCGCGGGTCGAGGGCGACGATGTCGTAGGACTTGACGATGGCCTCGCCGATTCCCTGCGCCGCGTAGTAGGGCAGCGAGGAGACGACGGCGCCACCGGGGCCGCCCGGGTTAATGAAGAGGGCGGGCGCGCCCTCGACGCCGGAGCGGTGGATGGCGAGCGCGAGGGTGATCTGGTCGCCGTCGGGGTTGGACCAGTCGAGGGGTGCCTTGAGGAAGGCGCACTGGTACTCGCTCGCGTCGGAGGAGTCGACGCCCTGGTAGGAATCAAAGGTTCCCTGCTCGCACGCGCCCCAGGAGATCTGCTGCTCGTAGTAGGACTGGGTGGAGCCTGACTGGACTGGGATCGGCGCGGACGAGGAGGTGGCCGTCGTCTGGGGTACCGGACCCTTGCGCTGGGTTCCGTAGTAGCCGATGACGGTCAGGACGATCGCGACGACGGCGAGGATAGCGACGGCGCCGGCCGCGATGGAGCGAGTCTTCATGGCCCCGATTGTAACGGAGAAACGCCGGGTCAGTTTTCACGCCTGGGGGCGCAGCGAAATCGCCATGTCTTCGAGGACCAGCAGGGGGTTTCCGTTCGACACAAGGCGCTTGCGAGCGGTTTCGATGTGGTCGACGCGCGCGAGGGTTTGGCGGGGCGTGGAATCGCGGGCAATCTGGCCCACCAGGTCGGCGAGGTCGGTGTTGATGAGTTCGCCGTCCCCGCCCACTTGGACCATGAGGACGTCGCGGTAGATCGCGAGCAGGTCGATGAGGGCGCGGTCGATCGCGTCGGTGAGGGCGCGCTTGGAGCGGCGCTTCTGGTCTTCCTCGAGCTGGCGGATCATCGTGCGCGAGGCCTTGGTGGCGCTCTCGCCTTCGTCCATGCCGAGCTGGCGCATCAGTTCGGCCTTTTCGCGGGCGTTGCGTTCGCTGACCTGCGCGTCGGCCTGGGCTTTCGCGGTCTCGAGGAGGCGGTCGGCGGCCATGACGGCCTCGCCGACGCTGCGCACGGACGCGGGCGCGGTAATGATGGCGCGGCGGCGTTCACGCATCTGGGGGTCGCGGGCGAGCGCGCGCGCCAGGCCGATGTGCGACTGGGCGGCACGCGCGGCCTCGAGAGCGACCTCGGGGGTAGCGACGCCCTCGCGCACGAGCAGGTCGGCGACCGCAGCCGCGGTGGGAATGCGCAGGCCGAGGTGACGGCAGCGCGAGCGGATCGTGGCGATCATGTCCTCGGGGCTGGGGGCGCACAGGAGCCACACGGTGTGCTCGGGCGGCTCCTCGATGGCCTTGAGAAGGGCGTTCGCGCCGGATTCGCCGAGGCGGTCCGCGTCCTCGACGACGATGACGCGCCACAGCCCCTGGGAGGGCGAGGACTGCGCCTGCAGCACGAGGGAACGCGCGGTCTCCACGTTAATGATCGAGGTCTCGGTGGCCGCGAAGACAACGTCGGCGTTCGTGCGGCCCATCGTCGTGCGGCATCCCGCGCACTGGCCACACCCCACGGTCTCGCCCGTGCACTGCAGGGCGGCCGCGAAGGCGCGCGCAGCGACGGAGCGCCCCGAGCCGGGAGGGCCGGTGATGAGCCACGCGTGGCTCATGGAACGCGCGTCGTCGGAGTCGTGCGCGCCACCGCGGGAGGCGACGATCGCGCGAGCGGAGGCAGCGGCCTCGGAGAGCTTAGCGACCGCCGCTTCCTGCCCGACCAGCGAGGACCAGACGCTCATCATTCATCCCAGAGCGCACCCTGGGATTCGCCCAGGGCTCCCACCATGGTGGCGGGCTTGCGGGCGCTGCCCTTGTCCGCGTTCTTCTGACGCTGCTTCTCAGAGTCACGATCAGTCTCAGGTGCTTCGGATGCTTCAGACGCAGCGGGCACCTCAGATGAGGACGAGGCCGGGGTGTCCCGAGCGGGCGCGGGAACAGAGTCGGAGGCCTCGTCGATGGTGACGGAGCCGCCCTCGAAGCGCTCGACGAGGACGCCGCGGATCTCAGAGAAGACCTCGTCGACCGTGCCCACCGCGTCGATGACGACGATGCGGTCGGGCTCGGCATCCGCGAGGCGCAGGTACTCGTGGCGCACGCGCTCGTGGAAGTCCATGGACTCGCGCTCCATGCGGTCCGGGGCGTCGGTGCGGCGGCGCGCGCCGACCTCCGGGGGCAGGTCCAGGAGGAAGGTCAGGGACGGGTAGAGGCCGCGGGTCGCCCATGCGCTCAGCGAGGCGATCTCGTCCACGCCGAGGGAGCGGGCCGCGCCCTGGTAGGCCAGGGAGGAGTCAATGTAGCGGTCCCCCAGCACGACCGCGCCGCGCTCGAGGGCGGGAGCGATGACCGTGGCGACGTGGTAGGCGCGGTCGGCCGCGTACAGGAGGGCCTCCGTGCGCGCGTCGACGTCTTCGGGGCCGTTTTGCACGAGGCGCCGGATCTCCGTGCCCAGCTCGGTGCCGCCCGGCTCGCGGGTGACGATGACCTCGCGGCCACGGCTCTCGAACCAGTCGCGCACCGACTGGATCTGCGTGGACTTCCCCGAGCCGTCGCCACCTTCGAAGGTGATGAACACTCCTCGCGCTGTCATCAGCTGTCCTTCTTCGTCGCGGCCTTCTTGGTGGCCGTCTTCTTCGCGGTGGTCTTTTTCGCGTCGGTCTTCTTGGCCGTCGTCTTCTTTGCGGCCGTCTTGCGCGTGCGCTTGGGGGCGGGGCCCTTAGCGCGCTTATCGGCCAGGAGTTCGTAGGCGCGCTCAGCCGTCAGGTCCTCGACCGTCTCGGCGCGCGGCACCGTCACGTTGGTCTCGCCGTCCGTCACGTAGGGGCCGAAGCGGCCGTCCTTGACGGTGACCTTCTTGCCCGAGATCGGATCCTCGCCGAACTCGCGCAGCGGCGGACGGGCCGTGCCACGGCCGCGGGTCTTGGGCTGAGCGTAGATGGCCAGGGCCTCGTCCAGAGTGATCGTGAGCAACTGATCCTCCGAGGCCAGCGTGCGCGAGTCCGTGCCCTTCTTCAGGTAGGGGCCGTAGCGGCCGTTCTGCGCGGTGATGACCTCGCCCGAGGCCGGGTCCGTGCCCACCTCGCGCGGCAGGGACAGCAGATTCAGCGCATCCTCGAGGGTGACGGTAGCGATGTCCATGGTCTTGAACAGCGAGGCGGTGCGAGGCTTGACGGCGGCCTTCTTCGTCTTCTTCGCGCTCTCCTCGGCCCCCTCGGCCGCCTCGGGCAGGACCTCGGTGACGTAGGGGCCGTAGCGGCCGTCCTTGACGATGATCGTGTGGCCGGTCGCGGGGTCGACGCCCAGCTCGCGGCCGTCGTCGGCGGCGCGGGAGAAGAGCTGATCGATCAGCTCATCCGTCAGCTCGTCGGGGGCGACCTCCGGCGGCACGTTCGCGCGCGTCCCGTCGGCCTTTTCCATGTAGGGCCCGTAACGGCCCACGCGCAGCGTCACGCCGCGACCCAGGTCGATCGAGTTGACGGCGCGCGCATCGATGTCGTCGCCGAGGGAGGCGACGTCGTGGCGCAGGCCGCCGTTCTCGCCCGTGCCGTCGGGGCCGAAGAAGAAGCCGGTCAGGAAGTCCGTGCCGTTCTCCTCGCCCGCGGCAATACGGTCCAGGTCGCCCTCCATCGAGGCCGTGAAGTCGTAGTCGACGAGGTTCGCGAGGTTCTCCTCGAGCAGGCGTGTCACGGAGAAGGCCAGCCACGTGGGCACCAGGTACTGGCCGCGGTGCGTCACGTACCCGCGGTCCCCGATCGTCTGGATGGTGGCCGCGTAGGTGGAGGGACGGCCGATGCCGAGCTCCTCCATGGTCTTGACCAGCGTTGCCTCCGTGTAGCGGCCCGGAGGCTGGGTCTCGTGGCCGTCCGGGGTGGCCTCGGTCAGCGTCGCGGGATCACCCTCGGCGACGTCCGGCAGGGTCTTCTCCGCGTCGTTCTTTTCCGCGTCGTAACGGCCCTGGTCGCGGCCCTCCTGGTAGGCCAGGCGGAAGCCCGGGGAGGTGATAACCGTGCCCGAGGCCGAGGACAGCACGTCGTGGCGCGCACCGTCGACCTCAATGCCGGTGAGCACGCGGATCGTCGCCGTGTAGCCGAGCGCGTCGGCCATCTGCGAGGCGACCGTGCGCTTCCAGATCAGGTCGTACAGGGCCAGCTGCTGCTTCGACAGGGAACCAGCCACCTCGCCCGGCGTGCGGAAATGATCGCCGGCGGGTCGGATCGCCTCGTGCGCCTCCTGGGCTCCCTTCGACGTGGTGCCGTACAGGCGCGGGGAGTCGGCCACGGCCTCGGCCCCGTAGAGCTGGGTGGCCTGCTCGCGAGCGGCGTGAATCGCCTGGCTGGACAGCGCCGTGGAGTCGGTACGCATGTAGGTGATGTAACCGGACTCGTAGAGGGACTGGGCGGTGCGCATCGTCGAGGACGCGTTCCAGTGCAGCTTGCGCGACGCCTCCTGCTGGAGGGTCGACGTCGTGAAGGGGGCGGCCGGGCGGCGACGGTAGGGCTTGCGGGTCACCGAGTCGATGACCGAGGCCGGGGCGTCCGACAGCGCGCGGGCGTACGAGCGGGCCGTGGCCTCGTCCAGGTGGAGGACGCCGGCCTTGGCGGCCTTCGCGCTCAGCTCGCCCTTCTCGGAAAAGTCGGAGCCGGTCGCGATGGCGTGGCCGTCCACGGAGGAGACGCGCGCGCCGAAGGCCTGGCCCGCCGACGTGAAAGCCGTGTCGATCGACCAGTACTGGGCGCTCACGTGCGCCATGCGGTCGCGCTCCTTGGCGACCACGAGGCGCGTGGCCACCGACTGCACGCGGCCTGCCGACAGGGAGGGGCGGATCTTGCGCCACAGGAGAGGCGACACCTCGTAACCGTAGAGGCGGTCGAGGATGCGGCGGGTCTCCTGCGCGTCCACGAGGTCAGTGTCCAGGTCGCGCGTGTTCTCCAGGGCGCGCTGGATCGCTTCCTTCGTGATTTCGTGGAACACCATGCGGCGCACGGGAACCTTCGGCTTCAAGACCTGCAGGAGGTGCCACGCGATGGCCTCACCCTCGCGGTCCTCATCAGTTGCCAGATAGAGTTCGTCGGACTCCTTGAGGAGCTTCTTGAGTTCGGTGACCTTTTTCTTCTTATCCGGGTTCACCACGTAGTAGGGCTTAAAGCCATCATCCACGTTGACGGCGAAACGGCCGAAGGGCCCCTTCTTCATGTCTTTGGGCAGCTCGGAGGGCTGCGGGAGGTCACGGATGTGGCCGATCGAGGCGGTCACGTGGTAGTCGGGACCCAGGTATCCCTCGATGGTGGCTGCCTTCGCAGGAGACTCCACGATCACGAGCTTCGTCGCTGACATTGCCGGTCCCTTCCGTTGCTTCCCCAGTATTTGTAGCACCCTCACCCGTGGTTCACCCGGCGAGGCATCTGGGATGGACCTTACCGCGTCCCACCCTCATCTGGGTACCGGTGCCGCTTCCGCGCGTCTCACGCCGCCCGGGTTTGACATTGACGAGGCCGTGGCGGATTCTCGCGCGCGGGCGCGCCCGGGCGAGGCACCGGTGGGCTCATCCGGCGATACCTATACATAGGGGCAAGCCCCGGCCTCGTGGCGTGTCCCCATCGCGTTCATCGTTTGTGTGACGGGCACGTCATCGGGCAGAATCGTGAGCGTGAGTTTCCTGTCCGATATCCCCTTCCCCGTGTGGTTCGCCATCGGGTGCGTCGTCGTGCTCCTGCTGAATCACTACATCAAGCAGGCGGTCGCGCGCGCGAAGGGCGCCGTTCCCGCGCCGCGCGACGTGCGCAAGGCCGGCAAGGAGAAGGACTGGAACAAGCTCAACGAGCACCACACCCCGACAATCCACGGCCGGCGCGAGGACATGGCGACCGAGCCTCGGGCGCGCCTGCTCGCCCCGTCCATGGTGTACGCGCTGTGTAACGGCGACCCGGTCAACGAGCTCGCGCTGTCGGCCCCGGAGGCCACGAAAACCATGATGGAGCACGACTGGGGGATCACGGACCGCGAGGGGCTCATCCGCCAGCTGTATTCGCTCCTGCGCGCGGGGCAACGCGAGGGTTTCGCGTCGCTGCGGGAGCGCTGCCAGAAGAAGTCGTGGGCCGAGTCCGAGATCGCGCGCCTGAGCAAGACGGCCGACTCGTCGATGGAGGACTGGGAGAGCCGCTGGCGTATCCGCCGTTTCTTGGACAACGACCGCGGCATTCAGACCCTGGATTTCGCCGCGTGGGATTTCCTGCGCGCGGCGAATCTGACGCGCGCGGGCGCGGGCCTCGGCTGGCTCAGTGAGGACGAGGCCTGGGATACCTTCGCTCTCATCAACCGCGCGCTACAGCACTCGTATTCCTCGTGGGACGAGGCCTGGGAGGCCTACCGCACGACCCGCTGGCTGTGGGCCGCCGAGGGAGACGTGCAGACCGCGGCCAACGACCTGCATGACCGTAACCGAGGCGAGTTCCTCCTCGGCGCGTCGGGCCTGTGGACGGCGATCCCGTGGGACGCCCCCTACCCGACGACCCGTTTCCTGCTGCTCGATGCGCTCGCCGACATGGGCGCGCTGCGACTGCTGGCGCCCTCGGCGTGGCGCTACGCGTCGGCGTGGGAGCAGGACCTGGACGTGCACGCACGCACCCGCGCCCCCATGTCCATCGGCGGCAAGCCGATCGTCCAGTAGCGATGCCTCCGCGCACAGGACGTAGAATGAGTCGTCAGTCCTGATACGCGAACCGCACAGTCCAGTAGGAAGTCTGGACGATGCCTCGCATCCGTCGCTGCCCCGAGCAGAATCCAGCGTCATCGGGTCCACCGTGGTGTACCTGGAGACGAGTAATGAAGACGGAGTCCACACTATATTTCGATGGCCAGTTCTGGATCGGCGTCATTGAGCGCCACGAGGCCGACCGTGTTCGTGCCGTTCGAATCATGTTCGGCGCACAGCCCTCAGACGCGGAGTTCTACGAGTTCCTCCTCACTCACGCCAATGCGCTCTTATCCCGCCTCGACGAGGCCGCTTGGGCTTCCGATATGGCCCAACGCCAGGCGACGCACCACAACCCCAAGCGCGCACAGCGCCAAGCATCCCGCCTCGCTCGCCGCGCGCTTCCTTCCACTGCTTCACAGGCAGCGATTCAAGCAGAACGCGAACGCACGGCACGAGAACGAGCTTCCACGACCAGACAGAAGAAGCGAGAGAAAGCTGAAGAGAAACGCCAACTCGCCCGCCTGAAAGCAAAGGCTCGCCACCGCGGCCACTAACGACTGCACATTAACCCCTCGATACGCACGTAAACCGCATGACTTGCGCGTGGGCGGCGCTGCCCACGCGCACATCATCAGGCCCACGTGCGGGTGAAAGGGCCCACGTACACATCATCGGGCCCACGTGCGCATGATCGGGTTTGCGCGCGTACACGGGCGGCCACGAAGTGGATAGGAAACCACGAACTGGATAGGTTATGACGTTGCGGATAGGAAAATAACCTATCCAGATCAGCGCTTCCTATCCAGATCGGCTTTTCCTATCCAGAACGCGCAGCCTGCTCCTTCCCAGATGAAGGGCGCGACGATGCAGGCCGCCGCAGTAGCAGGCCCCGCGCCAGCAGTTCCGCAGTACCTGGCCCCGCACGGAGGCGTTACCCCCGCGCATCGCCATCCGGCTGGAGACACACACCCTCACCTCATGTACAATGTTCTGTACATAGGCGAGCAGAGGAGCACCCATGAAGACCATGACCTACACCGAGTCGCGCGCACGCTACGCCGAGGTCCTCGACCAGGTCGTCAACGACCGCGAGGAAATCGTCATCACCCGACAGGGCCACGAAAGCGCCGTCATCATCGCCCTCGACGAGTACGAGTCCCTCATGGAGACCGTCTATCTCATGCAGTCCCCCGCGAACGCCCGCCACCTGCGCGATTCGATCGCGCGTCACCGCGCTGGCGAGGGCGTCGTCCATGACCTCATTGAGCTCGACGAGGACTGATCATGCACATCACATGGGACGAGGAAGCCTGGAATGACTACGTCTGGTGGCAGTTCGAGGATCGCAAGACGCTCAAGCGCATCAACGCCCTCATCAAGGACATCCAGCGCAACGGGAACGAGGGGATCGGCAAGCCTGAGCCTCTTCGCTACGAGTTCTCGGGGTACTGGTCGCGCCGGATCGACTCACGGCACCGCCTGATCTACCAGATCAGCGACGACGGCAAAGCCCTCTGGATCATTTCCTGCCGCTTCCAGTACGGCCAGTAAACATTCACAAGGCCCGGGCTGATTCCACCCCGAAAGACGAGTAACAACGCTCTCACGCCAAGCGCCGCGGCTGCCCCTGCAGCCGCGGCGCCCACGCACACAACAACGCTCAGTACGTCAGGAATCCCCAGCGGATCAGGTCGCGCAGGGGTGCCTCGACCTCGGCGCGCACATCATCGGCTTCAACGGACGTGAGCATCGCGACCGCCGCCGCGATCTGGCCGACCGTCAGCTCACCGTCCGAAGCGCCGACCACCGCCGACACAGCCGACGACACCGGCACAGAACGGCCCAGTCCCCCACCCTGATGCATGATGATCAGCTCCGGGTCAGGGCTGCCCGGCACGTAGTGGCGCTCCTCGCGCACGTCCGAGGCGCGCCTCAGCGCGGTGTCCCACAGCTCCGGGGCACGCAGCGAGGCCAGCGCCCACGCGACGTCGCGCCCGCGCGGGGCGTGCCCATCGAGGGACAGGTCGTAGGCGCGCTTGCCGCCCGAGGCGGCCTCGGCCTCGTCGAGTCTGCGCAGCGCCACAAAACCCATGCCGATCGCACCCGTGCCCGCGCGGCGGAAGTCGGCCAGCCACGAGGTGAAGGCGCGCTCGTAGTCGGCGCGCTCCATCAGCTGGCCGCCCGAGTCGCGGATCCACATGTCCACGTAGCGCGCCGGATCGAGCACGTCGCGCTGGACGACCCACGCATCCACCGGCAGGCCCTCAAGCCACGAATCCACGCGCCACGACCACTGCGTGTCCGGGTTACGGTCGGCGGGGATCTCCCAGTTGGCGAGCATCTGCAGGGTGCCGCCCTCGTTCATGCACGCGGGCGCGCCGCGCAGGACCGCGCGGATCAGGTTGTCGCGATCCATGCCGCCGTCGCGGTACTCGAGCAGCCCGGCCGCGCCGCGCACCGAATCCGGGGTGATCACGAAGGGCGGGTTCGTGACAATGAGGTCAAAGGTCTCACCCTCGACGGGCTCAAAGAGGGAGCCCTCGCGCACGTCGATGACGGCCTCGTTGAGGGCCGCGTTGAACTGGGTGATCGCGCACGCGCGCGCCGACAGGTCGGTCGCCACCACGCGCTCGGCGTGCGTGGCCAGGTAGAGGGCCTGAATGCCGCAACCACAACCCACGTCGAGTGCCGAGTCGACCTGCTCGCGCACCGTCATCTCCAGCAGCGTCAGGGTCGCGCCACCAATCCCGAGCACATGGTCGTCGGCCAGCGGCTTGCCGGTCTGCACCTCCCCCAAGTCCGAGGCCACCCACCACTCGTGGTCGCCACCCGGCAGGGTCGCAGCGTGGGGACGCAGGTCGAAAAGCGCACGCATCCACGGGTCTTCCGCGACCTCGGGTTCGGGCGCGTCCTCGTCGGGATCACGCATGGTCGGCAGGCTCGGCGCCTTCGGGGCCGAGGCTTCCTCCTCGCGCTTGTCCGCAGACTCGCGCGCGGGCGCACCACACGCGCGGGACGCCGTGAGAGCGGAGGCGGCCTCGGCCTCGTCGATGGTGGCTGCAAGGCCGAGGGACTCCAAGCCCTCCGCGCCCAAGGTCGGGAGCGCCTCACTCAGGGCCGAGGCGCGCTCCGGCTGGCCCAGGATAAAGAAACGCGTGAGGACCGCGGCGGGATCGGAAGACCCCACAAGCTCCACGAGCGCGGGCAGACGCGAGTCGCGCATCAGCGCCGACATCGCGCCCTGGCTGAGCAGATTCTGAAGATTCTCAACAGTCCACGCCGAAGCAATCACGTCGAAGCGCAGGCGCGCGATGAGGTCACGATCGAGGGCGGGGACGGGTACGGAAGTCGTCATGACTCAAGCCTATCCCCACGCGTACAATGCGCGGGTACCCAACCAGAAGCCTCACGCCCGGCTCAGAGGAGGAAACCCGATGTCCGGTGGACTTGTCGCGTTGCTCGACGATATCGCGACCCTCGCGAAGGTCACGGCCTCGTCAATCGACGACGTCGCGGCAAACGCCGTCAAAGCCTCCTCGAAGGCGGTCGGCGTCGTCATCGACGACACGGCCGTCACCCCCCAGTACGTGTCGGGCCTGAGCCCGTCGCGCGAGCTGCCGATTATCGCGAAGATCGCGCGTGGCTCCCTCATCAACAAGCTCTTCATCATCCTGCCGATCGCCCTCCTCCTCACATGGCTGGCCCCTCAGGTTCTGCCGTTCCTACTGGTCGTGGGCGGCGCGTACCTATGCTTCGAGGGTGGCGAGAAGGTCCTCGAGAAGCTCGGCTGGCTGCCCGGCCACCACGAGGAGTACGAGGAGGGCGGCGCGGCCTCCCCCGAGGAGCTCGAGAAGGGAATCGTCTCTTCCGCGACCCGCACCGATCTGATCCTCAGCGCCGAAATCATGCTCGTGTCCATGGCCGGCCTGTCCAACGAGACCGGCACCATGCGCGTGGCCGTCCTCATCGGTGTCGCCTTCTTCATGACCTTCTTCGTGTACGGCCTCGTCGCACTGCTCGTGAAGGCCGACGATTTCGGGGCGCGTCTGGCTCGCGGCGCACTGGACCCCAAGGACAACCGCCCCGGACCCGTCGACAACGTCGGCCGCACGATCGTGCGCGTCATGCCGCACATCTTCAGCGTCATCGGTGTCGTCGGCACGGTCGCCATGCTGTGGGTCGGCGGCCACCTGGTCATCGCCAACCTCGCCGAGGTCGGCGTGCCCGTCTTCCACCACGTCCTCGAAGCCGCCGAGCACGCGGTCGCATCGGCCGGCGGCTTCGTGACCTGGCTGGTTGAAACCCTCCTGTCCGGCATCTTCGGCGTCATCCTGGGCTCCCTCATCGCGTGGATCGTCGTCGGGGCTTCCGCGCTCGTGCGCCGCTTGCACGCCAAGGCCTGATTTCTTTCGTTTCACGAGGCCGGGGCGTGGTCGGGTGACCGAGCCCCGGCCTCGTCGTTGATCGCACTGCGCGAAAGGTGACACACAACCCCTTCGCAATATGGGACTAAAGGACTACGCTAGTGTCATCAGCAAATCGCGCACGACGCCCCAAAGGAGCATCATGACCGTCTACACCCTGCCCGACCTGCCCTACGACTACTCCGCCCTCGAGCCCCACATCTCCGGGCGCATCATGGAGCTGCACCACGACAAGCACCACGCCAACTACGTGGCCGGCGCGAACGCCGCCCTCGAGAAGCTGGCCGCCGCGCGCGAGGCCGGCGACTTCGCCGCCATCAACCTGTGGGAGAAGAACCTGGCCTTCAACCTGGGCGGCCACACCAACCACTCCATCTTCTGGACCAACATGACCGGCGAGGGCGCCTCGCGCCCCGAGGGCGAGCTCGGTGCCGCCATCGACGAGTTCTTCGGCTCCTTCGAGTCCTTCCAGGCTCAGTTCGCCGCCGCTGCCCTGGGCCTGCAGGGCTCCGGCTGGGCCGTCCTCGCGTGGGACACCGTCGGCAAGCGCCTCGTGACCTACCAGATGACCGACCAGCAGGGCAACATCCCGGTCGCAACCGTGCCGCTGCTCATGATCGACATGTGGGAGCACGCCTTCTACCTGGACTACCTCAACGTCAAGGCCGACTACGTCAAGGCCTGGTGGAACCTGGTGAACTGGGAGAACGTCGCAGAGCGTTTCGCAGCAGCCCTGTGATCACTGCTTGTTTGTTTTAAAGGTTGTGGCCCCCGCCTGAAGGCCGGGGCCACAACTCTATCCACTGATGGAGTGACCAGCTGCTCAAAGGCTTGAGCTCAGACGTGTCTGGAGCTCTCGGTATTGTGCAAGCTTTTGTGGAACATCAGCGATGTAGCTGATCAGCATGACTTCATCGACGCGGTGGTTACGCGCAAAGTTCGCAATCGTTTGAGCAACCTGGTCGTAGGTGCCGATGATGATCGAGCGATCGCGCTGTGCCCATCGCAGTGCGTCTTCTCGGTCTTCGGCGCTCATCTGCTCGGGTCGCTGGAACCGCACGGGGCGTCCCAGTCGTAAACACATGCGGAAGCTCAATGCGGGAAGTGCTTGTTCTAGGGCTTCCGCTTCAGTTTCTGCAGCGCTCACCGCGAGCGCGGAAAGCGTCTGTCCTTCACCTTCACCCAGATTTTCGGGCAGGTGTGCGCGGTAGTGGTCCATGACCTCGGGCTGTTGCTGGCCGCTAAAGAACTGCGCGTAGGCGTAGTTCATGTTTCGAGTCCCCGCCCAGGCCGCGCTCTGGCCTGAAGACCCCAGCAACCACAGTTCGGGAAGTTCATCGGGATGCGGGTAGACATCCACCGAGGCGTAGGGGTGCCCCTCCGGCAAAGTCCCTCGCATGAAAGCCAAAGTTTCATCGATCAGAGCATTGATCGCACCAGGATCAATTGTTGTGCCCTGATTGAGCGCGCGGGCGGAGATCATGTCACCGCCGGGGGCTCGTCCCAATCCCATGTCGACGCGTCCGGGGAACAAGGTGGCCAGAGTGAAGAACTTTTCTGCCATCTGTAAGCTGCCCTGATGCATAGCCATCACGCCACCCGAACCAATGCGAATACGCGAGGTTCGGTCCAGAAGGTGAGTCATCACCAGCTCGGGAGCGGACGACATAAAGACCGGTGTGTTGTGGTGCTCTGCGATCCAGAAGCGATGGAAACCCATCTCTTCTAGTCCGCGAGCCAAGGACACCATGTCTTCCAGTGCCTGATGCGGAGTCGATCCGTCAAAAAGCGGAACCTGTTCCAGTGCTGAGAGGCGCATTGTTACCCTTCCGTTTCACAAAATATCCGCTACTTAAACACGGTTATTCCTGAGGATACTCCGCCAGGAAGGAGCAAGCTGAACTCAGCGGAAAGCAGCACCCCGCCTCGGCGGAATTGCAGGCATGCCCAAGCCGACCACGCGGTGTCCCTCGCCATCAGAAGAACCACCACCGGATCCACACCCGCAACCACCACTGGAGGCACCAGCGACGGCCTCGCCGCCCAGGTCTTCAGAATCAAAATCGATCCCGACCAACTGCAGCACGCCATCTTCTTCACCATCACGCTCGGCGGCATTGTGCTGTTGGACAGCGGTTGCCAGCATCAGCTTGATTCGGTTGAGCTGATTGACTTCCGAGGCACCCGGATCGTAGTCGACCGCGACAATGTTTGCTTGCGGGTAACGGTTGCGCAGCGCGCGGAACATGCCCTTTCCAACGATGTGGTTCGGTAGGCATGCAAATGGCTGTGCGCAGATGATATTCGGGCATCCATGTTCGATCATGTCGACCATCTCGGCCGTCAAGTACCAGCCTTCACCGGCCTGGTTCCCAAGGCGCGCGATGTCCTCTGAGCGCGAGATCATCTCTTCGATGTCGCGATGGGCTTCAAACTTCCCATTTGTCTCTTCGAAGGCCTTGTGAACTGGGATTTCATACTTCTTGAGCAGCCACAGAGCCATTGGCATGATCTTGCGCTGTTTACCGTCGATCCCCAGGTTCTCGTAATCCCACTCCGCGCTGTCCGACGCGGTCGACACCGTCAAGGGCTGGTGGAAGAACTGAGCGTTCGCGCTGACGCCGCGGCCGTTGTTTCTGAGCTGAGGCTCGGGCACTAACTGCCCGGCCACCGCACACAACGAGAGGCGGGATCCTTCGGGGTCCCGCCTCTCGTTGTATCACTGAGCATCTGGAAGGCGGCGGGAGGCCTGCGAGCCCGTCAGGACCTGCTTCTGTGAACGCATCCTGCGCGCGTTAACCCGGTGGGTGACTGTGCGGGCAGGCTGCCCACCACGCCACCAATGGGGTTTAGCCGTGCATCAGCGGGGGTGCCAGTAGATGGGCCCAGCTGCCAGTCCCACGGCGCGAAAAAACTCGCCCGACACGGCCCCTCCAGCGACATCTCCGCGAAAAAACTCGCCCAGCACGCCTGAAAACAGCGTTTTTCGCACGTTTGGGCTTGCAGGGCGAACTTTTTCGCACACCGCAGCAGAAATAGAGGACGCTGGGCGAACTGTTTCGCGCGTGTGCGCTGATAGAGCCGAGCAGGGTGAGTTGTGTCCCGCCTGTGGGTCGGGATGGAGCTGGGGTGAAAGAAAAACCGCCCCGGTCAAGTCCTGTGGAGTGGTGTAATCGTTTTGTGTCCTTCGGGGTGGGTTATGCGCTGAGTTGGAGTGTGGGTTCCTCCTGTTGGGTGGGTTGGGGTGTGAGTCGTGATTTGGTGAGGATGTCGAGGCTGAGGTAGCGTCGGCCTTCTGCCCATTCGTCGTTTTGTTCGGCGAGGACGGCTCCGACCAGGCGGATGATGGCCTGGCGGTTGGGGAAGATCCCCACGGAGTCGGTGCGTCGGCGGATTTCGCGGTTGAGGCGCTCATTGGGGTTGTTGGACCAGATCTGGGTCCATACCCCGGTGGGGAAGGATGCGAACGCGAGGACGTCTGCCCTGGCTTGATCGAGGTGGTCACACACGGCGGGGAGCTTGTCGTTCACGTAGTCCAAGAGCCGGTCGTATTGAGCGTTGACTGAGGCGGCGTCGGGCTGGTCGTACACCGAGTGCAGCATTGCTTTGACGGCGGGCCATAGCGCTTTGGGGGTGACGGACATGAGATTCGCGGCGTAGTGGGTGCGGCATCGTTGCCAGGCGGCTCCGGGCAGGTTGGCGGCGATGGCCTCAACTAGGCCCAGATGGGCGTCGCTGGTGACCAGGCGCACGCCGGTCAGGCCTCGGGCGACTAGGTCAGCGAAGAACTCATTCCAGGCTGGACCGGTCTCGCTGGTGGATACGCGCACCCCCAGTACTTCGCGGTGTCCGTCATTGTTGACTCCGGTGGCAACTAGGACCGCGCACGAGACGACGCGCCCTCCTTCGCGCACTTTCATGGTCAGTGCGTCAGCGGCGACGAACGTGAAAGGCCCAGCGTCGTGGAGGGGGCGATGGCGGAACTCGTCCACGTGTTCGTCCAGGTCGGCTGCCATGCGTGAGACCTGGGACTTGGACAGTCCTGTGATCCCCAGGGTTTTGACGAGCTTGTCCATGCGGCGCGTGGATACTCCCGCTAAGTAACAGTCAGCGACCACTGTGATCAAGGCGCTTTCGGAGCGTTTGCGGCGCTGCAACAACCACTCTGGAAAGTAGGTTCCTGAGCGCAGCTTGGGGATCGCCACGTCAATGGTGCCGACCCTGGTGTCCAGGGGCCGGTAGCGATACCCATTGCGCCTGGTCTGACGCTGCGGGTCTTGTTGGCCCCACTGGGCCCCGCACACGGTGTCAGCGTCCGCTGATAACAACGCGTTAATCACGTGCTGGAGCAGGGAACGCATCAAATCCGGGGACGCCTGGGATAACGCCTCGCCAAGCAGGCCAGCAGGGTCGATAATATGAGGAGCGGTCATCGTTGTGCCTCCAAATCATTTCGAGTCAGAAGTAGAGAGCTTTCTCGAAGGATCACACGGTGACCGCACCCATATCAAACGGGCCGACCACCACACGGTTACACCACTATGCGGGACACTACTCGAATTTGAAAGGGGTGTGGGGGAATTGCATGCGAAATTGGGTGTGGGCGCAGAAATGATGTGCGTTAGGGTTGGCTGCCAGAGATGGGGTTCAAGTAGGAGACAGGCTGCGGTGCCCGCGGGCGGCGTCGGGGCCTGCCCGGACAACGAGCCGACGCGCCAAGCCACACGTCAACACACCAGGTCCCACCGGTGTGAAGGGCGCCGGAGGGCCGTGAGGGGCCTGGCTGCGGTGCCCGTGGGCGGTGGCGGGGCCTGGCCGGGCTTCGAGGCGACGCGCCGAGCGAAGCTCGCGGCGCGGACGGCTCGCGGGCGGGCCGCCGCCCACGGGCACACCAAGCAGCCCGGCCCCACAGCCGGGCCCTCCGGCGCCCGGAACACCAGCGGGGCCACAAACAAGGCACTGCGGGCGGGCCGCCGCCCACGGGCACACAAAGCAGCCCGGCCCACCAGCGGCGTCACAAGCAACCCACGCACGCCGCGTCGGCATAACAAAACCGCCCGGCCCCATTGGGGCCGGGCGGCGGTGGCGGTAGCGCTGGGATTTGAACCCAGGGTGGCTGTGACACCACACAGCATTTCGAGTGCTGCACCTTCGGCCGCTCGGACACGCTACCTTACCCGGATACTCTACTACACCCTCCCCCCGCGCGCGCAAATCGACCGGGCGTGCTGGGAGCAGGGCCACACCGCAGCCTGAAAGCAGGGCCACACAGCAGTCCAGAAGCCGGGCCACACCACAACCGACAACCAGAGCCACACAGCCACAGGATCACACACCGCACATGAAACGGACACAACCTCACCGTTTAGATTGATTGAAAACGAGATTAAGCGACCGCATACCATTCACGGGCGTGCATACATGCTCTACTCTTGCAGGGTATCTACTCAACGCAGCGAAAGGATTTTTCGTGTCTGCGCCAACTGCGGCGAAGCAAACGTCGCTCAAAGAATTGACCCTGCGTGGCATCATCATCGGCGGCATTATCACGCTGGTGTTCACTGCTGCGAACGTGTATCTGGGTCTGAAGGTCGGCTTGACGTTCGCAACGTCGATTCCGGCGGCCGTCATTTCGATGGCGGTTCTGCGCTTCTGGGGCGATCACACTGTCCAGGAGAACAACATCGTCCAGACGATCGCGTCGGCGGCGGGCACGCTGTCGGCGGTCATCTTCGTCCTCCCCGGCCTCGTGATCGTCGGTTGGTGGAGCGGTTTCCCCTACTGGCAGACCATGTTCGTGTGCGCGGTCGGCGGTTCGCTGGGCGTCATGTACTCGATTCCCCTGCGTCGCGCGCTCGTGACGGGCTCGGACCTGCCCTACCCCGAGGGCGTGGCAGGCGCTGAGATCCTGAAGGTCGGCGACGCTCAGGATGCGGGCGAGGACAACAAGCGCGGCCTCCTGGCAATCACCTGGGGCGCACTGGCCTCGGCCGTGATGGCGCTTCTGGGCTACATGAAGGTCGTCGCCTCCGAGGTTGGCACGGCCTTCAAGATCGGCTCGACGGGCACGATGATTTCCACCTCCCTGTCTCTCGCTCTGATCGGCGTGGGCCACCTGGTCGGCATGACGGTCGGCATCGCAATGCTGATCGGCATGATCACCTCCTACGGCGTTCTGCTGCCCCTGTACGCGAACGGCCAGCTGGAGGGCGCGGATGACCTGACCTCGGCCCTGTCCACGGTGTTCAAGTCGGACGTGCGCTTCATCGGCGCGGGCGTCATGGCGGTCGCCGCCATCTGGACGCTCATCAAGATCATGGGCCCGATCGCCCGCGGCATGTCCGAGTCGCTGCGCGCCTCGCGCGGCACCAAGGAGGACGGCGCGCAGGTGGACCGCACCGAGCAGGACATCCCCGGCAAGTGGGTCATCGTTTCTATCTTCGTGGCGATGGTTCCGATCGCGGGCCTGCTGTGGTGGTTCATGCGCGGCACGCAGATCGAGCACAACACGGCGGTCCTGATTGCCGTGTCGGTTCTCTTCATCCTGCTCGCGGGCCTGCTGGTCGCGGCCGTCTGCGGTTACATGGCGGGCCTCATCGGTTCGTCGAACTCGCCGGTGTCGGGCGTCGGCCTGCTGGTCGTCGTCATCACGGCGGTTGTTATCCTCGCGGTACACGGCCGCGGTTCGACCACGGAGGAGAACACGGCGCTCATCGCCTACACACTGTTCACGTCCGCGATCGTGTTCTGCATCGCGACCATCGCGAACGATAACCTGCAGGACCTCAAGACCGGCCAGCTGGTGGGCGCGACCCCGTGGAAGCAGCAGGTCGCCCTGGTCATCGGTGTTGTCTTCGGCTCGCTGATCATTCCTCCGGTCCTGGAGCTCATGCAGAACTCCTTCGGCTTCCAGGGTGCGCCGGGCGCTGGCCCGGATGCGCTGGCAGCTCCGCAGGCCTCGCTGATTTCTTCGCTCGCGAAGGGCGTCCTCGGCGGCGGCATCGACTGGAAGCTCCTGGGTATTGGCGCGGCGATCGGCGTTGTCGTCATCATCATCGACGAGGTCCTGCGCCCCGCCACGAAGGGCAAGCTGGCCCTGCCTCCGCTCGCGGTCGGCATGGGTATTTACCTGCCTGTTTCCCTCACGATCCTGATCCCGATCGGCGGCCTGATTGGCTTCCTGTACAACAGGTGGGCTTCCAAGCAAGCGGACGCGGAGCGCGCGAAGCGTTTCGGCACGCTGGCTGCGACGGGCCTGATCGTGGGCGAGTCCCTGTTCGGCGTCATCTACGCGGGCATCGCGGGCGCGACGGGGTCGGATTCCCCGCTGGCGCTGCCGTTCATCGGCGACGGCTACACCCCCGTCGCGAACGTGCTCGGCATCGCGTTCTTCGCGGGTGCGACGTGGCTGCTCTACGGCTTCGCCCGTAAGATCACGCGCGACGCGGATCGCGAGTCCGCCTCGAAGTAAGCGCGTCGTCAGCGGGGCACGGCCTCGCGTCACGCATCAGCCCCGGCCTCGTTCCTTCTCTCAGGGACGAGGCCGGGGTTCGTTATACCCAAACCGCACCTCCCCGGAACGGTAATTTTGCCCATCCGCGTGACCATAAATCCCAGAATGTGGTCGCCATCCCACTTGTCACCCGTAGAAATTCTGCATGTCAAGGCACATTTGCGCACATTTCAGATATATTGCCATTTCATGACTAATGATTAAATGGTACTTTAATTACATGAAACACATCCCGGAACCAGACGTTGCATGGCTGCGGGACCCGGGGGCGTCGGTGAACCGCCTGACGGTGCACTCGACGTGGAGGTCGCGCAGGCCACTTCAAATGCTGTCCAGCACCTGGCAGGTCACGGGTGTATCTGGCACTCCCGCCGAGTTGATCAAGCGCACTCCCCTTCAGCGTGATTTCGAGGCGACGTCGGTGCCCGGCGTGCTGGAGATGGACGGCGCATGGGTGCGCCGAGAGGAAGAGGCCCGCAGGCTGGACGAGGAGGGGGGCCCGGACCGGGTGCGCGCCTCGATCCTGCGCCGTGAGTTCATCCTTGACGCGCCCCTCAAGGACGCGGCAGAGCGCGGCTGGACCATGACGCTGACCTTCGGTGGTTTCACGGGTCCCCTGTACGCGTGGGTCGACGGAACGTTCGTGGGCTTTTGCGCGGACGGTTTCATCCCCACCGCCTTCGACGTGACGGACGCGCTGCAGCCGACGCACACTCACGCGATCGCCGTGCTTCTCATGGATTCTCCGGCGTGCTGCCACGGCCTGTTCCGCGAGGTGTCGCTGGAGGCGCGCCCAGCCGCGCACATTGTCGACCTGATCCCCCAGGCCTCGCACGATGGCAGGAATGGGAGCCTGCGGCTGCGCATCGAGGCCTCGGCGGAGTCAAACAACTCGAGCGTGCGCGCGGCACTGCTTGGTGAAGCGGAGCAGCAGGAGATATGGTCCGCGAGCGCGCCCGCCGGCGAGGTGCTGGAGGCGAGCGGATTGGACGTGCTTCCGTGGAGTGCGGAGGAGCCTGCCTTGTACGCGCTCGTCGTGACGGTGAGCGACGAGGAGGCGGGCACGCAAGACACGGTTGCCTTGTATGTTGGCTTCCGCGACTTGGCAGCCGCGCCGCAGGGGGTCCACCTGGGCGGGCGCCCTCTGGTGTTGCAAGGTGTGCGCCGCAACGAGTGCGACGGGCGCACCGGGCTCGCGGTGGGCCTGCAGGACATGCTCGATGACATCGTGTGGTGTAAGCGCCACGGAGTGAACACTGTTGTGATCGAGCAGGGGCCCGCGCACGCGCGCTTCTACGAATTGGCGGACCTGTACGGCCTGTACATCATTAACCGGCCCTCCACGATGTACGAGCCTGGAATCGCGCGCGACGAGGCGATCGAGGCGGCGATCCGCAGGGATCGGGCGCACCCGAGCGTCATAGCGTGGAACGTGGGCGAGATTGACGAGGAGGTCCACGCGGCCCTAGCGCTGGACTCGACGCGCCCGGTGTACGCGGGCGGCGACTTCCCGGACCTCGCCGAGGTACGCAGGGAGGAGCTGCACTACACGCCTGTCTCCGTTGCTCCCTCGTATTCGGGGGTGACGGTGCGTAACCACATGACGTTTACGTCGACGGCCGACCTGGAGTTCCTGTGTCGGGTGATCGAGGATGGGCAACCGACCTGGGAGTTCCCGGCGTTCCTGGACGTCGCGCCCGGCGAGACGGGGTTCCTCCCGGTGGAGTGGCCGGCCTCGGGCGTGCGCGAGGTGTCGGTGCGCCTGTCGTATGGGACAGGCTGGGCGCCGGCCGGGTTTGAGATCGGGCGCGGGGTCATGACCGCGCCTTAGACGCGGCCGGGGACAGTGCGCACGAGGGGGACGGAGCCTGCGAGCTCCGTCCCCCTCTCGGTGTCACGGCTGGGTCAGCGGAAGGCCGCGCGCCTCGTCGGGATGGTCGGCATGCCGAGCATGACGGAGCCGGACCCGCCGCACGACGTCGGCTCTTCGACGTCGACCAGCTGCAGAACGTCGCCGTCGTGCGCCTGGGGGTCCTGCAGGGCGGTGGCGAGCATCAGCTTGATGCGGTTGAGCTGGTTCACCTCGGAGGCGCCCGGGTCGTAGTCGACGGCCACGATGTTTGCCTCGGGGTAGCGGGTGCGCAGCGCGCGGAACATGCCCTTGCCGACGACGTGGTTGGGCAGGCACGCAAACGGCTGGGCGCAGATGATGTTCGGGCAGCCGTGTTCGATCATGTCGACCATTTCGGCGGTCAGGTACCAGCCTTCGCCGGCCTGGTTGCCCAGGCGCGCGATGTCCTGGGAACGCTCGATCATCTCTTCGATGGGCCGGTGCGGCTCGAACTTACCGTTCGTGGCCGCAAACGCGCGGTGCACGGGCTTCTCGTACTTCTTAAGCGCCCACAAAACAATCGGCATGATGTAGCGCTGCTTGCCGTCAATGCCCAGGTTCTCCTTGTCCCACGCGGCGGTCGCCACGGAGTTGTGGAAGAACTGCATGAGGCCGGGCAGTTCGGCCTCGCAGCCCTCGGCCTCGATGACGTCGACGGCGTGGTTGTTGGCGTCGGGGTGGAACTTCACGAGGATCTCGCCGACCAGGCCGACGCGCGGCTTACGCGGAATGTCGCGCAGGGGCAGGGCGTCGAAGGCACGCACGCACTCGCGGATGATCTTCCCGTAGGAGACGCGCCCGCCGAGGGCCGTCACGCGGCCCGACGTGATCCACTCCTGCACGTAGCCGTCCCACGTGCGGTACAGCTCCATCGCGGAGCCGGGCGTGGCCTCGTAGGGGCGCACGCGCAGCAGCATCGACTGGATGGCATCGCCGATGACGAACGCCTGGATCGCCTTGTGGATGTGGGGGATCCCCAGGTGGAAGCCGGGGTTGTCCTCGATGCCCTGGACGGACAGCGCGATGACGGGCACCTGCGGGTATCCGGCGTCGCGCAGGCCCTTACGCAGCAGGGCCGCGTAGTTGCTGGCGCGGCACATACCGCCCGTCTGCGTGATGCCGACGGCGGTGCGGTCGGGGTCCGCGCGCCCGGAGATGAACTCGTCGAGGAGCTGACCGATGACGACGATCGCCGGGTAGCACGAGTCGTTGTTGACGTACTTCAGGCCGACTTCCATGGAGGTGCGGCTCGTGTGCTCCAGGACGCGCACCTTCAGGCCCGCGGTCGCGAACAGCGGGGTGAGGAAGCGGAAGTGGATCGGGGACATCTGGGGGGCCAGGATCTCGTAGCCGGCCTCGCGCATCTCCTCGGTGAAGGCTGTGCGCGGCTTGATGTGACCGGCCTGCTCCTCGCGGGCGGCGTCCCCGGAGGGGTCGCGCAGGGTGGCGGTGTCGACGGAACCCGACACGAGTCCCACGGACGAGGCGGGGGCCAGTTCCGCGCCATCCGTGCCGTCCCCGGCCCCGGCCTCGTCGATCGTCGAGGCGAGGGTGGCGCGCTCAGTGATCGCCGCGTCGAGGGAACGCAGGCGGATCTTCGCGGCACCCAGGTTGGAGACCTCGTCGATCTTGAGGACGGTGTGCACGTCGCCGCGGCCCTCAAGGATCTCCTGGACCTGGTCGGCGGTGATCGCGTCGACGCCGCAGCCGAAGGAGTTGAGCTGGACCATCTCGAGGTCCGGCTCGTCGCCGACGCGGGCGGCGGCCTCGTAGAGGCGCGAGTGGTAGGACCACTGGTCAAGGACACGCAGGGGGCGCTCGAGGCGCGCGTCGATGATGGAATCCTCGGTGAGAACGGCCATGCCCAGGCCGACGATGACCTCGGGGATGCCGTGGTTGATCTCGGGGTCGAGGTGGTAGGGGCGGCCCGCCAGCACGATGCCGCGCACGCCGTGCTCACGCATCCACTCGATGGTTTCGACGCCCTTCGCGCGGATCTCGGCCTTGACGGCGGCGTCCTCCTCCCACGCCTTGTCCAGGGCGGCCTTCATCTCCTCGACCGGGATGTCGTAGCCGTATTCCTTGAAGGTCTTGGACAGGTGGGCGGGCAGGTACTCGCGGTTACCGAAGTTCACGAAGGGGCTGATGAACTTCGTGCCGGGCTCCAGGAGACGCTCCATGTTGTTGCGGATGACCTCGGGGTAGGTCGCCACGATGGGGCAGTTGTAGGAGTTTTCCGACTCGGTGAGCTTCTGCTCGAAGTCGACGCAGGGGTAGAAGATCGTCGTGATGCCCTTGTCCAGGAGGGACTCGATGTGCCCGTGGACGAGCTTGGCCGGGTAGCACACGTTCTCCGAGGGGATGGACTCCATGCCGGTTTCGAAGAGGTCGTGGTTGGAGCGCCCCGAGATCATGACGCGGAAGCCGAGCGCGGTGAGCATCGTGAACCAGAACGGGTAGTTCTCGTACATGCCGAGCACGCGCGGGATACCGATGTCGCCACGGAAGGCCTTCTTTTCGGTGAGGCGGCGGTATCCGAAGATCCGCTTGTACTTCCAGTCGTAGAGGTTGGGCAGCTCCGACTTCTTGGGCACGCGCTCCAGGGAGGCGCCGCGCTCGCAGCGGTTGCCCGACACGTGGCGCTCGCCGTTGGAGAACGTCGAGATCGTCATCTGGCAGTGGTTCTGGCACAGGCGGCAGGTCTTGCGCGTGGTGTCGACGGCGAAGCCCTCGAGGGCCTCGATCGTGGCCAGGGACGAGGTCCCCTCCCCCGTGTCGTGCATGCGCGCGGTCAGGGCGGCGCCGTACGCGCCCATCAGGCCCGCGATGTCGGGGCGCACGACCTCGCGGCCGGTGAGCAGCTCGAAGGCGCGCAGCACCGAGTCATTGAGGAAGGTTCCGCCCTGGACGACGACGCGCTCGCCCAGGTCCGAGGGCTCCTTGAGCTTAATGACCTTGTAGAGGGCGTTACGCACGACGGAGTAGGACAGGCCGGCGCTGATGTCGCGCACGTCCGCGCCTTCCTTCTGCGCCTGCTTGACGGAGGAATTCATGAACACCGTGCAGCGCGTCCCCAGGTCCACGGGGGACTCGGACTCCATCGCCATGCGCGCGAAGGACCGCACGTCGGTGCCCATCGTCTGCGCGAAAGTCTGCAGGAAGGAGCCGCAGCCCGAGGAGCAGGCCTCGTTGACGGAAATGGAGTCCACCGCGTGGTCGCGGATGCGCAGGTACTTCATGTCCTGGCCGCCGATATCGATGACGGAGGTGACGCCGGGGCAGATGAATTCGGCGGCCCGGTAGTGGGCCATCGTCTCGATCTCGCCCTCGTCCATGGTGAGGGCGGCCTTGACGAGGCCTTCGCCGTAGCCGGTCGCGCACGAGCGGCCGATCTCGCAGCCCTCGGGCAGGGCGCTTCTCACGGCGCGCACGATGTCGACGGCCGCGGCCACGGGGTCGCCCTCGTTGGAGGCGTAGTGGGTGAAGACGATGCGATCCTGGGAGTCGATGACGACGGCCTTGATCGTCGTCGAACCCGCGTCGATGCCGAGCCAGCAGCGGCCCTCGGCCTCGTCGAGGCTGGCCTTGGGGATGACGTCGAGGCTGTGGCGGGCGATGAACTCCTCGCGATCCTCGGGGGTGGCGAAGAGCGGGTCCATGCGCGGGGACTCCACCTGAACCGGGGCGGCGGCGAGGCGCTCCATGAGGGTCGTGAGCTTCTCGCCGCGGGTCTCGACGGAGGTCGCGCCCGCTTCCTCGGCCTGACGCGCTTTCTTGGCGGCTTCCTTCTGCGCGAGGAGGGCGGCGCCGATCGCGACGTAGAGCTGGGCGTCGTCGGGGGTGACGAAGGCGTCGGCCTTGGGCAGGAGGGCCTTGTAGGCCTCGCGCAGGGCCGGCAGGAAGTGCAGGGGGCCGCCGAGGAACATGACGGTTCCTCGGATCGGGCGCCCGCACGCCAGGCCCGCAATGGTCTGGGTGGCGACGGCGTTGAAGATGGAGGCGGCCAGGTCCTCGTGGGCGGCACCCTGGTTGATGAGGGGCTGGATGTCGGACTTGGCGAAGACGCCGCAGCGCGAGGCGATCGGGTAGAGCTGGGTGTGACGGGTCGCCAGCTCGCCGAGGCCGGAGGCGTCCGTGTGCAGGAGCGTCGCCATCTGGTCGATAAAGGCGCCCGTACCGCCCGCGCACGTGCCGTTCATGCGCTGCTCGGGGGTGGGGTGCAGGTAGGTGAGCTTGGCGTCCTCGCCGCCCAGCTCGATGACGACGTCGACCTCGGGGTGCAGGCGCTGGGTGGCCTCGGTGCCCGCGATGACCTCCTGAACGAAGGGGATTCCCATGGCGCGGGCGGTCGTCAGGCCGCCGGAGCCGGTGATGGCCGCGTGAACGCGGGCGCCGGGCAGGGCACGCTCGACGTCGGCGAGGAGGGCCCCCAGGGATGCGCGCACGTCGGCGTTATGTCGACGGTAGTCGGAGAAAAGACGGCGATTTCCATCCAAAACGACAGCCTTGACCGTCGTCGAGCCGACATCGATGCCGAGCTGATAGGGGCGCGTGGCCTCGTGGTGACCCTGTGTTGTCATGACGTACCTCCTGAGTCCTCACCACAACTTAGGAAACCCAAAGCACAGAGTCAAAGGCGTCCACTATGAGCGGGCTCGCACTGACTAAAACCGCTGAATACCCGGCAAAATAGAGGGTGGCATCCCCCACACTGAGCACGCGCCCACTCGTGCGAAAACAAAGAATTACAACATATGAAGCGTGACAAAATTCAACCCATCGGCAAGAACCCCGCCACGGCCTCGTCGCGCCCGCACGACACTGACCTGCCTGCCATGCCTGTCCCACCCCGTGTATCCGCAGGTGCGAGGCACACGCGCCGTTCAGGAGGCGGCCGCGATACGGATCGCGCGGACCTGGGTGGCCTTGACGCTCGCCCAGAGGCGATCACCGACGCCGAGGCCGAGCTCGGCCCACGCGGAGGCTGTCACGCGGGAGGTCACTGACACGCCCTCCGCGAGCGCGACGCGCACGCTGACAAGGGAGCCGTCGACGTCGATGCCCGCGACGACACCGGGTAGGACGGACCGCGGCGAGGCGTGGGATTCCTCGCGGGAGAGAGCCACAGCCTCGGGCGGGAAGGTAAGCGCGACGCGGCCACCCTGACCGCTTCCGCCGGAAACGACATCATCGGCCGCATCGCCGGACGCCACGTCGACACGACCAGCGTCAGCCGAGTCAAACCCGGACAGGTCGGCCGCCCACAGTTCGCCCTCTCCGACGCTCACGCCGACCATGCCGGGGCGCATCGCAATGGGACCGGCCACGATGTTAAGCCCGGCCAGGCGGGCGGCGAACACCGACTGCGGCGAGGCGAGGACGCGGGCGGGTTCACCCTCCTCGACGACGCGCCCGTCCCCCATGACGATCATGTGGGAGGCGAGGGCCAGGACCTCGGCGATGTCGTGCGAGACGAGCAGGGTCGTGATTCCCGCGCCGGTGAGGCGCTGGCGCAGGACGGAGGACACCTGGGCGGTGGCCTCGACATCGAGGGCAGCCGTGGGCTCGTCGAGGATGAGGACCTCGGGGCGGAAGACCAGCGCGCGGGCGATCGCGACGCGGGCGGCCTGGCCGCCGGACAGGTCGGAGGCGCGCTTGTGCGCGAGGTCGTCAATGCCGACGGCTCGCAGCTGCTCGAGTGCGGCGGCCCGTGCCTCGGCGCGCCCCACCCCGCGCACGCGCAGCGGGAACGCGACATTGGCCAGCACGCTCATGTGCGTGAAGATGCGGGGGGCCTGGGAGACCATGGCGACGCCGCGTCGGCGCGCGGGCACGAACGTGGCGGCGTCGTCGACGACGCGCTCGCCGATGCGGGCGCTGCCCTGATCGAGACGCAGGGTCCCGGCGATCACCTGGGCGAGCGTGGACTTTCCGGCGCCGTTGTGGCCGACGACGGCCGTCACGAGGCCGGGGCGCAGCTCCGCGTCCACCTTCCAGCCGCGCTCGGCGATGGTTCCGGCGACGCGCACGTCCGCGCCCTCCCCCGCATCTCCCGCGAGCGCGGTCGAGGCCTCGGAGGAAGGAGCGGAAGGAGCGCCGGGAGCGGCAGCCCGCCCCAGCCTCGTCGAACGAATGAGCGAGGCGATGCGACCCCACGGGGTTTCCGTGAGCGCGACGACGAGGGCGGCGACGCCGAGGAGGACCACGCCGAGCGCGAGGGCCAGGTCCGCGTCGGACTCGCGGGCCAAGTAAATCTGGAGGGGCATCGTGCGGGTCACGCCCTGCATGGACCCAGCGAACGTGAGGGTCGCACCGAATTCGCCAAGGCAGCGGGCGAGCGCGAGGGCCGCGCCGCGACCGAGGCCGGGAAGCACGGTGGGCAGGGTGATCTGCCAGAAGACGCGCGAGGGCGAGGCGCCGAGGGAGGAGGCCATCTCGTCGAGTCCCTGCTCACGCGCGCGCAGCGCGGATTCGAGGGTGACGATGAGGAAGGGCAGGGAGACGAAGACCTGGGCGATGACGACGGCGGTTGTCGTGAAGGCGATGTCGAGGCCAGCGCCGCTGAGGAGGGCCCCGAGGGTGGAGCGCCTACCGAAGGCCGCGAGGAGCGCGATGCCGGCGACGACGGGCGGCAGCGAGAGCGGCAGTGCGACGAGGATGCGGGCGGCGCGCACGCCCCGCCACGAGCGGGACAGGACGAGGGCCGCGGGAACGCCGAGAAGGAGGTCGACGCCGAGCGCCATCAGGCAGGTGCGCATCGACAGACCGAGGGCCGAGGCCGCCTCGGGGGTGGCGAGGGTTGCTCCCAGGGTCGCCCAGTTGACGCGCCCCAGCATGAAGGCCAGGGGCAGGAGCAGGAAGCACAGGGCAAGCGCGCCGAGGCCCCCCGCCCAGATGGGCAGGGGGCTCACGGCGGGCGTTCGACGCGATGTCACCTGTCGATGTTACTTCGCGGCGGGCGTGAAGCCGGCGTCTTCGAGGACCTTCTGTCCGTCGGCGGAGAGGACCAGGTCGATCCACTTGCTTCCCAGATCCTTCTTGGTCGAGGCACTCACGAGGGCGATCGGGTACTTGTTGACGGCCTCATTGGCGCCCTGGATCTCGACGGTGTCGACGGCGTCACCTTCGGCGAGGGCGTCGGTCTTGTAGACGATGCCGGCGTCGGCCTGGCCGGAGGCCACCTTGCCGCGCACGTCGGTGACGGCCTGCTCCTCAGAGACAGGGTTGAGGGTCACGCCGAGGTTCTCGGTGAGGGTCTTGGTGAGCTTGCCGCAGGGGACCTCGGGCGCGCAGATGACCAGCTTGGCGCCCTCGAGCGAGGAGTCGAGGCCGGTAATGCCCGCGGGGTTGCCGGGCGTGGTGATGAGGACCAGGGTGTTGGTGACGAAGATGGTCTGCGCGTCGACCTGGGAGGCGTCGGCGGCCTTCTTCATGGTGGACTCGTTGGCGGTGGCCAGGACGTCGACGTCCGCGCCTTCGCCGAGCTGGGTCACGAGGTCCTGGGAGCCCGCGAAGTTGAAGCGCACGTCCACGCCGGGGTTGGCGGCCTCGAAGGTCTTCTCGAGCTCACCGAAGGTCTCGGTCAGCGAGGCGGCGGCGTAGACGTTGAGGACGGTGGTCTCGGCGGCGGGCTGGGTCGCGGGCGCCGAGGCCGTGGAGTCCGCGGCGGGGGAGCCGGAGGTGCAGGCGGCGAGGGCCAGGGCGGCCGCGCCGAGGACGGGAAGGATGCGAAGGGAGCGCACTCGCCTCTCCTTTTATGAGGGAATGGAACGCATTAAATCTAACAAGGTATGCGGCACGCACGCAACGATTCACAGATCCGCATCCGAATCGTTACTTTTCCCCCTCATTTCAGTGAAATGAAGAGCTCCATTTAACTTGTTTTTAGCCATAGTAAATACGGGCAATCGGCAGCAACTCCATACATTCGACGATGGCTGGACTCGCGAGGCCCCACACAGGCCTCATTTGCCTCGGCCGACACACCCACAAAATCGCCGTCACGCCCGCACCCATCCCCACCCCACCTTGACACGAAGGAGGGACTAGGATCACAGTCACCAGCAAGTCACCACGTCCTGGAGGACACCATGCCCAAGCCCGTCGACTACGACCTGAGCCAGATCAGCGCCCACGTCATCACCTATTCCGACCGCATTCAGCGCGGCACGAAGGAGGATCGGGCGACCCCCGCCTGCACTGCCGCACTGGCAGAGGCGGGCCTCGGCCCGGTGACGGTCGCGGCGATCCCCGAGAGCGCCGATATCCTCGAGACGGAGATCCGCGACGCGCTCGAGGCCGGCGCGCGCTTCATCCTGGTTCTGGGCGGATCGGGCTTTGGAGTGGGCAACTACGCGCCCGAGGTCGTCCGCTCCATCGTCGAGGTCGAGATCCCGGGCATCGCCGAGCAGATCCGCGCCCACGGCCTCGCCAACACCCCGCTGTCGGGTCTGTCTCGGGAGGTCGTCGGCGTGACGGCGCGCGACGCCTCGGGCGCGCTCATCATCTCCTCCCCCGGCTCGCGCGGCGGCGCGCTCGACACCCTCGAGGTGGTCACCCCCCTGCTCACCGCGATCTTCCACCAGCTCGACGAGCAGCGCTAACCCTTATCTCCGTCCCCCTCCCCCTCTCCCCCTCTCTCAATGTCGCATGCAATTTGGCTCTCCTAAGTTTTCTTAGGTATCGAGAAAACGTTGAAATACCAACATTCCCATTTCAAAGTTCGAAAGGTTGACATGGGAATTGCATGCGACATTTGCGGGGAACCATGCCGATGATCGGAGACGAGGCCTCGGCAGGATCAGGGGCAGCCGGAATCAGGGGAGGTAGCCGGTCCAGCGACCCGAGGGCGCAAAGGTTGCGCGTCGACCATCGACGACCTGCGTCCCGGTGACCATGGCGCCCGTGTCGTTCATGTAGTACCAGGACCCACCGTCCTGGATCCACCCCGTGGCCATGACGCCAGAGCCGGGGAAGTAATACCAGGTCCCACCCACGTTCTGCCAACCGACAGTCATCGCGCCCGATGAGCTCATGTAGTACCAGGCGTCACCGTCGTGCAGCCAGCCTGAGACCATCTTCCCGGATTCGTTCATGTAGTACCAGGAACCGCCGTCCTGGATCCACCCGGTAGCCATCGTGCCTGCACCATCGAAGTAGTACCAGGAGCCGTCGATACTCTGCCACCCCGTGACCATAGCGCCAGAGGAGAGCATGTAGTACCAGTGTCCGTCGACCTTCTGCCAGCCTGTGAGCATCGCGCCGGTCGACTCGTCCAAGCGGTACCAGGTCCCTCGGTCGGCCAACCATCCGGTTGAGGCGCGACCGTCGACGAAATAGTGCCAGTTCCCATCGACGCTCTGCCACCCCTGCGCGGTCGGGTTCCCCTTGTCGTCAAGGTAGTATCTGGAGCTTCCGTCGTAGATCCACCCTGTCGCCATAGCGCCGGTGGAATCCATCCAGTACCAGGTGCCGCGATCATTCACCCACTGGCTCGTCGCACAATAGGGGTGATCCGCAAAGAAGTACCAGTTGCCTGACCAGCCCTTCCACCAGCCGTACGTCGACTGGGGGCGCGCACCCTGGAACCACCACGCCCGCGGCGTGACGCCCTGGTAATACTCGTGTCCCCAAGAAGCGGCTGACAGGTCGTTGTAACTGATACCCGATTCGCTAAAGGTTCCCACGACGGCGGGAATGCGCGCCTTGTCCCACAGGTCAGCGGTTGGCGCCCATGACGCGGTGCCGCTGACGGTGACTGACGTCGTCAGGCGGTCCGGGGTCACCCATTCGGGGTTCGTCTGAATGATCATCGAGGGCGAGAGGGTGGCCATGAAAGACTCTGAGTTCGAGGTCGCCAGGCCGTGGTGCCCCGCCTTGAGCATGTCAACATGCCCAACGACGGCCGCTATCCGATCCTCGAGGTCCCCCTCGATTTCGAGGTCAGCGGCGAGGAATGCGCGGTGCCCGAAGGCCGAGACGACGCTCCCCCAGCCGAGCAGGTTCGCATCGCGGATGGGGTGGCGCTGATAGGACTCCTGGGGATCAAAGGGAATCAGCTGAACGTCCATGTCGCCGAGCTGCACGTGCGTGTCGTAGTTCCGTACGTGCTGGACGAGCTGCGCGCCGTAGCTGCGCTGCGCCCAGGAGGCGGCGGCAATCATGCGGTCATAGACCCACTGGTTGTCCCAGAGCGCATTCGGGTTTGAGATCCAGGCGTCGGAGTATTCCGGGCTGAAGATAACCTGCGGATGGAAGCGGTAGATGATGTCGTCCGCATTGTCGATATGGTCGGAGTGAGGGTGGGTGCCCAGGTAGAAGGCCAGGTTCGAGGAGGTCACCCCCTGGGATGACATGTAGTCCAGGATCCGTTGCGTGTCCCCCTTGGGCGCCGGGGTGGTCCCCGGTCGCAGGGGGTAGCGGGGGTCGGAGCCGTCGGGCGCACCCTGCCCCTCGCCTCCGTCGATCATGCCGAATACTCCCTTGGATTCGAGCAGGATTGCGTCCGATCCCTGGGTGGAGATGACATGAACGCGGGTCGGTCCAGAGGTTCCGGGATAGACGTAGGTGCGGACGTCGGCGTTCTCCTCCTGGGACGAGGCCGTGGCTGCGTCGGCAGACTCGGTGGAGTCGGCGGATTCGGCAGACTCGGAGGCGTCAGTGCCGTCCGAGGCCGCACCGTCCTGGGAGTCGGCCGGATCGGCCACCCCGCTGTCCGAACGTGACAGGTCGAGGTCGGTGGACTCCGCGTCGCCGCCCAGTTCCTGACCGTCTAGTGGCGCGGCGATAGTGGAGGGAGCGAGGCTTGCGATGAGAATTCCTGACACTATGGCCAGTCCAAGCCGCTGCCACAGCTGTCCGTGACGAAGTTTCATGAGGGCACCTTGATGGGAATGAGCCGTGAGACGCTGACCCTCCCAACCTATACCCTCTGTGGCATTACTTACAAATCAGTTGCCCAGAAAATCCTGCCACCAGGCCACATCCTCGGGGGTATCAATATCCCGGCAGACGTCAGCGTCAACCCTGACCCGCTCGAGCGCGAGCGCGCGCAGTACCCGACGCACCCCCACGCCGCGCACGGACCCGAGGGCGGCCACGGCCTCGTCGATAACGCGGCGCAGCGCCCCCGCGCGATACACACCCATGAGGTACTGATCGAAAGGCTCCGGATCACCGCCGCGCACGATACGACCCTCAACCCCCTCACCCAACGCAGGTTCGAGGAGGGCAGGCAGGAAAGCACCCACACCGGGCGCATCGACGGAGACCACGACAACCAGAACGTCGTCGTCGACGCCCAGCGCGCGCAAGCCCGCATCGATACCGGCCAGCGGGCCACCGCTCGGCGGATCCTCGAGCGTGCGCACGACCCCTTCCGGGACGCGCACGGTCGGGGGCACGACGGCCACGCATCCCGCGCCGCACGCCTCCACCAAAACCCCGCACACGCGGTCGATCAAACGCACACCACCCAGCGTCAGGTCGGGCTTCGACACGCCACCCAGGCGCTCGCCCCCGCCTCCGCCGACGACAATCGCCGCCACGTCAGCGCGCGGGGCCACGGGGGTCACTCCCACGGGGCGAAAGTCAGCACGTCGGCACGCTGCGTCGCCGCATCCATCATGAGGACACGCCCGATGAGCGGCTCGCCGAAGCCCACCAGCACCTTGATAGCCTCCGTCGCCATCGCGGTGCCCGCCTGGCCGACGACGGGGCCAAGCACGCCGACCTTCGGCGAGGCCGGCGTCGTCCCGGGAGCAGGCTTGACCGGGTGCAGGCTGCGTAGCGTCAGCGACGGCACGGGGGCCGGCGCCTGGGACCAGAAGACGCTCACCTGGAAGGCCATCGACACGACCGTGCCCCACACGAGCGGCACGCCCGAATCAGCGCAGTAGTCCGCCACCAGGTACTTCGCGTCGAAGTTATCCGTGCACTCCACAATCAGATCCCACTCGCGGCCGTGCTCATCCAGCCACTCGCGGGTCACGTGCCCAAAGCGCTCAAAATGCACCGACGAGTTGAGCCCACTGAGATGACGCACGGCTGAATCCGGCTTCGGATCCCCCACGTCGCCCTCGCCGTGCAGCAGCTGACGCTGCAGGTTCGACACCTCAACAACGTCGGAGTCACAGATGCCGATCGTGCCAATGCCGGCCGCCGTCAGGTACAGGAGGACGGGCGAGCCGAGGCCGCCCGCGCCCACCACGAGCACACGGGACGCAGCCAGGCGCGCCTGACCGGCCTCGCCGATACCCGACACCAGCCAGTTACGACGGAAACGTTCCAGCGCAGGGTCCCCGGCCTCGTACGGGAGGGGCTGATTGATGAGCGGAAGCGCGACGGAGCGGCCCGAGACGGCCACCTCACGCGAATAGGGATCGCCGATCGTCATCTCACAGACCCGACCAGTTGTGCGAACCGTCGGACAGCTCCTGCTTTTTCCAGATCGGCAGCTTCGCCTTCACGTCCTCGACGATCGTCTCGACCGCGCGGAACGCCTGCGCGCGATGCTCCGCCGCAACGGCCACGACCATCGCATCGTCACCGATCTCCAGACGGCCCACGCGATGCCACGCCACAATGCAATGAACGCCGGGACGATCCCTCATTTCCGAGACAATTTCCCGCAGAATCTGCGGGGACGAGGGGTGCGATGAGTACTCGATCGCATCCACGCTCTCACCACCGTCATGGTTACGAACCGCGCCGATAAAAGATGCGACGGCACCACAGGTGTCACGGCGAGCACTGTTGATCAGCGCGGCCGCATCCAGGGGGTCCTCGGTAATACCGGTTGCAATCTCTGCGGACATGGGATCCTCCAATGATGGGAGAGGCTTTGTCTTCATCCTACGATGAAGCGGTCAGGATTGTCTCACAACCCTGACCGCCCCACACAAATGACTAGTAAATCTCACCCACCGGCGAAGGGGGGCAGCACATCGACGCGCGCACCCGGCGCAAGCTCGCTATCCGGGCGGGCCGAACGCTCGTTCACAAGGTAGCTCGACACGCTCAGGATACGTGCCAGCTCGGGACTCTCCGCGCTCAGCTGTTCAATGAGGTCACCGAGCATTTCCGGCGTCTCAGAAGAGGGCACCTCACGCACGTATCCACCGGCCGCCTCAGCGGCACCACCGAAGAAGTGCAGGGTCGTCGACAGAGGCTTCGGGTTCGCCTCGTTCAGCGGACGAATGTAGATCGTCATGCGCAGCGGATCCATCGGATCGACGTCAATTGACCACGTGGCAAATCCGGTCGCCGTTCGCTCGAACACGCGCTCGACAATGCCGCGACGCAGTTCCAGCGCAAGATCGTCCGGCGTGCCCGGCTCACTGAACGGGCACGCCGTCAGCACGACCGCCATCGGATCGGTGTCGTGAGGGATCGACGCGAAGCCCATCGCGTTCATAAACAGGCGCACCTTGCCCAGGTGGGCCGCGATGTTGAAGGTGTCGCGCACCGGACGACGACTCGGCGCGTGGCTATGATCCGGGACCTCCATCGTCACGAGCGCGGCATCGGCCCACCGCGAGCCAATCTCACGCACAGACGCGGCAGGATCCGCCGCATCCGCACGCAACCAGGCCAGCAAAGACGAGGTGAGCTGGTGCAGCATCTGGGCAGCGAAGGACGGATCTGCCGGAGTCGTCGTCGAATAGCCGAGCGCGGGACGGCCTCGCCCCGACGAGGGAAGCTGCTGCTTCTCGACCAGGCCGAGCGCAAACAGGCCCTCGAGGGTCTCGCGCACGCTCGACACGTGCAAGCCGGCCTCCTGGGCCAGTTCTGCGACAGTGACGGGGCTCGCATGGTGCGAAATGCGCTCCAGGAGAGCGTGCTGCGCGGGTGTCAGGGCAGCCATCGCGGCGAGTGTTTCAGCCAGGGGCCGAGAACGGGAGGTGTCATTCATCAATAGTCCTCTCTCCCTCATAATCAGCGGAAATGCACATGACGAGCATCACCAAACGGCATTAAACCTGTTACGTTACTTACAAAGTGCTCTTTATTCTACCCAGCATACAAGCTGCTCCGCACGGCCAATACCACCGAGTGGTCTCATTACGCGGGGTCGAAGTACCTATTCACGCAGGTGACACCGCGCACCCCACGATAAAGACTCGGGGGCGAGCTCTCGCCCGCCCCCCGGTCCCGCCGATCACCCGGCCACGGCCTCGCCCCTTCGGCAGGACCGCGGCGCGGGCGCCGACCATCGATCAGTCAGACATACCGCCGCGCGTCAGCTGGTGCTCGCGGCGCTCGTCGCGCGCACGGTAGACCACCGGGGGACGCGCCACGTAGCCGACCGGCGCGCTCACCGCGTGCACGAGGCGGGTGAACGGCCAGATGCAGAAGAGCAGCAGACCGGCGACGATGTGCAGCTTGAAGCTGAGGGGCACATCGACCATCAGGTGCGCCTGCGGGTGCAAGTAGAAGATCGAGCGGAACCACACGGAGATCGTCTCGCGGTAGTCGTAGCCCTCATGTCCTCCGAGCACCTGGTTGAGCAGCGTCGCCGCGCCGCCCAGGAGCACCGGGATGGTCAGCATGACGTAGGTGACGATATCCATGCGGGTCGTCGCCACGCGTACCGACTTGTACACCAGACGGCGGTAGATAAGCATCGCGAGGCCGACGATCGTCATGAGTCCGGCGATCGTACCGGGGATCGTCGCCGTCAGGTGGTACACGTGCTGGGGCACGCCGGCCGCCTCGGTCCACGTCTTCGGGATCACGAGGCCGAGGATGTGGCCCATGAACACGAAGAGAACACCGAAGTGGAACAGCGGCGACGCCCAGCGCAGGATGGTCGGCTCATTCCACTGCGAGGAACGAGACGTCCAGCCGTACTGGTCCGTCTTGTAGCGCCACGCGAGACCCACGATGAGGATCGCGAAGGACACGTAGGGCAGGACCACCCACAGGGCAATGTCCAGGAAGGACAGCGACTGCGTCGCAGGTGCTGACGCGGCATGCAAAAGTGCGGATTCCATGAACGTTACCGTCCCATCGTTGTTTCGGAAGTCGGGAAGGGCGTGGCAGACAGATCGCCCACGCCCACCAGCTCGGTGGGCGGCCCCTGGCTAATGAGCTTACGGAAGCCCTCAATGGTCTTTTCGTCCGGCTCGGGCAGCGTCGCGACCAGCGCATCCAGCAGCGGCGCGTACGGGGAGTCCGCGGCGCGCAGCGCCGTGCGGATCACCTCGATGCCCTCGCGGTTCGAGCGCAGCAGGCCCTCGGCCGTACCCGTCTCGTCGAAGGCCGCGAACTCCAGGACCACCGGCAGGTGATCGGGCAGCTCCTCGCGGTCCATCTCGAAGCCGGCGCGGCGCAGCACCTCCTTGAACGCCAGGATTGCCTGGCCGCGTCCACGGGTGTCGCCGTGCGTGTAGTACGTCAGGCCGAGCGCGCAACGGCGGCGCTGGTCGAACGTCTCCACGTAGGTGGTCTGCATGGCGCGCAGGCCCGCGGCGCGAGCGTAGCTCACGAACGAGGCCAGGGCCGACGAGGCCGGCTCCGGCAGGTCCGCCAGAGCCTCCTCGACGGCGTTCAGCTTGGTCTCAAAGTCATCCCCCGGGTAGTCCAGGAGAACCGAGACCGCCATGCGCACGCCGCGCGCGTCCTGCGGATCCATCTCCGTCTCCGGAGCGGCCGTAGGAATGCGCGGAATGCCGACGAAAGTACTCATCGAACGACCTCAAGGGGGAGCATCTGGCGTCCCTCCGGCGACGAGCCACCCATCGGGCGGTTCGACGTGGCGGGGGCCAGGCCGTGGAAGGCCTCGACGTCGTAGGACACCGGGCAGCCCTCGAGTTCCTTGATGCCACGAGGCATCTCGGGGTGGGCGGTCGGGATGACGAAGCGGTCGTCGTACTTGGCGATCGACAGCAGTCGGTACATCTCCTTGACCTTCTCCGGGGTCATGCCCACGGAGGCCGGGATTTCCTCGTTCGTCGGGTTGTCGACGAAGACGTCGCGCATGTAGGAGCGCATCGCGGCGAGGCGACGCAGCGCCAGCTCGACGGGAGCCGTGTCTCCGGCCGTGAACAGGCCGGCCAGGTACTCCAGCGGGATGCGCATCTGCGAGATGGCGGACAGCAGAACCTTGTGGTCCTCGCCGTCGCTGCCGGACGCGGTCACCTGGTCAACGACCGGGGAGAGCGGCGGCACGTACCAGACCATCGGCAGGGTGCGGAACTCGGGGTGCAGCGGCAGGGCGACCTCGTACTCGGTGATGAGCTTCCAGATCGGGGACTCCTGGGCGGCCTGAATCCACGAGTGGGGAACGCCGTTGGCCTGGGCCTGGGCGACCACCTGCGGGTCGTTCGGGTCGAGCAGGATCTCGCGCTGGGCGCGGTAGAGGTCGCGCTCGTCCTCCTGGGACGCGGCCCAGGTGACGCGGTCCGCGTCGTAGAGCAGCACGCCCAGGTAGCGCAGGCGGCCCACGCAGGTCTCCGAGCAGATGGTCGGCTGGCCGACCTCGAGGCGCGGGTAGCACAGCGTGCACTTCTCGGCCTTGCCCGTGTTGTGGTTGAAGTAGACCTTCTTGTAGGGGCAGGCCGACACGCACATGCGCCAGCCGCGGCACTGATCCTGATCAACGAGGACGATGCCGTCCTCGGTGCGCTTGTACATCGCGCCCGAGGGGCACGCCGACACGCAGGTCGGGTTCAGGCAGTGCTCGCAGATGCGAGGCAGGTAGAACATGTACGCGTCCTCGATGGTCTTGGCGACCTGGAGGTTCATCTGGTGCAGGACCGGGTCCTGATCCAGGGTCTCCATGGAGCCGCCCAGGTCATCGTCCCAGTTCGGGCCCCACTCGGGCTTGTCGATGTGCTCGCCCGTGATCGTGGACTTCGCGCGGGCCGTCGGGATCGCACGGGAGTTCGCGGGCGCTTGGAGCAGCTTGTCGTACTCGTAGGTCCACGGCTCGTAGTAGTCCTTCATGGTCGGCTGCGTCGGGTTCGCGAAGATCTTCGCGAGCGAGGCGACGCGTCCACCCTGACGGGGAACGAGGCGGCCCGTGGCGGTACGCTTCCAGCCGCCCTTCCACTTCTTCTGGTCCTCCCAACCGCGGGGGTAGCCCACGCCGGGACGGGTTTCGACGTTGTTGAACCAGATGTACTCGGTGCCCTCACGGTTCGTCCACACCTGCTTACAGGTGACGGAACAGGTGTGGCAGCCGATGCACTTGTCGAGGTTCATCACCATCGCGATCTGAGCCATGACCTTCATCAGAACTGCACCTCCTGGGAGCGGCGGCGGATAACCGTGACCTCGTCGCGGTTATTGCCGGTGGGACCGTAGTAGTTGAACGCGTAGGCGAACTGCGCGTATCCGCCGGCCAGGTGGCTCGGCTTAATGAAGATTCGGGTCAGCGAGTTGTGCGTACCGCCGCGCTTGCCGGACTCCTCGTTCAGCGGGGTGTTGATCTGGCGATCCTGGGCGTGGTGCATGAACACCGTGCCCTCCGGGATGCGGTGGGAGACAACGGCGCGAGCCGACACGGTGCCGTTACGGTTCTTCGCCTCGATCCACTCGTTGTCGCGCACGCCGATCTTCTCGGCGTCCTGCGGGCTCATCCACACCGTCTGGCCACCACGACCCAGCGTCAGCATGTACGGGTTGTCGTAGTACTGGGAGTGGATGGCCCACTTGTTGTGGACCGTCAGGTAGCGCACCGCGACCTCGGCCTGACCCGGCTGACCGGGACGGTGGTCGCCGACGGGGCGCTCACCGTAGATGTGCGCCAGGTCGAGCGGGGGACGGAAGATCGGCAGGGACTCTCCCATGTCCATCATCCAGTCGTGGTCGATGTAGAACTGCGGGCGACCCGTGAGCGTGTGCCACGGCTTGCGGCACTCGACGTTCTGCACGAAGGCGCTGTAGCGGCGCCCGCCGTGCTCGGAGCCCGACCACTCGGGGCTGGTGATGACGGACCGCGGCTGCAGGACGGTGTCCTGGTAGGTGATCTTCTTTTCCTCGTCACCCTCAGCCAGGAACGCCATCTCGTTGCCGACGCGCTTTTCCAGCGTACGGAAGCCCTGAACGGCCAGCGAGCCGTTCGTGGTGCCCGAGAAGCGCAGCGCCATGTTCGCCGCCTTGATCGCGGTGTCACACAGGGGCGCACCCTCGCCGGCGTTGCCGTCCATGGGGGCACGGCCGTTGAGGTCGCCGAGTTCCTCGAAAGCCTCCTGGACGTTGAACGCAACGCCCTTGGCGGCCAGGCCAGCCTTTTCCAGGAGCGGACCCATGCGGTCGAACTTGTAACCGACCTGCGTGTAGTCGCGCTCGATCGGGACCAGCTTCGGCATGGTCTTGCCGGGCGTCCACGTCTGCTCGGGGACGACGCCGCTCGCCATGGTCATGGCGTCCGGGGAGTCGTGACCCAGCGGGACGGCGACGACGTCCGTCTGCGTTCCCAGGTGGTCGGCGGCCAGGCGTCCCACGAGGTGTGCCAGCGTCTGGAACACCTCGAAGTCGGTGCGCGCCTCCCACGGCGGGTTCACGGCCTCGTCGAAGCAGTGCATGAAGGGGTGCATGTCCGTGGAGGACAGGTCGTGCTTCTCGTACCACGTGGCGGCCGGCAGCACGACGTCGGAGTGCAGCGTCGTCGAGGTGTTACGGAAGTCCGCGACCCACATGAGGTCGAGCTTGCCGGGGTGAGCGTCACGCCAGTTGACGGTCGCGGGACGGGAGCCCTCGGGCAGCTCCTGCGCGTTGACCTCGTTGCCGGTGCCCAGCATGTGACGCAGGAAGAACTCGGTGCCCTTCGCGGACGAGCCGAGCAGGTTCGTGCGCCAGTTCGCGAGGATCTTCGGGACGTTGTGGTGGGCGTCCGGGTCCTCGATCGCGAACTGGAGGCGGCCCTCGCGCAGCTCCTGGGACACGTACTGCGCCGGAGCCATGCCGGCCTCGGCGGCCTCGCGACCCAGCTGAGTCGAACCCTTGGAGAACGTCGGGTAGCAGGGCATCCAGCCGCGCTGAACCGACTCGACGAGCGTGTCGACCAGCTGCTTGCCGTCCAGGTGCGAGGACTTGATCGGGTTCGCCATGGCCGAGGCCGGGGCCCCGTCGTAGCGCCACTGGTCGGTGGTCATGTAGTACCAGCCGGTGGAGATCATCTGACGCGGCGGGCGCGCCCAATCCAGGGCGAAGGTGAAGGAGCCCCAACCCATGATCGGGCGGACCTTCTCCTGACCCACGTAGTGGGCCCAGCCGCCGCCGTTGCGGCCCTGGGTGCCACACATTTCCGTGAGCGCCAGGAACGTACGGTACATCTGGTCGGAGTGGTAGTAGTGGTTCGTGCCGGCGCCCATGAGGATCATGGAACGGCCCTCGGTTTCGACCGCGTTCTGCGCGAACTCGCGACCGATCTTGATGGCGGCTCCGGCGGGAACCGAGGTGAACTCCTCCTGCCACGCGGGGGTGCCCGGCGTGGAGGCGTCCATGTAGTCGGTGGGCCACTGGCCCGGCAGGCCCTCGCGCTCAACCGCGTAGTGGGCCAGCATGATGTCGAACACGGTCGTCACGAGGCGGCCGTTCACGCGGCGCGCGGGCACGCCACGCAGGACGTAGCCGCCACCGACCGAAGCCTGACCGGAGGCCGCCGGCAGGTCGAAGCGCGGCAGGGCGATCTCGACGCCCCCCCACTCGTTCGTGTCCATGATGGACAGGACCGGCTCGACGCCATCGAGGTTGAGGTTCCAGTGGCCTGCGCCCTCCTCGCCGAAGCGATCGGCGAGCGTGCCACCCGGGTCCTTGACCGTGCCGTCGGCCTCGATGACGAGGGGACGGAACTCGTTGTTCTCGGTGCGCTCGGTCGTGCCCTCGGGCATCTTGGCGGCCGTGAGGAACTTGCCGGGAACCAGCGTCGCCGGATCGATGCCCTCGTGGGCACCGTCGCCGACCTCGCCGATCTCCACGAGGAACGGGCCGTCGGTGTAGCGCTTCATGTAGTCCAGGAACATGGGCTCGCGCTTGCCGACGTGGAATTCCTTGAGGATGACGTGACCCATGGCCTGGGCCAGGGCACCGTCCGTGCCGGGCTGGACGCGCAACCAGTCGTCCGCGAACTTTGTGTTGTCCGCGAAGTCCGGGGACACAACGACGACCTTCTGGCCGTGGTAGCGGGCCTCGGCCATGAAGTGTGCGTCGGGGGTACGGGTCAGCGGCAGGTTGGTGCCCCACATGATGAGGTACTGCGAGTTGAACCAGTCGCCGGCCTCGGGCACGTCGGTCTGGTCGCCGAAGACCTGCGGGGAGGCCGGCGGGAGGTCCGCGTACCAGTCATAGAAGGACAGCATGGTGCCGCCGATGAGCTCGTGGAAGCGGGCGCCCGCACCGTAGGAGATCATCGACATGGCGGGGATCACCGAGAAGCCGGCGATGCGGTCCGGGCCGTACTGCTTGATCGTGTGCACGTAGGCGGAGGCGACGATCTCCATCGCCTCTTCCCAGGACACGCGGACCATGCCGCCGCGGCCGCGCTGCGACTTGTAAGCGCGCGCCTTCTCCGGGTCCTCAACGACCGCGGCCCACGCGTCGACCGGATCGCCGAGGCGCTTCTTGGCCTCGCGGAACATGTCGAGCAGGACGCCGCGCACGTAGGGGTACTTGATACGGGTCGGCGAGTACTCGTACCACGAGAACGCCGCACCACGCGGGCAGCCGCGGGGCTCGTACTCGGGCATGTCCGCGCCGGTCGACGGGTAGTCAGTCTGCTGGGTTTCCCAGGTGATGACGCCGTCCTTGACGTAGATCTTCCACGAGCACGAGCCCGTGCAGTTCACGCCGTGGGTGGAGCGCACGATCTTGTCGTAGCTCCAGCGATCGCGGTAGAAGGAGTCGCCTTCGCGGCCGCCGTCAAGGAAGAGCTGGCGCGCGTCGGCGGACGCCTTGCCGCGACGCAGCCACGAGCCGAGCGCAAACAGGGTTGCGCCGGTCGCGGGCTTGACCTCACCGCCGTAGGTCGGGAAGGTCATATCGGATTCGAGATTCGTCATGGGGTGCTCCTAAGAGTCGAGTGACGAGGCAGTGGCAGGTCCGTTCGGCACCGCGCAGTGCCGGATGGATCAGCCGGGGAACGGGGCGTTCTTGCGCGCGTACATGACCCAGCACAGGACCGAGCACAGGGCGCAGAAGATGGCGCATCCCAGGAAGAAGGCCCATGCACCGCCGGTGCCGACCGCGGAGAGGGCGACGCCGACGAGGAAGGGGCCGAGGGATGCGATGGCGGAGGTGAAGCCGATGGCGCCGCCAGCCTGGCGGGCCGGCATGATCATCGGCATCTGCTTGAAGGTACCGGCGTTACCGAAGCCGGAGAACAGGAACATGGTAAGCATGAGCGCCATGAAGATGTAGAAGTCGGTCCAACCGGTGGGGTTGTACAGGACCCAGGCGATACCGGCCAGTGTGATGGCCATGCCGACGCCGGAGATGAAGGTCCAGATGGCGCCGCCCATGCGGTCACAGAAGATGCCCCAGGACATGCGGATGATCGAGCCGATGAGGGGGCCAAGGAAGGCGAAGGTCGCGCCCAGGACCGGCAGACCAACGGTGGACTCGCGGCCGAACTGGTTGTTGATGAGCAGGCCGAAGACGGCGGAGAAGCCGGAGAACAGACCGAAGGTCATGACGTAGAGGATGGTCATGTACCAGGTGTTGGGGTTGGAGAAGATATCGAGCTGCTGCTTGATGTTGGCCTTGACGGGCACGTCGCGCAGCCAGATGAAGGCGAGGATCGCGGCGACGAGGCACCACGGAATGAAGAAGACCGCAGCGTTGTAGACCCAGATGCTCTCACCCGCGTGGTCGCCACTGGCCTGCGTCTGCGGAGCCAGCCAGGTCATGCCGAAGAGGCCAAAGCCCATGAGGATGGGGCCGACCAGCTGGATGACGGACATACCGAGGTTACCGATGCCACCCTGCAGGCCGAGCGCCGTGCCGGCGAGGCGCTTGGGGAAGAAGTAGCCGGTCGAGGGCATGTAGCCGGAGAACGAGCCGCCGCCGATTCCACACATGAAGGCCAGGGTCAGCAGGACCCAGTAGGGGGTCGTGTTGTCCTGGACCGCAAAGAACCAGCCGAGCATCGGAATGATGCACAGCAGGGAGGTGATACCCACAAGCTTACGGGTGCCGATGAGCGGGGGCAGGAACATGTAGATGAGGCGCAGGATGCCGGCGGCGAGGCCGGGGAGGGCGGTGAGCCAGTACAGCTGCGACTTGTTCAGATCGAAGCCAAGAAGCGTCAGCTTCGGCGCGATGGCGCTGGGCAGGAACCACACGCAGAAGGCGAGGATCAGCGAGTAGGTCGTGATCCACAGCGTGCGCCACGCGAGCTTCGAGTCCCACTTGGACTCGTCGTTGGGGTTCCAGTCAGTGAGCAGGTAGCGGCTCTTCTTGGCCGCGGGTTCGGTCGCGCTCATGGCTCTCCTCGTGTCTGAAGGGTGTCCGGGCGCGGGCGCACGCCGGACATTCTTTAACACGGAGGCTACCAATGGAAATGACGTAACCCACACGAACTCATTGGGACGTACATCACCCTTGGAAACGTTGGGAAAAGTCCTTCTACAAGGCAAGATACGGCGGACAACAAAGCCACAATTGACCGCCGTTAGAAAACACCGGCATTACGGAATTTAAGGGAGGTTACCCGCCAATACGACTCATCGTGCGCGACGGGCGCGCGAAGGCATCGAGATTGAGGCCGTGCGCGGCAGGCTTCGTCCACATCGCATCGGCCCATCGGGCGGCAATCTGAGCGTCGTCTCCCCCACCGCGCAGCAGGTCGCGCAGCGACGTCTCCTCAGTGGAAAACAGGCAGGAACGCACCATGCCGTCAGACGTGAGGCGCGTGCGGTCACAAGCATTGCAGAACGGGTCAGAGACGGAGGCGATAACGCCGAGCCTCTTACTCGGGTCACCGTCGACGATCCAGCGTCCCGCCGGCGAATGCGGGTCCTCGCGCGGCGCGGGAGTCAGCGTGTGGCGAGTCCCCATGATGTGCAGGATCTCGTCGGCAGTCAGGATGTTCTGGCGATCCCACGTGTCGGCCGGGCCGATCGGCATCTGCTCAATGACGCGCAGCTCGATGCCTCGGTCCAGGCAGTAGTCGACCAGGTCGGGCAGGTCGGTCTCGTTCATGCCGCGCAGCACGAGGGTGTTGACCTTAATGGGACTCAAGCCCGCGCGGGCGGCAGCCTCGATCCCCTCGAGGACGTCAGCGAGGCGGTCGCGGCGGGTGATCGCCGCGAAATGCTCGGGATCCAGCGAATCAAGCGAAATGTTGACGCGGTTCAAACCCGCGTCCTTCAGGCCCTGGGCGCGCTTGGCCAGGCCCAGCGCATTCGTCGTCAGAGCCAGGTCGAGCGGCTTCCCCTCGTCGGTGCGCAGGTGGGAACACTCGGTGATGATCCCCTCGAGGCCTCGGCGCAGGAGCGGCTCACCTCCCGTGAAGCGCACCTGGCGGATCCCCAACCTGTGCACGCCGATACGAATGAGGCGCACGACCTCGTCGTCTGTCAGAGTGTCCTCGGTGGGCAGCCAGTCCAGGCCTTCGGGGGGCATGCAGTAGGAACAGCGCAGATTGCAGCGGTCAGTGAGCGAGACGCGCAGGTCTCGGGCGACGCGCCCGAAGGTGTCGACGAGCCGCAGCGGCGCGTCACACGCAGCTGCATCTGCCGCCTGAGAGGCGGAAACGAACTCGACAGACATGGCGCAACCCTACCGCGATTTGCCCTGTGTTCGCCCCTCGAAAAACCGAGCCCGAACGGCATCATGCGGCCCCGGCCTCGTCGTTGAGAGAAACGAGACAGGCACCGGAGCCCAATCAGCGTGGCCAAGCGAGAATTATGCAGCCACCACCCACCCCGGCGGTGCGAAACCAGTTCATTGCACCCGTTGGTAGCGGTTACAGCCACATTCACCCCAACAACGATAGGTTCTCTCACCAAGAACCTGAACGCGCCCCACTGCCCCACTAACAACGGCCCAACAGGCCGGGCAAATGGGGGGTTTGGCAGCATTAGAAGTCTCGTCACGGCGTGTCGCCGGCGTGTCGCGCCCCTAATGCTGCAATTCCCCCTTGCAACCATGTCCGGGCAACTGAAATGAGCTGCAACCGACCAACCCGGCCCACGCCTCGTCACACCACACAAGAAGGCCAGACCCATACCCGCACCTCATTGCACCGCGCGAGGACACATCAGCACTCAAACACAATCAGAAGATTCAAACAGCAACGAACTAATAACTATCGCACTAGAATTTATTCATGAGCCAAGAAGTCAGGGGCAACGACGCTCCTTTCATCCTCGACGCCGTTGAACGCGCGATCATTCGCGTGCCGCGCTCCAGCCACCACGGACTCACAAGGAGACCGACGGCTGTGAAAATCGCGGGCAGGACCCACCTTGATCTGTCTCTCTTGACAGACATAGACATGAGTCGGCTACCGGAGGTTGTGCTCGCCGCACGCCTCTACCACCTCGCACACACGCACCATGCCATGGTGGTCACCGGTCAGTGCGCACTGTGGGCGCACGGCTACGGAAGTGATCCCGCACTTCCCCCTATCACGGTTGCCGCCTCATCCGCCATCCGCCCGATCATCCTTCCCGCCATAGCAATCGGCACTCACACCTTTGCTCCCATAAAGGTCAAGGCCAGGCACGTTTGTCATCTCCCTGCCTTTAGCGACACACGCGGCCTTCTCATCGAGAGCCTCGAAGCAGCACAGATCACCGTTACACGAACCTCACCGAACCGGAGAGCCGCCTTCACCCAGCTCTGCATGATCGGCAATGCCTTCACGCACTTCGACAACTTCCACCTCAAAGACTCACGCCGACACGAGAAGTTCTGGAAGGAGTTACTGAGCGCAGAGCTTACGCGTCTTGGCAATAGGGCTCGTGGCCGCTCTCAAGCACAGTGGATCATCGCCCATGCTGATGCCGGATGTGCCTCCCCCGGAGAAGCGCGCGTACTGTACGAGCTGTGCGCAGCAGGCCTCACCGGCATGCGCACACAGGTCGAGGTACACACGAGGGGCCGTCGCTACTTCATCGATTGCGCATTCCCCGCCGAGAAAGTCGGCATTGAGTTCGACGGGCGCGCCAAATACGGCGATAACCCTGGCAGTATTCACGCCTCACTTTCCCGCGAGCGCGAGCGCCAACGCCATCTTGAGGCCGAGGGCTGGCACATCATCCGCACCGGCTGGCACGATCTGGACCATCCAGACGAGCTTGTTGCGCAGGTCCGCGCCGCACTCGCTGCACGCCTCGGATGAGTCCACGACACCCGGCGAACGCCGTCAGCGGCTGTCTCCACTGCGCCAACGAAGGCCCCCCAGGCCACGCAAGTGGGGGTTTGGCAGCATTAGAAGTCCCGTCGCGGCGTGTCGCTGGCGTGTCGCGCCCCTAATGCTGCAATTCCCCCTTGCAGCCCATGTCCAGGCCACTGAAACGGGCTACAACCACCCAACCCGGCCCACGCCTCGTCCAGCGGGCGCCAGGCAGACGGCTACTCCCAGCCGCCCGACCAGCAACCGAACAACACCGTGTGCGCACATGCCCCCGACGCCCCTCCCCCACCCCACCTGGCCCTACACTGGACACATGCACGATCCCACCCTGTCTACTGCGCAGCATCGCGAGCTGATTGAGGCACTGGCACTCAGCCACGTTCTCCCCCACGAGACGCTTCCCGTCGAGGAGTGCCTGGGTCGCCGCCTGGCCGTCGACATCAGCTCGTTGATCCCACTGCCGCCGTTCACGAACTCCGCGATGGACGGGTTTGCGGTGCGCCGCGAGGACTTGGCGGGCGAGGGCCCCTGGACGCTGCCCGTCGCGGGTGATATTCCGGCGGGCGACACCCGCGAGAATCGCCTTGAGAAGGGGCAGGCGTGGCGCATCATGACGGGCGCCCCCGTCCCGGCTGGCGCGGATACCGTCGTGAAGGTCGAGCAGACGGATCACGCGGCGGGCATCGCGCAGGCGCCCGAGACGGTGGAGATCCGCGTCGCCCCGAAGCTGGGCGAGAACGTGCGCGTTGCCGGCGAGGCCCTCGCGGTGGGTTCCCCGGTCCTGGAGGCGGGACGCGTCCTGGATGGGACGGCCCTGTCGGCCGCTGCCTCGGTCGGGCACGGCACTCTGACGGTCCTGCCCCGACCGCGCGTCATCGTCGTGTCGACAGGCACGGAACTGAAGCAGGCCGGTGAGGCCCTTGAGCGCGGCCAGATTCCCGATTCGAACGGCATCCTGCTGCGCGGCCTCGTCGAGGAGGCCGGCGGGCAGGTCGTCGCTCACCTACGTACGGGGGACACCCCGGCGGAGCTGCGCGCGACCCTCGACGCGGCGCCGGAGGCCGACCTGGTCCTGACCGCGGGCGGCATTTCAGCAGGCGCATACGAGGTCGTGCGTCTCACCCTCGGCACGGACGCGGGCTTCCATCACGTCGCCCAGCAGCCGGGCGGCCCACAGGGCGTGGGGTCCACGCCGGTGGGTCCGGGCGGCCGCGAGACGCCGGTCATCTGCCTGCCCGGTAACCCGGTGTCGGTTTTTACGACGTTCCACATGTACGTCGCGGGCGCGCTGGCGGTCATGTCGGACCTCGTCGCTCCCGAGCGCGGCGCGACCGCCCCGAGCGGCGTCCTCGCACGCGCGCACGCCGGGTGGGAGTCGCCGTCCGGGAAGACGCAGTTCATTCCGCTTCGTTTCGTTTCCGGTCCCGGGGACGAGGCCGGGGCCCGCTGGGTGGAGCCGGTGCACCCCCTGGGGTCGAAGTCGCACCTGGTGGCTTCGCTGGCGAACGCGGAGGCGATCGGCGTGGTCTTGCCGGACGTTGAGAAGGTTGAGGCCGGCCAGGAGCTGGCGGTCGTCCCGCTCGTGGGCTGACCCCACGAGTGACAGATAACGAGAGGAAATTCGTGAAGTTTACACACCTGAACGAAGACGGTGCCGCCTACATGGTGGACGTGACGGCGAAGACCCCGACCGTGCGCCAGGCGAGCGCCGTGTGTCGCGTGGATTGCTCGCCCGAGGTCATGCAGGCCCTGCGCGACGGCACTGTCCCGAAGGGCGACGTGCTGGCGGTGGCCCGCGTGGCCGGTATTTCCGCGGCGAAGCGCGTCCCCGAGCTGCTACCCCTGGCACACACGATCGGCGTGCACGGCTGCGCGGTGGACCTGAGCCTGGAGGAGGACCACGTGGCGATTCGCGCGACCGTGCGCACGGCTGACCGCACGGGCGTGGAGATGGAGGCGCTGACCTCGGTGACGGTCGCGGCGCTGGCGATCGTGGACATGGTCAAGGGCGTGGATCGCTCCGCCCGCATCCGCGAGGCGAAGATCGTGGCGAAGTCGGGTGGTCGCAGCGGCGACTGGGTGCGCCCGGAGGACCCGCAGGACTGACGCCGCCGCTGTACGAGGAGGCCGCCCGCAGCACACACGTGCCGGGCGGCCTGGTCGTCTCAGCAGAGGCCGTTACGCGCGCGGGTGGTCGCCGCCCGCGAGCTGGTCGATGATGTGGGCGACGAGCGGGCCGATGACGGCCACGGTGTCGGTGACGCCGCCACGCGAGCCGGGAGCGTTGACGACGAGGGCGCCCTCGGGCGAACGCGCGGTCACGCCGACGAGGCCTCGCGAGAGGGCGGCGGATGCAACCTTTTCTTCGCCGCGGCGCCGAATCGCGTCGGCGAGGCCGTCGATGCGCGTCACGAGGAGCGGCTCGGTCGCCTCGGGGGTGACGTCGCGGGGGGCGAGGCCGGTGCCTCCGGTCGTGAAGACGAAACGGGCCCCGTCCTCCACGGCAGCAGTGATCGCAGCGCGGATGGCATCGATCTCGTCGGGGACGACGATTACAGACGCCTCGATGTCGTGGTCAGCGAGGAGACGCGCGGCGAGGGGGCCGGAGAGGTCCTCGGCGAGGCCAGCGGAGCAGCGGTCGGAGACCGTGATGACGCGTGCGGGGATCATGTCAGTGGCGCGCGTTGCCGCGGCGACGCCCGGAGCGGCGCACGCGAATCCCGGAGGTGATGGGGTCGACGTCGTTGAACTGGCGCGGGGACAGCTCGTAGTCGACGCGGCGCGCGGGTTCGGGCTCGAAGGCCTGCGGGAGGGGCCGCTGCGGGCGCTCACTCGTGCGTTTTTGGGCGCGCTGGGGGAACACGGGCGGCGCGGGGATCGGCTCATCCGCCACCGGCGCGGGCGTGGGGGCCGGAGGCCGGGGAGCGCTCTCACGCAGCGGTTGGACGAGCGGGCGGCCCGGCTGAGCGGGCGTGTAGAGCCCCTCGGGCACGGTCGCGGTGGGGCGCACGTGGACGGGGCGGATGCGGGGGACGGAGCGCGTGATGGGGCCGCGCGTCGTGTCGGGTGACACGGCCGGCATGACCGGGGCGGCACTGCGGTAGGGCGGCTGCGAGGGTGGGGTCTGCGGCGCGGGCGCGACGCTTTCGTCGGCGGGAATGTCGGCGGGGTCGTCGGCGTTGCCGGAGACGCGCTCGGAGAAGGGGCGGCCCGCTCGACGAGGCAGGGGCGAGGCCTGCGTGCCACGGTGACGGCTGGGCGTATGGGCGGAGTGGGAGGGCGCCGCCGGGGCCTCAGCCACGACCGGGGGCGCGGGGACGACGGGCGCGACGGGCGCTTCGGGCGTCACGAGCTGGGCGGGGACCCCCTCGTGGCGAGGAGCCTTCTCGCTCGCCTGTTCGTGTGTGCGCGCCGACGCGGGCGCCTCATCCTCCTCGTAGGGGACGACGAGGGGCGCGGGGATGTCGTCGGGCTCGTGGACGGGGGCCTGAACGACGGGCATTTCGTCAGCGCTGCGGCAACCAAGGAAGAAGGAACGCAGCTGCATGGCGGCCTCTTGGGCGAGGACTCCGCCAATAACCTCGGTCGGGTGGGGCATCCGGGCGTCGCGCAGGACGTCGCGCAGGGAACCCGCCGCGCCTGCCTTCGGGTCCCACGCGCCGAAGACGACGCGATCAACGCGGGAGGCGAGAATAGCGCCCGCACACATCGTGCAGGGCTCGAGGGTGACGACGAGCGTGCAGCCCGTCAGGCGCCAGGTTCCCCTGGCGCGGCCAGCCTCACGCAGCGCAACGATTTCGGCGTGACCTGCGGGATCGTGGTGCGCCTCGCGGCAGTTCCACCCGCGGCCGATGATCCGGCCGTTTTCGTCGACGACGACGGCCCCGACGGGGACATCTCCCGTCTCGCGGGCGCGGTTGGCCAGGAAGAGGGCCTTGCCCATTGCTTCGCGGTACTGCTCATTCACGGTCACCCTACTAGCTTACCGGCCAAATCAGTGTTGGGGTAGTTGGAGTCCACAGTGGCTTGTGAGCTTCATGTGACTCGTGAGTTTGACATCGTCCACATCCGGACGCGATGCCCGACCAACCGAAAGGCGCACCGAGCAGAGAACCCGCCACGGCCTCGTCCCCGGCGCACCAGGGTGCACACTCGCGGGCGAACAAGGTAGCCTATAACCATGCGCCTCCACGTTGCCAATCACCCCCTGATCACCCACAAGCTCACCGTTCTGCGCGATCGCGAAACGCCGTCGGCGACGTTCCGCCAGCTCGTGGACGAACTGGTCACCCTGCTCGCCTACGAGGCGACGCGCGAGGTGGCCGTCACCGAGACCCCCATCGAGACCCCCGTCGCCCCCACGGTCGGCCTGAAGCTCTCCGAGCCTCGCCCGATCGTGGTCCCCGTCCTGCGCGCAGGCCTGGGCATGCTCGAGGGCATGACTCGCATGCTGCCCACGGCCGAGGTTGGCTTCCTGGGCATGCGTCGCGACGACGACACCCTGGAGATCGAGACCTACGCAAACCGCCTGCCGGACGACCTGTCGGGCCGCCAGTGCTTCGTTCTCGACCCCATGCTGGCCACCGGCCACACCATGGTCGCCGCCACCAACTACCTCTTCGAGCGCGGCGCGAAGGACGTCACCTGCGTGTGCATCCTGGCCGCTCCCGAGGGTATCAAGACGCTTGAGGAAGCGATCGGCGACCGCGCCGACGTGAACGTCGTCGTCGCCGCTGTCGACGATCACCTCAACGAGAAGTCCTACATCGTCCCCGGCCTGGGCGACGCGGGCGACCGCCTGTACGGCATCATCGACTGACGAGGCCGCACCCCTGACGCGTCACCGCGCCGAGGGATGCGACGCAGCTAACGCCACGCGAGGGGTGGTGGCGGGACCCAGGTCCCGCCACCACCCCTCGTATTTACTTATTAATCAACGTATAAACTAACCGCCTTAGCTATTTGTAGCCTATTTTCCCTGATGACAGCCTTATGTGACCTTAACCGCTAAGAGTTCGTCAGCCTCGAAAATGCCACGTGAGCGTCTCATGCTTGTCCTATGGCACTGATTCAGACCAATCCCAAGCGCCGCCGCTACGGCGTCGCAGCAATCGCAGGTGTTCTCGGCGGCATCGTCTCCGCTATCGTCAAGTTCGGCTGGGAGGTGCCGCTGCCTCCGCGCACGCCCGAGCGCAACGCCACCAACCCGCCCCAGGAGCTGCTCCAGCAGCTGGGCGTCCCGGAGAGCGTCACGCACCTGTCCTACACCTTCAACGGTAACGAAGGACTCCCCTGGATCTCCTTCATCGTCCACTTCTCGTTCTCGATCGCCTTCGCGATCATCTACTGTGTGCTCGCCGAGCGCTTCCCGCAGATCAAGCTCTGGCAGGGTGCCGCCTTCGGTATCTTCGTCTACGTGGCCTTCCACGTCGTCCTCATGCCGCTGATGGGCACCGTCCCGGCGCCCTGGAACCAGCCCTTCGCGGAGCACTTCTCCGAGTTCTTCGGCCACATCATCTGGCTGTGGGTCATCGAAGTCTTCCGCCGCGACATGCGCAACCGCATCACGCACGAGCCGGACGCCGAGTTCCCGCTCGAGTCTCGCACCAACTGATCGCCGCTTGCGCGGACATGCGGGTGGCCCCCGGAACCCATGGGTTCCGGGGGCCACCCGCATGTCGATGCGAACCCTGACGTCCGCGTTCCGTCAGCCTCGGCGCCTGCGCGCCCCGGCCTCGTCAATCAGAGTCAATCAGAACGCCGGAATGACCGAGCCATCCGACCAGGTCTGCTCGATGTACTGCTTCACCTGATCGGAGTGCAGGAGCTTCTCGAGCTTGGCGATCGCGTCAGCCTTCTTGGTGTCCTTCTTCCACACGAGGACGTTCACGGCCGGGTTGTCCACGGGGGACTCGACGACGAGCGCGTCGCCGGAGATGGACTTGCCGCCCTCCTGGGCGAAGTTGCCGTTGATGACCGCGTAGTCGAAGTCATCGAGCGAGCGGACCAGCTGCGGGCCCTCAACCTCACGGAAGTCGAAGTTCTTCAGCTTGGTGACGGTGTTGATGTTAACGTCACCGTCGCCCTCGGGGATCGAGACGAGGCCCTGGGTCGCCAGGAGCTTGAGCGCACGCGACTGGTTAGCCGTGTCGGAGATGATGCCGATCGTGCCACCGTCGGGCAGCTCGTCGAGGGACTTGTGCTTGTTGGAGAACACGCCGAGGGGCTCGAGGTGGATGCCCTCGCCGGCCTCGAAGTCGTAGCCGAACTGCTTCTCCGCGTTCTCCAGGTAGGGGACGGTCTGGTAGAAGTTGGCGTCCAGGTCGCCGTCGTTCAGCGCGGTGTTGGGCTGGACGTAGTCGGTGTACTCAACGATGTTGAGCTTGATGCCCTCGGCCTCGGCCAGGTTGTCGTTGATGTAGGTGAGGATCTTCGCGTGGGGCGAGGGGGTCGCGCCCACGGTCAGGGTCACGACGTCCGAGGAGGAGCCGGAGCCGGACGCATCCGAGGAGGAGCCGGAGCCGCCGCAGGCCGCCAGGCCCAGGGAGGCGACGGCCGCCAGGCCGATGGCTGCGAGGAAGCGATGACGCATGGTGGTTCTCTTTTCTTCTGTGTACTGGATGGGACGGATAGTCGAGGCCGGCGGCCCGACCGTGGTCTGTCAGCGCGCGCGGTGGTCAACCAGGCGCGAAAGGAGGTCGCCGATCAGCTGAATGATCTGCACGATGACGATGATGGCGACGACGGTCGAAATCATGACGTCGTCCTGCCAGCGGTTGTAGCCGTAGTTGATGGCCATCTGGCCCAGGCCTCCGCCGCCGACGGCGCCCGCCATCGCGGAGTAGCCGATCAGGGTGATCGCCAGCGTCGTGATCGACTGGATAAGGGCGGGCATGGCCTCGCGAATGAGGACACCCCAGCGGATCTGACGATTGGAGGCGCCCATCATCTGGGCGGCCTCGACCTTGCCGGGGTCGACGGCCAGGAGGTTCGTCTCCACGAGGCGCGCGAAGAAGGGCGCGGAGAGGATGACGAGCGGCACGACGGTCGCAAGCGAACCCGTGGACTTGCCAACGAGCAGCTTCGTCAGCGGGATCAGCATGATGATGCCGATGATGAAGGGCAGGGAGCGCACGATGTTCACGACGAAGGACACGGCCTGGTACACGCCCTTGTTGGGGGTGAGGCCACCCTTGCCGGTCTGCACGAGGAGGAGGCCGAGGAGCGTTCCGATGATGACCGCGAAGAGCGTGGACAGGCCCGTCATCATGAGGGTCTCGAGGATCGCCGGACCGAACTTCTGGGTCAGCGCCGGGTTGTCGAGCCACGTCGGGTCGCCCTTGCCGGTCGGCTGGAGCACCTGCGCGGCGGTCGCGGCGGCGAGGTATGCGGTGGTCATTGGGTCCTCACTTCCGCGTGAACGTTGTTCTTACGCAGCTGCTCGATGATCTTGTCGGCGTGGTACGCGGGGACGGTGAGCGCCAGGCGACCCACCTGCACGCTGCCGAGGGACTCGAAGGTTCCCGCGGTCACGTCCGCGCCCATGGACGAGGCCAGGTGCAGCACCGTGGCGCCCGTGGGCACGCCCGGGTGCGAGGTGAAGACGACGTCGAGGAGGACAGTGCTCTTCGTCAGGCCATCCAGGCTCGTAGCCCCGGGGGCGGGGATGGACTCGACGACGGGCATGGGGACCAGCTCACGGGCCAGCGGGGTCGAGGGATCGGCGACGACCTCTTCGAGGGGGCCGGTCTGCAGGACCTGGCCGTGGCCGAGGAGGGTCACGGAGTCACAGATCTCGCGGACGACGGCCATCTCGTGGGTGATGATGACGACGGTAACGCCGGCGACGTCGCGCACGTGGCGCAGCAGGGAGAGGATCTGGGCGGTCGACTCGGTGTCGAGCGCGCTCGTCGGCTCGTCACACAGGAGCACGGCCGGGTCATCGGCCAGGGCGCGGGCAATGCCGACGCGCTGACGCTGGCCACCCGACAGCTGAGACGGGTAGGAGTCGCCTCGGCCTTCGAGGCCAACGAGGGCCAGGAGCTCCTCGACGCGCTGACGACGCTTTGCGGCGGGCACACCCGCGAGCTTGAGCGGGTAGCCGATGTTGTCGGCGGCAGTGCGTGCGTCCAGGAGGTTCGCGGCCTGGAACACCATGCCGATGCGACGACGGGCGGCGCGCAGCGCGGAACCCGACAGGGTCGACAGGTCGAGGCCGTCGACGACGATGTGGCCATCGGTAGGCTTCTCGAGCGCCGTCAGACACCTGATGAGCGTGGACTTACCCGCACCAGAACGGCCGACGATTCCGTGGATCGAACCGCGATCGACGTGCAGGTTCACCCCATCGAGCGCGACGACCTGGCCGCCGCCTTTCACGGGGTAGATCTTGGACACCCCGGTGAGGTCAATCATATGCTTCTCCGTTACTGGGCCCCGCGGCCCGCATCATCAGCATATGAGGGCGCGAGGTGCGAGCGCTCGGAATGCTGTTACAAAACTCCGTATCGTGGCTAAACCCTCACCGAACAGCCCATATTGCGGCCGTAGTTACGCGGAAAACTCCCTACCCGACGCACGCGATGCCCGCGAGCGCCCTGCATCCCCTCTTCCCTCTATCCCCTCCTCCTCCCTGATCCCACCCCGGTCCCTGATCCCACCCCGGCCTCGTCCCTCCCAAAGTCGCAGGTAATTTGGGTACCCTCATTTTTCTTAGCATCCGAGAAAACGTTGCAATCCCAACGATCACAATTCAAATTCTGAAATAGCTGCAAGGGAATTGCATGCGACATTTTTGGGTAAAGATCGCACAGGCCAGGCCTGTGCTCAGATAACACGCAATGCTGATAACACGCGAAACCCGGAACAGCGTTCCGGTCGCTCACGCGACAGCGATACCCGCGAGGGCCGCGCCCCAGGAGGCCGCCCAGGTGCCCAGCGCGAGAGCGAGGCTCCGTCCTCGGAATCCGTCCGCCCACAGGGTCACCGCGTCCACGAGCGCGGTCGAGAACGTCGTGAAGCCACCGAGGAACCCCGTCGACACGATCGGCATGATGCTTGCGGGAGTAAGCTGAGTGGCCGCACCGGCCAGGAAGCAGCCGATCACGTTGACCACCAGGATGCCGAGCTTCGCCCCCGCCGGGTCACCCCACGAGTCCAGGGCGCGCTGCACGCCTCGGTCCAGCCAGAAGCGGGCGCACGCGCCCACGCCGCCAGCCAGGGCCACAAACAGGAAGGTCGCTGTGCTCATGCTCGGCCCTCCTCGTCGTTCACGGACGTCGCAGAGGCCGAGGAGGCAGCTGAGGCCGCCGAGGGGCCGCACAGCCGCTCCCCCACGCGCATCCCCACCCAGGCACACGCACCGCCCAAGGCGAGGAGACCCAGGGACTGAGCCACGGCCTCGACAATGCCATTGAGCGACACGTAGCCCACCGACGCGACGATGTACGTCCCGTACGTCGTGAACGCGCCCGCGAAACCCGTGCCAACCAGGAGCTTCAGAGTCTTCAACGAGGCCGGATCCCCCGCGCCGCGCGCGAGGCGCCCCGCCACCCACGCGGCCAGTGCACCCAGGAGGAACGCGCCCACCACGTTGACCGTCAGCGTCGACCACGACAGGAAAAGGCCGCGCACGGGAGAGGCCTTCGCCACCTCGTCCAGGCCCGCACGCGCCGCCGTCCCCACGACGCCGCCCATGAAGACCGCCAACCAGTCGGGCACCCGAAAACTCGCCATGCACCCACTGTACGCCTGCGGCCCTAGCGCGCGGGGAGGCGGATCCCGGGGGGCGGCCCCAGCCTCGTACACTGGGCGCATGACGAACACCGGACGATTCGCGCCCTCCCCCACGGGCGACTTCCACCTGGGCAACCTGCGCACCGCGATTCTCGCGTGGGCGTGGGCGCGCACGACCGGGCGGCGTTTCGTCCTGCGCATCGAGGACATCGACCGGGAACGCGCCGGGTCCGCCCAACGCCAGATCGAGGACCTGGAAGCGATCGGCATCGACTGGGACGGCGAGCCCCTCATCCAAACCGCGCGGGCCGACGCGCACGAGGCCGCCCTGGCGTCGCTGGCCGCGCGCGGCCTCATCTTCGAGTGCTACTGCACACGCCGAGACATCCGCGAGGCCGCCTCCGCGCCGCACGTGCCGCCCGGCCACTACCCGGGCACGTGCCTGCGCCTGAGTGAGGCCGAGCGCGAGGCGAAGCGCGCGGCTCTGGCCGCTGCTGGGCGCGCCCCCGCGCTGCGTCTGGCCGCCCCCTCGCCCGAGTGGACGGTGTTCGACGAGCTGCACGGCTCCTACACCGGGCCCGTCGACCACTTCGTCGTGCGCCGCGCAGACGGCGTGCCCGCCTACAACCTGGCGGCCGTCGTCGACGACGCCTACCAGGGCGTCGACCAGGTCGTGCGCGGCTTCGACCTGCTCTCCCAGGCGCCCGCGCAGGCGCAGCTCGCGCACCTGCTCGGAGCGCCCGAGCCGACGTACGCGCACGTGCCCCTCGCGCTCGCGCCCTCCGGGGCCCGCTTGGCTAAGCGCGACGGCGCCGTCACCCTCTCAGACCTACGAGGCTTGGGCTGGTCCACCGAGGACGTCGTGTCGTTTATCGGTTCCTCCCTGGGAGTGCCCGGGGCGCACTGCGCCTCCGACATCGCGGACGCCCTGGGGATTGAGGGGCTGCGCTCCTTGTCGACCGAGCCGTGGGTCGTGACGCCGCCCAGTTCCTAAGGTTTTGCTCTATGTGCCCTGCCGGGCCGGGCTGCTTGTGGCTCCACGGGCCGCTCTCCCATCAATTTCGCACGTAATTCCCCAGCAAGTTGTTCAAACGTTGAAATCGCCTCGTTGGAATTGCAACGTTTTTGGGCGGTCTCAAAAAATGACCGTCGGAAATTATGTGCGACTTTTTCTGGGGTGGTTATCGCCGTCACTCTCGGGTGCTGCGGCCAGGCCCCGCCACCGCCCACGGGCACTGCAGCCAGGCCCTACCTCCACCCCGTATACGTCACACCCCTCATCCCCAGATCCACCACCAATTTCGCATGCAATTCACTCACAACTATTTCAAACATTGAATTCACAGCGTTGGAATTGCAACGTTTCTGGACTTTGTTGAAAGTTCACGCAATCGAATTGCATGCGGAATTAATGAAGCCGGGCCCCGCCACCGCCGCGAGCTTTGAAAGCGGGACTCTTCGGCGATGCAGCCGCTTCTGATCGTGCAGCTAACCCTGTGCGTGTGCTGCCGCCCCTACAGCTCTCTCCGTCTGAGCACTATCCGGATAGGTTGTGCACACGCGGATAGGTTATGCGCATCCGGATAGGTTAATAAGCTATCCGCATGCTCGTTACCTATCCGGATGTTCGTAACCTATCCGGATGCTCGTTAGCTACCCGAATCTTCGTTACCTATCCGCATGCTCATTACCTATCCGCGTGCGTGTTGACGCCTGGGAGCTGCCCACCCACGGGCGCGGCGACCAGTCCCAACATCTCACCGCTGTGCTCCACAAGTTGTGCAGCGGCCTCCAACCGGGCCGCGGGACAAAACTCTCCCCGCTCAGCTTGCTCGCAGCCAAAACGGGACAAAACTCTCCCTGCATGCACCAAACGGCCCAAAATGCGCGTTTTTTGGTGAGCAGGGCGAATTTTGTCACGCGTGCACCCCCAACCGGCCACACCGGGCGAATTTTGTCACGGAAAACGCTCCGCAGCGGCAATGCCGGACGAGTTCCGTCACGCCTTCAGCTGCGCGGCCGCACGTTAACCCCTGGATGTGCATGCAGCGTGATGAACTGCTTTAACGCCTCAGCTGCGCGGCCGCACGTTAACCTCTGTGTGCGCACGTAAAACCCTAGACATCGACGTGGGCAGCACTGCCCACACGCATATCATCGGGCCCACCTGCAGGTCATCGGGCCCGCGTGCGCCAGGGGCCCATACACAGGGCGCGACGCAGTATTCACAGGAAAGAGACACACGCAACCAACTAAAACTACGACTTCCCGCGCAACAAAGCCGAAAAGTCACCGCAAAACCAACACATTTTGTCCTTTATCCCCGTGGACCCCGCCGCGAACGCGTGGATACATTGGGCATGAAAAAAGCACTCCCGAAGGAGTGCTTTTTAAAAACGCAGAACCCCCACCGGTGGATCGCACCGAGGGGGGCCGCTGCGCGCCCGAAGGGACTCGAACCCCCAACCTTCTGAACCGTAATCAGATGCTCTATCCATTGAGCTACGGGCGCTTTGCCGTTTGGCTGGGTATAAGCTTACACGCTCTTCGTCAGGATGCAAAATCAAGAGTCATGACCTGAACCACACTGAAGAAGCATGTCCTTCAGCCGACCAAGATCGAGCAGCATATACAAAGATCCTCCGCGCACCCGGCAGCGCACCCTTATCCTTGCTGCATTCCTGCCCTGGGGAGGTTCGGATGATACCGTCACGCGGAGGACCGACCCTCAGCATACACGGTTTCACCCGGCGCGCGCAGCTGCGACGACCATGCCACAGAACACCACGGGCGCAGAACACCACAGACCCCGAACACCGCAGGCACCGACGCACACCCGGCCGTCACGCAGGCTTGCCCATCGGCCACCCCAGACACTCCAACGCCGACAGGCCTACCCTGACACCATGAGCGACATCATCATTCCCGGCATCGGCTCTCTGGAGCCAGTGCCCGCACTGGACAATCTGAATCTGCTCGCGCCGCCGGTCGCGGCCGCTCTCACCGCGCTGGCCGAGCGCGGGGTGGCCACGGCCTCGTCGGCCCTCGTCGTCGCGATCGACCCGGAGCTCGCGGACACGGAGGTCATGACGCGCGAGTTCGGCATGGATCTGGCGCTGTCGTCGAACTGCATCCTGGTGGCGGGCAAGCGCGCGGGCGAGGAGCGCATCGCCGCGTGTGTCGTGCGCGCGACGACGAACGCGGACGTCAATCACGTGGTGAAGAAGCGCCTCGACGTGCGCAAGGCGAGCTTCTGGCCGCAGGACCGCGCGGTTGAGGCGTCGGGCATGGAGTACGGCGGCATCACGCCGGTGGGCGTGCCCGGCTCGTGGCGTCTCCTCATCGATTCGGCGTGCGCGGTCGGCTGGAGCTGCATCGGCTCGGGCCTGCGCCGCTCGAAGTTGTTCGTGACGGGCGAGGTCCTCGCCGCGCTCCCGGGCGCAGAGATCGTCGAGGGACTCGGAGTCTAGAAGGACGAGGCCGGGGCCCGTCAGGCAAGCCCCGCCCGGTCGGCGGTCACCGCGCAGGCTGCGGAGCCTAGCTCTGGCGTCGGTCGGCTGCGGACGCATGTGACATGCAGGAGTTGTTGGGTCCGGCTGCGGTGCCCGCGGGCGGAGTCAGGGCCTGGCTGCGGTGCTCACAGCACGACAAGCCCCGCCCGATTGGAGGCCGACGCGAGGCCTGCGGGGCCTGGCCGGGCTTCGAGGCGACGCGCCGAGCCGAAGGCTCGCAGCGCGGGCGGGCCGCCGCCCACGGGCACACCAAGCAGCCCGGCCCGACGAGGCAGGCCACGCGGCGCCCGGAACACCAGCGGCGCTACACGCAACACAAGCAGGAAAGCTCCCCACCGGCCGCCACGCCGTGTCGTACTAATTTCGTACTTAGTTCCCCTATTTTTCCCCTCAAGTTCCACAACTAAGGGGAAAACGCGGATTCGTTGAAGCAACGCCCCTCCCCTACGATGGGGACTTTTCGCTGCAAACGCAAAGAAAACCCCGGAACCTGGGCAGGTTCCGGGGTCCGGTGGCGGAGGATGGGGGATTCGAACCCCCGAGGGCTTGCACCCAACACGCTTTCCAAGCGTGCGCCATAGGCCACTAGGCGAATCCTCCGTGCACATCGTGCCGGACAATCATAAGCGAAAAAAGCCTCCCAGCGCCAATCCTGGCCAATGGACCAGATCACAGGCCTGGAATGTCGCAGAAAACGCGTGCTCCGCTCGCGCAGGCAGGCCGCATGCCCGCCGATGATCGGCCAGGGCACTCAGTGAGATCGACGCCGCGAGCGCACGTCAGTTCACCCACCGCCCACCTGGCCACACCCACGAAGCCGCACCTGCGAAGGCGCACCCACGAGCCGCACCCGCGAAGGCGGCCCCGGCCTCGTCGATTAGAAGAGCCCGAGCAGGTAGATCGAGAGGCCAACGAAGACGAGGATGCCGTCGTAGACGAGGGCGGCGATGGCCTCGCGCGAGCCGATGCGCTCGGGGAGGGACTGCGCCTGAACCAGAGCGATGACCGCGAGAACGATGCTGATGACGAGGGTGAAGCCGAAGACCCCGAAGACGGCGAACCAGAGGGCGACTTTCGCCATGGGGTTCGTGATGGGCTTGGGGGAGGTGTAGCCGCCGTCGGCGAAGACCTCCTGGATGTTGACGTATTCCACGCCCGGGAACCTGCCGTACGAGGCCGGGACGCCCTGGCGGATGACGCTCTCGGGGGCGTAGCCGTAGCGGTCGCCGGGGGCGGCAGTTGGCGAGGCAGTGTCCGGGTTCGCCCAGGGCACGCTGGAGACTGTGGGGGCGAGGTTCGGGGACGGCTGGCTCATGTGCTCCACTATTCCATAACAGCAGGGGCGTGCACCACACTTTGGCCGCTCGTGGGGTTTAGGCGTGGCGAAACCTGCGGATACAGGGGCACACGCGCTACCCTGTTATTCCGACCGGTACGGCCATCCTGCCCATCAACTGATCGGATTTGTACGCTTATGAGCGAAACGAAGACTTCGCTGTTCCGTTGGAAGCTTCACGGTAACGGCACGTCCATTAATCCCGGTGACGTCGTCCTCCCGGGTGAGCGACTGTCGTGGCCGCGCACTATTGGCATTGGCGCCCAGCACGTGGTCGCAATGTTTGGTGCGACGTTCCTTGTTCCGTTGTTGACGGGTTTCCCTCCGTCGACAACGCTTTTTTTCACCGCGATCGGCACTCTGCTGTTCTTCCTGATCACGGCGGGCCGTCTGCCCTCGTACCTGGGTTCCTCGTTCGCCCTGATTGCCCCGATTACCGCGGTGTCGAGCACTCTCGGGTCTTCGTACGCGCTCGGCGGCATCATTGCGACGGGTGCGACGCTCGCGACGGTTGGTTTGATCGTTCACTTCGCGGGCGTGCGCTGGATTGACGCGGTCATGCCGCCCGTGGTGACGGGCGCGATTGTGGCTCTCATCGGCCTGAACCTGGCACCTGCCGCGTGGAACTGGGTGAAGGAAGGCCCGATCACTGCTGTTGTGACGATCGTGTCGATCTGCCTCGTGACAGTGCTCTTCAAGGGCATCCTGGGCCGCCTGTCGATCCTGATCGGCGTGCTGATCGGCTACGTGGCGGCGATTCTTCAGGGTCAGGTCGACTTTTCGACCGTGAGCAAGGCCGCTTGGATCGGCTTCCCCGAGTTCCAGGCTCCGAGCTTTGCCCCCTCGACCCTGGGCCTGTTCCTGCCGGTCGTGTTCATCCTGGTCGCGGAGAACGTCGGCCACGTGAAGTCTGTGTCCGCGATGACGGGTGAGAACATGGACGACCTGACGGGACGCGCGCTCATGGCGGATGGCCTGTCCACGATGCTGGCCGGCAGCGGCGGCGGCTCGGGCACGACGACCTACGCGGAGAACATCGGCGTTATGGCGGCGACCCGCGTGTACTCGACGGCCGCGTACTTGATCGCGGCTGGCGTCGCCCTAGTCCTGTCGATGCTGCCGAAGTTCGGCGCGCTGATTGCGACGATTCCTCCGGGCGTCCTCGGCGGTGCGGGCACGGTCCTGTACGGCATGATCGGCATGCTGGGCGTGCGTATTTGGGTGCAGAACCGCGTGGATTTCTCCAACCCGGTGAACCTGAACACCGCTGCGGTCGCGTTGATCGTCGCGATTGCGAACTTCACGTGGAAGATCGGCGACATGACCTTCGGCGGCATCGCGCTGGGCACGGCCGCCGCTCTGCTGATCTACCACGGCATGCGCCTGATCTCGAAGCTGCGTGGCACGAACCTGGAGGCGGCGTCGCCCGCGTCCGCACCGTCTGGTTCGGAGCTGGAGGGCGAGGCGTACTCGAAGCGCCACCGCTCCCCCGCGCCGCAGGCTGACGCCTGATCTGACGCGTTCATTGACGAGGCCGGGGCTCGGCCACTCGCTCACCGCACGGTGAGGGGTGGGTCGGGCCCCGGCCTCGTTTATCCCCATAATTCCGCACGTAATTCCCCCGGTGCACCGCAATCATCGTCAGTGCAATGCCCGGATTTCCGGCTCTTCATAATTGGGGGTGTAGTTGGGGTCTGAATCCTCCTGTTTCGAGGAGTGCTCGGGTGATGTAGTTGGTGAGGTTTCGCAAGTCCGAGTGCGGATCCGCGTAGGTGTTCGAGACGTCCGTTGATCGCTTCGGTAGGACCGTTGCTGGTGTGGGGATGATCGAAGTAGGCCAGGATGTCCCCGGCTCGGCGTTTGAGTGTCCTGCCCAGCGTGATGAGCTCGGTCAGACCCCTCGGTACGCGCGTAGAGGTCAGCGTGTTGATTTCGGCTTGCATCAGGGCCTTGCCGCGGATTTTGTTGGGATCGCGGTAGGCATCAATGATGTTCTGGTAGACGCTCCAGGTGACTTCGAGTGCGACGTGGCAATCGCTGGCGAACAGGTCGAGGATCCGGTGCTGCTGGCGTGGGGTGAGCAGGCAGGATCTGGTGTGCAAGCATCCTGCGGGCCTTGTAGAGGGGATCCGTGGCCCGCCCGCGCCGATGGTGAAGTTCTTGCTGAATGCGCCTGCGACACTCATCGAGAGCATCACCGGCCAGGTGTACGACATGGAAGGGATCCATGACCGCCCTCGCGCCGGGGAGCTCTTCAGCGGCGGCGCTCTTAAACCCGGTGAATCCATCCATCGCGACGATCTCAATGTGGCTGCGCCACGTGTCAGGGCGGGAGGCCAGCCAGGTTTTGAAGACCCGCTTGGAGCGCCCCGGGACCATATCCAGGAGCCGGGAGTGACCGCGACGGTCTCGTACGGGAGTGACGTCCAAGATGACGGTGACATATTTGTCGCCGTAGGGGGTGTGTCGCCACACGTGTTCATCCACGCCAATGACACGCACGCCTTCATACCGGGTCGGGTCGTTGATCAGTGAGCGCTCTCCTTCGGCCAGGACAGCAGTGTTAGCGGTATTCCAGGACACGCCCAGGGCCTGGGAGATACGCGCCACCGTCACATGATGAACGACCACGCCCGTCAGCGCCCAGCGCACCGCCGCACGCGAGAGCTTGGCGCGCGGATCGGCTGCTTGGCTCATATCCTGACGCCACACGTGAGCGCACTCCTGGCACCGGTAGCGGCGCACGCTCACGTGCAAAAACGTGGGACGCCACCCGTAAGGCTCGTGAGCTAAGCGCCTGATCACCGTGTCACGAGCCACGCCCTGACACCCGCAGCGTCGACACCACCGGTCCTCACCCGTAATACGGCACGCCAACACTGCATGGTCTGCCTCAACGCGCTGGCCCGTCACTTCTAGGCCCAGGTCATCCAGGCGCGTGAACGCGCTCAGATCAGGGCGATCAAAGGTAGTATTGGCCATGTCGAGGTCTTTCAGATGGACGGTGTAGGAACCCCCATCATCGGAAGACCTCGACCCCTACCCAGCCACGACACGCCCAACCCCGCCCACAACACCTACACCCTCAAATGCGAAGAGCCACAAAAGTCCCTGCAGATCAGTCGCTGGCGCTTCCTTCGCCGCGCAGCTCGTCGAGCATGCCCGCCGTGAAGATGCCCGAGGGCAGGGCAACGACGGCGACGCCCATGAGCGAGGAGATCATGGCGATGGCACGCCCCACGTCGGAGGTGGGGTAGAGGTCGCCGTAGCCGACGGTCGTCAGGGAGACGACCGCCCAGTACACGGCATCGAAGAAGGTGTTGAAGGTTTCCGGCTCGACTTTAAAGATGACGAGGGCGCTGACGAGGATGTAGCCGATGGCCAGGCAGAGGACGGCGAGCAGCGCCTCCCTCTCTTTCTCGAGCACGGCGGCGATGGCGGAGGCGCTCTTCGAGTAGCGAATGAGCTTGAACATCCGCAGGGCCCGAAACAGGCGGAGGACTCGCAGCGTGCGCAGCGCGTCGTTGAGGGCATTGAAGACTGGCAGGATCGACAGCAAGTCGATGACGGCCATGGGGGTGAAGGGATAGATCAGGAACGACAATGCGCCCTTGCCGAGCTTCAGATCCGCCGTCGCCCATCGTGCCAGGTAGTCGGCGATGAACACGAGGACGCAGGCGTACTCGATTGTCTCGAGGACGGGGCTGGATTCCTTGAAGCACAGGGGGAGCAGGCTGGCGATAATGAGCACGGTCATGACGCGCCCGCACCACATTGCCGCTCCACCATCACCATCCAGCAGAGAGTAGAGACGTTTCCGCACCTTTAACACTCCTCATCGATATGCGCGTCACGCGCCGGGAAAACGCACCCACGACTGGGCACTGACTTGCGTCGAGCGAGGGCCCCGGAGCTTGCCACTCGCCGATACCACGCACTGTAGCACCGCGCCGAGTCCCGCCGACCACGCCCCACACACAGTTGTGGGCCGCTCACAAACAGCACAAGAACGCCTATCTCGTCAAATACTCAACGAACTTCCCCGCACAAACACCATACATATCAATTATTTACGCGTAAGGTAGTGGGCATGGCAACAGATGCATGCACGCTGTTCGCGACACTGATCGACACGGAAGTTCGCGCTTGGAGCGCCGTTGAATCCGCCCTCTCCGAGGCCGGAAACGCGCTGACACTCGGCCGCTTCCTCGTCCTGCGCACGGTCCGAGACACCCCCGCGTGTCGCATCCAGGAGGTCGCGGCGAGCCAGGGGATCACCCTGGGAGCGGCCTCGCGCCTCGTCGATCGCCTCCACCGCGACGGGCTGCTGCACCGCACCCCGTACGAGCATGACCGGCGCGCGACCATCCTGACGGTGACGGACCGGGGCCTGGCGCACCTCGAGGAGGCCTGCGCGGTCGTCGAGAAGGAGCAGGAGCGCCTCTTCGCCCCACTCTCCACAGCCCAGCGCGAGGAGCTGACGCGCTGCCTCGCGCTCATCGCCGAGGCTGCCAAGGAGCGCGCATGATTCGCTTCGACCACGTCTCCAAGACCTACCCGGGCGGCACACGCGCCGTCGAGGACTTCTCCCTCACCGTCGAGCAGGGTTCCACGACCGTCTTCCTGGGCACCTCGGGCTGCGGCAAGACGACGCTCATGCGGATGGTGAACGCGATGGTCACCCCAACCTCGGGCAGGGTATTCGTACGAGACCAGGACGTCGCAGGCGAGGACCCCGTGCGCCTGCGCCGCTCGATCGGCTACGTCCTACAGGAGGGCGGACTCTTCCCCCACCGAAGCATTGCCGACAATATCGCGACCGTCCCGCGCCTGGAGGGCGCCACGAAGCATGCCTCCCGCGAGCGCGCGCTCGAGCTCCTCGAGCTGGTGGGCCTGGATCGCGAGATGGCCGATCGCTACCCCGCCCAGCTGTCGGGCGGCCAGCGTCAGCGCGTGGGCGTTGCCCGGGCGCTGGCCAATCGCGCGGACATCCTGCTGATGGACGAGCCCTTTGGCGCGCTGGATCCGATCGTGCGCGCGGAGCTACAGCGCGAGCTGAAGGAGATCCAGCGGGCCCTGGGCACGACGATCCTCTTCGTGACGCACGACGTGGACGAGGCGTTCACGTTGGGCGACCAGGTTGCCGTCCTCTCGACGGGTGGCCGCATCGAGCAGGTGGGGACGCCCACCGAGCTGCTCTCCTCTCCCGCCTCGCCCTTCGTTGCGGAGTTCGTCGGAGCCTCGCGCGCGGCACGCCCGGTGCGCGTCGCCGGGCCGGGCGGCCTGGTTGTCGACGACGCCGGCACCCCCGTGGGCACGCTGACGACCGACGAGGCCGGGGAGCGCCCGTGACCTGGCTGTCCTCAAACTGGGGAGTCATTGGCTCCCTGACGCTCGCACACCTGTGGATCGCCCTGCCAGCGATTGCTCTGTCGGTGCTGATTTCCGTGCCGATCGCGCGGTGGGCGGCGTTTTCGCGCCGCGGCGGCTGGGTGTTGTCTGCCCTGTCGGCGCTGTACGCGGTGCCGTCGCTGCCGCTCCTGATTGTCATTCCCGTGATCGTCGGGGTGGCGCTGCGCTCGCCGATCAACATGGTGATCGTCCTGACGCTGTACGGCGTGGCGGTGCTGGTGCGCCAGGTGGCGGAGGGCTTCCGCGCGATCCCTCGCGCGACCCTGCAGGCCGCGAACGCGTGCGGCTACCCGCTCTTTCGGCGTTTCGTCGAGGTGGAGCTCCCCCTGGCGACGCCCGTCATCGTTGCGGGCACGCGCGTGGTCGCCACGTCGACGGTGTCGCTCGTGACGGTGGGCGCGTTCATCGGGGTGCGCTCGCTGGGGACGCTGTTCACTGACGGTTTTCAGCGCGGACTCATCGCCGAGGTCGTGGCCGGCCTGGTCGCGACGGTTCTCCTTGCGCTCGTCATCGATGCGCTGATCCAGGGAATCGGCTGGACCCTCACCCCGTGGACGAGGAGGGGGCGGGCATGAACATTCTCCTCGACGCCCTGAAGTGGTTGGCGGTCCCCGCTCACTGGCTAGGTGAGTCCGGGATCCTCGTGAGGGCCACCGAGCACCTGGGCCTCACCCTCCTGATCGTGGCGCTCGCGGCCCTCATCGCACTGCCGCTGGGCACCTGGATCGGGCACACGGGCAGGGGCCGGTGGCTGGTGAGCGCGACGGGCGCGGCCCGCGCGGTTCCGACGCTCGGCGTCCTGACGCTGGCGGGCCTGTGGCTGGGTATCGGCCTGGCGGCACCCACGCTGGCTCTCCTCATCCTGGCGATTCCGCCGCTCCTGTCGGCGACCTACTCAGGGATCGCCTCGACGCCGCGCGCGACCGTGGACGCGGCGCGAGCGATTGGGCTCACTGAAAAACAGGTCCTCGCGCAGGTCGAGGCCCCGCACGCGGCCGGCCTCGTCGCGGCGGGCGTACGCTCGGCAACCCTCCAGGTGATCGCGACGACGACGCTGGCGGCCTACACGGCGAACTACGGTCTCGGCCGTTTCCTTTACGAGGGGCTGAAGACCCGCGACTACGCGGAGATGATCGGCGGCGCGATCATCGTCGTCGCCCTCGCGCTGGTGACCGACGCGCTCCTGGCCCTGGTGGCGCAACGCCTTCGGGCCCGCACCCATTCTTTCTCAGACAATGAGGACAACTCACTCAAGGAGACACTATGAAACGCACGATGATCACAATGGCTGCCGTCGCGGCTTCCGCCCTGGCCCTGGCCGCCTGCGGTTCGGCGGAGTCGGTCGGCGGCAACACGAGCACCGGGAGTTCGGAGAACGGCTCGACGACGCTCGTCGTCGGCTCGCAGGACTACTACTCGAACGAGATCATCGCGGAGGCCTACGCGCAGGCGCTCGAAGGGGCAGGCTTCACGGTTGATCGCCAGATGCGGATCGGCCAGCGCGAGGTCTACATGCCCGAGCTTGAGGCCGGCTCGATCGACGTCTTCCCCGAGTACACGGGCAACCTGCTGCAGTACCTGGATGCTGACGCGACCGCGCGATCCACGGACGAGGTGTATTCAGCTCTGCAGACCGCGCTCCCCTCGGGCCTGCGCGCCCTCGAGCAGGCACCTGCGACCGACCAGGATTCTTACGTGGTGACGGCCGACTTCGCGCAAGCCCACTCACTGACGTCGATCGGCGACCTCACGAACGCGGGCGCGCTCACCCTCGGCGGCAACTCGGAGCTGCGCACGCGTCCCTATGGTCCGACCGGACTGTCCGACCTCTACGGAGTGACCGTCAACTTCACCCCGATCGAGGATTCGGGCGGCCCCCTCACGGTCAAGGCCCTGAAGGACGGCGACATCCAGCTCGCGAACATCTACTCATCCGACCCGGTGCTCGCGGACGGAACGCTGACGGTCCTGACGGACCCGAAGGGGCTGTTCCTGGCCTCGCACGTGGTGCCCCTGGCCTCGTCGCGGGTAAACGACGACGCGACCGCGGTCATCAACAGGGTGAGCGAGGCGTTGGACGCGCAGGATCTCATCGAGATGAACCGGGAGTCGACGGTCGAGCAGAAGTCCGCCTCTCAGATCGCCCACGACTGGCTCATTTCCGAGGGCCTGCTCTCCTGAGTGTTCTTCGATGGACGAGGCCGGGGCCGGGTGTGTGCGCACGCTCAGCCCCGGCCTCGTCGCATGAATACTTGGTCACAACAGGGCCCCTTTTATGTGACACACACCATTATTTGACCTTCTTTTTACGTTTGTAACCAAAATGTAATGCGCACATGATGGACATCTTTCGTGTCTTCCAGGCCTCAGGGGTTACTCTCGGACCATACCTGAGGGCACCGCCCCCAGTTCCACCCATCAACCAGGAGGAAGAATCCATGAACCTGAAGAAGGCATGGCTCGTCATCCCCGCGGCTGCCGCGCTCGCTCTGACCGCCTGCGCCGGCGGCGGCAACACCGCCTCGTCGTCCGGCTCCGGCGACAAGGTCGTTACCGCGAACGGCTCCGAGCCCCAGAACCCGCTCCTGCCCGGCCTGACCAACGAGAACGGCGGCGGCAGGATCCTGTCCGTTCTGTTCAGCCAGCTCGTCCGCTACGACACTGACGGCAAGGCCGTCCTCGACGTCGCCGAGTCTATCGAACCCAACGAGGACGCTTCCGAGTGGACCATCAAGCTCCACAACGACCGCAAGTTCTCCGACGGCACCCCCGTCCAGGCTCACAACTTCATCAAGGCCTGGAACCTTATCACCACGAAGAACCAGCAGCAGGCTGCATTCTTCACCATGTTCGAAGGCACCGACGACGAGGGCAACGGCGAGATCACCGGCCTGACCGAAGTTGACGACTACACCTTCACCGCGAAGCTGAAGAACCCCACCTCGGACTTCATGTCGCGTCTGGGATACGTCGCCTACGCACCGCTCCCGGATTCCACGCTGGCTGATCCCGATGCCGGCGGCCAGGCCCCCGTGGGCAACGGCCCCTACAAGATGGCCTCGGCCGACGCGTGGGAGCACAACGTCAAGTTCACCACCGTTCCCAACGAGAACTACGTGGGTGACACCAAGGCCCAGAACGACGGCGTGACCTTCGTCTTCTACTCGAGCCTCGACGCGGCCTACCAGGATCTGTCTTCCGACTCCGTGGACGTTCTCGACGCCATTCCGGCCTCCGTGTTCGCCACCTACGAGTCCGAGCTGTCGGGCCGCACCGTGAACCAGCCCTACGCTGGCGCCCAGTACTTCACGATCCCGCAGTACCTCCCCCACTTCTCCGGTGAGGAAGGCCAGCTGCGCCGCCAGGCCATCTCGATGGCCGTCGACCGCGACACCATCGTGAAGACCATCTTCAACGGCACCCGTACCCCCGCCAAGGACTTCACCGCTCCGACGCTTGAGGGCTACGACGCCAACGTTTCTGGCAACGACGTTCTGACCTACAACCCCGAGAAGGCCAAGGAACTGTGGGCAAAGGCCGACGCCATTTCCCCGTGGGACGGCACCTTCACCATCGCCTACAACTCCGACGGTGGCCACAAGGAATGGGTCGATGCGACCGCTAACTCCATCAAGAACACCCTGGGCATCAACGCTGAAGGAAACCCCTTCGCCGACTTCAAGTCTCTGCTCGACGCAGAGGACAAGCACGAGATGACCGGCGCGTTCCGTAACGGCTGGCAGGGCGACTACCCGGCGCTGTACAACTTCCTGCAGCCCCAGTACGCCACCGGCGCCGACGCTAACAAGGGCGGTTACTCCAACAGCGAGTTCGACTCCCTCGTGACGCAGGCTTCCTCCGCCACCAGCTCCGCCGAGGCCGCGAAGACCCTGGAGCAGGCTCAGACCATCCTGCTGCGCGACATGCCCGCCGTCCCGCTGTGGTACACCAACGCTAACGGCGCATGGTCCAAGAACGTTGACAACGTCAAGTTCGACTGGAAGGGCCAGCCCGTGTTCTGGCAGATCACCAAGAAGTGATCGCACGAGGTTAACCTCTCCCGCGGGGCGGGCGGCGCGAGCCGCCCGCCCCGCGGGCATCTTCTTAGGCAGCCACGAACACATCTGCGCAGCTCAGCGACGCACCGAATACCCGTATTGACGCGGCACACACTTTCATCTCAAAAAAGCATCACGGGATTGATACGGAATACAAAATAAGAGACTGATACGCCATTTGCCCATTCTTTACCCTATGATGAGATCATAGTCGGCCTCGCCCGCGAGGCACCGCCAGGGATCGGAACCTCCCCTCCCACGACACGAACACTAAAGGATTGTCCATGCTCCGCTACATCGGACGGCGACTCCTCCAGACCATCCCGGTCTTCTTCGGAGCCACCTTTCTGATCTTCGCGATGGTCTACCTGATGCCAGGTGACCCCGTCGCCGCACTCGGTGGCGACCGCGGCCTCTCCGAGGCCGCCGCCGCGCAGATCCGCGCCCAGTACAACCTGGACAAGCCCTTCTGGATGCAGTACCTGCTGTACCTCAAGGGAGTCTTCACACTCGACTTCGGCACCGCGTTCAACGGCCAGAAGGTCACGTCCATCATGGCGACCGCCTTCCCGACGACCGCGAAGCTCGCTCTCTACGCCCTCGCCATCGAGACCTTCCTCGGCATCGCCCTCGGCGTCGTCGCAGGCATGCGCCGCGGCAAGTGGTTCGACTCCACCATCCTCGTTGTCTCCCTGCTGCTGATCTCCGTCCCCACCTTCGTCCTGGGCTTCGTCCTCCAGTACGTCCTGGGCGTGCAGCTGGCAATCCTACCGACCACGGCCTCGGCCTCCGTCGACCTCAAGAGCCTCACCATGCCAGCCATGGTGCTCGGCGGCGTCTCCCTGGCCTACGTCATCCGTCTGACCCGCCAGTCCGTCTCCGAGAACGTCTCCGCGGACTACGTGCGCACCGCACGCGCCAAGGGCCTCTCCGGCGGCGTCGTCATGACGCGCCACATCCTGCGTAACTCCCTCATCCCCGTCGCCACGTTCATCGGCGGCGACCTCGGCGCCCTCATGGGCGGCGCGATCATCACCGAGGGTATCTTCAACATCCACGGCGTCGGCGGCACCCTGTGGAGCGCCATCATCAAGGGCGAACCCCAGACCGTCGTGTCAGTGACAACAGTGCTCGTGCTGGTCTACATCATCGCGAACCTGCTCGTCGACCTCCTGTACGCCGTGCTCGACCCGAGGATCCGCTATGAGTGACCAGATTCCTTCCGCCAACATCGCCCGCACCCGCGCGGGCCAGGACCACTACGTCTCCGACATCGACGAGACCGGCCTCGGTGCCGTCGACGCGGTCGCCGACGAGGGCGCGCCCTCGTCCATGTGGGGCGAGGCCTGGAAGCGCCTGCGCCGCCGCCCGACCTTCTGGATTGCCGCGTTCATCATCCTGGTCGCCGCGCTCCTCGCGCTCTTCCCGTCGCTGTTCACCTCGACCGACCCGAAGTTCTGCGAACTGTCCTCCTCCCTGGCAGGACCCGCCGCCGGCCACCCCTTCGGCTTCGACAAGCAGGGCTGCGACATCTACGCCCGCGTCGTCTACGGCGCCCGCGCGTCCGTGTCCGTCGGTATCCTCACGACCATCGCCGTCGTCCTGATCGGCGGCACCGTCGGCGCCCTCGCCGGCTACTTCGGCGGCTGGTTCGACGCGCTGCTCTCGCGCATCACCGACGTGTTCTTCGCGATCCCGCTGCTCCTCGCAGCCATCGTGTTCATGCAGATGTTCAAGGGCTCGCGTTCCATCCTCATGGTCGTCATCGTCCTGTCCATGTTCGGCTGGACCTCCATCGCGCGTATCACCCGCGGTTCGGTCCTGAGCGCCAAGAACGAAGAGTTCGTCACTGCGGCCCGCGCGACCGGCGCATCCCGCGCGCGCATCCTGCTGAGCCACATCATCCCGAACTCGATGGCCCCCATCATCGTGTACGCGACCGTCGCGCTGGGCACCTTCATCGTGTCCGAGGCCTCCCTGTCCTTCATGGGCATCGGCCTGCCGACCTCGGTCGTCTCCTGGGGCGCGGATATCTCGTCCGCCCAGACGTCCCTGCGCACCAACCCGATGGTCCTGTTCTACCCGGCCTCGGCCCTGGCCCTGACCGTCCTCAGCTTCATCATGATGGGCGACGCCGTGCGCGAAGCCCTCGACCCGAAGGCACGCAAGTGAGCGAAACGAACACCCCCCAGCTCTCCGAGAAGGAGATGGAAGAGATCGTCGAACGGGCCGTCGCCCCCAGCGCGGCCCCGGCCTCGTCCGATGTCCACCCGGACGACGCGCAGCCCCTGCTCAAGATCACGGACCTGGAGGTCACCTTCACCTCCTCGACCGGTGTCGTCCCGGCCGTGCGCGGCGCGAACCTGACCATCTACCCCGGCCAGACCGTCGCAATCGTCGGCGAATCCGGCTCCGGTAAGTCCACGACCGCCGCCGCCGTCATCGGCCTCCTGCCCGGCACCGGCAAGGTCGCGGGCGGAACAATCGAATTCGACGGCCGCGACATCACCCACCTGTCCACCAAGCAGTGGGTGGAGCTGCGCGGCTCCGGCATCGGCCTCGTCCCCCAGGACCCGATGAGTAACCTCAACCCCGTGCTCCGCGTGGGCACGCAGGTCAAGGAAGCTCTCCTCGCGAACAACGTCGTGCCCCGCTCCGAGGCCGGCCAGCGCGTGACCCAGCTCCTCGAGGAAGCCGGCCTGCCCGACGCCGAACGCCGCGCCAAGCAGTACCCGCACGAGTTCTCCGGCGGTATGCGCCAGCGCGCCCTCATCGCCATCGGCATGGCCGCGCACCCCAAGCTGCTGATCGCCGACGAGCCGACCTCCGCCCTGGACGTCACCGTCCAGCGCCGCATCCTCGACCACCTCGGCAAACTCACCGCCGAGATGGGCACCGCCGTGCTGTTCATTACGCACGACCTCGGCCTCGCCGCCGAGCGCGCCGAGCAGCTCGTCGTCATGCACCGCGGCCGCATCGTCGAATCCGGCCCCGCCCTGGAGATCCTCCAGCACCCCCAGCACCCCTACACGAAGCGCCTCGTGTCCGCCGCGCCCTCCCTGGCCTCGGCGCGTATCGAGTCCGCCCACAAGCAGGGCATTTCGGTCACCGAGGAAGAGCTTGTCGGCGCTGGCAAGGGTGCGACCTCCACGGACGCCATCATCCGCGCCGAACACCTCACCAAGGAATTCGACATCCGCGGCGCCAAGAAGGGCCAGGACACCTTCCTGGCCGTCGACGACGTGTCCTTCGAACTGCGACGCGGCACGACCCTCGCGGTCGTCGGCGAATCCGGCTCCGGTAAGTCCACCGCCGCGAACATGGTGCTGCAGCTCCTCAAGCCGACGGAGGGCAAGGTCTACTTCGACGGCGAGGACACCTCGCAGATGAGCGAAGGCGAACTCTTCCGCCTGCGCCGCCGCCTCCAGGCCGTGTTCCAGAACCCCTACGGCTCGCTGGATCCCATGTTCTCGATCTACCGACTGATCGAGGAGCCGCTGAAGATCCACGGCTACGGCACCCTGGAGTACGCGCGCGCCGAAATCAAGCGCGCCGAAGCCACGGGCCGCGAGCCCGAGGAGTGGATGCGCGTCCTCGTCGAGGCCGCCGACGCGAAGCGTTCGCTGACCGCCGCCGAGAAGCGAGAATTCAACCCGAAGAAGCTGCGCATCGCGCGCGCCTCCGAGCTGCTCGACATGGTGGCCCTGCCGCGTAGCGCCATGCGCCGCTACCCCAATGAGCTCTCCGGCGGCCAGCGCCAGCGCGTCGCCGTGGCCCGCGCCCTCGCGCTCAACCCCGAGGTCATCGTCCTGGACGAGGCCGTGTCCGCCCTGGACGTGCTGGTGCAGAACCAGATCCTGTACCTGCTCAACGACCTGCAGGCGCAGCTGGGCCTGTCCTACCTGTTCATCACGCACGACCTGGCCGTTGTCCGCCAGATCGCCGACGACGTGATCGTCATGGAGAAGGGCAAGCTCGTCGAGGCCAACTCGACGGACGAGCTGTTCAACAACCCGGTTCAGGACTACACGCGCGAGCTGATCGAGGCCGTCCCTGGCCGCAACATCCAGCTCAACCTGTGAGCTGACGCGGTTGACGCAGGGGCCCGAGGCGCTACGGCGCTTCGGGCCCCTTGCTGTGTGTGGGCCTCGCTGCTTAGGGTCCCACGGGTGTTCCGGGCGCCGTGTTGCCTGCCTCATTGGGTCGGGCTGTTTGGTGTGTGGGCCGGGCTGCGTGTGCCGGGCTGCTTGGGGCCCCACGGGTGTTCCGGGCGCCCTGCCGGGCCGGGCTGCGTGGTGTGCCCGTGGGCGGCGGCCCGCCCGCGAGTCGTCCGCGCTGCGAGCTTCGCTCGGCGCGTCGCCTCGAAGCCCGGCCAGGCCCTGCCACCGCCCACGGGCACCACAGCCAGGCCTTCCCGCACCGCCCAGCCAGGGCCCGCCGCCGCCTACGAACACCGCAGCCTGGCCCCGCTACCGCCCATGCCATAGTAATTTCGCATGCAATTCCCCTAAGAGTATTTCAACTATTGAAATCTGATCGTTGATATTCTGCGGTTTTTGAGCGTCCATCGATTCGTGTCGTGGGGGAATTGCATGCGAAATTTGCTTGGGCTGGGTGTTGCTGTCGTTTGTGGGTACTGCGGCCGCGCCGCCGCCCACCGGCACTGCGGCCAGGCCCTCCGTGCTCGCCGGTGCCCTCCACACCAGTTGGGCCTGGTCGCTGATGGGTAGTGCACCGGAGGGCCTACGTCTGCACGCGCGAAAAAGTTCTCCCTGCGTCGCTGTTAGATCGTGAAAGCGCGAAAAAGTTCGCCCTGCGCGCTCAAAATGGCCTGAAATTAGGGTTTTGTGGCCTGTTGGGCGAGTTTTGTCGCGGAAGAGCCGCCGGAGGGGCCGTACGGGGCGAACTTTGTCGCGGAAATGTCACTGGAGGGCTGGTGTTGGGCGAAGTTTTTCGCGCCAACCGGTGCTGCGCCCAGGTCTTGTAGGCGATGCGGCGCACTTCAGGCGGCTGTGATGGGGGTTTTGCACTACACGAAGCCTTCTTGCGGCGTGTCGCCGGCGTGTCGAACCCCCGTGTAGTGCAATTCCCCCGATTGGCGGCGGCGCGGGCGTGGTTTGCGGTGGTGTGGCCACCAAAGTGCAGACCCATTGGGTGAAAAACGGTGAAGAAAGCCTGTTGTGGCTGAATGAGTCTACGTTTTGGCGGATCCGGCCTCTGGCATGGTTTGTTGCGCACACGCGAACCCACTATCGCGAGCGCGAACCCGCCATTTCGCACGTAATTCCCCGACGACCGCTTCAAAGGCTGAATTACCATCATTGGAATTGCAACGTTTGCAGGCTATCTCAAAAAGTGACCGCATTAAATTACGTGCGACTTTTGGAAGAGGCCACCCCTGACATTTGTCATGGCACCACCTGCATCAAAGGGCACTTCCGGCCCCATTGATACGAGCGCAGACTGGGAGCCATGAACGCAGAAGCAACGCCCGCCCTTCAGGCAACGAACATCCACCAGTCTTTCGGCCACGTCGACGCGCTGCGCGGCGTGAACCTGACCCTCATGCCCGGCGAGATCGTGGCGCTCCTCGGCGTCAACGGCGCCGGCAAGAGCACCTTCCTGGACATCGTCCTCGGCCTGGCCACCCCCACGCAGGGCGACATCAGCGTCTACGGCATGAACCCGCGCGAGGCCGTGCGCCGCTCGCTCGTGGGTGCCATGCTCCAGTCCGGGGCCCTTCCGCGCGACGGGAAGGTCCGAAACACGATCGACCTGGTCGCCGCCATGCACGCCGACCCGATCCCCACCGACGAGCTCCTCGAGCGCACGAACCTGACGAAGCTCGCCAAGCGCCCGCTCAACAAGCTCTCCGGCGGCGAGGTGCAGCGCGTGCGCCTCGCCCTCGCCCTGTCCGGCAACCCGGACTTCCTGATCCTCGACGAGGCCACGGCCGGCATGGACGCCCTGGCGCGGCGCGCATTCTGGGACACGATGCACGCCGAGGCCGCGGAGGGCCGCACGCTCCTCTTCGCCACGCACTACCTGACCGAGGCCCGCAAGGAGGCCGATCGCATCGTCATCATCGACGCCGGCAAGGTCCTCCTGGATGCGCCGACCGAGCAGGTCGTCGCCGATAACGAGGACCTCGAAGACGTCTTCGAGCGCATCACCTCCCACGCAGACGCTGAGTGAGCGACGAACGCCCACCCCGATGAGCCGGCCCCGGCCTCGTCCCGAGGACGACGCCGAGGCCCACGCCCCACGAACCCAGACACGACACACGAAGAAGGAATCATGACCACCCACGCACCCGCGCGTACCACTGACCGACCGATCCCCTCCCCCTTCACGGGGGCCGGGAAGCTGTGGCGCGCGACGTTCCTGTCGCACATCCTCAACCCGTGGAACATGGCGTTTGCCCTGCTCCTGCCCCTGTTTATGTACGCGATGTTCGGGATGACCGAGGCCGCGCGCACCACGCAGACTGGGCGCGGCAACGTGGCCGCTGCGATGGTCGTCATGATGACCACGTACGGCGTGATCCTGGTGGGCGGGTCGCTCGGCGCGACGCTGTCCGTCGAGCGCACGACCGGCATCTCGCGAATGTACGCGCTGACCCCCATCCAGCCGTGGGTGATCCTCCTTGTGCGCCTGACAGCCCTCGTGGCGCTGAGCGCGTTCATCGCGCTCATCTGCTTCAGTGTTGGTCTGGCTACCGGCTCGCAGATGACGGCGGGCGCGTGGGCGGCCAGCGCCGCGGTGGTCATCGCGCTGTCGGCCCTGGGCGCGCTCATCGGCCTGGCCTGCGGCTACACGATTAAGGGCGAGAACGCCTACAGCGCCTCGGCGTTCGTCATGGTGTTCGGCGCGTTCGTGTCCGGCATGTTCATCCCGCTGGAGCAGATGCCGCCCTTCGTCTCCCACGTCGCGCCCTTCACGCCCCTGTACGGCGCCGTCCAGGCGATCTACGCGGTCGCCGGTACCGTCCCGATGCCGACGGCGGCGTGGCTCAACATCGTCGGGTGGGTGGTTATCACGGCGGGCATCGCCTGGTGGGGCGCGTCCCACGACACGGCTCGCTAGGCTGGTGTCATGAAGGAGCGCTTGATCTCCCTGGCGTGGGCGGCCCCGTGGATGCTGTTCATGGGGTTCCCCCTCGCCTACGCCTTGCGGCTGCCGGATCCTGCCCAGCGCGCGGGTCTCATCGGGTTGTGCGCCCTCATCGCGGTCGTGAATTCGGCGACGTGGCTGGCCAATCCCCTGCCCGCGCGCAACTCCTTCACGAGGCCGTTCATCCTCTCCCACGCGGCGTTGGCGGCGGCGACGGTCGCCTACCTCGTGTACGCGGTGTCCGTCGACACCCCTCACGCGTTCATGCTGACGTCGTATCTGCTGGTCGCGTGGGTGTTTCAGGCGCCGGGCAGGTTCATTGCCGCGGGCCTCGTGCCGGTGACCATTATCGCGGGGGTGGCGGCCTACGCGCAGGGTGAGCCCCTGTGGATGGGCTGGTACCTGGTGTTGCTGTGTGTCTTCGTGGGGGTGGCGCGTTGGCGCATGGAGCGTTCGGCCCGCGAGCATCTGCGCCGCCAGGACGCGATCCAGCGCGCGAAGGCCGCGGAGCGTGCGCGCCTGAGCACGGACCTGCATGACATTCTCGGGCACTCGCTGACGGGGATCACGATGGTGTCCGAGCTGGCGGGTCGCCTCCTGGATGCGGGTCGCGTGGAGGAGGCGCGCGAGCAGCTGCGCACCGTCACCGCTCAGTCGAACGAGGCCTTGGCTGACGTTCGCCGCATCGTGGCGGCCACGCGCGCCCTGTCCCCCGCCGAGGAGCTCGAGGAGGCCCGCGCACTTCTGGAGGTCGCGCGCATCGACGCCGAGATCACGAACGAGGGCGAGCCGCCGTCGGGGCCTCGTTCGGCCGCAGCCGCCCACGTGATCCGCGAGGGGGTCACGAACGCGATCCTGCACGCGCGCCCCTCGTGGGTGCGGGTCCGCCTGTCCCCCGATGGCGTGACGGTCACGAACGACGGCTATACGGCCTCCTACGCCGCGTCGAGCGCTGGATCCGGCTCGGGGCTCGCAGGCCTGTCCGAGCTGGTTGGCGACGAGGGGACGCTCACGTGGGGCGCGTCGGGCTCCACGTGGACGCTCGCACTGTCCTTCGACGCCGAATCCGACGCCCGCTCGTCCTGACGTTGCGGGGCCGCGTCCCTCATCGACGAGGCCGTGGCCCCCTCCCCTGGCCCCGCGCGGTCCCGGAATCACGCCCCTGTCAGAACCCCGCACGGTCCCGGGTGGGCGAGCCGGCCTCGTCCTGAGGGGTGGCGACCACAAGGAACGATCCTGCGACCTGCGCTAGCCTGGTACCCCAAGCGCAGACAGACAGGAGGGTGGCGTGACGATTCGGGTACTCGTGGCTGACGATCAGGCGATGATTCGTGGCGCCCTGGCTGGGCTGCTGGACCTGGAGCGCGACATCGAGGTCGTCGCGCAGGCCGCCGACGGCGTACAGACCCTTGAGGAGCTAGCACGCCTGGCATCAGCGGACGACCCATCTGACCCGGCCCGCTCGAGCGCGCCCGTCGACGTTGCCATCATCGACATCGAGATGCCCCGCATGGACGGCATCACGGCCACGCAGGCGATCCGGGCGCGATTCCCGGGCGTGCGGGTGCTCATCGTGACGACGTTCGGGCGCCCGGGTTACCTGCAGCGCGCCCTCGACACGGGCGCTACGGGCTTCATGGTCAAGGACGCGCCCGTCGAAACCCTGGCTGACGGCGTGCGCACGGTCGCGGCGGGTGGCCGCGCGATCGATCAGAGTCTGGCGCTCGAGGCGCTGTCGACGGGTTCGTCGCCGCTGACGGAGCGCGAGGCCGACGTTTTGCGCGAGGTCGAGGGCGGCGGCACCATCGCGGACATCGCTCACTCGCTGGGGCTCAGCCAGGGGACGGTGCGCAACCACGTGTCCTCGTCGATGCTGAAGATGGACGCGCGCACCCGCGCCGAGGCCGCGTCCCTGGCTCGCGCCGCCGGCTGGCTGTAGCGGCCCTACGCACCTCTACGCGCCCATGAAGCGCGAGTTGCGCGCCATGAACGGCAGCAGACGCACGCCCGCGTAGGCGCCCAGCGTGTTCATGATGACGTCGTCGATGTCGACGACCCGGTAGGTGCAGGGCACGACGCCGAACAGGCCCGTGTACTGGGTCAGCTCGATGAGGCAGGAGACGGCGCAGCCGATCACCACCCACGCCAGGACTCGGCGGTGCGGGATTGAGCGCACCAGGCGAGACCCATCGGCGGGTGCACTGCGCATGCGCCGGATGCGCCAGCTGGTCTCCGCCAGCGCACCGAAGGGCACGAACAGAGCGATATTCAGCAGGATCGACAGGCCATACAGGGCCCCGCGCAGGTTCTCGCCGTCACGGAACTGCTCGACGACCGCCGCGAAGGACCCAAACGGCACGTAGTTATCCCAGTGGATGATCGCGGCGCACGCGGCCACCGGGTCGGAGGGCAGCGGCAGCAGCGTAAAAATCAGCAGGCCGGCGACGTAGAGGAACCAGGCGAGCGGAAGGGCTCGCGGGAGCCTCCACATCGACGAGGCAGGGGCCGCGATCACCGGAATTTCCGCGGTCATCGGGGTGTCGGGGTTGTCCTCGCGCGGCAGGAGGGCACCCGTGCGCTTGGAGCGTCGGTAAATGAGCGGGAGCGCCTGCACGACGGTCAGATGTGCGCGATGCTCCTGCCCAGGCGCCTGATTGTCCTCCGAGGAAGCGCCCCCACCCGAGGAGGGACGACCGGAATTCCTGCGCCTGCCGAGCAGCCACCACAGCGCACACGTGATCGCGCAGACCGCAGCGTAAAGTCCCAGGTCAAGCGCCCAGTTGATTGCCGTGTACATGTCACCCCTCCCTCTGAGGGGAACATTACCGGCGTTATCGGGCAATGTTCCGGACGTGCGCCCAGTTCCACACAAGATGGACACATTGTGAGAAAACGGCTGGGAATCCACTGGAAATTGTTGGTCAGAATTGCGCGCTGCACCCGCGAAGCACGCAGAACTTCCCCCTCTCTCCTCACTCCGAACAGATTGTCAGCTGCTCAGCCATCGCATCCTGCTCGGCACGGGTCACGCTCAGCCCGTAGGCGCTCTTGACGGCGATCTGTCGCTTCACATAGTCGCAGCGGAAGGCCCTATTCGGTGGCAGCCACTGGTCCGCAGAGGACGCCGACTTGTCCTCGTTGGCCTGCCCATCCACCGCGAGCAGGTTCTCTGGATCGTTGGCGAACTCCTGCCTGCGCTGCGCGTCCCACCGCCACGCGCCCGAGCGCCACGCGTCCGCCAGCGCGACGATATGGTCGATCTGCACGAGGGACGAGGTCTTCTCCCCCTTCTGGAACTCGATCGTGACCCCCGTGTAGGGCTCGGCGAGCGTGCCGGACAGGACCACACAGTCGTGCGTGCCCGGCTTAAAGGTGGGGCGCGCCAGGTCACGGGCAAGAATGTCGTTGCGAGTGTCGCAGCCGTTGTGGTCAGTGTCCGCCCAGCTCTGCCCATAGGCGCTGCGGTCATAGGCGGGGGCATCGGGGTCGTTGACCGACTCACGAACCGTCAGCTCACGCAGCTGCCGAGCCGCCTCGCTATCCGGCAGAGAAGACAGCGCCTGCCCGCTGCGCAGCGGCGGCCACCCCAGGCGCGAACGCAGACCCAGCAGGTCCGGGCCCACTCCGGGCGCGAACGCCCACACAAGGGCAGCGAGAATCACCAGCAGGACAACCCTGTCCCCCAGGCTCCTGCGTCGCTTCCGCGCCACGTCTCCTCCTTCCATCACACCGCCCACACGGTGAGGGCACCCCGACACGGTGTTCGGGATGCCCTCATGATGCACCCGCCCGCCGGCATCTGCGTCCCGGCGGGCGGGGCCTGTGGATAACTAGGCCTTGGTGCGCGCGCCCAGCAGCTGGCGCACGAAGTAGACGGCCACGATGATGAGCGTCAGGGCCCCCATGGAGACCAGCTGAGCCCGGCCCTCGTCGCTCATGAGCATGAGGACGCCGATACCGCCCAGGCCCGCGAGGACCAGCCACGGCAGCCACGGCCACCCGGGCATGCGAATCACCAGCGAGCCCGAGCGCTCCAGCGACGGATGCAGGCGCATCAGCGAAATGATGATGAACGTCCACACGATCAGCAGCACCATGCCGATCGCGTTGATGAGAATCGTCAGGATCGAACCGGGCAGGTACCAGTTACCCAGGACCGCCAGCAGCGCCAGGGCCACGACGAGGCCGACCGCGCGCTTCGGGGTCCGCCCGGCCTCGATGTCACCCTCCATCTCGGAGGCCAGGACGGCCTCGTCATCCTCAAGGGCGGCCTCGACGACCGAGCGCGCGCGAGCCTTGCTGGACGCGGCAGCACCCAGCAGCCAGCGCGGCCCCATGTCTCGCGCCGACAGCGAATAGGCCATGCGCGAGGAGGCGTAGATGTTCGCGGAAAACGCGGAGATCAGCGCCATGAAAATAATGACGTTCATGAGCGTGCCGACCGCGGGGACGCCAGCCATCTCGAGCACGGCGGCGAAGGCGTTCGTCTTCATGGCCTCGCTGTCCCACGGCAGCAGCGCGATCAGCAGGATGACGGAGCCGACATAGAACACGAGGATGCGGGTGACGACCGAGCGGATCGCGCTGCTCATCGCGGCGCGGGGATCCTCGGCCTCGGCAGCCGCGATCGTCACGATCTCCAGGCCACCGAAAGACGTAATGACGGCCAGGAGCGCGACCGCGATACCCGACAGGCCATTGGGCATAAAACCGTTGTGCCCCGAAATGTTCTGCCACACTCCCTCGTGGCCGGGCAGGGGGCCGACAATCGCCGTACGCGCAACCAGGTACACGCCCACACACAGGAAGGCGATAATCGCGACGATCTTCACCATCGACAGCCATGCCTCGATCTCGCCATACTGTCCGGCGGACAGCAGGTTAATGCCGCCAATAACGACGACAATAACGAGGGCCACCACCCACTGCGGGATATCCGGGAACCAGCCGACGAAGAACGTCGCCGCGCCCGTCACCTCCAGGCCCGACACCATGATGAGCATGACCCAATACAGCCATCCGATCGTGAAGCCTGCCCAGCGGCCGATCCCGGCCTCGGCGTATGACGAGAAGGAACCCGTCGTGGGTAGAGACGAGGCCAGCTCCGCGAGGGCCAGCATGACCGACACGACGATAAACGCGGCCACCGTATAGGACACGATGACGGCAGGTCCGGCCTGGTGGATCGCCGAACCCGTGCCCAGGAAGAAGCCGGCGCCGATCGCGAGGCCGAGGGCCATCATGGACAGGTGCCACGTCTTAAAACGCTTACGCCCGGAGGCAGCCCCCGGCTCGGCAGGAGAGGAAGAAACGGGTGTTGATTGGGGAGTCACACCGCCATACTAACGCCTGCCCCGACGCAGAGCTTTCAACTGAGAGTATGTGAGAGTGATGGTCCACTCGCGGGTCTGCGGGAGCCTCCAGCGACGCCAGTGCGCCATACCCGTAAAGACGAGGCCCACGATGATCGAGGCACCCATGCCGAGGACCGGCTGGCCCATGTACCAGAAGAGAACCGTGACCAGCGAGCACGCGAACGCCGGGGTCGCGTAGAGGTTGTTGCCGCCGAAGACGCGCGGGACCAGGCCTGCGGAGATGTCGCGGACCATGCCGCCACCGATCGCCGTCATGATGCCCAGGAGGATCGCCGGCATGATCGCGAACCCCGCGTCGAGGGTCTTGATCGCGCCGGTCGCGCTCCAACAGCCCAGCACCATGCCGTCGGCAATGACCAGGAGGACCGACCACACGCGCGAATCCATGCGGAAAGCCATCGCCACGAGGGCGCCGATGATCGCGAACCACAGGTAGTAGGGGTCGGTGATGGCCACGGGCGCGCCGGTGCGCGTGGTCAGGAGCAGGTCGCGAATCATGCCGCCCGCGAGCGCCGTCATGATCGCGAGAATGCAGAAGCCGACGGCGTCGAAGTTGCGTTCTCGGGCGACTTTGCCGCCGAGGATGCCATTGAGGAGCACGCCCATGAGGTCGATGGCTCGGAAGACCTCGGGCAGGGAATTATTCAGCGCGTCGAGCAGGTGCATGGCGATCCGGAGGAGTCGATGAGTGTCGTTGTTCATATGCTACAGGGTTTGTCGTTCTGTCAGCGAGAGCCCCGGCCATCCCGTCTCACGCTGCCACCGGGTGCGACAATGTCCCCATGACTGCACTCTTCGCCGGGCTCACGACCCTGGACGTCCTGCATCGCCTCGACCATGTGCCGGACCCGTTACTGAAGGTCACCTCAACGGATTTCACAATGGCCGCCGGTGGTCCCGCGACGAACGCAGCGGTCACGTACGCGGCTCTGTGCGCGGCCTCGCGCGTTCTCTTTGATTCTGACGACGAGGCCGGGGCCACCTCTTGCACTGTGGTTCCCTCCGCGGAAGCGCCCACGCTGTTGACGGCGCTCGGCGAGGGCCCAGTGTCAGCCTTCCTCGCCGCCGACCTGGCGGCCGCAGGCGTGCGCGTGCTGGACGCGACGGCGCTCACCGCTTCGTCTTCCGGCGCGGGCGAGCACCCGGCCGGGCCCGGTCTGCGTGACACCGCCCCGGCCTCGTCCCCCGCGGGGCGAGAGCCCGCCGTGTCCTCGATCATCGAGCACCCGAGCGGACGCATGGTGGCCTCCACGAACGCGCGGCTTGACGCGGATGCGGGGCGCGTCGCGGCTGAGCTGCCCGAGCGCGTCGGCGCGGTCCTCATCGACGGGCACAACCCGGCGCTTGCGCAGGCGGCCCTCACGCTGGGCGTTCCCGAGGTTGACGGGGATGACCCGTTCGCCCCGCTCGAGGCGCGCCCGCCGCACCCGCGCATCCTGGACGGCGGCTCGTGGAAGGACTGGCTCACTCCCCTGCTGGGCTTCGTCGACATTGCGGTCGTGTCGGAGGATTTCGCGCCGCCTCTCATGGCGCACCCTGATGGGGCGCAGGTCGCCGAGTTCCTGCGGGGCTTCGGCATCACGCGCACGGTTCGCACGCGCGGGGATCGCTCCGTGCAGTACTGGTGGGATGGCGCAAGCGGCGAGGTTCCCGTTGACGCTGTTCCGGACGCGTCGACGCTGGGGGCGGGCGACGCCTTCCACGGGGCTTTCACGTGGGCGATTGAGCGCGGCGGGGACGCGGATCCGGAGCGCCTCATCCGCTTCGCGTCGGCCGTGGCCGCGGTGTCGGTGTCCTCCTTCGGCACGAGGCAGTGGCTGACATCCCCGACTCTCGTGGAGCTGGTGCGCGGCTGGTAGGTGTCTGGCGTCGGTAGGGCGCAATGTGCCGAACGAAGGTCGTCCAGCATGGGGCCTTCTCGGGCCCACTCGCGACAGAGTTCGCCCGGCAACCCACCTTCTTGGGCACCCCCGCGAAAAAGTTCGCCCAGCAACCCGCCCTCTTGGGCACTTCCGCGAATAAGTTCGCCCAGCACGCCAAAAAACGCTGATTTTAGGCCATTTTGGGTGCGCCGGGCGAACTATTTCGCGCTCACGCCAATAACAAGCCATGCCGGGAGAACTTTGTACCGGATCCAGGGCCGGTGCCGGTACAAAACTCTCCCCGCACGCAGCCCGGCGGCCGCACCCGGTACAAAACTCTCCCGGCACACCCGAAATACCCATTTTCGACGCATTTTGCGCCAGCAGGGAGAGTTTTATACCGCTTCCACCACCACCAAGCCGAGCAGGGCGAAAAAAGTCACGCACCAACACCCCACCTCACCCACCAACGCGCCCCTCCCCCAATTTCGCATGCAATTCACCTAAATGAACTTTCAACAAAGCCTAGAAACGTTGCAATTCCAACGATCACAATTCAAATCTCGAAATACTCCCAGGGGAATTGCATGCGAAATTGGCGAGGCAGGATCAGAGGGTGGCGCAGGGTCAGGGCAGCAGCACACGAACCGCCCGATTGGAGCCCACCGCGGGGCCTGCGGGCCTGCGGGGCCTGGCCAGGCTCCGAGACGACGCGCCGAACCAGACATCAGCGACACAAGCCCCACTGGTGTGGAGGGCGCCGGAGGGTCCGGAGGGCCAGGGCGGGCCTCGAGATCGACCACTCCGAGCCTTTAGGCTCGCGTGTGGCGATCTCGCGGGCGGCCGGGCCCGACGGCGCCCAGAACACCCGTGGGGCCACCAGCAACAACGCGCTGCGCGGACGGCTCGCGGGCGGGCCGCCGCCCACGGGCACACCAAGCAGCCCGGCCCAACAAAGCACACGCGGCGCCCAGAACACCAGCGGCACCACAAGCAACGCCGGAAATCAGGCGGGCGTAGCAACGCCGAAAACCAGGTGGAATAACAGGCGCCGCAACGCACGCGGCGGGCAGCTAGCGGCTCACAGGCACCCAGCGACTCGACCACCTGAGCGCGACATCCGTCAGCGCGGGCAGGTGCGATGCGCCGGAGGCGGCCAGGGCGCGGTCCACGGCCTCGTCGGTGACGGGCACCCCGTCGACCGGCGTGTATTCGCCTGCAATACCGTCGGGCAAGGCGGTCATCTCGACATGGGAGCCGTCGGGCAGCAGGTGGAAGACTTCGCGCGTACGGTCGAGCAGGCCGGTTTCCTCGTCGAAGGAGTCGTGCGTGATGAGCACCGGAGCGCTGATGCCACGCAGCGCGTTTTCGCCGGAGACCATGGACATGTCGGCCAGGGTGCGCTTGGAGATGGTGAACTGTTGGCGCACTGACGCGGAGTCGTCGGGGACGGTGGTGGCGCCGTGGCGCTCGAGGTCGGAGAGCTGCACGTCGGAGAACACGAGGTTCCAGTCGTAGGAGAGGGGGCCGAGGACCGGGGAGACCAGCACGTATGTCTGCACGGCGGGCGGGCGGGAGCGCAGCGCGACGGCGGCGCCGAACTCGTGGCCGATGCAGATTTGGCGTGCGAAGCCCTGGTCTGCGAGCCATCCGGAGGCGGAGCGGAAGTCTTCGATGAGCGGATCGAAGGCGATGATTTCGTCGCCCGAGGCTCCGTGGCCGGAGTAATCGAAGGTGAGTGTCGCATAGCCCGCACGACGCAATATGCGACCGAGTGAGTCGAACATGCCCGATGCGTGACGATCCGAAAAAAAGGTGTGAGAAAAGATCACCGCAGCATCGCGGCAGTCCACGGGACGCGTGAATGTCCCGGAGAGGGACACTCCCCGGGGCGTCTCAATCGTTATCTGGCTCACGTATCAAACATAGCGCTTTCAGGCCCTCGGCGTGAAGGGGCGACCATACTGTGCACAAATGTGACAAGACGACACACCGCGCGAGAAAGAGCCGAGAAAAATCCCCGCTCAGGTCGAGGATCATGCGCCGGGGGACGCGGCACCATTAAGATGGGGTGCATATGCGCCGGTGGGAAGCGCGCCCACGAGGATCAGCGACCGCCCGCGCCAATGCGACGCCCACAACTTGCAGCGAGAGAAGGACATTCATGGGAACCAAGACCGGAATCCTCATCGGACTCGGCATCGGATACGTCCTAGGCACGCGCGCGGGCCGCGAACGCTACGAGCAGATCCGCGCGAATGCCTCGAAGCTGCGCCGTTTCCCGGTCGTTGCTCGTCCCTTGGACGCGGCGTGGCAGAAGATGTCCGACCTCGTGCGTGCGGGCGGCGAGCAGGTGACCGATAAGGTTGCCGACGCCGTGAAGGAACGCCTTTTCGGTGCCCCCGCCACGCAGCCCTCCGCCGGGTCCGCCACGTCGACGACGGTTGACGCGCAGGCGACGTCTTCGACGACGCAGCGTTGAGCGCGATGAGTCACGAGGCCGTGAGCGCGCACCAGCGGACCAGCGGCCAGGAACCCACGCGCGAGCAGATTAAGCGCTGGCGCAAGCACCTGGCGGAAGAGCGCATGGAGGCTCGCACATACCGCGATCTTTCGGAGCGCCGCACGGGCGAGGAGCGCGCTGTCCTCTTGCAGCTCGAGGAGGCGGAGCGCCGCCACGAGGAGTATTGGCTGGCGCGCCTCGGTGAGCACGCCCTGCCCGCCCCGAAGCCGCCGTTGCGCACGCGCGCCGCGTCGGTCCTCGCGCATCTTTTTGGCACGATTTTCATTCTGGCGATGGCTCAGCGCGCGGAGCAGCGTTCCGCGCGCGACGTGGATGATGATGTGCCGGCGCACATGCAGGCCGACGAGCAGATTCACGCCGAGGTCATCCGCTCCCTGGCGGCGAAGTCGCGCGAGACGCTGGCGGGCACGTTCCGCGCGGCGGTCTTCGGCGCGAACGATGGCCTCGTGTCGAACCTGGCTCTCGTGCTGGGTGTGGCGGCCTCGGGCATGGAGCCGCACGTCGTCCTGCTGACGGGCGTGTCGGGCCTGCTCGCGGGCGCCCTGTCGATGGCGGCCGGCGAGTGGGTGAGTGTGCGCAGTCAGCGCGAGCTCCTCGACGCCTCGATCCCCGATCCGGACGCGCACCAGGCGGTGACGGACCTGGATGTGGACGCGAACGAGCTGGCCCTCGTGTTCCGCGCGCGCGGCGAGAGCGAGGAGGAGGCTGAGCGGCACGCGAAGCAGGTCTTTGCGCGCCTCGCCAAGCCGGCGACCGGCGAGTCCGGCGCGATCGCGCTGCGCGCGGCCCTCGGTGATAGCCCCGAGTCGGACGGCGCGGGAGATCAGGTGGGCACGCCCACGAAGGCGGCCCTGTCCTCGTTCTGTTTCTTCGCTATGGGCGCGATCTTCCCGTTGATCCCCTACATTCTGGGCCTGACGGGCCTGGCGGCGATCGCCGTCGCGGCCGCGATCGTCGGCGTCGCCCTGCTGTTTACGGGCGGCGTGGTCGGCATCCTCTCGGGTCAGGCGCCGACGCCCCGCGCGCTGCGCCAGCTCCTCGTGGGTTACGGCGCGGCGGGCGTCACCTACCTGCTGGGCCTGCTGTTCGGCACCTCGGTATCCTGACGTCTCTACCGGGATGAGGCCGGGAAGGTCTCGGGGGACGAGGCCGGGGCTGACTCGCGCGTTCCCCTGGCCTCGGGCGAGGCGTGGGGCGGCGGCCGGGACCCACGTGTGCACCCGGTATGCGAGACTGGGGGCATGACGACTTTTCTTTCTCGGGCGCGCGGCGCCATGGTGGGCCTGGCGGTCGGCGACGCGGTGGGCACCACGAATGAGTTCAAGTGGGCGGGGACTTTCGAGCCGATTACGGACATGGTGGGTGGCGGCCCGTTCCTGCTGAAGCCGGGCCAGTGGACGGATGACACGTCGATGGCCCTGTGCATCGCGGATTCGCTGCTGGCGCAGGGCCGCTACGACTCGTTTGACGTGATGGAGCGCTACCAGCGCTGGTTTTCGAAGGGCTACCGTTCGTCGACGGACAGGTGTTTCGATATCGGCGGCCAGGTGCGCGCCGCACTGTTCGATTACGAGCACGAGCGCCGCGTGCCGGTGACCGCCGAGCGCACGAACAGCGCCGGTAACGGCGCGATCATGCGTCTGGCGCCCATGGTGATCGCGGGTTTCCGCTCGCGTTCCCCTCGCGAGGTCGTTGCCACCGCGCGTCTGAGCGCGCGCGAGACGCACTTCTCGTTCGAGGCCGAGGCCGCCACCGAGGTGTTCGCCGCCCTGCTGGTGGGCGCGCTGCTGGGGTGGTCGCCGGAGCAGCTCATGGACGTCTCATGGGCGTCGACAGGTGCGGCTTTCGATGAAATGGCCGCTCGGGTGATCAGCCCGGATCCGCAGGTGCGCGCCTCGTGGGAGGCGGAAACCAACGGCTACATCGTGAACGGCCTGCGCCTGGCGGTGCATGGCCTCCTGGATTTCCCGTCCTTCAAGGACGCGACTCTGGCGATTGCGAACATGGGCGGCGACACGGACACGAACGCTGCGATCTACGGCCAGCTGGGCGGCGCGTTCTACGGGGTCGAGGCCATCCCGGCCTCGTGGAGGTCGACGTTGCATCAGGGCGAGGAGATCGACCAGCTGGCGCGTGACCTCGTGGAGCTGCGTCTGGAGCCGCCTGTCACTCGCTTTGACGAGGACCTGCAGGGCGAAGCACCCACCGCCTGACCGGCATCCCCCTCTGGCCTGCGACTAGACTGGCAATATCATGCCTGACTCTCGCCCCACGCCTCCGTCCGAGCCCAACGAGCGCGGCCCCCGTTCTCGCAACGCGGGTCGCCCCGCCAACGGGCGCGACGGCGCGCGGCGCCGCCGAGGCCAGGCAGGCCGCCAGGGCCGCGATAACCGCAGCCGCGAGGGCCGCCGCCCGCGCGAGCACGCGCGCCCCTTCAAGCCCTTCACGCCGGAGCAGCTAGCAGAACGCGCCGCGGCGATCCCCGTGATCGAATTCCCCGACCTGCCGGTGAGCGAGCGCCGGGGTGAGATCGCGCGCGCCATCCGAGACCACCAGGTGGTCATCGTGTCGGGCGAGACCGGCTCGGGTAAAACGACGCAGCTGCCGAAGATCTGCATGCAGCTGGGCCGCGGCGTCGCGGGCATGATCGGGCACACTCAGCCGCGTAGGCTCGCGGCGCGCTCGGTCGCGGATCGCATCGCCGACGAGCTGGGCCAGACCGTGGGCCGCGAACCGGGCCAGGTGGTCGGCTACCAGGTGCGTTTCACGGACGAGGTCGGCCCCACGACCCTCGTCAAGCTCATGACGGACGGCATCTTGCTGGCGGAGATTCAGTCGGATCCGATGCTGCGCCGCTACGACACGCTCATCATCGACGAGGCCCACGAGCGCAGCCTGAACATCGACTTCATCCTGGGCTACGTGGCGCGCCTGCTGCCCGCGCGCCCGGACCTGAAGGTCATCATCACGTCGGCGACAATCGATTCGGACCGTTTCGCACGCCATTTCGGCACGTGGGAGGGCACGCCCGGTTCGGGTCGCCTGATCGAGCCGGCGCCGGTCATCGAGGTGTCGGGCCGCACGTACCCAGTCGAGATCCGCTACCGTCCCCTCGGCCCGACGACGCCCTCCTCGTACACGTCCGAGGCCTCGGCGCAGCAAGCGGACAAGCGCGAGGAGAGCGCAGACGAGCAGAGCTCCGGCCCCATGCAGCTGGTCCTGGAGGACCCGGACGACGAGCTGGCGACGCTGGGCTACGGCATGGGCGAGGACATCGACGTGGAGACCGCGATCTGCCACGCGGTGGACGAGCTGAGCGCGGAGGGCGACGGCGACATCCTGGTCTTCCTGCCCGGTGAGCGCGACATCCGCGACACGGAGGCGGCCCTCCTCGATCACCTGAAGGGACGAGGCCGGCGCGCGGGAGACGACAAGGGCGCTCGCCCGGGAGACATCGAAATCCTGCCACTGTACGCGCGGCTGACGGCGGCCGAGCAGCATCGCGTCTTCGAGCCGCACCGCCTGCGCCGCGTGGTCCTGGCGACGAACGTCGCGGAGACGTCGCTGACGGTGCCGGGCATCCGCTACGTCATCGACCCGGGTTTGGCGCGCATTTCCCGCTATTCCAATAAGACGAAGGTGCAGCGCCTGCCGATCGAGCCGATCAGCCAGGCGAGTGCGAACCAGCGCGCGGGCCGATGTGGCCGCGTCGCGGAGGGCGTGGCGATCCGCCTCTTCTCGCAGGCCGATTACAACTCGCGCCCGCGTTTCACGGAGCCGGAGATCCTGCGCACGTCGCTGGCCAGCGTCATTTTGCAGATGGCGTCCCTGGGCCTGGGCGCGGTCGAGGACTTCCCGTTCCTGGACGCCCCGGATCGGCGCGCGGTGCGCGACGGCGTGGCCCTGCTCGTGGAGATCGGAGCGCTCGCGCAGGGCAGTGGGACCGAGGACGCAACCCCGGCCTCGTCCCAGTACAGGCTCACCGGCATCGGCCGGGACCTGGCACGCCTGCCGATCGACCCGCGCCTGGGGCGCATGCTGCTGGAGGCCGAGCGCCTGGGATGCGCCTCGGAGGTGCTCGTCATCGTGGCGGCGCTGTCGATCCAGGACGTGCGCGAGCGCCCGGCCGAGCACCAGGGCGCGGCGGACGCCTCGCACGCACGCCTGGCGGACCCGCATTCGGACTTCATCACCTACCTGAACCTGTGGCGCTACCTGGCGGTGCAGGCACGCGACCTATCGGGCTCGGCGTTCCGGCGCCTGTGCCGCGCGGAGTTCTTCCACTACCTGCGGTGGCGCGAGTGGCGCGACGTGGTCGGCCAGCTTCGCCAGATGGCGAGGGCGCTGGGGATCGGCGTCGGGCCGGTGGGTGAGCCTTCGACGGGCGACGTCGTGGAGGCCGCCCAGTTCGGCGGCGCGCAGGACGCGGCCGTGCGCGCGGTCCTGGCCTACGGGCAGGGCCCGGCGAGCGTGGACGCGGACCAGGTGCACCGCTCGCTGCTGGTCGGCCTGCTGTCCTACCTGGGGTCGTGGGATGAGACGAAGCGCGACTACGAGGGCGCGCGCGGCACGCACTTCACGATCTGGCCGGGCTCGGGCGTGAGCGGCCACCCCGCCTGGGTGATGACCGCGGAGCTCGTGGAGACCTCGCGCCTGTTCGCCCGCACGGTGGCCCGCATCCGCCCGGAGTGGGTGGAGCCGGCGGCGCGCGGCCTGCTCAAGCGCTCGTATTCGGAGCCGTTCTGGTCGGTCGCGAAGGGCGCGGCGATGGTCCGCGAGCGCGTGACCCTCTACGGGTTGACGCTGGCAGCGGACCGCGAGGTGCTGCTGGGGCGCTTGGGTGACCTCGTCATCGACGAGGCCGTGGCCGCCTCGCGCTCTCACGCTCCGCGCGCGGGGTCGCTGGAGGCGCTGGCGGCCGGCTTGGTGTCGGCGTCGAAGGATCCGCTGTCGTCTGGGTCGTTTGAGCCTCGTCATTTCGAGGAGCTGGCGGCCGCACGCGAGGGGACGACGGCCCGCGAGCTGGCCCGCGAGATGTTCATTCGTAACGCCCTAGTGGATGGCCAGTGGAGGGAGAGGCACGGTTTCCAGCGCCGAAATGAGGCCCTGGTGGAGCAGGCGCGCGAGGTTGAGCGCCGCAGCCGCACCCACGGCCTCGTCGCGGACGAGCAGGCTCGCTTCCGTTTCTTCGACGACCTGATCCCCGAGCACGTGACCAGCGCGGCGGCGTTCAACCGCTGGTGGAAGGACGAGCGCCGCTCTCACCCGGACTTACTGATCTACCCGGCGTCCCTGCTGATGCCACGCGAGGCGACCTCGGGCGAGGGCTTCCCGGATCGTTGGCAGTGCGGCGATCTGTCGCTGCCCTTGAGCTATGAGTTTGCGCCGGGCAGCCCGCGTGACGGCGTGTCGATGCGCATCCCGATCGAGGTGCTTGAGCGCGTCAGCGATAAGGGCACGGACTGGCTGGTGCCGGGCATGCGCGAGGACCTGCTGACCGAGGCGATCCGCGCCCTGCCCAAGGGCGTGCGCCGCCTGCTGGCCCCCGCGCCGGACGTGGCTGCGTCGGTCGCGCGGTGGATCGAGCAGGCGGGCGACGAACCTGTCGAGGCCGTGGCGGCGTCAGCGGACAAGGCTGCCGGGAAAGCGGCGAAGGCCGACGGCTCCGACGATCCGGACCCCCTGAGCCTGGATGCCGCGATGGGGCGCCTGGCCGCGTGGGGCGCGACGTCGGGCAAGCTGTCGACGCGCAATTCCCCCGCGAAGGCGCCGAAGAAGGCCGCGCAGAAGGAGGCTCCTGCGCCGGAATCCACCCAGCAGGGCGTGCCTGCCGCGAGCGAGGCCCCCAAGCCCCGCCCCCTCACCGAGGGCCCGGTCCTGGAGGCCCTCGCCCACGCGGTGCGCGTCCTGCGCGGCGTGGACCTGAGCGAGGCAGATCTGGCGCACGCGCGCGCCCACCTGCCCGACCACCTGCGCATGACCTTCGTCGTCACGGACGCGTCGGGCAAGGAGCTGGGCGCGGGCAAGGACCTGGCCTACCTCCAGCGAACTCTGGCCAGCGACGCGAACAAGGCTGTGCGCACGGCGGTGCGCGCGGCCCTCGAGGAGGCCGGGGAGAAGCAGGCACGCAGGAACAAGCGCGGGCGCGGAACCTCACAGAAGACCGCCGCCACCGGCGCGAACAACACCACCGACGGAGCAACCTCCCCCACCGACACCTCCGCAGGTTCACGTGGTGGAGAGAATTCCCCCACCCCGACGCGCGGCACGACCACGACGGGCACCGGACCCCGTGACGCGGCCCAGGCCTCGTCCCCGGACCCCGCGTTCCACGCGGATGGCGTCACGCAGATGCCGACGCTGCCGCGCTCGATCACCCAGACCTCGGGCTCGATGACGCTGCGGGCCTTCCCCGCGTTGGTCCCCCAGGGCAGCGCGGCGGCCCCGGCGGCGGGCGTGCGCGTCATGGCCAGCGCCGCCGAGGCCGACCGCGAGCACCGCGCCGGCCTCGCCCGCCTGCTCCTGTCCCGCATCGCCCTGGCGACGAACCGCGTGACCACGCGCTGGACGGGCCGCGAGGCCCTCATGCTGGCGGCCTCCCCCTACGCGGACACGGCGGCCCTGGTCGCGGACGCGCAGCTGGCCTCGACTCTGTCCCTCGTCGACGAGCTGAGCACCCCCTCCGACGTGCGCGACCCCGAGGCCTTCGAGACCCTCGTGGCGGCCGCGCGCGACGCCCACGAGGACCGCGTCTACCAGATCCTCTCCCACGTCGTGCGCGCCCTGGAGGCCAGCGCCGAGGCCGACGCCGCCGTGCGCTCGCACCCCCAGGCCTCGCTGGAGGAGACGACGCGCGACGTCGCGGCACATGGGAAGACCCTGCTCTACGAGGGCTTCGTGTCGGCCACGCCCGCCTTCGCGCTGCCGCACCTGGCCCGCTACCTGCGCGCCGGGGCTGTGCGCATCGAGCGCGCCGCGTCCTCGCCGGGGGCGCTGAGCCGGGACCTGGAGGACATGGATCGCATCCACCAGGCCGAGGCCGACATCGCCGCCACGCGGCAGGCCCTGGAGCGCCGCCCCTACGACGCCCGCCGAGACGCCGCGCTCACCCAGGCGCGATGGATGGCCGAGGAGCTGCGCGTGTCCATGTTCGCCCAAACCCTGGGCACGCCCAATAAGGTCTCCATGAAGCGCCTGCTCGGCGTCCTCGCGGGGGCCCGGTGAAGCGCGAGGAAGCCCGCACCCTCGCGCGTTCCCTGATGGACGCTTCTGGCCTGGCGGACTGGCGTTTCCGCTTCGACCACGCCAAGCGCCGGGCGGGGGCGTGCACGCACTCCACGCGCACGATCAGCCTGTCGGGGCCGCTCACCGACCTGTACGACGCCGACACGATCCGGGGCGTCATCCTGCACGAGATCGCCCACGCCCTCGTCGGCCCCGCCCACGGGCACGACGCCGCGTGGAAGCGGGCCGCACGCGCCCTCGGGGCCCCGGATTCCGCCCGGCTGCCCTCGTCCCTGCCCTCCCCGGACGCGCACTGGGTGGGCACGTGTCCGCGCTGCGGGGCCACGCGCCGCCTGTACCGGGCGCCGCGGCGTGTCTCCTCGTGCGGGGTGTGCTCGCGCGCCTTCGATCCCGCGCTGATCCTCACGTGGGAGCACCACGGAAAGTCGGCCTCGCCCGGGCGCGCCTACGAGCGCGAGCTCGCCGCACTCCGCCGCCGTCGTTAGCGTTACCACCGCCGTAAGCGTTTCCGCCGCCGTTAGCGTTTCCGCTGTGAGTACCGCCGCCACCGGCCGATCCCACACACGATCACTTACCCAAAAATGTCGCATGCAATTCCCCTTTCACTCTTTCAAACTTTGAAATCAGACCGTTGGAATTGCAACGTTTTAAGCCATACTCAAAAAATGACCGAGTTAAATTACCTGCGATATTCGGGGAGAAACTTCTCAGGCCCTTCCTCACCCCTTCCTCGCCCCTTCCTCGGCCCTGACCTTGGAGACCCACAACGCTGTCCGCAGCCCGCATATGCCCACGTCACAGTTTTGTAACCCGGGCGGGCGCGCACACACCCGCCCGACGGCGATACCCTTGATCCCAACACCCCCGAGAGAAGGAAGCCATGGGTACCACCGCCAGCCCCGACGCCACGACCGCTCCCGACCGCGAAGTCCTCACCTGGCAGGGCTTCGGCGACGCGTCCCGTGAGCTCACCCAGCAGATCGTCGACTCCGGCTGGATCCCGGACCTGATCGTCGCCATCGCGCGCGGCGGCCTCATCCCGGCCGGCGCCATCGCCTACGCGATGGACGTCAAGGCGATCGGCACCATGAACGTCGAGTTCTACTCCGGCATCGGTGAAACCCTCGCCGAACCCATCCTGCTACCCCCGCTCATGGATGTCTCCGCCATGAACGGCAAGCGTGTCCTCGTCGTCGATGACGTCGCCGACTCCGGCAAAACCCTCAAGATGGTCATGGACCTCATCGACGAGCACGGCCTCTCTCTCGATGGCTCCTCCTCCGTGCGCGTCGAGGCGCGCAGCGCGGTCATCTACAAGAAGCCCGTGTCCATCATCGACCCCGACTACGTGTGGGCGCACACCGACAAGTGGATCAACTTCCCCTGGTCGACGCTGCCCGTCATCAAGCCGTGACTTCCTCTCGGGCGGGCTCAGGACGGCAGGCGGCCGCCTCTCCCGGCCGCGCCCAGGCCTCGTCGATCACCCGGCGCATCGTCGAGGCCGTGGCCGAGCGCGCACGCAACGGTGACCCCGTGCGCGTGCTGGGCCTGACCGGCCCTCCAGGGACCGGCAAGACGACGATCGCCGCCGAGCTGGCTCGCGCCCTGCCCGAGGCCGGCATCCCCGTCGCCGGACTGGCCCCCATGGATGGCTTCCACATGTCCAACGCGGTGCTGGCGGCGCGCGGCATCGCCGACCACAAGGGCGCACCCGACACGTTTGACGTGGGCGGTTTCATCGCCCTCCTGGGGCGCGTGCGCCGCGCGGACGGCGTGGTCCTCGCCCCCGACTACCGGCGCGACCTGCACGAACCCGTCGCCGCCTCCCTGCCCGTCGAGGTCGACGGCGTCGTCATCACGGAGGGCAACTACCTGGGCCTCGAGCTGCCCGGCTGGGCGGACGTGCGCGGCCTCATCGACCTGCTCGTCTTTATTGACACGCCTTTCGAGGAGCTCGCATCGCGCCTCATCGACCGGCACATGAGCTTTGGGCGCGACCGCGCGGACGCGGCGCACTGGGTGCGCACGGTGGACGCGGCGAACATGGCGTTGGTCGAGCGCACGAAGGAGCGCGCGGACCTGGTCCTGTCGCTGTAGGCGAGTCCTGTCGCTGTAGGCGAGTCCTGTCGCTGTAGGCGCGTCGGACCGACGCGCCACAGCCTCGTCACTGCGCCCACACCCCCATAATTTCGCACGTCATTTCCCACGGTCAGTTTTAGAGCACGGCCGAAAACCGCATGATTTCAACGATCCTATTTCAACGTTTGAAATGCCAGGGAGCGAATTACGTGCGACTTTTCAGGGGACGGTCATGCCAAACGGTTGCCATGCTTGCCGTCGATATGTAGCGCGCATTTTCAACCACTTCCAAGTAAGGTGAACCTATGTTCCTCTTGCTAGGCCTTCTCGGCGGCTTCATCACGGGCATCTCCCCGTGCATCCTCCCGGTCCTGCCCGCGCTCTTCCTGGGCGCCGCGGGCGGGCGCGACTCCGCGTCCTCCTCGAACGAGGCCGGGGCCGCCCGCTCCTCCGTATCCTCTGACGAAGCGAAGGCGGGCGTGGATCCGTCGCTCTTCCGTCTCGCTCCGGGCGTGAACCTGGGCGGGGAGGCGCAGAAGAAGGCAGCTGTCGCAGCACAGAGCGGCGAGTCGGTAACGCGCCGCCCGGTGCTCATCGTCCTGGGCCTGGTGACCTCGTTCATGCTGATCACAGTCGCAGGTTCGGCGCTGCTGAGCTTGCTGAACCTGCCGCAGGCGCTGATCCGCTGGACTGGCATCGTCCTACTGCTGGCCGTCGGCATCGGCATGATCGTCCCAAAGATGATGGAAGTGCTGGAACGCCCCTTCGCGCGCCTGGCGCCTCGTACGACGGGTGACAGCGCGGGCTTCGGCCTCGGCCTCGTCCTGGGCGCGGCGTTCGTTCCGTGCGCGGGCCCGGTGCTGACCTCGATCATCGTGGCCTCGAGCTCCGGGCAGATCACCTGGCACATCATCGGCCTGGCCATCTCCTTCGCAATTGGCGTGTCGATCCCGCTGATGATCGTGGCGATCGCCGGGTCGGGGGTGGCCGCGCGCTTCCTGAAGACCCGCCAGCGCCCCCTGCGCATTGCGGCGGGCGTCGCCATGATCGCGCTCGCGCTGGGCATTGCGACCGACGCTCCGATGGCCTTGCAGCGCATGATCCCCGACTACACGGCCTCGCTCGAGGCGGGCACCGAGGGCGCCTGCGAGGACGGTGCGTGTGAGCCCGAGAAGGAGGTCGAGGCGAGCACCGACTTCGCGCAGTGCGCGCGCGGCGGCGCGAAGGATTGCGGCGTGATGCCGACGATTCAGGCCTCGGAGTGGCTGAATTCCCTGGGCCAGCCGTCCGGAATGGTGACGCTGGTGGACTTCTGGTCGAGCTCGTGCACGAACTGCCAGCGCGAAATCCCCGAGCTCGAGGCCATCTACGAGAAGTACAAGGACTACGGCCTGGTCGTGGTGGGCGTGCACTCGCCCCAGCAGGCCTACGAGCGCGACCCTGCGGTCGTGAACGCGTCGATCGACAAGCTGGGCATCACCTACCCGGTGGCACTGGACCCCGACCTCGAGGCCTTCAAGGCCTACGGCGCGACGGCGTGGCCGACCCACTACATCGCGGGCGCGGACGGCCAGCTGGTCGCGGTGGGTCGCGGCACAAAGGGCGTCGAGGAGCAGATCCGCACGCTCCTCACCCAGGCGGGAGCATCCCTGCCCGACTGAGGCACGCAGGCCTTCACGCAGCGAGCGACTACCGCACGCACGATTGAACGCAGCAAGCGACCACCTCACGCACGATTGAACGCAGTGAGCGGCTACCCCGCACGGGGTAGCCGCTCACTCTATCCGGCGTCGATACTTATCCCCCCGACCAATTTCGCATGCAATTCCCCCGCAGCTCTTTCAAGATTTGAAATCAGATCGTTGAAATCATGCGGTTTTCCCGAGGTACCAAAAAGACCTCGGCAGGGAATTGCATGCGAAATTGAAGAGGCTACCCAGCATCAGCCAACGCGGCACAACGCATCAGCCAACCCGCCTCGTGCCAATCAGTGCCACTCGGCGTTACCGACAGCCCAGGTACCGTCCTCCTGCTCGACGAGGGTCAGGAACACCAACTCGCGGACCGGCTCGTGCGAGCCATCCGCGTAGGAGCGCGTGAAGCTGACGAGCCTCACCCACTCATTGCCTTCGCGGCGGGGCGATTCCCTGCCCTCGACGCCGATGTTCTCAATCGTGACAGTCGTGTGGGAGCGGTTCGGCACCAACGGCAGGAACTCGCCCTGTCCCTTCACCAGCTCGGGGGTCGGCGTGTGCTTACGCTGCAGCTCGGGTGTTTCGTAGACGCTCGCACGGATGGACGCGAATGCGTCCGTGACGTCGCGCGACGCGTCCCACGTTTGATTGGTGATGACGTAGGCGGAGCACACCGCGTCAGCGTCCTTGCGGTCAACGGTGGACGGGTCGGGTAGGAGGTCGTCGAGCCACTGAACCGATGCGGGGTGCAGGCAGGTTCCGTCGGGCGCAGAGGTGCCGTCCTCGCACGGGGGCATGCTCGAGGCCGTGGCCTCCGGGGTGGGGGCCGCCTCGGACTGCGGCGCGGTGTCGGGCGCCTGTGAAGCCTCGCCGGACGAGGCACCACTCATTCCACCGTTTGAATCGGAGCTCGCCTTCGAGGCCGTGGTTCCCGAGTCCGCGCTCGTCAGGAACGTGCGCGCCATGAAGAAGCCACCGACGCCCAGGACGAGGGCGACGGCTGCGACCAGTGCAATGACGACGATTGTCGTCCGCTCACCACGTGCGACTTTGTTCAGTGCGTTCATATGCATCCTTAGTTTGTGTTGTGTATGCGCGTGTCATCGTCTGTGAAGCTTGGCCGCTCACCGCAGACCGTGCAGCGGCTGACCGACATGCCAGCAATCTCACCGTAATCCGTGACACGGGCAACAAACAAGCTCGTCCCATTGGCAGAACGCGTTTGACAACGCGGCGTTCTCGAACTGCACCCCGGCCTCGCGCACCCAGGCCTCGTAACCCGACCCGAGCCTCGTGCCCCCACCTCCCCCACACCCTCAATTACCCCACAATGTCGCATGCAATTCCCCCACACTTCTTTCAAGATTTGAAGTCAGATCGTTGAAATCATGCGGTTTTCTCGAGGTTCGCCAAAGACCCCAGGAAGGAATTGCATGCGAAATTTCTTAGTTATCCACAGATTTTTCAAACAGCTCACATAAAGCGCCGCAAAGTAGCATGATCTGTGCATGGACCTCAACGAAGAGCTACGTAAACGGCACGGAATCACCAAACTATCGAGCCTGCGCCACGCAGAGCTCACTCCTTCAATGTTGCCAGCTGGTATCAGTCACTACCGAGGCTGGATCTATGACAAGAACAGCTTCACTCTCGATCAGGTACGCGCTTTCATATACAACGCGTGCCTGTCGTGCGTGAGTGCGGCGAAGTTCTATGACTTACCAGTCGCCACTGGGGAACTCCCACAGCGGACTCATTTGTCGGTCAGACACAGCCGCGGAATGCACTTCTCAAAGCTCCGCCGTTTCGACGATGTATGCGTCCACTGGGAGCCGGTCCTGAGCGAAGAAGAAGAACGAACACATGTAGCGAGCATCGGGACAGTCTTGGAGCGAGTGCTCGTCTGCATGCCGCTGAAGGTGTCTCTCCCGATGCTCGACGCTGCGCGCAATCGTGGCCTCTACGACGTCTCGACGCTCGCTATCCCTCCAACCGGCAGCCGACTGCCTCACCTCAGAGAAGCGCTTTCCCTCTCGTCGGAACGCGCCCGCTCAATCCTCGAAACTGTTGCCCGCTTGCAGCTCATTGACATGGGGCTGACACCGCAGGTCGGGGTCTGGATCGAAGGAGTCGGCGAGGTCGACATGATCATCCTCGGCTTCATCGTCATCGAGGTGGATGGGTGGGCCTTCCATTCATCGAAAGAGCAGCGCGAGAAGGACCTCAAGCGGGATCGAGAACTTCTCAGGCGCGGATACGTGGTCCTTCGATTCACCTATGACGACGTCATGAATGGCGACTTTGCGCGAGAGGTCCCGGTATCGGTGGAGGCCCTCCTTCGCCTCGTCCCCGACACCGGAACGGAAGACGCGCAGGCCGCAGTGAAGAACGCTGGCTTCCTTGACATCCTGCGCGGATACCTGCCTAGCTATCACCCGCTCTAGCTATCACCCTTAACACTAATTTCGCATGCAATTCCCCCACTCCTCTTTCAACATTTGAAATCAGATCGTTGAAATCATGCGGTTTTCGCGAGGTCCCGAATGGTACCTCAGAGGGAATTGCATGCGAAATTGAAGAGGCTATCCAGAAATCAGTCAGGACAGCGCACCGACCAGGCCAGTCAGCGCGCGGAACGTGCCGAGGCGCCGTGCCCGTCAGCGCGCCATGCCCGCCAGCACGCCGTGCCCGCCAGTTAAGAAGCCGCGCCCGTCAGCGCACCAGATCAACAATGACCGGGGTGACCCGCTCAATGACCTCGAGGGTATCCAGGAAGTCCTGATGCCCGCCGTACCACGGGTCGGGCACGTCGCCGCTGCCCTCGGGGTCGAGGTCGCGGTACAGGCAGATGCGCGGGGCATCGACGGAGAGCAGGTCGGCGGCAGACGCAGGCGCGCCCTCGTGCTCGATGCCTGCCCGATCGGCGAGGCGCTCCAGGACACTCAGATGGCGCGAGGTCATGGCCAGCACGAGGTCCCACTCCCCCAGCTCCCCGGTGCGGATCTGACGCGCGCGGTGGTCGGGCACGATGTACCCGGCGTCGCGCAGCACGCGGGCGGCGCGGCGGTCGATCGGGTTTCCCTGCTCTTCGTCGGACACGCCGGCGCTATCGACGACGACGTCCACGCCGGCGCGCGCGGCGGCCTGTTCGAGGATCGCGTGAGCCATCGTGGAGCGGCAGATATTGCCGGTGCACACCATGAGGACGCGGGCGGGGCGGGTCATGATCGTTTCCGTTCGTTCGGGGGTGGGGGCGGGTACGAGGCCGGGGCGGGCTCCGGCGGGCGCAGGGTCAGGCGGCAGGCTGGTCCGCGCGCACGTGCGCACACACACGCAGGCGCGCAGAACCCGCGAGCCCGCGAGCCTCAGAGCAGCGTCAGGTAGGCGCGCACGGCCTGGGCGCTGTGGGCGGCGGCGCGGGCACCATCCATGTGGAAGGCCTGATCGGCGGTGGGGCCGCACAGGTCGGAGACGGCTCGCAGCGAGATCCAGTCGACGTCGGAGGACCAGCAGACCTGGGCCATGGCGCAGGTTTCCATGTCGGTGCCGATGGCGTCGGGGAAGCGCTCGCGCATGGGGCCGACGTTGGCCTCGGTGCAGAAGGAGTCGGAGGAGACGATGCGCCCGCGGCGGACGGGGTGCTCGATGAGGCCGCGCAGGATGGGCAGGCGTTCTTCGGCGGCTTCGGAGGTGGTGTAGTCGACGGGCATCTGGGGGACCTGGCCCATGGCGTAGCCGAAGGCGGTCGCGTCGGCCTGCCCGTAGATGGCGCGGGTGCCGGCGGCGATGTCGCCGACGTTGATGTCGCGGGCGAGTCCGCCGGTGGTGCCGGCCGCGATGACGATGGGGGCTTCGACGAGGGTGAGGGCGCGCGCAGTCGCGGATGCGGCGTTGGCCAGGCCGATGCCGGAGGTGACGACCAGGACGGTGCGTCCTTCGAGGATGCCGAGCACGAAGCGCTGGGTCTTGTGGGTGCCCGCGAGGATGGCCTGGGGCGTCTCGTCGTCCCCGATGGGCGCGAGCTCGTGCAGGAGGGGCGCGGCCTCCATGTCCATGGCGGCTTGGATGACGGCGTCGACGCGGATGCGCTCGGGGAAGCTGAGGTTCATAGGTCCCATCGTAGGGGACGAGGCCCGCCCCGGTCGCGCTCGCCTCGCGCGGGGGCAGGACGGCGGGGAGCGCCACAGCTGCGGTGGTCGGCGCGCCCACACGCCCCGGCCTCGCGCGAATCAGGCGGTGCGGCGCGCCCACGCGCACGCGCCGGCGAGGCCGAAGAGGGCGGCGCCGAGGCCGAGGTAGGGGTAGTTGCCCGCCGAGCCGGAGTTGGGCAGGACGCCGACCTGGGTGTCGACGACGCGGATGGCGGGCAGCGCGGCGGCACCGGCGCCCGCGGCGGGGATGACGCGCACGGAGGTGAAGCCCTCGTCGGCGCCGAATTCGGTGGTGATCACCGTGGAGGCCGAGGCGTCGGTGCCCACCTCGATGTGGAAGGGCACGGCGCGGGGCAGGAGGACGTGTCCGGCGGGGGCGCGGGTTTCGACGAGCCAGTAGGTCTTGCCGGTCTCGAGGGGCGCGGTGACGAACTGCGATTCGCCGTCGGAGACGGAGACGGGGGTGCCGGTCAGGGCCTCGTTGTCGTAGATCGCGAAGGCGGCGCCCTCAAGCGGGTAGGTGCCGTCCTCGTTGGGAGTACCGACGGGCTGGGTGCCTGCCTTTTCGATGCGGATGGTGCGCGGGCGGGCGGGCGCGCAGGCCTCGTTGTTGGCGGCACCATCGTGGTCGTAGGGGCCGGCGACGGAGTTGTAGAGGCCGCGCTTGGGGGTGAGGCGCCCGCGCGAGGGGACGCACTCGAGGGCAGCCTCACTGTACCCACGAGCGGCCTTATCGCGGGCGACGGTCATGCGGATGAACCAGGTCGCAGACGCCCCGGGTTCGACGGTGGTGCCCTGGGTGAGGACGTAGGTGGCGGCGCGGTTTTGCGCGCGTGCGCTGCGCAGGCCATCGAGAGAGGTGGCGATCGTGGCGGAGCGCAGGGTGAGGCCGGGCGCGAAGGCCGGGGTGTCGACGAGGCGACCGGTCGTGCCCGCGATCGTGCCGTCATTCGTGGCGGTCACGCGGTAAGTGACGGTGATCGTGTCGCCCGAGGCGCCCTCAACACTCTCCACGGCCTTGTCGATGCGCAGCTTGGGGGCCTGCTGCTGGATCGTGAAGTTGCAGGTGATGGGCACGGCGGCGGGGGACGAGGCCGGGGCGACCTGGGAGAAATCAACGCCGCCCGTGTCGGGGTCGCGCGTGACGTTGACGGCCTCGCCGATGCCATTCACGCACGTAATGTCGGTGAGCTCCCAGCGAGCCGAGTTCGGGTCGTCGGAGACCTTCCACGGGCCGAAGTAGCCGGGTTCACCGAAGCGCAGGGGGCGGCGTCCGGGGATGCGTGGGCCAGTCTCGGCGATGACGAACTGGGAGTAGCCGGGGATGAAGGCCTGGTATCCCGAGGTCACGGTGCCGTCCTTGCCGTAGCCCGTGGGGGTCAGGGGGCTGTCCTCGAAGGAGGACCAGTCGACGAAACCAGAGGCATTCTGATCGGTGGCGAGGGGTTCGCCCGTGGGCGATACGAAGTCGCCGATGCCCAGCGTCGTGAAGTTGAAGGAGGGGATTGTGCCGCCGATCGCCTCGGACTGCGGGGTGACAGTCTTCGCGATGCGAATGTAGCGCTCCTGGCTGAAGGTGGCGTACAAGCACCCGTAGGAGCTCTTGTTTTCCTTCGAGCTGAAGGTGGAGACGGGGGTGACGCCTTCGGGCAGCATCGCCGGGCAGGCGCCGTCAGCGCTGGGCGTGAAGCCGGAGAGGACGAGGCGGTACGGGATGCCGTCGATCATCACGGTCTTGTTCGAGGTGGTCCGCGAGATCGTTAGCACGTCGTCGGAGTTGGGGCTCTGGTCGGGCGCGCCCGCGGCGTCCGGGTAGGCAGCCGGGTTGTTCGTGTAGATGTCGCGGTTGCCTCGGCCCTTGCCGACGTGGCGGTAGCAGTACCAGACGCCCGAGCCGGCGTCGCGGTTGAGGGCGGCGTAGGGCGCGTTCGCGGGGCACGAGGTCGGCCCGCTGGCGCGCGAGGCGAGCATGTAGGCGCCCTCGTCACTCAGGGCGGCGGTGGTGTCGGTATCGTCCTCGGTCTCCTCCTGGTCGAAGGGGAAGGAGTCCTCGATACCGCCGATATTGACGTCGATCGTCGAGTGCACCCACTTGTTGGCCGACAGCACCTGAAAGTTGTTGTGCCGCACGGTCCCCAGCAGGAAGGGCTGGCCGATGGGGACGTTACCGGGGTTGTTCGGCTTGTATCCCAGGGCGTTGGTGTCCTGCGGCGAGATGACGCCGGTACTCACGGGGTTGGCGGCGGGCAGGCCGCGCGCGATGTAGGTCCAGTAGTCCCCGGCCGCGACGCTCGCGTCCAGCATCGGCTGGGCGACTCCGGCCTGGAAGGGGGCCGAGGACTGGGCTGGGTCGGCCGCATCATAGGGGCCCGCGCCGCGCACGGTTCCCACGTAGGCGTTATCGGGGACGTTCGTCGTGCGGTCCGTGGCCGAGCCGTTGATGACGGCCGCTCCAAGGCGCCCACTCGATGAGGTAACGGGGACAGTGCCGCCACCGGGTGTTTCCAGTGTTGCGTCGGCGTCAGCGCGCTCGGGGGCGACGAGGCCGGCCAGGGCCGCGGTGGTCACGAAGAGGAGGGCGGACAGTGTGCGCGCGACGGCGCGACGAGGCCGGGGTTCGGTCTGCGCGTCCGTGGCGCGGCGGGAGCGGGCGCCGCAGGGGTGGTGCTCCACGAGCCCTCCAGAGTGTTTGACAGTTACTCACCGACTCTAGCGTAGATACGCGCGAGCGCGCGGGTGAGCTTGCTCGCTCAGGCCCGCGCGCTTGCGCGTATCGGGTGGCCGCTCGCGGCCACGCAAGGAGGGCGGTTACTGCTTGCCGCGCTCCTCGAGCATCTTCTTCAGGGCGGCGGTCCGGCCCGCGTCGATCTCCGCCTCGGAGATCTGCTCGGCGGAGGCCAACAGATCGGGGGTGGCGGGCGCAGCGCCAGCGGCAGCAGGGCCAGCGCCAGCGGCGCCGGAAGCGCCAGACGCGGGCTCTGTGGCCGCAGGATCAGTGGAAGCAGGCGCGCCGGGCTCAGCGGCAGCGCCGGACTCAGCCCCGGCCTCGTCCCCGGACTCAGCGGAAGCGAGCGTGCCAGCGGCGGCGGCACCCTCGAGCGCCTGCGGCTCCTCGTCCTTGCGCTTGCGCGAGCGCAGCCAGAGGATGCCGGCGACGGCGAGAATGACGACGACGGACGCGAGGACCGCGATCATCCACGGCTTCATGACGGAGCCCTTGACCTGCGCGGCTTCGGCGGCCACGGCAGCCTCGTCCATGGGGACGCGCTCGCCGGTCACGAGGAGGCGGTGCGTGTTGACACCGTAGGGGGTACAGGTGATGAGGGTGGCGAGGTCCTTACCCTCGACCTTGTTGAGGGACTCGGTCTCGTGGGGCAGGACGACGCGAATGTCGGTGACCTGGTACTTCAGGTGGCGCCCGGCGGTCTCGATGTAGAAGTAGTCGCCCATCTTGACACTGGTCAGCTGGTCGAACATGGTCGCGTTACCCAGGCCGGTGTGGCCGGTGAGGACGGTGTGCGTGGATTCGCCGCCGACGGGCAGGGCGGTGCCGAAGAGGTGGCCGATGCCCTTGTCGAGGGTCGCGGTGTCGGTGCCGTGGTAGATCGGCAGGTTGACGTCGATCGAGGGGATCTTGATGGTCGCCATGACGTCGTTGAGGTTGAGCTGGCTCAGGTAGTCCTGGTACTGAGCGGTGCCGGGGCGCTGGGCGTCCAGCCAGGGGTCGAGGATCGGCGACTCGGAGGCCTTGAGGTTATATTCGTCGGCGCGGCGCAGGGACTCGGCGACGGCGTCGGGGCCGGCCTGCTCGGCGACGGCGCTGAATTCGGAGGCGATGCGTTCCTGGCGCTGGTTGTTGTACTGGGTCGCGAAGACGGGGTACAGGAGGACCAGGATGCCGGCGAGTAGCAGGATCGGCGGCGCGATCGTCAGGAGACGCCACTTGAGGGGTGTCTTCTTCTTGTCGGGCGCTTGGGTGCTCACGCTTTCTCCGTTCATTGCCGAGGCCGTGGAAGTTTGTCTGGTTACAGGGTAGTACCGCTTGGGGGCGGTGTGCGGGCAACGCGAGGGGGGTGTGGACCCGCGGGTCCACACCCCCCTGTGTGTCGCTAGCTAGCGAGGATCAGGCGTCGGCCTGCTCCTTGCGGCGCTTGTTGGCCAGCGCGATCGCACCGGAGCCGCCCACGAGGAGGGCGCCAGCACCGATCAGGACGCCGACACCGGCAGCACCGGTCAGCGGCAGGTTGAAGCCACCGTTGTGCGGGACGTCCTTGACGGTCGTCGCGAGGGTGTAGGTGTTGTCCTCGGTGGAGTTGGTCTGCAGGACCTGGAAGGCGATCGGGCGGGTCTGGAGCTCGAAGCCTTCGGGGGCCTTGGTCTCAACGAGGCAGTAGTAGCCGGGGTTGGTGACGGCCTCGTTGTTCTCCCAGTCGTTGTTGCGCAGGCCGTCGATGGTGACCTCGCCGTTGTCGTCGGTCGTGTAGGTCGTGGTGCCGGCGGGGCTCAGCTTCTCATCGAGGGTCGCGTCGACGGACTCGAAGTTCGCAGTCGGGGTGGCCTGAGGCGTGCACTTGTAGACCTCGAACTCAGCGCCCTTCAGCTTGGTGGCGGGATCCTTGGCGGAAACCTTGGTGATCTTCACCTTGCCGAACTTGGAGACGACCTCGGAGTTCGGGTAGTCCGGCGGGGGAACGGTGCCCGAGTTGGGGGTCCAGCCGTTGGAGGGGGCGTTGGGGAGCAGGATGGCCTTGTTCTTGAACAGGCCGTCGGACTCCACCTTGTCCTTGACGGTGCCGGACAGGTCCATCTGGACCTTGGTGGTGTCGTCCTTGCGGTTGTCGAGCAGCTTCTGGCGGCCCGCAGCGGTGAACTCGGCGGTCCAGAACTTGGTCTTGCCGTCGGTGCCGTCAGCCGAGATCAGCTTGTAGTCGGTGTCCTTGACGAGGGCGACCTCGCCGGTCTTACCGTTGATGAGCTTCAGGGCGACGTTCGCCTCGGGCAGCTCAACGCGCTTGTCGTACTGGTCGACGACGTCGTAGTAGTCGAGGGCCTCAGCGGCGGGCACGTCGGACTTGATGGTGTAGGAGATCTCGGAGCCGATGGCCGGGGTGGTATCGTCCTTGACCGTCTTGTCGATGCCAGCCTTAGAGTTCTTCGGGTAGGCGTGGACGTCGTAGACCCACTTGTTGAGGTCGGTCGGGTGCGTCATGGGCACCGTGATGATGAAGGGCTTGGAGCCGACGTAGCCCGCGGGGGTCTTGGTCTCGGTCACGACGTAAGCGCCGAGGGGGAGGCTGTCGAAGGTGGCCAGGCCGCCGCCGGCGGTGGTCTTCGTGATGGCAGCGTCGGTGCCGTCAGCCTTCGCGGTGTCAACGTTGCCGTTGTAGCCGGCGAGCTTCTCCCAGCCGGCCTGCGTGGTGAGGTCGACGTTGGTCAGGCGCTCAACGGTGAACTCGGCTCCGTCCAGCGGCGTGCCGGTGGCGGTGGCGTCCACGAGGCCGTTGCCTTCGGTGGTGCCGTTGGTGGCGTCCTTGACCAGCTTGTGGATGGTGATCGAACCGGTCTTGGAGGTGTCGAGGTCGACGAGCGACGGCGCGCGCGTGACGGTGGCGGCGAGGCCGAAGGCGGGGGCAGCCTGGGTCGCGGAGGTGGCGGCGGGCAGGGCCAGCGCGCCAGCGGCGACGGCGAAGGCTGCGAGCAGGCTCAGGCTGCGGCGGGTCTTCGTGGTGCTCATGGGTTTTCTTTCTCCTGTGTGTGTGATTTCGGGAGTTTTTCTTGATGGTGGGTCTCGTGGTCACGGGACCGCATGGGTGGCTCAGGCGTTAGCCTTGCGCCTCTTGGTGGTGACCACGGTCATCACCATCGCCCCGCTCATCAGCGCCGCTGCGACGCCAATGTAGGGGTAGATTCCGGTGCTGCCGGCCTTGGGCAGCTCGCCAACCTCGGTGTCCTTGACAACGATGGTGGCCTTGCGGGTTCCGGCGACCATGAAGCCCTGGGGGCCGGAGGTGCCGGTGGCCTCGGAAGAGAACGCCTGGACAGCGCTCTTGGCCCACTTGGCCGCGTCGTTTGCGTCAGCCGCAAGCTCAACGGTCGTTCCGGAGCCGGTGGCTCGGGACGTCAGCTTGAACTCGAGGGGCTGGGGCAGGAGCGAGTGTCCAGCGGGGGCCTTGGTCTCGACCAACCAGTAGGCGGTGTCGAGGTTCAGGTCGCTGACGGACCAGTAGTAGCCGTCCGTGGCGGTCGCCTGGGTCAGGGTCTTGACCACGGTGGCGTTCGCGTCGGTGTTCGGGTTGGCGTTGTAGATCGCGAACTCGGCGCCCTTCAGGGGGTACATGGCCGCGTTGTTCGGACCGATGTACTGGTTCGAGGCGTCAGCGAAGGTGGTGCCCGTGTTCTGCGTGCCGGCCTTCACCACCACGAAGTCGTGGGGGACGGTGGGACCGCAGGCCTTGTTGTTGTCCGTGCCGTCGGTGTCCTTGCCGTTCTCAGCCAGGACCTCGTTAAAGAGGCCCTTGCCAGCGGCCGGGACGCCGTTTCCGTTGATGGAGCAGGCCAGGTCGGCTTCCGAGTATCCGGCGGCCGCGGGGTTGCGGGTCACCGAGAAGCGGATCCAGTATTCCTTGGTGGCCCCGGCAGCGAGCTCGACGCCGTCGGTCAGCGTGTAGACGCCGTTCGTGGCGGTGGCGTTGGACGCAGAGTCCAGGCCTGCCTTCGTTTCGGCGATCTTCGCGGACTGGATTTCCAGGCCCTTGGCGAAGTCGGGCTTGTCGGTGAGCTTGCCGGTGTTGGCGGCCAGCGAGCCGTCGTTGGTGGCGACGATCTTGTAGTCCACGCTGAAGGTGGTGGCGCCATTCGCGCCGCCGTTGTTCTCGATGGTCTTCTGGACGCGCAGCTTGGGGGCCTGGTATTCGTTCACGAACGTACAGGTGATGGGGGCTGCCTCGTTGGACGCTGCGCCGCCGACGTTCTTGAAGTTGACGCCGCGCTCGGTCTTGGTCACGGCGACGTCTTCACCGATGCCGTTGACGCACTTGATGTCCTTGAGGTTCCACTTGTCCTCGCCGCCGGTCGAGATGTCCTTCTCCGTGATGGTGAAGTCGGAGTTGCCGACCTCGAAGGGGATGAAGGTCGAGTCGTACTTCGCCTGGTCCTCACCGAAGGCGGTGGGGGTCAGCGTCGCGGCCGGGTCGGCTGCGGAGATGTACGAGGCCTTGGCGGGAGCGGAGGAAGCCGTGGGCTTCGTGACGGTCACCGTGCCGGTGGTCGCCGGCGTGCGGTCGGTATTGTCCGCCCACGTGTCGCCCGTGGTCACCGCGAAGTTGGCGGCGGGGATCGTCGGGTTGGCACCCGACGGGTCCTCGACGGCCTTCGCGATGCGCACGGAGCGCTCCTCGGTGATGACGCCGTAGAGGCAGCCAAAGTTCACCGAGAGTTCCTCTGCGACAAAGGTGTTCGTACGCGGGGTGTTCTCAGGAACGCTCGTCGGACAGGTCGCCGACGGAACGTTGTTGATGTTGTCCGAGGTAACCAGCGTCGATCCATTCGGGACGAAGCCCCAAATGCTCAGGCGGTAGGTGCGACCGTTCTTTTCGAACGTACGAGTAGAAACCGTCTTATTCAGCTTGATCGTGTCGGCCACGTAGGGCGACTGATTGACGTTGCCCTTGGCGCCGGGCCACGTACGCGGCAGAATCTCAGGCTTGTTCGGGTTCAGCGTGCTGTAGGGCTGACCCGCGCCAGCGTTGTAGTACTGGCTGTACAGGTCGTAGTCACCGTTGCCCTCACCCACGTACTTGACGCAGTACATGCGTCCGGACGAGCTCTCAGACTTGTTCTGGTAGCCCTGCGAGCGGTCGGCCGCGTTGACCGGGTCCGGCTCATAGGCAGGGCCAATGAAAGAACCGGAAGGTGTGTAACCGGGGGTACCGTACTTACCACCCTTAAGGACCCAATCGCGAGGCCACTGGCCCTCGATCTGCTGGTTTGCAGGCCAGCCGTTAAGACCAAAGTCAGAGGAGCAGGTTCCCGTGCCGGGCTCGCCCGCCGTCTTCACGTAGGCGCCACCCTTGCGGTAGAGGATCGTGGTGGCCAGGGTGTTCGAGGTTTCCTCGTTGACGAAGGGGTACTCCTCGCCCTGATCGTTGGGGAACAGGTTGAGGAACTGCAGCCACAGCGACGAGTGCAGGAAGTGCTGCACCGGGCTCATACCCTGGATGGGCAGGTTGTTGTGGCGGATCTCGCCGATCAGGAAGGTCTCGCCCGGCTGAACGGTGCCCGGATTGTTCGGCTTGAAGCCGATGGCCGACTGGCCATCCACCCAGATCGTCTTATCTCCACCGTTCTTCCACAGGTCGTAGTGCTGCTGCATCCAGTCCTTGGAAGCCTGCGTATCACCGGTGCCAGTGTTGTTCGTCTGGTCATCCCACTTCCACGGGGCGCCACGGGCGATGTAGGTCCACGCGTCATTCGCTCCAGCGTAGTTGCCGCCGAGCCACGTACCGAGCATGTTGTTATCGCTCTTGATACGGTTCCTCGACATGCCCGTCACGATGCCGTAGCGGATGAAGTTGTTGTACGCAGGGGTCGTCGACGTCGCCGTGTCATTGGTGACGCCCTTTCCCATCTTGGCGTAGACCTGACCAACCTCGATGCCGGTGGCGGCGGGCTCCTGGGCGGCCTGAGCGGCCTGGGGGGCGGCGACCTGGGAGACGACCAGCGTGCTGGCGGCAGTTGCCACGACGGCCAGGGCGGCCAGGGCGCGGGACGCGACTCCTGCTCGCTGGGTCCGCGCGTGGCCTGCGCGCGCTCGACTCGTTGCCATTAATCGCTCTCCTTGAAGACTCTTGCTTCGCTGTGTCGTACTCGGGGGGATGTCCCGAGAGGTTTTTCCACAACCTTGATGGCTTCCAGACTACGACGCGGTTACTGAAAAATGCAACCCAATTTGTCCAACTCTCAAAGTGGGCTACCTTACAGAAAAATAGTCAAGCGACATTTCCGCAGGATAAAGCGGTTTTACCTATTGGTATCAGTCTATGAAACTGTCTCATGTGACCTATTTTTTGCTTTTTTAACGGATGGTAACAAATCAAACTGTGGAACTTGACTGCACTTGACACATCCACGACAACCAACCGAAGGTCCTATTTTCACAGCACTGTCACCCGCCAAGCGTCAAGTACTACAAGGGAAACCGCCCTGTCACCCACCCTCGAACTTCTATCCACACGCGTCGGCGCGCCACCGGCACGCCCACGCACCACATGCCCCACGCCACACCCCACGCTACACACCCCACCACACCCCGCCCGCGCCACACACCCCACCACACCCCCGCATCACACCCCCGCATCACACCCCCGCATCACACCCCCGCATCACGCCCCTGCACCACGCGCTCCCGCACCATCACCGCCCCAAAGTCGCATGCAATTCCCCCACGGCACGAATCGGCGCACGCTTAAAAACCGCGGAATATCAACGATCCGACTTCAAAACTTGAAACATTCTCAGGGGAATTGCATGCGAAACTGCTGCGCGCGTGGTCGGCAGGGCCCAGCCGACCACACCCCGCCGTCCCCTTATCAAAGTCGCACGTAATTCCCCCAGGGCTTCATTCATCGACAGCGCGAAAACCGCGGAATATCAACGATCCGATTTCAAAACCTGAAACATCCTCACGGGAATTACGTGCGAAACTGCTGCGCGCATGGGCGGCAGGGCCAGGGCGGTAACACGCGAACGACAGGCACGCCCGATTGAAAGCCGCCGCAGGGCCTGCGGGGCAATAGGAGTGTGACTGCGGCGCTCGTGGGCGGCGGCAGGGCCAGGGCGGGCCTCGAGATCGACCACTCCGAGCGAAGCTCGCGTGTGGCGATCTCGCGGGCGGGCCGCCGCCCACGAGCGCACAGAGCAGACACACAGGAACAGCTGGCCGCGCGGCGGGCACCACCCACAACAGGCAGCCCCCACGGCGACTACTGCACAATAGTCCCCATGGATCTTCGCCCCGTCGCCCTCGGCACATCTGTCACGACGTACGACCCGTCGCGCCCCACGCCCGCAGCTATCGTCTCGGGCGAGGTGGCCGCACACGATGCGCCGCACCCGCTGTCGGTCTTCGACATGTTCCGCATCGGTATCGGGCCGTCCTCGTCGCACACGGTGGGTCCGATGCGCGCGGGGCTCGCGTTCACGACGGAGCTGACGACGCTGAAGCCGCCCTCGCACATCACGATTGACCTGTTCGGGTCGCTGGGTGCGACGGGCCGAGGGCACTCGACGGACCGCGCGGTCCTCCTCGGCCTGGCGGGCTACGACCCGGAGACGGTGGACATCGAGACGGTGGAGTCCATCCTGCCGGCCCTGGCCTCGTCGAGTATGTTGACGCTGCCGAGCGGCACGCAGGTCCCCCTCAACATCGCCGAGGACGTGCGTTTCGTGCCGCGCACGGTCCTGCCCTATCACGTGAACGCGCTGACGATCACGGCTTCCGACGAGGACGGCGCCACCATCCTGGAGCGCACCTATTATTCGGTGGGCGGCGGCTTCGTCATGATTCAGACGAATGACGACCCGCAAAACCCGGAGGTGTCCTCGCTCGCGACGAGCCAGGCGGGCGTCGGCATCGACGTTCCCGCACCGCACCCGTTCGCGTCGGGCGCGCAGCTGCTCGCCGCGTGTGACGCGTCCGGCCTGAGCATCGCGGACCTCGTGCGCACGAACGAGGAGGCGGTACGCCCCCACGAAACCGTCAACGCGTACTTGGATCGCATCGCCGACACGATGTTCGACTGCGTGGACGCAGGCACGTCGGCGGCGGGTATCCTGCCGGGTGGCTTGGATGTGCCGCGCCGCGCCCGCGCGCTCGCCGGCAAGCTCGCGGAGCGCCTGACGGGCACCCATGTTTCCACGGACGAGGCCGGGGCCCCCTCGGGCGCATCTCCCGCGGCGGGTGCCCACTACCCTGCTGCTCGCGCCTGGGTGTCGACGGTTGCCGATCCGATGCGTGCGATGGACTGGGTGAACCTCTTCGCCCTGGCCGTGAACGAGGAGAACGCGGCCGGACACCGCGTCGTCACCGCACCGACGAACGGCGCGGCCGGCGTGATCCCCGCGGTCCTCGGCTACCTGGTGACTCACTGCCCGGAGACGGGGTCGACGCCCGGCGTGGCGGCGGGCCCTGCGACGGAGGACGGCGCGGTGACCCCGCTGGCGCATATTCGTATGACGGCGGACTCCTCGGAGGATTGCTCGGATGATCCCACGTCGCCCGAGGCGTGCGCGGCCCGCCGCCGCGCCCTCGTGCACGATTTCCTGCTGGCGGCGACCGCTATCGGCGCCCTCATTAAGACGAACGCGTCCATCGCTGGCGCGGAGGTTGGCTGCCAGGGCGAGGTCGGGTCGGCCTCGGCGATGGCGGCCGCCGGACTGGCGCAGGCCCTCGGCGGCACCCCGCAGCAGGTGGAAAACGCGGCAGAGATCGCGATGGAACACTCGCTGGGCCTGACGTGCGACCCGGTGGCGGGCCTCGTGCAGGTGCCGTGCATCGAGCGCAACGCGATCGCGGCCGTCAAGGCGATCAACGCGGCGCGCATGGCCCTGTGGGGCGACGGCCGCCACACGGTGAGCCTGGACGTGGTCATCGAGACGATGCGCCAGACGGGCAACGACATGCTCTCGAAGTACAAGGAGACCTCGGAGGGCGGCCTGGCCGTCAACGTCGTGGAGTGCTGAGGCCTGCGGGGCCTGACTGCGGCGCTGAGCGTGGCCGCGGGGTATGGTCGCGGGGTATGGTCGCGGCCGGTGGCGGGGCCTAGCCGCGGTGCCTAGCCGTGGCCGGTGGCGGGGCCTAGCCGCGGTGCCTGCAGACGACAGCAGCACCCAGCCGAACAAATTTCGCACGTAATTTCCCTCGGTCATTTTTTGAGACCACCCAAAAACGTTGCAATTCCAACGGCACGAATTCAATGTTTGAAGTAATCACAGGGGAATTACGTGCGAAATTACTGATCGCGCACGTTAACCCGATAGGTGGCGGCCTGGGCCCTTTCATGCGCACGTTAACCCGATGGGTGGTGGCCTGGGCGGGCTGCCCACCGTGCCACCAATAGGGTTTAGCTGCGCATTAGCGGGTTAAGGCTGCCAGTAGTGGGGCCCAGCTGCCAGATCCGACTCGCATCCGCCTCGCCCGCAGCGCCGAATAGCGCAATCGATGCGTCCACACCCGCCAATTCCGCCAAAGTGCAGACCCATTCAGCCAAAACAGGACATTTTCAGCGATTTTCGCCCAATAGGTCTGCACTTTGGCGGCCACACCCCCTTCGACTCGCGTCCGCGCCGCCGCCAGTCGGGGGGAATTGCACTACACGGGGGTCCGACACGCCGGCGACACGCCGCAAGAAGGCTTCGTGTAGTGCAAAACCCCCCATCGCCACCAACCTGAAGTGCGCCGCGTCGCCTCCAAGACCGGCGCAGGGCCGCTTGGCGCGAAAAAGTTCGCCCAACACCGCCCCTCCGGCGGCTCTTCCGCGAAAAAACTCGCCCGGCACGGCCCCTCCGGCGGCTCTTCCGCGAAAAAACTCGCCCGGCACGGCCCCTCCGGCGGCTCTTCCGCGACAAAACTCGCCCGGCACGGCCCCTCCGGCGGCTCTTCCGCGAAAAAGTTCGCCCAGCATGCATAAAAACGCCGAATTTGGGCCATTTTGAGCGCGCGGGGCGAACTTTTTCGCGCTTTCACGATCTAACAGGGACGCAGGGAGAACTTTTTCGCGCGTGCAGACGTAGGCCCTCCAGTGCACTACCCATCAGCGACCGGGCCCCACTGGTGTGGAGGGCACCGGCGAGCCCGGAGGGCCAGGCTGCGGTGCCCGTGGGCGGCGGGGCCCGGCCGCGGTATCCACAAACGACAGCAACACCCAGCCCAAGCAAATTTCGCATGCAATTCCCCCACGACACGAATCAACGCGCGCTCAAAAACCGCAGAATATCAACGATTAGATTTCAATACTTGAAATACACTCAGGGGAATTGCATGCGAAATTGCTGGATGACAGAGGGGCCTGGCTGCGGTGCCCGTAGGCGGTGGCAGGGCCTGGCCGGGCTTCGAGGCGACGCGCCGAACCAGACAACAGCGACCGGGCACCACTGGTGTGGAGGGTGCCGGAGGGTCCGGAGGGCTAGGGCGGGCTTCGAGATCGACCACTCCGAGCGAAGCTCGCGTGTGGCGATCTCGCGGGCGGCCGGGCCCGACGGCGCCCGGAACACCCGTGGGGCCACCAGCAACACAAACCAACGGGTGGGGTGCCTCGCGGCACCCCACCCGTCATCAACACCCGGTCTTTCAACCGCGGTTAATCAACCGCAGTCAATCAACCAGCACTCACTCCGTCGCCAGCGCCTCGGAGGGGCTGACCTTGGCGGCCCGGCGGCCGGGCAGCCACGACGCGATCAGCGCGGACACGATGGCCACGACGCACACGCCGACCAGCTGCAGCCACGGCACGCTCAGCACGGGAGTGGCCCCCTCAACCGGCAGGCTCATGACGCCGACCCACCCGAAGGCGACGCCCATGCCGACACCGATGAGCGCGCCGGTCAGCGACAGGAACAGCGCCTCGAGGGCGAGGAGGCTCTTCATCTGGCGTCGCGTCAGGCCGAGGGCCCGCAGCAGCCCGTTCTCGCGGGTGCGTTCGGCGACCGACAGGGACAGCGTGTTGGCCACGCCCACGAGGGACACCAGGACGGACACGCCGAGCAGTCCGACGAGGACGAGCATCAGCCGGTCGATGATCTTCGTGTACATCTGGCGCTCCAGCGCGGAGCCGTTGACACTCAGGTGCGAGTCCTTGAGCAGCGCGGCCTGGACGGTCTCGGCGTCGGCCCCGTCGGCCATCTTGATGATGATTGCCTGACGCTCGAGCGACGTCGCGATGGATCGCAGGGTCTTCTCGGAAACCTGGGCGGATCCAGTGCTGCCGTTCTTGTCGTAGGTGGCGCTCAGGTCCACGCACGACTCGGCGCACAGGCGCAGCGTCTGCCCGGCCAGGGCCTCGTCGCCGACGCGCACCTGGTCATCACCCATCTGCTTGACGGTCGAGTGGGTGACGCCCGTGTAGTCGGGTTCTCCGGTGATCATGACCGACGAGGCCTGGGCCTCGTCCTCCGACCCGGCTCCCTCGGTGGGGGCGTAGGCGGGCGCGCCCGAGGTGGTCGTCAGGGTGCCGGGGGCGGCGTACTGGGCGACGGTGGCGGCGACGCCGTCGGTGGCCGCGATGGCGGCCTGCTGGTCGTCGGTGAGCGCCCCGGTCGTGGAGGTGGCCATGAGGTCGAAGGGGCGGGCGTCGTTCACGGCGTTGGTGAGGGTGGTGCGCACGGAGGCGGCGCCGACGATGATGGTGACGACGAGGGTCACGCCGATGATGATCGCGGTGCCGGTCGCGGAGGTGCGGCCGGGGTTGCGCATCGTGTTCTCGCGGGCCATGGCGGACAGGGTGCCGGGGAAGGCCGAGCCGAACGCCCGGGTGAGGGCGGGCAGCAGCACGGAAGCGACGAGCAGCGCGCCGAGGAGGGCCAAGAGCGACCCGCCGAAAGCACCGAGGAACTTCGTGCCACCGCTGTCCGAGCGCCACGCAAGGGCCACGGAGGCGCATCCGGCCACCGCGATGAGCGCGCCGATGATGAAGCGGACGGTGTGCTTCTTTCGGGCGGCGGCCCCGGCCTCGTTCACGGGGGCGAGGGCGGCGACGGGAGCGACGCGGGAGGCCGCGCGGGCCGGGAAGACTCCAACCAGGGTCGTGAACAGGGTGGCGCCCAGCCACGTGAGGCCCAGCTGCCAGACGGAGGCACCCGCCAGCGCCGCAACGACGCTAGAGGCCAGGCCGGTTCCCGCCTCCGCGAGCGCGCCAATCAGCCAGCCGAGCGCGACGCCAATCGCGGATGAGATCGCTCCGATCGCGAGGGCCTCGCGAGTCACGAGCGAGCGGACCTGTCGCCTGGTTGCTCCCAGCGTGCGCAGCAGCGCCAGTTCGCGGGTGCGCTGCGTGAGAACGACGCGGAATGTCGAGGAGACGACGATAGAGGCCACGAGCGCCGCGATCGCCGGGAAGATCAGCATGATGCCCATCGTCATGGACGCTCCCAGGCGCGCCTGGTTGAGGTCGTCCTGGATTGCCTTGTGCACGCTGGTCACGGTCACGCCCGAGACGCCACTCAAAGCGGAGTTTGCTGTTGCCACCCATTCGTCCTGGGTGGCGCTGGGAGGGTTTGCGTTGCTGTCCGTATCCGCTGCGCTGGTGGCGACGATGAACTTCCCGGAGGCGGTCGTCCCGAAGATCGCGGAGAAGCCGCCGTCGGTCACGTAGCTGGCGGGCACGCCCATGCTGATGGTGTTCGAGCGGGTGGTGCCGACGACGGTGAGGGTGCGGTAGTCGCCCTCGGTGAATCCGGCGCGCACGCGGACGGTGTCGCCGACCTTCAGCGAGAGGGTCAAGGCCGTATGCTCCGGGATGGTGATCTGGTCGTCGGCGGTAGGGGCGGTTCCGGCGCTCAGGTCGAGGTCCGCGAAGGGCTTGGGGGCCAGCGGCGAGACGTAGAGGCCGGCGCGCGTCGCGTCGGTCTGGGCGTCGGCGGGCCACTGGGCCATGTGCTTGATGGCGGTGACGCCACTGGTTGCGCTCAGGGTCTTTTCAGCGCTCTCAATGGCGCCTTCGGGCGCGTCGTCGTTTTGGGAGACGACGATCGTGCCGCCTCGGTACTGGCTGTAGACGCTGGAGGTCAGGCCCGAGGTCATCGCCGTCATGACGATGAGGGTGATGACGATGAAGGCCGTGGAGATGGCGACGGCTAGGCCGGTGGAGATGTAGCGGCGGCCGTGGGAGCGCAGGTTGGCACTCAGGAGGGAGTTTGTTGCAGACATGAGATGAGCCTTGGGGTGTGGGCGCGCGTTCAGCGCAGCGCCGCGGTCAGGTTGTCGGCGGTGATGTCGCGCAGGTCGGAAACGATGCGCCCGTCTCGGCACACGAGGACGCGGTCCGCGTAGGCGGCGGTGGCGGTGTCGTGGGTGACCATGATGACGCTCTGTCCGAGTTCGTCGACCGCGCGGCGCAGCAGGTCCATGACCTCGCCGGTGGAGTGGGAGTCGAGGTTGCCGGTGGGCTCGTCCGCGACGATGACGGCAGGGCGGCTCATGAGGGCGCGGGCGACGGCGACGCGCTGCTGCTGGCCGCCGGACATCTCGGAGGGGCGGTGGCTCAGGCGGTCCGCGATGCCCAGGGAGGTGACGATGAGGTCGAACCATTCCTTCTCGGGGGTGGCCCCAGCCAGGCGCATGGGCAGGAGGATGTTGGCGCGCGCGTCCAGGGTGGGCACCAGGTTGAAGGACTGGAACACGAAGCCGATGCGGTCGCGGCGCAGCTTGGTGAGCGCGGTGTCTTTCAGAGCGGTGATGTCGGTGTCTTCGACGAAGACGTGTCCGGAGGTGGGGGCGTCGAGGCCGGCGAGGATGTGCATCATCGTGGACTTGCCGGAGCCGGAGGGGCCCATGATGGCGGTGAATTCACCGGCGCCGAAGCCGACGCTCACGTCGTCGAGGGCGCGCACCTGTGCGTCGCCGCTTCCGTAGATTTTGGAGACGCCCTGGAGTCGGACGATGGACGAGGCCGGGGCCGGTGCGGCCGCGGGGGCCTGCGCAATTGTTGTGTTCGTGTTCATGCATCCATCGTGCGCCTGCGGCGTGGGTCACCGCTACGGAGGTTTCCCCTGATTGATCCCCGAGACCACCCGGGGTCGTCTCGGGGGTGGCCCCATGGTGTTCCTCGGGGCCGACCGCCGTAGCTCCCGTGTTATGTGCTCGCGGGATTGTTGGTCCGGACCGCACCGCCCATGAGTGAGGACGCAGATACCTACCAGAAATTTCGCATGCAATTCGATTGCATGAACTTTCAACAAAGCCCAGAAACGTTGCAATTCCAACGATGCCAATTCAAATCCTGAAATAGTCACAGGGGAATTGCATGCGAAATTGCTGGGTGCACGATAGCCACGTTGGCCTGGCTGCGGTGCCGGTGGGCGGTGGCGGGGCCTGGCCGGGCTTCGAGACGACGCGCCGAGCGAAGCTCGCAGCGCGGACGGCTCGCGGGCGGGCCGCCGCCCACCGGCACACACAGCGGCCGGGGCCTCCGGCGCCTGGAACACCAGCGGGGCCACAAGCAACCCGGCCCAGCAGGCAGCCAAGAACGACTACGACTCTGAGACCTCGCCGCGCGGCTCGCGCAGGGACAGTCCGCGGTAGCGGTTGATGGCAGCGCCCACGTCGATGAGGCGCGGGCGCGCCAGGAACGCTGGGTAGGAGCGGGCGCCGAACTTGCAGACGGCATCCAGGCCTTCGGAGGCGAGGCGCCGTCCGAGCTTGGCCATGAGGTCGGGCATGGACTGTTTGCCGGCCATCTCTTCGAGGACGCCGCGCACGCACCAGGCGATGGCCTCGGCCTGCCCGGGGTCGACGACTGCGGCGACGTCGGAAATGTCGACGGTCGATCGGTCGATGGTCAGCACGGTCGTGCCCGAGGCCTTGGTGCGCGGGCGGTCCACGCGGGCCTTCGCGGCGGGCACGCGGGGTGCCGCCTCCCAGCTGGTGGGGGCATCGGTGCGGGGGCGCGGCAGGTCGGCCACGACTGAGCGCGCGCGGGAGGTGACGTCGAGGCAGTGGTAGTTGTCCATCATGAGGACCCGGTCGGCCGCGTCGAGGAACGCGCCGGAGCCGCCGACGACCATGATGAGGGAGACCCCGGCCTCGGTGAGGGAGGTGACGCGGTCAACGAGGGGTGTGATGGGTTCCTTCTCGGCGGCGACGAGGTCGCGCATGCGTGTGTCGCGGATGAGGAGGTTGGTCGCGGAGGTGTCCTCGTCGATGAGGAGGGTGCGCGCACCCAGCTCGAGGGATTCGATGATGGAGGCGGCCTGCGAGGTGGAGCCGGAGGCGTTCTCGGTGGAAAACGACGTGGTGTCGGCGCCGCCGGGCAGGTGGGTGATAAACGGTGAGATATCGACGCCGGTGACGGCTCGCCCGTCGGCGGCACGCACCTTCGTGGCGGTGGGGTCGGTGGCGACGAGTTCGCGGCCGTCGCCGGGGATGTGCGCGTACACGCCCTGGGCGATGGCCTCGAGGAGAGTCGACTTGCCGTGGTAGCCGCCGCCCACGATGAGGGTCAGGCCCGGGGGGATCGCCATGCCACTCACCTCGCCGGCGTGCGGCAGGGTGACGGTGGCGCGCAGGGACTCGGGGGCGGAAAAGGCAACGACGCCGTCACCGGTCAGGGGCGTTTCGGAGATGCCGGATCGGCGCGCCAGCAGGGCCTCGTCGGCGACGAAGGACACCCAGCCGCGCTCCTCGAGGATCCCCTGGAGGGCGCGGTAGTCCTCGTAGGCGGCGACGTGGCCGAGGAGACGGGAGCGCTTGCGGGTCGTGTCCGGGTCCTCGGACACGAAGTCGAAGCAGTCCATGACGATGTTGGGCACATCCACGTCGAAGAGGCGGGCGGCGGTCTTGCCGAGGATCGTGCGGCCTCGCGCGGGGAGCTTGACCTGGAAGCGCACCTCGACGCGGTCGGGCAGGACGGTCGCGTAGGAGCGCTGGAGGATGAGGGCGCCAGCGCGGGCAATCGACACGTCGCGCGTGCCGCGGGCGCGGATAGCCTCGTCGAAGGAGCGGGCAATAAAGTCGGCGGCGGCCAGGCGCGCGTCGGACGAGGCCAGGGCGGCCTCGGGCAGTCCCATGGCCTCGGGCGTGGACCAGGCGCGCAGGGACGAGGGCGGGGCGTAGGGGTCGGCCTGCACGTGATCGATCGCGAGGGTGAAGTCCCCGTAATCCCAGGCACCGAGGGCGTTCTTGTAGAAGCCGTAGGGGCGTCCGTCCGCGTATCGCAGCTGGTCGAGGAGGTCAGCGTCGCTTCCGGACGTCGAGCGCGAGGGTGCTTCGTATCGGGGAGTCATACCCTCAAGAATACAGGCGGAGCCTGCAGGAACGGCATCACCGTTCCTACAGGCTCCCGTGTGTGAGGAGTCAGCACTGTCGAGCGACTCTCACGGTGGCGTCAGTCGAGGATAGCGACGATAACCCCGAGAATGAAGAAGAAGGCCTGGATGGACACCATGACGATCGAGACGATCTTCGCGGCCTTCGTCAAGCTCAGGATGTTCTGCGGCGCGCCCTGATTCTTGGCGTTGGAGTCGATGATGAAGGACCAGATCACCGACGGGATCGACACGAGGAACCACAAGACGAACCAGCTGATCACTGACACAACGATCGCGATGATCGCTTGGGTACGCAAACTGTCGAACTGCGCGGATGCGGGCGAGGGGTACATCGGCTGGCCGTACACGGGCTGACCGTATGTCGGCTGACCATAGGCCTGCTGGGGCTGGCCGTACGAGGCCTGGGCTCCCTGGCCGTACTGCGCGTACTGATCTGCTCCGGGCTGGCCGAACTGAGGCTGCTGGGCGTACTGGTCTGCTCCGGGCTGGCCGTACTGCGCGTACTGATCTGCTCCGGGCTGGCCAAACTGAGGCTGCTGGCCCTGAGCGGAGGCAGCGTAGCCGTCCTGCGAAGGAGCGTACGACGCGTCGCCAGAGCCGTTCGGCGCGTAGGACTGCTGTTCCTGGGTTGCGGGCGCGTAGCCGCCCTGCGAAGGAGCGTAGGAACCACTACCCGAGTCGTTCGGCGCGTAGGGGGCGTAATTATCCGCAGGGGTCGGGTTCAGGGGATCGCTCACTGGAGGCTCCAATTCTTCTCTCAGATCAATACGAGAAGCATCCTAACAGGAGGCTCGCACATACACGTGTGGGGTCCGGATCGAGACTCGATCCGGACCCCACACGGTTCACAACTCAGTAGTTCGAGCCCTCTGCCATGATGGCAAGAACAACAAAACCGATGATGAACACGAGGCCCAGCGCAAGGACGACAGCGTGGATGATCGTGCAGATCTTCGCGGTGTTACGAGCACTCGCCAGATCCGTTGCAATGTCGAGCGGGGCGCCGAGGTTCTGAGCCTCAGCCGTCATGTTGTTCGCCCAGATCCACATGCCGCCGGACAGGAAGAGGCCGCCGAAGATGAAGCTCACGAAGGAGAAGATACGAACGGTCGAGGCGTTCGAACGGATCTTCTCGAGCGCGGGGTTCAGCGCGTAGGCCTGGCCGTACGCACCCTGCGGGGCTCCCTGGGGGGCCTGGCCGTAGGGGGCCTGCGGCGCGCCCTGCGGGGCCTGACCGTAGGGGGCCTGACCGTAAGGGGCCTGACCGTTGGAGGGGTACTGATTGGTGGGATCGCTCATGGGATACTCCGAATGGAATAGGTCAGCAGATACGCGGCTCATCCTAGCGCACGCACAGCAGCATCAGTAACCAACGGTGACGGGAGAGCAATGCGCCACAGCTCGTCAGCGGCAGCGGTGGGCACCCCGCAGGGGATGCCCACCGCCGTCGCTCGGACGAATCAGTAGTCCGCCCCGCCCAACAAGGCCAGCATCAGCAAGGGGAAGACAAAGGAGAAGATGATCAGGAGCACGATGCCGACAATCTGAATGATGCTGCAGATCATCGCAATCTTTCGAGCACCACTCACATCATTCATCACGTCCATGGGGGCGTTAAGACCCTGGGCCTCGGACACGAGCATGCCACCCCAGACCCACGCGCCGATCGAGAGGATCGGCCCGATGGTGACGAAGCTGATAAACGCCATGATGCGAACCATCGATGCGTTCGAACGCACACGCTCAACGGCAGGGTTCAGGGCGTACCCGAAGCTCCCGTAGGCGGGCTGACCATAGCCCTGCGGCTGCCCGTAGCCCGGCATGCCCGGCCCCGCGCCGTACGGAGGCTGCCCCGCACCATACCCCGGCTGCCCCGCGCCGTACGGGGGCGCTCCCCCATACGAGGCCTGGGACCCATATGCCGACTGTGCACCGTACGCGTCCTGCTGGCCATAGCCACCTTGGTTCGCACGATCAACGCCGTAGGGATTCGTCAGATCACTCATCGCTTGCTCCGAGAAGAAGATGTGAGGGGATATACCCCCACATCATACGAGCGCTTTCTCGAAAATCCGAATAAACGACGACGCTCTCGCGCCATCACTCCCCCATTCCCCGGCCCCTCAGCCCCGGCCTCGTCCCCCATAAAACGGCGCGGGGGCCGGTTTCCCGACCCCCGCACCACCCGACAAACGGGCGTGACGTCACAGCATGCAGGACACGCAGCCTTCGACCTCGGTCCCCTCGAGGGCCATCTGGCGCAGGCGCATGTAGTACAGGGTCTTAATGCCCTTCCTCCACGCGTAAATGTAGGACTTGTTCAGGTCACGCGTCGTCACCGTGTCCGGGTAGAACAGCGTGAGCGACAGGCCCTGATCCACGTGCTGGGTGGCCACCGCGTAGGTGTCGATGATCTTCTCCGGGCCGATCTCGTACGCGTCCTGGTAGTACTCCAGGTTCTCGTTCGTCATGTACGGCGCCGGGTAGTAGACGCGGCCGATCTTGCCTTCCTTGCGGATCTCCACGCGGGACACGATCGGGTGAATCGACGACGTCGAATTATTGATGTACGAGATGGAACCCGTCGGAGGCACAGCCTGCAGGTTCTGGTTGTACATGCCGTACTTGGCCACGTCGGCAGCCAGGGCCTCCCAGTCCGCCTGGGTCGGGACCTTGATCGACGAGGCGGCGAGCAGCTCACGGCACTTGTCCGTGGTGGGAGCCCACTCCTCGTCAATGTACTTGCGGAAGAACTCGCCCGACGCGTACTTCGACTCCTCGAAGCCCTCGAAGGTCTCGCCGCGCTCGCGCGCAATCTTGCACGAGGCCTTGATGGCCTCGAACAGGACCGTCATGAAGTAGATGTTCGTGAAGTCGAGCGCCTCCTCGGACCCGTAGTGCACGCGCTCGCGCGCCAGGTACCCATGCAGGTTCATCTGGCCCAGGCCGATCGCGTGGCTCATCGCGTTACCGCGGGCAATCGACGGCACCGAGCCGATGTCCGACAGGTCCGAGACGGCCGTCAGACCGCGAATCGCCATCTCGATCGTCTTGGAGAAGTCCGGGGAATCCATGGTCTTCGCGATGTTGAGCGAGCCCAGGTTGCAGGAGATGTCCTTGCCGACGTGGGCGTAGGACAGGTCGTCGTTGTAGGTCGAGGCCTCGGACACCTGGAGGATCTCCGAGCACAGGTTCGACATGGTGATGCGGCCCTTGATCGGGTTCGCCTTATTCACCGTGTCCTCGAAGACGATGTAGGGGTAGCCGGACTCGAACTGGATCTCCGCGATCGTCTGGAAGAAGCGACGCGCGTTGATCTTCTTCTTGTGGATACGACCGTCGTCCACCATCTCGTGGTACTTCTCCGTCACCGAAATCTCGGAGAAGGGCACGCCGTAGACGCGCTCCACGTCGTAGGGGCTGAACAGGTACATGTCCTCGTTCTTGCGGGCCAGCTCGAACGTGATGTCCGGGATGACGACGCCCAGGGACAGCGTCTTGATGCGGATCTTTTCGTCCGCGTTCTCGCGCTTGGTGTCCAGGAACTGCATGATGTCCGGGTGGTGCGCGTGCAGGTACACGGCGCCCGCGCCCTGACGCGCACCCAGCTGGTTCGCGTAGGAGAAGGAATCCTCGAGCAGCTTCATGACGGGCACGACGCCGCTGGACTGGTTCTGGATCTTCTTGATCGGGGCGCCCGACTCACGCAGGTTCGTCAGCTGCAGGGCGACGCCGCCGCCGCGCTTGGACAGCTGCAGGGCGGAGTTGATGCCGCGCGCAATCGACTCCATGTTGTCCTCGATGCGCAGCAGGAAGCAGGAAACCAGCTCGCCGCGCGCCGCCTTGCCAGCGTTGAGGAAGGTCGGGGTGGCCGGCTGGAAGCGACCCGTCATGATCTCATCCACGAAGCTGCGAGCCAGCTCAATGTCGCCGCGCGCCAGGTACAGGGACACCATGGCGACACGATCCTCGAAGCGCTCCAGGTAGCGCTTACCGTCGAAGGTCTTGAGCGTGTACGACGTGTAGTACTTGAACGCGCCCAGGAACGTCGGGAAGCGGAACTTGTGGGCGTACGCCTGCTTGTACAGTTCCTTAATGTCCGCGAAGTCGTACTGGTCCAGGACGTGCTTCTCGTAGTAGCCCTCGTCCACCAGGTACTTCAGCTTCTCTTCCAGGTCATGGAAGAACACCGTGTTCTGGTTGACGTGCTGGAGGAAGTACTGGCGAGCCGCCGCACGGTCCGCGTCGAACTGAATGTGTCCGTTCGCGTCGTACAGGTTAAGCTGCGCGTTCAGCGCGTGGTAGTCCAGCTCCGGGGAGGGAGCTTCCTCTACGCCTGTGTCGGTGTAGTTTTCTGCCAAAACTGTTCCAGTCCTTCGCGAACTCTGGAGACGTCCTCGGGTGTACCGAGGAGCTCGAACTTGTACATGTGGGGGACCCCCAGCTTGGCCGCGATGATGTCGCCCGCGATGCAGTAGGCCTTGCCGAAGTTAGTGTTGCCCGACGAGATGACGCCCCTGCACAGGGCACGATTGTCGGGGTCGTTCAGGAACTTGATGACCTGTTTGGGCACCGCTCCCTTAATATTTCCGCCGCCGTAAGTGGGCACAACGAGCACGTACTCGTCGGTCACGTACAGGGGTTCATCCTTGGGAAGCAACGGGATTCGCGCCGCCGGGAGGCCGAGCTTTTCGACGAAACGGCGGGTGTTGCCCGTCGCCGACGAGAAGTAGACGACGATGCCCATGATGATCCTTCCTGCTTGGCGGGATGCTGAATCTCTAGTGTCTCACTGACGAGGCCCGGGCGGGCTCCCCTGGCTCGCGTGTCCCATGTGGGATGATCGACGCGTGCGGCTCGGCGTGTGCGCGCGCTGCTTGCGGCGGGCTCGTGCGCCGCTTGCCGGCGCACGCGCAAGGCCATCTGGTCAGCGATTTTCCCCGGCCCTGCCGATGCTTCACTCCCCCACTCCCGTGAGCGCGTGCGCGCCCTTTTCAAGCGAGCGAGCCCCGGCCTCGTCCCTGCCCGGATATACGAAAGCCCCGGCCTCGCGGCCGGGGCTTATCGGCCAGACTCAGGCCTGCAGCGCCAGGGGGGCGGCTGCGGCGGCGACGGCCTTGATACGGTCGGGGCGGAAGCCGGACCAGTGATCCTCGCCGGCCACGACGACGGGGGCCTGCTGGTAGCCGAGGCCCTTAATGAAAGCGAGGGACTCCGCGTCCTGGGTGACGTCGATCTTCTCGTAGGAGACGCCCTGCTTGTCGAGGGCGCGGTAGGTCGCGTCGCACTGGGGGCAGCGGGGCTTGGAGTAAACGGTGATCGACATGTTCGTGTCTCCTTGCGGCTCAAGGCCGGACGTTGGCATCCTGTGTTGACTTACTAGCGGCTCGTTCGCCGCGAACACGACAACACTACACCTCGTGGCCACCCGCGCAAGCGACCCCTAGATGTTGTGTGCGACGCCCCGACTGTGGACGAGGACAGAAGGGTCTGTGGATGGAGCGGGCGGTCAGGATCTCGGAGGGGTCGTTGCGGTTTGTCGCCCCCTTCGCGCAGGTGCGCGAAGATGCGCGCAAACATTGGGGTTTGTCGCTAACCTACGAGCACATTGAGGGGCCTCCACCACCCCCACACGCACCTGTGCACCCTGTGGACGGACACATCACCACCCTGTGTATAACCACCTGCCAACCACCCAAAAAATGTCGAGCGTCACACTCTTTGGCGGCGGCCTTGGGCGTGTCGCACCCGCACATCTAGGGGTCGTTGGCGACTAAGCGCCCCTACATGTAGGGGTTGGTGAAGGTTGAGGGGAAATCACCGGAATCCTGCAGAAAGGCAATCGCGGTGAGACGAACAGGGCACCAAGAAGGCTCCCCCAATGGCCAATGATCCCTACATCGAGGCGCCGGTGCGGGCCCTAGATACGGGCCCTAGATAGAGGTGCCCATATGCGCCCTAGATCCAGGAGGGCACCCCTAGATATGGACCGGTGCGCGAGATACGGACCGATGCACGAGATATGGGTCGATACACGCCCTCATCCTCTTTACCGGTACACACCCTCACTCTCTTTACCGGTGCACACCCAGCACACCACCGGCCACCCCAGTAACGTGCCCTCCCCCAATTTCGCATGCAATTCCACAACACAAGTGACACAGCATCCCGAACTAACACAAACCGGCATGATGCTCGCAGTGAATTGCATGCGAAATTGCTGGACAGCAACCAGTTATACCGAGTACCACCGAAACGGATGCACCCATGCGGCCTGCAGCCCTGGCTGCAGGCCCCTTGGTTCCCACAGTCGACTCGCAACGATCCCTAGCACCACGCCACGAAGCCTCCACCGGTACAAAACTCTCCCAGCACGCGGACCCGTCGGGCCCACCCGGTACAAAACTCTCCCCGCACACACAAAAACGCCGATTTCGGCCCACTTTCCGCACGCAGGGAGAATCTTTTCACGCTCACGCCAATAACAAGCCACGCAGGGAGAACTTTGTACCGCACGCGAGGCCGGTGCCGGTACAAAACTCTCCCAGCACGCAGCCCAGAGGGATCACCCGGTACAAAACTCTCCCAGCACGCGGCCCCGTCGGGCCCACCCGATACAAAACTCTCCCGGCACGCCCGAAATACCCCTTTTCGGCCCACGTTGAGCCAGCAGGGAGAGTTTTATACCGCTTCCACCAACACCAAGCCGAGCAAGGCGAAAAAAGTCACGCACCAACACCCCACCTCACCCCACCAAGGCGCCCCTCCCCCAATTTCGCATGCAATTCCACAACACAAGTGACGCAACATCACGAACTGACACACACCAGCATGATGCTCGCGGGGAATTGCATGCGAATTTCGGTACGCGCCCCTAGATTGGCGGCTTTCATGACACCAGCGTGCCGCCAGGAACACACAAGACCACAGCACCGCAACAAAACTCGCCCAACAACCCGCCTTCTCGGGCTCACCGCGAAAAAGTTCGCCCAACACAGCCCCTCCAACGGCACTTCCGCGAAAAAGTTCGCCCAGCACGCCAAAAAACGCTGATTTTGGGCCATTTTGGGTGCGCCGGGCGAACTTTTTCGCGCTCACACCCACGCCAAGCCGAGCAGGGCGAACTTTTTCGCGCACAAGACACAGCACAATGGCGACGCTGAAACCGACAACACCTCTTCGACCGAAAAACGCGCCAAAAACACCCGTTTCTCACCCGCGAAGGCGACACCGGTTTCAACCTCACACGGGCACAAGCTCGCAAAGGCGACAGGGGTTTCAAAGAACCGAACCGCCTGGTCTACGGGGCCTGGCCGCGGTGCCGGTGGGCGGCGGCAGGGCCAGGGCGGCAACACACGAACGACAGGCACGCCCGATTGGAGGTCGCCGCGGGGCCTGCGGGGCCTGGCCGGGCTTCGAGACGACGCGCCGAGCGAAGCTCGCGGCGCGGACGGCTCGCGGGCGGGCAGGCCACGCGGCGGCCGGAAATCAGGCGGAGCGAAGCAACGCCGGAGATCAGGAGGCGCCGCCCACGGGCACACACAGCGGCAAGGCCCAGCGGGCAGCCAGGCCCGACGGCGCCCGAAACACAGGCGGCACCCCAAGCAACACCGCCAAACGGAAAGCCCTACAGCCCCAGGAACGCCTTGATCGCAGGCATTTCGCGGACGGCCTGGACTAGGCCGGCACGGTAGGTCGCCTCCAGGCGCTCGCGCCGCGATTCGGTGTTGTTGATCCACAGGTTGTCGGGTGCGAACACGTAGGCCTGGCCTCGTTCCTCGAGCTCGAAGAGGAAGCGGCGGCCCGCGTTGTAACGGTCGGTGCGCAAGGCCACGCCCTCGAACACGGACGGGAATGAATGGTAGGCGGTGCGCAGGAGGGCACCGACGCTGGCGGGCATGGGCCCCTTCACGAAGTCGCGGGGACGGGTGAGGACGACGAGGAGCTTGCGGTAGCCCTCACGCAGGGGCTGGTCGAAGGGCAGGCCGCCGTTGGGCCCGAGCGCGCCGTCGACGTAGGTGTCGCCGTCGATCTCGACGGGCGGCATGAGGATCGGCAGCGTGGAGGATGCGCGCACGATGGGCCCGAGCGTGTCCAGGGTGCTCATTTCTTCCTTGGAGAACCAGCGGACCTGCCCGCGCGAGGCGTTGAAGGTGGCGACGCGCGTGGTCGCCGGGTTCGCCAGGAAGGTATCCATGTTGAAGGGCAGGACGCCGTCGGGGTAGCAGATCTGCTGGTAGATGTACTCGGCGTTGAAGTAGCCGTGTCCCTTGCGGAAGTGCTTGAGGCCGCCGAATTCGGGGTCTTCGACGAGGTCGACGAAGGTGTCGTGGGAACGTTGAGCGTCGCGGGAAGTGAAGTTGCACAGGTGGCTGGACCCCGCGGAGACTCCGGAGATGTGGGGGAAGTTGATGCCTTCGGCGATGAGTCGGCTCACGAGCGCGGCCGTGTAGGCGTTGCGCATGCCGCCGCCTTCGAACACGAGGGCGGTGTCGTCGATGGTGACCATCGTGGCGATGGATTCTTCGGGGGTCGGGTAGTGCTCTGGCGTTTCCTTCACGTTTCGACCCTACCGCCGCGCCTTCAACCTACGCGCGCGTATGTCCTGTAAAGACCACGTAGTGGTAGAAGAAGAAGCGGAACGCTGTGCCCAGGGCGAAGCCGACGACGTAGGCGGCAATGTTGTCTGCCAGCGCCGAGGTGTACCCGAGGATGTGGTGGGTGAACAGGAGGCAGAACTGGGTGATGCCGATGCCGCACGCGTTGGCGAAGAAGAAGAGGACGGCTTCGCGCGTGGCGTTTTCCTGGGTGCGGCCTCGGTAGGTCCACAGGCGGTTGGCGATCCACGAGTAGAGCGTGGCGGTCGCGGCGGCGACGAATTGCGCGGTGTTGGGGTGCCCGGCGAGCACGCCGAGCGGCCCGTGCTGGAGCAGGTTGAACAGTCCGGCGTCGACGATGTACGCGGTGGCGCCGACCATGCCGAATTGGATGAATTCGCGCGCCCAGGCGAGGAGTCGCTGCGTCAGGCTCAGGGACGAGGCCGGGGCCGCTCCCCCGTCAACCTGTCCTCGGGTCTGGGGCTGGGTAGGGGGCGCGGACGGGTCCGCGAGCGCCGCGGGTTCGAGCGCGGCAGCGGATCCGCGCAAGGGAGCTTGTTCGTCGTTCACCCCCCTAGTCTCGCACGGTCGCGCCGCTGTTTCGTGGATCCTCATCAGTTGGCCCACCTCTAAGATGGTTCCCATGACTGAGACGACCCCGCACACACCCCAGGCCTCGCCACACACTCCCCCGGTGGCCCCCAAGCGTTACGGGTACCGGGTGCGCGACCAGTTCGGGCAGCATTTTGATGACCCGTGGGATTGGTTGCGCGACGGTGAGAACCCCGAGGTGCGCGCGCACCTGGAGGCGGAGAACGCGTGGGCGGACGCGGTGACGGCGCCGACGCGCGAGGCGGCCGCACGCCTCGTGGAGGAGGTCAAGGCCTCCACGGCACTCACCGACGTGACGGTTCCGATCCGCGAGGGAGAGTTCTGGTACTTCCGTCGTTTCACGGAGGGCCAGTCCTACGCGACGCATCACCGCGCGCCGGTGGAGCGCGACGAGGCCGGGGCGCCGATCCCGCTCGTCCCCGAGCCGGGCGTGCCCACGCGGGGCGAGGAGCTCCTCGTCGATGAGAACGAGTGGGCGCGCGGGCAGGAGTTTTTCCGCCTGGCGGACCTGTACCCGTCCCCGGATGGGCACCTGATCGCGTGGGCGCGGGACACGAGCGGGGATGAGCGCTACACGTGGGTCGTGCAGGAGGCGTCGGGCCGGGTCATCGACGAGGCCGTGGTGGACGCAGGCTACGGCTTCGCGTGGGCGGATGATTCCGCTTCCTTTATCTACATGGGCGTGGATGACGCGTGGCGCGCGTGCGACGTGTGGTTGCACCGCGTGGGCACGCCTCGCGAGGCCGACGAGCTGCTGCTGGTCGAGCCGGACGAAGGCTTCGAGATGCGGTTCGCTCCCTCGGGTTTCCCTGGGCACGTCGTCATTCATTCGTCGTCGTCGACGGCGGGCCGCGCGTGGCTGTGGCTGCCCGCCCACCCGTCGGTGCGCCCACTGCCGCTCATGCCGGCGCGCGCCCGCACGCTGGTGTCGGCGGATTCGGCGGGGGATCGCCTGTTCATCGAGCATACGGGGCTGACGCAGGAGGGCTCGCTCGCGCAGGCGATGCTGCCCGAAGGGGGGTCGCCCGAGGCGTTGGCGCGCCTCGGCGTCGCCTCCTCCCCCGCGTATAGTCGCCAGGCCCTGGCGGATCGCACGCCGGGCACTCCCCTGCCGGAGGATGAGCCCGCGCCCCTCACGCCGTTCGAGTCCTGGGAGCCGCTGCGCAGCCCCGGCCCCGGCGAGCGCATCACCGACGTCGAGGCCCACGTGGACTACGTGGCGCTCTCGCTGCGTTCGGACTCGCTGACGCAGGTCGACGTGTGGGACCGCCGCGAGCCCACACCCACGTGGCGGCGCGTGGAGGTTGACGCCCCGGTGCGCACGATCGCGACCGTGCCGACCCCGTGGGAGGATCCGCTGCGCGTCGAGTTCCAGTCACAGACGGTGCCGCCCACGGTCGCGGAGGTTGCTCTGCCGGACCTGGCCCCGGCCTCGTCCCCCGAGGACACAAGCGAGACCGCGGCCCTGAGCACGCGGACCCTGCGCACCCACGAGGCGCCTGGCTGGGACCCCGCCGAGTTCGTTGAGGAGCGCGTGTGGGTGCTCGCGCGCGACGGCGCGACCCGCATCCCCGTCACCCTCATCCACCACCGCGACGCGCGTCCGGACGGCACGAACGCGGGCTGGCAGATCGGGTACGGCTCGTACGAGGTCAGCTACGACCCCGAGTTCGAGACCCTGCGCCTGCCGATCCTGCGCCGCGTCGTCTACGCGATCGCGCACGTGCGCGGCGGCGGCGAGATGGGCCGTGCTTGGTACGAGGACGGCAAGGAACTGGTCAAGGAGCACACCTTTACGGACTTCATCGACGTGGCCGACTGGCTGGTCGACTCCGGGTGGGTGGCGCCCGGCCGCCTGGTCGCGGAGGGCCGCAGCGCCGGAGGCCTCCTCATGGGCGCGGTCACCAACGCCGCCCCCGACCGCTTCCGCGCGATTCTGGCGGGTGTGCCCTTCGTGGACGCGCTCTCGACGATCCTGGACCCGTCCCTGCCGCTCACCGTGGGCGAGTGGGAGGAGTGGGGCAATCCGCTGACCTCGCGCGCAGTGTTCGACGCGATGAGCCGCTACACGCCGTATGAGAACGTGCCCGACGGCGCGCTCCTGCCCGCGATCATGGCGACGACGTCGGTCAACGACACGCGCGTCGAGTTCGTCGAGCCCACCAAGTGGGTGCAGCGCCTGCGCGAGGCCACCGGCCAGGTTCCCTCCACGGACGAGGCCGGGGGGTCTGCGCCCGCCCGCGACCCGCGCGAGCGTCCGATCATCCTGCGCACCGAGATGGTCGCCGGACACGCCGGCCCCTCCGGGCGCGAGGGCCGTTGGGCGGCGCGCTGCGAGGAGTTCGCCTTCGCGCTGGGCCAGGTAGGCGTCACGGTGTAACAGGTGGGGGCGGTCTTCATCGGAGGACCGCCCCTCTCGCGTTGCGTCACTGTGCCGCGCGGCTGCACGCGTTACTGGGCGCCGCCGTTCCACCCCGGACGCACCGCGAAGGACTGAATATCCAAGGCACCAGAGATATAGCCTTCGTTGAGGTAATAAGCCAGGTCACGGGTCGTGAAGATGTCACGCCACTCGCCACCTTCCCAGGGCCTGTACGAGAGGGTCACGACGCGGTCAGCGCGGCGGTCCTTGAGCGCGTAGACACCGCTCTCACTCACCTGGAAGGTCACCAAGTATCCGTCCGGCCCATACCTTGGCGTATCAAGCGAAAACAAGTAACGTCCCTGGCCACTCGCCGGGTCGACAGCGAAAGCATCCCCACCCCACGACACGAACCTGTACTCGTTACCCACGCGAATCGCTTCACTATCGGAAACACCCAGGTCTTCACCCAGCTCGATAGCGTTCCCATCCTCATCGACCACGGGAATAATCGTGCGTTGCCCCGTCGACAGGTCCCACCGCTGGAGAACGAGCCATTCCCGTTCGCCATTCTTCTGCGCACTGGGCACCGTGATGACCTCCCCTTCGCAGTCGAACATGTGCTGGTTCGAGGACAAGCCCTCACCCATAGGCGCAACCGCAAGGACCGGGGGAACATCACCGTCAAAGTCGTTGAGCTGAACAACCACCTCCAGAGCCTCCGGCATATCACCACCGCCGAACTGGGCAGCGTAGGCCTCGAAAGCCGCCGACTTAATGCTCTCGGACTTCTCAGTAGTCGTGATCGCCACGATCCGGCCGCCACACTGTCCGATGCCACGGCCGACACCTTCAGTTTCGACACTCGCGTGAGTTCCGTCAGGGAAGAGGGTGCCGATGTGGTAGTCGTTGCTTTCCCGCCGCACGGCAACAAGTGCTCCATCTGGGAGCGCGTAGCGTTGAACATCGCCGCGGCGAGTGAACTGCCACGTGGTCTGCTGCGTCCCGCTGTCCGTCGTCACGTAGTCCTGGCTCGGCGAACCGTAGAAGACGCCACGGTCACTCCACAGCACGTCTCCGCCGTTTATCTCGTCGACGGATGCCACCTGGCCTCGCCCCTGCGCGTCGAGGAGCACAATCCAGCCGTCGTAGTACGGTTTATCATCACCCGCCGTCGTCCTGCCGCCCCCGAGCCGCAGCGCGATCACCGCATCGTTCGTCGTGAGGAAACCGACCGGCTTTCGGGTTAAGTTCCCATGAAAAACGCAGCTCCACGCCAGCGCGGCAACCGAGAGCACGACGACAAGAAGCGCCCATCGGCGGGCGTGCCTCGACTTCTTCGAACGACCGTTCTCTTGTTCGTCGGCAGCCGTCTCACAAAGCTCGTCGAGGCGTTCCCCCATGCGTATCTTCCCTCTCCTCGCGGCAGCGGGCGCTTCCACGCCCACCCCAGAGTCTAGGGCACGAGGCCGAGGCGGCCCCGGCCTCGTCCCCTTTCCGATCAGGGAAGCGCGATGCCGATAGGATGAGTGCATGACGATTACGGCGGCGGCAGACGGTTCTTCCCTCGGCAATCCCGGGCCCGCAGGGTGGGCCTGGTACGTGGACGAGGACACGTGGGACGCGGGCGGCTGGCCGCAGGGCACCAACAACCTGGGCGAGCTGACCGCTATTCTGCGTCTGCTCGAGGCCACGGCCGAGACCGGCGAAGAACTGCACATCCTCGCCGACTCCCAGTACGCGATCAACGTCGTGTCCAAGTGGCGACTCGGCTGGAAGAAGCGCGGCTGGACGAAGGCCGACAAGAAGCCCATCAAGAACCTGGAGCTCATTCAGGAGATCGACCGTGCCATGGAAGGGCGCCGCGTCACCTTCGAATGGGTCAAGGGCCACGCGGGCCACCGCATGAACGAGCGCGCCGACGACCTCGCGCGCGCGTGCGCCGAGGCCTACCAGGCTGGGCGCACACCCGAGCCCGGCCCGGGGTTTGGGGGCGGTGCCCGCGGGTCGCGCGGGTCTGCGTCTACGGATGAGGCGTCGGCGGATCAGGCGTCCGGGGGCGCTGCCGCTGCGTCCGCGTCGGTCGAGCCGCACGATTCTCCCACTGCTTCTGACACGCCGGAGAGCGCGTCTGCTTCACACGGCACCGCCACAAACGAGGCCAGCACCGACGAGGCCACGACGTCGACTTTCCGTTCTCATCCCAGCGTTTTCTCCGCACCCACTGAGGCGACCGAACCCGCGGAGGCGGTCCCGGCCTCGTCCGTGAGCGCTCCGACCACTGAGGATGCGGTTGCCCGCGAGCGCGAGTTCATCCTGGCGTGGACCGGCGGCGACGAGGAGGCCCTGGCGTCCATGACCGACGAGCGCACGACGCGCATCTGGCCGGGCGGCGGCGCGACCACGACGCTGGCGGGGCCCTCTCCTGCATCGCCGTCCATCGGCCACATCGACGCGCACGACCTGGGCGGGGCGTTCCTGACCCGCTACCGGGTGCGCTGGGAGGGCGGCGCGTCGCTGGAATCCAGCGTGTGGGCGCCGGCGACGTCTGGCGAGTCGCGCCTGGTCATGGTGCACCACCAGTCGACGTTGATCGGCTGAGCCAGGACATTCTGTCGTAGGCGAGCTCGGCTCACGCGTTCGGCGGGTGCGCTCCGGGCACGACAGCCGCACTCTCTCCAAAAGTCGCATGCAATTCGGCTGCCCGAATAAACGGCACCGCTCACAAACGTTGCAATTCCAACGATGTGAATTCAATGTTTGAAGCAATCTCAGGGGAATTGCATGCGACATTGTTGGGAAACCGCTCCATGGCCGTGGCCGCGGCGAGGAGAGGTTGCATCTCAGCAGCCAGTGCACGCGTCCCGGCCCAATCCAGCCCCTTACGCGGATAGGTTGCGCGCATGCGGATAGGTTATGCGCATGCGGATAGGTTATGAAGGTATCCGCATCGTCGTAACCTATCCGTATCTTCATAACCTATCCACATAACCGTTTCCTATCCGCGAGCCCCAACGGCACCTGCGAGACACTGCACCGGGCAGGGAGCGTTACACCAGTTAAGGAGGATTGCACCGGTTAGGGAGCATTACACCACCTCCGAGCTGGTGTAATACCCCGCTAAGTGGTGTCACACCACTTAGGAACAAGCTAAGACGCGGAACGTGCCCGGCCGGACATACTGCTCACCCAGACTGCGGCACCCGTGGGCGGCGGCAAGGCCTGGCTAGACATCCCAGCAGGACACGAAGCCCCTGCTGTTGGAAGGGCACCGGTGGGGCCGCATGGACTGCTAGTCCAGGCTGCGGCGCCCGTGGGCGGCGGCAAGGCCTGGCCGGGCTTCGAGATCGATCACTCCGAGCCGAAGGCTCGCGTGTGGCGATCTCGCGGGCGGGCCGCCGCCCACGGGCGCACCAAGCAGCCCGGCCCAGCAACGGGGGCGCAAGCCACCAGCCTGCGCCCCCGCTCAGGCCCCTCCGCGAGGAGCCCAGCCACGCCACACGCTTACAGCTTGGCGCCCTCGAAGCTAAAGATGTCGAGGAACTTGCGCGCACGATCGGACGACGGATCGGCGAAGAACTTGCGCGGCGGGTCGACCTCGACGATGCGGCCCTCGTCCATGAAGACGATGCGGTCCGCGATCGCGCGGGCGAAGCCCATCTCGTGCGTGACGATGAGCATGGTCATGCCTGTGCGCGCCAGTTCGAGGACGACGTCGAGGACCTCGCGCACCATCTCCGGGTCGAGGGAGGCGGTGACCTCGTCGAGGAGGAGGATTTCGGGGTCCATCATGAGGGCGCGCACGATGGCGACGCGCTGGCGCTGGCCGCCGGAGAGCTGGCGCGGGTAGGCGTCGGCACGGTCCGCCAGGCCAACGCGCTCGAGCAGTTTCAACGCCCGCTCAGCCGCATCTGCGCGTGATTCTCCCGCGACGAGGCCGGGGGCGAGCGTCAGGTTCCCCATGACGGTCAGGTGGGGGAAGAGCTCGTAGGACTGGAAGACCATGCCGATGCGGCGGCGGACCTCGGGCCAGGAGACGCCGGGGGCCGCCAGGTCGTTCCCGTCGAAGAGGATCTGCCCGGAGTTGATGGGCTCGAGGCCGTTAATCGTGCGCAGGAGCGTGGACTTGCCGCAGCCGGAGGGGCCGATGATGACGACGACTTCCCCGTCGGCGACGTCGAGGGAGACGCCGCGCAGGGCGTGGTGGCCGCCGGGGTATGTCTTGTCGAGGTCGACGAGGCGCAGCTGCGGGTCGGAGGTCAGTTCTGCCATGTTTTCTCCATGTGGCGTGAGAGGAGCGAGATGGGCCAGCAGATGAGGAAATACAGCACAAAGATCAGGCCGTAGATCCACAGCGAGGCGGTCGGGTAGTTGAAGCGGTTGGCGTCGATGATCTGCTGTCCGACTTTGAGGACTTCGACGACGCCGATGAGGACGACGAGGGACGTCGTCTTCACCATACGGGTGATGAGGTTGACGGCCGGGGGCGCGAGCCTGCGCAGGGTTTGCGGCAGGATGACGCGGCGCATGGTCTGCCTCGGGGAGAGTCCCAGAGCGTAGGCGGACTCGTACTGGTGGCGCGGGATCGCGATGAGCGCGCCTCGTACGAGGTCGCCCATCTCGGCACCGCCCCACAGGGTGAAGACGAGGACGGACGCGGTGATGCCGTCCAGGTTGATCCCCGCGACGCGCGTGAGCCCGAAGTAGGCGACGAACAGGAGGACGAGCTGGGGCATGATGCGCACGAACTCGAGGTAGAGCTGCATGAGCCAGCGCAGGGCTCGCCAGCGCGAGCGCATGCCGAGGCCGACGAACACGCCGAGCACCAGCGACAGCACGACGGACAGCGCGGAGATGCCGACGGTGACGCCCAGGCCCTCAAGGATGCGCAGCAGGTTGCGGCCCTCGAAGATGACGTTAATTCCCAAATCCGCCACGGCGCACCTTCTTTTCGATGAGTCGGGCCGCGATGGACACGGGCAGGAGGATCACCAGGTAGGCGATGACCAGGAGGATCAGCGCTTCGGAGGTGTTGTAGGACATGCCGATGAGGTCTTTCGCGACGTACACGAGGTCGGGCAGGGCGACGACGGACACGACGGAGGTTTCCTTGATGAGGAAGATGACGTTGGCGGCGAGCGGCGGCACGGAGGTCGCAATGGCCTGCGGGAGCGCGACGTGACGCAGCGTCTGCGTGCGTGTGAGGCCGAGCGCCGCCGCGGACTCCCACTGAATCGTGGCGATCGAGTCGAGGCCGGAGCGCAGCGCCTCGGCCATGTAGGCGCCACCCAGGAAGATCAGGCCGACGATCGCGCAGGTCTCACCGCTCCACTTGATGCCCACGCGCGGCAGGCCAAAGTAGATGAAGAACAGCTGCACGAGCAGCGGCGTATTACGCGACAGTTCCACGTAGGCGGCGGCAATCTGGGTGGCGACGGGGATCCGGTAGTGCCGAATCGCAGCCACGAGGAGGCCGAGGGCAAGGGAGCCGACGATGCCGATAGCCGCGATCCTCAGGGTGAGGATGGCGGCTTCGACGTACATGGGCGCGTATCGCGCCAGGATGTCAAGATTCATAGGCGAAATCTGGGACGAGGCCGGGGCCACTCGGGGCGGTCACCTGCGGCGGGCGGACCCGGGAGGGGTCACGGCCTCGTTCCTGTCAGTTGGTGGAGGTGGTGTCCACGCCGCCTTCGACGACGAGGTCGTCGGGGGTCGCGGCGTCACCGTAGACGGGGGCGAGGGTCTGCTCGTAGTCCTTGTGGAAGAAGTTTTCCTTGCCGAGCTCGACGAGTTCGTTGTTCAGCCAGTCGAGGAGGGCGGTGTTGCCCTTCTTGACGGCGGCCGCGATGTAGCTGGTCTCGCCCAGGCTCTTGATGCCGACGCTGAAGCCGGGGTGCTGGATCGCCCAGGCGATGACCTCGGTGTTGTCGGTGGAGAAGGCGTCGCCGCGGCCGTCCTCGAGGGCCTGGTAGGCGTCGGAGTACTGGTCGTACTTCTGGAGCTTGACCTCGGGGTGGTTGGCCTCGAAGTAGGCTTCGGCGGTCGTGCCCTTGGTGACGATGAGGGTCTTGCCGGCCAGCTGGCTCACGTCGGTGATTTCAGCCGAGGTGGGCGAGACGACGCCGAGGGAGACCTTGAAGTAGGGGTTCGCGAAGTCGACCTTTTCGGCGCGCTCAGGCGTGACCGTGAAGTTCGCGAGGGTGATGTCGACCTTGTTGGAGGCGAGGACCTCGGTGCGGGCGGCGGCGTCGACGGGAACGTACTTGGCGGTGACGCCCAGGTCGGCGGCGATGCGGTCACCGTAGACGACGTCGTATCCGGCGGGCTTACCGTCGGCGTCGATGTAGCCGAAGGGGGCCTTGTCGGAGAAGATGCCGATGACGATTTCGCCGGCTTCCTTGATCTGCTCGGGGCTGCGGTCCCCGACCTGCGCGCCGGACGAGGAGGACGAGGAGGAGGCCGCGCCACCGGAGCATGCGGCCATGCCGAGGGCTGCGACCATGGCGACGGCGGCCGTGGCGAGTCGAAGGAATGGCTTCTTGCGTGCGTGAGTGGCGCTCATGAGGGCTCCTGATCTGCGGGATTTATCAAACCGAGGGGTGTTCCCCGGTGTTGGTGTCGATGTTTTCATTGCTTCGGACCACATGCGAGGGGGCGATCCAGTTTTGGAACTATGTGACAAACGAGCGCGGTGACAAACCGCGAAATTCCGGGCCAGGACCAAGGGCCCAACAAAACGTGGAAGTCGTCACGCTACGGTGCGCCCGCTCGCAATTGGACGGACAGGCACGCGAAAATTGCACCCATGCCCAAGCTACCGCGCACCGTGAACCTCCCCGTGCCGGCTAGCCCTACCCGCCGCGAGATCCTCGAAGGCCTGCGCATCACGGCACCCGTGGCCGCGGGATATATCCCGCTGGGCCTCGCGTACGGCGTTCTCGTCATCCAGCTGGGCCTGCCGTGGTGGTTGGCTCCGGCGCTTTCCCTGTCCGCTTACTCGGGGTCGGCCGAGCTGCTCGTCGTCACCCTGGCCGCGCAGAATACGCCGCTGGCCGTCATCGCGGTAACGATGCTGCTGGTGAACTTCCGCCTCCTGTTTTTTGCGTTCTCGTTCCCGCTGCACGTGATCGAAGGTCGTGTCGCACGCCTCTTCTCGATGTACGCCCTCGTGGACGAGGCCTACGCGCTAACCGCCGCCCGCCCGAACGGGTGGACGAAGCCTCGGCTCCTGGCGATGCAGGTTCTCTTTAACCTGACGTGGGTGACGTCGAGCCTCGTGGGCGTGTCTGCGGGTTCCTTGATTCCGACGCAGATCGAGGGCCTGGATTTCGCGCTCACAGCCCTGTTCATCACGCTGACGCTGGACGCAGCGCGCACGAGGCGCGAGCTGCCCTCGGTCCTCCTGGCCGGCGCGTCCTTCGCGGTGGCCATGGTGGCGGCGCCCGGACAGCGCCTCCTGGTGGCGCTCCTGCTGTTCGTCGCGTGCCTGGTGGTTCGCCACATCCTTCATCGCCGAGGCATCCTGCACTCCCCCGAATCTCCGGCCTCGACTGATGGGCGGGGCCAGGCGGCCCACGAAGGGGGTGCGCAGTGACTCCGACGCTGGGCTACCTGCTGGCGCTCCTGGTGATCGTCTTCGTCATCGACTTTACGTTGCGCGCTCTGCCGTTCAAGATTCTGGAGCCGCTGCGTGATTCGCGTTTCGTCTCCGACATGGCGGTATGGATGCCGCCGGGCATCATGCTAATCCTGGTGCTCTCCACACTGTCGCAGGGCGCGCAGGCGGCCGGCGATCGCTGGTGGGCGGCGCTGGTGGCGACGGGCGTGACGGTCGCGGTGCACCTGTTGAGCGGCCGCAAGCTCCTGTGGAGCGTCGGCATCGGAACGGTCTGCTACGTCGCGCTGCTGAACTGGCTCTGACGACCTGGCTGTCGCGAACGGGGTGTCACCAGCTGGCTCTGAGCCGTCTGGCTCCAGCTGCCGGGCCCGGCAGCTGGGCCCGGCAGCTGGGCCCATGAGTGAAGGCGCAGACACCTACCAGAAATTTCGCATGCAATTCGGTTGCGTGAACTTTCAACAACCTCCGAAATCGTTGCAATTCCAACGATGCCAATTCAAATCCTGAAATAGTCACAGGGGAATTGCATGCGAAATTGCTGGGCGCACACCAAGCAGCCCGACCCGGCCTTGCAAAGCACACGCAGCACCCGGAACACCCGTGGGGCCACAAGCAACACCATCAATCGGGCGTGCCGCCGCCCACAGGCACACCAAGCAGCACGGCCCCACAGCCGGACCAAACAGCACCCAGAACAGCCACGGCCACAACGGCACCGCCCCAAAACCGCTACCATTGTGTCCATGCACACAGAGTCGTACCTGCACCATGGCCACACCGTTTACGAGCACCGTCTGGACGTCCCGCTGGATCATCTGCGCCCGACGGGTGAGGACAATCCGACGATCCAGGTTTTCGCGCGCGAGGTCGTGCGTAAGGGCCGCGAGGATGCGCCCTACGCGGTGTTTCTGCAGGGCGGCCCGGGCTACCCGAGCCCGCGTTTCGGCACGTTTACCGGCGGATGGATGAATCGTCTCCTGCAGGATTACCGCGTGGTGCTCCTGGATCAACGAGGCACGGGCCAGTCGACCCGCATGGATGCTCAGGCGCTTTCCCACTTGGAGACGGACGAGGAGAAGGCCGCGTACCTGCGCCACTTCCGCCAGGATCAGATCGTGTACGACGCGGAGGCGCTGCGCCGCGAGTTGTGCGGGGATGATCCGTGGACGACCCTCGGCCAGTCTTTCGGCGGCTTTATCACGACCTCGTACCTGTCGCTGGCTCCCCAGGGCCTGAAGGCCAGCTTGATCACGGGAGGCCTTCCCGGCCTCGTCCATGTGGATGAGATCTACCGTCTGACGTATGAGCGCACGGCGGCGCGCAACCGCACGTACTTCCAGCGCCACCCGGGCGATGAGCGCACGGTGCGTGAGCTGTGCGCGCACTTGGCGGACACGGAGGAGACGCTGCCGACGGGTGAGCGCCTCTCCCCCGCGCGCCTGCGCATGATCGGCATGATGCTGGGCGGCCAGAGCAACACGGATCAGCTGCACTACCTGCTCGAGGGCCCGTGGACGTCGGTTCGAGGCGAGCGCCGCCTCTCATCGCAGTTCCTGGCGGCGATCGGCTCGCAGGTGGACGTTGCGCCGATTTACGGCGTGTTCCAGGAGTACATCTACGCGTGCGCGACGCCGGACCTGGTGGGCACGGCGACGCTCTGGGCGGCGGATCGCCTGGCCGAGGAGATCCCGGGCTTCGCGAAGGACGCGAACCCGCTGGATGAGAGCGAGCCTTTCTACCTGACGGGCGAGCATTTCATGCGCCGCGTGTTCGACGAGGATCCGGGCTTGGCGCCGCTGAAGGGCGCGGCACAGATCCTGGCGTCGACGACGGAGGCGGCTCCCGTGTACCTGCCGGACGTGTTGGCTGAGAACACGGTGCCGGTGGCGGCGGCCGTGTACTACGACGACATGTTCGTGCCGCGCGAGCTGTCCCTGGACACGGGCAACCTGATCGGTGCCCGGCACTACATCACGAACGAGTACCAGCACGACGGTTCCGCCTATTCGGGCGGGAAGGTCGTCTCTCACCTGCTGGACCTGCTCGCGGACTGATCCGCGAAGCCTGATCGAAAGGACTGGCTATGGCCGCCTCATCTACCTGTTCTTGTCCGTGCGCCGGCTCGGTGGACCCGACTCGGGTCGCGGGATTCGCGGCGGGCGTGGGCGCGACTGTCGCCTGGTACGCCCTGCCGGATTACGTGCGCTCGCGCCCGTTGCGCGGCCTCGTGAAGGCGGGTTTGCTGGGGGTGCTCGGCTGGTCGATGGTGGCGCAGCTGCCGGAGGGCGCGGAGCTTCCGCCCTACGACGACGAGGATGTGGATTGCTCGAAGTCCTCACCCGTGGCGGGCGAGGATCCGCTGGAGGGCGTCACGGAGGCGGATCCGGCCGAGTTGGCGGTTCTCGCGGGCGCGGCGCTGGGTTCGGCGATGATCACGGTCGGCGTGGAGCGCTGGCTGTTCCACCGCGGTGAGCGTCGCCGCGCGCAGGGCGCTCGTTTTGCTCATACGAGGCAGGGGCTGGCCCTGGGCGGTTTGGAGGCCGCGTTGACGGTGCTGACGTTCGGCGCGGGGGCTGTGCGAGGCAGGCTCTCGAAGGACTGAGGCGGCGCGCACCGACTGCCCGCTACCAACCGTCCACGCGCGAGCCGCCGCCCACGCGCCACCCGCTGTTAGCGTTCGCGCCTAAAGACCATGTAGCGGGCGATGGCGGCGCCGATCCACCCGCAGGCCATGACGAGGATGGGCAGCCCCACGGCCGTCCACCACGAGGACGCGGGGACAAAGTACCGCAGCACCGCGAATGCCACGGGGGTGACGACGAGGAGCGCGAGCGAGATCGTCGCTATCGTCGCACCGACGGGTCGGCGCTTGAACGTCAGGTCCACGACCTCGCGGCGCGTCTTGCCCTGTCCGGCGGCGACCTGTGAGAGGTGTCTGCGCACTGCGCTGTCCATGCCGCGCAGGGGAATCAACGCGGACCATACCAGTCCGACGATGATCGCCGCGTCGCGACTGCCGAACACGTAGACGAGGCCTGCGATCGACCAGCCGATCACATAGGTGATCGTCAGGCCCAGGCAGAGGTAGAAGAGCGGCTTGAACACCAGCCAGTGGAGCTTATTCTCGTATGTTTTCTCGTTGGGGTTTTCCGCGAGGAGGTCGCGGTAGAGGCGGCTGGTGGCGTCGGTGCGGTCGACTTCTTGTATGTCCGCGATCGCTTCGCGGGCGGCCTCGTTGTTTGGGTCGAGTGAGAGGACGCGTTGGTAGACGTCGAGTGCCGCTTGTTCGTCGTCCCTGGCGAGCAGCCGACCGAGGGTGTTGAGCGCGAAGGGGTCTTCGGGGTCGAGGCGTTCGCCTTCCCGCGCCTCGCGCAGCGCCTCCTCCCACTGGAAGTTGCGCGCGAGGACGTGGGCCCTCATGGTGTGGCTGAAACCTTGTTCTGGCGCGAGTTCGACGAGGCGCGTGGCGTGTTTGAGGGCGAGCTTGCGGTCTCCCTCCAAGTAGCTCAGCCAGTACAGCGCGCTGGGGTTGTTGGGGGAGGCTTCGACGGCTCGCCGAGCGCACGCATAGGCCTTCTCAGGCTCGTGATTTGTGAGGTGAGCGTGGGCGAGGAGACAGTTCACTCGCGCTGAGACCTCGGGGTCGTCCTGAGGGATCGTGACGAGTTTTTCGATGGCTCGTTCGGGGCGCTTGATGTCGATCAAGGCCTGGGCGTGATTGATCCGCTTGGAGATCTCCTCGGGAGACATCGGTTCTCCTCGGTATCGGTAGCGAACGGCGAGGGGTGGGCAGCGCGAGTGCGCCGCCCACCTCCTCACATCAGGTTGTTTGCCTTCATGTACTCGGCGAGGTCGTCGTATTGGCCGTCTCGATTGCCGTATTCGACAATGTTGCGGGCGGTGACGAACCAGGGTCCCGCACTGGGCCGAATCTGCGCCAGCGCCCTCAAGAAGTCCTGCATGGTCACCATGCGCACGTTTCCTGTGCGCACGGAGTCCATCATCGCGTATTCGACGGCGCTGTCGACCAGGTGGGCCAGGTCGGCGCCGGTGAATCCATCGGTGTGCTGGACCAGGTATCCCATGTCGATGCCTTCGACGGGGCGCGACTTGAGGTGGTGGTAGAGAACTGCCTGGCGGGCGGGTCCATCGGGAGGTAGGACAGCGACGCAGCGGTCGAAGCGTCCGGGCCTGCGCAGCGCGGGGTCCACGTCCCACGGGGTGTTGGTGGCAGCCAGGATGAAGACGCCTTCGTTGTCGGCCCCGATGCCGTCCAGTTCCATGAGGAGCTGGTTGGTGACCGGTCGCATGTAGGAAGCAGACGACGGCGATCGCCTCATGCCGACCGCGTCGATTTCGTCAAGGAAAAGGACGACGGGGGCGCAGGCGCGCGCGGTCTCGAAGACATCGTGGAGATTGTTCTCGGAGTCACCGATGTAGTGGCCAAGGACGTCACTGATCCTGACGTTCATGAACGCGGCACCGACCTCGCCGGCGAGAGCGCGGGCGATGTAGGTCTTGCCGCATCCGGGAGGACCGTAGAGCAGCAGGCCACCGCTGAGGCTCTTGCCATAGAGCTTGCGGATTTCCGGGTTGCGCAGGGGGGCCAGGAAGGCCATGGTGAGGCGGTCCTTGACGGACTGCATACCGCCGACGTCGGCCAGCGTTGCCGTCACTGTCTCAACGTCCCACGCGTCACCTTGGGGTTTGTCGTCGATTTCGACTTCGCCGTCGGTTGCTCCCACCTTCACAAATGCCGGCGCGGGTCCGCCGACCTGCTTCTCGGCACTCTTCCAGTCGAAGTTTTCCGGATCGGCGCCGTCGGGGGAAGCGGGGTCATCCTGCCCATCTCCGGCCTCGCCTGTCGACGCGCCTCCCTCGCTGTTCCCTTTCTCGGCCGTCTGCGGGAAGGCCGCGGGATGAATCGTCACGATCGCGGGAATGCCTGCGTCGTCCGAGGCGGGGGCCGCGGGCGCAGACGGAGCGGGAGCCTCGGGGGCGGGGACGGTCTCAACCTCATCCGAGGCGGGGGCCGCGGGCTCAGGATCAGCGGCAGTCGGCCTGTCTACGGCCGGGGCCGAGGCCTCGGGCGCCTCGGGGGGCACCGGGACCTCGCGGGCGAAGGCCGCCTCAGGCAACACCCGATCCTCGTCTGTTGCGGGCGCGGCAGGCTCAGCCTCGTCGACGGTAGGCGCAGACGGGGCGGGGGCCTCGGGCACGCCGAGGGCGCTGCGCATGAGGGCTGCGGCTCGCTCGTTGTGCGGGTCGACGGCCAGGACAACGGCCAGGTGGGAGACGGCTTCGACGCCCCTCCCCTCGGCGATCAGGAGTTCGGCGAGATGCTCGCGCAGGGCATGGTCCTCGGGTTGCTGTTCGATGATCGACGCGAGGGAGTCGATGAGAGGATTCGTCATGCGATAAGCCTACCGGCTGGCAGGCTTCTGGGTCTATGCGCGCGCAAACAAATCGCGCGCACGGATGACATTAGAGGGTGCGCGCGGTGATCCTGCGCAGGGCTTGGCAGGAGCGCCAGGAATTGACGAGGCCCATCGCGAGCGGCAGGGAGACGAGGGCCGCCAGGAGGGCAGATTCGGTGGCGAGGGCGATGGCGCCGACGGCGAGGAATCCGATAAACCAGGCGAGCTGCATGCGCGCGCAGGCGGTCATGATGGCGCCGTCGCGCCGGGCGGCGCGCAGGGCGGCGTGAGAGTCGGAGAAGATGACGAGGTCCTCGTTGCAGTCCCATTCACGATGCCACCGGCGCGCGACGACGATGAGTGCGGCGAGGAGCGCGAGGAGAATGAGGCCTCCTCCGAGGATGAGGGCCAGGGCCACAGCGGCGAGCGCTTCAATGGTTGGCTCGGGCATGGAGGACATTTCGACGACGGCGACGATCGCGCTCACGGAGATGATGAGGAGGACGGTGACGACATCGATGGCAATGTTGATGCGGCCCTGCTTCTTTTGCCCGGAGCGCACGCGGTTATAGCGACGCAATTGGTCATTCCCCAGGCGGTAGGGCCTGGGCGGTGCAGCGAATTCTAAGGGCTGATGGGTCACACCCTCACAATAGCGCTGTCTGTTGATTATCCGCGCCTTACAACGCAACTGTCAGGCGCCTAGTTTGACACGTTTTCGATGGTCAGGATATAAGCATGGGCACAGAGTGATCGAGATTTTAACCGACCGAATGAATCACCGCGTCAGCGCCATCAGAACGAAAAGAATGAGTCCAGCCAGCACGATCATGCGAATGAAGTCCATGACGGAGCTTCCCAGGTCGGGGAATCGCTTGCGCAGGCGTGTAAAGGTCAGGCGCACGCCGCGCGGCAACGTGCGGTTGAACAGCGCAATCTGGATGAACGCGAACGCGTATCCGCTCAGCGCCGACGCGGCGTACAGGAGGAAGAAGAGGAGCGCGCGCTCATCCGTCATGTAGCGCAGGGTGAAGAGATAGCCCAGACCGGACCCAAATCCGCCGACGATCGCGAATATCCACGCCTTATCGAGCACGAAGGTCACGCGCTTGAGCATTCCCCGGTAGGCCGTCGCGACGGCCGGCTGCATTTCGATAGCGTACGAGGAGCGCCCAGCCCCCTTGAGGGGATGGGCGAGGGAGTCGTATGCGAACTTCGCCTCGGCCAGGTCCGGGGCGTTCGCCTTGGCGCGACCGAACGCCCACTGCGCAGCGTCCGGGTCCACGGGTTCCCACAGGCGTCCGTAGGCCATGAGGAGCTCAACGTCGTCGGGAAATCCGTCGGTGGCGACCTGCGAGACGGACAGCGCCTCCTCGCAGCGCCCCAACTCGACGAGGCAAAGGGTCAGTTCGCGCGCGATCTCAGGGGATTGGGGATGCAGGCGCATGCCGGCCGATGCCACGGCCTCGGCATCAGCGACGAGGCCTTGGCGGCGCTGGGCACGGGCGATGAGCGCGAAGGGCGCGGCCATGTCGTCCCCGTAGGCGCGTGCGCGCGTCGCGTACTCCTCGCACAGGGGATACAGGCCGAGGCGGTCAGCGCAGGCAGCTGCCTGAATGTCGCGGCGGTAGCACGCATCCTCGCCGACGACCTCCATGGACTCCAGCATGTCCAGAGCCGCACGGTAGTCGCGCTTGGCGAGCGCCGCGTCAACGTCGGCGAAAGTGGGCATCGTCATGGCGCATACGATACCGCCCCACTCGCGCCCATGGTGACCTCGTCCACGGCCTGCGACCGGCCTCCTTCTCGCAGTAAACCGCCCGCGCTATGGCCTCAGGCGCAACCGCATCACCCCGCGGTCCGCCGACCTCCAACGTCCCTCTCCGCTTCCCACACTCAAGACGCCATGTTGCACACTTCACATTGTTACGTAATCATTAGGTGGCAATTTAACACCACACCCTCTAGGCTGGGGAACAGCACAATAGTTTCTCATTAACCCAGAAAAGATCGCTGAGCAATGAAGCACTTCCGCACCGTCGAGGCCGGGCTTGCCGTCGCCCTCTCCCTGACGCTAGCCCCGACCGCGACGTTCGCAGCACCATCACAGGAAAACGTTTCTTCCGAGGACACGTCCATCACGGCCCCCACTAACCCACCCGTGTCCGACGAAGACCGCCAAACAGCTGACGCCCAACAGGCCGAGGAGGACGCCCGGGCAGCGCGCCCCGACCCGCAGCCACCCACCTCGGCCACCCCCTCGGCCCCTTCGACGCAGACCCCACCCCTGGTCACCACGCGCCCTGACGGGAGCATCGGCAACGACGAGGTGCACATCCTGTCCCTCTCGGGCGCCGACTGCATCGTCGTCGAGTCGAACGGCCACTTCGGAATCGTGGACGCAGGCGACGACAACGACTACCCCGACGGGTCAGACCCCCGCTACCCGTGGCGAGCAAACATCGCAACATGGGGACAGGAAGACCAGGTGCGCCCCTACCTCGACAGTCTGGGCATCAACTCCTCCAACCTCGACTTCTTCATCGGCACCCACCCACACTCCGACCACATCGGCTGGGCTGACACCCTGATCCACCGGTACCATCCCAAGCACATCTACACGCCCGTCTACGACGATTCCTACTCGGTCAGCGATGAAGTGAACGCCCTGTGGGACAACCAGAAGGTCTACGACGACCTCGTAGCCGCGGCAAAGTGGGCTCAGGGCGCGTACGGGGCAACGTTCGACCAGCACGTCAAGCCCGGACAAGGCGACCTCATCCAGATGGGCGACATGCTCATCCAGATCATCCCCCTGTCTCCCGACGAGGAATACGCGCACCCCGGCAAGCTCACGAACACGAACCTCATCAGCTACACGGCGAAGATCACCGCTCACGGACACAGCGCCTACCTGTCTGCCGACCTCGAAAGCGGCGAGGGTAAGGAAGACTACGTCGCTGGAATAGTCGGTCACGTGGACTGGCTGAAAGCCGGTCACCACGGCCTCTCAAGCTCAAATAGCGAAAGCTTCCTGAACGCGCTCTCCCCGTCGCTCGTCATGAACACGGGGTACGAGTTCCACACCCCGGATCGCCTTGGCCTGCCCGCGCTGAAGGGCCGCTACGAGTGGTTCGAGGCGTACTCGATGCGTAACGCCGGCATCCCCGCCCTCATCGGCACCTTCACCCCCGGCGGGATCACCCACCCCTACATGAACGTCGGAATGGGGCACACATTCGCATCGACCACGCCCCACACCTACTGGTTCCACAACGGCAAACCAACCCCGACGCGCGGATGGTGGAAGGGCTTCTACGACGGCTGGCACTACTTCAACGGCTCCGTATCTGCCGTCGAGAACGGCTGGGTGTTCGACAAAGGCAACTGGTACTGGATGGACAGCACGTCCACCATGGCTGTGAACACATGGGTCCACGACGGTGACAAGTCATACTGGGTGGACGGCTCCGGCCACATGCTCAGCGGCGGATGGCATCTCATTGGCGGCACCTGGTATTACCTCACCGCCTCCGGCGCTGTGGCGACAGGCTGGCTCCAGGACGGAGGCTCCTGGTACTACATGCAGGCCAACGGCGCGATGGGCCAGGCGTGGATCCACGATGGTACCGGCTGGTACTGGATGGACCCCTCGAGTGGGCGCATGGACGCCGGCGGCTGGCGTAACATCTGGGGTTCCTGGTACTACCTGAGCGACAGCGGCAAGGCTGCGGAAGGCTGGCTGCTCGATCGCGGCTCCTGGTATTACATGACTCCCGGCAGCGCCCAGATGCGCACCGGATGGGTGAACGACGGCACCGGGTGGTTCCTCCTGTCTGGTAGCGGAGCAATGCGCTCGGGCGGCTGGATCCAAGACGGCGGCAACTGGTATTGGCTCGACGGCAGCGGGATGATGCTCACAGGCTGGATCCAGTCGGGTGGCGCATGGTACTGGCTTGACCCCGTCAGCGGACACATGGCGGTCGGCACGGCCACCACTGATGGCCGAACATCCCAGTTCGCGCCTTCCGGCCGTTGGCTCGGATACGTCTGAACGGACTCTCACCGACAGAGACAGCAGGGGAGCGCTCGCCTCGACGATACCGTCGGGCGGGCGCTCCTTCGCACGCGCCCGAGGTGACCTCTCGTCCGCAGTTCGATGGGAATCTCAGATAACACCCTCAGTAAATCAACTCCCACCTGGAACAACGCCAAGACAATATGCGCCCAAGCCGAATCGCACTGCAGATTGTCAAACAACCGGAGTAGTCTAATTGTCAAGTGACGCACACCACCTGCGCCGCACAGTTGTTCCGATGGAGTGAAGCAATGCCCCCCCTTGCAGACGCTTCTACGGTTCCCGTATCGGCAGGAACCGTAGAGTTCGCCGAGTCCTTGACGTGGGACTTCCCAGTTGACGTGGACGCAGTTCAGTCACTGAAGGACTGGTGCGACGCACCGATCACAGCGCTCGACGATGCCATCGCGGATGCGACAACAGCTCGCGGACAGATGGGGCACCAGCGGGCCAGGCTGGTAGAGACGGTCGTCGAGCACCTGACGAATGTGATCTCAGCGAGCGAGCACGCCGTGTCATGCTTACGCTCCCTGCATTCCGCCCTGGAGGATTACGCGGGCGCCATGGCTCCCATCAGGACAGAGTTTCAGGCCATCATCACCGATGCGGCGGCAGCTGGACTGACGGTCTCTCAGGCGGGCACACAGGTTACCATCAGCCACCCGGCAGACGTCCCGGGCGGCGTTGGCGTCGTCTTTGCGTCGCTGCGTTCGCGCTGCGACACCAATCAGAAGAAGTTCGCCTACGCGGAATCGCTATTCGGTGACGACCTGGCAGCGATCGATCCAACCATCTGGGATTCGACAATCCTGGCTGTTTTCAACAGATTCGTCGGCACGTACGGATTCCCCACGGGACCCAACGCGGCGGGAGGCTATCCCAGCTGGGCGGATACCATGCGCAATACCGTCGGAGACACGACCGAGGCACTCTACTTGCAAGCGAAGGGCGCCACATACGAGGCCCCTCCCGGGCTCCGGGACGCATCGCTGTGGAAGCAAGTCGCCGAGCGAGGAAACCTCAAGAACTGGAAGGTCCCCTCCGTCAATGCCGTCGAAGGCGGCAGCCGGGTAGTCAAAGCAGCCGACGCACTTCGCATTGGCGGCAAAGTCGCAGGCCGCGCCTGCGCGGTCCTCGACGGGGTCGTCAGCGCCTACGACAGCTACCAGTCGGACTCCTACCACCACCCGGAGATGGGAGAGGGCGAAAAGATAGCAAGGGCAGGTGTGACGGGCGCTGCCAGCGCTACAGGCGCGTACTTGGGAGCCACATATGGAGCACAACTAGGCGCAGCGATCGGTGCCGTCGGCGGCCCCGTCGGCATTCTCGCTGGAGGTGTGATCGGCGGCGTCATAGGTGGCCTAGCGGGCAGTCAGGCCGGCAAGTTGATCGGCGGTTGGGTCAACAACGGCATAAGCGCAGTATTACATTCATAGATTGGGGCACACAACATGATTGCGATAGTGGGACTGATTCTCATCGGGCCCTTTGGCCTGTACTCGTGGTACACACAGACCTACACAGACTCATCAAGTGCCTCGCTATGGAGACGCATGTCAGCCTCCCCCCAGACATTGGGAAAGAGCCGCACTCTCGTCAAACCACTCCTTAGTCTGCTCTTCACCCTATTGGGCGTAGGAATGCTATTGGACAAAATCGGCTTGCCTCCGCAAGTCTTCTTGATTCCAGCTGCTCTTGGTTTCCTTTGCCTACCACTCGCAGTTATCTGCTTATTCCCATTTCGCACCCCACGCTTCGTCAATATGGAATATCAGTACATGAAGCGCCACGGCATGCTGGACGAGAACGGCGACCCTTTGCCGCAGACGTCTTCCGTAGAGGACGACGAGGAATCCGATGACAACGATCAGGGCCAGGGCGCGCTATGAGCCTGTCAACCTATTGGCTCATGCCTCCCCGATGGTCTTCCTGCCCGAAGGAAGACATCTCCTCGATCCTCAACCAGGCATTCACAGAAACGGACGACACAACAAATCGGACAACAGGCGACAATCCGTATCCGGGTTCGCCGTCATCCGAGGGAGGCATCATCTCCCTAGCCATCGGCCCCACAGATACCCACTACGACTTCACGCCCACCATCCTCGTGCTTGCATCCCCGATCCCCGCGAACACGACACCTGATCAGGCCCTCGTCGACTCGGCAGAGGCCCTCTCCCACCAGGTTCCGGGTTTTCGCATGCTGGAAGACTGCCCCTGGCCGGCGACTCCGGAATCCGCACAACTGCGGACGGGGATCTACATTCAGGGCAGGGTGCCGATCACTGCCTGTCAGTGGGCATGGATTCATTCTGACGGCGCGAATGACTTCCTCCTCACGGCGACGGCAACGATGACGACCCCCGCTTTCAGCAACCTGAACGAAGACGTTCTCGCGATCATCATGAGCCTGGAGGTGCGCAATGGTTGACCGTCCTCACATCGTCATTCCGGGCGACGTCACCTCGAGCTTCGCCACCTCCCAAGAACTCACCGGAGACACGCTGCATCTTGCAGCCCTCACGCGCACCGCCCACTCACGGCTGATCATCTCAACCACATCCCCAGAGGACTCTCAGTGTCGCCGCGCGAACATCTGGATGCAGCCGGGGCCATGCGTCGTCGCCCGCACCGCTATCACCCCCGACGGTGACACTGAGACTCACATTTATCAGATTGATAACGAGGAAATTCCGCACGTCGCGGCGGCGATATCTCCGCTCACGCCTAACCCCGCCATCTTCGATGGGCCTCCCGTACTGCCAACGGCCATTGTGTACGCCGCACAGCAGGGCATGACCGAACAGACGGCTCAGCTCCTCGAAAATTACTCCTCCTATGGCCCATCAGATTCCGCCTTCGCGCAAGCTCTCGTGGCTCAACGCTGGGCATACACCACCTGGATCCGGGAGGACTGCAGGGGCGAGGATCCCTTCGCTCCGGCAGCCATTCTGTCAACTCTCATCACTCCGGCCGCCTCCTACAGGGTCGAGGCCCCACCCCTCGCCCCCAGCACCGGCCCACACATCCCCATCTACCCGATCTACAACACGCAGCTGTGGGGCCTGATCACACACTTCTTCGCCCTGTCACCCGAGAGGAATGAGCCATGAGCTACGTCAATATCGAATGGGACTACAACGAAGTTCAGTCCATCATCTCAGCTGCCGACCGCGCATCCACGACCCTGAAGAACGTACCCACACCGAGCACAGCCAACACGGGCAGCGCCCACCACGCGACCCTCATCAAGCACCTCACGGCTCTTGACACAACGATCAGTCAGATGGCGTGGATTACCAACGGCATCAGCCTAGGCCTGGGTGCCGCAACAGAGGACTTCCAGTGCACGGACAACGAGGCCGCAGACGTCATGCGCGAGATCCAGCGCTACAACGACGTGTACACCCACAGATATCCGGTCCGCTCCTCAATCGAGCAAAAGCCAGCAGCCACCTCGGCAGCTTCACCGAGGTGACCTCGTCCACGAGACACCGGCGAGCCCGCGACCACGACAGACGCGACCCACGGGTATCCTGGTGAGAGCACGCGAGGCCGCCCCGGCCTCGTCCGTCCGACACCGCACACAGAGGAGCCCCCATGGCGACCGAGCCCGTGTTCGAGGCCATCAACTGGAACAAGATCCAAGACGACAAGGACCTCGAGGTCTGGGATCGCCTGACGGGTAACTTCTGGCTGCCTGAGAAGATTCCGCTCTCCAACGACCTGCCGAGCTGGAAGACCCTCACCAAGGACGAGCAGCTCATGACGAACCGCGTGTTCACGGGCCTGACGCTGCTGGACACGCTCCAGGGCACGGTCGGCGCGGTGTCGCTGATCCCGGACGCGCGCACCCCGCACGAGGAGGCCGTCTACACGAACATCGCGTTCATGGAGTCGGTGCACGCCAAGTCCTACTCGTCGATCTTCTCCACCCTGCTGTCCACGGAGGAAATCAACGAGTCCTTCCGTTGGTCGAACGAGAACGCGGCCCTGCAGAAGAAGGCCGAGATCGTCAAGTCCTACTACGACGGCAACGACCCGGAGAAGCGCAAGGTCGCCTCGACGATGCTCGAGTCCTTCCTGTTCTACTCGGGCTTCTACGCGCCCATGTACTGGAGCTCGCACGCCAAGCTCACGAACACGGCCGACCTGATCCGCCTCATCATCCGCGACGAGGCCGTCCACGGCTACTACATCGGCTACAAGTACCAGCTGGCCGTGAATGAGTCGAGCCAGGAACGCCAGGATGACCTGCGTGACTACACGTACTCGCTGCTGTACGAGCTCTACGAGAACGAGGAGCAGTACACGGAGGACCTGTACGATCCGCTCGGCCTGACCGAGGACGTCAAGAAGTTCCTGCGTTACAACGCGAACAAGGCGCTCATGAACCTGGGCTACGAGGCCCTGTTCCCGCACGACGCGACCGACGTGAACCCCGCGATCCTCGCGGCCCTGAGCCCCAACGCGGACGAGAACCACGACTTCTTCTCGGGTTCCGGCTCGTCCTACGTGATGGGCGAGGTCGTGGACACCGAGGATGAGGACTGGGACTTCTGATCCTGCCATTTCGCGGCCGGGCGCGCGTTGTGCGCCCGGCCGCGTTGTCTATGCACGACCCCTTCCTCAGCTCCCCTCCCAAAAGTCGCAGGTAATTTAACACGGTCAGTTTTTGACACCGCCTACAAACGCTGCAATTCCAACGATGCGATTTCAATGTTTGAAATAGTCGCGAGGGAATTGCATGCGACATTGGTGAGGAACCATGGGACCGGGACGAGGGCCGGAGCCAGGACAAGGGCCAGAGTCAGGCGCGCCCACGTCGTAACGTCTCGCGGCCTGCGGCTACCCAGGGCGTGCGTGACGAGGCCTGACCGCCTCCCTCACCTCAAGACACATGTGGGTGCGCCCGCCAGATGGCGGGCGCACCCACATCATTATGTCTCGCGGCGTGCGTTACGCGGCCTGCTCCTGCCGGCCTCGCCACGCGCACGCGCCGGCGAGGCCGAGCAGGGCGGCTCCTCCCGCGAGCTGCGGGTAGATGCCGATGGACCCGGCCTTGGGGAGTACGCCGACCTGAGTGTCGACGACGCGAATGCCGGGCGTGCGATCCCCGGGCAGGCTGCCCGAAGCGGGCAGGACGCGCACGGAGCTGAAGCCCTCGTCGGCGCCGAAGTCCGTCTTGATGACGGTCGTGGCCTCGGCGTCGGTACCGGCCTCGATATGGAAGGCGACGGGACGGGGCAGCAGCGCGTGCCCGACGGGCGCGCGGGTCTCCACGAGCCAGTAGGTCTTCCCCGTTTCCAGGGGCGCGGTCACGAAGCGCGACCCACCATCGAGAGTGGAAACCGGGGTGCCGGCCAGGGCCTCGTTGTCGTAGATCGCGAAGGCCGCTCCGTCGAGCGGATACGTGCCGTCATCGTTGGGGGTACCGACCGGCTGCGTGCCGGCCTTCTCGATGCGGATCGGGCGGGGGCGCGCGGGGGCACAGGCCTCGTTGTTGGCCTCGCCGTCGTGATCGTAGGCGCCCGTCACCGCGTTGTAGAGGCCGTGGCCCGGGGTCAGGCGATCGTTCGACGAGGCGCACTCAAGCAGGGCCTCGGAGTACCCGGCGGCCGCACTGTCGCGCGTGACCTTCATGCGGATGTACCACGTGGAGGACGCGCCCGGCTCGACGGTCGCACCCTCGGTGAGGACGTAGGAGGCGGCGGCCCCCTGCTCGGTCGCGCTGGTGAGAGCATCAACGCTGGTCGCGACGGCCGCGGAGCGCACGGTCAGTCCCGGTGCGAAGTTCGGCGTGTCCGTGAGGCGCCCGGTCGTGCCCGCGAGGGTACCGTCGTTCGTGGCCGTGATGCGGTAGGTGACGGTGATGTCGTCCGTCGTCGCCCCCTCGACCGATTCGAGGTCCTTCTGGATGCGCAGCTTGGGCACCTGCTCGCGGTTGGTGAAGGTGCAGGTGATCGGCAGGGCCGCCGGGGACGAGGCCGGGGCGACCTGGGAGAAGTCCACACCACCCGTGTCAGCGTCGCGGGTGACATTCACGCGCTCGCCCACGCCGTTCAGGCAGGTCACGTCGACGAGGCTCCACTGCGCGGAGTTCGGGTCGTCACTGGTCTTCCAGGGGCCAAAACGCCCCGGCGCACCAAAAGCCAACGGGAACCTGCCGGCGATTCGCGGCCCCGTCTCGGCGATGATGAACTGGGAGAAGCCGGGCATGAAGGCCCTGTAGCCGGAGGACACCGCCCCGGCCTCGCCGTATGCGGTCGGGGTCAGGTTCGCGTCCTCGAAGGAGTTCCACCCGACGAAGCCGTCGGCCGTCACGCTCGTGGTGAGCGGGGTTCCCGTGGGCGCGGCCCAGTCACCCACGCCCATCGTCGTGAAGGTGAACGGGGGAATCGCGTCGCCGACCTGTTCGGAGTCCGAGGTAACAGCTTTCGCGACGCGCACGTAGCGCTCCTGGCTGAAAGAGCCGTAGAGGCAGCCGAAGGACGCCTGGCTTTCCTTCGTCGTGAAGGTGGAGACAGGGGTCGAGCCGGCGGGCGGGGTGGCAGGGCAGTTACCGTCCGCGTTGGGCACGAATCCGTAGAGGACGAGGCGGTAGGGGATCCCATTGACGGTGATCGTCTGGTCCGAGGTGGTCTTCGTGATCGTCAGGACGTCGTCCGAGTCGGGGGTCTGGTCGGGCTTGCCTGCCGAGCCCGGGTAGTACTGGGGCTGATCCGTGTAGATGTCGTATCTGCCTTTTCCTTCACCGACTTTCTTGAAGCAGTGCCAGTTGCGATCGGATCGGGCAAGCGCGTAGTAGGGGGCGCTCGATGGGCAGGTGCGCGGCGCGGAGGCGCGGGAGACCCATTCGTAGGGGCCTCCCTTGCGTCGCACGGCCGTCGTGTCCGTGTCGTTGTCAGTTTCCTGCTGATCGAAGGGGAAGGATTCTTCGAGATCACCGATACGAATGTCGAAGGACGCGTGCACCCAGTGGATCTGGGAGTAGATCGGGTAGTTGTTGTGACGCACGGCCCCGATCAGGAAGGTGCTGTTGAGCGGGACGGTTCCGGGGTTGTTCGGCTTGTAGCCGAGCGCGCTCGTCGTTGAGGTCGAGATCGCGTCGGGCGTGTATTCGCCGTCGTAGGGGTACTGGTAGTAGGCGGCCAAGTGGTAGTCCCAGGCGACGCCTCGGGTGACGTAGGACCAGTAATCGCCGCTCTTCGCCGTATCTGCATCGAGCCAGTCTTGGGAGTATCCCGCGCGATACGCGACGGAGCGCTGGTTGGGGTCGGCGGAATTGTAGACCGTCATGCCGGGCACGATGCCGAAGTAGGAGTTGTCGGCGACGACGGTGGTGCGATCCGTGCCGGAGTCGTTGAGGACGGCCTTGCCGATTCGACCTTCGGATCGGTTGAAAGTGATGCTGTCGGCGCCGGGGGTCTCGAGGGGAGCCTCGGCCCGTGCGGCTCCGGGCACCATCACGAGGCCGGAGAGGGCGAGTCCGGCGAGCGCGGCAGCGATGATTCCACGCATGGCAATGCGACGCGGGCGCGACTGTCGCACCGTGCGGTCGGCCAGGTGGCCACCCGCCGGTGGATGGTCGTCTCGGTCGGCAGCGCCTTGACTCTGGACGCCACCCTGCATGTCAGTGAGTGTCATACTGCCCCCACGTTGATATGGTTACTGACTCACCATAACAATGGGACCTAGTTCCTGCACGACCCCCTAGGTCAGTATTTATTCATGCCCACACTCACGGACAGAAATTCGCACACTGACCCACGCTGCGAGTCAATCGCGCCCACCTCACACAACAACTAAGCAATCAAGCTGACCGCGCACACTTAACGGGACCTACGGCCCATCACCCATCAATACGGCGACAGACATATGAGCACACTCACCGCGTGGTAAAGAGAAAACACTTGTGCTCTGCACAACATGCGGGGGCGACCAAGCGTCCCACAGAGTCCCCATCGACAGGCAACACGCCACCGCTCAGACCGCCGACCCAACCAAGCAAGTGTCCACACTCTGTTTGCTCGCACACACTTATCGTCACATATGTAACATTTGCACCAGAAGTCACAGTCGCACCATTGCCGAGTATTCCCCGGCATAGCGCGCAAACAGAAGAAAGAACGAGCCTGTGCACATCGGAAACATCCCGACAGATGAGGCCACAGCACTTCCTACGCCCGTTAGACTGTGACTGGGAGCGGCCTCGCTTCCACAACGAACGTACGTCGCGCACAGCGCGGGGGAATGAGGAGAGCACGACTATGAGCATCTTCGACCGCTTCGAGAGCGCCGTCGAGAGAGGCGTCAACGGCGCCTTCTCGCGCGTGTTCCGGTCGGGGATCAAGCCCGTGGACATCACCACGGCGATCCGCCGCGCCATGGACGAATCCGTCCAGGAAGTCTCCGCCTCGCGCATCATCGCCGCGAACCACTTCGCGGTCTACGCCTCGCGCACCGACCTCACGTCCCTCGAGGCATCCCTTGACGTCCTCGCCGACGAGTTCGCCCAGCAGGCCACCGAGCACGCCTCCTCAAACGGCTACTCCCTCCTCGGCCCCGTGACGATCGAATTCATCGCCGACGCCTCCGAACCCAGCGGCACCCTCAAGGTCGACGCCGAAAACCGCAGGGGACCCGCGGCACCCGCCACCGCCTCGTCCGCATCCCCCGAGCACCCCATCATCGACGTCGACGGCGAAAAATGGCTCCTCACCGAGCCCGTGACCGTCATCGGACGCGGCTCCGAGGCCGACATCGTCGTCAACGACTCGGGTGTCTCGCGCCGTCACCTCGAACTGCGCATCACCCCCACCGGCGTGATCGCCACCGACCTCGGTTCCACCAACGGCACCTTCGTCGAGGGGCACCGTATCGACGCAGCGACCCTGCTCGACGGCAACCAAATCGTCATCGGACGTACCAAGATCCTCTTCTGGACCCACCCAGACCAGAGCGGAGTTTAATGAAGTGACCACCGACCTCGCATTCACCGTCTTCCGCATCGGGTTCCTGGTGCTGCTGTGGCTCCTCGTGCTCGCGGCCGTCAACACGCTGCGACGCGACATCTTCGGCACCGTCGTCACCCCGCGCGGCAAGGGACGCGACAAGGCGACGTCACGCCGCAAAGCCTCCCGCGACAAGCGCAAGGACAAGAAGCGCACGTCCTCCAACCCGCTGGCCCCCAAGGATCTCCTGGTGACCGGCGGCCCGCTCGTGGGCACCATGCTGCCCCTCGGCGAGGCCCCCATCGTCATCGGGCGCTCACCCGCCTGCACCCTCGTGCTCGAAGACGAGTACGCCTCCAGCCGCCACGCGGCGCTCACCCCCCAGTCCGACGGCTGGTGGATCGAAGACCTCTCCAGCCGAAACGGCACCTTCATCGACGACGAACGACTGAGCACCCCGCGCCAGCTCAAGATCGGTGACGTCATCCGAATCGGCCAGACGACTCTCGAATTGGTGGGTTGATATGTCAGGAAACGCGGTTCAATTCCACTACGCTGCCCGCTCCGACGTGGGCCTCGTCCGTTCCAACAACCAGGATTCGGGCTACGCCGGCGCGAACCTCCTCGTCCTCGCCGACGGCATGGGCGGCCCCGCAGGCGGCGACATCGCCTCCTCCGTGGCCCTCGCGCACCTCGTCCCCCTCGACACGGACTCCCACCCGGCCGACTCGATGCTCCCCCTCCTGCGCGAGGCACTCCTCGACGCGCACGAGGAGCTCACCGACCGCTCGAGCCGCGACCGCGACCTCGAAGGCCTGGGCACCACCTGCATCGCGCTCATGCGCAGCGGCAACCGCCTCGCCATGGTCCACATCGGCGACTCGCGCGCCTACGTGCTGCGCGGCGACACGCTCACGCAGGTCACAACCGACCACTCCTTCGTGCAATACCTGGTCGACACCGGCCAGATCACGCCCGAGGAAGCCGAGCACCACCCCAACCGCAACGTCGTCCTGAAGATCCTCGGCGACGCGCAGGCCGACGTCGCCCCCGACGAAACCATCCGCGAGGCCGTCGTCGGCGACCGCTGGATGCTGTGCTCCGACGGCCTCTCCGGCCTCGTCTCCCCCGAGACGATCGGCCAGGTCATGGCCGACATCAAGGATCCGGGCGAGTGCGCCGAAGAGCTGATCCGCCTGGCGCTCCTGGGTGGCGGCCCCGACAACATCACGTGCGTCATCGCGGACATCGTCCCCGCCGGCACGTTCCCGCCCGCTCCCCCGCAGATCGTGGGCGCCGCGGCCATCGACCGCAACGCTAAGTCCCGCGGAGGCGAAGGCGCGGCAGCCCGCGCGGCTGCCCTGGGTTCCTCGTCCTCGGGCACCCCCACCGACGAGGACGAGGCCCCCATCGAGCTCAAGCCCCGCTCCTCCTGGTGGACCCCCGTGTTCATCTCGCTGGTGACGGTCCTCGTCGTCGCGGCCTCGTGGATGTCGTGGAAGTGGACGCAAACCCAGTACTACGCGATCGGCCAGGACGGCTACGTCGTCATCTACCAGGGCATCCCCCAGTCGATCGGCCCGTGGCAGCTCTCGCACGCGGTCGAGGTCTCGAGCGTGTCCCTCGCCGACCTGGCACCCGTCGATCGCCAGCGCCTCGACACGCCGGTCCTGCGTTCCTCGCGCGCCGACATTGACTCCTACATCGAGGGCCTCAAGCGCTCCGCGGCCGAGAACGCGGCCTCGTCGTCCTCCTCGTCCTCGTCGTCGACGCCTCAGTCGGGGACGTCCCAATCCGGCGCTTCCCAGTCCGGGACGCAGAGCGGGGGCGCCTCCTAATGGCTACCGTATCGATCGCGCCGGCCCGGCCTCGCCGATTCCTGGAGCTGACCCTCATGGGGTTGGCCCTGGCCGTCGGCATCGTCGGCTACGTGCTGACGTCGCTGAACTACACGGGGGAGATCCCCGCGAACCTGCTCACGCAGGTCGGCGTCCTGGTGGCCATCGCCATCATCGCCGAGGTCGGCGTGCACTTCCTGGCGCCCTACGCTGACCCCGTGATCCTGCCGGTCGCGGTGGCGCTGACGGGCCTGGGGCTGGCGATGATCTACCGCCTCGACCTGTCGTATGCCCGCAGGGACGAGGCCGTGGTTGGTTTCCGCCAGGCCCTCTTCGTGGGCATCGCGATCGTTATCGCGGCGGTCATTTTGATCACGCTGCGCGACCACCGCATGCTGCGCCGCTACACCTACACCTTCGGCGCACTCTCACTGTTCCTGCTGCTCCTGCCCATGATCCCGGGCCTGGGCCAGGAGACCTTCGGCGCGCGCGTGTGGATCCACCTGGGTCCCATCTCCGTTCAGCCCGGCGAGCTCGTGAAGATCACGCTGGCGATCTTCTTCGCCGGATACCTCGTAACGAACCGCGACAACCTGGCGATCGGCGGCCGCAAGTTCCTCGGCATGCGCCTGCCGCGCGCCCGCGACCTCGGCCCGATCATGGTCGTGTGGCTGATCGGCATCGCGATCCTCGTCTTGCAGCGCGACCTGGGTACCTCGCTGTTGTTCTTCGGCCTTTTCGTCGCGATGCTGTACGTCGCCACGAACCGCGTGTCGTGGCTGGTCATCGGCTTTGCTCTGTTCGTGCCCGCGGTCCTCGTGGCGGTCAAGTCCTTCGCCCACGTGCAGACGCGCTTCAACATCTGGCTCAACGCCCTCGATCCCGACATCTACAACCAGGGGTCCTATCAGCTCGTCCAGGGCCTGTTCGGACAGGCTTCCGGCGGCCTCATGGGCACCGGCTGGGGCCGCGGCTACCCGCAGCTCGTGCCGCTGGCGAACTCCGACTTCATCCTCTCCTCCTTCGCGGAGGAACTGGGCTTGACCGGCATGGCCGCGATCCTCGTCCTGTACCTGATCCTCATCCAGCGAGGCCTGCGCGCGGCGCTGACGGTGCGTGACGGCTTCGGCAAGCTCCTGGCCACCGGCCTGAGCTTCTCGCTGGCCATCCAGCTGTTCGTGGTGCTCGGCGGCATCACGCGCATCATCCCGCTGACCGGCCTGACGGCCCCGTTCCTGGCGGCCGGCGGCTCGTCGATGGTGTCCTCGTGGATCACCGTCGCCCTGCTGATCCGCGTATCCGACGCTGCTCGCCGCCCGGCCTCGACCCCCGCACCGTGGAATTCCGGCATCCAGCCAGCCGTGGGAGTGGGTGAGTAAACCGTGAACAACCAGATCCGCAAGATCTTCATCATCGTCCTCATCATGTTCGCCCTGCTGGGCGTGGGCGTGACGAATACGCAGTTCATCTCCGCGTCTTCGCTCAACGCCGACGCGCGCAACCAGCGCACGATCCTGCACGCCGCGGAAACCGACCGCGGCCCGATCATCGTCGACAAGACGGCCATCGCCTCGTCCGAGCGCGAACAGGACTCCAAGCGTTACGTGCGCTCCTACGCCGAGGGTCCGCTGTATGCGCCGGTCACGGGCTATTTCTCGTCCGTAGGAAACGCGTCGACGGGTATCGAGGCCGCCGAGGAGGACGTCCTGGACGGCCAGTCGCAGACGCTGCTCGGCCAGCGCCTGCGTAACCTCCTGACCGGCCAGAACCGCCAGGGCGGCGGCGTGGAACTCACCCTGAACTCGCAGATGCAGAAGGCCGCCGCCGAGGCTCTCGGGAACCGCAAGGGCGCCGTCGTGGCTCTCGATGCGAAGACCGGCGCGGTCCTCGCGATGTACTCGGCGCCGACGTTCGATCCGAACCAGCTTGCCTCCTCCGACGCGAACGCTGTGTCGGACGCGTTCTCGGCGCTCTCCTCGGACCCGAATAATCCGCTGCTCAACCGCGCGATCTCGCAGCGCTACGCGCCCGGTTCCACCTTCAAGGTCCTCACGACGATCGCCCTCATCGAAAACGGCGTCGCCGAGCCGGACACGCGCATGCCGTCGCCGGTGTCCACGACCCTGCCCGGCACCGCGACCGAGGTGTCCAACATTGAGTCCTCGACCTGCGGTGACGGCAACCCGACGCTGACCGAGGCCTTCGCCCGCTCGTGCAACACGACCTTCGTGCTCGCCTCCGAGCAGCTGACGAGCCAGCAGCTCATCGACGTGACGAACCGATTCGGTTTCGGCCGCGAGTCGCAGATCCCGCTGACGGTGACCCCCTCGGTCTTCCCCTCCGACGCCGACGCCGCGCAGCTCGCGATGAGTTCGATCGGCCAGTACACGGTCCAGACGACGCCCCTGCAGATGGCCCAGATCGCCCAGACCGTCGCTAACCAGGGCCAGATGATGACCCCGTACCTCATCGACTCGATCGTGGACGCCGACAACCAGGTCGTGCGCACGAACAGCCCGACCGACGGCGGCCGCCCGATTTCCGCGGAGACGGCCTCGAAGCTGCGCGCCATGATGGAAGCCGTCGTTTCCCAGCCCTACGGCACCGGCACGACGATGGCGCTGCCGAACGTGGCCGTCGCCGCCAAGACCGGCACCGCTGAGACCGGTGAAGGCAACCGCGCGAACGCGTGGGCCATCGGCTTTGCGCCCGCCGACAACCCGCAGATCGCTTTCGCGGTCCTCGTCGAGGGCGACGACACCAACCCCACCCCGCACGGTGGCGACGTGGCCGGCCCAATCGCTCGCGCTGTCCTGGAAGCGGGGCTCAAGTGAGCGCGCCACGCATGACATCCGGCGCCGGGCGAGTGCTCGGCGGGCGCTACACGCTGCTCACCCCGATCGCACAGGGCGGCATGGGCGAGGTGTGGAAAGCCCGAGACCGGGTCAGCGGGCACATCGTCGCCGCGAAGGTCCTGCGCCCCGAGCTGGCGGGCGAGGAGCTCTCCCTGTCGCGCCTGCGCCTCGAGGCCCGCAACTCGATGTCGATTTCCCACCCGAATATCGCGAACACGCAGGATTCGGGCCAGGAGGACGGTATCGGCTGGATCATCATGGAGCTCGTCGACGGCTACCCGCTGACGGACTACCTGCGCGGCGGCTCGCGCATCGAGCCCGAGTACCTCATGCCGATCCTCGTGCAGGTCGCGATGGCCCTGGGCGCCGCCGCGCGCGCTGGCGTCGTGCACCGCGACATCAAGCCCGCGAACATCCTTGTTCGCCCTGACGGCATGGTGAAACTGACGGACTTCGGTATCTCGCGCGCCACCGGCCAGGTGAACCTGACGGCCGCGGGCATGGTCATGGGCACCGCCCAGTACCTGCCGCCCGAGCAGGCCATGGGCGAGATCGCCACCCCCATCGGCGACCTGTATGCCCTCGGCGTCATCGCCTACGAGGCCGCGGCCGGGCGCCGCCCCTTCACCGGCGAAACGCAGGTGGACATCGCGTTCTCGCACGTCAACGACCCGGTGCCCCCGCTCCCGGATTTCGTCCCCGAGCCGCTCGCCGACGTCATCTTGCACCTGCTGGAGAAGGACCCCGCGAAGCGCCCCGAATCTGGCTCTGCCGCCGTGCGCGAGATCGCCGCGGCCGCCAAGGCCATGGGGATCTCCGTCACTCCCCGGCCTCTCCCCCTGCCAAAGGCCGCACAGCGCCCGGCCGAGATCCGCACGCCCGTCCAGCCCTCCGTGCCGATCGTCGCGCCCGTACGCCACCTCACGCGTCGCACGCTCCCCGAGGACATGCTCCAGCCTCCCTCGGGCCTGACCCCCAAGGTGCGCACCACGACCGGCCGCCACGCCGCCGTCCCCGTCCTGGACGAGGCGACCACGATCGCGCCCTCCTCCTCGGCGATTCCCATCACGGGCCGCCACGCGTCGGTTCCGCGCATCCTCGACGAGGCCGAGGTCCTTCCGACCGCACGCCCCGTGTCCGCGCCCACCCGGGTTCGTCGCCTGCACCCCGAGACCACCGGAGAGCATGCACCGGCAGTCTCCGGTGCCGTCCGCTCGCTGACCTCGACCGGGCGCCACGCGGCAGTCCCGGCCCCTCCGAGCGCCCCTCAGGCACCCGCCTCGGCGCCAACTCCGACCAGCTCCACCACCACGGCACCCGCCGCTCCCTCTACCCCGGCATCTGCGCCCGCCACCAAGCCGACGTCGGCCTCGGCGCCGCGGCACGCGGTACCCACGCGTGCCGAGCAGGCCCCTCAGCCCAGCGAGAGCGCACAGCGCCCCCAGGCCGCGATTCCCGCACCGCCCACCACGCCTGGATCCGACCAGGCCTCCCCGGCCTCCGATGACCGCCGAGCCGCCCTCGCGCAGCGCCTGCGTGAACGCGCAGCCACCCGTCAGGCCGAGGACGCCGCCGAGGCGCAGCGCCGCGAACGCGTCGCACGCGAAGAGGAACAGCGCCAACGCGAACTGCGCGAAGCCCGCGAACGCCGCGAAGCCGAACAGGCACAGCGCAAGGCCGCCCAACGCAGCGCCCCCGCCATCCCCCAGCCGACCCGTACCGAGCAGCCCCGCCGCCAGAAGGCAGCCACGGCCTCGTCGGCGCGCCCCACGAACGGTGGAACGCCGCGCGTGTACGGCACTGTCCCCCAGCCTCGGGCCACCAAGCCGTCGTCTCGCCCACGCCGATCCGTGTTCGAGCCTCGACCCGAGAAGACCACGCGCGGACCGCGCTGGCACGACCTCGACGCCCGATCGGCAGACAGGACCCGGCCGCCGGCCAAAACCGCCTATTCGCGCAGCGTGGTCGCACCACCCGTCCCAGCATCCAGGCAGATTATTCGCGCGGTCATCGTCGCAATCATCGTGATTGGGCTCATCGCGCTCACAGCTATTACGATCAAACACATGCTTGGCTCCCTGATTCATCCAAGTGCGGGAGCACACATTATCGAGGAGGTTAGGACATGGCAGAGCCCATGGCCCACCGTCTAGCTGGCCGATACGAGGTCCGCTCGCTCATCGGGCGAGGCGGCATGGCCGAGGTCCACCTGGGCTTCGACACTCGTCTGTCGCGCGTCGTCGCCATCAAGATGCTGCGACGCGACCTGGCACAGGATTCGATCTTCCAGGCGCGCTTCCGCCGCGAAGCGCAGTCAGCGGCGTCGCTGAATCACCCGAACATCGTCGCCGTCTACGACACCGGCGAGGAAATCATCGAAGACGCGTCCGGCCGCTCGATCGCGGTGCCCTACATCGTCATGGAGTACGTGGAGGGGCACACGGTCAAGGACCTCATCTCCGACGGCACGGCCGTGCCGATCAACGAGGCCATCGAGATCGTGTCCGGCGTCCTGTCCGCCCTCCAGTACTCGCACGCGAACCACCTGGTGCACCGCGACATTAAGCCCGGCAACATCATGCTGACGTCGGACGGCAAGGTCAAGGTCATGGACTTCGGCATCGCCCGCGCCCTGACCGACTCGCAGGCCACCATGACGCAGACGAACGCCGTCGTCGGCACCGCCCAGTACCTCTCCCCCGAGCAGGCACGAGGCGAGGCCGTGGACGCTCGTTCCGACCTGTATTCGACAGGCGTCGTGCTCTTCGAGCTGCTGACCGGCCGCCCGCCCTTCAAGGGCGACTCCGCCGTCGCCGTCGCCTACCAGCACGTTGAGCAGATCCCGCCCACGCCCTCGTCGATCCTGTCCGACATCCCGGACTCCCTCGACCGCGTGGTACTCAAGGCCCTGGCGAAGAACCGCGAGGACCGCTACCCGAGCGCGGCCGCGATGCTCGCGGACCTGCAGCGCGTCGCCCGAGGCCTCGACGTGGGCGCACCGCCCGCGGACTCGTGGGCCACCGAGGTGCTACCCGCCGCTGGCGTCGCAAGCGCCCAGACCGCCGCGACCATGCCGATGGCGCCCGTCGCCAACCGCACCCCCGCCCCGGCCATGGCCGCGACCTCCACGTCGCTGCCCCCGGTGGCCACCGCGGACGCGGATGACGACGTCGCAAAGTCCCGCAAGCGCCGGACGGCGATCATCGCGACCCTCGTGGTCATCGCCCTGCTGCTCATCGGCGGCTCGGTGTGGGCCCTCACGCGCGGCGCCGCACAAGCCGAGACGATCACGGTCCCCAACGTTGTCGGCCTGACGCAGGCCGAAGCGAAGAGCCAGATCGAGCAGGCAGGCTTCACGTGGGAGCTCAACCCCGACAAGGTCGCCTCCGACACCGTGGCCGAGGGGTCCGTCGCCTCCACTGATCCGACCGCCGGCACGCAGGCCGAGAAGGGCGCGACCGTGCGCGTCACCATCTCCTCCGGCCCCGATTCCGTGACCCTGCCGGACAACCTGGTCGGCATGAGCCCTGACGACGCACGCAAGGCGATCGAGGCACTGGGCTTGAAGTGGGAGCTCGACAACAGCAAGGTTGCCTCCGACACCGTCCCCGAGGGCAAGGTCGCGCAGACCAACCCCTCCCCCGGTTCGAAGGTGAAGGCCGGCCAGACGATCCGCGCCTACCTGTCCTCCGGCTCTGACCAGGTCGATGTTCCGGACCTGTCCGGCATGAGCCAGGACCAGGCGCGCAGCGCCCTGAAGGCCGTCGGCCTGGAACTCGGTAACGTGACGAGCGTCGACTCCGAGAAGGACAAGGATCGCATCGTCGATCAGGACCCGGCCACCGGCACGAAGGTCAAGAAGGGCTCCACCGTCGGTGTGTCCGTGTCGAACGGTAAGGCCGCCCAGGTGGAGATCCCCTCCGTCGTCGGCATCGGCCGTGATGACGCCGAGGCGCAGCTCAAGGCTCTCGGCCTGAACGTCACCGTCGAAGAAGTCTCGGGCAACCAGCCCGCCGGCCAGGTCCTGTCCGTCGAGCCCGGCGTGGGCTCGAAGGTCGACAAGAACTCGACCGTGAAGCTGAAGGTCGCGAAGGGCACCCAGAACGGCAACAACGGGAACAATAACGGCAACAACGGGAACGGCCACTGAGGCTCTTGTGAGTCGGGTCGGCACCGCGTGACGGTGTCGAGCCGGTCGGTCACTGATCGGGTGAGTAACTGATCGGGTGAGCGGCTGGCCCCGGTTAGCGGCTGACCCGGCTGGCGGCTAACCCGCCGATTGATGAGGCCCGCGCCGCAGGATTTCTCCTGGCGAGCGCGGGCCTCACTGTATGCGCGGGGGCGCGGGCATGCGAGGGGCGCGGGGGCGCGGGGGCGCGGGTAGCCTCGACAACGCACTGCTAGCAGAGACCGGTGCGCCCGCCTCTTCACGGTGGAAGCGTGTCCTCCACAACGCGCGCCTGCCAGATAACCAGCTCTGTAGGCAGGTGCTGCGCTGCGACGTGGGCTCAACACGCGGACCCGTCAGAAAACAGGCGCCTCACGCGGATAGGTTGTGACGATGTGGATAGGTTATCGGCATCCGGATAGGTTAATAAGCTATCCGCATGCGCATAACCTATCCGGATGCTCGTAACCTATCCGCATGCATGCACCCACAAGCAGATCTGCGGCACCATAGCTGACCCGTCCACCTGCAATCACAACGCGCTACACCAGTAAGGGAGCATTGCACCACTTAGGGAGCATTGCACCAGCTCGGAAGGGGTGTCGTGCTCCCTAAGTGGTGTCACGCCACCAACTAACAAGGACTTTCGCGGTCTCATGGCCGACAACACCCAGCTGGGTCGATTTAATGCCACTGTGCAGGCCTCTGAAGGCGCACGTGGGCCCGATAATTCGCGCGTGGGCCCGATGATATGCGTGTGGGCAGCGCCGCCCACGCGCATATCTAGGGGTTTACGTGCGTATCAAGGGGTTCGCGCGCAGAATCAAGGGTTACCGTGCGGGTGAACAGCTCGTGTTGGACCACCACACCTCGGCAGGGGGATTTTCGCTACATGAGGGTGCGACACGCCGACGACACGCCGCTAAAGGGCTTCGTGTAGAGAAAAACCCCCGCGCCCCCACGGAACGAAACGCGAAATCTACAGCTTGAAGCGCTCCGCGACGACGGGCTTGAGGGACACGGCACGCTCACGCGCGTCGGCGTCGCCGCAGGCGGCCAGCCAGTTGGCGAACATGAGATGCCCGGACTGGGTCATGACGGACTCGGGGTGGAACTGGACGCCCTCGAGGGGCAGGGAGCGGTGGCGCACGCCCATGATGATGCCGGACTCGGTGCTCGCGGAGACCTCCAGCTCGTCGGGCATGGTCGCCGGGTCGATAGTCAGCGAGTGGTAGCGGGTGACGGTTAGCGGCGAGGGCACGCCCTCGAACACGCCGCGCCCGTCGTGGGTGATGACGGAGGTCTTGCCGTGCATGAGCTCGGGCGCATGCCCGACAGTCGCGCCGAAGAGCTCGCCCAGGGCCTGGTGGCCCAGGCACACGCCCAGCATCGGGATCTTGCGCTCGGCGCAGTCGGCGATGGTCTGCAGGGAGGCGCCGGCGCTCTTGGGGTCGCCGGGTCCGGGGGAGATGAGGACGCCGTCGTAGCCGGCCTCGAACCATGCGGGATCGACGACATCGTTACGCACAACGTCCACGACGGCGCCCAGGTGGCGCAGGTAGCCCACGATCGTGAAGACGAACGAGTCATAGTTGTCGACGCAGAGGATTCGTGCCATCGCAGGTCCTTTCATGTACGAGGCCGGGGCCCCTTCTCCGGCATCCATCGTAGGGCGCTGCCCCAGTGGGCGCGCGGGCGCTGTCCGCTCTCCGAGCGCCCAGGCGCGTGCGGAGAAGCCCAACCGACGTCCGTGGATACAGCACGAGGCCGGGGTGGCCCCGGCCTCGTCCCTTCCAGAAGCGTGCGGCTCAGGCGCCGCCGACGGAGGACTGTCCCAGTTCCAGGTAGGACTGGACCCAGGGGTAGACCCAGGTGAACAGGGCGGCGACTGCAGCGCCGATGAGGGCCAGGGATTCGATGACTTTGAACCAGGTGGGGCCGGGCAGGTGGCGGAAGATCCATGCGTACATGTGGGGTCCTTCAGTTCGTGGGTTCGTCGACGAGTTCGGCGGGCACGCCCGTGTCCTTGGGGGTCCAGGATTCGAACTTGAGGTGGACGATGTAGCGCTGCCAGTTGCCGTATTCGGGGTGGCAGGTGGTCATGGTCATCCAGCGCTCGGTGGGTGTTTCGGACCAGGAGAGGTCGTCGATGACGGGGGCGACGACGCGCATCTGCGTGGGGTCGGTGGCGTCGATGATCTCGGAGGAGACCATGGAGTAGACGAGGTAGTGGTCGTCGACTTCCACGACGACCTTGTCGCCCTGGGTGAGGCGGTCGATCCAGCGGAAGTTGTTGCCGTAGGTGCGGCGGTGTCCGGCGACGGAGAAGTTGCCGACGCCGCCGGGCTGGGTGGTCATGTCGTAGTGGCCGGCCCATCCCTGGTCGAGGACGTAGGAGGTGGTGCCTTCGGCGAGGGGGATCTTCATCCAGTCCCAGGTGGGCACGTGGATGAGGCCGTAGACTTCGCCGTCGCCGACTTCGCGCGTGAACTCGGGCGGGTCGTCGGTGCGGACTTCGCCGAGGGTGCGCTTGGCGGGCTGGTGGCTATCTTCGTACGAGGCGATGGTCTGGGAGACCTGCCCGGAGACTTCGTAGGTCGTCCAGTACAGCTGCCAGACGGAGAAGAGGCCGACGATGAACGCGAAGGTGATGAGCAGTTCGCCGATGACACCGACGATGTTCCAGAAGATGTTGGAGCGCTTTTTGCTTGTCGGCGAGGCTGGGGCGACGTGTTCACCCATTCGTTTCCTCCACGGTTGCGTAGTTGACTGTCTGCGAGGTGGTGGCGGGCGCGAAGCTCAGGGAGTCTTTGGTCTGCATGTCCCACCCGAGGCCGTACTTTGTCACGTAGACCTGGTAATTCACCATACGTGGGTTTGCAGTAACCGTCGCGCGCAGGGTGGCAGGATCACCGATTGCTTGGATCACATAGGGCGGCGAGTAACTGGTGCCGTCGACGAGGATGACGTTGCCGATGCAGCGGATGACGGTGCGGGAGGTGACGCGCACGCCTTGGACGGTCATGGCCTCGGCGCCGCCGCTCCACAGGGCGTTCATGGTGTCCTCGATGTCCTGCTGGTGGATGACGAGGTCGTTGGGGGTCGCGCCTTCGGGGATCTGTCCGGGGGGTGCGTCGGAGAGGGTGATTTGGACGCCGGGTCCGGAGACGGGGCGGTTGGAGCGTGCGGTGAACGCGTCTTCGTCGGGGGCGCCGGATTGGGGGTCGGCGGAGGAGAAGCTCTGGACCTGCGCGTCAAGCTCGGACACCTCGTTGTCGAGGGTTTTGACCTGTTCCTGGCGGTTACGCACGAGGGTGGTCAGGTCGGAGGTGGCGGCGGGGTTTTTGCGTTCGTTGAGCGCGGAGACGGAGAACAGGAGTCCGGAGGCGACGGTGACGGCGAGGACGCCGGCGATGTGGCGTACGCTGCGTGGGCGCATCTTTCCCCCTCCCGTGGCGCTGCGCTTTGGCACTTTCCACGTCCGAGACTACGCTAGTGTTGCGACTAATTCATCACCGCCGGGCGGTTTTCTTCCCGCGCGGGCCAGCAGAGAGGACCCGACGTGGCCGAATCCAAGAAGCGTAAGAAGAATGGGCATGAGGTTGAGGACGATACCGATATCCAGAACTGGACGGACGGTATTCCGCTGAGCCCGGCCTGGTGGGCGCCCGCTTTCGTGACCCTGATGATTCTGGGTCTGCTGTGGGTTGTCGTCTACTACATTTCGTCGGGCACGTACCCGGTGCCGAAGCTGGGCGCGTGGAACATCGCGGTGGGCTTGGGCACGATGATGGTGGGCTTCCTGATGACGCTGCGTTGGCGCTAAGCGCGGGCAGTATCGCGAAAACGTGAGTGTGGGGCGTTCCGGCTGCGGCCGGGGCGCCCCACTGTTCGTATCGATGTCTATCGACGAGGCCGGGGCTGGCTGTCGGGTCGAAGCGGAGTCGCCGGGTCCCGAGTGCAGCTGCCGGGTTATGGGCGAGTGAGTTCGACTCTCATGCCCGCGTCGTACATGCCGAGGAGGGAGCGTCCGGCGAGGCCGTCTTCGAGGCGCGCGGGGTGCGCGCTGGCGAAGGACATGACGGTCGTGGCGCCGGCTCGCAGGATCGCGGGTGAGGCCGGGGCGGAGGGGCCGAGGACGACGGTGTGGGCGTCGGAGGAGAGCGCAAGGAGGCGCGGCATGGTTTTGTTGACGAACGCGGATCCGGAGATGAAGACGTAGTCCATCTCGGGGAGCAGGTATTCGCAGGCGGAGTCGGGGTAGTCGCCGTCGAAGACATTGCGTTCGAGGATGGTGAGCTCGGCGGCATCGGGCATGGCGGCGGCCGCGAAGGGGAAGTGTCCGATGACGGCGACGCGCTTGCCGGCGACGAGGGGCGCGTAGGGATGGAACGTGCGCGCCCAGTTGTTTTCCTTGCAGGGGCGGAAACCGTGGGCGAGGGCGCGCACGGGGTGGGAGTGGTAGGCGTTGACGGCGGCCATGCCGATGCCGGCGTCTTCGAAGTTCCAGGACTTGGCGAGGGCCGCGACGTCACGCAGAGGGCGTCCGACGAGGTCGGAGGGGTCCTCGGTGGCGCGCGGGCGGGACTGGACGTTCATGCCGAAGGCCATGCCGACGCCGTCTTCGCTGGAGGCGACGCGACGCCACTTGCCGTCGGTGTGGATCGCCGTGACGGTGATGTCGGCGGGGATCTCGTCGATGAGCTGGTCGTACAGGTCCCAGGGGCTGGTCATGGTCTCTCCTGTGGGAAGCATGAGGGAGGGCCCGGCATGCTTTGCCGGACCCTCCCTATGTTAGGCCATCCTTAGATGCGACGCGCCTGTCGGCCGTGAACGCGTCACGCGCCGTAGACCTCGTACAGGACGCGGAAAGCGAGCGCGCAAAGCGCGACCATGCCCGCGATCATGCCGAGGGCCGCGAGCGCCTGGCGGCGATTCTGCGCGGCCTCCGTGACGCCCGAGCGCGGGCGTGCCAGGCGCACCAAAACCCACGTGGCGGCCACGCCGGCGATCGCTCCGCCGATGTGCCCCTGCCAGGAGATGCCGCTGACCACGAAGCCGTACACGAGGTTGACGCCGAGCAGGGTCAGGATCGCGGTCGTGTCGGACCCACCCAGGCGCTGCAGGACAAACACCGCGCCGAAGAGCCCAAACACGGCGGCGGACGCGCCCACCGTGCTGACGAAAATCTCGGTGGGCTGGATCAGGCACCACGCGAGGATGAAAGCGGAGCCGCCCAGCGCGCTCACCAGGTAGACGGTGAGGAAGCGCCACCAGCCCATCACCGGCTCGATCGCGCGTCCCACCCAGTACAGGGACAGCATGTTGAACAGGATGTGCAACAGGCCGCCGTGCAGGAAAGCCCCCGTGAGGATCGTCCACGGGTGGGCCATCAGCTGCGCGGGCACGAGGGCGAGCGAGGATATGAGAGAGGGCAACACCCATGTGAGGGCGTACATGAGGACGCAGATCGCCATCATCGCGTAGGTGACGACCGGCGCGCCAGCGGCGGCCGCGCGCGACGGGGAACGCATCCACCCCTTCTTCGAGGAGGAGCAGTCCACGCAGATGGAGCGCACCTCGGTGGGGATCGCGCAGTCCACGCACATGGGGCGGTTGCAGCGCTTGCAGTAGTCGACGCTGCGCACGCCCGGGTGGCGCGGGCACTCGGGAGCGGCGCGCGGGTCAGAGCGTTGGCCGTAGCTCGGCATGCTCATAGCTTCCCTTTCGGCGGGGTAAGGGACGAGGCCGGGGAGCGCCATCCCGGTCACTGCGCGCAGCAGCGGGGGGCGGCCCCGGCCTCGTCGATGATGAGGGGAGAGGGTCAGTCGACGATCTCGATGGAGTTGATGACCTGCTCCGTCACGGGGCGGTCCTGGAGGCCCGTGGGGGTCGTGGCGATGGCGTCGACGACGCGCTTGGACTCCTCGTCGACGACCTTGCCGAAGATCGTGTGGTTGCCGAGCAGCCACGGGGTGGGGGCCACGGTGATGAAGAACTGGGAGCCGTTGGTGCCCTTGCCCATGCGCTTGCCGGCGTTGGCCATGGCGAGCAGGTAGGGGTCGTTGAAGTTCAGCTCGGGGTGGATCTCATCGTTGAACTGGTAGCCGGGGCCGCCGGTGCCGGTGCCGAGGGGGTCGCCGCCCTGGATCATGAAGCCGGGGATGACGCGGTGGAAGATGGTGCCGTCGTAGAGGGGACGGGAGGTCTTCTGGCCGGTCTTCGGGTCGACCCATTCGCGCTCGCCCTTGGCCAGGGTCACGAAGTTGTTGACCGTGTTGGGGGCGTGGTTGGGGAACAGTTCGACGGTGATGTCGCCAGCGGAGGTGTGAAGAATAGCTTTCATGAGACCAATGGTCGCATCTTTTCCTGGGGGTTTCCTGTCCGTCGCGCACGTCACGGGAGCCGGTGGGCTGCAGATCACAGCCCGTTGTAGCACAATAGGGGTGAGTGGCGCGTCCGCGCCCCTGTTTATTGTGGACAGAATCGGAGACATCATGGTTACTTCGCCGACTTTCGATGCAGATAAGCTGCGTGCATCGTCCCAGCAGCTTCGCGACGCCGCTGCCATTTACGCCGGCAAGGTTGCCGTGCGCGCCGCTGATCTGGCTGGCCAGGGCGTCGACTGGGCCGCGCCTCGCGCCCAGGCCGCGCTGAACTCCGCGATCGAGCACGCGACCCCCGCGATTGAGAACGCTGCCGCTCGCGCGCAGGCTGCTGCCGCGCAGGCCGGTCCGGCGATCGAGAACGCTCGCGAGCATCTCGTGGACGACTACCTGCCCCGCGCTTCCCTCGCCGTCAACCAGGCGGGTGCCGCCCTGCAGGCTCGCGGTTCGCTGTCGGATCGCGCTCGCCGCGCGTCCGAGGCTTCGGCCGTCGCCCTCGCGACGCCGACGCGCAAGCGCCGCAAGTGCCGCGTGCTGCGCGCCTTCGGCCTGACAGCCCTGGTGGGCGCCGTCGCCGGTGCGGGCTACATCCTGTGGAAGCGTTCGCAGCCGATCGAGGATCCGTGGGCCGAGGAGTACTGGGCGGATCTGGACACGGATTCCTTCGTGCCGGACACCGAGGCTGAGAAGGCCACCTTCGAGGCGGGCGAGTGAGCCTGACCTTCTGAGAGGTTCTTGCTGCGGGGGGCCGCGACGCGCTGCGTCGCGGCCCCCCGCTGTACCCCTTTATTCCTTGACTCCCAACAGAGAGCGAACGACCCGGTTTAGGACACTAGGGTACTAGGACGCTTCGTGTTGGTGACGGGACTGTTTTCCGGCTTATTAGTGCCGGAAAGTCTGGGGCTAAAATGGTGGGAACCAACGTGAAGGATGGACAAAACGTGTTGGTTTAGTCGCAACTTTTCGGCTTGCTGGTGCGGTAAAGTCGGTTGGCAAGGCGGTTGAGACTAACCAGCTTTGAGCGTGAACGAATCGCGTTGCTCGAGCGTTGACTTTTCGGCTTTGTAGCGTGGAATTTTACTAGCACAAGCGACCGCGTGCCCCTCGTTCATATGAACACAGCATCGTGCCCCGTGCACGGACTTCTGAAAGCGCACGTGGGCCCGATGATCCGCACGTGGGCCCGACACCTCGCACGTGGGCCCGACACCTCGCACGTGGGCCCGATGATCCGCACGTGGGCGGCGCCGCCCACACGCATGTCTAGGGGTTAACGTGCGTATCAAGGGGTTTATACGCAGATTCAAAGGTTAACGTGCGGGCGTACGGCTCGTGTCGGGTCGCCACAACCCTAGAATCTGCCCGCCAGGCCCCTCGACGGGGGAATTGCACGACATGAGGATCCGACACGCCGGTGACACGCCGATAGAGAGCTTCGTGTCGTGCAAAACCCCCACACCACGCCTACCAGATCTGACAGCAACACCTGGGAGCAGCGCGGACGATGAACGGATTAGCAGGACACGCCACGATCCGTTATCCAGCTGGGTGATACGCCAACACGAATCGTCCTACTCACGTAAAATCCCGCACCACCACCAATTGCTGGTTCGACGCGATGCCTGTCGTCTCTCAAGGTCAGCCCTGTGTCGAGGAGTTCATTGCGGCAATGACGATTGCGGTGATGATGGCGGCGACGATCAGGATGAGGCCGATCGGCAGAATGTAGAAGATCATTGCGACAGCGAGCCAGTACAGGCCGTCTCCGCCGTCACCATGGTTGCCCGGAATGAGCTCAATGATGGCCCCGGCAATGAAGGGCGAGAGCGCGAGCAGCAAGCCGACTCCGAACAAAATGCCCGCCGCCTTGAACGACTTGCGACGCTTCACGGGGGCTACGGGACCGTAGCCCGCATACCCGCCTTGCGGGTAGCCCTGCGCGGCAGGTTGCGCAGGCCAGTTTTGCTGCATGTCTGGCTGTGGCACACCCTGAGCAGGAACGCCACCCTGCTGCTGGTAGGGCGACTGCTGCGCAGGCATCATGGGAGAGGCGTTTGGGTCGGGAACGTACGGATTTGGTGTTGTCACAGTCTGTCCTTCCATCAACGGCAGGCGCACACGTGCGCGCAACGCATTCAGTCAGGAGTGTATCGCCGCTCCCACCTTGATGAGCAACGCGAAGAGGAGCCACGGGCTCACGTGCAAGAGGATCGCGTAGAGGCTCCACCAGCGACCACTCGGCTGTTTCGCCCTCGCAGTGCCGATGAGTGCACAGATGATTCCCACCAGGCCATTGAGGAAGAGAACCGCGAGGCCCGCAACGATCACGTAGCCGAAGCCGACGTCATCAAGGTAGCCCTCCGCGGTAGTCTGCCGGAGAATCGACACACGGAGGTTCCCGGCGGCAAGGAGGAGAACGAGAACCCACCCGGCGCCGCCCAGGAACAGGGAAGCGATCGTTGAGCCTCCGAGACCGGCCAACCAATGCCTCGTTCCCTGCCCCCGAGGAGCGGGAGTGCCAACCTGCGTCGAGACGGCAGGAGCCGGTGAGGCGTCACCCACCACAGTCATCGCCTACTCCTCACACATGTACTACCCGGGACGACGCATGTACTAGTTGGCCATCTCCCGAATACACTCGGCCCCGAAGGCGAGCGCCAGCAGTATCCAGTGAGTGACACTCAGATGCTTACCGAGCTTGCTCATTTTGAATTCCCGCGGGGTGGATGCGTAGGCCATACCCTGAGCCCCAGCGCTGAATCCCATGACGGTCAGGACGATGAGAACGGGGAGGATCACCATTGGGGCGACGAAGCCGATCCACCCGAGTCCACTGGCATCACGCATCGCGCGCGCGGTGAGCACGAGGGCAACAGCGCCCACGATGGTGAGGACCGAGACGACCCATGCGGCGATTCCGCACGCGAGCGCCTTGCGTGCGAGGGCCGAGGGATTGGGCGGACGCACCGGGAAACCCTGCGGATAGCCGGGCTGAGGGTACGTACCCGCAGCCTGTGGCGGAGCGACAGGTCGCTGTCCATTCGACATAACGCGTTCCCTTCATCATCGCAGGGAGCCGACGTCGTCTCCCCAAAAGTATTTCAAGAATTGAGATTATCGGAGAGGTGGGTTGCACGCAAGGAGGGCTGCCCGAGGAGAGCGTGTGACACCTGGGCCACCCTGCGCTCGTCGGTCACCGCGTTTTCTGTCGTCCAGCGAAGAACAACATGAGGCCGCAGATCGCCAGCATCAACGCAAAAGGCACCACATAGAGGAGGACCATGACACCGAGCCAGGCGAGTCCATCTCCACTGTCCCCATGGTCGCCGGGAATGAACTCGATCCCCACACAGACAGCAACCGACAACACCAGGATAATGGCCGCAAAAACCAACAAGATGATGCCGCTGATCTTCATTCCTGACCGACGCGGCGGCCGGGCCCCCGCATTCGGATAGCCCGTCGGCACCCCCTGATATACAGGCTGCGCGGGCACTCCCACCTGGGGAACCCCCTGCGGCACGGGAGCATACCCCTGCACTGCGGGCTGCCCACCCTGGCTCTGTCCACCCGGAAAGGTGTTCATGTTCGGAACGTGAGGATCTGGTGTTGTCACTACTACTCCTTCATGAGTTGACCATCGCGGCAATATGGCACATGCGCTCATCCATACGTCCTTGCGAGCATGCCATCGTTGGGCGTGCGCCAACAATCGTCATCGACGCGTGGGACGACCCACAGCTCAGCGACCAAGGAGCACCGGCAGCAAGAACATGAGGACTGTGAAAATGACGTACGGGCTCGCATTGAGGAGGATTCCCAGCCAGTTGAGCTTGAGTGTCTTGGGCTTTCCGACGGCCCCCACGATCCCGAAAATACCACCGGCGAGGTTCACCGAGCCAAAGAATGGCAGAGCAAATAGGGGCAAGAAACCGATCACTTCCTTGCCGCTCGGATCAGGATCAGAGGCGGAGGCTCGAATAGCCAGCCACATGGCCAGTATCGTCAAGCCGATGAGGACCCATCCGACAACACCCAGGATGATCGACAGCCGATTCACCTTCTGAACGACAGGCCCCTGAGGCACGGGCGCATAGCCCGGAGCAACCCCCTGAGGCGCCATCGAATACCCCTGTACACCCTGCGGCACCGACTGCGCGGGAGCTGTCGACTGCGCGGGCGCTCCTGCCTGGGGTACCCCCTGCGGCGCCTGCTGCACAGGCTGCGCGGCCTGCGCCGGAGCTGCGGGCTGCGCGGGAACTGCGGACTGCCCCGCAGGCTGCTGAGGATAAGGGGTGCTCATTAGTTCCTCCTCTAGTGCACCGACATGCGGCAACGAGGCTGTGAAGAAACCCCACACCCCTCCTTGCCGAAAAGTCTTTCAAGAATTGAGACTAACGACAAGACAACCCCCACGCAAAACGCACTCACCCCGCAAGCGCACGCAGCGACGGCCTCGCCGGGCGGGGGCAGGCTTGATATTGCAACGAAAAGACGATATCTCAACCATCGCCAGCAAAGCGCCGGGCAGGTTCAGATGAGAACCAGCAGGGGGAGGAAAAGCACGCACCAGCACAGGGGCACATTCAGGACTATTCCCCACGTGGCGAGTGCCCGCTCAGCCTCGCTGTCAGCGCGCCGACGCGCTCGTATTCCCATGATCAAGCCCGCAAGTTGGACGAGGCCCGCCGGGACGGACATGTAGAAGCAGACAGCCACGACAATCAGGCCGGGCAAGAACGGGTCCTCCGGCGCCATCGCGAGGTCGTAAAGCATCGCGAACAGGCCAACAATCAGCGCCCCGACCATCGCCAGTATGCCCGCGAGCCCCGCACCCACCGACTTCGCGCCCGCACTGCTCAAGAGACGCTCGAACAGGGAGCCGCACACGGCCAGGACCGCAACGCCGCACACGACGAGGACGGGGACGAGGCCACCCGGATCGCCGACAATGCCCACCGCGGGAATGACGCAGGCACAGGCAAGGAGGAAGGCATTCGCTCCCACTCCCAGCGCGCAGCGCCCGAGCTCCCTGCGACCCTCGGCTCGCGTTCGTCCCACTAACCCGGCGATAACACCGACGAGATGAACGATCCCAGAGGCGCCGGCGACGGGCAGGAGGGAACGGATAAACTCGCCGTCGCTCATCACCGCTGAGTCCCCGGGAATGACGAGGTTCGCGCTGGCGCTCATCTCATCAAAAACCGAGGCTGATCGGACCATAAAGCCACCGATCATGACCGCGAGTCCCGCGAATATGCAGAACAGGGACAGCCTGTACATCCGGCGCAACGTACGTTCGCGAGGCCCACCTGCGGGGACGCTGCGGTCGTTCATGGCATTCTCCTCCCGGTGATCACATCAGGCCTCGACAGCATCGAAGGGGTGCCGTGGCCGCGACACGCTACCGAGAATATTCAGTGATCGCAGCGGCGGCCTCGTCCGGCACAAGCACACGCCATCACTGAGCGTGCACCAACGACCTACGAGAAAAACGGTGCCACGGCCAGGCCGAAGAACATGATAACGAAAAAGATGACGTACGGGCTCAGGTTGAGGATCATTCCCAGCTTGTTGAGCTTCCATTTCGCCGGCTGCTCCTTCGCTCTTGAGGAAGCGACGATGACACCGATGAGGTTCAACGGACCGCCGAAGCCCAGCACAAAAAGAGGAAAGAAGCCGAAGATATCGTTCCCGCTCGCGGACGCGTCCGGCGAGTGCATCTCTACCCACGCATCCAGCACTAACAGCGCGATGAACACCCATACGCCAATTCCCATAACGAGGGAGATGCAGTTAACCCGCACTTTCACAGGCCCCTGGGGCACGGGCGCATAGCCCGGCGCAAATCCCTGGGGCACTGCTGAATACCCCTGAGGCGCCGGCTGCGCGGGCACTCCCGCCTGAGGCACCCCCTGAGGCGCCGGCTGCGTGGGGCCCATCTGGGGCACACCCTGGGGTGCTACTGAATACCCCTGAGGAACCCCCTGCGGCGCCGGTTGCGCGGGAACTGCTGGTTGCGCGGGAACTGCGGGCTGCCCCGCAGGCTGCTGAGGATAAGGCTCACTCATTTACTTCCTCCGTCTCATGAGCGTTATTCACAGACAACAGTCATCCGAGGGCCAGTAGGGCCCCAGCAGTACCGGGGAAGACTGACGTACGAATCCAGACAAGGAGAACGGCAGCGATCACCCAGGGAAGAACATTCAGGCCGATACCGAGCAGGCTCCACATCCGCTGTCGGCCGGATACCGAGGGCCCCACCTTCAGGAAACCGAGAATCAGCCCGGCAAGATTGATGGGCGGCAGGACGCACATGTACACAACGAAGGGGATGATCCATACAAAGCCCCCGCCTTCGGGATGGTCACTGTGCACAGCGGTGAAAACGATATAGGCGCAGTACAGGAGTGACAGAACCAGGACACCCAGACCGATGATCGCAAAAATGAAGGAGAGCCTGCTGATCTTTTCCGGAACCTGTTGCTGGGGCCCCATCGGATACGACACACCCGCCTGAGGAACCCCCTGCGGCGCGGGCTGCGCGGGGCCAGCCTGCGGCGGCATGCCTCCACCTTGTGCGTATTCGGGCGTGCTCACGCTGTCCTCCGTCCAACAGGTATTTCAAGAGTTGAGATTAACGGAGAGGACAACCCCATGCAAGGCGCGTTACCCGAGGAGGGCGCGCAGGACTTGGGCGACCCCGGCCTCGTTATTGGAAGGCGCAACGAAGCGCGCCGCCTCGACGACGTCCTGGGAGGCGTTGGCCATGGCGAAGGACAGGTCCCCCTCGCTCATCATGGACAGGTCGTTTCCCGCGTCGCCGAAGACCGCGGTCTGAGAGCGATCCACGCCGAGGAAGCGCTGCAGGTCGCGCACGGCGCTCCCCTTGTCGACGCCTCGGATCTGCAGGTCCGCCCAGTTCGCACCGGAAATCGCGTACTGGTGCGTGTCGGCGAAGTTCGCCAGGGTAGCCTGCGCGAGCGGCTCAACCGGGCCAATGACGTAGACGGCGAGCTTAACGATCGCGTCATCGATCTGCCCGGCCTCGATGGCGTCGATGATGGCGATCTGATCATCCACGCGCTTCGTGCGGTGGTAGTAGGGCATGACGCCGTCGACGAAGCGATCATCGGTGCGCTCGACGTAGGCGAATTGCTTGCCGCACATGACGAGGCCGCCGTCGATCCCATCCGGACCGGAGGTGGCCTCGCGCACGAGGCGGACGGCCTCGCGCATGGTGGTGGCGTCGAGAGGGCTGGAGGAGACCTCGACGCCGTCGCGCATGACGATGCCGCCGTTCTCGCCGATGACGGTCATGCCGGGGCGCCCGGGGAACATGTCGATGAGGGTCCACACCTGGCGGCCGGACGCGGGTGCGAAAGTGACGCCGCGCGCGTCCATCTGGTCGAGCAGCTCGTCCATGCCGGGCGGGAAGTTCTTGTCGTCGTCCAGGAGGGTGCCGTCCATGTCGACGGCGGCCAGGCGCAGGTCGGCGCCCGCGTAACGCGCGGGGTCAGTGGGGGTGGGGGTCGTCATGGATCCATTGTGCCCGACTGGGGGCGCGGGTGCGCGTGGCCTGGGACGAGGCCGGGGCAACCTCACGCTGCCTCACACGGCATGTGCTGCGGTAGCAAGAGAGGCGACTAGAACCACCACCATAGCCCACCGGCCGCAATGAGCAGCGCGGCGGCTACGAAGGCACTGAAGCGCGGGAGGCGACGCGCCCCCACGGGCAGCGAGTATCGGGCAGGCGTTTGCAGCGCGAAAATTTCCTCGTCGAGGGCGGCACGCGTCTGCGGGCGCACGGTCGGCGGGTACGAGGGCGGCGCGGGGCGGCGACGCCGAGCGGATGGCCTGGTGACCTGGGCTCCTCGCGCGGCACCGCCGACTCCCCCAGCGTGCGAGTACTGGGAAGGCGAGTGATACACGGTCTCTCCGTTGAATTCATGCGGTTGAATGGCGTAATTCTAGCACTGATGAGGTGCGCGTCACACACTTTTGCATCCGGGATTGTCCGTGTGAATGCGGATCGGCCCCGGCCTCGTCGATAGGGGGACGAGGCCGGGGCCCGAACCTGCGCGAATGGCGACGAGCGCTCTACTCTCGTCCCTCGCGCACGCCCGCAAGGATCCGACGACGCAGGGGCACGGTCGCCTCGGAGGCCACGACGATGAGAACAACGCCGACGATCGCTGAGGCGAGCGCAATGAGGAAGCCCTTTCCGGCACCCGACGCAAGCATCGGGGACATGAACACCATGCCGAGCAGCATCGAGCCGACGATCATCACGAATGCGGGGATCGCGACCTCGAGGCGGCGGCTGCGATCCATGAAGCCGCGCGGGGACCCCATATAGGACAGGGCGCGCACCTGGTCGGCGGAGTCGAGCACACGGATCGACTGATTGACCGCGGTCGACACGGCGCCGAGGGCCAGGGTGATCGCGAAGGTCAGCAGCATGCCCCGGTTGATGTCGCCGATGACGATGCGGGCGACCTCGTCCGTAGAATCCCCGCTCATGGAGATCGCGTCACTCGCCGGGTACATGATGCCCACGAGGAACCCGACGAGGGCCACCGCCCCGAACGAACGCCACACGGCGCGCGGATCGTCGGCCATGCGACGCCCAGCCACCATCATCTGGGGGCTGCGCGAGACCCGCGCCATGATGCGGCCCATCAGGCTGATCGACCAGACGCCCACCAGGTTGACGATGAGGAAGATAGCGCCCATGAAGCCCATGAACACGGCCAAGCCGATCGCGGTGCCCAGGTTCATCGCGAGGGTACCGACGGTGAGCCACAGGACGAGGAGGACCAGGCCGAGGATCGGGCCGACCGCGCTCACGCGGCCCGCCTGGCTGCGGCGCGCGACGCCCAGGGGCGTGATCGCGACCTTGCGCATGGCCAGCCACGAGGACAGGGCGGCCAGGACGATCATGGCGAGTCCCTCGACGAGGAGGGCCACGACCCCCACCCACATCTCGGACACTCCCATCGGCCGCCCCTGGAAGGACAGGGCGCCCCACGCGGGCAGCGTCACCGCGTACAGGATCGAGCCGACGACAACACCGACGGCCGCAAACACGCATGTTTCGAAGATGCAGGCGAGCTTCGTCTTTCCCGGCGCGAGGCCGACGAGGCGCAGGACCGCAAGGTCACGCTCGCGCCGACTCATGCCCAGGCGCGCGGCCGCCGCACCCATCGAGATGATGGGGACGATGAGCAGGGTTGCCGCGAAGTACGCGAGCATCACGTAGAAGGAGGCCATCCCGTCGAGGCTCGAGGGGTCGTCGGCCGTGGCGGACGCAGCAGCCACGGCAGCCCGCGCCCCGAAAGCCATGACGCCGCCCGTGACTGCGAGCAGGAACGCGTGCGGGAGAGCAAACGCAGCGACCGTGAGGACGGACGTCGCCCGGTCGCGCGACCGAAGGAGCGCCCCGGCGGCGGTTCGTACCGCGCTCATCGGGCCACCCCCTGGCCCGCCGCGCCCGTGCCTCGTCCCTCAAGAGAGATGCGACCGTCGCGCACGTGGATCGTGTGCGGCAGGCGCGCGGCGACAGCAGGGTCGTGGGTGACGAGGACCAGGGAGGCGCCCGTGGTGGCGCAGGCGCTGGTCAGGAGGGACATAACCTCGCCGCCGGTGGCCTGGTCGAGGGCGCCCGTGGGCTCGTCCGCGAAAATCACCGAGGGATCGGTGGCGAGCGCGCGACCGATCGCGACGCGCTGGGCCTGGCCGCCCGACAGCTGGCCGGGGCGATAGGGGCCGGCGCCGTCGAGGCCGAGGTTCGCGAGGATCTCACGGGCGCGGCTCAGGGCCTGCGACTTGGGCGTGCCCGCGAGCATGAGGGGCATCGCAATGTTTTCTTCCGTGGGCAGCTCGGGCAGGAGCTGGCCGTCCTGGAAGACGAAGCCGAAGCGACGCAGGCGCAGGTCGGACAGCACGCGCTCCGACATGGTCGTCATCTCCTCGCCGTCGAGCGTGATCGATCCGGAGCTGGGGCGCAGTACGCCGGCCAGGCAGTGCAGGAGCGTCGTCTTACCGGAGCCCGAGGGGCCCATGATCGCCACCTGCGTGCCCTGCGGGAGTGTCAGGTCGACACCTGCCAGCGCGTGGACGGGCGTGTTCCCACGCATGTATGTCTTCGTTAGTGCTCGGGTCACCAGGCCCGCGTTGTTCTCTGTCATGCCTCCACGTTATTCCCGAGGCGCATCTCACTTCCATGAGGGGCTGCCCTGGTTATCCCCTGAGAGTCCCCCGACACATCGCAGGAAATGGCGGAATTCACCCGCTTCCACGGCACTGATCCACCCGCTGACGCCAGCATGCGGGACTGTGTGCCCGCACCTCAGGCCACCTGGGCCAACAACCGATAGGGTCGGTTGTATCCGTTCTGACTGTCGGAACGGCACTACTCTGAGGAGAACACCATGGGTCTGGAAGATCTGAAGAAGCAGGCTGAAGAAGGCCTCGAGAAGGTCGTCGACGCGGCCAAGGAAAAGGCTGAGGAAGCCAAGGACAAGCTGACCGAGCTGGCTGGCGAGGCCAAGGACAAGGCCAAGGAAGCCGCCCACGCCGCCCAGGACAAGGCCGACGAGGCCAAGGAAGCCGTCCAGGACAAGGCTGAGGAAGCCAAGGACAAGGCGACCGAGCTGGCCGACGAGGCCAAGGACAAGCTCGGCAAGTGATCCGACGAAAGGGGCTGGGCCGCAGGGCCCGGTCCCTTTTACATACCTGCGGGCAGCTACTTGAGGGGCCCTCACAGAGTACTCACGCACCCTCACGGGGACGCGCAGCCGCGGCAGTTGCTACGTTTAACGCATGAACCGCGCCCTGGATCCGCTCGCCGCTCAGCTGCTGCTACGCGCCTACGCGCGGGCCACGAACATGCTCATCGCGGGGCGCTCCTTCGCGACGAATGACCCGACGCTGGCCGCCCTGCTGCACGCGTTCGGAGCCCACGTGCGCCCACTGGCTGACTCCGAGGACACCCCGGCCTCGCCCCCGGTCGTCTTCGCGCTCGAGGAGGACGCGGCCCCCACGCCCGGGGCGATCACGGTCCTGGCGCCCGGAGGCGCATTCCGCGCGGTCATCGCTCCCGACGGGCGCACGATCACGGGCCCCGGCGACGAGGGTCGCATCGAGTGGGCGCGCACCCACATGCCCGTCACCGAGGCGGCGGCCCGCGCACTGGCACCCCTGGTGGCGGGCCGAAGTGTGGGGCTCTCCCTCGTCCTCGAACCTAAGACGGCGGCCCTGGCCCTCATGCTCGCCGAGGCGGGGGCACGCGTGAGCGTCTTCGGCTGGGCGTCCGAGACCCGCGAGGACGTCGCGGCCCGCCTGCGCGACGCCGGCATCCCCGTGTTCGCGGACTCGAGTGCCTCCCGCGAGCGCGAGTGGGAGCTCGCACGCGAGTTTTTGGCCCAGAGCAGCGAATTTCTCCTGGATGACGGCTCCCACCTGATCCGCCTGGCTCACGAGACGGACCGCTGCCCCGGCGTCCTGGACGCGCTGGTCGGCGCGGCGGAGGAAACCACCTCGGGGCTGCGCCCCCTGCGTTCTTTCGACCTGCACATTCCGGTCCTGGCCTCGAACGATGCTCGTTCGAAGACCCTGTTCGACAACGCCTACGGGACGGGTCAGTCGTGCTGGACGACGATCCTCGATCTCATTGACCCGGACGGCGTGGGCGCGCCGGTGGCGGGGATGCGCGTCGTCGTCATCGGCTACGGCGACGTGGGGCGCGGCTGCGCACGCTTCGGCGCGGCGCTCGGCGCCGGAGTGACCGTCGTGGAGCTGGACCCCGTGCGTGCCCTCCAGGCGTCGATGGACGGGTTCACCGTGGCCTCGATGGAGGAGGCCGCCCCCGGCGCCGGCATGCTGATCTCCGCGACGGGCGAGCGGGCGACGATCCCGCTGAGCGCGCTGGAGGCGGCCCCGGGCGGCGCGATCGTCACGGTCGCCGGTGGCGTCGACGGGGAGGTGTCCATCGACGAGGCCGTGGCCGCGTCCTGGGTCATGGCCGAGTCGGGCGATCCGCACGTGCAGACGCTGACCAGCCCCTCCGGCAAGACCCTGCGCGTCCTCGAGCGCGGCGAAGGCATCAACTACACGGCAGGCGAGGGCAACCCCATCGAGATCATGGACATGAGCTTCGGCGTGCAGCTGGCGTCCCTACGCGAGCTCCTGACCCGCGAAGGTGAGCTGGCCCCCGGCCTGCACGACCTGCCGCGCGAGGCCGACGACGCGGTGGCAGCAGCTGCGCTGGGCGCCCTGTCCCTGTCGTAGTCGCAGCTCACGCCCACCGCTGGGGCGGGTATGCCCACCCCACTTCTACACTGTTAGTCAGCGTCCCCCACTGAAAGGTCCCCCATGAGCGACGTGGTCGTCTGGTCCGCCGGCATGGTCATCCCGATCACCGCCCCCTCGATCCTCGACGGCGCCGTTGCCGTGCGCGACGGGCGTATCGAGCACGTGGGCGCGCGCGACTGGGTCGTCGAAACGCTCACGCAGCGCGGCCTTTCCTTCACGGAACGCCACTTTGAGGGTGTGCTGCTCCCCGGCCTCGTCAATGCGCACACGCACCTGCAGTACACGGGCATGGCGTCCGTGGGAGCCGGACAATACCGCGGTTTTGACGACTGGGCGCGCGCCTTCGACGAGGTCTACGACGCGGGCGACCTGGACTGGGGAGGCGACGCGGCTGCGGGCGCGCGCCTGCTCCTCGAGAGCGGCACGACCGCTGCCGCCGACGTGGTGACGGACGCAGCCGCGGCCTCGGCCCTGCACGACGCGGGCCTGCACGGCGTCGCCTACTGGGAGGTCATGAGCTGGTCGAACGAGGAGTGGCGGGCGCGCGGTGAACGCGAAGTCTCCGAGTCTCTGGACGCGATGCCGACCCCTCCGGCCGTGGGCATCTCCCCGCACGCGCCCTACTCCCTGGACGCCGAGCCGCTGCTGGACCTGCCCGACATGGCCCGGCGCCGGGGCATGCGCATCCACATTCACCTGGGCGAATCCCACTCCGAGGCCGAATGGTCCGAGACGCGCACGACCGACCTCGCGGACCTATGGAAGAGCGAGCATTCCTCGTCGTTCACGGCGATGCGTTCGCGCGGCGGCGGCTTCTCCTCGACGCAGTTCGTCGATCAGCTGGGCGTCCTCGGGCCCGACTGCCACGTCGCGCACGGCGTGTACATGCGCGCCGACGACCGCATGCGACTGCGCGCCCGCCAGACGGCGGTGGCGCTGTGCCCGCGCTCGAATCGCGTAATCGGCCTGGATGCGCCTCCCGTCGCCGCCTACCTCACCGAGGGCAACATGATCGCGGTGGGCACGGACTCCCTGTCCTCCTCCCCCTCCCTCGACCTGCTCGAGGACGTCGCCCTCCTCTTCGATCTGGCGCGCGCACAGGGGTATGCGGACCAGGATCTGGCGCGCCGCCTCCTGCAGGCCGCAACCCTGGGCGGTGCCACCGCGATGGGGCTGGCGACGGGCCCCGACCGCCTGGGCCAGCTCCAGTCGGGAGCAGTCGCCGACATGTGCGTCGTCGACGTGCCCGTGACCTCGATCGTGGACACCATCGACACCGTGGCCCGCCACGGCGCCGGCCGCGTGATCGAGACCATCGTGTCCGGGCGTGTACGCTACTCAGCATCACGCTGACTCCTTCGTTTCCCTGTCGCTCACCCTCCCTTTCCCTTCGTTTGGAGCTTCGCATGACCGACGTTTCCCCGCTGATTGACGCGATGGGCCTCTCGCCCCACCCCGAGGGCGGGCACTACCGGCGCACGTGGACCGCACCCGCCCGCGTGGATACGCCCCGCGGGAGCCGCCACAGCGCCTCCGCGATCATCTTCCTCCTCGAGAGCGACGAGGAAGCCCGCTGGCACCTGGTCCACTCCGACGAACTGTGGATCTGGTCCGGCCCCGGCACCCTCGAGGTACACCTGGGAGGCAGCGGGGAGGCACCCGACGCCGACCCGCGCATCGTCACGCTGGGCTCTCCGGCGGGTGCCGAGGCCTCCAATCCGGCGAACCCCGTACAGATCCTCGTACCCGCCGGCACCTGGCAGCGCACGTTCGCCCGCGGCGACTACGCGCTGGCCACCTGCGTGGTCTCCCCCGAGTTCACCTTCGACGACTGGAAGCTCGCCGAGGGGATCTGACCCACCGGCCTGCGGGCCCGTTGGTCGGGCACGGGCCCACGATCTGGGCGTACACGGGACTATCGCCACGTTCTGCGACTTGAGCGCGCGAACCACGGGATCCGGACATTAGGGTGAGACCATCCGCTCAACCAATGCGAGCGGCTCGTTCCAAGGAGGAAACATGGGTCTGGACGATCTGAAGAAGCAGGCTGAAGAGGGCCTCGAGAAGGCCAAGGAAACCTTCGGCGAGGAGAACGTCGAGAAGGCCGTCGAGGCCGCCAAGGACAAGGCGACCGAGGTCGTCTCCGATCTGAAGGACAAGTTCCAGAAGTGACGTGACGGGAGGGCCGGGCCGGTGCGGCCCGGCCCTTTCGCATACCCGCACGCCACTGTGTCCCATCCCCCACCACCCCGAAACCCTCGCAATCTCAACGTTTTCCCAGCCCAGGCCTCGTTCCAATGTTTCGTGCATCGGAACTATGCCAGCGCGTCTTTCGGCGCACCGATACTCTCATCGAGTCAGACCCGCCCTCACCGGCGGATTCCTTCACGTCACTGGGAGGCCCCATGCGCCGCTCTGTCCGTTCCCTCGCTGCCGTCGCCGCCGTCGCGGCCCTCGGCCTGGCCGCCTGCACGGGCGGCACGAGCTCCTCTTCTTCCTCCGACGCCGAGCAGACCTACGGCCCCGGCGCCCTGCCGACCGTGACGGAAGGCAAGCTCACCGTCGCCACCTCCGATCCCGCCTACTCGCCGTGGATCCTCGACAATGACCCGTCCTCGGGCGAAGGCTACGAGTCGGCCGTCATCTACGCCCTGGCCGAGGAACTCGGCTACACCGCCGACAACGTCCAGTGGGTGCGCGCCACCTTCGATTCGTCGATCACCCCCGGCGCGAAGGACTGGGACCTGAACATTCAGCAGTTCTCCATCACCGACGAGCGCAAGAACGCCGTCGACTTCACGTCCCCGTACTACACGACCACCTCGGCCATCATCACCAAGGCCGGTACCCCGGCCGCCAACGCGAAGTCCATCGCGGACCTGAAGGACGTCCTCATCGGCGTCCAGGCCGGCACCACGTCTCAGCAGTTCGCGTCCGAGAACCTCGAGCCCGGACTCACCCAGAAGCTGCAGATGTTCAACTCCTCCGACGACACGGTCCTGGCCCTGCAGACGGGCCGCGTCGACGCGATCGTCGTCGACCTGCCGACCGCCTTCTACATGGTCTCCGCGCAGATCGATGACGGCGTCATCATCGGCCAGTTCGACGACACCACGGGCGGCGAGCAGTACGGCATCGTCCTGCCCAAGGGTTCCAAGCTGACCCCCACGGTCTCGGCAGCGGTCGATCGCCTGGCCTCGTCCGGCAAGCTCGCTGAGCTGCAGGAAAAGTGGCTGAACGAAGCACAGAACGTGCCCACCCTCAAGTGAGGCCTCATTCATGAGTGAGCACTCGAATGACGCGCTGGCCACGCCCCCCGTTTCGGCGGTGGAGCGTGGCCGGCGCGCTTATCGGCGCAAGCAGACGGTCCGGTCGATCCTCATCTCCCTGGTCTCCACGATCGTGGTCGCGGGAGTCCTCATCGCCGTGGTCGTCAACTCCGACGGGTGGGAGGCCACCCGCAACACCTTCTTCAACGGCAAGTACTTCGTCGAGGCCTTCCCCCAGGTCCTGTCCGGCCTGTGGCTCAACATCCGGATCCTGCTGATCGCGGTGCTGGGCGTCGCGGTGTTCGCAACCCTGCTGGCTGCCGCGCGCACGCTGGCCGGTCCCGTGTTCTTCCCGATCCGCTTCCTCGCGGCGGCGTACACGGATATTTTCCGAGGCGTCCCCTTCCTGGTTGTCCTCTACCTGATCGGCTTCGGCATCCCCGCGCTCAACCCGACGACGCGCATCCCGACCGCCTTCCTGGGCACGGTCGCGCTCATCCTCACGTACTCCTCGTACGTGGCCGAGGTGCTGCGCGCGGGCCTGGACTCCGTCCACCCCTCTCAGCGTTACGCGGCCCGATCGCTGGGCCTGTCCCACGGGCAGACGCTGCGCATGATCATCGTGCCGCAGGCGATCCGCAAGGTCACGCCCGCCCTGATGAACGACTTCATCTCCATGCAGAAGGACGTCGGCCTCATCTCCGTCCTGGGCGCGGTCGACGCGATCCGTTCGGCACAGATGGTCCAGGCCAAGACCTACAACATGACCTCCTACGTCGTCGCCGGCCTGCTGTTCATCATCTTGTCGTTCCCCTTCATTCGCCTGTCGGACTGGTACACGGCCCGACTGCGTAAGCGCGAGCAGATGGGAGGCACCGTCTGATGTCGGTTCCCACTACGCACGAGGCCTCCCCCGCCTCGGACAACACCACCCCGGTCCTGAGCGCCGTCGGCGTGATCAAGCGCTTCGGCGACAACATCGTCCTGCGCGGGCTGGACCTGGATGTCGCCCCGCACGAGGTCGTGGTCCTCCTGGGCGCATCGGGCTCGGGCAAGTCGACGCTGCTGCGCTGCGCCAACCTGCTGGAACGGGTGGATGACGGCCAGATCTTCCTGGCCGGCGAGGACATCACGGACCCGCGTGCGAACGCGGACAAGATCCGCGCGCGCATCGGCGTGGTGTTCCAGCACTACAACCTGTTCCCGCACATGTCGGTGCTGGACAACGTGACGCTGGCGGCCCGCAAGGTGCACGGCTGGGACAAGGATCGCGCGCGCGAGCGCGGCCTGGAACTCTTGGACCGCATCGGCTTGAAGGACAAGGCGAAGGAATTCCCGGATCGCCTGTCGGGCGGCCAGCAGCAGCGCGTCGCCATCGCGCGCGCGCTCGCCACGAACCCGGAGCTGCTCCTGCTGGACGAGATCACGGCGGCGCTGGACCCGGTGCTCGTCGGCGAGGTCCTGGACCTCGTGCGCGAAATTAAAGAGCAGGGGTCGACCATCCTCATGGCGACGCACGAGATCAGCTTCGCCCGCCAGGCAGCCGACCGCGTCGTGTTCCTTCGGAACGGCCAGATCGTCGAGCAGGGCCCACCGGAACAGGTCATCGACAACCCGCGCGAGCAGGCCACCAGGGACTTCCTGGCACGCATCCTGCACTGAGACATCGGGAACCTGAAGGGGAGCGGTCAACTCATCGTTGGCCGCTCCCTTCTCATCCACTCGCAGCGTGGTCCATTCCCGCAGAGATCCCAGGGGAAAGAGGTAGCCCACTCGAACCTCAGATGCTAGGGTGTCTATACGTACGGATAATGTCCGTACGACTGAAAGAGGAACTGACATGAGCACTGCAAAGACACAGCGTCTGGAACTGCGCCTCACCGAGGAACAGAACACTCTCATTCGCAGCGCCGCCACGTACACATCTCGCAGCATCAGCGATTTTGTCCTCTCCGCAGCCACATTGGAGGCGCAGCGGCGTCTCGCCGACCAACACCTCTTCCTCATGGACGACGAACAATACGCCCGCTTCGAAGAAATCCTTGAGGCCTCGCCGACGGACGATCCCAAGCTGCGCAAACTCTTTGATCGCCCCTCGCCCTTCGGCACTCACATCGACCTGAACACACCGCACACGTCCGAGAACTGATGTACGTATCAGTCCTACAAGAGCCGCGGCCTCTCGAGCGGAGGGACGACCGGTCACGCTTCCAATCGGGCAACACTGAGATAGACGATTGGTTCCACCGATTTGCGTGGCAAAACCACCGAGCCGGAAACGCTCGCGTCTTCGTCACAACACAGGAACCCGACACACTTGGTTTCTACGCCCTATCGATGGGGGCAGTGCAGCGCAGCACACTCCCAGATGCCCTCAAACCTGGCCAACGCCCGGAGCCTTGCCCGGTTCTCCTCCTCGCGCGACTCGCCGTCGATCAGCGCGCGCAGGGACGAGGCATCGGCGCAGCTCTCCTCAAAGACGCACTCTTGCGAGCCTACAAGCTCAGTAATGAGGTGGGATTCGCTGCCCTCCTGGTCCACTGCGCCAACGACCACGCACGCGAGTTCTACCTCAACCAGTGCTCACAGTTTGTTCCCTGCCCGGGAGCACAGAACCACCTGGTGTTGCCGCTGCGCGCCCTACGAGAGTTCATCGACGCTCTGTAGCGTCCAACACCCAGCGGCCGCAACACAACGCAAAGGGCCCAGGATCCGCAGATCCTGGGCCCGAAGCGTTGTCAGTATGGAATCAGTTGGCACCCTCGGTGATGGTCACCTTGAAGTCGGTCGTGATGCCGTCCGGATCGGTCAGGCTCACGGTAACCGGGTCGTCATCCTCGCCCAGCGCACGCAGCGGGTGCAGGGTGACGATGTTCTTCTCGGACTTGCCGACCTCGAGGGCCGTGGGGTCAGAGACCTCGATCTTCCACTTGGTGGCCTTGTCGGAGTCGGCCAGCTTGATCTTCAGGTCGCGCTTCTCGGGGACCTTGATGCCGTGCTCGTCGATCTGAGCGATGGGACGCTCGACCGTCTTGACGTCCTTCGGGGTCACGTAGGAGTGAGCGGAATCGGAATCGGTGGCGCAGCCGGTGAGGGCGGAGATGCCCAGGCCGAGCGCCAGCACTGCTGTGAGGATGGAACGCTTGTTCATAAACACCATACTAAGCATCCATACTCACACGCACTCGCCACAAAGCGCGATTTTGGGACGATGTCACACCCTCGAGCATCACATGGACCAGACCAGCGCCCCCGACTCCACATCCGCCCAGAACGAGGTGGCAAACTCCGCCCACTGCTGCGGGAACTGCAGCTGGGCGCTGTGCGCGCCACCGCGGATGACGCTCTCGCGCGCACCCAGGTCCGAGGCCTCCTCGGCGTACCAGGCAGGCGGCCAGATCTCGTCCTGATCCCCGTACAGCACGTGCACGGGCACGCCCGTGGCCGCGAGCGCGGGGGTGTCGGGGCGCAGCTGGGAGAGGATGCGGGCGATGCCCACCAGGTTTTCCGAGGCCGTATCCAGAGCGCGAACTCGTTGGAATTCCGCCCATCCGACGCCCGGCTCGTCGAACTTCATGTCGGGGAAGTAGGTGCGCAGCACCTGCTCGCGCGCGCCGGGACCCGTGGGCAGGGGGTCGAGGATAGGCAGGGTGTTCATCCAGTCGTAGACGGCCCGACCCGAGCAGAAGAGGGTCACGGAGGCGAAGAGGTCGGGCCGCGCGATGACGGCCGCGCGCGCGACGATGCCGCCGAAGGAATGGCCCACGAGGTGCACGCGGCCCGAGGTCCCGGCCCAGGCCTCGGCGACGGCGATGAGGTCATTGACAAAGTCGCTCATCCCGTACGCGCCCAGGCCAGCGGGTGCGGCGGACCCGCCCTGGCCTCGTTGCGAGTAGGCGAGGACGTCCCAGCCCGCGTCGCCCAGGAAGGGCAGGACGGGCGCGTAGTCCTCCTTGGAGCCCGTGTAGCCGGGGACAAGGAGCGCGCGGTTCTCTCCCGCCGCGTCCGGGGCCGACGCCGCTGAGATAGCAGGTGTGCCGTCGACGAGGCCGGGGGCGCTCGGGCCGGTCAGCAGGCCGCTCAGCTCGCCGGCCGGGGAGGGGACGGCAACGGGGGTGACGTTTGAGGCCAGCGCAAAAGGACCGAAAGGCTCTATCTGTTTCACGCCCCCAATCGTAGAATGAACGCATGACAAACGAGACGATTGCGAGCCAGCTCGCGCACCGCACGATCCGCGCCTACAAGGACCAGCCCCTCACCGAGGAAGAGGTCACCACGCTGATGGATGTGGCTCGTCATACCGCCACGTCCTCGTTCCTGCAGTCCTGCACGGTCCTGCACATCACGGACCCGCAGGTGCGCGAGACGATCGGCGCCGCCTCCGGCCAGCCCTACGTGGGCGGCACGAAGGGCGACCTGTTCATCTTCGTCGCCGACCTGTACCGCAACAGCCGCATCCGCGCGGAGCAGGGCGTCTCCTCGGAGGCCCTGGGCTCGATCAACCTGTTCCTCACGGCGCTCGAGGACGCGCTGCTGGCCGCACAGAACGTGGTCGTGGCCGCCGAGTCGATGGGCCTGGGCACCGTCTACCTCGGCTCGATCCTCGCCGATCCGCGCCCGGTCGTGAAGGCGCTGGAGCTGCCGGAGCTGACCTTCCCGGTTCTCGGCCTGCTCGTCGGTCACCCGGACCAGGAGCCCGGCCAGAAGCCGCGCATGCCCCTCTCCGTCATGACTGCGAAGAACACGTACCCGCGCGTCGAGTCCTACTCCGAGACTCTGGCCGACTACGACCGTGAGGTCACCGAGTACTACGACCTGCGCTCGGGTTCGCGCCTCGAGTCCTTCTCTCACCTGGTCGCCACCAACATCGGCGTGGGTGGCGCGCACGTTTCCCCCATCATGGAGGTCCTCCACGAGCAGGGGCTCTGCCTGCGCTGACTCTCCTTCCTTGACGAGGCCGTGGCCTCCCCTCGCGCTGTGGTGCTCTGCGCCGCCCGGGGCGCCACGGCCTCGTCGTATACCCGGCTGGCCGCGCGCTTATAGAATGGGCGCATGGCTGAGCTTGGTTTTTCCACCTACGTGTTTATCGAGCGCATCGCCGCGAACGCGGCCGCGCTGCACCCCTTCCCTGAGCACAACGTTGCGCTCGTGCGGGATGCGCTGGCGGACGCCGGCTTCGACATCACCCTGCTTGGCCCGGATGCGCCGGAGGTTGGCGAGGGCGTGTACTTCCAGCCCGAACCCTTCGACGACGAGGTCATGGGTCTCCTCGCGGATGCGCTCACCCTGCGCGGCATCGGAGCGTACGCGTACGCGCTCGTGGATTCGTCGCTGGGCGGGGAGCTGGCCGACATCGCCCTGTTCACCCGCGTGGGCGACATGTTCCCGCGCTACGGCCGCCACATTCTCATGACGCGCATGTACATTCATCGCACGCCGACGGGTGCGGGCAACAAGGCCGTGACCTGGGCATTCGGGTCTCCCGCCGACTTGGAGGAGGCAAACCGGCTGCTGTCGGAGAAGTTCGACACCGAGCCCGTCACGGATCCGCGCGGGATGGCCGCCATCGAGATCCGCCACCCCGAGTTCGCGGCGGGTACGGCCGAGCCGATGGTCCTCCTCGACGAGATCTTCCAGGTGCTGGGCGCCGCCGGCTTCGAGGGCATCACGATGTGCAACGACCCGGGCGAGCAGGCCCAGGGCTGACAGAAGCAACAAGGGCCGCCTATAATGGCAGCTACCAGAACCGGCTCTTACCCCACCACGGGGATCCAGAGTCGGTCTTCTCTTTTGCGAAGGGCACGAGCAGCGACACCGCGTGATAGCCCTCTATGAGGCACCGAACAACTATACCTGATTGACATAAGACTCCAATGGACGATACAATATCGCCATCAACACCGGTTCCGCCGAAAGGTCCAGGGCCGGTTTTCTTCTATGCAAGGGCGCATAACCATGGAAAAGCCTTTTCGAACTATCGATGAACAGATCGATATATTGCGATCACGCGGAATGATCATCGATGACACTAATGCGGCCCGGAAAGCACTCGAGTCAATCAGCTACTACAGACTATCCGGCTACTCATACCCTTTTCGCCAATACGATAGGAAGAGCCGGACACGCTCTGATCAATTCACTCCCGAAACAAACCTAGAACAGGTATTAGCGCTCTACAGATTCGATGAGCGACTTCGTGCGACAACTTTTCAAGAACTCTCACGGATCGAAGTTGGATTACGTGCACTCATCGGCTACGCCCTTGGCAAAGAGGACCCCTATCTCCACCTTGCATCCCCTCAGCTAGGCCCCTCAGGTTTCAATAAGGAAAACAATCACGAAACCGATAAGTATAGAAAATGGATTATCTCCTACAATAGAAATCTCTGTCGATCACAAGAGGATTTCATCAAACACTATAAATGTGAATACGCAAGTAAACTGCCCATATGGGTAGCAGTGCACATCCTCGAGTGGGGGCAGCTTGCCCTGCTATTCGAAATGGCACCAATTCACTGCCAAGACAGCATCGCTGACTCTCTGCACTTAAGTCGATCACAGGTCAATTCCTGGCTCGACATACTCAGAATTCTCCGCAATATCTGTGCACACCAGGGACGACTATTTAATCGCACTCTGCGACAAGTGAAGCTTCCAGAAGACGCTGAAATTCTCGGAATCAGAGAGCTGTCACCAAAGAAAAACAAGTGCTTCGATCAGCTCACGCTCGTCCAATACCTCACCCGCACGATGGGTCTGGGAGATGGAACCGCCCTCCCCTCAGTCCTCGCTACATTCCCCGCCACCGACGTTGTCCCCCTGCGAGCGACTGGCACGCCAGATAACTGGCAGTCGCTCCCTTTGTGGTCGTGCGAGCCGACATCTTGAGACGCCCACTGCTGACACGAAGGGCCGACGCGCTCACCGATGAAGGCAAGCGCGGCGGCCCTTTGCATACCGTTTAGCGGATCGCCTCCATGATGCGTACGCCGTCGAGCACGCTCACGTAGGGCAGGGGGTCCACGTCGGTCTCCAGGACGTACTCGGTGAGCTGGTCGCGCACGACTGTGCGCAGCTCGTCGGGGTTCCAGGGCTTGCCGATGTAGTAGTCCAGGCCCGCCTGGTTCACCGCGCGGATCGTGTCGGACTGGTCGGCCTGACCGGTGACCAGCACCGTGCGGGTCGCGCCGAAACGCTCATCCTTCATGAGCTCCACGAGGAAGTCCACGCCCGACTTTCCGGGCAGACGGTGGTCGGACAGGACGAGGGCCAGCTCGTCCCCGTCCTCGACGATCTCGTCGATGACGGCCCACGCGTCGTCGACGTCCTCGGCGACTTCGAGCCGGATCTTGTCCCAGAACTGTTCAAGATCGCGTTCGAGCGCGTCGCGCACGTCTGCTTCGTCCTCGAGGGACAGGATTGTCAGGGTCATGATTCCTCCTCGTGTGATTGGGCGGGCAGCGAGATCCGCATGATCGTGGATCCCGGGTGAGAGTCGATCGCGAGGGTGCCCCCATGATCGGCGATGATGCTTCGGACGATGGACATGCCCATGCCCAAGCCGAATCGGACGCGCCCCGCCTTGGTGGTGAAGTGGGGCTCCATAATCTTGTCGACGATTCCCGGGTCGATGCCCGGGCCGTTGTCGTGGATGGTGACGCCCACGCCCTCGGGGGTGGGGCGCACGGTGATGCGAATGCGAGCCTCTGCGTCGCCGCGCGCGGGCAGCTCGGGCACGCCGCCCGAGGCCTCGGCGGCCGCGACCAGGTCGGCGGTCTCGTCCTCGATGGCCTCGGCCGCGTTGACGATGAGGTTCGTCCACACCTGCTGCAGCTTCGCCGGGTGCGCGCGCACGGGCGGCACGTCCTCGTAGTCGCAGTCGATTCGGATGCCGCGCACCCTGTGGGCGGTCAGCCGCAGAACGTCATCAATGCCCTCGCGCACGTCCACGGGCTTGAGGTCCTCGGCGTCCGGGCGCGCGTAGCCCTTGAGGGACTGGGTCAGCTCGATGACACGATCGCCCGCGGCGAGCACCGAGCGCAGGGACCCGCCCAGGCGCGCCCCTGCCTCGTACGCGTCGATGCCGCCCGGTATCTGCGCGAGCGCACGCGCGCCGTCCGCCCCCTGGACCCCCGCGCGCACGAGGCGACGCGCGAGCGTGCGGTCACCGACGACGGGCAGCAGCTCCTTCATAAGGGCGCGCTCAACCGACGTGGAGCGCGGCGGCGCCGTGAGGGCGCGGGCCATCGCCTCCCTCGACGAGGCCGTGGCCGGTGCCGCGAGCGCCGCGTCGACATCCTCGTGCAGGTGCTTCGCGGCGCGCACGAGGGCGGTCACCGGGTTGTTGAGCTCGTGGGCGATGCCGGCACTCAGCTCGCCGAGCATCGCGAAGCGCGCGCGTTCGACCAGCTCGGCGCGGGTGGCGCGCAGGTCCTCGAGCGTGGCCGCCAGGGCCTCCTTCTGGGCCTCGAGGTCCTCGGCGAGCATCGCGTTTTGCAGGTGAAGGTCCTCGGCGCGCATGAGGCGGCGCGTCAGCGAGCGGATCGCGAGCGCCGTCAGGGTCGCGCCGATCGACGGGTCCTCGGAGATGACGATCTGGAGCTGCTCGGTCGTTAGGCGCACAAGCGTCACCTCCGTCGCCGTCTCGCCCGTGAAGAACGCGTCCTCCGCGCGGGCCAGCGACACGAGGCCGATGAGCGGCCCCGACGAGGCCAGGTGCGCCAGGACCTCGCCCTGCGCCGAATCCCTGTGCAGCGACACCTGCCCGTCGAGCACCAGGTAGACGGCACCCACCGGCTCGCCCTGAGTCACCAGCTGGATCCCCTCGGGGACGATGAGCCGAGGCCGCTGGCCGAGCACGCGCTCGACTCCCGCGAGGAGCTCCATGACAACCTCGTGCTCGTCGCGGTCCAAGCCCTCCAGGAGCGGGCCCTGCACGGCGAACGGCGGCGGATCAGCGATCAGCGAGCGGATCTGCCTGTCCGAATAGCCGCACCCGCGCAGGTAGCGCACCATCGTCGAATACGCCTGACCCGCCAGGAGTGGCACCGTCCACGGGGACTTCAACACCGAAGCGAGGGCGTCCGACTGTATGCACCGCACGAGGTCCCGGTGCTCCGAGCGATCCGTGACCACGACCCACTGCATGCGACGCAACGCCGGGATCGTCCCCGCCCGATCAATGAGCGCATCAATATCGGCGACCTCTGAAGTCACCAGGCCCATGAGCACGTGATCGCCCGGATTCAGGCTCGCGTCATACGCGGCCAAGTCCTCGATTCCGTCAACGCGGTCCAGGCACAGGCCCGGGAAGGCGTGCGCCAAGTCCCTCGTGACGGGAGCTGCAATCGAGCGCGAATCGTCGCCGCACACCAGCAGGTGAATCGGATGTCCGACTCGGTGACCGCCGGCTCGCACGTCCGTGCGGGCCAGCACCGAGGCGTCCTCCGCCGCGGGCCCCTGCGTCCACCCGTGGGCCAGCCCCGGCCGGGGGCGCGCGCCCCCCGAACCAGCCATGGCCTCGTCCCCGGACACGTCACATCACCCCGATGAATCCCCATGTCAGCGGCGCAACAAACGCCAGGAGAATGATGCCGATGACGCCGACGACGATGCCGACAATTGCCATCTCGCGGGTCGGGGTCGTGCCCGTCGAGTACGCGATCGCGTTCGGCGGGGTCGAGATCGGCAGGCACATGCCGAGCGAGCAGCCCAGGGCGATGACGATGGCGATCTCGGCGGCGCTCGTGGACACCGTCGTCGCCAGGCCCATACCCATCGGGATCAGGAGGTTCGCGGACGCCGAGTGCGAGATGACGTTCGAGGTCACCCAGCCCACGAGAGCCAATACGAAGATCAGGAGGACGCCGGGGATCGAGGCCCACTGGATCGAGCCGAGCATCCACTTGTCGAGGCCCGTGGCGGCCACTCCCGATCCCAACGCGATACCACCGGCGACCAGCCACAGCACCGGCCAGTCGAGGGCGCGCAGGTCGTCGCCGCTCATCACCTTCGTCATGAGGAGAACCACGACCGGTAGGAAGCCGACGACGTTGGCGGAAATGTGGTGCAGCGACTCCGTCATCCACAGGAGGATCGTCAGGCCTGCGACCGAGTAGAAGATGATCGCGCTGCGCGACTTCTCGAAGCGAGCCGACGTGTCGATGTTGAACTTGGCGTCCGTGGGGATGTAGCGCCACGCGATGAACGCCCACGACAGGGCCAGGAGCACCAGCATCAGCGGGACGGCCGCGAGCATCCACTGCAGGAAGGTCACCTTCACACCCGCGTTTTCCAGCGCGCCCAGGGCGATCGCGTTCGGGGGCGTGCCGACCGGCGTGCCCATGCCGCCGACGTTCGCGGCCACCGGGATCGACAGGGCGATACCGGTGCGCGCCTTGCCCTCGGGCAGAGCCATGATGACGGGCATCATGACGGCGAACATCGTCGCCGTGGTCGCCGTGTTCGACATGAACATACTCATGATCGCGGTGATCAGCATGACGCCCATGACCGTCAGGCGCGGCTTGCCCATGAAAGGCTTGAGGAGAACCGCCGAGAGGGCACGATCCAGCTTGTACTTGGCGGCGCCGTCGGCCACCATGAAGCCGCCCAGGAACAGGATGATGACCGGGTTAGCCAGGGCACCGAAGAACTTCGTGTACGCCGGTGCACCCTCACCCACGCTCAGCAGCGCGTGGTCCGAAATGAACAAGACCTCCAAGAAAATGACGAGGACCGCCGTGCCCGCCAAGGGCACCGCCTCCGTCACCCACAGCAGAATCGCCGCCAGGAAAATGCCGAACATGCGCGTACCGGCCACGTCCAGGCCGGGCAACTGCACGAACAGGCAGGTCACAATGCACGCCAGCGCCGCAACGGCGCCAAACACCTTGGCCGGGCAAATTGATTGCTTCTTCTTCGAGAAATCTGCCGGTCGCGTGGACATATTCTGAGCGGAGCGCGGATTGATTGACACCGCGCCCTTGGAGCGTCGAGCCATTATGTGAAGACCTCATCGTCTTGCTTGGATAGTGTCCGACCAGTGTATGCCAGCGCACACAAAAAGTGAAACCGGGGTGGGGCTTCTCAATGCCCCCACCCCGGCTTGATGCTTGCGCGGTCGGCGGGCCTGCACTCCTTGAGGGTGCAGGCGTTCAGTCACTCTTGCTGACGCTTGGTAACGTCACGTTTGTGCAGCCCACGTGAACGAACGCCCAGGCACCACCCGCGATCCCGCTCCCCGTTACTCGGCCACGGCCTCGTCGACGTCGTAGCCCGTCGGCACCACGCCAGGACGCGCCGGCTCCCACCCGAGGGCGGGCGCGACGTACTCCGCGAAGTTGCGAATGATCGACCAGTTCTCCTCGAATCCAAGCTGGTTGGGGATCGTCAGGAGGAGCGTGTCAGCCTCCGCGAGCGCACGATCCTGGCTCAGCTGCTTGATGAGCGTCGAGGGCAGTGCGTCCGTCCGCGATCAGGTCCAGGGCTGCGGCCTCCTCGGCGAGGTAGAGAGGGTTCTCGTAGCGCATGTCTGAGTTATGGCGTTGGACGGAACACCTATTGCTTGCGGGCACGCGCAGCCCGCAGTCCGTTGGCGATGACGACGACTTCGGCGACCTCGTGCACGAGGACGACCGCTGCCAGGCCGAGCACGCCGGTGATCGCCAGCGGCAGCAGCACAGTGATGATCGCCAAGGACAGAACGATGTTCTGGTTGATGATCCTGCCGCCGCGGCGGGCGTGGCGCAGAGCCTGCGGGATGAGGCCGAGGTCGTGGCCGGTGAAGGCGACGTCGGCGGACTCGATCGCGGCGTCGGAGCCGGTCGCGCCCATCGCGATGCCCACGGTCGCCCCGGCCAGGGCGGGCGCGTCGTTGATGCCGTCACCGATCATCGCGGTCGGCGACGTCTCCGAGAACCCGGCGACGATACGAGCCTTGTCCTCGGGACGCAGCTCGGCGTGCACGTCGCCGATCCCGGCCAGCTTCGCCAGCGCAGCAGCGGTGCGGGAGTTGTCGCCAGTGAGCATGCTCACCTCGACGCCCTGGTCGCGCAGGGTCCGCACGACCTCGGGGACCTCGGGGCGCAGCTCGTCGCGGACGCCGATCGCCCCGGCCAGGAAGCCGTCGACGGTGACGAGCACGCAGGTCTGCCCCTCGGCCTCCAGGTCCTCGACCCGGGCCTTGAGCGGACCGGCGTCGATCCAGCGCGGACTGCCCACCGCCACCCTGCGGCCGTCGACCAGGCCGCCGATGCCGTGCCCGGCCTCCTCGGCCACGTCCTGCGCGGCGGGGGTTCCCCGGCCCGCGGCAGCGATAGCGGCGGCGAGTGGGTGCGTCGAGTGCTGCTCCACGGCGGCAGCCCAAGCAAGCACCTGCGCATCGTCGAACCCATGGGCGGCGACGATGGCGGTTACCTCGGGCCGGTTGCGTGTCAAAGTGCCGGTCTTGTCCACGGCCAGGTGCCGGATACCGCCGAGGCGCTCGAAGGCAGCCCCGCTCTTGATGACGACGCCGAACTTGGTCGCCGCGCCGATCGCGGAGACCACGGTGACGGGCACCGCAATCGCCAGCGCGCAGGGGCTGGCCGCGACGAGGACGACCAGGGCGCGGGTGATCCAGGTCTCCGGGTCACCGAGCAGGGACCCGAGCACGCCGACGAGGACGGCGAGGATCATCACGCCGGGCACCAGCGGGCGGGCGATCCGGTCAGCGATCCGGGCTCGGTCGCCCTTCTCGGCCTGGGCCTGCTCTACCAGCTCCACGATCGTGGTCAGCGAGTTGTCGGTGCCCGCGGCGGTCGCCTCGACCTCCAGCACGCCGGCGCTGTTGATCGCGCCCGCCGACACCGCTTCTCCGGGCGCGACCTCGACCGGGATCGATTCACCGGTGATCGCCGAAGTGTCCAGGCTCGACCGGCCCGAGCGGACCAGCCCATCGGTCGCGACCCGCTCGCCAGGGCGGACCAGCAGCACGTCGCCGACGGCGATCTCCCTGGCCGGGACCGAGGCGGAGGTCCCGTCGCGCAGCACGGTCGCGGTCTCCGGCACGAGCTTCAGCAGCGCGCGCAGCCCGCCGCGGGCGCGGTCCATCGCCTTGTCCTCCAGGGCCTCGGCGATCGAGAAGAGGAATGCCAGCGCGGCCGCCTCCTCGACGTAGCCGAGGATCACCGCGCCCACGGCGCTGATCGTCATCAGCAGCGCGATCCCGAGCTTGCGCTTCACAACGAGATTCCGGATCGCACCGGGCACGAACGTGTACGCGCCCAGCAGCAGGCCCGCCCAGAACGCGACCAGCGCCGCGATGTGCAGCCCCGACCACTCCAGCGCCAGGCCGGTGCCGAACGCGACGCCGGAGAGGATCGGCACGACCAGGCCGGGATCACGCCACCACGGGCGCTCTGTCTCCTCTGCCTCGTCCGCGGGGCTGGTCGTCGGCTCGTCGCAGCCGCAGGCGGCGCTCACGAGGCGCCCCCCGAACTGCTCGCGGCGCAGCAGCCCGGCACCGAGCAGGCCAGGTCGATGCACGGCGCGCTCTCGTCCACGGCGAGGGTCACATCAACCAGTGCCGTCAGCGCCGCGGCCAGGTGCGGGTCGGCGATCTCGTAGCGGGTCTGCCGCCCCTCGGGCTCGGCGACCACGATGCCGCAGTCGCGCAGACAGGTCAGATGGTTGGACACGTTCGATCGGGTCAGCCCCAGCTCGCGCGAGAGCACGGCGGGGTGGCTCGGGCCGTCAAGCAGGGACATCAGGATCCGGGAACGCGTCGGGTCGGCCATGGCCCGGCCGAGCCGGTTCATGACGTCGAGACGCGAAGCAATGGTCAGCATGCGCTGAACTATACAGCAGTCGCTGACCTAATCTCCAGTTGTCGCGCTGCCGCACGCGCTGCGCGCGCTTGCCCTCGTGAGGCGTGATCACCTCTTGCGCCAGCGGGGCCACTTCGGCATCCTGCGGCCCTTCCAGGTCTCAACGAGACCCGCAACCCAGCGGACGGACACGAAGAGCCCGTAGCAGGCCCCGGCGAGGCCAGCGCCGACCACGAGCCACCGGCCGATGCCGAGCCACACGCTCCCGTCCACGTCCAGCGCCCACTGAACACCCATGATGAGCCCGGCGATGCCCATCCAAAGACCGGCGATGACCACGGCCACCGGCAGGAGAACGAGGCACATCGCGGTGGCGGCGGACCAGAGCTGTCGCGCCTCCAGCTTCGCCGTCGCGGCGATGATCCGCTCCGCCCGCCTCGTCGTCTCCTCGTCCATGACCTTCACGAACCCCGCGAGCTTCTTCTGCTGTTCGGCCGGCGTGGCAATCCTCGTGTTCTGCGCCTCGACGGCGGCGAGGATCGAGGTCAACAGCTCCATCGTCTCCGGACTGCCGAGCTGCTGCTACGACTGCTCGGGCTCGTTCTGCTGCTTCAGCCTGTCGAGCGCTGCGCTCATGTTCCTTCTCCTTCTGCTGCTGGTGGTAGTCGAAGAACGCCTGCGCGCCCTCTGGGGTGAAGTCCGCCGAGAGGGCGCTCGCGCGCTTGCCGCGCTCGGCGCGGCCGGGCCGCCACGAAACGGGGGAAATGGCGTCATTAGAGGTACGACACGCCGGCGACACGCCGCCAACCAGCTTCTAATGCTGCAAAACCCCCACCGCAGCCAGCCTCGTGCGCCACGTCGCCTACAAGACCTGGGCGCAGGGCCGATTGGCGCGAAAGAACTCGCCCAGCACCGCCCCTCCAGCAGCATTTCCGCGAAAAAGTTCTCCCAGCACAGCCCCTCCAGTGGCTCTTCCGCGAAAAAGTTCTCCCAGCACAGCCCCTTCAGCGGCTCTTCCGCGAAAAAGTTCTCCCAGCAAGCGCAAAAACGCCGATTTTGGGGTGTTTTAAGCGTGCAGGGCGAACTTTTTCGCGCTCACGTCCACCATCAGACCACGCAGGGCGAACTTTTTCGCGCACGAGGCGCGACAACGTGGCGACTTTGAAACCGACAACACCACTGCACTCCCCTGAACAGCAACCATTGAAACCACCATCACCTCTGCACCCGAAAACTGCGCCAAAACAGCCAATTTCTCACCCGCAAAGGCGATGGCAGTTTCAGGCAACCGGGCGGCCTGGCCGACAGGGCCTGACCACAGTGCCCGTGGGCGGCGGCGGACCCTGGCCGGGCGACCAGTGGGCGGCCGACGTTGCAAACGTCGTCAAACCAACGCAATTCATATCGCCTCACGAGGACCCCTGTTACAAACGTCGTCAATCTAAGCCCAAAAACAGCCATTTTCAGCGAAAAAGCCCTCGGATTGAAGTAGTGTCCCGCATAGTGGTGTAACCGTGTGGTGGTCGGCCCGTTTGATATGGGTGCGGTCACCGTGTGATCCTTCGAGAAAGCTCTCTACTTCTGACTCGAAATGATTTGGAGGCACAACGATGACCGCTCCTCATATTATCGACCCTGCTGGCCTGCTTGGCGAGGCGTTATCCCAGGCGTCCCCGGATTTGATGCGTTCCCTGCTCCAGCACGTGATTAACGCGTTGTTATCAGCGGACGCTGACACCGTGTGCGGGGCCCAGTGGGGCCAACAAGACCCGCAGCGTCAGACCAGGCGCAATGGGTATCGCTACCGGCCCCTGGACACCAGGGTCGGCACCATTGACGTGGCGATCCCCAAGCTGCGCTCAGGAACCTACTTTCCAGAGTGGTTGTTGCAGCGCCGCAAACGCTCCGAAAGCGCCTTGATCACAGTGGTCGCTGACTGTTACTTAGCGGGAGTATCCACGCGCCGCATGGACAAGCTCGTCAAAACCCTGGGGATCACAGGACTGTCCAAGTCCCAGGTCTCACGCATGGCAGCCGACCTGGACGAACACGTGGACGAGTTCCGCCATCGCCCCCTCCACGACGCTGGGCCTTTCACGTTCGTCGCCGCTGACGCACTGACCATGAAAGTGCGCGAAGGAGGGCGCGTCGTCTCGTGCGCGGTCCTAGTTGCCACCGGAGTCAACAATGACGGACACCGCGAAGTACTGGGGGTGCGCGTATCCACCAGCGAGACCGGTCCAGCCTGGAATGAGTTCTTCGCTGACCTAGTCGCCCGAGGCCTGACCGGCGTGCGCCTGGTCACCAGCGACGCCCATCTGGGCCTAGTTGAGGCCATCGCCGCCAACCTGCCCGGAGCCGCCTGGCAACGATGCCGCACCCACTACGCCGCGAATCTCATGTCCGTCACCCCCAAAGCGCTATGGCCCGCCGTCAAAGCAATGCTGCACTCGGTGTACGACCAGCCCGACGCCGCCTCAGTCAACGCTCAATACGACCGGCTCTTGGACTACGTGAACGACAAGCTCCCCGCCGTGTGTGACCACCTCGATCAAGCCAGGGCAGACGTCCTCGCGTTCGCATCCTTCCCCACCGGGGTATGGACCCAGATCTGGTCCAACAACCCCAATGAGCGCCTCAACCGCGAAATCCGCCGACGCACCGACTCCGTGGGGATCTTCCCCAACCGCCAGGCCATCATCCGCCTGGTCGGAGCCGTCCTCGCCGAACAAAACGACGAATGGGCAGAAGGCCGACGCTACCTCAGCCTCGACATCCTCACCAAATCACGACTCACACCCCAACCCACCCAACAGGAGGAACCCACACTCCAACTCAGCGCATAACCCACCCCGAAGGACACAAAACGATTACACCACTCCACAGGACTTGACCCGGATTGACGACGTTCGTAACAACGGGGCAGAAATCCACACGAAAAACACCTTGGATTGACGACGTTTGTAACAACACACACCCGAGCACCCCAAAAACTCAACACGCGAGACCCCCATGACGCCCACAGGGAGTAGAGGGACCAGGCTGCGGTACCCGTGAGCGGCGGCGGGGCCTGATCGGCACATATTCGCATGCAATTCCCCCACGCACACTTCATGCTTTGAAATGTAATCGTTGAAATTCCAGGCTTTTCACTAAGTGACGAACTGCAGGTGTCAGGGAATTGCATGCGAAACTGAGGATAGGGAACGCTTCGAGGCACGGGGCCTGGCCGGGCTTCGAGCCGACACACAAGCACACTCCAGCGACACAGCGCCGCCGGTGTGAAGGGCGCCGGAGGGATCTGCCGCGGTGCCAGTGGGCGGTGGCGGGGCCTGGCCGGGCTTCGAGGCGACGCGCCGAGCCGAAGGCTCGCAGCGCGGACGGCGAGCGGGCGGGCCGCCGCCCATGGCGCAGCCCGGCCCCACGCGGCGCCCGGAACACCAGCGGGGCCACAAGCCACAACCAGGGAAAACAAAAACCGCAGATCCCGAAGGATCTGCGGTTTCATCGTGCGCGAGGGGGGAGTTGAACCCCCACTCCATCACTGGAACACGGACCTGAACCGTGCGCGTCTGCCTATTCCGCCACTCGCGCGTACCCAGAAAGAATAGGGGCATCACACCCCCCGCGTCAAATCAGCGCCGTATGACCCAGGGCACACGAATTCGCCCTCCGCCCAGAAAACGCTGCAATCTCACCGAAAACAGCAGCGATAACCTACAGCATCAACCTGCACGCAACGATGCCAGCGACACCCAACAGGCTCGCAGCGATCACAGCGGCATCCACCCAACCGAGCCGCACGCGCGCGCCACGACCCGCGCCATCATGCGCCTCGATGGCTCCCCGCATGGACATGGCCCGCCCGGTTTCGGCGGCGCCGCGTGACGTGGCGGACAGGATCGCGGTGATGACGTCGACGCTCAGGCGCGCATAGCCGCGCAGCGACAGGGTGGCCACATCCTGGCCGAGACGCAGCTTGGCGGTATCGAGCACCGCCTGCGCTTGGTCACGCAGCATCGGCAGGCCTCGCAGGGCGGAGGCCATGACGAGCGACCACTGATCGACTGGCACTCCCAGGAGCCGCAGCGGCGTGAGGAAGAAGCGCAGCGCGGCGGCGAGCGCCGCGGTCGGCGTTACCCACGCGATGAGGCCCGACCCCCACAGGACGACGAGCGCCAGGGTAGAGACTCGCAGGAACAGCTCGAGTCCATCGCCCAGCCAGGCGCCGATGCAGCCGCCAATAAATCCGGAGATCATCCACAGGGGTGGGCGCGGCGCGACGCTGAGAGGCAGGCGGATAATCAGCGACGCGACGACGATGAGGCCACCGACGATCGCGAGCGTCGACCAGCGCGGCGAGAGGATCACGCACGTGGTGAGCACGGTCCAGCAGGCGATGAGGGTGCCGGGCCAGGCGCGCGACAGCGGCGTCGCCCAGGGCAGGGGTCGAGGCAGGGTGAAGCCCGTGCTTCGCCGCGGCTTCGGGCGCGGGATTCCTTCGCCGAGGCCGGGAGGGGTCCTCGAGAACCGGCCCTCGCTGGCGCCACCGCCGGGGCCGGTAGCCCCGCAGGCGGAGTGCGGTTCGATCATGAGAGCACCCCCTCGGCGAGGTGGCCGTGGGTGTCGCACAGGGAGTCCATGCCTTCGAGGTCGTGGGAGATGACGAGGATGGATAGGCCCGTCCGGCGCCGCTCGTCCAGGACGGAGATGAGCAGGTCGCGCGAGGCCGCGTCGAGGCCCGCCATGGGCTCGTCGAGGATGAGAACGCTCGGGTGCGAGGCGAGCAGGCCGGCGAGGGCGACGCGGCGCATCTGCCCTCCGGAGAGGTCGTCGATGCCGCGCGACGCGAGGGCGGGGTCGAGGCCGACGAGTTCCATGGCCTCGGCGACGATGCGGTCGCCCGCCTCGCGGGTGATCGCGCCCTTGCGGTGGGCGGAGCCGGTGCCGACGCGCGGACCGTAGCCTGCGGCGGCGAGGATGTCGGAGCGCACGGAGGGGCGCTGGAGCTGGAGGCGCGCGAATTGCATGGAAAGAGCGACATCGCCGACGCAGCGTTCCATGGGGCGCCCGCCGAGGGTGACGCGCCCCCAGGTGGGCACAAGGAGGCCGGTGAGGACGCGCGACAGCGTCGTCTTGCCCGAGCCGTTGTCCCCGGTGATGAGCATGGCCTGGCCGGGATCGAGGATGAGGCTGACGTCGCGCAGGACCGGCTTCTCCCAGGGGGTGCCGAGGTCGTAGGTGTGGGCGACGCGGTCGGCCCACAGGTGGGCTGCTTTGATGAGGGCGGGCGCGCCCGCCATGGAAGACGCAGGCAGGCCCGACGCGGCGGGGGCGGGGGAAGCGGGAGGATCCCCGGCCTCGTCGATGAGAAGCCCATCCGCGGCGACGCTCCCCTCCCCTGCGCAACGGTCGGAGACGATGCGCCCGCTACGAATCGTGATGACGCGGTCGGCGCGCGCGCTTTCGGCGGGGTCGTGGGTGATGTGGACGACGGCGATGCCGCGCGCGGGGAGGGAGGCGAGGAGGTCGAGCATCTCGGCGCGGCCCGCGCGGTCGATCATGGCGGTGGATTCGTCGGAGATGAGCAGGCGCGGGGAGCGCGCGAGCGCGCCCGCGAGCGCGAGGCGTTGGAGCTGACCGCCGGAGAGGGAGCGCGGGTCGGCGTCGGCGAGGCCGGAGAGGCCAACACTGGCGAGCAGCTCGTCGAGGTCGAGGCCGGCGATCTGCGTGGCGTTCATGCCCCAGGTGACGTCTTCGGCGACACTCTGTCCGAGAACGAGGAGTTCGGAGCGCTGCCCCACGAGAGCGGTCCCGCCGACAGCCCCGAGGACCCCGCCACCCTCACGCGTCCCAGAGCCGGGTTCAGCGCCCGCGAGGAGGAGGGCGAGGGTGGATTTGCCCGACCCGTTGTGTCCGACGACGACGGTGTACTCGGGGCGTTCGAAGCTGAGGGTGACACCGCTCAGGGCGGGATGGTCGGCGCCCGGGTAGGTGAAGTCGACGTCGGTGAGGGTCAGGGGCAGGGGGGACGAGGCCTCGACCCCTTCACGCGGGTCCGCCGAGCGGGCGGTCACGTCCAGGAGCGGGTCCCAGCCCGCGTCGAGGGAGATGCGGCTGAGGATGGCGCCGAGGAGCCACCGGGCCGCGAGGACCAGGAAGGCCACGCCGATGAAGCGCGTGATGGGGATCCAGATCCACCACCAGTCGACGAACCATTGGCCGAGCTGGTGGCCCGCGTCGACGAAGCCGCCGGAATGGGGGATGTGGCCGATGAGCTTAAGGAAACCGTCGAGGGTCTTTTGGATGCTTTCGAGGCCGAGGGTGCGCAGGTCGGACAGGATCCAGAAGGCGATGCCGGTGCCGATGCCCCACAGGACGCCGAGGCCGGCGGCGACGCCGGAGACGGGGAGCCAGGAGGCGCGTTTCTTGTGGAGGAAGCCGATGATGAGGCCGACGAGGGCAGCTTGGAAGGAGCGGCCGGCCGTGGCGACGCCGCCGACTGCGACGGCGAGGAGGATCGTCGAGGCGAAGGCTGCGACCGCGGCTCGAGGCCGGTGCGTGAGGGAAACCATCGCGAGGGGGACGGCCGTGGCAACCTGGAAGAGGAGCTGGAAGACGGGGGTCACGGCGGCGATGAGGCCGAAGGTGACGGCCAGGCCCGAGAGCGCGCCAGCAGTCGCCACCTCGACGGGTGTGAGGCGGCGGGCATCGCGCGCGGATGAGCTCATGCGTCTAGTCTCCCAGGCCCCGACACCTACTGCCTGTTGATCGCACCGAAGGGGATGTGGACACTCGGGGTGGAGAGCGCGGCTCCTTCCACGTGGCGGCGCTGGTCATCGAAGAAGATGTGCGGGCGCAGCACCTCCAGGATGGGCCCCTTGTCGATGCCGCCGAGGAAGAAGGCATCGTTGACGCGCAGGCCCCACTGCCCAATCGAGTTGATCGCACGCTCATGCGCCGGGGCGCTCCGAGCCGTCACGACAGCAACGTGCACCCTGCGCCGATACCCTGACGGATCATCCAGACTTTTCGACTCCTCGATCCCCTGAATTCGGTTGATTTTCTCCAGAAAATCAGCCATCGGACCTCGGGAGAGAGGCACCTCGGCCAGGGCATTCTCATTCTGCTGATACTCCTCGAGACCCTCACTCTGGAACACTCGCTCGGCCGAATCATCGGCCAGCACGCCGTCAAAGTCGAAGGCGATACGCAGGTCGGTATCTCCGTCATCCGGCTGGGCGCACCCAACGACGTGCCCCGCCGCGAATCCCATGTCGATCGCCTCGCGCACATCATCCTCGTTCGCGGAGAGGAAGAGGGACATGCGCAGCGGCTTCATGAAGCGATAAGGGGCACGGCCCTGCATGAAGATAGCGCGCGTAATGTCCAATCCGTGACGCGCAACGGAACGCATGACCCGCATCCCGGTCTCAGGGTCGTTACGCGAGAGGATAACGACCTCCACGAGGCGTTCCCGATCCGACAGGTCGTTCAGGTCGAGGAGGCGACGAATAAAGGGAAACGCGACGCCCGGTTCGAGCACGTCATCGAGATGCTCGCGCTGATACTCGCGATACCGCTCTTCCCCCTGCTCGCGGAACACCGCGTCGGACTCCCTCAGGTCGAACAGTGCACTCGACGCGACCCCAATGACGAGGGCACGCTCCAGATCAAGCTCCGCAGCCATGATGCTCCTTCCGCACGCTTCTACCTATCGCCACCAGGATAAAAACGGGCATGCACATTTGCGTCCCGCTCCCCGCGAGGGGATTGACGAGGCCAGGACCGCACCTCACGCGCCAACAACACCCGTGAGAAACCAAGGAAATAACACCGTGTCATAATGCCACACTCACCCTTGTGAGGGGCACCTAATTTTGTGTAGCATTTCCCTCGTAATCCACAACACACGAGAGGACGCGATGAAGACCCATCTCGCCACCCTGACCACCATCCTGGCCACCGCCGCCCTGGCCCTCACCGCCTGCGCGGGCGGTACAGGCTCCACCACCGCCCAGCCGGAGCAAACCACCCAGGAGGCCACGACCTCGTCCACGCGCACGATCACCGACCACGCGGGCAACGAGGTCGTCCTGCCCGAGAAGATCACCCGCGTCGCCATCGACCAGATCCCGATCGAGTCCACCTACCTGGCCTACTTCGACGGCAAGGCCCCCTACCTGGTGGGCATGAGCGCCGCCCGCGTCAAGGCCATGAGCCAGACGATCGCCGCCGAGATGGCGCCCGAAATGATGCAGGTGGACACCAGCTACTACGACAAGGGCGAGCTCAACGCCGAGGCCCTGCTCAACCTGAACGTCGACGTCGTCTTCTACAACGCCTTCAACAAGGAACACGGCGAAATGTTCCGCAAGGCGGGCATCCCGGCCGTTGGTTTCACGACGATGGGGAACCCGTCGGAGACGTACACAGAGTGGATGGAGCTCCTCGAGGACGTCTTTAACGAGGACGGGCACATGGCCGACAAGATCGCGCTCGGCAAGGACCTGGTCGCCGGCGCCCGCGCGCGCACCGCGAAGGTTCCCGAGGATCAGCGCGTCTCGACGATGGTGCTCATGGGCGCGGCGGACGGTCAGCTCGCGGTCGCGGGCGGCAAGGACGGCTGGTTCACCAACGAATGGGCCGACTCTCTGAACTACACGAACGTCTCGCGCGACACCGACACCTCGCACACGCCGGTCACCTTCGAGCAGGTTCTCACGTGGGATCCCCAGGTCCTCCTCGTCACCGGCAAGGGCATGTCGAACATGACGGCCAACACCGTCCTGACGAACTCGGTCGAGGGCGTGGACTTCTCCACCCTCAGCTCGGTGAAGTCCGGCCGCGTCTACTCCACCGGCCTGGGCATGTGGAACTGGTTCACCCCGAACCCGGATGCTCCCATCGTCGCCAACTGGATCGGAGCGTCCCTTTACCCGGAGCAGTTCTCCGACGTTGACCTCGTAGCCATGACGAAGGACTACTACCAGAAGATGTACAACTTCACGCTCACGGACGAGCAGGCCCAGCGCATCATCAACCCGGACACCGCGTCCTGATACCTGTCCCCGGCCTCGTCTCCCCTATCGACGAGGCCGGGGCACCTTGTGCGCGAAACGCCCGGCTGTGCGTCGGGGAGAGGACATCATGAAGTCTGTGTTGACCAGGAATGGGCGACTGCGCGTGTGGGTGGTCCCCACACTGATCGCCCTCATCGTCGTGTGCGCGGTGGCAGCCATGCTGATTGGCCGTTTTTCCGTGTCCCTGGAGGACGTGGTTGCGGCGCTGCGCGCGAGGTTCTGGGGTGGCCCGGCGGTGCCCCCGCGCGTCAACTCCGTCGTCTTTGACCTGCGAGCGCCGCGCATCATCGTGGCGATCCTGATCGGCGGGGGCCTGTCCGTCGCGGGCGCCTCCTTCCAGTCGCTGTTCTCCAACCCCCTGGCCACGCCGGACACCCTGGGCGTCGCGGCTGGCACGTGCGTCGGCGCGGTCATCGCCCTGCTGCTGGACTGGAACCTGATCGGTGTGCAGGCCGCGGCGCTCGTCGCGGGCCTGGCGACGATGGCTTTCACGACGGCGATCTCACGCACGCGCACGGGTTCTTTCAATGTCATCACGCTCGTGCTCGGCGGCGTCATTGTCTCCGCCCTGGCGAACGCGGTCCTCTCGCTCCTCAAGCTGACGGCCGACCCCACGAGTCAGCTCCCCGAAATCACCTACTGGCTGATGGGCTCGCTCGCTGCGGTCACCTACCACCAGATCGCGCTGGGCGCCCCCTTCATCATCGCGGGCATCGTCGTCATCGTGGCGCTGCGCTGGCAGCTCAACATCCTCTCCCTCTCAGAGGACGAGGCCCGCTCAGCCGGCGTCAACGTCTCCCTCATGCGCGCCATCCTCATCGTCGCCTCGACGGTCATCACGGCCTCGGTCATTTCGATGTGCGGGCAGGTCGGCTGGGTCGGCCTGCTCGTGCCGCACTGCGCGCGCATGCTGTGCGGGCAAAACAACCGCGCGGTCATCCCGGTCTCACTGCTACTCGGGTCGGCCCTCATGATCGTCATCGATACGCTCGCGCGTTCCCTGTCGGCCTCGGAAATTCCTATTTCGATCCTGACGGCCATCATCGGCGCACCCTTCTTTATCGTGCTGCTGCGCCGGACGGGAGGAGCGCGATGATCAGCGTCGAGAACGCGACCTTCACCTATCCGGGTGCCCCCTCCCCGATCCTGACGAACGTGTCCTTCGAGGTGCCCGAACGCTCGCTCCTAGCGATTCTGGGTCCCAACGGCGCCGGCAAGACGACGCTGCTGCGCACCATGATCGGCCTGCAGAAGTGGGACAGCGGGCGCACACTCATCGACGGCACCCCCATTTCGTCGATGTCGACCCGCGCGCTGGGCCGCGTCCTGTCCTACGTGCCGCAGGCCCGCAACGCATCCAACGTGGCGCTCACCGGCCTCGAGATGGTGATGGTCGGGCGAGCCCCGCACATGCGCACCCTCGCACAGCCCGGAGCACGCGAGGAGCGCATGGCCCGCGACGTCCTCGACGAGGTGGGCGCCTCCCACCTGGCCGAGATGCCCTGCGCGACCATGTCGGGCGGCCAGTTCCAGATGATCCTCATCGCCCGCGCCCTCGTTGCCGACCCGCGTGTCCTCGTACTCGACGAGCCGGAGACCGGCCTCGACTTCCGCAACCAGCTGATCGTCCTGGGACTCCTCGAGCGCCTTGTGCGGGACCGAGGCCTCGCCGTCATCATGAACACGCACTACCCGGCGCACGCCCTGCGCGTCGCGGACCAGGTCGCGCTCTTCTCCTCCACGCACGAGGCCGTGGTCGGTCCCGCCTCCTCCGTCATGAACGCGGACACCCTCGCGCGCGTCTTTGGCGTGGACGTAGCGATCGGGAGCGTGGACTTCGAAGGCGAGGACGTGCAGGCCATCGTTCCGGTTCGTCTAAGTGGGGACAAGTAGCGCCATCACCCCAAAAACTTCTTCATCACGATTACGCAGGTCAGCCACATTTTGGCTGCGAGTGCGGTACCGTATTAGTGTGATTCCGCACGCCCAGTCCGGGGGCAATATTGCCGGGCAGGGGCGACGGGACCATGTCGGCTCCGCAGACGGGGCCGAACGGTACCCCAGCGTTGGGGCGAACACGAAGGAGGGCCCATGGCTACCGGGACCATCAAATGGTTCAACGACGCCAAAGGCTTCGGATTCATCACTCCCGATGACGAATCCGGCGACGTCTTCGTGCACTATTCAAACATCATCGGCCAGTCTGGGCGACGCACTCTTCTAGAGGGCGAGAAGGTCGAATATGAGGCGATTGAAGGACCAAAGGGCCTCCAAGCCATGAATGTGGCACGAGCCGAGTGACACTGTGTGCCCGGGTGGAGCTTCCACTCGGGCACACTTGCACGAAACAGCATGTTCCTCACTCATCTCACACATAATTTTTTCGTTGACACAACTGCTTTTTAACTGGTTTTTACGATGCTTGTGCCATGCCTTACAAGGGATTGCGAGGTATAGACCGATCGGTGAAATCGGCGTAGCATTGTGACTGCACCAAGGGGGGCGACCACGAGTCACCTCCCTTTTTCAATACCGTCGCTCACCCGGGCGACACGGGCCGACAAGGCCCACACACGCTGGCGTGCGGGGCGCGCTTCGCGTTTCCGCGCGAAGACATTCTCAAGGAGAACCCCATGAACAACATCGTCAAGGCTGAAACCGCTCCCACCATGTCCCAGGCCACCGCCTCGGCCTCCGTGCTCGTGGCCCTCATCGTCGTCCTCGCGGCCCTCGGCGTGTTCGCCGCCCTGCAGGTTGCCTCGGTCGCGTCGGTCGTCTTCGCGGTCGTTATCGCCCTGACCGCCCTGATCGTCTCCCCCGCGATCCTCTCGATCGCACGCACTCGCGCCTGAGCTGATGCGGGGCGCGTGAGCATCGCGCGCCCCACCCCCGCCAGCGTGACACCGCAGAGGTGTCACGCTTTTTCGTTGTCTTCTTGGCTTCTTGGTTTCTTTGTTTTCCTCGTCCCTAAGGCACCGCCCCCTTGCCCTCGTCCTTGTAGCACCGCGCCGCCTCAGACAGCCTGCGGGGCGGGGGGAATTGCACTACATGAGGGTGCGACACGCCGGCGACACGCCGTCAGAGGGCCTCGTGTAGTGCAAAACCCCCATCACCACCCACCGACGGAAAAGACGAGGGGTGGGGACCCACCAGGATCCCCACCCCTGAGCCGTTCACGCCGCAGATGACGCGACGCGGTCGATTACTCGGGCTGAGCGGCGGCGGCAGCCTGCGCGGCGGCCGGAGCGGCGGCGGCGATAGCCTCCAGCTCCGCCTCGCCGTGAGCGCCGGACACGAACCACACCTCGTACACCGAGGGCGGCAGGGCCACACCCGAGGACAGGAACGAGTGGAAGAACGGGGCGTAGCGCCACGCCTCCTGGGCGCGCGCCTGGTCGTAGTCGTACACGCCCGAGGAGGCCGCGGCCTCGCCGAACATGACGGAGAACAGGGATCCCGTGCGCTGGACGCGGTGCGCGACGCCCGCAGCGCTGAGCGCGTCCGACACGATCGTGCTGATCTCCTGGGCCGAGGCGTTGACGCGGTCGTACACGCCCTGATCAGCGAGTTCGAGGGTGCGCAGGCCGGCGACCGTGGCCAGAGGGTTGCCCGAGAGCGTGCCCGCCTGGTAGACGGGGCCGAGAGGAGCCAGCAGGTCCATGACATCCGCGCGCCCGGCGACGGCCGCCAGGGGCATGCCGCCGCCCACGACCTTGCCAAAGGTCACGAGGTCGGGTACCCAGTCGGCATGCTCGACGGAGGATGCGTCGATGAAACCGGCGCCGTAGCGGCCCGCGGGCGCGCCATCAACCCACCCGGCCACGGCCTCGAGGCCCCACCAGCCGGCGGGGTCGACGCGGAAGCCGGTGAGGACCTCGTCGAGGATCATGAGCGCGCCGTGCGCGGTGCACAGGCGGCGGATTTCGCGGTTCCACCCGGGGTGGGGCGGGACCGTGCCCATGTTGGCGGGGGCGCCCTCGAAGATGACGGCGGCGATACTGTCACCCACCTGCTCGAAGCACGCGCGCAGGGCGTCAACATCGTTGTAGGGCAGGACGATCGTCTGGGCGGTGATGGCCTCGGGGACGCCGGCCGACCCGGGCAGGCCGCCCGTGGCGACACCCGACCCGGCGGCAGCGAGCAGGCCGTCGGAATGGCCGTGGTAATTGCCGGCGAATTTCACGATGAGGTCGCGCCCGGTGGCGCCGCGCGCCAGGCGGATCGCCGTCATCGTCGCCTCGGTGCCCGTCGACACGAAGCGGACGCGCTCCGCGAAGGGCACGCGCTCGCGCACGGCGCTGGCCAGCAGCGTCTCAGTTTCGGTCGGCGCACCGAAGGACAGGCCACGCGAGGCGGCCTCCTGGACGGCTGCCACCACCTCGGGGTGCGCGTGGCCGAGCAGCGCCGGACCCCACGACCCGACCAGGTCCACGTAGGAGCGTCCCTCGACGTCGGTGACGCGCGCGCCGCTCGCGCTCGCGATGAAGCGCGGGGTGCCGCCGACGCCACCGAAGGCGCGCACGGGCGAGTCCACGCCGCCTGGGATCACGGATTTTGCTTGGGAGAATGCGGTTTCGTTAGTAGTCACGGCTACCTTCATCGAAGAAAAACGGATTGTTGCTATGGTACGCGCGCTCAGCGCACTCAGCGGGCCCGGCGGGCGACCTCGAGGGCCCAGTAGGTGAGGACGGAGTCGGCGCCCGCGCGGAAGATACCGGTGAGGGATTCGTCGATGACGCGGGTGCGGTCGATCCATCCATTGGCGGCGGCGGCCTCGACCATCGCGTATTCGCCGGACACCTGGTAGGCGGCGACCGGGATGTCGGAGGCGGCGGCAACGTCGGCCAGCACGTCGAGGTAGGGTCCGGCGGGCTTGACCATGAGCATGTCGGCGCCCTCGGCCGCGTCGAGCAGCGCCTCGAAGAGGCCTTCGCGCCGGTTCGCGGGATCCTGCTGGTAGGTGCGTCGGTCGCCCTTGAGCGTGGAACCGACAGCCTCGCGGAAGGGCCCAAAGTAGGCGGACGCGTACTTCGCGGAGTAGGCGAGGATAGCGACGTGGGCGTATCCCGCCTGGTCGAGGGCGGCGCGGATCGCGGCGACCTGGCCGTCCATCATGCCCGAGGGCGACACCATGTGCGCGCCCGCGCGCGCCTGGGAAATCGCCATCGCCTGGTAGAGCGGCAGGGTCGCGTCATTGTCGACGCCGCCTTCGGAATCGAGGAGCCCACAGTGCCCGTGGTCGGTGAACTCGTCCAGGCAGGTGTCCGCGCACACGACGAGGGCGTCCCCGACCTCGGCGCGCACGGCGGCGAGGCCGCGGTTGAGGATCCCGTCCTCCGCCCACGCCTGGGAGCCGATCGCGTCCCGGCGGGCGGGCACGCCGAACAGGTCGATGGCACCCACGCCCGCTTCGGCGGCCTCGGCTGCGGCTCGGCGCAGCGAGTCGATCGTGTGCTGGTACTGGCCGGGCATTGCGGCGATTTCGCGGGGTTCGTCGATGTCGTCGCGCACGAAGACGGGCCAGATGAGCTTGGCGGGGTCGACGTGGGTTTCGCGCACGAGCGCACGCATCGCGGGGGTCGAGCGCAGGCGGCGCGGGCGGATCGTCGGGATCGGGGAGGAGTCCACCCCGGCCTCGGCGAGGTAGGAGGTGACGGATTCGGGGACGGTAGTCATGAGTCTCTTTCTTCAGGTGCGTCGGCGTGGGTGGGGCGGGCCAGGGCGTCGGTGAGGGCGCGGACGATGGCATCGGGTGTGGGGGACGAGGCCTGGGCCGCGACCGCGATCCCCTGACGCCTGGCGGTGGCGGCGGTGGGTGCGCCGATGGTCACGACCCGGGTTGAGGGGGGCGGCAGGCCGAGGAGCGGGGGGAGGGCGCGCGCCTGGGAGGAGGCGGTGAGCACCGCTGCGTCGTAGTGACCCGCGCGAAAATTCCCCGCGATATCGGCGTCAATATCCCCGGCATCGGCGGGGAGAGTGGTGTAGGCGTCGACGGCCTCGACGCTCCAGCCGAGGCCGCGAAGCCCGTCCGGCAGCGTGTCGGGCGCTGCCGCCGACCGGGGGATGAGGACCGGGCGCTCGTCAGAGGATGGGGCAGGGAAGCACTCGAGCAGCGCGGCGGCGGATCCAGCCCCGATCAGGTCGGCGCTCACGCCCGCGTGGTCGCTGATCCATTGGGCCGTGGCCTGGCCGACGGCGGCGATGCGCGTGCCGCGCGAGCGCGCCTGCGGCAGGGCGGAAACGACGGCCCGCGCGGCCCTCCAGGAGGAGAAGACGACCCACGCGTACGCGCCGTCAGCGAGCCGGTCGCGGGCCGCGTCGAGCTGCGCAGACTCCAGCGGCGTCGACATGGTAAGGGCGAGAGCATCCACCTGCGCCCCGGCGCGGCGCAGGGCGCGCGCGATGGCATCCTCCTGCTTGGCGCGGGTCAGGAGGATCCGCCGCCCGGTCAACTGCACGTTCACTGAGGGTGCGCTCACTGAGGGCTCGTTCACGAGGATTGCCTCGGCGCTTTCGTCGCTCCCAGGTCGGTGACCTCGGCGGCGCCGCCGTCGAGCAGCTGGCGCGCCACATCCTCGCCGAGTCGGGCCGCCTCGCCGCGACCAACCAAGTCCGTGAGCGCGCGCGCACCACTCGCCTCGACCCGCTCGCGCCCGTCGACGCTCATGACGCGCGCGTCGAGCAGGAGGGTCGAGGAGGCCTCGTCCACGCGGGCAAAGGCACCGACGGGTGCCGCGCACCCCGCGCCCAGGGCGGAGAGGACCGCGCGCTCGGCGCTGGCCGCGAGCGCGGTCGGCCGATGGTGAAGGGCGCCAAGGAGGGCTCGCAGGAGGGGGTCCGACTCGTCGCGCGTTTCGATGGCGAGGGCGCCCTGCGAGGGGGCGGGCATCATGATGGCTGGGTCGAGCACGTCGGTGGCGTGGGCGTCGAGGCCGATGCGCCGCAGCCCGGAGAGGGCGAGGACGACCGCGTCGAGACGCTCGCCCGTGCCGAGGGCGGAGGGTGCAGTGCCCGCGTCGGCGCCCAGGTCGATGCCGCGCACACGCGAGAGCCGCGTGGGGACGTTGCCACGCAGGTCGCAGACGCGCAGGTCGGGGCGCGCGGCGAGCACCTGGGCGGCGCGCCTGGGCGAGCCCGTTCCGACGAGCGCACCCTCCGGCAGGGATGCCAGGGTCGCCCCGTCGGCAGCGCACAGGGCATCGCGGGGGTCTTCGCGCTGCGGGACGGCCGCGATGCGCAGGCCCGGCGTCGGGGCGGTGGGCAGGTCCTTGAAGGAGTGGACGGCCAGGTCGCACTCTCCTCCGAGGAGGGCGAGCCGCAGCTGCGCGGCGAACACACCGACGCCGCCGAGCGCCGCCAGGGGTGCCGCGGACACGTCGCCGTGCGTGCGCACGACCTCCAGCTGAACGCGCACGTCCTCGCCGAGGCGAGCCCCGGCCTCTTCGATCGCCCGCGCGACGGTGGTGGATTGGGCGAGCGCCAGGCACGATCCCCTGGTTCCCAGAACGAATGTCCGCGTGGTCATAGCAGTCCTTTCGCGCCCGTGCGTGCGTGGGAGACGACGGAGGCGATGCCGGTTCCGGCGACCCAGGCGCCCGTGAGCGCCACGCTGCCCAAGGGGCGCACCTGTTCCTCGAGTGCTCTCACGCGCCCGCGATACTCGGGGGGCAGGGGCGGGAGCGTGCCGTTCCAGCGGGCGAGCAGGTGGTCGGTGACAGCCTCGGGCGCGATGTCCACGCCGGTGAGCGTGCGGATATCGCGCAGGGCGCCTTCGACGGTGACGTCGGGTTCGGCCTCGCCGAGGCGCCCGTAGGACAGGCGCAGCAGGTGCGTGTGGGGCGGGAGTTGGTCGGCGAGCCAGGGCCATTTGACGTTGAGGTGGGACAGGGCCTTGGCCACCACCGGCCGCTCGTCGGCGGGAGCGGGCGCGACCAGGAGGCCCTGGGAGACGGGCGCGTCGTCCAGCTCGGGGGCGCGCACGGCCAGGGTGAGGCGCGCGATGGGCGCTCCCTCGGGAACGCTCACATCGGGCACGAGGCCGGGGATGCGCGCCTGGGTCAGCAGGCGCAGTGCGGCGCTGGCGCTGCAGGCGAGGACGAGGCGCTCCGTCGTCACGCTCACGCCCGGCCCGCTCGGCACGGGTTCAGCTCCGGGGGTGGGCCCGGGCTTGGTCGGCCCACACTCGAGGGTCCATCCCGAGGCCTCGCGCGTCATCGCGAACGCGCCCGTGCGGGTCAGGACGGTACCGCCCGCCTCTTCGATGGCGGCCCGCAGCGCGTCGACGAGAACGAACATGCCGCCCTCAACGCAGGCTTCGGGGGTGCGGCGCGATCCGGCGGCGGCCAGACGCGCCGCGACCGCAGCGGTCAGGGACCCGTGACGGGCGGTCTCGGCGCGCAGTCCGGGAGCGACCGTATCGGTCGCCAACATGGTCGGGTCGGCGGTGTAGATGCCCGCGATGATCGGCCGCACCGAGCGCTCCAGCACGGCCTGCCCCATGCGCGCGGTCACGAAACCGGCCAGGGTCTCCCCGGCCTCGTCCATGCCGACGCCGCCGCCCATCGAGCGATCCTCAAGGGCGCGGCGCACCCCGGCCTCGCCGAGCACGCGGGCGCAGTCGGGCGCGTCCGGGCGAGCCGGGATTCCCAGGAACGAGTCGCGCAGGAAGGGGCGCAGCTCCCAGCCGCCGCGCAGGGCGGGGGCGTAGAGGCGGGCGCCCGAGCCGGCGGGCTCGACCGAGGTCAGCCCCAGGGCGTCCACGATCGACGAGGTGTCGGCGCCGCGCACGACGTATGTTTCCGCGCCCAGGTCTACGTTCGCTCCGCCGACCGTGCCGCGGGCGATGAGGCCGCCCAGGTAGCCGCGCGCCTCGATCAGGAGGGGGCGCACGCCCGCGCGGGCCAGTTCCCACGCGCTCACGAGGCCGGCGATGCCTCCACCGACAACGACCGCGCCGGGGTGGGTGGGGATGGCGTCGAGCGCGCTCATCGGGCCTCCCCCAGCTCGTGCACCAGCTCGACGATGCGCGTCAGCACGTCGGGGTCGGTCGTGGGCGGCACGCCGTGCCCGAGGTTAAAGACGTGCCCGGGGGCAGCCCGTCCCGCGTTCAGAATATCTCGAACAGCCTGTTCGATAACAGGCCACGGGGCCTGCAACAGCGCGGGGTCCAGGTTTCCCTGTACGGCCTTTCCAGGCACCTGCTCAATGGCCCACGACAGGTCCGTCTTCCAGTCGACGCCCACGCAGTCGGCCCCGACCTCGGCCATATCGAACAGGATCGGGGCGCTGCCCGTGCCGAAGTGGATGAGCGGGGCGCGCTCGCCCGTCACCGGGCTGACGGCACCCGCGACGCGCTGTGCGACCATGCGCGAGTACGGCGCAACAGACTCGCGATAGGTACGAGGCGAGAGGGAGCCCACCCACGAGTCGAAGAGCTGCGCCGCGCTGGCCCCCGCCTCGACCTGAGCAGTGATGAAGTCGGCGCTCACCCGCGCACACCAGGTCATGAGCGCGTCCCACGCGCCCGGGTCCGACGCCGCGAGCGACCGCGCAGCCATGTGATCGCGCGAGGGACGCCCCTCGACCATGTAGGCGGCCAGCGTGAAAGGGGCGCCGCCGAAGCCGATGAGCGGGGTGGATCCTAGCTCGCGCACCGCCGTTGCGACGCCGTCGCGCACCGCCTGAGCCCCGTCGGCGCAGTCGCGCGTGCGCCCGGTGGAATCGGTCCAGGAGCCCTCCCCGTAGTGATGGCTCAGTAGTTCATCAATGCTCTCGCGCGTTCGATAGGGGTGGTCGAGGACCGGGCCGACACCCGGCTCAATCTCGACGCCCACACCGGCCAAGCGCAGGGGGACCATAATGTCCGAAAAGAAGATGCCCGCGTCCACGCCATGGCGTCGCACGGGCTGCACCGTTGCCTCGGCGGCCACGTCGGGCCGCAGGCAGGCCTCGAGCATGGGCAGGCCGACGTCGGCGCGCAGCTGGCGATACTCCGGCAGGGAGCGTCCAGCCTGACGCATGAACCACACGGGGGTGTTCCCGCGTTGCCCGGTGAGGGCGGCGATCAGCGGGGGCGTCGTCATGTGTCTCCCTTAATTTAATGATGTTTTCGTGCGTTAATTCGCGCGTTTCCGTCGTTTTCCAGTCTAGTTCAAGACAATTTCTCACACGTCGCAAAAGCATGGAATAGCTTGGCTTTACGCCTATTTATCCGCGGGAGTGCGCCATTTATTTCACCGACATATCGAAATGACACGGCGTCACCAACATAAATAGCTTCGCCCCTCTGCCCGCGAGAAGACGGTGCCCTTAAATGGACGCGTTGTGACTATTCATGTGCTTTCCGCGGACCACCGCTACGCCCCCCTCGACGACATCGCCCGGCTCTCCGGAGCGACCGACCTCGGCCCTACCCTCATGCGCTCGCTGGCGCAGGTGCGCGGAGTCATGGTCCTGCGCACCTGCAATCGCGTCACCATCTACGTCGACGCTCCGGCCTCGGCCGACCCCCACGCGCTCAAGGACGCGGTAGAGCGCGAGCTCGCCACCGCCTCGGGCACCCCGCGCGCCGACGTACAGCTGCGGCACCTGTGGGGCCGCGCCGGCCTCGTCGATCTTTTCGCGACGGCATCCGGCCTGGAATCCATGGTCATCGGCGAGCGCGAGATCGCCGGGCAGATGCGCCGCGCCGCGCGCACCGCCTGGGAGGACGGGACCCTCAGCTGCGACCTGGGACGCGCCGCCGAGCGGGCCTCGGCCACCTCGCGCCGCGTCGCCACCGAGACCGGGCTGGCGGGGGCTGGCCGCTCGGTCGTCGCCGTCGGCCTCGACATGGCTGCCGATCACCTGGGACCGTGGGAGGACACGCGCGTGCTCATCGTCGGCACGGGCGCCTACGCGGGGGCGACCGTCAGCGCCCTGAACGCGCTCGGCGCATCGGACGTGTCGGTCTACTCGACGTCTGGGCGCGCCCGCGAATTCGCTCAGGGACGAGGCATCGGCTGGGTTGATGCCGCAGACCTGCCCTCTGCTCTGGAGCGCGCCGACCTGGTCGTGACCTGCCGAGGGCTGGGAAGCCCCATCCTGACCCGCGACATGGCCGCAGCCTCCGGGCGCACCGTCGTCCTGGACCTCGCGCTCATGCGCGACACCGAAAGCTCCGTCGCCTCGCTGCCAAACGTGACCCTCATCGACCTGCCGACCATCCAGGCGTCGGTCCCGGCAGCCGATGCTGACGCGCTGACGCGCGCCCGCACCATCATCGACGAGGAGGTCACCTCCTTCGAGCGCGGCCTCGGCGCACGCTCCATGGACCCCGTCGTGCGACACCTGCGCTCGCGCGTCTTCCGCATCGTCGAGGAGGAGATCGACCGCCTCAGCGACGCCCCCCTCTCGACCGACGACGCGGCCCGCGCACTGCGCCACCTGGCCGCGCGACTCATCCACAACCCGACCGTGCTCGCGCGCCGGGCGGGCGAGGAGAGCCAGCAGGAACGCTACCTGGAGGCCCTGAGCGTGGTCCTCGGCATCGACGAGACCGCCCTTATTACGGGGGACACAGCCCCTCACGCTTTCTCGCCAGGTGATCACAGCGATTCCCTCGTCGGCGCCTGCCCCCGCGATGTTCATACACTGGGAGCATGAGCACCCAGAAGAACGATCCACGCGCACTCGCCCTCGGCGTCTCCTGCTACGTGATCTGGGGTTTCTTCCCCCTGTACTTCTCGCTGCTCTCCCCCGCCGGCGCCGTTGAGGTCATCGTCCACCGCGCGGTCTGGGGCTTGTTCTTCTGCGTGGTTGCGCTCGCTGTGACGGGGTCGCTCGGGAAGGTGCGCGCACTCATCGCGGACCGCGGAGCCCTGTGGCGCCTCGCGGTCGCGGGCGCGCTCGTCGTCGTCAACTGGTCGGTGTACGTGTACGCGGTCCTCGCCGGACACACGACCGACGCGGCAGTCGGCTACTTCATCAACCCCCTCGTCACGATCGCGCTGGGACTCATCGTGCTGCGCGAGCGAGTCACCCCGATCCAGACGCTCGCCCTCATCCTCGGCATCATCGCCGTCATCATCCTCGTCATCGGCCAGCACGCGGTCCCCATCGTCTCCCTCACGCTCGCGCTGACGTTCGGCCTGTATTCACTGGTGAAGAAGGACGTGGCCGCGCGCGTCGACCCGCTCGCGGGCATGGCGATCGAAACCGCGGCGGTCTCACCCTTCCTGCTCGGCTACTACGCCTATCTGGTGGCCACGTCCTCCACGTCCTTCCATGCCATCGCGTCTTCCGACGGCTCCGGGTTTTCGTGGCCCCTTCACCTGGCCCTCCTGGTGGGCGCGGGCGCATTGACGATGATCCCGCTCATCATGTTCGCCTCGGCAGCAAGGGGACTGACCCTGGGGACGATGGGCTTCCTGCAGTACCTGGGCCCGACCCTGCAGCTCCTCGTCGCCGTATTCATCTTCCATGAGACCGTGCCCACCTTCCGCTGGATCGCGATGGGCGTCGTGTGGGTGGCGCTGGCGTGCCTGAGCGCCGATTGGCTGGTCTCCTCCGTGCGCGCCAAGCGCCTGGCCCGGGCAGGTCACCAAGCCTGACTCCGACGGGCACGCCGGGCGGCGGGGGCAGCGGCCATGGCGGGCCCCGGTACAAAACTCTCCCAGCACGGGGCACATCTGGCATCATGCGCGACAAAGTTCGCCCAGCGCGGGGCCTTCACAGGCTCACCCGCGACAAAGTTCGCCCAGCGCAGCCCCTACTACGGTGTTTTCGCGAAAAAACTCGCCCGGCAGGCCATAAAACGCCATTTTTGGGGCATTTTTCGTGCGCTGGGAGAACTTTTTCGCGCTCACACCCACCACCAGACCAAGCAGGGAGAACTTTGTACCGCACGCGGGGCCGGTGTCGGTACAAAACTCTCCCGGCTCGCAGCCTCGGCGAGCCCAACCGGTACAAAACTCTCCCAGCACGCCCGAAATACCCATTTTCGACGCATTTTGCGCCAGCAGGGAGAATTTTGTATCGCTTTCACCACCAATAGGCCACACAGGGCGAATAAAGTCACGCACCAACACGCACCTCGCCCCACCAACGCGCCCCTCCCCCAATTTCGCATGCAATTCGATTGCATGAAATTTCAACAATGCTCAGAAACGCTGCAATTCCAACACCACAAATTCATAGTTTGAAAGAGTCGTGGGGGAATTGCATGCGAAATTGCTAGGGGGTGAGCGGTGAGCGTGCTAGCAACGCACAGCGACACAAGCGCCGCCGGTGTGGAGGGCGCCGGAGGGGCCGGAGGGCCTGGCTGCGGTGCCGGTGGGCGGCCGCAGAGCCTGGCCAGGCTCCGAGACAGCGCACCAAGCAAAAGTCGCATGCAATTCGATTGGGTGAAGTTTCAACAAAGTCTGAAAACGTTGGAATTCCAACACCACAAATTCATAGTTTGAAAGAGTCGTGGGGGAATTGCATGCGAAATTGCTAGGGGGTGAGCGGTGAGCGCGCTAGCCACGCACAGCGACACAAGCGCCGCCGGTGTGGAGGGTGCCGGAGGGGCCGGAGGGCCTGGCTGCGGTGCCGGTGGGCGGCCGCAGGGCCAGGGCGGAAAACGCGCCGAACCAGCCACCAGCAAACAGGCGCCACTGGTGTGGAGGGTGCCGGAGGGTCCGGAGGGCCTGGCTGCGGCGGCCGTGGGCGGCGGCGGGGCCTGGCCGGGCTTCGAGACGACGCGCCGAGCGCAGCTCGCGGCGCGGACGGCGAGCGGGCGGGCCGCCGCCCACGGGCGCACAAAGCAGCCCGGCCCGACGAGTCGGGCCCTCCGGCGCCCAGAACACCGGCGGCGCCCCAAGCAACAACACGCTGCGCGGACGGCTCGCGGGCGGGCCGCCGCCCACCGGCACACACAGCGGCCAGACCAAAACACACCAGCCACGCGGCGGCCGGAGATCAGGCGGGGCCCGCACCACCGGGGCCCGGGCAAACCGCCCTTACTCTCCGCCGCCGGGCTCGGGGCGTCCCGTGTAGTTGACGAAGCGCGCCATGTCGCCCTGAAAGAGGGCGGTGACGGTCGCGGTCGCGCCGGCGCGGTGCTTGGCAACGATGATGTCGGCCTCGCCGGGGCGGTCTTCCTTGTCGTAGTAGTCGGGGCGGTGCAGCAGAATAATGATGTCCGCGTCCTGCTCGAGCGACCCGGATTCACGCAGGTCGCTCATCATGGGCTTGCGGTCGGTGCGGCCCTCGGAGTTACGGTTCAGCTGCGCAACGGCGATGACCGGAATATCGAGGTCCTTGGCCAGGAGCTTGAGGTTTCGCGACATTGCGGAGACTTCCTGCTGACGCGACTCGACCTGGCGGCCGCTCGTCATCAGCTGGAGGTAGTCGATGACGACGAGGCCGAGGTTTTCCTGCTGCTTGAGGCGGCGGCACTTCGAGCGGATCTCGGAGATGGTGATGTTCGCGGAGTCGTCGACGTACAGGGGTGCCTCGCTCATGCGCGAGGTGGTTTCGGCGACCTTGCGCCAGTCGACGTCGCTCATCTTGCCGGCCTGCATCTTGGACAGGCGTACGCCGGATTCGGCGGAGAGCATGCGCATCGCGATTTCCTGCGAGCTCATTTCCAGCGAGAAGATGAGCGAGGTGATGCCGTGCTTCATGGACGCCGATCGGCAAAAATCCAGGGCGAGCGTGGATTTACCCATGGCGGGTCGGGCGGCGACGATGATCATCTGGCCGCCGTGCAGGCCCTGGGTGAGTTCGTCGAGGTCGGTGAAGCCGGTGGGCACGCCGTTGAGCTTGCCCTGGTTCTTCTCGATGTCTTCGAGCGCGTTGAGGATGTCGGAGCTCATCTGCGTCATGGACACGTAGTCGGTGGTTTCGCGCCCGTCGGAGACGGCGTAGACCTCGGCCTGGGCCTGGTCGACGATCTCGTCGACGTCGCCGCCGGCGTCCGCGTAGCCGAGCTGGACGACGCGCGTGCCCGCGGTGACGAGGCGACGCATGATGGCCCGCTCGCGCACGATGCGCGCGTAGTACGCGGCGTTCGCGGCGGTGGGCACGGAGGCGATGAGGGTGTGCAGGTAGGCGGCGCCGCCGACCTTCGACAGGAGGCCCGCGCGTTTGAGTTCGCCGGCGACGGTGATCGCGTCGGCGGGTTCGGCGCGGCCGTTGAGTTCGACGATGGTGTCGAAGATGGTCTCGTGGCTGGGCTGGTAGAAGTCCTGCCCGCGCAGCATTTCGGACACGACGTTGGCGGCCTCGGTCGTCAGCATCATCGATCCGAGGACGCTCATCTCCGCGTCGATGTCCTGTGGGGGGACGCGGTCGAACTGGTCGTCGGACATCGTGATCCTCTCGGGTGCGCGGGCGTGTAGGGACGAGGCCGGGGCCGGGCTGAGTGCCGCGAGCGCGGCCTGAAGCCCTGTGGATAGAGGGCCTTCAGGCGAAGACTAACGCGTTGTAGGAGATTGCGCGACCGGCGCTGTGCACGGGCATGTGCACATATTGTGGATAACCTGTGCACAACGCCGACGACGCCTGTGCACAACGTGAAATGACCGATCTGTCAGGGCAGATATGCTCATCACAGTCACATCGTTGTCATTCATTGGGCCGTCTAGAATTTCCCCGTGCACGGCTTTCCACAGGCCTGTGCACACATTGTGGATAAGAAAATCGGAGCGTGTCATGACGAGCACACAGGGACCCAGCGACCCGACCTCACCGTCGAAGCGTGAGGAGGCCCCGGCCTCGTCGACGCCGACGATCACGACGCGGATGATCCTGTCGCTCGCGCTGCCCTCCTTGGGGGCTCTCATCGCCGAGCCGCTGTTTACCGTCATCGACTCGACGATGGTCGGTCACCTGGGGACCCCGCAGCTGGCGGGCCTGGGTGTCGCGTCGACGGTCCTGAACACGGCGGTCGGGCTTTTCATCTTCCTCGCCTACTCGACGACGTCCTTGGCGGGGCGTCACCTGGGGGCCGGGCGGCGCGATCTTGCGGTCCGCTCGGGGGTCGAGGCCATGTGGCTGGCGGGAGGCCTCGGCCTCCTCGCCGCGATCCTCCTAGCGGTTTTCGCCTCTCCCCTGCTCACCTGGCTGGGGGCGAACGAGGCGACGCTGCCGCACGCACTGGGGTACCTGCGCGCCTCCGCGCCCGGCCTCGTCGGCATGTTCGTCGTCCTGGCGGCGACCGGGACCCTGCGCGGGTTGCAGGACACGCGTACTCCCCTGGTCGCGGCGTCTGTGGGCGCGGCGTTCAACGCGGTGGCGAACTGGGTGCTCATGTACCCGCTCGGCATGGGGGTTGCGGGGTCGGGCCTGGGCACGGCGATCACGCAGACGCTCATGGCGGTCTTCCTCGGGTGGATGATCGTGCGAGCCGCCCGCCGTGAGGGAGTGAGCCTGCGCCCCTCCACCTCGGGTCTGTTCGGCGCGGCGGTCGAGGGAGCGCCCCTGCTCGTGCGCACCCTTGCCCTGCGCGTCGCCCTCCTGGCGACCCTGAGTGCGGTCACCGCGATCTCCACCCAGGCCCTGGCTGCCCACCAGATCGTGTGGACGCTGTGGACCTTCGCCGCGTACGTGCTCGACGCGCTCGCGATCGCCGCCCAGGCGCTCGCAGGATTCACGGCCGGCACCGGCGAGCGCGGCGCCATGCGCCCGCTCCTGCGCACGCTGTCGCGCTGGGGCGTCTGCTTCGGCGTGGCCGTCGGCGTCGCCCTGGCGATCACCGCGCCCTGGATCACGCGCATCTTCACGAACGACCAGGGCGTCATCGACGACGCGACCGTCGCCATCATCGTCAGCGCTTTCTTCCAGCCGGTCGCCGGGTACGTCTTCCTCCTCGACGGCGTCCTCATCGGCGCGGGCCGAGGCCGCTACCTGGCCGTCGCCGCCGTCATCAACCTGGTCGTGTACGCGCCCCTCCTGTGGATCATCGCCCACTCCGCCTCACTCACCGCGCGCCCATCGCTGGCACTCGCGCTCGTGTGGCTCGCCTACTCGGCGGTCTACACGGGCATGCGGGCACTCACCAACGGGCTCGGCGCGCGCTCGCTGTAGCCGATCGACGAGGCCGGGGCAGGCCTCGTCCCCACCCGCGGTTTCGCGCGGGGTTCGGCGTCCCGGCGGGGTGGGCCCACGCCTCGTCCCGAGGGCGCCAATCGTGACCGGAAACGCCCTAGCGAAGACGCTCCCACCCGTGTAAAGTGGGTAGCTGGACTGTCCGCACCCGCGGCCGGTCCAGCAGGCCCCCAGGGGCCATACGCAACGCCCTCCTGTCACGGACCGTCCGTGACCGTAAAGACCATAGGAGGTGGGAACCAACGTGCGTAACTACGAACTGATGGTGATCCTCGATCCTTCGATCGACGAGCGCACCGTCGCCCCCATGATGGAGAAGTACCTGGCACCCGTGGCTGCCAACGGCGGATCCGTCGAGAACGTTGACGTCTGGGGCAAGCGCCGCCTTGCTTACGACATCCTCAAGCGTTCTGAGGGCATCTACGTCGTCATCGACATGACCACGACCCCCGAGGTCGCTCTCGAGATCAACCGCCGCATGGGCATCGACGAGACCATTCTCCGTACGAAGCTCCTGCGCCCCGACGCTCACTGAGCCGACACCACACCCTCTAAGCCCGAGGAGCCGACATGGCCGGAGATACCGTCATCACTGTCATCGGTAACCTGACCGCTGACCCCGAACTGCGTTGGACGCAGTCCGGCGCCGCGGTCGCCGATTTCACGGTGGCCTCCACCCCCCGAACCTACGACCGTAACGCCGGTGAGTGGCGCGACGGCGACACCCTCTTCATGCGCTGCTCCGTGTGGCGCGAGACCGCTGAGAACGTCGCCGAGTCGCTGCGTAAGGGCATGCGCGTCATCGTTCAGGGGCGCCTCACCCAGCGCTCGTACGACACCCAGCAGGGTGAACGTCGCACGGTCGTTGAGCTGCAGGTCGACGAGGTCGGCCCCTCCCTGCGCCGCGCACGCGCGCAGGTCACCCGCACCGCCCCCTCCGGTGGCGGCGGCTACCAGTCCGACAACCGCGGCCAGCAGGGCGCGCCCCAGCAGGGCGGCGGTTACGGCGGCGGCCAGGGTGGATACGGCCAGGGTGGCGCCAACTACGGCGCACCGACCGGCGGCTCCCCCGAGGACCCGTGGCGCAGCGCCCCCGCTGGCGGCGCCACCTCTTTCGGCGACGAGCCCCCGTTCTAAAGTCGAGCGCCCCGGCACCTACGCCGGACGCCACGTCGAAGACACAACGCTTGGGGCGGCACAGTCCGCCCGGATTCACTAGGAGACCATCATGGCGAAGCCCCAACTTCGCAACAAGCCCATCAAGAAGAAGGCCAACCCGCTGAAGTCGGCCAAGATCGAAAAGATCGACTACAAGGACACCGCTCTGCTGCGTAAGTTCATCTCGGACCGCGGCAAGATCCGCGCCCGCCGCGTGACCGGTGTTTCCACCCAGGAGCAGCGCAAGATCGCTCGCGCCGTCAAGAACGCGCGTGAGATGGCTCTGCTGCCCTACTCCACGACCGGCCGCTGATAAGGGAAGGACACAGCTGATATGGCTACCACGAAACTGATCCTCACCCACGACGTCCCCAACCTCGGCCACGCCGGCGAGGTCGTCGAGGTCAAGGCTGGCTACGCCCGCAACTACCTGGTCCCCCGCGGCTTCGCCGCCAAGTGGACCGCCGGCGCGCAGAAGCAGATCGACCAGATCGCCGCTGCTCGTCGCCGCCACGAGATCGCCACGATCGACGACGCTCGCGCCGTGCGCGACGCCCTCCAGGGTGCCGTTGTCGAGATCTCCGGCAAGGTTGGCAACTCCGGCCGCCTGTTCGGCGCCGTCTCCGCTGCTGCGATCGCTGACGCGGTCAAGGAGCAGCTGGGCCAGACCATCGATCGTCGTCGCGTCATCATCGCCTCGCCCATCAAGGCCGTTGGCGACTACACGGTGACCGTCGGCCTGCACCCCGAGGTGTCCGCGAACCTCAAGGTCCGCGTTTCCGCCGCGAAGTGAAGGCTTCACGCATCGGTTGAATGCTGATTGAAGGGGTGGCCCCCGCTCATACGAGCGGGGGCCACCCCTTTTGCTGTGCATGCGATTCCTGAGGCTCGGCTACGACACGTCGGTGCGGGCCCCTGCCGGAGCGCGGCAAGCGCGACGCACCCCGTCGCAGAGGACGTATGGCGGGAACTCCTGCACTCACATGCGGATAGGTTGCACGCATCTGGATAGGTTATTCGCTTGCGGATAGGTTATTAACCTATCCGGATGTTCATAACCTATCCGCATCGTCATTACCTATCCGCATAGGTACACTCCTGCGAACGCACTGCGGGCCCCGAGGATGCTCCTCGGGGCCCGCAGCAGTGACACTAGGCCGCTCGGCTAGTTTCTTCGGCCACCATTGTTGTTGCCGCCGTTATTGTTCCCGGTATTGCCGTTGTTGGAACCGTTGCCATTGTTCCCGGTGTTGGAACCGTTCCCATTGTTCGAGCCATTCCCGTTGTTGGAACCGTTGCCGTTATTCCCGTTGTTGCCGTTCTCCGAACCCTCTGTGGGCTCGGCGGACGGGGTCTCCGTCGGGGTAGGCGTCTCGGTGGGCTGCGGAGCGGACTGTGGGGCCTCGCTCGTCGCGCTCGGCGCGGGCGTGGGCGCGTTGTTGTGCACCTTGCGGTTGGACTCGACCTTCCACGTGAAGTCGTCGCCCGACAGGTTCGCCGTCGCGGGCTTCATGTAGTCGATCCACACGTCCACGGGCCAGTCGCCGCCGTGGAACTGATTCAGGCCACCCACGTCGTCCAGCGGCACCGAGTTGCCCGCTTCGTCGGACTGGTACATCGACACGGCCGTGACCATGCCGGGCACGAAGCCCACGAACTGCGCAGACAGCTGATCGGAGGAGGTACCGGTCTTACCGGCGGTGGTCAGTCGCGGAATCGAGGCGTCGACGCGGCTGGCCGTACCATCACCGCTCGTGACGGCCTCGAGTGCCGGCATGATGGAGGAAACTTCCTCGACCTCGAACACGCGCTTGGGGGCCACGTCACCGCTGTAGAGCAGCTTGTTGTTCGAGTCCTCGACCTTCTTGACGATGTGAGCGGTGACGCGCTCGCCACCGTTCGCGATCGTCGAGTAGGCGGTCGTCAGGTCGATGTTGTGCGGCGAGGAGGGGCCCAGCACGTTGAGCAGCTCCTCGTTCAGGCCCACCGTGTCCTCGGGAATACCCGCATCGATGGCCGCCTTCAGCGTGTTCTCCGGCTCCACGTCGTCATTGAGGCCCACGAACACCGTGTTCATCGAGTAGGCGGTCGCCTTCACGAGGGTCACGTTGCCAAACGAGTATCCGCCGTCGTTCATGACGGGGGTGCCCATGCCTCGGAAGTACTGGGGAGACTTGCCCGAATAGGTGTCGTAGACGGTGCCACCCACGCGCGCGTTCGCAAGCAGTGCAAAGGGCTTGAAGGACGAGCCGGCCATCGCGATGTCCTGCGTGACCGCGTTCTGCTGGCGCTTCTCGAAGTCGGCGCCCGCGTACTCGGCGAGGATCTCGCCCGTGGCCGGGTCCATCGAGGACAGGGCGACGTGCTGGTACGTGGGATCCCAGCCGTCCACCTCGTTCATACCCTCGGCGGCCGCGACGGCCTGATCCTGGTGTTCCTTCACGATCGTCGAGGTGATGCGCAGGCCACCCTGGCTGATCTTGTCCTCATCGAATTGGCCGGAGGCGATCAACTCCGACTTGACCTGAGCCATCAGGTAACCGGTCGTGCCGCTCATCGACGCGCTGTTGAGCGTATCGGGGTCAATCGTCTCGGGGAAGACCGCGGAGTCGTGCTGCGCCTGAGTAATCCAGCCGTCCTCCAGCATGAGGTTCAGGTCGCGCTCCCAGCGCTCCTTCGCCTTGTCGGGGTTGACGGCGGGGTCCCACGCGGAGGGCGCGGGGATGACGGCCGCGAGGAGGGCGGACTCGGACAGGGTCAGCTGGTCCGCGCCGTGGCCGAAGTAGGCCTGGGCGGCGGCGTCGATGCCGTAGGCGCCACGACCGAAGTAGATCGTGTTCATGTAGGCGCCAATGACCTCGTCCTTGGACTTCTCACGGTTGATCTTGATCGCCAGGACGGCTTCCTTGAGCTTTCCCGTGTAGGACGTGGTCTCGCCCATGTAGTAGCGCTCCACGTACTGCTGGGTGAGCGTCGAACCACCCTGGCGTGCGCCGCCGCGCAGGTTGTTGATGAGCGCGCGGAAAATGCCCTTCAGGTCGACGCCGTTGTTCGTGTAGAACGTGCGGTCTTCGGACGCCACGATCGTCTTGGACACGTAGTCGGGCAGCTTCGTCGTGTCGATGATCTGACGATTGATCTCACCCAGGGTGCCCATCTCGGTCGTGCCATCGGCGTAGTAGACGGTCGTCTTCTGCGCGAGAGCCAGGTCGTCCGGCGCGGGCACGGTCAGCGTGTTGTAGAGGTACAGGAACACGGCCATGCCGGCGATAAACACACCCAGGAAGACGGTCAGAATTGAGAACCCGATGCGCTTGGCCCACCGGAATTTCTTCTTCACCGGGCCCTTCTTACCGGCCGACGAGGCCGTGGCAGCCTTCGTGGAAGCGCGCGACGAAGCAGCGCGTCGCGCCGCACGGCGTGAGGGCAGAGCGTCATGCCTCGACGCGCCCGAGCCGCCAGGCTCGATGATGTCGTTCCAGTCGGACCGTCCGTTGTTAGTAGCCACGTATTCGCCCTTTCAGCGGATTGTTGTACCTCTAGCGTAACCGTGTTTCCTGAAAGAACCCCAAAGTATGGGCTGCAACACAGAGTGGGTGGGTGCGCCCGCGGCGCACCCACCCACTGCTACGAAGTGTTCCGTGTCCTCAGATCAGGACCACTGTTCCTCGGGACGACCCGGCACCGCCCACAGGGTGTGGAAGACACCCTCCTTGTCGACCCGGTGGTAGGTGTGCGAGCCGAAGAAGTCGCGCTGGCCCTGGATGAGGGCGGCCGGCAGGCGCGTCGACCGGATCTGGTCGAAGTAGGCCAGGGACGAGGCGAACACGGGGATCGGAACGCCGGCGAGAGCGGCCTGGGCCACAACGCGGCGCAGCGCGGGCGTGCACTCCTGGAAGCGGGTCGCGAACGGCTCGGCGGCCAGCAGCAGCGGCAGGTCGGGGTCGGCCTCGTAGGCGCGGGTGATGTCGTCGAGGAAGGCCGCTCGGATGATGCAGCCCGCGCGCCAGATGCGAGCCAGGGCACCCTTGTCGATGTCCCACTCGTACTCGGCGGCGCCGGCCTCGATCTCGTCGAAGCCCTGCGAGTAGGCGACGATCTTGGAGGCGAAGAGCGCCTGGCGAACGTCCTCGATGAACGCGGCCCGGGCCTCGTCCGACTCGATGACGAGAGCGGAGGCGTTGCCCGCGAGCGTCTGTCCGGCCGCGCGCTGAGCCGGCTCGGAGGAGGCGCCGCGCGCGAAGGTCGCCTCGCCGATCGCGGTGACGGGGACGGCCAGGTCGAGGGCGGTCTGCACGGTCCACTTGCCGGTGCCCTTCTGGGAGGCGGCGTCCACGATGAGGTCGACGAGGGGCTTGCCGGTCTCGGCGTCCACCTGGCGCAGGACCTCGACGGTGATCTCCATGAGGTAGGAGTTGAGCTCGCCCTCGTTCCACGCGGCAAAAATGTCGGCGATTTCGGCGGGGGTGGCGCCCAGGCCCTCGCGCAGGAGGGTGTAGGCCTCGGCGATGACCTGCATGTCCGCGTACTCGATGCCGTTGTGCACCATCTTCACGAAGTGGCCGGCGCCGTTCGCGCCAATGTAGGTGCAGCAGGGCACGCCGTCGTAGGTGGCGGCGATCGCCTCGAACATGGGGCCGAGGCGGTCGTACGAGGCCGGGGTGCCGCCGGGCATGATGGAGGGACCCCACAGGGCGCCCTCCTCGCCGCCGGAGACGCCCGCGCCCACGAAGTGCAGGCCGCGCTCGGCGGCCCACTTCTCGCGGCGGATCGTGTCGGTGAACAGGGAGTTACCGCAGTCGACGATGATGTCACCCTCGTCCATGAGTGCGGCGAGCTGCTCCATGACGGCGTCCGTCGAGGGGCCGGCCTGGACCATCATGATGGCGACGCGCGGGGTGCGCAGGGAGGCGATGAAGTCCTCGAGCGTGGACGCGGGGATGAAGGTCGCCTCGTCGCCGTGCTGGGCCATGAGCTTCTCGGTGCGAGCCTGGGTCCTGTTGAAGACGGCGGTCGCGTAGCCGTTGCGGGCCAGGTTGCGGGCGAGGTTTGCGCCCATGACTCCCAGGCCGTACACGCCGATATCGGCCGATGCCTTCTCGGGGGTGAACGTGCTCATGCGATAACTCTCCTCACAAATAGTCGAATTATTCCCAGAGTACGGCGGTGGCCCCGGCACCGCACCGCGCGCGGGCGTGACGATTGTCGCCCCGCACCCGTCTCAGCTCCCAGTCTCAGTTCTCCTGGGCTTCGCGGGCGGCCTTCGCGGCGGCCTTGCGGGCCTTCTTTTCCGCGACCTTGGCCTCCCAGTGGGCCTGCTGGGCCTGGTATTCCTCGGCGAGGGCACGCACGTCGTCCGACGCCCACCAGTCGAGAAGCGCCTGACGGGCAGCCTCCTCGCCGAGCGGCCCGCGCTCCATGCGCAGCTCGAGCAGGTAGTCGCGGGCGATCTTGACGGCGCGCGAGGGACGCAGCCCGAGGATCTCCATGATCTGGTCGCCGTCGAGGTCGGGGCGGATCGCGTCGAGTTCCTCCTGCTCGCGCAGGGCGGCAATGCGCGCCTCGAGGTCGTCGTAGGCGGCCGACAGGTAGTTGGCCTTGCGGCGGTTGCGGGTCGTGCAGTCGGCGCGCGTGAGGCGGTGGAGACGTTCGAGGAGATCGCCCGCGTCGGCCACGTAGCGGCGCACCGCGGAATCGGACCAGGCGGCCTCGCCGTAGCCGTGGAAGCGCAGGTGCAGCGCGACCAGGGTGGAGACGGCCTCGGTCGTGGCCTTATCGAAGTGGAGGGCCTTCATGCGCTTGCGCGTCATCTTGGCGCCCACGATCTCGTGGTGGTGGAAGGACACGGTGCCGTTCTTTTCGAAGCGGCGGGTCGCCGGCTTGCCGACGTCGTGCATGAGGGCCGCGAAACGCAGGATGAAGTCGGGGGCGGGAACCGGACCGTCCGGGCCGGTCTCCAGGTCCATCGCCTGTTCGACGACGGTGAGGGTGTGCTCGTAGACGTCCTTGTGGCGCTTGTGTTCGTCCACGGTGGAGACGAGGGCAGCGACCTCGGGCAGGACGATGTCGGCGACGCCCGTGTGGACCATCAGTTCGATGCCGCGACGCGGGTGGGGCGAGATGATGAGGCGCTCGAGCTCGGCGCGGATGCGCTCAGCGGAGACGATTTCGAGGCGCGAGGCCATGGTTTCCATCGCGTTCATGACGTCCAGGTCGACGTCGAGGCCCAGCTGGGCGCTAAAGCGCGCGGCGCGCATGATGCGCAGCGGATCGTCGTCGAAGGACTGCTCGGCGGACACGGGGGTGCGCAGGTTACCGTCCGCGAGGTCTGCAAGGCCGCCGCACGGGTCGACGAGGGCCATCTGCGGCAGGCGCATCGCCATCGCGTTGACCGTGAAGTCGCGGCGCGTCAGGTCGCCCTCGAGGGTGTCGCCGAAGGTCACCTCGGGCTTGCGCGAACCGATCTCGTACTCGTCGGTGCGGTAGGTCGTCACCTCGACGACCAGGTCGCCGCGGCGGCCGCCGATCGTGCCGAACTCCTTGCCGATGTCCCAGGTCGCGTTGCCCCACTGGGCGAGGAGCTCCTCGGTGCGCTCGGGGCGCGCGGACGTCGTCATGTCGAAGTCGTGCGGCGTCACACCCAGGAACGCGTCGCGCACGGGCCCACCGACGAGCGCGAGCTCCTCCCCGGCCTCGTGAAAAATCGTGCCGAGTTCCATAATCGCGGGCGGGAGCGCAGCGAAGGTCCTCGTGGCGTTCGCCATGAGGGTAGGAATGTCCGTCGTTCCGGCGTTTTGCGCGGTCACGGGGCCGTTATTCGGAGAAGCTGACTGGGTACTCATCGCCCCTAAGCATGCCAGGAAAGGGCCCTGGCCGACTACCGGGGGCCGCGTACCGGCTAAAGTGGAGTCATGCCTGCACGTCCAGTTGACCGCCGAGGCGGGGTGCCCAGACCCCCGCGTCGGTCCGCTTCTGTGCGCGCTGGCCGCTCTCACCTGCCGATTTCCGCGGAAACCAGCGCGGGCGGCATCGTCGTGGACGTGCGTGACGGAATTCCCTATGCGGCGTTGATCGCGCGACGCAATCGAGCGGGCCGCATCGAGTGGTGCCTGCCCAAGGGCCACCTCGAGGGTTCCGAGACCCCCCAGCAGGCCGCACTGCGCGAGGTCGCCGAGGAAACAGGCATCCACGGGCGCATCATCCGCCACCTCGCGTCGATCGACTACTGGTTCTCCGGCAACGACCGCCGCGTCCACAAGGTCGTCCACCACTACCTCATGGGGTACGAGTCCGGCACGATCACCGTGGATGGGGATCCGGATCACGAGGCCGAGGAGGCCGCGTGGGTGCCGCTGCGCGACGTCTCGCGCCAGCTCGCCTACCCCAACGAGCGTCGCATCGTGCGCATCGCCCTCGACCTGCTGTACCGGGATAGCCGTGACTAGGCGCGCGGTGCGGGTGGCCGCCGCGTGCGCGGCGCTGGCTCTTCCCTTCGGTCTCGGAATGCACGAGGCCGGGGCCGCTCCCCTGCCCGCGCAGACCTCGCAGTCGGACGCGTCGCGCCCCGCTGTGATGGGCGCGACGGCCGAGGCATCGGGTCTCGTCATCTCCATTAACTCGCTCTCCCCGCGCATCGTGACGAGCGAAAACGAAGTGATTGTCTCCGGTACGGTCCGCAATGATTCGCCAACGACGCTCGCGAACATCTCCCTCGAGATGTTCGTCGCCAACGAGACACCGATTTCGGTGGCCGCGCTCACGACGGCACTCACCGAGGACGAACCCGACGCCACGCACGCCGCGTCCTCCTCGCTCACCGACATCACCCGCGGAGCCACGGTCCCCTTCGAGATCCACATCCCCACCTCCTCGCTCCCCCTGACCGACGCGACCGAGTGGGGGCCGCGCGTCATCACCGTGGCCGCCAACTCCGGCGAATACTCCGGCAAGGACCGCTCGATCCTCGTGTGGGACTCGGGCGCCCAGGTCTCCGCCTCGCGCGTCAACGCCGTGGTCCCCTGGACGTCGACGAGCGCCACCCAGGACCAGGCCGAACGCTCCGCCGTCCTGAACTTGGCCGGCTCCCCCGGCGTCACCCTCGCCGTTGACCCGCTGCTCATCCCGCACGGACCGCAGCCCACCGCCTCGCCGAGCCCCTCGCCCGATTCCGACGCCTCTCACGGACAATCGGGGCAGTCCGATCAGTCCGGCACCCAGTCGGGGCAGTCGGGCGCCGCCACGGCCTCGCCGAGCCCCTCCTCCTCCCCCACCCCGACGCCCGCGCCCACGGCGACCGACCCCGCGCAGCGCTCGCGCGACCTCCAGTCCGAGGCCTTCGTGTCCGCCCTCATGGGGGCAGCAAACGAACTCATTGCACTCCCCGAGGGTGACGCCGACCTCGGGGCCCTCGCCCTATCGGGCAACACGGGCTTCTGGGACCGAGCCTCCCGCTCGATCGCGGCCTTCCCCTCATCCCTGCGCGAGGCCGGCTGGGTGGCCCCCACGGCCTCACCCACGACCTCACCCGCGTCGCCGACCCCCTCCCCCTCCGCGAGCGCCACGGCCGCGAGCGCCACGGAAACCCCCAGCCCCGCAGCGTCGTCTTCTCCGTCCGGGCAGAGCGGCACGACGATAACCGCGCCAGACGCGGGGCCCACGATCCTGCGCAATGTCGCATGGCCAGCCGACACGACCTTCGGCACGGCATTCCTGTCGAACTACGCCTCCCCCGACCAGATCACGATCGCGCCGGCCTCGGCACTCACCCCCGCCGAAGAGGTCACCTTCACCTCCTACGCGCGCGTCAACGTCAACCCTGCGACGGGCGAGACGGCGACCGATGGCACCGGGGCGCGCACGCTCGCCCAGCAGGCCGACCTCGCCTCAATCCTGTCGTGGAACGCCTCCGGCGGCGACGAGCTAGACGCCGAGCAGGCCCTCGCGGCGATCACGGCGATCATCGTGCGGGAACGCCCCGCCTCGTCGCGCACTCTCTTCGCGGCGGCCGCGCGCGGCACGACCATCAACGAGTCCCTCACCAAACGCGTCAACGCCCTCTTTTCCCCGCGCTGGGTCTCCGCCCAGACTTTCAGCGACATCGCCTCCAGTGAGCCAACCGACGTCGAGCGGCAGACCGTCGACGCAGGCACGCTCGACCCGGACACGTCCACCGCGATCTCAGCCATGTCCTCGTCCCTGACCAGCCTCGCGCCTCTCGCGAAGGCCACGGACGATCCCGACGCGGTGTACGACTCGGTCACGCCGCAGATCCTGCCCTCCCTGGCCGCGCAGCGCACCCCCTCCGAACAGCTCGACTCTGCGACCGCGATGACGTCGCAGATCACGGGCATGCTCTCCGCGGTGAGCGTCGAACCGTCCTCGGCCGTCAACCTCATCAATAAGTCCGCGAACTTTCCCGTCCTCGTGCGCAATAACCTCCCGTGGCCGATCCACGTCGACGTGACCCTCGTGCCCGACGACCCGCGTCTGCGCGCCACCCCGGCGCTTTCCCAGACGCTGGCCGCGCAGGGGGCCACGACCGTCGAGGTGCCCGTGGGCGCGATCGGCAGCGGCGACATCGAGGTCACCTACAAGGTCACGACGCCGGACGGCGTCGTCCTCGATGACTCCCAGACCGTGACCGTGCGCATGCGCGCCGGGTGGGAGGACGCGATCACGGCCGTCATCGCCTCGCTCTTCGGAGCGCTCTTCCTCGTCGGTATCACGCGGTCGCTCCGCAAGAGGGCCGCCCGCAAGGCGCAGGGTTCGCCCGAGGCCGACTCGACCGAGGCCGGTAGCGCCGACGCCGGTAGCGCCGACGAGGCACCCACTGACCACAACACCGAATCCGAGACAGCAACGACGAAGGAGACCCCATGAGCTCGAATACGCCTCGCCGATCGATCCTGAGGGCATCGGCGCTCATGGCATCGGGCACCATGGTGTCGCGCATCCTCGGCTTCATCCGTAACGCGATGCTCATCGCCGCGGTTGGCGCAACCGCCGGCGGCGTCGGCGCCGCGTTCCAGACGGCGAACACGCTGCCCAACACCGTGTTCAACCTGCTGGCCTCCGGCATCTTCGACGCGGTCCTGGTACCCCAGATCGTGGGCGCGATCAAGCGCCGCCACGACGGCGATACCTACGTCAACCGGCTGCTCACCCTCGCGGGAACGCTTCTCTTCCTCGTCACTTTCGTGACGATGGTGCTCGCCCCCGTGCTCGTCATGATCACGGCCGCCGGCTACACCGAGGACATCCGCAACCTCGCGATTTTGTTTGCGCTGCTGTGCCTGCCCCAGCTCTTCTTCTACGGGCTCTACAACCTGCTGGGCGAGCTTCTCAACGCCCGCGAAATCTTCGGACCCTACATGTGGGCGCCCGTCGTCAACAACGTCGTCGGCATCGCCGGCCTCGGCCTCTTCCTCGTGATCTGGGGCGGCGCACCCGACGGCGGCATTCCCGCGGGTGACCTGACAGGCGCACAGTTCTGGGTGCTCGCGGGCTCAGCGACCCTGGGCGTCATCTGCCAGGCGCTGTGCCTGCTGTGGCCGATGCGTCGTGCGGGCGTGTCCTTCAAGCCGGACTTCCACTTCCGCGGAACCTCCTTCGGGTCGATGCCGCGCGTGGCCGGATGGACGTTTGCGACCCTGGGCGTCTCCCAGGTCGGCGTCCTGTCGACGAACAACCTGGCGGCCATGGCCGACGGCTTCATCGGCCGCAACGGCGCGCAGGGCGGCGTCGTCGGCATCCTCGCCTACTCGACGGCCTTCATGATCTTCATGGTCCCGCAGTCGCTCATCACCGTGTCCCTGACGACCGCGATCTTCACCCGCATGGCCGGGGCCGTGGCCGACGGCGACGACCGGGCGGTGGCCGACAGCTACCACCTGGGCGTGCGTACGATCACGTCGCTGACCCTCGTCGCAGCAGCCATGCTCATGGCCGGTTCCGTCCCCATGATGGAGATCGCGATGGCCGCCAAGGGCGGAGATCCCGAGGCCGTCACCGGCTACGCCCTCGTCCTCGCATCGCTGATGCCCGGCGTCGCGTCGACCGGCATGGTCCTCATGAGCCAGCGCGTCTTCTTCGCATACGAGGACGTCAAGCCCGTGTTCCTCATGGGCATCGGTCCCACGATCATCCAGGTCATCGTCGGCTGGTCCATGTACGCCCTCACCGGCGCGCGCTGGTGGGTCGTCGCTGCGGCCCTCGGCGAGACCGCCTGCCGCCTGACGCAGGGCGTCATCGCCGTCGTGTGGGTCTCACGCGAAAATAGCTTCGTGGATCGCGCGGGACTGCTGCGCTCCTACGTCGCCTACCTGGGCGCAGCGATCGTCGCCGGCCTCGTGGGCTTTGGCCTCCTGTGGATCATGGGCATCCACACGGGCATCTCCTCAACGCTGGGACGCATGCTACTGGCGGGCGTCAAGCTCTCCGTCGTCTCGGCGGTAACCGGCCTCGTCTACCTGATCGTCCTACGCTTCGCGGCCCCCCGCGAATCCGCTGCGATGATGCGACCGCTGCTCACGCGCCTGCACGTTCCGGGCGCTGTGGTGAACATCCTGGCAGCGTCTTCCACTGCGACCCCCGACCCAGCTGCGATAATGACGGGACACACACCCGACCAGACGGAGGACCCGATGGCTCCCACGCCCGAACGCCCCGGCGACGAGAAGAAACTGCCGTCGTTCGACGAGGTCGTCGCTGACTCGCCGATTCCGGCTCCCCCGGCGCCCCCGGCCTCGTCGAGCGACGAATCGGTTGACGCTCCGCCCATTCCTGCCCCCGCCGAGGTCCCGGCATTCGGCCCCGCGACGCAGGCTCCCGTCGAGAATCCCGTCGTTGCCGAGGCCATCGCAGCGCCCGCTGTTGAGGCCATCGCCCAGGCGCAGGGCATCCCCCTGCCCGACGCGGACACGGTCCCCGCACCGCAGACCGACCCCATTCCGAGCCCCGATGCGGACAAGGCCCCCGAGCCGGACAGCCGATCGATGGCCGAATCCCTGGCAGAGCTAGGTGTCGAGCCCCTCACGGGCCCCACGGACAGCGCCAACGTTGCCTCCTCGGCCTTCCCGCTCGCTCCTCCGCCGCCCGCACCCGCGGCCAGCGGATACGAACGCGAAGGCGAGATCAAGCCCGAGGACTACCCGCACCCCGAGCCCCTGGCCGACGCGCCCGCCACACACCAGATCCCCCGCGTGCAGTCGGCGGCCGAGGCCGCGATCCCCGCTCCCCCGGTCGACGATCCGACCGAGGTCATGGACTCCGTTGCGCCCATCCCGGCTGCTCCCGCACAGGCTGCCCCGGCCTCGTCCAACGAGGACAACACCAAGCCCGAGCGCTCCGCGAAGCTGATCGACCCGACGCGACCCGCCCTCATTTTCGGCGTCGTCCTGTTCCTCTTCGGTGCGATCTGGGGACCGTGGATGGCGACGCGCCCGGTCACCAACCTGGACCTCGGCCAGTCGCTGCGTGACGGCGTGAGCGCCCAGGAATCTGGCGCGGAACCCGCACCCGTCCTCACAACGACGCCTCCCCCGACCGAATCCGTGACGCCCGTGATCTCCTCCGTGCAGGTCCTGTCGTGGAACAACGACGACGGCGACCACCCGGACCGTGCGATCAACATGATCGACTCGAACCCGTCCACGTCGTGGTCCTCACGCTGGTTTGACACTAACCAGTTCCGCGACGAGACCTCCGTGACGATCGTCGTCAAGCTGCAGCAGAAGGCCACCGTGTCCTCGGTGACGCTCAACATGGATCCGGCCACCTCCGGCGGCGAGATCGTCGTGCGTAACGTCACGGACCCGTCGAACCCGCGCGGTGGAACAGAACTGGCTACGTCGGCGTTGTCTCAGACGACCACGATTAAGCTCCCGACCCCTGTCGAAACCGACTCGATCGCGCTGCAGTTCCGCTCGATGCCCAAGGGCCAGGACGGCCGCAACTGGGCGTGGATCTCCGAACTCACCGTTCAGTAACCCCTAAGGAGGGTACGCATGTCTTTCGTTGCGATTCCGGGCCTTGTGACGGCCGAACCCACCGAGACCACCACCGAGGCCGCCGAGGTGCAGATCCCGTCGGCGCAGGTGCCCGAGGGCGCCACCGTCCACGACGTCGTCATCGTCGGCTCGGGTCCCGCCGGCTACACGGCCGCCGTCTACACGGCCCGCGCCGGCCTCGCCCCGATCGTGCTGGCCGGCCAGCTGGCCGCGGGCGGCGCGCTCATGAACACGACCGAGGTCGAGAACTTCCCCGGCTTCCCCGAGGGCATTCAGGGCCCCGAACTCATGGACAACATGCGCGAGCAGGCGGAAAAGTTCGGCGCGGACGTGCGCTACGAGGACGTCGTCGCCGTCAACCTTGAGGGCGACGTGAAGGCCGTGGCAACCGAGGACGAGGTCTTCTACGCGCGCGCCGTCATCCTGGCCACCGGCTCCGAATACCGTCACATGAACGTGCCCGGCGAGGAGGAGTTCTCCGGCCGCGGCGTCTCCTACTGCGCGACCTGCGACGGCTTCTTCTTCAAGGATCGTCGCCTGGCCGTCATCGGCGGCGGCGACTCCGCGATGGAAGAGGCGACCTTCCTGACGAACTTCGCGTCCGAGGTCGTCGTCGTGCACCGCCGCGACACCCTGCGCGCCTCGCGCGTCATGGCTGAGCGCGCCCTGAACAACCCGAAGATCTCCTTCGAGTGGAACGCGACCGTCGCCGAGGTGCTCGGTGACGAGTCCGTGACCGGCCTGCGCCTGACCTCGACGGTGGATGGCTCCGAGCGCGAGATCGCCGTGGACGGCGTGTTCGTCGCGATCGGTCACCTGCCGCGCACGGGCTTCCTGCGTGGCCAGGTCGCCCTCGACGAGGCCGGCTACATCACGGTCGACGAGCCGTCGACGCGCACGTCCGTGGCGGGCGTGTTCGCGTGCGGCGACGCCGTGGACCACACGTACCGTCAGGCCATCACGGCTGCCGGTTCGGGCTGCCGCGCCGCCCTGGATGCGGAGCGCTGGCTGGCTTCCCTGGGCGACCAGGCGTGACCTCCTCCCCCGCTGCCCCCGGCGCTGCGAGCGCTGGCATGCCCCGGCCTCGTACCTGTCCGTGCGGGTCGGGGGCGCTGCTGGCGCAGTGCTGCGGGCCCTACCTGGATGGGGAGGCGGCTCCGACCGCCGAGGCTCTCATGCGGTCGCGCTACACGGCGTTCGCGCTGCGCGACGAGGACTACCTGTTCCGCACGTGGCATCCGCGCACGCGCCCCGCTCCCCCGTACTGGGTGGAGGGGACGCAGTGGACGGGCCTGCAGGTCCTGGGGGCCGAGGCCGGGGGTCCTTCCGACGAGGAGGGCACCGTGACGTTCGTGGCCTCGTGGCGTGATGTGGCCACGGGTGAAACCGGGCAGATGCGTGAGCGTTCGCGCTTCTCGCGGCGGGCCGGGCGCTGGGTGTACGAGTACGGCGCAAACGACTGACACTACGGTAGGATTTCACTATGATTGTTCGTCGATTCCTGTCTCCCTCCGTCATCGTCGGGGTGCTCCTCGTCGCGGCTGTTGCCGTCGCGGGTGGGTTCATCACGAGTCCCCTGTCGATCGACACGACGGTGTGGTCTGACTTCATTGCGTCGCGCACGCCGGCGATGAACACGTTCATGACGGGCGCGTCGTGGCTCTTCGATCCCAAGCGCGCTGTCATTGTGGCGCTGGCCGTGGCGGCCTTCGTGTGGTGGCTCGTCAAGAAGGTCATGCATGCCCTGTACATTCTGGGCTCCGTGGCCTTCTCGGGGATCAATGGCTACATCATTAAGCACATTGATTCGCGTCCGCGCCCGGAAGAGGCCTACCGTCTGATCACTGAGGATGGCTACTCGTTCCCGTCGGGTCACGCGACCGCGGTGACCGCCCTGATCGTGTCGCTGGTCCTGGTGCTGACGATGACGCGCCTGGGCCGTCGTCTCCGTTACCTGCTGTGGGCCGCCGCCCTCGTGTTCATTGTGTTCATCTGCGTGACGCGCCTGTACCTGGGTGTCCACTGGGTGACGGACGTGATTGGTGGCTTCGGTGTGGGACTGGGCTCGTCGATGATCTTGGCGCCGTTCATGATCGGGCCGAACGCCTTGAAGTTGTTCCGCTAGTTATCGGAGCTCATTTGTTGCTGGGAGCGCCCGGGGCCACGGCCCCGGGCGCTCCTGCATGTGGCGTTGGGGTGTATCGCTCCGTTCGGTGAAGCATATGATCGTGCTGGGCTCACACGCGGAGACAAGTTCGGACGCAGATCGCCTGATGCAAGCCCATCTGGCCTACTGGCGAGACAAAATTCGCCCAGCACGAGCCGCGCGGAGCCACTTCCGGTAGAAAACTCTCCCCGCACACCCGCCCTCGCGGCATATGCGGGACAAAACTCTCCCTGCTCACCCGAAATGGCCCAATTTGGCGCAATCTACGCATGCGGGGAGAGTTTTATACCGTTCTCACCACCAAGAAGCCGGCAGCGAGAATTTTGTACCGAACGCGAGGCAGAGATCGAGCTAGGCGGCACAACAGCACACCAGGCGCCACCGGCGTGGAATGGAAGGCCCCCGGGGATCCGCAGGTACCCGCGCCGGTGCCGGTGGACGGCCTCAAGGCCTGGCGAGGCTTCGAGACGCGACACCGAGACCACCCCACACAATTTTCGCACATAATTTCCCTCGGTCACTTTTGGAGATAGCCCGAAAACGTTGCAATTCCAACGATACAACTTCAATATCTAAACAAGTCGCTGGGGAATTACGTGCGAAATTGCTCAGACGGCGGCAAGGCCCCAGACAGACAAATTTCGCATGCAATTCGGTTAGACCAAATTTCAACAAACCCAGAAAACGTTGCAATTCCAACGATGCAAATTCAATATTTGAACAAGCTGCTGGGGAATTGCATGCGAAATTGATGATTGACAGCCACAACTGGGCCACATACAGCAACCCAGGGCCTGGCCGCGGTGCCGGTGGGCGGCGGCAGGGCCTGGCCGGACAACGAGCCGACGCGCCGAGCCGGAAGCTCGCGGCGCGGACGGCTCGCGGGCGGGCCGCCGCCCACGGGCACACAAAGCAGCCCGGCCCAGCGGGCCGCCGCCCACCGGCACACACAGCGGCCAGGCCCACAGAGCAGAACGCGCGGCGGCCGGGCACGCCAAAGGGGCGGGTACCGAAGTACCCGCCCCTCACTCAGCCACTGCCTCGTCGAGGCTCAGGCCGAATGGATGTCAGTCCTGGCGACGGCGACGCATCCACAGGAACATGCCGCCAACGACGGCCGCTCCCAGGCCGGCTCCGCCGATGAGGCCGTCGAAGCCAGTGCGTGCGAGGCGCTGCTTCAGGCTCGGCTCCACGGCCGGGACGTCGGGTGCGACGTAACCGAAGTTCACGCCGGTGACCAACTGGTTCTCGAAGCCGATCGTGATCTCACCGGACATGGAGTCGGCGATGCCGTCGGGGTCCTCGGTCTGGTCGAGGCCGGCGAGGTCGCCGTCCGGGTGGACCTTGACTCGGTAGGTGCCGGCGGGCAGCTTCTCGAAGGAGTAGTTGCCATCCGCATCCGTCGTCGTGGTGGCCACGACGTTGCCGTCCTTGTCGAGCAGGTCGACCGTCACGCCGGAGAAGGTTTCTTCACCGTCGGTGTAGGAGCCGGACTTGTCGGAGTCGCGGTAGACGCGACCGGCGATCGAGTAGTCGGGCACGTAGCCGAAGTTGACCTTCTCCTGCAGGGAGTTCTCCGGGCCCATCGTGTACACCGCGGAGGTGTCGTCGATGGTGGCGTCGGGGTCCTCGGTCTGGTCGTAGTCCTTGATGGACGAGGAGCGCACGACCTTGACGGTGTACTTGCCGTCGGGCAGGTGCTGGAAGGCGTAGTTGCCGTCCGCGTCGGTGTCGAGCATCTGGAGGACCTTGCCGTCCTCGTCGAGGAGCTGGACGCTCACGCGCTCGAGGCCGGGCTCGTCACCGTCGATCATCTTGTCGCGGTTGTCGTCGCGGTAGACAGTTCCCTTGATCGTGTTGTTGGGGACGTAGCCGAAGTCGACGTCGCCCTTGGTGGGGTTCTTCTCGTCGAGGGTGATCGGCTCGGACGCGTTATCCAGCTTGTTGTCGGGGTCGCCGGTCTGGTCGGTGTCGGTGAGGGCACCGTCCTTGACGACCTTGACGGAGTAGGTGCCGTCGGGCAGGTGCTCGAAGGAGTACTTGCCGTCCTTATCGGTCGTCGTGGTGGCGATGACGTTGCCGTCCTTGTCGAGGAGCTGGACGCTCACGCCGGAGTAGCGTCCTTCGGTGTCGCCCTTCTTTCCGTTGCGGTCACCGTCGCGGTAGATGGTGCCGTTGATGGAGTTGTTGGCGATGTAACCGAAGTTGACATCCGTCTGGGTGCGGTGGTCATTGCTCAGCGAGATGACGCCGGAGACGCTGTCCTTGGTGGAGTCCGGGTCCTCGGTCTGGTCGAGGTCGGTGAGGGCACCGTCCTTGACGACCTTGACGGTGTAGTCGCCGGCGGGCAGCTTGGAGAAGGAGTAGGCGCCGTTCGCGTCCGTCGTGGTGGTCGCGACGACCTTGCCGTCCTTGTTGCGCAGCTCGACGGTCTGGTTGGCGTAGCCCTTCTCGGTTGCGCCGTGCGTCTCGTTGCGGTCACCGTCGCGGTAGACGAGGCCGTGGATCGAGTAGTCCGGCACGTAACCGAAGTCGATGTGGTCCTTGGAGGGGTTGTCCTCACCCAGGGTCACCGGCTCGGAGGCGTTGTCCTTGGTGGCATCCGGGTCCTCGGTCTGCTCGGTGTCGGCGAGTTCGCCGTCCTTGACGACCTTGACGGAGTAGGTGCCGTCGGGCAGCTTGGAGAAGGAGTAGTTGCCGTTTGCGTCAGTCGTCGTGGTGGCGATGACCTGGCCATCCTTGTCGAGGAGCTGGACGGTGACGCCGGAGTATCCGGGCTCGGTGCCGTCCTGGTCGCCGTTGCGCGAGTCATCGCGGTAGACGGTGCCCGACAGGGAGTTGTTGTTCACGTAGCCGAAGTTGACGTCCGTCTTGGACGGGTTGTCGTTGTTCAGTGTGATCGGTTCGGAGGCGTTGTCCTTCGTGGCGTCCGGGTCACCGGTCTGTTCGAGGCCGGCGATGGGGCCATCCTGAACGACCTTGATGGAGTAGGTGCCCGCGGGGAGCTTGTCGAAGGAGTAGTTGCCGTTCGCGTCGGTCGTGGTCGTGGCGACGACGTTGCCGTCGGCGTCAACGAGGTTGACCGTCACGCCCTCGTAGAGCTTCTCGTCCGTGTCCAGCGCGCCGGAGCGGTTGCCGTCACGGTAGATCGTTCCCTTGATGAAGTAGTCGGGCACGTAGCCGAAGTTGACGTTCTTCTTCGTGGGGTTGTCCTCGTTCAGGACGATGGGCTCGGAGGCGCTGTCCTTGGTGCCGTCCGGGTCCTCGGTCTGCTCGAGGTCGGTGAGGGCGCCGTCCTTGACGACCTTGACGGAGTAGGTGCCGTCGGGCAGGTTGTCGAAGGAGTAGTTGCCGTTGGCATCGGTCTTGGTGGTCGCGATGACCTGGCCGTCCTTGTCGAGGAGCTGGACCGTCTGCTCGGGGTAGCCGACCTCGCCCCCATTGTGGGAGTTGGAGCGGTTGTCGTCGCGGTAGACCGTGCCGGAGATCGAGTTGTTCGAGATGTACCCGAAGTTGACGTTCTCCTTGATCGGATCGTTCAGCTCGAGGGTGATGTCACCAGAGGTGTTGTCCTTGGTGCCATCGGGGTCCTCGGTCTGGACGAGGTCGGCGATGGGGCCTTCCTTGCGGACGCGCACCTTGTAGGTGCCTTCCTCGAGGTTGGTGAAGGCGTAGGCGCCCTTGTTGTCGGTGGTCGTGGTGGCCACGACGTTACCGGCGTTGTCGAGGAGGTCGACGGTCACGCCCTGGTAGAGCTTCTCGCCGTCCTCGAGGGATTCGGAGCGGTCGGCGTCACGGTAGACGATGCCCTTGATCGTGTAGTTCGTGGCGTAACCGAAGTTCACGTTCTTCACGGAGGGGTTGTCGTGGTTCACCTGGACGACGCCGGAAGTGTTGTCCTTGGTGCCGTCCGGGTCCTCGGTCTGCTCGAGCTTCTTGAGCAGGTCGGAGGGCTCCACCTTGACCGTGTACTTGCCGGCGGGCAGCTTCGAGAAGGAGTACGTGCCGTCTGCCTTCGTCGTGGTCGTCGCGACGACCGAGCCGTCCTCACCGAGCAGCTTCACGGTGATGCCGTCGAAGCCGGGCTCTGAGTTGTTGAGGGTCTCGGAGCGGTCCTTGTCGTAGTACACGGTGCCGGAGACCGTGTAGTCCTCGGCGTAGCCGAAGTTGACGTTGATGACGTCCGGATCGGAGCGGGTGAAGGTGATGGCCTGCGAACGCGAGTCAGCCTGACCGGAGGGGTCCTCGGTCTGCTCGGTGTCGGCGAGCGGGCCGGTCTTATCGACCTGGACGGTGTAGGTGCCGTCGCTCAGGCCGGTGAAGGAGTAGTTGCCGTCCGCGTCGGTCGTCGTGGTGGCCACGACGTTACCGGAGGGGTCAAGCAGCTTCACGGTGACGCCGGACAGGTCGATGTCGCCCGTGTTCTTCGTCTTGTCCCGGTTCTGGTCGAGGTAGACGGTGCCGGAGATCGCGTGCTTCTTAACGTAGCCGAAGTTGACGTTCTCCTGAACGGGGTTGTCGGCGTTCAGCGTGATCGCGCCGGAGGCGTTGTCCTTGGTGCCGTCCGGGTCCTCTGTCTGGTCGAGGTTGGCCAGTTCGCCGGCCTTGGTGACCTTGACCGTGTAGGTCCCGGCGTCGAGGCCGGTGAAGGAGTAGTTGCCGTCCGCGTCGGTCGTCGTGGTGGCCACGACATTACCGTCGGCGCCGACCAGCTGGACCGTCACGTCCTTGAAGGGCTCCTCGCCGTTGTTGTACGAGGAGGACTCGTTCGCGTCGTAGTACACCTTGCCGGAGACGCGGTGCTTGACGGAGATGGACGCCGTCGAGGAGTTGTTACCGGGCACGAGGTCGTACTCGGGCGGGTTCGCGAAGGACGCCGTGTTGTTCAGGGTCTTGCCTTCGGTGCCCGCATTCAGCGTGACGGTCACGAAGAGCGAGGCGTATTCGCCGGCGAGCATGTCGCCCATGGCCCACGTGGTGCCGTCGAAGGTGCCGGCCTCGTCGGTGCCCTGACATTCCTGCGGCAGGCCGCTCGTGTAGCCGGAGGTGCACTTGTGCGTCTCGGCGGACACGAAGGTCGTGCCTGCGGGGAAGGCTTCCTTGACCTTGAGGTCGGGGGCCTTGCCCTGGCCGATGTTGCCGGCGTCAATGCGGTAGGTGACCTGGTCACCGGGCTTCAGGTTGGACGCGTCGGAGACGACGGTCTTGTTGAGGGCGACGTCGAGCGCGAGGGCGATGGCGACCTTGATCGGCTCGGCGGGCAGGATGGCGCGGTTGTTCGAGGCCTGGGTGGCCGCGATCGCGACGGACTCGTAGGCGATGCCGGTCGCGTTATCGGGGGCCTTGATGGGCGCGATGATCGGGATCGACGCGCCGGCCTTGATCGGGGTGGCCTTGCCGTTGATGTAGATGCGGTAGGACTTCACGTCGGCCCACGAGGCCGGGGTGGCGGTCCAGTTGTTGTCGCATCCAGCGGGACCGGCTGCCATCGCGTCACCCTGGTTCATGACTTCGCCGCGGCAGGGGTTGAAGGAGGTGGAGTACTCGATGGTGACCTGCGAGGGGTCGATGCCCGAGCCTGCGCCGACCTGGAGGGGGCCGGTGAGGATCGGTTCCCACTCGGAGCCGCGGGGATCAGAACCCTGGATGGCGGTGTCGTTCACGTGGGGCAGGATGCCGTACACGGTCATGTCGGACAGGTCCGCGTTACCGGAGTTGGTGGGGGTGATGCGGTACTGACCGTCTTCACCCTGGCGGATAACGGACACGCCGTCGGTGTACTTCTTGTAGGTCGAGCCTTCGATGGAGCCGAGGCTCTCGAGGACGACGTCGGCACCGGCCTGCTCGGAGACCGTGAAGGTCGAGGAGACGGGGCAGACCTGGTCGTTGGTCTTGCCGTCACCGTTGACATCGTAGGTGTCGTCGGTGGAGCCGTAGAAGCAGATGGTCGTCGTCTTGGAGGTCAGCGCGTACTCGGGTTCGGCCGCGGAGATGTAGGCCTCGTTCTTGTGCGTGCCGGCGCTCATCGAGGGGCCGACCTTGCCGCGCAGCTGGATGGTGGTGCCACCCTTGGTCTGGTAGCCGGGCCAGGTGACCTGGACGAGCTGGCGGGTGCAGCCGGTGGCATCGGTGACGTCACGGACCGTGACGGTCTTTTCCTTGCCTGCGGGACCGCCGGTGACGGAACCCTCGACGAAGGTCATGCCACAGGGCAGCAGGTCGGAGATGACGGGCTGGGAGTCGACGATGGTCGAGGTGTTGTTCGCGGTGACGCTGAACGTGACCTCGGAGCCGGGGGAAGCCAGGTTGCCCTTGATGGTGGACTTGGCGTTGTAGTACTTGGGCAGCGCGGTGCCCAGCGTGAGGATGTCGCAGTAGTCGTCGGCGGGGATCTGGATAGATCGGGAGCCGTCGAGCGACTTCATGGACCAGTCGGAGACACAGTTCTGGACGCGCACGTACTGGTCGGACTTGCCGGCCTTCCATGCGGCGGAGTTGGTGTCGGCCTGGACGTAGGTGGTGCCGTCCTCGGTCGTGGGGGTGCCGGCGCCGACCGGGCCTGCGACGTTCAGGATCGAGGACTCACCGGCGGGGATCGTCTGCTTGTAGTGGAAGACGGTCAGATACTCGTCGGCGGCGAAGGAGGAGAAGTCGAATGCCTTGCCGCGGTAGATGGTCTGAGTACCGGTGTTGCCCTTGTTGGTCCAGTAGGTGATTTCGATGGGCGTCGTGGTCTGGGTGTCCATCGTCTTGACGCGCATGAGGGGCTTGGAGCAGTCCTTGGAGCCGTCGGTCGGGGACACGAGGCCACAGGTCATGTAGTCGGTGTACTCCATGACGACCGGGACGTTGGAGTTGTTGGAGTAGCTGTACAGCCAGTTGCCCTGCTTGCCGCGCTCGAACTGGCTCATGGCGCGCTTGTTGAAGCCGCCGCCGTAGCGAACCTCGCTGTCGAAGCGGTGCGTGAAGGAGGCATCGGCGGTGACAACGTTGGTCTCGTTGTGCATTTCCGAGCCGGTGAGCTTCGCGGTGTTGGTGACGGTGTCCTCCGTGCAGGTGTCGTCGTAGTGGACGGTGACGGACAGGACGATGTTCATGAACGCGGGGTTGACGTCGCCGACGTTCCAGGTGACGGTGTGGGTCGCGGCGTCGTAGGAGCTTTCGACGGTCGCGGCCGTGTTCGTCTTGGTGTTACCCGAGGCCGAGGAGGACACGTACTTGGCGCACGTCGGCAGCGGGTCGGTGATGACGACGTTGGTCATGTTGGACTTGCCGTTGAGGCCGTCGATGTTCGTATCGTAGGACGGCGTGATCTGGTAGGTCACGTCGACGCCCTTGGGGGTGGCCACGGGGCCGGTCTTCTTCAGGGTCGGCGTCGGCTCGGACTTGATCGTGACGGTCGCCTGCGAGGTTTGCTTGCTCTCGCCGGAGGTGAAGGTCGCGACCGGGGTGACGGTGGAGCCGCCGGGGGTCACGCCACGCGGGGCGGTGAAGGTCAGGACCGTCTGGAACGAGGAGCCGGCGGCGACTGTTCCGAGGTTGTAGGTGACGAGGCCATCGGCGTTAGCGGTCGGAGCCTTGATCGTGGGGGTGACGACCTTCTTGCCGGCGGTGGCCGTGGCGTTGACGCCTTCGGGGGCCGAGTCGAGGTTCGAGTTACCCGCGGGCGTCACGGTGTGGGGCAGCGTGATGGTGACGACCGAGTCGAGGCAGTCCTCCGTGGTGGAGGCACACGAGAACTCGACGACGTAGCGCTGCTCGACACCGGAGAGGTACGAGGTCTCGTCGGGAGTGATAGCGAGCTTGAGCGTCGGCGCTGCCGCATAGGCGGGCAGCGTCGTGACGCCGATCATAACGAGGGCGGTCGTGACAAGCATGGCAAGCAGCTGGGCTGGCTTGGATGCCTTCGACCATATGTGATTGATGTGCACAGACTTCTCCTGAGTGTGCGAAAACAGTATATTTCAAGCCAATTCTACGGGTTTCGCAGCAAGTGTGAAGGGGGTATTTTCCGAGGTCAGGGACCCTCTAACTTCACTCTGTCAGGTCAGTTTTTATGCAGTCAGGTCAGCGCAACAAACAACCGTCCACACGGTTTATACACAACTGTGCACAACGCTGTGGATAAACAGGGGTCTTCACTGCAGGTAATGGGCTACTCTGCATCTTTTCCACCAAGAGCATCGTCACTGTCCCACGAATAACCAAATGGTCGGACAAATCGTTTCCCACTGCACAATGAGGCCTTATCAGGCCATTCGTCCCATAAGACTTGACGAAGTTCACATGCAAAAAACCCGCAACCATCAGGTTGCGGGTGAAGCGTGGAGCTAACGGGACTCGAACCCGTAACCCCCTGCTTGCAAAGCAGGTGCGCTACCAATTGCGCCATAGCCCCGTTGGAGAGACTCAGTCTTCCACGGTGTCCGTCACGGACGTCCACAGGTCAGCATTATCGGAAAGATCAACCAGAATTTGTCGAACGATGATGCCCACGGCCACGACGGATCCGACAGCCACACAACAGGTGACCCATTTCTTCATGATGATCCTCCGCTTTCGCTCGCCTGCGGATGGTGGGCCTAGGTGGGCTCGAACCACCGACCTCAGTCTTATCAGGACTGCGCTCTAACCTACTGAGCTATAGGCCCAACCGGCACCCTTGCGGGCACTCGGATATAGTACACAGCACAGGGCCATCCGGCAAAATCGAGAGTTCGTGACGTCGAACACGACGAGTTTTCACCGCTCTCAAAGGAGGGAATCAGCGCGTCGTGGCTACGATCCTTGACTACGTTCGTCAGGCTCACTCGCCACTTCAGGCGGACCTCTCCCCCACCGACGCCCTCGCCCTCTCCTGCCTGGTCTACGTCGATTTCCACGCGCTGCCCGGGCCTCGTTCCCCGCGCGGCTGCCTGCTCCGGGAGGTCGCCCAGGCCTCGTCCATCCCTTCCCTGTATCGCTATTCATCGCCGACACACGCGGATCGTCTGCTCCTCGAAGCGGCCGGCTCCAGCGCACGATTCGGCGGCCTGCGCGTGTGCGATGCGGTCACTCGGTTGGGGACGCACCCGCTCGCTCAGTTCGGCGCCGCCACCTTCATCGACGAGGCAGGGGCCACCTACGTGGTCTTCCGCGGCACGGATGCGAGCGCGGTCGGGTGGGCGGAGGATGCCCGATTTGGCCTTGATTTTCCGACGGATTCGCAGCGGTGGGCCGCCAACTACCTGGCGTATGCGGCGTCGCGCGCGAAGGGGCCGGTCGTGGTGCTCGGTCACTCGAAGGGCGCCAATTGTGCGCTCTATGCGGCGGCGGCTACCACTCCCCCGACGCTTTCACTCGTACATGCCTTCGATCCCGTTGGTTTCCCTGCTGCTGTTATCGACGATGGATTTTTCGACGGCATTGACGAGCTCATGCGCATCTACGTGACGGCTGGTTCGTGGGTGAGCCCGCTCCTGCCCTTGCCTGCACCAGCCACCGTCGTCGCATCTGGGTGGCCCGGTCCGCTGAGCCACAATCCGTATGCGTGGCGCCTGCAGGATGCCTCATTGGAATTCGATGGGCGTCATCTCTCGCGATCAGGCGCCCTTCTGCGCCGCATTGTTCGTGCGGCACTGTGGGCACACCCAACGCGGATTGGCACAACCTAGCGACGCCGCTCCCGCAGGTGGCTACGTGGGCCCTCTAATGCGCGTGTGGGCCCGATAAGTGGTGTCCCGAACCCAGGAGGTGATCATCTGGGCCCTTCAATGCGCACGTGGGCCCGATCATCCGCACGTGGGCCCGATGGTATGCGCGTGGGCACCGCCGCCCAGACGCATACCTAGCGGTTTACGTGCGCATCAAGGGGTTTACGTGCGTATCAAGGGGTTAACGCACATCTTCAGCGGTTTACGTGCGACCAACACACCACGACAGACGCCAAACCCGCCAAAACGCAGACCCATTCAGCAAAAACAGGCCATTTTCAGCGATTGTCACCCAATAGCTCTGCACTTTGGCGGTCATGTCCCCTCAAGTCGCGGGCTCGCGCCACCAATCGGGGGGAATTGCACTACACGGGGGTCCGACACGCCGGCGACACGCCGTAGAAGATCGTCATGTAGTGCAAAACCCCCCACCGACGCCGATGTGGGGGTGCCGAGGCACCGCAAAGTATGGTGGCGGGGCCGCAAGGCGCTGGCGGGGCCGGGGTAGTGTCGGGCCAGGGACTGTTCCGGGGACGGTGGCGGGCCGACAGACGCGACAAAATTCGCCCGGCACGGCCCCTCCCTCACTCAACCCGCGACAAAATTCGCCCAGCAACCTCAAAAACGTCAAATTTGGGGTGTTTCGAGCGCGCAGGGCGAACTTTTTCGCGCACAACCCCACCACCGCCGATGCATGGAGCGCCGGAGAGTCCAAACGGCCTGGCCGCGGTGCCCGTGGGCGGCGCCAGGGCACTGCCATAGCCCGCCAACCGGCACGAGGACTACGCCAGAGCACGACATTATTCGCCCAACAACAACCACGCCAGGCCACTTCCGGTACAAAACTCTCCCCGCACACCCACCCTCGCCGCATGTGCGGTACAAAACTCTCCCAGCACGAGCCACACGGCCCCACTTCCGGTACAAAACTCTCCCCGCTCGCCCGAAATGGCTTAATTTGGCGCTTTTTCTACATGCAGGGAGAGTTTTATACCGTTGTCACCACCAAGAAGCCGAGCAGGGAGAATTTTGTACCGAACGCGCGGCAGAGTCGGGGCTAGCCACGACACCACCACAGGCCCCACTAGTGCGGAGGGCACTGGAGGGTCTGGAGGGTCTGGAGGGCACGGGCGGGCTTCGCGGCGCAGGGACTAGCCACGGTACCGGTCGGCGGCGGCAAGACCCCAGTCAGACAAATTTCGCATGCAATTCGATTGAACCAAATTTCAACAAACCCAGAAAACGTTGCAATTCCAACGATGCAAATTCAATGTTTGAACAAGCTGCTGGGGAATTGCATGCGAAATTGCTGTGCCGACGGGCCAGGCCGCGGTGCCGGTGGGCAGCGGCAGGGCCGGGGTAGTGTCGGGCCAGGAACTGTTCCGGGGACGGTGGCAGGGCCGGGGTAGTGTCGGGCCAGGGACTGTTCCGGGGACGGTGGCGGGCCGACAGACGCGACAAAATTCGCCCGGCACGGCCCCTCCCCCACTCAACCCGCGACAAAATTCGCCCAGCAACCTCAAAAACGTCAAATTTGGAGTGTTTCGAGCGCGCAGGGCGAACTTTTTCGCGCACCGGACGCGGTGACGTGGCGATATTGAAACTAACAACACCACTGCGACCACTGATGCAGGCCAACGTGAAACCACCGTCACCACTGCGCGCCCCTGAACAGCAACCTGGAGGGGCCACGTTGTGGAGATGGGGGGAATCGAACCCCCGTCCCGAGGTATAGCAAAAGGGGCCGGCGTGAGCCGACCCCTTGCGCGAGTGCCCTCACTCATCCATGAGGGACACCTTAACGCCGCCCACCAGCGAGGCGACAACGTTGTAGAGCATGGCTCCCAGCGTCGACAGGGCGGTGAGCAGGATGACGTTGATGACGGCGACGATGGTCGCGTAGGAGATGACGCGCGGCAGTCGGGCGTAGTCGAGCAGGTCCGCGAAGCGGCCGGCGCCGACGGTCTGCAGGAAGTCTTCGATTTGGCTGAAGACGTGCATGGCGTCGACCATGAGCCACAGGACGATCGTGGCGACGACCATCGCGATGCCCAGGGCGACGGACAGGAGGAAGGAGACCTTCATGACGGTCCACGCGTCGATGCGCGCGATCGCCAGGTCAACTCGGCGGGGAGCGTCGCTGCGGGCGCTCGAGACGTGGTCGCTCATGGGTTTCCTTCCAGGTCGCACTTCCTACCTGCCAGGCTACCGCATCGCCCGGCTCTGGCGCTGGTTCCGCGCCGCTTTGGAAGCTTGATCACGGGACGAGGCGGAGGCCTCGTCCCGTGATCGCGCGTCAGTTCTCGTCGGCTGCGGTCTCGTCGCCCTCAGAGGCCGTGGCCTCGTCTGCGGGGGCGTCGGTCCCCTCAGCGGCATCCGGGGCCTCGACCGCATCGAGGCCGTCGACGGCTTCGGACTCGTCGGTTTCTTCGTCGCCGGAGTCGGGGTTGCGGGTGATTGCGATGATGCGGTCACCCTCGTCGGGGCGGGCGAAGATGACGCCCATGGTGTTGCGGGCGGTGGGTCGCACGTCGGAGGCGTTGACCTGGACGAGCTTGCCGGATTCGGTGATGACCATAACGTCTTCATCGGGTCGCACGACGAGTGCGCCGACGAGGCCGCCGCGTTCGTCGACGAGCTTGCCGACGCGCACGCCGAGGGTGCCGCGCGACTTGGTCGGGTATTCCTCGACGGGGGTGCGCTTGGCGTAGCCGGATTCGGTGACGATCAGCAGGTCGGTGTTCTCGCGCGGGACCTCCATGCTGAGCAGCTCGTCGTCGCCGCGGAACTTCATGCCGCGCACGCCGGACGTGGAGCGGCCCATGGAGCGCAGCTGGTCGTCGGTGGCGGTGAAGCGCACGGCCTGGCCGTCGCGGGAGACGAGGATGAGGTCCTCGTCGGCCATGATGGTCTGTGCTGAGACGAGCTCGTCGGGCTTGCCGTCCTCGTCTTCGCGCAGGTTGATGGCGATGATGCCGCCGGAGCGGGGCGAGTTGTACAGGCTCAGCGGGGTCTTCTTGACCAGGCCGCGCTTGGTGGCCAGGACCAGGTAGTCGGCGTCTTCGTAGGTGCGGATCGCGAGGACCTGTGCGATGTGCTCGTCGGGCTGGAAGGCCAGCAGGTTGGCGACGTGCTGGCCCTTGGCGTCGCGACCGCCCTCGGGGATCTCGTAGGCCTTGGCGCGGTAGACGCGGCCGAGGTTGGTGAAGAAGAGCAGCCAGTTGTGCGTGGTGGTGACGAAGAAGTGTTCCACCACGTCGTCGCCGCGCAGCTGGGTGCCGCGCACGCCCTTGCCGCCGCGCTTCTGCGAGCGGTAGTTGTCCGTGCGGGTGCGCTTGGCGAAGCCGTCCCGGGTGATGGTGACGACGACGTCCTCTTCGGGGATGAGGTCTTCCATCGACATTTCCCCATCGAAGGGGAGGATGCGGGTGCGGCGCTCGTCGCCGAACTTGTCGACGATTTCGCCGAGTTCGGTGGAGATGATGGCGCGCTGGCGCTCGGGCTTGGCGAGGATGTCGTTGAGGTCGTCGACGCGGGCCTTGAGTTCGGCGTGCTCGTCCATGATCTTCTGACGCTCGAGGGCGGCGAGGCGACGCAGCTGGAGGGCCAGGATTGCGTCGGCCTGGATGGCGTCCACGTCGAGCAGTTCGATCAGGCCAGCGCGGGCCTCGTCGACGGTGGGGGAGCGGCGGATGAGGGCGATGACCTCGTCGAGGGCGTCGAGGGCCTTCAGGTAGCCTTCGAGGATGTGCAGGCGTTCGAGGGCCTTGCGCAGGCGGAACTGCGTGCGGCGCACGATGACGTCCATCTGGTGGGTGATCCAGTGACGGATGAAGCCGTCGATGGACAGGGTGCGGGGTACGCCGTCGACGAGCGCGAGCATGTTGGCGGAGAAGTTCTCCTGCAGGCTGGTGCGCTTGTAGAGGTTGTTGAGGACGACCTTGGCGACGGCGTCGCGCTTGAGGACGATGACGAGGCGCTGGCCGGTACGGCCGGAGGTTTCGTCGCGGATGTCGGCGATGCCGCCGATTTGTCCGTCGCGCACGAGCTGGGCGATCTTGTCGGCCAGGTTGTCGGGGTTGACCTGGTAGGGCAGTTCGGTGACGACGAGGCACTGGCGGCCCTGGATTTCTTCGACGTTCACGACGGCGCGCTGCGTGATGGAGCCGCGGCCGGTGCGGTAGGCATCTTCGATGCCCTTGTGGCCCAGGATGGTGGCGCCGGTGGGGAAGTCGGGTCCGGGGATGAGCTTGAGGAGTGCTTCGAGGAGTTCTTCGCGCGAGGCCTCGGGGTTGTCGAGGGCCCACTGGACGCCGCGTGCGAGTTCGCGCAGGTTGTGCGGCGGGATGCGCGTGGCCATGCCGACGGCGATGCCTTCGGAGCCGTTGGCCAGGAGGTTTGGGAAGCGCGCGGGCAGGATGGTGGGTTCCTGGTTGCGGCCGTCGTAGTTGTCCTGGAAATCGACGCATTCTTCGTCGATGTCGCGGACCATTTCCATGGCCAGGGGCGCCATCTTGCACTCGGTGTAACGGGGTGCGGCGGGGCCCAGGTTGCCGGGTGTACCGAAGTTACCCTGGCCGGCGACGAGGGGGTAGCGCAGCGACCAGGGCTGCACGAGGCGCGCGAGGGCGTCGTAGATCGCGGCGTCGCCGTGGGGGTGGTAGTTACCCATGACCTCGCCGACGACGCGGGAGGACTTGGAGAACGAGGAGGTGGGGCGGTATCCGCCGTCGTACATGGCGTACAGGACGCGGCGGTGGACGGGCTTGAGGCCGTCGCGCACGTCGGGCAGGGCGCGTCCGACGATGACGCTCATCGCGTAGTCGAGGTAGGAGCGCTGCATCTCTTTTTGCAGGTCGACCTGGCGGATGCGCTCGGTGTCCGAGATGTGCCGCGCGTCAGTAGTCTGCTCGTCGCTCACGTTTTTCCTTACGTTGTTTCTGCTCGATCAGGCCCGTTCGGTACGAGGCCGGGGCTGGGCTGGTCGCGGTGTTGTCAGATGTCGAGGAAGCGCACGTCGGTGGCGTTGCGCTGGATGAAGGTGCGGCGTCGGTCGACGTCGTCGCCCATGAGGATCGTGAAGGTTTCGTCGGCGTCTGCGGCCTCGTCGAGGGTGACCTGCTTGAGGATTCGGTGTTCCGGATCCATGGTGGTCTCCCACAGTTCATGGTCGTTCATTTCGCCGAGGCCCTTGTAGCGCTGGATGCCGCCTTCCTTGGGTAGGCGGCGGTTTGCGGCGGTGCCGGCGGCGAGCAGTTCGTCGCGTTCCTTGTCGGAGTACGCGAATTCGTGCTCGGCGTTGGTCCACTTGATGCGGTACAGCGGGGGCATCGCGATGAAGGTGTGGCCGCCCTCGATGAGGGGGCGCATGTAGCGGAAGAGGAGGGTCAGCAGCAGCGTGGCGATGTGCTGGCCGTCGACGTCGGCGTCCGCCATGATGACGATCTTGCCGTAGCGCAGCTTGGAGATGTCGAAGTCTTCGCCGATGCCGGTGCCGAAGGCGGTGATGAGGGAGCGGATCGTGTCCGAGGACAGGGCTCGGTCGAGGCGCGCCTTTTCGACGTTGAGGATCTTGCCGCGGATGGGCAGGATGGCCTGGCGTTCGGGGTCGCGGCCGCCGACGGCGGAGCCGCCTGCGGAGTCACCCTCGACGATGAAGATTTCGCATTCGGATGGCGTGCGCGAGGAGCAGTCGCGCAACTTACCCGGCATGGAGGCGGATTCGAGGACGCCCTTGCGGCGCGTGGCCTCGCGGGCCTTGCGGGCGGCGACGCGGGCGGCCTGGGCGGCCTGGCCCTTGGCGATGATGGCCTTGGCGTCGGCGGGGTGGGCGTCGAACCAGTCGGTGAGCTTGGAGTAGACCTGCTGCTGAACAAAGGTGCGGGCCTCGGTGTTGCCGAGCTTGGTCTTGGTCTGGCCTTCGAACTGGGGCTCGGTGAGCTTGATCGAGATGACGGCGGTGAGGCCTTCGCGGACGTCGTCACCGGTGAGGTTGTCGTCCTTGTCGCGGATGATGCCCTTGTCGCGGCCGTAGCGGTTGACGAGGGAGGTCAGCGCGGTGCGGAAGCCCTCCTCGTGCATGCCGCCTTCGGTGGTGTTGATGGTGTTGGCGAAGGTGTGGACGGACGAAGAGTAGGCGGTGGTCCACTGCATGGCGATTTCCACGCTCATGGTGCCTTCGTCGTTTTCGGCTTCGAAGTCGATGATCTCGTTGTTGATCGTGTCGGACTTCTTGGCGGAGTCAAGGTATTCGACGTAGTCGCGCAGGCCGTGCTCGTAGCAGTAGGTGACGGTGCGGTGGCCCTTGGTCTTCTTGTCCGAGGCCTCCTCGCCGCCGGCGATTTCGTCGCCTTCGTCGGTGGCGGACTCGCGCTCGTCGGTCAGGGTGATGCGCAGGCCCTTGTTGAGGAAGGCCATCTGCTGGAAGCGCTGGCGCAGGGTTTCGAAGTCGAATTCGACGGTTTCGAAGATTTCGGGGTCCGGGTAGAAGACCTGCGTGGTGCCGGTTTCGTCGGTTGCTTCGCCGCGTTCGAGGGGGGTGATGGGGGTGCCGCCGTTTGCGAACGACATGCGCCACACGTAGCCCTGGCGGCGGATTTCGGTGTTGACGCGGGTGGAGAGGGCGTTGACGACGGAGATGCCGACGCCGTGCAGGCCGCCGGAGACGGCGTATCCGCCGCCGCCGAACTTGCCGCCGGCGTGGAGGATCGTCATGACGACCTCGACGGTGGGCTTGTGCTCGGTGGGGTGCTCGTCGACGGGGATGCCTCGGCCGTTGTCGACGACCTTGATGCCGCCGTCTGCCTGGATCGTGACCTCGATGTGGTCGGCGTAGCCGGCCAGGGCCTCGTCCACGGAGTTGTCGACGACCTCGTACACCAGGTGGTGCAGGCCGCGTTCGCCGGTGGATCCGATGTACATGCCCGGGCGCTTGCGGACGGCTTCCAGGCCCTCGAGGACGGTGATGTCCGATGCGCCGTAGGACTGCTCGCCTTCGGCGGTCTTCTCGTTGTCAGCCACGTGGCTCCCCTCGCAGTGCGCGAAAATAGATGTTTAACCTTGTAGATTCTACCAAAAGTGGCGCTTGTACCCGGGATTGACGGGCTCGGAGGGTTACTTTACAAACTGTGTGATTGCAACGAAAACTCGACTGTGATGAGTCACATGCCGATTGTGGTTGCGGCTGGGACACACGGGGCCGCCCTCCCGGCTGGGAGGGCGGCCCCGATGCGTGCGTTCAGGCGGAGCGACCGCCTGCATTGCGGTCACCGCCGCAGCGCGGCGTGTGCCTGTCGATGCAGGCCAACAAGGGTGGTGTCAGATCACTTCGGATCCCAGAAGAAGGGCTCAAGATCATGGTCAGTGTCGAACATGTCGAGTCCGAAGATGGTGACGGTGTCCGTGGTGCTCTTGAGCTTGTAGCCGATGACGACTGTCTTGGTCTCGCCCACATTCATTTTCTTCAACAGATCGATGGGGTCGTAGCCCGGGAGATCTTTCTTCATGAATGTCGCGGATTCCAGGAACTGATCGTTCTGATACATCATGGGTAGCGCAAGAAAGGCACTCACGTCCTCGCTCTTGTTGTTGTTGGTGACCGTGTAGGTTGCGACTACAGTCGGGTCACCGTCGTCGTCAGTCGGGCCCAACTCGATCTTCGTGCTCTCGACGTGGACGGTGTTGCCGGCAAGATCAGCTTCGTAGTGGTCTTTCGAACCGTTGTTGCCCTTCGACGAACCGGGGCCCTTGCTACCGCTCGACGAGCCGGAACCGCTCGAGGAACCCGAGCCCTTGCTACCACTCGACGAGCCGGAACCACTTGACGACCCCGAACCGGAACCGCTCGAGGAACCGCCCGACGAGGACGAAGAGGGATCCGAGGACGGCTCAGAGGCGCTCCTCGAACCGGAGCCGAGCAGGCCCCAGACCACGAGGCCGCCGATCATGAGGAGGACGACGACGCCCGCGACGACGCCAACGATGAGGGGAGTCTTCGACTTCTGCTGGGGAGCGCCCATCGGCGACATCCCAGGCTGCCCGTAGCCCTGCGGGTAGCCGCCCTGGTTCTGCATACCGTAGGCGTTGCCGCCTTGGCTGCCGTAGGGATTTGCGTTGCTCTGGCCGCCGTAGGGGTCGGACGCGCTCTGCCCACCGTAGGGGTTCTGCGTGTTTGCAGCGCCGTACGGGTTGGATGCGTTCTGCCCGTAGCCCTGCTGGGGCCCGGCGCCATACTGGCCGTTCCCGTAGCCCTGCTGTTGGGGTTGCCGCCCGCCGTAGGCGCCCTGGCCGTAGCCCTGCTGCCCCTGGGGGTTGTTTCCCCACCCGTTACCGCCCTGTTGTGCGTACGGATTGCTCATTGTTACTCCTCGTCAAATTCGCACTAGTGTGCGGGATTCAGTTGAAGACTAACAAAATCCGGCCATGTGGGGGAGTCCCCCGCTCATTTTCTCGCCTAGTGACCTACCCGTAGTCGGCGCGCGGGCCTCGGCCACGCACGACGTAGGGGCCTTTCCTCCACGAGGGGGCGACGGGGCCTCGGATGATGACCTGTTCGACGACGCCCGAGCCGACCTCTTCGGCGATGCGGCGCTCGATGGTGGGCAGGAGGAGCTGGAGCTGTTTGGCCCAGGCGGTGGAGTCGGTGCGCACGACGAGGCGGTGGCCTTCGAAGGTCTCGATGTGGGCGTGTTCGGCGACCTGGGGGCCGACGATGACACGCCATTTCGCCATGATCGAGCCCATTTTCGTGGGGGTGTCCCATTCGCGGGCTTTGATTGTGCGCGCCAGGATCGCGCCCAGCGAGTTGGCCCGGCGGTAGCGCGGGCGCATGGCGGCCATGCCGGGTGCGCGGCTCCACGAGGCGCCGGTTCCCTCGAGGGCTTGGCGCAGGGCCGCGAGGTCTCCCTCGGGGTCCTCCTCATTCGACGAGGCCGGGGCCTCGATTCCATTGGCGTGACGGTAGGCGGCGGCTCGGGCTGCGGCTCGCGCCTGGGCATCGTCCTCACTGCCGGCGAGGCGTCCGAAGCCGTCGGTTTCGATGGCGGCATATTCGCTGGTTCCGTCGAGGCTGCGGCGGGGCCGCGTTTCGTCGAGGCCCCACGAGGGCAGGGTCGAGCGGGTGTATCCGTGCGTGCGGGCGACGCTTTGGGCGCGTTCGAGGGCGCGGACGACGAACTCGTCGGCTTCTTCGTCGGGGGCATCGCCGAAGCCCACGACCCCGGGCTCCAGGCCAGCGTCGGAGAAGTCCGCGTCGGAGAAGTCCGCGTCGGCGCGGCCGCCACACTCACTCATCGTCGGGTCCGTCGATGACGGTGCCGCGCTCGGGGTCGAGGCGCACGTGCAGGGCGTGGTGGTCGAGGGAGGCGGGCAGGTCGCCAGCGACCGCGCAGGTGACGATGATCTGCTCGGCTTTCGAGGCCAGGGCGGCCAGGCCCTCACGGCGCGAGGAGTCGAGCTCGGCGAAGACGTCGTCGAGGATGAGGATCGGGGTGTCGCCATCGTCGCTGAGGAGTTCGAAGGCGCCGAGGCGCAGGGCGAGGGCGACCGACCAGGATTCGCCGTGGGACGCGTAACCCTTGACGGGCATCGCGCCGAGGCCCAGGGTCAGGTCGTCGCGGTGTGCGCCGACGAGGTTGACGCCGCGCTCGGTTTCCTTCTCGCGCACGGACGTCAGGGCGGCGAGCATGCGCTGCGTCTGGGCCTCCGCGTCGGTGAGGTCCGCGCTGGCCGGGTTATCGGGGTCGGTGCCGATGACGCGGTCAACCGAGGCGTCGAAGGCGAGGCGCAGGTGGCGCGGGGAGTCGGCCACGTCGTCGTAGGCGCGCGCGGCCGGCTCTTCCAGGCGCGACGCGATGGACGCGCGCGTGGCCGTGATGCGCGCGGACAGCGCTGCAAACTGCTGATCCCAGATCTCGAGGGTCGACAGGTCGGGGGACTGGCCGCGGCGGATCGAGGCCTGGGCGGCCTTCATGAGCGCGGCGCGCTGGCGCGCAACACGATCGAAGTCGGAGCGCACGGAGGCGTGGATGGGGGAGAGCTGCGTGGCCAGGTCATCCAGGAAAGAGCGGCGCACCGACGGGTCGCCGCGTACGAGGGACAGATCCTCGGGGGCGAACACGACCGTGCGCACGATGCCCAGAATCTCGCGGGGCTTCACCTGCGCACGGTTGATGCGCGCACGATTGGCCTTGCCGCGCACAATCTCCAGCTCGATGACCTGCTCGCGGCCCGAGGCCACGACCCGCGCGCGGATGACGGCGCCACCCGGGGCGGCCTCGGCCTCGTCGATGGGGATGCGCACGAGCGCGCCCTCCGCGCCGACCCTGTGCGACGAGAACGTGGACAGGTAGGCGAGCGCCTCGACAAGGTTCGTCTTTCCCTGGCCGTTCGCGCCCACCAGGACCGTAGGGCCCTCGGGCAGCTCGACGACCCCGTGCTTCCAGGAGCGGAAGTCGTCGAGGGCCAGGTGGGAGACGCGCACGTCAGATGCCGAAGCGGATGGGCATCAGCAGGTAGCGGAACTGCGTGACCTCGCCCTCGTCGGCCTTCTTCTGGCCCGTGATGACGGCCGGCTTCGTGGGGTGGGTGAAGCCGAAGCGCACGTAGTCGGTGTCCAGGACCTGCAGGCCGTCGATGAGGAACTGCGGGTTGAACGCGGTCGAAATGTCGTCGCCATGCAGGGTCGCCTCGATGGCCTCGGAGGCCTGGGCGTTGTCGCCCTGACCGGCCTCGAGGACCAGCTGGCCCTCGGTGAAAGCCAGGCGCACGGAGGTCTTGCGCTCGGCGACCAGCGACATACGCTTGACGGCCTCGAGCAGCGCGTGACGATCGACGACGGCCTGGATCGGCGTGGTCTCGGGGAAGAGGCGACGCACGGCGGGGTAGTCGCCGTCCATGAGGGTCGAGGTGGTGCGGCGGCCCTGGGCGGTGAAGCCGATGAGGGACGAGGCGCCGGGCTGGGATTCGCCGGACAGGCCGACCTCGACCTTGGCACCCGAGGTCATCGACTTGGCGACGTCCTGGAGGATGCGGGCCTTGACCAGGGCGACCTCTTCGATCGAGGTGTCGGCGGGCTCCCAATCCAGCTCGCGCATGGCGAGGCGGTAGCGGTCGGTGGCCAGCAGCGTGATCGCCGGGCCGTTGATCTCGATGCGCACGCCCGTCAGCAGCGGCAGGGTGTCGTCGCGCGACGCGGCAATCGACACCTGGGAGACGGCCTGCGACAGCGTCGAGGAGTCGATCGCGCCAACAGTGGTGGGCTGTGCGGGCAGCAGCGGGTACTCGTCCAGGGGCATCACCGCGAGCGTGAAGTGCGAGGATCCGCAGACCAGGTTCACCTTCTGGCCATCGAGCTCGACGGAGACAGGCTTGGAGGGCAGTGACTTAGAGATGTCTGCCAGGAGGCGTCCGGAGACCAGAACCTCGCCGGCCTCGTCGACGGTGGCGGGAATGTGCGAGTTCGCGGAGACCTCGTAGTCGAAGGAGGACAGGGTCAGCTCGTCGCCCTCAGCCTTGATGCGCACGCCAGCCAGGATCGGCGAGGCCGGACGCACCGGGAGCGCGCGGGCGGTCCACGACACGGCTTCGGCCAGAACATCGCGGGCGACGGTGAACTTCATAGCTGCCTCCAAAACACAAAACGGATCGGATACTACTTTACCCACAAGTGTGCGCACGTGGGGCAGGAAATTCGCCTCGCGTGCGCCATCGTGTCGCGTCGGCGTCGCCGTTGTTGTACGGAGGCCTGTGAAAAAATTTTTGTTATGTGACTGTCCCTCCATCATAAGGGTTGTGAGTTCTGTGGAAAACTCCCTTATGCGGCGTAATTTCAGTCAAATCTCTGTGTTGTCATTCTGGGACGAGGCTGTGGATTCGTCACGTGGTCCTGTGCACGAAGCAAATGACAACATTTTGAGATCCACAGGAGGGCTCTTTTTCTCCACAGCTCGAGCCCGTTCGTGCACCGCCTGTGCACAACTCCTGTGAATTGAGCGCGGGCGCCGACTTATCTCAGCGCCCGCGCGGCTTTCACGACTCTCTGGCCTTCTGCTTAATGCGGTTTGTAAGCTCCGACACGTGGTTGAAGGTCTCGCGCTTTTCCTTCATGAGCTTGGAGATCTTCTTGTTCGCGTGCATGACCGTCGTGTGGTCGCGTCCGAAGGCCTGTCCGATCTTGGGCAGCGACAGGTCGGTGAGCTCGCGGCACAGGTACATGGCGATCTGGCGGGCCTCGACGACGTTGTGGCTGCGCTCCGAGGAGCCCATCTGCTCGATCGTCACGCCGAAGTAGACGGCGCACTGGCTCATAATGAGGCTGACGGTGATCTCGTTGTCGTCCGGGTTGGACACGAAGTCCTTGAGCATCATCTGCGCGAGATTCAGGTCGATGCGCTCCTGGTACAGCGACGCCCACGCGCCGATGCGCACGAGCGCGCCCTCCAGCTCACGGATGTTCGAGGAGATGCGCGAGGCCACGTACTCGAAGACCTCAGGCGTGACCTCGAGGCCCTCGGCGTCCGCCTTCTTGTGCAGGATTGCGATGCGGGTCTCCAGGTCCGGCGGCTGAACATCCACGAGCAGGCCGGAGGAGAAGCGCGAACGCATGCGGTCCTCGAAGCCCTTGAGCTGAGCCGGGGGCAGGTCGGAAGTCAGCACGATCTGCTTGTTGGCGCTGTGCAGAGCATTAAAGGTATGGAAGAAGCCTTCCACCGTCTGCTCCTTGTCGCCGATGAACTGAATGTCGTCGATGAGGAGGATGTCGAGCTCGCGGTAGCGGCGGTGGAACGCCTCGACCTGGGAGTTGTCCGTCTTATTGAGGCGAATCGCGTTAATGAACTCGTTCGTGAACTCTTCGGAGTTGACGTAGCGGACCTTCAGGTGGGGCATCATCGACAGCGCGTTGTGGCCGATGGCCTGCAGCAGGTGCGTCTTGCCCAGCCCGGAGTCGCCGTAGATAAAGAGGGGATTGAACGCCGTTCCCGGGCTCTCGGAGGCCGCCAGGGCCGCGGCGTGTGCGAAACGGTTCGAGGGGCCGATCACAAAGGTGTCGAAGGTGAACTTTGGGTTCAGGTGCGTCGGGCCCGAGTCGGCGTTCGAGGAGGCCAGGGCGGGGGAGTGGTGCTCTTCGCGGTCCTCCTTCGACGAGGCCGGGGCGGGCGCGGGCGTAGCGGGCGCGGGTTCGGGAGTGACCGGGGTGGGCTCTTCCTTATCTTCCTCTTCGGTGACGACCTCGATGGAGGGGTCGACGGTGATCGCGATGCGTACGGTGCGGCCCAGGTGCACGGACAGGGCGGTCGTCAGCTTTGACTGTGCCTTATCTTCAATCCACTGCTTGGTGAAGTCGTTGGGGACGGCGAGCAGGATCGTGCCTTCGATGTCGCCGAGGGGGCGTGCGGAGCGCAGCATCGACGTGGCGACGGGCCCCAGCTCATTCGTGGGGACCGCGTCGAGGGCCGCAGCCCACGCGCGTGTGAGGGAATCCGACTCCACGGCAACCTCCGGTCACAAAAACAGGTGAGTTCGGTCACGACTTTTCGGTGATGTGCGTGACGCTTGTACATGCATGCAGTGTAGTCCGCGCACATGTTATGCACAGACTGGGGATGAAGCTGTGGAGAACTATCACAGAATCACAGGCCTGTAGTTACAACTTTGGGTCCGCATCAGCGTGCGGAAAGCAAAAATACACACAGCCTGTGGATAACTTTCGTCATCCACGTTCTGTGGACGAGTCCAATCCACAGCGATTTGCACAGCTGTGGATACTGTGTGTGACGTGGTGGGTAACGTCGCCGCATTGACGTGCGCCCCCAATCCGCTTAGTCTTGGTCTTTGTTTGCGCCCATTTCGGGCGTGCGTCCCCGCTATCGCGCGCACCGCGTGTCGATAGCCCAACCGATACGAGTGGGAAACCACTCCCCGCCGAGGAGAATTGCCGTGACCACCAAGCGGACCTACCAGCCCAACAACCGTCGTCGTTCGAAGACGCACGGCTTCCGTCTGCGCATGTCGACCCGCGCCGGCCGCGCCATTCTGGCTGCCCGCCGCCGCAAGGGCCGCGCCAAGCTGTCCGCCTGAGACACACCGGTGCTGCCGCGCGCGCACCGCATGGTTGACCCAGCGGATTTCACCGCCGCAATCCGACAAGGAACGCGAGCAGGAGATCCGCTGGTCGTCGTCCACGTCCGAGCCGACGAGGAACGCAACAGTCGCCTCGTCGGTTTCGTCGTACCCAAGCGGGAAATCAAGCGCGCCAACGGACGCAACCGCGTCAAGCGACAGCTGCGCCACCTCATGCGGGACCGAGTCGCCGATCTTCCCGACGGAGCACGGGTCGTCGTGAGGGCCTCACGCAAGGCCCTCGGCGTCCCCTCCAAGGAACTCGGCGAGCACCTCGACCGCGTCATGGCGCGAGCGTGGCGCAAGTGGGACGCACGATGAGCGTCGCGGGCCGTGCCCTCGGTGCGCTCGTGTCCGCCCCCATCGTCGCCTACCAGCGCTACATCTCCCCGGCCCTCGGCCCCCGGTGTCGATACGCCCCCAGCTGCTCCACCTACGCGCTCCAAGCGGTCCGTGTCCACGGGCCCATCAAAGGAATCATCCTCGCCTCCTGGCGGCTCCTGCGATGCAACCCCTGGAGCCACGGCGGAGTAGACCACGTACCAGAGCGTGGACGCTGGAAGCCCGACCCCTGGATTCCGCCCGAGGATTGGGCTGGGCACGACAACTGGGAACGCCCCGCCCCCATGGGACTGGACCCGGAACACGACTTGACCGAGTAACCTGCCACGGCCTCGGGAATATAAGGAACAACGACACAGCGGCGCACCCGCGCCACGGCGAAAGCGAAAACTATGTTCGACGCAATCCTCCACCCCTTCGCGTGGGCGATCTCCTACGTGTGGGTCTGGATCCACGACCTCCTCGTGCTGCTCGGAATGTCCTCCGGCTCCGGCATGGCGTGGGTCCTGTCCATCGTGCTGCTCACCATCCTGGTGCGCATCGCCATCATCCCGCTGTTCCTCAAGCAGATCCGCTCCTCGCGCGCCATGCAGGCCATCCAGCCCGAAATGCGCAAGATCCAGGAGAAGTACAAGGGCAAGAAGGACCAGGTCAGCCGTCAGAAGATGATGGAAGAGACCCAGGCCCTCCAGCGCAAGCACAAGGTCTCGCCCTTCGCCTCCTGCCTGCCCATGCTCGTGCAGATGCCTGTCCTCTTCGGCATGTACCGCGCCATCATCGCGGTCTCCTCCATCTCCGCCGGCACCTACACCTACCGTGGCGACTCGACCGACCACCTCGGCCCGCTCACCGCGTCCGTGTCCACCGAGATCGTCAACTCGACCGTCTTCGGCGTCCCGCTCTCTCACACGCTGCGCGACTCGTGGGGCCAGCCCGCCATCGTCGCGGTCTTCATCGCCGCGATCGTCCTCATGGTCGTCCTGCAGTTTGCCTCCATGCGCCTGTCCTTCTCGCGCAACATGCCCGACATGGGCGACAACCCGATGGCCCAGTCGCAGCGCTCCATGATGTACGTGATGCCGCTGATGTTCATCTTCTCCGGCGCGTTCTTCCAGATGGGCGTCGTCATCTACACCGTGACCGCCTCCTTCTGGGCCCTCGCCCAGTCCTTCTGGACCATCAAGGTCATGCCCACCCCCGGCTCCCCCGCCTACGTCGACCTCCTCGCCTCGCGCGAGGCCGGCTACCAGGAATGGGCCAAGCCCTACTTCCAGAACTACGACCGTGAGCGCGCCGCCCTCGGCAACAGCGCCACCGACCCGCGCGTCGACGAACTCAACGAGCGCACCCTCGCCGAGGTTCGCTCCAAGGCCAAGAAGCAGCACGTCGCCTCCGACTTCCCCGCCTCCATGACCACCGGCGAGATCGTCACCGTCTACCGCAACCTGGCCACCCAGAAGTGGACGACCCTCCCCGACGAGCAGTGGATGCGCGGCCTCGCCCTCGCCGTCGAGAAGCGCATCGCCAAGCAGGAAGCCTCCGCTCAGCGCGCCGAACTGCAGAAGCAGGTCCGCGACCGCCGCGCCCTCGAGCGCGAGGCCGCCAAGGCCTCGTCGAAGGACGCCTCCGAGAGCGCCGAGGCCCAGGCCGGCCACGGATCGCTCAGCGCCGAGGAAATCGAGCGTCGCCGCATCGAGCGCCGCAAGGCCCGCCGCCGCGGCAACAAGCGCTGACCACCACAGATTCACGGTTCCAGGCCGCCAGCCGGTAACCTGGACACCAGCAAGACCCCATTCCCCACTACGGAGGACACGTCATGAGTGACGACAACGCAGACAAGCTGACCCGCCTCGAAGAAGAAGGCGAGCTCGCCGCCGACTACCTGGAAGAACTCCTCGACATCGCCGACCTCGACGGCGACATCGAAATCGACGTCGAAAACGGCCGCGCCTCGGTCGAAATCGTCGCCGACGACCCCGACGCCCTCGACCGCCTCGTGGGCGAGGACGGCGAGGTCCTGGACGCCCTCCAGGAGCTCACCCGCCTGGCCGTCCAGACCGAGACCGGCGAGCGCTCGCGCCTCATGCTCGACATCGCCGGCTTCCGCGCCGAGCGCAAGGAAGAACTCCAGGACATCACCCGCGAGGCCATCGCCCGCGTGCGCGCCACCGGCGAGGCCGTCAAGCTCGACGCCATGAACCCCTTCGAGCGCAAGGTGTGCCACGACGTGGTCGCCGACGAGGGCCTCACCTCCGAGTCCGAGGGCGCCGAGCCCCACCGCCGCGTCGTCATCCTCCCCGAGGAATCCGACGGTGAGTGAGAACCCGAACGGGACGGGAAGGGGTCGCCAGGTCGGCGACCCCTTCGTCCCAGAAGAGCCCACGCCGGCCGTCCGCGAGTTCTTCGGACCGGCCTTCGCCGAGGTCGCCGAGTACGCGCGCATGCTCGAGGAGGAGGGCGAGATCCGCGGCCTCCTCGGCCCTCGCGACATGGAGCGCATCTGGTCGCGCCACATCGTCAACTCCGCCGCCGTCCTGGACTTCATGCCGCGCAAGGACGGCCGCCAGGTCCTCGACGTCGGCTCCGGCTCGGGCCTCCCCGGCATCGTGATCGCCGCCTGCCGCCCCGAGCTCGACGTGCACCTCGCCGAGCCCATGGCGCGCCGCGTAGAGTGGCTGATGGACGTCGTGGAGGACCTCGGCCTCGACAACGTGACGATCCACCAGGCCCGCGCCGAGGAACTGCGTGGCAAGGGCAAGGCCGACGTGGTCACCGCCCGCGCCGTCGCGAACATGAGCAAGCTCGTGCGCATGACGTCCAAGCTCATCGCCCCCGGCGGATCGCTCGTGGCCCTCAAGGGTCGCCGCGCTCCAATCGAGGTGGACGAGGCCTCGGCCGAGCTGCGTCGTCACCACCTGCGCGCCGAGATCCACGAGGTGCCCTCCATCATGGAGGACGAATCCACGTACGTGGTGGTCTGTACGCGCATCAAGTAGTGCGTCCCCCGAGTGGGGGAGGGGAGCGTCGCGGTGGTTGCTGCGACGCTCTCCTTATATAGTGACGCAGGACACAATGAAGTGTTGTTCCGTCAGATCGATTCCCTCGATTGACCGTTCGTCTGGGTTGTATTGATGGCCGGGAGAATCGATCCTACAGAAGAGTTTTTGCATCGCTGTTTCTTGTGTCAGTGGGATTGTGTGCACCTCGATGCATCACGGGCCTTTCGTGCTGGAAGTGTGTGCGTCTCCCCGTAAACTAGGGGCAGTATCTAGGAAGGTGTCACGTGAGTACCAACAACACCCCTCTGTCGACTCAGATCGAGCGCAACCTGCGCGATCTGGCCATGCTCGAGCGCGCGACATTCCCGCGCCCCGATCACACGCGCATTATTGCCGTTGCGAACCAGAAGGGGGGCGTCGGTAAGACGACGTCGGCCGTGAACATCGCGGCGGGCCTCGCGATTGGTGGATTGTCGGTGGTCGTTGTTGACGCCGACGCCCAGGGTAATGCGTCCAGCGCTCTCGGTGTCCCGCACCCGGCCGGTACGCCCTCCACGTACGACGTCATCATCGGCGGTGCCAGCGTCGCGGACGTCGTGCAGCCGTGCCCCGATATCGATGGGATCCTCGTCTGCCCGGCCACGATCGACCTGTCTGGTGCCGAGATCGAACTCGTTGACGTCGACCGGCGCGAATATCGCTTGCGGGATGCTCTGCGTGAGTATGTCGCCGAGCATCAGGACATTGACATCGTCCTGATCGACTGCCCGCCGTCCCTCGGCCTCGTGACCCTGAACGTCATGGTGGCCGCGGACGAGGTCATGATCCCGATTCAGGCCGAGTACTACGCACTTGAGGGCCTGAGCCAGCTCTGGAACACGGTCGAGCGCATTGGCGTGGATCTCAACCCTGGCCTGCGTGTGTCGGGCATGCTCCTGACGATGGCGGACAAGCGCACGCGGCTGTCCGAGGAGGTCGAGAGCGAGGTGCGCTCCCACTTCCCCGAGCAGACATTTGAGACTGTCATTCCGCGTTCCGTGCGCATTTCCGAGGCTCCGAGCTACGGCCAGACGGTCATCACCTACGACCCGCGCAACGTTGGTGCGATCGCGTATCGTAAGGCCGCGCTGGAGCTGTGTCAGCGCCTTTCCGCAGCTGGATAGTGGTTGTTTCACGTGAAACATACGGAGTTTTCCGCATGTTTCCGCAGATCGGCACGTATTAGTCAGAGTGTGTGACCATTGGTGCAGCAAAGTGACGAACGACGCTCACTAGGTGATCCCATGGCATTGTTTCACGTGAAACAATGAACCGACGCAATTGAAGGAGTATTGCAATGGCGGATGCATCATCGAAGTCTGAGGGCCGTAAGGGCGCTCGCAAGCATTCCGGTCTCGGCCGGGGTCTCGGGGCCCTGATTCCTCAGGCTAGTGAGCAGACGCCGCAAGCCGCACCCTCCACCCCGTCCCGTCCCCTGGACGTGTTCTTCCCCGAAGGTAGCTCCGCCGGCAAGAGGGGAGGATCCGCGAAGGATCTTCTCCAGCCCAAGCGTGCCGCCGCCTCGTCGAAGAAGAAGCGCCCGACCATGCCGTCCGTCGAGGCGGCAGGTGGACGACGCGCAGGCGGCTCTCGCAGTGGCCTCGGTGGTGGAATCAATGGCTCAGATTCCCGGGCGAGTGCGGCGCGTCAACCTGTTTCGACGGCTCCCGGTGGTGCCGCCGATACTCATGCGGACCAGGATGTTTCACGTGAAACATCCACCGATCATGAACTTCTTCCGGTTCCCGGTGCTTCCTTCGCTGAAATTGCGATCGATCAGATCGTTCCCAATACGAAGCAGCCTCGCGAGGTCTTCGATGAGGACGATCTGAAGGAACTCTCCGCCTCAATCAAGGAGGTGGGCGTTCTTCAGCCCGTCGTCGTTCGTAGCATCCCCGCAACGGGTCGATCCGAGAAGCTTCAGGAGTTCCTCGCCGAGAAACCCGATGCACGCTACGAGCTGATCATGGGTGAGCGCCGCCTGCGCGCCTCCGAGCTCGCCGGCGAAACCACGATTCCGGCAATCATCCGAGAGACGGACGACGGGGACCTGCTCCGTGACGCGCTCTTGGAAAACCTCCACCGGGCCCAGCTCAACCCGTTGGAAGAAGCGAGTGCATATCAGCAGCTCATGGCGGATTTCGGAGCGACTCAGGAAGAGCTCGCCAAGCGAATCGCCCGCTCGCGCCCGCAGATTGCCAACACCCTGCGCCTGCTCAAGCTCCCCCCGTCCGTCCAAAAGAAGGTGGCCGCTCAGGTCATCACAGCGGGCCATGCCCGCGCTCTGCTGTCCCTGTCGACGGCAGAGGAGATGGAACGGCTGGCTGAGCGCATCGTTGCCGAGGGTCTCTCCGTGCGTACCACCGAAGAGATTGTCCGCCTCGGAAAGGCGAAGGCAACGCCCCGTCCGCGCGCCCGCCAGCAGCGTCCACTGTCGCCGCTGGGTGAGAGCGTCGTGTCGGCCCTGGCCGACGCGTACGATACGCGCGTGACTATCACGGAGGGGCGTAAGAAGGGGCGAATCGTCATCGAATTCGCGGGATCTGATGATCTTCAGCGAATTGCAGACCTTATTCTTCACTGATCAAACTTCATAATTCTTTCCGCAGATCAGGCGCGGTATGTTCTTTATATGACATTTCCTGGCCTAATCTTTGGCTGAATTTACGCTTAAACTACCTTTAAGGGTCCGTCGTCGGGCCCTCGCAGTACCAGAAGGAGCGAAAGGCATGAACGCCCAAGGCAGTTCGCGCACCGTGCTTTTCGATGTCGGTGGAGTCCTCGTCGACGCCCATCCGGACCCGCACGCAATCGCCGAGTTGTTCGGCGACGACTCACGAGGCCTCACGTCGCTCGTCGATCAGGCGATGTGGGCACACCGCGGAGAGTACGACGCGGGCATGTCTGATCGTGAGTTCTGGGATCGTATTGCTGGTGATTGCGGGCAGCCGGAGCCATCTCATGCTCTCTTGAAGCAGCTCGTTGCTCTGGATGCGTCACGGATGGCGAAAGCGAACGAGGCCACGCTTGGTTTGGTGCGCCAACTGCGTCGGCAGGCAGTGCGCGTCGGTATTTTGTCGAACGCTCCGTATCCGATCGCTAAGGCGATCCGTCGCTCGGAGTGGGGGAGTCTCTTCGACTTCTTTGCCTTCTCCTGTGATCACGGCATTTGCAAGCCGTCGCGCGGCATCTACCGAGACGTGCTTGTGCGCCTCGATGTTTCCCACGAGAACGTCGCGTTCATCGACGACCGTCGCGAGAATGTGCGTGCGGCCGAGCTACTCGGTGTCCGAGGTGTCGTCTGGAAGGGTGCGGAGGACGCTGAGAAGCGTCTGAAGGAGCTTGGTTTTCTTTTCTGAGAGCCTCTGTGTCGGCGAAGCGAGCTATTAGTCAGATAGCCCAGAACGACACAGAGCCATACAGAGAACGAAAATTTCACTCAATTGTGTGCTCTCGTCGGTGTGTAGCACTATTTTTCACGAATGATCGCCGGCGGGATTAGCCCGCTTGGCGGAAGCAGACAATGTTTCACGTGAAACAACATTGGCCGCGTTCTCGATCGTGCGCGCGAACGTCATACCACCGTGGACACGGAGCGTACCCTACATGTGCTACGCTAGCGCTGGTAGGGGTCAGAAGGCAGTCCACCCTATACGCGTCAGCGTCGGACAGCCGTAGCGCCCTACAGTGAGGGCATTAGGCAGCCCCTTCGGGCAGCTGAGATGTCCTCACTTTATTTGGCTCGAATTCACCGATTGTGGGCGCCACAATCGGTCGGTGATAGAGCGTGTCCGTCGTTGTATTGTGCGATGGACTGGCGATTGTTTCACGTGAAACATGTGGGCCCGGGAGGATCATCCTCCCGGACCCACAGTGCGATGAATGAGCGGTTTACTCCTCGGTGGCCGCGGCTTCCTCGTCCTCCTCGGAGATGATGACGCCGGTGCCCTCCTCGTCGATGACGTAGTCGATGCCGTGCACGTCGCGGCCGCCGGCCACGAAGTCCACGATGTCGGCGCACAGCTGAGCGAACGACGAATCCTCGAGCGCGTCTGCAGCCTGGGGGAGGAGCGACGTGTCCGTCATGCCGGGTGCGACGTTCGCATCGATGAACCAGCAGGTGCCCTCGTCGTCGACCACGAAGTCCATGCGGGACAGGTCCCGCAGGCCCAGCGTCGTGTGGGCCTCGACGGCCGCGGCCTGGAGGTCCGCCAGAATTTCCTCAGAGAGACGCGCGGGCACAAAATACTCGGTCTCGTCCGTCGTGTAGCGCGCGTCGTAGTCGTAACGGCCGCGATCCGTCGAGATTTCCACCGGGGGCAGCGCCTGGGGACCGTCCCACAGGTCGACCACAGAAACGGCCACATCGCGCCCGTCGATGCGCTGCTCGACCATCAGGCGCTGGCCGTAAGCGAAGGCATCCACCATCGCGCGGCGCAGGCTCTTCGCGTCCTTCGCGGTCGAAATACCGAGCGCAGAACCACCGTCGGTCGGCTTGATAACGACGGGGAAGGACACCGAGCCCTCGAGAGCGGAGAGCACGTGTGAAGCACCCAGCTGGCGGAAAATCGCCTGCGGCAGCGTCACCCAACCGGGCGTCGCGAGTCCCGCAGAGCCCAGCAGAGCCTTCGCCGTGGGCTTGTTCGAGGCGAGCATCGCCTGCACCGAGGAAGAGCCGACGAAGGGGATTCCCACGGACTCCAGGAAGGACTGCAGGGAGCCGTCCTCGCCGATCGAACCGTGGACCAGTGGCCACACCACGTCGGGGGAGAATGACTCAATAGCCTCGGCGAGGGATGCATCAACGTCGGAAATGAGGACCTCGTAGCCGAACTGCGTCAGGATGTTCGCGACGCGACGACCCGAACGAACCGACACGTCACGCTCGTGCGTCAGACCGCCGGCGATAATCAGAACTTTGGTAGCCATGGGGGTATCTCCTCGGGTAACTGTTAGCGGTCGGACCCGGCCCCGGCCTCGTTGCCCGAGGCGGTACCGAACATATCGACGATTTCCTTCTCCGCGTTGACGACCGTCGAGAGGCGACGCACGCCCTCGCGGATCTCCTCGGGAGTGGGGTAGCAGAAGGACAGGCGCATGTGGTTTGATCCCGAGCCGTCGTAGTAGAACGCCGTGCCGGACACGTACGCGACCTGTGCGCGCACCGCGCGGGGCAGCATGGCCTTCGCGTCGAGGCCCTCGGGCAGCGTCACCCACGTGTAGAAGCCGCCGTCGGGGACCGTCCACGTGCACGACGGCATGAACTCCTCGAGCGCGGTGAGCATCGCGCGGCAACGCTCCGCGTACATCGAGCGGAAGGACTTCACCTGGCCGTACCAGTCGTAGTTGCTCAGGTAGTCGGCGATCGCCATCTGGCCGACCATCGACGGGCACAGGATTGCGGACTCGAGCGCCAGGACCAGCTTCGCGCGGATCGCGTGCGGCGCGTACGCCCAGCCGATGCGGAAGCCGGGGGCGAACATCTTCGAGAACGAACCCAGGTAGACGACGCCCTCGGGGCTGTACGAGGCAATGGCCGGCAGCGGGTCGCTGTGGAAGCCGAGCAGGCCGTAGGGGTTGTCTTCGACGATCAGGACGTGCTCGCGCAGGCAGATCTCGGCGATGATCGGGCGGCGCTCGGCGGACAGCGTGACGCCGGCGGGGTTGTGGTAGTTCGGAATGATGTAGATGAACTTGATCGTGCGGCCCGAGGCGCGCACGCTGCGGATCGTTTCTTCCAGGGCCTCGGGAATGATGCCGTGCTCGTCCATCGGCACGTGCACGATGTCGGCCTGGCGCGCGCGGAACACGCCCAGAGCACCCACGTAGGAGGGGGCCTCGGCGAGGATGACGTCGCCCGGGTTCACGAAGAGCTCGGTGACGAGGTCGAGCGCCTGCTGGCTACCCGTCGTGACCACCACGTCGTCCGGGTCGGCGCCGACGATGCCGTCGTAGCCCATGACCTCGGTGATGCGCTCGCGCAGCACCTCCCAGCCCTGGCCGCTGCCGTACTGCATGGCCTGCGCGCCGTGGTTGCGCACCAGCTTCTCCGCGGACGCCGCCAGCTTATCGAGTGGCAGGTCCTTCAGGTTCGGCATACCGCCAGCGAGGGAGACGACCTCGGGACGCGACACGACGGAGAAGAGAGCTCGAATCTCGGATGCGCGCAGGTTGTGCGCGCGGTCCGCGTAGACGTCGTACCAGGGATCGAGGCGGTTTCCCTGCGCGGGGGTCCGGCCGGACGAGGCCGGGGTGCCGCCATTGGTCGAAGGCTGAGTCAAGGCATGCCATCCTTTGCATGAAGTCTTGCGTGAACTTACGTATAACCGTATAGGTCAAGTGTGCCACTTTCCGGGCGATACGGGGTAACGGGGCCGGTGGATGGGCAGATGTTTCACGTGAAACATTGGTTGTGGCGATGCTGGTGTTCCGAGCGCCGGAGGCCCCGGCCGCTGTGTGTGCCGGGCTGCTTGCTGTGGGCCGGGCTGCTGGGTGTGCCCGTGGCCGGCGGCCCGCCCGCGAGCCGTCCGCGCCGCGAGCTTCGCTCGGCGCGTCGACTCGTTGTCCGAAAGCGACGTGGGGGAGTGGTGCCTCGTGCCCGTCTCGGTATACAAAAAGTCCGCAGCCCTCGCGGGTCTGCGGACTTGCGTGGAAGTCCGGCGGAGCCGGAATTCGCTCAGTGGCGGTCGGCCTTGACCAGGTGCTTGGCGTCGGCGAGCTCGTTGAGCTGATCGATGTGAGCCTGGGCAACCATGACGTCGATGGTCGAGAACATGAGTGAACTCCTCGTGGGATCGTATGTTGTGTTGATTCCCTGTTTGACGAGGCCGGGGATCGCCCGGCGGTCTCGTACGTGGAGTGTGCCAACGCGGGTGGCGTCGGCGCGACCCTGCGTTTCAAACAAGAAAAGCGCCTGGCGAGCTTGGCAGCTTTGTCAGGCGCTTGATGGTTATAGTTTATCCCTGCCAAAACATGCATTCAACCGATCGGCCAGTAATTTAGATCGCAGCGAAAACCAAGTAATTGCAAAGCAAAGTGGCTGCGTGCACACGATCCGAACGAGCGTGCGCAGGCCGTCACAATTGGTGCGCATCATCGGCTTCGCTCGTGCATTGATGGCGAAGTTTTAGAAGTTTCGATGCCGGTCCGTGTGAGTTCGTCAGTCGACGGGTGAGGTCCTGACCGGGGGTATGGATGTTCGGCGAAGATCGTGCGGGTGAGGTGTTTGTGCGACCTGGGTCTGCGAGGGGCATGGCGACGGCGAAGTGGGGGACTGTGAGAACGAGTTGTGGGATCTGCGCAGTACCTGGCGAAGCACTGACATTACCTGGCGAAGCACTGACATCGATCCGGAGCTCTCCCCAATTTGGCATGCAATTCGGTCATCAGACAAATTCACAACGTCCAGAAAACCGCGGAATTTCAACGATCCGATTTCAAAGTTTGAAAGAGTGGTGGGGGAATTGCATGCGAAATTGAGGTGGGGAGCGGTGTTTTCCGAGGTTTCACGGGGTCATCGAAGCTGGTCGTCATCGAAGCTGGCCGTCATCGAAGCTGGCCGGCCACAAGCAGCCGGGACTACTCAGAACAACCCTCTCAAAACAAACGGTCCGAAAAAGCCAGACCCCTCCAGGCCGTCATCAAGGCTGTCGGACGTCATGGTGATGGGGAGTGGTCACGGTTATAGGTATCGATCTGGGATTTCGGGTCGCGGAACTTTGCGCGACGTGGGCCATGATATTAGAATGATAACGATTCTCATTCATATTCACGTGCGAAGCACCTAGAGGACTCCCTCCATGAACCCCACGAAGCACCGGAACCCGGGCCGCGCGGCCCGGGCTTTCGCCGCAATGACCCTTGCGGCCGCCTCCTTCCTCGTGCCCGGAGTGGCACACGCCGCCGACGAGGCCACCGCCGGCTCCGACACAGCTGACGCGGTAGCAACCGACGCAGCAGCTACAGACACCACCGAGGCCGACGCCGCAACGACCGACGCGGCCACGGCCTCGTCCGAGGCCGACGTTTCCGCCTGCGCGCTCATGCGCACCGCCCCCGCCGGCACCACGGCCACCCTGGACCATGGCCACGCCGACATCTTCGACCTGACCTCCGACGCGTCCGGCGCGCTCACCCTGCGCATCAAGGAGGACGCGACTGGCTCCGGCGTCATGCGTGAGCCCGAGCAGACGCTCCTCGCCGTCAACAAGTCCACCCTGACCCAGATCCCCACCTCCGTCAGCGAGGCGACCGGCGCTCCCACCGCCGCGTACCTGCTTGGCCAGTCCGGTGACAACCAGGCCACCGTGCTGTGGCCCGGATGGGACACCCTGGGCGTCACGGCCGGCGGATACGGCGCCGCGCGCTTCCACATCTCCTACACGGGTCCCGCCGACGGCCGTATCTACGCCTTCACCTCCAGCCTCACCGAGGGCACCAAGGCGGTCACCAATGACGGCAGCTTCGACCTAGCGCCGGGCGGCGACGACATCGACCAGCCCTACGCCGCCCACAAGCACGTCAACTGGCTCTTCACGCGTGCCGGCCGCTACACGTTGACCGTCCAGGCGAGCGCGTGGACCCCCGGCGCCACCGGCGCGGCCTCCGCACAGTCCGCCGCCCACACGTACACGATCGACGTCGCCGACGAGGCCTCGTGCCTCGCCGAGGCCGCCCAGGCCCCCTCGACCGACCAGGCGCAGCCCGCCCCCGGCGTGGGCCCCGGCTCCGTGAACAACACGAACAACCAGGCAGCCCAGGACCAGGGTGAGGGCGGTGCCACGGGAACGCCCAGCGCCCCCTCCGCTGACACGACGGGAACGACGGGAACCACCGGCACGACGACCGGCGCGAACCCTGCCCCCTCCTCGGGCGCGCGCACCACATCCGGCACGACCGGCGGTGAGCGCTGCGTCGCCACCCGCGTTACCCGCGAGGCCACCGAGGCCGAGGCCGCCACCCTGGCCTCGAACAGCGCGCCCGCGAACACCGCGCGCACGACGCTGACCGTGAGCGTCGGCGACGGCGCCTCCGGCAACGCCACCGACGGCCACTTCGACCTGGGCCCCGCCATCGAAAACGGCACCCTCGTCGCCCGAGTCAAGGACGACCGCAGCCAACCCGCCCAGTGGGTCGATCCCTCGTCCCTGACCTTCGCCCTCGGTGACGCCGCGCGCATCACCGCGCCCGCCGACCTCAGCTTCGTTGCCACCCCCGGCTCGAGCGTCTGGCTGATCCCGTCGACTCAGATCGCGGGCGTGCCCTGGCTGGGCCTGAACTCCCAGCGCGAAGAGATCGTCACCGGCACGACCGGCCCCGTCCAGTTCACCCTCGACGCCGTTGAGGGCCCCGGACGCGTCGCCGTCTTTAACGCGGGCGCGCTCGGCTCCGGCGTCGGCGAGCACGTCTTCGATGGCCCGGGCACCGGCTACACGCTCGGCGCCAACACGCACGCCCACCAGAACTGGGTGTTCACCGCGCCTGGCACCTACACGCTGACCATCACCATGCGCGTCACCCCCAACGGCGCGGCGCTCACGGGCAGCGGCTTCGGCTCCGGCGGTGACCTCACCGCCACGGGCACGACCGGCCCGAACGGGCGACCCATGGTCTCCCAGGTCGTCGGCCGCACCGCCTCCGGCAAGGACTGCGACCTGTCCCTGGCCACCACCGGCGCCGACACTATCCCGCTGACCGTCGTCTCCCTGACGTGGGCGCTCACGGGCGCGGCCTGCGTGTGGGTGGGCGCGATCGGACGCCGCCGCAACCTGCGCGCACAGTCGTGACTCCTCATTCACGAGGCCGACTCTCCTTCATCCCCCGCCTCCCCTCTCGTGGGTGGCGGGGGAGTGGGTGTGTGCTCGCCGCCTCGACGTTAGCGCTCACGGCGACCCTGGCAGGGTGCGCGCCCTCGCCCGACCCAGCATCCGACGGTGAACTGCGCGTCGTGGCCACGACCGGCATCCTCGCCGACCTCGTGCGCAACGTCGCCGGAGACCGCGCCCATGTCACCCAGATGGTGCCCAACGGTGCAGACCCGCACTCGTGGGAACCCTCCCTGCGCACCATCCGCGATGTTGCCTACGCGGACGTCGCCTTCTCCAACTACCTCATGCTCGAGGAACACGCCCTCATCCGTGCCCTCGACTCCAACCTGCCCGCCGGCTCGCGCTCTGTCTCCGTCGCCGAGGAGGCCGCCAAGAACGGCGCCACCATCCTCCCCCTCGTCGAAGACCGCGCGCTTGATACCCCGTGGCTCGGCATGCGCGTGTGGGGCGACGGCGCCGACATGGGGGCCACCCGCGCCTCGCAGATTGACCTGACGACCACCGGCGTCGACGGGCCCGGCCAGGCCGCCGCCTACCTCACCACGTCGTTCGGGCAGCCCGAGATCGCCTTCGCGACCTCGGACGGCTTCAACGCCGCAGGCGGATACGACACCGACACCGCGCAGCTGCCCGCCGACGCCCACCAGCACATGAGCTGGGCATTTACTCAGCCCGGCGTGTACCGCGTGCACTTCCGCGCCAACCTGCGCACCACGCCCGGCGCCACGCCGGTGGGCGTCGGGGAAGGCACCGCCGTCTTCGCCGTCGGCACCCCGCCCGAGGACATCGCCGCCGCCGAAGGCCGCCGCGTCCTCTCCGCCGGTCACGCAGACATCACCGTCAGCCTCACCACCAAGCGCGTCGAACTCGCCTCCGACGCCGGCGCACTCAGCGGGGACGAGGCCTCGGCCCCCTGCGTGGGCGCATCCAGCGCCGCGGCGGCCGTCGCCTCCACCATGGAATGCACCGACCTCGACCACGTCGTCATCGAAGTGCCCACCCGCGCGCTCACCACGATCCCCGGGGAGGCCTCGTTCCGCTTCATCGGCGAGCCCGGCGCGAACGTCTACATGCTGCCCCAGGCCGTCCTCGGCAAGCACGTCCACGGCGACATCGACCCCCACCTGTGGCACGACGTCCACAACGCCCAGGCGTACGTGCGCGTCATCCGCGACTCGCTGATCTCCGTCGACCCCGACGGCGAAGCCACCTACCGGGCCAACGCAGCCGCCTACCTGACGCGCCTCGACGAGCTCGACGCCACCGTCGCCTCGACCATCGCGTCCATCCCCGAGGAGCGGCGCAAACTCATCACCACCAACGATGCGTACGCGTACTTGGCCAACGCCTACGGGCTCACCGTCGCCGGCTTCGTCGCACCCAACCCCAGCGTCGAACCCTCCATCGCCGACCGGATCAAACTACAAGCCACGCTGTCCGACTCCTCGATCCCCGCGGTGTTCCTCGAACCCAACCTGGCGCGCACCCGCTCCACCCTGCGCACCGCCGCCACCGACGCGGGCGTGGACATCTGCCCCCTGTACGGCGACACCCTCGACGACCAAGCACCCACCTACATCGACATGATGGAACACAACGCCCGCTCACTGGCACGCTGCCTGGGCGGCAAGGAGATGCCATGAAATCCTTCTCTTCTCGCCCGACTTCCGACCGAGGCGTCGCCCGCCAGGGCGGCCGCCGGCTCTACGCCCCGGTGGCGGCGGCCCGCCCGCGAGATCGCCACACGCGAGCTTCGCTCGGAGTGGTCGATCTCGAAGCCCGGCCAGGCCCTGCCGCCGCCACCGGGGCTAGCCGGAGGCCTTTCCGCAAGCCCGGCCAGGCCTTGCCGCTGCCCACGGGACCGAGCGGGTGGGCGACTCAGCTCGAAGCCCGGCCAGGCCCCGCCGCCGGGGGGAATTGCAGCATTAGAAGCATCCCTACGGCGTGTCGCCGGCGTGTCGCGGCTCTAATGGTGCAATTCCCCCGCCTCGGCCTGTCGGTGTTCTCGCTTCTTGTCGCCGCGTTGCTCATCATCGCGGGTGCCCCCTCTTCTTTTGCTGACCCGAGTCCCGACCCCGACCTCGCGCAGAGCGTTGCCGCGCACGAAGAATGGTCGAATGAGGCCAGCGAGATCAGCGTCGGGCACGTCGACCTCGGCCCCCGACTGATCGATGGACAGTGGAGGGCCGGCCTGCGCCACGACGCCGAGAGTGGCGCCGTGTGGCGCGACCCCAACCAGACCGTCCTGCGCGTTAATGATGCGGCCATCATGACCGCACCCGACTCTGCCGACTACCCCTTCCTGGCCGACGTCGCCGGCAAGCCCGTGTACGTCGTTCCCCAGACGCAGAATCCGAGCGTCGTGTGGCTCGGCTGGAACACGCAGGACCCCGCCGTCACGGCCACCATCGACCGCGGCCTCACTATGCGCGTCGGCCCCGTGTCCGGCCCAGGCCGCGCGTGGCTGTTCCTGCAGTCCGGCACCTTCGGCAAGCCCCTCCTGCTCGCCGACTCGGGTGCGGCGCCTGGCGACGTGTGGATCGACTCGGGCACGCACGTGCACGCCAACTGGGCGTTCTCCGCGCCCGGCACCTACACGGCGACCGTGACCTTCCTGGGCACGACCACCGCGGGCGAGGCCGTGAGTGCCTCCACGACCCTGCGCTTCGCCGTCGGTGATGCCGCCTCCGCGTCCGAGGCCCTGGCCATGGCCGCGCCCGCAGCTGCCCCCGCCGATGGTGCTTCCGCTCCTTCCTCTGGTGCTGCACCCGCTGCTTCCGGGGCTGCTGACCCCGACGGTTCCTCCTCTGCCGCCGGTGCCGCGTCGGGCGGGCTGCCCGACTGGGCCTTCCTCGCGATCATCGCCGTCGCCGCGGCGTCGCTCCTCGTGATCGGCGCCCTCGTCGTGGCGCGCTCGCGCCGCAGCCGCGCCGAACAGGCCGCCGCCATCGCCGAGGCCGACTCCATCCTCGCGCCCCTGCCCACCGCCCGCGGTGAGGGCTCGGGCGAGCGCGGCCCCGGCCTCGTCGATCGGGGAGGGGAGCAGTGAGCCAGCTGCGCGTCACCGGACTGGGCGCGTCCCTGGGTGGGCGCAGCGTCCTTGAGGGCGTCGACCTGGAGGTCGAGGCCGGGGAGCTCGTCGGCCTCATCGGACCCAACGGCGCCGGGAAGACCACGCTGATCCGCTCGATCCTGGGGCTCATCCCCTCCAGCGGCAGCGTCGAGACCGACGGCGCGATCGGGTACGTGCCGCAGCGCCACGAGTTCGCGTGGGACTTCCCGATCAGCGTGCGCGACGCCGTCCTGCAGGCCGTCACCGTGCGACGAGGCCTGCTCGGGCGCGCTCGGACCCCCCACTTCCGCGCGGTCGAGGAGGCCCTGTCCCTCGTGGGCATGCGCGACCTCGCCAAGCGACCCATCGGCGAGCTGTCCGGCGGCCAGCGCCAGCGCGTCCTCGTCGCCCGGGCACTCGCGATCCGGCCCGCCGTGCTGCTCCTCGACGAGCCCTTCACCGGCCTCGATATGCCCACGCAGGAGATGCTCATGGACCTGTTCCGCGCGCTCGCGGACGGGGGACGGGCCCTCCTCATGACCACGCACGACCTCATCGGCGCGCGCGCTGGCTGCGACCGGCTGTACCTGCTGCGGCGCACGATCGTCGCCTCCGGGCGTCCCGACGAGCTCGCCGACGCCGACCCGTGGATCCGCGCCTTCGACGTGCGACCCGACAACCCGATCCTCGACGCCCTAGGAGTGCGCGCATGAGCACCGTGATCCACGCGGGGGGCCACGTCCTCGCCCCGGCGGCGGACTTCCTGAGCCCCTACGACTTCTTCCGCGACCTGACGAACCCCGCGCTGGCGTTCCTGCCGCGCGCGCTGCTGATCGCGGTCGTCGCCGCGCTCGTGTGCGGCAGCGTCGGCGTGCACGTCGTCCTGCGTGGCATGGCGTTCATCGGCGACGCGGTCGCGCACTCCGTGTTCCCCGGCCTGGCGATCGCCTTCGTGTGCGGCGGGTCCCTGGTGTTCGGCGGGGCGCTCGCGGGCGTTGTGACCGCCGTGCTGGTGGCCCTGTTGGCGCAGAATCGGCGCCTCAAGGAGGACTCCGTCATCGGCGTGCTCTTCGTGGGCGCGTTTGCGCTCGGCGTCGCTATCATCGCGCGGGCGCCCGGGTATGCGGGGAGCCTGCAGGACTTCCTGTTCGGGTCGATCACGGGTATCCCGGCGTCGGACGTGCCCGTGGTGTTGTGTGGCGCTGCGTTGGTGCTGCTCATGCTGTTCCTGGCGCACCGGCCCATCGTTGCCGTGACCCTGGACCGCGAGAGTGCCCGAGCCGCGGGCGTGCACGTGCTCGCTGCCGATCTGTCCTTGTATGTCGCCGTGGCCCTGGCTGTGGTTATTTCTGTGCAGACGATCGGCAACGTCCTGGTGCTCGCCCTGCTCGTGACCCCCGCGGCCACCGCGCGGCTCCTGTGCGACCGCCTGGGGACCATGATGATCCTGTCGCCCGTGCTTGGGGCTGCCGGGGGCCTGGTGGGCCTCTACCTGTCGTGGGCGCTGGACGTGCCCACGGGCGCCACGATCGTCCTGGTGCTCACCGCGTGCTTCGGCCTCGCCTGGGTCTTCGCGCCGAGGCATGGGGTCCTCGCGCGGGGACTGCGCGAGAGGCGGGGGTGAGTCTGGCGGGCCCGGACAGTGCGCGCGTTCGTGCGCGCGCGTCAGTGGGACTGGACGCCGTCTCGTGAGTGGGCCTGTCCGAGGACGCGGCCCCGGCCTCGTGAACCTGGAACACGCTTGTGAATGTGAACAAGTGGTCATATGCTTGGCCGCGTACCAGAATTGTTCCGTGGCCCACGTCTATGGGCTGATCGATTCGGAGGTGGCGCGTGGCCGACGTTGGTGTCGATGCCGATAAGCACGCCCAGACGCGTGACGATATGAAGCGGGGGGGGGAGTCCCTGGGAGACTCATCGAAGGCGCTAGAGCAACTCATTGATGCGCAAGACCCCGGGTATTGGTCCGACGAAGCCGGATTCCAGGCGATGCGCACAGCGATCGTTTCGTTGCTGAAGACTGAGGATGATCTCATTCGTGGCCAGCAGACACGCTTCTCGAAGTTCGACGAAGACGTTGAGCACGCGGCCGAGGCATTTGAAGCTGCGGAAACAGCAAACGCCGATGAACTCGCTGCAATCTTGGCAGCTTTGGAGCGAGGCGAGTCTGTGGACGACATGGGATCCGGGTCTTCTGTCACGAGTGTGAGCGGATCCGGTGCAACGGGGACGGGAACCGCGCCCACCCAGAACAAGCCGTCGGAGATCTGAGGAGGGGAGCAGAAATCATGGTTGAGAGCCCGATGTATGAGCGCCTCATGCGGCTGGTCGCCGCGATCGAAAAGGCCTCCGAACTGGACGCCTGGGACGACCAGCATAATAAGGTCGTGTGCGGTCTGAACGAGGCCAACAACTCGACGCACCACATGCGCACCACTCAGGGATTCACCGGTGAGACCGGCCAGCAAATCGACGACTGGACCGGTCGCGCAATGAAGCAGGTGCAGGCCATCAAGGACGGCCACAACACGGCGATGGAGTACTACGTCGAGGCTCGACGGACGATGAAGCAGGTGCGGGAGGAAGCGATGCAGCTGTCACCCACGCTGATCGACTCGAAGCTCGAGGCGCTCGCAGACGCCGCGCACGTCGTGATCCCGGTCGCACCGGTTATCGGGCCCTTCGGGCTGCTCATCAACGCCATCGCCGCCAAGGGCGAAGCATACGTCCAGGGCCTCGTCGAACAGGCAAACAACCAGCGCGAGGTTGCCGCGACCGATATCCTGCAGCGCGCAAACAACACGATGCAGGGCCTCGCGGATGGGACGAATGCGCAGCGCACTGACATGGAACAGCGGGTATCTGACTGGGGTGAGCACTCCGGACCAACTCCGGGTCCTTCGAACGGCAGCGTGCGCCGCGATATCGAGAATGGCTATCTCAATACGTCCGTTCACGAGGCGGGCGTCTATCCGGGCAATCGCGACACGGATTATGGACGTTCAGGTTTGCGCGGTCCCGGCTCCGGTCTATATCCGGGAGGGTACGACGAGGGCGGTCCGATCAGTGATCGCGTCATGTCCTCTCCCCGCGTTCCCGATCGTTTTGCCGACGAAGGGGAGGCGGGCTCGCGCCTCAACCCTATTGCCGATCCTCAGGACTTGATGGACATCGATCTGTTGCACACGCGAGTCAATGGCGATCGGCACCGGAATGGGGTCATCGGTGGTTACACCCCGGCGCCCCCGGTTGATCGATACCACCCGCTGTGGAATGTCAACGGAGGGCCGGGCAGTGAGTCTGCGTTGGCCGGTCGGCTCGGTGGCGCGGGCATGCTCGGAGCCGGAGCAATGGGTGTCGGTCGCGCGGCCCGCATGGGCGGGGATCTTCATTCCTCTGCGGCCAGTGCGCTTGGTCGTGGTGGAACCATGGGCATGTCGGCGCTGCGCGCGGGTACCTACTCCGGTCCAGGCTATGGAACCTATAAGCCCCCGTCGGTAGAGGGTGGTGCTGTGGGGGTTGCCGGTGCTCAGGGTTCCCGCGGTGCATCTGGGACCGGGGCCGCCGGGTCCGGAAGGGCAGGCACCCAGGGCGGCGGCTTCATGGGCGGTGGAGCCGGTGCCGGTTCCGGCGGCGGTAAAGATGGCAAGAAGGCGAGGCGTCGCAAGTACACGCCGTTCCGCGTCGAGGATGAGGATGAACTGCCGGAGGGCTACGTGAATCCGATGTCGCAGACATACGGGACGGACAAGGACATTGCGCCTGCCCCGCGTCAGGATGACGGATGGGATCTGCGCCAATGGTAAGGGCGATGAGGAGTAAGCAGGTACGTGCGAGGAACGCTGCCGCGGTAGCGGCCGTTGGTGCGCTCGCGGTGGGTATCGTGTCGATTCCCGCTGCCCCCGCTCACGCTGCCGACACGATCACCGCCGCCGATCAGTCGTATTTCTCGTACTACGGCTTGGATCGGGCGCGCGCGAAGGGGTACACGGGCAAGGGCGTGACGATCGCGATGATCGACGGCAGGGTGGACACTTCCGTTCCCGAGCTCGCGGGCGCGAATATCACGGTGACGATTCCGTGCACGATCACTACATCATCCAAATCGAAACAACACGGTACGGGTGTCGCCTCGATCCTTGTGGCGCCAGGCTACGGTGTCGCGCCGGACGCAACGCTTCTTGCCTATCAGTTGAGCTTTGGGAAAAATGGGGATGTGGCTGCAAATGACTGTGCAGATAGCGCCGCTACGCGAATAACAGAGGATTGGCTGCTGAATCAGGCAATGAACGATGGTGCCCAGGTCATTAACTACTCCGCTTCCAGCGTAGCTGGCGCTAATCGGGTGAAGTGGGCTGTTGCTCGTTCGATTTCGAGCGGCGTCATTGTCGTAGCTTCTGCGGGTAATGATGGCAATGATAACGATGTTGAATCATTGTCCAAATGGTCTGGTGTTGTGGGTGTCAGTGCGATTGGCGCGGACGATAATCGGCAGGACTATTCATCCTGGGGCCAGGGCGTGGTGACAGCGTCGATTGGTGGTCCCGTGCTCTTTCGTAATCTGGATACAGCTGCTCATGATGAGACCTATGGGACGTCAGTTTCCGCTCCCGTGGTCACGGGTGTGCTGGCTTTGGCGAAGCAGCGGTGGCCTGAGGCGACCAGTAACCAGCTGCTGCAGCTGCTGGTGAAGACGGGGTTGAATCCGGACCATGGGTGGAACCAGTACACTGGGTTTGGTGCGATCGATCCGGGTGCGATCCTGAATACGGATCCGTCGCAGTTCCCTGATGAGAATCCGTTGATGGAGAAGCAGGGCGGATCGAGTCCGACGCCGGAGGAGGTCCAGCAGTACGTGGATGGTGTCGTAGATCCGACGGATATTGTGAATGATAATTCGTACACATATCGAGGCCTCGACGAGTCGAAGCTGAAGGATGGCTTGAACACTTCCCCGACGCACCTGGGCACAAGCCCACGGTACCACCGGAAGTGAGGCTGGGGCGGCCTCGAGCTCGCTCTGGCGCGCATCCTGGCGATTGTTTCACGTGAAACATTGATGGGGTAAGAGCGGAGGCGGCGGTGTTGTGCTGCGTCGCGCGCTTCGATACTGGCCGCGTACTTCCTGAAGTTCCTCTATGACGCTCTCTGTCACATCTATGAACTTCTATGGGATCTATCGAGGGTTCTATGAGATAGATAAGCGGGTCTATGAGATGGCGCCATCTGAGGAGCAGATGCTGCTGCAGCGCCATCGTCGACTGACGGCTGATACGGAACCGGTGCGAGGTAGTTCGCTACGGGGTCTCGTTGCGCGAGGCCTGGTACGGTCCACCGGACAGCGCCGTTGGGTGTGCTACGAGCTTGTTCAGGAGAGCTGAGAGCTTCATGTTGCTGTCCTGGGGGCTGTCACGTGAACCAATGATGTTGAGGCCCCAGCCCACGATGGTGGGTTGGGGCCTCAGCATATGGAGTTCTGGAGTCGTGGTGACCATCTGTATTGTCAGCATCAACAATGAGAATTGACTCTACGGACTGTCGCTCTCAGCGGATATTGATTCCCGGTGGTCATTAGTGATCCCAGATGTGGGTGACGACCCATGTATCACCCCGCTCTTCAAGAAATAGGACACGAAAGAGTGTTTGTTCGTTGTTGATTTCTTCGCCGGTTACCGTGCTTATGGTGTCGTATTCTTCTGACGCCTTTTCCTCTGTTAGGTAGCGGAATACTGCCGGTGTTTGCAAAAATGTGAATTCGACACAAATTCCTTCAGTGCCTGCCTTTTGGAGTGAGCACTCGTATATCTTATTTGTTTGAAGATACTGATTGGTGAGCGGCTTGACGAGATATGAATCTGTATGCATGCGTTCCAGGTCGTGTGCAAATGCATCGCAGTAGCCCTCAACCTGACATACCTTCATGAGATCTTCTGTGTCTCCGGTATTGAACGCATATGCCCACAGGTCGACGTACCACTGTGATGTCGCTTGGGCACCAATTTGGCCGCCCGCGTAGAGGTTCGGCGGGGGAGTGGGTTTTGGGACGTCAACGGGTGTCGGCTGCGCGGATTGAGGGGCGTCGCCTGATTGGGTGCCTGATTGCGCGGCAGTGTCAGACTGGGGTGACTGTGCCCCGGACTGAAGCTCGGCGTTCGCGTGGGCGCGAGCGTTAAACGCGCGGAATCCCACGAACGATACTGCGACGAGGACGATGGCGGCGATGATGGCGCCGATCCACCGGCCGATGTTGGAGGGTTTCGTACTCATGGTGCATCACTCGCTTAGTGGCCTTGTTTTTCTTCCCAGGTGTCGGTGTTGGAGACGATGAGGTGGTTGAGGGGAAAGGGGCCTGTTGTCTCCGTCGTGGTGACCAGGCCGTTGATGGTTTGGGTCTCTCCAGTGAAGGGATTGGTGGCCGTACCGCTCCACGTGGTGGTGAGTGTGATGGTGCGGGTGGCGTTGGGGTAGGGTCCGTCGAAGCGTGAGCGCCAGCCGTTGGGTGGGGTGTAGTAGTGGCGGATGAGCCGGGGGTCCTTGTTGGGGTCCATGCCCTTTTCGAAGGCCATTCCTTGGTAGGCGGTGATGGTGTTCGGGGTGCCATCGCCCCAGTCCCATTCGTAGTTCGTGGCTTTCAGGGTGATGGTGATGTCGTGTTCCAGCAGGTTGATGACGTGAGTCTGGGTCGGGTTGGCGACCGACATGAAATACTAAGAATGCTGCGCAACCATCACGCACGTCCTCCCACCCACATTCCCGAAACCGCACGTATGTGCGCGACCCGGCCCCGGCCTCGTCGTGAGATGTGGGAACGAGAGTGCTCCCGGAACGTCCGGGGCCGACGATGCTGTGTTGTAGCCTTCCAATTGGCCGCATCGTGCCCGCTCCGTGCGGTATGGTTATCGGAAAATAAAGCAGTGTTGCTCAACGAGGCTTGGGAGGCCGGGTCGCGTGGCTGCTCGATGTGGTGGTTGATCTGCCGCATCGGAATTCGCGCCCAGAGAGGCACCGCTCAAACAATGCAGGTCTTGAGGGGGAGCGGCCTTCCGTGGAGGCACAAGGAGAAAAGTATGGAAGCCATCGATGAGTTGATTGACGCTGCGCAGACCTTCTACGAGGAGGCGCGTAGGGATAAGAATGGGCGCTCGCGTTCGTGGGAGCATTGCTATCGCGTGTTTCGAGATGCGCGGACCGACCCCTCCCCGGACTGCGACTATTTGAGTCTGCACCTCGCCTTCTACCTGGCGAGCTGGGGGATGTACAGGGGCTCGTCCTTCCTCCTTCAGAAGGACTACAAGGTACTTGTGCCCATCGTCGAAAAGATCCTCAAGCCCGAATACGACTGCCTGCTTGGGGTCGCTTGCGTGGGTCTGCGGGACTCTGAGGTTCAGGAGAGGTACACGAACGTGTACGACGACATCGCCGAGCATTTCTGGCCGATACGTAACGAGGTCGCAGGGCGTGAGGTTCCGACTCCTGTGTCGCCGGTCCTCATTACGAAGATCCTCATGGGAACGCTCGGGTGCGTGCCCGCGTACGACAGGTTCTTTCAGGATGGCGTTGCGACATACAAGGTGACGACGCAGGAATACAGCCCGAAGTCCGTCCTCAAGCTCGTGGACTACTACGAGAAGCACAACGACCGCTTGGAGGAAGCGCGGCGAGGAATGCGGACTGACGATCTCATCTATCCGCAGATGAAACTGCTCGACATGGGGTTTTGGCAGATCGGCTTCGAAAGGGACGCTGAGGACGCCAAGACCCGTCACTGACCGTCTGTGGGGTCGGCGACGCCGAGTGTTTCGGTCATCGCCGACCCCACCAAGAGTCGCTTACCCCCTCGATGCGCACGCCGTAGAACTTGTTGCGCCCGGACAGTCCCGTCACCTCGAGGTCGCCGACACCCGGGAGGCCGAATGCGGTCATTTCGTTGGCACCCTGCGAAGTGCCGAGGATCGACATCTCCCTCACGGCCTCGTCGAGAGCGGGGTCGGGTGCGCCGAGGAGCCTTGGATCTCCGAGGGTTTCGCGGAACCAACCGGCCAGGTAGGAGCCGGAGGACTGGAGGACCTCGAACACGTAGTTGCCGGGGATGCCCTGTACAAGGTCCGCGGTATGCTCCACACCCGCTCATGCCTGCTCACGCTGCGTCAGCAACACCGCATACTCGACCTGTTCGCCAGCGATTGCCACGTCGCACTCGAGGTCACCTGGAGCGCCTACCAGAACATCATCGACGCCTACCGCGCGCCCGACACGAGTGCGGGTAAGGTCCTGATGGAAGTCGAAATCAACACACTGACCTCCACGCGCGTACCGAGGAACCTGACCGAGCTCATGACGCTGGGCAGGACACTCAAACACAGAGCCGAGCACTCCGCGAAACAGGAGGATTCAGGCCCCAACTACACCCCCGATTATGAAGAGCCCCAAAAGATGAGTCAGCCATGGGAATTTCCTCCTGTGTTCACACTCATTCGGGCTCTAGAATTGGGGTATGTCAACGACCATCGACGTCTATCCGACAACGAGCTTCATGCCGCTCGTGGAGCAGACGCGCGCCCGCACACAGGAGCTATTCCAGCAGCTCCTTGACAGGCACGGAGTCGGCTCTCGGATCGAAGTCAAGGCGTTCTACCCCCCTGCGGGTGGCTCGCAGCTCCGCTTCGTTGACGAGAGTTTGGCCTGGGAACCAGGTATGGAACTTGGCTTTGGCTACTGGATTAACGGCGAGTGGGACTCCACCTCTTGGCCTGGTTGTTTCGCTGTCGAGGATGATGATCGGATCACTAAAGAAGATCTCGTTTATCCGTTCACCTCAAAACCAGAACATCTTGGACTGTGGAGCATCGTTGAGGAGTTTGAGGACCTGCTGCCACCCGAGCAGCTAACAAAGGTACTTCGTCAAGATCATTACTGGTATGAATACCGAAACTTGGCCGGCCCTGCTGTTGCATCGACAGGGTACGGGCTGGTTGCAGCAGCTCTTGCCGAAGCAACCAACGGAGTCATCGCCTCATTCGACAGCGCATTCGACATTGAACACAATGGCGAATCTGCTCAAAAATTCCTCACCTGGTGGGGCGAGAAGCAAATGACTTTCTACGGAACTGAATCATTTAAGAAGTCGCGTATCGTTTAGATGCCGGCTGGGATGATGTCGTCGATGAACCAGATGCGCGCAGGCACGGCTTGATAGGGGTCCACACGGTGTTCCACGTGGTTGCCAGTTGTCGAGCCAATCCTGCAATGGTGGCTCCCTCGACGCGCAACTATCGGATCGCCCAGCGGATCACCCGCACACCCAGACGAGGCCGGGGAGCGCACACCTTCTCGCTGTGCTCTAGGAATGTCACCGTCTGGCAGGTGCGTTCTCGGCATATCCAGCGTCGCTTGTGCCACCGGATCCGCACAGGGACCCCGGCCCAAGGGCGCGTCGATCACCTCCACCACCACGCGCCCGTGCCCTTGAGCAAGTCACCCCACAACCCGGGCACCCAGCACAGCGATCATAGGACTCTCTGTCGAGCACCGGACCACGCTCACGCCGAGCAACAGGTAGATGAGGCATTGTAGAGGTCCTTGACGATAGCAGGGGTAGAAGACCGTTCATCATCAAGGACCTTGACCTCTGCCCGAAATCCCCGACCAACACCCGGTCACCCACGCTCAACTCGGAAGAGCCCTATTTCCAGCCGATCCGGGACCAGGCCGCAGGGCGTGAGGTCGCGACCCAGGTGTCACCGTTCCTCATCACGAAAATCCTCATGGGAACGCTCGGCTGCGTGCCCGCGTACGAAAGGTTCTTTCAAGATGGTGTTGCGAAACACAAGGTGACGACGCAGGAATACAGCCCGAAGTCCGTCCTCAAGCTCGTGGTGTTTTACGAGGCCCACAACGACCGCCTCGAGGAAGCGCGGCGCGGAATGCAGACCGAGGACCTGACCTATCCGCAGATAAAGCTCCTCGATATGGGGTTTTGGCAGATTGGGTTCGAGAAAGATGCTGGGAGCGCAAGATAACCCTCTAGAGATCAGTGTCAGAGCATGTCGATGCCCGAGGTATAGGTGGTACTGTCACCCCCGTTATAATGGGCCAGAATGAGCCATCCCAGCATGAGATGCGTTGCTTGCAACGAGCCAAGTATCGATAGATCTCATCAAGGGTCCTAGGACTTCATAGAATCGATTTAATTCCCTTAAAACTGCCCGGACCAGTCCGCAGGAATTCCGAGGCTTCTCGGATCGACAAGTGGATTGGTTAGAAAATCAGATTGAAATAGATGCGCAACTTTATCTGGCCATGTGGTACCCGGGGATGTTCTTCTCAAAAGGAATGACATGACAACAATCGCGCCGAATATGCGCTCGCTTTGTCCGTCAGGCAAATCCTTGAATACGGGCATAGTTTTAAGAGGTGTTGTGGGGACGGGTACAAAGCTTTTGTTCCATACGCGGCTGTGGTGTGCGCACGAATTACGAATGATGGTAAGTTGTTCGAGCCAGCTTGCAAGCGGCGAACGCTTCTTAATCTTACGTATCTGATTCTTCGAAAGTTGCGCTTTGTCGATGACAATTCCTAAGCCTTCGGCGATGTAATTCTGGTCTTTTGACTTCATGCCGTCAAACATGCGGGAAATATCTGAAAAGTCGAGTACTTCTGCAAGCACCCAAAATGGGTACGACTGATTATATTCATCGTAGTAGTGTCGTATCGCCTCATTATGCTTTTTCGCACGACCGACTCTCCGCTTGGCTGTCTCAACCCAATCAGTGTGATCGAAATCTGTGCGGAAAAGAGTTGGATCATGGTATGAGATCGGTGTCGGATTCGATCCGGAGACACAAAGGCGTTCGCTAAGGCGTGTCCTCATTGTTACTTCGATACGTTCAATACCGTCGTGTATGAGTGTGCGTAGTTTTCTGTCTGCTTCGTAGAGTCGTACGGCATCTGTAAACGTTGGATGTTCGCAATAGCACTCATTGCCGAGGGAGTCTATCCTGCGTGCAGGAAACCAATATGCGGATAGGCGGTAGTAGCTGACGTTGGTCAACCATTGGGTGGCCAGGTCTGTATCGACGGACATCCCGCGGCTTTGAAGGATCGAAATCTGATCACTTATAGTGGTGCCAGGCTTCAGCGACTTCGACATGGTCAACATCTCCGTTGAGTTCCTCAAAAAGATCCAGCCCACTCCCAGCATGTGCTGGGGCGGGCTGAACGGTTAACTCCAATCTAGCGTTCTCGCGGCGTCAAGGAGCTGAAATCTCGCCATTTGGGCCACTCGTGGTGCAAGTCATACGCCGCTGACTATCTGAGGATCAGAGTAGATCTACGGAACTCAGTTCTGTACCTCCGGGATCTCCAGCTTCGGCAGCGTCTCCAGGAGCTCCTGGGTTCGCATCGAGACGGTGACCAGGCGCTTGATCAGGTCCACGACCGCGTCAGGGCGGCCCTGCTCGCGCAGGAAGTCGTTCGGGTCGTTGACGATGCCCGACGCCTTGTCCGTCTTCACGTGGTAGCGGTCGATGATCCACTCGAGCGGGCTACGGCCCGAAATCGAATACCCCTGCGCCTCCGCAGGAATGCCCGTCAACGTCACGTAGTCGTTGTACTCCAAGCGCGTGAAGTCCTTATCGCGGCGCCCCAGCTTCGGGAAACGCATCTTGCGCTCGCCGATCCGGTAGCGCTCCCACGGGTCCGCAGGCGCGTGCAGGCTCGCCTCCTCCTGCACCGACGGATACGGCTCCACCCGCTCGTAGTTCACGTGCAGGTCCGCCAGCTCGCGGCCCACGCTCGCATACGTGTGGAAACCTGCCGCACGAGGAATGTGCGGCAGCATCTTCTTCAAATCGTCCTCGTAGCGCTCCCGATACTCCGGGTGATGCAGTAGCGCGTACACGTAGAAGAAAATGTCCTCCTTCGTGATCCCCGCATCCCCGTAGTGCTCCCGGTACGAAGCCAGCGTCGCGTCCGTGACGTTATCGACGCGGCGATACCCGTCCAGGATCACCGGGATCTGGTCGCCGATCGGCCGCGAGAAATCCAGGGACGAGGCCGTGGTAGCACCATCCGAGCTGCTTTCCGAGGAGGTCGCCAGGTCGGCGAACAGGTCGGGCTCGCTCCCCGAGGTGGGGGAGAGGGGTTCCCAGGTGTAGAGAGAGAATGTTTGCGTCGTTCCCATCGTGTGAAGATCCGGTAGGAGATCTGTCATGAGGGATGTTAGTTCCTTGCGAGAATCATCTTCGACGGTGATGGTGAGGTTGCTATGTGCAGCCGTCGGCAAAATCTGGGGGAGCTGGTAAATCATGTCATTCATCTCCCGAGCAAAGTAGACGCTCTGTGCACAGAACGGCCGGTAGATGCCAGAGCGGATTGAATCTGCGTCGAATTTGTGACGTTTGTGAGCTGTGAGATCACGGATGAGTTGACGGTTCCAGTTAATGTGTGTGGAATCTGTGTTGATCGCTTCCGCTGTAGTTCCAGCCTCGACCGCTGCATTGTAGTTGTCGATCATGCGGCGCATGTTTGACGCGACTGCTTCGCGGGAGAAGTTGTAGCACCACGCGTCACGGTTGGTCTTGAGGCCGTTTGAATACTGCCGGAATACTGCGGGCGTTGATTCCTTGCCCTTCAGCGTCTTGTTTCCGATTTCCTGGAAGGTTGCGAAGCGCTCGTCGCGGGAGCTGATCCAGTCGCCGTGCTGGTTCGGCGTGATGGAGCGGAATGTGTCTGCTCCGCTGATTCCCTCGATGGATCCGTAGGCGCTGATCTGGTTGAGCTTCTCCTGTCGCGTCGCGTAGTCTTCCGCTTCCGCGTAGAAGATCTCTGCGGTGCCGGAGTACGAGGGATCTTTGACAAGTACGGTAATGGCAACACCTGTGCGAGAACCAGCCTCGAACACGTTTCCGCCCTCACGCCGTCGGCGCTCACCGGACGTCCGGGCATTTCCCTTCAGGTCGTAGATGAAGATCTGGGAGAACTCCTCTTGCAGCGACAGGCGTACGCCATCAGCCGTGGCACCGTCCACGAAAGAGCTGTTGGAGACGAAGGCGATGACGCCTCGTTCCCCAATGCGGTCCGACGCCCAGCGCAGAGCGCGGAAGTAGGAGTCGTACAGGCTATTCTTGTTCGCACCTGACGACCGGTCCGCGTAGGTGTCCGCAATACGCTCGTCCAGGCGCGGGTACGCCAGGTTCTGGTTGTTGTCGTTCGCGTTGTTCTGACCGGACGAGTACGGCGGATTCATGACGATGACCGTGATCGCCGAGTCCTTCTCTGCCTTCGCGCGCTCGTTGTTGGCGGCCAGGCCCTCGAAGTCCTCGGTGATCGTACCGTCGCCCTCGTGGAGCTGGAAGGTGTCCGTCAGGGTCATGCCCGGGAACTCAACGTAGCCCTCGTCCACGCCCTGCTCGGCGCGCACCTGGTGGTACACCTGCTCGATGTTGATCGACGCGATGTAGTAGGAGAGCAGCACGAACTCGTTCGCGAAGATCTCGTTCTTGTATTTGCGCTCCAGGGCCTCGGGCGGGATGACGCCCAGCTGCAGCAGGCGCGCCACGAAGGTGCCGGTTCCGGCGAAGGGCTCGATGATGGCCACGCCCGGATCCCCCAGGCCCTGGCCAAACGCCGTGCGCATCGCGTCGTTGGCGCTGCGGATGATGAAGTCGACGACCTCGACGGGCGTGAAGACGATGCCCAGGCGCTCGCTCATGCGCGGGAACGCCTGCGAGAAGAAGCGATCGTAAAGCGTGCGCATGATCTCCTGCTTACCCGCCAGGGTATGCACTGCCTCAATACGCTCGACCATCGCCCGGTTGAAGGAATCCAGCTCGCGGCGTTCGTTCTCGAACATCGAGTGTGACGCCAGCATCTCACAATCGCTTTTATTGCACGGCTCACAGGGTGCTGCTGTGAGAACGAATGATCTGGGAATATCGGCTCAAACGGCGTAGTGGTGGAATCTGCTTCCATACCGGGAAATGCCATGAAATCATCGTCGCGCGCAGCAGTCATGCGACCAAGAATAGCGGGTAATCTACGACATACAAGCTAGCTGGTGTGGTGGGTGGGGATACAAGGGGATTTCTGCGAGCAAAGGCGCGGATGAGACGTCGCTGCCCTGGCCGGTGCTGGTTCCACGGCTGCGGGACGCAGATGAGCATGCCCCTCCTTACGGTGTCGCTTGTCGACCATGGTGGTCGATAGTGTGACCCAGAGGAGGGGGCAGGATGTCTCAGATAATTGCCAACAAGGGAGATGGCAACCAGATCGCTCAGTTCGGTGGGGACCTGAACGGAACACGGACATTGGCATCCCTGACGCTGCCTGAGCTCGGTGAGGAGTATCTGTTGGCCAGTTCGATCGTCTCAAGGGAACGGAAGTCAAGACTCAAGACATCAGCAATCGCGGCGTTGGTGTGCCTCCTGTGTTGCGGCATCACTGTCGTCATGTACAGGCTTCTGGGGAGCCCGTCGCTGAGTGAAATCATATTTAGCCTGAACAACGGATCGAAACTCGAGCTAGGTATGAACGTCACGCTGGCGGTTCTCCCGATCGGCGCTGCCTTCTCAGGGGTGAGTGCATACTCCAGCATGATGAATCCGAGTGAGCTCGAGGTGGATCAGCAGCAGCATCGAAGGAATGCCTACATGGTGGCACGCCAAAGGGGCCTCAGTGAGCGAGAGTGGTACAAGGTCGTTGAAGCCGCCAAGCAGCGCTAGGCGTCGGTAGGCGCAGGAGGATGTGCGTGCCCACGCCCTGCACATCCTCCCGCACCCGCGATCACAATCGCACAAATGTGCAGTTATGATGCGCATCACCGCACGAGTGTGCGGCGCTCCAACAAGCAACGAGCCGGTTCGTGCCACTCCATATCGTACGGCATTTGTCTGGACTAACGCCCCCGCCCATACGTCTGACAAATCAGCCCAAAACCGCCGCAACCACACCCCAAAAACCCGCCCCGGCCTCGTTCCAAACGGACCCGGAAAGTGAACGCCACCACCCGCGTGTCCTAGGATTGGGGCACGCCGACGCGCCCCCAAGGACGGGAGCACCCGGCACGCAGCAGCACCGCACACGCGGCAGCGCAGGGCAGGTCCAGCAACGAAGACGGACACGCCAGGCACCACCGCACGCCTGCAGAGCCGCCGTACAACCACAACCTCACAACACCGATGTTGACCCACACTGAGGAGATTCCTATGAAGCCCCGCCTCGCAGTTACAGCCCTCGTTGCGGCATCCGCATGCGCCCTCGCCCTCGGCGCCTGCACCCCCGGAGAGACCGCACAATCCTCGTCCAGCCCCGCCGCGAAGGGTGGCGGAGACGGCAACTACACGATCGCCGTCGTCCCCAAGGACGCCACCAACCCCTGGTTCGTCCGCATGGAAACCGGCGTCAAGAAGTACGCCGAAGATACCGGCATGAACGCCTTCCAGAAGGGCCCCGCTGAAACCGACGCCACCATGCAGGCCCAGGTCATCCAAGACCTCATCGCCCAAGGCGTCGACGCCATCTGCGTCGTCCCCGTCGACCCCGGCGCCATCGAGCCCGTCCTCAAGCAGGCCATGGACGCAGGCATCGTCGTCGTCACCCACGAAGGCGCCTCCCAGGAAAACACGATGTACGACATCGAAGCCTTCAACAACAGTGAATACGGCGCGTTCATCATGGACAACCTCGCCCAAGCCATGGGTGAAGAAGGCGTCTACACCACCATGGTCGGCCACGTCACCAACGCCTCCCACAACGAATGGGCAGACGGCGCCATCGCCCACCAGAAGGAGAAGTACCCCAAGATGACGCTGCTCGAAGCCGAGCCCCGCGTCGAATCCCAGGACAACGGTGAAACCGCCTACCAGACCGCCAAGGAAGTCCTCAAGAAGTACCCCGAAGTCAAGGGCATCCTCGGCACCTCCTCCTTCGACGCGCCCGGCACCGCACGCGCCATCGAAGAGCTCGGCCTCAAGGGCAAAGTTTTCACCGCAGGCACGGGCATGCCCGCGGCCAACGCCCAAATCCTCAAGGATGGCTCCGTGTCGACCCTGACCCTCTGGGACCCCGCGGACGCCGGCTACGCCATGGCGTCCCTGGCCACCAAGGTCCTCAACGGTGAAAAGATCGAAGACGGCGTCAACCTCGGCGTCAAGGGATACGAATCCATGCACTTCTCGCAGGGCTCTACCAAGGTCCTCGAAGGCAACGGCTGGATCCAGATCACCAAGGACAACGTCGACTCCCTCGGCTTCTAACCGCTTCACCGCACACGACCACCCGCGTGCCACGGCCTCGTCCCAATGAACGAGGCCGTGGCCGGGCCACCCCAGCGCGTGCACTGACGCTCGCGCACCCCCACGCGCCCACGCGAACCGAACCCGCGCGCGCGAGGGGTGGCCCCGGGTCGGCACCACGCGTCGGAAAGGACACCACATGGACACCCCAGTGCTGGCGGTACGACACGTCAGTAAATCCTTCGCAGGCGTGCGAGCCCTGGTCGACATTGACCTTGACATCGCACCCGGAGAAATCCACTGCCTCGCCGGAGAAAACGGGTCGGGCAAATCCACCCTCATCAAAGTCATCTCCGGAGTCCACACCCCCGAACAGGGCACGGTCTCCATCGGGGGACGCGACTTCACGCGACTGACACCCGCCGACGCCATCGACGCGGGCGTACGCGTCATCTACCAGGACTTCTCCATCTTCCCCAACCTCTCCGTCATGGAGAACATCGCGCTCGGCAGCGAAGTCGCCGCCGGACGCCGCCTCGTCAACCGCTCGCGCATGCGCGAAGTCGCCCGCGAAGCCGTCGCGAAGATCGGCTTCCGGGTCGACCTCGACGAACTCGTCGGCAACCTCTCCGTCGCTGACAAACAGCTCGTCGCCATCAGCCGCGCACTCATGGGCGACGCGAAGCTCATCATCATGGACGAGCCCACGACCGCCCTCACCAAGAAGGAAGTGCGCGCCCTCTTCGACATCGTCGCCGACCTCCAATCGCGCGGTATCGCGATCCTCTTCGTGTCCCACAAGCTCGAAGAAGTCTTCGAAATCGCGCAGCGCTTCACCATCCTGCGCAGCGGACACAAGGTCATCACCTGCCCGAAGGAAGAGCTCGACCGCGCCAGCTTCGCCCGCCACATGACCGGGCGCGACTTCGACGAGGAGCGCTACCAGCCCGGCGACATCACCGAGTCCCCGATCCTCGAGGTCGAGGGCGCAACCGTGAGCGGCGCCTTCGCCGACGCATCCCTGAGCGTGCGGCCCGGCGAAATCCTCGGCATCACCGGCCTGCTGGGCTCCGGACGCACCGAACTCGCCATGTCCCTGTTCGGGATGCTCCCCCTCGACTCTGGGCGCATCCGCGTCAAAGGCCAAGACGTCACCCTGCGAGGCGTGCGCGACGCGATCGCCGCCGGCATCGCGTATGTTCCCGAAGACCGACTCACCGAAGGCCTCTTCCTCTCGCGCTCGATCGGCGAAAACATCACGATCTCCGAGATGGAATCCTTCACCAAGGCCCTCGGATTCATCGACAAGAAAGCCATCCGCGACGAGGAGAAGAAGTGGGTGAAGCGCCTCGACGTCGTCACCCCCGACCCCGCCAACGCCGTCAACACCCTGTCGGGCGGCAACCAGCAAAAGGTCGTCCTGGCCAAGTGGCTCGCCACCAAGCCCTCCGTCCTCATCCTCAACGGGCCCACCGTCGGCGTCGACATCGGCTCCAAATTCACGATCCACTCGATCCTGCGCGAACTCGCCGCGCAAGGCATGGCCGTCATCATCATCTCCGATGACATCGCTGAAGTGCTCACCAACTGCTCGACCATCGCGATCATGCGAGCCGGGCACCTGAGCGACCCGATCAACCCCGACACCCTCACCGAGGCCGAACTGACCCGGCTCCTGTCCGAAGACCAGGCCCCGGCCTCGTCGACCGAAGGGGGAGAGAACTAATGCCCCGACTCATCACGAAAGTCCTGCGCGCCAACGAATTCTGGGTATTCCTGGTCATCGCCGCGCTCACCCTGGTCATCCAGGCCAGGTCCGGCCAGTTCTTTACGGCTAACAACCTCGTCGACCTGGCCGGCGCGATGGTGGTCCCCGGCCTCTTCGCCGTCGCCGCGCACCTCGTGCTCGTCTCCGGCGGCATCGATGTGTCCTTCCCGGCGCTGGCCTCCCTCGCGGTCTACGTGACTACGAAAGTCCTTGTCGACAATGGGTGGAACGGGCCCGTCATCGTGCCTTTCCTGATCGCCGCCGCCCTCGGCGCGATCCTCGGCGCATTTAACGGCATCTTCACGTCGAGGCTGACCGTGCCGACGCTGATCATCACCCTTGGCACCGCCAACGTCTTCAACGGCGTCATGCAGGGCGCACTCAAATCCGTGCAGATCAACACGATCCCCGAGTCCATGCGCTCCTTCGGATCCGCGTCCCTCTTCGTCGCCCGCAACGAAAGCTCCGGCCTGCAGTCCTCGATGCCCGTGTCCTTCCTGATCCTCGTCGCGGTCGTCGCGGTGGCCTTCTTCGTCACCCGCTACACGATGTTCGGACGCTCCCTCTTCGCCCTCGGTGGCGATGAGTCCGCGGCCGCCCGCGTCGGCTTCAAGGTGCGCGCCACCAAGTTCTGGCTCTACGTCCTCGTCGGCGTCATCGCCGCCCTGGCCGGCATGGTCCGCACCTGCTCCATGGGACAGATGCACCCGACCAACCTGCTCGGCATGGAAATGATGGTCATCGCGGCCGTCGTCCTGGGCGGTACCGCGATCACCGGCGGTAAGGGCTCGCTGACGGGCGTCATGCTCGGCACGCTGCTCATCGTCATCGTCCAAAACTCCATGATCCTCATGGGAATCCCGACATTCTGGCAGGGCTTCGCCCTGGGCCTGCTCATCATCGTGGGAACCGGCGTCTCCGCGCTTCAGGTCATGCGCGCCCGCCGCAACGCACACTAGGAGGACCACATGTCAACGCTTCTCGCCTCCCCGCGCCTCGCTTTCCTCAAGAAGGACAGCTACATGACGCGACTGATCATCGTCTTCCTCCTCCTGCTCATCTTCTTCGCCGCCGTGCGCCCCGGCCCCTTCTTCGCCGTGCGCACCTGGCAGTCGATGGCCGTCCAATTCCCCGAATTCGGCCTCATGAGCCTGGGCGTCATGTTCACCATGTTCACCGCCGGCATCGACCTGTCCGTCGTCGCCATCGCGAACGTCACCTCGATCTGCGCGGCCCTCACGCTGCGCTCGATGCTCGGCCCGGCCGTCACCCCCTCGGCGATGGGCATGGCCACCCTCATCGCCCTGGGCGTTGCCCTGGCGGTCGGGGTCGTGTGCGGACTCATCAACGGTACGCTCGTCGCTGTCCTGAAGATCCCACCCATCCTCGCCACCCTCGGTACCCTCGAGCTCTTCGGTGGCGTCGCCCTCATCCTCACCCAGGGCAAACCCGTCTCCGGCGTCCCCGCAGCGTTCGGAGCCGTGTTCACGGGGAAGGTGGCCGGCCTCGTCCCCATCCCCCTCGTCGTGTTCCTGGTGTGCGCGGCCGTCGCCGGCGCTATCGTCGCCTTCACGGGCTTTGGGACCACGATCCTCATGCTCGGCACGAACGACACCGCGGCGCGCTTCTCGGGCTTGAAAGTCAAGAGCCTGCTGATCCGCACCTACGTGCTCTCCGGCGTCATGGCGGCCATGGCCGGCATCGTCATGCTCGCGAACTACAACTCCGCGAAAGCTGACTACGGCGCCTCATACACGCTCCTCACGGTCCTCATCGTCGTCCTCGGCGGCGTCAACCCCAACGGCGGATCCGGGCGCCTGAGCGGCGTGCTCCTGTCCATCCTCATGCTCCAGGTCCTCTCCTCCGGCCTGAACATGTTCCCCGACATCTCCAACTTCTACAGGCCCCTCATCTGGGGTGGCGTGCTGCTGCTCGTCATCTGCATGAACGAGGGCATCTTCTCCTTCTCCAAACTGCGCAGACTCAGGAAAGGACACGCGCATGCTGACAGTTAAAGACAAGCAGGTCGTCGTCGGTGCCGACTTCGCCGGTTACCCCCTCAAGGAAGCCGTCAAAGCCCACCTCGAGGAGCGCGGCTGGACCGTCACCGACCTGACGCCCGACCCCGATACCGCGCCCATGTACCACCGCGTCGGATTCGCGCTCGGCGCCCAAATCGCCGAAGGCAAGTTCGAACGCGCCCTCGCCTTCTGCGGCACCGGCATGGGCATCCACATCGCCGCCTCCAAGTGCCCCCGCGTACACGCCGCCGTGTGCGAATCCGTGCCCGCCGCGCGCCGCTGCGCCGCCGCCAACAACGCGAACATGCTCGCCATGGGCGCCTTCTACGTCGCCCCGCGCACCGCGATGGCCATGGCCGATGCGTTCCTCGAGTCGTCGCTCGGGTCCGGGTACGAGGACTGGGAGGGCTTCTACGAGTACCACCGCATCGGGTACGACGAATGCGAAAACTTCGACTACGAGGCCTACAAGGCCAACGGATTCGAGGTCGTCAACCCGGGGTTCGCGGTGCTCGCCGAGCAGCCTAAGGGGCTGGCGTACTGAGGTTGTGATGCTGTAGAAAGGTGGGGGGCTCCCGTTTGGGAGCCCCCCACCCGTGTAAATGGCCTGTGACTCATGGCCGGGCTGAGAGTTTAGGTAACGCCGAGGCCGGAGGCTCGGCCATGTCCTTACTCGTGTGATTGTTTTTCGAGAGCGTCGAACCAGGCTGTGAAGAGACGCATAGCAGCATCTGCGAGGTCGTCGATCTCAGAGATTGGTTTGGGGTTTGCTCGGACGCCGAGGGACCAGTTGATGTATCCCTGGGCGAGCCAGGGAGCATCTGCCAGGTACTTCATCGTAAGATCTTTACGGAGTTGCCCGAGAGGTCGTTGCGAGGTACCAGGCTTATTGGTTTTGAGATCGAACGTGCTGGGATCCCCCTCCAACACCGACTCATAGAGGAGCCGAGCGTTCGTTACCCACGATGGCGGGACGTTCGAATCCAATGATGGATAGCACTCGTCAGTTTCCTCAACGTAGGTTCCAGCGTAGTACTCGAGGCGCACATCGCTGAAGACTGCTGGCATCTTCCGGCCGGTCACCTGAATCTGTCCGCAAAGCCAATCGCCGTTAGGGAGCTCTGGGGATTCGATAGTAATTCCCGGCATCGCTGAATCCCCGCGATTGACTTCGAGGTACCACCCGTCAGGGATCGTCAGCTTCTTCAGCGTCTTGCGCAGCACCCGCTCCACCTGGACTTTCGATGCGGGGAGGGACTCGACGTCTGATAGTAGAACGCGAGCGTCGGGGAACTCGGGGAGTATTTCTGCCCAGGTGAGAACGCGCGCGACCTGATCCTGGTGTTCCGCAGCATCATCGGCGTCAAGGAGAAGGAGCATCAAGTAATCGGCGACTTTCGATTCTCGCTCTAGTTGATCCTCGCTGATGGCGTGGTCGATCTTGGCTTCAATGGCAATGGTCGAGTGTTCGAACTCCAGAAGAATGTCTACGCGCTGATCTTTTTCGCACCCGACATCGGTCAGTTCGCCAAGCTCCACGCCCAACAGAGACGAGAAGTAGCGCTCAGTCGCTTGCGGATCGTGGCGGAATTCTGCAGCCAACGCTCGCGTGAGTTGGGGCTCCGATGTGTAGAGCGCGCTGAACTCGTGATGTGGTGTCGCTTCCATATGTTGAGGACTCTCTCGTGGTGGGCGGGGAGCGAGATCCCTGATGGCGGCTATCCGGCCGTAGCTCTCACCCCTTTGTGGCTTGACAGTCATTCACTCTACAGGCTTTTGAGGAAATAAGTGGCTTGACAGATTGGTATGCTGTGTTGAGACCGATGAGGGTCCCTCAGTGGCAAGTGTGCCCACAAGGCGGAAACCTCGGCCTCGTCCTACCAGTTACCCAAGCCCAGGTAGTACAGCGGGTGAGTGAGCACCGCGATGATGCGGTCGCGGTATTCAAGCGGCAGCATCGGGAAGATAGCGATGCCGACCAGGATCAAGACGATCAGCGTCACGAGGATGCGTTTCTTGGTGATCATGAGTGCCTCCTTTGTGCGGTTACGAGTTCCATGCGGGCCTCGGCGAGGATATCGTTGACGAGGTCGACGCCCTGCGGTGTGGCCAGGAGCGGGCGGTCCTCGGGGTGCTCGTTGAAGTGCCGGATGAGGGCGTCGAGGCCGGTGAAGGGGATGCCGATCGTCCGGCAGCACAAGCCCCACGGCCCGTCATACGTGTCCGGATCTGCAAATGGATCAACATGATGCTTGACGGTGTTGATGTCAAAAATTCGCACGTTCTGGTCCCATCGGAAGGAGGCGTCGCTGCCACATCCGTCAGAGGCGGATTCCAGATACTTATGGATTGACAGATGAGGAGCCGCGTGAAAGTCGATGCTATCTGGGGATAACACCGTCATTGAACGATCCTTGATGGTGTTTTTCAGGTCTTCCATTGGATTCTCAGAAAAGAGATGATAGGCAAAAAATGCTGCTACCACCGCAATACCGATAGTTGTCTTGAAGGCGTGCGTTAAGAAACCGAGCATGAGTGCTCCTACGACGGTCATGCAGAGGATCGCGTAGCTAGTGAGGTATCCGATGTTGGTGAGACGCTCACCTCGTATGACAACGTGGCCGTTGACGAATCGAACATGGGGACGCAGATAGGGAACTATCGAGTCGCATGTCACCTGGGGCACTCCAGCTACTACCGGAATTGAAGCCAGATAGACGGCGAAACGGAAATCCCCGTAGTGTGTCAGGCGATAGATTCCTTCAACGATCGCTATCATCAGAGCGAGGATCACGGTCGCAATTACTGCGCGTTTCCACTCGTTGCGCCGCCATCTATCTTCACCCACGAGCGACTCGGTGCGATTGGAAAAGATGCTGGAGAGGAATCCGCCGAACCCCCTACGTCGCGATCGAGTCATCGTTACCACCACGCCTGGGCGCGGGCATGTTGCCTCCGAAGAGTGCAGAAGGGCTCGTTGTTCATGCCCCGACGCTACCAGGAGTGTGACGCAGGCGGCAAGCATGAGCGCATGAGGCAACCCCGGCCTCGTCCCTGAGAAGAGAAGCGAAGTCGGGGCCCAGCAAGCCACAACCGCGACAGTCAGCGGCGCGACGCGAGCGCCGCGCGGGCGACCTCCTCGAAGGTGAGCGGGTCGCGGCCCGTCACGTCGCGCACGGTCGTGGAGACGACGTTCATCTCGCCGCGCGCGATCGACGTGTAGGTCGACACCCACGAGTCGTACTCCCACTGGGCGGCCGGCCACTTCTTGCGCGACTCGTACGCCTCCTCGATGGTTTCGCGCACGTAGGTGACGGGCCGGCCCTGCACACGGGTGAGGATTGCGGCGATCTCGTCGAGGGTCAGGGCCTCGGGACCCGTCACGTCGAGAGTCTGATTCTCGTAGCGCCCCGGATCCGCCAAGACCCCGGCGGCCACGCGCCCCGCGTCCTCGCGCGCGACCACGCCCACGCGCCCGTCGCCCGCGGGCCCGAGGATGCGACCCTCCTCGTCCGGCAACTCCACGAAAAAGTCCGCGTAGAAGTTATCGCGCAAGAACGTGTACGTCATGCCCGACGCCTTGATGCGCTCCTCCGTGTGGAAGTGCGTGCGCGCTAGCGTAAACGTCGCGTCGGGCGCCGCGTTCATGAACGACAGGTACACGATGTGGCGCACCCCGGAGGCCGCCGCCGCGTCGACGAAGGCGAGGTGCTTGGCCAGGCGGTCCTCGCTCTCGGGCGCGGACACCATGAAGAGGATGTCAACGCCTTCCAGCGCGCCGCGCGTCGTGAGCGTGTCCTCGTACGAGCACTTCACCGCGACGGTGCCCGGCAGCTCGGGCGCGCGCGACGGCGTGTTCGCGAGCAGGCGCAGGGGCAGGCCGCGCTCGGACAGGAGTCGGGCGGTGGTGCCTCCGACGTTCCCGGACGCGCCGGTGATCGCCAGGGACGGGAGGGACGAGGCCTGGGCCGGTTCGTTCGTGAGGGCTTCGGGAGTGGGGGCGTCAGTCATGTGGCCAGTGTGCCACCGGCGTTGTGGCGTGTGCGCACGCCACGCGAGGTTTGGGCTGTGGGCGTAGCGGTCGATGGTGGGGTGATCCCGGGGATGCTCATGGGCGCGAAAAAATTCGCCCAGCAGGAGTGGATTCTGGTCCAAACCGCGAAAAAATTCGCCCTGCTGGCGAAAAAACGCTGATTTTGGGGTGTTTTGTGCGTGCTGGGCGAACTTTTTCGCGCGTGGGCGCTGATAGAGGCGAGCAGGGCGAATTCTGTCGCGCTTGTGGTGCCTAGACGCGGATGGGGAGGCCAGGCTGCGGTGCCGTGGGTGGTAGCACGGCGTTGCCTCCAAAAACTCGCATGCAATTCGATTGGGTGAAGTTTTAACAAAGCCCAGAAACGTTGCAATTCCAACGATCTGAATTCAAAGTTTGAAATAGTCGTGGGGGAATTGCATGCGAAATTGGGTGTGGGCGCAGGGGTGAGGGGTGTGAGGGGGCCTGGTCGCGGTGCCGGTGGGCGGCGGCAGGGCCAGGGCGGGCCGCCGCCCACGGCGCAGCCCGGCCCAAAGAAAACGGCCCATACAAACACCGGGTTTCATAGCTTCACAGCAACACTCCGAAAAGTCATATGAGAAATATGAGAGCTTCATAGGTTCTTCATAGGGTCGCGTGGGGAAATTGGTGTATCGACAAAAGGAGATCCCAATGACCGCCCTGATTCTGATCGCCATTGACCTGGTTGCCATGGCCGCCCTCGTGTTCGGCCTGTACTTCCCACGGCATCGCCGCGCTGATTTGGTCGCAGCGTTCCTGGGAGTGAATGTCGGCGTCCTCGCCGTCACGATCATCCTCGCGAACTCGACTGTGAGCGCGGGCCTGGGCATCGGCCTCTTCGGTGTTCTCTCGATCATCCGACTGCGTTCGGATCAGATCTCGCAGACGGAGATCGCCTACTACTTCGCGTCGCTGGCGCTCGGCCTGCTGACGGGCATGTCCTCGGCGGTGACCCCGCTGCTCGGTGGCCTCATCGCGCTGATCCTCGTGGCGCTGGCCTTCGGTGATTCGAAGCTGGTCTTCGGCCGCTACACCTCACAGACCGTGCAGCTGGACCGTGCGATCGCCGACCCGGCCGAGCTGAAGGCGGCCCTCGAGCAGCGCCTGGGCGCGTCCGTTGCCTCGGTGAATGTCGTCAAGCTAGACCTCGTGAATGACCTGACTCTCGTGGACGTTCGCTCCAAGGTCGCCTGACACGCCGGGCTGACACGCCCGCCGGCCCACCAGCCGACACCACCGCCACCCGCAGACCGCCACAACTGAGGACACGACTCATGAACGCCACCCTGAACTCGATTCTCGCCGACCTCGACTGGATCGGCCTTGATGAACTGAATAAGCGCGCGGCGATGCTGACCCGAGTGGACCGCAAGTACGCGCTGGACGCGGCCACGGCCTCGGCGATTTTGAGCCGCCTCCCCGAGGACGCGAAGGTCCTCCAAATCGACGGCCAGGTGTCCCAGGGCTACGCGTCCACCTACTACGACACCCCCGACATGGATTCGTACCTGCTGACCGCGCTCAAGCGCCGCCGCCGCTTCAAGGTCCGCACCCGCTCCTACCTCTCGTCGGGCGCGTCCTTCCTGGAGGTTAAGACCCGCGGCCCGCGCGGCGTGACCGTCAAGAAGCGCGTGCCGATCTCGTGGGACGAGGCCGGGGCTCCTCTCGCGGGTGAGCGCCGCGCGTGGGTGGCCGGGAAGGTTGAGAAGACGGGGTACGGTCACCTGGTGCCCGCCCTCGAGCCGGTCCTGGCTGGGTCCTATGAGCGCAACACTCTGCTCCTGCCTGGTGGGCAGGGCCGCGCGACGGTGGACACGAAGCTGACGTGGTGCTCACTGCGCACGGACGGCACTGAGGTTGGTCGCCCCGACCTGGTCATCATCGAAACGAAGTCGGGTGCGACCCCCTCGGTCGTTGACCACCTGCTGTGGGAGGGCGGCGTGCGCCCCGTGAAGATCTCGAAGTACGGGACCGCGATGGCCGCCATGCACGACCTGCCGGCGAACAAGTGGAACCGCACGCTGCGCCGCTACTTCCCCGAATACGTCGAGGTCCCCGAACTCACGCACTCCACGCCCCTCACGATGGCGGCCTGACAGACCTCATAACGGCGCCCGCAGTTTCGACAGCACGCGAAACGCAAGCGCTCACCATAAGAAACACAAGCTTTAACTGCACGAAAGACACAGACACATGAAAGCCCTTCAGAAATTCTGGACCCCCGCCCGGACGATCGGTGCGATCGCCCTCGTCGGAACCCTCGCGCTGGGCGCATGCGGCGCCTCGGGCGTGACCTCCTCCGGCTCCAGCGCGACGAGCGCGACCGCTGCCGTTGCAGCCGCCGGAACCAACGGCGACACGACCGCGCCGCCCACCGCGGCCGACGCCCTGGCCTCGAACGCGAAGGCCTCGTACGTGAAGGACAGCGACTGGAAGGCCTCGGACGCCGTCGACGTGACGCTGAGCGGCACGACCGCGACCTCCTCGTCCGACGCCGTGAGCGTGAGCGACGGCGTGCTGACCATCTCCAAGGCCGGCGTCTACAAGCTCAGCGGCTCCTTCACCGGCAAGGTCGTCGTGGCCGCGGGAGCTGAGGACCAGGTCGTCCTGATTCTCGATAACGCGACCATCACCTCCTCGACGGGTGCCGCGATCGAGGCGACCAGCGGTGACGACCTCGTTCTGTCTCTCGAGGGCGCCTCGACGATCACCGACGGCACCTACACCGGCACGGAGGACGCGAACGCCGCCATCTACGCCGACATGGACCTGACGATCACCGGGTCGGGCACGCTCACCGTGACCTCCGGCGCCTCGGACGCGATCACCTCCAAGGACGACCTGTACGTCCTGAGCGGCACGATCAACGCCACCGCCTCGGACGACGGCCTGCGCGGCAAGGACTCCCTGACGATTGCGGGCGGCACCGTCACCGTGAACTCCGGCGGCGACGCCCTCAAATCCGACCAGGACAACGACGACACCAAGGGCTACGTCAACATCGCGGACGGCACCGTCACCCTGACCTCGGGCGGCGACGGCATCGACGCGTACACCGACGCGATCGTCACCGGCGGCACCCTGTCGATCACCTCGGGCGGTGGCGCCTCGGCCGGCAAGCCCTCCACGGGCTCGACCAAGGGCATCAAGGCTCAGACCTACATCATCGTCGACGGCGGCACGACCACCATCGACGCCGGGGATGACGCCATCCACTCCAACGGCGCCCTGCGCTTGAGCTCCGGCACGATCACCGCCGCCTCCGGCGACGATGGCGTGCACACCGAGGTCGCAGCCGTCCTGGACGGCGCAACCGTGACCGTCACGCAGTCGAACGAGGCCCTCGAGGGTGGCCTCATCACGATCTCCGACGGCACCGTCGACTTGACCTCGAGCGACGACGGCATCAACGCCTCGGGCTCGATCACGGTCGAGGCCGGCCTGGCCGCAGTTGCCGAGTCCAGCTCTAACACGACGTCCTCCGATTCGACGGCCACCGCGACCACCCAGCAGATGGGCCCCGGTGGCATGGCTGACGGTGGCGGCTCGATGGAGGACACCGGCGAGCAGCTCACCATCACCGGTGGCACCGTGACCGTCAACGCGAACGGCGACGGCCTTGACTCCAACGGCTCGCTGACCATCAGCGGCGGCACGACGACCGTCTACGGCCCGGCGTCCGGCGCGAACGGCGCCCTGGACAGCAACGGTGCCATGAGCATCACGGGTGGCACGGTCATCGCCTTCGCGACCAACGAGATGGTGGAGACGCCGACCACGACCGACGGCCAGGGCTGGATCTCCGCCTCCGCGACCGGCTCCGCCGGATCCACGGTGACGATCACCGACGCCAACGGTTCGGTCCTGGGCACCTACACCTCGCTCAAGGCCTTCGGTAACGTCATCTACTCGACCTCCGGCATGACCAACGGCTCCACCTACACGGTGAGCGTCGACGGCACCGCCACAGAGGCGACCGCCGGTCAGGGCGGCATGGGGATGGGCGGACAGCCCCCGGCCGGTGGTCCGGAACAGGGTGGACAGCCCCCGGCCGGTGGTCCGGAACAGGGTGGCCAGCCGCCGGCTGGCGGTCAGCCCCCGGCGGGCGGTCCGGGTCAGGGCGGTCAGCCCCCGGCCGCACCCCAGGGCTGAGGCCTCCTGAATAGTGCGCCCCGCGTGATTGTCGACACGCGGGGCGCACGCATGCCTCCATCACGTCTCTATCGCCGAGGCCCCACCCGGGATCTCACGCCCGCACCCTCGCTCACCACCCCCGGGAACAGCGCAACTAAACTGGAACAGGAGGACGAGGCCCCGGCCTCGTCAATAAGAACGAAAGGACCCCTCATGCTCCCCTCCGAGAAGCTCGCCGAACTCGGCCTCGAACTGCCCGCCGTCGCCACGCCCGTCGCCGCGTACGTGCCCGCCGTCATCGACCGTGGCGTCGTGCGCACCTCCGGTCAGATCCCCGTCGTGAACGGCGAGCCCGTGTGCATCGGCGCGGTCGGCGAGGACGGCGCGGACCCCGAGGACGCCAAGGACGCGGCGCGCGTGTGCGCCCTCAACGCCCTGGCCGCGGCCGCCTCCGTCGCGGGCGGCATCGACAACCTCGCGGGCGTCGTCAAGGTCGTGGGCTTCGTGTCCTCGCGCCCCGACTTCTACGGGCAGGCCGGCGTCATCAACGGCGCCTCCGAGCTGTTCGGTGAGATCTTCGGCAGCCAGCACGCGCGCAGCGCCGTCGGTGTCGCCGCGCTGCCCCTCAACGTGAGCGTCGAGGTCGAGGCCGAGTTCCTCATTAAGTGAACGCGCGCGGCCGGCTGAGGCATGCCTACACTGGGTAAGGTTCGCTGAAATGGCCCGTCGGGCCGAAGGATAAGGAAAAGACATGACTGACCGTCAGATGTTCAAGCTGGTCGACGCCAACACCGTCCCGTCCACGGACGGCGGCTGCGGTTGCGGCTGCGGTGGCGAAGGCAAGAAGGAGCGCGCCGAGCAGGCCCCCGCTGCGCAGGCCCCCGAGCAGGGTGGCTGCGGCTGCGGCGGCCACGGCCATGCCGCTGAGGCTCCCGAGGCTCCCGCCGAGCAGGCCGCCCCTGCCGAGCACGCCGGTTGCGGCTGCGGCGGACACGACGCCCCCGCCGAGCGCCCCCACGAGATGGCTGCCGAGCCCCTGACCTCCACCGCGGGCGGCTGCGGCTGCGGTGGTCACGGCGGCGGACACGGCAAGGAGCACGCTGGCGGCGCCGGTGTGGTCCATCGCCCCGGCGCGGACGAGCTGGTCATCCACTCGATCCCCCGCGTCGTGCGCCACGCGGTCCTCTTCGCGGCGGTCGACAACCTGCCCGTCGGCGAGAACATCCAGATCTGCGCGCCCCACCAGCCCGAGCCGCTGTTCGCGCACCTGCAGGACTCCGAGCAGCACTACCGCGTGGAGACCCTCGAGGTCGGCCCCGTGGATTGGCGCTACCGCATCACGCGTCTCGGCTGATCGCCCTCCCTTCAACGAGGCCGTGGCCCACTCCCGCTGTCCGGCGGGCTGGCCACGGCCTCGTCGTGTGTGTAGAGCGCGGCGGTCCGATGCCTCGTGCATGTGTGCACGCCTGTTGACGTGCGCGGGTGGGTCTGATCCCGTGTCTGCTGGGGTGCTTGCCGACGTGCGCAAACGGGCGCCCGTTCGGGTGTCCATTCGCGTGCCTGGGAGCGCCTGAGCCGGTACCGTTGGTGTATGAGCTTCTTTGACATGACTTCTGACGCCGACGTTGAGGACGACCTGGATCGCGTCGAGACCGACGTGGTCGTGGACTGCGACATTGAGGCCGCATGGGCGCTCGTGTCCGAGCCGGGCTGGTGGGTCAACGATGGCCCGCTGGGTGACCACGAGGTGAGCCTCGGGGACGACGGCATCTATCGTGTGAGCGACCCGGACGCCGGTGACTGGCTGATCGAGAAGGCCGACGAGGATCCGATGGATGTCGTCGCCTTCCGCTGGTATCCGCTGGCCGACGACGAGCTGCCGGACGAGTACGCGACCCGCGTCGAGGTCTCCCTGTCCGAGGAGCGCGGCGGCGTCGCCATCCACGTGGAGGAGTCGGGTCTGGCGTCGGTCTCCGACGACGAGGCCGAGGCCCGCCAGGCGTATGAAGATGCGATCGGCATGTGGGAACAGGTCCTGGCCGCAGCGAAGAGCTACCTCGAGGGCCGCTGAACGCTGAAACAAGCTGAATGACAAACCCCCGCAGCCTCACGGCTGCGGGGGTTTGTTGTAGGTGCGGTGCGCGCGTTGTAAGTAGCTCATCGTCGCATTGGGCATGTCTGCTCGAGCTGCTTGCGGCGGGTTAGTGCAGCGTTACATGTAAGGTCTGTAAAGCTCTGTAGCCTAGGTGTGCGCAAGTGGTAATGACTCTAATCTAGCCAATATGTGATCTCACCCTTGCGCTATGGAAGTGTGAGTGTCTATAAGCGTGTCGTATCATCAGCGCGTGTGTCAAAGGTGATAGATCTGTTTGCATGATGAATCTAGGTTCCAGCAGAAGGGCATGCACAAGATGACCGATCTCCCTCAAGAAGAGTGTCTTAAGCCTGATCAGCTGCGATCGATGACTGAATGTGAACGGGCTATTCACGCTATTTCGGAGAAGACTGGAAAGAGTCCGCTGGATATCTGGCGCGCAAATGAAACCTGGCTCGGTGAAAAAGCTTCAACAGTCGATTTCAAGCCGGATCGTAAACCTTTGGGGATTATTATTCTGGTAATATGGATCATTGTTCCATATTTCTTCTATGCGAGTTTTCGTGCGACAGGTTGGTATGGTTTTTCAGCGGGAATACTTGTGCTCGGGGTGTTGATGACTATTGAGATAGTTTGTCTTATGTTCATGCAGAAGCTACTTGTTCCTTTTGGTAAAATTCTTCGCAGTCTATCGGGAGTCGTATTTTCTATAATTTTGACGATGTTTGGTTTCCTCTCAACTCTGGATTCTGTGGCTAACCGTTTTACACTAGCTTTAATTGGTGTTCTTGTTGCAATGGCATGTATTTCTTTTTTGAATTCTCCACTGGAATTGCTCTGGAATCATTCTGTGAAAGAGCGGGATGATTATGGAGAGCAGCTTTCTACGCTTCGGTTGGTTCGTCCATTACTTGCAGGTAGGTCTAGGTCGGCCGTGGAGAGTCGATCTTCTGTGGTTTCCTGTGCGCGACTACGGGCAGTTGTGGACTGGGATTAGTCGGTGCTGGCATCTGCAGTATTGCTTGCCTGATGGTGTGGGGTCGTGTGAGCAGGGGTGCGCTTCCGAGTCTGCGCTTGTGCCCGATGGGGCGTTAGATTCGAAAGGAGTTGAGCCCTCTATCGGGTAGTTCGGAGAAGTGGCGTGGCATGGGGTATTGTCTGCCACGCGTGCTGGCGCTGTGATCGTTTTGTTGTGCTGGGTCTGCTGTCGTTGCGCTGAAGTTGGCGTGCGTGGTGGTTTGGTCCGCGGTTGTGCTTGTAAATGTCGGTGCTACACCCGATACGTAGGCAGTGCACCCGTTCTGATCGGGTGTAGCGTCCCGTAAGAGGTGCAGTGTCCCGTAACGGGTGCAGTGTCGGATGTAGGAGTTGATGCGTGAACCGTGGTGGAGCTTGTTCCTCAGTGGTGTGACACCCGATCGGCAAGATTCAACCCTTTCTGATCGGGTGGAATCTACCCGATGAGGTGGAATCTTCCCGTTCTGGTTGAATCTTTGCTTGCTGGGAGTGGGTATGGGCTTCGGCGGAGGTTGCTTGGGTGCTGCAAGGTGTGGTCACCAGGGAATTACGTGCGGAATTGATAGCGGACGCCTCACCGACGCTGCTGTGTGTGCGGATGCTGCGTGCGGCGACGCTGCTGCATCCCCGGATGCCGCGTGCCTCGTCGCGCCCATTTCGCCGCGTGCCCGCCGCCGTCAGTCCGCCGTGAGCGCCGGGCCTACTCCGCGTGCCCCGCCTCACGCTCCGCCGCCTCGCGGGCGGCCTTCTTGGCGCGGGCGCGCGCCTCAACCTCTTCGGGGGTGAGGGGGCCCTGCGTCGAACCGTCGCTGCCGTCGGTGCGCTCCCACACGACGGCGAGGCTGTCGCGCGCGCCGAAGCGCGCCAGGTGGATGCCGACGATGAATTCGAGGCGATCGGCGCGCTCGGGCTCCGTGCGCAGCTCAAGCCTCAGATCAGATGCCGACGCGACGACGTCGAAGCGCCCCAGGACCGGGCCCTCGCGGTCGAACAGCAGGTGGCCGCTGCTCGCCTCCTCGTCCCAGAAGCCCGTGATCTTGTGGCCCATGTGGCTCACGAGCTGCTTGCCGTAGCGCGCCGCCCGCTCGGTCGGAATCGTGGCCACGGAGATCAGGGGGTACGAGGCCGGGGCGGTCGACGGGTCGGGTGTGGCGTGCGTCGAGGCCGGGGTTGAGGCGTCGGGGGTGCCAAGGGAGGAAGCGGGGGAGTGGGCGCCTGCGGGCACCTCGGTGTGGCCCGTCGAAGGCGTCGAAGTCTGCGTCATAAGGCAAACCTAACTTGAATGCGCCCCTTCTGCCATGTGGGGATCTAGATTCGGTCATGAGCGTGCCCGTGCGGTAGCGTTGGAGAGTCAAGCGCTTCGCGAGAGCGTGCAAAGACCGCGCAAAACGTCCCAGGTGGGGCGGGAGCAGGCGGAAGGAACAACGATGACCAGTGAGAAAGTCGAACACGGCGACCATCAGCAGGGCGGCGAAAAGCTTCAGCGCACGCTGAAAAACCGCCACATTCAGCTGATTGCCATTGGTGGCGCGATCGGTACGGGCCTGTTCATGGGCTCGGGTAAGACGATCTCGGTCGCCGGCCCCTCGATCCTGCTCGTCTACATGATCATCGGCGCGGTGCTCTTCCTGTTCATGCGCACCCTGGGTGAGCTGCTGCTCTCGAACCATAAGTACGCGACCTTCGCGGATATTGCGCGCGACCTGATCGGCCCGTGGGCTGGCTTCGTGACCGGGTGGACGTACTGGGCGTGCTGGGTGGTCACCGGCGTCGCCGACATGATCGCGATTACCGGCTACACCCACTTCTGGTGGCCGGACTTGCCCGCGTGGATCCCGATCGGCGCGACGACCCTGCTGCTTTTCGCCCTGAATGCGATGACGGTCAAGGCCTTCGGCGAGACGGAATTCTGGTTCGCCCTCATTAAGATCGTCGCGATCATTGCGCTGGTCGTCGTCGGTTTCGCCATGGTCGCCATGGGCACCGTCGATACCGAGGGAACCGCGGCCGCGGTCTCGAACCTGTGGAGCCACGGCGGCTTTTTCCCGACCGGATTCACCGGCTTCCTCGGCGGCTTCCAGATCGCCCTCTTCGCGTTCATCGGCATCGAGATGGTGGGTACGACCGTCGCCGAGACCGACGACCCGGACAACACCCTCCCGAAGGCCGTCAACTCCATCCCCGTGCGCATCATGCTCTTCTACGTGGCGGCGCTCGCGGCCATCATGATGGTGACCCCGTGGGATCAGGTGAGCCCCGAGAAATCACCCTTCGTCACGATGTTCTCGCTGACCGGCCTGGGCGCCGCGGCCACGATCGTCAACCTCGTGGTCCTCTCCTCGGCCGCCTCCAGCGCGAACTCCGGCATCTACTCGACCTCGCGCATGCTCTACGGCCTGGCGCGTCAGGAGCAGGCACCCGGCATCTTTGCCCGCCTCTCCAGCCACCACGTGCCCCTCAACGCCCTGTTCCTGTCGTGCGTGTGCCTGCTGTCGGGCATCGTCATCATGGGCATGGGTGGCTCGATTTCCGCAGCGTTTACGCTGGTGACCTCGGTGTCGGCGACGCTGTTCATGGGCGTGTGGGTGGTCATCGTTGTGTCCTACCTGGTGTACCTCCACAAGCACCCGGAGCTGCACGAGGCCTCGGCTTTCAAGGCCCCCGGCGGCGCGGTGAGCGCCTGGATCGTCCTGGCGTTCATGGGGTGCATGGGCGTCATTCTGGCGATGTGGGACGACACCCGCCCCGGCCTCGTCTACTCCCTGATTTGGATCGTGTTCATTGTGGCCGCGGCATTCGCGAACCGTCACTTCCTGCTGCGCCGGGCGTCGCGCGGTGTGCTCGGTGACGGCGGAACGGGCGAGGGTCCCCATCAGGGCCCTCACCTGCATGAGTAGCGCGACGAATACTAAGTGACTATGCTCACCAGAGTGCCACGGGAGCTCGACGCGAGCTGAGAGGGGACCACCCCCGACCGTAGAACCTGATCCGGATCATACCGGCGTAGGAAGGCTCTTCCCTCGTGGCCGCCGTGCAACACGAAGGGAGTATTTTCGCATGGCATCCACTTCTCCATCCCTCCGCTGGAGGGTCATTGACATCGTCACCGCCGCCGTCCTGGGCGTCGCATGCGGCCTCATTTTCGTCGTTTGGAACCAGGTGGGCGGTGCGGGCTACGAGGTCCTGAAGGCCGTTGCCCCCGGCCTGGGTGGCCTGGTGACGGGTGTCTGGCTGCTGGGCGGCACGCTCGGCGGCTACGTCATCCGCAAGCCCGGCGCCGCGTTCTTTGTTGAGCTGATGGCCGCGACCGTCTCCATGGCCCTGGGTTCCCAGTGGGCCGTCGAGACCATTTACTCGGGCCTCGCGCAGGGCATCGGTGCCGAGGTCGTCTTCGCTCTGGTCGCCTACCGTCGCTTCAACGCGGTGATCGTCTCCGCTGCGGGCGCCGTGTCCTTCGCCTTCGAGTGGGTCCTGGAGCTTTTCATCGCCGGTCACCTCGAGAAGGGCGTGCTCTACAACGCGATCTACCTAGTGTGTGGCGCGCTCTCGGGGGTCGTCCTGGCGGGCCTGCTCGCGTGGGCGCTGACGAACGCGCTCGCGAAGACGGGTGCCCTCGACCGTTTCGCCTCGGGACGCGGAGCGCGTGAGCTTGTCTGATTCCCGATCCATGGACGAGGCCCACTCCGCCTCCTCGAGCCCCGTTTCCTGCCCGGACGGCCAGGTGCCGCTGGGTGAGGGGGCGGGCGCGCGCGTGTGCGCGCGCGACTGGGGATGGCGTCACGCCGGGCGCAAGAACGCTGCGCTGTCGGGCGTTGATCTCGATATCGCGCCGGGCGAGCGCGTGCTCGTGTTGGGCCCGTCCGGGTCGGGCAAGTCGACGCTCATGGGCGGCTTGGCCGGCCTGCTGGGCGGTGCCGAGGAGGGCGAGGCCACCGGCACGCTCACCGTGGACGGCGTCGCCCCGGCCGAGGCCAGGGGACGCGTGGGCCTGCTCATGCAGGATCCCGAGGCCCAGGTGGTCCTCGCCCGCGTGGGTGACGACGTGGCCTTCGGCACGGAAAACCTGGGGGTTCCTCGCGAGGAGATCTGGCCTCGCGTGGAGAACTCGCTCGCGGCCGTGGGCCTGAGCGTCCCCCTCGATCATTCGACGACGGAGCTGTCGGGCGGGCAGAAGCAGCGCCTGGCGCTCGCGTCGATTCTGGCGATGGGCCCGGGGCTGCTGCTCTTGGATGAACCCACCGCGAACCTGGACCCGAGCGGCGTCGCCGAGGTGCGCGGCGCCGTCGAGGCCGTCGTGGAGCGCACGGGTGCGACCATGGTCGTCGTCGAGCACCGCGTTGACGTGTGGGCGTCCCTCGTGGATCGCGTCATCGTGGTCGCGGACGGCACGATCGCGGCCGACGGCCCGCTGAGAGAGGTCCTCGAGCAGCAGGCCGCCACCCTGCGCGAGCGAGGCATCTGGCTGCCCGGCGACGACGTCGCAGCCGAGGTCGGCCCCGCCCCCGAGGCCGCCCCGGCCTCGTTCGAAGGCGCGCAAGACGACGCGGAAAACGGCGCGCGAACCGCCGCCCCGATCGCCCGCGTCGCCGACCTGACGATCGGCTACGACAAGGCCGCCCCCGTGCGATCCGGCATCGACCTGACGATCGAGCGCGGCGTCTCCACCTGCATCGTTGGCGCTAACGGTGCTGGAAAATCAACCTTCGCGCTGACGCTGGCGGGCCTCCTGCCGCCCCTGGAAGGCACGGTCGAGGTTCAAACATCCGACGGCACGGCAGGTGACCCGCACGAGTGGTCCAGCAAGCAGCTGCTCGGCCGCATGTCGATGGTCTTCCAGGAGCCCGAATACCAGTTCCTGGCCTCCACCGTCGCCGAGGAGCTCGCGATCGGCCCGCGCGCCGCCGGCATGACCGACGAGGAAATCGCCCCCCTCGTCGACGAGCACCTCGAGGCGCTGGGCCTCACTAAGCTTGCGCGCGCTAACCCCATGACGCTGTCGGGCGGCGAGAAGCGCCGCCTGTCGGTGGCGACCGCGCTCATCAGCGCCCCCGAACTGCTGATCCTCGACGAGCCGACCTTCGGCCAGGATCGCGGCACGTGGCTGGGCCTCGTGCGCCTGCTGCGCGCCGCCCTCGCGCGCGGCGTCACCCTGGTCTCGATCACGCACGACCCCGCGTTCGTGGCCGCGATGGGCCAGCGCGTCGTCGACCTGGGGTTGGTTGGGATCCGAGGCGGGGGAGAGTCGCGCGATTCCGCCGAGTCCGCGCTCGCCTCCCCACGTGACGAGGCCTACTCTGGTTGCGCGTCCCACACGAGTGTCGGGTCGGAATCTGGCGATAGCGCGGACGCGACGATAATCGGCGATGCGACGGGTGCTGACGCGCCTGCGGGCGAGGTGCCTGCCAGTACGGCGACTGCGGGTGCCGCACGGATGTGTGCGCCCACCTCCGCCCGAGCGCCCCGGCGTGGCCTCCTCGCCCGCACGAACCCGGTCGCCCGCGTGCTCGCCCTCCTGGTCGCCACCACGCCCCTGCTGATCACGATCGACCCGGTGAGCGCGGGCGTGGCCCTCGCCCTCGAGCTCGCGCTCATGCCCCTGTCGGGCGTGTCCGCGCGCAGCTTCTTCCTCAAGGCCACGCCGCTGCTCGTGGCCGCGCCGCTGGGCGCGCTGTCCATGCTGCTCTACGCAAGCCCGGGTGGACACGTCTACTGGCAGCTCGGTCCCGCCGCGATCTCGGACCACTCGATGTGGCTGGCGCTGGGCATCGGCCTGCGCATGTGCGCGATTGTCATGCCTGCGATCGCCCTGCTCGACCGCATCGATCCGACCGACATGGGCGACGGCCTCGCGCAGATCCTGCACCTGCCTGCCCGCCCGGTCCTCGCCGCGCTCGCGGGTGCGCGCATGACGTCGCTGATGGCGGCCGACTGGAAGGCTCTCGAGCGTGCGCGGCGCGCCCGAGGAGTGGGCGACGCCTCGCGTATCCGTTCCTTCCTGCGAGGCTCCTTCTCGCTGCTCGTGTTTGCGCTGCGTCGCTCCGGCAAGCTGGCCACCACCATGGAGGCAAGGGGCTTTGGCGCGGCAGGCACGCGCACGTGGGCGCGCGTGTCGCGTATGCGCGCCGCCGATGCCGTCCTCATGGTTGTCGCCATCGCCGTGCCCGCGATCGCGCTGGCCGCGAGCGTCTGGGCGGGCACCTTCGCCCTGGTGGGCCGATGAGCGCCCTGACCTGGGAAGACGTGAGCGGGGGAGTGGGCCTGCGGGTCACCGTCCCCGTCACGATGGGCCCCGATGAGGCCGCCCGCGAGCTCGCTCCCCGCCTGAGTGCCCTGGCGGGGGAGCGGGCCACGGCTTCGTCCCACGGTGAGTCCGCGCGCGCATCGCACGGCGTCCCGGTCGTGACGATCGACGGCTACTCCGGGTCGGGCAAGTCCACGCTGGCCGCCGCCCTCGCGTCCCTCCTACCGGGCTGGCAGGTGCTGCACCTCGACGACTGGTACCCGGGCTGGGACGGCCTCGCGGCGGGTACCGACATCGCCCGGCGAATCGCCACCGACCTGCGGGGAGGGCGCGCCTCCTCCTACGAGGCCTGGGACTGGGAGGCCGGCGAAACCGGGGCGACGATCCGCGTCCCCCTGGCCCCGACGATCATTGAGGGCTGCGGTGCCATCGAGGCCGAGGCCGACCTCGCCATCTGGATCGCCGACCCCGGCGAGGACGAACGCCGCAGCCGCGCGCTCGCTCGCGACGGACAGACCTACGCGCCACACTGGAGGCGCTGGGCCGACCAGGATCTGGGGCGCTCGATACACTAGGCGCATGCTGCCGCCGCCTCCCGAACCCCCGCTGTGGGCGTGGCTCCTTGTCGGGGCCATCGATTTCGTGATCCGCGTTGTCGCGCTGGGGGTTGTGCCCAAGCATCGGCGCGCGTCGACCTCGACAGCGTGGCTGCTGCTGATCTTCCTGTGGCCCCTCCTCGGCGTGCCGCTGTACATCATCTTCGGTTCATGGTGGGCGATGGGCCGACGCCTCGACGACGACCCGGAGGCCAGAGCGCTCGTCGACGCCATCGTGGCGGACTCGACCGCGCCACAGCCGAAGTCCTTCGAGGTTCCCACCGGGCCGGACGGCCTACCTTACGGCTCGGACGGCGACACGGCATCGATCATGCGCCTGTCCGGAAACCTGAGCGGATTCCCGGCCTCGGCGGGGCGGGTTGGCCGCCTGTACAACGACACGGCCGAGACCTTCCGGGCGATGGCGGCCAGCATCGATGCGGCTACCCACCACGTGAACGCGCTGTACTACCAGACGTCCTGGGACGAGTACACGGCCCCGTTCTACGAGGCCCTTGAACGCGCCGTCGCCCGCGGCGTCACCGTCCGCCTGCTCGTCGACCACCACGGCATGCGCACGATCCCCGGACACAGGGACTTCCGTCGCCGCCTGAACGCGATGGGCGTCCAGTGGCACGAGATGCTGCCTTTTGCGCCGCTGCGCGGCCAGATTCGCCGCCCCGACCTGCGCAACCACCGCAAGATTCTGGTCATCGACGGGCGCGAGGCCTACATCGGGTCTCACAACCTCGTGGCCCCCGACTATGACACCCCCTCGTATCAGAAGGCCGGCATGCTCTACGACGACACGAGCGTGTCCGTCACCGGCCCCATCGTCGCCCAGATCCAAGCGGTCTTCGCCGTCGACTGGTACTACGCCTGCAAGGAAGTCCTCACGCCCGAGGTTCTCACCCCGCCCGCCGCTCAGGAAACGGGAGAGCGTGAGGAGGAGCAGGCCTCGGCCATGCAGATCATCCCGTCGGGTCCCGCATACAAGGGCGAGCCGAACCTGCGCGCATTCGTGCACATGATCTCCTCGGCGCGCACGCACGTGTCGATCACCAGCCCGTACTTCATCCCCGACGAGGCCCTCATGACCGCGCTGACGAACGCCGCGCTGTCGGGCGTGGCGGTCGAGCTCTTCGTCTCCGAGCAATTCGACCAGTTCCTGGTCGGCCACGCGCAGCGCTCCTACTACGGGCCGCTCCTGAAGGCGGGCGTACGCATTCACCTGTACCACAAGCCGCGGATGCTCCACTCGAAGTACATGATCGTCGACGGGAGCCTGTGCATCATCGGCTCGTCCAACATGGACGTGCGCTCCTTCGGCCTCAACTACGAGATCGTGCTCGTCGCCGACAGTGCGCGCCTGGTCGAGATGCTGCACGGCAACGACGAGCGCACGCGCCAGGTGTCCCGCGAACTCACGTACGAGGAGTGGAAGGGCCAGCCGTGGCACGTGCACTACGTCGACAACGTGTGCCGACTGGGGAGCTCACTCCTGTGAATGGTCACGATGGTCCGGGTATCAATCGCTCCACTGAGAGGGAAAAGAAAGCTTTGTCGAACGCACTGTCAGGCGCACTCGATGTGAACCCCTTCGTCGGGGAGGGGGGTGCGTACGACTCCGTGCGCCCCGCCTACCCGGACGAGGCCGTGGCCGCGTTGGTCGACGCCGCGCGGCGCGCTCGGGGTGCCGACGCGTCGGTGCAGGGCGGACCGCTGCGAGCGGCCGACATCGGCGCGGGCACCGGCAAGATGAGCGAGCTGTTGGCACGCGCAGGTCTCCTCGTGGACGCGGTCGAACCTTCCGAGGCGATGCGCGCCCAGGCCTCGTCGATCGAGGGTGTGACGTGGCACGATGGCGTGGCGGAGCAGACAGGGTTGCCGAACGACCTGTACGACATCGTTGTGTTTGCCCAGTCCTGGCATTGGGTGGATTCCGAGCGTGCGGGCCTCGAAGTGGAGCGCATTCTCGCCCCGGGAGGCGTGCTCGGAATCGTCTGGAACCAGATGGACGTGTCGATCCCGTGGGTGCACAGGCTGACGCGCATCATGCGCTCGGGCGACGTGCACCGTCCCGACAAGCCGCCCACGCCGGGCGGCGGCTTCGCGCCGATGACCCTCACCCAGGTCGCCTGGGAGGACCGCATGACACCCGAGGAGATACTCACCCTGGGGACGACGCGCTCCTCGTATATTCGCTCCTCGGAAGCGGGTCGGGCGCGCATGCAGGCAAACCTGCGCTGGTACCTGTATGAGCACCTGGGCTACGCGCCGGGGGAGCAGGTTACGATCCCCTACACGACCCTCGTGTGGCTCGCTCGCCTGTGAGGGCGTGGCCGCTGCGTGACTCAGCGGAAGGAAATCTCCTTCTTGGTCTTGTTGTCGAACCAGCGTCGGCGGCCGTCAGGTTCGACGACCAGTTGGATGTTGGAGCCGATGGGCAGGTCGTAGATGGCGATGCAGGCGGGCTCGAGATTGCAGATGTCGTTAAAGTCTGCCAGGAAGAGATTCTTCGAGTCGCGGATGTACTCGGCGGTGTCGCGGTCGGAGAGGACGCGCCATCCGGAATCATCCAACGCAATTGGTGTCTCGCGGATGAGCCACTTGATGTTGCCGGTCCGTTCGGCGATCTTGCGCGAGACGAAGGCGTACCCTGCGTCGCGAATGTAGGTGGTGTACATCAGTGCTCCTGTCGGTGGGTGTCATCCTGCGCGCGCAGGTAGGTGTCGATACGGTCTGCGAGGACTTGCCGGTCCTCGGAGGCGGTGCGGGCGCGCATGCAGGCGAACCTGCGCTGGTACCTCTACGAGCACCGCGGGTATGCGTCGGGGGAGACGGTGACCATCCCGTACACGACGCTCGTGTGGCTCGCCCGCCTGTGAGGGCGTGGCCGCTGCGTCAGTCAGCGGAAGGAAATCTCTTTCTCGGTCTTGTTATCGAACCATCGCCGACGCCCGTCAGGTTCGACGACGAGTTGAATGTCGGAGCCGATCGGCAGGTCGTAGATGCCGATGCAGGCGGGCTCAAGGTTGCACAGCTCGTTGAAGTCAACGACGGTCATGTTTTTTGGATCATCCAGGTACTCGTCCGTGTCGCGGTCGGAGAGGACGCGCCAGCCGGAGTCCTGAGGGGCGAAGGGTTCCTCGCGGGTCAGCCACTTGATGTTACCTGTGCGCTCAACAATCTTGCGAGAGACGATGGCGGCTCCGGCGCCTTGAATGTAAGTGGGGCGCATCATTGCTCCTGTCGGTGGGTGTGCGTGGGGCGGGGAATGGTGTACCCAACTTATCCGATTGTTGCCGCCGAGAAAAGACGATTGCTTGCGGCGGCGTCCCGACTGTTCCGGGGCGAAGGCGGAGTCCGCGAGACGTCGCTGCTCCACCTGCTCCTCCGGGCCTCGTGCCCCTCCTGAAGCGCGAGGCCACGCCTGGCACAATGGGGACCATGGGTCTGTCGTTTCTGGGAGTGATCGCTGCCCTCGCCATGTATGCGGTGAGCGTGGCGCCGTCGCTGATGGCGCGCTCCTGGGCATGGCACGCGGTCGCCTCGGGCGTCCTCGTCTCCTGCGGGTACGTCGGCGGCGTCATCGTCCAGAACGTGGGCGCCCGCATCATCGCCATGACGGGCCTGACCATCCGCGCATCCGAGCCCGTCGAGATCGGCTTCCGCGTCTGCGCCGCAGTACTCTTCGCGATGTGGTGGCTGTACGCCGTCATCCAGTCGTATCGCCGAGCTCGCGTCGCCGCCAGACTCGTGAGCATGCCGGGAGAGACCTTCGGAGAATACCTCCTGGGAACCGCCGGAACCGTCGTCGTCGCATGGTGCCTCATCGCGATCGTCGGTGCCCTGAACAGTCTCGGGCGCATGCTCATCGCCGCGCTCGGTGACTACATGCCGCGCCCCATTGCCGTCGTCGCCGGCGTGGCGATCCTGACCGTCATCGTCTTCTTCCTGACCTCGAACGTGATCCTGCGCGGCGGCATCGGCTTCTTCCGTCATCACGCCGAGCAGATGAACATGCGCACCGCGCGCGGCATCTACAAGCCCTTCGTCCCCGAGCGCTCTGCCTCCCCGGCCTCGCCCGTCACCTGGGAGTCGGTCGGAGGGCAGGGGCGCGTCTTCCTCGGCCGAGGCCCCTCGCGCCTCGATATCGCCCAGGTCAGCGGCGGCGAGGCCATGGAACCCATCCGCGTCTATTCCGGCATGCCCACGGGCGGGGCGGGCATCGAGGTGGCCGCGGCGACCGTCGTCGCCGAGCTGCGTCGCACGGGCGCATTCGATCGCGCTGTCATTCTTATTGCCGCGTCAACCGGGTCCGGCTGGGTCGACGAGTGGCAGGTCCAGCCCCTCGAGTTCCTCACGCGCGGCAACTGTGCGACCGCCTCGTTGCAGTACTCCTACGTGCCCTCGGCCCTCAACTGGCTGACCGGCCTCGAGCCCGCGCAGGAGGCGTCAGCCGCGCTCTTCCGCGCCGTGCGCGCCGAGCTCGACACGATGGACGAGGCCGACCGACCCGCGCTCTTCGTGTGCGGAGAGTCCCTGGGCGCCTTTGCCTCGCAGTCGGTGTTTTCCTCGGTCGAGGAGGCGCTGGACCAGGTGGACGGTGCCCTGTGGGTGGGCACGCCGGCGTTCACGCCGATGCACGCCGAGCTCACGGCGGCCCGCCACAAGGGCAGCCCCGAGGTGGCGCCCGTCGTCTACAACGGGCGGCGCGTGCGCTTCGTGAACGAGCCCTCCGACCTGCGCACCGACCTGTACGGCCGAGAGCTGGGTCCGTGGGGATTCCCGCGCCTCGTCTACGCACAGCATCCCTCCGACCCGGTCGTGTGGTGGAATCGCAAGCTCCTGTGGAACCAGCCGGATTGGCTGCGCGAGCGGGCGGGGCGCGACGTGTCCCGCTTCGTCGAGTTCACGCGCTTCGTCACCTTCATTCAGGTGCTTGCTGACCTGCCCGTCGCGGGTACGGCCCCCGGCGGCCACGGCCATACCTATAACGAGGAGCTGATCCCCCTGTGGAGGGCGATCCTCGGCTTTGATCGGCTCTTCGACGAGGTGCCGACCCACCCGCGTCTGGTGGCCCTCGACGGGTCTTGGGTGGACGAGGCAATGGTTCGGCGTATCGGCATCGTGGTGCGGGCGAACCTGGAGCTGTCAGACCGCCAGTAGGGTCTGACCGCGCCTTGGTGCCCGGCGCGGCACTTTGTCAGGACTGACGTGTGACAACGTGCTACTTCGTTGCGCTCTCTCTCGGTATTTGCCGTGGTAAGTAACCGCTCTCTATGCCCGTTATTTCAGGAGTGTCAGCGTTTGAGTTGTGGGAAAACGTGCTTTGTCAAACGAACATATGTGCAGTGGTCAGTGAACGTGTTGAAACTTTGCTGACCAGAGCGTTGAGGGCGTCCTTACTTCCCCTCATAATGCCTTGTAGCTACTGAATGGTAAGTGAGTAAGCCGTTGCTAGGTATCTGGTTGCGCAGTATCGTGCGGATTGTGAGCCGATGAACCTAACCGGTCGGTATGGCTCGCACGAATCAACATTGGAGTGAGCATGTCATACACATTTCACAGGGCGTTGATCGCAGCCCTGGCGACCGGCGCAATGGCAGCGTCTGGCGTCGCCTTCGGCGCTCCCGCCCTGGCAGCAACCCCCGCGCCCGACACGGACGGGCCGATGATCTCCAACCTCGCCACCACCAGCGAGGGCATCGGCGGTCAGGTCGCCTTCTCCGTCACCGACAATCCCGGGCTGTCCAGCATTGACCTGCGTGACCCCGCGACCGACGCGATCTTCTACCATCGTGTCGTCGACTTCCCTGGCAATGTCACCGCCGACGGCCTTCATCACTACCTCTTCACCATCAAGTTCTCCGACATTCAGGCCGCCTGGTCCCAGGCTGGCCATACCGATGCCCTCCCCGCGACCGTCGCGCTCGTCGCCTGGGGCAGCGACGGTCTGCCGTCCAAGCGCGCCGATGTCGCGATCACACCCGTTGCCATGTCCTCCCTCGACTTCGGTATCGAGTCCGGTCAGCTGAACATGACTGTCGGTCAGCAGACGTACATCGGCGTCACGCACAAGCCGGACAACGCCAACATGACGAAAGTCAACTGGACTGGTGACGATATCGACGTCCTGAATGTCGATGATCGCTCGGGCCGCGTGACTGCCCTGAAGAAGGGCTGCTCGGACGTCCGAGCCGTCGCTGACTACATGGATCCCACGGCCTTCGACCCGGTGATGGCTACCGTCCAGGTCTGCGCCAGTGAGCTGGGCAAGGACGAGATTGCGGTCAATTTCCTTCGCGTGGACTTCGAGGAGGGCGAGACTGTCACCCTCAAGCCGCTGCTGCCCGAGAAGTTCAAGGATGCCACCCTGTCCTGGAGCCTCGAGTATGACGGTGTGGTCATCCTGAAGGTGGCCGAGGATGGCAAGAGCGCGACGATCACCGGCGGTAACGTCGTTGATTGGAATCAGGTGAACCTGACCGCCACCCTGCCCGACGGAACCGAGGCAAGTGCGACGACGATCGCCGTCGTCAAGTCTGTGAAGCACGATGCGACTGCGCCCGCCCCGTGGGTTGACCCCGCGCCGCAGCCCGATCCGCAGCCTGACCCCCAGCCTGCGCCGGATCCCCAGCCGCAGCCCGAGCCTCAGCCGCAGCCTGACCCCCAGCCTGCTCCGGATCCCCAGCCTGCTCCGGATCCCCAGCCGCAGCCCGA
>KE150450.1:255786-756921 GCA_000411415.1 Actinomyces sp. HPA0247 | reverse complement strand
CCGGATCCCCAGCCGCAGCCCGAGCCTCAGCCGCAGCCTGACCCCCAGCCTGCTCCGGATCCCCAGCCTGCTCCGGATCCCCAGCCGCAGCCCGAGCCTCAGCCGCAGCCTGACCCGCAGCCTGCTCCGGATCCCCAGCCTCAGCCTGCTCCCTCGGGCGCCTGGATGCTGGACTCGATCGGCTGGTGGTACCGCAACGCTGACGGCACCTACCCGGCGAATACCTCGATGGTGATCGACGGACGCACCTACCGCTTCGATGGACGCGGCTACATGCGCACTGGTTGGGTCATGGACGGCGGTGCCTGGTACTACCACGATGGCTCCGGCGCGCAGCTCACCGGCTGGCAGATCGTCCGCGGTTCCTGGTACTACCTGGGTGACAACGGCGCGATGCGCACCGGTTGGGTCATGGACGGCGGCACCTGGTACTACCTCCACGGTTCCGGTGCGATGGCCACCGGTTGGATCAACCTGGGCGGCACGTGGTACTACCTGCACGGCTCGGGCGCGATGCTCACCGGCTGGCAGATGATCGGCGGTTCCTGGTACTTCCTGGGTGACAACGGCGCGATGCGCACCGGTTGGGTCATGGACGGCGGCTCCTGGTACTACCTGCACGGCTCCGGTGCGATGGCCACCGGTTGGATCAACCTGGGCGGCGCCTGGTACTACCTGTCTCCCTCGGGAGCCATGGTGACGGGCACGCACACCATCAACGGCCGCAGCTACACCTTCAACGCCTCGGGTGTGTGGATCCCGTGATCTGATCGAGGCCTCGCCGACAGGTAACAGTCCGGGCCCGGGAACGCAGCAACGCGCTCCCGGGCCCGGCTTCTCGTTAGACGCTTCAGCTCCGCTTCACGTAACAATAAGCAATACCGTGATTGTCAGTCGTGCTATGTGCGGTATTTTGTGAGGAGACGGCTGGTACACCGATGTACCGGATGCCACCGGCACGCCGTCCCCCCACACATTTGGAGAAGGCTTATGTCAACGAAGAAACCGGCTGCCCTCCTCGCCTTCGTCGGCGCCTGCGCGCTCGCGGTCACCGGGCCGGCCACCCTGGCCTCGCCCCTGTCCGCGGGCCCGTCCGGCGCCCGCGATGGCGCAGCGGCGTCCCTGCCTGCGGGCGATATTGATACGGCGCTGACCTCGAAGAGCGGGCAGTCTGCGCCCGCCTCGAGTGCCGGCGATGAGGATCCGGCGCGCGTCGTCGGCGTCATCGTCCAGCTCGAGGACGGCGCATCCCGCGAGGGCGCGATCAACGAGATCAACCGGGCTGTGGCCGCTCAATTCCCCGGGGCCTCGGCCCAGGTCGAGCGCGAGTATGACAACGTCCTGACGGGCTTCGCCCTCAAGGCTCCCGCAGGTGCGCTCGACGCGATCCGTCGCGCCCCGGGCGTGCACGCAGCGTTCCTCGAGCGCGAGGGGCACGTGAACGACGGCGCGACCCTCGACTCAGAGGGAGGCCTTGAGGCAGCGCGCAACGGTGGGCAGGACCCCGCCAACCTGAGCGCCCAGCTGATGATGCGCACCGACCAGGTCGCGCAGAAGGGCGAGGGTAAGGTCATCGCCGTCATCGACACGGGCGTCGACACGACCCACCAGGCGTTCACGGGCGAGCTTGCGGGAACGCCTCCGCTCACCCCGCAGAAGGTTGCCGCGCTGACTTCGCAGCTGGGCGAGGGCAAGACCGGCGTCTACATCTCGCAGAAGTTCCCCTTCGCATACGACTACGCGGACGGTGACAACGACGCATCGCCGCGCGAGGGAGGCTCCGGCTTCCACGGCACCCACGTCGCCGGCATCGCCGCGGGCAATGCCGACAAGATCGTCGGCACCGCCCCCAACGCGCAGGTGATCGTCGCGAAGGTGACGCGCAGCGAGGACGACGCGCTGCTGGACTCGGCGCTGCTCGCCTCCCTCGACGACATGCTGGTCCTGCACCCCGACGTCATCAACCTGTCGCTCGGCTGGACGGCCGGCATGGATAACGAGGCCGACACGGTCTACGCGACCGTGTACAAGAAGCTCCAGGACGCGGGTATTACCGTCAACGCGGCCGCGGGCAACGCCTTCTCCACCGGGTATGGCAACAACTCCGGCAAGGGCCTGCCCTACGCCTCGGACCCCGACTCCTCGGTCATTGACGAGCCCGCGACCTACTCCTCCGTGGTCGCCGTCGCCTCCGTCGAGAACGCCCTCATCCGCAACGCCTTTACCGTCAACGGGAAGGACATCGGCTACCAGCGCTCGCGCGGCATGAATGGCGAGAAGGTCGCCTACTTCTCGGACCTGCCCGCCGGCACCTACGAGTACGTGGACGCCGGGTTCGCCTCCGAGGAGGACGTCGCCGCCCTCAAGGAGAAGTACCCGGACGGCCTCGCCGGCAAGATCGCCCTGGTCTCGCGCGGCAAGATGACCTACCAGAAGAAGGTCGAGAACCTCTACGACCTGCATCCGGCCGGCATCCTCGTCTACAACAACGTGTCCGTCGGCTCGCTCATCATCATGAACCTGACGACGCAGGACCTGCCCGCCGCGTTCATCTCCCAGGCGGACGGCCAGGCCATGCTGGACGCCCCCGAGCACAAGCTCTCCATCGCCGAGGGGCAGGTCCTGCCGCAGTCCTCCATCTACGAGGCCTCGGAGTTCTCCTCGTGGGGCGTGTCCCCGGACCTGCGTCTCAAGCCTGAGATCGTGGCGCCTGGTGGCAACGTTTTCTCATCGATACCGAACGGTGCGTACGAGCAGACCTCGGGCACCTCGATGGCCACGCCCCAGATGGCTGGCATCAGCGCGATCGTCCTGCAGCGTGTCCAGTCTGATCCGTTGTTTGCGTCGATGAGCGCGCGCCAGCAGGCTGATGTGGTGCAGAACCTCATCATTGGCACCGCCCGCCCGCTGACCGATGCGGCTCAGACGTCGGGTGCTCTCTATTCCCCGCGCAAGCAGGGTGCGGGCCTGGTGGACGCCCTGGCGGCCACGACCTCGTCGGTGTACCCGACCGTGGTGGGTGCGCCCGAGCAGTCCCGGCCCAAGGCGGACCTGGGGGATGGCACGAAGGGCTGGCATTTCGATGTCACGCTGCATAACCTGTCCGGCACGGCTGCGACGTACGAGTTGAGTTCTCAGGCTCTGTCGGAGATCGTTGATGGTGGTTTCTTCACGGAGCATTCCTCGGATTGGCGAGGCCATGGCGTGGAGATCACCTACTCCGGTGCCGCTTCTGCGTCGGCTGAGGGTGCGACGGTGACGGTTCCGGCGAGCGGCGAGGCCACGGTCGGCATCGACGTCACGCCCGGCAGCGAGTTCGCCTCCTACGTTGCGGACAATACGCCCAACGGCACGTTCTTGGATGGTTTCGTGCGCTTCGCGTCGAAGACGGACGGTCAGCCTGACCTCGCCGTGCCTTACCTGGGCTTCTACGGCGACTGGGGCAAGGCACCCATCTTCGACGCGCTCGCCTCTGTGGGCGGGGCGCACACCCGGGCCTCGGATATCGTCAACGGACAGACCGGCGCCTCCCTCGGCTACAACCCGCTCGTCAAGGTGGCCGACCGCACCGGCAACCCGAATCCGCAGCGCTACGTGATCTCGCGGTCCACGGCCTCGGGCGCCCCGACGATCCTCGAACCGCGCACGGGCACGCTGCGCAGCGTCCATACGCTGACCAGCACCTACACGAACCAGGCCGGGGAGACGGTCTTCTCCGTGACCAACCACCAGAACTGGAAGTCCGTCTACCTGACCAGCACCGAGGAGAACACCTGGGTCGAGGCCTACCACGAGTCCACCGCCTTCGATGCGAACGCGGAGAAGTTTGCGCAGATGCCCGACGGTGCCTACACGCTGCGGATCGCCGCATCCAACGACGGTCCGTCGTCTGCCCGGCAGTCGATCTCTTACAACTTCCGCCTCGACACGAAGGCCCCGGTCATCTCCGATCTGGTGTACTCCGGCAAGGATGAGGGCTTCGTCGTGACCTTCGACGTTACCGACGACTCGCCGCTGGCGGCCGTCGACCTGCACGACCCGGCCGACGGCCTGTGGTTCTACCGCCATGTCTTCACCGAAGATGAAGGCAGTGTGGGAGCCGACGGCCGGTACACGTACCACGTCGAGATCCCGCTCAGTGTCATCGAGCAGGCGTGGACCGACCAGGGCGGCACCGGCGGCGTCATCGCCAACCCCTACATCCTCGCGTGGGACTACGGCCTCAACCCCTCCGAGGTCTTCCCGATCAACCTGCCCAGCGGCAACCCGGGCACACCCAGCCCGTGCGTGAACCCCGAGGGCGGTCACTGGGTGAAGGATAGCGTCGGCTGGTGGTACGCCTGCGCCGATGGGGCCAGCTACCTCAAGGGCGGCTGGTTCACCATCAACGGCCGCGACTACCAGTTCGGGCCGTCGGGCTACATGGCGACCGGCTTCCTCAAGCGCATGAACGGCCAGTGGGTTTACGCCGACTCCGACGGCGCCCTCGTGAGCGGTTGGGTGAAGGATGGCGGCCAGTGGTACTACCTCGACCCCGCCTCTCACGTCATGGCGACCGGATGGGTGGCCGACCGCGGCTCCTGGTACTACCTCACCGGCAACGGTGCGATGGCCATCGGGTGGGTGAATGACGGCGGTACCTGGTACTTCCTGAACGCCTCCGGAAAGATGGCGACCGGCTGGGTCAAGGATCGGGGCACCTGGTACTACCTGGCACCCTCCGGTGCGATGCTGACGGGCACGCACGTGATCAACGGGCGCACCTACATGTTTGACGATTCTGGCGCCTGGGTGCGATAAGCGCCGAGCTTCCTGAATCTGTCAACATTCCCTTCCGGGCCCGAGAACGTTGTTGTGTAAGCGTTCTCGGGCCCGGAATCCGTTACTGAGTAAAATAATCGTCAGGTGTTTCTCTAGGTGAAACAAAGCTTGTCACAAGACTTGTCTGCGGTTATGTTGATGATGGCGGCCAATAGACGCGGTCCTCTCCTCGTTCTTACGCGACCGCCTGTCAACACATTGGAGTAGGTAGATGACAACGAAGAAACCAGCGACGCTCCTCGCGCTGGCCGGCACCGCGGCACTCGTGGTTGCTGGCCCCGCGACCCTCGCATCCCCGCCCACCGGCGCGGACAGCCAACCCGACGCGGGCGCCACGGCCTCGTCCCTGCCCGTCGGTAACGTCGATACCGCGCTCACCTCGAAGAGCGGGCAGACCACCCAGACCGATCAGGCCCAGTCGACCGACGAGGTGGACCCCGCCTCCGTCGTGAGCATCGTCGTCCAGCTCGACGACGGCGCCGACCGCGCGGCCGCTCTCGCCTCCATCAACGAGGCCGTCGCCGGCGCATTCCCCGGCGCCTCCGCCCAGGTGGAGCGCGAGTACGACAACGCCCTGAAGGGCTTCGCGCTCAACGCCCCCGCCGGCTCCCTCGACGCGATCCGCGCGGTGAGCGGCGTCAAGGCCGCGTTCCTCGACCGCGAGACCCACGTTGAAGGCGCCGACGACCAGGTCGCTGGCGAGGGTGCGACGAACTCCGCCCGCACCGCCGCCCAGGACCCCGCCAACCTTAGCCCCCAGCTGATGATGCACGCCGACCAGATCACCCAGAAGGGTGAGGGCAAGGTCGTCGCCGTCATCGACACCGGCGTGGACATGACGCACCCGGCGTTCGCGGGCGCCCTGCACGGAACCCCCGCGCTCTCAGCGGACAAGGTCGCATCCCTGACCCCCCAGCTGGGTGACGGAAAGACCGGCACCTACGTGTCGGAAAAGTTCCCCTTCGCCTACGACTACGCGGATAACGACCCCGACCCCTCGCCGACCGGCGAAGCCGGATCGCACGGCACGCACGTCGCCGGCATCACCGCGGGCAACGCGGGAGAAATCGTCGGCATTGCGCCCGACGCCCAGATCATCGTCGCCAAGGTCGCCCGTAGCAGCAACGGCGGCATCCCGGACTCGGCGCTGCTCGCTGCACTCGACGACATGGTGATCCTGCACCCCGACGTCGTGAACCTGTCCCTCGGACAGACCGGCGGCATGGACAACGAAGCCGACTCCATGTACGCCACCGTCTTCAAGAACCTGCAGGCCGCGGGCGTCACCGTGAACGCGGCCGCGGGCAACGAGTACACCGCCGGATACGGCAACCTGTCCGGCAAGAACCTGCCCTACGCGTCGGACCCCGACTCCTCGGTCCTGTGCGAGCCGGCGTCCTACTCCTCCGTCGTGTCCGTGGCCTCGGTCGATAACTCGCTGGCGCACAGCGCCTTCAGTGTCGGCGACCGCGACATCCCCTACCAGCGCGCTGGTGGCGCCGACGGTCAGAAGATGCCCGACCTGTCCGACCTGACCGGCGGCCCCTTCGAGTACGTCGACGGCGGCATCGGTTCGCCCGAGGACGGTGCTGCGCTCAAGGCCAAGTACCCCGAGGGCCTCGCCGGCAAGATCGTGCTGGTCAAGCGTGGCTCCCTCACCTTCCAGGACAAGTTCAACAACATCGCAGGCTCCAAGCCCGCCGGTTTCATCGTCTACAACAACGTGCCCGGTGACTCGCTCGTCGTCATGAGCCTGGCGACCGACGGCGTGCCCGCCGCGTTCATCTCGCAGGCGGACGGCGAGGCCATGCTGGCCGCCGCCGACCACCACATGAACGTCGCCCCCGGCAAGGTCGTCCCCCCCAGCACGAAGTACTCCATGTCGAGCTTCTCCTCCTGGGGCGTCACCCCCGACCTGCGCCTCAAGCCCGAGGTCAGCGCCCCCGGCGGCAACATCTACTCGTCCGTGCCCGGCGGCAACTACGAGTTCATGTCCGGCACGTCCATGGCCACCCCGCAGATGGCGGGCGTCAGCGCCGTTGTCCTGGAGCGCGTCCAGAACGATCCGCTGTTCGCGTCCATGAGCGCGAGCCAAAAGGTTGACGTCGTCCAGAACCTCATCATGGGCACGGCGGCCCCCATCGCCGACCCGCTTGAAGACTCCGGCGCCCCGTACTCCCCGCGCAAGCAGGGCTCGGGTCTGACGAACGTCCTGGCTGCCACGACCTCGTCCGTGTACCCGACCGTGGTGGGCGCCCCCGAGCAGTCCCGCCCCAAGGCCGACCTGGGCGATGGCACTAAGGGATGGCACTTCGACGTCACGCTGCACAACCTCTCCGGCGCCGAGGCCACCTACGCCCTGAACACGCAGGCGCTCTCCGAGATCGTTGACGGCGGGTTCTTCACCGGACACACCTCCGACTGGCGCGGCAAGGGCGTGGACATCGCCTACTCCGGCGCGGCCGTGAGCGGCACCGGCGAGGGCGCGACCATCACCGTCCCCGCGAACGGCGAGGCGACCGTGGGCGTGGATGTCACGCCTCGCGCCGCGTTCGACTCCTACGTCGCACAGAACACGCCCAACGGCACCTTCCTCGACGGTTTCGTGCGCTTCACCTCGAAGACTGACGGACAGCCTGACCTGACCGTGCCCTACCTGGGCTTCTACGGCGACTGGGGCAAGGCTCCCATCTTCGACGCGCTCGCCTCGCAGGATGGCGCCCACACGCTCGCCTCCTGGGTCTACAACGGCACCACGGGCCAGCAGCTGGGATACAACCCCCTGGTCAAGGACGCCGATCGTATCGGACTGCCCAACCCGAGCCAGAACATCATCTCCCGCTCGGACGCCTCGGGCGCTCCCACGGTTCTCCAGCCCCGCACCGGCACGCTGCGTAGCGTCCACACGGTCAACGCCGCGTACACGAACGCCGACGGGGAGAAGGTCGCGTCCTTCACGCGATTCATGAACTGGAAGTCCGCGGTGGATTCCTCCACCGGCAAGATGACGTGGCTCGAGCAGGGACACGATCCGATGTCCTTGGATGCGCGCGCCGACGCATACAAGAACCTGCCTGATGGCCAGTACAAGCTGACGCTCTCCGCGCACAACGACGGCCCCTCGCAGGCCGAGCAGTCGATCTCCTATGAGTTCCGCATCGACACGGTCGCGCCCGTCGTCTCCAACCTGGAGTACAAGGGTGAGGGTGCCGACACCGTCCTGTCCTTCGACGTGACGGATGCGTCGCCGCTGGCCGCGATCGACCTGCACGACCCGGCCGACGGCCTGTGGTTCTACCGCCACATCTTCACCGACAACGAGGCAACCATCGCGGCTGACGGCTCGCGCGCCTACCACGTCGAGATCCCCTTCAAGGACATCAACTCCGCGTGGACCGACCAGGGTGGCTCCGGCAACGTCATCGCCCACCCGTACCTGCTGGCATGGGACTACGGCCTCAACCACTCCGAGGCCGCGACCCTCAACCTGCCCAGCGACAACACGGGCACGACCGACGCCTGCACAAGCACCGACGGCGGCCACTGGGTGAAGGATGGCGCCGGCTGGTGGTACGCCTGCGCTGACGGCGCGAGCTACCTGAAGAACGGCTGGTTCACGATCAACGGTTCGGACTACCTGTTCGGCCCCTCCGGTTACATGGCGACCGGCTTCCTTAAGCGCGCCGACGGCCAGTGGGTCTACGCGAACGAGTCCGGCGCCCTCGTGGGTGGCTGGGTGAATGATGCCGGCTCCTGGTACTACCTCGACCCCACCACGAAGGTCATGGCCACCGGTTGGGTCGTCGACGGCGGCTCCTGGTACTACCTCACCGGCAACGGTGCGATGGCTACCGGCTGGGTGAATGACGGCGGTTCCTGGTACTACCTGACGGCCTCCGGAAAGATGGCGACCGGTTGGGTCAACGTGGGTGGTTCCTGGTACTACCTGGCACCCTCCGGTGCCATGCTCACCGGCACGCAGGTCATCAATGGACGCACCTACGTGTTCGACGCGAACGGAGTCTGGGTGCACTGATGTGCGCGCTGTTCTGAATCGCTGATTCACTGATTCTCGATTCACGAGGCCGGGGCCCGGGAACGCTCACTGCGAGCGCTCCCGGGCCCTCTATCTGCGCTATGTTGGAGGCGTCAGCGCGACAGCGCACGCCCGCAGCAAGGAGCAGATAACCATGAAGAAACCAGCCGTTTTTCTGGCCGGAGTGGGCACGTGCGCGCTTGCGGTTGCCAGCTGTTCCACCGCGACGTCGCCGACGCCCGCGCCGCAGTCCGGCGCTCCCGCAGACTCCTCCCAGTCCGCTCCGGGGGCCACGGCCTCGTCGAGTGTCGACCCCGATACCGCGCTGACCTCAAAGAACGGGCAAAGCGGACCGAGCGCGCAATCCGGCAGCCAGGACGCCGACACCACCGTCGTCGTGATCGTCCAGCTCGCGGAAGGCGCCGACGGGGAGGCGACCCTCACCTCGATTAACGAGGCCGTGGCCGCGTCCTTCCCGGGCGCGTCCGTGACCGTGGAGCGCGAGTATCGCAACGCGCTGCGCGGCTACGCCCTGCGCGTGCCCGCCGGTTCGCTGGAGACGATCCGCGCGGTCAGCGGCGTCCAGGCGGCATACCCGGACGGCAACAACAGCCTCCAGTAAGCGAACGGTCGGCTGCCTCGTGCCGGAGTGAGGCAGGTGGGGTGCGCTCTCTTGCGCATAGATGGGATCCAGGACTTGGGGTGAGAGTATTTCTAATTACTTCAAATTAAGATAATATTAGAAGTAATTTGAAATAAGCGTGAACGGAGCAGTCATGAAGAAGCCGACCCCTCCGCCCTGTCGCCTGGCTGAACTCTATGACAGTGTTCTCAATAGCCTCAGGGATATGGATGAGGATCATCGTTCGTCTGTTATTCGCGCGCTAGCTGGCGGACTTGATGATCCGGAGTATCGGCCGTGGGAGTATTACTTCCGGGCCGAGCCGGTGCCCGAGGGACTCACCCGCGAGGCCTGGTGGTGCGCGGTTCGCAGTGCTCGAGCGACCACTGCTAGACCGACGCCCTTCACGATGAAGGACGCAACACCCTTGACCTTTAATCTGCCCGATGTGCTGTTGAGCCTGAATGAGGATATTACCGCTCAGGCGCGAGGTCAGGTCGAGCTCCCCGGGGAGGTAGCAACGGAGGCTGCGCGAGACAGATACCTCATCAACTCCCTGTACGAGGAGGCGATCACATCCTCCCAGATGGAGGGAGCCTCCACGTCGAGGCGCGATGCGAAAAAGATGCTCCGGGAGGGGAGGCGCCCGCAGACGCGGTCGGAGCGGATGATCCGAAACAATTTTCTCGCCCTCGAATTTGTGCGGGGGCGTCTCACGGATAAGCTCACTCCAGAGTTTATCTGTGAGGTTCATCGGATCGTGACTGAGGGGACGCTCGATGATCCTGGCGATGCTGGCCGCCTCCAGCGGGAGGGGGAGGGCAGGGTTCGCATCTACGGGACGGAAAGCGAGGAGCAGCCGCTCCATGTTCCGCCGTCCGCATCGGAGCTGCCCGAGCGCCTGGAGCGTCTGTGTTCCTTCGTGAATGGTGAAGGTGAGTATGCGACGCAATATGTGCCGCCCCTCGTCAGGGCGCTCATTGTTCACTTCATGATGGGATACGACCACTACTTCGTTGATGGTAACGGTCGCACGGCCCGCGTCATTGCGCAGTGGGTGATGCTGCGTGAGGGCTTCTTTCTGATGGACTTTGTTCCGGTGTCCCGACTACTGCATAGAGCGCCCGCACAGTACGCTCGCTCATTCCTTGAAGTCGAGCAGGATGAGGGCGACCTTACCTACTTCCTGATCTGGCATGCGCGGATAATTCTGCGTGGAATCCGCGAGCTGCACGATTATCTGGCAAAGAAATCCAAGGAGCTGGATCAGGTGAAGCATCGCCTGCGCGCCACGACACTCACGAACCGTCAGATCGGCGTCATCGAAGAAGCCTTGCGTGATCCCATGATGACAGTGACAGCAGCGGCGCATGCCAACAAATACAGGGTCACTCCTCAGACTGCGCACGCCGACCTGCGTGGACTCGAGGATGAGGGCTATTTGAGACGTGTTCGGCGCGGCCGGAGCTTCGAGTGGTATCCGGTGTCAGATCTTCAGCGTCGGGTTGATTGTGCCCTTGAAGGGGACGGTGACTGACAAGAGGGGAGGGGTCCGAGGGTTGCCGCGATGCGGTGGCAGTCGTCAGGGTACGACTGTGGATATGTTCGTCGAGAAGGCATTGCTTCCATTTACTTCAAATTTAGCCTTAATTTGAAGTAAATGGATAGTGTGACGGATCCGCGCGCGTCTGTCCGTGCCCTAGATCATGTCCTTCTTTTCCATGTACTTCATGGCCAGCCAGCCGAAGGGGATACGGCCGTAGAAGGTGACGAGACGGTAGAGCAGGGCTGTCGCGATCGCAACCGACGAGGAGATGCCCGCAACCGTCAGGCCCGAGGTCAGCGCCGTTTCGACGGTACCGATACCACCCGGCGACGGGATGAAGGAGCCGGCCGCGTTCGCCGTCAGGTAGGTGATCGACACCGTGGAGAAGTTCAGCGAACCGCCCATGGCGAGCAGCGCCGTCCAGAACGCGCCCACGTAGCCGATGTTCATCAGCAGGTTGCCGCCCACGACCGCAGCGAGGCGACGCGGCTGGCCGATGATCCACAGGAGGCGCGGGTATACCTGCTGCCAGGTCGGCTGAATCTTCGACCAGATCCAGCGGCGCACCTTCGGCACCGCGACGATGACGCCGACCGCGACCATCACGACCGCGACGACACCCAGGATGGTGCCGTAGGGGACCGATACGGACAGTGACGACCCGGCGATCACCATGACGATCAGCAGCAGGATGATCGTGATGAGCGCCTGCGAGATCTGCATGAGGGTCACGGTCGTCACCGCCATCGCGGTGGGAACGCGACGCTTGCGCAGGTAGCGCAGGTTGAGGGCCGCGGGTCCCACGCCGGCGGGTGCCACGATCGTAATGATCGAGGCCGCGACCTGGGCGATGAGAGTCTCTCGCAGGCTCAGCTTCTCAGGCGACAGGGCAACAAGCGGGACCGCGGACCCGACCCAGATGAGGCAGGCGAGCACCGCGGAAGCGAGCATCCACCACGGGTTCGCGCTCTTGACCGTGGTCACGATGTCGCTGAAGTTCAGCGAACCCACGACGATGAAGACCGCGATGAACGCCACCGCGATTGTGAAGATCGTGCGCGGGCGGAAGCGCTGCAGGTCAGCCGTCGGCGCTGTCTCCGCCTCGGAGTCGCCCACGAGGGCCGCGCGCAGCTCGCTCAGCAGATCGGAACGGCGCAGGCGCTGGTTGATGGATGCGGGAAGAACGGGCTTCTGGATGACGGGGGCGCACGCGATCAGCGTCTCCTCCCCGACGCAGCGCCGTCCGGCCTCGAGCGCGCGCTCAGGCCCCACGGCCAGGGCCGTGAGAACCAGCATCTGCGCGATGTCGATCGACTGGTTCAGCTCGGTCGTCGCAACCTCGCCGGAATCCCAGTCGAGGAGCCACACGTCCGAGGATGAGTCGACGACCACGGCCTCGGGAGTGAGGGCGCGGTGCGAAATGCCGCGCGCGTGCGCGAAGTGCAGCTGCTCCCACGCGCGGTCCAAGACCTCGTCCGTCGCAGCCTCGCCGAGCTCCGTCAGCGGGGTCGTCGGCGGCAGTGCGGACATGACCAGAATGATCGAGTCGGAGGCCGAGGCGATGCCGATCGGCTCCTGCGTGAATACGCCCGCACGCAGCGCCTGCAGGGTTGTGAACGAGGAGCGCTCGGCCTGCGCCTTGAGCGAGGGGGAGACCCACCGGCTGATGCCGCGCAGCCGCAGGTTGTTCCACATTTCGAGGAGGGTGCCGGTCAGCTCCTGGCCGGGATCCATGGCGATGAGCTCGTAGGCGAGGCCCGTGTCGCTCCACGCCTGGTAGTGGCGGTAGTGATCCTGGCCCGGGTGGCGCGTGACCGTGACGCCCATGTCGCCCAGGTCGGCGGGCATCTGTGTCAGGCGGCCGCGCGAGTCTTCGGCGACGGCCCAGGTCGCCAGGGGTTCTTCGGTGGTGTCGAGGTCGGTGCGCACGATCCGCGAGGGTGTGATGCCGATGCCGAGGAGGGCCTCGACGAGTTTTGCGCCCTTGGCCCTCTGGTCGTCGTAGCCCATGATCCACCGCGAGCCCGAGCCGAACGCGCGGCCCAGGAAGACGGAGATGAAGGCGACGGGCAGCGTCATGGAGGAGCGCAGCACGCCCAGGATGAGGATGATCCACAGGCCGGTCCAGCCCCACTTAATGGCCTTCATCGACTGGGCCTCACCCGCGGAGGTGAACAGGGCGCACAGGGTGACGATGACCAGGTTGATCGCAATTGCGATACCGGTTTGGGAGCCTTGGGTGGCGAGCGCGCGGTCCACGCTCAGCGGCGCGGTCAGTTCCGAGGGGAGCAGTCCCGTCAGCAGGATGATGATCCAGCCGCCGACTGCCGCGACGAGGCTCGTGACCAGGACCTGGATGATCGCCTGGAGGCGTCTGCGTAGCGCGAGCGAGACGATCACGAGGATCGGCGTGGTCAAAATGATGAGGCCCTCGGTGATGCTCACCGGCAGGATGAGGATCTTGCGGACCAGCTGGAAGCTGAGGACGTCCATGGTGACGCCGCGCGTGGTCGCGCTGGCGAGCGCGCCGATCGTCCAGATGAAGAAAATCGCGATGAGGGAGATGACGACGTCGACGGCGTCCTCGCGGCGGCGTCGCACGCTCGTGATGCGGTCGGCGATGTAGACGGGGCGGGGCAGGCGCATGCGGCGCACCGGCAGGTTCGCGGCGATCTCGCCGGTGGCTGGGGAGGGGGTCTTCTCCGCCTCCTCGGACGCGCTCGCGGGGGTGGTTGCGTCTTCCTCGGCGCCGTGCACATCCTCGGTGTTGGTGGTGTCCGTGGCTACGGGCGTGGACGAGGCCGGGGCGGGCTCGTGCGTGTCGGCGGCGCTATCGGAATCGGTGGTGGCGGGCGGGGGAGGCACTGTGACGCCGCTGTCGGCGATCATCGACGAGGCCGGGGTGCCCTGGTCGGAATCTGCGTGGCTGGGAGGAATGCTGGGGGGCATGGTGACCGGGGCGGTGGTCGCGTTCGGCACGACGACGGGCGCCATGACCTCCGTGCGTGCCTCCGATGCGGGCACCTCGGGGGGTGGCGGTGGCGCGGGCTGAGCCCCTGCCTCGTCGATCATTCCCATGAGGGCGTCGACCCCGTTCTCTGCGGAATCGTCAGATGATGATGGGACGAAGAGGAGGTTTGTGTCAGCGACCGGCGAGCCGTCGTGTGAATCCTTGCGCTTCCTCATGTTGCCTATCCTATAATCGCGGTCAACAAAGGTAGGGTTAGGGTGATACATTCCCGGCAGAAAAGGGCCCTATCGTGACCTGGTCGACACTCGTGACCGCATCAGATCCGTCGATGCTGCACACCGTTATCGAGTGGTTTAAAAATCCCGAGACCCTGCTCGTCGCCATGGGACCGTGGGTGCTGTGGGGAACGATGCTCATCGTTCTCATCGAGTCCGGTGTCCTGTTCCCGGTCCTGCCCGGCGAGTCCCTGCTGTTCACCGCGGGCCTGCTCCACGACCGCCTCGGCCTGCACCTGCCGACCCTGATCCTCCTCGTCGTCGTCGCAGCTTTCATCGGCGCGCAAATCGGCTACTTCCTGGGCGCCAAGTGGGGACGGCGCTTCTTCAAGCCGGACGCCCGAATCCTCAAGACGGAGCACCTGGAGAAGGCGGAGCACTACTTCACGAACTACGGAGGCCGGTCGCTGGTCATCGGCCGTTTTATTCCCTTCGTGCGCACGTTCATCCCGATCGCCGCGGGCATGGCCCGCTACCCCTACGCGAAGTTCCTGGTCTTCAACACGCTCGGTTCTGTCATCTGGGGCGCGGGCTTCATCCTCGTGGGTGCGCTCCTGGGCAACGTTCCCTTCGTGCACGACAACCTGACGCTCATCCTCGGCGTCATCATCCTCGCGTCGGTCCTGCCCGTCATCATCGAGATGATCGGTAAGCGCCGCGCCGCATCCGAGGAGGAGTAAGCCGTGCTGGCCTGGTGGATGCTGCTTCCGACCCTGCTGGCCATGATGGTCGCCCTGGTGCTGCCGGGCTTCATGTGGCTGCGGGCCGGGGGGCGCTCGTCGCTCGTCGCGATCGGTGCGGCACCCGCGTTCACCTTCGGCCTCGTCACGGCCCTGTCAGCGGCCTACCCGGCCCTCGACATTGAGTGGGAACCCTCCACCGCCCTGCCAGTCCTCGGCCTGAGCGCCATCGGTGGCGCCGCCGCGTGGGCGTTGAGCTTCTTCCACCGCAGTAACGGCGGTTTCTCACTGCGGGGAGTTCCCCTGCGCGAGGCCATCGGCGTACGCGTTCCCATCGGCGGCGCGCAGGCTGCGGTCCGCGCCTCCACGTGGGGAGCGATCCTCGTCGGCTTCCTCGTGGCCGCGTGGCCGCTTCTTGCGGGCGCGGACCCGGCCAACCCCGTCCAGCAGTGGGACCCGACGTTCCACCAAAACGGCGTGCACGCGATCCTGTACGGAAAGGATGCGAGCCCCTTCGGTGGCCTCCACGAGCTCTACGGCGGCAGGAGCGTCTACTACCCCACGGGCTGGCACGCTTTCGTCGCGCTTTTTGCGCGCTACGACTCGGTTGTCCAGACCGCCAACGTCTCCTCGCTGGCACTCATGGCCGTGTGGGTGATCGGCCTGGCAGCGCTCGTCTCGGTGCTCACCGCCTCGCGCAGCGCTCTCCTCGCCGCGCCGGTCATCGGCGGCATGCTGCTCAACATGCCGGCCGACGCGCTCACCATGTACAACCAGTGGCCCAACTCGACCGGCACCGCGCTGGTTCCCGGGCTCGCCGCGGCCGCGATCGTCGTCGGTCGACGCTTTACCACGGATCTGCGCGCCGGAGACGGGGTACGCGCGTTCATGCGCCGCATCCCCCAGGGTGTTTTCCTGCTGATCGGCGCCCTCGGCCTCGTCGGCGCCCACCCGAGCGCCGCCTTCTCCCTCCTCGCCCTCCTCATCGCCCCGCTCCTGGCGTCGATTCTCTCCTTCGCCCGCCGGGCCTACGAGCGCGATGGCCGAGGCCAGCTCGCCGCCCTCGCGTGGGGTGCCCTCGCGCTCGCCGTCGTCGCGGCCCCGCTCCTCGCGCTGTCGTCGTCGAAGATCCAGGCGATGGGCAAGTACCCGCGCAACGGAAACGGCTGGGGCGAGGCCTTCGCCCACGCGTTCCTGCCCTACCCGCCCTTCACGAGCACTCCCAGCACCACCTACTGGACCCTCATCCAGCTGCTCCTCCTCATCGCCGGCATCGCCGCGACCGCCCGCCTGCACACGCTCTGGCGCCGCCCCGACCCCCTCGAGCGCGCCGCCGAACAGGCCGGACTCACGCAGGAGACGGGCGCGGACGAGGGAGCCCCGGCCTCGTCCGACGAGGAAGAAGCGCTGCCCCTGCCGTGCTGGCCGATCGTCTCCTACCTGATCCTTGCGGGCCTGACCGGCCTCGCCTACGCGCCCGACTCGGCGCTGCGCACGTACCTGCTGGCCCCCTGGTACAAGGACGCCCGCCGCATCATGGGCGTCGAAGACATTGCGCTGACGGTCCTCATGGCCGTCGGCACCGCTGCGATCATCCACGCTCTGCACGCCGCGTGGACCAGGTCCCTGCAGCGCATCCTCGCCGAACGCGGCGTCGACGAGGAGATCGAAGCGCCGCGCTGGCCGATCCAGGTGGGCGTCGGACTCCTCATCCTCGTCCTGTCCGGCTTCGGCGCAATCGACGCGCGAAACACCGCGGTCGCCTACGTGTACGACCCCGCGCACCTGGGCAAACCCGGCATGGCCACCACCGGCGAACTCGCCATGCTGCGCCGCATGAAGTACACGACCGCACCCAACGCGCTCATCCTCGGCGACCCAATCGCGGGCGCCGCCTACTCCGAGATGCTCGGCGGACGCAAGGCCGTCTTCCCGCAGCTGAGCACAGTCAACGCGGACGGCGCCTCGCAGAAGGTCCTCACCCAGCACTTCCACGACATCGCGACCGACCCCGAGGTGTGCGAGGTCGTGCGCAAGCTCGGCATCACGCACTTCTACGAGGAAGAAGACGGCGCCTACTACAACTTCATGCGCTCCGCCCGTAACCCGGGTCTCTACGGCGTCGACACGTCCACCGGGTTCGAGCTCGTCGACGCGGGCGGCACCGCGAAACTGTGGAAGATCACCGCGTGCGGCGACATCACCCCCGGCGGCGGACGCGACGCCTTCGCGACCGGCGTCCCCGGGGGCGGTAGCTGAGGCCCGAACCGCTTGCCTGGGGGTGTGCGTGACCTGCCTCCCGGGGGCGTGCCTATTCCCGGGCGTGCCTATTCCCGGGCGTGCTCGCACGAGGTCCGCGCGCCCCTCGAATCCCGCGCGATTGGCCACAATGCGCCCCCGGCGCTGAAACGAGGGCGCACCGCGCGCGATGCTCTCGTTACCCTTGACACCATGACGACGAACATTCCCGGCCCCGCGCCCCTCGGTGACAAGCTTCGTATCGCCTTCCTCGGCCCCTTCGGCACCTTTACCGAACAGGCCGTCCACCAGGTCGCCCCCGCCGGAGCCGTCCTCATGCCCATGACGAGCGCCCCCCAGGCGCTCGCGGCGGTGCGCCGCGGCGAGGCCGACCGGGCCGTCGTCCCGATCGAAAACTCCATCGAGGGCGGTGTCAACGCGACGCTGGATTCCCTCTCGCACGGCGACCCCCTCGTCATCGTCGCCGAGATGCACGTGCACGTCGTCTTCCAGCTGGCCGTCCTGCCGGGCACGCGCCCCGAGGATATCCGCCGCATCGGCACTCACCCGCACGCGTGGGCGCAGTGCCGCGGATGGGTCGAAGAGACCTTCCCGGGCGCGATTCACGTGCCCGCGACGTCGACGGCTGCCGCCGCCGAGCTGCTCTCCGACGGCGACGCCTCCTTCGATGCTGCCCTGTGCAACGCGGTCTCCGTCAACACCTACGGCCTTGAGGCCCTGTTCACCGACGTCGCCGACAATCCGGGCGCGATCACCCGCTTCGTCCTGGTGGCCCGCCCCGGCGTGGTGCCCCCGCCGACCGGCGCGGATAAGACGACCATCCAGGTGGCCCTGCCAGTCAACGAGTCGGGTGCGCTGCTGACCCTCCTTGAGCAGTTCTCGGCGCGCGGCGTCGACCTGTCGCGCATTGAGTCGCGCCCGAGCGGGGACGGCCTCGGCAACTACACGTTCAGCATCGACATCGTCGGCCACATTCGCGAGGAGCGCGTCCAGGCGGCCCTCGTGGGCCTGCACCGCTATTCGCCGGAGGTGCGTTTCATGGGCTCCTACCCGCGCGTCGACGGCGTGCGCGCGGCGGTTACTCCGGGCACCACGGACGAGGCCTTCCGCGCGGGCCGCGCGTGGGTCGCGGATCTGCTGCACGGCGGGGATGGCACGGGCGAGGCTGTTGGCAGCGCGCCGTCGTGGCCGCTGGCCTGACGCGTCAGGTTTCTTGATGTTTTGCGGGCCCACATCGCGGCGCACCTCGATACCTTGTGTACTATCGTCGGGATTCAACCCGTTTTGGGGAGATTCAACCTGATCGGGAAGATTCAACCCGATCAGAAGGGGTTGAATCTTCCCGATCGGGTGTAACACCTCATCGGTCACAAGCGTCATCGTGGCACTTGCTGCCGACAACGTCCCTGCCGGCGTTCAAAAGGGCGCAGATCCTGCAGCGCTGCACTAGATGCAGCAGCAATGCACTAGTTGTGGGGGCATTGCACTGCTTCCTATCTAGTGGAATGCCACGCGAAGTAGTGCAATGCTGCGCTCAGTAGTGCACTGCTACTTGACAACAGGCTCGTGCGCGGCACGCATCGCGTAAGGAAGCGGGCTCAGCTCGGCAGCAGCTCCATCCACGTGCGCTCAGCGGGAACGGCGATGTCGAGGGCACCCGCCTGCATGCGAACGTGCATGGTGTGGGCGACGCCGATTGCGTCCCCGTCCACCTGGCACACCTGGGCTTCCTTGCTTGTCACTGATGCGCCCTTCGCTTGGCGGAAGGCGACCGTGCCCGTCGCGACGGGCAGGTTCACGGGGCGAAGCCCGATCAGCTGGCCGAGCATCTTCCATGTCACGTCCGCCCATCCGAGCAGACCAGCCTGCGCGTCGACGGCGATCACGTCGATGAGGCCGTCCGACAGATTCGCGTCGGGTGCCAGGATGAGCATCTTCATCTCGCCGGCGTTGGCGAACATGACGGATCGCGCCTCGACCTCGGTGACCTCGTCCGCGACGTCCCCGGCCTCGTGGATGACGGAACCGGAGATCTGGTCGCCGATCCCGAGGGGGTCCGGCGCGGCTGCGGCGGGGGAACGCAGGGTCAGGCGGGCCTTCATGCGCGGGGCGCCCATCGCCCCCAGGCCCGCCCACACGTAGGCGATCCACCCGATGCGCTTCTTCAGCTCGGGATCCGTGTCGGCCATGGTCTCGCCGTCGTAGCCCATTCCCGCGACGACGAGGCACGCGTACTCGTCTGCGCGCGGCTCGTTCGACGAGGCCGGGGCAGCCTCGTCCTGAAGAGTGTCCTCGGGGTGCAGCGCGGCGTGCGCGGCGAGGCGGAGGCCACCTTCGGCGGGCTGATCGGATTCCTGCGTGGCGTCTTCGACGCGCACCCAGGCCAGGTCGACGGCGCGGTGATTGCGGTCGAGTGCGATGGCGAGGGCCTGCGCGGGGTTGTCGGGGATAGACAGGTTGCCGGCCAGGACGTTGCCCGTGCCCACGGGGATGATGCCCATGCGTACGCCGGATCCGGCCATGCCGGCCGCGACGGCGCGGACGGTTCCGTCTCCGCCCGCGGCGATGACGACAGTGGCACCCTCCTCAAGGGCGCGCACGGCCTGGCCGGTGCCTGGGTCCTCGCGGGTGGTTTCGCGCCAGTGCACGTGGTCGATGCCCAGTTCCTTGGCCTTGCGGTTGATGCGGTCTTTGAAGGCCTGGGGATCCTCGTGCTTGGAGGGATTCATGATGATCCAGGGACGCGGCCGTCCGCGCGTGGGGTCGTCCACGGAGGCGGGGACTTCGAGGGCTTGGCGGCGGCGGTGCCGACGGCTGAGGGCGGTTGCTAGGCGCGCGACGCCGATCGCTCCGGCTCCGGCGACCGCGGCGAGTACCCAGGGTGTTGCGTCCATATCCACAAGCGTAGCCTGCGGGTGCCCTGTGGACGGGTTGTGAAGTGGCTTTTCGTTGTACTTCGTGTCATAAGCGCCTGCCTGGTGTGCACCCAGCATCATCTTGTCCACACGGTTATGCACCAAAGGTGGATAACTTTCAGGCTTTTGAGGATAACAGGCATGTGGTTTGTGCATAACCTTGACCTGGTGTGTTGAATTCATAGCTGGCCCGATATGGGACACGGGATGCCACCTGGCATAGGATGGGATGCATGATTGATGTGCGTGCCCTGCGTGAAAACCCCGAACCCGCCCGCGCCTCCCAGCGCGCCCGCGGAGCCAACCCCGGCCTCGTCGATGAAATCATCGAGGCCGACGCCGCCCGTCGCGAGGCCCTCCAGGCCTTCGAGACGCTGCGAGCCACCCAGAAAGAGGTCTCTAAGTCCGTGGGTCGCGCCTCCAAGGAGGAGCGTCCGGCGATCCTGGCCAAGGCCAAGGAGCTCGCCGAGCAGGTGAAGGCCGCCGAGGCCGCCGCGAACGCTGCCGACGCCGAGGCCGACCGCCTCGCCCGCCTCCTGCCGAACCTCGTTCTCGACGGTGTGCCCGTCGGCGGTGAGGATGACTTCGTGGTCCTGCGCCACGAGGGACCCGCCCCTCGCGACTTCGCGGCCGAGGGCTTCGAGCCCCAGGATCACCTCGCGCTGGGTGAGGGCCTGGACGCGATCGACACCAAGCGCGGCGCGAAGGTCTCCGGCGCCCGCTTCTACTACCTCAAGGGCATCGGCGCCCGCCTCGAGCTGGCCATCATGACGATGGCGATGGATCAGGCGCTGGCCAACGGCTTCGTGCCGATGATGACCCCGACGCTGGTCACCCCGCAGATTATGGGCGGCACCGGCTTCCTCAACGAGCACTCCGACGAGATCTACTACCTGCCCGCCGACGACCTGTACCTGACGGGCACGTCCGAGGTGGCCCTCGCCGGCTACCACGCCGACGAGATCCTCGACCTGAGCGCCGGCCCCAAGCGCTACATGGGCTGGTCCACCTGCTACCGCCGCGAGGCCGGCTCTGCGGGCAAGGACACGCGCGGTATCATCCGCGTCCACCAGTTCAACAAGGCTGAAATGTTCAGCTACTGCCGCCCCGAGGACGCCGCCGCTGAGCACGAGCGCTTCCTCGCGTGGGAAGAGGAGATGCTGGCCAAGGTCGAGCTGCCCTACCGCGTCATCGACACGGCCGCCGGCGACCTGGGAACCTCGGCCGCCCGCAAGTTCGACTGCGAGGCGTGGCTGCCCACCCAGGAGCGCTACATGGAGGTCACCTCGACCTCGAACTGCACGACCTTCCAGGCGCGCCGCCTCGGCATTCGCGAGCGCCGCGAGGATGGCATGGCCGCGGTCGCCACGCTCAACGGCACGCTGGCCACGACCCGCTGGATCGTCGCCTTCCTGGAGAACCACCAGCAGGCGGACGGCTCGATCTACGTGCCCGAGGCCCTGCGCCCCTACCTGGGTGGACTCGAGGTCCTGACCCCGGTCGCTCGATGAGCCAAGAGCGCTTCCTGACGGTCCCCTCCACCGGGGAAGTCGCTCGCCCCTTCGAGGTTCTCCTCGACGAGGCCTCGGCCGCCCTGCCCGCCGACTTTCCGACGTCGGCGGGCCAGGCGCTGGTCGCGCTCGACATCGACGGCACGATCCTGACCCCCGCGGGGGCGACGCCGCGCGTCCTGGAGGGGATCCACGGCCTCGCCGCCGCGGGCGCGCACGTGCTCATCGCGTCGGGACGTGCGCTCGAGGGCGTCATCCCGGTCCTGGGGGCCCTCGACTTCACGGACGGGTGGGCGCTGTGTAATAACGGCGCGACGCTCGTGCGCGTGAGCGGCGGGAAGTGCGAGATCGTCGAGGAGCGCACCTTCGTTCCGGGGGCATGCCTGGAGGAGATTGCCTCTGCGATTCCGGGTGCCGTGTTCGCGTCGATGCCGCACCCCGACATCCTGCTGTCCGCCCCGTTCCCGAACAACGAGATCGAGGGCATCGAGCATCGCATCGTGTCGATGGAGGAGCTGGCCTCCACGCCGACCCCGAAGATCGTCGTGCGCGCCGCCGACGTGGATCGCGAGGAGTTTGATCGGATCCTGTCGTCCTTGGACGTGTCGCGCACACACGAGGTGTTCGTCGGCTGGACGTCGTGGGCGGACATCGAGCCGCTCGGCGTGACCAAGGCGACCGGGCTGGAGTCGCTGCGTGCGCGACTGGGCGTTCCCGCGTCTGGAACCGTCGCCGTGGGGGACGGCACGAACGACATTGCGATGATTGAGTGGGCGGCCTTCGGCGTCGCCATGGGTGGTGCCTCCGAGGAGGTGCGCGCCCACGCCAATCACGTGACGGCCGCCGTCGAAAACGATGGTGCCGCCGCCGTCATGCACGCGATCATGCGCCGCTGCGGGGTCGGCGGCCGCTGAGCTACTTCTCCTTCGGGGGAGATACCAGCAGATCGATGAACCATGGCATAGCAGAGGAAGGATTGGGTTCTTTTTCGTTGGGGGTAAGGCCTGGCCACGCTTTGCGCGCCCGTTCTATGGCTGCTTCGTAGTTGGCGTGGGGGAACTGGGTAGTGAGAGCCTTCTCGTCCGTCACTTTGGCGCGGTGAGCAAGATTGACGCAACCCCGTGATTCGATGTACCCCGTTTGATTTTGCGTGTGCCAGAGGAGCCAGAGCTCAAAGCAAGGGTTGGAGACGATAGCGTCAACTTCAGATGAATTTCTGCAACTAGTCAATACTTCATCGAGTCTCTGGTGTTGGTCAACATCGACGATAAGGATTGCATGGTCGAAATCGTCTTTTCGCAGTGCTTTATTGCATTCCTTGAGCACTCGTGACGGTTCTCCGCCGATGGCGTGAATTTTGATTGTCGCGTGCTTAGGGCGAATCTGTTGGTATAGAAGCTCCAGGTACTGCCGTTCGGTGACGAGACCTTCGGTAAATACTGCGTAGCGGATCTTCACATTCTTAGGATTACGTGTTTTGCGTGTACCGGGCCGTCCCATGAGGTCTCACCGTATTTCCTCGGTGTTTCTGTTCAGTAGGTTGTGAATCAGGGAGGGCGCTGTGTAAGGCACGCCTCCGAACTGCCCCTCCAGGTATTGTTTGACGATATTGCTGCCCTTCTGGAGTGTGAAGTCATCAAGGTTAAAGAGCTCGCTTGCTCCGTTGCTGCCCTTCTCAACGAACCACACTTGCTCGCGCTTGGCTCTGCTGCCACGGCCCGCATCGAGCAGGGTCATATCGTGGCTGGTGAAGATGAGCTGTGCGCCTGTTGTGTTTACCTCAGGGGCATCGAACCAGTCGATGATGAGGCGGGAAAGTTGAGGATGAAGGCTTGAACCAAGTTCGTCAACAACAAGTACACAGCCTTTTCGTAGGGCATTAACGACAGCTGTCCCGAGTGCGAGCCATGCCATGGTGCCGGTTGATTCATCGGAGCTTCTGAGTCTTCCGCTGCTTTCTCCGTGCCGAAATAGGAGGTTGCGTGCAATGTAGTTGCTGATGTCTTCTACTTCGTCTGACGAGCTATCACTAGCCTGTTCCTGACTGTCGTCGGAGGCAGGCGCCAGCATCTGGGCGACTAGCTGGGCGAACCGCGGGGGAATTGCGTGTTCCTCCACCTCGACATGCGTGATGCCTGTGTCTGCGATTTGCGCGAGGGTAACGAGGGCGCTGAGGTTTAAACTCCGTTCTTTCAGTTGTCGAGCGATGCGATCAATGCGTGCGTTAACTTCCCCGTCTCCGACGTGATAAAGGTCGAATCCACGCATGAGAGCTTCCCAGATTGGCGTTACTGATGCATGGTTGAACTGGGCGGCGCGGGAAAGTGCGAGTTCGCGTCTCGCAACTCGAGTGATCCCCTTCAGGCCCTTCACACGCCCGTCAGTGTTGCGGGAGTACACTTCTTTCCATCGAGTACTCACGACATGCAGTGACTCTTCGGTGATGCCGTCACTGTCCGTCGCAAAGCGATAGTCGTACCGTTGCCCGGAGTAGATGAACTCGAGTTCAAAGGTAGCGGGAGCTGTCATCTGTTCCGGGATAAGCGCAAAGGGGGCTCGAGGGAACTGTGGCTCATCGAGCCACGATGTTGCCGAGGAGCCGATGACTCCAAGCATGTAATGGAGCGCATCGAGAACGTTAGTCTTGCCGGAAGCGTTTGCGCCGTAGATGCCGTCAACGTGGTGGATGTGGTCGGTCCACTCTGTGCCCTTGGAGGGGCGGAGCGTCTTGAGTGTGGGCCGTGTCAGGTCGAGGGTGGCCTCATCGCGGAACGACCGATGGTTCTCAAACGTGAATCGTAGGAGATGCATAGGGATATGCTACATCATCGATCCGATTTCGATAAAAGTTATCGAAAATGAAGCGCTCATACCCTAATTGAATTGCGGAGTGATTTCATTGGTGCTGCCTGCAGCCAATCGCCCATGATCGCGAAGGCGCGGTCAAGGTCTCCGATCTGGCAGTGCTGCGCCATGTCCGGGTCCTGCGCGTGGCGGAATGCGCGCACGTCCAGGGACGCCGAGTTTTCCAAGGCCCGGCGCACGTCGCCCAGCCGCTCGAAGGGCACGTACTGATCCGCGTCGCCGGCCAGGACCAGGCACGGCTGAGTGATCCGGCCCTCGAACGGTTTCATCGTGTAGTCGCCAAACGCCCGCAGCACCTCGCTCGGCCTGCTCAGCCCGGTCAGGTGCGAGGCCTGCTGGAGCTTCCACCCCAGGTCCGTGCTGAGTCGTGAGGCCGTGCCCAGCGCGGCGTCGATAAGCCATGCGGGCCTCGGGTTCCCGACGACCGCGTCCGCGATGGGGCGCAGGGGACGAGGCAGTGGCGCCGTCAGGCCGTCCAGGAGCCGGTACATCATGTCGAAGGCGATGACGTGCGTGATGCGCGGGCAGTAGGCGGCCGCGCGCGTGACGAGGTATCCGCCGAAGGACACGCCGAGCGCCGCGGCACTCTCGATGCCGAAATAGTCCAACACCGCGTTCGTCGGGCGCTCCCACTGCGGCTCGAGCGGCATGCCCGCCAGGACCGTGTGCCCCTGGCCTGGCCCATCGAAGGCGATGGTGTCGAATGGGCGGGTGGGGAAGTGGGACGCGAAGTCGATGATCTCCTCCGCGTATCCGTCGAAGCCGTTCATCATGATGAGCGTCGTCGGGGTACCTGCCGGGGCCTGCGCGCGGTCCGTCGGGTCCGCCTCCCACCGCATCGCGGTCAGCTCCCCGTCCCCGAAGGGCACTGCGTGACGGGTGAGTGCGAGGCCTCGGTGGGCCTCGTCGAAGGAGGCCGACATGGCGTCGATGAAGCGCCGCTTACGGGGGTCGTCCGCACCGAGGTAGAAGGCCGCGAGCTCGTAGAGACGCCACGCGGCATCCGCGTCGCCCTCGGAGGAGAAGCGCTCGGCGAGGCCCTGGGCGAGCTCCGTGATCTGGTCTGTTGTTCGAAGCTGGGGGAGTGCGGTGGCCGCGATCGTCTCCATGCCCGCGCGGTCGAGGATCGGTGCGAAGGTCCGGTTGAGCTGCAGGTCGAATTGGCGATTGCCGGTGTATTCGGTGAACATGTCTCGACCGTATCGGCTGCCCGAGTGCGGTGGACTGAACAATAACAAACGGAGTGTTGGATACCGGACAGAGCAACCGCTATACGTAGGATAAGCACATTGATAGTGGAAAATTGATCGGAGAGACATGTTCCTGCGAGGCACGGAAAAGCACGGGCGCGAGGCCGAGAAGAACCTGGACCTGCGCGTTCGCAAGACGCGTCGGGCGATCCGTTCCGGCCTCGTGAAGGCGTGCCAGGCCAAGCCGTACGCGCACGTGAGTGTCACCGACATCTGCGCCGCGTCGATGGTGTCGCGCACGACCTTCTACGACCACTACACCGACAAGGACGCGCTGCTCGCAGAGGTGGTGTCTTTCCTCCTCGACGAGATCACCCCGGCGCTCGAGGGCCTGTGGTTCGGCGAGGGGCGCGACGCCCGAGCCGTCGCTCGCCACCTCGCCGACGTGTACGCGCGCAACGGCCACGCCCTGACGACCCTGCTCGCTATCCGCGTGGGCGGCGACGGCGACCTGCACGAGCAGATTTATCGCACGTGCTGTTCGGTATTTGCCGATTGGGCCCGTGGTCGCGTGGACGACGAGGTGCTGCCGCTCGCCGCCGACGTCTACGCTTCCGTCGTCCTGACCTTCATCGAGCGCAGCGCCACGAAGCCCCTCACGGACAAGGAACTCGCCGCGATCGACCGCGCCCGAGAGCTCTTCATCGAGGGGTTCGGTGCCCGGTAGGTCAGCGGTAGATGCGTGACCGGTGATCGATATTGATGGCGAGGATCAATAGCTCATCATCTTCGATGGACGCAATGATTCGATAGTTGCCAACACGGTATCGCCAAAAGCCTGAAAGGTTGCCGGTCAGTCCCTTCTGAACTGCGCCCCGAAACTTGGACGCGTTTAATGGTAGCCGTTATGCGGCTTCCTGTAGGGCCTGATCCCGGTATTCTGCCGGGGTCAGGCCCTTGAGCTTTACTTGGCGTCTTGTTGTGTTCCAGTGCGTGATGTAAGCCTCGAGGTCGGCTTTGAAGCTCTCGAAGGTCTGCCAGTCCTGGCCGCGAAAGAACTCGTCCTTGAGGTGCCCGAAGACCTGCTCGGTGGCGCCATTGTCGATGCAGTTGCCTTTGCGTGACATGCTCTGGATGAAACCGTTATCGGCGAGCGCACTGATGTAGGCCTTGTGCTGGTATTGCCATCCCATGTCCGAGTGCAAGATCGGCTCGGCCCCTGCGGGCTTGGCGTCCATGAGCATCTGGAGCATCTCTTTTTGTTGGGCGAGGTTGGGACACATCGATATGGAGTGGGCCACGATCTCTTTGCTGGCAAAGTCGTAGACCGGAGCGAGGTAGGCCTTACCGAAGGAAAGCTTGAACTCGGTGACGTCGGTACCGAGTTTCTGCCAGGGCCCATCGGCCTTAAAGTCGCGGCCGATGATGTTGTCGAAACTTTGCCCCACGTCCCCCTTGTAGGAGTTGTACCTGTGGTACTTCGTTTCGCGGCGTATGCCGCAGCGCAGCCCCATCTCACGCATCATCTTCAAGACCGTCTTATCGGCGATGCGCTCCCCTTCCTCAGCGCGCAGGCACATGGCTACCTGCCTGTGACCGCACCCGTTGGGGGTTCGTGAAAAAATCTGGGCAACCTTGGGCCGCAGATACACCCTGGTTGGCTGCTGGGGGTGAGCCAGCGCGTAGTAGTAGCTCGACCTGGCAAGACCGGCGGCCTCGAGGAGATCACACACCGCATGTCCGCGCCCTGAAAGCTCAGCGACCACTAGGGCTTTGTCCCGGTTTGGGAGCGCCTCTGCGCCTTCAGGGCAATCGATTTTTTTAGGTACGCCACCTGCGCCTCGAGCTTGCGCACGCGCTCTTCGAGTTCCTCCTCACGCGTTGGTGGCACCGCCCCCTTTGGCCTGCCCTTGGGCTTGGGCTTGAGCGCCTGCGCGCCGCCCTCGCGGTACAGCCTGCACCACTTCTTCAACGATGTCGCGCTCGCAATACCGAAACGCACCATCGCCTCAGGCTTACTCATCCCACCGTCAACCACGGCCCTCGCCGCAGCGACCTTGGTCTCATAGTCGTATTTGGCCCGCTTTACTCCCATGGCAAGAAGCCCGCCCCTCCCGATCACGCGGTACATCTTCTGCCACTCTCTCACAGTCTCAGCAGACACACCAAGCCTCCCGGCGGTCAAACGATAGCCAAATCCCCTCTCAAACATCTCCACCGCCTGCTCCCGAAGCAAACGATCATGCCTCAACCCCAGATTCACAGACACGAAAAGCCTCCCATTCCCTGGACTTCAATTTCGATGTCCAAGAAACGGGAGGCAGTTCATTCCCGCGTGAGCGGGGATCTTCGCCGCTCGCGGTCTCGCGGAGGTAGTCGATGATGCGTCTCGCGGTCGGCTTGTCGAGCTTGCTGAGCTGTTTCAGCGCGCGCGGTGACAGCTCAGCCCTCCAGGTCAAGGGTCTTCACCGCCTCGTCGAGGCTCACCGATGCGACTCGTCCGGCGCGAATGTCCTCAAGTTCCGCCTGCAGTGAGTAGGCCAGCTCGATCTCTTCGAGTGCTGACTCGATGGCGCGATTCATGTAGAACGACTTCGTTCGGCCGGTCCGCTGGGCGAGAGCCGTGAGGCGGGCGTCGATCTCGGGATCGAGCTTGACGGAGCGTGCAACGCGTGCCGTAGACATGTCTCCTCCTCATTTGTGACTACGCGTAGTCTACTCCCCCGAGGCGGCAGTTGGAAGAGGTCGGCGGAGATGCAGGAGCGCCGATGCGAGCGTTTGGCCTGTCGGTGGGAATGACACGTTATGACAACGTGAATCTGCATATACCGGACGGCGCGTTCGATAAGGGGTCTCAGGTCCCCGTCGGGGCGTGCGCGAAAGTGTTACCGTTAACGCATTCCCGGCCCCCGCCTCGTCAATGAAGACCCAAGGAGCATCCGTGAGCACCGACCCCCGCGCCGCCATCGCCGCCGCCGACACCGCGCTCGGCATCGAATTTGGCTCGACCCGCATCAAGGCCGTCCTGATCGGCCCCGACCACGAGGTGCTCGCCACCGGTGGCCACGGCTGGGAGAATCACCTGGAGGGTGGCCTGTGGTCCTACAGCCTCGACGAGGTCGTCGCCGGTTTGCAGAGCGCCTACGCGTCCCTGGTCGCCGACGTGCGCGAGCGCTACGACGTCACCCCGACGTCTTACGGCTCGATCGGCATCTCGGGCATGATGCACGGCTACCTCGCCTTCGATGCCGACGATAATCTGCTCGCGCCCTTCCGCACGTGGCGCAACACGAACACGGGACGCGCGGCGGATGAGCTCACCCGCCTCTTCGGCTTCAACATTCCGCTGCGTTGGTCGGTTGCCCACCTGCACCAGGCGGTCCTCGACTCCGAGGAGCACGCCCCGCGCGTCGCCCGCCTGACGACCCTGGCCGGCTGGGTCCATCACCAGCTGACGGGCCACCACGTCCTCGGTATCGGCGACGCCTCGGGCATGTTCCCGATTGATTCGACGACGGGCACGTACGTGGAGTCCTACCTCGATCAGTACGAGGCCCTGCTCGCCGGCCGGGTCCCGTGGCGCCTGCGCGACGTGCTGCCGACCGTGCTGCGCGCGGGTGAGGACGCGGGCGCGCTCACCCCTGAGGGTGCCGCGCTCATCGACCCGACCGGGACGCTCCAGCCGGGGATCGCGCTGTGCCCGCCCGAAGGCGACGCGGGTACCGGCATGATCGCCACGAACGCGATCGCGCAGCGCACCGGCAACATCTCGTGCGGTACCTCGGTCTTCCTCATGGCGGTCCTCGAGCGTTCTCTCACCGAGCTGCACACCGAGATCGACATGGTGACCACGCCCGATGGATCACCGGTCGCGATGGTTCACTCGAACAACGGCGCATCCGAGATTGACGCGTGGGTGGGCTGGTTCGCGGACTTCGCGCGCCTCGTGGGTGCCGACGTGAGTGTGCCCGCGATCTACGACGCGCTCTATGTCCACGCGCTCACGGGCGAGGCCGACGCGGGCGGCGTCATGGCCTACAACACCCTGTCGGCCGAGCCGCTCGTCGGCCAGGAGGCCGCGCAGCCGGTGTTCACGCACACGGCCGACGCACGCGTGACCCTGGCGAACGCGGTGCGCGCCCAGCTCATGAGCATCTTCGCGGCCGTGCGCATTGGCGTCGACATCCTGAGCGCCGAGGGCGTGCGTCTCGACTCGTTGTTCGCGCACGGCGGCCTGTTCAAGACCCCGGGCGTCGCCCAGCAGATTCTCGCCGACTCGCTGAACATCCCCGTGTCCGTGGGCGACACCGCGGGCGAGGGTGGAGCGTGGGGCATCGCGGTCCTCGCGCGCTACCGTGCGGTCGTTGCTGGGGACGAGGCCGTGCCCGCCCTGCCGGACTACCTCTCCGAGCGCGTCTTCGCCGGGGCCTCGGTCTCCACCCTCGAGCCCACTCCCGAGGGCGTGGCCGGCTACGAGCGCTTCCTCGACTCCTACCGCGCGTCCCTGCCCGGTGTGGAGGTCATCGCCCGGGGGCGCTGACGAGGCCCGGGCGCTGACGAAGCGCCCCGCGCTGCCAGATGCTGCCCTAATGCCGCCCAGCCTCTGCCTCACCATATGTTTACCCAAAAATGTCGCATGCAATTCCCTGCGAACTATTTCAAACATTGAAATCGGATCGTTGGAATTCCGGGCAATTCTCGATACCTCATAAAAGTTAGGGGAACCAAATTGCATGCGACATTTGGGGAGGGCGGGACGGAGCGTGGGGAGGCGTGGAGGTCATCGCCCGGGGCCGCTGACGAGGCGTGGGCCGGAGTGAGTGGACCGGCTCGCCCAGCCTGCGCCTCGTCGATTGAGCGAAACCCGCTACGATTACTCCCATGGGTAAAGCTAGCCGCCGTAAGAAGGTCACCGATCCCGCCAAGCTCAAGGCGTATCGCCCGCCGATCCCCTTCGTCGCGCGCCCCTACGAGGGCCTGCCGAAGGAGATCGAGCTGGTCGCCATGCGCGAGCTCATCCCGGCGGCCACGCTGACCGCACGCACCGACGCCGACCACGGCGCCGTCGAATTTGAATTCGTGACTCTCCTGCCCGAGGGCCATCCCGCGATGGTGCGCCCCGACGGCCGCATCCTCGTTGCGCTGCAGACCCGCTCGAACTCCGCGGACCTGAGCCACGACGCGGGCGCCGCGCTGCTCGCGGCCATCGCCGCGAAGGAAGCGGGCGACGAGGGCGTCATCTCGATCGACGTGCGCGAGCCGTCCGAGCGTCTCCAGGACATCCTCGACCTCGACAGCTTCACGGACATGAAGCTCGAGGAGGACTTCTCCTTCTGGTTCGACCCGGCCGAGGAGATCGACGACCAGACGCGTCGTGCCCTTGAGCAGAACCGCGACGAGATCATCCCGACCGAGCCCGTGCCCGGCGTCCCCGGCGCGTACTGGTGCGAGATGAACCGTAACTTCGTGCGTTTCCTGACGGATAACGACGAGGCCAAGCTCTTCGACGCGCTAGCCCGTCTGGCTGCGCGCGGCGAGGCCAACGTCGGTGAGGGGTCGCGCTACGTGGGTTCCTTCCGTGCGTGCGGCCTGATCGTCCCGGTCTTCGAGCTGCCCGAGGGTGCCAGCGCCTCCGACGTTGCGCCCGGCACGCAGGCTCTCGCCAAGGCCCTCGACGAGGCTCTGGCGGTCACCGAGCGCCTGGACGACAAGGAACGCCGCGCGCGTCAGGGCCTCGTCTCCCGAGCTGTGACGATCCGCTGAGCACAATTTTACCTGCCGTTTAGATCGGCTTGTCGCTCACATTACGGGCGGCGGAGCGCACATGCGCCCCGCCGCCCGTAGACTGTTAGTCGTGAACTATCCCGCAGGATCACGAGGTTCCCACCCGCAGCGAGTCGCTGCAGTTATCGCCGCCCACAACGTCGGTCGCGCCGTTGCGGCCACCGTGCGCGCGTGCCGCGCCATACCCAGCGTTGACCTCCTCATTGTCGTCGACGATGGGTCCACGGACGACACCGGACGTGCCGCGCGAGCCGCGGGCGCCGTCGTCGTGCGCCACTCCGTCGAGCGCGGGCGCGCCTCGGCCATCGAGACCGGCGTGAAGGTCGCCGCCATGCGCGACCGCCCCGACGGCCCGCCCCGCCACATCCTGCTGCTCTCTCCCGATCTGGGGGAGTCCGCGGTCGAGGCCACCGCCCTCGTCGAGGCCGTGTTCGCCCGCCAGGCCGACATGGCGATCGCCGTCCCCGCGACGGGGCGCGAGTATTCCGGCTATGGGCCGGGGATGGCGCGCCGCCTCATCCGCCGTAAGACCGGGTGGAACTGCCATTACCCGCTCAGCTATCAGCGCTGCCTGACGCGCGAGGCTATCGACGCCGCCATGCCTTTCGCGGGGCGCTACGTGCTCGAGGCTGCGATGACTATTAGCGTCTTGCGCGCGGGGCTGTCCGTTATGGAGGTGCCCTGCAACTTCACGCACTCGGGCGCGGACCGCTCGCTGGGCTCGCTCAACCGCCCGGCGCGCATGTTCGACGCTGTGCGCGCAACGGTCGGCCAGCTTTTCCACTCCGACGCGCGTTCGAAGCGCCGCGCCGACCATGAGCAGGGGATCGGCGTGCCCTACCCGGCGCCGGCCTCGGCTCGCGACGAGGCGGAGGCTGTCGATTTTCCTGCTACGCACCCCGCGGAGATGGTTGGGTGAAGGGGCCGGATCGAGTAGCCGCCACGCGCCTGGTCGCGACCTGGTGGCTGCCCACCGTCATCGCCTGCGCCGTCGGTGCGCTCTACGTCTGCTACTCGGTGGCGCAGTGGCGTGCGCTCGTGGCCCCCTCGTGGGATCTGGGCATCTTCACCGAGGCGGTTCAGGCGTACTCACGCTTCGAGGCGCCGATCGTTCCCATTAAGGGCCCGGGCTATAACCTGTTGGGCGATCACTTCCACCCGCTTCTGGCCTTGCTGGGGCCGATCTTTCGTCTGTTTCCTTCCGCGCTGACGCTCCTGGTCGTCCAGGACGTGCTGATCGCCGTATCGGTGCTGCCGATTGCGCGCCTCGCGCAGCGTCTCCTCGGGCGAGGGGGCGTGCTCCTCGTGGGGCTCGCCTACGGGCTCGGGTGGGGGTTGCAGGGCGCGGTCGCCGCTCAGTTTCACGAGGTCTGCCTGGCCGTCCCGCTGTTGGCGTTCGGGGGCGTCGCCTTCGTCGAGAGGCGCTGGGGTGCGAGCATGGCGTGGCTGGCGCCCCTCGTCCTTGTCAAGGAGGATTTGGGGCTGACGGTCTTCGTCGCGGGCCTGGCGCTCGCGTGGCGTCGCCGAGGCGAGGGACGCTCCGGCGTGCTGCGCTCGCTCGCGTACGCCCTGTTCGGCATTGTTGCGTTCGTGGTGACGGTGAAGGTGCTGCTTCCCGCGATGAACCCGGCCGGCACGTGGGCCTACTCGCTCGATGGGGCTGCGACCGGGGCGGGCACGCCGACCGCGGGAACTACCGCCGCGCGCGCCATCCCCTCCCTGTGGGACATCCTGACGACCCCCTCTGTCAAGCTTGTGACGCTTCTGGTGCTCGCGGCCGGCGCCGGCTCCGTTGGCAGCGCCTCGCCCTGGTTCGCGCTGGTCCTCCCGACGCTCGCGTGGCGCTTCGCGGGCTCCGTCGAGGCCTACTACGGCTGGGACTCCTGGCACTACAACGCGATCCTTGTCCCCATCGCGGCGTGCTCTCTGCTCGACGTCATGAACCAGTGGCTCGCGCCGGAGCGTCCCTCTCGGTCGGCGGCTGCCTCGGCGCTCGCGGAGGTGGTGGGAGAGGACGCACTGCGTGACCTCCGCGCCGACCAGGGGGCTTCTGCGTCGCCGAGGCGGGGGTGGCGCGTGGCCGCGTGGGCGGTCGCGTGCGTGCCCGCTGTGTCGCTGGCGCTCACGGCCTCGTCCCTGCCCCTGTGGAAGCTGCCCTCACTCACGGAGGATCCGCGCATGGCGGCCGCGCAAGGCGCGCTCGACGCGGTGCCCGAGGGGGCGAGCGTCGAAACGGACACGACGCTGCTCGCGCGACTCGTGCCCGGGCGCGACGTCTACTGGGTAGGTACGACTGGGCAGATGGATACCCCTCCGGAGTATGTCGTCATTGACACGCGTTCCTACGCGTGGGGCGGCATGCAGGTCGACGCCGAGTCATGGGGGAGTAGCGCCCACCCGGGCCACAGCTACGAGACCGTCTACGCCAAGCAGGGTTTCCGCGTCGCGCGGCGCACCTCGTGATGCGGCACACCTCGTGATGCGGCATGTCGGTGATGCGGCGCCCCGTCGTTCGCGACGGCGTCGAATGATCGTCCAATTTTAACTGTGGGTTATAAATCCACGGTGGGTACCGGTGACGCCATGGCCTGCCCTCCAGGTGTGATCAATTGTTGACACGGACGCCCGCACCTCGCTTATGATTGACCAGTCTGAAAGTAGGAGAAAAACATGTCCCCTCTCGCGTCCCGCCGCACGCTCGCAGCGGCCTCGTCCCTGCTGCTGGCAGCCGTCGGTCTCACCGGCTGCATCACCCTGCCTGGCGGTGGAGGCTCCAACTCCTCGGACATTAGTTCGATGAAGAACATCCCCGAAGGCATCAAGCAGGACCTCATCAGCCAGATGAGCTCCGCCTCCGACTCTGAGAAGAGCAAGATCCTCGAGAAGGCCAACGCGCTGAACAACATGGTCGGCCGGGATCTCATCGGCTCCGAGCCCGCCGTCATCGGCCTGCAAAAGTTCAAGCTGGACCCCAAGGGCACCGTCGTGGTCAACAAGGAGGACAGCATCTACGGGATGATGTCGGCCGCCGACTACTGGCGCCTGGGCCAGGATAGCTACGACCTGTGCGTCGATCAGGGCTGCGAGTACTACTCGTCCTGGACCATCGATATCGAAGGCAGCGGCTCCAACCTCGTTTATGTGTGGACCCTCAAGATCGATAATCCCGAGATTACCGACCAGCCCCTGGTCCGCCGCTTCACCGTCAAGTAATAAGTATCCCGCGCGCAGGCGCCTCACTATCCCATCAGTGCAAGGAGATCAGCATGTCAGGGTCTACGGACTACGGCTACGACCAGTCGGCTCAGGAAGCTGCGGCTTCCAACGTTCCGGAGAGTTCCGAGGCGGTGAGCAGTACGGCGGATGCGTCCTACGCCCAGGGTGCGGCCCAGACGCGCTCCGCATGGGGTGACGAGACCGGTCCCTCGGCCTTCCGGGAGTCCGTGACCAACATGTTCGAGGAGATCTCCGACATCCTGCGCAAAGAGAACGATCTGATCTCGACCTTCGATACGAACATGCGCGAGACCATGAAGGAAGCGGAGAACGCGGAGTGGGACAACGAGCAGTCCCTGAGCAAGGTCAACGACATGCTGGGGAAGGTTGCCCGATCCAACGAAGCGGAAGCGCTCAAAGAGCAGCTGAAAAAGAACGAATACATGAAGGACGAGGCGTAACAGCTGGCGTCTTCGCCTCCCACAATCAACGGGCAGTCTCCCTCCGCGCAGAATGCCGCGAATACAATCACCCACGGTGAGTGGGTCGAAAGCCGCGCCCGCCGCGCGGCAGGCAGAAAGGAATCACTCATGGTTTCGTCTCCGTACTACCAGCGCCTGAAGGAATTCATGAAGGCCGCCGAGGAGAACAAGAATCTCGACGCGTGGAATGACGAGCACGAGAAGTCGATCAAGGGCTTCGATCAGGCCGTCGAGCGCCTGAAGGCCTACCGCGACGGTCACGGCTTCCAGGGAGAGGCGGCCAAGGCCATGGAGAAGTGGGTGAACGAGTCGATCGATCGTATCGAGGGGTACCGCGCCCGCTATGAGGCGAAGTATGGCACCTATCAGGGCGGCCGCGAGGTCATGGCGAAGGCCCTCGCGGAAGCGGGAAACGTGTCCGACACCCTGGTGGACCCGGTCACCGCGGCGATGGGATACCTGCCCGTCGTCTCCGTCCCCTCCAGCCAGCCCGGCGGCGGCTTTTCCGTCGGACCGGTTCGCTTCACGACGGGTGCCGCGTACGTGGAGGGCGTCGAGGCGCAGAACAACGCCCAACGCGAGGAGGCGTGCAAGCGCATTCTCAAAACTCTGAATGGCGAGCTGGACCGCCAGACGGAAACTATGAGTAGCACCGAAACTACTCCTAAGATCGGTGATCCTACCAAAGATAAGGATAAGGGCGGTGACGATGCCGCTAACGGTGGCGGCGGTAGCGGCCACGGCAATGGCGGCGGTAGCACGGGTAATACCGGTGGTGGCGGCCATGGCTATGGTGGCGGTGGTTATTCGCCGGAGAATGGTTTTGGTCGCGAGGGTGGTCGTAATGGTGAGGGTTATCCGGGTGGCTTTGATAAGCCGTGGTGGAGCGAGGCCGACGCGGCTGCGGCTCGTAACCGCGTGATCGCCTCGGGTGCCGTCCCCACCAAGGAGTTGCCGTATGGTGAGCTTGGTTCGCGCACGAACCCGATCACGGATCCGCAGGACCTCATGGACACTGACCTGCTGCACACGCGCGTGAATGGTACGACGTATCGCAACGGCGTCGTGGGCGGTCACACCCCCGCGCCCGCTGCGGACTCCGGTCACCCCCTGTGGCGCCTGAACAGCAGCGCTGCCGCGGACGCGGCGACGGCTGGTCGCCTGGGTGGCGCTGGCGTGCTGGGCGCTGGCGCACTGGGCATGCGCGGCGCGGCCCGAATGGGCTCAGGTTTCGGCGGAGCGTCTGGTTCTGCTGGTGGCCTGGGTGCGGCCGGTCTGCGTGGTATTACCGGCACGACGGGTTCGGCGGGCGCCATGGGTGCTTCGAACCTGCGCGTGGGCTCCTACTCGGGTTCGGGTTTTGGTTCTTACACTCCCCCCGCCTCCGTGGCGGGCGCTAATGGTGCGGCCGGTGCGGGCGCCTCTGGCGTGACCGGCACGACCGGCGCAGGCGGTAGTGGCGCGGCTGGCGCGGCGGGTGCTGCCGGTCGTGGCGGTGCTGGTGCTGGTGGCGGCTTCATGGGTGGCGCTGGCGCGGGTGCTGGCATGGGTAAGGATGATAAGAAGGGCCGCAAGCGTAAGTATGTGGCTTTCACGGTGGATGATGATGAGGATGATCTGCCCGCCGGTTATGTCAATCCCTTGTCTCAGACCTACGGGACGGACCGCACGATTACTCCCGTCAAGCGCGAGGACGACGGATGGGACCTACGCCAGTGGTAACCACTCACAAGCCTGCGCGCGTCCTGACCACGGCGGCCTGTGCTCTTGCGTTGAGTGTGGGTGCTGTGGCTGTGTCTCCGTCTTCGGCGCACGCTGATGACACGATTACGACCCAGGATTATTTCTCGTATTACAAGCTTGATCAGGTGCGTGCGAAGGGGTACATGGGTCAGGGCGTGACTATCGCGATGATCGATGGCACGGTCGATACCAGCGCACCTGAGCTCGCGGGGGCCAACATCACGGTCAAAACTCCGTGTGAGTATGAGGCGGCTAAAAGTACGAAGACTCATGCCACTGTTGTCGCTTCGGTGCTGGTGTCCAAGAACTATGGTGTGGCACCTGACGCTACCCTTATCGCTTACTCAATGCCTTCCAAGGGTGAAAAATTATCAGATAAGTGTAAGCAAGACGCGTCTGGCTTCAATGCTACTTCTCTCGCAAATATTCAAATGGCGATGAATGATGGCGCGCAGATCATCTCCATCTCGTCATCGGACACTAACCATAATGTTAGGGCGTTGAAGTGGGCGATTGCTCGGGCGATGGCCCGCGGTGTCATTATTGTGGGGCCGATGGGTAATGATGCCAAGGATGAGAATGATGCGTCCTATGGCTGGTGGTCGGGGACTGTGGGTGTGTCTGCGATTGATGCCAGTGGTCAGTTGGCGAGTTATTCGTCGTGGGGTCAAGGAGTCGTCGCCGCGGGTATTGGTGGGCCTGTGAAGGCACGTGACTACGAGACGGGCGCCATTAAGGATGTGCAGGGGACGTCTATTTCGACTCCGATTGTGGCGGGTCAGATTGCTTTGGCGCGCTCGCGTTGGCCCGAGGCCACTCCTAACCAGATCCTTCAGTCGGTGATTCGTAGTGGGTCGAATAATGGTGTGTGGAATCAGTACACGGGTTACGGTGCGCTGAGTCTGGACGGGTTGTTGGGGAGTGATCCTTCTCAGTATCCGGATGAGAATCCGCTGGCCGATAAGGGCGGCGGTTCCACGCCTACCTCGGCTGAGGTGCAGCAGTACCTCGACGGCCTCGTCGACTATGGAGCGATCCAGCTTGATGACAGTTATGTGTATCGCGGGGTGGATGAAGACGCAGCTGACAGTGCTGATGCTCCGAATGCGCATATTGGCACGAGCCCGGCCTATCACCGGAAGTGACCTCATGACGCCTACGCCAGTCGCGCATCGCCGCTCCCGCGTGTTTGTGGGTGTGGTGGGGCGCGCCGCGCGCGCTTTGACTACCGCTGCCTGTGCTCTCGCGTTGAGCGTGAGTGCGCTGGCGGCGGCGCCGGGTTCTGCCCGGGCTGATGACACGATTACGACTCAGGATTATTTCTCGTTCTACAAGCTGGATCAGGCGCGTGCGAAGGGGTACACGGGTCAGGGCGTGACCATCGCGATGATCGATGGAACGGTCGATACTAGTGCTCCTGAGTTGGCGGGGGCTAACATCACGGTCAAGACGCCGTGTACGTATAACGAACCTGATGCGTCTCGGACTCACGCGACCGCTGTTGCCTCCATCCTGGTGTCGAAAAACTATGGTGTCGCGCCCGACGCTACCCTTATCGCTTACTCCATACCGTCAAGTAACGCGAAGGTAACTAGCGAATGCAAGAAGGGAGGTCAGGAACTCAAGGGAACGGCCTATGGAGCATTTGAAATGGCGATGAACGAGGGCGCGCAGATCATTTCGATTTCGATGTCGGACGATAGCGAGGGCGTAATCGAGCTGAAGTGGGCGGTTGCTCGGGCGATGGCGCAGGGCGTCGTCATTGTGAGTTCTATGGGCAATGAGGGGAAGGATGAGAATAACACTCACTTTGGCCGGTGGTCGGGAACTGTGGGTGTGTCTGCGATTGATGCCAGTGGTCAGTTGGCGAGTTATTCGTCGTGGGGTCAAGGAGTCGTCGCCGCGGGTATTGGTGGGCCTGTGAAGGCTCGCGACTACGAGGCCGGTGGTGTGAAGGATGTGCAGGGGACTTCCATTGCGACTCCGATTGTGGCGGGTCAGATTGCGTTGGCGCGCTCGCGTTGGCCTCAGGCCACCCCTAACCAGATCCTTCAGTTGGTGACTCATAGTGGGTCGAATAATGGTGTGTGGAATCAGTACACGGGTTACGGTGCGCTGAGTCTGGACGGGTTGTTGGGGAGTGATCCTTCCCAGTATCCCGATGAGAACCCGCTGGCTGATAAGGGCGGTTCTATGCCTACCCCGGCTGAGGTCCAGCAGTACCTCGATGGCCTCGTCGCTTTCAGGGACGTGGACTTTGATGATAGTTATGTGTATCGCGGGGTGGATGAAGACGCAGCTGGTAGTGCTGATGCCCCGAATGCGCATATTGGTACGAGCCCTGCCTATCACCGGAAGTGACACGATGACGCCGACGCCAGACGCGCCCTACCGCCCCCGCGTGTTTGCGGGTGCGGCGGGGCGCTCTGCGCGCGTCCTGACCACCGCCGCCTGTGCTCTTGCGTTGAGTGTGGGTGCTGTGGCTGTGTCTCCGTCTTCTGCTCACGCTGATGACACGATTACTACGCAGGATTATTTCTCGTATTACAAGCTGGATCAGGCGCGTGCGAAGGGGTACACAGGTAAGGGCGTGACCATCGCGATGGTTGATGGGCCGGTTGATACCAGCGCACCCGAACTGTCGGGGGCCAATATTACGGTGAAGACACCGTGCAAATATGAAGCGGCTAAATCCTCTTCGACTCATGCGACGGCTATTGCCTCGATTCTAGTGTCCAAAAACTATGGTGTGGCGCCTGACGCTACCCTCATCGCGTATTCGATGCCTTCTGAGGGCGAGAAGGAATCAGATGAATGTAACAGGGATATGGCTGGTGCCAAAGCCACTACATTCGCACAGTTTCAGATGGCGATGAATGATGGCGCGCAGATTATTTCTTACTCATCGTCGGATAAGAATCATAGGTCGGAAGATTTGAAGTGGGCGATTGCTCGCGCCATGGCCCGCGGTGTCATTATTGTGGGTCCGATGGGTAATGATGCGAAGGACGAGAATGACCAGTCCGTGGCCTGGTGGTCGGGGACTGTGGGTGTGTCTGCGATTGATGCCGGTGGTCAGTTGGCGAGTTATTCGTCGTGGGGTCAAGGAGTCGTCGCCGCGGGTATTGGTGGTCCTGTGAAGGCACGCGACTACGAGGCCGGTGGTGTGAAGGATATGCAGGGTACATCGTTTTCGACTCCGATTGTGGCGGGTCAGATTGCGTTGGCGCGCTCGCGTTGGCCCGAGGCCACCCCTAACCAGATCCTTCAGTCGGTGACTCGTAACGGGTCGAATAATGGTGTGTGGAATCAGTACACCGGTTACGGTGCACTGAGTCTGGACGGGTTGTTGGGGAGTGATCCTTCTCAGTATCCGGATGAGAACCCGCTGGCTGACAAAGGCGGTGGTTCTAAGCCTACCCCGGCTGAGGTGCAGCAGTATCTCGACGGCCTCGTCGCTTTCAGCGATGTGGAGTTCGATGATAGTTATGTGTATCGCGGGGTGGATGAAGACGCAGCTGGCAATGAGTACGCTCCCAACGCTCATATTGGTACGAGTCCTGCCTATCACCGGAAGTGATCCGATGACGCCGACGCCTGACGCTCCCTACCGCCCCCGCAGGCTCGTGGGGTAAAACAGGGCGGGTATCAGTCGTGAGATACCGAGTGCCGCGCAGCCGGAATTCCCGGCCGCGCGGCACTCGGTGTGTGTGACTACTTCGCGGCGCGCAGGCGCAGCGAGTTAAGGACCACGAACACGGACGAGCATGCCATCGCGGCGCTCGCCAGCATGGGGGAGAGCAGACCCGCGATTGCCAGCGGCACCATCAGCACGTTGTAGAAGAACGCCCAGAACAGGTTCTCCTTGATAATGCGCAGCGTCCGGCGCGACACGCGGATCGCAGTCGCCGCCGAGGTCAGGGACGAGTTCATGAGCGTCATGTCCGCGACCTCGATCGCCACGTCCGTGCCCGAGCCCATCGCGATGCCCAGGCCCTTCGCGCTCGCCTGCGCGAGGGCGGCCGCGTCGTTCACGCCGTCTCCCACCATCGCGACCGTGCGACCCTCGGCCTGCAGGTCAGCGACGGTGTCGCGCTTGCCGTCGGGCAGGACACCAGCGATGACGCGCTCGATTCCGACCTGACCGGCGACGTGGCGGGCCGCCGCCTCGTTATCGCCCGTCAGCAGGATCGGCTCGATGCCGAGCTCGCGCAGCTGAGCGATCGCATCCGCGGAGGACTCCTTGACCGTGTCGCGAACGACCAGCGCGGCGATCGCGCGGCCTTCGACGTGCTCGGGGATCACGAGCGCCGAGGCCTGCGCCCCCTCCCGCTCGCCCATGCCCGGCGTGGTGCCCGGCTGGGTGGGGGTACCGGTATCCCCACCCGCGCTGTCGCCAGCCGCGGGTGCGCCGTCGGCGGTCGCGGCCTCAGAACGGGAGGTGACGGTGCCGGAGTATCCGGCGGCGTTCACGACGGCCTCAAGCTCCTCGTCGCTGTGAGGGGCGGTGAGCGTGATGCGCGCGGATTCCGTCGCCAGGTTGACCTCGGCTTTCACGCCGTCGAGTTTGCCGAGCTTGCGTTCGACGCGGCGCACGCAGGACGCGCAGGTCATGCCGCCCACGCTCATGGTGAGCGTCGCGAGGGGTAGCTCGGCGTCCGGGCCCGGAAGTGCGACGGACGCGGGTGCCTCGGGCGTGGTGGAGGCTGCCACCGGGGAGGACGCCGCGGAACCCAGGTTCGGCGCGAGGGCCGCGACGACCGCGGAGGCACCCGAAGCCTCGGCCTCACGCACGGCGTCGAGGAGAGAAGCGGGAACGTCGATGCCCAGGGAGGTGAGCCACGACGGGCGACCAACCAGCACGCCGCCGCGGGCGGTCAAACCGACGACGCCGAGTCCGGGCTGGTTCGCGAACGCCGTCACGGGCTCCAGCGACAGGCCGCGATCCGCGGCGCCCGACGTGATCGCGCGGGCAACAGGGTGCTCGGAGAGGGACTCGACGGAGGCGGCCAGGGACAGGGCCGAGGCCTCGTCCACCTCAGGGGAGTCGCCCGCGGAGGCAGCTGCAACAGACTCAAGAGACATGACGCCCGTGGTGACCGTGCCCGTCTTGTCCAGGAGCATCGTGTCGATCGAGCGCGTCTGCTCGAGGATTTCCGCGTTCTTGATGAGGATGCCCAGCTGCGAGGCGCGTCCCGATCCGACGAGGATCGCGGTGGGCGTGGCCAGTCCGAGCGCGCACGGGCACGCCACGACCAGGACGGCGACGGCCGCCGTGAACGCCGCCTGCACGCTGCCGCCCGCGAGGAGCCAGCCAATCAGCGTCAGCAGGGAGACTGCGATGACGATCGGGACGAACACGCCCGAGATCTGGTCCGCGAGGCGCTGGACGGGCGCCTTTCCGGCCTGGGCCTCGGCGACCATGCGTCCGATCTGCGCGAGCGTCGTGTCCGAGCCGACGCGCGTGGCGCGCACCAGCAGGGATCCCCACGTGTTGACGGTCGCGCCCGTCACCGCATCGCCGGGGGCCGCGTCCACGGGCACGGACTCGCCCGTCAGGAGCGAGGTGTCCAGGGCGGAGGAGCCCTCGACGATGACGCCGTCGGTCGCAACCTTCTCGCCCGGGTGCACCGCAAAGAGGTCGCCGACCTGCAGGGACGAGGCGGGAACGACGCTCTCCGTGCGTTCACCCGTCTCGGGGTCGATGCGCACGAGCGTCGCCTCCTTCGCGCCCATGCGCAGCAGCGACCGCAGCGCGTCGCCCGCGCGGTAGCGTGCGCGCGCCTCCAGGTAACGGCCCGTCAGCAGGAAGACGACGATCATGCACGCGCCCTCGAAGTAAATCTCCGCATGCCCGCCGTGCGCCGCGCGCGGGATCAGGCTCATGTGCATGCGCATGCCGAGCATGCCGGCGCCGCCCCACAGCAGGGCCCACCAGCTCCACAGCGTCGAAGAAATGACGCCGAGGGAGACCAGGGTGTCCATCGTCGTCGAGCCGTGACGGCCCGCCGCGAACGCCGCCCGGTGGAAGGGCCACGCGCCCCACGTCACCACCGGGATCGAAGCTACCGCGACGACCCACTGCCACCCCGTGAACTGCCAGGCGGGAACCATTGACAGGATCATCGCGAGGATGCCCAGCGGCGCGGAGATGATGAGGCGTCGGCGCAGGTCGGCGGCGTGGGCGCGGGTGCCTTCGCCCACCTGGGGGATGGGGGCCGAGGCCTGGAGTGCCTCGTGCGAAGAAGCGGTAGTTGTGCGGTTGGGAGTCACGGAATCGGTGGACATGGGTACCCTCCGGGGGTATGTATTAGGCGAAAGGAAACGAGGCCGGGAAGGTGCCCCGGCCTCGTCGGTGAGGCGTGGAAATCCTCAGAAGTCGCGCGAGATGCCGACCAGCTTGAAGCCGGCCTCGGACACTGCGTCGCTCAGTGCCGTGTCGTCCAGGGGGGTGTCGGTCAGGACCGTCACCTTGGAGGTGGCGCCCGAGTTGAGGATGACATCGACGTTCTTCACGCCGGGGATCTCGCTCAGCTCTTCGCTGACGCTCATCACGCAGTGGCCGCAGGTCATGCCGTCGACGGACAGCTCGATGGTGCGATCGATCTCGGTGGTCATGATTTCTCCTTGTTTATTAGGACTTGATGAGGCGCGCGATGGCCGCGGCCGCCTCGTCGACTTTGGCCTGCGCGGCCTCGTCGGATTCACGCGCCGCCGTGACGACGCAGTGATTCATGTGGTCTTTGAGCAGGTTGACCGCAACGGAGTCGAGCGCGGACTGGACGGCCGAAACCTGCGTGAGGATGTCGATGCAGTACTCGCCCTGCGAGATCATGCGCTGCAGGCCGCGGACCTGGCCTTCGATGCGGCGCAGGCGCGCGAGATGATTCTCGGTGTTGCCGTGGTAGCCGTGTTCGTTGCTCATGGAACTGAGGATACCTCTAGGGGGTATGGGTGTCAAGGGGTGTGGGTGCGCGTGCGCTGTGGGGGTGGCGACACGCGTCCCTCAAAGCGGCGCGCCCCGGCCCGAGCCCGCTTAGGGTGGAGGCAGCACACAGGTAAGGAGGGGACATGAAGCGACGCCCGCGTCGGCGCTACCGCGCGATCCGCCGTGTCCCCCAGGCCTACCCCGGCGTCTACCTGCGCCTCAAAGTCGCCCCCGTCGTGCCCGCCCTCGCGGCCACGGTCGCCGTCGGCGCGCTCGCGGAAATCTCCGCCCTGCCGCAGGACGTGCGCGCTCGCGCGCGATCCCTCTCCGATGACATGGGCACAGCGATCAGTGAACAATCGCAGCGCATCTTCTTCGATAACCCCGGCCTCGACACCCTCCTCATCCGCTCCCTCTCCCACGTCGCCCGGCGCACCGCGACCGTCGGGCGCGCCTGGGCACGAACGGTTGTCGCCGTCGGCGCGGACAAGGACGGGCGCATGGCCCGCATGCTGCCCCTCATCCCCAGGCGCGGATACGACGCCCTCATGACCGGCATGCTCACCATCGGCACCGCCGTGGGGGCCTTGCGCGGTGGCGAGGTCCACGTCGCACTCCTGCGCGACTCCGACGCAGACCCCGCGTTCCAGGACCCGCTCCCCGGCCACCCCGAGGCCCAAATCCGCCGCGTCGACGCGCCCGAACTGCTCTCCGACATGTGCGCCGACATCGACGAACTCTACTGGTCGCGCACGATCGGCCCCGCCGTCAAAATCACCCGCGTCGGCGCAGGCGAGGCGCGCCGATGGCTCCTCTCCCTGGTCGGCACCGAGTCCATGACCTGGCGCTCCACGAACAACCCGGCCGACGCTGAGACGAACATCCGACTCATGCTCGGCCTCGAAAGCGCGATGAGCGTCGGCGTCGTGCGCGCACTCCACGCCGCCATGGAACGCGACGGCGTACCCGCCGAGCGGTGGACGCGCGAACCTGTCCTCATCTGTGGCCACTCCCAGGGCGGGATCGTCGCCGCCGCCCTCGCCTCCGTCCCCGCCGACGAGGCCGGGATCAACATCGCCGGAATCCTCTCCACAGGCGGCCCCAACCGGCGCATCCGCGTGCGCCCCGACGTCGTGACCGTCGCCGTCACCCACGACCAAGACGTCATGCCGAGCCTCGACGGCTCGCCCGACCGTGCCCCCGACCGGCGCGTCACCGTCGGACGCAGCCTCGTGAGGCCTCGTACCCGCCCCCTCTACTACGCGCACTCCTCCTCGACCTACACGGAGACCGTGCGCCTCCTCGAGCGCAAAGTGCGCGTCACCCCGTGGGGCCGGCTCGCCTCGGCGATGGCCGCCCTACAGGATTTCCTGCCCGCCCCGGGCGAAGCCACGCGCGTCCTGCACTACGAAATCTGGCAGGACATCCTCACCCCCACCGCCGAAGGCACGTGGGACACGGTCGCCGCGCTCGAACGAGCCAGCTCCTACGAACCCGCCACCTACCACATCGACTACGCGGCCACGGCCCCCCGCCTGCCGCGCATCGCCCGAGCCAGACGCCGCGCGAGTATTCCCGCGCGCCTCTCCTCCGCCCTCTCCTCCCTCAGAAAGGACAGGTCATGACCGACCCCAACGCCCCCCTGCGCGAGGTGCGCCGATGGATGCGCGTCTCGACCCCCGTCAACAAGGCGGCCTCCTCCGGCCTGCGTGGTCGGCTCCCGCAGATCGCCGGGCCCCTCATGATCGGCGCGCTCGGCGTGGGCGCCCTGGGTGCGGGCATCGCGTGGCGCGCCCTGTCCTCCACGCGCGGCACTGGTCGCACCCAGCGCTTCGTCGACCTCGTGACCGCCGCTCTTGAGTCGGGTTTCCCTGTGCGTGCGCACGAGGCTGGTGCGGGTGAGGCCCGCGCGCCGCGCCGCGTCGTCCACGTCGAGGTCGGCGAGGGCTTTGGTCGTCCCTCCCTCGTGTCCATCGACGTCGTCGTGTCTGCTGCCGATGTTCTGTCGCAGCGCGAGGCCGCCACGCGCGCCCTCGACGCGATCACCCGCGTGACCTGGAACAACGACGAAATGGCGCCGGTCAGCGTGCGCGCCCGCGTCCTCCTCGCCCACGAGGAGGCCGACGACCTCGAGGCCCCCGGCGCGCAGACCGACACCGTCGTCGACATGAGCGCCCTCGGCTTCGCCGACGAGATCGCGCGCCCCGACGAACTCTACGACCGCTACGGCGCGCCCGACTGCGACCCCACGTGGAGGCCGTGACCGGCAGCTGAGAGTCGGCCTCGTCGATCCAGGGCAGAAACGGCAAAGGGCGGCGAGGCGCGAACCCGCGCACCCGCCGCCCCAAACCGGCCAGGCTCAGGCCTCCCAGCGCGCCAAGCGCTCGGACAAGCCGACGTAGGTTGCGGGGGTCAGCGCCAGGAGGCGCTCCTCCACCTCGGCCGGCAGACCCAGGCCCGCGATGAACTCACGCATGTCGCGCTCACCCACCTCGTGGCCGCGCGTCAGCTCCTTGAGGCGCTCGTACGGGTTCGCCATGCCGGTCGCGCCCGCGATCGCGGCGGCGCGCATCGCCTGCTGGACGGCCTCGCCGAGCACCGCCCAATTCGCGTCCAAATCCTGCGCCATGCGCGCCGCGTTAATCTCGATGCCATCCAGGCCACGCACCAGGTTGTCGTAGGCCAACACCGCGTGACCGAACGCGACGCCCACGTTGCGCTGCGTCGTCGAATCCGTCAGGTCGCGCTGCATGCGGCTGGTCACCAGCGTCGCCGCCAGCGAATCCAGCAGCGCGTTCGACACCTCCAGGTTCGCCTCCGCGTTCTCGAAGCGAATCGGGTTGACCTTGTGCGGCATCGTCGACGATCCCGTCGAGCCCTGCGCCGCCAGGTTCTGGTGGAAGTAATCCATCGAAATGTACGTCCACGCGTCCGTCGCCAGGTTGTGGGCGATGCGGCCCGCGCGCGCTACGTCCGCGTACAGCTCGGCCTGCCAGTCGTGCGACTCAATCTGCGTGGTCAGCGGGTTCCACGTCAGGCCCAGGCCCTCCACGAAAGAGCGAGCCAGCGTCGGCCAATCCGCGCCCGGCACCGACACGACGTGCGCGGCCCACGTGCCCGTCGCGCCGTTGATCTTGCCCAGGTACTCCGTGGCCTCGACGCGCTTAATCTGACGGGACAGACGGTGCGCGAACACCGCCATCTCCTTGCCGATCGTCACCGGGGTCGCCGGCTGGCCGTGCGTGTGCGCGAGCATCGGGACCGCCGCCCCGGCCTCGGCGAGGCCGCGCAGGCGATCCAGGAGCGCGCGGATCGACGGCAGCCACACCTGCTCGGTCGCCGCCTTGATCGTCAGCGCGTATGCCAGGTTGTTGATGTCCTCGGAGGTGCAGAAGATGTGGACGACCTCGCGCAGGGTCGGCAGCGTCGTGTCCTCGCCCAGCGTGTCGGCCGCGGCCTCCAGATACTCGCCGATCAGGTACTCGACGGCCTTGACGTCGTGGCGGGTGACGGCCTCGAACTCGCCCAGGCGCTGAATGTGCTCGGCGCCGAAATCGCGGGGGAGCGCGCGCAGGTAATCGCGCTCCGCTTCCGTCAGCGTCGGGGCGCCCGGCAGGACCGAGTTGTCGAGCAGGAAAATCAGCCACTCGATCTCGACGTGCACGCGCGCGCGATTCAGGCCGGCCTCGGACAGGTAGTTCGCCAGGGGCGAGGCCACCGCGCGGTAGCGGCCGTCCAGCGGGCTGAGCGGTTCACCCCCGCCCGCCAGGTCCGAATAGCCGTGGGCAGTGGAGAACAGTGTCATCGTGTCGCTCATACCCCTATCTTCCCAGAACGAGGGGCTATCGGGCCGCCGAGTCCGCGCGGCGGTTCGTGGCATGGGTAACGACGAGGCCGGGGCTGGGCGTGTCGTCCACAGGGGTTGGCAGCGCCGGGAAGTTATCCACAGGGGTCGCTGTGCGAGTGGTGGTGGGGGAGCACGCAGGCGTAGCGTGCGAGGACAAGCAACGATTCTTCCAACGATGGGAGCCGACCATGATCCCCGATCCCCTCAGCCCCGGCCTGTCCCTGCACGCAGCCCACGGCCTCGTCGATGGCCTGCGTGGGGCGCTCGCGGGTGCTACGTGCCCACAGTGGGTCGGCGTCGCGGGAGACTCCTACCGCAGCCGACAAGGCGAGGTGACCGCGAGCGTTCAGGGAGTCCTCGACCAGATCCAGGCCGCCCTCGACCTCGTCCGCTCCTTCGACGAGGAACGCAACCGAGCCCTCGCCAGCGCGCTCGCCGACGCTTCCATCTCCCAGCCCGAACTCGTCATGCTGGGAGCGTGGTGACCATGGCATTCGACCCGCGCCGCGACGTTACCGTTAACTCGGGAGCATTTCGCGTCGACGTCGACGAACTATGCGCCGCGCACACCCTCATCAGCGGCGAGGAAACGCTCGCGATCGTGCCCGCCAGGCTCGCGCTCGACGCCGCCCTCGGCGAGGCAGACGCGGTATCCGGACTCATCCCCGAGGCCTCCGCGCGCCTCGCGTCCGCGATCACGGGCGCCCTGTCCGCCCTCAACTCGCTCGAGACCGAGATCGACTCCCTGCGGTGGAAGCTGCAGGACACCGCCCTCACATACGCGAACGCCGAGAACGGCTCCTCCCTGTGGGAGCTCGTGCCCGGCAGCCCGTTGGGACCGCAGCTGAGCGCGCGGGGCGTCGGCACGATGGTCATGGGGCCCGCCGGCCTCGCGCTCACCGGAGCCTCGGCGCTCGTTCACGGCGCGCAAGACGCCTCCGCGCGCGCCGGCGTGCCGTGGCTGCCCACCCTCCTCATGCCCGGTCTTTCATCGTTAGTCGCGGAAAAAGACCTGTGCGACACCGTCATCGACGGGTTGCTCTTCAAGTACCACGCGGACGAGGCGTCGGGTGCGCGCTTCCAACGCGACCTCGGCAGGTTCGCCCTGGACGTCAACTCCCTCCCCGCGTTCCGAGGCGTCGCGCAGTCACTGGCCGGGCTGGGGGTGAGCCAGGACCTGAACTCGACGTCCACCCAATCCGCGTCCGGCGTTGCCGCGCTGGCTGCGCCCCTGTTCGCCTACCTGGGATTCACCGACCTCCGTCTCGGCCATGGCCTCAGCTGCGGGATCATCGTCCGAGGCGCGGACGGGGACACCCGAGTGCGCACCAACGGCCTCGGATCCCGCATTCCTTCAAACGCCCTCGACGCACGCACCCGATCCGCGCTCGCGGCCATGCCCGAGACCGCCCCCGACACCCACTACGAAGGTGTCACCACCAGCGCGGATGCCATCGAGCACATCACCGAGATGCACGGGGGAGACGCCGACAACGGCGAGATTGCCATCGAGGAACACGTCACGGTGGGGGAGGACGGGGCGACGACGCGGTCGTGGACCGTCGACATCCGAGGCACCCAGTCCTTCTGGATTGGGCAGTCGGGCCCCCAGGACATGACCACCAACCTGCAGGGCGTCGCTGGCATGAACTCGGACCAGCTCGACGCCATTAAAGAGGCCATGAACGCGGCAGGCATCGCCCCGGGCGAGGCCGTCGAATTTGCCGGACACTCCCAGGGAGGAATCATGGCGGCCCAAATGGCCGCAGACCCTTGCGTGCGCGCACGCTACAACGTTGTCTCCGTCGTCACCGCCGGCTCACCCACCGCGACAATCGCGCCTAGCGACGTGCCCATCCTCGCCTACGAAAACTCCGGCGACATCGTCCCTGGCTTGGACGGCAACGCCACGAGCGGGGACAACGTCACGACCGTCATGTTTCACGACTACGAGGCCACGTGCCACGCCGACGACCCCGTGCCCTGCTCGCACAGCGCGCCCCTGTACGTCGACGAAATCAGGAGCACCCTGAACGCCGCCCGGGCCTCGTCCGACCCCGGCCTCGGCGCACTGGCAGCCGCCGAGGCCCGGCGTACCCAGGCGCTCGGCCTCACCCCGGGCACCCAGACCACCATCCACCACTACCAAACGAGGCGCATCACCCAGGGGTGACGCGCCTCGAGAAAGGGGGCAGAACGGATCAGTCGCGCTCGTCCTTCTTATCGCGCAGCAGGCCCGAGACGATCGAGGACACCACGGAGGTGATGACCGCGCCCGCCAGGCACGACAAGAAACCGCCCGTCGTCATAGGGAATCCAAGCGACGTGGACAGCCAGCCCGTCAGCGCAAACAGCAGCGAGTTCGTCACCAGGGCAAACAGTCCGAACGTCAGCAAATACAGGGGGAATGCCAGTGTCTTCACAACAGGCTTAATAATCGAGTTCACCGCCGTGAACACCAAGGCGACGACCGCAAAGACGATCACCGTCTGCGAGGCCGACGACGCCTCGATCGAAATCGACGGAACCACGTGGACCGTGACCCACAGTCCGGCCATCGTGGCTAAAAGGCGTGCAATGAAATCCATTGCTTCATTCTTGCGCAGTGGGACGATGCTTGCACGTGCCAATTCCATGGGATAGGACTACACACATGACCAACCTGCGCATTCGTCCCGCCGTCGCCGCCCTGCCCCGCTACGTGCCGAGCAAGACGGCCCCCGGCGCCGTCAAGATCTCCTCGAACGAAATGCCGACGCCGCCCAGCCCCGCCGTGCTCGAAGCGATCGCCCGCGAACTCGAGACGATCAACCGCTACCCCGACCTGACGGCCGCGCCCCTGCGCGAAGCCCTCGCGCAGCGCTTCGGGGTCGGCGCCGACCAGGTGTGCGTGGGCACCGGCTCCTCGGCGATCCTCCTCGCCGCCCTCTCCGCCGTCTGCCAGCCCGGCACCCAGGTCGTCTACCCCTGGCGCTCCTTCGAGTCCTACCCGATCGCCGTGCCCTCCGTGGGCGGCGACCCCGTGCCCGTGGAGCTCCTCCCCGACGGCACCCACGACCTGGATGCCATGCGCGCCGCGATCACGCCCGACACCGTCGCCGTCATCGTCTGCTCGCCCAACAACCCGACGGGTCCCGCCCTCACCTACGAGGAAATCGCCGCGTTCGTCGCCGACGTCCCCGACGACGTCATGATCATCGTCGACGAGGCCTACATTGACTTCGCGACCAAGCCCGGCGTACGCACTGCGGTTCCCCTCATCGAGGAGCACCCCAACGTCATCGTCATGCGCACCTTCTCCAAGGCCCACGCCCTCGCGGGCGTGCGCGTCGGCTACGCCATCGGCGAGGCCGAGGTGATCGGCGCGATCCAGGCCCTCCTCGTGCCCTTCGGCGTCAACTCCCTCGCGCTCGCAGCGGCCCTCGCCTCCCTCAAGGACTCCGAGGGCGTGGCGCGCGCAGTCGCCGAGATCGTCGCCGAACGCGAGCGCATCATACCGGCGCTGCGCGGCCTCGGATACGACATCCCCGACAGCCAGTCGAACTTCTACCTGATCCGCGGAAACGTCTACGGCCTCGTCGAGGCATGCGCGCGCGTGGGCCTCATCGTGCGCCCCTTCAGCGTGGGCGTGCGCGTCTCGGTCGGCTCGCGCGAGCAGAACGACCTCTTCCTGTCCGTCGCCACCGAATTTGCGCGCACCTCGGGCATCGGCGCGTAGGGGCGTGTGCGAATGGGCCCGCCCGACGAATCGGACGCGCCCATACACCCGCCGCAGCGCGGTGATTACGGGATCAACAGGGAGACGATCAGGAGCAGCGACCAACCGAGCTCGCTATAGCCGATGAGCTTGGGCGAGATCGGGCGCGCCCGCTTCCGGCTGATCGTCGGCATCACCCACGCGCGGGCCGTCAGCAACGCCCACGTGAGGACCGGCCAGATCGTGAGCGCTCCGAACCACCACGCCGCGGCCGCGCCCAGGGTGAACGCCGCGTGCAGCAGCGTCGAACCCACCGCCCAGCGCGGATCCCTGCGTCCCCGGATCATCGAACGCACCAGCGGAACCGTGCCGATGTAGTGCAGACCGAAGGCCGCGCACGTCGCCCACGCGTGGATCGACACCGCGGCCGGAGAACCATCCGCGACCGCCAGCGAAAAAGCCACGGGACCCATGATGTTACCCGCCAGGATCGACGCCGCCCGAGCCCCCAGGGAGCGCTCGCGGCCCTTCCACACAAGGTAAAGCGCGGACGAGGCCAGGGGTGCGAAAGCGATCGCCCACCACAGCAGCTGCGGACGCAAGGCCAGCAGGGTGGCGCCGGGGAGCGCCGCGAGGACGGCGTAGGTGATGACCGCGGGAGCGATTCGAGCGCGGCGCTTGGCGGGCGTCTTCACCCACAAGCACACGGCCGAAAACATCTGGAACGCCATCGCCCACGCCACCAGCATGAGCACGACCGTCCACGAGAAGGAGTAGGACAGCGCCCACCCGAGCAGCGGCGGGAAAGCCATCATCGTCCACGCGCCGTGCTGATCGGAGATCCAGCCGTCGCGGGCGAGCTTACGCATGTGGGGATTGTTGTGGTGGCGCGGCTTCGGGCGGCCCTGGGGACGTGCTGGTGCGCGGTCGGTGGCGGTCCCTGGGGCGTGTGCGGAACCGTCACCCCCGGTGCGTTCGGGCGGTGTCTGAGTCTGCGGCGCTGCACTGTGCATAGCCTTAGCTTAGTGAAGTGGTCTTGTGAGGCTCAATACTGAGCTGATCACAACGTGAGATGGGGAAGGGAAAATTTCAACAATCGGTGAAATATGGGGGCATGTCCACATCAGACGCAGTCACAACTCAATCTCCGACCCTGTCCTCCGAGGACCGCAGTGCGCGCATCGCCGTCACGGTCTTCCCGCTGCTGATCCTGGCGGCCTTCGCGATCGCCATGATCACCCCCGCCACCTTCAAGCCGCTGGCCCCCGGCGTTAACTGGGCGCTCGGCGTCATCATGTTCGGCATGGGCCTGACCCTCACGCTGCCCGACTTTGGACTCATCGTCAAGCGTCCTCTGCCCGTGCTCGTGGGCGTCGTCGCCCAGTACCTGATCATGCCCCTCGTCGGTTGGGCCCTGTGCTACGTGTTCCGCCTCCCCGACGCGGTCGCCGTCGGCGTCATCCTCGTCGGCTGCGCGCCCGGTGGCACGGCCTCGAACGTGATCTCCTACCTGGCGAAGGCGGACGTCGCCCTATCGGTCACCATGACCTCGATCTCGACGCTGCTCGCGCCCCTCATGACGCCGCTGCTCACCGCCTGGCTGGTGGGTTCGCGTATGCCGGTTGATGGTGCGGCCATGGCGAAGAACATCCTCCTGATGGTCCTCGCCCCCGTCCTGGGTGGCTTTATCGTGCGCTTCGTTGCGGGCAAGCTCGTGGAGAAGATCCTGCCGATCCTGCCCTGGATCTCCGTGCTGGGCATCTGCTACGTGCTCCTGGTCGTCGTGTCGGGTTCCGTCGACAAGATCCTGACGTCCGGCGCCCTCATCATCGCCGTGGTCATCTGCCACAACCTGCTCGGCTACCTCTTCGGCTATCTGGCCGGACGCGTCGGCCGCGGCTCCGACAAGGCTGCCCGCACGACCGCGATCGAGGTCGGCATGCAGAACTCGGCGCTGGCCGCGACGCTGGCAAAGACCCACTTCGCCTCCACCCCGGAGACTGCGCTCCCGGCAGCCGTGTTCTCCGTGTGGCACAACCTCTCCGGCGCGCTGCTGGCGATGTTCTTCCGTCGCTGGAAGAACGGCGGAGCGGCCTGAATCGACGAGGCCGGGGCGGGGCGAGCACTCATCCCCAGTTCCGGTTCTCGACTGAGTAGATAGTGAGAAGGGGGGCGGCCCGTTGGGGCCGCCCCCTTCCGCGTCCTGCGAGCGCGTTGCTCGTGTGCCCATGTTGCTCGTGTGAGCGTGGCCCTCGTGTGTTCGCGGTGTTGTCCCCCTCCTCGTCGTGTAAGCGCGGGGCGGCCCACTCCTCGGCGCATGTTCGGCGTAGCTATCAAGCGCCGTCGTCATTCGTGCAGCGGATGTGTAAAAAATGCACGCATGTTCGTTAACCGCGAGGTAATCAATGATGCGAAAATGCGGTATGCTTCGTGGGTACCCATCACAAATACTCGAAGGAGTAACCCTCATGAAAAAGCGTCTTCTGACGGCCGCCCTCGTCGCGCTGCTGCCCCTGAGCCTGGCCGCCTGCGGTGGACAGTCCAAGCAGGCCGCGTGCCAGATCATCAACGACAAGGCCGTCAAGGCAATTGATGGCCTGGATCCGAGCAACACGGAAGACATGATCCAGGGCATGACCAACGTCGCGACCGTCCTGAAGTCTGACGACATCACCAACACCGAAGTGAAGACTGCTGCGGTGGCTGCGGGCGATAGTGCTCAGGCCCTCGCCGACTTCGCCAAGACGGTGGGCGATAACCCGTCGGCAGACCAGATGAGCGAGGCCATGGACCTGTACACGACGTTCACGACATCGATGTCGTCGCTCGAGACGGTGTGCAACGCGCGCTGACGCGCACCATCAGATTGTGTATGCCCGCGTGTGGGCATTGAAAAGTGAGGGTGGCCCCGCGGGGCCACCCTCACCTCTACCTTGACGGGTGTCGTGTGCTCGCCAGAGCGTCACTTACCTTCGCACACCGACTGAAGATTGTTCATCGACTCCAGGTACTCCGACGTCGCTGACAGAATCCGGGAGCGCTGTTCAGCCGTCGGCTGATCGTCGGCCGCCTTGGTCGCGTCGAGGAGCTTCTGTGCGCTGGCCGCCAGGCCGTTTGCCGCCACCTTGACCTCGGGGTTGGTGACCTCGTCAGACTTCATGATGTCAATGAAGTTGGACAGGGTCTTGATGACCGAGGCCTTGTCCTTCTCGTTCAGGCTCGAGGAGATGGCGTTGGCCTTGTCGTCGAGAATGGCGCAGGCCTCCTCCTTCGTCTGGTTCGACTTCGACGAGCTCGACGCGGAGGGCGATGCCTGCGTAGGCGTGCTGGTCGGCTCCTGCGAAGGCGCGGACGAGGACGACGGCGAGGACGTCGGGTTGTCAGTCTTGACCTGCAGGCACGCGGACATGCCCAGGGGCAGCAGAGTGATGAGGAGGGCGGCTGCAATACGACGCTTCATGGGATGCTCCTTGAAATATTGAAGTGTACGTTCTCGCTCAGTCTAACCCCAAAAGCATGAAATTAACATATCGGTCAGTGAGGTCGTGCTGACGCGGGAAAATCGGGGTTAATCGGACGCCTCGTATCGGCGTATTATCCCGCTAGATGACAGGCCGCCGCGTGGACTGTCAATCTGTTTGGTGGTCGTGGTCTGTGCTTTGCTCCGGGTGTTGCTTTCGTGCCTGGTGTCTGTGTGAGGGCGTTCGGGCTCTGCTGCGCCTCCATTGGCGTTGGTCGTGGTTGCCGTCCCTCAGTGTTGTGAGTGGCCGCTGTTCTGTGCGTCGGCCCCCTCGGTGCCACGTCCGTCATCGATGCGTCGGCCGTGGAGGCGTCGGCCGTTGCCACGTCGGTCATTTATGCGTGTTTCCTGAGCTTCATCGTCGGGTGCTGCGGCGCCCTACGTGGGGTCCGTGTGGGGGTTTGCACTACATGGGGGTGTGACACGCAGGCGACACGCCGTCAGAGGGCTTCGTGTAGTGCAAAACCCCCATCGCACCAGATTGGAGACCGCACGGTGCGCAACTCGCGCCGGTGTCGGGGTGGGATAGTCCGGGCAAGGTTCCTCCCCAAGGCTCCTCCCCAAGGCACCTCCTCAAGGCTCCTCCCCAAGGCTCCTCCCCAAGGCGCCGCCAAGACCACCTCTCCACAAATTTCGCATGCAATTCCCCCACGGTACGAATCGACGCACGCTTAAAAACCGCGGAATTTCAACGATCTGATTTCAAAACCTGAAATATTCTCAGGGGAATTGCATGCGAAACTGTCGGATGCTGCGCTGTGTGTCCCCGAAAAGTTGCACGTAATTCCTCCCGGGCCTCATTCGGCGACAGCTCGAAAACCGCGGAATTTCAACGATCCAATTTCAATATTTGAAACATTCTCAGGGGAATTACGTGCAAAACTGCTGTGCCCATCTGTGGCAGGGTCAGGGTGCGCCTCACGATCAATCACTCAAAGCAAAGCTCGCGGCGCGGATGGCGGGCGGGCGGGCGACGCGGCGGCTGGAGATTAGGCGGGCTACCTCGAGGTACTACGCATCCGGATAGGTAATCGAGATCCGGATAGGTAATGAACATCCGGATAGCTTAATAACCTATCTACATGCGCATAACCTATCCGGATGCGCACAACCTATCCGCATCCGCCCGCCCCGCCCGATTGGAGGCCGCCGCGTGGCCTGCGGAGCCTGGCCGGACAACGAGTCGACGCGCCGAGCGAAGCTCGAGGCGCGGATGGCGGCCGGCGAGCGGGCGGGGCGTGCAGGTGTCGGAGATTAGGCAGGCCTCGTGGCCGGAGATCTGGGGCGCGACCCCACATCTGGTGGTGAGCCCAAGGAGGGCTGATCGATAAAAAATCGCCGGGACCAAACGGTCCCGGCGATTACCGGTCGGGGTGGCGGGATTTGAACCCACGGCCTCTTCGTCCCGAACGAAGCGCGCTACCAAGCTGCGCCACACCCCGGTGCCGTTCGAGTATAGCGTTTCCTCACCGATAATCCCAAACGGAGATCAAGCAAGCGGCATAAGTGTGTCCCACGCCGCATTAGGCTGGCTGATTGGAAGCGCCTCTTGCGGAATCTTTGCGACGCGAATGCCCTGGCGACGCCGGGTATGCGTATGCGGCGACGCCGGGTATGCGTATGCGGCGACGCTGCGTATGCTTATGTGGCTACGCCGGGTACACGTGCAGGAGCGAGGCCTCGGGGCGAGTCGCGATACGCACCTTCGCGTAGGGGGACGTCCCCAGGCCCGCGGACACGTGTAGCCACGCCGTCGAACCGTCCGGAGCCTCCCAGCGGCTCAGGCCCTTCGCGTAGGGGCGCGAAATATCGCAATTTGTGATGATGGCGCCGAACCCCGGAATGCCGATCTGACCGCCGTGCGTATGGCCCGCGAGAATCAGGTCCGAGCCGACCTCGGTGAGCGCGGAAACAACCCGCGTGTACGGCGCGTGCGTCACCCCGAGGCGCAGGACATCGGATGCTCCCCACGACGAGGCTGGAGCCCCCAGGCGATCACGGTAAATATGCGCGTCATCCGTGCCGAGCAGAGCAACCGTGCCCGTGGGCAGGCGGAGTGTGCCGGATGCGTTCGACAGGTCCAGCCAGCCCGCCCGGCGCATCGAACGCACCATCGGCAGGTAGGGCAGATCGGGGACAACACGCACCGGGTGCGGTTTCGAACGCGATAGGTAGCGGCTCCAACGCTTGGGGATCGGTGAATAGTAGTCATTCGAACCGAGCACGAACGCACCCGGGTAGGACAGGAACGGACGATACGCGTCCATCACCATGTCCAGAGCCTCCGTCGACCCAAAGTTGTCGCCCGTCGCAACGACCATGTCGAAGTGCTCCGAGGCTGCCACGTCGGACAAGAATCGCAGCAAAAACTCCTGGCCCTCGAAAAGGTGCAGGTCTGCGATCTGCAGAATCGTCACCTCGGGCACGCGGGCGCGAACCGGGACCTCGTAGCGCCGCAGCACCGGCATGGTGCGCTCGACCGACCCCCAGGCGAGCGCAGCGCCCCCCGCTGCTAACCCTGCGAGCCCCAGCCCACCCACGAGCGTGCCCGCGGTGCGCAGGAGGCCACGGCCTCGTCGAGTGGACGAGGCCGTGGCCTCCTGAAGCAACGCTGCCGTATCAGTCGTCATCTCAGTGGCTCGGCGACGGCGACGGGTTCGGGGACTGCGAAGGAGCAGGCGTCGGAGTGGTGCCGCGCTGCGGAGTGGACGCGCCGATGTTCGCGTTCGATACGGCCTCTACCGGGGTGCCCGCCAGCGCCTGCGTCATGTAGGGGGCCCAGATGTTCTGGCCGACGTAGGTCTCACCGAAGATCTCGGAGTGGTAGACGCCATTGATGACAACGCCGGACACTTCCTGCGAGGAGTTGTCGCCGTGACCCACCCACGCGGACGTCGCGAGCGACGGCGTGAAGCCCGTCAGCCACGTGTTCGCGTGGCCGTCGGTGGTACCCGACTTCGCGGCGAAGGGGCGGCCGTCGCCCAGGCGCGTCGCCGTGTAGTACTGGCCGGCCGACGCCGTCAGCAGTGCGGCCGTCTTGTTTGCGACGTCAGGGGAGATGACCTCCTTGCAGTCCGCTGAGAACTCCTTGAGGACGTTCTCGTTACGGTCGGTCACCGACTCGATGGGCTGAGGCGTGCACTGCTGGCCGGAGTTTGCGATCGTCGCGAACACGGACGCCATCTGCAGCGGGGAGCTCGACACGGAACCAAGGATGTTGGCCGGGAAGGGCGCAGGAACCTCACCGTCCTCCGTGACGCCCATGTCATAGGCGGTTTGGAAGATGGAGCAGAAGTCCACACGCGACGCCATGTTGACGAAGGCCTGGTTGACGGACAGGCCCGTCGCGCGCACGACGTTCATGGAGCCGGTCTTGCCTGCGAGGTCGTTGACCTGGTAGCCCTCAGTGGTGATGGCGCGGCCATCACACTTGAAGGATCCGTTGGGGTAGAACGTGTTGTTCGAACCTACGGTCTCGTATGCCGAGTGGCCTTCCTTGAACCACTCCAGGAGGGTGAACACCTTGAAGGTCGAACCAACCTGGAAGTTGCCGTCGGCCGAGTAGTTCGCCATCGTCTGGCCGCTCTCGATGCCGTACGTCGTGTTCTGAGCCATCGCGAGGACCTTGCCGGTGCGCGGATCCAGGGAGACAATCGCGTCGTTCAGGCCGGACGCGTCGCCGACGGGAATCGCGTTCGTCAGGGACGCGTAGGCTGCGCTCTGCTTCGCCGGGTCCAGCGTGGTGCGAATGGTGATGCCCTGCGTCTTGAGCAGGCGCTCGCGCTCGATGCGCGTGGAGCCGAAAGCCGGATCCTCCAGGAACTGCGACAGGACGTAGTCACAGAAGTAAGCCTGCGCGGACGGCGCGCCGGAGCAGCCCTCGGAGGACACCGTCGGATGCAGCATCGACTCGACGCTCGTGGCGACGCCCTGGTCGTACTCCTCCTGCGTGATGACACCCTGCTCGAGCATCGTGGCCAGGACCGTGTTGCGGCGTTCCTGGGCGGCCTCGGGGTGGGTCAGCGGATCGTACTGGACGGGGGACTGAACGAGGCCAGCGAGGAGCGCGGCCTCCAGGTAGTTCAGCTCCGAGGCCGACTTGGAGAAGTAGCGCTGCGAAGCGGCCTCTACGCCGTAGGTGATCGGACCGAAGGGCGCGATGTTGAGGTAGCCCGTGAGGATCTCATCCTTGGACTGGGTCTTTTCCAGTGCCAGCGCGTACTTCATCTCGCGGAGCTTACGCTCGGTGGTCTGCTCGGTCGCCGCGCTCACCTGATCCGCGTCGCCCTCGAGGTAGCCGCGCTCGGCCAGCGAGTTACGCACGTACTGCTGGGTGATCGTGGAGGCGCCCTGGCGTCCGCTGTCGCCCAGGTTGGAGACCAGCGCGCGTGCGATGCCGGTGGCGTCAACGCCGTTGTGCTCGTAGAAGCGCTTGTCCTCAATCGCCACGATCGCCTTCTTCATGACGTCAGCGATGTTGGCGCTGGGCACAACGATGCGCTGCTTGTCGTAGAAGTGCGCGATCACGGCGCCAGACGAATCCAGCAGCTGGGACTCCTCGGCGGGAGCCACCGTCTGCAGATCACCGGGCAGCTCGTTGAAGACGGACGGAACCGACTTCGCGACGAGCGCGGTGGGGCCGGCGACGGGGACAAGCATGCCTGCCCCGACGACGCCCATGAGCGCGGACACGCTCAGGAACGCCAGCAGCAGCGCGAGCAGCTGGGCCGGACGGACAGCGCGAGAGTGAGAGTGCGACATATTCCTAGCTTACGTGGCGGCGTGCTCATCTGGCGTTTGGCGACGCGTGAGAATTGCCTGATGAGTCACGCCTGACGGCCTTGATCGTGGTCGCAGCGTTTGCACCCACAATCGTATGTGTGTATGGTCACAGGAAGGGCTCAAAATACAGTGAAGTGGAGTTCCACGATGTCAACGCAAGGCGACGACCAGAGCTGGGTCGCTCGCGCACTCTGCGCGTCCATCGAACCGGACGTGCTGTTCGTGCAGGGTGCGTCTCAGCGTCAGGTTCGTATGCGCTGCTATGAGTGCGAGGTTCGCCTCGAATGCCTCGCCGACGCGCTTGAGTCCGAAGCCAACTACGGCGTGTGGGGCGGGCTGACAGAGCGGGAGCGCCGCGCGATTTTGCGCCACTATCCGCACGCGGAAAACTGGTTGGAGTGGCTGCGCACCTCCGACGAGTCCCTCGCGCGCGAGCTGCGCAGTCCTCACGTCCCTAAGGTTCTGTCCTTTGTTCGCCCGCAGATGGCAGGTAGGATGGAAGCATGACTAAATGGGAATACTCCACGATTCCGCTGCTCACGCACGCGACGAAAGCAATCCTCGACCAGTGGGGCGCCGACGGGTGGGAACTCGTCCAGGTGATCCCCGGCCCCACGGGCTCCGAGAACCTGGTGGCCTACCTCAAGCGTCCGATTGAGGAAGCTCCCGCCGTCCAGAACTGACGCGCACTATCCGCGCGCAATCAATCGAATACGACGAGGCCGTGGCTGGCGTGTGCGTTGAGCGCACGCGGGCCGCGGCCTCGTTTGCGTTGGGAGACAACAAGGTTGGGAGATAACAAATAGGTTGGGCCCGGCACCACTGGTGCCGGGCCCAACCCGAGAGCTGAGGTCAGCGAGCGCGACGCGCCAGGCGATCAACGTCGAGGAGGGTCACGGCACGACCTTCCAGACGGATCCAGCCGCGCGACACGAAGTCGGCCAGAGACTTGTTGACGGTCTCACGGGAGGCGCCGACCAGCTGGGCGAGCTCTTCCTGCGTGAGGTCGTGGGGGACGTGGACGCCCTTATCGGTCGCGGTGCCGAAGCGGTCTGCAAGGTCCAGGAGGGCCTTGGCGACACGGCCGGGAACGTCGGAGAACACGAGATCCGAGAGGGACTCGTTGGTGCGGCGCAGGCGCTGTGCGAGGGCGCGCAGCATGTGCTTGGCCAGGGTGGGGTTGGTGTCGAGCACGTGCATGAGGTCCTCGTGCTCGAGGTAGAGAAGCGACGCCGGGGAAACGGCAGTCGCGGTGGTCGAACGCGGGCCCGGATCGAAGAGCGTGAGCTCACCGATGATCTCTCCGGGGCCCAGGACTGCGAGCAGGGACTCGCGGCCGTCGCTGGAGGTGTGGCCGAGCTTCACCTTGCCCTCGGTCACGATGTAGAGGCGATCGCCGAGATCGCCTTCGTCGAAGAGAGTCTCTCCGCGACGCAGGGTGGTATGACCCATCTTCTGCTGGAGGGACACCTGCTGTGCATCATCAAGGCCACCGAACAGCGGCACCTGGCTGATGAAGTTTCCGTCACCGATCATTGTGCGGAGCTCCTTCCGCTCGTGCCCGATTGCTCGGGCGTTCCGATTTGGACTGCGCAGTGGTTCCCATACGTAATACCGCTCACGAGGAGGTACCGCGCATCACACCATTATGCCCTATCTATCAGGTGAAACGCGTTTCATTTTGCGATTTGTGTGAGCTGTCTAATGAAAAATGCGCTATTTGGCGTGTGCTAAAGCGTGTTCTGACAGAGCGTCAGCCACCGCTTGGGGGGCCTCTTCGGGGAGGAAGTGGCCGGCCTCGCGAATAACGATCTGCGTGAGCGGCGCATCCACGAACTGGGCGTCCGCTGCGTGATCCAGCGTGGACCAGGCGCCATCGTCGCGCCCGACCAGCGAGAGAACGGGTACGCGCAGCGGCTCGGCGAGGATGCGTCGTTCCTCGCGCGAGAGTTTGCGGGCAGCGCCGAGGCCACGCAGCGCGGTGTGCGCAGCGAAGGGGCGACGCAACGCGGCCCGGTACGTTCCTGACTGGGAGACGAGGCCATCCACGTTCCCCGGCGAGGCCCACGCGCGATAGACGGTCGTCACGAGTGACCCGGACCGCAGCGCACGTTCGCGTCCCGTGGGCAGCGCGAGGCGTCCCTGCAGCACGCGTCCACCTGCCCACGGCGCCCTGCCGATGACGGGCTGAACGCCGAGCGGATGAGGGGCCGACAGGACGGCCACCGACCGCAGCTCAAGGGGCGCGAGAGCGCCGATCATCCACGCGATCGTGCCCCCGATACCCATACCAGCCACCGAGAAGGAGGTAATACCGAGGGCGCGTACGACGGCGATGACGTCGTTCGCCATCTGGGTGAGGTCGTAGTCCCCGCGCGTCAGGTCGGAGGTGCCAAAGCCTCGTAAATCGAGGGCGAACACGCGCGACGTCGACTCGGCGAGCGCGGGCAGAACGTCGCGCCATGCCCACCAGTGCTCGGGGAAACCGTGGAGAAGAACGAGCGCATGGTCCATGCCCTCGCCCATGTCGGCAACGTGGAATGCGGCGCCGCCAGCGCTCACGTGCCGGTGGGTCCAGGGACCCTCGAGCTCGATCGCGCTGGCGGGAATCAAAGTCTTCACTTGCGGGCCGCGTCCTTCGCTGCCTTCTTGCGTGCGCGCTTGGAGTAGAAGGCGCCCGCCGGGTTCGTGGCCTCGATCGAGGTGCGCAGAGCCTCCTCGTCGCGGCCTGTGCGGCGCGCCGCGTGCGACACGTACGCCAGGCCAAGGAGCGCCACGCCCAGCAGGACGAAACGGCCCGAGTAGCCGGAAGCCTGCAGGTGGTGCGACAGGTTTGCCCCCAGGGAGCCCGTGTTGGTCAGCGCGGTCAGCGCGGCCAGCGCCGACGTGGCCGTGATGCCGGGAGCCATGACCCACGGCAGGCCAACGATCAGCGTCCCCAGGCCCGTCAGCCAGGCGCCCAGCGAGGAGCGGCGCGCCACCATGAACAGGATCGCGGCGATGAGGATCGAACCCAGCAGCTCGCCGAGCGCGAGCATCGAGGCGACGCCCGTGTACATCGGCGCGGCGTCAGCCAGCGTCATGCGCGCCCCCGCGTCAGCGGCCAGGTACCAGCCGACCGGCGTGAGGATGAGGAACAGCAGGAGCGAGAGCCAGTGCGCGCCCGTGCGCGAGGGCATCTCCGTGACCTGCGGGGCGGCGGAGAAGAGCTCGTCGTCCAGTCGGCCGGAGTCGGACTTGTCGCCGCGTGCGGCGGTCGATGCGATCGCGGCCAGGGTCGCGGCCTCGGCGTCCTCGTTGCCCTCACCCAGCAGGGAACGGCGGCGCGGGCGCGCCTCCTCGGCGGCGTCCTGGTCCTCGAAGGAGTACGAGGCCTGGGCGTGCTGGGTGGGCAGCTGGGCTGTCGGCTCGGTGAAGGGGGTGGGATCCGCGGCGGGCTGGTCGACCTCGGCGGAGGCGGCGTCGGTCTCCTCCGACGAGGCCGGGGCGGCCTGGCTGGTGGGCGCGAGTGCCGGGATCGACGGGGTCGTCGCCTCGTCGTCACCGAAGATCATCGATCGGCGCGAGGTGAGCGGGTGCTCGGCGGCTGCACCACCGACGGCCGAGGTGGTTTCCCCGGCCTCGTCCGCGTCCTTGGCCTCGTCTGCGTCCTTCGATTCCTCGGTGGAATCGACAGCGGAATCGGCGGCATCAGTAGGCTCCGTGGCCTCAGCGGGCTCCTCCGCGTCAGCGGGCTTCTCGCCCTTCGTGACTGCCTCATCCAGGTTCAGGCCTAGCGCTGCGGCAGCCTGCGCGGGCGTCATGACGGGCGTGCGCGTGGGCTCCGGTTCCTCGGGGGTGTCGGTCTCGTCGGACGAGTCCTCGGCCTCGGGCGTGGCGTCCGCTGACGTCGCGTCGTCCTGGCCCGAGGCCTTGGCGCCCTCATCCGTCGAATGTGCGGATTCCGCGTCGGCCTGGCCGGTCTCAGACTCCTCGTCGGCGGCGCTGGCAGCGGGCTCCTCGTCGGCCGACACGTCCTGCTGATCGGCGGCGTTCTCGGAGGTCTGCGCGGGAGCATCCTGCGCGTTTTCCTCGGAGGAAGCCTCATCCGCGGTGTCGCTACTGTGCGTGCCCTCCGAATCGTTCGCCGTCTCCGCAGGTGCGTCGGCGTCGCCTAGCCCGCCATCCGCCACCTGAGGCGTCTCCTCGGAAGCAGCCTCGGCCTCGTCCGTGGTGGACACGACCGGGAGGTCGCCCTCGGGGGCGGCGACGACGGGCAGCTCGCCCGTGGAAATCTTGTCCTCGATCGTGGGCTTGAGCGGGGCAGCAGCCGGAACGCGTCCCGTCAGGCCGCCGATTGCGACCGACTCGATCTCGCCCGTGTGGATGGGCTCACTGGACTCGCCGATGATCGCCGACGCGTCGGAATCTTCGCCCGGCAGCTCGATCTCCTCGCCGGTGAGCACCACGTTTTCGCGGTCCTCCTCGGCGCGGTCGCGCTGGACGTCAAACTCGTTCTCGGACATGCTTCCTCCTTATATCTGCCCACATATTACGGTCCGTCAGACCGCTTGCGCGCATTAGCCCTCGGCAGGCCCCTCATTCGTCGATGCGGCCTGCGACGCATCGAGCTTCTTCAAGGCGCGTATCCGCGCCCACAGAACCCCCATCGACGCGCAGCCCGTCGCCATTCCCAGGGCCGCCAGGGGAGGGGCGGCGAGGGAGAACTTCGTGAGGACCGAGGAACCGGGAACGATCACGTTGCCCGTCAGCGACGCCCACACCGGCAACACGACGTAACTCGGCAGCACGAGAATCGCCCACGTCGCGATCTGCGTGCCCGTGATCGACCAGCGGGCGCTCACCACCAAGAGGGCGAACGCCAGGCCCGCACCGAGGGCGAACAGCGGAGCGAGGGTGTGGCCCTCGAGGATTCCCTCCAGGCCCATCGCCGCGACGTTCGTCGAATCCGAGGGCGCCGCCCCCACCATCAGCACACCCGCGGCGATCGCGGCCGGGAGCGCGACCGTCGTGCCGAACGCGTGACGGTGCACGCGCGCGAGAGGCATGCGCGTGTCCTTGCCCGCGCGCACCCGCACCGACTTGATCGTTAGCGCACACGCGCCGAGTATGAGGGACAGGCACACCGGGTACATGCACCACAGGACGCCGGCGAGCATGTCTTCGCGGCCCACCGAGGACTTCATGAGCAGCGGCAGGCGTGCCACACCCAGGAACTGCGCGACCCCCACGGCGAGCGACCACACGAAAGTGACGACCATGCCCGCGCTCGACTCCTCGCAGTTGAGCGCGATGAGAGCGAGCAGCAGCGACGCGAGCGCCATGCCGATGAGGCCCTCCACCGAGGCCAGCGGCTGGCCGACGGCGGCCAGCGCCTGCACGTCGACCATCGACGAACCCAGGAACACCAGGGCAACCGGCGCGAAAATGAATGCGAACAACCCCGAGCGCAGGCGCGCGGAGAAGTTTCGATGCTGCAAAAGCGTCATGCCCCTAGTGTAGAGGGGTGAGTATCGAAGCCCTCGTCGACCCCGCGCCCGCCGTGCTGCGAGCGGCCGCCGCCCGTCCCGACGTCGCCTCCGCCATGAACGAGGCGCACGCCGCGCTCGCCGACCTGCGCTTCAGCGAGGGACTGCGCCGAGGCTGGGAGGAGGCCCGCGCCGAGGCCGCCGTCCGCGAGGCCACCGCCCTGTCCATCATCGAGGGTGCCCGCACGAGCGTCGACGACGTGCGCGCCGCGTCCATGGGAGACGAGGGTGGGCCTGCATCCGATCCGGGGGCTGCCCTCGCTCTGGGGATTTGGCGCTCGCAGTGGAACCTCGCCTCGCGTTTCCCCGCCCTGAACACGCGTTCCCAAGGCGGTGCGCGCGTCGCCCCGACACCCCTGCCAGCGCTGATCGCCGGGCTGCATCGGGATGCCTGCTCCGGTCTCGTGGCCTCCGGCCTCGCTCAGGCGAACGCCGTCGCCCTGCCCACGGACCCCGCCCTGCTGGCCCCCGCCCTCGCGTACGCGTGCAGCGATGCCCCCGCCCTCGCCGTCGCGGCCGCGCTCACCGCCCACTTCCGGTTCCGGCGCGTCTTCGCCCCGGCCTCGTCTGTCGTGGGAAGCGGCCTGGCGCGGTGGATCCTCGTCACGCGCGGTGTCGACCCGACCGGCGTGTGCGTGCCGAGCGCCTACGACGCGCTGGATCCCGCGCGCGCGGGGCGGGAGCTCGCCGGGTGGGTGAGCGCCGACGAGGCCGGCCTGGCCAGGTGGATCACCCACTACTGCGCGGGGATCGTCTACGGGGCCCAGGTGGGGCGCGACGTCGCACGCCACGTGCAGGCGGGCAGACTCTCCTAAATCTGCGCGATTCGTCCGATCCGTCCGATCTGCGCTCGTGTCAGCGGCGCAGCCTCCTAGCGGCGCAGGAGCGCGCAGGCCGCCGCACCCACGGCGACGCCAGCGATGAAGGGAACCGCGACCTTCGCGGGGGTTGGGACCTCGCGCGGCAACACGCGCACCGTGGACGTGAAGGTGAGCGTGGGCCAACCCTCGCGCTGCGCCATCTCGCGCAGGCCGCGGTCCGGGTTAACCGCGTAGGGATGGCCGACGAGGCGCAGGAGCGGCGCGTCCGACACCGAATCCGAATACGCCGAGCACTCCGACAGGTCCCAGCCGCGCGCGCGAGCCAAGGCCTCGCAGGCGTCCGCCTTGCCCTGCGCCTGGTTAAAGTGCGTGATCTCGCCCGTGAAACACCCGTCCTCGTCGACGGCCGCCCGCGAAGCGAGGACCTCATCCGCCCCCAGCATGTGGGCGATCGGGCGCACCACCTGCTCGACCGAGGCCGACGCGATGACGACGACGTCGCCCGCGCGCTTGTGCTGCTCGATGCGCGCGAGCGCCTGTGCGTAGCAGACGGGCTGGATCGTGCGTTCGAGCGCGTCCTCGACCGTGGCCTCGAGGAATGCGGCGTTCCAGCCGCGTCCCATCCGCCCCAGCGCCTGCGCCATCTGCTCCATGCGCGACTCGTCAGCTCCCGTGAGCAGGTAGGGCAGCTGCACGAGGACGGAGGTGATCGCGGTGCGGCGGTTCATGAGCCCGGCCTCGATGAACGGTCCCGAAAGCGCCACGTTCGAGGACGTGTCGAGAATCGTCTTATCCAGGTCGAAAAAGGCCGCGCGTACCATGCGTCTACTCCAGCGTTGGCTCAATCCACAGGGTCCTCCGTCGGGCCCCTTCTATGCACAGGGTGGCATTTTGGGTCTGCGTTGTCCACAGGGGCACGCGCGCGGGTGGACGGGAGGGTTCTGGTGGGCGCAGCGTAGCTGCATGGACATGCATGATGAGACGCACGATGCCGCGAATCGGGGTCCTGTCGCCCTCGTCGGCCTCGCCCCGCCCGACCTGGAGTGCGCCCGTGACGCGGTGGAACTCGCCGGGGCGCGGGTGTGCTCGAACCCGGCCAGCGCGCTGCTGGTCCTCGCCTCGCCAGGCGCGCCCGTGCCCGTCGGCGTGCCCTGCGTGCGCGTTGGGGGAGAGGGGCAGGTGAGTCTGCCCGGGGACACGGCGCTCCTCGTCTCCCTCATCGCCGAGGCCTGCCACCGGTGGGCGATGCCCGGCGCGGTGTGGGTGGTCGCCGGGATCTGCGGCGGGGTGGGCACGACGAGCGTCGTGCGGCTGCTGGCCGGGGAGCAGGGGCGTCGGCGCGGTGTTCGAGAGCGGTGGTGGCGTGGGGCGAGGCATCGTGAACGTGGGCGGGAGCGGGGAGTGGTCGTCGTTGACGCCTCCGGGTCTGTGCCCGGGTTTGCTCGCGCCCCCGAGTGCGATGTCCCCGGCGTGCGGTGGGCGGACCTCGCCCCGGGGGAGGACTGCTATCTGCCGTCGCTGCGCGATCACCTGCCCATCCTCAGCGGAGTGCGGGCCCTCGTCGGGGACGCGCGCGGCGGTGCCAGCGCCGATGACCCGCGCGTCGCCGCCGCCTGCCGGTCCCTGCACGCTCCCCTCATCGTGGACGCGGGACGATGGGATGACCGGGCTGCGCGCTGCACGTCCGCCGTTCACGCGAATGCTCTCGTCCTCGTGACGCGCCCAGACCTGGAGGGTGCCGCGGCGATGGCCGCGAGCCTCGCCTGTCATCCTCCGCCGTGCCCCGCGATCACGCTTGTGTCAACTGGTCGCAGGGGGCGCAGCCCGGGGCTGTCCGCGTGTGCGCCGCGCCCGATCCTGCGCGCGCCGACGCGACCGGGCCGCGATCTGCGTGCTCTCCGCCGGGCCCTCGCCTCCCTCGAACCGACGCCCCTGCGTGGGCGTTCCCTCGCGCGCGACGAGACTGTGCGCCTGGAGGTGGCTCGTGCGTAGCGCCCTGAGACTCCTCGCCCGCGGCACCGCGCCCGCCGGGGCGATCGCCAACACGTCACGACCCGGGTGCGGCGCACGCGAAGCCGCCGACGCCCTCGAGACCCTGCGTGCCCGGCAGCGCGGGATGGACCCGCCCCTCGCGCGCCTCCTCGACGACCCGAGCGTCACCGACGTGCTCATCAACGGCGCTCACGCGTGGGCCGAGCGGGGAGGCGGACTCGCGCGCGTCGACGTCGGCATCCACGACGAGGCCGACGCCCGCCACGCCGCGATCCGACTGGCGAGCGCGTGCGGGGCGCGCCTCGACGACGCCAGCCCCATCGCCGACGGCACCCTGCCCGGCGGCGTGCGCCTGCACGCGGTCCTGCCACCCGTCTCCGGGTCGGGAACGCTCATCTCCCTGCGCGTGCTCGGCACGCGTCGGCTGGGAATCGCGGATCTCGAAGCCTGCGGGACACTGCCCGGTGCGCTCGGCCCGCTCCTGCGAGCGCTCGTCGCCTCGCGCGCCAACGTCCTCGTCTCCGGCGCCACCGGCAGCGGCAAAACGACCCTCCTGAGCGCGGCCCTCTCCCTCGTCCCCTCCTCTGAGCGCATCGTGTGCATCGAGGAGGTCGCCGAGGTCGCCCCCGCCCACCCGCACTGCGTCCACCTCGTCGAACGCAAGCCAAACGTCGAGGGGCGAGGCGCCGTCACCCTGTCCGACCTCGTGCGCGCGGCCATGCGCATGCGCCCCGACCGCCTCGTCCTGGGTGAATGCCGAGGCCCCGAAGTGCGCGACGTCCTGACCGCCCTCAACACGGGACACGACGGCGGATGGGCGACCATCCACGCGAACGGGGCGCGAGACGTGCCCGCGCGCCTTTCCGCCCTCGGCGCGCTCGCCGCCATGGGCGAGGAAGCCGTTGCCGCCCAGGCCGCCAGCGCCCTCGACGCCGTCCTTCACATGCGACGATCCCCCTGCGGGCACCGCTGGGTATCCGAGGTCGGGGTGCTGACGCGCGCTCGCGGGTCGCTCGAGTGCGCGGTCGCGCTCAGCGTCACAGCCTCAGGACAGGTCACCACTCACGAGGCCTGGGCGTCCCTCGCACGAAAGGCCGGACTATGAGGTGGGGTGCCGATTGGATGGCCGTTCTCAGTGGCGGTCGCTCCGTCGTGGAGCGCTCAGCCGATCGCGCGCTCGCGTGCGTGCTCGTGCTGTGCGCGCTCATGCTGGTGTCTCGTGCGCTCGCGGCCGCCTGGCGCGTCGTGCACGAGCGTCGCATCGTGCGCGCGTGGATGCGCCCTGCCGGTTCTCGTCAATCTGCCGGACGCGCGTGGATGCGCCGCCTGCGCAGATGCGCGGGCAGGGGAGAAAACGGGCGGCATCGAGGGCGTGCCTGCGGCGTGCCTCAGGCGCGCGAGCTCTCCCTCCTGGTCGCCGAGGTGGCGACGCGCCTGCGCGCGGGAGCCCCGACCTCCGCCGCCTGGGGCCTCGCGTTGGCGCGCATCGGCGCGGGCGGAATCATGCCTGAAAGCGCGTCCTACCCGCCCATCCTCGACGAATGGGCGCGCGAGCCGCCGCGGTGGGAGCTCCCCGTGCGCGCCCGGGCCCCAGACGCGGCCGCTCGTCGCACCGCCGCCTCCGTCGCCCTGGCCTGCCGATTCAGCCACGGCCTCGGCGCGCCCATGGCCGACATCCTCGACGCCATCGGGGACAGTATCGATGATGCCCAGTCCGTCGCGGAAGCGCGCCGCGTCGCCTCCGCCGGTCCCCTCATGTCCGCGCGAGTCCTCGCCGCGCTTCCCCTCGTCGGAATCGTGAGCGCGCTCGCCCTGGGCGCCTCGCCCTGGCAGTTCTACACGGGAGCGACCGTCGGGAGAATCTGCGCGCTGCTCGGCGTGGCCGCCTGGGTGGCCGGCATCGCCTCGTGCCGCCGGATCCTCGCGCGAGCCCGATCTGTCGACGAGGACACGGACCCCGCCCTGGCCTGCGACCTCGTCGCCGCCGGCCTCGCCTGTGGGGCCGCGATCCCGCGCGTCCTCGACGCCCTGGCCGCCGCCTGCGCGCGAGAATCCCTCGCGTGGACGGCCCATGCCCTGCGGCTCGGCGTCCCATGGGACGAGGCCTGGGAAGAGACCCCGGAGTGGGCGCACCCGCTGCGCGACGCCCTCGAATCGTCCTGGACCAGCGGAAACGCACCCGAAACGATGCTCGCGCGCAGCGCCTCGTGGGAACGCCGCTCGCGCCTGGCGGAGGCGAAAACACGCGCCGAAGAACTCAGCGTCCGACTCGTCGGGCCACTGGGCGCCTGCTTCCTCCCCGCATTCCTCGCGCTCGGGATTGCGCCCCTGCTCGCCACCCTCACCGGCGGCCTCGACATGTAGGCGTTATCCACAGGGCTTTGTGGCGCTCGTGAGTTATCCACAGGGGTCCGAATCCACATGGAATCGGGGCAGGTGTGGCGCGCACACTGGCCACACGCGTCGATAGGCGCGCAGATGAAAGGACAGATCAATGATGATTATCGACAGAATCGAATCCGCGGCCACGCGCGCTCAGCTCGCTGCGATGAGCGCCCTGCAGGACGCGGCCCATCACATGACGGCGGGCCGGGGAGGGGAATCCCACGCGGACCCGGCCGACCCGGAAGAGGGAGCCACCACCGTGGAGTACGCGATCGGGACCATCGCGGCCGCAGGATTTGCGGGACTCCTCATCGTGATCCTCAAATCGGACGCCGTGCGCGCCGCCCTGGAATCCATCATCCAGGAGGCGCTGAACACCCGATGAAGCGCTGCGATCACGGATACGTCACCGTCGAGCACGCCATCGGATTCCTCGCCGTCACGGCCGTCATCGGCGTCATCGTCGCGGTCGCGCAGGCCGGATTGACGGGGGCATCCCTGTGCCAGGCAGTGCGCGAGGGGGCGAGGGCCGCCTCGATCGGGCAGGGGGATCCGCAGGCGGCGGCATCGGCCGCGTACGCCCCCGGCTCCTACGCGGTGAGCCGAGCCGACGGCTGGGTGAGTGTCACCGGCACCGCCCCCTACCGCGGCGCCGCCGGTTGGGTCGGGGGTGTGGCTCGATGCTCGGTGACGACCATCGACGAGGGGGCCCTGCCGTGATCCCCGAACAGGGGGCGGCCATTCCTGGGAGCGACCCTGAGGGGGCGGGCGATCCGCGCGCGTTGTGCGGGGAGCACGGATCCGGGACCATCAACTCCGTAGCCCTGATCGTCCTCGCGCTCGCGCTCGCTGTGGTCCTCGGTGGGGTGGGCGCCGCGCACCGCGAGCAGGGGCGCCTGCAGGCCGTCGCCGACCTGGCGGCCTTAGCGGGCGCCGAACAATCGGCAACGGCACCCTGGGAGGACGTGGGAGAACGGCCGTGCGCGGCCGCCTCCTCCGTCGCCGCGGCGAACGGAGTCGCACTCCAATCCTGCGAAGTACGAGGCAGTGATTGTCTCGTCGTTGCCACGCAGAGCGTCAGAATCGCCGGAATATCAACGATTCTGCGCGCGAAGGCGCGAGCCGGACCCGGAAGCTGAGAAATTCTCAGGAAATTGCCAGCTTCGTTCAATGGTTCCCACAGGTGAGGTACGTACATTAATAGTCATCAAGCCAAGGGCGACACCCACCAAGGGTGAGCCGAGAAAGGGAGCGCATCGGAAGACTTGCACTGTGTTGATGGGATACTCGAAGGGGTCGGCCTCAGGGTCGGCCCCTTCGAGTATCTACGGTGTGGGGTCGAGCCTTGCGTGAGTATCTCCGGTGCGGGTTCGGGTGTCTTCAGTGCGAGGCCGAGCCGTCCGCGAGTGACGGCGGTGCGAGTGCGCCTCTCACACCCCCGGCGCGCGCTCCTGAAGATAGGTGAGCAGCGTGATCGCGCCCTGTTTGGACAGGGGTTCGTTGCCGTTGCCGCACTTGGGGGATTGGACGCAGCGCGGGCATCCGGATTCGCAATCGCAGGAGGACACGGCCTCGAGAGTGGCGGCCACCCACGCCCGCGCGCTCTTGAAGCCGGCGAGCACGTGTCCGGCGCCGCCCCGGAACGCGTCGTGAATAAACACGGTGGGTGCGCCCGTGTCGTCGTGCAGTTCGGTGGACAGGCCGCCCAGGTCCCAGCGATCGCAGGTCGCGACGACGGGCAGGATCCCGATCATCGCGTGCTCGGTCGCGTGCAGCGTGCCCGCCAGGTCCGCGGCCTCGATCCCCATCGCGGCCAGCGCCGCCGGAGTGAGCGTGAACCACGTGGACTTCGTGGGCAGCGTGTGGGTGGGCAGGAAGAGCTCGATGTTGCGGATGAACTCGAGCCCGGGCAGGCGCAGCAGATCATAGTCGGTGACCCGCGTCGACACGTTTGTCGGCCCGTGATGCCAGGTGACCGTGCCGTCCCCGCACACGTACGTCTCGTCGATGGCGCACACCTCGACGCTTGTGTGGGTCGCCGAGCGCGTGCGCAGGGGAGTGCGCACCTCCTCGACCAGGGCGACGCGCGCGTCGTCTGCCCGCGCGGGCGGGATGATGATCGACGAGGCCTGGGCCCCCTCCCGCTCCCCGCCCCCGAGGTGGTCCGTTCCCTGGGTGCCGGCCCCGGCCTCGGGCAGGAGTGCGCGCGGCCATCCCTGGGCGGCGGGTGCGGTGGGCGTGGTGAGGGAGGTGAGGCTCAGGACGTGGAAGGTGCGCCCCTGGTGGATGTAGATGGCGCCGGGGAAGACGTGGGCGTCGGCGGAGGCCTGGTCGATCGTGCCGATGACGGTGCCGGTGGCCGAGTCGACGATCTGGACGTCCCCGGCGGTGCCGCGCAGGTCGGTGAGGTCGCTGGGGCGCTCGGGCCTGGTGGCGTCCCAGAAGTATCCGGCGGGCCTGCGCTTGAGATAGCCGTCGGCGACGAGGCGCTCGGTGACGCCTCGCAGTTCCGGGCCAAAGTAGGTGATATCGGACGGAGTGATCGGTATTTCTGCGGCTGCCGCAGCGACGTGCGGGGCCAGCACCCACGGGTTGGAGGGGTCGATGACAGAGGCCTCGACCTCGCCGAGAATGTGCTCCGGGTGGCGCACCAGGTACGCGTCCAGCGGGTTGTCCGACGCGATGAGCACGGACGTGCCCGGCGCGCCCGCGCGACCCGCGCGACCGATCTGCTGGCGCAGGGACGCGCGCGTACCCGGCCAGCCGACCGTGATCGTCGCGTCCAGGCCCGAGATATCCAGGCCCATCTCGAGCGCCGACGTCGTCGCGAGCGCCCGCACGCCTCCCGTGCGAATCGCCTCCTCGAGCGCCCGGCGCTCTTCGGGAAGGTAACCGCCGCGATACGCGCCCACCCGGCCGGCGTTCGCGGAACCACGCGCCGAAAGCCGATCGCGCACCTGAGCGGCCACGGCCTCGGCCCCCGCGCGCGAGCGCACGAAGGCGAGCAGGCGCGCCCCCTCCTCGACGAAGGCGGTGGCCAGGTTGGCGGCCTCGACCCCGGCGCTGCGCCGCACGATCGGGACCTTGAGGGTGGCCGTGCCGGGAGGCGCGTCGAGGGCCTCCAGGAAGGAAGAAATATCGACCTCGGACTCGTCGGCCATGACCGCGCCCTGCCACAGGACCAGCTCGTGGGCGCCCGCGGGTGAGCCGTCCTCGGTGATCGCGACCGCATCGCGCCCCGTCAGCGCGCGCCCGACAGACCCAGCGTCGCGCACCGTCGCGCTCAGCATGACGACGCGCGGATCCGCGCCCAAGTGGTGGGCGACGCGCAGCAGTCGGCGCACGACCAGCGCAATGTGCGAGCCGGTGACGCCACGCCAATGGTGGGCCTCGTCGATGACGATGAGGCGCAGCGAGGCCAGGAACCGCGACCACCGCTGGTGCGACGGCAGCATCACGTAGTGCAGGAAATCAGGGTTCGACAGGATCAGATCGGCGCCCGCGCGAGCCCACTCCTTCGCCTCGCGCGGCGTGTCCCCGTCCACGGTCGTCGCGCGCACGCGGCGCAGCCTCTCATCGACGAGGCCTTGGCTTTGTTCCGCGTCTGCGCTCGCCTGCGCGTCGGCGGGTTTGTCGTCCTGGCCGAGCAGCGCCATGAGCGAGGCCAGCTGATCCGCCGCCAGAGCCTTCGTCGGAGCCAGATACAGGGCCGTCGGACGGCGATGAATCGCGGAAATGCGCGACGAATCCTCGGCCTCCACCAGGTCCGAGAGGATCGGCGTCCACGCGGCCAGGGACTTGCCTGAGCCCGTGCCCGTCGCGAGCACGACGTCACGGCCCTCGCGCAGCGCATCCAAGGCCTCACGCTGATGAATCCACGGGCGCTCCACACCCCGGCGCGCCCACGCGTCCACGACCGCGGGGCTGACCCACTGCGGCCAATCCGCGATCCGCCCTGATCGTCCCGGCAGCGTCACGTGGCCGAGCAGCCGATCATCCCCGGCGCTCAGGCGCTCCAAGACCGCCAGCAGGTCGGCGGGGGAGGGAGACGAGGCGAGGTCCGGCGCGGCAGCGGTGCTCGATGGCACCCGATCATCCGCCTCACCTCGAGGTGACGCCGACTTCCCTGTGTCCGGGTCAAGGCGCGCGTGCTCGCGTGAACCCGCCCCGGCCTCGTGCGAGTCGGGAGAAGCGCAGCGATCAGCGTTCATCCGCGCCCGGATTCACCGAGCCCCAGAGCCTCGGAGGCGGACTCCTTCACGTACTGGATCGCCGCGATACCCGTCGAAATACCCGACGAAATAGCGTCACGCAGCTGCACATCCGACAGGCCAGCCTCCGTGTCCACCACGAAATCCGCGTACACGCCCAGCGTCCCCTCCGGCGACGTCGACGTGTACACCGTCGGGAAATACTTCTCGCGATTCCAATTGTCCGCGGTCGCGAACAGAGCGGGCTCCGCGCTCTCCGCCGGCAGATCCGACTCCCACAGCGCGCGAATCGACAGGAAACGCCCCGCCGTATCGAAGGACACCAGGAACGGAACATCGTCGAAAATCGCGCCCGCAGCGTGACCCTTCTCGATCACATCCAGCCCATAGCCCATCTCGCGCACGGCCTGAACGACCCGCTCAAAATTAGCCGGGTAAGGGGTCACCTCATCCTCGGGAACCACGTACGGAACGTTCACAGCGAAGCCTCCCGACCCTGGGAATCCCAATCCACGAACCCGGGCAACGTCACCTCAAGATCCGCGAAAAAACCCATAATCATCGACATGGACGTCTCAAAGAAATTATCCAACTGCGCCTGAGTGAGCCCCGACATCACCACGACGTTGCATTCCGCGATCAAGCCATACTGCGAGCCATCCTCCAGGGGAGCCAGGTACGCCTTCGGGCCCGTGCGCGTCGAATTGCAGGCCGCGACCTCGCGGGCCAGCTCGCCGAACTGCTCGGGCGTGCGCGCAATCCCGCGCCACTGAGCGCGCAACTGCAGAATCTGAGGGTTCGTCGCATTCCAGAAAAACGCGGCATTCGGCGTCAAATACGCCAGCTCGCCCTCGTTGTAGTCGCCGAAACGCACATCGCGAGAACGCAACAAATCACGAATACGATCGGTGCTGACAGGTGAAGATGCAGCCACTGACAACTCCCGCGTGACACGTATGGATCGGACACCCCCACTGTAACCGAGGCCTCTGTCCCGCGCGCGCCCACCTTGTCTGACAACTTTCGTGCGCGTGCCGGCCAGGGGCGTGCCGCGCATGCAGACCCGGGGCGCCGTGTGTTCCCCCTGGTGTACACCGTATGTGCCACTGCCCGGGACGAGGCCTCGGGTAGGTGCGCTTTCCACCACCGCTGTGTGCTTGCCTTCGATTCGCATCAAACCCGAACCAATCCACACGCCCGCCCCCCACTCCACTACAGTGGAGGCGGAATACGCTATCGACACGAACGGAGGACACCATGGACGACCCCAACGCCGCCCTGCCCTCCGACCCGACCGTCGACGAGTCCTACACCAAAGGCTCACGCCCCGTGCGCCCCCGCAAACGCTCGTCGGCACCCGCCGAAGCAGCGGGCCGCGCGCCCCGCGAGGACAGCGCCCCCGCGACCCCGCGACCCACCCGAGGGCGCACCCCCAGCCCCGCACCCGCCGACACGCCTGCGGCGGACGGGCCCCGGCCTCGTCGCCTCACCTCCGACTCCTGGTATCGACGCAAGCTCGCCCGACGCCTCGGCGGCGTCGCCACCTGCCTGCTGCTGACGATGCTCATCAGCCACGTCGCGCTCGCAACCGCGCCCGGGCAAGTCCTCGACACCATCCTCATGGAAGGCACCATGCGCTCCGCGAGCCGCTACGAAGCCTTCTCCACACTCATCACCGGCATCGTGTCCGTGCCCGTCATGGTCGCAGCCGGCCTCGTCGTCGCCCTCGTCGCCGCAGCGAGGCGCCGACCCACCCTCGCCGGGCGCGCCCTCGGCGCCGTCATCGGCGCAAACGTGACAACCCAAATCCTCAAGGACTACATCCTCACCCGCCCCAACCTCGGCGTCACCACGGGCGCCGGCAACTCCCTGCCCTCCGGGCACACGACCGTCGCCGTCACGCTCTCGCTCGCCCTCATCGTCGTCGCCCCCCAATGGTTCCGCAGCCCATCCGCGTGGATCGGGTGGGCGTGGACATCCCTCATGGGCGTGTCCGTCATGATGGAAGGCTGGCACCGGCCCTCAGACGTCATCACCGCGGTCCTCATCGCAGGCGCGTGGGCGCTCGCCCTCTCACCCATCGAACGGCGGCCCCGGCACGGCGCGAAAGTCCAACGCGTCATGATGTGGGTGAGCCTCGGGCTCATCGTGATCGCCCTGCTGGCCACCGGCGCTGCCATGTGGGGCTTCAGCATGTCCGCCGCATCCCCCGGATCCGGGTACGGCTTCGAGGACTTCCTGCAGGTGCGCCCCTGGCGATCCCGCGTCCTCGGCGTGGCCGCCGTCGCGTGGGTGAGCGCCGCGTGCGGCCTCATCATGCACCAGGTCGACCGGCTCGCGGGCGAGTAAATCCGGCGGTCCTGGCGGCTCCGGTTGATGTGCTGCCGTGCTTGTGGTGCCGCTTTATGTGCCTGGTCGGGCCGGGCTGCTTGGTGTGCGCGTGGGCGGCGGCCCGCCCGCGAGCCGTCCGCGCCGCGAGCTTCGCTCGGCGCGTCGTCTCGAAGCCCGGCCAGGCCCTGCCACCGCCCACGCGCACCGCAGCCAGGCCCCGCGGCCTGCCATCGTGACCTGCCACCGCGTCCTGGCCCGTCGGCCCAGCAATTTCGCATGCAATTCCCCTTTGGCTATTTCAAACTTTGAATTCATATCGTTGGAATTGCAACGTTTCTGGACTTTGTTGAAAGTTCATGCAATCGAATTGCATGCGAATTTTGCTGAGTGCTGGCCCTGCCGCCCACCGGCACCGCGGCCAGGACGTGCATGCGGTACAAAGTTCTCCCTGCTCGGTTTGTTGGTGGCTCGAGCGGTACAAAGTTCTCCCTGCTCGGGTTGTTGGTGGCTCGAGCGGTACAAAGTTCTCCCTGCTGGCGTCAAATGGCCCAAAATCGGCGTTTTTCGGTGTGCTGGGAGAGTTTTGTACCGGTTCGACCCGCGAGGGCTGCGAACAGGGAGAGTTTTGTACCGGGCCGTCGAATCAGGTGCGCAGGGCCGGTTTCGCGAAACCACCGGAACCACTGCGGATTACCAGTTTGCTGCCGACAGGCATCGGACGTCGTGACGTAACTAGCCCCACATGACTCTAGCGGTGGATAATGGCGGCGGGTTATCGAGCTGCTGACTTGGCAGGCAGTGGCCCCGCCGTCGGCGCCCCAACCCCGCCACCAACCGCAGATCACCAGAAAGGGCCGCTATGCCTCGTCCCGCATCAGCCGTCGTCACCTCCAAGCCCGCGCGCTTCGTCCTGGCCCTGCTGCGCATCGCGGTCGGCTTCATTTTCCTGTGGTCGTTCGTGGATAAGACATTCGGCCTGCACTATTCGACGGGCCCGTCGCGCGCGTGGATCAACGGTGGAACCCCGGCGCAGAGCTACCTGACGGGTGCGACGACCGGTAAGCCTCTGGCTTCCTTCTTCGAGTCCCTCGCCGTACCCGCGATGGATTGGCTGTTCATGCTGGGCCTGCTGGGGATCGGGTTGGCGTTCCTGCTGGGAATCGGCACGCGGCTCGCGGCCGTGGCGGGCGTCGTCATGCTGGGCTTCATGTATGCGGCCGTCGCGCCGTGGGTGTGGGGCTCCCTCAATCCGGTCGTCAACGAGCATCTGGTCTACGCGCTCGTCCTCATCCTGATTCCGCTCACCAGTGCGGGCGACACGCTTGGCCTGGGCGCGTGGTGGAAGGGCCTGGGACTCGTCAAGAAGCTGCCCTTCCTCGTCTGATTCGTTCCGCTTCCTCGACGAGGCCGTGGCCGGGTTTCCGGTCGCGGCCTCTGCGCTTCGTGGTGGTGGTGACGGTGTGGCGGCGACGGTCGTTGTGCCATGGTTTCCCAACAATCTCGCATGCAATTCCCCTGGGTCTATTTCAAATATTGAATTGTGGTCGTTGGAATTGCAACGTTTGTGGGGGATATTGAAGTTTAAAGTAATTGAATTGCATGCGGAATTTTGGGTGGGGAGTGTGAGGTTGGGGCGTGGAGTGCGAGGGTGGAGCGAGGGTGGGGTGAGGATGGGGTCGGATCGGGGTGAGGTTGGGATGTAGGGAGCGTGGGGCGTACTGTCTGGTCGCATGGTCATGCGGTCTCGCGTGCGACCGGACGCAGCCTCGCGTCGGGACGTAGGTCCCCGATGGATCCTGAAAAAGCGCGCACGTGATGAGGGGAACGAGGCGTCGCGCGCGTCGTATTTCTGACACACGTTTGACACTAGATATTGTGGTTGTTGTTCGGCTCAAACACTAGATCTAGTGATTCGTGGTCACGTATCCCTAGATCTAGGGGAGGGGCGCATCGGGCGGAGAAAACCTCCATCACCCACAGTGCCACGACCTCGCCCCACGAGGGTGCAGTGTTCACGACGTGTCGATCACGCGTCCGAACAGCACTGCTGGCTCCGCCGCCCACCGAAGCAACGGCAAGGCCAGAGGCTCCCGCAGCCGCCGACAATGAATAGAAACCCCATGCTCGCAGCGAAAAAGCGGAATCAAGACAGGACCAGAACAATGACCGCACCCCGATACGACGTCGACGCTATTGCAACAGTCGAGGAGTACCTCGATCGCTCCGATTGGCGAGTCAACGCCAACGCGAACCAGGGGTATTCGCTGGGTGGCCTGATCCTGAATTCGGCGGGCAAGATCGTCGCCAACTACTGGCTTGAGCACGTCTACACGCCCGAGATTGGCGCGCCGCACCGCGAGGGCGACTACCACATTCACGACCTCGACATGTTCGCCGGATACTGCGCGGGCTGGTCGCTCAAGCGCCTCATCCAGGAGGGCTTCAATGGCGTGGGTGGCGCGATCGCCTCGGCCCCGCCCAAGCATTTCTCCTCGGCGTGCGGCCAGATCGTCAACTTCCTCGGCACCCTCCAGAACGAGTGGGCGGGCGCCCAGGCGTTCTCCTCCTTCGACACCTACATGGCGCCCTTCGTGCGCCTGGACAACATGGAGTACGAGGAGATCGTGCAGTGCATGCAGGAGCTCATCTACAACCTGAACGTGCCCTCGCGCTGGGGCAGCCAGTGCCCCTTCACGAACCTCACTTTCGACTGGACGTGCCCGGACGACCTCGCGGACGAACACCCCCTCATCGGCGACGAGGTCGTCGACTTCACCTACGGCGAGCTGCAGCGGGAAATGAACCTCATCAACCGCGCGTTCATCGAGGTCATGACGGGCGGTGACGCGGACGGCCGTGTCTTCACGTTCCCGATCCCGACCTACAACATCACGCCCGACTTCGACTGGGAGGGCGAGAATGTCGACGCCCTCTTCGACATGACCGCGAAGTACGGCCTGCCCTACTTCCAGAACTTCATTAACTCCGACCTGGACCCGCACATGATCCGCTCGATGTGCTGCCGCCTGCAGCTGGACCTGCGCGAGCTCCTCAAGCGCGGCAACGGCCTCTTTGGCTCGGCGGAGCTCACGGGCTCGATCGGTGTGGTCACGCTGAATATGGCGCGCCTCGGCTACCTGTACAAGGGTGACGAGGAGGGTCTCGTCGCGCGCATGGACGAGCTCATCGACCTGGCCTCGAAGTCCCTCGAAATCAAGCGCGAGACCATCCAGTACCACATGGACCACGGCCTCTTCCCCTACTCGCAGCGCTACCTGGGCACGCTCGATAACCACTTCTCGACGATCGGCGTCAACGGCATGAACGAGATGGTGCGCAACTTCAGTGACGACGCCTACGACCTGACGGATCCGCGCGGCTTCGACATGTGCGTGCGCATCCTGGACCGCGTGCGCGAGCGCATGGTCCAGCTCCAGGAGGCCACCGGCCACATGTACAACCTGGAGGCCACCCCCGCGGAGGGCACGACGTACCGCTTCGCGAAGGAGGACCGCAAGCGCTTCCCCGACATCATTCAGGCGGGTACGCCCGACGAGCCGTACTACACGAACTCCTCGCAGCTGCCGGTCGCCTACACGGATGACCCCTTCCAGGCGCTTGAAGATCAGGAGGTCCTGCAGGGCAAGTACACGGGCGGCACGGTCCTGCACCTGTACATGGGCGAGCGCGTCTCCTCGGGCGAGGCCTGCAAGGAGATGGTGCGCCGCTCGCTGACGGCCTTCAAGGTCCCCTACATCACGATCACGCCGACCTTCTCGATCTGCCCGGTCCACGGCTACCTGGCCGGCGAGCACTTCACGTGCGACAAGTGCGCGGCCGCCCACCCGGATGCCGAGCCGCAGGCCTGCGAGGTGTGGACGCGCGTGATGGGCTACTTCCGTCCGGTCCAGTCCTTCAACATCGGCAAGAAGGGCGAGTACCACGAGCGTCAGATGTTCTCCGAGACCGCCGCGGATGCGCACGGTGAGCTCGTCAGCGCGTTCCCACCCGCGGGGAGCCGCTGACGTGGGCGCCCGTCCCCCGATTGACGAGGCCGGGGCTCCCCGGGAGGGCACGCTGAGCCTGGGCGGCCCCGGCCTCGTCGGGGGGCGAGCGAACCGCGAGTGGACGCCGGACGACCTGCAGATCGCGGGCCTCGTGCCGATGTCGACCGTGGACTGGCCGGGCAAGTTCGCGGCGTCCCTGTTTTTGCAGGGGTGCCCGTGGGCGTGCCCGTACTGCCACAACAGCGCGATCATCGACCCGCGCATCCCGGGCGTGGTCGCGTGGAGCAAGCTTGAGGATCTGCTGGCGCGCAGGCGCGGCCTCCTGGACGGCGTCGTGTTTTCGGGCGGCGAGGCGACCCGCCAGATCGCGCTCGGGGCGGCGATGGCGCGCGTGCGCGAGCTGGGTTTCGGCGTCGGCCTGCACACCGCGGGCCCCTACCCGCGCCGCCTGGCGGACCTGCTGGACGCGGGCCTCGTCGATTGGGTGGGCATCGACGTGAAGGCGACCCGGGGCAATTACGAGGCCGTGGCCGGGCGAGCGGGCGCGGGCGAGCGCGCGTGGGAGTCGCTGGGTATCGTCCTGGCGCACCCTGAGGTGGACCACGAGGTGCGCCTGACCGTCTACCCGGATGGTCCCGCCGACGGCTTCGAGGTGGCGGCACGGGCGCGCGAGATGGGGGCGAGGACCTTCGCTCTCCAGCAGGCGCGCGACATGGGGACGCCGGACGGGTTCTGTGCGACGAGGCCGGGGTGGGACGATCAGGTACGCTCCCTCGCGCGGGACATCGAAACCCTTGGCTTTGACAGATTTATCTTCCGTGGTGACTCGTAGAGCTTTTGTCAAGTGACAGCGCCGCATGGTGGGAAAAAATATGGTGAAGGTTTCACTTGTGACCCCTGATCGCGGTATTGTGTAACAACCTCGTGACCGTGAAGTCTGGAGTTTCGATGGCTGAAGAGCTGCATTTCGACGACCCTGCGGCGGCTGCCCAGGACCCGTCGACCGACGCTGAAGCGCTGCGCCAGCTGGCGTACCGCTACCCCGAGCTGCGCCCGGTGGTGGCCGCCCACCCGCACGCCTACCGCGGGCTGCTCGACTGGTTGCACCAGTTCAACGATCCGCAGGTCAACGCGGCTCTCGAAGCGCGCGACGACTACGACGGCTACATCGACTCTAACGGCTTCCTCGTCATGAATGGAGACGTGTCGGGCGCCGTCGCCGGCTCCTCGATCCGCACTTCCGAGTCCGGCATGTACGTTCTGGGTCAGGGCGGCGTGAACTCCTACTCGCAGGTCGAGCGCACCACCCCATACTCCGCGGTCGTTGGCTCGAATGCGCCCGTCCCGAAGGTGGGTGCGCGCGAGCAGGTCGTTGCCCAGGTGCAGCGCCACTCCATCATGGGTGGCAAGGCCGCCCAGGATCCCGAGGCGACCGCCGTCTACCCGAGCGCATCGGCAGGCTCGTCCTACCCCAGCGCGTCGGGCACCCCCGCGCGCACGCAGCCCACGCCCCAGGCCTACCGGGGTGCAGGCGCGTCCTACCAGGTCCAGCCGAGCGCCCCGCAGAATGCCGCGCCCGCCGCACAATCCAAGGAAAAGCGCGGCTTCCCCGTCATGGCGGTCATCCTCGGCGTCCTCGCCGTGACCGCGGCGGTCCTCCTCGCCTTCGTCATCTACGTGTTCACGCGCGGATACGAAGGACCCGCGGCCGGTTCGAGCCCGAGCTCGTCGTCCTCCTCGTCCTCGTCGGCCCCGACGCCTTCTGCGAGCGCCACGACCGAGGAACCCGTGAAGTATCCGGCCCCCGCCGGTGCGATCACCGTCGACTCGTTCTCCTCGCCGTCCGGCAATATCACCTGCTCCTTCACCGCTGACGGCGTCAGCTGCGGCATCGGCGAGTCCGATTGGGCCGAGGACGGCTTCGCCTCCTGCACCGGCAATAAGGTCGGCGTCCTGACCGCCACGAAGGACAAGGCTGGACAGTCCTGTGAGAGCGCTTCGCCCAGCGGCGGCAACGCCCTCGCCTACGGCGCTGCCGCCACGAAGGGCGACTACGCCTGCCACTCCACGCAGGACGGCATCAGCTGTTGGAACACGAAGACCGGCCAGTCCTTCGCGCTGGCGCGCGGCGGCTGGATGACCGGCACGACCGGCGAGATCGGCCCCGAGAAGTTCACGTGGAACGACTGACCCCACGCGCATGACGCGCGCATAACGGAGGGCGGGCCCGAGGAAATTCTCGGGCCCGCCCTCCGTCTGAGTCGACGAGGCCTGGGTGCAGCCGTCCTGTGGGACGGCGCCTCGGGCCGCACGTCGCGACCCTAGTGCCGCGCGGCGGGGTGCCCCGGCCTCGTTCCTGCTCCGGCGCTACGCCTTTTCGCTCCGGTGCTACGCCTTCTCGCTCCGGCGCTACGCCTTCTCGATGGGGCCCAGAATGAGGTTCGCCCACGCGGCGTGCAGGGACTCCTGGTCGGAGGGCTGGAAGAGGCCGGCCAGGGCGTCACGGTACAGGCGCGAGAGCTCGTGCGTGTTGTAGTAGGCGCTGCCACCGCACGCGCGCATGGCCTGCTCGACGGCACGCAGCGTGGCCTCGGCTGCCGCGTTCTTCGCGGCGGACAGCTGCGGCATCCACGAACGGCCGCGGTCCACACCCTCGTCGATATCGCGCGCAAGCTCACGGATCTGCGGGCCGACCGCGTTCATGATGAGGGCGGCCTCGGCGATGCGCCAGCGGATGTCGGGGTCGTTGGAGTAGGTCGTCTGGTTCTTCACCGAGCGGCGCTTCGCCACGTGCTCGGCGGCGACCTCGACGGCGCGCTCGCCGACGCCCTGGTAGGTGGCGGCCAGCAGGATCTCGAAGTGGGAGAAAATGCCGAAGATGACCGGGTCGGCGCTCGGTCCCGGGTCCGTGATCGTCAGGATGCGCTCCTCGGGCACGGTCACCCCCTGGAGCAGGGTGGTCATGGACTGGGTGGCGCGCATGCCCAGCGTGTTCCAGTCGTCCTTGATCGAGTAGCCTTCGTCGTCGCGGTGGACGATGCCGAACACGGACTTGGGGCCCTCCTCGGTCTCCGCGCGCCCGAAGATCAGCAGGCGCGTCCACACGGGGGACAGGGACGTGAAGATCTTGGTGCCCTCGAAGGAGTAGCCGCCGTCCGCGGTCGCGGTTGCGCGGGTCGTTGAGCCGAAGAGGACGAGGTCGTTGCCCGGCTCGGAGATTCCGAAGCCGAAGACCTCGCCGGCCACCGCGTCGCGCAGGATCTGCTCGCCGCGCGCGTTGCCGTGGGTGACCAGGTAGCGGCCCAGCCCGACGATGATCTGGTGCATGTTGATGCCCAGCGCGGTGCCGGGCGCCGCCTTGGCCAGCGCGGTCTGTTCCGCGGCGATCTCGGTCAGGCTCAGGCCCGCGCCCCCGAACTCCGTGGGGACGAACGCGGACAGGTACCGGGCCTCGCGCAGGTCGGCGAGGTCGGCCTCGGGGTAGGTGTTCGCGGCGTCGACGTCGGCGGCGCGCTCGTGGATGCGGGCGAGAAGGTCGGAATCCAGGAAGCTCATCGCGGTCCTCTTTTCGGGTCGGACGAAGGGACGAGGCCGGGGCGCCTCGCGCGACGTGGCGCGGTAGCGCGGTGGCCCCGTTACTCAGGGTGACCTTACTGTAGCGCCGGGGTTGTGGGACGGCGAGATGTAACGTGCCTGACGGGGCGTTGTCTGGCCTCGGGCCGCTCCCATTCGATAGGCTGGACACTGTGAGTACTCCGAACGCGCCCCGCACTGCCCTCACCCCGCGCCAGCGATTCCTGCGCGAGCGTCAGCAGCGTCAAAACACGACGTTCGCTGTCATCGGTGTCGTGATGCTAGTGGCCGCGGTGGTGGCCTCCCTCGTGTTCACGGGCATCATTCCCGTTCCTTTCGGCAACGACTTCTCGGTGAAGATCAAGTACGCCGAGACCGGCGATATCCCCTGCCCGACGGCGAACGCGAAGCCCGTTGCACCCGGCCAGGTGTCCGTCACCGTCATCAACACGACGCAACACCAGGGTCTGGCATCCAAGGCGACGGACATGTTGACAACCGCTGGATTCCAGACGGCGGAGCCCGCGAACTCGGACGTCGAGTACACCGGCAAGGTGCGCATTACCGCCGGTCCGAACGCGGTGGATAACGCCTACTCGGTGGCGCGTTTCTTCCCCGGCGCGCACGTGCGCCTCTCCGACGCGCAGGATTCCACGGTCACGGTCGAGCTGGGAACCTTCTACGACGACGCGATGAGCGCCGAAGACGTGCAGCGCGTCCTGAAGTCCACGGATCCCATCGAGCAGCCCGCCAAGTGCCGCCCGATGTCCGGATCAAAGTAGGATCGACGCGTCGCATCAACGACAAGGCCGCCCCTCGGGGCGGCCTTTTTATGTCGTTTGTCGATGAGCATCGTTTCGGGGTTAAAGGGTAATAGGACACTACGTGTCGGTTTTGTGGTGACTTTTCGGCTTGCTGGTGCGGAAAAATTGGTGTTGAAGGTGGCGTGAGCCAACTTGAAGGATGGACAAATCGTGTTGCTAGCAGGGTGACTTTTCGGCTTTGTCACGCGGGAAAGTTACGATTTTAGTTGCTTGTGTTTGCCTCGTTCCTGCGAACCCTGCATCGTGCCCCGTGCGCGGGCCCCTCTGGCAGCACACGTGGGCCCGACAAGTCGCACGTGGGCCCTCTCATGCGCACGTTAACCCGCTCATGTGAGCCTGGGCAGCCCCGCCCACGTGCATGTCGAGGGGTTTGCGTGCGTATCAAGGGGTTTACGCGCACACTCAGGGGTTAACGTGCGAACGCGCAATGTGGCTGTCGGGTCGCTACCACCCTGGCCAGGCGCCCGACAATGTGCGCGAGCAACCCATACCCCCGGGAACTGCCCAAAACGCAGGCTACTTCGCCACTAGCGGCCCGTTTTTAACGTTTTTCGCCGAGGTGTTCTGCGGTTTGGGCGCCATACCACCTCGAACAGCGGCCGCGCCGCCGCCAGTCGGGGGGAATTGCATCATTAGAGCTGCGACACGCCGGCGACGCGCCGTCAGAGCGCCCCTAATGCTGCAAAACCCCCACCGCCACCAACCTGATGTGCGCCGCATCACCTACAAGTCCTGGGCACAGGACCGGTTGGCGCGAAATAATTCGCCCAACACCGCCCCTCCAGTGGCATTCCCGCGAAAAAACTCGCCCGGCAAGCGCAAAAACGCCGAATTTGGGGTGTTGTGAGCGCGCAGGGCGAACTTTTTCGCGCTTTCGCGATCTAACAGGGACGCAGGGCGAACTTTTTCGCGCGTGCAGACGTAGGCCCTCCAGTGCACTACCCATCAGCGACCAGGCCCAACTGGTGTGGAGGGCACCGGCGAGCACGGAGGGCCTGGCCGCGGTGCCCGTGGGCGGCGGCAGGGCGCTGCCATAGCCCGCCAACTGGCACAAGGACTACGCAAGAGCACAACACAACTCGCCCAACTACAACCGCACCGGGCCCCTCCGGTACAAAACTCTCCCAGCACACCCACCCTCGCCACATATCCGGTACAAAACTCTCCCCGCTCGCCCGAAATGGCTTAATTTGGCGCTTTTTCTACATGCAGGGAGAGTTTTGTACCGTTGTCACCACCAAGAAGCCGAGCAGGGAGAGTTTTGTACCGAACGCGCGGCAGAGATCGAGCGAGCCACGACAGCACAACAGGCCCCACTAGTGTGGAAGGCACCGGGGGTGCGGAGGGCGGTGGCGGGACTGGAAGGTACCGGAGGGTGCGGAGGGACCGGAGGGCACGGGCGGGCTTTGAGGCGCGGGGCCTGACTGCAGCGCCTGCGGGCCGTGCCAGGGCCTGGTCCAGACAAATTTCGCATGCAATTCCCCCGCGACACGAATCAACGCGCGCTCAAAAACCGCGGAATATCAACGATTAGACTTCAATACTTGAAATACACTCAGGGGAATTGCATGCGAAATTGACGGGAGAGCGGCCCGTGGGGCGTCAAGCAGCGTCACGTCGGCGGGAATGCCCGGTCAGTGGCCGGTCAGCGCCCGATCAGTGCCCGGTCAGCGCCCGCTCAGCGGCCGCTCAGCGGCCCGGCCGTGCCACGACCTCGGATATTCTCCAGGAGCGCCTCACCGTCCGAGCCGTACCAGACGGGGATGGACTCGGGGACGGTCCACAGCGCGTCGGGGACCATGGCCTCGAAGCTGCCGTGGGCCATGAACTGCTCGATTTCGGATAGGGAGCGAATCGCGATGCCCGCGACGCACTGGGGGAACTCGCGGGCGAACTCCGCGTAGATTTCGGGGTCGCGCTGCCCGTCGTCGCCGACCAGGAGCCAGCGCATGTGCGGGAACATGCGGGCCAGACGGCGCAGCTCGCGGCGCTTGTGCTCGGGGCCCGAGCGGAACCAGCCCGTGTTCGAGGGGCCGAAGTCCGTCATGAGGAAACCGCCTGCCGGGTAACCGGCGCGCTCCAGGAAAGAACGAACGGTCGGCACGACGTTCCACGCGCCTGTCGACAGGTACATGATGGGGGAGTGGGTGCCCTCGGGCACGCCCTCCGACGTGGCCGAGGAGGTCGTCAGCGTCGTCAGCAGGTTCGCCATGCCGGGGACGGCCTCGCGCGAAGAGACGCGGTCGAGGAACGCGTGCTTCGCGGCGGTGACCAGGCGCGGCAGCATGGAGACCATGACGGTGTCGTCGATGTCAGAAACGACGCCGAAGCGCTCGTCGTCGGAAACGATGCGCAGGCGCACGCGGGCGGGGCGTCCGGCGCGGATGCGGCCCTTGCGGGGGCGCTCGTGCATCGCCGAGGCCGGGGCGGGCAGCGGGGTCGCGGTGCGCAGGGTGGCGGCGAGCTTCGCGGCGGTGTCCTCGGACATGCCGAGGGCGCGCACGTCGCCCGCGTGCAAGACCTGGATGGTCGCGTCGTGCCAGCCCGGCTCGAGTCCGTGGCCGAGGACCGTGATGTCGACGAAGCCGCCGCGGTCCGCGAAGGCGAGCCTGCGCGCGTTACCGACCGTGACGAGCACGGGCTGGCGGGGGACCTGGGCGTTGAAAAACTGGCGCCACCCGCGCCGCGTCTGAAGCCACGAGCGGCCGTCGTCGCCGCGCGCCATGAGGACGCGGCCGAGGATGCGGGCGCTGCGCTGGGAGCCGATGCCGCCGAAACCGACGACGCCCGGGTAGTACCAGCCCTGTGCCATCACAGCGACCAGCAGAGACGATGCGAATTCGCCCGCGCCAGCCGTGAGGGCGAGCGCGAACGAGGGCGATTCGTCGTCGATGAGGGGTGGTCGGAGGCGCATGAGGGCAATCATAGGGCCTCACCCCACCCGGAGCGCAAGAATCGGAGGCGCTTGGCGACTCAGTCGAGTGGAAGCGTCGGCTTCGGGGCGCCAGCGGTGCTCTTGCGCAGCGCGGGCAGGCCGATGAGCATGAGGAGGACCATCGCCCAGCCGGATCCCGACATGGTGAAGAGCCCGCCGCGCGCACCGATTGCGTCGATCGCGGGACCGGCGACCGCGGTGCCCAGGGAGGTGCCCAGGTTGATCGACGTCGACATCCAGGTCAGGCCCTCGGTGAGCTTCGCGGGGGAGACGGACTTTTGGATGATGACGTTGACGTTCGTCATGGTGGGGGCGCAGGTGAGGCCCGTGATGAGGATGACGATGGCCATCGTCCAGACGTTGAACGCCACGGGGAACAGGCTCATGCCGATCGCCATCGCGATGACGCCGATGACGAACAGCTGCCAGGTGGGGCGCCGCCACGTGCGGGCACCGTAGACGAGTGCGGCCGTCAGTGAGCCGATCGAGAAGAGCGCGAGGAGGATGCCGCCGAGCGCGGGGGTACCCAGCTCCTCGGTGAAGCTGACCATCGACACTTCCATCGCACCGAACGTCATGCCCATGCCGATGTAGGTCGCCGCCATGACGAGGACGACGGGCTTGCGGATGACGGACTCGCGCGGGGCGCTCGGGTCGTGGGGGATGATGGCGGGCTCGGAGTCGCGGCGCGATAGGAACAGGATGCCGCCCACTGCCAGGCTTGCGATCGAGATGATGAGGCCGGTCGCGGGGTGCACCGCGGTGCCCAGGACCGTGGAGAGCACGGGGCCCACGATGTACACGAACTCGTCGACCGCGGACTCGAGGGCGTAGGCGGTCGTCAGCTGTCCGGGCTTGTGCAGGATCGTCGACCAGCGTGAGCGCACGAGCGCGCCGGGTGCGCCCCACGTGGCACCCGCGAGGGCTGCCGGGATGAAGAGCGTCCACGCCGGGGCGTGCATGAAGACGGCGGCGACCAGCGCGGACATCGACAGGACCGAGATCGTCCACGCGGGGCCCATGACGCGCAGCTGCCCGTGGCGGTCGACGCGGCGCGCGAGGATGGGCGCGCAGAGCGCCATCACGATGATGTTGACCGCCGAGACGGCGCCGGCCAGCGTGTAGTTGCCGTACTCGGCGCGCACCATCAGGATCGTCGACAGGCCCACCATCGACATTGGCATACGCAGCACAAGGCCAGCCGCGGAGAACTTCCACGACTGACGGACACGCAGAATATCGAGATAGGTACCGAGCATCCTCTCATTCTACCGTCGGTCGGTAGGCGGAAAAGCCAAGAGGAATGGGGCGTACGTAACCATCCGGGCCCCGCCCGGGGGAGGAAAAACCTGGTGTCGCGATGACCGACGACTGCTGGCAAGCTGGGTGCCACGGGGAGGATAAGCCGTCAATATACCACGGCCTCGTCCGTAGGGGACGAGGCCGTGGCCAGGGGATGAGGAACAGGCTCAGTCGGTCACCTCGAAGACGCCGGTCTGGCCCTTCTCCGCCAGGGAGAGCGCGTGGTTGACGAAGGCGTAGTGGCCGGCCTCGAGAGGCGTGAACTCGACGAAGCCACCCTCGGCGGCGCCCAGGGATAGGACCTGGCCCCAGCCGCCACCGCTCCCGCCGCCGCGGATCACGTAGGCGCCCTCGCGCCACACGGTGTCGAACTGGGTGCCCACGACGTGGAAGGTGGTCGCCAGGTTGGGGCCCGCGTCCATGACCCACACGCGCACGCGCTCGTTGGTCTTGATCTGGATCGGGTGAGCCTTGTACTGGAAGGGCACGCCGTTGAAGGCCATTGCGTTGGGCTGCAGGGCCGACAGGAGCGAGGCATCTGCGGGCTGCCCGTCCGCGCCCAGGTAGAGCTCGGAGGCGACCATGACGTACTCGTGGTCGACCTTGTCGAGGTCGGTCGGATCAATGATGACGGCGCCGAACATGCCGTTCGCGATGTGCATCGACATCGGCGCGGTCGAGCAGTGGTAGAGCCAGATGCCCGCGTTCTTCGCGACGAAGGTGTACTCGAGGCTCTGCCCGGGCTCGATGGAGTGCATGACGTTGTCGGGGGCGACCAGGCCCGCGTGGAAGTCCAGCGAGTGGCTCATCGTCCCGTTGTTGACGAGCGTGATGTGGAAGGTGTCGCCGATGTGTCCGCGCAGGATCGGGCCGGGAGCGTCCCCGTTGAAGGTCCACGTTTGGCGGGTCAGCGTGTCGGTGACGTTGGTCGTCTGCTCGGTGACCGTGAACGTGTAGTGGCGCTCGGTCTCGTTCGTGGCCGCCGGCAGGACGGGGTCGCGCGCGTCGATGGAGGCCGCGTAGTCGGTCAGCTCGGTCGCCGTAGCCGGCCCGCCGGTGGTGTCCTGACCGTGGTTGTGTCCCGCGTGGCCGCCCGAGGCCGATGCCCCCGAGGAGGACGACGCGCCAGAGGAGGAGGCGCCCGTGGCCTGCACGTGCAGGGTCATGCCCATCTCGCGGTGACCCGGCAGGGAGCACCAGCCCTCGACGTCGCCGCCGATGACGCCGAGATCCAGCTCCTTCGTCTCGCCCGCCGCCAGGGACCCGGAGGATACGCCCGTCTCGAACACCAGGTCGTGGCGCTGGTCCCCCGAGTTCGTGAAGTCGATGATGAGGCGATCGCCGACCGGCACCTCAATGTGGTTGGGTGTAAAGGCCATGCCCTCGACGCCTACCGACACGCGGGTCGTGTGCCCGGTCGGCGTCACCGACGAGGCCGTGGTCCCCGAGGCGGTCCCCGTGCCCGACGTCGTGGGCGCGGACGGGTTGGACAGGAAGACCGCCAGCGCGAGCGCCACGACGGAGACGACGCCGATGATCGCGCCCGCCGTGCGGCTAATGGGCGAGTGGTCGCCCGCCGGGCTCATGCGCAGCTTCGGCGTTCCCGTCGAGCCGCCCGTCGAAGCGGACGACTTCGGGGTTTTTCCTCCCGATGAGGGTGACGCAGACAGGTTCAGGTCAGCCACGGTGGCCTCCTTGCGTGGTGGTGGGGGTTTGGGCGGCACGCTTGACGCGCGCCTGGGCCACGCCGCAGCGGGCCATGAGGATGATGTCGATGACGTAGGTGGCCAGCAGGACCACCCATGCGGCGATGGTGAGGCGCTCGGCGGACACGCCGCCCAGGGATGCGACGGCGAGGGCAAACACTGCGGCCACGTTGCGCGCCGCCTCCCGGATGGGAGCCCCGGCCTCGAGCACGCCGACCCCGACGCGCACGGCGGACGGGCCGCCGCCGATGACGACGGGCATCAGGTAGGTGAGCGCGCCGACGAAGAGTTGGCCGACGCCGGCCGCGCCGAGGATCGGCAGCCACGGCAGGAACGCCGCGCGCAGGCCGGTCGCGTCCGCTGCCTCGAAGGCACGCAGGGACGCTCCCGCGCCGGCGACGAGAATCCAGGCGGCACCCAGCGTGAGGGACCACGCGCCGTACTCGGCCGGACCCTTTGTGAGGGCCGCGCGAAGGAGCGGAACGCCGACGCCCAGCGCCGCCGCGCCCACGACGACGAGGAGACCCACCGACGCCACGCGCATCGACCCGGCGAGCGTGCCCGCACCCGCGACGAGGAGCGCAGCCACCCACAGAGGCAGGGCGCTCGTCGCGAAGGACACGGCCCGCGGATCCATGCGCGTGCGCATCGCGGTCGGCCCCAGCGTCACCAGGGTCCCGCCCATCGTCAGGCCCACCCAACCGGCGACACCCGCCAGCGCGTGGGCGACCGTCAGGCGGTCCCTGGCCGAGGCCAGCCACGCGGGCGCGTTCGCGTCAAACATGGCCGCCGTCACGAAACCGGCCAGCGTCGCGCCGACCACCAGGAAGAACGCCGCCGCGATGTAGTAGCGAATAATCACCGCGAAACGCGACGCCAGGCGCTCGCGGGATGCGGTGAGCAGCGCCCACCCGTGCCACGCGGCAATCGCGCCGACGATGGTCGCACCCGTGACGGTTGCGTGCCACAGATTCGACCACATGCCGCCGATGAGGAGCAGGAGGGAGAGGTTGAAGGCAATGATGCGCACGGTGTTGTCGCGCCCGGCGCGTCGGTCGTCCGGGGCCAGGTGTGCGAGCGCGCGCGTGAAGTACCAGGACCACTGGAAGATCCCGTTTGACAGGACGCCGAGGGTTATCAGGTGGATCATCGTCCACAGGTTCTGCGGGATGAGGCCGCGCGCGACGATCGTGATCGCGGCGCACGCCGCCGCCACGCACATCCAGATGGAGGTCGCGCGGTCCGTGCGGGGGACGCGGGGCTTGCTCATCACACCTCCGTTCCGCCCGACGATGCGGGACCCGAGGAGGGCGAGTCGGCCTCGTCGATGAGGCGGCGTTCCCGCGAGACCGCGCGCGCCCGGCGAATCGTCACCGTCAGCGTCGTTGCGACGAACAGGAGGACGCCCACGACACCCAGGGTGCCGCCCAGGCGCCACGGGTAGGCAGCCTCGCGCGCGCCCGCGAGGAGGCGCAGAGCGAGGGAAACCTGGAGGAACGCGAAGGGCACCCACATGGCGACGTGGTAGGGGACCTCGCGCCGGGCGACCGCCGGGATGATGACGGGAGCGTGGGCCAGCAGCATCGAGACGACGAAACCGATCGTGATCGCGTGGACGCCGGCGTCGTAGCCGTACCCGTCGAAGGCCGGGGGCGCGACGATCCACATCAGCGCGGGCACGAGCGCCCACGCGTAGCCGCTCAGCATGCACACGGCGGCCAGGCGCGGCAGGCCCTTCATGCGCACGGTGCCGCGCGCGACGTCGTGCCACGCGGTGTCCACCATGAGGGCGCCGAGGCTCAGCCCGATCAGCGGGTAACCGAGCGTGGGGGAGTAGAGCGCGACCGTCAGGCCCACCATGAGGGCGGCGCTCTCGGCGGTGATGCGCCGCTCGGTGGAGCCGGACGCGAAGGCGAGTCGCGCGAGTTCGACGCGCTCGCCGATGATTGTGACGATCAGGAAGGCCAGCCACCAGGGCACTGCGCGCGGCGTCTCGAGGCCTCGCCACCACAGGAGGATGCCGCCCAGCCCGATGAGTGCGCCCATCAGCTGGATGAGGACCGCGTGGGTGGCCTGCCTGCGCGCCCACACGTAGCAGTAGATAGACGTTAGCGCTGCCATACCGAGGGTGATGAGGAATCCGGGCATCATGCGCTCGGGCGCGAATCCGGTCAGGTGGGCGGCGAGGAAACGCAGGATCGGGAGGTTCGCGAGCGCCTCGCGCACGCCCGCATTCACGGAGATGACGACCGCGCTGATACCGCCCGCGCCGGTGAGCAGGGGAGCCGCGTACGCCCACGCGCGACGCCCGTCGGACTGCAAGGCGACCGCGCGCTCGAGGCAGATCGCGGTGCCCAGGAACCCGTAGATCATGAGGAGTCCGTGCACGGTCCCCAGGCTCGTCGAAGCCACGGGTGCGAGCGCCCCCAGGCGCACGAGGGAAGCGTCCAGTCCCGCGAGAAGCGCGATGCCGGCGAGGAGGAGGAACGCGAGGCGGCCGACGGGCAGGCGGGGGATGGGCGGCCTCGTCACTATCGACGAGGCGTGGGCTGGCGCATCCGGTCCCGCGTCGCGTGCGGGTGGGCGTGCCTCGCTCATGTGGGCTCCTGGAGGTGGTGGGCGTGAGTCGGGCCCCGGCGGGGCGACAGTGCCAAGGTAGCCGCCCCGTCACCAATTTTCTAGGGGTGTGAGCGGTAAAAATGTGCGATAGGGGAGTCAGGGTCCCCTGGATGAATGGGTGCGCATCAGGTTTCCGTCCGGTAATATTGTCCAGGTCACGCATCTATGAACACAGGAGTGGACGATGAGCGATCTTTCATTTGTTGCCGGCGAATTCCCTCGCCTCGCTTCGACGGCGCGCGAGGCCGCAGAGGCAGTTCGTTCGGCTCGCCCCGAGGGCGGAGCCAGCGCCTTCGCCTCGGCAATGCCCGGCACGAGCCTGTCGTCGCAGATGCAAGGCGTCGAAGATAAGTTTGCGGACCAGGCAACCAAGACGGGCACGAGCCTGGATGAACACGCTGACTCGCTCGAAGCTGCCGAGCGCGACTTTATCGCCACCGAAGACGAGAACAGCCAGCTCATCGGTTCCATCATCGACGGCAACAGCTACGGTGGGGGCTCCGGCTCCGGCGGTGGCAACATGCTCAGGGGCCACAGCATCGGCTCGGCCCTGTCGGGGCACAGCGCCGGCGGACAGGCCATCGACGACATCATCAACGGTGGCGGGAGTGTCAGCGGCCACAGCTATGGCTCGGGTATCAGCGGCCACAGCTACGGCTCCGGTAACGGTGACTCGGGCGATGTCATCGGCGATCCCGATCACGTGATTAACCCCCATTTTGGCTCGCGCCCCGGAGACTGGCGCATGCCGGATCCTATTGTGGGAGGCCCCGCCCTGCCGCCTGACATCTCCGAACCCATCCGCGGTAAGGTCGACGAGGCCGTCGAGGGCGTCAAGGAGACCGTGAAGGAGTTCGTCGAGGGAATCGAGAATCTCGACCCGTCGCAGATTGCTGGCCCGATCAAGGCTCCCGACTCGTCGTGGCTGAATGATCTGTCCGGCAAGTGACGAACCGGCGCTCGCGCGGCCGCGCACATTCACGGTCGGTCGCGCACATCCGCGGCCACGCGTGACCAGCGAACATAGCAGGGGGGCGGCGCTCATATGAGCGCCGCCCCCCTCGCGCAACCCGCGTGAGCGGGCGCCGTCAGAGCATCAGCCGTTCAAGGCGTCGGACACGACCTGCTTGGCGGCCTCCTGGACCTGCGCCAGGTGCTCGGCACCCTTGAAGGACTCCGCGTAGATCTTGTACACGTCCTCGGTGCCCGAAGGACGCGCGGCAAACCACGCGTACTCGGTCGTCACCTTCAGGCCACCGATGGGCGCGTCGTTACCGGGCGCGCGCACCAGCTTCGCGACGATCGGGTCGCCGGCCAGCTCGGTCGCGGTCACGTCGTCCGCGGACAGCGCAGCGAGCTTCGCCTTCTCCTCGCGGGAGGCGGCCGCGTCGATGCGCGCGTAGGCGGAGGCGCCGAAGCGCTCAACCTGCTCCTCGTGCAGCTGCGACGGGGTCTTGCCGGTCACGGCCAGGATCTCCGAGGCGAGCAGCGCCAGGATGATGCCGTCCTTATCGGTCGACCACACGGTGCCGTCCTTGCGCAGGAAGGAAGCTCCCGCGCTCTCCTCGCCGCCGAAACCGACGGTCCCGGACAGCAGGCCGGGCACGAAGTACTTGAAGCCCACGGGCACCTCGATCAGGTCGCGGCCCATCGCGGCCACAACGCGGTCGATGAGGGCGGAGGACACCAGGGTCTTACCCACGGCCGCATCCGCACCCCAGCCGGGACGGTGCGTGAACAGGTACTCGATGGCGACGGCCAGGAAGTGGTTCGGGTTCATCAGGCCGTCGGGGGTGACGATGCCGTGGCGATCCGAATCCGCGTCGTTGCCGGTCGCAATGTCGTAGGGGGTGTTGCCCTCGGCGTCCGGGGTCATGGCCTGACGCAGAGACGCCATCGCGTAGGGCGAGGAGCAATCCATGCGGATCTTGCCGTCCCAGTCCAGGGTCATGAAGGGCCACGCCGGGTCGACCTCGGGGTTCACGACGGTCAGGTCGAGGCCGTAGTGCTCGCCGATGGCCGCCCAGTAGTCGATCGACGCGCCGCCGAGCGGGTCCGCACCGATGCGCACGCCCGCCTTGCGGATGGCTTCGATGTCGATGACCTGGTCGAGCTGCGAGACGTAGAAGTCTAGGTAGTCGAAGGGCTTGATGTTCGGGTCGTGCAGCAGGTCCGAGCCGGTCACGCGGGGAACGTTCTTCCATTCACCCGAGTCGAGGAGCTCGTTGGCGCGCGCCGCGATCCAGCCGGTCGCGTCGGTGTCGGCGGGGCCGCCGTGAGGCGGGTTGTACTTGAAGCCGCCGTCGCGCGGGGGGTTGTGGCTGGGGGTGACGACGATGCCGTCGGCGAGGCCGTCGCCCTCGGTGCGCAGGTTGGCGGGTGCGCCGTTCGCGCCGAGGATGGCGACGGAGACGGCGGGGGTGGGCGTGTAGGAGCCGCGCGAGTCGATGCGCGTGTCGATGCCGGCACCCGCGAGGACCTCCAGGGCGGTGCGCCACGCGGGCTCGCTCAGGGCGTGCGTGTCACGGCCGATGAACAGCGGTCCGTTGATGCCCTGGGAGGCGCGGTACTCGATGATCGCCGCGGTGATGGCGATGATGTGCGCCTCGTTGAACTTACCGTCCAACGAAGCGCCGCGGTGGCCCGACGTTCCGAACGCGACGCGCTGTCCCACGTCGGTCGGGTCAGGGACGATGTCGTAGTAGGCGGAGATGACATCGTCGACGTTGATGAGGTCTTCTGGAAGGGCACGTGTGCCAGCTCGTTCATGCATAGTGACAGTGTTGCACGTTACGCCGCTTTGTGGGTAGCGCCGTCCCAGGGCGTGGACTTTTCCTTGTTTTCTCTTGTTCGAGGTTGTGGCTGGGAGGGCGCAAAAGGGCAGGTGGCAGCGGGGGTAGCCCCGGCCTCGTCCCCGAGAGAGAACAGGGGGTCTGCACGTTTTCCCAAAACCGCCAGCGAGCGACTATCCTATGAGATATCGGTCACCGAAGACCGTGACTGTGTCGTCAGGAGGAACACCGTGGGATGGTTTGATTCCATCGAACATAACCGTTGGCTGAGCAGCCACATGCAGGCGCTCATTGAAGAGGCTGAAGGCGCGATCGTCGCGACTGGTTTCGCGCACCTCGACGCTGATGGAAAGCCCGACCCGACCCGATCAATCGACCTGGCTGTCACGGGCCGCATGGCCTACGTGTTCTCGCTCGGCGCACTCATGGGCCTGCCCGGCACACGCCGCTACGCCGATCACGCCGTCAAAGCACTCACCAACTACTTCACGGACCCCGTCAACGGCGGCATGTGGTTCGCCATCAAGCCCGAACCCGACGAGGACGGACACGGCGTTCCGTGGGACGAGGCCTCGCGCGTGAAATCGCAGTACCACACCGTGTATGCGCTGCTCGGCGTGGCCGCCGCGACCGTCGCCGACCGCCCCGGCGCCCACGAGCTCCTCAACCGCATGCTCGACGAACAGAAGGAACTGTGGACCGACGACTTCGGGCGCGTCTGGGACGAATACGACGAGGCCTTCACCGAGGCCGTCCCCGTCCACACGCTCGGCACCCTCATCCACACGATCGAGGCCTACATGGCCGCCGCCGAGGCCACGACCGAACCCGAGTGGCTCGACCGCGCCGAGAAGATGACAGCATTCGCCTACAAGGTCGCTTCCAAGAACGGATGGCGCATCCCTGAGTACTTCGACGAGAACTGGGAACCCAACCACGAGGCCGGCAAGCTCCTCAACGACGGGCGCCGCTACTACAAGGGGTACGTGACCGGCCACTCGATGCAGCTCGCACGCTTCGCCCTCCAGGTGCGCGCGGGCCTGCGCTCGATGGGGTGGGAGGTGCCCGACTACCTCCTCGAGATGGGGACCGAGCTCTTCGAGCGCGCCCGCGTCGACGGATGGCGCCGCACCGACGCCTGCCCCGGCTTCTCCACCGGCGTGGACGATGAGGGCGACCCGATCCCCGGCGAAGACGAGCACCAGCAGTGGGTTGTGTGTGAGGGCGTATGCGCCGCTGTCGCCGTTCGCCGCGCAATGCTGGACGACGGCGCCCGCGTCTCCGACGTCGAGCACTTCGAGCACTGCTACCGCTCCTTCGTCGACTACATCCACGACTACCTCATCAGCCAGCCCGGCCGCTGGGTGCGCCGCCTCGGCGCCCACAACGAGAACGTGCAGCCCGCCAAGTCCTCGCGCTGGGACGTCTACCACGCCATCCAGGCGACGCTGGCGATCCGCGTGCCGCTGTGGCCCCCGACGGCCCCCGCGCTCTCGCGCGGCCTCCTCGACCGCCCCGAGGAACCGGCCCCCGACAAGAAGTCCTGGAACTTCTTCGGCCTGCGCGGCTGACGCATCAAGTGTCTGATGGGCTCGGGCCCGGGGATGCGAGGGTCGCATCCCCGGGCCCGGTCCTGTAGGATGATCCGAGTCTGGAGGGCTGTCTGAGTGGCCGAAAGAGACGGTCTTGAAAACCGTTGTGTCAGCAATGGCACCGGGGGTTCGAATCCCTCGCCCTCCGCAGAGCCGACCGCCAATGGGCATCGCGGCGAGCGCACGTTCGCGCTCGCGGCAAAAATGCCCTAAAGTAGTCGGCACTGGAGACGTCGCATAGTCCGGTCGAGTGCGCCTCCCTGCTAAGGAGGTAGGGGTGCATAGCCCCTCGCGGGTTCAAATCCCGCCGTCTCCGCGCATGACCCCCGCGCTTCGAGAGAAGCGCGGGGGTTTCGTATTCGCTGGGCCGTCGGATTGGCTCGCACGTGGTGTGTGCGGATTAAAGGACAAAAAGTGTTGGTTTTGTGGTGACTTTTCGGCTTGCTGGTGAGGGAAACTTGGTGTTGAAGGTGGTGGGAGCCAACTTGAAGGATGGACAAAACGTGTTGGTTTTGTGGTGACTTTTCGGCTTTCTGGTGCGGAAACATCGGTGTTGAAGGTGGTTGTTTCATCGTGGGGTAGGAACATCCCCACAGGCCCGATACGCGAGCCCATCAGCGCGCACCTGGGCCCGATAACTCGCACGTGGGCCCGCTGATTCGCACGTGGGCCCGACAAGTCGCACGTGGGCCCGATGGTATGCGTGTGGGTAGCGCCGCCCACGTGCATGTCGAGGGGTTTACGTGCGTATCAAGGGGTTTACGCGCGTACTCAGGGGTTAACGTGCGAATGCGCAATGTGGCTGTCGGGTTGCTACCACCCTGTCCAGGCGCCCGACAATGTGCGCGAGCAACCCATACCCCCGGGAACTGCCTAAAACGCAGACCACTTCGCCACTAGCAGCCCGGTTTCAGTGTTTTTCACCGAGGTGTTCTGCGGTTTGGGCGCCACATCACCTCGAACAGCGGCCGCGCCGCCGCCAAGCGGGGGGAATTGCATCATTAGAGCTGCGACACGCCGGCGACACGCCGTCAGAGCGCCCCTAATGCTGCAAAACCCCCACCGCCACCAACCTGATGTGCGCCGCATCGCCCACAAGTCCTGGGCACAGGACCGGTTGGCGCGAAATAATTCGCCCAACACCGCCCCTCCAGTGGCATTCCCGCGAAAAAACTCGCCCGGCAAGCGCAAAAACGCCGAATTTGGGGTGTTGTGAGCGCGCAGGGCGAACTTTTTCGCGCTTTCACGATCTAACAGCGATGCAGGGTGAACTTTTTCGCGCGTGCAGACGTAGGCCCTCCAGTGCACTACCCATCAGCACACCCGGCCCCACCGGTCTGGAGGGCGTCAGCGGACCCGGAGGGCACGGCTGCGGCGCCAGTGGATAACGGGGCCCGACCGCAGTATCCACAAACAACAGCAACACCCAGCCCAAGCAAATTTCGCATGCAATTCCCCCAAGACACTGATCCATGCACACTCAAAAACCGCAGAATATCAACGATTAGACTTCAACATTTGAAATATACTCAGGGGAATTGCATGCGAAATTGCCGAGATGTAGTCAGGACTCAGTACCATGCCGCGACCGGCCCAACTGGTATGGAGGGTGCCAGAGGGGCCGGAGGGCACGGGAGGATTCGAGGCGACGCGTAAAGTCGCACATCAGCGACCAGGCCCGCTGGTATGGAGGGCGCCGGAGGGTCAGGAGGGCCTGGCTGCGGTGCCCGTGGGCGGTGGCAGGGCCTGGCCGGGCTTCGAGACGGTGCGCCGAGCTGAAAGCTCGCGACGCGGACGGCTCGTGAGCGGGCCACGGCCCACGGGCACACCAAGCAGCCCGGCCCCACACGCCAACGGGTGGAGCGCAGTGCGAAAGCTGAATGGAGCGGCGGGACGTGCCTCGAGCTGACATCCAGCTGGGCAATACGGCAACAGGAACCCCTACTCATCAAAGCCTTATGGATGCTGAGTAATCGTGCGCCAGGAAAGTGCAATGTGTGATGTGTCACTAGATTGAGTGATTATGTATCGGCTAATGCCTATTGCGCTGGTCATATTTTGATGATGGTCGCAGGAGCGTTCTGATAATTGCTCAGAAATCTCTTGATGCTGCGGGCATGCGCTCACTGACCAGGGGTTCAGAGAAGTTGTTATATAGCCGTTATGCCCGGAATTTCAACGAAATACACCGTTGTAGTTGTGGTTCAGGTGATACCTGTTAGGCATGGTGGCAGCCGCTACTCCTTCACTAGGCTGGGACGCAAGTCCTGTCCATTTTCAGTTAGAAGGAGAAGTCGATGTCTCGACTGCGTCCGTTCCGCGCCCGTGTGGGCGTTGCGGGTGCTGCCAGCTTGGCCGCTCTCTCGCTTCTCGTCACGTCGCTGACGCCTTTCGCTTTGCGAGCCAGCGCCGCTGAGGAAAGTACGCAAGCAACCGACGTGGCGTCCTCGCAAGACGCTGCCACGGCCTCGTCCGAGTCCGAGGCTGCCGCCGCGCCTGCCGCCGAGGCCGGGGTCGAAGCCCCCGCCGTCGATACCGACGCAGCCGGCGCCGACGCTGCCGAGGCCGGGGCCGAAGCACCCGCCGCGGAGGTCGCACCCGAGAACCAGCCCCGCACGCGCCGCGCCCGCGCGGTAACGGAAGACCAGGCGACCCTGGCCCTCAACGTCGTCAACGACGCGCAGACCCTGCGCATCCACGACGAGCAGATCACGACGATCAACTACTCCTGCTCCTCGGTGACCACCCCCTGTAAGCAGGCCGAGATCGAGCTGACGCTGCCCGGCCCCATCACGCCGGACGGCCTCAAGCTCGTCGAGCGCGGCTACAACGTTGTCCCCGTCACGGGCGGCAGCGTCACCAAGACGATCACCTCGACCGAGAAGAACCCTGACGGCACCCGCGTGCAGCGCTACATCTTCAAGCTGAAGGATCCACTCCCCGCCGGCACGTCGGACCGCATCCAGGTCACCTGGTACTACAACTACTACGACGCTCCGAACAACTCGACCACCACGCAGAAGGTGCGCTTCAGCGCGCTGAACGCTGAGAAGATCGAGAACGAGCTCACCACCACGTGGACCGCCGACACCGACATCGCGATCGAAAAGAGCGGCCCCACGAAGCCCGCCAACTACCCTGCGGTCGGCGGCGAGGCCACCTACAAGCTGCGCTACGGCTACCAGCAGATCGACCAGACCGACCCCAACAAGGTCGGTATCCGCTGGAACGGCTCCACGATGAAGAACGGCATCAACGGCATCGGCTTCGTGGGTGTCCAGAACATCAAGGTTGTGGACCCGCTGCCCGCCAAGGCCGTCTTCGTCACGGCCTCCGACGGTGGCGTCTACGATCCGGCCACCCATACCGTCACCTGGTCCTACGATCGCTGGTTCTGGCAGAACCCGATCGATTCGACCGTCACCGTGAAGTACCCCGAGGGTACGGTTTCGCTCGATGACACGGTCACCAACAAGGCGACCATCAGCGCCGAGGTCATGAACGACCCGACGAAGACCCTGACGAAGAGCTCCGAAATCACGCACGGCTTCGCCGAGCGTAAGGTCGGCGGCCGCATCATGAAGACCGGCAACGACTACCAGTACCAGGTTCGCGGTGGCCTCTACCCGTGGCGTTTCGCCGGCATCAACTCGGGTAACACCACCCTTCACTTCCGCTGGGAAGATACCCTGCCCTGCACCTGGTCCACCCAGGATGCGAAGGCCGCCGGCGATTCCTGTGACCAGCCGACCATGGTGGGCCCCTACCGCTTCACCGTCTTCGGCAAGTCCGGATACGAGGACAACGGTGGCTGGACCCTCGAGTACTGGACCAACAAGGGCAACCACGAGACCGTCACCTACTCGAAGACGAGCCCTCTGACCCTGCCGGACGGCGAGTGGATCACCCGCTTCACCATCGACACCGACGCTGCTCCGCAGACCAGCCCCCAGGCGTGGCTGTACGGCACGACGCCTAAGACGCTGCCCACGACGGAGCCCGCGGACTTCACCTCGCACTACAACCCCGCGCTGCCTCCGGAGAAGTACTACAATTACGTGGCCTCCCCGGACTACGTGCGCTTCCAGAACTGTGCCACCGGCACGGTGACCGATAAGGACACTGGGACCGTCGTCACCTCGAGCGACGAGCTCTGCTCCTGGATGCGCGTGCGCGACGAGTTCCCGAGCGTCCAGGTCTACAAGACCGTGCGCACCAACCCCGTGGTCGTGGGCAAGCCTGCCACCTTCTTCATCAACGGCACCGCCAAGACTCAGACGGAGGGTGGCACCCCCACGCCGTTCACCGTTGTGGACCTGCTACCCGAGGGCTTCGACGTCGACGATGCCTCGGCGATCGTTCCCGAGAAGCGTTCCACGCTGAAGAACGCCGACGGCACCCCCTACGACCTCAGCAAGGTCACGGTCGAGATCGAGAAGAACTACAACAACACGGGTCGTACCCTGATCCGCTGGAACGTTCCGGACCCGGTCGAGGGCAGCCTGTACTCGACCTTCAATGTCAACGTGCTCGCGACGGCCGCTGCCGGCCAGAACACGAACGACGCCATGGCGTTCATGCCCGGCGACGGTGCTAAGTCGAGGACCGAGGACCAGAGCCTGCGCAACACCAACTACTGCATCGGTAGCCGTGCAGTCGACACCTTCGACGTCAACGGCAACGGGTCGACCACCGACTACGTGTGTAACGCGGCGACGAACTTCAACGTCGCGACCACCCCGTCGATGAATATCGCGAAGGAAGTCAAGGGCAACAAGAACGACGATTTCGTTCCCGCCGGTGAGATCGCAGAGATCGACCCGGGTGCGGACGGCGCCTACCGTTTCACGATCGCCAACACCGGTAACACCCCGCTGACGAAGGTCGTGGCCTACGACGTCCTGCCCCACCTGAACGACGTGGGCGTGGGTCCCGCCTCCTCGCAGGCACGCGGCTCCCACTGGAAGCCGAACCTGAACTCCACCACCTGGGCATTCCAGTCGGTGAAGCAGAAGCCGGGTCGTGACCCCGAGATCACGGCCGTTCCGGCCTCGGACATTACGGTCCAGTACTCGACGGTGCCCAACCCCTGCCGCGGTGAGGTTCTCTCCGCGGGCGGCTCGATGAACGATGCGCCCGCTGGCTGTACCCCCAACGCGTGGGGTGACGCTCCCGCCGACCTGACGACGATCACCGGCTTCCGCCTGGTGATGAACCGCGACATCGAGCCCGGTGAGAAGATCCAGTTCGTGGCGACCATGACCTCCCCGGTCAACGCCAACCTCATCGCCTGGAACTCGGTCGCAATGTCCGGTGGCTCCATGCAGAACGGCAAGGTGTCCTACCTGCTGCCCAACGAGGCCCCCAAGGTCGGCATCAACGTCTCCACCGACGTCGCGGTCGCCAAGACCGTGTCCCGCGTCAAGATGAACGGCGACGAGCCGGTTCGCGACGCCAACGGTATTCCCGAGACCCTCCAGTCGACGGAACCGATCATGCCGGGCGACTACATGCTCTACCGCATCACTCTGAACAACAAGGGTCCGGCTGTTGCTTCGGGCATGACCGTCAAGGAAGTGCTCCCGGCGGGTGTTGAGTACATCTCCGCTGAGACGCGCATCTGCCAGGACGGCGCGACGAACCCGTGCACCGGCACCGTGAAGGCAGATTCCGGCTTCGAGGTCCTGGACACGGACTGGCGAGCCATGGAGTCCGGCGTTCTCAACACCAACCTCTACGTGGGTGGCACCGAGACGCTGTATGTCCTCGTGAAGGTTCAGGACGGCACCGAGGGCAAGACCATCACAAACACGGCGTCCCTGGGCGACTTCGACCAGATCGACTCCAACAAGGACAACAACACGGCCAGCGCATCCTTCACCGTGGGTGGCACCATTTCGGGCACCATCTACAACGACAAGGACGCGACCTGGTTCAACGATTCGCCTGTCCTTGACAGTCCTTTCGAAGGCGTGACGGTTCGTCTGCTCGACGCTGACGGTAACCCGGTGAAGGACGCGTCCGGCGCGGACATCACCGCCAAGACCGACGCCGACGGTAAGTACACCTTCACCCGTCTGCCGATGGGCTCGTACAAGGTCGAGGTCGTTCCGGGCGCGGCGAAGGTTGACGGCTCTGACGTGAACCTGTCCGACTACAAGCAGACCTACGGCTACGGCTCGTCGACCAAGCGCAGCGAGGCCGGCAAGGGCAAGCTCGTCACGCCGAACCCGATCGAGCTGACGACCGCCGCCCCCAACGCCACGAAGGTCGACTTCGCGTTCGTGAAGCCCGCCTCGGTGGGTAACTTCGTGTGGTTCGACGCGAACAAGGACGGCATTCAGGACGCGGACGAGGCCGGTGTCCCCGGCGTCACCGTCACCCTGACGGACGGCGCCGGCAACCCGGTCATCGACCTGGACGGCAACCCGGTCAAGCCCGTGGTCACGGACGCCAACGGCAAGTACGAGTTCACGAACCTCATGCCGAACGTTGATCGGATCGTTGCGAACGCGGGCGAGGAGAACTACAAGGTTGTCTTCACGGTTCCCGCCGGCTACTCCGCGACCACGTCCTACGCGGCTGCGGATGGTGAGAAGGACTCCAACGGCGCCGACAGCTCCGTGACGCTCACCCAGGGCCAGAACGACGAGACCGTCGACTTCGGCCTCGTCGCCGACGGCACGATCGGTGACACCCTGTTCTGGGACGTCGACAACAACGGCGGTTCTGCGCCTTCAGGCCCGGACAAGCCGCTGGCCGGCGTGACCGTCACGCTGACCTACACGACCCCCGCGGGCGTGCAGAAGACGCTGACGACCGTCACGGACGCCGACGGACACTACTCGTTCAAGGACCTCGCCCCCGGCGATTACGTCGTCACCGTTGACAAGACCTCCCTGGCTACCGTGTGCCCCGAGTGCACCGCTCAGACCCACGCCCCCTCGGGCAACCTGACGGCCTCGGAGGGCCAGGAGCTTTCCCTCACCTCCAAGGTGACGCTGAGCCCCGGCGCGATGACGAACAACGACCAGGACTGGGCGTTCACCGGCGTCGCGAACACGGCGATCGTCAAGGCGATCGCGGATCCGACCGAGGTTCCGGCGGGTGGCTTCACCCCCGGCACGTCCGTCACCTACACGCTGACGCTCACGAACGAGGGCCCGAGCCCCGCCACCGGCGTCATCGCGCAGGATAAGCTCCCCTCCGGCGTGACCTTCGTGTCCGCGCAGGGCGATGGCACCTACGACGCCGCCTCCGGCAAGTGGGACCTCAGCTCTGAGGTGATCGAGAAGGACGCGACGCGCACCCTGCGCATCACCGTCACCATCGATGCCTCCGCCGCCGGCTCGGTCGTGACCAACACGGCCACGATTGAGAAGCAGGACCAGATCGGCGACAAGACGACGGACAACACCTCGTCCGCGGACCTGACCGCCGGCTACACGATCGCGGGCAAGCTCTACAACGATGCCAACGCCTCGTTTAGCTCCGATAACGGTGAGAACCCGTACGCGGGCGTGACCGTTGCCCTCCTCAAGAAGGACGGCACCCCCGTCCTCGACAAGGACGGCAACCCGGTCACGGCAGTGACCGATGCCGATGGCAAGTACTCCTTCCCCGGTCTGGCACTGGGCGAGTACACCGTCAGCGTCGTCGACCCGACCTCCGGTCCTCTGGCGGGCACCAAGCCCACCGAGGCCTACACGGGCCGCTACAAGACCACCGCGGACGTGACCATCGCCGAGGCCACAGGATCGGTCATCGACGTGAACTTCGGTTTCGTCAAGCCCGCCTCTGTCGGTGACAAGGTGTGGATGGACGTCAACCGCGATGGCATCCAGGACGCCGACGAGCCCGCGATGCCGGGCGTGACGGTGACGCTGACGCGCGCCGACGGCTCTGCCGTGACGGATGCGTCGGGTAACCCGGTTGCGGCCGTGACTACCGATGCGAATGGACAGTACAAGTTCGAGAACCTGCTGCCCGGCGATTACAAGGTGTCTTTCACGAACCCTGCGGGTTATGAGGCCACCGTGTCGGACGCTGGCAGTGATCGTGCTGCCGATTCCAATGGGACCGAGGCTTCGGTGACCCTCGCTCAGGGCCAGGACGATGCGACCGTGGATTATGGTCTGGTCGGTACCGGCGTCATCGGTGATCAGCTGTTCGTGGATGTCAACCAGAACGGTGGGGGTGCCCCCGATGCTGGTGACAAGGTGTTGCCGAATGTGAAGGTGACGCTGACGTGGACGGGTCCGGGTGGTATCACTCGCACGTTTGAGACGGTCACGGATGCTGATGGCAAGTACAAGTTCGAGAACCTGCTGCCGGGTGAGTACAAGGTGAGTGTTGACCCGGAGTCGCTGCTGGCTGCCGAGCCCCTGCTCGATGTGCTGACCCACGCCCCGTCCGGTGACGTGGCGGCCAAGAAGGTCGTGTCTGCGGATGTGAAGGCCGACAAGGACAAGCTGGCCGCGGCGTTCAACCTGAACGCATCGGTGACGCTGACGGGTGAGAAGAACCAGAATCTTGATCAGGATTGGGGTTTTGGTATCTCGGCTGACACTGCGATTATGAAGGCGATCACCGATCCGGATGAGGCTGCTCAGGAGTCCTTCGAGTTCACCCCGGGTCAGCGCGTGACCTACACGCTGACGCTGACCAATAATGGTCCGGGCGTGGCGACGGGTGTGAAGGCCGCTGACAAGCTCCCCGCTGGCGTTGCGTTCGTGTCCGCGCAGGGTGATGGCTCCTACGACTCGGCCACGGGCGTGTGGGATCTGTCTGATCTGACCCTGGCCAAGGGTGATGTCAAGACGATCACGATCACGGTTACGATTACGGGTGAGGGCGCGGGCCAGTTGGTCACCAACGTTGCTCGTATTACTCACCAGGATCAGGCAGGCGATGACCCGACCAACAACGAGTCTTCGGCCTCGTTCAAGGGCGGATACAACCTGGGTGGCACGATCTACCGTGACTCGGATGCGTCCTACTCCAAGGGCGACGACGAGCAGCGCTTCAAGGGCGTCACGGTCGCGCTGCTGAACGAGGATGGCACCCCGGTGCTCGACGCGAACGGTGATCCGATGACCGCGACGACCGACGAGAACGGTGCCTACCAGTTTGTGGGCCTGGCTCCTGCCTCGTACCGCGTGGTGATCGTGGATCCGAACGCGGGTGAGCTGGCGGGGCTGCTGCCCACGCAGGCCTACACCGGTCGGGGCGCCACCCAGGCGTCGGTCACCATCTCTGACGCGTCGGTGCAGGGCGTGGACTTCGGTCTGGTTGCCCCCGCCAGCATCGGTGACCGCGTCTGGAACGACGTCAACGCCAATGGCGCTGACGACGGCGAGCCCGGCATCGGAGGCGTGACCGTGATCCTCACCGACGCTGACGGTATGGAGGTGGCTCGCACCACCACCGACGCCAATGGCAACTACCGTTTCACGGGCCTGATCCCGGGCACCTACACCGTCTCCATCGAGGTCCCGTCCGGCTATGCGGCTGCGACCACCTCGATGAGCGTGAGCGTGGGTGAAGGCGAGGAATACGTGGACGCGGACTTCCCGCTCACCCTGATCCCGACCCCGACGCCGTCCACCACGGTTGCGAAGGTTCTGGCCCGTACCGGCTCGGACGCCTCCGTGCTCGGTGGTATGGCGGCCATGGCAGCCATTGCCGGGTTTGCGGCTCTGGCGGGTAAGCGCCGCCGCGACCGTGAGGAGGCCTAACCCGTAGGCGGGTGCACACCCCGCACGGGGTGCACGCCTGAACAGGGGAGGGGGCGCGAGACCAACACATGGTCCCGCGCCCCCTCCCCTATACCCACAAGGCGACGATCGCATCAGGGCCACTATCAATGTGACCTTGGACACCTGCATGTCTTGTCGTTTGCTCTGCCCGTGTCGTTGATCTGGTCATAATTTGATGAGCCATCGCGGCGGAACTTTTGATGATTATTCGATAAATCATAGGCCTGCGAGCGATTGGCCCACTGACCACTAGTTCAAAGAACTTGCTCAGAAACTGTGTAACCAAATCTCTGCGACATTGCAGTCTTTCACTGTCATCACGCGTCCTTCTGTAAGGGCTAGAGACGGCTGGTTGCCTTCACTACCCTGGAGACCATCCTGTCCATATTCTGCCCATAGAAGGAGAAGTCGATGTCTCGACTGCGTCCGTTCCGCGCCCGTGTGGGCGTTGCGGGTGCCGCCAGCTTGGCCGCTCTCTCGCTTCTCGTCACGTCGCTGACGCCTTTCGCTTTGCGAGCCAGCGCCGCTGAGGAAAGCACGCAAGCAACCGACGTGGCGTCCTCGCAAGACGGCGCCACGGCCTCGTCCGAGTCCGAGGCCGCCACCGCGCCCGCCGCCGATACCGACGCAGCCGGGGCCGAAGCCCCCGCCGCTGCCCGCGACGAGTCCGCCACCCTGGCAATGACCGTCGTCAACGACTACACCACCCTGCGCGTGCGCGAGGACCAGATCACGACGATTAACTTCTCCTGCTCCTCGGTGACCACCCCCTGTCAGGGTGCCGTCATCGAAATGACCTTGCCCGGCCCGATTACTCCGGCGGGACTGAAGCTCATCGAGCAGGGCTACACGGTCGTCCCCGTCACGAGTGACGTCGTCGCAAAAAGCGAAAACTACGTCGAAAAGTCGGCTGATGGAGCGCGCGTGCAGCGCTACCGCTTCACGCTGAAGGACCCGCTGCCCGCGGGCACCTCGGACCGCATCCAGATTCCGTGGCGCTACAACGGCAACGATGCACCGAACAACTCCACCACCACGCAGCACGTCGTCTTCTCGGCCAACAACGCCGCCAGCATCGAGCAGACGCTGAGCACGACGTGGACCGCCTCGACCGACGTCGCCATCGAAAAGTCGGGCCCGACCAACCGCCTGTACTACCCGGCGGTCGGCGGCGAGGCCACCTACGAGCTGCGCTACGGCTACCAGCAGAACGACACGACCAAGCCGAACTCGGTTGGCACCCGCTGGGGCGGGACCGCCTACAACGGCAAGGTCGTCGGCATCGGCTTCCAGCAGGTGCAGAACATCAAGGTCGTCGACCCCCTGCCCGCGCAGGCCGTCTTCGTGAGCGCCTCGAACGGTGGCGTCTACGATGCGGCGACCCACTCCGTGACCTGGTCCTACGACAAGTGGGCGTATCAGAACCCCATCGAGTCGACCGTCACCGTGAAGTACCCCGCCGGCACCGTGACGACCGCGGACACGGTCACCAACAAGGCGACCATCACCGCCGAAGGCATGAACGAGCCGACCAACGTCGTCACCAAGAGCTCCGAGATCACGCACGGCTTCGCCGAGCGCAGGGTCGAGGCCAGGGCTGAGAAGATCGGTACCTACAACCGCGACTACGCGCGCGGCGATACGCTCCCGTGGCGTTTCGAGGGAAGCAACTCCGGTAACACGACGCTCCACTACCGCTGGGAAGACACCATGCCCTGTACCTGGTCCTCCCAGGACGGCAAGGCTGCCGGGGATTCCTGCGATCAGCCCGCCTTCGTGGGCCCCTACGAGTTCAAGATTTCCACCAAGTCCGGATACGAGGAGATGGGCGGCTGGACCTTCGAGTACTGGACCAACAAGGGCAACCACGAGACGGTTACCTACAAGAACACTCGCACGCTTACCCTCCCGGACGGCGAGTGGATTACTCGCTTCGTCATCGAAACCGACGCTGCCCCGCTGTCCAGGCCGACCGTCGACCTGAGCGCCGCGGTCTCGCGCAGCGTCCCGAAGACCGAACCCTCGGACTTCACGAACCACTACAACGCCGTGCTGCCCCCTGAGCGCTACTACGACACCGTCGCCTCCGAGGACTACGTGCGCATCCAGAACTGCGCATCTGTCGTGGTCACCGACAAGGACACCGGCGCCGTCGCGCTGTCGAACGACAACACGTGTAGCTGGACTCGTATCCGCACCGAGGTCCCCGGCGTCCAGGTCCGCAAGGAACTGAACACCAACCCCGTCGTGGTCGGCAAGCCCGCCAATTTCATGATCGTCGCCGAGGCCCGCAAGGCCGTCGACGGCGGTACCCCCACGCCGTTCACGGTCGTGGACCTGCTGCCCGAAGGCCTCGACGTGGACGACGCCTCCAACATTCGTGCAGAGAGCTACTCCGTCCTGAAGAACCCGGACGGCACCGCCTACGACCCAGCAAGGTCAAGGTCGAGGTTGAAAAGAACTTCAATAACACGGGACGTACCCTGATCCGCTGGATCGTCCCGGATCCGGTCGAAGGCGCGTTCTTCTCAAGGTACAGCGCCAAGGTCCTGACCACCGCTCCCGCCGGCGACACCACGAACACCGCCTGGGCGTTCATGCCGGGTGGCGGAGCGAAGCCCTACGACCAGGACCGCGGTGTCCGTAACCTCAAGTACTGCATCCGCAGTCGCGCTCAGGACACGCTCGATCTCAACCAGGATGGTTCGACGACGGACTTCCTGTGCGACTCCAGCGTGAACTTTAAGATCGCCACGACCGCGGGCATGAACATCGCGAAGGAAGTCAAGGGCAACAAGAACGCCGACTTCGTCCCCGCCGGCCAGATCGCAGAGATCGACCCGGGTGCCGATGGCGCCTACCGTTTCACGATCGCCAACGCGGGCAACGCTCCGCTGACCAAGGTCGTGGCCTACGACATCCTGCCCCACCCGGGTGACGTGGGCGTCGGCCCCGCAGCCAACCAGGCTCGCGATTCCCGCTGGAAGCCGAACCTGAACTCCACGAACTGGACATTCCAGTCGGTGAAGGAACGCCAGGGTCGTGACCCCGAGATCACGACCGTTCCGGCCTCGGACATCACGATCCAGTACTCAACGGTGCCGAACCCCTGTCGTGGCGAGGTGCTGTCCGTGGGCGGCTCGATGAACGACGCTCCCGCTGGCTGTACCCCTGACGCGTGGGGCGATGCTCCCGCCGACCTGGCGTCGATCACGGGCTTCCGCATCGTCATGAACCGTGACATCGAGGTCGGCGAGAAGATTCAGTTCGTGGCGACCATGACCTCCCCGGTCAACGCCAACCTCATCGCCTGGAACTCCGTGGCGATGGCGGGTGGCGTCACCGAGAACGGCAAGGTGTCCTACCTGCTGCCCAACGAGGCCCCCAAGGTCGGCATCAACGTCTCCACCGACGTCGAGGTCGGCAAGTCGGTCGCCCGCGTCAAGATGAACGGTGACGAGGTCGTGCGTGACGCAAATGGCCTGCCCGAAACCATCGAGTCGACCGAGGCGATCATGCCGGGTGACTACGTGCTCTACAAGGTCAACCTGTCCAACAAGGGACCGGCCGTGGCCTCGGGCATGAACGTGGCCGACACGCTGCCCGATGGCGTCGAGTACGTCTCCGCTGAGACGCGCATCTGCCAGAACGCCGGTCCGATCCCGTGCACGGAGGGCGTGTACGCCCCCGCCTCCTACGACGAGGCCACCGGCACCTGGAAGGCGATGGAGTCTGGCATCCTCGACACCAACCTGAACGTTGGTGGTACCGAGACGCTGTACGTCCTCGTGAAGGTCAAGCCCGGTACTGAAGGCTCGACCATCACGAACACGGCGACGCTGGGCGATTTCGACCAGATCGACTCCAACAAGAAGAACAACACGTCGAGCGCGACCTTCACGGTTGGCGGCACGATTGCGGGCACCATCTTCAATGATGCCGACGCGTCGTGGACCTTCGGCCCGGGAGACGACAAGCCTTTCGAGGGTGTGACGCTGCGTCTGCTCGACGCGGACGGCAACCCCGTGAAGGACGATTCCGGCGCGGACATCACGACGAAGACCGATGCGGACGGTAACTACCTGTTCAACCGCCTGCCTCTCGGCTCCTACAAGGTCGAGGTCGTTCCCGGCGACGCGAAGGTTGACGGCGCCGACGTGAACCTGTCCGACTACAAGCAGACCTACGGCTACGGCTCCTCCACGGACCGTACCCAGGTCGGCCAGGGCAAGCTCGTCACGCCGAGCGCGATCGAGCTGACCACCGCCGCACCCAACGTGACGAAGGTTGACTTCGGTTTTGTCAAGCCTGCGTCCGTCGGTGACTACGTCTGGTTCGACGCCAACAAGGATGGCCTCCAGGATTCTGACGAGCCCGCTCTGCCGGGTATCACCGCAACCATCGTGGACGCCTCCGGTAACCCCGTCGTTGATGCGTCGGGTCGTCCGGTTTCGGCTGTGACGACGGGTGCGGATGGTAAGTACACCTTCGAGAACCTGCTGCCCGGTGATTACAAGGTGTCCTTCCAGACGCCGGCTGGCTATGAGGCGACGATCTCGGGTGCTGGTGCTGACCGCGCTCTCGATTCCAATGGTGCCGAGGCTTCGGTGACCCTGGTTCAGGGGCAGACGGATGACACGATTGATTTCGGTGCTGTTGGTACCGGCGTCATCGGTGATCAGCTGTTCGTGGATGTCAACCAGAACGGTGGGGGTGCCCCCGATGCTGGTGACAAGCCGCTGGCGGGCGTGAAGGTGACGCTGACGTGGACGGGTCCGGGTGGCATCACTCGCACCTATGAGACCACCACGGACGCTGATGGCAAGTACACGTTCGAGAACCTGCTGCCGGGCGAGTACAAGGTGTCGGTTGATCCGGAGTCGCTGCTGGCTGTCGAGCCCCTGCTCGATGTGCTGACGCATTCGCCCGCGGGTGATGTGGATGCCAAGAAGGTCGTGTCTGCGGATGTGAAGGCTGATGCGGACAAGCTGGCGCAGGCGTTTAAGCTGAGCGCGTCGGTGACGTTGACGGGTGAGAAGAACCAGAATCTTGATCAGGATTGGGGTTTTGGTATCTCGGCTGATACGGCGATTCTGAAGGCGATCACTACTCCGGATGAGGCGGCTCAGGAGTCCTTCGAATTCATTCCGGGAGCTCACGTGACGTACACGTTGACGCTGACCAATAACGGTCCGGGCGTGGCGACGGGCGTGAAGGCCGCTGACAAGCTCCCCGCTGGTGTTGTGTTTGAGTCCGCTGCTGGTGATGGTTCGTACGATCCGGCTACTGGTGTGTGGGATCTGTCTGGTCTGACTCTGGCCAAGGGTGAGGCGAAGAAGGTTGCTATCACGGTTGTGATCACTGGTGAGGGTGCGGGCAAGCTGGTCACCAACGTTGCTCGTATTACGCATCAGGATCAGGTGGGCGATGACCCGACGAATAACGAGTCCTCGGCCTCGTTCAAGGGCGGTTTCAACCTGGGTGGCACGATTTACCGTGACTCGGACGCCTCCTACTCGAAGAGTGATTCTGAGCAGCGCTTCAAGGGCGTGACGGTCGCTCTGCTGGGCGAGGATGGCACTCCGGTGCTTGACGCGAACGGTAACCCGATGACCACAACGACGGATGAGAAGGGTGCCTACCAGTTTGTGGGCCTGGCGCCCGCCTCGTACCGCGTGGTGATCGTGGATCCTGACAAGGGTGATCTGGCTGGTTTGATTCCGACCCAGGCCTACACGGGCCGAGGTGAAACCCAGGCGTCGGTGACGATTACGGATGCGTCGGTGCAGGGCGTGGACTTCGGTCTGGTTGCCCCCGCCACGATTGGTGATCGCGTGTGGAATGACGAGGACGGTAACGGTGTGGATAACGGCGAGCCGGGCGTGCCTGGTGTGCCCGTGATCCTCAAGGATGCCAGTGGCGTGGAGGTGGCTCGTACCACCACCGACGCGAATGGTAACTACCGTTTCACGGGCCTGATTCCGGGGACGTACACGGTTGATATCGAGGTTCCTGCCGGGTTTAACGCGGCCACGACCTCGATGACGGTGACGGTTGGTGAGGGTGAAGAAAACCTGGATGTGGACTTCCCGCTCACCCTGATCCCGGCCCCGACCCCGACCCCGTCCACCACGGTGGCGAAGGTCCTGGCCCGTACGGGTTCGGACGCCTCCGTGCTCGGTGGCATGGCGGCCATGGCAGCCATTGCCGGGTTTGTGGCTCTGGCGGGTAAGCGCCGCCGCGAGCGGCAGGAGGCCTAACCCGTAGGCAGACGCACACCCCACACGGGGTGCACGCCTGAACAGGGGAGGGGCGCGAGACCAACACATGGTCCCGCGCCCCCTCCCTTTTTCGCACCCGACCGCCACCTCGCCCACGACCATCACACCGCCAAGCAGAGTGCCGGCCCCGACCCCATAACCGAGCCCCGGCCTCGTCGATGAGCGAACGACCGACAGCGCGTGTGGAACGCGCGGCGCGGGACGCAGATGAGGGTGGGAGCAACTAGGCTTGGAGGGTGACCACTGCTCTGTATCGCCGGTATCGCCCCGACACCTTTGACCAGGTGATCGGCCAGGAACACGTGACGGAGCCGCTCAAGGCGGCGCTGCGCGCGAATCGCGTGACGCACGCGTACCTGTTCTCCGGGCCGCGCGGATGCGGCAAGACCACGTCGGCGCGCATCCTGGCGCGCTGCCTGAACTGTGCGCAGGGCCCCACGGACACCCCGTGTGGACAGTGCGAATCCTGCCGCGAGCTGGCCACCGGCGGCCCCGGCTCGCTCGACGTCGTCGAGATCGACGCGGCCTCGCACGGTGGCGTCGACGACGCGCGTGACCTGCGTGAACGCGCCACCTTCGCGCCGGTGCGCGACCGCTACAAGATCTTCATCATCGACGAGGCCCATATGGTCACGAACCAGGGCTTCAATGCGCTGCTCAAGCTCGTCGAGGAGCCGCCTGAGCACGTCAAGTTTGTCTTCGCGACGACGGAACCCGAGCGCGTCATTGGCACGATCCGTTCGCGCACCCACCACTACCCGTTCCGCCTGGTGCCGCCGGACGTCCTCGGCCCGTACCTGACGACCCTGTGCGCCGAGGAGCACATCGGCGTGGGTGAGGGCGTTCTGACCCTCGTCATGCGCGCGGGCGGCGGCTCGGTGCGTGACACACTGTCGGTGCTCGACCAGCTGATGGCCGGCGCGATCGACGGCCAGGTCAGCTACCAGACGGCGGTGGCGCTGCTCGGGTACACGGATTCCGCGCTGCTCGATCAGTCCGTCGATGCTCTCGCTGGCGGTGACGGTGCTGCGGCCTTCCGCGTCGTCGAGCGCATGGTCGAGTCCGGCCACGACCCGCGCCGCTTCGTCGAGGACCTCCTCCAGCGCTTGCGCGACCTCCTCATCATCGCGGTGGCCGGCGACGGCGCGCGCGACGTCCTGGCTGACACTCCGCAGGACCAGTTCGAGCGCATGCAGCGTCAGGCGCAGAACTGGGGTCCCCACGGCTTGTCCCGCGCCGCCGACCTGACTGACGAGGCCCTGCGTGCCATGACGGGCGCGACGTCGCCTCGCCTGCAGCTTGAGCTCCTCGTCGGCCGCATCCTCGTGCCCGCCCCCGCGCCCGCCCAGGCACCCGTCCAGGGCACGGTCGGCATGACCGGTGGGGGAGCGCCGCGCGAGGTGTCCTCCGCTTCGTCCGAGGCCCCCTCTGGTCGTTTCGGCGCCCGCGAGGCCCGCGAGGCCCTGGCCCGCAAGAAGCAGGAGCGCGCCGAGGCCTCGGCCCCCGCTGCGTCCACGTCGTCTGCCACTCCCGCCCCGCAGGGCATGCCCGCGTGGGGGAGCGGCCCCGACTGGTCCGCGCAGAAGCCCGCCGCTCACAGGCCGGCCGCGCAGAAGTCGGCACCGGAGTCGAGTGCCGCACCGGCGCAGGGTTCCGCTCCTGCGCAGGCTTCCGCACCCGTGCAGGCTGCGCCGCCCGAGGCCCCGCACCGCGAGGTCGTCGAGCGACCTCACATCGACGCCACGCAGGAACGCGCCCAGGCCGAGCCTCGTGCCGCCGCCCGCGCGCCGCAGCGCCCCGATTCTGCCGCGCCGCAGCGCCCGGACACTAACGCTCGCGCCGAGGCGCCCACCTCCGGCCGCGACGCCGACATGCTGCGCGGTCGCTGGAACGAGGTCGTCGAGCGCCTCTCCTCCATCAGCCGCGTCACGTGGTCGATGGTTGGCGGCAACGCGCAGCTGGGGGCCGTCGATGGCTCCCACGTGGTTCTTCTCTTCCCGGTCGAGGCCATGGTCAACGCCTTCTCGCGCGGCCCCCGCGCGGCCGACGTCGAAAAGGCCATCAACGAGGTCACCGGCCTGAGCGTCAGCGTGTCCGCGCAGGTCGGGCAGGCCTCGGGCGGCCCGGCCACGACTGGCCCATCGGCGCAGGCCTCGCACTCCGGCGCCTCCCAGCGCCCGTCCCAGCCCGGAGGCTGGGTCTCGGAGCCGCCCCCTTTTGATCAGGCCGCCGCGCAGGCGGCACCCGAACCCGAGCCGTGGCACGAGGCCGCGCCTGCCCCGCAGGCGCCCGCGCGCGCTGAGCAGACGGCTCCCGTGCGTGCTTATGAGGAACCCGCTGCGCAGGTGGCCCCCGAGCCCGCCCCCGAGCCGGTTGACGCCGGGTGGCCGGAGCCCGCGCCTACGCCCGAACCGGCTCCCGAACCTGAACCCGTTGACACCGGGTGGCCGGAGCCCGCGCGCGCACCTGAACCGGCTCCCGAACCCGAACCCGAGGATGCCGGCTGGCCCGAGCCCGCGACGGTGACGCCGATCCGGCGCGAGCCCGTCGCCCCGGCCCCGACCGCGGCCTCTCAGGCACCCGACCCGCAGCCCGGCGCCGAGCGCCCCGCGCTGCCCGAGCGGGCGGCCCGCGCCCTCGCCGCCGCCTCCACTGACGCGCCCGAGGGGGCATCGGCCTCGTCCCCGAATGGTGAGGCGGCCCCGCGCAAGCACTCGTTCACGGTCTTCCGCTACCCGGGCGACCCAGAGCCCGCCGAGCAGCCGACGGACGCGCCCGCGCAGCCCGCCCCGGCCACGGAACCGGTTTTTGACGATGCCCCCATCGCGCCCGCCGCGCACACGCCGTCGACCCCGACGGGCTGGGGAGACCCTGTGGTCATCCCCGGGGGAGCCTCCGTCAACTTCGACGACGGCGGCGACTCGTGGGCCCCGCCCGAGTCGGCCGCCCCCGCTGATGCGGCACCGATCAGCGCGGCGCCGAGCGCCCCCGCGCAGGCCCCGGCCTGGCTGGCGGCGGCCCCCGAGCCCACGCATGCCTCGGATCCCGGGCAGGGCTTCGGCGCCACGGAACACCAGCGCGACGCCGCACAGGCGTCTGACGCGCCGCTGACCGGTCGCGCCGCCGCAGAGGCCGCACTGCGCGAGAAGGCCCAGCGCGAGGCCGCCGTCGCCTCGACCCGCACCCACGCGGCCGACGACGACAGCGCCAGCATTGACGACGAAAACATTGAAAACTCGCAGACGATCGGCCTGGCAGCGGTCCTGGAGATCCTCGGCGGACGAGTCATCGAAGAGAAGATGACCGAGGGAGGATACTGACATGTACGACGGCGCCCTGGCCGACCTCATCGATCAGTTTGGGCAGCTGCCCGGCATCGGCCCGAAGTCCGCGCAGCGCATGGCCATGCACGTCCTGGACGCGGAGCCCGAGGACGTCGCGCGCCTCGTCGACGCGATCAACGCCGTGCGCGGGCGTGTGCGCCACTGCGACATCTGCGGCAATCTCACGGAAGAGGACGAGTGCTCCATCTGCCGCGACGTGCGCCGCGACCCCAGCGCGATCTGCGTCGTGCAGGAGCCCAAGGACATCCAGGCGATCGAGGGCGCGCGCGTGTTCCGCGGGCGCTACCACGTCCTCGGCGGCGTCATCGACCCGATCCATGGGGTGGGACCCGACCAGCTGAACATCGCCTCGCTCATGAGCCGCCTGGCCGACGGGACGGTCACCGAGGTCATCCTGGCGACCAACCCGAACGTCGAGGGCGAGGCGACGGCCGCCTACCTCGCGCGCATGCTGTCCACGATGGGCGTGGAGACCTCGCGCCTGGCGATGGGCCTGCCCATGGGCGGCGACCTGGAGTACGCGGACTCGGTGACGCTGGGGCGCGCGCTCGAGGGGCGCCGCCGTCTCTGAGCCGTCACCGACGAGGCCGGGGTTGCCTCGCGCTGTCGACGCACAGGCGGGTGCTGACTCGTGTTGTGTTCGCGCGGGTGGGCGCGCGTCTGTGCCGGTGCCCTCTGCGGCTGCGACCTGCGGCGTTTGTCGCCTCGTGGGCCGCGCGTCCCGCTGTCCGTGACGCACGTGTGACACAATCGTAGGGACCGCGCTGTGAGAAGACGAGGAGGCCATGATGGCGACCCAGGCGAGTTCAGGCGCGCCCCGAGTGCTGGTTGTTGACGACGAGGCGATGCTGGCGGACTTGCTGTCGCAGGCGCTGCGTCATGAGGGCTGGGAGACGGCTACGGCCAAGGACGGGTTGGACGCGCTGGCGAAGGCGTCGAGCTTCCACCCGGACATCGTGATCCTCGACGTGCAGATGCCGCGCATGGATGGCTTGGAGGCGCTGGAGCGTCTGAGGGCTCGCGATCCGGAGCTGCCGGTCCTGTTCCTCACCGCGCGCGACGCGGTCGCCGACCGCGTGCAGGGATTGCGTGCGGGCGCGGACGACTACGTGACCAAGCCTTTCGATCTGGACGAGGTGGCGGCCCGCGTGGAGGCGCTGCTGCGCCGCGCGGGACGCACCCAGCAGGCGGCTTCGACGGTCCTGCAGGTCGCGGATCTGACCCTCGATGTGGACTCCCACGATGTGCGTCGTGGCGGGGAAGAGATCACGTTAACGAACACTGAGTTCGAATTGCTCCGGTATCTCATGGATAACGCTGGAATTGTGCTGTCGAAGCAAAAAATTCTGGATGCTGTCTGGAGCTACGACTTCGGTGGCCAGGTGAACGTTGTCGAGCTGTACATCTCGTATCTGCGCAAGAAGATCGACGCGGATCGTCCGGCCCTTATCCGCACGGTGCGCGGCGCCGGTTACATCATGCGGGAGCCGCAGTGACGCGGCGGCCGTCCTTGGCCGGGCGCCTGTCGCGCGCCTTGGCTGCGTGTGTGGCGCTCGCGCTGATCGTCATGGTGGCGGCGTCCACGCTGGTGATGCGCTCCTGGATGCTGGGCAACATGGATTCCGAGCTGCATCGTCTCTCGCAGCGCGCGGGCGAGCACTTGGACGTTGAGGACGCGCCAGATGATGGGGTGGGTGCGCACGACGATGCCGACGACGACTCCGACGAGGGCGGTCGCGCGGTCCCGCAGTCGGGCGGGCGCGCGCCTCGTCCCGGTGGACCTGTCGTCCCCGGCGGACCCAAGGGGCCTGGGTTTGGTGGTTCCGGCATCGCCGAGGGCACCCTCCAGTACGTGAGCGAGGACGGCGAGGCGGCCGGTGCGGTCGTCTCCAACTTCTCGGTGACCTACCTGAATCAGCCCGCACTGGCGATCCTGGCCGCGGTGCCGACGGATGGCGCCCCGCGCACCGTGCGTCTCAAAGAGCTGGGCGCGTTCCGGGTGACCTCCCAGGTCGTGGGCGATAAGACCGTGCTCGTTGGCGTGCAGATGGACAGCGTCGACGACGTGGTCTTGATGCTTGTCGCGGTCGAGGTTGGCCTGTCCCTCGTCGTCGCGATTGCGGCCGGGTTCGCGGGCCGGGCGTGGGTGCGCCGCGAGCTGCGCCCGCTCGGGGTTGTGCGCGCGGCCGCCGCGGACATCGCGAGCCGCGACCTGGCTGACGATGCCGAGGACCTCACGCGCGTCGGTGAGGAGGCCACCTCCGGCCCCGTCGAGGTCGCCGACGTCGCGGGCGCGCTCAACTCGATGATTGACGCGGTCGAGGACGGCATGGAACGTCGCGCCCGCAGCGAGGCGAAGCTACGCCAGTTCGTCGCCGACGCCTCCCACGAGCTGCGCACGCCGCTCGCTTCCGTGCAGGGGTACGCGCAGCTCGCGCGCCGCGACATTGACGAGGCCTCCCGGACTCAGGCGCTCGAGCGCATCTCCTCGGAGGGGGCGCGCATGGCCTCCCTCGTGGAGGAGATGCTGACGCTGGCTCGCCTGGATGGAAACCGCGCGCTGAAACGGGACAATGTCGACGTTATCCCGCTGATACTGGACGCCCTGTCAGACGCGCACGTGGTCGCCCCCGACCACGCATGGGAGCTCGGCGAGGCCTCGGACATTCAGGTGCTCGGCGACGAGGCCGCCCTGCGCCAGATCCTCACGAACCTGCTCGCGAACGCCCGCGTGCACACGCCTGCGGGCACACGCGTCACCGTTTCTCTCTCCCGTGCCCCCCAGGGGGTGGAACCCGCGAAGGACGCCCCTGCCTCGTCGATGGTGAGGATCCGCGTCGCCGACGACGGTCCCGGTATTCCCGCCGAGATCCGCGACCGCGTCTTCGATCGTTTCGTGCGCGGCGACTCCTCGCGTACCCGCGACGGGCGCGGCTCCTCGGGCCTGGGAATGTCGATCGTCGAGTCGCTGGCGCGAGCGATGGGCGGGTCCGTGCGCCTCGCGGACGCCGACAAGGGGACCGTCATCGACGTGACATTGCCCGCCGCCTGAGCGCCCCCGTGCGTGGGTGACCGAGAGGGCGCTGACCAGGAACGTTGCAATTCCGGGCCTTGCGAGCCCCTGTGTCCTGGGTCGCCCCGGCGCGTCCCATGTCACCCGCGCCCACATGCCGGTCGTTCCCAGCGCGATGCCTGGTGGGCCGTAGGATTGTTGTGGTGGCGTGCGCCACCCGAATGCGTGTGTATCGGCACGTACCGACAGAAATGAGGCTCAAGTGGCACTGATCGTGCAAAAGTACGGCGGTTCTTCCGTCGCCGACACCGAAGCCATGAAGCGCGTCGCCCAGCGCATCGTGGACACGCACAACGCGGGACACCGCGTCGTTGTCGTCGTATCGGCGATGGGCGACACGACGGACGACCTGCTCGACTCGGCCGCAGCACTCACCGACAACCCGCCCGAGCGCGAAATGGACATCCTCCTGTCCGCCGGCGAACGCATCTCCATGGCCCTCCTCGCGATGGCCGTCAACGAGCTCGGCGTCGAAGCCCGCGCCTACACCGGCGCGCAGGCCGGCATCAAGACGGACAGCCACTTCGGCGCCGCCCAGATCGTCGGCATGGTCCCCGAGCGCGTCGCCCGCGCCGTCAAGGACGGCCAGGTCGCCATCGTCGCCGGCTTCCAGGGCATCTCCAAGGATGACGACGTGACCACGCTCGGCCGCGGCGGCTCCGACACGACCGCCGTCGCCCTCGCCGCAGCCCTCCACGCCGACGTGTGCGAAATCTACACCGACGTCGACGGCCTCTTCTCCGCCGACCCGCGCATCGTCCCCAAGGCCCACCGCCTGCGCACCCTCACCCAGGAAGAAACCCTAGAAATGGCCGCGCACGGCGCCAAGATCCTCCACCTGCGCGCCGTCGAATTCGCCCGCCGCTACGGGGTCCCCCTGCACGTGCGCTCCTCGTTCTCCGAAAAGAACGGCACCTGGATCTCCGACTCCCCCGCAAACCCCGAGCTCAAGGGCCTCGTGCCCGACGCCGCCCTGAAGTCCCCAGAGGAAAACGCCATGGAAAAGCCCGTCATCTCCGGTATCGCTCACGATCGCTCGCAGGACAAGATCACCGTCACCGACGTGCCGAACAGCCCCGGCGTCGCCGCCCGCGTCTTCGCCGTCGTCGCCGAGGTCGGCGCCAACATCGACATGATCGTCCAGAACCTGCCGATCTCCGACCCCACGAAGGCCAACATCACCTTCACCCTGCCCGAAGGCGACGCGCAGAAGGCCCTCGACGCCCTCGAGGCCCACCACGATGAAATCGGTTTCAACGAGCTGCGCTACAACCCCAACATCGGCAAGCTCAGCCTCGTCGGCGTCGGCATGCGCACCAACCCCGGTGTCTCCGCGCGCCTCTTCTCCGCCCTGTCCGACGCGGGCATCAACATCGACCTGATCTCCACCTCCGAGATCCGTATTTCCGTGGTCACCCGCCTCGAGGACCTCGACCGCGCCGTGAAGGCCGTCCACACTGCCTTCGGCCTCGACGCCTCCGAAACCGAGGCCGTCGTCTACGGCGGAACCGGCCGCTGATCGTTCATCGACGAGGCCCGGGTCGGCTCCGCTATTTCCGCCCGGTTCCGGGGACCTGAGAACGAGCCCCGGCCTCGTCCCCATAGATTTCACCCAGCGTTCGCCCCGTCGTATGGGCGCGCGCACCAACAAAGGAGAACACCATGAGTGGTTTCAATGTCGCCGTCGTCGGCGCCACCGGCCAGGTCGGCCGAGTCATGCGCACCCTGCTGGAGGAGCGTCAGTTCCCGGTCGAGACGATTCGTTTCTTCTCGTCCGCGCGCTCGGCGGGCACCACCCTGCCCTGGAAGGGACAGGACATCGTCGTCGAGGACGTGGCGACGGCCGACTACTCCGGTATTGACATTGCCGTGTTCTCTGCGGGTGCCACCGCCTCGCGCGAGTACGCCCCCAAGTTCGCGGCTGCCGGCGCGGTCGTCGTCGACAACTCCTCCGCGTGGCGCAAGGACCCCGAGGTCCCGCTCGTCGTCTCTGAGGTCAACCCCGACGACGTCGACAACCGCCCCAAGGGCATCATCGCGAACCCCAACTGCACGACCATGGCCGCCATGCCCGTCCTGAAGCCCCTCGTCGAGGCTGCCGGCGGCATCAAGCGCCTCTTCGTGTCCTCCTACCAGGCCGTCTCCGGCTCCGGTCGCGCGGGCGTCGCCGAGCTGACCGGCCAGATCGAGGCCGGCGTGAAGCAGGACCTCGCAGCCCTGGCCCTGGATGGCCGCGCCGTTACCCTGCCCGAGCCCGGCGTGTACGTCGCGCCCATCGCCTTCGACGTCGTGCCGCTCGCCGGCTCCATCGTCGATGACGGTTCCGAAGAGACCGACGAAGAGCAGAAGCTGCGCAACGAATCGCGCCGCATCCTGCACACCCCGGACCTCGCGGTGTCCGGCACCTGCGTGCGCGTCCCCGTGTACACGGGCCACACCCTCACCATCCACGCCGAGTTCGCCGGCGACATCACGCCCGACCAGGCGCGCGCCCTGTTGGCCGACGCTCCCGGCGTGCGCGTCGTCGACGTCCCCACCCCGCTCGAGGCCGCCGGCCGCGACGAGGTCCTCGTGGGCCGCATCCGCCAGGATCAGGCGGTCGACGGCAAGCGTGGCCTCGTCCTGGTCGTCTCCGGCGACAACCTGCGCAAGGGCGCTGCTCTCAACGCGGTCCAGGTCGCCGAGGTGGTGGCTGCTCGGCTGCGCTGAGTGCGCGAAGTCTCGACTGTGCTGAGTGCTTGCACTTTCGATTGTGTTGAGTGTTTGCACTCTCGACTGTGTTGAGTGTCTGATCTAGTTGCGTGAACGCGCGGCGGCCCTCTCGGGCTGCCGCGCGTTTGCGTTGTTTGCGTTGCTGTTCTGCGTGTGGCGCCGCTGGTGTTCCGGGCGCCGCGTGGTGTGCTGTCGGGCCGGGCTGCTTTGTGTGCCCGTGGGCGGCGGCCCGCCCGCGAGTCGTCCGCGCTGCGAGCTTCGCTCGGCGCGTCGTCTCGAAGCCCGGCCAGGCCCCGCCGCCGCCCACGGGCACCGCAGCCTGGCCCTCCGGACCCTCCGGCGCCCACCACGCCAGTGGCGCATGGTGGCTGATCGGTGGCTGGGCGCGTCGGCTCGTCGTCCGGCCTGGCCCCTCCGCCGTCTCTGAAATTTCGCACGTAATTCCCTCACGGCTCTTTCAAATCCTGAATTTAGATCGTTGGAATTGCAACGTTTTCAGAGTTTGTTGAAACTTCGTCCAATCGAATTACGTGCGAGATTTTGGGGAGGGGCGCGTCTCCGCAATGGTGTGTGAACTGGTGCATTGGTTGCCTTTTCGGTGCAACGCGTTGCCGGGCTGAAATCGCTGTCACCTTTGCTCGCCCGAAATGTGTGTTTTTGCGGCATTGCGGGCAAGCAAAGGTGTCGCTGGTTTCATGCGCACCCGTGAAGGAGGAAGCAAAGGCGGTGGTGGTTTCATTTGGGCGCGAAATAGTTCGCCCTGCGGCACTGTGTCATCGCGAAAGCGCGAAAAAGTTCGCCCAGCGCGCTCAAAACACCCCAAATTCGGCGTTTTTGTGCGTGCTGGGCGAGATTTTTCGCGGAAAGGCCGCTGGAGGGCCGTGCTGGGCGAACTTTGTCGCGCCGACTGGCACTGTGCCCGAGTGTCGGAGGCGGAGCGGCTCCCTCCATGTCGGCAGTGGTGGGGCTTTTGCACTACACGAGGCCTTCTGGTGGCGTGTCGCCGGCGTGTTGGACCCTCGTGTAGTGCAATTCCCCCCGCTGCTCAGTGCCGCATCCGGTTTTGTGTGCACACCGGGTTTCCCTCGTGTGTTGATGGGTGCGCACACCTTCTCGCTGTGCTCCAGTGGCCTGGTCTGGTTTTGTGGACCGGGTGTTTTGAGGGTTGTTGGTTGTTATTGGTGGTGTTGTGCCCATTGGCGCGCGTATTGGTTGGGTGAGAGCCAGTCCAGCGCGCTGTGGGGGTGCTCTTCATTGTAGCGGTGGGACCAGGCGCCGATTAGTGCGCGCGCGTGGTCAAGCCCTTCGAACATGTTGTCCTCCAGGAGTTCATCACGCATCCGGTTGTGCAAGGATTCCACGAACCCGTTATGCCAGGGTTGGCCCGGCGGGATGAACGCTTGGAGCGTGTTGTGCTCGTTGGCCCAGCGCCCCATGGCGGCGGCGATGAATTCGGGCCCGTTATCGGCGCGCAGCACCTGGGGTGCCCCATGGGTTAGGGCAGCCAGGTCAAGCATTTCGATCACGTCGGCGGCTCCCATACGCCGCTCGACGCGGAAAGCCAGGTGCTGGCGCGTGAACTCATCGATGAGGTTACAGACCTTGAACACGCGTCCCCTCCAGTCCGAATCGAACTGGAAATCAATGGCCCACACCTGCCCCGGCGCGCTAGCCTTGACCAGGCGCTGGAGGCGCGGCGCAGTGCGGGGCTTGGGGGCTTTGCGCGGGCGCACGCGCAGTCCTTCGGTGCGCCACAAGCGCCGGAACGTATCACGCCCCACGACAATGCCCTCGCTCTTGGCCCGCGCCCAGGCGCGTTTATAGCCCCAGCGTCGATGCGTGGCGGCAAAATCGTTCATCCACTGGCGCACAGGCCCATGATCACGCAGCGTTTTCGCCCCGCCCGCCGCGCGGGCCCGGCAATACGCTGACCGGGACAGCCCGGCAACGCGGCATGCAAGGCGCTGAGAAAACCCCTGGCCAACCAGGTAGCTCACAGCCTCGTGCCTGCGCGCCGGGCTTAGAAGTTTCCCTCCGCCAGCTCTCGCAACGCTGCCTTCTCCAGCTCTGCTTGGCCCAGCAACTGTTTGAGGCGCGCGTTTTGCTCACGCAACTCACGCAGTTCCTTGGCCTCACTACGATTCATTGACCCATAACGCTGACGCCACCGGCACAACGTCGCCTCACTGATACCCAGCACGCGGCAGGCCTGGGCCGTACTCATGCCCTCACCTCGCAACGCTTCGGCCTTCTCCAGCTTCACGACAATCTGCTCAGGCGTGTGCTTCGAGAACTTCCTCATGGTCATCCATTCTGCCCGGCCACAAGCAGCCGGGACTACTCAGAACAACCCTCTCAAAACAAACGGTCCGAAAAACCCAGACCCCTCCACCAGGAATGTCACCGTTTCGCAGGTGTGTTCGCGGCATATCCAGCGTCGTTTGTGGCACCGGATACGCGCCGGAACCCCGGCCGAAGGCGCGTCGATCACCTCCACCACCACACGCCCATGACCGTGAGCGATCACCCCACAACCCGGGCAGCCAACCAGCTGGTTGCACGACTCAACATCGAGCACCAGAGCCTGTGGGGTGCGAGCCACGCTCATCAGATGGAAGCCCTCCAAGTCAACGAGCAGATCACACCGACCACAACGATCAAGCGACTCAGAGCAACAGCAGGTAGGGTGAGACACCGCCCGAGGTCCTTGAAGACAGCGGGGGTAGAAGTCCGCTCATCATCAAGGACCTCGACTTCTACCCGCAACCCCCGACCAACACCCGGTCACCCATACTCAACTCGGAAGAGCCAGTTTGCCTTCGAGCGCACTCAAAGGTTTAGCGTAATAGACATGTTGGAAGAACGGTTAGAGCAAGCCCTTAGGCTCGCGATCGATCCACCCGGAGGGCTAAATACTGCGGCGTTGCGCGACCTGATTAGAGATGACGAGAACACTCAGTGGGATATCGCTACCACTGCCGAGTATTTGGGAATCAGTGCACATACGCTGCGCTATTACGAACGCGTAGGGCTGGTGAAAGTAGGACGCGACGCATCCGGCTATCGGCTTTACGATGCTGCGGCTGTACGGCGTTTGGTTTTTATTACCCGAATGCGGGTCTCTGGAATGTCGATTGCCCAACTCCAGCATTACATCTCCTTGGTTGAACAAGGTGCAGAAACAGTGCAGGAGCGTCTTGATTTGATGCTGGAGCATCGCGACATCCTTCGGCAACGAATAGAGGATCTTCAGTTATCGCTGGCAGCTACCGAATTCAAGATAGCAATGTATCAGAAAGGTTCCCGTCCATAATGAGTGATCAGTACGATATTGATTCCGTCGATAACCAGCGACGTCGTGATCTTGGATTGCAGGTTCTCTCCCGTATCGACGGAGACGCTGGTCAGAGTGTTATCGAATCACTTTCCGCGTCAAACCCTGCTTTAGGACACCACATCGCCGCATTTGCTTTCGGGGATATTTACGATAGGCCCGGTCTGGATGCGCGCAGTCGCCAGTTAGTAACAATTGGCGTATTGACTGCATTAGGCGGATGCGAACCTCAACTTAAAGTTCATGTTGGAGCGGCACTCAATGTCGGGATTTCCGAAGAGGAAATTCAGGAAGCTATCCTGCACGCCTCAGTGTACTGTGGCTTTCCACGAGCACTGAACGCTACTTTTGCAGCACAGGAAGTAATTGAGTCACGGCGGAAGGACAGGTAAGTTGATGTGGAGGTGCTGTATGCATCAGTTTCTGTTTCGGTCTAGTTGGCCATCAACTTGAAAAAAAATTCTGGGTTTCCTGTCGAGTAGTACTGGTACCAGGTGTTGATTGTCTCTACCGGGTAGACGTCAAGGTACTCCAGTATGGCTCTTGCTCGGTCCAGTCCGGCGGCTGAGTTGGCGGTGATGAGGTTCTTGTCCACCCAGACGTTTTCAGTAGCGTCCCGCATAGTGGTGTAATCGTGGGTGGTCGGCCTGTTGCTTGTTATGGGTGCGGTCACTGCGTCAATTACATGCCCAAAGGCTCTGATCGTTGGACCCCGAGCGACGCAAACCTGGACGTCATCGCTGACGATTGGAGTAGTGCCCCGGCAAAACGCCCCACTGGGACGCACCCAAGCAACGCCTCGAACTGCTGCTCAGGACATAACCCGTCTTGCAACCACCCCTAGAATCCGGCCTCTCCCTCCTCGAACGGGGGTGTGATAGTTCCGTGTCGGTCGATAAATCGCGCGGGCTTCAACGGCGCGTCTCGAACGACATTGAGGAGCCGGTTGAAGGTTTCCATCGCGGCTTGACGGTTGGAGGGAACGAACTCCAGAGCGGACGCGTACAGACTGATCTGATGACCCTGACCTGACAGGGCGTTAGCCAAGCTTGCTAGCGGGTTGGCTCGTGTACGTTCTTCAATAGCTCTCACGATCCAGGAGCGACATTCGTCGACATCGTCAGTCCAGGTACGGAATACCTGCCCGGTGAGTTCTTGGTGCCAGGAGTAGTCGTCCGAACTGCTGGTTAGTGTCCATCCCGGCCACAGCGCATCGAAATCCTCCAGGTGCATGTCCCTGTCCTGGAGCGACCACCAACGCAACGAGCGTGCTCGGTAGTCCACGAATATCCCCGTGGTCGGAACATAGTCACCCAAGGTCTGCTCCCACGCATCCGATTCATCCGGTAGCCGGGAGGCGACCTCGCGAGCCAAAGCCAGGAAATTCTCAGGACCGCATCCAGTAAGATCATCCAGGAAGCCGTAGGCGCGCCAGGTGACCAAGGTGCCGTCTGCCATGCGCACGGTGATGGGATCAACTCCGTGCCACTCATCCCATGGCTCTAGACTGGGCGTGCGATCACAAGGCAAACGATCAGAACGGTGTGTGAAGATGGTGGCCGGATCGACGCCCGCAGCCCGAAGAGTTCCCCTGGTTCCTTCGGCTGACCAGGCGGCCGTCCACCCAGGCCAGGTGTGCTCAACGAGGTAGTTGATAAGTCGAGGCATGTAGAGTGCCTCGCTCTCCTCTGCCCACACGACCAGTTTCCTGGTCTCGTCGATCAGAAGTGTGCCCTCAATCCACGTCGCCCCCTTCCAAGCATGCGGATCATCAACACCCATCGGAGACATACAACGCACACGCTCGTAGGTGGCTTCCATACCGTCGATCGCAATGTCCAGTCCGACCGTTTGGGCCGCCGAGTGGTTGTAGTAGATCTCCCAACCAGAGTAAGTCTTAAGCAAAACACCTAACCGGGAACCCATCGTGACACCTCCAATTGGGAGAACAATTTGTCCGACACTATACGTTCCTGAACGTCCTTGCTAGCCGGTGGTGCGCTCGATCAGGGTCGCGCACGCACTGGCCTGGCCACCTGCGCCACTACCACACAAATCGCTTTCACCCCATGACACTGCCGACCAACATTGGTCAGACACCCGCAAACGAAAAGACTCCGGACTTATCAAATCCGGAGCCAAAATGGAGCGGGCGACGGGAATCGAACCCGCCTCTGAAGCTTGGGAAGCTTCCATTCTACCGATGAACTACGCCCGCAATTCATCGTCCCGAAGGAATCGACCCGTCGATCATATCGTCACGCCGGATAGGCGCGCAACTGACGCCACTTGCAGGTTCGATAAGGAAGATAAGGAACAGGCGCCGCCAGGTGCATGCCGCTGACGTCTGCCGTCCACATCCCGCGCGCACACGGGCGCCAGATACACTGGGCTCGCCTGACTGATTGGAGTTCCCATGCCTCGTCCCGTGGTGGCCGCCGCGATCGTCGATTCGCTGAGTGCGCCCACGAAGCTGCTCGCCTGTTCGCGCGCCTACCCGCAGGAGCTGCGCGGCCAGTTCGAGCTACCCGGCGGCAAGGTCGAGGATAATGAGGATCCAGTACAAGCCCTCGCGCGCGAAATTGAGGAGGAGCTCGGCGCGCGCCTCACCATGGGTGAACGCGTGTGCCCGGAGGGCGGCCAGTGGTGGCCGATCCTGGGTGGACGCGTTATGGGCGTGTGGCTCGCTGAGGTTGCATCGAACTCGCAAGAGCCGCGCGTGGGCGCGTCGCACCTCGAGGCCCGGTGGGTGCCCCTCGCCGACCTGGGCGATCTGCCTTGGATCGTCGCAGACTTCCCCATCGTCGAGGCCGTGGTTGCCCACTGCGCTCGCTGAGGATTGGCAACCGGCACGCAGCCACAATTTGACGACACTAAGGGGAAAGATGTCAGAATAAGCGCATGCCGAAGATTATTGGGGAGTCCCTTGCCTCTCACCGCGAGCTGACTCGCACGCGCCTGTTCGAGGCCCTGGGGTCGCTCATGGGCGAGCAGTCCTTCGAGTCGATCACGATGAGCCAGATTGCGGAGCGTGCGGGTGTTGGCCGCACGGCGGTTTACAACCACTTCGCGGATAAGGAGGTGCTCCTGCTCGCCTACATGCGCGAGGTCACGGGAGAGTTTGCGCGTGTGCTGACTCAGCGCCTCGAAGCCGAGCCGGATCCCCTCATGCGCCTGCGTATCTACATTCGCTCGCATCTGCAGATGATCGGCCGCTACCACGTGAAGGCTGGCATGAGTCTGCGCCGCCACATGTCCGGCCAGGGCGCCTCGCACCTGCATGATCATGCGGGTGTTGTGGGTGAGGTCCTCATCGGCATCCTCGACGAGGCCATGGAGCGTGGGCTGATCGCTCAGCAGAATACGCTCGGTGCGGTTCACCTGATTCACGCGACGCTGCAGGGGCAGCGTCTGCCGCAGGATCCGGAGCATCGCGAGTCTGCGCTCACGCTGGTGGAGACGTTCATTTTGCGAGGCTTGGGCGCCTCGGAGGAGAACGTGCGCCACGTCACGACCGCGGATCTTCCTTCCGGGGAATAGTGGGCGCGCTGCGTCCGTTGAATAAGACAGTTCACGCGTGGGCATCAAGCCTGCGCCTCGACCACCGTCGGGTTAGCCGGCGACAACAGGAGAATCATGGCTACCGTTACTCTCACGCAGGAGAACTTCGAGCAGACCGTGTCCGCCGGCGGCATTGTGCTGGTGGATTTCTGGGCGACTTGGTGCGGCCCGTGCCGCCAGTTTGGCCCCATCTTTGAAGAGGCTTCCGAGAAGTACCCGGACATCGTGTTCGGCAAGATCGACACGGATGATCAGCAGCAGCTGGCGATGGCCGCGCAGATCACGTCGATCCCGACCCTCATGGCGTTCCGCGATGGCATCGCGGTGTTCCGCCAGTCCGGCGCTCTGCCGCTGTCCGCGCTCGAGGATCTGATTTCGCAGATCCAGAACCTGGACATGGATGACGTGCGCAAGAAGATCGCCGAGTCCGAGCAGGCCTGAGCGACACAACGTGGGGAGGGCCCCGAGGTATGACGCCTCGGGGCCCTTTCGTCTATGAGCGTTGGTGCGTGCGCCACTCGCGCGCCGCTCACGCGCGGCTCACGCAGTGAGCCCTCGCGGGAGGCGGCGCGTGATGAGTTCGTGGTCGGCGTGGTCGCCCACCATGAAGGAGTAGTCGCCGACGATCTCGAAGCCGTGGCGCGCATAGAACCGCTGCGCCCCGTAGTTTTCGCTCCACACGCCGATCCAGATCGTGCGCGGTCCGTCGCGCTCGAGCCAGTCCAGCGCGGTGCGCAGCAGCGCGGTCCCGCGGCCCCCGCCCTGGTGTCCCTGCAGGATGTAGAGGCGCTGAACCTCGCCGTCGCCGGGTGCGACGTCGGGGTGGGGCAGGTGCGCCGGGCATGCGGTCACGTAGCCGATGGGGGCTTGTGAGACGGACGAGGTCGGGGCCTCGTCTCTGGGTTCGGGCGTGCCCGGGAGGTCGTCGGAGGAGAGCGTCGCCCTGGCCTCGTCAACTGGCTCGTCGAAGAGGAGCCATGTCGCGCGCTCGGGGTCGTTGAGCTCGGTGCGCAGGACGGTGGGGGAGTAGGCCTCGTCGAGGAAGGCCTCGAGGTCGGAGGGTGCGTAGAGGTGCCCGAAGGTCTGCGTGAAGCAGGTGCGCGAGAGGTGGGAGAGTGCCTCGGCGTCTGCGGGCGTGGCGCGGCGGATCATGGCGGCCTTTCGTCGGTTTGTTTCCATCGTAGGGGGATGGAAGTGGGCCGCCCAAACGGTGGAACCGCCCCTGAGAAAACCCTGATAAGAAGCGGAAACCTTGCTGCGCGATTGAGGCGCACCTTACAATTGAGCAACGCCGTTCATCGAAGGAGACGCACGTGGCACACAAGACCCGCACCGCGCAGGTGCTCGACGTTGTCAAGGTTCTGGCCTGGGTAGTTATCGCTATCTCCTTGGTGAAGTTCGCGTTCTTCCCGGCCGCCCAGGAGGACGAGGGGACCGACGGGATGGATCCGGGCGGCAGCTTCGGGCAGATGACGACCGAGGTGGGCCGCGCCGACATCACGAACACCGTGAGCGTCACGGGGACGATCCAGGCGGACGAGCCGGTCGTCGCCCGTGCGACTCTGGACGGCAATGTCGTGCGGACCTTCGTCAACGATGGCGACAAGGTGTCTAAGGGCGACTCCCTCGTCCAGATTCGCAAGGAAATCCCCGGCGAAACCCGTCAGGTCACCGACGAGGACGGCAACGTGAGCGTTGAGACCGCCGACCCGACGTACAAGTACGAGACCGTCGTGTCGCCCGGTGACGGAACGGTGTCGACGAGCGTGCTTGTCGGTCAGCAGTTCGCGATCGGCGACACGGTGGCGACCGTCGCCCCGGCGACTTTCTCAGCGGTCGCTTCCCTGAGTGCGGACCAGATGTACCGCCTGCAGGACGCGCCCTCCACGGCGACCGTCACCATCAAGAACGGTCCCGCGCCCTTCGAATGCTCGGGTGTCAAGCTGGTGAGCCCGACCGGCAAGCAGCAGGATCCGAAGGCGAACGCGGGGTCCGATAACGGCACCTCGTCCTCGACGGACCTGAAGGCCCGGTGCGCGATCCCCGCAGATCAGACGGTGTTCGCGGGCCTTCAGGTGACCCTCGAGATGACGGCCGGCTCGGCGACGGGCGTCCTCGCGGTGCCGATCTCCGCGGTCGAGGGGCGCTACCAGTCCGGCTACGTCTACCTGCCGACCGCCGACCCGACGAAGCCTGACAAGCGCGCCGTCACCCTGGGTATCACCGACGGCAAGATGGTCGAGGTGAAGGAGGGATTGACGGAGGGCGAGGAGATCCTCGAGTTCACCCCGACCTCGAACAAGGACGATCAGGGCGACCAGGACGGTCCCTTGGGCGGCGCGGACTCCGGTCGGGCTGGCGGCGCGGGCGGCTCGAACGGCGGGGCGGGCGCGCAATGAGTCTCGTGTGCCTGCGGGACGTGACCCGCACGGTGACCCTGCCTGACGGGGAGGATCTGCATATCCTGCGCGGCGTTAACCTCGACGTCGCCGAGGGCGAACACGTCTCCATCGTGGGTCGATCGGGCACCGGCAAATCCACGATGCTGAACATCATTGGCCTGTTGGATGCCCCGACCTCGGGCATCTACGAGCTGGACGGGGTGGATACGACGCGCCTGGGGGAGGGGCGTCGCGCGCGGATGCGCGGGGAAGATTTCGGCTTCGTGTTCCAGCAGTTCAACATCTTTTCGGCGCGCACGGCGGCCGAGAACGTCGAGGTTCCGCTCCTGTACGCGCCGGGCCCGCAGCTGTTGCGCAGGCGCTCGATCGCGCTCGACATGCTGGAGCGCGTAGGGCTGGCCGATCGCGCCGACTCGTACCCGGGTGAGATGAGCGGAGGCGAGCAGCAGCGCATCGCGATCGCGCGCGCCCTCGTGCGCCGCCCGCGCGTGATCCTCGCCGACGAGCCGACGGGCGCCCTCGATCCGGACACGGGCCGCGTCGTCATGGCTCTCCTCGAGGAGGTCGCCCGCGAGTCCAACGCTGCGCTCATCGTCATCACGCACGACATGGCGGTGGCCGCGCGAGCCCAGCGCGCCTACGAGCTCTACGACGGCACGCTGCACGAGGTCGAGGACGCGTCCGCGCTCACGCACCGCGCGGAGGCCGGGCACTCGGGCGACGAGGCCGGGGCGCGCAATGCGATGCCCGAACCTCCGCCGGCGCCCGCCGACGACGAGGGAGCGCGGAGCGGCGAGGGTGTGCGGACTGATGAGGGTACGGGGACCCACGAGGACGAGCAGGCCTCGGACCCGGCGACACCGCGGGAGGTGGAGCAGTGAACGCTGTCAGCCAGATTCTGGGTGCGCTCATCGAGGCCTGGGGCGAGGTCAAGGTCCAGAAGGCGCGAGTCGTCCTCTCCCTTGTGGGCGTGGTCGCGGCCGTCGCTGCGATGACGATCGTGATCGCGCTCGGCGACCTGCTCCTGCAGTCTTCGCGCGAGTTGGCGGAGCTCTACGAGGGACGCTCGGTCACCTTGCGCCTGACCCCCGAAAGCTCCTCGGCCTCGCCGGAGGGGCCATCAGGCAGCGGCCCGTACCAAGATGTGTCCGGGACGGGAGCCGATGCCTCGCCGAGCGGCGAGCAGAATGCCAAGCGCCCCGACGAAAAGGACACGATCGGGGAGGCCATGGCCACCCTGGCCGACAAGACGGACATCCACTACTGGTCGCGCTTTTCCAGCGGGGGTGGAGAGATCGTCGAAGCCCGCCAGGCCAGGGCCAGCGGGCAATTCCGCGGCTACCCCCTGACGAAGGTCGGCGACATGATCGACGGCGTCGCGTTCCAGGGCGTGGACCCCTCCTACGCGGTCATTTACCGCACCCGCATGCTCGCGGGACGCTGGGTCGAGAGCAGCGATGCTGACCAGCGCCTGATTCCCGTCGTCATCTCGCAGTCCCTCTGGGATCAGCTGGGGCGTGCCCCCATCGACCAGGTACCGATTGTCCTGCACACGAGCGACGGCGTCGCGATGCGCGTCGTCGGCGTCACCAAGTCGAAGAGCTCCTACGACATGCCAACCGTGTTCGCGCACTACGACGCGGCGCGCGTGTCCTTCCCGCAGATGACCTCCCCGGCCATGATCGCGTGGGTGGGCACCGAGAACGCCGACCAGGCCCGTGAGAACCTGCCGCGCGCCCTGGCCTCGATCCTTGGCGAGGGATGGCGGGTGTCCGTCTCCGGCGGCGAACACGAGGACATTGGCGAGGAGCAGCTGGGCACGATCTCCAACGTCATCATGGTCATCGGCGGCATCATTGTGTTCCTGGGCGCCCTGGGCCTGCTGAACGTCGCCATCGTGACCGTGCGCCAGCGCGTGCGTGAGATCGGCATTCGCCGCGCCGTCGGCGCCTCCGCCGCGCGCGTCTTCTTCGCCGTCTTCATGGAGTCCGTCGTCGCGACCTTCGTCGCCGGCGTCATCGGTGTGGGCATCGCGGTCGTCGTCGTGCGCTTCCTGCCCCTCGAGGCCCTCGGCGTCACGCTCAGCGACACACCGGCATTCCCCGCTGGGGCCGCCATCGCGGGCGTCGCCATCTCCACGAGCATCGGCGCCCTGTGCGGGATCATCCCCGCGCTCGCGGCCGTGCGCATCAAGCCGATCGACGCGATCCGCTACTGACTGACCGACGAGGCCGTGGGTGCCTCCCGGGGCCGCGTTCCTCGGGTGAAGGGTCCCCGGCCCCGGCCTCGTGCTGAGAGTGTTAGCGGGGGAGCGTGACGCGCTTCGTGTCCTCGTCGTAGACGATCATGCCGTCTTTGAGGAGGGCGCGGTACACGCGTGAGGGCTGGTAGCGGTCGCCGCCGTCGATGCGGGCGACGTCGAGGACTCGGCGTTTGGTGAGCCCTTCCTTGCCTTCGAAGTGGGCGGTGCGCAGGGCTTTCATGATGCGGCCGCGCGCCTGGCGGTCGGTGCCGACGTAGGGCTGGGGCGTGGGGCGCTTCTCGTCCTTGGGGTATCCGGCGGCGGCCCACGCGCAATTCGCGTGGATCGCGCACTCGTCGCACGAGGGGCTCAGCTGGGTGCACACGAGGGCGCCGAATTCCATGAGCGACAAACTGACGTCGGCGGCGGCGTGTCCATTTTCTGGGAGGAGGGCTTCGGCGCGGGTCGTTTCCGCTTTTGAGGGCGTGGAGTGGGGCGGGAACTCCCGGCCATCGAGAAATCTGACCAGCACGCGACGGACGTTCGTGTCCAGGACGGGCACGCGGATTCCGTGTCGGAACGCGAGGAGCGCGCTGGCGGTGTAGGTGCCGACGCCCGGCAGCAGGGTGAGTTCCTTCATGGTGAGCGGGACCTCGCCGTCGTGCTTCTCGACGATCGCGGACGCGCATGCCTTGAGGCGCAGGGCGCGGGAGGGGTATCCGAGGTTTGCCCAGGCGACGATGATGTCTGCCGAGGATGCGGCGGCGAGATCGGCGGGGGTAGGCCAGCGCTCCATCCACTCAAGCCAGATTGGCTGGACCCGTGAGATGGGGGTCTGCTGGCTCATGATTTCAAAGACGAGGGTTCCCCAGTCGGAGACGTCCTGCGCGCGCATGGGGAGGTCTCGTTGATGTGCGGCGAACCATTGGGGCAGGTCGATCAGGAGCGATCGCGAGGCCTCGGCCGTCGGATTTGTGAACACCCAGTCAGTCTATGGAAGAAAGTTGCAATGCGACGAACGAAAAAAATTAACCTGTGATCCCTAACATAAAAAGGGGAGGATGTTGTACAAAATATGAATGCTTCGGTAGTCTGACCGTGTTTTCAGAAAGCACCCCTGTCCCAGGGGCCATCAACACATAGGAGACAATATGTCCGCTCCTCAGCAGCCCGGCTACAACGCTCCCGTCCAGGGCAAGTCCCGCATGGTCGCCGGCCTTCTCAACCTGTTCCTCGGCGGCTTCGGCGTCGGTGACTTCTACCTCGGCTACACCCAGTACGGCATCTACAAGATCGTCATCTCCCTCGCCTTCGTGATCCTGGGCTTCCTGGATCTCGGCTTCCTCTCGACCATCATCACGCTGCTCAGCTACGCTTGGTCGGTCGTTCTGCTCGCATGCGCCGTCATGACCTTCATGGGCAAGTGGATCTACGAGAAGGACGCCAACGGCGTTCCCACCGTCTGAGCACCTGCGTTCCGCGCGTGATGCGCGCGTAAGACTCCCCCGTGGGGCCCGGCTTCATGCCGGGCCCCACGTCTTTTCATTGGCGGAGCGTGCTCTCGAGGGTGAGAGTGATCGTTTGTGGGGTGAGGAACCGCGGCACGGGTCCGCGGTCTCCGGGATGAATCTGGGGCGTTTCGGGGTGGACGCGACTCCCGCACGAGGGCGTGGGCACGCTAGGCTATGTCAGTACGGCCGTTCGCGGCCCCCACGACAACCGAAAGGCTCACCCATGACGACGCCCGACCCGCAGGCCACTCCCTTCTCCCCTGAGGATCCCGCGAAGGTTCCCGCCCCCGAGGTCCCCTCGGCCGACTTCTCGATTCCCGGCGCTCCCGCGGTTGACGCTGCTGGCGAGATCCCGGTCCCCGAGGTTCCGGCGTTCGACGCGGTTCCCGCGCCCGATACTGCTGCGGCCCCCGACGCCGTCCCCGCGCCCGAGGCGCCGTCCTTCCCCCAGGCCTCGGCCCCCTCCTTCGACGAGGCGACAGCGACGCCCGGCTCGACCACCTACGGCACTGCCTACGATGCTACGTCCGCCCAGGCGGGCCCCGAGACCGCCGCGAACCAGGCCCCCTACGGTGCGCCCGAAGGTGCGCAGCCTGGCTATGGCGCGCAGCCCGGTTACGAGCAGCAGCCCGGTTTCGAGCAGGCCGCCTACGCCGCGGGCCAGCAGGCCTACGGACAGTCAGGTTACGCGCAGCCCGCGTACGGCCAGCCCGTCGTCGGCGCCCCCAAGCAGTGGATCGTCGCCCTGCTCCTGGCGTTCTTCCTGGGTGCCCTGGGCATTCACAACTTCTACCTGGGCTACACCGCTAAGGGCGTCATTCAGCTGATTCTGACGATCACCATGATCGGTGCGCCCATCGCCGCCATCTGGGCGCTCATCGAGTTCGTCTTGATCCTGGCCCACTCCGGCTCCTACGCCTACGACGCGCAGGGTCAGCCCCTCCAGTGATTCGCTGAGGCTGTTGTCGCGGCGCTGAGTGTGCGACAATCGTGTCATGCTGCTCAGTGACCGCGACATCAAAGCCTCCCTGGACTCCGGGCGTATCCAGCTCGACCCGCTGGACCGCGATTTGGTTCAGCCGGCCAGCATTGACGTGCGCCTGGATCGCCTGTTCCGCCTCTTCGACAACCACCGCTACCCGGTGATTGATCCTGCGGCGGATCAGTCGGACCTCACTCACCTGGTGGACGTGGGCCCCGACCAGCCTTTCGTCCTGCACCCCGGCGAGTTTGTCCTGGGAGCCACCTACGAGCTCGTCACCCTGGGTGATGACATTGCGGCGCGCCTGGAGGGTAAGTCCTCGCTGGGCCGCCTCGGCTTGCTCACGCACTCGACGGCGGGCTTCATCGACCCCGGTTTCTCCGGTCACGTGACCCTCGAGCTGTCGAACACTGCGACGATGCCGATCCTGCTTTACCCCGGTATGAAGATCGGGCAGCTGTGCTTCTTTGACCTGTCCTCCCCGGCCGAGCACCCCTACGGCTCCCAGGGCCTCGGCTCTCACTACCAGGGCCAGCGCGGCCCGACGCCGTCGCGCACCCACGAGCGCTTCACGCGCACCCGCATCGAACGGTAAGCCTCGATGTCGGCCCTTCCCCCTCCGCTGCCGTCCCGGCGTGAACGCATGCGCGCCGAGCGTGCCGAGCGCGCGGCTCGCGAGATGAACTATCCGCCTGCGCCGGATCCCGCCGACCTGCCCGAGCCTCCCGCTCCCGAACCCGCGGATCTGCCGGTGCCGCCGCTGCCGGAGCCGCCCGCGCCGACGCCCGTCATGGGTGTCCCGCAGGCGCACGCCGCCCCGCAGGGAAGCAGCCGCCACGAGGCAGGGGTCGGCATTCCCCCGGTCGCGCCCTCCCAGACGCGCACGGGTGTCATTCAGGGCGTCGCGCTGCCCGGCATGACTCCGCGCGCCGAGCAGGTCACCAACAGGGATGAGGCCCCCCAGGCCTCGCCGGTGAGGCGTTCCCTCAAGGAACGGATGGCGGCCACCCCTCATTCCTTCGCGGATCCGACGCCGATGAGCGCGACGGACAATCCGCTCACGCAGACGAACGTCGGGCTGGCGACGATGACCTCGACGGACGCGGCCTTCCAGATCGCGGCCGACGGCGAGGTCACGAGCGCGGAGGCCGCCGTCCCGATCGCCGCCGCCATTGAGGTGAGCGAGCCCGCCGGCGTCATCGACCTGGAGGACGCGCGCGCCCATCATCTCTTCCTCGTCTCCGACGCTGTCGATCCCGCCGAACTGGAGGCGCTCGCGATCTCCATGTGGGACGAGGCCGGCTGGATCGCCCCGGGACGCCTGCGCCTGTCCTCCGAGGCTGAGCTGGAAGGCCCGTGGGCGCTCGACCAGCCGACGCGCGCAGCGCTGGGTACCCCGGCCTCGCTCGCGAACGCGTGGGTCCTGCGCTGCCCGCAGGCGCACGCCCGCCAGCAGAATAACGGCGTCATGGGCGAGTGGGACAAGGCCTTCCCCGAGGGCCTGCCCACGGGCTTGGAGTATCGCGTGCTCGAGGCGCTGCGCCGCATGGCCCGCCGTCTCGCCGGCGGCCTGCGCATCGCGGGCAGCGGCTACGTCATGGTCCCCGACGCCGACTCGGCCGTGAATCTGACGGTGTACTCGCCGCGCTGGATTAATCCCGAGGACCTGCTCTCCGCGATGCGTGAGCGCGCCGGGTTCGAACAGATGAAGGACGCGCGCGACATCGCGCCCGAGGCCCCCAAGCCCCCGCCGCTCACCCCCGCGCAGATCGCGCAGATCGAGAAGCTGAAGGCTGAGCTCGGCCCGGTTCGCAAAGACATTGCGTCCAAGATCGCGAAGGCGCGCGAGGAGCTCGAGGCCCAGCACGACCAGCCGCAGGTCGTCGACGGGTACGCCCTCATGAGCCCGATCGGGCACCGCTCCGACATGATGATCGAGGTCCACGCCGTCCCCACGCCGCCGCGCGTCCTGCGCTGGGAGCCGTGGACGGCCGGGGCCATCATCGAATACCAGGTGCGTTGGCTACCCACGTCCGCGCCGACGCCGGGAGCGGGGGCGATGAGCCGCACCGCGCGCCTCGAGCGCCTGCGCTCCACGCAGGACGTGGAGAAGGCCGCCGGCATGATCGCGACCCTTGTGGGTGGCAACGTCGTCGACGAGGACGGCTTCCTCGTCGGCCTCGAGGAAATCTCCTCGGAGGATGAACAATAGGTCGCATCCGTAGAAGGAGCGCCGCGCGCCCGCTAGGGTAAGTATGTTTGCAAACCACTACGAACGAAAGGGCACATCATGAAGCTCTCCGCACGTAACCAGCTCCCCGGCACCGTCGTTGAGGTCTCCGAGGGCGCCGTGAACGGCATCGTCAAGATCGAGGTGGCCCCCGGCCTGGTCATCTCCTCGTCGATCACGAACTCCGCCATCGAGGAGCTCGGCCTGACCGTCGGTTCGAAGGCCGTCGCCGTCATCAAGGCTTCCAACGTCATCGTTGGTGTCGAGGACTGATTGTTCTGAGGTTGACGGGCGGCCCCGCAGGTTTTCCTGCGGGGCCGCCCCTTTGTTTGCGGTGCTTGCGCGCGATAGGTGATGCGTGGGCGCGCGATGTGCGCGCTGTGTTGCTCGGCGTGCGCGCGTGCGCTACTGCCCGCGCTTGACGGATTCGAGCAGCATGACGGCCACGTCGCGCACCTCGGGGAGCTTCCCGCCGGGCGAGGCCGTGGCCCCCTCGGCGCTCGAGGAACCCTGATCGGCGGCGTCGGAGGAGACGAAGCCGGCGGACGTGCCCGAGGCGGAGCCGAGCATCTGGGAACAGAAGGGGCAGGCCGTCGCGACGACGTCCGCGCCCGTGGACGCGGCCTCGACGATGCGGGCGTCGGCGATGCGGGTCCCGCGCGTCTCCTCGAACCAGGCGTGCGCGCCGCCCGCGCCGCAGCACATCGCGCGGTCGCGATTGCGCGGCATCTCGACGAGCTCCACGTTCGGCAGGGAGCCCACGAGCTCGCGCGGCGGGGAGTAAATCTTGTTGTGGCGGCCCAGGAAGCAGGCGTCGTGGTACGTGACCTTAAGGGGCGCTCCGACCCAGGGAGCGCCCGTGGAGGGTGCCGTGTCCGAGGAGGCCGCCCCGGCCTCGTCCGTGGAGTCCGCGCCCGTAGATGCAGCGGAAGTGGGGGCCACCGGCGTGAGGAGGCCGTCGCGCACGAGGCGGTTGAGGAGCTGCGTGTGATGGACGACGTCGAAGGAGCCGCCCAGCTCCGGGTACTCGCCGGCGATCGTGTTGAAGCAGTGCGCGCAGGAGACGACGATCTTCTGGGGCTTGGCTTCCTTGAGCGTGTCGATCGCCTGGGCGGCCAGCATCTGGAAGAGCGCCTCGTTGCCGGCGCGGCGGGCCGGATCGCCCGTGCAGGACTCGCCCGAGCCGAGGACCGCGAAGGACACGCCCGCCGTGTGCAGCAGCTCGGCGACGGCGGCGCTGGTCTTCTTCGCCGTGTCGTCGTAGGCACCCGCGCAGCCCACCCAGAACAGGTAGTCAACCTCGGAGGCGTCCTCGATGTCCTCGCCGACGATGGGGATGTCGAAGTCCAGCTTCTTCGCCCAGTCCATGCGCTTGCGGGCCGGCTGGTTGTAGGGGTTCGCCTTGGATTCCATGCCGCGGAACGCGCGGCCCAGCTCGCGGGGGAACGCGCCCTCCATGAGGACCTGGTGGCGGCGCAGGTCGAGGATGTGGTCGATGTGCTCGATGTCGACGGGGCACTGTTCGACACAGGCACCGCAGTTCGTGCAGTCCCACAGGACCTCTTCGGAGACGACCTCGGGGACCAGGGGAGCGGTGACCGCGGAGACGCCCTCGGGGCCGGTCGCGCCCGACAAGGACAGGGCGGAGACCAGGTCGAAGGAGTGCGGCGAGGCCGGCACGCCCTTGTCGAGGAGGACCTCCCCGTCCTCGAGCTTCTGGTGGCCCTCCTCCTGCTCGACGATCTGCACGTTGGAGGCGGACTCCATGTGGTCGCGCAGGCCCATGATGAGGAGCTTGGGGGAGAGGGGCTTCTGGGTGTTCCACGCGGGGCACAGCTCCTGGCAGCGGCCGCACTCGGTGCACGAGTACAGGTCCAGGCGCGCCTTCCACGAAAAGTCGTCGGTTGTGCCCACGCCGAGGACCGTGTCCTCGGGGAGGTCGTCGAAGTCGTCCTCGCTGGTGACGGGCTTGCCGTCAATGAGCATGTGGTCGGCCGGTCCCAGGGACTTCGTGCCGTCGGCGTTGCGGCGCGTGTACAGGTTGAGGATCGCGACGAAGCGGTGCCAGGCGACGCCCATGCCGGTCTGGATGCCGACGACCGTCAGCCAGATCATGGAGGTGAGGACCTTGAGGGCGCTGACCAGCACGATCGCGTTCGCCAGCGAGGTGGCCGAGGAGGAGGCGGCGGCCGCGAAGAGCGCGCCGAGCCAGGCGGTGAGCGGGAAGTGCAGGGCGGTCGCGTGGGCCTCGAGGCCCGGCGTGAGGCTGAACAGCGCGTATTCGAGGCCGCGCAGGGCCACGACGCACGCGCACACGATGAGGATGACCCACTCGACGAAGAGAGCCTGCCAGCGGGTCGAACCCAGGAAACGGGAGGCCAGGCCGCGCGGGGAGGAGTCGCGCGGGTGGGGCTTGGTCAGGGACGAGGGCGGGGTGCCTTCTGGGTCGGCCGCGGCAGCAGCGGCGTCGGGATCGTCGTTGGAGAGGGCCGCCTCGGCGGCCGTGCCACGCCCGGCGCGCTGGCGCACGACCATCAGGGCGATGATGCCGGCCAGGCCGCCCCACGCGAAGACCTCGGTCAGCCACTCCCACGGCGCAAAATGGCCGAGGAGAGGCAGCGTGAAGGTCTGAACGCGCAGCTGAGCGTAGCCCGTGACGAGGGTGAAGAAGAGGATCGGGAAGGAGACCATGACCAGCCAGTGGGCCGCCTTGATCCAGGGCCGCCCCTTGAACTCGCGGTGGGTGAGGGCCGCGGAGACGACGCCCCACGCTCGCTTACCGACGGGGCTCAGGCGCCCCGGGTCGGGGGTGCCCGCCGAGACCGTGCGCCACATGTGGGTTAGGCCTCGTGCGAACGACAGGACGGCCAGGGCGCTCACCAGCAGGGCGAGTCCCCACATGATGGCGCTCAGCGTCGGATTGGCCACGTTTCCTCCTCAAGATTGCTGCACTCCATTGTGTCATCTCGGCAGTGGAAAGACCGATTCTGCCCCGCAAAGCGTGCGCAATTACGCGCTGTGCGTCGTGTTTGCTGGGCCTGCGTGTGCTCGCCACAACGTGGATATGTGCCACGGTCGCGCAAAAAGTGTGGGAGAGTGAGAGCGTGCTTCCCGTCTCGCAGCCAGACATGACACTGTCCGACCAGGAAATCTTCGGAGACGATCACCCGCATGATCACTGCGGCGTCTTCGGAGTGTGGGCCCCGGGCGAGGACGTTTCCCGCCTGACCTACTTCTCCCTCTATGCCTTGCAACACCGCGGCCAACAGAGCGCCGGTATTGCGACATCGAATGGCAAGCAGATCCTCGTGTATAAGGATCAGGGCCTCGTGTCGCAGGTGTTCTCCGAGCAGTCCCTGCAGGGCCTGCGCGGCCACATCGCCCTGGGCCACGTCCGCTACGCGACGACCGGCGCGGACGTGTGGCGCAACGCCCAGCCGACGCTCGGCCCCACCCCCACGGGCACGCTCGCCCTGGGCCACAACGGCAACCTCACCAACACGGTCGAGCTGCGCGAGCTCGCTGCCGAGATCGCCGACGACGGCGAGGACTTCGAACGCGGCGCCTCCACCGACACCTCCCTCGTGACCGCGCTGTTGGGCATGGCCGACCGCATCCCCGGGCCGACCCCCTTCATCGCGTCCCCGTCCGTGACGCCTTCGAAGGCCGATGGGGACGAGGCCGCCCCGGCCTCGTCGGTGGACGACCTTGAGCCCGCGCCCCTCGTCGGCGCCGCCCTGAAGGTCCTGCCGCGTATCAAGGGCGCGTTCTCCCTGGTCTTCATGGACGAGCACACGCTGTACGCAGCGCGCGACCCGCACGGCTACCGCCCGCTCGTGCTCGGCCGCCTGGCCTCCGGCTGGGTCGTCGCCTCCGAGACCGCGGCCCTCGACCTGTGCGGCGCGACCTTCGTGCGCGAGGTCGAGCCCGGCGAGCTCATCTCGATTGACGCGTCGGGCGTGCACTCGCGCCGCTTCGCCGTGCGCCGCTCTAACACCTGCGTCTTCGAGTACGTGTACTTGGCCCGCCCCGACACGACGATCGGCGGGCGCAGGATCGTGGCCGCGCGCCACGAGATGGGCGCCGCCCTGGCGCGCGAGAACCCCATCGACGCGGACCTGGTGATCCCCACGCCCGACTCGGGCACGCCCGCCGCGATCGGCTACGCGCAGGAGTCCGGGATCCCCTTCGCCCAGGGCTTGGTCAAGAACGCGTACGTGGGCCGCACCTTCATCCAGCCCACGCAGTCCCTGCGCCAGCTGGGCATCCGCCTCAAGCTCAACCCCCTGCGCGAGGTCATCGAAGGCAAGCGCCTGGTCGTCATCGACGACTCGATCGTGCGCGGTAACACGCAGCGCGCGCTCGTCAAGATGCTGCGCGAGGCCGGGGCTGCCGAGGTGCACATCCGCATCTCGTCCCCGCCGGTTGCGTGGCCGTGCTTCTTCGGTATCGATTTCCCGACGCGGGCCGAGCTCATCGCCTCGTCCATGAGCGTCGAGCAGGTCCGCGAACACCTGGGCGCCGACTCCCTGGCCTACCTGTCGATCGACGGGATGGTCGCGGCCACCGGACAGGGCAACTCCCTGTGCCTGGGCTGCTTCACCGGCGAATACCCCGAGACGATCCCCGCCGGGACGCCCGTGCCCGGAACCCCCGAAGCCACCCCCTGCTAACCTCCACGCCCGCGACGCAACCCCTGCGCCGCGGGCGTCGTTCTCAACCCGACCACCCAGACACGGCCTCGTCGAGCGCCACCTTCGAAAGGCACCACCCATGACCGACACTCCCCTGGACTACGCGACCGCTGGCGTCGACACCGCTGCGGGCGACCGCGCCGTCGAGCTGATGAAGAGCGCGGTGGCCGCCACCCACGACTCCACCGTCCTGGGCGCGACCGGCGGATTCGCCGGCATGGTCGATGCCTCGGCGCTGCTGGGCATGGAGAAGCCGCTGCTCGCGACCTCCACCGACGGCGTGGGCACCAAGATCGCGATCGCGCAGGCCATGGACGTGCACGACACGATCGGCCAGGATTTGGTCGGCATGGTCGTCGACGACATCGTCGTGATTGGCGCGCGCCCCGTCCTGATGACCGACTACATCGCCTGCGGGCACGTGGTCCCCGAGCGCATCGCCGCGATCGTTACCGGCATCGCGCGCGCCTGCGAGGCCACGGGCACGCCCCTCATCGGCGGCGAGACCGCCGAGCACCCCGGCGTCATGGAGCCCGACGACTACGACATCGCGGGCGCCGCGACCGGCGTCGTGGACGCCTCCAAGCTGCTGGGCCCCGAGCGCGTGATGGACGGCGACGTCGTCATCGCCATGGCGTCCTCGGGCCTGCACTCCAACGGCTACTCGCTGGTGCGCTCCGTCGTCTCCCGCGTTGGTGCCTCGCTGGAGTCCCACGTGGCCGAGTTCGGCCGCACCCTCGGCGAGGAACTCCTCGAGCCCACCCGCCTGTACACGCGCCTGTGCCTGGACCTGGTCGAGCGCTTCGGCGTTGAGGGGATTCACGCCTACTCGCACGTGACCGGCGGCGGCCTGGCCGCGAACCTGTCGCGCGTCCTGCCTGTCGGCGCGGTGGCGACGGTTGACCGCTCGACGTGGACCATTCCCGCCGTGTTCGACTGGGTGCGCCGCGGCGGCGACGTCACCTGGGTCGGCATGGAGGACTCCCTGAACCTGGGCGTCGGCATGGTCGCCGTCGTCTCCGCGTCCGTGGCCTCCGAGGTCCTGTCCGCGATCAACGAGGCCGGGGTGGCCGCGTGGGTCCTCGGCTCCGTCACGTCGGCCGGCGCCGACGGAACCGTGGCCGGCTTCGGGTCGGTTGCTGATTTCGGTGCGGACTCCTCCGGCGTGCGCCTCATCTCCGGCACGAAGGGCGTGCAGGCGGGCGCCGTGCTGCTGCACGGCGAGTACCGCGTGGGCTGAGCGAGGCCTGTTGGGCGTGAGCGCGCGAGAGGGGTCGAGGCCTGCGGGCCTCGGCCCCTTGTTGTGCGTGTGCGTGGGGTGCGAGTGCGGGTGTGTGGACGCGCGCATGCGCGTGCGACGCCTCGGCAGCCCTCGATGAGCCCGCAGTGATCAGGAAACGTGTTTCGGGCACGCCAAAGCGGCGGACCGGTTCTCGGTCCGCCGTGTGGCTGAGCCGTTACTTGGTGGAGGATCCACCCGTCCAGAAGGACTCATCGAGCTGCTTCGGGTCGATGTCGTCGTCTTCTGCGGGAATCTCGGCGAAGTCGGCGTATTTCGAGTAGAGGTCGTCGTCGATTGCATCGTCCTCTTCGGGCTCGTCCGCCGGCACGTGTGCCAGGTACGAGTCCTCATCCGCCAGCTCGCGCTGAAGTGCGTTTAGGTCGGTGTCGGGGCTGAAATACTTCAGCTTCCGAGCGACTTTCATCTGCTTAGCCTTTTGACGGCCGCGCCCCATGGCGTCGACCCCCTCCGCGTCGTTCGGGTCCGCGTAAAGCGGTTCCCTGGGTGTTCAAAATGTTTCGTGGGACCATCATAGCTAATGACAGGCCTTGACCTCACCTTGGATCGTGTTTTGCGCGCTCAGCTGAGCGGCACTCGGCCCGCGAAAGCCCACGAAAACGGGGAAATGTAACCGGCGCAACCCGCGGCCGGTGTGGCCGGAGTTACGCCGGTTCGCGTCAGTTGGTGCTTACAGCGCCTCGGTCACGTCGGACTTGAGGGCAGCGAGCGTGTGCGCGGCGGCCTCGCGGGCTGCGCGGCGGGCCTCGCGACGCGAACGACGCGACGAGCGGGTCGCCAGCAGGACGATCACGCCGATGGTGCCGATCGCGGACAGGGCGACGATGCCGACCTTTTTCAGGGCCTCGGCGTTGCCGCCGGCCGCGTCCTGCAGGGTCAGCGACGCGGACTCCTTGAAGGACGCGAAGCGGGCGCTGGCCTCGTCCTTCGCCTCCTGGGCGAGGGCGGCGGGCTGGACGCGCGCGTACAGCTGGTCGATCGTGGCGGCCAGTTCGGCGCGCTGGCGCTCGAGGTCGGCAGCGATTTGGGCCTCCGTGCGCGGCTCAGAGGAGGTGGACGCGGGGGCGGACTCGCCGACGGTCACGTTGCGCGGATCGAGGTTCGTGCTCACTTGCCCAGTCCCTTCTCGATGGCTTCCTTGGTGGCGGCGACCGACGCGGCAGGGTCCGGGCGGTGCGCCTGCGCGCTCTTGAGGGAGCGGGCGCCGACGAGGGCGAGGATCAGGACGATCAGGAGGAGGACGCCGACGATGATGAGCGACGCCGCCCACGCGGGCAGGACGAGCGCGAGCGCGATCTCGGCGGTGTGCAGCGTCCAGCCGAGCAGGTAGAGCGCGAAGACTGCGGCGGCCACGAGGAGGGCGATGCCCTTACCGCTCTTGGCTGCGAAGGTGCGCAGCTTCGCCTTGTTGAGCTCGATCTCGCCGCGAATGATCCCGGAGATCTGGCCGGTCACGGACGCGAAGAGGGCGCCGATGCTGGGGCGGGCCTCGCCTGCGGCCTGCGCGGTGTTGACGGGCGGCGGCGGGTACTGCCCGGGCTGGGGGGTGGGCTGAGTCATGGGTGCTCCTGCGCGTGCGGGTGAGCGAGGCGGCGCCTCGCCTGATATGCCTAGTCTCTCATGAAGGAGGTCGGCTCGCAGTGACCGGTCCGTTACTCCTGCGGGGCGATTGAACCGGGCAGATCGGAGAGGATCTTGCGGGCGCGCACGACCAGGTCGGAGACCTCGGGCTCGGCCATGGCCGGGTCCTCGGTGTCGACGACGGGGATGCCTCGCATTGCGGTCTCGGTGCGCGGCTCGCCCGAGGCCTGGGGCACCTGCGTTGCCTGGCTTGCCTGGGTCGCTTGGGCGGGCGCGGTCTCCACGCGGGTGGTCGCCGCGTCGAGGGCGGCCTCGGCGGGGTCCGTTTCCTCGGGTCCGGGGGTCTGCTGCGCGTTCGCGCTCTGCGCCCCGGCCTCGTCGGTGCCCAGCGGGTGCCACGCGGGGGCCGAGGAGGACCCGGTGGGGGAGATGACCTCGTCGAAGGATGCGGGCAGTGCCGAGGGGATCGGGCCGAGGAGGGCCTTCGGGTCCTCGGGGTTGGCCTCCAGGGAGGCGTTGATGAGCGCGACGGAGGGGCCGGGGGCGTCGAGGGCGACGCGGCCGTTCGTCAGGAGGATCGCGCGGTCGGAGGCGGCGGCGACCTCGGGGTTCGGGGTTGCGAGGACGACCGCGCAGCCCGCGTCCGCGAGGGCGCGCAGGAGGGGGCCGAGTTCCGTGCGGGCGGCGGGGGGCAGGGAGGTCGGGTCTTCGACGAGGAAGACCTCCGCGCCGGACACGATCGCGCGGGCGATGAGGGCCTTGAAGCGCTCCCACTCGGAAAGCTCGGAGGGGTGGAGTTCGACGCGCTGGGCGAGGCCCGTGATCTGCAGGGCGCCCACGAGGTTGTCCCAGTCGGCGACGGAACCCGTCGCGGACAGGGGGGCCAGGATGTTCTGGCGGATCGTCAGGGACTCGTCCAGCGGGGAGTCGGCGCGGATCAGCGCGACCGAGCCAATGCGGCCCGCGAGGCGCGCTGCCAGCGAGCGCGAGGGCGCGGCGACGATGCGGCCCGCCTGCGGCTCCTCGAGGCCCGCGAGGATCAGGAAAAGGGCGCGGGCGCGGCGGCCCGTCGGATCCAGGATCGCGCTCAGCGAGCGCGCGCGGAAGCCCAAGTCGATGTTTGCCAGGAGGACCGCGCCCGACGCGTGGTCCGTGTAGGTGATGCCCAGGCCGGCGACCTGGACGCGGCCGCCGCGGCCCTTGGCCGAGAAGGAGCGACGCGAGCGGTACCAGGGGCGAGGCTCGGCGGGCGGCAGGTGCACGGGTGCGGCGACGACGAGGTCGTTGCCGGTGGTGTTGGCTGTGGTGTTGGCGCTGTTGGCGGGCGTGAGCTCCTGGGCGGACTGCTGGGGTGCTGCCTGCTGGGGTGCGTTGGTGGTGAACGAGGCGGGGGTTGCCTCGGCCGTGCCGGTCGGGAGGATGGGGCCGTCGGAGACGAGGGTTTCCTGCGGGTCCAGTGCGCCGTCCTCGGCGAGCGTGGCCGCTGCTTCCTGCTCGGAGGGTGCGCCGACCTCGTCGAGGGCGCTGAGCGTCTCCTCGAACGACGGGGTGGACATCTCGGCGAGCGCGTCCGCCATCGACTGGGCGGGCGTCTGCGAGGTAGCCATGTGCATGGCGGCTTGCTCGCCAGCTTGCTCGGCGGCGGCCGTCACGTCGGCCAGCTCCTGGCTATCCGAACCGTGCAGGTTTTCACGCGGGTCATTCGACATGCCCCCATTGTTTCAGGATCGTGCCACTTGTGTCGCCATGGCACGCGGAAGTGGGTGGGGTGATACGTTTGTGAGGTCCTGCGAGCGCTCGACGCGACCCCGGTCGCGGTGTTCCCCGGCAGGGGATGATCCCGTGTAGTGCATCAGGAGGTTGTTTTCCCTGTCGAGATTGCTTTTCCTTGTATTTTGGAATTTTGCTTCTATCGCTTGAAGTTATCCGATGTGTGTTTCTATGCGTGTTATGGTTGCCACACCAGCCTTCGGGCTGGGGCAATCAATGTGAGGTTGCCGGGCTCATCAGTCTTATAAAAATGGACTTATCGGTGCTTTCGCTGCACTGGTAAGTGTTACGACTCAAGGATGAGAAGATCATGGCCCGTAAGGATGCGGATAGCAGTGGTTTCAGCAGTCGTGTGGTTGCAGCACCGCCGGTCTTTCCTTCCGCGCAGCCTGAGCTTGATGCGTCTCTGCTTACAGACTTGGCTCGATGCTTTTGGGCAAAAAGCGGAGACGGCGAATCCACGTGGTTGTCCGTTGTGCAGCATTTAATGGACGCTGCAGATATAGCGGGATACCTCTTTGACGAGTACTTAAGTGAGCATCATCGAAGACTGATGGCATCTGTTTGGGGAGGGGATCAAAAGAAGGCCCGAGCAGCATTCGTATTCCTTGCGGGGATTCACGACGTTGGAAAAGTGAGTGCGGTGTTCGAGTGCCAGTGTGAAGAACTCGTGAAACTGATCCACGATCAAGGTCTCGAAGTAATGCCTGAGAAATATTATTCACGTCGAGCAGCGTTGCCTCATGGATTTGTCAGCCAGTTTGCTCTTCAGGAAGAGATAGAAGCGTGCGGGGCTGATGCTTCCCGCGCCTTTCAGTGGGCAGTTCTGGTCGGAGTCCATCACGGTCACTACCCTGAATCAACTGGTGTGGGGCGAGCACGCGATCAACACTGCAATTTGATGGAAGCTTCGGATGATGGTCAGCAGTGGGGCCAGGCGCGCTCGGACATTCTTCGATGGATGGCGGCTCGCAGTGGTTTCCCGCTCGTTGCGCCCGGCACCGCCCTGCCGGAGTTGCCCATTGCGGTGGCCTCCGCCTACGCCTCGGCCCTTGTGATCGCGGACTGGCTCGCTTCCAACGAGGATTACTTCCCGCTTCGTCCCCGGCCGGTCGGTGAGACCGGAAAGCAGTCGATTGAGGGATACTCGGAGCTCACTGCGGACCAGCAGCGTGAGCGTGTCGAGCGTGCCTGGAAGCGAGCGGGCTTTCCAACCCCTCTGCGCATTCCTGAGGCTCCACCTGGTGAGGTCGCAGAGTTCTACCGTCACCGTTTCGGATGGCCGGACACGTACAGGCCGACTGAGGCTCAGAGCGCCGCCATTGAGATTGCAACATGCGAGGACCCGGACCTCATGATTGTCGAGGCCCCGCCGGGGTCCGGGAAGACCGAGCTGGCTTTCGCTGCCGCTGAGGTGCTGATGCGCTCGCGGGGGCTGCAGGGAGTGTTCGTCGCGCTGCCTACTCAGGCCACGACGAATGCGATGTTTGAGCGCGTCACCGCGTGGCTGACGAGCATCCTGGGCGATGAACCGCAGAAGCTTGGCATCCAGCTTGCGCACGGGAAAAACAGCCTCAACGAGTCCTTCGTGAAGCTCCTTGAGCGTGGCAAGAGCCCTCTCGAAGTGTATGACGACGGGGAGGACCTCGGCCTTCACGCGAGTCGTTGGATGGGTCAGCGGTGGCGCTCGACGCTGTCGCCCGTTGTAGTCGGGACAATCGATCAGGTGCTGCTCGCAGCCCTGAAGTCGCGTCACGTGCTGGTGCGTCACCTTGGGCTCATGGGCAAGGTCGTCGTCATCGATGAGGTGCACGCTGCCGACGAATACATGGAGACCTACCTGGAAGCTGCGCTGACGTGGCTTGGTATGTACGGGATCCCCGTTGTGCTGCTGTCGGCGACCCTGCCGCCCGCACGGCGTTCGGCGCTCCTTGAGGCATATCGCCGAGGTCGTGGCTCGTCCGGTGCGGGGGCTGAGTCGGTCGATGGCATGATCGGTTATCCGGCTATTTCCACGGTGTCCGCCACGGGCGTGCGCGTCCATGAAATCCAGGGTGAAGCAGAGGTCCCCAAGCGGATCATCCCAACCCCACTCGAATCGACCCGTAAGATCGCAGAGCTGCTGGACCGCGAGCTCGCCGACGGTGGATGCGCCGTCGTCATCCGCAATACCGTCCGGGAGGCCCAGGAAACATACGAGGCCGTGAGGTCTGTGTTCGGGCGTGAGCAGGTCACCCTGCTGCACTCGCGTTTCCTGGCCGCTGAACGGGCGGTTCGTGATCGCCGGATGCTTGAACTTTTTGGGAAAGATAGTGCGCAGCGTCCTTTCAGGCACGTCGTCGTGGCGACGCAGGTGATTGAGCAAAGCCTTGATGTCGACTTCGACCTCATGCTCACAGACCCCGCGCCCATGGACCTCGTGCTACAGCGTATCGGGCGGCTCCATCGGCACGACAGAGCCGAGCGGCCTGTGCGTTTACGCGAAGCCCGTTGCCTCGTCCTCGTTGAGGACCTATTCGCTGTCCCGTGGGCATATTCCATACGAACAGACCATATCTATTCGCGGTATTCAGTCCTGCGCACTCTCGGAATTCTTGCTGATCGGAGGGAGGTGCGCGTCTGCGAACCACGAGACTATGCGCAGCTAACAGCATTGGCTTACTCCGATGCGCAGAGTGTTGGACCCGCGGAATGGACGGAAGCGTTTGGCATAGCGCAAGTAGCGAAAACCGATGCGATGACAACCTCGAGGAGGAATGCGAACACGTGGTGTCTCAACGGCGCCAATATAACTGAGTGGACCGCATCGAGATTAGAGGAATCGTTCGCAGGCAATGCTGCAACAGGAGAAGAGGTCGGGGGTGTGGGGCGGGCTGCCGTTCGAGATGGTGAAGACCAGATACCAGTCATCGTTGTTGCGGTCGATCCCGAATCGTGCGGATCTGTGATGGCGCCACCCCTAAGTGACAAGAGTTCGCCTGGTGAAAAACTCGATGTGCGTGACTATGCCGCGCGTGGCCGGATAGCGGAGATTTGCTCGTGGACTCTCTCCTTGCCTCCGTGGTCTTTCCGTGAACGTGGGCGAAGTATCGAAGACACGGTGGACGCAGTTGAGCATGCCCTACGAGAAGATCTCAGTACGGAAGGTTGGCTGTGTCGGAAACATCCACTGTTGGCGGGACAGTTAATCCTCGTGATGTCCAAAGCCGCCGATGGTGAGCGGCTTACACGCAACCTCTGCGGACGCACACTGACTTATACCACTGAGACTGGAATGGAGATTTGGGTCAATGAAGAACCCTGAATACAACCTACTTGACGAGCCCTGGATACCCGTGAGGCTGCTTGACGGCTCAGTCACTGAAGTTGGGCTGCTGGAACTACTCCAGCGTACGACCGACATCGCGGATCTGGCATGCGAGCTACCCACGCAGAGCATCGCGATTCAACGACTGATCTTAGCGGTCGCGTATCGGGTGGCAACCCCGCGAGACATGCATGACTGGGCCAGGCAGTGGGATCAAGGCGCTCCGACGGATCAGATGATCGAGTACCTCGAACGATGGAGGGATCGCTTTTTCTTATTTGGCGGTGAGTATCCATTTATGCAGGTCGCTGATCTAAAGACTGCAAAAGATGAAGCGAAACCGTTAAGTGTGATAATCGCGAATCTGCCGAAAGAAGAGAAGCGCTTGTTTTCATCACGAAGTGGGGCTGGAGCAGACTGGATGAGTGCGGCAGAAGCCGCGCGATGGCTTGTCCATGTTCAAAACTATGACTCTTCAGGAATACGTTCCGGAGCAGAGGGCGATCCAAAAGCATCGGCCGGTAGAGGGAGCCCGATTGGGCCTGCATGGTGTGCGCAGCTAGGGATCGTCGGCGGTGTCAATGGGTGGTAGCAATGAGTTCGTTGAATGCTTCTGTTGGGGTGCGGTAGCCGAGGGTGGCTCTGGGGCAGTTGTTGAGCTCGTAGGCGATGGCGTCGAGGTAGGGCTGGTGGCTGGTGATGGGGGTTCCTTTGGGCAGGTATCGGCGGATGAGCCGGTTGGTGTTTTCGTTGGTTCCTCTCTCCCAGGGGCTGTGGGGGTGAGCGAAAAACACGTCCACGCCTGTGTCGCGGGTCAGGCGCTGGTGGCGGGCCATTTCCCGGCCTTGGTCCCAGGTCAGTGTTCGCATCGCCCCATCAGGAAGGCCCTGGATGCGGCGGGTCAGCGCATCACAGACCTGGTCGGCTTTCCTACCCAGGGGCAGGGCCACGATGATCAGGTAGCGGGTGGTGCGCTCAACCAGGGTCGCACACGCGCTGGCCCCGTCTTGGCCGATGATCAGGTCGCCTTCCCAGTTGCCCGGGATTTTCCGATCAGCAATGTCGGGGCGCTCATCAATCAATCGCATCCCAACAATGGGGGGTTTGCGCCCGCCTGTGGGGGGTTTCTTGCGCATCCACCTGCGCGAGGGCAAGCATATACCGTGCTCGATGAGCGTCTTCTTGGGGTGGGCGTAGATCCACGTGTAGATAGCCTCGTGGCTAATCGTGTGGCCCTGGGCGTCGGGGGAAGTATCCATGGTGGGCAGTGTGCCACATGCTTCGGCGCGCAGGCGTCCGCTGATCTGGCGGGGCGTGTGCCCCTGAGACAAATCGGAGATCACGCGGCGGCGAAGAACCGAATTGCGATCCAACAGGCGCTTCTTGGGGCGGCGCCTGGCCGCGCGGGCTGCCTTGCTGGCCTCCTCGGCCCGATACGCCCCGTCAGGGCCCGCATGGCGGGCGATCTCACGGCACACCACCGACGGACTACGCCCAATCAAGCGAGCGATACGCGCCTGAGACAAACCCGCCTCCAGCCCTGCCATGATCGCCGCGCGGTCCTGGACACCAAGCATCCGACGACACCCCACAACCAGCCTCCCACAAGCATCACCGCTACACGAAAAATTGCTTACACCCTATGACACTGCCGTCTGGATTAAAGGAAACGACCTTGATGAGACGATTGTCCTCAATCTGATTCCATCTGACTCAGGCAGGTTGGAAGGTGGAGACAACTCTTCTGACTGGGGGGCTTGTACATGGGAAAAAGCGGACCCTTGGACTGCGAATCGGGACGACTACTCCGTCGCAGGAAAAAAAGGGACTACGAAAGCCGAGAGCTTGAGTATCCCAAAGTTGATGACATGGCAGTCTCGACGAGTTCGGTTATTCGGAGATTCTGCGGGAGTGACAAAAGTGCTTGTCTGCCAAGGAGACAAATTGACGCCGCACAATATGTTTAGGTATGAGCCGCAGAGTATGTGGAGATATGATTCGGGGGCTTCGAAGAAGTCGGTGGACGTATATAAAGCATTCAACTTTACAGCGGATCGTGCTATGTGGCGGAATCTTCCTGGTGTGTTCTGTCCTCAGGTGAAGGTGAAAGTGGGGGGGCGGTCGAGAAGTCGATAGGGTTCTTCAGCCGGCAACGCTTACGTTCCATCATAGCTTGCAGTTGAATAGAGTGAAGACGAGATATCCAGTTCGACTTCGTCTTCAAGCTGTTGGAATGATCTTTGTTTCCAAAGAGAAGACGGATTATAAGGCTGTGTATTTCGATGAGCTGACGCTGTTCTCGATATTGTTGAGTGAGAAGAGCGATAAATTGGTGGCGGAGATCAAGGATCAAGTCATGAAGACAGAAGAAGTTGCGAATCTAATTGGACGTTATGCAAGGGATATCGCGCGTGCGGCCGGTGGAATAGGTGATGTTGATGCTGAGCGAGCGCGACAGCAATTCTATGCAGCTGTCGACATTCAGTTTCGATCGTGGCTCTCAGGGATTGATGGTCATGAAAAGGTTCCTGAAATTCGGAAAAGTTGGGAGGACGTTCTAAGGAAAACATCGCGAATGTTTCAAAAAGAGATTGGTGATGCTGCGCCTCAATCATCGATCATTGGTCGATATGTTGGCAAAATTGGGGGTAAAAATGTGGACAGGTATTTAAGTCTTGGTATTGCCGAGAATTCATTTCGATATGGGTTGTTGAAACTGTTGCCTGCTGTTGATAGTTGGGAAGGGGTGAAATGACTGTGGGTGAGGTGATTTCTGTGACGTATCCCGACGCCGATGTGCAGGGGCTTGTCTCAGCGGAGGCTGTGTTTCGTCATGTGCATGGGCTCATTGCTCATCGCCTGTCGAAAGATACTTCGACAGCTCGTGCACTCCGCGCGCAGTTGCGGGGCGCGCTGAATAGAGAGGTTGGTTCGGTTCCAGCTATCTGGGACCTTACTCTTGATAAACGTAAGGGAGGGTTATCTGATGGAGCTACGAGGGGTGAGAAGGCTGTTCATGGTGCATTGACCCTGTGGGCCTTCCATCAAGGCGCAGCTGTAGACACGGCATCTGCGCCCTCTGATCGACCCTTGAGTTTTGCCTCTGCTATTCGTGTGGTCGCTGAGCACCAAAAAGGAGATAAGAGGGCTGAGGAGACGCCTATCTTCAATCGTTTTTCTGCAGCGGTGCAAGCGCCGACGTTTGATGGCTTGCTCGTGCATCTTCGTTCGCTGGTGTCGCAACTCAAGTCGGCTGGAATTCCCTGTGACTACGCCAAGCTAGCGGCAGATTTGTTCCTGTGGCAGGACTCTGGTTGTCGATCATCCGTTATGCGTGATTGGGGTCGTCAGTTCGCTCGTGCTCTGTCGGAAAGTTCAGTGGCTTCTTCTGGTGAATGACGGTTGCCCATCATTCTTAAACTGTTGTCATTTGTGAAAGGTGAAACAATGTCCATCTTCGTTGATATTCATGTTCTGCAGACTCTCCCTCCTTCGAATCCGAATAGGGATGATACTGGCGCGCCCAAGACTGCGATGTTCGGCGGGGTGCGTCGTATGCGGATATCATCGCAAGCGATTAAGCGTGCTGTTCGAAAAGACTTTGAAAACTCTATAGAGTTAGCTCTTCGAGGCATTCGATCTAAGAGAATTCCAGTATTAATTAAAGAGAAGATTCTTCAACGCAAGCCAGATTGTTCTATCGATGAACTTTCCGCGATGGTCGCTCTGATTATGGAGTTCACGTACTATGGGCATAAAGACTCAAAAGATAAGCGTGAGCAATATTTGAAGCGTGTGCAGCAGAATCCGGAACATGCTTTTGAAGAACTTGACGTCCTTTGGTTTGTCTCCCATGCAGAGATTGATAAGTATGTTGATGCTGTTATTGAAGATATGCAAACTGATGATCCGAAAAAGTCGTTCAGGCTACGTAAATTTGATAAGGCATCTACCGAACGTGATCACTCTATTGCGGTAGCATTGTTTGGGCGGATGGTAGCAAGTAATACGAACTTGCAAGTAGAAGCCGCCTGCCAAGTTGCTCCCGCCATCGGTGTGGGAGCTATGGAAAACGAATACGACTACTACACTGCCGTTGATGATCATAAGGATGCCAGTGAGGATAGTGGCAAAGGCGCCGCGATGATCGGATTGATCGAATTTGCATCGGCGACGATGTATCGATATTCAACGATCAACGTCAACATGTTGCGTGAAAACCTGGGAGATGACGCGGTCGCGGATCGAGCTGTCGAACTTTTTGTGGATAGCTTTGTCCGATCGATGCCGACCGGAAAGATCACGACTTTTGCGAACCGAACGCTGCCGGATGTCGTTCTGGTTCAGGTTCGTGATGACCAACCGATCAACATGAGTGGCGCTTTTGAGGAGCCGGTCGTCGCAGCGCAGCACGGCTTCGCAGAGCCGGCCATTAAGCGCTTCGTTGAGTTCGAGTCGCGGTTGCGCGAGCTCACGGGTCTGGAAGCTGTCGAATCGCTCGTGTCGTGGACAACACCTCGGGGTGAAAGTTTGTCTGTGTTGGGAGACAAAGTGCGCCTGATTGACCTTGGCAGTGCGACTGCAAGCGCGGTACGAGGTATGCAATGACATCCGTGCTTGTCTTGCGCTTAGCGGGTCCCATGCAGTCGTGGGGTGTATCTAGTCAGTTCGTGCACCGGGCAACTGAGACATTTCCTACGAAGAGCGGCCTGGTCGGTTTGCTTGCGGCGGCTCAGGGGCGCAGGCGCTGCGATCCTATTGAAGATCTCGCTGAGCTTCGTTTCGCTGCGAGGATTGACCAGCAGGGACAAATACTTCGCGATTTTCATACGTCGAGGCGTCAGAAGTGCATGACCGAAAATAAAGAGAAGACCCTTTTGTCTGAACGTTTCTACTGTACGGATGCGGTTTTCGTCGGATTCGTTGAAGGACCAGCTGAGCTAGTGGATGCACTGGCGCAGGCGGTCGTTCGCCCGGTGTTTCCGCTCTACCTCGGCAGGCGCTCGTGCCCTCCGACCTTGCCGCTGCGTCTTTCTGTTCGCGAGGGTAGCGCGTGGGATGCGGTGCGCGAAACTCCGTGGATGGCCTCGTCGTACTTTCAGAAGAAGCATTGTCATGATCGTTTAGTTCGAACGCGAGTCGTCGCGGATCTGGGAATCATTCCGCCTGAGGTGGAGAGGGCCTCGCAGCAGACGCTTCAGGATATGCCGATTAGTTTCAACTCGGAACACAGGCAGTTTACTGTGCGTGCCGTCGAGGAAGTATATGTCGAACTTGAGAATCCGAAGTACGCGGAGACGAAGCAGCAAGCCCACCCTGGCCTCGTGCATGACCCGATGGAGGTCCTCTGATGTTTCTGACACGTATCTACCTCAACCCACACCGTCGGGGGGCGAAGCAGCTCATGCGTAGTCGGCAGGTCCTTCACGCAGCTGTGATGAATTGTTTTCCTCCGGGTGTACTTGACATTCCAGGGAATCCTCGGGTTCTCTGGCGCCTGGATTATCCGCCATCTTTGAGAAGTGGGTTGCCGAGGCAGGGGAGTCCTTCGTGTGCCCTTTTCATCTCCAGCCCGGTCCCACCAGATCCCTCACACATCGTTGAGGAGGCTGGCTACGCCACCGAGGGTGGGGTCGTTGTCCGTGATATGAGTCCCTTCCTCGATGGTCTGTCAGCCGAGCAGCGGTGGGGTTTCCGCCTCTGTGTGAATCCGACCTTCCGAACGGCCGCTCAGGTTAATGAAAGAGGTCAGAAGAAGATTCTCGCTCATGTCACCCAAGCTCAGCAGATACAGTGGGTCCTCAAGAACGCCAAAGAGCGTGGGTTTCGTGTACTGACTTCAGCTGAGATCGGTGGGGATCTGCCGGTTCTTGAGAATGACAATGGGGAACGTGTTGACGGGGCGAATCTACTGATTAATGGGGCTCTTCCGAGTTGAGTGTGGGTGACCGGGTGTTGGTCGGGGGTTGCGGGTAGAGGTCGAGGTCCTTGATGATGAGCGGACTTCTACCCCCGCTGTCGTCAAGGACCTCGACAATGTCTCACCCTACCTGCTGCTGCTCTGTGTCGCTTGATCGTTGTGATCGGTGTGATCTGCTCGTCGACTTAGAGGGCTTCCATCTGATGAGTGCGGTTCGCACCCCAGATGCTCTGGTGCTCGATGTTGAGTCGTGCAACCAGCTGGCGGGGTGCCCAGATTGTGGGGTGATCGCTCAAGGTCATGGGCGTGTGGTGGTGGAGGTGATCGACGCGCCCTGGGCCGGGGTCCCGGTGCGGATCCGGTGGCATAAGCGACGCTGGATATGCCGCGAACACACCTGCCAGATCACGACTTTCACTGAGCAGAACCACTCGGTGTGTGCTCCCAGGGCGCGCCTGGGTGTTCGGGCGATCCGCTGGGCGATCCGACAGTTGCGCTTCGAGGGAGCCACTATCTCGGGGCTGGCCCGCCAGTTAGGAACCACGTGGAATACCGTGTGGTCCCATATCAAGCCGTGTCTGCAAGCCGCATCTGATGACCCCGCCCGTTTCTCAGGGGTGCGGGTGCTGGGGGTTGACGAGCACGTGTGGCACCACCAGGACCGACGCCGACGAGGGCCCCGTGAGCTCACCGGCATCGTCGACCTGACGCGAGGGGAGGATCATCCCACGGCCCGCTTGTTGGATCTGGTCCCGGGAAGGTCTGGCACCGTGTACAAGAACTGGCTGGCCGAGCGCGGCGAAGACTTCCGCTCCGGTATCCAGATCGCGACGCTGGATCCCTTCCAGGGATATAAGAACGCCATTGATGACCAGCTCCAAGACGCCACCAGCGTGCTCGATGCCTTTCACATCGTCAAGCTCGCCGGCGACGCTCTCGATGAGGTGCGTCGTCGCGTCCAGCAAGACACGACCGGTCACCGCGGGCGCAAGGGTGATCCTCTCTATCAGATCCGCAATCTTTTGCGCGCCTCGCGTGATCGGCTCACGAAGCGTCAACAAGAACGACTCCGTGAGGCCTTCACGGCAGACGAGGCGCATATCAGTGTCGAAGTCGCCTACCACTGCGCCCAGCAAGTGCGCGACGTCTTCCATCAAGCCACACCCGCCCAAGGCCGACGCCTGGCCGCTCATCTCGTCGAGCGCCTACCAACGTGTCCCATCCCCGAAATCGCCCGACTGGGTCGAACCCTACGCAAATGGAAGGACGCCTTCTTGGCCTACTTCGACACCGGCGGAGCCAGCAACGGCCCCACCGAAGCCATCAACGGAATCATCGAACTAGGAAGACGCACCGCCAGAGGCTACCGCAACCCCACCAACTACCATCTCCGAATGCTCCTCATCGCAGGAGGCCTAGATGCCTCCAACCACACTCAACTCTGAAGAGCCATTAATGGTGTTGAACGCAGCATTGCGGAGTTTAAACGCGATGGGCACAGGGTAACGCTTGCAGTTGCAACTTTTGAGGGCGTGCTGGAGGTAACTGATCCAGTGGCGCTGCGTCATGCTCTCGTTAATGGAATTGGTAGGGGCAAGGCCTACGGCTGCGGTTTGATGACCTTGGCTCGGCCATGACTGCGCATGTGTTCCTTGTGGAGGAATGTAGAGTGTGATTGGCGCGAGTTGGGGTTGAATGAGGAGGAGATGTTGCCCCTGTGTATTCGGGGGGTTTCCAATTGGCGACATGAACCTCATCAATACACATCAGTTTTCCCCGCTCGGCGGGGATGAGCCGGCCCACGCCTCGTCCACCGTTACTAGGTGAAGTTTTTCCCCGCGTGAGCGGGGATGAGCCCTGTGTTCAGGGCCGCATAGCGCGGCTGTGCATGTTTTCCCTGCGCGAGCGGGGATGAGCCCCTGGTTACTGTGCCTGACTTGGAGCGCCCGTAGTTTTCCCCGTGTGAGCGGGGATGAACCCTACGCGGCCCAGCTCATCACGAGCAATATCTCGTTTTCCTCGCGTGAGTGGGGATGAGCCTGCGCCGTGGGCGTCGGCTGTCTGTTCCATGATGTTTTCCCCGTGTAAGCGGGGATGAGCCGGTTATCACTGGTAACTTGGCGGCGCGCGTGCAGTTTTCCTCGCGTGAGTGGGGATGAGCCCAAGACGCTGATTGTTGCGACTGCGCAGATTTAGTTTTCCCCGAGTCAGTGGGGTTGAGCCGAAGTACAGGTAGTTGGTGATCGCGTCGGCCTTGATTTCCCCCGCGTGAGCGGGGATGCGCCCCAGGGCCGCAGCGTGTCCAGGCACACGGAACAGTTTTCCCTGCGTGAGCGGGGATGAGCCCATTGCCGGGCCCACGCCCTCCGCGAGCGCCATGTTTTCCCCGCGTGAGCGGGGATGAGCCCGTCGGATTAATCGCGGCGGTGAGCGCGGTACCGTTTTCCCCGCGTGAGTGGGGATGAGCCGCTCGGCTACCTCTCGGAGGACGGCTTCGAGAAGTTTTCCCCGCGTGAGCGGGGATGAACCCGCGGACAAGCTCGGTGGACTGACGATTGAGACGTTTTCCCTGCGTGAGCGGGGATGAGCCCGTCACGGAGCGCTCCGCTTGCGGGTAGACGTCGTTTTCCCCGCGTGAGCGGGGATGAGCCCTCCGCGTAGCACCACGGGGTAACGACGTAGGCGGTTTTCCCTGCGTGAGTGGAGATGAGCCCACGTGGTACGGCTTCCAGCAGGTGCTTGATCCGTTTTCCCCGCGTGAGCGGGGATGAGCCCTCCACCGGCAGGGCAGCCCAGTGCTCAGTAAGGTTTTCCCCGCGTGAGCGGGGATGAGCCGGACCGAGCGCAGAAAATCAAGCTCCTGCACTGGTTTTCCCCGCGTGAGCGGGGATGAGCCGGGCCGCAAGACGGACTGGGCGGCGACGTGGCGGTTTTCCCCGCGTGAGCGGGGAAGAACGGTACTGGCCGACTGGTGGTCAGGATCATGACGTTTTCCCTGTGTGAGTGGGGATGAGCCCTCGCCTTGACCCCAGGGGGTGACGATGAAGATGTTATCCTCGCGTGAGCGGGGATGAGCCCATTCGAGCGGCTTCGCTCGTCGACAGCAGGTCGTTTTCCACGCATGAGCGGGGATGAACCCAGGGCGTTCAAGAACTCCTGCATGTCGCTACGGTTTTCCCTGTGTGAGCGGGGATGAGCCCGTGGCCTGCGTGGGCAGACCAAACAGAAGCGTGTTTTCCCTGCGTGAGCGGGGATCAGCCCGTCTTTTCGACGTCGCGGGCGATCTGCTTGATGTTTTCCCCGCGTGGGCGGGGATGAACCGCGCTGCGACGCAGCAGCCACGAGAAGCTGCTTGTTTTCCCCGTGTGAGCGGGGAAGAACGGTACCGGCCGACTGGTGGTCAGGATCATGATGTTTTCCCTGTGTGAGTGGGGATGAGCCCACGTGGTACGGCTTCCAGCAGATGCTTGATCCGTTTTCCCCGTGTGAGCGGGGATGAACCCTGTGTGCGGGTGTTTCCTTCACGGAATGAGTGGTTTTCCCCGCGTGGGAGGGGATGAGCCGCCAACGGGTGCGCCCGCCGCTCCTTCGCGCACGTTTTCCCCGTGTAAGCGGGGATGAGCCCCACCATGGTTGCCAGCTCCCAGCCTGGGAATCGTTTTCCCCGCGTGAGCGGGGATGAGCCGGTCTCGAAGTACGGGGCGGATCTGGTCTCGAAGTTTTCCCCGCGTGAGCGGGGATGAGCCGCCAACGGGTGCGCCCACCGCTCCTTCGCGCACGTTTTCCCCGCGTGAACGGGGATGAGCCGATTCCCAGCGGAGTCCAGTCCGCGGGGAGTTCGTTTTCCTCGCGTGAGCGGGGATGAGTCCCTCGCGAGCTTTGCGTTCGACGCTATCTGCCTGTTCCCCGCGTGAGCGGGGATGAGCCTGCTGATCGGCGCGGTCGGCGGGCGCTGACGCAGTTTTCCCCGCGTGAGTGGGGATGAGCCGCGCTGCGACGCAGCAGCCACGAGAAGCTGCTTGTTTTCCCCGTGTGAGTGGGGTTGAGCCGGTGACAGCCCAGTAATGCAGCTGCTCGAGCTAGTCTTCCCCGTGTGAGCGGGGATGAGTCCGAGTACCAGGAACAAGGCACCTTGCTTGGGGTGTTTTCCCCGCGTGAGCGGGGATGAGCCGGGCGACCCGACCGGTAAGGTCGCCGAAACCACGTTTTCCTCGCGTGAGCGGGGATGAGCCGGGAGTCCTCATGCTGACTATTTCAATCACGAAGTTTTCCCCGTGTGAGCGGGGATGAGCCCGCCCGCGTAGGGTAGGCGCTTTGACTCGAAATGTTTTCCCCGCATGAGTGGGGATGAGCCTGGGACCGAGCCGTTTAGGGACTGCATGGCCGTGTTTTCCCCGCGTGAGCGGGGATGAGCCCTGCAGCAGTCCGCCGGCTGCCTTCACGGCGTTGTTTTCCCCGCATGAGTGGGGATGAGCCGCCGAGGCTCAGCCAAGCCTCGTTGAATTCCTCGTTTTCCCTGCATGAGCGGGGATGAGCCGGACATCATGGATCCTGTAGCTATTCTGCTTCAGTTTTCCCTCGCGTGAGCGGGGATGAGCCCGTGGTGGGTGAAGGCACCTGTCCCTTCGCTCTGTTTTCCCTCGCGTGAGCGGGGATGAGCCCCGCTTGGTAATTTTGTGGCAGTCGTCCGTCCGGTTTTCGCCGCGTGAGCGGGGATGAGCCCATGACACGGGAGTCAACCCCCTACACAGTCACGTTATCCCCGCGTGGGCGGGGATGAGCCGTTGATGACGCGGGATTCGCCGCCGGTGTCGTCGTTTTCCCCGCGTGAGTGGGGATGAGCCGCACTGGCAGGACTCGTTTAATCAGATGTTGTTGTTTTCCCCGCGTGAGCGGGGATGAGCCCGCTCTGTTACCAGACGTCCTACAGTATCCTCTGTTCTCCCCGCGTGAGCGGGGATGATCCTTATATCGAAGGAGATTGTTGATTGAATCCTAGGTTTTCCCCATGAGAGTGGAGTAGTGTCCCGCATAGTGGTGTAACCGTGTGGTGGTCGGCCCGTTTGATATGGGTGCGGTCACCGTGTGATCCTTCGAGAAAGCTCTCTACTTCTGACTCGAAATGATTTGGAGGCACAACGATGACCGCTCCTCATATTATCGACCCTGCTGGCCTGCTTGGCGAGGCGTTATCCCAGGCGTCCCCGGATTTGATGCGTTCCCTGCTCCAGCACGTGATTAACGCGTTGTTATCAGCGGACGCTGACACCGTGTGCGGGGCCCAGTGGGGCCAACAAGACCCGCAGCGTCAGACCAGGCGCAATGGGTATCGCTACCGGCCCCTGGACACCAGGGTCGGCACCATTGACGTGGCGATCCCCAAGCTGCGCTCAGGAACCTACTTTCCAGAGTGGTTGTTGCAGCGCCGCAAACGCTCCGAAAGCGCCTTGATCACAGTGGTCGCTGACTGTTACTTAGCGGGAGTATCCACGCGCCGCATGGACAAGCTCGTCAAAACCCTGGGGATCACAGGACTGTCCAAGTCCCAGGTCTCACGCATGGCAGCCGACCTGGACGAACACGTGGACGAGTTCCGCCATCGCCCCCTCCACGACGCTGGGCCTTTCACGTTCGTCGCCGCTGACGCACTGACCATGAAAGTGCGCGAAGGAGGGCGCGTCGTCTCGTGCGCGGTCCTAGTTGCCACCGGAGTCAACAATGACGGACACCGCGAAGTACTGGGGGTGCGCGTATCCACCAGCGAGACCGGTCCAGCCTGGAATGAGTTCTTCGCTGACCTAGTCGCCCGAGGCCTGACCGGCGTGCGCCTGGTCACCAGCGACGCCCATCTGGGCCTAGTTGAGGCCATCGCCGCCAACCTGCCCGGAGCCGCCTGGCAACGATGCCGCACCCACTACGCCGCGAATCTCATGTCCGTCACCCCCAAAGCGCTATGGCCCGCCGTCAAAGCAATGCTGCACTCGGTGTACGACCAGCCCGACGCCGCCTCAGTCAACGCTCAATACGACCGGCTCTTGGACTACGTGAACGACAAGCTCCCCGCCGTGTGTGACCACCTCGATCAAGCCAGGGCAGACGTCCTCGCGTTCGCATCCTTCCCCACCGGGGTATGGACCCAGATCTGGTCCAACAACCCCAATGAGCGCCTCAACCGCGAAATCCGCCGACGCACCGACTCCGTGGGGATCTTCCCCAACCGCCAGGCCATCATCCGCCTGGTCGGAGCCGTCCTCGCCGAACAAAACGACGAATGGGCAGAAGGCCGACGCTACCTCAGCCTCGACATCCTCACCAAATCACGACTCACACCCCAACCCACCCAACAGGAGGAACCCACACTCCAACTCAGCGCATAACCCACCCCGAAGGACACAAAACGATTACACCACTCCACAGGACTTGACCGAGAGTGGGGATGAGTCCAACTAGGAATCGGCAAGCGAGTTGAGCATAAAAAAGCTCCTGAACGTAGTTAACGTAGTTCAGGAGTAGAGGTGGCGAGAGGAGATCTTGGTACATGGGGTCTTTACAGCCTGAAGCTGAAGGCAGTCCCGCACCCGAAGTCGCCGAAGCGGCTTCCTTTGAACGGCTGTTACCAGACGTCCGACGCATCCTCTCGCTAGGCCGATATTAGCCTTAAAGCCAAGTTTCGGTCAAGAAAGACATGTAAACAACGCTCTCCTGCTGACACTGGTTTGATCGAAGTTTTTTCCTGTGAGCAGGGATGAGGTGTTCTCGAAACAGTGATAAGGCGCGTACGAGGGTGGCAGCCAGTCCACCTGGGAGTGATCCCCGGGCAGGTGAGCCACCCTCGTCGTCGATACAGACCGCTTGAACGACGAAGGTGGCCGCGCGCTCATTGCTCTCGGCATCCTCGAGGCCGTCGAAGCCTGCATCCGCGTCTCCGAGATGGTCGAACGCCTCGACGGCACCTACATCCACGACGACGACTGGGACTCGGTCGAGCCCTGATGCGTTTCGGTCGTCCCGAGCGAGGGGTATGAGGGCGGTCGTGGCGTGCCCGGATGGACCGAGAGGGCCGCGCAAAAGTTCGTCGAAAACTGATCATCCAAACGCACCCGCGAGAACCCGAGGCCTGTTACGCTAGTCACTGTTTCTTCCGGGTGCTTTCTCCTGTTGAAACGTTCTGTGTAAACGGACGCGCCCACGCGACCGCTCGCCGCCGGTTTCTCTCACACTTTCCCGGCAATGACGAGCCCCGCGTGGGCGCGTTCGCACATGACTTCGCCCCGACCTCGTCGATATGTACGAGGCCGGGGCGTGGCGTGTCCGATGCGTGCCCTCACGCGGAGGGTGGGTGGTCAGGCCTGGCGTCGGCGAGCGGCCACCGCCAGCGCACCCAACAGGCCCAGCATGCCGGCGCCAGCGAGGATGCCCACCATGTCGGCACCCGTGCGAGCCAGCTGCTTCGGCGCGGGAGTCGAAGGAGTGGGAGTCGAAGGAGCGGGAGGCGTAGCCGGGGGTGTGGACGAGCTCGGCGTCGAGGGGGTCGACGGTGTCGGCGTGGCCGAAGGAGTGGGGGTGGTCGAAGGCGTAGGCGTCACCGACGGCGTAGGCGTGGAAGATGGCGTCGCAGTCGGAGACGGAGTCTCGGACGGGGTCGGGCTCAGAGACGGGGCGGGAGTCGTGGAAGGCGTCGGCTCCGGCGTCACCGAAGGAGTAGGTGTCGGTGTCATCGACGGCGTCGGCGTCGGATTCGCGTCGCCGTTCGCGTTCCCCGAGCCGTCCGAGTGAATGTCCACGCCTCCCGTGTACAGCTTCGCGTTGATGGTCGCGTTGTTGTGGAAAGTCGCGCCATTCCGCACGGTCGCCATGTTGTTGATCGTGGCCTCGTACTGCAGGACGTAGGTGCCGTTGTTCGTCAGGCGCGGGAACGAGGCGGTGAACCCGGTGCCGTCGGCGTTGGCCTCCATCGTGAAGGTGCCGTCGCCGATCCTCGTACCGGCCTTGAGGGCGGGCGCCTGATCGGCCGTGTACTCGGCGTTGTCGTTGTAGTAGAACAGCTTCTCCGACCCGGGCACCAGCGAATAACCGCCGGAGCTCATGTCGAAGGCGTCGACGATCTCGACCTCGCTCGCGCCCTCGGGCAGCTCGGAGCCCTTGATATCGATCTCCCAGATGATGGTCTTGGAGTCGCCCTCCTTGGGGATGCCCCACTTCTGGGTGTGGCGCAGGATGCGTTCGGACGAGGCTGCGATCGATCCGCCGGGCAGGTCCACGATCACCGCGGTGCCGTTCACCGGGAAGGAGATGGTCGACGAGGTCGTGGCGTGCACCGCCTTCGTGCGCACGGTGCCGTGGCCGATGATGCTGTGATGGTCCCTTGCGTACTCGCCGAAGGTGCAGGTCATGGACACGCCCTCACCCGCGGGAACGGAGCAGTCGACGACGGGGACCTTGTCGTCGTTGAGCATACTGAAGTTCAGCGTCGAGCTGCCCGAGTCCGAGATAATTTTGAGCTCGGGGGGAATCTGAATGGTGAACGTGTCGCCGGGCGCGACGTCCTTGCCGGTCGTGTCGATGTCGAAGGACATGGTCATGACGTGGATGCCGACGGTGGGCGCGGTGGTTTCCTTGTCCTCGCGCGCCAGCGAAATGTTGCTGACGACGCCGACGGAGGCGGCGTAGGAGGGGGCGATCGCGATGAACGCGGCCAGGAGGCCGGCGACGATCATTCCGACAATGAGAGGAAAGAAGCGCCCGATGCTGCGTGGGTGCACGTGAGTCTCCATTCGTTATGGATGGGGGGGACGAGGCCGTGTCTGCGGTCTCGGGGTGGCCTCCCATCCGCTTTGGTTTGCAAGTAATGCTGCTTCTTGGAAGGCTACGCCTGTTCGCAATAGTCCGTGCGTTTAATTGCGCCTGTTTGTCCATGTCGTGGCGACATTGTGTTAGTCGTCTGCCATTTCGATGGGTTTTAGACCGGCCGGTCATGCAACTCGCTGCCGGACATTCCGGTTATTCGGTAATTAATTGGTTGGCGTTACGCTATCTTGTCGCCCAGTTGTGTTAGTGGTGAAGCTCATACGAGGTGCTCCGCCCTGGGGTTCGCGCTCTCATGTTGTGTGATCTGAAAATGATCGCGCGGCGATGGTTGGGGGTTTTGCACTACACGAAGCCTTCTGGCGGCGTGTCGCCGGCGTGTCGGACCCCCGTGTAGTGCAATTCCCCCGTTTGGTGGCTGTGGGGTCGCGCCCTAGGGCTGCGGGGTCTCGGGTCTCCAGAAATTTCGCACGTAATTTCCTTGAGGGTGCTTCAAACTCTGAATAAAGATCATTGGAATTGCAACGGTTTTGGGTATACTCAAAAAATGACCGTTGGAAATTACGTGCGAAATTTGTCTGGCGGGGCGTGTTGGTCGCGCGCGTGTCCCTAGATGTGCGCGTTAACCCCTAGATATGCGTCTGGGCGGCGCTGCCTGCATGCACATCATCGGGTTAACCTGCGAGATGTCGGGCTCGACCTGGGCAAAACAAAAGCCCCGAAGCGCATGCTTCGGGGACTTGCTGGTGGCTCCGACCGGCGTCGATCCGGTGACCTTTCGATTTTCAGTCGAACGCTCTACCAACTGAGCTACAGAGCCAAGACCTGAACCAAAAGGTCTGGTCGGCGACCCCGACGGGACTTGAACCCGCGACCTCCGCCGTGACAGGGCGGCGCGCTAACCAACTGCGCTACGGGGCCTTACAACAGATAAGACCTATTGAATTGTTCCAGTCACGATAGCGACCGGTGGTACCCCCAACGGGATTCGAACCCGTGTCGCCGCCGTGAAAGGGCGGTGTCCTAGGCCGCTAGACGATGGGGGCCTGCTTGGCCGTCGAACTGGCGTCCGAAGACGGGAGATAGTTTAGGCAGAACGCGCGCGGCACGTCAAAACGAAATCAAGTGACAGCTGACACATTACTGGAAAACGTTGCAATTGTGCGGAATTCACAGGATTTCATCAGCTAGGCGACCTACCCTTGATGCATGACTATGACACCAGCACTCGGTGCCCTCGCCCAGGCCTCGGACGCCCTCACGCGGGCGATCGCCGACCCTCAATCCGGGGCGGAGGCCGCCGTCGCCACGACCATCGACTTCACCCTCCTGATTCTCGGCCCAATCGTCGGCGCCTTCGTGGGTGTCGTCATCTCGGTCGTCATGTCCGTGCTCCTGCGAAAGGCTTTCGCGAAGGCTGCCACGGCCTCGTCGATCCTGGCGCGCGTGCGCCGCCCGGGCCACTTCACCTTCGCGGCGTGGGGAGCATGGGCGGGGCTCGGCATCGCGCTGGTCAACCCGAATCTATCCGACTGGAACGGCACGTCGATCACGACGTTCCTCATGCACGTGCTCCTCATCGTTGCCCTCGCGTGCCTGACGTGGATGGCCTACGCCGCCGCCTGGGTGTTCGAGGACGCCGCCAAAGCCCGCCAGGATTCTGACCAGGGGCGTTCGCGCCGTTTCGAGACGCAGGCGCAAGTGCTGCGCCGCTTCACCCAAGGGATCGTCGTCGTCGTCGGCGTGGTCGCCATCATCGGCACGTTCGAGGTCGCCCGCCAGGCCATGACAACCGTCTTGGCCTCTGCCGGTGTCCTCTCGGTCATCGCCGGTCTCGCCGCCCAGCAGACCCTCGGTAACGTGTTCGCCGGCCTGCAGCTGGCCTTCACCGACGCGATCCGCGTGGGTGACGTCGTCGTCGCCGGTGACAAGCATGAGACGGGTTCCGTCGAGGAGATCACGCTTTCCTACGTGGTCGTGCGCATCTGGGATGAGCGCCGCCTCATCATTCCGTGCCGCTACTTCACGCAGACGCCCTTCGAGAACTGGACGCGTCGCGCCGCAGCCCAGCTCGGCACTGTTGAGCTCAAGCTCGACTGGTCCGCGCCCATGACCCTCATCCGCACCAAGGTTGAGCAGCTCCTGACCTCCACGGACCTGTGGGACGGGCGCACGTGGGGCGTGCAGATCACCGACTCGGACGAGTACACGGTGACCGTGCGCGTCCTGGTCTCCGCGAAGAACTCCGGGCACCTGTCCGACCTGCGCGCGTACCTGCGCGAGCAGCTCATCTCCTGGATCGTCACGGAAGAGCCGTGGGCGCGCCCCGCCCAGCGCATCGAGCCCCGCGAGACCGTGACCGTCGAAAAGGACATGAGCCGCGAACGCATCGCGCGCCTGGCCGCCGAGCTTGCGGGGATCTCCGGCACGAACGAGGCCGTGGCCGCCACGGGCGTGTCGAGCGCCCACCCCGTCGCAGGGGAGCGCACGGCCGCAGGTAGCGCGACGGGAGGTGCCGCGTCCGCCGCTGGCGCCATGCCTGCGGGCGTTTCGCCCAAGGATCCCGCCCACGCCGCGCGCATGGTTGCCGCCCGCCGTAAGGCCAAGCGCGCCCGTCGCCGCGCGATGGCGGACCGCCAGCGCGAACTCGCCGAGGGCGGACCCACCGCTTCGCGCGACGAAACCCAGGTGATCTCGAAGGCCGCGCTGCGCAAGATCATCGAGGCCGCCGGTAATGCGAACCCGCAGCTCACACAGACCCTCACCGCGACCTCCATCGGACGAGGAGAGCGCTTCTTCTCCGGATCCGCCGACGCCGATGAGCGCGCCGCTGCCCTCGAGGGACCCGGCGAAGAGGCCTACGCCGAGCGCGAGGCCGAGGCTCGTCGCGCCCAGGAACGCCGCGAAGGCTACAAGAACCGCAGCTCAGACACCCTGGATCCCGAGGCGACCCTCGCCTTGGCGGCCGTTGGCGTCGAGCCGGTCGTTCCCGAGAATGGAGAGGCTCAGCCGGGGCAGGACACCGCGGACGCTACCGGTGACGCTACCGGTTCCGGCGAGGCTCAGGGGGCTGTCGCGTCCCCAGGGTCCGCCGCGTCCGCCGCGTCTGTCGCATCCGTCGCGTCCGCTGCGAACAGTGCGACGCCCGGACAAATCACCGAGGCTAATGCCGCCGCTGAGAAGGCCGGTGTCCCCGCGCCCGCCGATTCCGAGGCTGGCGAGGCCTCTGGCGGATCCGATGCGCCTGCTGAATCCGATGTCACACCCGAGGCGCCTGCGGCTGACGAGGTACCCTCCGAGGAATCTGCGGCCGACGATGTCTCCGAGCAGAACGCAGGTGCCGATGGCGCGGGCGCGGCAGATGGCGTCGCCGACGCTGGAAAGGCCGACGCTGGCGCATCCGACGACTCCGGCGACTCGCGCGCCGCAGACGCCCAGGAGGACAGCGCCCCCGCCGAGGACGCCGCGCGTGAGGACGCGCCCGCCCCCGACACCCCCGAGGAAACGGGCGGCGAGGAGGAGGCCCAGGCCTCGTCGGACGGTGAAACGTCGCCGGACGAGCAGGAAACCACGCCGATCCCCGCGCGTGAAACATCCGTGAAACATCCCGTGCAGGTGCCCCCGCCCGTGCGCACCGGCCGACCCGTCATGACCGACACGGTCCAGGCGGTCGCGCCCGCGCTCGTGCCGCCGCCCGAGCCGACCCCCGCTGAGATGGCGGCGTCGCTCGCCGACGAGGAAACCCCCGACGAGCCGACCGTCCACCCCGGCTGGTACGCGGTCGCCGAAGAGGCGCGCCTCGACGCGGAAACCCGCCCCACGCCCACGGTGAAGCCCGCGCGCGTGTCCATCATGGACTTCTTCCCCGCCGTCGCCCCCACCGGCGCCGAGGCCGACGTCCTGCGCGCCGTCACCGGCCAGATCCCGGTCGTCGAACGCCTCGAGCAGGAGTCCGATGAGGGCGAGTCCGCCGCGACGGACGACGAGTCCGCGACCCCCGACGCCGAAGTGTCGGAGGACGAGGCCGTGGGTGAGGCCGCGGATGAATCCGCCGCCCCCGACGATCCCGCCGCCCAGGCGGAGGGTGAGGAGAGCGCGGAGGAGTCGGATGATGCGGAAAGCGCCGAGGAGTCGGACGCCGACGAGGCGGCCGATGACGTCGACGCGTCGACGGATGACACTGAGGCGGACGATGCTGAGACTTCCGACGCCCCTGAGTCTTCCGATGTCGAGGCAACCACCGTCATGGACCCCGTGGAGGCCGCCGAGGCCGGAGCCCTCGACTCCGACGCCACGCAGGTTCTGCCCGCCGTCGACGAGCCCGTGGACGAGACCCTCGTGATGCCGGTGGCGGCCATCGCCGAGCCGGCTTCCGAGGTCGAGCCCGCTTCGCAGACCGAGGACGCCGCAGCGGAAGAGGAAGCCCCGGCGAAGAAGGAGACCGCCAAGAAGACGGCCTCCACCAAGGCTGGTGCGAAGAAGGCTCCCGCGAAAAAGGCTGCCACGAAGAAGGCGGCGACCGCGAAAAAGGGCGCAAAAAAGTCCTCCACGACGGCCAAGAAAACCGTGAGCAGCGACGACGACGCGGCCGGTGAGGGAGGCGACGCGACCCCCGCCAAGGCCGCGAAGGCTCCCGCCAAGAAGGCTCCTGCGAAGAAGACTGCCGCCAAGAAGGGTGCCGCCAAGAAAGCAGCTCCCAAGAAGGCGGCCGCGAAGAAGGCCTCAGGCGCTGGGCCCGCCACCGATGAGTGATGGGGACAGGTGAACGGGCCACGGCCTCGTGACTGAGGCCAGCGCGAGGAAAACGGACCGCCCGCGCCCACGCACATATGTGCACGGGCGCGGGCGGTCCGCGACAATAGAGGCATGACCGCTCCCGATCCCGCCGCCCCCGGCGAGACGCACGACCCGCAGGTCACGCACGATCCACATGTCATGCCTGGCCAGCAGGCTGTGCCCGAGCCGCAGGATTCTCCTGGAGGGCGCGTCGGCGGCGCCGTCCATGCAGCCCTCGCCGCCGGTGTTGTTCTCCCTGCCATAGGCATCACTCTGGCCGGAACGATCCTGGGCGTCGCGGCTCCCGACACCATCGCGTGGATGATCCTGGTCCCCGCGGCGATCGTCCTCATCGTGCGCAACAGGCCCTGGCGCCAGCACTTTGGCCTGCGTGGGCTCGGCATCGGCGTCCTCTTCGGGGTCTTGTATTTTCTGTACGGTAGTCGCATGTTCACGGCGCTCAGCCATCTATCGGTTGGTACCGCCGTGGCGATTTCGATGACCGTCGGTCTGTCGATCGGCGTCATCCACGGGCAGGGGAAACGTCGTTTCCTTAGCCTCGCTCTTGCCCTTGCGGGGCACGTCGCGTTTGCATACCAGGCGTCCCCGAGCACCCTCGATGGCAAGGCGATGCAGGTAGGCATGATGGCGAGCCTATGGGCTGGTGTTCTCCTGCTCATCATGACGGTGATGAAGGGTGTCGCGTCGCATCTCGGCTACGACCGCGGAGCGGTCTCCGGGGTTGGCTTCATCATCGCTGCGCTGGGATTCGGTCTGCGGGACGCCGCCATTCATGGGATTCCCGCCATGAATGGACGCTTTCTCGCGGTCATCATCGCTGTCAGCTGCTTGATATTTGTCAGTCCCACCGTGCTGCGCCGCGTTGGCGCTCAACCGGCAGATGCGCGAACTGAAGCTCGATACAACGTTTTCTTTCCCGCGGTCGCGATGGTTGCCGGCGTCGTCCTGCTCGGACAGGTTCCGAGCCTCCTCGATCTCGTCGGTCTCGCGCTCATTACCGGCGCGCTCTGGATCATGTCGGGCGTGACGATCGTTCCGCGGCGCCTCTTCGGCAAACGTGGGTCCGGAGCGGTGATCGCGGACTGAGCCCCCGCCTCGTCGATCGAGGCGCGTGAGGAAAGCGGCCGCACGCGTGCGAGGGCGCGGGCCGCGCGGGACAATAGAAGCATGAACGCTACTGATCCCGCTGCCCGCACCGACGCCGAGTGGAAGAAGCTCCTGAGCCCCATGCGCTACCACGTGCTGCGCGAGGCCGGCACCGAGCGCCCCTTCACGGGCGAGCTCCTCGACGAGGCGCGCGTCGGCACCTACTCGTGCGCGGCCTGCGGATCCGCTCTCTTCGACTCCGACGCGAAATTCGACTCCTCCTGCGGGTGGCCCTCCTTCTTCCAGGCCCACGACGGCGCGACCGTCGAGAGCGTCGACACCAGCCACGGCATGATCCGCACCGAAGTGCGCTGCGCGACGTGCGGCTCCCACCTCGGCCACGTCTTCCCCGACGCGCCCGACCAGCCCACCGGCATGCGCTACTGCATGAACTCGGCGGCCCTCACCTTCGCGCCCGCGAAGTGAACGCGCGCACTCAGTGAACGCACCCGCCCAGCGCCCCGTCACCGACCGCATCCCACCCCAGCTCTACATCGTCGGCTCCGGCCTCATCCAGTACGTGGGCGCGGCGCTCGCGGTCATCGCCTTCGCGTCCGTCGAACCCGCCTCCGTCGCCTGGTGGCGCGTCCTGACCGGCGCGGTCGTCCTCCTCGCGTGGAAGCGCCCGTGGCGCGGCGGCCTCACGCGCTCTGACCTGGCGATTTCCGCGCTCTTCGGCATCATCATCCTGACAATGAACTCCTCGTTCTACGAGTCCATCGCGCGCATTCCCCTGGGGACTGCCGTGTCCATCGAGTTCATCGGCCCGGTCGCCGTCGCCGTTCTCCGAGGCCGTGGCTGGCGTCCGCGCATCGCCGCAGTCCTCGCGTTCGCGGGGGTGGCGTGCATCGGCGGGCTCGCCCTCGACCTGAGCGTGCCGAGCGTGCGCGTCGGCGTCGCCTGGATCCTCCTCGCGGCCCTTGCCTGGTCGGCCTACATCGTCGTTGGGCAGAAGGCCTCGACCACGCGCGATGGGGTGACGAACCTGGCGCTCGGCTGCGCGTGGGGCACCCTGTTTTTCGCGCCTTTCCTCGGTCCGGGTGCGATGGCGGCCACGGCCTCGTGGAAGCTGATCGCCATCGTCATCGGCGTGGGCCTGCTGTCCACCGCGATTCCCTACACCTTCGAGGCGCTCGCGATGCGGCGCCTGGCGGCGTCGACCTTCGCGCTGTTCGCCGCGATCCTGCCGGCCACGTCGGCGCTGGTTGGAGCCGTCATGCTGCGCCAGATCCCCGGCGTCTTCGAGCTGATCGGCCTAGTCCTGGTGTCGGTCGCGGTGTGGCTAGCCTCGCGCGACTAAGGGCCCTGCGAGGTACCGCCCCTCAGTCGAGGCTGAGGTGGCGCTGTGTGTGCTTGCCGCCGCGGGCGATCACCCAGAACGCGAACCACGCGCCGACGGAGCCGACGATCATGACGAGCACCATCGGTACGGCGCTGTCGCCGCCCGAGGTCGCCAGGGGAGCGGCGATGCCGTTCGCGATCGACTGGAACACGCCCATGACGGACGAGGCTGTGCCTGCGTGCTCGCGCGCCTCGCTCATGGCCTGCGCGCCCGAGTTGCCGAAAATGAACGCGTTCGCCGTCATGACCAGCGCGAAGCCCACACACGTGAGAATCAGCGGCAGGTCGAGGAGGAATGTCGAGATTGCCAGCGTCACCACACCGGTTGCGGTGATCGTGAGGCCCGTGATGATGAGCGTGCGCGGCGTGAAGTGCGAGATCAGGCGCACGTTGACCAGCGCGAAACCGGTCGACAGCAGCGCGTTAAACGCGAACACCCACGCGAAAGCCATGGGGGACAGGCCCAGCGGGCCCTGCAGCACGTACGTGGCGTTCGAAATGTAGCCGAACATGCAGAAGCTCGAGAAGGCGTTGGTCAGCATGAAGCCCACGAACGGGCGGACGCGCACGACCTGGACGAGGCCGGAGAAGAACCGCGGAATACCGCCGGGGTGGCGGCGATCCTCGGGCAGGGACTCAGGCACGACGAACCACGCGAGGGCCGCCATGAGCAGCGTGAAGGCGGCGAGCGCCCAGAAGACGACCCTCCACGTCGCGTGCGTGATGATGAACGCGCCGAGGACCGGGGCGAGCATCGGAGCGAAGCCGACGATCGCCTGGAGGAGACTCATCGCGCGAGCCAGCGTCTTGCCGTGCGCGACGTCGACGAGGATCGCGCGGCCCACCGAGGAGGCGACGCCGCCGCCAAGGCCCTGGAAGACTCGACCCACGAGGAGCACCCAGATGTTGGGCGTGAACACGCAGATCATGGAGCCGACGAGGGCGATGATGCCGCCCGCGATGATCGGGCGGCGGCGCCCGATCTGGTCCGAGATTGCGCCGCCCAGGACCTGGCCGGTCGCGTAGCCCACGAAGAAGGTCGTGAGCGTGAACCCGAGCATTGTCGAGTTCGTCGCCAGGTCCGCGGTGATCTGCGGGAACGCGGCCGAGTACATGTCGGTCGCCATCGGGGGCACGGCGTTCTGCACGGCCAGCGTGATCAGCAGGGCAACCGTGAGTGCCCCGCCGATGATGCCGCCGCGGTCCTGGGTGTCGTTTGTCGTCATGGGGTCATTGTGTACCCTCGGAGGCGCAAAATAGACTACTCGGTTGAATATTTGACGCATCTCGCACGTCTGAGTCTCTCGACCTGCGCAGATGTGGCGCCGCTGAGGTCGTTCAGTTGGCGGTCAACTGGGTTTGAGCGGCGCTCACTCCCCGTCTGCCTGTGCCTTCAGCGCATCCGCCGCGGCCTCGATCTCCTCGCGCGTCGGGCACGTCGCCCTGCCGGGCGTGGCCGTGGCGAGGGCGCGTGCGCACACCGCGAGCTGGATCGCCCGTTCGATGGGCAGGCCCCTGGCGAGGGACGCCGCGAAGACACCGGAAAATACGTGTCTGGCCTCGAGTGGGTCCTCGGCCCCGAAGGGCGGTGCCGGGCAGTGCGTCACCGTCGGCCAACTCAAGTCCTCTCCGCCGTAGTTAGGCCTGGAGAAGTGGGCCCCCTCCGGCCCCGAGGGAACGAGAGCGTGGCAATCGAAGAGCCTGGTGGCCTCGAAAGCTGCGCCGCGGAACGTACGGCTGCCATCGAACGCGGTGCGGTCGCAGGTCATGCGAGTGCCTATCCCCGCGACCTCATCCTGGCCAATAACGAAGATGGTGTTGTCGAAGGGAATGCCGGAGGGCATCTCCCCTCGGTAGGACGTGTCGAGGACGAGGCGCACATGCTCGGGCAAGCGCAGGAGCGCCTCGCGAGCGGCATCATCGTTTCCCAGGTCCCCATAGTCGTATCCGTACGCGCCCGCAAACTCGCCGTCGTAGTAGAGCACGTCGGCCGGGCCCATCGTCTGGGTGAACTCAGCCCACGCACGGGTTGGCACCGCGCACTTGTCTATCATCGCCCTGACGACGAGGCGTTGCCCCGCGTCGTCGGTGATCGTCACTCGGTAGCCGTTGTCTATTCCCGGGATGCGCGGCCCCGCGTTGATGATGCCCTCTCGTCGCAGGATTTCCTCGATGAGCGAGGCGTGGGGGCCTTCGCCGATCGGGCCGAGGGAGACGGCCTCGAGCCCCATGCGTCGAGCAGCGCGCAGGACCTCGATGCCTCCGATTAGCTCCATTCCCTCGTCGGCGGCCCACACATCCCCACCCGGCTCGGGGAAGGAAGACACATGTAGCGACTGGTTGAGCACGAGCTGGCCCATGTAGGCGACGCGCCCCACGGGAGCCTCTCCGCGCGCGGAACCGAGCGGAGTCGGAGGCGACACCTGCGTGAACAGTGTCCGTCGTGTCATTCGGGTGGAGCTGGGATCCTCGAACGGGGAAGGCGCGTTGGGCGACTCCCAGGCCGCCGTGGCACCCTCGTCGGACGCATCATCGTCGCGGGCTGCGTCATCCACGGGCGCGGGGCGGCGCGCGACGAGGCGCTCAGCGAGCGATGTCAGGTCGAGGTCGTTGACCTCCTCGACCTGCATCCACGAGCCGCGCCGCAATTCGTGATGCCCCTTCGCCTCGCCGCAGAGAGCGCCGACGATTGCGCTCATGAGGCTGGTGTCGCCTCCTATCCGCGTGATCCCGTAGCGCGAGAGCCAGTGCGCGAGGTACGTGCTCAGTCCGAAACACAGCGGGACCATGCGCGTGGGTTCCGGGGAGGAGCCGAATTGCTCGGTCAGGATCTGCGTGGGCGTCGTTGCCACCTGCATGGCGATGTTCATCGCCCGGCGGGTTGCCGCCACGACGTCTGGCTCCGGACTCCAGGTGCCGCGCGGTTTCAGGGACTCCACGAGGTGGAGGGCCTCCCACAGGCGGTTGTACCTCGTCGATAGCCTCTCCTGAGTCCCGTCCACCTGGAGGGAGACGCCCGCGGCGAGCAGAGCCGTCGCCTGGAACTCCTGCCGGGTGAGGCATTCCCCTCCGCACGCCTCCCATACAGCCTGCCCGAAGGCCTCGGGATCGGCCGTCGAGGTTGCGATGCCAACGGGAATGGCACGCACAAGCTGACGCCATCCCATCGGTGCAGTGTCCGCGCGCTCCCGGATGGTCGCCCCCGCCTCGTCACCGAGAAGAGTCGAGGCCGCCGCCAGGATCTCGCGCGTCACCTCCGTGATCGTTCCCTCGGGAACGCCGGGCTTGGTGGGGTGGACGACGTCACGATCCCACCATGTCGGCGGCGGGCCGTAGGTGCTCTCGATCTCGTCGGGGGCCATGCCGCGGGTGGGCAACCCGGCCGCGTCACCGATCGCGCAGGCCAACAGCACCGCGTGGGCACGCTCAGAGCGTGTGTCCATGTTGCATTCTCCTATTCCGCAGCCGCATCCGCGGCGAGTGCGTCCGTCGCGGCCTCGATGTCCTCGCGCGTCGGGCACGAGGCCGGACCTGGCATGGTCGAGGCCAGGGCGCCCGCGCAATTCGCCAGAAGGATGCACCGCTCGAGGGTTTGCCCCTGTGCGAGGGCGGCCGCCAACACGCCATAGCGTGCGTGCTGGGACCCCAATCGATCCGTCGGTTCGACGGTCGGCGCTGGGAACCGGGTGACGTACGAAACTTCTGAGGTCTTGGCGCGCAGTGGGCGCGCGAGGTAGGACTCGTCTGTCTCTGTGTCGATGAGTGTGTAGCGGCCAAACATGTGTTCGACGAAACCGGCGGCGCGCTCCGGGTCCTGGCTGGCATCAAAAGCTGAACGATCGCGCACGATAGGCTCGCACAGACCCTGCACTCCCCACTGATGCAACACCATGATCACGTTGTCTTTGGGAAGACGTGCAGGCCCGGCCTCACGCCTCGACGCGTCCAGGACGACGCGCACGTGCTCCGGCAGGTGAACGAGTGCGTTCTCAGCAGCGGAGAGAACCTCCCGAGAACGCCTCACTGCGCCGTCGACGAACAGGACGTCGGAGGGTCCCAGCGTGCGGATCGCCTCGTCCCATGCGTGCTTGGGAACATTCTCGATGAATGAGAGCTTCGAGCGCTGGAAGTCTCCGATAACGTTCGACTCGTATCCGTTATCGCACCCCCTCACACGCGGACCCGCGTCGATGATCCCCTCCCGAGCCAGTGCCTCGGCGATGATCGATGCGCGCGGCCCCTCACCGATCGGGCTGAGGCTCACGACCTCGACGCCCATGGCTCGGGCGGCTCGCATGGCCGTCAAACAAATGTCAATCTGGACGCCCTCACGGGTAGCCCACTCGTCCCCGCTGGGCAGAGGTTCGTCCGCGGACTGTCGGTCGTACCTGAGCGTTAGCTCGTTCATGAAGACGACGCGACCTGCGGGCGCATTGCCCCTGGCCGGGCCGAGCGGTGTCGGCTTGCTCTCCGGCTCGAAGGGTGCAGCTCGAGTGAGAACGGTCGACCCGGGGGCTTCGAAGGAAGACCAGCCGCCGTTCGAAGAGCCTGAAGCCGAGCGTCCGACGGCTCGCCGTAGCCAGCTCTCGGGGGTGGGAGGACGCAGCTCAAGCAGCTGCCCGGTGACCCCGAGTAGATCGAGTTGAGAGTATCGCTCCACCCATTCCATCAAGCGGTGAGAGAAGTAACGACCGGGTGGAGAGAAATTGAACAGCAGCTCCGAAATGATGCGCAGCAGCCTCGGCTCCCCGCACAACTTGCCCAACTTGGTGGTGGATAGTGAACCGTAGCGATCACCGGGGACGAGGAAGGCCAGCGGAATAAGGAGAGACGACGGCGCATGGTCGGAAAGTTTGCGAGTCAACGGGTTGATGGGCACGTAACTGTCGACCCGCACAGAGTTCGCCTGGAAGTTCAACGCTAGCCGCGTCGCCGTCAGGACATCGGGACCGTCCTCTGGCTCACCGCGCGGTGTCATATCGGAGACGATCTGGACAGCCTCAACGAGGTGAATGTCGCGAGATTCGATGGATAAGGACACCGCCGTCGCGAGAAGCGCAGCCGCCTGAAATTCGTTCCGAGTCGTACATCCGCACGCCGCCCACACGGTGTCTGCGAGGGCCTCGGGGTCAAGCGTCGACATCGCAATACCGATGGGTACCGCGCACAAGAGGCGATCAAGCGCGCTCGCGACGGGGGCGTGCCACTCGCCTGAACGAATAGCGTGGGCGCCACCCGGGCCTCGCGTCAGCTGCGTGGCGACGGCCATGGCCTGCCTCGTCACCTCCGATACCGTTTTCGTCGGCGCTTCCGGGGTAACAGGGTTGGCCATATCCGCGCGGACGAGGGCTGCCATTGCCGCGAAGGCGCGGGGGAGTCGTGGATCCATTCTCGTTTCTCCTTGTCAGGCCTGATTGCGGGCCACAAGCTTGTCGGCCGCAGCCTCGAGCGAATCGCGGGTGGGCAGCGAGGTTGGCGTGGTGAGTGCGGCCGCGCAATTCGCTAGCAGGATGCCCCGCTTGACCGGTATGCCGAGCGCGAGGCAGGCCGCCAACGTTGCGGAATGAATGCCCGAGGTCTCCAGGTTCTGGTTCTTGGCGAGCGGGGGTGCCGGGGATTGAACGACGCGAGGTCGGATGAAGCGGGCTTCGTCGAGGGTGGGGCGGGCGTAGTACACCTGGCCATCGTCTGCGCGCAGCACGACATAGCGCATCGTCAGCATGGTGAGGGCCGCTGCCTGATCCCGGGGCTCGTCGTTTTCCTCGTAGAAGGGGAACGGAGGATAGTCGTCGTTGAAATGCCGGAAAAAGCCGCTGAAGCCGGGCCGTTGGGAAGCGCGCAGTGACACGATGACATTGTCGAGGGGAAGGTCCTCGAGGAAACCCTTGTGAGAGGATGCGTCGAAGACGACGCGCGCGTGATCGGGCAGGCCTGCCACAGCCTTGCGCAGGGCCCGCGTCATCGGTTGTTGGGCGAGCAGCGCGCCATCGATGCACAGGACATCGGCGGGGCCCATCGATTGGATGGCTTCCGCCCATACCCGTGTGGCGTCTTTGGGTAGTGGGCTCTTCGTTGCAACGGTCAGCCGCCAGCCGTTGTCGCCTGTAAAGATCAGTCGGTAGCCGTTGTCAGCCCCCGAGAATCGGGGACCGGCATCGATGATGCCCTCGCGAGCTAAGGCCTGCGAAATGGCCTCGGCATTGGGCCCTTCTCCGATTGGGCAGAGCGAGATGACCTCGGCTCCCATGCGTTGCGCCGCGACCAGTGCGCGGAACATACCGCCCGTGGACTGGCCCAGTTCTTCGGCCCACACGTGCTCGCCGAAACTTGGGTACGTCTTGGAGTGCATGGCCTGGTCGTGGAGCAGCTCGCCGAGAACAAGCACGCGCCCGGTCTGAGGTCTGCCTCGGCGTGCGCCGAGCGGAGTGGGCGGGGTGGCAGGCTCAAAGTAGCGTTGACGCGTGTGCAGGCTCGATGAGCTGTCCTCGAACGAGGCTGGGGCTGAGGGGGCGACCGGCGGCGCGGATGCGCCCGGGGCGAGAGTGTCGCGGGGGTAAGGCGCGCGTGTGGCGAGCAGATTGTGTGCGCGATCCGCCAGGTTCAGCGGGCACGCGTCCTCAACCCGGGACAACCCGTAGGAGCGCAGGAAGCTCGCGCCTCGAACCGCTCCGACCAGCGCGCCGACGATGGACAGGATCGTGTGCGCCTGGGCGCCGAGACGCAGGGGAGAGGATAGGAGGCGGTGATCCTGATAGCGTGCGGCCAGGGAAAAAGCTGCCGGCACGATCTGGGCGGGAGAACTTCCGAACCCGATCTGCTCGCTGAGCCGCTCGAGAGAGAAGCCGATGTAGTCGTTGACGTCGCTTGCGATGTTCAACGCCCTCCGGGTCGCGGCCAGCACGTCCGGCTCAGGGCTCCACTCGCCGTGAGGCTCCGCCAACGACACGACGTCGACGGCTCGCACGAGAGCGTCCTCCACGCGGAAGTTCGGACTGTCTAGGCCGATCGACACTGCGGCGGCAACCAGCGCCGTCGCCTGGAAGTCCTGGCGCGTGGGCTCCCGTTTCTGGCTGTTGTCCCACACGGCGTCCGCGAAGGCTTGGGGACTGCTTATCGAGGTGGTGATGCCGAGCTGGACGGCTCCGAGCATCAGGCCATACAAGTGATCAATGGGTGTCGTGAAGCAGGGGAACGTCGGCTGTTTCGTGGACTCGGTGGCCGCCATCAGAGAGAGAATGCTCTCGCTGAGGGGCACCGACTGACTGCCCTTATCGACCGTCGCGTCCACCTCAAGTGCCTGACCGTAGAAAAGGCCGACCATCGCCCCGTGGGCACGATCAAAGCGCGGATCCATGTCAGTTTCCCGACTCGCTCAGCGCGTCCGCCGCGGCCTCGATGTCCTCGCGCGTCGGGCACGAGGCCGGACCGGGTACGGTCGAGGCCAGGGCACCCGCACAGTTGGCGAGGACAAGGCCTCGCTCAAGTGGGATACCAAGGGCAAGTGATGCCGCCAGGACGCCGCTGTGGGCGTCGCCGGCCCCGTTCGTGTCGACAGCATCGACGGTCGGGGTCGGGATCTGCGCGGCTGATGTTTCGCTATCGGGGCTGCCAGAGCGAGCAAATAACGCGCCGGATGCTCCGAGGCGAATCAACGTGTCGTGCCCCAGTGTCTGTGCGAGGCGGCAACTGAGAGAGCCAAAAGGCAGGTAGCCGTCAAGTCGCGACTGCTTGGCGATTGTCCTCGCCTCGACGCTGTTCATCGAGATGATCGCGTGGTGCGTGGGCAAGCTCTCCGGGATCCCGATGACGGGAGAGACATCCAGGAGCACGCGCACACCCTCGGGCAAGACGCGTAACGCAGCCTCCGCGGCCTCGCGGTTCGCGGGGTGGTCCATGAGGTATCCGTCGATGTACAGCACGTCACCCGGGCTCATCGTCCGCACGAAGTCCGCCCACGCGGTCTCGGGTGTCATCGTCTCAGCGCCCTTCGTAGAGATGAAGGTGCGTTCGGCGTCGTGACCAATCATGGCGACGCAGAATCCGTTGTCCACGCCATCCACGCGTGGTCCGGCATCGACGATTCCCTCGCGCGCGAGGGCAGCCTCGATCATCGAGGCGTGGGGGCCGGTGCCGATCGGGCTGAGGGAGATGGCCTCGGCTCCCATCCGGCGCGCCGCCACGAGCGCGTTGAAGCCACCGCCCACGTGCGTGCCCCCGTCACGCGCCCATTCGGAGCCGCCGCCGTGAATCGGACGCGCCCCCTGAAGGACACGGTCCACGAGGATCTGCCCCATGAGGACGACTCGGCCCGCCCCGGGATCGGGGGACGAGGCCGGGGTGGGTGCCTCGGGAGAAGCGGCCTCGCTCGTACCCTCAGTCTCGGAGGACGTGGGCGCGCTCGCGGCAGGCTCGTGAGCCGCACGCAGCTCCAACAGCTCGAGGGCGACGGACGGCAGGTCCAGGTGGGAGGCGAGTTCGACCTGGGCGAGGCCGCGGCCGACAAAGACCTCGAAGCCGAGGGCGGCGCCCAGGATTGCGCCCGCGATTGCGCCGATCGTGTCGGTATCGCCGCCGATGTTGGCAGCGTCCAGCAGCGCCTGCGGCGAAGGATCACGCGCGAGCAACGCAAATGCCATGGGAATCGCCTGCGCCGAGGCCACGGACGTGCCCACCTGCTCGATCAGGCACTCCAGGGAGGACGAGGCGGGGTTGGCGACCAGCTGCATGGCCCTGCGCGTCGCCGCGACGACGTCCGGGTCGGGGGTCCATGCGCCGCGCTCGGGCAGGGAATCGACGTAGGTGAGGGCCTTCCACAGCAGGCTTCTCAGGTCTAAGGAAGGCGAGCGCGGCGCGTCGATCCCCATGGACACTGCCGCGGCCACGAGCGCCGCCGACTGGAAGCCCTGTCGCGTCGCGTGCGTGACCTGGCAGGACGACCAGACGGCGTCCGCGAAAGCCTGCGGATCGGCCGTTGGCATCGCGATGCCGATCGGGGTGACGCGCATCGCCGCGCCGTTCGTAGTGCCAGCCCCGCCCACCGTCAGCGGGTCTTCGCCCGCGCGCACGCGCTCGAGGGCCGCCTTCGTGGAGGGCCCCAGCAGGTCGAGCGATCCGCGCTCGATCATCGAATCCTCCCAGGCCAGCAGCGCGTGGGCGAACTCGCCCGCGTCCAGGGCCACGCGACCCGAGGACGTGCCCCGGCCTCGTACCAGGAGGGATGCAATCAGCAGCGCCTGCTCCGTGTCATCCGTGACCGACCCGGCCGGCATCCCCGGCGCGTAAGGCTGCGAGGCATCACCGTCGACGAGGCCAGTGATCGTCCCGTACACCGCGCGGATCTGCTCCGGGGACATCGCCTGCGTCGGCATGCCCAGTGCGTCTCCGAGCGCCAGGCCAGCCAGGGCGCCGTACGCGCGAGAAAAACGAGGATCCATGCTGCACCTCCAGCGCGGGCGCGCGCCCGCAGATAGCGTGAACGCCCCGGAACGTTCCGAGGCGACCAGTAGGCCCAGGGGGACTCGAACCCCCAACCTACGGATTAAAAGTCCGCTGCTCTACCATTGAGCTATAGGCCCAGCAGCCCCATTGTAGGAGGAAGAAGTCCCCATGGCCCAATCGAAGATGCCGCGACGCCCCGCCATGCTCGACGCAGCCCGGGCTGAGGCCATCGTCGGCGACGAAGATCCCGCGGCCAGCGCCGCCGTCGCGCACACCGCCGCCTGGGCCCTCATGGGCGTGGGAGACGAGACCTTCACCGACGCGGACGTCGCTCGCCTGCGTGAGACCGTGCGCACTCGCGGCGTTGACACGATCGCGCACGTGTGGTCGCGCAGCCCCGAGTTCACGCTCCCCGGGGCGCTCTGGCGCGTCTACCTGCTGCACGAGTGGTACCACCGCGATCCGCTCCTGGTGGCTGAGCGCTACGCCGACGGGATGCACGCGCCCATCATTCAGGGCCTCGAGGCCCCCGTCGAGCTGCGCTCCCTGAACCTCATCATGGAGGAGGTCGACTCGCTGCTGCGCGGCGACCTGACCGACGACGACCTCGAGTACGTGCTCGCCCAGGCATCGCGGGCGATGCGCGTGCTCGCCGCCGGCGAGGCCGGGGCCCTGTGGATCGAAGACCCCTCGGATCCGCTCGCCCACCGCGTCACCATGCGCCACTCCGCACTCTTGGTCACCGCCGACGAGCTCGACGTCGCCGCGCGGGAGGCGGCCGTCGGCACCCTCGACTGACCCCTCGCCGACGAGGCCGGGGCGCCTCGCACCGGGCGTGACCCGGGGTGACGTGGCGCGCCCACCAGGGCAAGGGCGCGCCCGGGCGACTACCCTATTCCCTATGCGCCCGATGCCAGCCCCACGCCCCCAGCGACTCGTTCGCTCTGCGGGCGCACTCGTCTGGCGCTTCACGGACCCCGCGCGCGTCGCCGTCCCCGGCGAGCCTATCGACCCCGCGGACATCGAAGTCCTCATGGTCCACCGGCCGCGCTACCACGACTGGTCCTGGCCCAAGGGCAAGACCGAAAACGGTGAGTCCCTCGTCGCCGCTGCGGTGCGCGAAGTCGAGGAAGAGACCGGACAGATCGTCACGCTCGGCGCACCCCTGACGACCCAGCGCTACCGCCTGGGCGGCGGGCAGACCAAGGAAGTCCACTACTGGGTGGGCACACCGGTTCCCCCCGGCCACGCCTCCGAGCGCCTGCGCGCCCCCGTCGCGCGCGCCCCGCGCACCGAAATCGACCAGACCGCGTGGACCTCGCCCGAGCGCGCCGCCGACATGCTCACGCGCCGAGGCGACCGCCGCCTCCTCGCCGACATCGTCGCTCGCGCCCGCGAAGGCCGCCTCGTGACGACAACGCTCCTCGTTCTGCGTCCCGGGCAGGGCGTCACCCCGCGCCTCGACGAGGCCGGGGACGCCCACGCTTCCGCGTCGCCTGCCGCTTCTTCCGGGTCTTCCGCGTCTTCCGGCGGCCCCGCCGTGCCTGCCGTGCCTGCCGCGGCTGCGGCTCCCGCCAAGCCTCGCCCCGCGCCGACCCCCGCGATGGTCGCGTCCGCCGCGGCCAGGAGGGCCGCCCAGGTGGAGCAGGCCTCGGCGAAGAAGGTCGAAGCTGCTCGCGAACCCGTCGACCCGCCGCTCAGCCGATTCGGTGTGCGCCAGGCTTTCGATCTCATTGACCTGCTCTCGAGCTTCGGCGTCGCCCGTGCGTTCGCGTCGCCGGTCGCCCGCGCGCGCCAGAGCCTCACGCCCTGGGCATCGATGGGTGGGGGATCGGTGACGCTCGTCGACTCCCTCGACCTGACCGCCACCGGCTCAGACGCATCTATCGGCGACGAGGCACGCCTCGGTCGTGTCCGCGCCTTCGCGGCGCAGCGCCTGCGCGAGCACGCGTCCCCCACGGTCCTGTCCGTCGCGGGCGCCGCGCGTGAGGCCGTCATCGAGGAGATCCGCGCCTACGCGTCCGGTGCCGTTGCCGGCAGCGAGGCACCGCGCCTGACCTACGGCCAGGTCCTCGTCGCACACGTCGAGCACGGTCCCGACGGGCCGGTCGTCGCAGCCCTCGAAACGCACGGCGTCACCACGAAAAACCCCGCCACCCACGCGCGCAAGGCCTCCAAGAAGCACTGAGGCGACCCGGCACAAGCCGAGCCGCCACGAGCACGCTTAAAAGCGGGGTCACATGTTGGAGTTCCTCGCGGAACCGGTGAGCTTACTGTTGTCCTTCGCGAAGACGTAGCATTGCACCGTGTGGTCGCCCTTTGCCCAGGTCTGTGGGCCGGGCGGAAACCAGTCGTAGTCCAACGTGGAGTCCGCGAGGGGCTTGCCGACGTAGTGCTCGAAGATCAGGCCGCAGATCTCGTCGCTCTCCTCGTCAAATTCGTCGTCGGACGGGAGGGTCGTGCCTGCGAAGTCAAAAATATGAAAGTATTCCCCATCGTGAGGCTGGTTGCAGTCGACCTTGGTGACGTCACTGTCCTCATTGGGCCCGTACTGGAAACACTCCCCGATGTGTGACTGCGTCTGCGTATCGGCCGTCGCTGAGGCCGCGGGTGTGCGCGAGTCCTTCGAAGGCTTGCGCGTTCCAGACATCGACACGGAACAGGCGGACAAGCCCAGACTCAGGATGGTGGCCGAGACCCCGAGGATCAGCGCGGGGCGCGCGGTGCGGGATGCGAATGAACGTTGGGACATGATTCTCCTTGGGTGCGAAGGTGTCCGCTTACTTGTTGGAACCCTTCATGGAGCCGGACAGCTGAGTGTCCGTGCCGTCACCGGAAATGATAAAGCAGATGATCTCGCGGTCGCACTGCTCCCAGCTGCCCGGGGACGGGTAGAGCATCGTGTAGTCCAGCTCGGACTCCTCGTAGGGGATGCCGACGTATCCCTCGAAGGCCGCCAGGCAGGCGTCGCCTCCCATGTCCTCGAGCTCGGAGTCGCTCGGGCGCTCGTCCTCGGTGACCTGGGTCAGGTGGAAGACCTCGGCATCATGCAAGGCAGAGCAGTCGGTAGTCTCCAGGTCGGTGACGTTATCGCCATCGCCAGTGGGCAGCTGAACACACTGGCCGACCTTCATGCTGAAAGCGGAGGTGCGCGGGCCGAAGGAGAGCAGGCTGCAGGCCGACGTCGTCAGGGCGAGGGCGAGGGCTGATGCCGTCAGAGCCAGGGCGCGAGGCAGGGTGCGGGACATGGTGCTCCTTGACAGTGGGGCGTGTTCGATGGGGGTGTGCGCGGGCCGGGAGGAAGCCTTCAGAAGAGTCCTGTGAGCGGGCGCGATACGAATTGTAACAATCACAATACCGCGCGGTAAAAGTAGTGGGTGGTGCGCGGAATGAACCACGCACCACCCATCGACATGTCGAGGTGGAGGAAACCCTACAGGCCCGACTCCTTCACCGACGAGGTGAGCTTTGAATGATCCAGCGGACGAGCCAGACACACGATTGTGCGGTCCTTCTGCGCCCACGAATCCTTCGTCGGGATCATCCACGTCGCATCCAGCGATGACGTCAGGTAGTCCGCGCCCACGTACTCATCAAACGCCGAGATACACATCGATTCGGCCTGCCTGTTGAGCTCGTCCGCACCCGGGAAATCCCCGTCGGCCACCGTGTCGATGTGGAAGACCTCGGCGTCGTGCTCACGCGTACAGCCGGTCGTCTCGAGGGTGGTCGCCGTGGTCTCATCCGACCCCTCCGGCAGGAGGATGCACTGGCCCACCCGCATGTGCATGACGGACGAGTCCGAGCATGCCGCAAGCGGGGCGGCGAGGAGTCCAACGACGGCGATCGCGCCGATGAGGCGAGAGCGCACCACTAGTGGACCCCCAGGGGAAGCGCCACGAGGAGGTACACGATGCCAGACACAATGGCCGCGGCTGGCAGCGTGAGGAACCACGCGATGACGATGTTGCCGGCGACGCCCCAGCGCACAGCCGAGAACCGCTTCGTGCAGCCCACGCCCATGATCGCCGTCGACACGACCTGTGTCGTCGAGATCGGGGCGTGGATGACGTACGAGCACAGGTACAGGATCGAGGCGGACACGGCCTCGGCGGTGAAGCCGCGAGCCGGATCCAGGTCGATGATCTTGCGGCCGATCGTGCGCATGATGCGCCCGCCGCCAGCCATCGTGCCCAGCGAGATCGCCAGAGCACCCGAGATCTTCACCCACAGCGGCACGTTCATCTCACCCGTGACGGGATCGAGGATGTTGTGTGTCTCGCCGTAACCGCCGGCCAGCAGCGCCATGATGATGATACCCATCGTCTTCTGCGCGTCCTGGATGCCGTGGCCCAGGGCCATAGCCGCCGACGAGAAGCGCTGCGCGGCGCGGAAGCGACGCATCGTGCGGTGATACTGCGCCTTGTGCAGCAGCGACAGCACGATCTTCATGGCGATGTAGCCAATGACGAAGCCGATGATGGGGGAGGCAAACATCGGGATGACGACGTGGCTCATGATGCCCCACCAGTACACGACCGTGCCGCTCATGAGGCCTGCGCCCACCATGCCGCCGATCAGGGCGTGCGAGGAGGACGAGGGGAGCCCGAACCACCAGGTGATCAGGTTCCAGATGCAGGCGCCCAGCAGGGCGGCCAGGATGATGACCAGGCCCTTTTGCTGCATCTCCGGCAGGGGCGACTCGGCATAGTCGCTGATCGAAATGATGCCCTTGCCGACAGTCTTCGCGACGGCCGTGCCCATCATGGCGCCGATGACGTTCATCGTCGCGGCCATGAGGAGCGCCGCGCGGGGAGTCCACGCGCGCGTCGACACGGAGGTCGCGATCGCGTTTGCCGCGTCATGGAAGCCGTTCGTGTAGCTGAAGAACAGCGCGACGGCGATGACGACGCAGACGAGGATCAGATTCAGATCCACGGCTCAGGATTCCTTCAGTGCGAGGGACTCGATGACGTTGGCCAGCTCCTCGAACGCGTCGGCGCAGGACTCGAGGCCCTGGACGATGTCCTTGAGCTTGATGATCGTGACCGGGTCGAGGCCCGAGTCGAACAGGGCCGTCAGGGTGCGGCGGTAGGCCAGGTCTCCCTCGTTTTCGAGGCGGTTGATCTCGATCCAGTAGTCGCGCATGTCCACGGGCGACTTGAGCTTGGGCATGTTCTCGGCAGTGAGGTCTGCGCAGTGCTTGATGACCGCGATCTGCTCGTTGAGCAGGGAGACCAGGGAGGAGGGGATGTCGGCGATGCCGTAGACGACCAGGAGGTCGCCGGCCTCGTCGATGAAGTCCAGGCAATCATCCAGGTGCGACGCGAGCGACTGCAGGTCCTCGCGGTCGAAAGGCGTGATGAACGAGGAGTTGATGAGCTGAACGATCGCGTGGTTCAGCTCGTCGCCGCGGTGCTCAACCTCGTGGAGCTGATCGCGTAGGGCGATGCGCTCCTCGGGGGAGGCGGCGTAGATGTGCGTCAGGAATTCGACGGCCTGCACGAGCTGGCGGGCCTGGGAGGTGAAGTCTTCAAAAAAGTCAGGGCCTTGGGTCTTGTTTCGGAATCCCATGGTGTATTCGGTCCTTCCAATGGTGGGCAGCACTGTTGTGCTACCTGTAATCGTCGGTCATGGGGCGGTGAGACTTCAAGTTCAGTGATGGATTTGCGACCCCATATCAGGTGGTCTATCTCACGGAGGACGGTGATGGGCCGACTTCCGTCTCATTCACGAGGTCGGGGCTGGGTTGGGCGTGAAGTGTGGCGGCCCCAGGGTGGGTTGAAGGTCCCTATCGGCCGGGCGGTGTGTGACTCGTTCGACTACGATTGTGGTGTGACCGGGACCAAGCGCCCGTAAGCGCGGGTGAAGGGTCCGGCATGATTGATTCTGTCAATCGGGGACGCAACTGCGGCCTCGACAATCCGAAATGCCTCAGGAGGCAAAATGTCCGTGACCGAACAGGACGTGCGTGCAGCCGCTCCGGCGAACGCTCCCGAAGATGTCATCAAGTGGGTTGCTGAAATTGCTGAGCTGACCACCCCTGACGCCATCGAGTTCTCCGACGGCTCCCAGGAGGAGTGGGATCGCCTGACCTCTCAGATGGTTGAGAGTGGCATGTTCACCAAGCTCAACGAGGAGAAGCGCCCGAACTCCTTCCTGGCTCGCTCCAAGCCGTCCGACGTGGCGCGTGTTGAGTCCCGTACCTTCATCTGCTGTGAGAAGGAAGAGGACGCCGGCCCGACGAACCACTGGGCCGACCCCAAGGAAATGAAGGCCACCCTGCACGAGAAGTTCACGGGTGCCATGAAGGGTCGCACCATGTACGTGGTGCCCTTCTCCATGGGCCCCCTGGGTGGCCCCATCTCCCAGCTCGGCGTTGAGATCACCGACTCTCCTTACGTTGTTGTCTCCATGCGCATCATGACCCGCATGGGTGCAAAGGCAATGGACCTCATCAACGAGGGCCGCGTGTGGGTTCCCGCCGTTCACTCCGTCGGTGCTCCTCTGGAGCCCGGTCAGGAAGATTCCACCTGGCCCTGCAACGACGAGAAGTACATCACCCACTTCCCCGAGACCAACGAAATCTGGTCCTTCGGTTCCGGTTACGGCGGCAACGCACTGCTGGGCAAGAAGTGCTTCGCGCTGCGTATCGCTTCGACCATGGCAAAGCGCGATGGCTGGATGGCAGAGCACATGCTCGTCCTGCGCCTGACCCGCGAGTCCACCGGCAAGCAGTACCACGTGACCGCAGCGTTCCCCAGCGCATGTGGCAAGACCAACCTGGCCATGCTCCAGCCCACCATCCCCGGCTACAAGGTCGAGACCGTGGGTGACGACATTGCATGGATGCGTCCGGGAACCGATGGCCGCCTGCGCGCCATCAACCCCGAGGCAGGCTTCTTCGGTGTTGCACCGGGAACCTCCTACAAGACCAACCCCATGGCCATGGAGACCGGCAAGGCCAACTCCATCTTCACCAACGTTGCACTGACCGACGATGGTGACGTGTGGTGGGAAGGCATCGACGGTGAGGTTCCCGCCCACCTGATCGACTGGCACGGTAACGACTGGACCCCCGAGTCCGGCGAGAAGGCTGCTCACCCGAACAGCCGCTTCACCGTCCCCGCCTCGCAGTGCCCGATCATCTGCCCCGACTGGGAAGCCCCCGAGGGTGTTCCGGTCGACGCCATCCTCTTCGGTGGTCGCCGTGCAACCAACGTTCCGCTGGTTGCTGAGCAGTACGAGCCCGCACACGGCGTGTTCATCGGCGCTTCCGTGGCCTCTGAGGTCACCGCTGCTGCAACCGACGTCAAGGCCGGTTCGCTGCGCCACGACCCCTTCGCCATGCTGCCCTTCTGCGGCTACAACATGGCCGACTACTGGGGCCACTGGCTGGAGATGCAGGACAAGCTGGGCGAGAAGTTCCCGAAGGTCTACCAGGTCAACTGGTTCCGCAAGGACGAAGACGGCAACTTCATGTGGCCCGGATTCGGCGACAACTCCCGCGTTCTGGACTGGATCGTTCGCCGCGCGGCTGGCGAGGTCGAGGCAATCGACGGCGTGACCGGCCGCTACCCGAAGTTCGAGGACTTCAACCTTGAGGGCCTGGACATCGACGAGACCGTCTGGGCGAAGCTCTTCGCGATCGACCCCGACGCTTGGGCCGCCGAGATGAACGACACCGAGGAGTACTTCTCGCAGTTCGGCGATAAGCTCCCCGCTGCCATCACCGAGCAGCTGGCCAAGTTCCGCGAGCGCATTGCCGCCGCGAAGCAGGCCTGATCCGCGCGGATCTGAGGGCGAGCCCCGGAGGAAACTCCGGGGCTCGCCCCTTTTGTGTGTCCGTTTCTGCGGCTCGTTGATATCTACGCGAAAACTGACCGGATTGCGTGCGCGGCGGCGGAGACGGCTACACTGAGACTGCATCCGACCGCGCACGCAAGGAGAGCCCGTGCCCAACTACTTGACCAACGAAGAGCTGGCCCACGCCAAGGGGCTGCTCGATCGTATGAACGATATTTTCCAGCACACCGTCGTCGGCCAGGAGGGTCTGCGCCGAGCATTGACCGCCGCGCTGCTCGCGGGTGGCCACGTGCTGGTCGAATCTGTCCCCGGCCTCGCGAAGACGACCGCCGCACAGACACTCGCGTCCGCGGTCTCTGGTACCTTCCACCGCATCCAGTGCACGCCCGACCTCATGCCGAACGACATCGTCGGCTCGCAGATCTGGAGCCAGGAACGCGGTGAGATGGTCACCCAGCTGGGTCCCGTTCACGCGAACATGGTCCTCATGGACGAGATCAACCGTTCGTCCGCGAAGACCCAGTCCGCCATGCTGGAGGCCATGCAGGAGCGCCAGACCACCATCGGCGGTGTCAACCACAAGCTGCCCAGCCCCTTCATGGTCATGGCGACCCAGAACCCCATCGAAGAAGAGGGCACCTACGTGCTGCCCGAGGCGCAGATGGACCGTTTCCTCCTCAAGGAGGTCATCACCTACCCGACGCCCGTTGAGGAGCTTGAGGTTCTGACGCGTATCGACAACGGCCAGATTGCGGCGAAGTCGTCGGCGGCGCCGATCACGCTCGCCGATGTGCGCACCCTGCAGGAGGCGACCCGCCGCGTGTTTGTCCACGAGACGCTCAAGGCGTACATCGTGGACATTGTGAACACGACGCGAGGCGCCGGTCCTAACCCTCTGCCGGGGTGGAACAACCACGTGCGTGTCGGCGCCTCGCCGCGTGGCGGCATCGCGCTCATGCAGATTTCCCAGGCAATCGCCCTCATGTCCGGTCGCAATCACGTGATGCCCGACGACATTAAGGCGATGCGTTACGGCATCCTGCGTCACCGCATCATCCGTACCTTCGACGCGCTCGCCGACAACGTGTCCATTGAGGGCCTCATCGACGCCGTGTTCAACGCGGTTCCCGTTCCGTAAAGAACCCCCGCTCCCACACGCCAGTCGACTTTCTAGAGGAACGCTATGCCTGTACGCTCGCGCGAAATCCACTCGCTCTCGTCGCGCATCCAGCTGCCCGTGTTGCGCAAGCTGCTGTCCATCATGGACGGCCAGCACTCGGCGCTGAGGCACGGACGCGGCTGGGAGTTCATGGACTTGGCTCCCTACCAGGCGGGCGACGACGTGCGTGCCATCGACTGGCCGGCAACCGTGCGCACGGGATCGCCGGTCATTAAGCGACGCGAGGCGACAGCTAACCTGCAGGTTATGCTCGTCGTCGACACCGGGCGTGAGATGGGCGCGCTGGCCCCTTCTGGGGAGACGAAGGAAGAGGTGGCGCTGACGGCATGCGAGGCGATCGCATGGCTGAGCGTCGCCCGAGGAGACCAGATTGGCCTCGTCGCCGGCGACTCCGAGCGCGTGCGCTTCATGCCTGCCCGCTCGGGCAACGCGCACGCGGAGACGGTGATGCGCCGCATCGAGGAGGACATCACCCTGTCCTCGCCCCACTCGGACGTGCCCAAGCTCCTGGCGCGCGCCCGTACCGTCACCCAGCGGCGAAGCCTCATCGTGATCGTCACGGATGCGACCCAGCCGGAGCCGACGCGCGTGTCCGATGACCTGATTAAGTCGCTGTCGGTGCGCCACCAGGTCATTCAGATTAGCGTGGCCGACATCGATCCGACGTCCCTGGACAAGGGAACGGACGTCGTCGACGTGAACGAGGGGCCGCTGCCCGACTTCCTGCTGCGCGACGACCAGCTCTCGGGTGAGGCCGCGAACGTGATGGCGATGCGACGCGCCGCAGTGACCCAGATGCTTGATAAGAGGGGGGTCATCCACGTGGATGTCTCGTCCAGTGAAGAAGTGCCGCGCGCCCTCATGCGCGCTCTCGAAAGGGGCGCACATGTCCGGTGACCTCAAAGAATACCTGCAGGATCCCGTCCCCTATCCGAACTGGATGTGGGTCCTCGGCCTGGCGATCGTCGTCGGCGTGATCGGGTGGATCCTGTACAGCGTGTGGCGCTGGTGGACCTCGCGCATCGGCGAGGTCATGGAGCTGCAGACGATCACGGATGCGCGCCGCAAGAAGTACCTGACCTTCATCGATCAGATCGCGGACCGCTACGCCGACGGCGACCTGGACGCGCGCGGCGTGCACCTCGCGCTCGCCGGCCTCATGCGTGCGCTCGGCACGGAGCGTACGGGCCGCGACCTCGAGGTCGCAACCGTTTCCGAGGTGCGCGAGCTCGTCCCCGTGTGGCCGGGCTTGGCCGACATCCTTCAGGCCTGTGAAGTTCCCAGTTTCACGGGTGACAACATCCCGCAGGGACAGCCCTCGCACGAGGCTGTCACCCGCGTTCTGACCATGGCTGTGGAGGCGGTGAACGTATGAGGTTTGGGTGGCTTATTCCCGTCGTCCTGCTGGTCGTCGTCGCGGCGACCGTCATCGGATGGATGCTCGCCCGCCGAGCTGGCGAGCGTTCGGGCAAGAAGGGCTGGGTGGCCAACACCGGCTTCCTGCGCGACCTTCCCAAGTATCAGGCGCTCGTGCGCCGTACCCGTTCGTCGCTCGCGATGGCGGTCGTCTGCTTCATCATCGCCGTCATCGCGACGTCGGTGTCGGCTGGCGCGCCCGTGGATCGCTACACGAAGTACGACAAGTCCGCGAGCCGCGACATCGTCCTGTGCCTGGACGCCTCCGGTTCGATGCTTCCCTACGACTCGGAGATCGGCGACGCCTTCAAGCAGATCATCGCGCACTTCAACGGTGAGCGAATCTCGCTGCAGCTGTGGAACACCTACTCGATGACGATGTTCCCGCTCACCGACGACTACGAGATGGCCGACGACGTGCTCACCGAGATGGCCGAACAAATCGACCGAGGCTTCAGCCAGATCGGTAACAAGATCTACTTCACCAAGGAGCTCGAGGCCTACCTCAAGCCGACGCTCGGTAACCCGGATGAGAAGCGCGGGTCCCTGGTTGGCGATGGCCTCGCCTCCTGTGTGCTGGGCTTCGACCACACCGACAAGAAGCGTTCGCGCACGATCCTGCTCGCGACCGACAACGAGGTGTTCGGCGAGGGCATCTACAACCTGTCCGAAGCTATCGAATTCGCGAAGAGCCAGGGCGTGACCGTCTCGGTCCTGTACCCCGGGTCGAAGTACGGAATGAAGGACGAGGGCGTGGAGCTGCAGGACCAGGTCAAGTCCACCGGCGGCGACTTCTACGACGCGTCGTCCCCTTCCGCCGTCGATGACGTCGTTCGGCAGATTGAATCCGAGCAGAAGGAAGAACTCGATTCCGCGGGCAAGCTCGTGGAAACTGACCGCCCGGGCGCCGCCCTCGGCTGGACCATCGTCGGTGTCCTGTCCCTGCTCGGTCTGCTTGCTTTCGGGAGGCTCTGACATGATTTTTCGCCCCGTGATCCACCCGGTGTTGCTGGTCCTCATCCTGGCGATCGCAGCGACCTTCGTGTTCCTGTCCGCCAGGCGCGCCGCGCGCAAGCGCGTCATGGACATCATCCGCCGCTCGCTCATCGTCCTGACCGTCATCGTCATGGGTGCCGGTCCGTCGATCCCCGGCGAGGCCGTTGAGGTCTCCTCGGCGCTCGAGGTCTACCTCGTCATCGACCGTACGGGCTCCATGGCGGCAGAGGACTGGGACGGCAACAAGCCTCGCATTGACGGCGTGCGCAATGACGTTTCCCTCCTCATGAACTCACTCGCGGGCTCTCGTTTCTCGATCCTCACGTGGGACTCCTCGGTGCACACGGACATGCCGCTGACGAGCGATGCCTCCGCCGTGGCCTCGTACATGGATAGCTTCAACCGAGAGCTATCCGCATCCTCCCAGGGATCGTCGATCAACCGCCCCGCCGCGGACCTGGCGGCCCTCCTCGCGAAAAACAAGGAGCGCCACCCCCAGAATCTGCGCGTCGTCTTCATCTTCTCCGACGGCGAGACCTCGAACCAGGATCACTGGTCGAGCGCGCCCAGTGGGTCCGAGGAGGACTGGGACCGCGTCAAGGAGTACGCCGACGGCGGCCTCGTCATCGGCTACGGCACCGAAGCGGGCGGGCGGATGAAGGTGCTGCGCCTGGGAAACAGCGAGTCGCAGAGTGCGGGCGATGATGGTTACATCCACGACCTGTCCCAGCCCGGCAACCCGGTCGCCATCTCGAAGATCGACGAGGCAGCCCTCCAGTCGGTCGCATCGCGCATCGGCGTCGACTACGTGCATTCGCCCGACAAGTCGGCGATCGAGTCCCACGCGCGCACCATCATGGATAGCGCGACGGAGATCTCCGAACAGCGCAACATGAAAGACACGTACCGTTACATCATCTGGCCGTTCGCGCTCCTGCTCGGGGGACTCCTCGCGTGGGAGGGCGCTACCCTGGCGCTGCGCGCTCAACAGCTGAGGAATTCGCATGCCCTCTAACAACAACCTGCCCGAAGAGGACCTCCTGCCTTTCGGCGCCCTCTCGGGCGGCCCGGTCGATTCCTCGGTTCGTGAGCAGCTCGGCCAGGCCACCAACGGCAAGCAGAAAGTGCAGCGCTCCCCGCGCGCGCTGCGTCCCCTGTGGTACTCCATCCCGATTCTCGTCATCGCCCTGGTGATCGCCGGGTACCTGATCGGCCTGAAGCTCTGGTCTGAGTCGTCCTTGAAGCACTGGCACGCCCAGGAGTACGAGGCCGCGCAGGCCGGCTACGAGGGACAGCGGACGTGGACGGGTATCGGTATCGAGGCCTGGGTCGCCCACTACAACCTCGGCACCACACTCGTGCGCCAGGACCGCGTGGACGAGGGCGTGGAAGAGCTGCGTACCGCCTTCGACCTCGTGCCTAAGGCCACCGAGGTTCAGCCCGGTCGCCTCGAGCCCTTCTCCTACGAGTGTCGCGTGCGCGTCAATCTCGCTATCGGACTGGAGATTCAGGGCGACCAGCTGCGCGCCTCGGGCTCGACCGCTAGCGCGGTGAGTGTCTACCAGGAGGCCGAGGATACGATCTCCCCCTGCCAGACCGCCTCCGGTGGAGGCGGCCAGTCCGGCGACCAGAACCAGTCGGGTGGACAGTCGGGCCAGCAGTCGGGCAGTGAATCCAACAACCCCGCCGACGAAAACAAGGAGCGCGTCGGGGACAAGAAGCAGCAGACTGAGGAGGAGTCTCAGGGGCAGAGCGGATCGCAGGACCAGCAGCAACAGCAGGACCAGCAGACGGATCCGTCGCCCAGCCCCAGCCCCTCCGAGGACCCCTACGAGGGCGAGACCCAGGAGGAGAAGGAGCGCCGGGAGCAGCTGCAGGGTCAGAACAAGGACCGGCAGCAGAATCAGCGCGATGCCCAGGACGGCAAACGCGACGGCAACCCGAACGGCGCGTGGTGAGGGACGCTAACCCGTCTCACTTTCGCTGTGACGTGCACCCATAAAACCCAACGGCGGCCCAGGTGGCCGTCAAACACCGATAGGCTGGTAGCGTGAAGGTTCTTCTCGTTGGTAACGGAGGTCGCGAACACGCGATCGCCCGTGCGCTTGTACGAACGTCCACCCCTGAGCATCCCGTGTCGCTTGTCGTCCAGGCGGGTAACCCCGCGCTGGAGCAGCTGGGCCGCTCCTTGACCATGGATCCGCTGGACCCGAAGGACGTCGTGCGCCGTGCCACGTCCGAGAATGTCGACCTCGTGGTCGTCGGCCCCGAGGCCCCGCTCGTCGCGGGCGTCGCGGATGCGGTCCTGGACTACGGGATCCCCGTCTTTGGCCCCACGAAGGACGCCGCGCGCCTCGAGGCCTCCAAGTCGTTCGCGAAGCAGGTCATGGCCGATGCTGGCGTGGCCACCGCTCGCGCCTTCACGTGCACCACGATGGACCAGGTCGAGGCCGCGTTCGACGACCTGGGTGCCCCCTACGTCGTGAAGGATGACGCGCTCGCCGCCGGCAAGGGTGTCGTCGTGACCACTGACCGCGCCCAGGCCTCGAACCACGCGCGCGCCTGCCTGTCGCGCGACGGGGGAGCGGTCGTTATCGAGGACTACCTCGACGGCCCCGAGGTCTCCCTCTTCTGTTTCGCCGACGGCGCGACCGTCGTGCCCCTGCAGCCCGCGCAGGACTTCAAGCGCGTGGGCGACGGCAACGAAGGCCCGAACACGGGCGGCATGGGCGCCTACAGCCCCCTGCCGTGGCTCCCCGAAGAGGCCACGCAGCGCATCGTCGACGAGGTCGCCCAGCCCGTCATCACTGAGATGGCGCGTCGCGGCACCCCCTTCCGCGGCCTCCTGTACTGCGGCCTCGCGATGACCTCGAAGGGCATCCGCGTCGTCGAATTCAACGTGCGTTTCGGCGACCCGGAGACCCAGGCGGTCCTCGAACGCCTCGACTCCCCGCTGGCCCCCATCCTGTACGCGGCCGCGACCGGCACCCTGGCGAAGGTCCCCGCCCCCGTGTGGAGCGACGACGCCGCCGTCACGGTCGTCATGGCCTCAGGCGGATACCCAGGGCCCACCGACACGGGCCACGAAATCACCGGCATTGAGGCGGCCGAGGCACTGGACGGCGTCCACGTCATCCACGCCGGCACCTCCGAGGAGATCACCGACGACCCGACCGACGTCGCGGCCGGATGCTGCGGCTTCGAGCCGACCTACGCGCTGGTGAACTCCGGTGGCCGAGTCCTCGACGTCGTCGCCCGCGCGGCCACGCTCGACGAGGCCCGCGCGCTCGCCTACCGCGGCGTCGAACTCATCCACTTCGACGGGGAGCACCACCGCAGCGACATCGCGACGTGGCCCGCAGACCTCACCGTCACCCTCGACTGACAACCTACTGAGGAACACTATGACCGCCACCCTCCACGGCTGGACCCCGCTGAGCGCGGGCAAGGTTCGCGACATCTACGCTCCCGACGAGGCCGTGGTCGGCCCCGCGCCGCAGACCGCCACCCTGGCGGGACGCCCCCGCCACGCAAAGGCAGGCCCGGAGGCGCTGCTCATGGTGACGTCGGATCGCATCAGCGCCTACGACTACGTCCTGCCGACGCTGATTCCCGGCAAGGGTGCGGTCCTCAACCAGCTCGCCATCTGGTGGATGGGCCAGCTGCGTCCCCTCACGGAAAACCACCTGCTGGCCGTCGGCACGAAGGCCCCGGCCGAGGCCTCGCGCGCCCTGGAGGGCGCCCAGCCCACGCGTTTCACGGTTCCTGCCGAGGTGGACGGGCGCGCGGTCGTGTGCCGCAGCCTGCACATGATCCCCATCGAGTGCGTCGTGCGCGGCTACCTGACCGGCTCGGGTCTGGCCGAGTACCGCCAGTCTGGTTCCGTGTGTGGCATCGCTCTGCCCGAGGGCCTGACCGAGGCCTCGCGCCTCGAGGAGCCGATCTTCACGCCGGCCGCGAAGGCGGAGCTGGGCGAGCACGACGAGAACATCACCTTCGAGCAGACCGCCGAGCGCATCGGCGAGGAGCTCGCGGTCGCGATCCGCGACCTGTCCATCGCCCTGTACAAGGCCGCCCGCGACATCGCTGCCGAGCGCGGCATCATCATCGCGGACACCAAGTTCGAGTTCGGTATCGACGTGACCACGGGAGCCCTCGTGCTCGCCGACGAGATCCTCACCCCGGACTCCTCGCGCTTCTGGCCCGCAGACCAGTGGGTGGAGGGCCAGGTGACACCCAGCTTCGACAAGCAGTACGTGCGCGACTGGCTGGTCTCCGACCAGTCCGGATGGGACCGCGCCTCGGGCGCCAACCCGCCCGCGCTGCCCGACTCCGTGGCCGCCGCGACCGCCGCGCGCTACGTCGAGGCCTACCGCCGACTCACCGGGTCGGACCCCATCCTGTAAACAGACTTGCCCGCCGGGCAAGATGCGCGGCGGGATCCTCACCAACAACACAAGGAGGAACGCCGTGGGGCGAATCATCGTGGAAGTGATGCCGAAGCCGGAGATCCTGGATCCCCAGGGTAAGGCTGTCGGTTCGGCGCTGCCCAGGCTCGGAATCACGAGCTTCGAGGCCGTGCGCCAGGGTAAGTGCTTCCACCTGAGCGTGGACGGTCCCGTCACCGACGAGCTCCTGGAGCAGGCCCGCAAGGCCGCCGAAGAGGTCCTGTCCAACCCGATCATCGAGGACGTCGTGCGCGTCGAGGCCATCGACGAGGCCGACGCCCGTTACGCGGGAGGCGCGCAGTGACCCGCATCGGAGTCGTCACCTTCCCGGGCACCCTCGATGACCGCGACGCCGCCCGTGCGGTGGAGATCGCTGGCGCCGAGGCCGTGTCCCTGTGGCACAAGGACGCCGACCTGCACGGCGTCGACGCGGTCGTGATCCCCGGCGGCTTCTCCTACGGCGACTACCTGCGCTGCGGTGCGATCGCCGCAACTGCCCCCGTCATGAGCGAAATCGTGCGCGAAGCCGGACGAGGCCTGCCCGTCCTGGGCATCTGCAACGGCTTCCAGGTCCTGTGCGAGTCGCACCTGCTGCCCGGCGCGCTCATCCGCAACGACCACCAGAAGTTCCTGTGCCGCGACCAGGTGCTGCGCATCGAGAATGCGGACACCGCGTGGACGCGCACCTACAGCGCCGGCGACACCATCACCGTGCCCCTCAAGAACGGCGAAGGCAACTTCCAGGCCTCCCCCGCTGAGCTCGAACGACTCGAGGGCGAAGGCCGCGTCGTGTTCCGCTACGTCGACTTCAACCCCAATGGAAGCGCCAACGACATCGCGGGCGTCACCAACGCCGCGGGCAACGTCGTCGGCCTCATGCCCCACCCCGAGCACGCGACCGAAGCCGGCTTCGGCCCGCTCTCCCTCGGCCCCGACGGCGCCAGCCACCACGGCGGCACTGACGGCCTGGGCATCTTCCGTTCCGTCCTCGCATCCCTCGTCGGCTGACGACGCCACCGCGCCCTCACCCGTGAGGGAGCCCCGGCCTCGTCCCAGACCTTTCGAATGGAAACACGAATGACCTCCGAAAACACCCGCGAGCTGCCCGACACCGTCGAAAACGCCGCCGCGACCCCCGACCAGGACATGCCCTGGAAGGAACTCGGCCTCAAAGAGGACGAATACCAGCGCATCTGCGACATCCTCGGACGCCGACCCACCAACGCCGAGCTCGCCATGTACTCCGTCATGTGGTCCGAGCACTGCTCCTACAAGTCCTCCAAGAAGCACCTCGCCGAACAGTTCGGCGCGCGCACGACCGACGCCATGAGGAAGAACCTCCTCGTCGGCATGGGCCAGAACGCCGGCGTCGTCGACATCGGCGGCGGCTGGGCCGTCACCTTCAAGGTGGAGTCCCACAACCACCCGTCCTTCGTCGAGCCCTACCAGGGCGCGGCCACCGGCGTGGGCGGCATCGTCCGCGACATCATCTCCATGGGCGCCCGCCCGATCGCCGTCATGGACCAGCTGCGCTTCGGCGCCGTCGACCACCCCGACACGGCGCGCGTCGTCCACGGCGTCGTCTCCGGCGTCGGCGGCTACGGCAACTGCCTGGGCCTGCCCAACATCGGCGGCGAAACCGAGTTTGACCCCTCCTACCAGGGCAACCCCCTCGTGAACGCGCTGTGCATCGGCAAGCTGCGCCACGATGACATCCACCTGGCCAACGCGACCGGCGAAGGCAACCTCGTCGTCCTCTTCGGCGCGCGCACCGGCGGCGACGGCATCGGCGGCGCGTCCATCCTCGCCTCCGAGACCTTCGAAGACGGCATGCCCGCCAAGCGTCCCTCCGTCCAGGTGGGCGACCCCTTCATGGAGAAGGTCCTCATCGAATGCTGCCTCGACCTGTTCGAGGCCGATGTCGTCCAGGGCATCCAGGACCTCGGCGCCGCGGGCATCTCGTGCGCGACCTCGGAGCTGGCCTCCAACGGCGACTCCGGCATGCACGTCGACCTCGAGAACGTGCTCCTGCGCGACCCCACGCTCACCGCGGGCGAGATCCTCATGAGCGAGTCCCAGGAACGCATGATGGCGATCGTGACCCCGCAGGATCGCGAGCGCTTCTTCGAGATCATCGACAAGTGGGACGTCGAGGCCGCGGTTATCGGCCACCTGACCGGCGACGGCCGCCTGACCATCGACCACCACGGCCACCGCATCGTCGACGTCGACCCGAAGACCGTCGCCCACGAGGGCCCCGTCTACGACCGCCCCTACGCGCGCCCCGCGTGGCAGGATGAGCTGCAGGCCGCCACCTCCGAGGACCTTGCGCGTCCCGCCACGCGCGAGGAGCTCATCGCCGACGTGCGCGCCGTGCTCTCCGACGTCAACCAGGCCTCCAAGGCGTGGGTCACCGACCAGTACGACCGCTACGTCCAGGGCAACACCGCCCTCGCCCAGCCCGACGATGCGGGCGTCATCCGCATCGACGAGGAAAGCGGCCTCGGCGTCGCCCTGTCGACCGACGCCAACGGCTGGTACACCAAGCTCGACCCGGCAGCGGGAGCCCGCCAGGCCCTCGCCGAGTCCTACCGTAACGTCGCCGTCGTCGGCGCCGAACCCGTCGCCATCACGGACTGCCTGAACTTCGGCAACCCCGAAGACACGGACGCCATGTGGCAGCTGGTCACCGCCATGACCGCGCTCGCGGACGGCTGCATCGAGCTCGAGATCCCCGTGACCGGCGGCAATGTGTCGCTGTACAACTCGTCCGGCACCGAGAAGGGCCTGCCGAACTCGTCGATCAACCCGACGCCCGTTATCGGCATGCTCGGCATCCTCCCCGACGTCACGCGCGCCAACCCCTCCGGCTTTACCGAAGAGGGCCTTGCCGTCATCCTCCTGGGCACCACCCGCGAGGAGTTCGACGGGTCCGCGTGGGCGCGCATCGCCCGCTCGCACCTCGGTGGCCTGCCGCCCGAGGTCGACCTGAAGGCAGAGGTCGCCCTCGGTAACGTCGTGCGCGCGCTGAGCGCCGCCGATGGCCCGGACGGCCCACCCCTCGTGCGCGCCGCTCACGACCTGTCCAACGGCGGCCTCGTGCAGGCCCTCGTGGATTCCGCGCTGCGCTTCGGTATTGGTGGCGTCTTCGACGTGGCCGGGGCTGCCCGCCGCGACTGCGTCGGCGACCACGAGATGCTCCTGTCCGAGTCCCAGGCCCGCGCCTTCGTCGCGGTGCCCGAGGCGGCCGTCAAGGCCGTGTTCGCGGCCGCCGAGGCCGAGGGCGTGGACGCCGTGCGCATCGGCACCACGGGCGGCGACATGCTCGCGATCAGTGGCGTGGACCTGCTCGCCGCCGAAGGTGAGGGCTGCGGCTGGATCGCCTCGATCGACGAGCTGCGCGAGCTGAGCGAGACCGGACGCAAGTACTTCTGAGCACTCGCGTCTGAGTAGTCGCGTCAGGGGGCGCGGGCCTGCGGGCTCGCGCCCCCTGTGCTGTGTTTTGTCTGTTGTCCGTCGGCGCCTGCATGTTTGTTGCTTGTGACGCCGCTGGTGTTCCGGGCATCATCTGATTTCCGGCGTTGCTTCACCCGCCTGATTTCTGGCCGCCGCGGGGCCTGCTCGCCCGCAGTTTATTGCTGCGTGTTGTTGCTTGTGGCCCCATGGGTGTTCCGGGTGCCGTCGGGCCCGGCCGCTGTGTGTGCCGGTGGGCGGCGGCCCGCCCGCGAGTCGTCCGCGCTGAGAGCTTCGCTCGGCGCGTCGGCTCGTTGTCCGGCCAGGCCCCGCCGCCGCCCACCGGCACCGCGTCCCGGCCGTTTGGTCCCTCCGGTGCCCTCCACACCAGTGGTGCCCGGAGTGCTGACGTGTCCTTGTACCTCGTCTCGAAGCCCGGCCTGGCTCCGCCGCCGCCCACCGGCACCGCGGCACGTCCCTCCGGCGCTCAATCATTAATGTCGCATGCAATTCTCCTGAGTCTATTTCAGGTATTGAAATCTAATCGTTGATATTCCGCGGTTTTTGGGCTTGCGTTGGTTCGTGCTGTGGGGGAATTGCATGCGAAATGTGGTTGGGGTGATCTTGGCGTAGTCTCAGCAATTTCGCACGTAATTCCCCAGTAGCTTGTTCAAATATTGAATTTGCGTCGTTGGAATTGCAACGTTTTCGGGTGGTCTCAAAAAATGACCGGGGGAAATTATGTGCGGAATTTGGCTGGCGATAGCCCTGCCAACCCGTGCTGGCCCTGCCAACCACCCGCCCGCCCGCCCGCGGCGGGGCCCTGTGGTTCCTCGGGTGCCCTTCGTGCCGGTGGTACGTGGTGTGCTGTTGTGGCTAGCCCCGTTTCTGCCTGGTGTTCGGTACAAAGTTCTCCCTGCTTGGGTTCTTGGTGGTGAAAACGGTACAAAACTCTCCCTGCATGCGTAGATTGCGCCATATTGGGCCATTTCGGGTGAGCAGGGAGAGTTTTGTACCGGACATGCGCCGAGGGCGGGTGAGCAGGGAGAGTTTTGTACCGGAGCGGCCCGGCGTGGCGTGTTGTTCGCACGTGAACCCCTCGACATGCGTGTTAACCCCTTGATGCGCACGTAAACCGCTAGGTATGCGCCTGGGCGGCGGTGCCCACGTGCATATCAACGGGCCCACGTGCGGATTAGCGGGCCCACGTGCGGATTAGCGGGCCCACGTGCGGATTAGCGGGCCCACGTGCGGATTAGCGGGCCCACGTGCGGATTAGCGGGCCCACGTGCGCATTGAAGGGCTGGGGCCACCACCTATCTGACCCGGGTGCACGCAAGCGAGCATACTCTGGCTAGGTCCGGGTGGGTGCGACGGTCGCCACGCCCGTGCGCACGCCAATGACTGGGCAGGAACACTCCCCGAGTATGCAAACATAAGCACGACCTCATCAAGGACCGGCCAGGACCGATTCGAAGTGTCATCAATTTGCAGTCGCGGTGCATGGGGACGACGCGCGGCAGATCTGTGACAACGCTCCGAAGCCATGCCATATGGTCGAAGTCCTACTAAAAGCTCGTCAATCTTTGGCATACTGAGGGGCGGAAATTATCCGCCACGACAGGAGCTGTCCGTGCCTGAGCAAAACGTCCCCACTGCAACTGAGCAGGCTGCTGCAACTGAGCAGGCCCCGGCCTCGTCGGAGGCTGCCAGCAAACCCAGCCTGGGCCGTGTGATCGCCGCGTGGGCGGTGCACGCGTTCACTATCTCCGGACTCGCGTGGGCGACGCTCGCGCTCTTCGCGATGCTCGACAATAACATCCCGATGATGTGGCTGTGGTTCGCCATCGCGCTCATCGTGGACGGCGTCGACGGCACCCTGGCCCGCAAGGTCGGCGTTCGTCAGGTGATCCCCTGGTTCGATGGCGGCGTCGTCGACAACCTCGTCGACTACCTGACGTGGACGTTCCTGCCGGCCTTGTTCATGGCGATGTACCTGCCGTTTGGCCCCAAGCCCGTCCCGGTCATCATGATGGTCGTCATCATCGTTTCCTCCGTGTTCTGCTACGCAAACGATGGAGAGAAGTCGAACGATAACTACTTCGTGGGCTTCCCGGCGGCGTGGAACTGCGTGGCGATCGTCATGTACGTGCTTCAGACTCCCGCGTGGGTGAATATTGCGGCGACGATTTTCCTTGCGATTATGACGCTGGTTCCGCTGCATTACACGCACCCGGCGCGCGTGAAGCGCTTCCAGATCCCCAACATCATCGGCGCGGCCGCGTGGATTGTCGCGTGCGCGTACCTGGTGGTCGTCTACCCGGTGCAGCCCCTGTGGACTCTGATTCTGTTCTGGGTGGGCGGCGGCTGGTTCATGATCGCGGGCTTCATTCGCACGGCGACCGGCGAGGACAAGTAATCTCCTCGTCACGAACGAATACGAACGTCCCCCGGGCCTCGCGCTCGGGGGACGTTTGTTCTTGGCGGATCCGTTGTCGTGCAGGCGGGGTTGTCGCCGCGACGGCGACGAGGCCGGGGCGGGGTGTGCGATGCCCGGGGGCGAGGCCGTGGTCGGGTGGTTGTAGCGGGCGATCGGGGCCCCGGTCGCCCGGAACGCCAGCGGGCTGCAGCCCGCTCGCGCACCTACAGTTGCTCCGCGAGGCCTTTCTTGACGGCGCGGTCGCGCCGGTAACGGAAGACTTCGAGGAAGATCCCGCCGAAGAAGATGCAGGCGATGGCGGTCCAGACGCCCGGGGGAGCGTGGCGCCCGTACATAAGGAAGTACACGTAGGGAGCGAGGAAGGTGACGGCCGCGGTGGCCGCGCCGACGATGCGGTGCCAGAGCTTTTGGCCGGCGACCATTTCGATGAGCCCCCACGTGTAGGGGATGGCGGTGATCATGTCGATGGCCCACAGGATGCGCCAGTCGCCCCGGAAGTGCGGCACGTACATGACGGGGACGGCGCGGGCCATGGAGTAGACGAGGACGACGACGTAGGCGATGAATTTGGGGTTGCGGCACAGCTTGAGGAAGCCGGCGCGTTCGATGATGGAGGCGCCGACGGCTCGCGAGGCGTGCGTCGCGTGCGAGGAGGTCGTCAGCGTGTCGAGTCCGGCCATGGCGACGCGCATGAACTCGCGCTGTTCGTCGCTGCCGGATGCCCAGTGTTCGAGGAGCTCGAGGGGGGACATGGCGACAGGCGTGTAGCCGTCGCGCGCCACTCCGGCCTCGTGGATGATGTCGGCGCCGAGGGCATCGCGTAGCCGTGGGAGATTCTCCGTGGGGATGTTGGCGATCCACAGGCGCACGCGGCGTTGGATGGCGTCGTGGAGTTCGTGGGAGAGGGCGTGCCCGGCGGCGGAGTGGGGCGAGAAGCCTTCGGCGGCGATGTCTGAGAGTGAGCCGGGAACTTCGACGATGCGGGTGGTGAGGTCTCCGGCGCGGTCGACGCCGGAGATGGCGATGATGGTGGCAGCGTCCCACTGGTAGCTGCGCGCGATCTCGAGGTCGAGGATCGAACGCAGTGTGATCAGGGAAGCGGTGTCACTCACGTGGGGCCTCTCGTTGGAAGTTGGACACAACCATTGTGCCTGACAAAGTGGTCGGATTGCACGCCCGGGGTGGGCGTGGTCGCGCCGCGTAGAATCGGGGTATGGCGAAACGACGGATTGACCCGGGTGAGGGAATGGTGGCGCTGCGCTCGTGGCGCGACGCGGTGGGGCGCGGCGAGGAGCCGTCGCGTGCGGTCGTGTTGACGGCGGTCCGCTTCACTCTCGAGGAGCTTGGCGTCTTGCATCCGGGGCGCGCGGTCGAGGTGCGTGTGCCTCCCGCGGGCGCGGTGCAGATCCTGCCGGGGACGACTCACCGGCGTGGCACTCCGCCCGCCGTCGTGGAGACTGATCCGCGCACGTGGCTGTCGCTCGCGTGCGGGCTCCTCACGTGGGACGAGGCCGTGGCAGGGTCTGCGGTGAGCGCTTCGGGTGAGCGCACGGACCTGGGGCCCTTCCTGCCGCTCGTGTGAGCAACAGGGCAGGTGACGAGGCAGGGGCCTCGGTGTGTGGGGCTCAGGCCTCGAGCTGGGGGATGCCGAAGCGCGCTTCGAGCTTGGGGGCGAGCCACTTCTGGGAGCCCTTGTAGGCGTAGCGCTGGGCGACGGCCGCGATGGCGGCGGAGGAGGCTGCGAAGAGGACCAGCGAGGCCATGGTGACGTCGTCGGCGTCCTCGGCGGGAATCGGTCGGCCGGTTGCGATCTTCCAGCCGGCTTCGAAGAGCTTGGAGGCGGCGAAGGCCGCTCCGGCGATGACGACGGTCGTGGCGACCTTTTCGATGGTGGCTGAGTCCATGGTTGCCTCCTGGCGTGGGGGGTGGTTGTCCCTTCGCGCGTGCGCGTGCTTCCATGATGCCCCACGCGGGGCTCTTGCGCGAGGGCCACGGGCGTGCTGCCCTATGCTTGAACGGTAGTGTCCCCGTCAGAAGGATTCCTCATGGCTCGCGCCCGCTCTGTTTTTGCGTTGTCGGCCCTCGCTGTTGCGGCGACGACGGTGGCGGCTTGTTCGCCGTCCGTGTCCTCGAGTGCGCCTCGGGATCCGTTTGCGTCGCCGATTGTGCCTGGCCAGAGTGCGCGCGCGTCGTCGAGCGCGGCGGGGCACGGCACGATTGATGCGCCGACCCCGCGTAGCGGTTCGGGCACGGTGACGGTCGCTCTCGTGGGTGGCGCGCAGCTGCCGATGGAGACGGCTCAGGAGTTTACGAAGGCGACCGGTTTTACGGTGGCGGCTGTGCCGGTGGACAGTGTGGATGAGCTCGCGAAGACGAACGCGGACGTTGTTCTGGGTCTCGATGGCGCGGACGCGTTGCAGGCGAGCGCGTCGGGCGCGATTGCGACTGTCGCGCCGCAAGATACGGTGACGCTGTCGGGTACGGCGGTGGAGGGCGCGGCTGGCGCGGTCGCCTACGGCCGCGATGATGTCTGCGTCATCGCCGACAAGTCGTGGATGAGCGCGAATGGGCGTCCGTTGCCGACCTCGTTTGGTGATCTGACGTCGCCGCGTATCCGCGCGCTGCTCGCGGTCCCGGACCCGGCCTCGTCGTCGGTGGGTCGCGCGTTCGTGCAGGAGGCGGCCGCGCAGACGGGCGAGGGCTTGGGGTCGTTCGCGCAGTCTCTGAACCCGCGTGTGGACCCGTCGCTGGGAGCGACGGTGGGCGCGTGGACCGCTGGCGCGCACGTGTCCGATGGGTACTTGTCCGAGGTCGTGGGTGCCTCCGCGGGAACGTCGGGCGCGTATCCGCTGGTTGTGGCGCCGCGCTCGCTGGCTGCCGCGGCCGCGACGAACACGGGTGCGGACTCTTACGGCACGCCGATTTCGTCGACGTGCATTGCCCGCATCATGTACGCGGCGGCGACGGGGTCGTCGGCTTCTGATGGCGCGGAGTCGCTGATTGCTTGGCTGCAGGGGGAAAGCGCTCAGCGTTCGTTGGCGACGACGGGTGCCGCGTATCCGATTGATGGTGCGCTCGCGGCCGACACGAAGGCCAGTTGGCTCATGGGTATCACGGGCGAAGCAGTCGTCGCTGACGAGACGGTGGGCTCACTGGATGCGCTTGATGCCTGGCTGGCCACGTGGTCCTCGGCGCTGGCCGCGCCTGCACCCACCCCCTCGCAGACTCCTGCCGCCGACGCGGGAACCGATCCCGGCGCGTCCAACGCAGGGCAGGATCAGGCGCCCTCGGATGAGACGGGCGACGACGATCCGGGCGACGAGGAGTAGCCCCGCCGCGCCCCCACGAGTCGAGTCAGCCTCGCAGCATTGCGGGGCTGACTTTGCATTCCTCCCCGATCCGCATGGGGGCGATGAGGCCCGCTTCGCGTAGTTCGAGGAGGCGCGGCACGGTGCGTTCGACGACCTTCCACGGGTCGATCGTGTTGAGGTAGATACGCGTGCCGCCCTCGAAGCCAGCCAGGGTCGAGATGCGCCACTTGAGCAGGATGCGCCAGCGCATGGGGGTGGAGACCGTGGGCGGGCGGTGGTACCACTCTTCGTTCGCGGGCACCTCGACGCCGGTTGCGGCGTGCGCGGCGTGGAGGATGTCCGAGATGCCTCGCATGGCCTCGGGACTGACCTCCCACGGGTTGGCGGCCCGTCCGAGGGGCCAGATCGCGATGCCGGGGAAGCGGTGCCCGAAACCGGCCAGGGCGACGGCGTGCTCGTTCTGCGCGATGAGGAGCTTGCGCGTGGCCGCGACCGTGAAGATCTGGTCGTAGATGTCGGGCTGGGCGCGCAGGCGTTCCAACTCGGCCTCGGTTTGCACGGACAGGTCGTCGATGGCGACGAGCTGCTTGTGGAGGTGGTCGAAGGACGCGCCGGCGGGGCGCAGCCAGTTCTGGAAGGTGGCGACGTAGCGCACGGCGGGGTCGAGGTCGTAGAGGTCGCGCATCGAGCGGGCCGTGTAGGCCGTGTACTGCGCGTGCTCCTCGGGGGTGAGGGTGCCCGACCCGGCCAGCTGGTGGGCCTCGGTGGCACCGTCGACGTAGTGGCGCCTGCCGATGATGAGGTCGTGGCCGCCGGAGAAGAAGCCGTTGGCGGCCTGCAGGCGCGCGGTTTCGCTGGTGGCGGTGAACTCGCCCTCGCTCATGCCCGAGGCCAGCATGCGGGCGCGCACGACGTTCATGACGTGCTCGTATCCCGCGTCCGAGGCCAGGTAGTGGGCCATGCGGCGTCGGTCCGCCTCGGAGGGGACGTGGCCGTGGTTGAGGTGCCAGTAGTTGTAGGAGACGATCTCGAACAGGTTCGGGATGCGTCGGAACTGCGCAACCGTGTCGGTCAGCTGGTCGGCACCCAGGGCGTCCAGCTGTTCCCAGGACCCGTCCTCGTGGCGCACGAGGCGCGACTTTTCGGGAGGGGTTTCGAGGTAGCGTCCCGAGCAGAACGCGCAGTGGTGCCCGTCGGCCTCGTGGTCGATGGGGTTGTGGTCCGCGTGCGGGGCGGTCAGGGGCCGGTTGCCGCGGCCCGGAACGGTCCACACCTCTGTGCCCGTCAGGAGGTTTTGCTGTTTGACAGTGCCGTCGGCCAGTCGGACGATGGCGCGGTCGGCGCGCGTGAGCTTGGAAGCCATGCCTGTATCGTACCCGTCTTCAGAGTCGGTCCATCGTGGCCGGATGCGACCCCATGCGCCCGGCCTCGCCCGCGTCCAGCGCGTCGATGCGCGCGCTCTGCTCGGGCGACAGGGAGAAGGAGAACACGTCGAAGTTAGCGGCCATGCGCTCGCGGTTCAGTGTCTTGGGGAAGACGACGTGGCCGCGGTCGAGGGCCCAGCGCAGGGCGACCTGGGCGGGGCTCACGCCGAGCTGGGTCCCGATCTCGATGAGCGTCGCCTCGGTGACGGCGCGTCCGCGCGCGAGGGGGGACCAGGCCTCGAACACCATGCCGAGCCCCTGCGCGTAATCGCGCAGCGCGGCGTTGGGCAGGAAGGGGTGGGCCTCGACCTGGAGGACGTGCGGGGCGACCGTGGCGACGTCTCGGACGGCCTCGATGTGCTCGCGCTCGTAGTTCGACAGGCCGATCGCTCGCGCGCGGCCAGCAGTAAAAGCGTCTTCGAGGGCGGGCCAGGGCAGGGCGACGTCGCCCCCGTAGAGCGTGGGCAGCGGCCAGTGCACGAGGAGGAGGTCGACGTAGTCGGTACGCAGGTCCTCGAGGGAACGCTCGATCGAGGCGGCAGCCCGCTCGGGTTCGTGGTTGGAATTGTCGACCTTCGTGGTGACGAACAGGTCCTCGCGGGCGATGCCCGAGGCCTCGAGCGCTGCCCCGACCTCGGCCTCGTTGCCGTACATCTGGGCGGTGTCGATGTGGCGGTACCCGACTTCGAGGGCGCGGCTCACTGCGTCGTACGTGTCCTCGGGTGCGACCTTGTAGGTGCCGAAACCGAGCACGGGGATGGGCGTGCCCGTCGGAAGCGCGAGGGTTGGAATCGGGGACGGGGCCGGGGCGGGGCCTGCGGGAAGCGGGGTGTTCATCGGTGAATCCTCCTAGTCGCCACCAGTGTAGCCTCCCGCGTCGGGGGCGGTCGCGGTCGGCGCTCGCGCTGGCGGTCGGTGTGCCGTAGCGTTGTCCTGGTTTCGGCGCCGTGTGGGCGCCCGTTCGAGAACACAGGAGAAATCATGATCAACGCATGCGAGACGGAGGACGGCGTCGTCTTCGATATGAGCGAGCTGGAGTGCGACGCGCTGCGCTCATACGCCGATGGGTTCCTCGCCGACCCCGCGCATCCTTTCGTTGAGCTGCTGCGCGGCCAAGGCCTCGTCGTCGGCGATACTCCTGTCCCGCACCTCGCCGCGGTCCTCGAGGGGTTCGCGCAGGCGACGAAGGTGCTCACCGCCTGGGTCGTCGCTCCGGCCGGATGTCGCCTCGTCACCTTCTTCGTCGGCCCGCGCTCCGTCGTCGTGTCGCGGTGTGACGATGAAGGTATGTACGGCGGCGAGGAAGACATGCTGTCGGTGTGGGCGATCGATGTTGCGCAGCTGAGGGAGACGTTCCTCGAGCTCAGTGCCTTGGGAGAGCCGTCGGGCGAGGGGATTGTGCCGACGGCGGTGCCCGAGGTGATCTTCACTGCCCTGGAACGGGGCGACGTCCCACAGATCCTCCAACAGGTGCCGAGCGTTGCTCGCGAGATCGCCGAGGTGATCGATGCCGAGGTCGACGAGGCGACGGGAGCCTTCTGGGCGGACGTCGCGGACGAGGCGTGGGTGGGGCTCGCCGTGCGGGTCGTTGATGCGGTGTCGTACCCGGATCTGTCGGGCGACAGTTGGCGATTGCTTGCCACCAGCCAAGACGTGTGCGAGGTGCTGGCGGGCGTGGAGTTCGCCGAGCTGTACCCCGATGAGGTGCCCTTGCTGGCGGATAAGGATGGCGGATTCTGGGCGGCTGTTGCGCCGTCGTCGCCGGAGGTGCTCTGGGAAGATATTGAGGACGTTCTCGCCGAGTAGGTACCCGCGTGAGCGATAGATCTCAAAATTTGAGACTGTCGGCTGACAAATAATTTCTGTCCCAATGGTCAGAGCGCCCTCGAGGGCGGTTTTTCCTGGTTTTGGAGGATGTTCGCCTCGACTTTGGAGGGCTCTGGCTGTTTGACGGGTGCTTTGTTGGAATATCACTGAAAAACTTGAAAAAGGCATCTGCAACGTGGTTGGCACTTTTATTGGTGTCACGGTCGATTTGCCTGATATTCCCCGTCATTTCGGAAACCCCTGTCTAACCAGCTGGTAGGGTTTATGTTAGGTAACCCACCGCCGATTCCCCGCTCTAACAACGATTTTGGCGTACGATAGATACTGTTCAACCACAATCGTCTACACGTCCAGACAACGAACGGAGAGTTATGTCGGTTCGCAATGCCCTGCTGGCGCTTGTTGCGCAGCAGCCCGCCGGTGTCTACCGCCTGAAGCAGATGTTCGAGGAGCAGACGTGCGGAGCATGGCCGCTGAATATTGGCCAGGTCTACCAGACGATGCAGCGCCTCGAGCGCGACGGCCAGGTTGTGTCTCACGCTGAGACCAACGCGGGCCGTGATTCCGAGGTCTTCGAGCTGACTGATGCTGGCCGCGATGTCCTCAACGCCTGGTGGTCCACCCCCGTTCCCCGCGAACATCCCGAACGTGATGAGCTCGTTATGAAGCTCGCTGTGGCTGCCGCCGATCCCACGGTCGACGTCGAGGCCATGATCCAGACCCAGCGTCGCTCGACCCTGGGCTCCCTGCGCGATGTGACCCGCCTGAAGGCTTCGGCCGATGAGGGTGAGCTCGCGTGGAAGCTCATTCTTGAGCGTCACATCTTCGACCTCGAGGCCGAGCTCAACTGGCTCGACCACATTGAGTCCGGTGCGGTCTCCGAGGCCGCGCGTCGCGCCGCCTTCGCCGCTGCGAAGGGTCGCTCGATGAACTGGGCTCAGGCTGAGGCCGGCATTTCGGAGCGTGCCGGGGTGCGATGAGCCAGCCTGTGCCGCTACCGATCAGGATGGCGGGTGTCGGACATGAGTTCGGCGCTGACGGCGTCCGAGTGAGAGCGCTCGACGGGATCGACCTTGAGGTCGCACCCGGCGAGCTTCTCGCTGTTATGGGTCCCTCCGGTTCCGGTAAGTCGACGCTGCTGTCGATTGCCGGTGGCCTGGAGCGTCCGACCCGCGGGCATGTCTATATCAACGGGGTTGACCTGGCGGCCCTGGATAGCGTTCATCGTGCCGAGGTTCGTCGTCGGTCGATTGGATACGTCTTCCAGGATTACAACCTGATCCCCTCGCTGTCGGCCCTCGAGAACGTTGAGATGCCGCTGCAGCTCGATGGTGTGAGTCCCTCCAAGGTGCGCGAGGCCGCGATGGCCGCGCTGGAGGAGGTGGGCGTTGCGGACCTGGCGGATCGTTTCCCGGAGCTCCTGTCCGGTGGCCAGCGCCAGCGCGTCGCAATCGCCCGCGGACTCGTGGGTAACCGCTCGGTCATTCTTGCTGATGAACCGACGGGTGCGCTCGATTCTCACACCGGTGAACAGATCATGTTGGTGTTGCGTGATCACATTGATGCCGGTGCAGCCGGTATCCTCGTGACTCATGAGGCCAGAATGGCCGCATGGGCAGATCGGACTGTCTTCCTGCGCGACGGTCGCATTGTCGACCGATCGAGGGGGGATTCGCTGAAGGATCTGCTGGCAGACACTGCACCAAGGATCTGATGAACCGACTCAGCACACGGATGAGGCGATGGGGAGTAGTACTCCGCATCGCCTCTCGTGATGCGCGCCAAAGCCTGGGCCGTACGGCCACGGCGGTCTTCTTGATCTCCCTGCCGATCATCATTGCGATCGCGGCGATCACCTTCTGGGACGTCACGACCTCGCAGCGTTACCAGGCCTCGTCGTGGCTCGGCCACCGCAGCGACGTCCAGGCGGTGACGCTGCACCGGTCGTCGACGGCCATCGAGCAGGACTTCACCGCGGACCGTCTGTCGAAGACGGCCTCGAGCGACGAGGTCTCGGTGTCGATGGACACGCTCGACAGCTGGCTGCCCGAGGGCGATCAGCTGGTCGCCGTCGATACGCTCTACCAGCTGCGTCTGGAAACGGCCGACGGTACGGGCTTCACGGTCGACAACGGCACGCAAACGGCTTCGCTGGAGGCGCCGCGCGTCAATGCGGGTGGTAAGAGCGGGCCCTTGGCCGCTGGTCATGCCGTCATTTCCGAGGATGTGGCCCGGGCCCTGTCGGTGAGCGTTGGCGACTCGGTGAACCTGTCTCTGACGATCGCGAAGGAACGAGCGACTCAATCCCTGAAGGGTAACGTCGTGATCGACTCCATCATTGGGGGTTCCGAACGCGCGATTATCGGCGACGGGACGCTTCCGATTGACCGCCTCGCGGTCGCGGGGCGCACCCAGACTGCCTGGTTTGTGACGGGACCGACGCCGGTGTCGTGGGAAAAGATCCGCGAGCTGAACGCGTCCGGTTTCTCGGTCCTGTCCCGTCAGGTGCTGGCAAACCCGCCCGATGCCTCGGCCCTGCCCTCGCAGATCGCCCAGTACGAGGTCCCCCAAAGCACTCGGAGCGCCAACCCGTGGCAGTACCTGCTGCTCGTTGCCGGTATTCTCCTGATCCTCACGGAGATGATCCTGCTCATCTCGCCGCTGTACACCGTTGCTCAGCGCTCGGTCATGCGCACGGCCGCGATGATTGTCGCTAATGGCGGTGACCGCACCGACGGCCGTCGGCTCACGATCGCCCACGGCGTGATCATCGGCCTCTACTCGGCTGTGTTTTCCGCGGCCTTCTCAGCGGCCGCGATGGTGGGAATCGGCATGTGGTCGGGCCTGGGCATCGGCATCGTCCCGTGGTGGCCCCTCGCGCTGTCCGTGCTCCTGCCGGTACTCCTGTCGCTCATGGCGTCGGTGTCACCGGCCCACACGACATCGCATATTGACACCTCCGCCGTTATCGGCGGTCGCGTGTGGGAGCCGTCGCGCCTCGTGCGTCGCCGCATGATCTACCCGTTGGCGCTTCTGGCGGGTCTGCCACTCCTCGGTGTCGCCGCCTGGTTCGGTTCGGTGCTCGCTCTCGTCGTCGGTATCGGCCTGCTGGAGGCGGGTCTGATCGGCTCAATCCCCTACATCTTTACCCGGTGGCGCGTTCCCAACCGCCGCGCGTCGATGAGCATGCGCCTGGCGCTGCGCGACGCCGTTCGCAATGGCCACCGCACCTTCCCGGCCATGGCCTCGATCCTGACGACGGTGTTCGTGGCGTGCGGCCTGCTCATCACCCTGTCTTCCTCGAACGAGGCCGGCTGGAACTCGCGCCCGCACGTGGGGCAGCGGGGCCAGGTCTTCGTGTCGACGGTTGACCGCACGGATTCGGTCAAGCGCTCGCGCGACCTCATGAAGTCGGCTGTTGATGCGGTCGACGGCCAGCGCGGTGTCACCTCGCAGGCGACGCTGAACGGCTTGGCGTGGAATAGCGGCCCGGGTGGCCCGACCACGATGGTCGAGGCGGTGCACCCGTACAACAATTCGACGTTCACGATGTCGACGAACATGGGCACCATGACGGAACTGGACGTGGCGTACATGGTTGATGACGGCACGTATCTGCGTCAGGCTGGGTACTTCAGCAACGAGGACGACATGGTGCGTGCGATCGCTACCTTGAACGCCGGCGGCGTCCTCATTCCCGACCCGGACTACATCGATGGTGCGGGCCAGGTGACGCTGCGGAGCCTCGACATGAGTGCCATCGCGGAGGCGAAGGCGGCGGGAGCGTCGGACGATAACCTGCCGGACGCCAAGGTGACGACCGTCCAGACCTTCGTTGCCTCGCCCCTGACTCGCGTCAACGTCATCGTGCTGTCGCCGACTGCGGCGTCCTACCTCGGACTCCAGGTGCGGCCTCTGGGCGAGCTCCTCACCGTCGATCATCCGGTGAGCCCCGTCGATGCTCCGTCGTTCCAGGCGACGATTGCGCGCCAGGTGCCCGGCGCCTCGGCCCAGGTGATCGTGCCGACGATGCGCTCCCTTGTCTTGCCCTACGTCGCGGCGCTTATCGCGGTTGTTGCCGCGGCCGCCACGGTCGCTCTCGTTGTGGCGCTGTCGGCCTCGGATATGCGCCCCGACCTCGATACGCTCGATGCGATCGGTGCTGCCCCCGCGATGCGTCGCCATGTGACGACCTGGCAGGGCGTTGTCCTCGCCCTGAATGCGATCCCGACGGCGGTCCTCGCCGGCCTCGTCGTCGGCGTTCTTGCCGTCATCACGTTCGCTCGCTCCCGCATCTTCCCGACCCTGACCACGCTGTGGCCGGTCGTGCCGTGGGGTGCGCTCCTGGGCATGCTCATCGGCATGCCGATCCTGTGCGCGCTCGTCGCGATCGTCCTGACGCCCCGCCACCAGAAGCGTCTGCGTCGCATCAACTAGGGGACGCCGATGAGTGAGACCCCCGACGACGTCGTAATCCCCGCCGGTGCGCTCGCATCGTCGCCCGTGCGCGTCGATACCTGGCTGTGGGCGACCCGTCAGCTGAAATCACGTTCCCAGGCGACGGCCGCCGTGCGCGCTGGGCACGTGCGCGTGAACGGGGAGCCCGTCAAGGCGGCCTACAAGGTGCGCGTGGGTGACGAGGTGCGCCTGCGCATTGAGGGATTTGACCGCATCCTTGGGGTCGTCCTGCTCCTGGCTAAGCGCGTCTCCTACCCGCAGGCGCGTACCGCCTACGATGACCGCACGCCGGAGCGCCCGCGCGTGCATATTCCCGTCGCCATGCGGGAGAGGGGCAGTGGGCGCCCAACCAAGAAGGAGCGTCGCGAGCTCGATAGGCTGCGCGGCTACGATTCCCACGAGCACTACTAAGCTCATCGACGAGGCCGGGGCCGGCCCGGTGGGGTGCGTGCGGGGGTGTCATCGCGGCTGAGTTGCTTCCGGGGCTCGACCGACAAGCGTCGGCTGCGGATGCACGAACCCCGCCGCCCACGGGGCGACGGGGTTTCGCGTGTCGGAGCGCCGCGTTACTCGTTCGGGTAGAACGATGACACGGTGATCTTGTAGTACTCGCCCCAGGTGGGGTCGTAGGGAGCCTCGATCAGCGTGCTGCCGTTACCGCTGCTGTCCAGGGTGACGATTGCGACGTTGTTGATGTCGTGGCCCTTCGACGTGAACGCGTTGTTCGTCGCGCGCACGGTCATGTCGAGCGTGACTGTCGTGGAGGAGAAGGACGCGAGATCCTTCTTGATCGTGTCGTTTGCCTTAACGGTCGCGGTGCACGTGATCTTCGTGCGTGATGCATTAATAGTGCACTCGCTGGTGGTGTCGAAAGCCGAGTTGGGATCGTTGTTAGCAACGAGGTCACTAATGGTGACCTTCTTCTGGCACTGCTGATCGACAGCGTGCTGAGCCGTCTCGCTCACGTCGAGGTAGAGCTGACGTAGCTCGTCGAACTTCGCGACATTCTCGGGTGTGATCTGCGAGCACCAGTAGGAGGCGAGCTCCTGACCGGCCTGCTCGCGAGTCGCCTGGGCCTCGTCGCGCATGTTGGTAGCGGACTTGGCGGTCATCGCAGTCGCAACAAGCATGGCGATCGTCAAGACTGCGAGGAGCGCTGCGACGATGAAGGTGACGCGGTTGAAGATGGACAGGCCCTTGCTCTTAGCGGGCTTCGTGGTGGCCGCGGTCGCGGTGGGAGCCTCGGTGGCTGCGGTGGCCGCGGGGGACGCTGCGGTGTTCAGGTCAGTCACTGGATTGCCTCCTGCACCTTCTGGAGCTCACTCTTTGCGTCATCGAGGATGGACTGAGAATGCGCGACGTCCTCGCGCGCCTTTCCGTGCATGCCAGTCGCAATGATGCTCGTGCCCAGGAAGAGGACGACGAGGAGCGAGGCGATGACGGCGAGGGCGATCTGTCCGCCGGTGGCCTTGGTGGCAGGCGTCTGGGCCACGGGGGTGAACTGCACCGTGGTGTCGGTGGGCTGCGGCACGGCCTGAGCGGCGGTGGCCGCGGTCTCGCCGGTGGCCGCGGCATCGCCTGCGGCGTTCGGGGTTTCGGAATTCGTGGCGGTGTTGGAAATGGGCGCGGCCTGGTAGCGGTCGGTCCACTGCGCACCGTCCCACCAGCGCAGCTGGTCGGTTCCTGCAGGGTCTGCGTACCAGCCCTGGACGGGGTTACTCACGAGGAGGCTCCTTTCACTGTGTCCCCCTCATTCTATGGGAGCATCAATTTTATTGATTCGGTCAGTGATTGGCTTCACGTGAATAGGGGGTAGCGGGACCTCGTTCGATTCTGGTGTTACTCGTTTGGGAAGAAGGAGCTCACCTGAATGTCGTACGCGCTGCCCCAGCTGGGGTCGACGGGAACATCGAAGGTCACGGTCCCGCTGCCGCTCGAATCGAGCGTCACGGTCGCGACGTTGTCGATGACGTGCGGCTGGGTTACCAAGCTCGTCTGGGTGTCCGCGACGCGCATGCGCAGGGTCGCGGTCGTTGACGGATAGTTTGCGAGTTTGAGCCGCATCGTCGTTGGACTGGCGTTCACGGTAGCGGTGCAGGAGGCGGTGCCCTGCGACTCGTTGAGGGTGCACTCGGGATCGACCGTGAAGTCGTACAGGGGATCCGCGCGGCGGATAATTTCCGCGATGGAGACGCGCGCCTTGCACTGTCGTTCGATCTCCGCTTTGAGGTCATACGACGCTGCGTCGTAGTCCTTGTACAGGTCGGGCACCTTCTCGGCGTTGTCCGGGATGATCTGGTCGCACCAATTGGCGGCCTTGATCTCGAGCGTGCGCTTCTTAGTCTTCTCCGTGTCGTTTGTGAGCTCGCGGACCTGAGCGCTGCGGGAGGCCGCCAGCGACAACAGGGCGACGGTTGCGACCGCGCTGATGACGACGATGATGGCCATGATCCAGTTGACGATGCTCAGGCCTCGGCTCTTCGTCGCGACCTTTGTCGCCGGGCGAAGGGAGGTCGGGGAAGAATTCTCGCTCACTTGCCCGCGTCCTTCGCTTCCTGGAGGTCCCGCTCGGCCTGATTGTAGGTTGATTGAGCGCGCTGGAGGTCCTCCCCGTCACGGACGTACACGCTGCCGGCCAGCACGGCGCCGACGACGAAGAAGAACGCCAGGAGCGCCAGGATCGCGGCAGTGACGATCTGCGAGGCGGGCGGCTGCGCGGTGGGCTTGGCCGCCGCGGGTGTGGCCGCAGCAGGCACCTGACCGGGGTTGCTCACGGGGAGGCTCCTTTCACTGTGTCCCGCCAATTTTAGGTCAGCGCCAATTGGTGGAATCTGTTCAGTGATGGGCCTCACGTGTTTGTCAGAGGCTGGTCGGCCACCAGGAGGTCATGGTGAACCCGCACTCGGTCTTGTCGGTCATCGCCGGGTCGTACGGAACGGAGATCGTGAACGTAGCAGGGGTTCCCGGCGTGAGCGTGACAGTTGTGGTCCCCTGGTAGGGGGAGGAGGGGTTCAGGGTCGTGCCCTTGTCGAGGGTGTAGCCGGAAATCGTCAGTTCGAGCGGCCCGAGCGAGGAGATGGGGCTCGCGGAGTTCAAGGTGATGGTGCCGTTGATCGTCGTGGTCACCTGGTCGGTCGTGCACTCGGGGACGCCGGGGCTGAAGGCGGCGTCGGCGCCGGCGCCGGCGCGCTGCGCGTTGGCGAGAGTCTCCTTGGGGGCGCATTCCTGGTGAATGGCGTCCTTGACGGCCTGCGTCGCCGAATCGTAGGTCTTGATGGCGTCGCGGATCGAGGCGGCCGTGTCGCGGGTGACGGAATCGCACCATGCCTTAGCGTCCTTGTGGACGTTGGCGGCGTCAAGGCGGGTCTTCGCGTCGGTGATCTGCTGGTCGACCGCGGCCTTCTCGGATTGCGCCTGCTCGGCCTGCGCCTCGTAGCTGGACGCAGAATGCGAACGCCAGACGTTGATGCCGCCGACGACGGCGGACAGGATGATGAAGATGACCGCGAGGGCGGCTCCGGCGACGGTCGCTGCGCGCAGCGGTGCGGGTGCGCTCACTTGTTGGCCTCCTCGATCTGGCGGTTAATGTCCGCGAGCGTGGACTGCGCGGTGTCGAGCTCCTGCTGCGCGGTTTCGGCGCGGCTCTTCGCGTCATCGTGGATGCGACCGCTGGCGCCCAGGTGGGACCATGCGAGAACGAGGACCGCGATGAAGACGGCGACAAGCATCCAGGAGGCGACGCAGCCGAGTGTCCACTTGAGGGTGCCCGAACGCTTCGGGGTCTCCTGGGAGGGCTCGGATTCGTCGGGCATCGGGATCGGGGCAGCGCCTGCCTCGTCCATCGACGAGGCGGGGGTGGGCTCCCACGCCGCCGTCTCCTCGGGGGAGGGGGCGGGTACGGTGTCCTCCCAGTACGAGGGTTCCTCGGGGGAGGGGATCGGCGGGACCTCGGCAGCGTCCTGAACCGGCACGTTCGCCGCTACCTGCTCCTGCTGAGCGTAGTACTGGGCCTCGTCGTAGGCGGGGATCGCCTCGGCGGTCTCAGACTGCGCGGGGGTCGCCTCGTAGGGTTCGACGTATTCCGTCCAGGCATGACCGTCCCACCAGCGCAGCTGCGCGGCACCGGTCGGGTCGGCGTACCAGCCTTCCGCGGGTTCGCTCATCGTGATTCTCTCTCCCGTGTCGTGTCAAAACCGAGGGTATGGTCAGGGAGTCTAGTCGCCGCAGGGATGGCGGGCAACTATATGCTCAGACCCCGCTGGGCCAGATGCTCACAGCGCGGACGATGCAGGATCCCGAGTCGAAGGAAGGCAACGGTACAGTCGATGTCAGCGAGGCTGATCCGCCCGCGGGGACGGTGACCGTCTGCTTGTCCGAGGGCTGATAACCCTTGATGGTAGAGCTGGGGACGAGGTAGAACTCGACGCCGACATCGTACGCTGAGAGGCCAGCCAAGTTCGCTCCGGTAATGGATACGGATCCGGTGATTGTTACCGAGGATGCCCCCGCAGAGCAGGAGGGGGTGTCTTGCTTGATCATATCCTGCGATGCGTCTTTCGCATACGCCTCGATAAAGTTCTTCTTCTGCGGGCAAATGTGGCCGATGGCCTCGCGGCGCGTCGCCGTCAGGTTCGTGTATTCTCGCGCCTTCAGGTCAAGCGAGGTGAAATCTGCATTCGCGCTCGTCAGCCCGTCACACCACGCCTGAGCTTCCTTCTTGTTGGTCTCCTCGGCGATCTTGGTGCGAGTCGTCGCCGTCTCGGTCTCCGTTTCCTTGGCCTGATCACGCATGGACTGGGCGTCGCTCTGCGCCTGTCGGGCGGCCTGATGGGTGGAACGCGCACCGAGTCCCAGGCCAACCGACAGGATCAGAAAGAGGATGGCGAGGCAGGCGCCGATGATCGTCAGAACTTTCATGCCGCTGTGGGACCCTGAAGCCTGTCGCGTGGGTGCTTGCGCGGGGGTGGGAACGTAACTCACTTCTGCAACTCCTCAAGTTCCTTCTGGGCCTGATCAAGCTCTTGTTGTGCCTGGTCGAGCTGGGCCTGAGCGTCGTCACGTTCGCTGACCGCGGGTGCGAGCTCCGCACGTGCGTGGCTGTAGGAGGTGCCCGCGATGATCGTCGTCACTGCGAAAACGACGACGGCCACCCACGCTGCGACTGTCGCGATCTTCCAGCGCGACGAGGTCTTGGAGTCCTTGGTGTGTTCGTTCTTCTTATCCCGCGAGTCCTTCTTCGGCTGGTCGAACTTGGGTTCGGAGCCGTAGGGATTCGATGAGACGGTCGGCGCCTGCTTATTGGACGGCAGGTGGGGGCCCTTCTGGGTGTTCGTCTGCTGTGCGCCGCCGCCCTGTGCGATGCCAGCCTGAGCGCTGGTGGCAGCTCCCTGCTGCGGCATACCCTGCTGGGGGAAACCCTGTTGCGGCATACCCTGCTGGGGTCCACCTTGCTGTGGGAAGCCCTGCTGTGAGAAGTTCTGTGGCGCGCCCTGCTGGGGGCCGCCCTGTTGCGGGAAGCCTTGCTGCATGCCCTGCTGGGGGAAGCCCTGCTGAGGCATGGCCTGCTGAGGCATGGCCTGGCGCTGGGTGGGCATCGGCTGGTACTGCTCGGTCCACATGCCACCGTTCCACCAGCGCAGGCGGGGAGAGCCTGCGGGGTCTGGATACCATCCGGGTGCTGGTTGAGACATGACCGTCCTTTCAGTTTCTCGCATCAGTGTAGCCAATCCGTGAGCTTCATAACGTGCGTAGTTATCCACTCTCCCTGATCGTGTTCGGGATGACAGGTACTCTGAAAGGTATGGCCTCTCTTTTCACGTCTTCGCCCCTGCTCGCGCTCTTTGTCGTTGTTGCGTTGGGTGCGGCGATCGGGGCCATCCGGATCGGCCCGCTGCGCTTCGGTGCGGCCGGCGCGCTCTTCGTCGGCCTCATCGTCTCGGCGGTCCACCCCGAGGTCGTGAGCACGCACATGTCGATCGTCCAGCCGATGGGCCTGGCCTTCTTCGTGTATTGCGTCGGCATCTCTGCGGGAGCGACCTTCTTCCAGGATTTGCGCAAGCAGACGAACCTCCTCGCGCTGACGACGATCGTGTGTATTGTCGGCGCGGCTATCGCGCTCGCGGGCGGACGTCTCCTCGGCCTGTCGTCCGGCCTGACCTCGGGCCTGTTCACGGGCGCCCTCACCGCCGCGCCTGCCCTCGATACGGCCACGCGTCTCACGGGGGACGCAAATGCCGCGGTCGGCTACGCCTTCGGTTATCCGGTTGGCGTCATCGGTGGCATCCTCATCGTGACCCTCACGGTGACGAGGAAGTGGCTGGGTCCCAAGGACACGCCTTCCCTGGCGGGCGCGTCCCTTGAGGCCGTCAGTGTGCACGTGACCAAGCAGATCAACACCCGTGATATTGCAGCGTGGCGTGAGCAGCGTGTGCGCCTGTCCTACCTGCGACGTGATGGCCGCACGCGCGTCATCGCCCCCGGCGAGGACCTGCTGCCCGGCGACCACGTCGTCATGGTCGGCGATCCCACGTCGATCAAGGACACAGCACCCCTCGTCGGTGAGATCCTCGACCACAACCTCGAGGATGATCGCTCCGACCTGGCATTCGAGCGCATCGTCGTGTCTAACCCTGACGTCGCGGGCCGCAGCGTCTCCGAGCTCAACGTCACCAAGCGCTTCGGCGCCGTCATCACGCGCGTGCGCCGAGGCGACCTGGACCTCCTGGCCCGCGACGACCTCGACCTCCAGCTCGGCGACCACGTCGCGGTCGTCGTCCCCACGGAGGAGCTCGACGACATCGCCGAGTGGCTCGGCGATTCCGAGCGCCGCGTCGCCGAGGTTGACGGCATGGCCTTTGGCATCGGCCTCGTTTTGGGCCTGCTTCTGGGCATCGTGTCCTTCCCGCTGCCGGGCGGCCAGGGCTTCCAGCTGGGTGCCGCCGCTGGTCCGCTGATCGTCGGCATGCTGCTCGGCGCGCTGCGCCGCACCGGCCCGCTCGTGTGGACCCTGCCCGCCGCCGCGAACCTGACGATTCGCCAGATCGGCCTCATGCTCTTCCTCGCGGCCCTCGGCCTGAACGCCGGCCCGCAGTTCGCGAGCCTGCTCGGCAGCCCCGACGGCTGGAGCGCCGCCCTCCTCGCCGCCGTCATGGTCGTTGTGTGCTGCGGCCTCCAGGCGATTGGTGCGAAGTTCATCGGCCTGTCGGCGCCTCGTGCAGCCGGTGGCGTCGCGGGCTTCCTCGGCCAGCCGGCCGTCCTGCAGGCCGCCGATGCCCGCGTGACCGACGAGCGCATCGAGGCCGCCTACGCGACCCTCTTCGCCTTCGCGATCATCGTCAAGATCCTGCTCCTGCCGATCATTACGTCCTTCCTGTGAGCGCCGTAGACTAGAGCCATGGCTACCCCCGACTTCGTCCTCGAGCTGCGCCGACACGTCGGTCACGCGCCCCTGTGGATGCCCGGCACGACCGTCGTCATCCTGCGCCCCGCCGCGGGCTGTGCGCCCATCGACTGGGAACGTCCCATCGCGCCCGAGGCCGTCGACATCCTGTGCGTGCGCCGCTCGGACAACGGAGCATGGACCCCCGTGACCGGCATCGTCGACCCCGGCGAGGAACCCGCGATCGCCGCCGCGCGCGAGGCCTTGGAGGAAGCCGACGTTCGCATCGAGGTGCGCCGCCTCCTCTCCGTCGAGGTTGTCGGCCCCGTCACCTACTACAACGGCGACGTCACCACCTACCTGGACGTCGCCTTCGCAGCGCAGTGGGTGAGTGGTGACCCCAACCCCGCAGACGGCGAAAACAGCGAGACTGCGTTCTTCCGCGGAGACCAGCTCCCGCCCATGAACGACCGCTTCCGCCGCGCCGTCGCCAAAGCCCTGAGCGCCCGCCCCGACGCGGACTTCCTGACCGCCTGAGGTCGCGTTTCCTGCTGGCTTGCCCCGGCCTCGTCCTTGAGCGCGCGGAACTACTTGTCTTTGTGTCAAACCCCTTGCGGGACTGAAGTCCTAGTGGTGGAATAGGGGCATGAATACACCTAGCAAGATCGCATACTCCGTCACCGCCGACTCCACGGGCGGCCGCGCCGGCACATCCTCCGTCCCCGCACTCGGCATCACCCACGTCATGCGCGCCCCCAAGGAACTGGGCGGCCCCGGCGACGGCGCCAACCCCGAAGCCCTCTTCGCCATGGGCTACGGCGCCTGCTTCCAGGGCGCCATGGGGCTGGCCGCCAAGGAACTGGGCATCGACACCACCGACTCCCTCGTGCGCACCACGATCGGGCTGGGCCCCGAAGGCGACTCCTTCGCCCTGACCGCCGACATCGAGGTTGTCATCCCCGGCGTCGAGCTCGACCGCGCCCAGGCCCTCGTCGACCGCGCCCACGAGCTGTGCCCCTACTCCAAGGCCACGCGCGGCAACGTGCCCGTCACCGTCACCGCGGTTGCCTCCCTCTGAGGAAACGCCTGACAGACGCAAGAATCCCGGCCTCGTCGACTGATTGACGAGGCCGGGATTTCTTCATGCGCTCAGGCGCTCACGCGCGTCAGGCGCCGGGCGCGGGCGATCCGGGCGCTCACGCGCCGCGCTGCGGGTGCCGCGCGCACGGCTTCACCCTTCGGGTTCGCCGGGCGCGGGCGTCAGGCGCCGCGCCAGTACGCCTCGAGCACCTGGGAGAGCGTGAGGAGGTCATCCACGTGGCTCATCTCGCGCGCCGAGTGCATCGACAGCAGGCCCACGCCCACGTCCACCGTCAGGATCCCCAGGCGGGTCGCCGTGATCGGGCCGATCGTCGTGCCGCACGGCATCGCGTTGTTGCCCACGAAGCTCTGCGACACCGCTCCCGCCGCCGCGCACGCGCGATTCCACAGGGCAATGCCCTCGCCGTCCGTCGCGTAACGCTGCTTCGAGTTGATCTTCAGGACCGGGCCGCGACCCATCACCGGACGGTTATCCGGATCGTGATGATCCGCGTAGTTCGGGTGCACTGAATGCGCCGCATCCGCGCTCACGCACGACGAGGCCGCAAGCATGCGCTCAAAGCCATCCTCATCGCGACCCAGCGCCGTCGCCGTGCGACGCAGCACCGTCTCCAGGATCGGGCCAGCCGCGCCCGTGCGCGAGCCGGAACCCACCTCCTCGTGATCGAAGCACATGAACACCGTGACGTCTCCGCCCGCAGGTGTGCCCTGCGCGGCCAGGCGCTCAAGGGCCACCAGGCCCGGGTGCACGCTCGACAGGTTGTCCTGGCGCGAGGCCGCGATGAACTGGCCCTTGTCGCCGAAGAAGCCCGGCCCCTGGCTGGGAGTGAGGATCAGGTCGAAGGCCGCGACCTGCGAGGCGTCGTCCAGGCCCGCCGTGCGCGCCACGTACTCCAGCAGGTTGCCGTACGGGTTATCCACCGTCCACACCGGGTGCAGGTGCTTCTGCGGATCCAGCTTCAGGCCGCCCGGGTTGACGTCGCGATCCAGGTGAATCGCCAGCTGCGGGATGCGCGCAATCGGGCCCGTACGGGCCAGGACGACCTCGCCGCTATTGAGGATCAGGCGGCCCGCCAGCGTCAGCTCGCGATCCAGCCACGAGTTCCACATCATGCCGCCGTACACCTCGACGTCGATCTGGCCCCAGCCATCCGGCGTCGTCGAGTGCACCGAAGGCTTCACCGACAGTGCCGGTGAATCCGTGTGCGCGCCGACGATGCGGAAGCCCGCGTCATCGGCAACTGTCTCCGGGACAAACCACGCGGCCACCGCGCCGCCGCGCACCATCACGTGTCCGCCCGGGGACGCGTCCCACGCGCCCTTCTCGTCGACGCGCGTAAAGCCGGCGTCCACCAGACGCTGCGCCACGACCTCGGCCGCGTGATAGGGGGAAGGAGAATCAAGGAGGAAATGCTGATAGTCCACCGCGTTCGCGTGGACCTCGTCCAATTCAAGCTGTGCCATACCTCCCATGGTAGAACTCTCAGCGAGGCCCGGCCTACGATTGACACATGAGTGAGATCCCCGCATACACCCTGAACGACGGCCTGGACGTCCCCGCGATCGCACTGGGGACCTACAACCTGCGTGGTGCCGCGGGCGTGTCCGCGATGGTTTCTGGCGTCGACGCCGGATATCGGATGCTGGACAGCGCCTTCAACTACGAAAACGAAGGTGCCCTGGGTGCCGCCGTCCGTCGCTGCGGCGTTCCCCGCGAGGACCTGCGCCTCGTCTCCAAACTCCCCGGACGCCACCAGCGCTACGACGAGGCCGTCTATACCGTCGAGGAATCCCTCATGCGCGCCGGCCTGGACTACTGGGACATGTACCTGATCCACTGGCCCAACCCCAAGCGCGGCCTGTACGTCGAGGCCTTCCAAGCCCTGCTGGACGCGCGCGACCGTGGCCTCATTCGATCCGTCGGCGTCTGCAACTTCCTGCCCGACCACCTCGACCGCGTGCACGCCGAGACCGGCGAATACCCGAGCGTCAATCAGATTGAGCTGCACCCCTACTTCCCGCAGGCCTCCGCGCTTGAGTACCACGCGCGCATCGGCGTGCTCACCGAGTCCTGGAGCCCGCTGGGCCGCAAGTGGCGCATCGTCGAAGACCCCGCCATCGTTGCCCTGGCCTCCGAGGTTGGCGTGTCCCCGTCGCGCCTCATCCTGCGCTGGCACTACCAGCTCGGCACCCTGCCCCTGCCCAAGTCCGGTAACCCCGAGCGTCAGCGCGAGAACCTCGACATCTTCTCGTTCTCGCTGTCTTCCGAACAGATGGCTGCGATCAGCGCGCTCGGGCGCCCCGACGGCCGCCAGGCCGACCAGAACCCGGAGTACTACGAGGAGTTCTGAGGCTTCTCTGTTCGGTGGTGCTTGTGGGTCCGCTGGTGTTCCGGGTGCCGGATGGCCCGGCCGCCCGCGAGGCTAGGCGTCCTCACTTCGTTCGGCGCCGCGCCTCGAAGCCCGCCCGTGCCCTCCGGTCCCTCCGGCGCCCTCCACACCGGCGCGACCCCAATGTCGCACGTAATTTCCCTGTGGCTTCTTCGCTCCATGAATTTGCATCGTTGCAATTGCAATGTTTGTGGGCGGTCTCCAAAAGTGACCGCGGGAAATTATGTGCGACTTTTGTGTGGCTCTAGCCCTGCCGCCGCCCGGGGGCATCAGAAATCTCTCGCATGAAACCGGTGTCACCTTTGCTCTCTCGTATGTGAGTGGCATTGAAACCGCCATCGCCTTTGCGGGTGAGAAACGGGTGATTTTGATCCAGTTGTCGGGCGCAGAGGTGCCGCCGGTTTCATTCGGACGAGCGAAGGAGTCAGCAGTGGTGTTGGTGGTTTCATTGAGTGATTGTGAACTTACGGGTTCTGGCACTGCAGCGGCTAAACCGATGAGGGCTGCTGTCGTGCATGCTGTGAGATCCTAGCTTTCTTGAAGAGCTGGATAACCTAGATGCAAAGTGCTCGCTCGAATCAGGACCTTGCTCGATCCCACAGCTGACCCCGTGCGTGAAGTACGCAGTTGTAGGTGGATACTGGGACAATGATCGTATGAGAAGCGTCGAACTGTTTGCTGGTGGCGGTGGTCTCCTACTGGGAACCCACCTCGCGGGTTTTTCTACGGAGCTTGTAGCCGAGTGGAATGCGTGGTGCTGCCAAACCCTCCGGCTGAACAGGGACCGAGGACTCCCTATCGTTTCTGGCATCGACGTTCGCGAGGGCGACGTGCGTGATGTCGATTGGACATCGCTTGGTGAAGGTATCGACCTTGTGAGCGGTGGACCTCCGTGTCAGCCGTTTTCGCTGGGCGGAAAAGCTATGGCTGCTGATGATCCGCGCGATATGTTTCCAGCAACTGCTGAGGTCATTCGGCAGATGAAACCACGAGCGTTCCTCATCGAAAACGTTCGTGGACTCACGCGCTCCTCATTCTCGGACTATTTTTCGTATATCAAGCTGCGTCTTGCGCATCCTGAGCTGGTTGCGCGCGAGGGTGAAGCGTGGCAGGAACACTATGCCCGTCTGCAATCCGAGCACACTTCCGTGCGATCGGATCTGCAGTACCGTGTTCTTACGAAGCTTGTTAATGCGGCAGACTACGGGGTGCCGCAGCAGCGGTGGCGCGTATTCTTTGTTGGTTTCAGAACAGATGTTGATGCTGAATGGCATTTTCCAAAGCCAACACATAGTGCGGCATCATTGCGAGCAATCCAGGAGTCAGGAGAGTATTGGGAGCGCTGGAACGTCCCTATGCGTCAGCGCCGAATCGAGGTGCGTGGACGTGCTGAAGCTGATGAGGCACTTCCCTGGGTGACGGTACGGGATGTGCTCGCCGGACTTCCTACGCCGCGTGAACAAGGGAGCCCCCGGTTCCTAAATCATGTGCTGCAGAAGGGAGCGCGTGCTTACCCGGGACATACCGGATCGTATATCGATTCGCCATCAAAGGCTCTCAAGGCGGGCGTGCATGGTGTTCCCGGCGGTGAAAACATGGTGCGTTACGCCGATGGGCGAGTTCGCTACTTCACCGTTCGTGAAGCGGCACGTATTCAGACATTTCCTGATGACTACCAGTTGGATGGCCCTTGGACTGAGGCTATGCGTCAGCTAGGTAATGCTGTTCCGGTCCGCCTTGCAGAGGTTGTGGCCAGCTCTGTGCGCAGCCACTTGACGTTGGCTGCAGAACGTGACCATGCGGATGTTGTTGCTAACAGTCAGAAAGCGAGTGTTGGTTGATGGAACCGTTTAACCCCCTTGCGATGGAGAATCTTGCCGAGTCAATCGTGCACGCGCTTCATCTCCAAGACCCGGTCCCGCTTGCGTTGGTGCCAGAATTTGATGGCGCTGGCGTGTACGCCCTGTACTATCACGGGAAATTCCCTGCGTATAAGGCGCTTGCTGCTGTTAACGCGGAGAAGCTTATAGAGCCGATCTACATCGGAAAGGCTTCTCCGAGCGGTGCTCGAAAAGGAATTGAGCTTGCAACGCAGACGACAGCGCTGACGAAGCGTCTCAAAGACCATAGGAAGAGTATTGAGGCAGCGATAAACCTGAATATCGAAGACTTCTCTGCACGTTGGCTTGTGATGGAGGACGTATGGATCGCCTTGGGAGAATCAGCGATGATTCGTAGGCACCAGCCGGTGTGGAATGCGCGCATTGATGGATTCGGAAATCATGCACCCGGGCGCGGACGTGCGAAGGGCGCTAGACCACAGTGGGACACATTGCATCCAGGAAGGGCGTGGGCGGAGGCCCTTCCCTCGGCACTGAAAAGTGCTGACGAACTGCTGCAAGATGTGCAGGAATACTTAGATTATCGCCTACGATCTCTTGTTTATTAAGGTATCGCAAGTCTCAACATTTGAGTCAACTATGGATCATCATTGATATAAATTTCGAAATGAACGTGTATCACACGTGATGTTTGATAGAAGATTATGAATGTAGATAGGTGTTCATGTTCGCCTACTCTAAATTAAGGTCACGTGCCCAAGGTCCGTCAGGATTTAGGAGATATGCCTTAAGAATAAGAGATCGTTGAGTTAAAGGAATGCCATCGTTTGAAGACTGTACGCGTTCATTGTATTTACGCAAATAGACCGACTCGGGTGTGTCGGTGGTCAATACGTCTTCTTTGTCGATTCGTCGTTGTTCTGTCCTGAGAATTTCAAAACGTTCAATGGTGTCTCGCGAGTAATCGTAATCAGCTTCGCGGAAACAGAGATAGTAGACAACCAAGGAGCCAATAGAGCCGAGAAGGCGATCTTCATCATCAAAACATTCGGTCATTTTATCGAGTGTCGAATGTGCGGCTTGTGTTGCTTCTGAGAGATAGGTAGCAGTGTATGGCTCTTTTCCTTCTTTGCTTTGCTTGAAAACCTTTTTAAGCGTGCCTGCCTTGAGATCATGCAGTGTGCCTTTGTGTTTGAGTTGTAGTTCGATAGTAATAAACTTTGTTGCAAGCTCGCGATACTTATATCTAAAGTTCTTGATTGGGCACTTACGTTCAAAAAATTCGTGTGTAGCGAGTTCGTTACTGAGATCTCGCATAGGGCCACCAATGGCGTTACGCGCCTCTGCTGCGTTTAGGCTTGTTGAGGAGTTGAGTCGCTCGAACATTTCTTCAATCTCGTCGGTCGTTTCGGCTTCGACAACGATTGTTGGGATAATAAAGGTGTCAAACTTTCTTGCGATTAGTGGGTACGTGTTACGTATCTCGGATAGTTTCATTCCGTTCATTTTTATGCTTCGGTCGGCGAAGAAAATGAAGTCATCTGAAAGTTTAATCTTGTCATCGGCAAATTCGAGAATCGCAGTCAGGCGCTGTTGGCCGTCAAGGACGGACCAGTGTTCCCGTCGTTTGGTGCCGGGACGAGGTACTGACTCTATGAATATACTTGGAATTAAATAGCCGTTGATGATTGAGTCAATGAATACAGTTTTCTGTCTATTTGTCCAGACGTTATTGTCTCTTTGGTACACCGGGTGGAGATTGAACTCGTCTTTAAGGCGATAGAAGTCCGACACTTTAAATCCGTCAAGTCGATCGGTTTTGATTGTCATTTTGCGTCTCCTGATATGTGTTTGGCTGCGCGGTCCAAGTCTCTGTAGATTGCAAACTCAGAAATTCCCAGAAGCCCAAGCTCCTCAAGAATCTCCTGCTTATATTCTCCAGGAATGAGAAGCTTTTCGGCAATTGTGTTTAAGTTGAGGTTTTCGGCACCTGCTGCTGCTGGATTGGGATGTACGGTAAATGTTCCTGACTGGAAAACAATTCGTTCAAACAGCATTGGTGCGCGAACAGCGATCGGGATTTGTCGATAGGGTGGTTCTGATTGTTGGTGCGGATAGTATGAATCTAATGTCTTGTCGGATGCTTGTAGTAGCCGCGGGTAGAATTCCGTTCTTTGTTCGCCTGGTGGTAACTCCTGGTTAGCAATTTGATTCAGCTCTTTTGGATCGATTATGAATAGGGCGCCATCTGGAGTTGTTTCTTCGTCCATCTTGGTCGGATATAAAGCGTCTTGGCATGCGAAATAGAGTGGAATTAACGGTTGTGTCGACCAATCAAGAAGGCGAGTTGGGAGTGTGTGGTGTTGTGCCAGTGTTAGCCATCCCCACTTATCCAGTTGAATCTGTGTTACCTTACCAGCCGCGTGCTGTTGAAATTGAATTAGAATATCGCACTCATTTTTGTCGCCGTTAATTCCCCGATGTATCCCAGGTTCGAGACCCCATTCTGCGTCTGATTGGCCCCGATACCATGCTTCACTATTGCGGAAGCGAATTTTTTTGTCTTTTAGGATCTGAATCAAATCGCTGACTGATTTGATTTTTTCGCATTCTGGCATCTGAGCTCCTTTGCTCATGTGGTTCTGGGGGCTGACGGAAAGAGCTATTTGTGCATAGTTTAGATGATATTCCTTAGTTTGGGGCGCATTTCCCTGGGATTGATGTTGCTCTCTGTGTATATGTTGGCGTTTGCTGTGTTGCCGCCCGCCCACGCATCATGCGGGGGCGGGCGGCAACATAATGAATGCTCGGGACGCAAGCAGCAACAAGCAACGCAATCACGGCAAACGACACGAAGGCCGTGAGCAGTGCAAGCGCCGCGCGCTCACTTCTTCTCGAGCGTCACGCGGTACACGTTGGTCTCGCGCAGCTGGAAGCCGGCGCGCTGGTAGAGGCGGTTCGCGGCCTCGCGCGAGGGGCGCGAGGTGAGGTCGACGGTGCGCGCGCCGATCTTCTGGGCGTGCTCAATCGCGGCGACGACGAGGGCCTGGCCGGCACCCTGGCCGCGGGCGGCCTCGTCGACGACGACGTCCTCGACCCACGCGCGCACGCCCGTGGGGATCTCGAAGGTGGCTAGCGACAGCATGCCGAGGATTGGGTGGTTGCCTTCCGCGTCAGCGGTGTCGGGGCGGAACACGAAGAGGTGCACGCCGGACTGGGCGAGGAAGCGCTCAACGTCGGCCTCGCTCATGGGGGCGGCGGAGCGGGAGAGCTGGGGGATCAGGCGCCCCATGGCCTCGTGGATTTCGGGCGTGGCGGCGGTGATGAGTTCGACGGTCATGTTTCTCCTAACGTTAGGTCCAATTGTAACGGCACGGGGCAGTGAACCGACGTGATTGGGCGACATGCGGGATAGGTGACCGACGGTGATGAGCGATAGATGAGAGTGACTTTGGCCGAATGCGAGGGGCCTTCGCCGTGCTGGCGTCGCACCTGGTCTAGTGCGAGGCCGGGGTGTGCCGCCCGGCCTACGCGCGCTCGAGGAGGAGGGCGACCTCGGCGTGGGTCGTGTGCGGGAACATGTCTAAGAGGCGACCCTCGACGGGGCGCAGCGTGGGCATGGCCGCCAGGTCCGTGGCCAGCGATGCGGGGTTGCACGAGGAGTAGATGACGCGGGGTGCGTCGCACTCGTTGAGGAAGGCGGCCAGGTCCGCGCCGATGCCTCGACGCGGCGGGTTCACGACGATCACGTCGGGCACGTCCTCGGGCGACTGGGCTCGAGCCCATGAGGTCGCGTCGTCCGCGATGAAGGACGCAGCCGACCGTGGCAGGCCCGCGTGGCGGGCGGCGCTGATCGCCGAGGAGATCGCCCCGGAGGACACTTCGACGCCGGTGACGCGCGGGAATCCGGCGCGCGCGGCAGCGAGGGCGAAGCCGCCGACGCCGCAGTACAGGTCCCACAGGCTCTCGGGAAGTCGCCCGTCGGCGAAGGGGCGCGACGCCCACACTGAGGCCTGCTCGTACAGGGCGGAGGCGACGGACGCGTTCGTCTGTGCGAAAGAGCGAGGCCCCAGCTCGAGGCCTTCCACGGCCAGGGGGAGCGTGCGTGCCCGGGTCAGGATGATCTCGTCGGGGCCCTCGACGATGGCCTCGTGCGTGGGGTGAATGTTCGCGGTGACGACGTGTGCGCTGGGCACGAGGTCGCGCAGGAGCGGCAGCGCTGAGCGAATGTCGGAGACGCGGTCGCGCGTACGTAGCACGAAGCGGATCATGAGCCGCTGGCCTGCGCCCACGGTGATGAGGATGTTTTTGAGCTCCCCGCGCTTGGTGGGAACGTCGTAGGGCGTCAGGTCCAGGGAGCGGATGAAGCGCTTCAGACCGGGCGTCGCGCGGTTGATCGCGGGGTGCTGGATGGGGCAGCCGGGCAGGTCGACGCCGCGGCGGTCGGGCCCCAGGATGCCCAGGGTGGGCCGGCGGCGGGTTCCGCCGACGACGAGCTTTGCGCTCGTCCGAAATCCCTTCTCCGGGGACGAGGCCGGGGCCAGCCAGGCGATCTCGCCGGCTCCTGGGACGGGGGAGAGGGTGGCCGCGACGGCCTCCACCTTGCCGGCGAGCTGACGCTCGTAGGGCTGGGGGAGGAGGGAGCAGGACCGGCAGGTCCCGGCGTCAAAGTGGTCGCAGCGCATCCCTTAAGTGTAAGTGGGGGCGGGGCGTACCGTCAGGTACGCCCCGCCCCCATCTGTGGTGGTCAAGCCCACGCGATGATTAGGCCTTGGCCAGGCGCGAGCGGCGGATGAACGCCGTGCCCGCTCCCGCGGCGACCAGTGCGGCCGCGACGAGGATCAGCGCGTTGGTGCCGGTGCGGGCCAGGCCACCCTTGCCACCCTGTTCGGGGGCGGGAGCCGGGGCCGCGGAGGGCTGCTCGCTCGGAGCGGCGCTCGGCTCCTCGGCGGGTGCCGGGGGAGCGATGACCGTCAGTGGAGCGGTCGCGGAGACGACTGGCGCGCTGGACTCGGCGACAACCGTGTGGTCCCCGGCCTCGGTGTTGGCGGGGACAGTCACCTCAGCGGTGAAGTCACCGTTCTCGTCCGTGGTGGCGGTGCCGACCTCGACGGGCTCAGAGTGCAGCGTGAGCGTCACGGTGGACTCGGGCGCGAAGCCCGTGCCCCTCACGTTGACGGTCTTGCCGGCCTCGACGGTCGACGGCTCGACGGAGAGCGCGGGAGTCGAGAACTTCTCCGCCTTCACGGTGACCGACTTGACGGTCGTGTCCTTGCCGAAGCCCTTCAGCACGTACGCCGGGTTGTCGTACTCGAGGGTGGCGCGAGCGGTCTGGTTCGGGCCGATCGTGAAGGGTCCGACGCCCGCCTTCAGGTCAGCGACGGTCAGGTTCTTGATTGTCTGGCCTGCGACGGTGACCTTGTACTTCGCGTAGGAGTCCGTGAACCCCTCGGTGTCGAAGGAGACGGTCACGCCCGAGGCGACCTTGTCGCCGGAGGTGATGGACGCCGTGAAGCTGGTCTCGCCGGTCTTGGGGGTGGGGGCCTTGAACTTTTCGAGGCTGGTAGCGGGGATCGTGGTCGCCTGCTCGCCGATGGTGGTCAGGCCGGTGGGCACGTAGTTGGGCGTGCCGTTCGTGGTGACCGTGACGACGGGGAGGATCTCGTCGGGCTGTGCGGGCAGGGTGATGACGAGGTCGTTGCCCTCAACCTTGTAGGTCAGAGCCGCGTCGGAGCCGTCGAGCTTCACCGAGGCGATGCCGTTGGCGCCGGCGCCGCGCAGCGTCACCGTGCCGTCGGCCGGCCACTTCTCGATGCCCAGGTAGATGTGGGAGTCATCAACCATGGTCTTACCCCAGGTCTCGATGGGGTAGTGAGTCGGGCGCGAGTTGTTGAGAATTCCGGGGTGTGCGCGGTTCCAGTCGCCGACGCCCTTCAGGACCGAGGCGTCCCACGGGTCGTAGGAGCCGTCGAACTTCGGGCCGACGTTGAAGAGGAACTGACCGCCCAGGGCCACGGTCGAGAACATGTTGCCCACGATCTCGGTGGTCTTGATGTGGGCGCCGCCGGGGGCCTTACGCAGGGCCGTCGTGTTGTCGACCTGCTGGATGTGGTCCCAGTCTTCCTCGGTGTAGTCCGGGTAGCCGGTGTCCTTGTAGGTGGCAGCGGCGTCGTCCCAGTTGGCGTAGCCCCACGACTTGTGGAAGATCGAGACGGCCGACTCCCAGGGGCCCTGGGTCTGCTCGGACTGCATCTCGTTGTCCCAGCCGACCTCGAAGTCTGCGCGGTCGTTGCCGACGCGCGAGTTGATCATGATGTTCGGCTGGAGCTCGTGCGCCCATGTACGCAGCTGGTCGGACTGCTCTTTGTTGGGCTTACCCATGTCGTACCAGAGCTCGGTGATCTCGCCGTACTTGCCGCCGAGGAGTTCCTTGAGCTGAGCATGGATGTAGTCCATGTAGCCCTCTTCGTCCAGGGTGTTGTTGTTCATCCACGGGTTTTCGGGCTGCTTCTCCCAGTCGATGTTGGAGAAGTAGAGGCCGAACTTGATGCCGACCTTCTGGCAGGCCTGCGAGAGTTCGTAGATCGGGTCTCGGTGCGAGGGTGACTGCTTCGTGAAGTTGTAGTCGGTCGTGGCCGTGTCCCACATGGCGAAGCCGTCGTGGTGCTTGGAGGTGATGAGCAGCATCTTCATGCCGCTGTCCTTAGCCTGCTGGCACCACGCGGTCGCGTCGAAGTTGGGGGCCTCGAAGGTCTGGGCGGTGGCCAGGTACTCCTCGCGGGGGATGCCCTGCAGCGGGATTCGCTGATCCCAGGTCTGCTGGTGACCCCATGCCTTGATCTGCTCGGGGTAGCCGACTTCCTGCTTCTGGCCCTTGTACCAGCCTGCGTAGGAGGAGTAGACGCCCCAGTGGATGAACATGGCGTACTTCATGTCCTGCCACTGCGCGACCTTCGCCTCGCCGGAGGCGGGCACGGCCGCGGGGATCGCGTAGCGTGCGTCGTAGGTGGTCTGGGGGGCGGTGGTGCCCGACTGGGCGCCGTCGGCTGCTGGCGTGTCGGCCAAAGCGGGACCTGCCATTCCTAGTGTCAGTAGGCCGGCGAGGAGGCTGCCAGCCAGTCGTTTCGTGATGCGCATCAAGTCTCCATTGATTGACGGGGCTCTCAGTCGTTGAGAGCGTTTCTAGTTTGCCAGAGGAGGGGTGTAGTGCACCACTTTCGAGTTTTGCAAATACTTACGACAGACTTTCGCTTGGCTTACGAATGGCTGACGCTGTGCATGTTTCCGCATCAATGAGCCATGTTTGGGCTTGTCATGTCGGGATGGAATAAAAGTCTGAAAAGAGAGTTGAGTACATCAGACTCAAGTTTTGAGTGACTCACGCTGAGAGGGCTTTGGTGAGGGAATAAAACCTAGGCCTCCAAAGTTGAGTACATCAGACTCAGGTTTGAGAGCTACGGGTTGCGGAATAAAGACCCGGCTCCTAAAGTTGAGTACATCAGACTCAAGGATGTGTCGGGAGCCCCCGGCACCACATAGACCACACAGACCAACGCAAGCCGCTCCGGCAGTGGAGATGGCCTAGCGAATGAAAGGACAACAACCATGGCACGTGCAGTCGGTATCGACCTCGGCACCACCAACTCCGCTATCGCCGTCCTCGAAGGCGGCGAGCCCACCATCATCCCGAACGCTGAAGGCGCTCGTACGACCCCCTCGGTCGTCGCCTTCTCCAAGACCGGCGAGGTCCTGGTTGGCGAGATCGCCAAGCGTCAGGCGGTCACCAACGTCGACCGCACCATCTCCTCCGTCAAGCGCCACATGGGCACCGACTGGACCACGGAGATCGACGGCAAGAAGTACACCGCGCAGGAAATCTCCGCGCGTATCCTCCAGAAGCTGAAGAGGGACGCCGAGGCCTACCTGGGTGAGCCCGTCACCGAGGCCGTCATTACGGTTCCCGCCTACTTCAACGACGCGCAGCGTCAGGCCACCAAGGACGCCGGACAGATCGCCGGCCTCAAGGTCGAGCGCATCGTCAACGAGCCCACCGCCGCGGCTCTGGCCTACGGCCTCGAAAAGGGCAAGGAAGACGAGCTCATCCTGGTCTTCGACCTCGGTGGCGGCACGTTCGACGTGTCCCTCCTCGAGGTGGGCAAGGATGACGACGGCTTCTCCACCATTCAGGTGCGCGCCACCTCCGGTGACAACCACCTGGGCGGCGACGACTGGGATCAGCGCATCGTCAACTGGCTGATCGACCAGGTCAAGGCCAAGACCGGCGCCGACCTGTCCAAGGACGCGGTCGCCCTCCAGCGCCTGAAGGAAGCTGCCGAGCAGGCGAAGAAGGAGCTGTCCTCCGCGACCTCCACGAACATCTCGCTGCAGTACCTGTCCATGACCGCCGATGGCCCCATCCACCTGGATGAGACCCTCACGCGCGCCAAGTTCGAGGAACTGACCGCGGACCTGCTCGAGCGCACCAAGAAGCCCTTCCGTGACGTCATGGCCGAGGCCGGCGTGACCGTCTCCGAGATCGACCACGTCGTTCTCGTTGGTGGTTCCACCCGTATGCCCGCCGTCACCGAGGTCGTCAAGGAGCTGACCGGCGGTCGCGAGCCCAACAAGGGCGTCAACCCCGATGAGGTCGTTGCCGTGGGCGCTGCCCTGCAGGCCGGCGTCATCCAGGGTGACCGCAAGGACGTCCTGCTCATCGACGTGACCCCCCTGTCGCTCGGTATCGAGACCAAGGGTGGCGTCATGACGAAGCTCATCGATCGCAACACCGCGATCCCGACCAAGGCCTCGGAGATCTTCTCCACCGCCGAGGATGGCCAGCCCTCCGTGCTCATCCAGGTCTATCAGGGCGAGCGTGAGTTCGCCCGTGACAACAAGCTGCTCGGCACCTTCGAGCTGTCCGGCATCGCCCCGGCTCCCCGTGGCGTGCCGCAGATCGAGGTCACCTTCGACATCGACGCGAACGGCATCGTTCACGTCTCCGCGAAGGACCGCGGCACCGGCAAGGAGCAGTCGGTGACGATCACCGGCGGTTCCTCCCTGCCCAAGGAGGACATCGACCGCATGGTGCGCGAGGCCGAGGAGCACGCCGCCGAGGACAAGAAGCGCCGCGAAGAGGCCGACGTCCGCAACCAGGCTGAGCAGGCCGTCTACTCGACGGAGAAGCTGCTTAAGGACGAGGCCGACAAGATCTCCGAGGAGACCCGCGAGGCCGTCCAGAAGGATGTCGACGCCGTCAAGGAAGCCCTCAAGGGTGACGACATCGAGGCTGTGAAGACCGCGATGGCGACCCTGTCCGAGTCCGGCATGAAGATTGGCCAGGAGATCTACGCCAAGCAGCAGGCCGACGAGGCCGCCGCGCAGTCCGCTCCTGCCCAGGACGATGTCGTGGACGCCGAGATCGTTGACGAGGACGACAAGTGAGCACCGAGGAAACCAACGGTTTCTCGGCGCCCAACGAAGACGCCAACGTCGCCGGGGCCGACTCTTTCGAGTCGGCCCCGGCCGGCCAGGCGGCCGAGAACAACGACGCCGCACCCGGTGCGGGTGACGCAGCCCAGGCCTCGTCCGAGGCTTCGGCCGACGACATGAGTGCCTTCGAGGATCAGATTGAGGACTCTGACCTCGCCAAGGCCCTCGAGCGCATCGCGGCCGTCGAGGATCAGCTGGCCCGCGCCAACGCGGAGCTGTACAACCAGGGCCAGGAGTACGCCAACTACGTGCGTCGCTCCAAGGAGGCTATTCCCGGTCACAAGACCGCCGGCCAGGACGAGGTTATCGAGTCGCTGATCAGCGTTCTCGACGACATCGCGGCAGCCCGTGCGCACGGCGACCTGGAGGACGGTCCCTTCGCGTCGATCGCCACGAAGCTCGAGGAGACGCTCAAGACGCGCTTCGAGCTGGAGCGCTACGGCGCCGAGGGTGACGATTTCGATCCGGCCCTGCACGACGCCCTGATGGCGACGACCAGCGCGGACGTTGACCATCCCGTCATCGGGCAGGTCCTCGCGAGCGGCTACCGCCGCGGAGACCGCGTGGTGCGCGCCGCGAAGGTGCTGGTGAACAACCCTGAATAACAGCGACAACACGCTCGTGACTGAAAGTGAGGTGAAACGCGCGTGAGTGAACAAGAATGGTTCTCGAAGGACTTCTACAAGGTCCTGGGAGTCGATAAGAAAGCGGATAAGAAGGCCATTACGAAGGCCTACCGCAAGCTGGCGCGGCAGTGGCACCCGGATCAGAACCCGGGCGACAAGGCGGCCGAAGCCAAGTTCAAGGAAATTGGCGAGGCATATGCGGTCCTGTCCAACGATGAGGATCGCAAGCGCTACGACGCGATTCGCGCGATGGCCGGCGGTGGAGCTCGATTCTCCGCCGGATCCGGCGGCGCCGGTGGCTTCGAAGATCTCTTCGGCGGCTTCGGCGGCGGCGGTTTTGGGGGCGGCGGCCACAACGTGCGCTTCCAGACCTCCGGCATGCCCGGCGGCGGGGCTGGCTTTGAGGACATCCTCTCCGGCCTCTTCGGCGGTGGCGGCGGTGCGGGCGCGCGCTTCGGGGGCGACCCCTACGGCTCGCCCTTCGGCGCTGGCGCTCACGCCCAGCAGAAGGCACCGACCCCCGAAAAGGGCGGCACGGTGCGCGCGAAGCTGGCCATCTCCTTCCGTCAGGCCCTCAACGGCGCGACGCTGACCATCAAGGTCGGCGGCTCTCCGATCAAGGTCCGCATCCCCGCGGGCATCAAGGACGGCCAGAAGGTGCGCGTCAAGGGCCACGGCAAGCCCGGCACGCACGGCGGTCCCACTGGCGACCTCGAGGTCGCCGTGACCGTCAAGCCGCACCCGGTGTACTCGCGCGAAGGAAACGACCTGGTGGTGACACTGCCGGTGACCGTCTCCGAGGCCATCCTCGGCGCCGTCGTCGACGTGCCCATGATCGATGGCAACACGGCCACGGTCAAGGTGCCCGGAGGGTCCTCCTCGGGTACTGAGATCCGCGTGCGCGGAGGGGGCGTCAAGACCTCCAAGGCGACGGGCGACCTGATCGCTCGCGTGGCCATCCGCGTCCCCGAGAAGCCGAGCCGCGAGCTCAAGAAGCTCGCGAAGGAGCTGGCGGCGGCCGAGGGCGACCTCGACGTGCGCGCCTCCCTCGCCGAGGCCTCGGAGGAGTAAGCGATGGCGAGCACTGGAACGGACGACGCGATTACGTTCGTCATCTCGGTTGCGGCCGAGCTGGCGGGCATGCATCCGCAGACCCTGCGCCAGTACGACCGACTCGGCCTGGTGATCCCCGCCCGTACCAAGGGGCGGGGTCGCCGCTATACGAAGCGCGACGTGCAGCGCCTGCGCGACGTGCAGCGGATGAGCCAGGAGGAGGGCATCAACCTCGCAGGAATCCGACGCATCCTCGAGCTCGAGCGCCGCGTCGAGGCCCTGGAAGAGGAACGGGACGCCCTGCGCGATGCGGTCACGGCCGCTGAAGCCAGGCGTAATCGAGTGTTTGCTGCGTCCGCGGATGGTCAGGTCATGCCGATACGGCGTGGTGAGCGGCCGTGGGATCGCACGTCACGGCGTGCGAATGGCTCCGGTGGCTCCCTCACCGTGTGGAGCCCTGTGCGCGCTCTTGCCGCGCTCGCGGCCGCCCAGACGTCGGCGCGCTCGGAGCTTCCGGCGCCGCCGCGTTCGAAGGCACACGACGTCATCGAAGGGACGATCGTCTCCCAGCGGTAGCATGCATCGTTTCTGATCGGCATGACACTGAGAAGGCTGCATCGTTTCTCAGCGGTGCGACACTGCAACATAAAGGACTGCGGGACCCATCCAAAGGATGGGTCCCGCAGCATATTCGATCGAGGATCCGGGGGCACACAGGATCCCCGACCGAAGCCTGGAACAGGCGGCAGGCTTGCGCCCGCTGAACATAGTTTTACCAGGTCACAGCGGGTTTCGGTAGTCGATTTTTGGGGTGTTCGTCGCTTGGGGCAAACGTGCAGGGGGCGCGGAAAAAATGTGCGTCTAATTCGCAACTCTTTTTCTGAAATGCCCTCTGACCTGCACGTTTGTTGATGATGAGGTGTTTTCCTTGAAAATGCTGAGATCTTGGGCTGCTCGGGCGGTGTTGTCGGGCGGCTGAGCGGTCGAAATTAACCGCCGAACAATATCGACGCCGTCACACAGAAATGGCGTATGTAACGTCGATATGCAATGCGTAACTATCTGTGCAGGTTAGGGGCACACCCGCGTGTCGCGCGAGGAAAGACACCCTCTTGATGGTCCCCGGCCTCGTCCTGGTGGGGGAAGTCGATATGCGTCGACGACGCGGCCAGCGCCCCGCATGCGATAACGTGGATGCATGACGAATTCTTCGCATCACCTGTCGGTGCGCTCTCGCCTTGCTACGGCTGCAGGCGGCGCTGCCCGCTTCGCGTCCCGAGCCCTCGGGCGCGGTTCTGGCGGCATGATTGGCGGCGAGGTTGCGCTGCGTATCTCCCCGAAGCTCCTCCGTGAACTGGCTGCCCCCTACTCGTCCGTCATTGTGACCGGCACGAACGGCAAGTCGACGACGACGCGCATGGTGCGTGCGGCGCTCGAAAGCGCCGGTCGCGTCGCCTCGAACATCAACGGCGACAACATGACCTCGGGTGTCCTGACGGCGCTCATGCAGGGCAAGGGCGCGACGCGGGCCGCCCTCGAAGTCGACGAGATGCATGTGCCCGCCGTTGCGGCCGACGTGGATCCGGCCGTGTTCGTTTATCTCAACCTTTCGCGCGACCAGCTCGATCGCGTGGGAGAGATCGGGACGGTCGAGCGTCGCCTGCGTGAGGGGGCCTCGGCTCATCCGGACGCCGTCGTCGTCGCAAACTGCGATGATCCTCTCATCGTCTCGGCTGCCGCCGACAATCCGAACGTTGTGTGGGTCGCAGCCGGTGGAGGCTGGGGTGGCGACTCTGCCGCGTATCCGCGCGGTGGCCGCGTCGTCCGCAGCGGTGACGACTGGCATCTGATCCCCGCATTCGAGGGGGAGGAACTGCCGGAACTGACGAGTCGTCCGCAGCCCGAGTGGTGGCTCGAGGACGTTGAGCTTTCCCCCGAAGGCCCGCGCGCGACGCTGCGCGGACCGGACGGCATCAGCGTCCCCCTTAACCTGCAGCTTCCCGGGCGCGCGAACCTCGGCAATGCCGCGCAGGCGGTCGCCGCGGCCGTCGCGATGGGCATCGACCCAGCCGTCGCAGCCTCGGCCGTCAGCGGGGTTACCGAGGTCGCCGGGCGATACTCCGTGCACGACGTCAACGGGCGCCGCGCCCGCCTCATGCTGGCGAAGAATCCGGCTGGATGGCAGGAAGCCATGACGATGATCGACCCGCGCGTCGACCAGGTTGTCATCGGCGTCAACGGTCAGGTTCCCGACGGCCAGGACCTCTCCTGGCTGTGGGACGTCGACTTTTCCGCCGTCAAGCAGCCCGGCCGCCGCGTCGTCGCCTGTGGTGAGCGCGGTGCCGACCTGGCTGTGCGCCTCGAATACGCGGGTGTGCACTGCGACCTCGTCCCGCTGCCCATGGATGCCTTGGCGCTCTGCGAGCCGGGCCGCGTCGAGATGCTCCTCAACTACACGGCCATGCGCGACTTCAAGGTCCTGCTCGATCGAAAGGAAGGCACGCGATGAGCACCTCCACGCTGCGAATCGGCGTCCTCATGCCCGAGGTGCTGGGCACCTACGGCGACAGCGGAAATGCCCTGATTCTCGCCGAGCGCGCCCGCAGGCGCGGCATCGACGCCGAGGTCGTCCACGTTGGGCTGACTGATGAAATCCCCGACAGCCTCGACATTTACACGCTCGGCGGCGGCGAAGATACCGCTCAGGCGCTCGCTGCCGACAAGTTCCGCCGCACCTCGGGCCTCGCCCGCGCCCTTGATGCCCGGCGCCCGCTCCTGGCGATCTGCGCATCCCTGCAGGTCCTCGGCCACTGGTACGAGGATGCGCGCGGCGCTCGCGTGCCGGGCATGGGTGTCCTCGACATCACGACCGAGCCTCAGGGGCACCGTGCGATCGGCGAACTCGTCTGTGAGCCCGTCCTTGATGGCCTCACCCAGACGCTCACCGGCTTCGAAAACCACGGGGGCGGTACCGTCCTCGGCCCTGACGCCGCCCCGCTGGGACGCGTGCTGTCCGGCGTTGGCAACGGCACGCCTCGCGGCACGACCCCACCCGAGGTGCGCTACGACGGCGCCGTTCAGGGATCCATCATCGCGACCTATATGCACGGCCCTGCTCTCGCGCGTAATCCGGAGCTGGCGGACCTGCTGCTGCAGCGCGCCACGGGGTCTGAGCTCGCGCCCCTTGAAGTCCCGGGCGTCGCCCAACTGCGCGCTGAGCGTCTACGCATCGTTCACGAGGCCTGATGGGTCTGCGGGAACGCCCGCGCTGAGCCCCCGCGTTGCTATGCTGACACAAACGAATTCCTAGGAAGGCTTTCCTCATGTCGAACCCCAGGCCTTACGGAGTCCCCGGCGAGCAGGGCACCCCCTGGCCGCAGTACGGACAAGATGGTGCGAACGGCGCGATGCCCGCCCAGGGCGCCTATCCGGGTACCGGTTACAGCGGTCCCGCGGTCATGCCCACCATGAAATTGCCCAGTCGAGCCCCCGGCACGATTATGATCGTCGTCGGCCTGCTCATGATGCTCATCGTCGCCCCGGTCATCTTCGCTGTGGTCGCTTTCTCAGGCCTCAACACGGAGACGCCCGAGAATGTTAACGCCGTCAGCATCACCAATGGCGGGACCGTCGAGGTTGGTGCCAACGGGCAGTACACGATCCTCCTCGGCGAGGCTGAGGCAACGTCGTGCACGATGACGGACACGGACGGCGACGTGTACGACATGCACACGTTTGCTGGGGTCAACAACTACTACACGGCCACGGATCTGCCCGCGGGTACCTACCGCATCGACTGTGAGGGTCTGCCCGCGGGAGCCGACATTGCGGGCATGGATGTCAGTGCTGGTGACATCACGAAGTCCAGCACGAACGGCCTCATCTGGTCCACGGTCGTCGGTGTCAGCGGCACGATCATCATGATCATCGGCATCGTGCTCGTGGTGAAAGCTAACGGCAGGCGCCGAGAGATTCAACAGCAGGCGATGATGTCGGCCATCGGCTGAGAGCACTCCGTACGCGAGGGGCGAGGCCCCGGAGGATCTCCGGCCTCGCCCCTTTGCTGCATCGACACCACCTCGAGTAAGGACGCCATGCACACCCTGTCTTTCACGGGCGCACGCCAGGTGCGTTTCCCCGCCCCCGATGTCGCGCGAGGCTTCATGCTCGCGCTCATCGCGCTGGCAAATGTGCCCTTCTGGCTGCGCTATTTCCCGGATGCGCCGCAGGTGGGCGAGGCGGCGCTGGCGGCCATGAACGACGCCGATCAGTGGTGGTACCTGGTGCGAACCCTGTTTGTGGACCGTCGCGCGTATCCGCTGTTTTCGATTCTGTTCGGCTTTGGTATGGCGATCATGGCCTCGCGCACGATCGAGCGTGAGCGCCGCTTCGCGATGGACGCGATTCCCCCCGAGCTGAGCGCCGGGTGGAACACCGTCCAGTGCGAGAACGTCCGGGATTCCGTCGAGCGGCGAGCGCGCCGCGCGGCCTCACGCCTGATTCGCCGCCGCGGCTGGTGGATGCTGGCCTTCGGCCTGGTGCATGGAATCGTCTTCGCGGGCGACATTATTGGCGCGTACGGTCTCGTGGCGGTCATTTTTGCCGAGGTGATTGTCATGCGGCGGCCGTGGCTGCGCGTGCTGGTCGGCGCGATCATCGCCTCCTTGAGCATGCTCGGGATTTGGTCGATGGCGGCGATGGTGGGGCGCGAGCCGATGGTGCTGGAGAGCCATGGACCCGTCGCGTTGGACGCGTCGTATCTGCTGGTCTCGCTCGCCTCCTGGCTTATCGCGACGCCGATGACTGTCCTGACGGCGCTCGTCGTCCCCTGCGTGATGATCGGCGTGGGTGTTGCTCGCTGGGGGCTGCTGCAGGATCCGCGTGGGCGCGGGCCGCTCCTGGTTGGCATCGCGCTTGTGGGCCTGGGGATCGGAGCGCTCGGGGCCGTTCCCTTCGCCCTTATGCAGCTGGACTGGGCATTTGTCGGGTCGGCTGCCTGGTCGTATCCGCTCTTTCATGCCTCGGGTGTTGCGGGAGCCTGCGGGTGGCTGGCGCTTCTCGCGCTCGTGGGAGGTGGCCCACGCGAGAGTCTCGGCTCGGTATGCGCGTTCTTGAGTGCGATCGGTCGCCGTTCGATGACCGCCTACCTGTCGCAGACGCTGCTCTTTATTGTTATGTTCGGCGTGCTTGGCGCGTTCGGCGTTCGTGTGCTGGGGGTTGCGGTTTCGGGGCTTCTTGCACTGGGGGTCTGGGCGCTGATTGGCTTCGGCTGTGTGATTGCCGAGGTCGGGGGAACCTCTCGTGGTCCCGCGGAGTGGGCGCTGCGTTGGCTGGTTGCCAAGACGGCGAGGCCTTTGCCGCTGCCCACCTTGCCGCTCGCATTCCCAGCCGCCTCGGTCGGTTCGGGGGCGGCAATACCGGGACCGTCCTTGTCAATGCCGCCGGTTTCTGGCGCTGGGCCCCGCGGGATTTCGCAGGATTCACCGGGGTCCACCAATGCAAATTGCCCTATTTAGTAGAAAGGTTTGTGTTCTGCAAGAGCTAATCGTAAATGTGATCAAGCATACAAACTAAAAATAGTTGCCTCGGGCCCCCCGGATGAGCTGCGACGATGGTGACGCACCGTCTTGAAGGTGGCGTTCAGCGGTGGCGTAAAAGCCTTGGGGGCATTGGTTTTTCGCGGTTTCTACGCTACTGTGAAAGCACCAAGACACGTGCTGGTAACACGATGAGGTGAGCGGAGGAGGCGCCAATGGGAAAGCATATGTGGACCATCGTTAGGGGCGGTCGACGCGCTCTCGCCCCGTCGGTAGCGACGCAGTGGCGCGTCAATGAATATCGGCACGAATAGGGGAACATCATGGGCTGGCTTTGGCGGGCGGATGCCGACGGAGGAACCGACGGTGAGGAGACGCCTCGCCGCCGCGATCTGCCGGACGATACCGCCTCTGATATGGAACAATGGGGAGGTAGCAAAGCAGCACCTCCGGAAGGAATTGTCACGGGTAATTCGGAGTTTGAAGCGAATCGTTTCGATATGGTTCGCCCCATCACGCAGGAGCGCTTGGGCCTCCTATTTGACTCTGAGGGGTGGACTTGGCGTATCGATAACGATGGGGATCTCTGTGGTTTGTGGGAGGGACACCTATTCTGCTTCCGCTTCCTTGGCGACTCGCGCGAGGTGCTGTCGATCGTCGCGTTCATGAAGAGTCTCGTTCCCATCGAATTTGGCGAGGATCTACGCGACTTCCTGCAGGCCTGGCACGGCGAGTTCCTGTGGCCGAAGGCGTACGTCGCTGACCAGGATGAGGGTGACCGTGTTGTCGCCGAGGTGAATGCTGACTATGAGTATGGTGCGACGGATGCGCAGCTCGTTCAGCAGGTGATGTGTGCGCTCGCGACGACGCTGCAGCTGTTCCGCGCGCTCGAGGAGCGCTACGGTCTCGAGGGAGACGAGGGGTCCGGTCCAGCTGGTGGGCATCAGCGCGGCTTTGGTGGTCCCACCTGGCTTCCGGAGAACTGACTCACATCCTCCAGAAATTTGAAGTTGAGTGGAATAGACTCAACTTCGGCTTCGTTGTGTCTGTCAGAAGGCGTCGAGTGACTCGGCGCCACCAGACAAACCATTTGGAGGAGTAATTTCATGGCACGTGAAATGACAACAAAGGCGCAGGAGGCCGTCTCCTCTGCGCTCGCGGCTGCTGGTGCGGCCGGAAACCCGCAGGTGGAGCCCATCCACCTGCTCGAAGCTCTCATTGAGCAGCGCGAAGGTATTGCGCTGTCTCTTCTCGAGGCTGTTGGCGCCGATGTGCGCGCGATTGGTGCGCGCACCCGCAACGCCCTCGTGGCTCTCCCGAGCGCGCAGGGCGCCTCCACGGGGAGTGCTCAACCCTCGAACGCGCTGCTCGCGATCGTTCGCGACGCTGGCGAGCGCGCCGAGGCCGGCGGTGACCAGTACATTTCGACCGAGCACCTGCTCATCGCTCTGGCCGCCTCGCAGACCGAGGCCGGTCGAATCCTCACCCAGGGTGGAGCCAGTGCCGACGCTCTCACGCAGGCGCTCGCGCAGCTGCGCCCCGACCCGATTACCTCGGCCGACCCCGAGGGATCCTTCGAGGCCCTGTCCAAGTACGGCCGCGACCTCACGGAGGTTGCCCGCGAAGGCAAGCTCGACCCGGTCATCGGGCGAGATAACGAGATTCGTCGCGTCATCCAGGTCCTGTCTCGTCGTACCAAGAACAACCCTGTTCTGATCGGTGAGCCCGGCGTTGGTAAGACGGCCGTCGTCGAAGGCCTCGCCCAGCGCATCGTCGCCGGCGATGTCCCGGAATCCCTGCGCGACAAGCGCCTGGTCTCCCTCGACGTGTCGTCGATGGTTGCTGGCGCGAAGTATCGCGGTGAGTTCGAGGAGCGCCTGAAGGCCGTCCTCGCTGAGATTCAGCGTTCCGACGGTCAGATCATCACCTTCATCGATGAGCTGCACACGGTCGTCGGTGCGGGAGGCGGCTCCGAGGGCGCAATGGACGCGGGCAACATGCTCAAGCCCATGCTCGCCCGCGGTGAGCTGCGCATGGTCGGCGCGACCACGCTCGACGAGTACCGCGAGAACATCGAGAAGGACCCCGCGCTGGAGCGTCGCTTCCAGCAGGTGTTCGTCGGTGAGCCCTCGGTCGAGGATACCGTCGCCATCCTGCGTGGCATCGCCCCGAAGTACGAGGCGCACCACAAGGTGACCATCTCCGACGGTGCTCTTGTCGCCGCGGCCACCCTGTCGAACCGCTACATCACGGGTCGACAGCTGCCCGACAAGGCCATCGACCTGATCGACGAGGCCGCGTCTCGCCTGCGCATGGAGCTCGACTCCTCGCCGGTCGAGATCGACGAGCTGCGCCGTAGTGTGGATCGCCTTCGTATGGAGGAGTCCTACCTGACCGAGTCCGATCCGGAGGGCCTCGACGAGGCCACCCAGGATCGCCTGAGCAAGCTGCGCGCCGACCTGGCGGATCGCGAGGAGACGCTGCGTGCGCTCACTGCCCGTTGGGAGGCCGAAAAGGCCGGTCACAACCGCGTCGGTGACCTGCGTGTTCAGCTCGATACGCTGCGCACTCAGCTGGATCTGGCCGTGCGCGAGGGTCGCTGGGAAGAGGCTGGTCGCCTCCAGAACGGCGAGATCCCCGCGGTTGAGCGCCAGATTGCCGAGGCGGAAGCTCAGGCTGAAGCTCAGGATGCTCGCGGTGATGAAGAGCCGATGATCGCTGAGAAGGTTGGCCCCGCAGAAATCGCCGAGGTGATCGAAGCGTGGACCGGAATTCCGACGGGTAAGCTCCTGCAAACTGAGACCGACAAGCTCCTGCACATGGAGGACGAGCTCGGAAAGCGCCTCATTGGTCAGAAAGATGCCGTGCGAGCGGTGTCTGATGCGGTCCGTCGCTCCCGCGCGGGCCTGTCTGACCCGAACCGTCCGACCGGTTCGTTCCTGTTCCTCGGCCCGACGGGCGTGGGTAAGACCGAGCTGGCCAAGGCGCTCGCGGAGTTCCTCTTCGATGACGAGCGCGCCATGGTGCGCATTGACATGTCGGAATACTCCGAGAAGCACTCGGTTGCACGCCTCGTCGGTGCCCCTCCGGGGTACGTGGGCTACGAGCAGGGCGGTCAGTTGACCGAGGCTGTGCGTCGTCGTCCGTATTCTGTCGTCCTTTTGGACGAAGTTGAGAAGGCCGATCCTGAGATTTTCGACATTCTTCTGCAGGTGTTGGATGACGGACGTCTCACGGACGGGCAGGGGCGGACGGTGGACTTCCGTAACACCATCCTGATCCTGACGTCGAACCTCGGTTCGCAGTTCCTGTCGGACCCTGACTTGACACCCGAAGGAAAGCGGGAGTCTGTCATGTCTGTTGTTCGCTCGGCGTTCCGTCCGGAGTTCCTCAATAGGCTGGATGAGACGGTCATGTTTGACGCGCTTACCCGCGAAAATCTGGGCGAGATCGTCGATTTGCTGGTCGCGTCGCTCGAGTCTCGTCTCCGCGAGCGTCGCATCGGTTTGACAGTAACCGAACCGGCCCGCGGATGGCTCGCTCGCGTGGGCTATGACCCGGCATTCGGTGCCCGTCCGCTGCGTCGCCTGATTCAGCGCGAGATCGGTGATCGACTGGCTGTTCTGCTGCTCGGTGGAGACGTTCAAGATGGTCAGAATGTGACAGTTGACATTAACGACTCCATCGACGGGCTTGTCATGAATGTTGATAAACCCTGAGATTGCGCGGTACACTGACTACCAGTGTGTATTTCGGACGCGCGGTATGTGGCGTCTGCAACAGCAGGAGATGATATGACAACCCAGAGGAAGGCCCGTGGCGCCTACTCCGTAGGACAGGCGACGCGTGAATCCATCCTCTCGGCAGCGATGGTTCTGATCGCAGAGCGAGGCTACAACGGCTTTTCTCTGCGCGACCTCGGCCGTCGAGTCGGTATTTCGCACCCCGCCGTCGTCTATCACTTCCCCTCAAAGGAAGCGATCCTGCGCAGTGCGATCCAGCGTCACGAGGAGATGAACGCTCTCTTCGACGTCACCATTAATGAAGAATCGGAAGGTGGCTTCGACGAGGGCGGCATCACCGCCGGCTCGTTTGTTGACTGGGCGGTCGGAGAGATGCGCTTCGCCATGAAGCCCGGCGCTGACGCGGCCATCGCTCTGGACTGTGTCCTGTGGGCCGAGTCGTCTTCTGAGACGCACCCGGCGCACGCCCACTACAAGTACCGCACGCAGCAGATGGAGGAAGCCCTCACTGCGATGATCCAGAACTTCGTCGAGGAGGAGGGTGCCGACATCGGTACCACGCCTCGTACCCTGGCGAAGATCCTCATCCGCTACTGGTACGGCTCGGTCGTCTCGGCTCGTTACAACGATGAGCCGATTGACGCTCGCGAGTTCGTCGCGGACTTCCTGGCCGTGTGCGTGCAGCTCCTGCACCTGCCCGCGCACTACGTCCTCAAGCTCGGCGCTTCGGTGCCCGAGGAAGTTGCTGAGGTCTACGCTCGCACACTGCGTAAGATCAGTGAAAAGACCACCGCGGCCGCCGAGGTTGGTGCGGCCCCGGAGGCCACCGCGTGATCGGCACACTGCCGTCTTTCGATGTCGCCCTCGTCCTTCGTGTCGGGGGCGACGTCGTCTATTCGCACGGCGACGTTGATCGCGAGTTCCCGCTCGCGTCGGTGACGAAGCCGATCGTCGCGTGGTCCGTGCTGGTCGCGGTTGATCGTGGCCTCGTCTCGCTTGATGATCCTGCGGGTCCCGAGGGGGCGACGGTTCGTCATCTCCTGGCCCATGCCTCGGGCCTGCCCTTTGAGGGGCGGCGCCCCGTTGCCGCGCCCGAGAAGCGCCGCATCTACTCGAACGAGGGTTTCGACATTCTCGGCGAGGTGATCGAGGCGGCCACCGGCGTCGGCGTCTGCGAGTGGGTGCGCCGCACGGTCTTCGAGCCGCTTCGCATGACGACGGCGGATATTCCCGGCAGTCCCGCCCATGCCGGTGTTGCGAGTGCGGCGGATGTCAGCCTCTTTGGCGCCGAGCTTGCCCGCCCGACGCTCGTGAGTGGCCCCTTGGCGGCTCTCGCGGGGCTCTCGCAGTTCCCCGCGCTCGCCGGTGTCGTACCCGGCTACGGGCGCTTCACTCCCTGTCCGTGGGGTCTCGGCCTCGAGATTCGCGGCGAGAAGTCCCCGCACTGGACTGCCCCCGACGCCTCCCCGCGCACGATCGGGCACTTCGGGCAGTCCGGCTCCTTCGTGTGGGCGGACCGTGACCTGGGCGCCAGTGCGGCCTTTGTCGGCGCGGAGCCTTTTGGACCCTGGCACCATGACAACTGGTCGGCGCTTAACTCCGAGCTGCTGCGCCTCGCGCGCGAGCACGCGTAATCGATACGGAACGAGGCCTGGGCGTGTGCCCAGGCCTCGACGTGTGTCGGCGGCGCCGGGGCCTCGTCGCCTCGCTTAGTTGACGTCGACGATGACGGGCACGTGGTCCGAGGCGCCCTTTCCCTTGCGCTCGTCGCGGTCGATCTGCGCGCCACTGACACGCGCGGCCAGCGCTGGCGAGCAGTATGCGAAGTCGATGCGCATGCCCTCGTTCTTGGGGAAGCGCAGCTTCTGGTAGTCCCAGTAGGTGTAGTTCGTGACGCGGTCTCGCGTGACCTCGACCCAGCCGTCCGCGGCGAAGGCGGCGAAGGCCTCGCGCTCGGGGGCCGACACGTGCGTGGCGCCCTCGAAGGCGCGCATGTCCCACACGTCCTCGTCCAGGGGCGCGACGTTCCAGTCGCCGACGAGGGCGATGCGGGCCGCGGGATCCTCCAGCCAGCCGCGCCCCTGCTCGGCGAGGTTTGCCAGCCACTGGAGCTTATAGGTGTAGTGCGCGTGGGTGAGTTCGCGGCCGTTGGGCACGTACAGGCTCCAGATCGTCATCGACGAGGCCTGCCCGTCCTCGGCGGGAAGGATGCCGGTCGTGTCGACGGTGACGCCGAGTGCGCGGGCTTCGACGACGGGCTGCTCACCGAAGGTGGGCTGGGTGGGGAAGTGGTCACGAACCTCGAGAATTGGCAGGCGCGAGGCCACGGCGACGCCGTTCCACTGGTTGAGACCGTGGATTGCGACGTGGTAGCCCGCTTCCTCGAACGGTTCGATGGGGAACTGGTCGGGGCGGCACTTGATTTCCTGCATGGCGAGCACATCTGTGTCAGAGCGTTGAAGGAAGGCGATGACGCGGTCGACGCGCGTGCGGATGGAGTTGACGTTCCAGGTCGCAAATCTCATGGGGTTGAGCCTATCGGTGGGTCGGGGGAGCGGCTGCGTGAAACGCGCGTGAAACATGCGCGATGGGTGTGAGTTGTGTGTGAGCCTATTTAGAGTGATAATGATTCTCACCTACAACATAGCTAGAAAAGGCACCCGAATGTCACACCTGCGACGCATCAGCACCGCTGCGCTCGCCCTCTTCCTGGCATTAACCCCCGCCGCCGCGTGGGCTGGACCCGACCAGGACAAGGAATGGATCGTCACCGGACAACACGTCGATGCACCCATCCCCGTCTGGCACGACGACACCAACAGCTTCTCGCTCAACACCATCAACATGCCGATGGAAAAGACCGCGCTGTGGATCCCGAAGGCCTGGACCGGCACCGGCGAGAAAGACGAGGCGAAGTCGCAGCTCGTCGTTCCCGCGAAGCGTCCCGACCTGGCCTTCCTCGGGGCCGAGGGAACCGTCCTGAACGCCGCGCCCCAGAACCCTGGCCCCGGTAACACGCCCATCTGGGCGGGCCTCGGCGCGGGCGAGATCGGCGACACTGACAAATTCGAAGGCGAGACCTACACGCTCGACCTCATCAGCGTCGACGGTCCAGGCCGCATGGAGATGTTCATCGACAATGGCGACAGCGTCAACCGCTTCCTCTCCAGCCATGACACCGCGTACCGCAGCGTCTACAACCCGCGCCACACGCACCTGTACACGACCTTCACGCAGCCCGGCCGCTACGTTGCGAACTACAAGATGACCGCGCGCAGCGCCGACGGCACCGCTATCTACTCCTCGCCGATCACCCCGCTGGTCTGGCAGGTCGGCGGCGCGAACCCCGCCGACGGAACCATCAAGGACATCGAAGCCGCCTACAACTCCGCGCGCGCGGAACGCACCGACGGCAACGCAGCCACCCCGACGCTGACCGTCTCTCATCACGCCGAGCGCGAGCACCCCGGCGACAACCACCTGACCGACATCACGCTCGACACGGGCGTCGCCACCGATACGGGGCGCGCATGGATCACCGTCAACGGCTACTTCCTCACCGAGGCCGCCGTTGAGGGAGGCCGCGCGACCGTTTCCGAGCTGCTCGGCGCCGACGCCGCGGCCGTGCAGGCCGTCTACATCCCCGGCGACTCCGCCTCGGCGCGTTGGATCTCGCAGACCGTCCAGTACTCCCAGAAGGACACCGAGCCCGTCACCGTCGGCGCCGCCGACACGATCCTCGGCCCCTCCAACCCGGATCCGGCCCCCGTGTGGAACCCCGACCGCCTGCCGATCTCCTCGCGCCGCGTCGACGTCTCCTACGACCTCATCCCCGGCACGACCGACCAGTACACGGCCACCGTGCGCGCGAACGACCCGACCCTGCGCGCCACCTACAAGATCGAGTTCTTCGAGTCCAAGTACGATTTCAGTCCCTGGTGCTCCATGGAGGGCACGCTCGGTGCGGGCGGCATGGACACGAAGCCGCAGGACCTCGGCGTGTGCCAGTCCGACCCGATGTACATGCGCGTGACCCTGCGCCCCCACCCGCTCTCCGACGCGGTCATGACCGTCGCGGATGCCTCCGACGTCACCGTCGGCTCCCACGTCGGCCTCACCGCCATGCTGAAGATGCGTGACGGCGTCGCCGCCCCCGACGAGCCGGAACCCGCTCCGAACCCGACGCCCGCACCTGCTCCTGCGCCCGACAACGGCGGAAACGATGCAGCCCCGGCCCCGGCCTCGTCCCTGCTGAACAATCCCGTGGAGATTGCGCGCGGGCACCTGGACGTGCGCCTGACCCAGGCCAGCGGCGAGGGTGGCCTCACCTACGGCCTCGCCGTCAAGGACGACTCCCTGACCAACGCGCGCACCTCCGTGCTGCGCACCGTCGGCTCCACGACCCTCGCGGTCGCCCCCAATGCGCGCTTCGTGCGCCCCGCATCCCTGTCGGATCCGAGCTACGACGTGCTCGGCCCGGTGGGAACAGCCACGTACGTGCTGCCGGAGACTCAGAACAGCGACATCGTGTGGCCCGGCCTGTCCACCGAAGGTATCGACTACGCGGCGCTGCCCGACGGCGCCGACCTGACCCTGCACCTCGCGCAGGCTCCCGAGGGCGCGCGAGTCGCCTTCTTCCAAGGAGGCACCTTCGGCGCGGGCGCGAAGGTCCACTTCGACTCGAGTAAGGGCGACGGCGTCGTCCACACGACCGAAGCGACGCACATGCACGGCAACTGGGTCTTCAGCACGCCGGGCACCTACCGCATCGAGGTCGGCGCGCGCAGCGGCGAGCGCAGCCTCGTCGAGCCCCAGTCTTTCACCGTGATCGTCCGATCCGGACACCGCAATGAGCAGCCCGCGCCGGTCGAGGAAGAGCCTGTTCCGACGCCGTCGCCCGGACCTGCGCCCACGCCGGAGCCGACCCCGGCACCGTCTCCCAGCGTTGATCCCACACCCGCGCCGAGCGCGGACCCCGCTCCGGCGCCGAGCGTCGACCCTGCGCCTGCACCGGCTCCCGCACCGACGGCGGACCCGGCGCCCGCTCCGACCGGGGACCCGGCACCCGCTCCGGCCCCCAGCGTCGACCCTGCGCCTGCACCGGCTCCCGCACCGACCGCGGACCCCGCGCCGAGCGCTCAGCCTGTGCCCGCACCTGCGCCGAGCGCGGACCCGGCACCGATGCCGCGCCCCTTCCCGGCTCCAGCCCCCTCCGGTGGCCCGGTACGAGTGCCCGCGCCGTCCAACAACGCTGGAACCCCGGCCTCGTCCGGTGGGACTCGCACGTCGGGCCCCGCATCCACGGGTGGAAGCGCCAGCGGAGCTCCCGCTGCTCGCAGTAACGGAGCGGCAAGTGGGACAACCGGTTCGGCCAGCTCGGCGCCCGTGACCGCACCGAAGGCCGCGCCCGCGCCGTCCGCAAGCCCGTCAGCCGCTCCCCAGAGTGGCGCGCAGAGCGGTGCCCAAAGCGGTGCGGCGGCGAGCCCGGAGGCTGGAACCAGCGACGCGGCCGCATCCCTGCCGGTCGCCGCGGCTGCGGATACTGGCCGCTCGGGCGGATGGAGCCCCTACTGGCTCGTCCTCCTCGTCATCCCGGCAGCCCTCGCCGGTGGCGGAGCCGGATACCTGATCCGGACCCGATGAGGTGCCCAGCCGGGGCGGGACGCGAGAGCGTTCCCGCCCCGGCTTCGTGCTGCCGAAACGATGCGGCGCTAGACTTCCCCCATGGGAACAGCGCTGGTCACCGGAGCAACCTCCGGCATTGGTGAAGAATTCTGTTGGCAGCTGGCCGCCGCGGGCCACGACCTGGTGCTGATCGCGCGCCGTGAGGATGCGCTGCGCGCGCTCGCTGACTCGCTCGCGAACGTCGCGGGCGTGCGCGCCGAGGTGATCGCCGCCGATCTGTCGACCGAGGACGGCTGCGCGCGCGTCGCCGCACGCCTGGACGTGGGAGGGCCCGCCGACCGTGACAAGCCGGACCTGGCGCCCGTCGACCTCCTCGTCAACAACGCCGGATTCGGGTTGGGAACCGCTTTCCTGGACAACAGCCTCGACAACGAAATGAACGGCCTGAACGTGATGGTTCGCGCGGTCATGACGCTGGCCCACCACGCGGGCATTTCCATGCGCTCGCGCGGCCGCGGTGCCATCCTCAACGTCGGCTCCGTCGCCTCGCGCACGGGCGCGGGTACCTACTCCGCGCACAAGGCCTGGGTCGTGGCCTTCACCGAGGGCCTCGCGGCCGAGCTCAAGGGCTCCGGCATCACCGCCACCGTCGTGTGCCCCGGCCCCGTCGACACCCCCTTCTTCGAGCGTGCGGGCGTCGACATGCGCGCGACCCCCTCGTGGCTGATGGCCAGCCCCGAACAGGTCGTCACGGAGGCCCTCGACGCCGTGCGCGCGGGACGCGTCCAGGTCACCCCGACCATCCCCTACAAGGTCGCCATGGGCGCCATGAAGCTCGCCCCGCGCTGGGTGACCGCGCGCGCCATGCGTTCCGTCCCCCACATGTGAGGGCGCGCAGACGACAACGAGGCCGGGGCCAGGTTCGCGCAGAACCCAGCCCCGGCCTCGTTAATGAGAGCGGAGAATCAGGCCAGGCCGATATCCTCCAGGCCCAGCGCGTAGAAGTACGGGAAGCCCTCGGCCTCGATGCGTTCCTTCGCGCCCGTCGCGCGGTCGACGATCACGGCGACTGCAACGACGTTCGCGCCGGCCTCGCGCAGAGCGAGAGCGGCCTCCAGCGGGGAACCACCGGTCGTGGACGTGTCCTCGAGGACGACGACGTTCTTGCCGACGACGTCCGGGCCCTCGATGCGGCGCTTCATGCCGTGGTCCTTCGCGGCCTTACGCACGACGAAAGCATCCAGGTCCAGGCCACGCGATGCGGCGGCGTGCAGCATCGCGGTGGCGACCGGGTCCGCGCCCATCGTCAGGCCGCCGACGGCCACGTACTCCTCGCCCACCGAGAAACCGGACTCCTCCAGGAGATCCAGCATGACGTGGCCGATGAGGGGAGCCGCCTCGTGGTGCAGGGTCGAACGGCGCATGTCGACGTAGAAGTCGGACTCGCGGCCCGAGGCCAGGATGACCTTCTCGTGGATGACGGACAGCTCCTGGACGAGGGCAGCCAGGCGCGCCTTGTGGGAATCGTTGGTCATGGGTGTTCCTTCCGGATCGGTGTGGGTCAGTGCGCCGCCTCGACGAGCTCAATGAGATCGCCGATGCCCTCGTGGATGCCGAAGGGGCGGAACGGGAAATTGTTGACGTCTTCGCGGGCGGTAGAGCCCGACAGAACGAGGTGGGTGCGCAGGCCGGCCTCGACGCCCGCGCGCACGTCCGTGTCCATGCGGTCGCCGACCATCGCGGCGCTCTCGGAGTGCGCGCCGATCTTGTTCAGGCCCGCGCGGATCATGACGGGGTTCGGCTTGCCGACGAAGTAGGGCTTCTTCCCGGTCGCCGCCGTGATCATCGCCGCGATGGCGCCGCACGCGGGCAGTGTGCCCTCGTCGGAGGGGCCCGACACGTCGGGGTTGGTCGCGATGAACTTCGCGCCACCCTCGATGAGGCGAATCGCGTGGGTCAGCGCATGGAAGTCGTAGGAGCGCACCTCGCCGAGCACCACGAACTCCGGATCGATCTCCGTCATGACGTAGCCCGCGGAGTGGATCGCGGTGGTCAGGCCGGCCTCGCCGATGACGTACGCGGTCGAGCCGGGGGATTGCTGGTGCAGGAACGCGGCCGTGGCGTTCGCGGAGGTCCAGATGTTCTCCTCCGGGATGTCGAGGCCCGAGTTTGCCAGGCGCGCGGACAGGTCACGGTTCGTGAACACGGAGTTGTTGGTGAGGACCAGGAAGGGGATGTTCTTCTCGCGAAGCGCGGCGAGGAACTCGTTTGCGCCCGGAAGCGCTCGATTCTCCTTCACCAGGACCCCATCCATGTCAGAGAGCCACGCGGTCACGGGCGGCAGGTCGGTCAGGGGAGTGGGTTCGTGCGTCAGGGCAGTCATGCCTCCATTCTACGGTGCCGCTAGGGTGGGATCCGTGAACGAGTTCGAAAACGGGTGTGACATCGCGCGGCAGGGGGCCTTGGTAGGTGACGAGGCCGGGGCGCAGACGAGTGCGCAGGTCGGAGTCGGTCCGTGGCCGGGTGGGGAGGCCGCCTGGCCGGCTGGGGAGCACTACGACCCTGAACTCCTGCGGATGGGGGACCGGCGCAACGTCGAAGACCGCTACCGCTACTGGAGGATGGACGCGATCCGAGCGGACATCGCCGCCCGCTCGCTGCCTTTCGAGGTGGCCGTGGAGAATCTCGATCACGACTTCAACATCGGGTCGATCGTGCGCACGGCGAATGCGATGGGTGCGCGTCGCGTGCACGTCGTGGGGCGCAAGCGGTGGAACCGTCGCGGCGCGATGGTCACCGACCGCTACCTGCCGGTGGATCACCGTCCCGAAGTGCGTGAACTCGTTGAGCATTGCTCGAAGGAAGGCTTGACACTCGTCGGCGTCGACAACGTTGAGGGGTCCGTCGCGCTCGAAGGTGCGGTGCTGCCCGAGCGCGCGTGCCTCGTCTTTGGATCCGAAGCCTCCGGTTTGAGCGAGGAGATGCTCGCAGCGTGCGAGATTGTCGTCGCTATTACTCAGCGCGGTTCGACTCGGTCCATGAACGTTGGACACGCCGCTGCGATCGTTATGTGGGCGCACGCGTCGCGCCTGGAGGCCGCTGAAAAGTAGTGAGTTTCGAGCGAAGTGTCAAACTCATTAGTGCTATTTAACGCGGCCTGGTTGCGTTTCTGCTGAACGGGCACAATTTAACCGTTTATATTGTTTTGAGGCATCGACTTTTGATAGGCTTTGTGGGCCAAAAAGTAGTCGGAATGGATACGGACTATCCGTTTTAATTCGGGCTTTGGACAGTTTGCGTGGAAGCAAACCGCTGAACAGGAGAATTAATGCCCCAGTCATCGCCAAGCCATGTGCGGGCCCCGCGAGTCGCACGCTCACGAGCGAAGGTCGCGCTGATCCTCGCCTCCGTGTGTGCGCTCGTCACCGCGGTTCTCGTCCCCCTGACCTCCCACCTGCACGCTCAGGCCGCGTCCAACGTCCCCGTGACGATCCCCTCTCTCGAGGGCTGGACCCCGGCCTCGGGCGCATGGACCCCCGCAAGCGGTCTCCAGATTGTTCGCCCTGATTCCGCCGAAGCCGCTGGCGTCAGCGCCCTGCTGAGCCGTGCCCTCACCGACGCCGGCATCACCGGCATCACCGAAGGCACCGCCACCTCTTCCTCCAACGCCGTCACCCTGACGATCGATCCTTCTCGCTCCGCCCTCGGCGATGAGGGCTACGAGCTGACCGTCGGTGCGAACGGCGCTCGGATCACTGCCGCCACCCGCGCGGGCCTCCTGTGGGGCGCCCGCACCCTCGAGCAGGCCGTCCGCTCGGGTCATGGAACCGTGCCCGCCGGTAGCATCACCGACATTCCGCGCTTCCCCGACCGCGGCGCCACCCTGTGTGCGTGCGGCACCCACATCAGCCCCGACTGGATCACCCGACAGATCGACCGCATGTCCGACCTGAAGATGAACTACCTGTCCCTCGAGCTGCGCATCAAGTCCGACAAGTACCCGGCCACCACCTCCTTCTCCTACTACACCAAGGACGAGGTCAAGGCCATCGTCGAACACGGCCGCGAAGTCGGCGTCCGCGTCGTCCCGCTCCTGAACGCCCCCGGCCACACCGGCACCATCCTCGGCAACTTCCCGCAGTACCAGGTCGCCGACGACAGTGGTAACAAGAGCGCCAACCACCTCAACTTCATCGACCCCGCAGCCCAGCAGTTCTACTTCGACCTCATCGACGAGTACATGGACGCCTTCGGATCCACCGAATGGCACATGGGCGCCGACGAGTTCTTCTTCCAGCAGGGCCCCGAGCACTATTCGAAGTACCTCGCTCAGATTCGCGCCGCCTACGGCGATCAGTCCATGACCTTCGACGCCGCCTTCAACGACTTCGTCAACAAGGTCAACGCGCACGTCAAGTCGCGTGGCGGCACGCTGCGCGTGTGGAACGACGGCATCGCCGATATTTCGCGCATCCCCATCGACAAAGACGTCATCATCGAATACTGGGGCAAGGGTGAGTCTAGCCAGGAGAACGCGAACCGCGGCCTGCCCGCCAAGACCCTCGTCGACGCCGGCTACACGCTCGTGAACGCGTCCTCCGCGCTGTACTACTACCGTGACCAGCCCTCCTCCTACGTCATGCAGGTGCAGGGCCTTGACGGCGTGTACAAAGACAAAGACTGGAACATGAACAAGTTCTACCAGAACGAGGACTACAAGGTTCCCGACGCCTCCATCCGTGGCGGCAAGGTCTCCATCTGGCAGGGAGGCAAGGCGAAGGTCACCGACCACGAGACCGAAGCCTGGATCTCCGACGGCCTGCGCTACGGCGCCCAGATGTTCTGGAACGCACAGACCCCCAAGGCTGACAGTACGGTTGATGCCTTCAAGGCGCGCATCAACGCCGTCGGCGAGCCCTCCACATACGTCGACCCCACGCGCGACACCCTCACCCCCGGCCAGTACACGATCGCACTGGCCGACGGACGAGGCCTGAGCGTGTCGGACGCCGCCCCCGCCGTGAGCACTTCCTCCGACAACTGGCAGCTCACCGCCACCCCCGACGGCTACTACCAGATCCGCTCGGTCAACGCGAACCGCTGCCTCGCCGTCTACTCCGAGGAAACGCCGAACTCCGAGACCCACGTGTCCACGAAGCCCGGCCAGCCGGCAGTCGCATACTCGTGCGCCGACATGAGCCAGGAATTCACCCCCACCTTCCAGGGCGACTACGCGACGCGTAACCCCCAGAAGTGGGTCGCCGAACCCGCCGGAGACGGCTTCCGCCTGCGCAATGCCGCGACCAATCAGTACCTGAGCGTCATCGACTCCGGCTACCTGTCCCGCCGCCCCAACGGTGGTGCGAAGACCGCTGAAGGCACCGTCGCACAGCTGCCCCTCGACGTCACCGTCGACAGCGGCTCGGTGTTCACCCTCACCTCCCAGGCCTCGTCGGCCCTCGACGTGAGCATCGAACGCGAAGGCGACGAGGCCTACCCGAAGAACGCCCTGTCCGGTATGGACCGTGCATCGCTGAACATCATCGGCGACGACAACTGGGGCGAAAGCGTCCTCAAGGTCTCCGTCACCAACAAGGGCACCACGGACGTCACCGGCATCCACCTGACCCCCGAGGTCTCCAACTCCTGGAAGCTCGCCAACGGCCCCCAGCCGATCGACCGCCTCGCCCCCGGTGAGACCCGCGTCGTGAAGTTCTGGGCGCGCCCCACCACCGAATTCGGTGAAGCGACCTTCACGGTCACCGTCTCGCACTCCGGTGAGAAGACCGTGGCCAGCCAAGGCCTGATCGGCGTGTGCGGTCCTCGCGTCAAGACCGAGGCCGTGACCGCCGACTCGACGGACTGGGCCAACGAGATGACCACCATCGCAATGGCGACCGACGGAGACCCGATGACGCACTGGCACTCCCAGTACACCCGGGCGCGCAAGGACTACCTGGACCCCACGGATCCGCTGCGCAAGTGGCCGCACTGGATCGACGTGAAGATCGGTGATGGCTCGACCGGGTACGACGTCTGCGCCGTCTCCTACACGCCGCGTCACGGCAACGGCACCAAGGCCTCGGGCCGCGCGAAGGACGTCCAGATCTACCTTGCAGGCAGCCTCGACGGCCTCAAGGGGCAGGGAGACAACAAGGACAAGCCTGAGGCGCAGGGCAACCCCGTCCTCGTCACCACCCTGGCGAACGTCCCTGGCACCGTCGACATCCCCGTCGCGGGCAACGGATCGTTCCTCCGCTTCCGTGGCACGAATGCGCAAGATGACGTCGCGAAGACCCTCACCGACGTCATGTCCGTCGCCGAACTCGGCGTCCGCGTCGGCCGCTCCAACTGACGCCTCGCCGAGGCGTTAACCGACGCATAACCGCGGGGGAGGGGTTGGAAGAAAACCATCCAAACGGGACTTCCATCCCCTCCCCGCTCGTGCAAAATGTGAGAGAATCGGACACGACAAAACTGTCACTCGATTAGGAGGCTCCAAGTGCCTATCGCAACCCCTGAGGTCTATGCAGAGATGCTGAATCGCGCACGGGACGGCAAGTTCGCCTACCCCGCGATTAACGTGACCTCGTCCCAGACCATCACCGCCGCCCTCCAGGGCTTCGCCGAGGCCGAGTCCGACGGCATCATCCAGATCTCCGTCGGCGGCGCCGAGTACGGCTCCGGCTCCACCATCAAGAACCGCGTCACCGGCTCGCTGGCCCTCGCCGCCTACGCCTACGAGGTTGCCAAGAACTACGGCATCACCGTGGCTCTGCACACCGACCACTGCGCCAAGCAGAACATCGACTCCTGGGTCCGCCCCCTCCTCGAGATCGAGGCCGGCCAGGTTGCCGACGGCAAGCTGCCCACCTTCCAGTCCCACATGTGGGACGGCTCCGCGATCCCGCTCGACGAGAACCTCGAGATCGCCAAGGAACTGCTCGCCATGTCCGTCAAGGCCAACACCATCCTCGAGATCGAGGTCGGCGCTGTTGGTGGCGAGGAAGACGGCGTCGTTGGCGAGATCAACGAGAAGCTCTACACCTCCACCGCAGACGGCATCAAGACCGTTGAGGCCCTGGGCCTCGGCGAGAACGGCCGCTACATCACCGCTCTGACCTTCGGCAACGTGCACGGCGCCTACAAGCCCGGCCACGTGAAGCTGCGTCCCGAGCTGCTTGGCACCATCCAGAAGGAGGTCGCTGAGCACTTCGGCCTCGACCACCGTCCCTTCGACCTGGTCATGCACGGCGGCTCCGGCTCCACCGCCGAGGAAATCGCCACCGCAGTCGCCAACGGCGTCATCAAGATGAACGTCGACACCGACACGCAGTACGCGTTCACCCGCCCCGTCGTGGACCACATGATGCGCAACTACGACGGCGTCCTCAAGATCGACGGCGAGGTCGGCGTGAAGAAGCAGTACGACCCGCGTACGTGGGGCAAGTCGGCCGAGGCCGGCATGGCCGCCCGCGTTGTCGAGGCCTGCCAGCGTCTGGGCTCCGACGGCACCCAGATGCGCTGAAACAATCGCTGAGAGCCGCCTAGCGGCCTGATGCGTGAGCCGCCCGGCCCCTGTGGGGCCGGGCGGCTTCGTTGTGTTTGTTGGGCCGGGCCGCTGTGTGTGCCGGTGGCGGCGGCCCGCCGCGTGGCCTGCTGCCCCGACAGATTTCCGGCCGCCGCGTGGCCTGTTGTGTTGGGCCTGGCCGCTGTGTGTGCCGGTGGGCGGCGGCCCGCCCGCGAGATCGCCACACGCGAGCCTGGCGGCTCGGAGTGGTCGATCTCGAGGCCCGCCCTGGCCCTGCCGCCACCCACCGGCACCGCGGCCTGGCCCCGCAGGCCCCGCGGCGGCCTCCAATCGGGCGGTGCTCACTGTCTGTGCGTTGTCGGCCAGGCCCCGCCACCGCCCACCGGCACCGCGGCCTGGCCCTGCTGCCGCCCACCGGCACCGCGGCCAGGCCCTGTAAGCCTCCGCAGGCCCCGCGGCGGCCTCCAATCGGGCGGTGCTCACTGTCTGTGCGTTGTCGGCCAGGCCCCGCCACCGCCCACCGGCACCGCGGCCTGGCCCTGCCGCCGCCCATCAATTTCGCATGCAATTCCCCCACGACTCTTTCAAACCTTGAATTCACAACGTTGGAATTGCAACGTTTCCGGACTTTGTTGAAACTTCACCCAATCGAATTGCATGCGACTTTTGCTTAATGCTGGCCCTGCCTTAGTCCGTCGGTACCACGGCCAGGCTTTCCGGACCTTGTCCGCTCTGCCTATCGACCAAACCGGCTGCGTACGCGGATAGGTTATTGCGATATGGATAGGTTATGAGCATGCGGATAGCTTATTAACCTATCCGCATGTCAATAACCTATCCGCATCGTCGCAACCTATCCGCGTGTGGAAGGCCCATGTGAGCAGGTGCTCGCTAGCGGGGTCCCTGTGCTTTGTGGGACTTGGATCTGGCCTCGTATAGCGTTATGGGCGTTGCGATGATCTTAAATCAGTTGGCCGTGGGGGTTTTGCACTACACGAACCCTGCTGGCGGCGCGTCGCCGGCGTGTCGGAGCCTCGTGTAGTGCAATTCCCCCGCTAGGTGGCGTCGGGGCCTCGGTCTGGAGCGTTGTTGCGGCCAAAGTGCGGACCCATTGGGTGACAAGCACCCAAAAACGACGGTTTTGGCTGAATGGGTCTGCACTTTGGCGGATTCATTGTCTGGCGTTGCTTGTTGCCCTGACAGATTTCCGGCCGCCACGTGGCCTGTTTTGTTGGGCCTGGCCGCTGTGTGTGCCGGTCGGCGGCGGCCCGCCCGTGAGATCGCCTCACGCGAGCCTGGCGGCTCGGAGTGGTCGATCTCGAAGCCCGGCCTGGCCCTCCGGACCCTCCGGCGCCCTCCACACCGGCGGCGCCTGCGATGCTGTGTGTGGTGGCGCGTCGTCTCGATGCCCCGCAGGCCCCGCGGCGGCCTCCTATCGGTCGGGGCGTGTCGTTTGTGTGTTGCCGGGCCTGGTCCTATGCGGGATTCGCGGCGCGTGCGCCGAGCATGAGGAGGCGCGCGATTGTTGCCGACAGAATGAGCGTGCCGACGCATACGTACATAAAGGGGCCGGGTGCCTCTCCGATGAGGAGTCCCTCAAGCAACCAGGTCAGCAGGAAGAGACCGAAGAAGCTCCACATGCATCGTGCTGCGCATGTCATCAGCTGCTGTAGCGACAGAGTGCGGATGCGAAGTGCGACAAACCCGAAGAAGAAAGCGAGCGGGAGGGGTATGAGCACACCGATGACTGTAAAGACAGTGCGATAGGCGAGTTGCGGATACGTGTCATAAACGTCGGCGACCAACAGGTAGGCCAGTCCTGACACACCGAGAAGAACGAGGCTACTCAGAGCGGCCCCAACCCTCACGAGGAGGGAGCTTTTCGCTACGCGTTCCATACTTAAGTATAAGTAGGTGGCTAGGTCGTGTGGAGGGTTTTGACGGCTATTTTGCTCTAGGTTCTCGCTAGGTTCGGCTGGATTCTAGTCGTGCTTGTAACGCCGGGAAGCCAGGTTGCGACACATGATGGTTTCCCACCAACGTCGCACGTAATTCCCCCGCAACTACTTAAACATGTGAAGTAGCGTCGTTGGAATTGCAACGTTTTCTAGCTATCTCAAAAAGTAACCGGATTAAATTATGTGCGACTTTTGTGGGGGAGGCGGGACGTCGATGTAATAGTGGTGAGGCGCCGATGATGGAGCGGGGCGCCGAGAGTCAGGAAAGGGCCTAGCGGCGGTGTGGGCTCCGACGGCTGGACGTCGACAATCAGGAAAGCACAGCAGCGGGGCGGGACCCCGTAGGATCCCGCCCCGCCTTCCACGCGCTATGTATCGCGAGCGACCCGTATTGCGAGCGGCCACTATCAATAGCTGCCCGCCTCGCGCATGGGCCCGCCGCGCGCATGGGCGCACCTCGGACACCGTCGCGTCACGCGGGCGCATCACGCGTGGTGACGCGCCGTGAGAATGAGCCTCGCTCACTCCTGCGCAGGCTTCGGGGAGGCTGCGTCGCGCACGCCCTCCTCGACCGCGTCGGAGATCGTGGGGGACACGAGCTTGGCGCCCACGAGAGCCGAGAACAGCTGCTGCAGGTCCAGGCCCAGCGAATCGCCCAGGCCCGCGTTGATCTGGCTGATCGACTTCGTGATGTCGCCGACCATCTGGGCGTTGTTGCCCTCGCCGTACATGGTGATCGTGTCGACCTTGGACAGCGGTTCGGCCACGGCGCGCGCCACCTCGGGCAGGGCACGGAAGTACATTTCCAGCACGGCCGCCTGGTTCATCTTGGTCATGGCCTCGGCCTTCTTCTCGAGGCCCTCGGCCTCGGCCGTCAGCTTCGCGCCGATCGCGGAGGCCTCGGCGCGGCCGCGCGCCTCGATACCCTGCGCCTCGGCGAGCATGGCCTGCTTGTCGGCGTCAGCCTTCTTGGTGCGCTCGAACGCCTCGGCCTCGGCCTGGCGCTGACGCGCGTACAGGGCCGCGTCGGCCTTCTTCTCGGCGGCGTAGCGGTCGGCGTCGGCCTTCGCGTTCACCTCTGCCTGCAGGGCCTGCTTGGTGACGACGACTTCCTTCTCCTTGATGACGGCCTGCTGCTCCTGCTTGACGATGTCGGCCTGCGCGGTCTCGCGCTCAATGTCGCGGCGCTGAATCTGCGACTGAATCTCGTAGGCGGCGTCTGCCTTTGCCTTCTCGGTGTCGGCCTCGACCTTGAGTGCGGCCTGGCGCTTGGCGAGGTCCGTCTGCTTCTGGGCGATCTCCAGCTGGGAAGCGACCTGCGCGTCGTTGGCTTCCTTCTGGGCGACGGCGGTCGCCTGCGCGACCTCCTTCTGGGCGTTCGCCTTGGCGATGGCCGCAGTCTTGCGGATCTGCTCGGTGTTGTCGATACCGAGGTTGTCGATGACGCCGTTCTGGTCGGTGACGTTCTGGATGTTGAACGCGACGATCTCGAGGCCCATCTCCTCCAGGTCCTGCTTCGCGTTTTCCTGGACACGCTCGGAGAAAGCGGCGCGGTCGGTGATGATGTCGGTCAGTCGCATCTGGCCGATGATGGCGCGCAGGTGGCCCTCCAGGGTGTCGCGCACCTCCTCGGAGATCTCGGCGGTCGTCTTGTACAGGAAGTTACGCGTCGCCGCGCGGAACAGCGTTGGGTCGTCGGTCGCGATACGGACCTTGACGGCCGCGTCGACGCGCACGTTGATGTAGTCGTTCGTGGGGACGAAGTCCGTGGTCTGGGCGTCGACGGAAATCATCGAGGCGGTCATGGTGTCCACGCGCTCCAGCAGGGGGACTTTCCAGCCCGTCTTGCCGTGGAGGACGCGCTGGCCTCGGGGGCCGGAGATCACCTTAATTTCGCCCGGCGACGCGGAGACGAAGCTCGCCCACAGGAACAGGAGGAAAAAGACAGTGGCGGCGACGGCGATCGCTGCGATGCTGAGGAGAGGCATGATAGCTGCTTTCAGGTGAGGGATGCGGCCCGCTTGTCCGTAGAGCCGCGTAACGGGTCAGGATAGCAGCGTATGACGAAGGACTCAAACCTGTCGATGGGTGACGCCTCGTGCCTCCCTCGTCTCGGCCGTTCAGAGCGCAATGCCTCTTGAAACCGGCTGTTTGCGCGCCGTATGATGAGGCAACTGCGCAGTGAAACGCAGCGAGGACCACCCAATGACGGGGAACGATCGCAGAAAGTCGGAGACGCCATGAAAAAAGTGTTCATGACCGTCGTCGCCGTCCTGTACGTGGTCGTCATGACGGGTTTCTTCTACATGCTTCTCAATGACGGCCACCATGTTCTCCCCGAAAAGCCCGTTCTTTACCTCTACCCGCAGGACGAGCAGCGTCTGACGGTGATGCTTGATCTGGACGGTAGCCTCGATACCGTCTACCCGACCCCGGACTCGGAGCGCGCAACCGAGCGGGGGACCCAGGCCTCGTGGAATGTGACGGCCTCGCCCGATGGGACGCTGACGGATCAGGCGGGGCGCACCTATCCCTCGCTGTTCTGGGATGGTGCGATGGACCTCCCGGCACCCGACACGGGGTTCATTGTTGCGCGTGAGGATGCGGTGCCCTTCCTGGAGGATAAGCTCGCCCAGCTCGGGCTTCATGACCGGGAGGCCGCCGACTTCATCACCTATTGGGCGCCGCGGATCCGCGCCTACGACTACACGTTCGTCTCCTTCGATGCGAGCGTCTACACCCAGCGCGTCTCCTACAGCTTCACGGACGAGGCCGGGGCGAGCGTCACGCCGGACACGTTCATCAGGGTGTTCATGACGATTCGCGAGGCCGATGCGAACACCGTTGTTCAACCGCAGGCTTTCGCGCCGCCCCCGGCGCGCACCGGCTTCACGGTGGTCGAGTGGGGCGGGGCGCAGCAACACAAAATCTCGTAACTGACCGCGCGGGCGAGCGAAATAGCGACCCACGCGACACAATGGAACCATAGAGTGGTGAGACGACGTCACCACGGACAGGAAGGTAGTGACATGGCCCAGGACTGGACTCGCATTGAAGGCATGATTATCGGCCACGATCTGGACCCCAGCGTGGTTGCCGGAGAGCTGAAGGAACGTTCGATCCTCGCGCAGCTCGAGTGGTTCCCCTCCTCGCCGCAGCTGCTGGGTCTCAACGTTGCTGTCGATAAGGAGCGCGTTGCTACCGTGCCCGCCGACTCGACCGAGGTTGTCCCCGGCCCGACGCCCGCTGAACTGGCTGACGAGCTCGCCATCCTCTTTGATGCCGAGGTGCGCATCGGCAATGCGAGCGCCGACCACCTGCCCGAGGGCGATTCGCCGCTCGGCAAGGTGTGGCCCTCCGAGGAGGAGAGCGGCGCGGCCGTGGAGCCGACTCCCACCCGTATCGTCGAGATCGGCCGCACCCCCGCGTCGTCCGTGCCGCTCCTGGCCGCCCTGGAGGGCGTGGACCTGGGCGACCTCGAGCTGGCTGAGGGACACCGCGCGCTCCTCGCCGAGCTGCCCGCCGAGAAGGAGGGCTGGAACTTCGGCGATCTGCCGCTCGTGACTCTCTCCGTGACGGATGGTGAATTCCAGGTCTTCCTGGTCACCGACGATCACCTGGAGCACATCGTGTCCCACAACTGGGGCATGGACGCCGCGATCGTGCCCGGTGGACACGACCGCACCGCCGAGCTGCCCGGTGAGGTCATTGACCTGGTGGGCGACCGCCTTGATCTGGCGGAGATCGCCGAGGCCGTCCCCGGCTCCGACGCCGAAGCGCTGTGGGCTTCCGTGGCCACGACCGGCGAGGAATCCGTGTGGAAGGTCGTGCGCGCCCTTGGCCTGCCCGGCTCTGTCGCGGGCTTCCTGCTGGGCACCACTGATATTGAGGACGTCGAGGGCGTGTCCGTGCACCTGGCGCGCGGTATCTCCAACGCGATCGGCCGCAGCGTCGACATCATGATGGGGCAGCCGCAGTCGGTCGTGAAGCCCCTGTGGAACTCATACGAGTCCGTGGCCGTCGAGCGCCCGTGGATCATCCACGCCGCCGTCGCCGCCGAGGCCATCGTCGGCACCGGCATGCTGGTTGCCGCCGTGCGTGCCTCCGCCCCGCGTTCCGGGTGGATGCGCTTCGCTGGTATCGTCGGCGGCCTCATGGTGGTCGATTCGATCGCGGAGCTGTCCCTGGCTAAGCATGTCTCCAAGCGCTTCGCGCGCCGCGCGGGCGAGGAGTAAAGAGCCGCCAGAAGCAGACGTGAAAGGGGGCCGGGGACGCGTGAGCGTTCCCGGCCCCCTCCGTCTCGTGAGAGTGCCAGCGCGGACGCAGGCCGTGCCCGCATCCGTCCGCACTCCGGGTCGTTGGTAGCGCGGCCAAAAACCGCGCTGACTCCTCTTAGGCCTTCAGGGCCTCGGCGGGGAAGTCCTGCGGGCGATCGGTGAAGATGCCGGTGACGCCCCACGAGGCCAGCTCGCGGGCCTGCTCGACGTCGTTGACGGTCCACACGTTGACGTCGAAGCCGGCGTCGCGCATCGCGCGCACATCGGAGGCCGTGAGCCCCTCAACACCAGGGTGGATCGCGGCCGCACTGAGGGCGGCCGCGCCCTCGTGCCACTCGTCGGCGGCGCGCTCGATCAGCCAGCCGAGCGCAACCGTCGGGCAGGCCTCGTGGAAGGCGGCGAGCAGGTCGTGGTCGAACGACGAGACGATGAGGCGCGACGGAACCTTCGGGTCGGCGAGCGTGACAGTCAGGGCCTCGATGAGGCGCTCACGCAGGCGATCCCCGCCCGCGCAGGGCTTGATCTCCAGGTTCGCGCCCATCTGCTGCGCGTAGGCGAAAGCCAGGACGTCTGCGGCCTCGGGGATGCGTTCGAAACGGTAGGTGTCCGAGAACCAGCGGCCGGCGTCAAGGCGACGGATGTCGGAGAACCCGAGCTGGTAGTACGAGCCGGACCCCGTCGTCGTGCGGTCGAGGGTGTCGTCGTGGATAACGATGAGGGAGCCGTCACCCGTGATGTCCACGTCGAACTCGAACCAGCGGGCGCCGACCTCCATGGCCTTCGAGAACGCGGCGATCGTGTTTTCCGGCGCGAGCGAGGACGCGCCCCTGTGGGCGATGATGCGGGGGAATTCGGACATGGATCCTCCTAGCGTGAGCGAGGTGAGAAGTTGTACCCCCTCACCATAGGTCGGGGTTCGACTCCGCGCTGAATATGGACGAGCGCCCTGGACCGGGCTCGATGAGGACGGCTTCGTCGCGCTTGGAGGGCAGGATCGTCTCGATGTACGAGGCCAGAGCCTCGTCACGCGTGACATCGTGGCCTGCCTGCTGGGCCATGTACCAGCGGTGCTCCAGGTACTCGTGGTACAGCTGGGCGGGCTCCAGCTTGCCGGCCAGCTCGCGCGGAATGGCGCGCACGACGGGGGCGAACTCGTCGGTGAGCCACTCGTGGGCGGCCTGCTCGAGGGGAAGGTCCTGGAAGCCGTTCGTCGCGCGCCACGTGTCGATGTCGGCGAGGAGACGCGCAGCCTGGTGCTCGCCGACGTCCATGCCGGTCAGACGCATGAACTTGCGGTTGTGGTGACCGGCGTCGACCACTTTGGGCTGAATGACGAGGCGCTCGCCGGACGAATCGGTAGACATGTGCAGTTCGGCAACGTCGAAACCGAGGTCGTTGAGTCGGCGGATGCGTTCACTGACGAGGTACTGGCGTTGGTCGTTGGGGATCGACTCCTCGGCCGTGACCTCGTTCCACAGCAGGTCGTACTGGGTGCGGATGCGGTCGCCGACGTCGATGGGGTCGGAGTCCTCGGGGAAGAACCCGCCGGCCTGGAGGTCCATGAGCTCGCCGATGATGTTCGTGCGGGCCAGGTCGACGTCGTACCCGCGCTGGCCGTCGGTGAGCTTGGGGTACAGCTCGCCGGTCTCGGCGTCGACCAGGTAGGCGGCGAACTCGCCCGCGTCGCGGCGGAACAGCGTGTTCGACAGGGAGACGTCGCCCCAGTAGAAGCCCAGGAGATGCAGGCGCACGAGGAGAAGCGCGAGCGCGTCGATGAGGCGCGTCGCGGTGTCCTCGCGCATCGACAGGGAAAATAACGCGCGGTAGGGGAGGGAGAACTGCAGGTGCTCGGTGATGAGAACCGCGTTGAGTTCCTCGCCCTCGGGGGACTCGCGGCCCGTGATGACGGCGACCGGCTGGACGGACGGGGCGTCCAGGCGCTTCAGGTCGCGCAGGCGGTCGTACTCGTGATGGGCGACGGTCGGGCCGATCTCCTTGACCGCGAGCACGCGGCCGGACAGGTTCACGAAGCGCACGACGTGGCGGGAAATGCCGCGAGGCAGCGCCGCGAGTAGGCTGGACGGCCACTCCTCCAGGGGAACATCCCAGGGGAGGTCCAGAAGGGCGGGGTCGACTGCGGCCGCCGTGATGTCCAAAGCCATAGGGCTTATTGTCGCATCTTGAACGCCTCACGTATAGCCCCGACTCGATATTGCACCTAGTCGCGGCCAAGAACACATGCGGGCACAGGGAAACCCCGGCCTCGTCCAGGAGGTACGAGAGGACGAGGCCGGGGCCGATTATCGCTGTGCGCGAGCGCTAGGCGTCACTCGGGCAGGCGAGCACCCGTCGCAGCGGAGAAGTTGTGCTGCTGGCCCTCGCGGATGCGCACGTGCAGGACGCCGCCGCGCGCGGGAGCGGTGCGCGGGGGGACGCGCACGATCAGCTGCTTGCCGGTGCCCTCGGCGCCCGAGCCCAGGGCCTCGCCCTCGGCGGCGCCGGCCAGGTGGCCGTACACGTAGGCGTCCGAGCCGAGCTCCTCGACGAAGTCAACCTCGACGGGGATGGTGCCCTCGGTGTCGCCGGAGACGACTTCCAGGCCCTCGGGACGGAAGCCGATCTTGATCTTTCCGCCGTCCTCAGCGGTCATCGCGGCGCGGGCGGCCTCGGAGACGGCCACGCGTGCGGGGCCGAGCTTGGCCCACTCGCCGTCGACCGTGAAGGTGCCCAGGTTCATGGCGGGGGAGCCGATGAAGCCTGCGACGAACTCGTTGGCGGGACGCTCGTACATCTCCTGCGGGGTGCCGCACTGCTGGAGGAGGCCGCCGGCGAGGACCGCGATGCGGTCGCCCATCGTCAGAGCCTCGGTCTGGTCGTGGGTGACGTACACGGTGGTGACGCCGAGCTCACGCTGCAGGGAGGCGATCTGCGTACGGGTCTGGACACGCAGCTTCGCGTCCAGGTTCGACAGGGGCTCGTCCATGAGGAACACCTGGGGCTTACGGACGATCGCGCGGCCCATGGCGACGCGCTGACGCTGGCCACCGGACAGGGCCTTGGGCTTGCGGTCCAGGTAGGGCTCCAGGTCGAGGATCTTAGCGGCCTCTTCGACGCGCTTGTTGATCTCTTCCTTGGGGGTGCCGGCGATCTTCAGGGCGAAGCCCATGTTCTCGCGCACCGACATGTGGGGGTAGAGGGCGTAGTTCTGGAAGACCATCGCGATGTCGCGGTTCTTCGGCGGAACGTCCGTGACGTCCTTGTCGCCGATGAGGATGCGACCGGAGTTGACGTCCTCCAGGCCCGCGAGCATGCGCAGCGAGGTGGACTTACCGCAGCCGGAAGGGCCGACGAGGACGAGGAACTCGCCGTCCTTGATTTCGAGGTCGAGCTGGTCGACGGCGGGCTTGTCGGAACCCGGGTAGATGCGGGTCGCCTTGTCAAAAGTGACGGTTGCCATGGAGTTTTCCTTCCCACCGGCAGGTACGTGCCGGACGATCCGTAGTGGGTGACCGTGGAGCGTCTTCGCCCACGGAGCCGCGAACACGGATCATTCCGCGCGCGCGACTAATGGTGAAGTTAGCACGCTCGCGCGCGGGTGTACAGTTCGGCTCAGATCGTGGATTCTCGGTGCGTTTTTCCTCGCCGATGACGGGGACGAGGCCGGGGCCGCCCCGAGCGGATGGCCGCAGATGGGGGAGGGGCCAGGTAGGCTGAGGGCGTGGAAGAAGGCGAGGAACTGGGCGGCTACAGGCTGATCCGCCGACTCGGAACGGGCGGCGCGGGAACGGTCTGGCTTGCCGAAGACGGGGGTGGCACGCGTGTCGCCCTCAAAGCCATGCACCCCGCGATGGCGGCTTCGGAGGCGTCGCGTGCGCGCCTCGAACGTGAGACGCGCACCGTGAACTCCGTGCGCTCGCCCTTCGTCGCGCACATCGTTGACGCGGAGACGGAGGCGACGCAGCCCTTTGTGGTCTCGGAATACGTCGAGGGGCCCACGCTCGCGGAAATCCTCGTCTCCGGACCGGTCCCGCTGCGCGGTGTCGCAGCTCTGTCGTATCACCTGGCCTCCACGATTGCGGCGGTCCACCACGCGAACATCATTCACCGCGATATCAAGCCCTCCAACATCATCTGTTCGCCGCGCGGCCCCGTTCTCATCGATTTCGGCATTGCGATGGCGACGTCGGATCAGCACCTGACCAGCACAGGCCTCGTGTCCGGGACTGCCGGATACACTGCGCCCGAACTGCTCCAGGGACACGGCGCCACGAAAGAATCGGACTGGTGGGCCTGGTGTGCGACGTTGCTGTCCTGCGCGACCGGCCGCCCGCCGTTCGGCAAGGGGGACGTCTCCGCCACCATGCTGCGTGTCCTCGAGGGGGACCCTGACCTCGCCGGATTGCATCCCATGGTCGCCGACGCGCTCGCGGGCGGGCTCTGCCCCGATCCGGACGAGCGTCCGTCGCCCTCCCTGATCGTCGCCGACCTCATGAGCGCCGTCGGATGGGCGCCCGGAGAGCTCGACTACGTGACCGTGAACTGGGCTCAGCTCCTCGACACCGGCATGCGCACGCAGATGGTCAGCTCCGACCCGCAGGAAATCGCCGCGCCTCCTGAGTGGGAGGATGCGGGGCAGCGCCCTGATGCCTCGGGTGCGCGCGCCGTCTCCTATCCCCAGCATCCGCGCCGCGATGCCTCGGAGTTCACTGCGGCAAATGACCACACCGACGTCGTGGACACCGCATCCGTCGCCGAGGGATACGGTGACTGGGAAGATGATGTCGATGAGGTCGCCTGGCACGATGATGCGACTGACACGTGGCAGGTCGTCGACGACGCGGATCCTACCGAGGTGATGGCTCCCTATCCGCAGCCTCACTACCAGGGGGTCCAGGGCGGCTACGGGGAATCATGGGGCGGCAACGGTGCAGGTCCCGGCGTGGCGCCCGGATACGGGCAGCAGCTCCCGCCTCAAGCGGCCTTCGCGTCCTCGCCGATGGGGGCGGGACAGCAGTGGAACCCCGGCCAGACCGCGGTCGGCGCGCAGGGCGAGTCGGCCTCGTCCCCGGCGAAGAAGAGCGCCTGGATCTCCAGCGCCGCACTCCTCGCACTCCTGGCTGCGCTGCCCTTCCTGCTCGGCATGAGCGGCACCCTCATCGTCGGCATCGCCCTGACCGCCTTCGGCCTGGTCGGCGCCATGAATCGGTGGCTCGAGAGGCGCCGCATCCTGCGCGGCCCCAAGGCCTCGGACGGTGCGGCTGTCATCGCTATGTCCCCGATCCTGCTCGTGCGCTCGGTCCTCACCACCGCCCTCGGCCTTGTCGTGGGAGGGCTCGTTCCCTACGCGATCTGGGCTTTCGTGTCCTACTCCCGCGAGGGGCGCATCCTCTGGTCCTGGCCGGCCGACATTGCCACCGCCGCGAGCCTTGATCGTGACGATTACTGGTTGGGCGATCCGCGTGGGACGATTATCGTATGGGCGCTCGCGAGCGTCACTCTCCTGGCGGCGTGGCTGATGCCGTTTGCCGCGGATCTGCGCGTCGGGATGGCGACATCGCTGCGCGCGATCGTGCGTCCTGCATGGGGGCGCGCGCTCCTCGCGGTAGGCTGTGGAGGGTTCCTTGCAGGTGCGTGGCTGATCGTCACGGGTGGGCTGGCGCACTAAGCGCGGGAGGACCGCGCCCGATACTATTGCAACATTCAACTACTTTGGAGGGTGAGTTCATGGCTCAGAAGAAGAAGCCGACCGTCGACCCCGTGCGCGCCAAAGCCGCGCAGATGCGCCAAGCACAGGAGCGCGCCGACCGCCGCACCCGCATCATCGTCATCTCCGCCGTCGCCGCGATCGTCCTCGCCATCGCCGCCGCCGTCGGCGGCGTCATCTGGAAGCAGCAGGCGCAGGTCAACGCTGCACACAACGTCGACGCATCCCAGGTCCTCGGCCCCTACGCCGACGGACGCCCGATCATCGTCAACGCGAACGGCGTGGTCGCCGAAGCCGACCCGAACCTGCCCACCCTCACCGAATACTTCGACTACTCCTGCCACGCGTGCGCCGACCTCGACGCGTACATGGGTGCGGACCTCACCACGTGGGCGGCCGAAGGCCACTACAACATCGAGCTGCAGCCCGTCATCACCGTCAACATGGACTACCTGAAGCCCGCTGCCAGCGCCTCCCTGGTCGTCGCGCAAAAGGCACCCGACAAGTGGGTGGACTTCCACCACGCCCTGCTCGCCTACTTCCGCAGCCAGTTCCAGGCCTCCAACGGCACCGTCGTCCAGAACCTCGACGCCTCCTGGAAGCAGGTCAAGGTCATCGCAGCCGAGGTGGGCGTCCCCTCCAGCGTCATCGACACCTTCCCCGTGAACGCGGTCGACGACTACCTCAAGGCCTCGACCACCGCCTGGCAGAACGCCGGATACAGCGGCCGCAACGGAAGCCTCGGCACCCCCGAACTCGTCAAGGATCACTCCACGGTGATCCCGCTCGGCACCCAGCTGCCCGCGCTGCGCCAGACCATCGCCCAGGAATACGGCATCACCGATTCCGCCACCCAGGGCACCGATTCAACCACGGCCCCCGAGGCCACCGAACCCTCCCAGAGCGGGGCCGACAACACCCAGAGCTCCGAAACGACCAACAGCTCCAACTGAGCCTGTCGGCACTGTGGGGGTGGGACCGCTGCGCGGCCCCACCCCCACAGTCATCGCTGCGTCGCATCCGTGCGACCGGCCACGCACCGTCGCCCGCGCGCGCCGGAGCCCCCACCTGTGGCACACTAGTGTCCGCCGCCGGCTTAGCTCAGTTGGTAGAGCAGCTGTCTTGTAAACAGCAGGTCATCGGTTCGAGTCCGATAGCCGGCTCCATGGAGTCCCTCACCGCGGCACCGCAGCCGCACCCCACCGTCGCCCGATCAGGCGAGGTGCCCCGGCCTCGTCAATGAGAGATGCCCAGCGACCAATCCACGCCGGACGTCCCCTGTGCTTCCAGCAGCTCATTCGCCCGCGAAAACGGCCGCGAGCCGAAAAATCCGCGATACGCCGACAGTGGCGACGGGTGCGCCGACGCGATAATCGGTGTCTCGCCGAGGCGTGGCGTGAGCGACTGTGCGTCCTTACCCCACAGGATCGCCACGAGAGGCGCACGCGAGCCATCCGGCCTCGTGCGGGACACCAGCGCATCAATCGCGCACTGCGTGACCTCCTCCCAGCCCCGGCCTCGATGCGACGTCGGCGCACCCGGACGCACCGTCAACACGCGGTTCAGCAGACACACGCCCTGCTCGCACCACGGCGTCAGATCCCCCGACGTCGGAACAGGCACGCCCATGTCCTCGCTCAGCTCGCGGAAAATGTTGATCAGCGACTTGGGGAGCGCCACCCCCGGGCGCACCGAAAACGACAAACCCATCGCATGGCCCGGCGTCGGATACGGGTCCTGCCCGACAATCAGAACCTTCACCTTGTCGAACGGGTACGTAAACGCGCGCAGCACATCCGTGCCGGCAGGCAGGTAGCCGCGCCCCTCCTCGACCTCGGTCGCCAGCATCGCGCCCAACTCGTGGACGCGCCCCTCCACCGGGGCGAGTGCCCGAGCCCAACCCGGATCAATCAATTCAGTCAGCGGACGGGGATTGTGTTCACTCATAGCATCAGCCTAATGCCGCACAAGCCACGCCACATTCCCCGCGCGCCACTTGCGCCCCACTCCCTCTTATCCGATAGTCTGAACGCGTGAGTTCTCAGTACCCCAGGGATGAATTTGACCGCGCCGGCGAAGATATGCCCGTCGGCATGCACCGCCCCAAGCCGTCCAAGTGGAAGAACGTGTGGCCTTTCCTGGCCATCCTCGTGATCGTTCCGGCCCTCGGATGGGCAGCGGCGACCGCCCTGTCGCGCCAACAGACCACGACGTCGGCCACGACCACGCCGACCGTTGCCGCGACGACGCCCAGTGCGTCCGCGAGCCCCAGCGCCGCGCCCACAGTCGATGCCACCCCTTCCGCCGAGCCCACGCCTTCCCCGAGCTCGTCCTCCCCGGCGGCTACCTCAGAGCCTGACCACGGCGCCGTCATTCAGGTCCTCAACGGCACCGGCACTCAGGGGTACGCCAGCCAGCAGGCCCAGATCCTGAACCAGGCCGGATACGCGGGGACCAGCGCCGCGAACGCCGACGGCTGGACCACTCAGACGTCTACCGTCTTCTACGAGGATCCCCGGATGGAAGGCACCGCCAAGGACATTGCCTCGAAGCTCGGCATCTCGAACGTGCGCCAGGAAAGCGGTCTCGGTAATCCCGATATTGTCGTGATTCTTCGATGATCCTCTGATACTGGGTGAGCCGCCCGGCCCCTGCGGGGCCGGGCGGCTTTGCTATGCCTCGGTAGTGTGTTGCGCCGCTGATGTTCCGGCGGTGTTGGTGGCGCCGCTGATGTTCCGGGCGGTGGGGGACCCGGTTGTGGGGCCGGGCTGCTTGGCGTGCCCGTGGGCGGCGGCCCGCCCGCGAGCCGTCCGCGCCGCGAGCCTTCGGCTCGGCGCGTCGCCTCGAAGCCCGGCCAGGCCCTGCCACCGCCCACGGGCACCGCAGCCAGGCTCCGCCGCCGCCCACTAGCACCGCGGCCTGGCACCGCGACCAGCCCTGTCGGCACGGTAATTTCGCATGCAATTCCCTTTTGGCTATTTCAAACTTTGAATTCATATCGTTGGAATTGCAACGTTTCTGGGTTTTGTTGAAAGTTCAGGCAACCGAATTGCATGCGAAATTGGGGGAGGGGTGCGTTATTGGGGCCAGATTGGGGTGTGGTGGCGTGTTGGTGCGTGATTTTTTTCGCCCCGCTCGTCGTGTTGGTGGCGGAAGCGGGACAAAACTCTCCCTGCTGGCGCAAAATGGGCCAAAAACAGCGTTTTGGGGCGTGCTGGGAGAGTTTTGTACTGGGTGGGCCCGTCGGGGGTGTGTACTGGGAGAGTTTTATACCGGGTGGGCCCGTCGGGGGTGTGTGCTGGGAGAGTTTTGTACCGGGTATGGTCCAGCGAGGTCGTGCAGGATGAATTCCGGTTCCTCACGCACCTGGAGGAAATTCGTCGACGGTCGTCGCGCATGAGACGTGGAACTCTCGGGTAGTAGATCCATGCTCCGTGCATCGGCTTCGACGAGCTTCCTCGTATTCGATGGGGGTGGGGTTCGACGGCGTGTTGTCACCTCGTCCATATCATCGCGCGCGGTCTGTGTGAGACCTCGTGAACGGATGTAGAGAGGGCCACGTGTTGCCTCAGTCTGACGCCTCGATCATGCCCGATGGGGAGTGCTATACGTGCTTACCCTCGGCCTCGCGCGTTACGCCCTGAGCGCATCCGACTCAAGCTCTGCGACCTCGCCTTGCACTCTGGGGTGGTGAGTGCCAAAATCTTATTTAGCACTCCGACATGGAGAGTGATAAGAGCATCGGTTCGATGAGGTCGTCTCACACAAGCGGCCGTCCGTCGCGGGCATCGAACCCGATCCGCATCGCGGAAGGACACATTTTCAATGAGCAAGATCATCAAGTTTGATGAAGATGCCCGTCGTGGCATGGAGAGCGGCCTCAACCTGCTGGCCGACACCGTCAAGGTGACGCTTGGCCCCAAGGGTCGCAACGTCGTGCTCGACAAGAAGTGGGGCGCCCCCACGATCACCAAGGATGGCGTTTCCGTCGCCAAGGAAATCGACCTGGACGATCCGTTCGAGCGCATCGGCGCCGAGCTGGTGAAGGAAGTTGCCAAGAAGACCGACGACGTCGCGGGTGACGGCACGACCACCGCGACCGTTCTGGCACAGGCGCTGGTCCACGAGGGCCTGCGTAACGTTGCCGCCGGCTCCAACCCGATCGCCCTCAAGCGCGGCATCGACCAGGCCGTCGAGGCCATCGTCGCCCAGCTGCACGCCGACGCCAAGCCCGTCGAGACCACCGAGCAGATCGCTGCCACGGCCTCCATCTCCGCCAACGATCCCGCCATCGGCAAGCTCATTGCCGAGGCCTTCGAGAAGGTCGGCGCCGAGGGCGTCGTGACCGTCGAGGAGACCAACTCCTTCGACACCACCCTGGAGACCACCGAGGGTATGCGCTTCGACAAGGGCTACCTGTCGGCCTACTTCGTGACCGACCAGGAGCGCCAGGAAGCCGTCCTCGAGGACGCCTACGTCCTCCTCATGGACTCCAAGATCTCCAACGTCAAGGACATCGTCCCCGTCCTGGAGAAGGTCATGCAGACCGGCAAGCCCCTCGCGATCATCGCCGAGGATGTCGAGGGTGAAGCCCTCGCCACGCTGGTCGTCAACAAGATCCGCGGCACCTTCAAGTCCGTGGCCGTCAAGGCCCCCGGCTTCGGTGAGCGCCGCAAGGCGATGCTGCAGGACATGGCCATCCTGACGGGCGGCCAGGTCATCTCCGAGACCGTCGGCCTCTCCCTCGAGAACGCTGACCTCGAGCTGCTGGGCCGCGCCCGCAAGATCGTCGTCTCCAAGGATGAGACCACCATCGTCGAGGGCGCTGGCGACAAGGACATGCTGGATGCCCGCGTGCGCCAGATCCGCCAGGAGATCGAGAACACCGACTCCGACTACGACCGCGAGAAGCTGCAGGAGCGCCTCGCCAAGCTGGCTGGCGGCGTCGCCGTCATCAAGTCCGGCGCGGCCACCGAGGTTGAGCTCAAGGAGCGCAAGCACCGCATCGAGGACGCCGTTCGTAACGCTCGCGCGGCTTCCGAAGAGGGCCTGGTCGCCGGCGGCGGCGTCGCCCTGATCCAGGCTGCCACCGTGGCGCTGCCCAAGCTCGATGCTCTCACCGGCGACGAGGCGACCGGCGTGAACATCGTGCGCCTGGCTATCTCCGCTCCGCTCAAGCAGATCGCTGAGAACGCGGGCGTCGAGGGTGGCGTGGTCGCCGACCGCGTTGCTCACATGGAGCCCGGCCACGGCCTGAACGCTGCGACCGGCGAGTACACCGACCTCATGGCCGCGGGCATCTCCGACCCGGTCAAGGTCACCCGTTCCGCGCTGCAGAACGCCGCGTCGATCGCAGGCATGTTCCTGACGACCGAGGCCGTCGTTGCCGACAAGCCCGAGGCTCCGGCCGCGGGTGGCGACGATGCGGCTGCTGGCATGGGCGGCATGTACTGAGCCGCTCGGCGTTAAGCTGATCCGCCTGGGGGCGGGACTCGTCAGGGTCCCGCCCCCAGGCGTCTGTCTACCAGCCCGAGGCATTGGCACGAGGCGTAGGAGCCCTGGCCGGAATTGCTGCTCCGAGTGGGCGGGTTAGGCTCCAGCGAAGAGCGCGGCGGAGTGGGCCTCTGCATCGGAGTAGGTCGCGGCGGCCGCCTGTAGTTGCGTGGAGATGCCGTCAAGGGCGTCGTGCGTCTGCGCTTGGACGGCTTGCCACTGGGTGATGGATGCCTGGAAGTTCACCTGAGCGCCGCCGGTCCACGAGTCCTGCAGTGCTAAAAGTTGGGCCATCATCGTATCGACTTCGCTACGGATGGTGGATGCGGTTGCGCAAGCCTGGGCGGCTGCGGCGGAAATCTGTTCGGCGTCGACGGCGTATGCGGTCATGATGTCACTCCTTTGTGGGACCCCGGGTGGGTCCGTCGACATCGACGCTACGCGCGTGACAGCGCGTGATCCAGGCAGAAATGAAACCCTGTGGATAACTGCCTGATGGGAAAGTGCCTGTGGATAGCCCCGAGGTATGCCTGTGCTGCTGACGGACGAGCTCCCAGAGGGACAGGCTGCGGTGCCCGGGGATGATGCCGGGGCATTCCCCGAGAAAAGTCGCATGCAATTCGATTGGGTGAAGTTTCAACAAAGTCTGGAAACGTTGCAATTCCAACGTTATGAATTCAAGGTTTGAAATAGTCGCGGGGGAATTGCATGCGAAATTGGGGGTGGGTGAAGCAATGGCGTGCGTGATGGCTGGGTGAGGGGGCCTGGTCGCGGTGCCGGTGGGTGGCGGCAGGGGATTCCTCTAGAAAAGTCGCATGCAATTCGATTGGGTGAAGTTTCAACAAAGTCTGGAAACGTTGCAATTCCAACGTTATGAATTCAAGGTTTGAAATAGTCGCGGGGGAATTGCATGCGAAATTGGGGGTGGGTGAAGCAATGGCGTGCGTGATGGCTGGGTGAGGGGGCCTGGTCGCGGTGCCGGTGGGTGGCGGCAGGGGATTCCTCTAGAAAAGTCGCATGCAATTCGATTGGGTGAAGTTTCAACAAAGTCTGGAAACGTTGCAATTCCAACGTTATGAATTCAAGGTTTGAAATAGTCGCGGGGGAATTGCATGCGAAATTGGGTGTCGGTGCAGGAATAAGGGGTGTGGGGCTGGATGCGGGTGCTGCGGGATCGTGGTGGAGCCAAGTGCGACACGCGACATCATGCTGGCCCGCCGCCCATGGGCGCACCGAGCAGCCTGAACGTGCAGAGCAAAGTGATGGAGCCGCCCCCCGAGTGGGGAGGACGGCTCCATTGGTCGACGCGTCGGATGGCCTGACAAGCAGGTGCCAGCCGCGGCCTCGTCAGTCGGCGGTCGGAAGGTCCAGGGATTCGACGGCGGATTCGAGGGAGGAGGTGGTTTCCACGTCCTCGTCGGAATCCGTGTTTTCCTCGATCTTGCGAGGCAGGACTCCGGTGGACGTTGCCTCGTCGTCCGCGGAAGCGACGGGGATGCGCTTCTTGATCGAGCGGCGCTTGATGATCAACGTGCCGGTCGTCGTCGTGGAGTTCTCCACGACTTCGTCGGTGTCGTCCGCCTCCTCGGTGTCGTCCGTGTCCTCGGTCTGGGCTGCCTGGCACAGCTGGGCCTTCTCGCGCTCGAGACGGGTCAGTTCGACCTCGAGGTTCGCGCGGGCGGTGTCTTCCCAGGTGGAGCCGAGGGGGGACTGGTAGATCGTCTCGTAGCTGAGGAGCTTCTTGACGAGCGCCATGCGTGCTTTGATGAATTGCAAATCGTCGAGCTCGCTGAGCTCGGCGCGCAGTGAGCACCGCAGCTTCTTGTAATCCTGCGGGCTGCACGACAGGCAAGCCAGGTCGGCGTCGACGAGCACCTGCGCGTCGAAGTCGGTGCGCGGTGCGCGGTGGCGCGTCAGGAAGGCGATGAGCTCATCGACGCGGACGACGACCTCCTCGGGCACGCCGAGGTTGGTGAGGCGGTTGTGCGCGTGATCGATGCAGCGGGTGGAGGCGAAGTTCGCCTGGAACCCGCCGAGTTTGATCTCGAGGGCCTTGTTGAGGAAGGCGCCGTGGTACCACGCGGCGACGCGCAGGATGTCGGGGTCGTGCGCGGACGAGGAAATTTCATCGATGTAGGTGAGCGTGTTCATGAGCCGACGCAGGTTGTGCATCTGGCGTTCGGGCGCGCTCCAGCGCTCCGCGAGGTTGGCGCCCTCTTGTTCGAGGTCGGTTTGGCTCGCGGTTGCGCCGATTTGCTGCATGGCGTCAACGAAAGACGTCAGCAGCCACTGAGGTGCTTGAGCACCCATGGGCCACTCTCCTTGCTGAGGAATACCCGAGCCATGCTAGTGCGCTTTTGAGCGAAGGTCACGTTCGTTGGTAAAAAATCGGGGAAAATCCCGATCGTTTCGCATGAACTGTTGGGGTGGAAATGGCCTAAATTGAGCGGAAAAGTCGAGAGCGTGAGTTCTGCTCGTTATGTCGTTCACGTCGTGGGGAGCTCGATGCGGACGGTGAGTCCACCGCCTTTCGTCTTGCTGAGCGATGCGTTGCCCCTGTGAGCTGCGAGGATCCCGGAGACGATGGCGAGGCCGAGGCCGGATCCGCCGGATTTTCGGTTGCGTGAGCTGTCGGCGCGGTAGAAGCGTTCGAAGACGCGCCCGCGGTCAGTTTCGTCGATGCCGGGGCCGTGGTCGCGGAGCTCGACGATGGCGGTGTCACCGCTGCGTCCGAGGGCTATTTCGACGGGGGAGCCTTCGGGCGTGTAGCGGACGATGTTGCCGATGAGGTTGGTGAAGACCTGGGAGATGCGGTCGCGGTCGCCGGGGATGATGAGGGTCATGGGGGGTGTGCGTCCGCTGATGCCGGTGAGTCCGACCGTGCGCGTGGGGTCGAGTGCTTGGAGGTCGAAGACCGCGTTGTCGGCGAGTTTGACGAGGTCGATGTCGGTGATGTCGAGGGGGCGGCCTTCGTCGAGGCGGGCGAGGGTGAGGAGGTCTTCGACGAGGGTGGCCATGCGCGATGATTCGGAGGCGATGCGGCCCATGACTTCGTCGGTGCGTTCGGCGGGGACGCCGCCCATGGCGTAGAGCTCGCAGTATCCGGAGATGGCGGCCAGGGGTGTGCGTAGCTCGTGGGAGGCGTCGGAGACGAAGCGCTTGATTTTTTGTTCCGAGGCTTGGCGCGCCTCGAAGGATTGCTCGACTTGGGTGAGCATGGTGTTGAGTGAGAGGGCGAGGGAGCCGACTTCCGTGGTGACGGGGTGGGGGGTGACTCGCTTCGTGAGGTCTCCGGCGGCGATTTTGCCGGCGGTGGACTCGATGGAACGCAGGGGAAGGAGGGCGCGGCGCACGAGGACGCGGCCGGTCCAGCCTCCGATGAGGACGATGATTGAGCCGGCGACCGCGAAGTAGGAGGCCGTCGTGCGCAGCGTGTGCTGCATGTCCGACAGGGGCAGGGCGATGGTCATGTATCCGGAGAACTGCCCGGAGTCCTGCTCGTACACGGGGACGACGAGGGCGCGCCACCCGAGGCCCATCTTCGAGGAGGAGACGGTGATGGGCAGGGTGCGGAACGAGGAGATGGGGGCCGAGGAGGTGTCGACGAGGTCGGGAAGGTCGGGTTTGCCCGAGACTTTGAGGGTGTCTTCTGAGTAGAAGTAGCGGTCGGTCCCGTCGGTGTTGCGGATGTGGATGTAGTAGAGGGTGGGGATGCCGCCTTGGCCGTCGGCGGAGAAGGTGGCTGTGGAGGCGGAGATCTGCAGCGTGTGGGCGGTTGCGATGAGCTGGTCGTCGATTTGGGAGGTGAGGTGGCGCTGCAACAGGCCGATCATGACTGTTCCGGACAGTGAGAGTCCGACGGCGAGCAGGGAGGTGATGAGCGTGACGAGCTGGGAGGAGAGGGGTTTGGAATCCCACCACGCTTCGATCCGTTGAGCGAGGCCGGGGCGCACGTCAGTCCTCAGCGCGCAGGATGTAGCCGACTCCGCGCTTGGTATGGATCAGTTCGCCGGAGGATCCTTCGACGGCGAGCTTGCGTCGCAGGTAGGAGATGTAGGACTCGACGATGGCGACTTCGCCGTCCCAGTCGTATTCCCAGACGTGGTCGAGGATCTGCATCTTGGAGACGACGCGTCCGGCGTTGATGACGAGGTATCGCAGGAGCTTGAATTCGGTGGGGGACAGGTCGATGGGCACGCCCGCGCGCGTGACTTCGTGGGCGTCCTCGTCGATGACGAGGTCTCCGACGCGCAGGAGTGCGTCGTCTTCTTCGGAGCCCATGGTGCGGCGCAGGATGGCGCGGATGCGGGCGACGACCTCTTCGAGGCCGAAGGGCTTGGTGACGTAGTCGTCGCCGCCGACGGTCAGGCCCTGGATCTTGTCGCGCATGTCGTCGCGCGCGGTGAGGAAGAGGACGGGGATCGTGATGCCGGCGTCGCGCAGGCGCCTGGTGACGGTGAAGCCGTCCATGTCGGGGAGCATGACGTCGAGGACGATGAGGTCGGGGCGCGAGGCCTGGGCTTCGTGGAATGCGCCGCTGCCGTCCTCGGCGGTGACGACGTCGAAGCCGGCGAAACGCAGCGAGGAGGCGAGGAGGTCGCGGATGTTGGGTTCGTCGTCGACGACGAGGAGTTTTGCTTCAGTTCCCGGGGTGCTCATGCGTCCAGTGTCGCCTATGTGTCTGAATGTTTCCTGTGAGGTAGGTGGGAGCGTGGGCGCTGCTTTTGTTTGCTTCGCCACTTCGGGCGGCCACGCGGGAGCAAATGACGAGAAAAGGCGCGGAAAAGATGTGCAAGAATTGAAGCATGTCATCCCGCAGCTCAGTGGACGTCCTCTCGCCCGAGGGCGTCGAATTTCAGCACGTATCCGCCAAACTCGCGACCCTGCGCCTCGGTAACGCCCTCGCGGCCTGCGGCGCCCTGTGTGGCCTGATCTCCGCGCTCGTCCTCATCGTCGATATTCCGGCGCTGTGGTGGCTCATGCTCGTGCCCGCCGCCATCGCACTGGTGTGCCTGTGGCTCGTGCCCGCTCAGGTGCGAGCCCTGCGCTACGCCCTGGCGGAGACGGACTTCGTCATCCGCCGCGGCGTTCTCAAGCGCTCGATGACCCTCGTGCCCTACGGCCGCATCCAGTACGTCGACATCTATCAGGGGCCCGTCCTGCGCCTGCTCGGCATCTCGACGATCAAGCTCTCGACCGCGAGCGCGAAGACCGACGCGACGCTGGGCGGCGTGCCGGTCGCGGACGCGGCGCGTCTGCGTGACGTCCTGGCGGAGCGCGGCTCGGCGGAGCTGATGGGCCTATGAGCACTGACCTCTCCGTGGGCGGCATCGCCCCCGAGGACTGGAAGCCGCTTCATCCCCTCACCTACGTTCCTCGCGTGGCGGGGAGTATCGCAGGCGTCGTTGGCGTGGTGTCCCTGAGCAATGCGTCCGCGATTGGGCGCATGCTGAGCGGTGAGACGCCGCCATGGCTCGCAACCACGGGCATTTTCCTAGGCCTTCTGATTGCGGCGGGCATCGTTCTCGCGCTCGCGGGTGCGTACTGCTACCTGTCGTGGAGGAAGACCCGCTACGCGGTGAGCAACACGGCGATCTGGTACCGCGCCGGTATCCTCACGCGCACCCAGCGTCACGCGCGGCTGACGCGCATTCAGACGATCAACGTGTCGTATTCGCTCGTGGGGCGCATCCTTGGCCTCGGATATCTGGACATCGAGGTTGCTGGAGGGGCCGACTCGAATATCAAACTGGGCCTGCTGCCTGCCGCCCAGTTGGAGGAGCTGCGTGCGCTTCTCCTCGCGCTCGCTTCGGGTGCGATCGACGAGGTCGTGGATCCCGCCGACCTCGCCGGTGCCTCGGCCCGCGCGGCGACGACAAAGACACCGCTGGAGGCCCCGGAGCGCCCCGTTTTCAAGGTCGGCTTCGTCACGCTCCTGGTGTCCATGCTGGCGAGCATCGACAACGTGGTCGCCCTGTTCTTCGGCGTCTTCCTGATCGGTTTGAACGGATTCCTCATTGGAGTTGTCGGTGTCACGTCGATCATGAGCTTCCTGGGCATCTTGGCGGGCGCGTTCAGTCTCCTGGCTGGCGTCTGGGCGCGTTTCGATCGGGAGTTCGGCTTCACCGCGGCGATCGCCGCGGACGGCGTGCGCATCGACCGCGGCCTGACGGCTCGTCGCCACGTGACGATCCCGCCGGGGCGCATCCATGCCGTCGAGGTGACTCAGCCGCTCATCTGGCGACTGTTTGGCTGGTATCGCGTGGAGATCACGCAGGCCGGCAACGCGGCGCACACGCAGGACGAGAAAAACAAGGGCATGAAGGTCGATGTGGCCTCGGATGTGCTGCTTCCCGTCGGCACTCGCGCGGAGGTCATGCAGGCGATTGCGATGGCGATCCCGGATCTGGGCGTCAACGATCCTGACGGCTTCCTCGAGGCGCTGCGCGTCGGTACGCGCGAGAACCAGTGGATGACTCCGATCCCGCCGAGCGCGAGGATCCTGGATCCGCTCGAGTACGGCCGCCGCGCCTTCGGCTTGACCGACACCGTGTTCGCGATCCGCGACGGGTTTTTCAACCTGCGTTTCTCGATCATCCCACTGACGCGCATCCAGTCGGTCTCGCTGCATCAGGGGCCCGTTCAGCGGTGGCGCGGCGTCGCTTCCGTGCGTGCCGAGCTGGTTCCGGGTCCGGTCGCGTCCATGGCCGAGCACGTCGAGACGGGCCGCTCGCTGGAGCTGTGGGCGCAGCTGTCGCAGGCCTCGAAAATTCGTCGCGAGGCTGAGGGCAGCGAGCGCTGGCTCTCGCGTGTCACCGCGATCGTCGAGGCGACCTCACAGCGCGCGGAGGACGACAAGTAGCGCGGCGATCGGCGACAATGGAGGTATGAGCACCCCCGGACGCCTCGGAATCGGCATCATCGGCATGGGCCACGTCGGCCCCGTCATCGGCTCCGCCCTGCGCGCGGTCGGGCACCAGATCGTCGCCGTTTCCGCCTCGTCTGAGGCCTCCCGTGAGCGCGCGGACGCGATGCTCCCCGGCGTTCCGATTGCCACGCCCGAGGAGGTCGTGCGCCGCTCCGAGGTGGTCATCGTGGCCGTTCCCGACGACCAGATTGGCCCGCTCGTGAGAGGCCTGGCCGACCTGGGGGCCTGGCAGAGCGGGCACATCGTCATCCACCTGTCCGGTGCATCGGGCGTCGGGCTGCTCAGTGCGGCCGCGGCCGCTGGTGCGATCCCGCTGGCCATCCACCCGGCAATGACGTTCACGGGGACCAGCGTCGACGTGGCGCGCCTCGTCGGAACGCCCTTCGCGGTGACGGCGGCCGCTCCCTTCCTGCCGATCTCCCAGGCCCTCGTCGTCGAAATGGGCGGCGAACCCGTCGTCGTCGCCGAGGAGGACCGCCCCCTCTACCACGCCGGCCTCGCTCACGGCGCTAACTTCATCGCCGGTATCACCGTGCAGACGACGCGCATTCTCGCGCAGGCGGGCATCGAGAACCCCGCCCTCTACGTGCGCCCCCTCCTGGAGGCGGCCCTCGACCGCGCCCTCACCGAGGGGGTTGCGGGCATCTCCGGACCCGCAGCCCGCGCCGATGCGGGAACGATTGCAGCGCACGCGCGCTGTCTCGGCTCGCGTGAGGCGCTCGCGGGGGAGCGGGACACCTACGCGGACATGACCCGTGCCCTGACCCGCCTGCTGCGCGACGCGCGTCTCCTCGACGAACGGGCTGCCACCAGCGTCGAGGCTGCCCTGCTCGATCCGGACGCTTGACGGACGCCCGCCCTCCGACCTCGATACGCGCGATGGAGCACCGGCGCAACCCCCGCCTCGTCGCGAAAACTTCAGGCGTGAGGAAAGCGACTCGATTGCGCACCGGCGGGCCGAAGTTGCAAGAATAGAACTATGACTCATCGTCCTGTCCTCACCCACACGCGTGCCGAGCTGGCTGACGCCCTGTCGCGTCTGCCCGGCACGAAGGCTCTTGTGATGACCATGGGTGCCCTCCACTCCGGGCACCTGCAGCTCGTGCGCGAAGCCCGCGAACTGGCCGATCACGTGATCGTCACGATCTTCGTCAACCCCACGCAGTTCGCGCCCGGTGAGGATTACGACGCCTACCCGCGCACCCTGGACGCGGACATGGACGCGCTCGAGACGGTGGGCGCGGACCTCGTGTGGGCACCCGCGCCGCAGGACGTCTACCCCACGCCCGCGACCGTGTCGATTGACCCGGGCCCGATCGCGCGTGTCCTCGAGGGCAAGACGCGCCCCACGCACTTCGCGGGCGTCGCCCTGGTGTGCACGAAGGTCGTCAACCTCGTGCGCCCCGACGTGGCGCTCTACGGGCAGAAGGACGCCCAGCAGCTGGCCGTCCTGCGCACTGTTTTCTCCCAGCTGGACATCCCCGTGCGCGTCCACCCCGTGCCGATCGTGCGCGCGGAGGATGGGGTCGCCCTGTCCAGCCGCAACCAGTACCTGAGCGATGAGGAACGCATCCGCGCCCGTGCACTGAATCGCGCGCTTCGTCGCGGTGCCGAGGTCGCCGAGGCCGGGGCGCAGGGCGCGGACATCGTGTCCGAGTGCCGCTCGGTCATCGAGGCCGAGGGTGGTATTGACCTGGATTACATCGCGCTCGTGGACGCGGGGACCTTCGAAATCCTTGCGGGCACCGAGTCTGTGCCCGTCGGCGAGGGGGCTGCTGCTCCCACGATTCTCTCCGACGGCTCGCGCGAGGGACGCCTCCTCATCGCCGCCAAGGTGGGCACGACCCGCCTCATCGACAACATGGAGGTGCCGCTGCGTGGTGCCTCCACACCCGCCGGCCTCGCCGAGCGTGCGGGGGACCTCGCATGATGGAAATAACCCGCGAGATGGCGATCGGCAAGATCCACCGCGCCGTCGTCACCGGTGCCGACCTGCACTACGTCGGGTCGATCACGGTGGACGAGGACCTACTGGACGCCGCGAACATCGTTCCCGGGCAGAAGGTCGACATCGTCGACGTCAACAACGGCGAGCGCCTCTCGACCTACACGATCGCGGGGGAGCGAGGCAGCGGCACGATCCAGCTCAACGGCGCGGCCGCCCACAAGGTGACCGTCGGCGATCTGGTCATCATCATGGCCTACGCCCAGGTGCCCGAATCGCTCGTGCGCCGGGTGAAGCCGTCCGTCGTCTTCGTCGACGGCTCCAACAGGATCGTCAGCGCCGGCGACCATGCGGGCACGGTTCCCGAGGACTCGCAGCGGGCCCGCGAACTGGGCTTGAAGAGCTCCGGCGTCTGACCAACGCTTGACAGCACGGGCAAGCGCCCACTGGTGACAGTGGGCGCTTCGTGTATCTGTGGCCCTTTTATGTGTGCGTTAACCCCGGTGGAGGCGGTGTGGGTGCCCTGCCTCCGTTGCCACCAGTGGGGCCCAGCTGCCGTGAAGAGGTGACGCTCACGCCGAGGCAGGCACAACATGCGCAACTTTACGTCCGAAACGCGCGCTAAAATGAAGCCAAAACATGCGCTAATGTCCGTCCAAAACATGCGCTGAAATAAGGACGCCCAGCGTAATCTGCGCGCGTACCTTGAGGATGTTGCTGTCAGTGACATTGCGCGCCTGGATGATGAACCTCGCCGTAAGCCACGAACAGTGACAGCTTTGCTGCGCTCGCTGGCGCGCAACCTGTCGTCCGAGCTGAAGCTGACAAGGATCGCGGCGGATATGCGAGGCGTCGGTGATATTCAGCCGCGTACCGTTAGCGGGTACATCGGTTCGTTGGAACGTATCTTCCTCGTCGAGGAACAAGACGCGTGGTCTCCACAGATACGCTCGAAGACTGCTATTCGCTCCGCCTCTAAGGTTCACTTTGTTGATCCCGCGCTGGCTGCTGCGGCCTTGGGAACATCCTCGCGTCAGCTGCTCGCGGACTTGAACACGGCGGGACTCTGGTTCGAATCGATGGTCGTCCAGCACCTGCGCACCTACATGCAGGAGCTTGGGGGGCAGGTCATGCACTACCGAGATAAGGCGGGACGAGAGGTCGATGTGATTGCCGAGCTCCCTGATGGTCGATGGGGAGCGATTGAGGTCAAGCTCGGGCAACCCGCGATACCTGCTGGAGCCAAGAGTCTGATGCGATTCCTTGAGGTGGTTGACGATGAGCGCATGGGGGAGCCTTCCTTCGCTGCTGTCGTGACGGCTGATGGTCCAACGATGACGCTCGAGGGCGGGGTTACCACGTTCTCACTGGCCGCTCTCACCGCCTCATGAACGAACGTCGGGGAGTCCCACTGACAGCGCGAGAAGGAAACGGGCCGAACGCTTCGTGATCTGCCCAACCGGGCCCCTGCCTCGTTGCGGGGGCAAATCCCGGTACGATAGGCGCATGACCGATTCTTCTACGCCCACGCAAGCACCCGCAGACGACACCCCCGAGCAGGTCAAGGTTCGCGCGGCCAAGCGCGCGCGCCTCATGGAGGCCGGCATCCCCGCCTACCCCGTGCGCCTGCCGATCACGACCACCATCAAGGCCGTGCGCGAGAAGTACGCGCACCTTGAGGCCGGCGAAGAAACCGAGGACTACGTGGGCCTGGCGGGCCGCGTCATCCTCGCGCGCAACGGCGGCAAGCTCTGCTTCGCAACCCTCATGGACGGTGAGGGCAACAAGATCCAGGTCATGCTCTCCGCCGCCTCCGTCGGCGCCGAGTCCCTGGCCGCCTACAAGAACGACGTCGACCTGGGCGACCACCTCTTCGTCCACGGCCGCGTGATCTCCTCGCGCCGCGGCGAGCTGTCGATCTTCGCGACCCCCGCCGAGGTCACGCCCGAGGCGCAGGCCGCCTACGACGCCGCGCCCACGGCGCTGCCCGCCCCCGATGCCTCGTGGGCCATCGCCTCCAAGGCGATCCGCCCCCTGCCCAAGACCTGGACCACCGAGGACGGCGAAGAGATCACCCTGTCCGAGGATCAGCGCATCCGTCGCCGCGAGCTCGACCTGATCACGCGCCCCGCCGCGCGCGACATGATCCGCATCCGCGCGGCCGTCAACCGTTCGATCCGTGAGAACTTCTTCCGCCGCGACTACATCGAGCTCGAGACGCCGATGCTGCAGATGATCCACGGCGGCGCTGCGGCTCGTCCCTTCACGACGCACATGAACGCGCTTGATACCGAGCTCTACCTGCGCATCGCGACGGAGATCTACCTCAAGCGCGCGGTCGTCGGAGGCGTGGACCGCGTCTTCGAGATGAACCGCAACTTCCGCAACGAGGGCATGGACTCCTCCCACAGCCCCGAGTTCACGTCCCTGGAGGCCTACGAGGCTTACTCGGACTACAACGGCATGGCCGAGCTGACCCGCGACCTCATCCAGCAGGCCGCGCGCGACGCCTTCGATCTGTCCGAGGGCGAGGAAATCGTGCGCCTGGCCGACGGCACCGAGTACGACCTGTCGGGCGAGTGGGACCGCATCGACCTGTACGGCTCCACCTCCGAGGCCCTGGGCGAGGAGATCACGGTGGAGACGCCGCGTGAGACCCTCGTCAAGTACGCCGAGCGCATCGGCCTGGAGGTCGACGACTACGCGGTCTCCGGCAAGATCGTCGAGGACATCTTCGAAGAGCTCGTCGCCTCCAAGCTGTGGGCGCCGACCTTCGTCTACGACTTCCCGGAGGATACCTCCCCGCTCACCCGCTACCACCGCTCGCGCCCCGGCCTGACCGAAAAGTGGGACCTGTACGTGCGCGGCTTCGAGACGGGCACCGCCTACTCCGAGCTGGCCGACCCGGTCGTCCAGCGCGAGCGCTTCGAGGCGCAGGCCCTCGCGGCTGCCAACGGTGACCCCGAGGCCATGGTCATGGACGAGGACTTCCTCGTCGCCATGGAGCAGGGCTTCCCGCCGTGCGGCGGCATGGGCATGGGCATCGACCGCCTGCTCATGGTCCTCACCGGCCAGGGCATCCGCGAGACGATTCCGTTCCCGCTGGTCAAGCGCCTGGGCTGATCTGAGACGAGAGAGGGCCTCGGCCTCGTTCCTTTCATGGACGAGGTCGGGGCCCTTTCGTGCGTTCGTGCGGTCGCCGGTTTAGATGAAGGAGCGTCGGGACGACATGCGTGTGTGGACGAGGTCGAGGAGCTCGTGCGCGGCACCGTCGTCGAGGACGAGGTCGGTGGCGACCCCCGCGCGCAGAGCGCCCAGCAGCGGGAGGGCTTTGGAGGCACCGGAGACAACGCACAGTCGGCGCGGGATCTTCTTGAGCGTGGATGGGCACGGGCCGGACGCGCGCTCGTTGAGGTGCATGTTCGTGGAGCCGTCCTCGCGGATGAGGACGGTGCATACGTCGCCGACGACCCCGTCGTTTTGTGCTGCCGCGATCTCGTTGGGGTCGAGGAATCCGCCTGAGTAGACGTGGGAGGGCAGGCGCGCGGACATCGATCCGACGCCGAAGAGGGCGACATCCGCGCTGTCGATCGTGTTGAGGACCGACTGAACGGAGCGTTCGCGCCAGAGCGCTTCTTTGGTGTCCGCGTAGTCGAAGAATGCGGGCACGGGGAAGTTGACGATGCGTCCGCCGATGGCCTTCGCAGCGCGGGCGATGATGGCCTCGGCGTAGGGCATGCCGGACTCGGTGGCGGTCGCTGCGCCGTTGAGCTGGACGACGGTTGAACCGGGGAAGGATACGTGGGGCATTGCGCGGGTGACCTCCGCGGTCGTGTTGCCCCAGGCGATGCCGAGAGTGACGCCGGGGAAGAGCATATCCACAAGGTGTTCGGCGGCGACGAGTGCAACGTTGTGTAGGCGATTGACTTCGGTGTGCACGTCGTGGACGGGGACGACGGAGACCTGCACACCGAACAGGTCTGCGATCTGGCCGGCGAGAGTGCCTTTGAGTCCGGGGGATGCGGAAACGGAAATGCGTACGAGGCCGACCTCCCGCGCGTGGGCGAGAAGTCGCGAGACCGAGGATCGCGATATCTGCAGGTGGCGGGCGATTGTTTCCATCGTCTGCCCCTGGAGGTAGTACATCGAGGCGGCCTCGTGAGCCTGTTCGTCACGTATTGTCACGTTTTCTAGTGTGCCATGCACAGGCGTGCAGATGTGTGATTTTGGAGATCAGAGCGAGTGTCGGACAATCTGGAACAATGCGTGGCAGATGACCAGGGTCACACCTGTAGGTCTGCACGGATGTGCACTCAGTTTGGGCTAACGTGCATCAAGTGCCATACTGTGATGTGACCCGCGAACCATATCCGAGTGGGTACTGTTCGACGGTACACAGTTAGCGGTGGTACAACACCGGTGACCCGGTGCGAAGACGCGCCGGAGAAAGATAGGGAAACATGCTCACAACACTGCTCCCGGCAGCCGCCGATATGGCTGCCCCGACCACGGGCCAGATTTTCTGGTCTGAGTTCCTCGGCACTGCCGTCCTCCTGCTCCTCGGTGGTGGCGTCGTCGCCACGAACCTGCTGCCCAAGTCCAAGGGCAAGGACGGCGGCTGGCTGCTCATCAACTGGGGATGGGGCCTGGCGGTCTTCGCCGGCGTCTACGTTGCGTTCCGCACCGGTGGCCACCTGAATCCCGCGGTGACGATCGCCAAGGTCGTCGCCCACATGTTCGACTCCAACGTCACCCTGGCGGGTGACATTCCCGTCACCGGCACCAATGTTGCGGTCTACATCGTCGCCCAGTTCCTCGGCGCCTTCGTCGGCGCGGTCCTGTGCTGGCTGACCTTCAAGAAGCACTTCGACGAGGATTGCGACCCCGCCCTCAAGCTCGGCGTTTTCTCCACTGGCCCCGAGATCCGCTCCTACGGTTGGAACTGCCTCACTGAGGCCATCGGCACTGCCGTCCTGGTCCTGTGGATCTTCGTCTCCGGCTACACCGAGACCCACGTCGGCCCCCTCGGCGTCGCGCTGATTATCGTTGTCATCGGTAACTCGCTCGGTGGCCCCACCGGTTACGCCATCAACCCGGCCCGTGACCTCGGCCCCCGTATCGCTCACGCGATCCTGCCGATCAAGGGCAAGGGTGGCTCCGACTGGGGCTACTCCTGGGTTCCCGTCGTCGGCCCGATCATCGGCGCCATCGTCGGCACCGTTCTCTACTACCTCATTCTCGCCTGAGAGTGAGTGCGCGGGCGAGGCCACTGGGGCCTCGCCCGCGTGAAACCCCACCGCCGGGGTGACATTTTCTGGGACTGGGAAGTCCCAACAGCCGCGCAGGTGGCTAGGCGCGGCATACACAACGACGTGACAACGCCACCGAAAGGATACTCATGACCACCGAAAAGTTCGTTCTCGCCATTGACCAGGGCACCACTTCGACCCGCGCGATTATCTTCAACCACGCTGGTGAAATCGTTTCCGTCGGCCAGAAGGAATTCACGCAGATCTTCCCGAACCCGGGCTGGGTCGAGCACAACCCCATCGAGATCTGGGACACCACTCGTACCGTCGTCGCGGAGGCCCTGCAGAAGGCGGAGATCAACCGCCACAACCTGGCCGCCGTGGGTATCACCAACCAGCGCGAGACCACCGTCGTGTGGGATAAGAACACCGGCGAGCCCGTGTACAACGCGATCGTCTGGCAGGATATGCGTACCTCCGACATCGTCAAGGAGCTCGAGGGCGACGAGGGCCCGGATCGTTTCCGTCAGATCTGCGGCCTGGGCCTGTCCCCCTACTTCTCTGGCTCGAAGATTAAGTGGATTCTGGACAACGTCGAGGGTGCTCGCGAGCGCGCCGAGGCCGGCGACCTCTACTTCGGCAACACCGACTCCTGGGTCCTGTGGAACCTGACGGGCGGCGTCAACGGCGGCGTGCACTGCACCGACGTCACCAACGCCTCGCGCACCATGCTCATGGACATCCGCACCCTCTCCTGGCGTGAGGACGTCTGCGAGATCTTCGGCATCCCGATGTCGATGCTCCCCGAGATCAAGTCCTCCTCCGAGATCTACGGCTACGGCCGCAAGAACGGCCTGCTCATCGACACCCCGATCGCGGGCATCCTCGGCGACCAGCAGGCGGCCACCTTCGGCCAGGCCTGCTTCGAGAAGGGCATGGCGAAGAACACCTACGGCACCGGCTGCTTCATGCTCATGAACACCGGCACGGAGCCCGTCTTCTCCGACAATGGCCTGCTCACCACGGTGGCCTACAAGATCGGCGAGCAGCCGGCCGTGTATGCCCTCGAAGGCTCGATCGCCGTCGCCGGTTCGCTGGTTCAGTGGCTGCGCGACAACCTCGGCATGATCGTCAAGTCCTCGGACATCGGCGAGTTGGCCAGCACGGTCGAGGACAACGGCGGCGTCTACTTCGTTCCTGCCTTCTCCGGCCTGTTCGCCCCCTACTGGCGTTCGGACGCTCGCGGCGCGATTGTGGGCCTGACCCGTTACGTCAACAAGGGCCACATCGCCCGCGCCGTCGAGGAGTCGACCGCGTTCCAGAGCGCCGAGGTCCTCGACGCGATGAACGCCGACGCTGGTGTGCCGCTCAAGGAGCTCAAGGTTGACGGCGGCATGACGCACGACGACCTGGTCATGCAGTTCCAGGCCGACCTGTGCGGTGTCGACGTCGTTCGCCCGAAGGTCATCGAGACGACCGCTCTGGGTGCCGCCTACGCTGCCGGTATGGCCGTGGGCTACTGGTCGGGCACCGACGACGTCGTGGCCAACTGGCAGGAAGGTAAGCGCTGGACGCCCTCCATGGAGCCCGCCGAGCGCGACCGCACCTACCGCCTGTGGAAGAAGGCCGTGACGCGTACGCTCGACTGGGTCGACGACGACGTGAAGTGATTGTCACTCCATAGACAGTGACGAGGCCGGGGCTGCGTGAAGCGGTCCCGGCCTCGTCGCGCGCGGGAGCGGCGCGTTAGAACGTCTCGAATGAGACGCGTGCGCCCCCGGCCTGGATGATGCGCGAAATGTCGCGGACTATGCGGGCGGAGCAGCACACGTAGTACGTGGCCTCAGGATCGATGCCCTCCGCGTTCAGGTAGTCGGTGATACGCCCGTGAAACGTGCCGGACGCCGCCTCGCGGCTGACGCATCGAATGAGCTGGGGAAGCGGTGTACCGACTCTGCCTGTCAGGTCGTCTTCCATCCGTGAGCATCCGACGATGAGTATGTCCTCGTCGCGCCTGCCAGCCTCGAACGCCGCGAGAAATGGGGCGATGCCCGTGCCCGTCGCGATGAAAATGCGCTGGCGTGGTGCCTCGGCGTCGGTCGTGCCCCGGTCTGGCGTGATGAGCCAGCGGCCGTAGGGCAGCTCGAGGTCGACGTCGTCGCCGGGTGCGATGGTGCTCGCCCAGGAGGCGCCCATGCCCTTCGTGCGCACGTCAACGAGGAGCCTGACGGTGCGCCCAGGGGCTGATGCGAGCGAGTAAGGTCGCCATTCGAATGGAGCGACGCGAACGAGTGCGTACTGGCCTGCGTCCCACGTCGCGCATTCCGGTAGCTCAAGTGTGATGTCGCGGGTGGTGGGAGTGAGCCAGCGAGCGCGCCCCGCTGTCGCCCCATAGCGTGTCGCTCCGGCCGTGCATTCTGTTGTCGTGTCGTGGGAGGGTGCGGCGTGATCCTGGGTGGGGACCTGAGCTCGCAGTGAGCGCATGATGCGGGGGTATCCTGCGGGACCCAGGACCCTGCAGGCCGTCGACATGCCAGCCAGGGCGGAGCCCACGATTCCGGGCATTCCGGCGTCCTGTCCGGTCAGGTAGAGGCCGTTGATGGGGGTCGAGGGGGAGGCAAGGTCCGCGGCGAAACGTTCAGGCGTGAGAGGTAGTCCGTAGAAGCATCCGCCCTCGTGTGACGTGAAGTGTTCGATCGTGAGTGGGGTGCCGACCTCGACGGAGCGCACGGTGTCTTTCAGGCCTGGTATGGCCGTGTCCGCGAGGTCGATGAGTCCGCGTGCCATCGCCGACGTCAGGTGTTCGTAGTCCTCCCCGCGCATCCCCGGCCTCGTCCCCGACCATCGTTCGAAGGCCTCCGGCTGGGCGAAGGACACGATCTCTACCGTCGCGTGGCGATCTCCGGATTTGATTCCCGGAAATGAGACGAAGGCTGATTGTGGGTGTCCCTGGCACAGGCCCTCGGTCATCTGCTCCAGGTCGTCGGGTCCTGGGGACGTATTCACCCAGACGTTCGACCCGTCCACGCCGGCAGGGTAGTGGTCGAGCGTGAGGTAGACGGTCACCGCGGAGCCTCCGTGCCCGAGGCGGGCGATCGTGTCGCGGACACGTGCAGTGAGCGCGCCGACCGGACCGGTCGTTGGCAGGAGCCGGGTGTAGGTTTCGCGCGCGCCGACGCCGGAGATCACGATGGGAGCACGCTCCTCGTAGCAGACGGGGGTGGGACCGCTGCGATCAGTGACGCGCACACCCACTGCTCGCCCGTTGTTGATGAGGATGTCGTCGACGTCCTGGCACAGGCGAATCTCACCTCCGGTTGCGCGGATCCGCTCCTCGATCATGCGCGCGATCTGCCCGCTTCCGCCGCGGGGGAACCACGCGCCGTCCATGTAGTGGCACACGATCATCGCGTGGGCGACGAACGCGCTGCGAGCGGGCTCGACCCCGTAGTCGCCCCAATGCGTGGTGAGGAGGGCGCGAAGGGCCGGGTCGCGGAAGCGGCGCTCCATGTAGTGCTCTGTCCGTTCCAGGGCGCATCCTGTCCGCAGGCGGAGCGCGAGGTGAATGGCAGGGGATGCAAGTGGTGGGACCATCTCGGCCATGTAGCGCAGCGACATCCACGAATAGGCGCGCGTCACGTCCCGGCAGTAGCGTCGAATGGCTCTCTTCTCGCGTGGAAACAGGGAGATCAGGAGGCGCTGGTACTCCTCGATACTGGATGGGATTGTGACGGTCAGGCCGTGGCCGGGCAGGACGAAACGGTCGTAGCCCGAGGGCATTCGATTCCAGCTGAGCGCGCCGCCGGTCAGGTAGTCGAAGAGCTGGCGTGGGCGGGATCCGGGGTGCATGTCGCCGACGTAGTGCAGTCCGACATCCCAGGAAGCGCCCATCCGACGGAATGAGTGGGTGAGGCCGCCTGGGGTGCAGTGTTTTTCGAGGACGAGTACGCGTGCTCCCGCGACTCCGGCAAGGAGGCCGGCCGTCGTGAGCGAGCCGATGCCCGAGCCGATAACGATCGCGTCATACATGGAAACTCCCAAAACTAGACAGTGTCTACTTATGACAACATGCCCGCTAGACACTGTCAAGTCTGACTGCTGTCTCGGCTACACTGAGTCCATGACGCGCTCTACGACATCCGAGGGGCTGCGCGAGGCAATCCTCGCGATCAGCCGTGATCTCCTCAATGAGGGTGGGCCCTCTTCGCTCTCCATGCGCGAAGTTGCTCGTCGTGCGGGCTGCACGCACCAAGCTCCCTACCACCACTTCCAGGGGCGTGAAGGAATCCTCGTGGCGCTTGTCGAGGAGGGCTACCGCTCCCTTGAACGGGCACTGCGTGAGGCCAGGGAGCGTAGTGATGGGGCATCACCGCAGGACGTGACGCGAGCCGCCGGGCACGCCTACCTGTCGTGCGCGCTGGCAAATCCCGGCGTCTTTCGGATCATGTTCCGATCAGACATGTACGACGCCGAGGCGCACCCGGGGCTGAGGCAAGCCAGCCTGGCCGCGCGCTCCCAGCTACGTTCGTTGGCGCAGACCGCCTATGGAACCGACGACCCCCACGCGGAAGTGACCCTGTGGGCATATATTCACGGCCTTGCCACTCTCGTCCTTGATGGGCCGCCCGCCCTCGGCAGCGGGCAGGACGCGCAGTGCTTCGCTCGCCAAGCCATCGAATCCCCCTTCTTTATCGATGGGGTGACGGGAGCATAACGGGCTTTGTCGAGATGGGGAGGATTGTCTAGGACCCAAGGCCGCATCGGTCTAGATAATCGTCGGTTACTCTAATTCCATGGAAAATCCTAATAATCAAACGACATACCTCGTCGTAGATGGCGAGAATATTGACGCGACGCTGGGCCTTTCTGTCCTTGATCGTCGCCCGAATCCCGAGGAGCGCCCCCGCTGGGATCGTGTCCTCGAGAGCGCGCACGGCCGCTGGAGCCAGAAGGCCAAGGGTCTGTTCTTCCTCAACGGTTCGTCCGGCTTCCTGCCGATGGGCTTCGTTCAGGCGCTCACGGCCATGGACTACTCGGTGATTCCCCTGTCGGGTCCCGCCGAGATGAAGGTCGTCGACGTCGGCCTCCAGCGCACCATGGACGCGATCGCGCAGCTCGGTACCGGCGACGTCATCCTGGCCAGCCACGACGCCGACTTCCTGCCCCAGATCGAGACCCTCCTCGACCAGGGCCGCCGCGTCGCGGTCATGTGCTTCAAGGAATTCCTCTCCTCCCAGCTCCACGAGCTGGAGGAACGAGGCCTGGAAATCATCGACCTCGAATACGACGTGCACGCCTTCCAGGTACGCCTGCCCAGGCTCCACATCATCGACATCGACGACTTCGACCCGATGGCCTTCCTGTAAGCCTGCGAGACGCGCGACGCGCAGCGCAGAGATACCAAACGAGCCGGGCGGCCCCTTGCGGGGCCGCCCGGCCTTAGTCTCGGTGCGGCTTGGCCGCTCCTCTCACTCCTCCGACTTGCCCTTGAGGGCAGCCAGACGGGCCTCGATCTCGAGCTGCGAGGAGTCGGTCTCGAGCTCCGCGAACTGGGCATCCAGGGAGGAGGCGGCCAGCTCGATCTTGCCCTGGGCGAGGGCCTCCTGGCGGCGCACGCGGTCCTCGAAACGGCCGAGCTCGCTCGTGGGATCCAGGATGTTGATGGAGCCGAGGGCGTCCGTGACCTGGGCCTGCGCCTTGGCGGTCTTCTCGCGGGCGATCAGCTGGTCGCGGCGCGTCTTGAGCTCGGCGAGCTTGTCCTTCATCTGGGCGAGGCCGCGCTTGAGGCGCTCGGCGACGTCGCGCTGGGCCTGGAGCGAGGGCTCCTCGGCCTTGATCTCGTTCTCGAACTGGATCTGCTTGCCGAGGGCGACCTTGGCCAGGTCGTCCCACTTCTTGGCACCAGCTTCGTCGCCGGCGGCGCGCAGGGAGTCACCCTTGGCGGAGGCGGCGGCGGCCTTCTGGCCCCAATCGGCGGCAGCCTTGACGTCCTCCTCGTAGTCCTTCTCGGCCAGGCGCAGGTTGCCCAGGGTCTGGGCGATCGCGTTCTCGGCCTCGATGATCGAGTTGGTGTAGTCGCGAACCAGCTGATCGATCATCTTCTCCGGATCCTCGGCCTTGTCGAGGAGCGCGTTGATGTTCGCCTTGGCGAGCTGGGCGATGCGGCCCATGATCGTCTGCTTTTCGGCCATGATGTTCTCCTTTGTGGGGTGGTGCGCATGTGCGCGGGTTGTGCGCGAGGAGAGAGCCTCGCAGGTCTAGGTGGGTGGACTACAGCGAGTCCGAACCGGATGGTGGACCGGTACGTGTCGGGGAGGGTGTCGTCGTCACGGTGCGTGGATCATGGTGCGCGCGTGCCCGAGGGCCTCGAATCCGTGGCACGCGATCCTCCTTGGTGAGTGGCGAACAGATAAAAATACATGATTGCGGATCGTGATGTCCACATAATCGTGTACGGTCTGTCACATTATGTTGGTCTGTGATGAGTGTATACGACGATCAGGTACGGGTGACACTTGCGCCTGCACCGACGGGGGTAAGCATTGGGTCGTCGAACGCCTCCTTTAGTGTCGCCCTGGTGCCGCAATCGCGCGCTCAGCGAGCGTCGTGGCGCGCGAGGCCGCTGCGCTTGCCTGCAGGGGATCTTCGTCGAGGGCTTCGCGTGCCGCGGTCACTGCTTGCTCGGCTTCGCGCATCAGCTTGTTGACGTCGAACAGGGCCGACCCTTCGTGCCTGTTCAAGTGCTCGCGAGCCCGTGTCAGGGCAGCATCGGCATTGCGGATGTCGCGCTCGGCGGTCTCGCGTGCCCTGCGCTGCGCGCCATCCTGAGTCGTCAGAGGGGCGAGCACCGCTTCCAGCCGGAGTTCCACATCGCGGAGGCTTTCAAGCGCGCCGAGGGGGTCCTCGTCGCTGACCAGCGCCTGCTGGCCGCAGGCGATGGCGGCCTCCGCCTCGTCCAGAAGGGGGCCGAAGGAAGCGGCGGCGGAATCGAGGTGCTTCGCATCCGAGAGGGACTGAGACACGGATCCGATGGAAGCGGCGAGTTTCTCGCGGAATGTATCGAGGTCGGTCTTGGCGGAGAAGATGGCATCCGTCTGCGCGTTTGCCATGGACAGCGCGCGCTGAGCGGTATCCAGCGCCGAGGCAGTGCGGGTGGGATCGGTGTCAAGATGCGCCTTGGCCGTCTCCAACGCTGCACGAGCGGACTCGAGCAACGCAGCGGCGCGCTCCGGATTGTCCTGGAGGGAAGCGAGCATGGAACCGGGATAGAGACCCGCGATGCTCGTCAGCTCTTCCTTCGCGCGCTCCAGGTCAGCGAGTTCCTCGACGAGGCGCTCACGGGCATCGGCGACCTGGGCGGGGAGCGATAGCCGCTTCTCGCTCTGTGCGGCGAACTCCTGGCGAGCATCCTGGAGTGGCGGAAGGTTCTTGTCGAGATCCGCCGTGATTGTCGAGGCGAGGCGTCGCTTAGCGTGAGCGTCTGGGGTGCGCTCTATCTGTTCGTAGGTGTCGAAGCCGCGTGCAATAGCGTCCTTTGCCGCCTCGAGGCGGTGCCCGAACTGTTCGGTCGCAGCGCTACCGAATTGCGCGCGAGCGTAGTTCCAGTCCTCTTCCGCGGCGCGCACCTGCTCCTCGGCCTCCGAGAGGCGCCGCCTGGCCTCCGTAGCGGCCCTCAGGGCGTCGCGCCGCACGGTGTCCACGATCGGGGTGTATTCCTCGGTCTCTGGGGTGCGATACGTGGTCTCAGTAGCGGGTTCATCGTCTCCGTTCAATTTCCGCACCCACACCCACACGTTGGAGACAATGGCGATCACAACGACCGCAGAAATGAGGATGTTAGCGCCGCGTTTCCTCTTCTTTTCTTCCTTCTCTCTTTCTTCCCTCGCCTTTTTCTCTTGTTCCTGGCGCTTGCGGTGGCTGGCAGCTAGATCCGCGCTGATGTCATATGAGCTGCGCAGGTCGCGAATGAAGGCCTCGGCACCTGCCGCTGCCTCTTCGGGGGGCAATGGCGTTGTTTTGTACTTGCGATGGGCGGCACTGAGCGCGCTGTCCATCATCATCCTGGTGCTGTAATCCGACATCTCCCGAGCCATTTTCGCGTCCGTGCAGAACGCATCCGTGCCATCCTCGTAGGAAACAACGTAGAGGATGCCTTTTTCGCCTGTGCGTGATTGCTTGAGGGTAGCCTTGCACCAATCGGACGGTTTCTGACCCGAGAAGTTGGGGACCACGACGACGTCGATGATCGTGTTGTACGTGCTGTAGAACGACTGCGCGGGAGACTCGATCGTCGCGCGTTGCTCGTCGCTCAGGAAAGAGTCCGGATCGGTGACGTGACCGTTCGTGGTGAGGGGCTCGGTTGCGAACGCGGGCGCGCCGCCGACGAGCAGTGCTACCGCCATGATGGCGACGAGGCCGAGGCGTCGGATCCGTGACACGTTACCCTCCTGTTCGTTGGTGAACTGATAAACGCTCGCTGCGGGTCACGCAGTCAGAAACTCCCAGTGATAAGAGATAGAGGATCTGTCCGGGATCAGCCCCAGCTCGAGTCGTCGCTGGATACCGATGCGCCGCTAAAGCCTCCGCCCCAACTGGAGTCGTCGCTGGATACCGATGCGCCGCTAAAGCCGCCGCCCCAGTCGGAACCGGAGCTGGACGCGAAGGACCATCCGGAACCGGAGGAACGGGAGCCACGGTCAAAGTGATCGAAGCGATCATAGTCGCGGTCGTGCCGACCCTGGTAGCCCGGGCCGGACTGGGAGAAGAGCGTGGACCACAGGAGGAAGTCGCCGAGCGAGGACCCGGTGTAAGACCCGTTGTTGCTCGGGCCGCTTCCCCAAGAACCCGCGGCCGGCTGGATCGGGGTTGCCATCACACGGTCCGCAAACGCGCGGGCATTGGCAGCGTGGGTGGCGGCTTCCTCGGGGTTCTTATCGAGGGTGTCGTGCGCGGCGCGCAGCGCCTGCTCCGCGTTGTTCAGCGTGCCGCGCACCTGCAGGTCGATGGCGCCGCGGCGCCCCTGCACGTAGCGCTGCGCCTGGCCGACGGCAGACTCGGCGAGAGCGATCTGGCTCTTGGCCGCGGCAAATGCCTTGTCGCGCGCCTCCTGGTTGGTGCGCAGCGGCGCCAGCGCCGCGTCGAGGGTCGCCTCAGCGGCACGCAGGTGCTCGAGCGCGGCGAGAGGATCCCCGTTGCTCGCCAGGGCCGCCTGCGCCTCCGAGATTGCGGCTCGTGCGTCGGCGACGAGGGGGTCGAAGGTCGTGGCATCGGTGTCGAGGCGTTCGACGTCCGCGATGTCCGCGGAGATCGACCCGATAGCGGCCGCCAGGCGGTCGTGGATCGCGTCGAGGTCGGACTTTGCGGTGAAGATCGCGTCCGTCTGGTGGTTGGCCATCGTCAGGGCGCGGTGGGCGGTGTCCAGGGCGCTGGCGGCGCGGGCGCGGTCCGTGTCCACCACCTCGTCGGCGGTGTCCAGGGCGGAGCGCGCCGAGGTCAGCAGGGCTGCGGCCTGTTCTGGGTTGTCCTGGAGGGATGCGAGCATCTGTGCGGGGTAGATGCCCGCGATCGTGGCCAGCTCGGACTTTGCGCGCTCGAGGTCGGTGAGTTCCTCGGCGAGGCGCTCGCGGGCCTCGCGAATGCGCTCGGGTAGCGTCGCCTCCTCCGCGCGCTTGGTAGCGAAGGCGGCCTGGATCTGGCTGAGGGGATTCAGGTTTGCGCCCAGATCGCGCATGAGTTTCTTCGCGAGCTCTAGGCGCTCGGTCGTGGCGGTCGCATCGTTCATGCGCACCTGGAGATCAAAAGAGCGCGTGACCGCTGCCTTCGCGTTCTCGATCGCGCGGGCAAACTCGTCCGTCGAGGTCAGCCCGAACTGGGCTCGCGCGAAGTTCAGCTCGTCGGTCGCGGTGCGCACCTGCTCGTCGGCGGCGAGCAGCTGGCGATTGGCCTCCTGGACGGCCTTCTCGGCCGCGACCGTGTCGATGGCCATGGCGTGCGCCGCGCTCTTCTTGCTACGCCGCGAGGAGATGGCGACCGTGATGCCGATGAGGATCAGGCCTCCGAAGAAGAGGGCGGACAGGATATAGAGGGTGTTCAGGCTGCCCGACGAGGAGGACGACGATCCCCTGGTGGGCCGGGGGGAGGCGGAGGGCGTGCTTGATGCCTGGCTCGTGGAGAGCGTCTTCGCGAATACAACCGCCGCACTGGCGGCGTCGCTCGGGGTGAGTGGATTGGACTTGAGCTGCTTATTACTTGCCGCAACGGCGGTGTTGAGCAGCGAGCTGGATTGAGAGTTGTTGGAGCAGGCGCCGTTGACCCGTTCCGTGTACGCCAGGACGTAGACGACGTCGTAGTATCCGAGGGATGAATTCTCGATGGTCTGCGAGCACCACTGGCTCACGCTGGAGCCGGAGAGGTCCTCAACGAAGACGAAGGAAATGGTGACTCCGGACGCCGCGGCCTCGCTGGCGGCCTCTTCGATGGACTCGCGGTCCGAGCTGCCCAGCCACTCCGACGGGTCGGTGACTGTACCGCTGATCGTGACCGGCGACGCTGCGAACGTCGGCAGGCCAAGTGCGAGCAGCATCGCCGTGAGAACGGCGACGAGGCTAAAGCGGCGGATTCGTGACACTGGGTCCTCCTGCGAAGTGGCGAACAGAGAAACATACATCACGCCGCACAGTCCTGTCGAGCATGTGACGAAACCAGCGTCGCGTGATTGTTCCCGTGGGGTCAGTCTACGTGAAAGTTGGCTCATCCTGGGGCGCGCGGTGCTGTTCGCTACAGGCGTCGGCTCGTCTCCCACGCGCACGGGGAGAGCGCCCTATGATAGGGGGAGCCCCATTGGGCTCACAGACTATTGAGAGAAGGAGGGGACTATGCCCACCGGTAAAGTGAGGTTCTTCGACGCGGATCGCGGTTTCGGTTTCATCGCAGGAGACGACGGGGCGGATGTCTTCCTCCACTCGTCCGCGCTGCCGGCCGACCATCCCAACCCCCGAGTGGGTGCTCGCGTGGAGTATTCGGTCGCCGATGGACGCAAGGGACCGCAGGCCCTGAGCGTGCGTTTCCTGAAGGAGACAGCTTCCGTTGCCCGAGCCAAGCGCCGCAAGCCGCAGGCGATGGTGCCCGTCGTCGAGGATCTGATCAAGCTCCTCGACTCGTCGAGCGCCGCCCTGCGTCGCGGCTCGTACCCGGACAACGCGACCAAGATCGCGAAGGTGCTGCGCGCCGTCGCAGAGGAATTTGATGCCTAAAACTGTGGCCCGTGTTCGGGCAGTGAAGAAGGACGCCGTCCTGGAGGGCGCCGTCGACGTTGCGCGCGCTGGCGCCGAGGCCGTGGCCCACCCGCGTCCCGTCGGCGATCACGTTGGCTTCGAGATGGTGTCGGAACGCCTGGGCACCCACTATTTCGCGTCGACTGACGCTGGCTACGTGGGTTGGTGCTGGGCGGTGACCGTTGCGCGTGTGCCGCGCGGACGCGTCGCCACCGTGTGCGAGGTCGACATGACTCCTCGCGAGGGTGCCCTTCTCGCCCCCGAGTGGGTGCCGTGGGAGGACCGCCTGCGTCCCTCGGACATTTCGCGCGACGACGTTTTGCCGTACAAGGCGGACGATGAGCGCCTTGAGCAGGGCTTCGAGGACACGAGCGATGACCCGGATCTGCCGATCGTGCGTGAACTTGGGCTGGGGCGCCCCCGCGTCCTGTCGCAGGAGGGGCGCGATCAGGCGGCTAAGCGCTGGTACGATTCCGAGCGCGGGCCGAAGTCGGGGCGTCGCCCGCGTAACACCTGCTCCTCGTGCGGCTTCCTCATGAAGATGAGCGGCGACATGCGCACCATGTTCGGTGTGTGCGCGAACGAGTGGGCCACCGACGACGGGGCCGTCGTGTCCTTGGACCACACGTGTGGTTCCCACTCGGAGACCGACGTTCCCAAGAACGGTACGGCGTGGCCGGTGCGCCCGTCGCGCATTAACGAGGGGGCGCTCGACGCGGAGCCGATGTCGCGCGCATCGGAAGAATTGAAGGCGGACGAGGCCGGGGCGTCGGCGGCTTCCGAACAGGCTGACTGACGTCCGCTTCCGTGATGAACTGAGAGAAAGCACCCGAGACTACGTCTCGGGTGCTTTCTCAACAAGTGGGCACATGGCGAGTTTGTTTGCGTGCTCGCCCCCGAGCAGGCACGATTGTTCAGTGAGCACACAAGAAAAGACCGCCCCATCCCACGGCGGCTTCGCACAGTCACTTGATTCGTTCTTCCAGATTTCCAAGCGCGGCTCGACGATCAGTCACGAAATCCGCGGTGGATTTGTCACCTTCTTCGCGATGGCGTACATCCTGGTCGTCAACCCGGCGATCCTGGGCAACGCAGTTCCCAAGGACGGTTCCATTACGACCCAGGGCATCGCTGCTGGCACCGCGCTCGTTGCGGGCATCATGACGATCCTCATGGGTGTCGTCGCGAACTACCCCCTGGCGCTCGCCGCCGGCCTTGGCCTCAACGCGGTCGTCGCCTTCACCCTGGTTCTTGGTGCCGGCCTCAGCTACGGCGAGGCCATGGGTATCATCGCCTGGGAAGGTATCCTCATCTTCCTGCTGGTCCTCACCGGCTTCCGTGAGGCCGTTTTCCGCGCGGTTCCCGCGGCCCTCAAGACCGCCATCACCGTTGGCCTGGGTCTCTTCGTCGCCCTCATCGGCCTCGTGAATGCGGGCATCGTGCGCACGGGCGCAACTCCCGTCCAGTTCGGTATCTCGGGTTCGCTTGACGGCTGGCCGGCCCTCGTCTTCGTGTTCGGCCTGTTCCTCATGCTCATCCTGTACGTGCGCGGCGTGAAGGGCGCGGTGCTGATCTCGATCATCGCCTCCACGGTCCTGGCGGTTATCGTCCAGGCGTTCACTCACCTCGAGCGTATTTCCGACACGAACCCCACCGGTTGGGGCCAGACTGTTCCGGAACTCAAGGGTTCCCCGATCGCCGTTCCCGTCTTCGACACGCTCGGCAAGGTGGACCTCTTCGGCGGCTTCGGCAAGCTCGGTATTGTCTCCGTCATCCTCCTGGTCTTCTCCCTCATGCTGGCTGACTTCTTCGACACGATGGGCACCATGGTGGCTGTCGGCGCCGAGGGTAACCTGCTGGACAAGGACGGCAACCCGCCCCGGACCCGTCAGATCCTGATCATCGACTCGCTGGCTGCCGTGGCCGGTGGCGTCGGTGGTGTCTCCTCGAACACCTCCTACGTCGAGTCCGCCTCGGGTGTCGCCGAGGGCGCTCGCACCGGCCTGGCCTCCGTGGTCACCGGCATCCTGTTCCTGCTGTCGACTTTCCTGGCGCCCCTCGTCGAGCTGGTCCCGACCGAGGCCGCCTCCACGGCCCTCGTGTTCGTCGGCTACCTCATGATGACCCAGGTGACGGGTATCGACTGGAAGTCCGATGAGGTCGCGATTCCCGCCTTCATGACGATCGCCTTCATGCCGTTCGGCTACTCCGTGTCCGTCGGCATCGGCGTGGGCTTCGTGACCTACGCGATCATCCAGCTCATCAAGGGCCAGGCCCGCAAGGTCCACCCGCTCATGTGGGTGGTTGCCGGCCTGTTCGTCATCTACTTCCTGATGGGCCCGATCCAGCGTCTCCTCGGCGTCGCCTGATTCGTCACCCTTCACACCCTTCCCGCCCCGCCGGAGCCTTCCTCCGGCGGGGCGGTCGTATCCTGGGAAGATACGCCGAGGAAGGATGAGCGCCGCCGGGCGCCCCGGCCTCGTTCGGCGCTTGCAGTGAAAAGGGAGGATCGGCGTGTCGGCAACATTCGCATCCATGCGCTACGTGAACTATCGGTATTGGTTCGTCGCCTCCCTGATTGCCTCGACCGGCGCGTGGCTTCAACGCGTCGCCCAGGATTGGTACGTGCTGACGGTCCTCACCGATCACGACGCCTCGCAGGTCGGCGTGGTCACCGCCCTGCAGTTCCTGCCGATCATCCTGTTTTCGGCGTGGGCGGGGGTCCTCGCGGATCGCATCCCCGGGCGCCGCCTCCTGCAGTGCACGCAGACGGGGGTCGGCCTCGTCTCCCTCATCATCGGCGTCGTTGTACTGACGGGGACGGGCGAGCTCTGGCACCAGTACATCCTGGCCTTCATTTCGGGGACTATCTCCGCCGTCGATACCCCGGCGCGCCAGGCCTTCGTGGGCGAGCTCGTGCCTCAGGACAAGATGGCGAACGCTGTCGCCCTCAACGCGACCGCTTTCCATACTGCGCGCCTGATTGGCCCGGCGTCGGCGGGTTTCTTCATCGACTGGTGGGGGGTGGGCCCCGTCTTCCTCATCGATGCCGGAATGTTTGCCGCCCCCGTCATCGCGCTGGCCCTCATGCGCGGCGACCGACTGTATCCGCGCACGCTCGTGCCGCGCGCCCGCGGCCAGCTGCGTGAGTCCGTGATCTACGTGCACAGTCGCACCGATATCCGCATTATTCTCGCGCTGATCTTCGTTGTGAGTGCGCTTGGCATGAATTTCCAGATGACGAGCGCTCTCATGGCCACGACGGTGTTCGGCAAGGCGGCGGGTTCCTTCGGCATTCTCTCGACCTTCATGGCCTTCGGCTCGATTCTCGGATCCACGGGAGCTGCGCGCCGCGCTCCTCGCCTGCGCACGATTCTCATGGGTGCCGCCTTCTACGGGACCGCCGAGATTCTGCTGGGCCTGTCGCCCTCGTACTGGTGGTTTGCCCTCCTGTCGATTCCTACGGGCTTTGGCATGCTGACGATGAATACGAGTGCGAACGCCCTCGTGCAGACGCGCACCGATTCCGATAAGCGCGGCCGCGTCATGGCCCTGTATTCGCTCGTTTTCCTGGGTGCGACGCCGATTGGCTCGCCGCTCGTCGGCTGGGTGGGGACGATGTTTGGGGCGCGCTGGTCGATCCTGGTGGGCGGCATCGCGTCGCTGGGCATCGCGCTCATCTGCGGGGTGTGGGCGATGATCCACTGGAAGGGGCGCGTCGTGCGCCGCCAGTCCTTCCCGTGGGTGGGCATTGAGGCTGATTCCTCGGTGGACGCGCCAAGCCGTTCGATCGACGCCCTCTGACGGGCGCCACCGGGGAGTTTAGAGCACCCGCTCCAGGCAGTAGTCAATGCAGGTCAGGAGCGCCTCCACGTCCTCGACCTCCACGCTCGGCCACGTGCCGATGCGCAGCTGGTTGACGCCGACGCCGCGGTAGGCGCCGATGTCGACGATGCCGCGCGTGCGCAGGTGGGCGGCCAGCTCGATCGCGCTGACGGCCTCGTCGATCTCGATCGTGGCGGTCACGGGGGAGCGCCACGCCGGGTTCTCCACGAAGGGACGTGCGGCCAGGTTCGCCTGGGCCCACTCGTAGATAAGGGACGAGGCCTGGGCGCAGTGGGCGCTCGCAGCACCCATGCCGCCGCGCTCCAGGAGCCAACGCACCTGGCGCTCCGCCATGATGATGGTCGCGAGTGCGGGGGTGTTGAGCGTCTGGTCTTTGCGCGAGTTTTGGACAGCTGCGGTCAGCGACAGGAACTGGGGGACCCAGCGCCCGTCGGAGCCCTCTTCGATGCGACGCGCCCGTTCGATGGCGGCGGGGGAGAGGATGGCGACCCACAGGCCGCCGTCGGAGCCGAGGGCCTTCTGGAGGGAGAAGTAGTAGGCGTCCACCTGCGTCAGGTCAACGGCGGCGGCGCCGGCGATCGACGTGCCATCCACGAGGGTGAGCGCTCCCGGGGCCTCGACGCGGTAGACGGGGGAGGCGACGCCGGTGGAGGTCTCGTTGTGGGGATAGGCGTAGGCGTCGATGCCATCGCGCGGGGTCACGGTGACGAGCGAGCCGTAGGGGGCCTCGTCAATGAGGGGATTGCTCAGGTGTGGCGCGCGGGTGGCTTCGGTGGCGAATTTCGCGCCGAACGCGCCCCAGGAACCGAACGCCGCGCGCGAGGAGATGAGGCAGGCGCAAGCCATGTCCCAGAATGCGGAGGCGCCGCCGTTGCCCAGGACCACCTCGTAGTCGTCGGGAACCGCCAGGAGGGTGCGCAGGCCGTCCTTCAGCGAGGCGACCACGTCGCGCACGGGCATGGCGCGGTGGGAGGTTCCCATGAGGAGCGGTGAGGAGAGCGCTTCAATTTGTGCGCCACGCACCTTGGAGGGGCCGCAGCCGAAGCGTCCATCGGAGGGGAGGAGAGCCTGGGGGATGTCGGGAAAAACCACCATGACGACAGCCTAGTCCCCTCATACGGTGTATTTCCATCACGTTCATTAATCGAATTATCGTGAGCGTGCACACGTCGACACGCCTGTTTTTCCGCATCAACGCGTCGTTCCACGTGCGCAAAGGAAGGTGACCCTATTCTGTGTTTATGACATGCCTGATGAAGGAGGGCACCATGGCAGACCTGATCGACACCACCGAGATGTACCTCAAGACCATCCTCGAACTTGAGGAGGACGGGGTCACCCCCCTGCGTGCGCGCATTGTCGACCGCCTGGGGCACTCCGGTCCGACGGTCTCGCAGACGGTCGCGCGCATGGAGCGTGACGGGCTGCTGCATGTGATGGGGGATCGCCGCCTCGAACTGACCGAGGCTGGTCGCGCGCATGCGACCGAGGTGCTGCGCAAGCATCGCCTGGCCGAGCGCCTCCTCCTCGACGTGATCGGCATGGAGTGGGCTCAGGTTCACGACGAGGCGTGCCGCTGGGAGCATGTGATGAGTGATGCCGTCGAGGCGCGTCTGCAGGAGCTGCTGAGTAACACGTGCGTGGATCCCTACGGCAATCCCATGCCCGGCTGTGAGCAGCTGGAGGGCGCTTATTCTGCTGAGCTCGCGGTGCGTTCGCTCGAAGCTGGCGTCCTCACGCTGGCGCGTATTGGCGAGCCGATCCAGGCGGACGCGGAGCTGCTGGCGTCCTTTGATGAGCTGGGCCTGCGTCCTGGCGCTCGCGTGGAGCTGTCGGCGCACGGCGACGTCGTGCGCGTCGCAGCCCTCGACGAGGCCGGGAACGTGCGCGGGTACCTGACGATGCCGATGGCGTTGGCGGCTCATCTCTTCGTCCGGGGTGAGTGAGCGCTGAGAAACGACGAGGCCGGGGCGATAAGCCCCGGCTTTTGTCGTCTACGGGGTGTGTCTCGAATCGCGAAATGTGCGAGGGGGCGGGGTTTTTCCAGAGATCGCGGGAAGCAAATGTCACGGAATGGTAACGATGAGGATAGTCACTGTTACCAGAACGTGACATTGGCCGGGTGGTCAGGGTATAGTGAATACCGGTCATCAGACCACCCGCCTATCCGGCACCCGAAGTGAGACGACGGATAGAGCGGAAATTTCGTCTCACGCGGGGAACCCAACCGCGGCTCCTCGGAGCCTTGGGGTGAAGCTCGCCAGCCGAGCCGGACTTCCCGTCCGAACCCGACAGCTAACCTCGCAGGGAAACAGGGAGAACATGAGTGAAGACTTCTAAGGCTGCTCCGCGTCACCGCCTGGCACGTCGCCCGCTGACCGACACCATGGTCGAGGGCCTCAACGCCTCCGCCGCAGCTCGTCCGATCGCCTTCGCATCGGCAGCCGGTGTTGCGCTGACCGCGATCGCCGCCGGCGTTGCGAACGCCGCCCCGGCGACCCCTCAGTCTGAGCCGCAGAGCGCGGACCTGAACACCACGACCGTCGCCGTTGATGATGTGACCACGGTTGAGGTTCCGGACATCGCGTGGACCGCCGAAGAGGACGCGACCGCGTCCGCTACCGCCGAGGCTCCCGCACCGGCACCGGCTGCCGCCACCCCGGCCGCCGAACAGTCCGATTCCGCTGCTTCCCGCTCGGAGTCGCGTGCCGACGCCACCTCGGGCGATATCTCCGCTCGTCAGGCCGCCGTGAACGCCTCGGGTTCGGACATCGTGTCCGTCGCTCTGGGCCTGACCGGCATCCCCTACGTCTACGGTGGCGAGTCCCTCGCGGGCCTCGACTGCTCCGGCCTGGTCAAGTACGCGTACGCGGCTGCCGGCATCAACCTGCCGCACTCCTCGTCCGCCCAGGCCGCTGGTGGCACGATCGTGTCTGACCCGCAGCCCGGCGACATCGTGTCCTACCCCGGCCACGTCGCCATCTACATCGGCGGTGGCCAGATGGTCGAGGCCACGGTGCCCGGTCGCCTCTCCCAGATCTCGCCGGTTCGCGCTGGCGCCACCTACGTGCGCTACTGAGCCTGCGATAGACAGCTGACGATCCCCGCAGCCCGCACGGGCTGTGGGGATCAGTGCGTCTGGGCAGGTTGGGCTTTCGCTGGCTGTCAAAATGCGGCACAATATAAGTGACTGCCACCACGAGGAGGACACCATGAGTTCTACCGAAGTCATTCTGGTCGGTGTCGATGGCTCGACGGAGAGCCTTGCCGCCGTCACCTGGGCCGCTGATCGCGGCGCGCGCACCGGAGCGCGCATCCATTGCCTGTGCACATACGCGCTGGCCTCCTACTCAGCCGCCGCCCTGGATGGCGGTTACGCCGTGCTCGACGATGAGGCCCTGAAAGCCGGGGCTGAGCAGGTCGTCGAGGAAGCGAAGGCCGTGGCGCGCGAGCGCGGCGCCACGCATGTGTCCGGCTCGACCGAACCGGGAGACCCGGCGGGCGTGCTCATCGACTTCTCCGCCGAGGTCGACATGATCGTCGTCGGTTCCCGCGGCGGCGGTGGATTCGCTGATCGCCTGCTCGGTACCGTCTCCTCGGCCCTCCCCGCGCACTCCAAGTGTCCCGTTGTCGTCGTCCCGCGTCACACCTCGGGCAAGAACTTCACGCCCGTCGAGCGCATCGTCGTCGGCGTGGACGGCACCGAGCAGCCGTCGTGCGCCCTCAAGCGCGCGATCGGTGAGGCGAGCCTGTGGGATGCGCGCGTGACAGCCGTGTCCGCCGTCCCGATCGCGGTCGGCCCCTCCGTCATGACGTGGACGCCCACCGGCGTCGACCACTCCGCCCTCCTCGCGCAGGTACGCGAGGGCATGGATGCGGCCATCACGGCTGCTCTCGACGGCAAGGACGTGCACGTCGCACGCCACGCCCTCGACGGCTCCGCGGCGTCCCTGCTCATCGAGTTCTCGACCGCCGTCGACCTCGTCGTCGTCGGCACACGCGGGCGCGGAGGCCTGGCGGGGGTACTCCTCGGCTCGACCTCCCAGACGGTGCTTGGCCACTCGACCTGCCCGGTCATGATCGTTCCCTCCGCCCACCTGGGAGAGGGGACAACCGCGGTGCACACTGAGTGGGAGCGTCGCTAACTCCACGTCGGCACGAGGCCGGGGACCGAAGCGTGGGTACCCCGGCCTCGTCCGTTTTATGAGCGAGTGACGGCCCACTGACCCGGCGTCCGCAGCCGGTGAGGGGGCAACGCCGCGCGCACTTTGCTACAGTGGGCGCGGACAACTTGTCACGCCCTCGTAGCTCAGGGGATAGAGCACCGCTCTCCTAAAGCGGGTGTCGGACGTTCGAATCGTCTCGGGGGCACACATAAGGGAACGGTATGCGTCATCCAATGGGGTATGCGGTCACCGTCGTCGCCGCACTGTGCTGGGGTGCCTCCGGTGTCTCTGCCGAGTACCTCATGAGCCGCCACGGTATCGAGCTCACTCTCATCAGCTTCGTGCGCATGTCCATCGGTGGCCTTCTCACCCTCGCGTGCGTTCTCCTCCGTTCGCGCGGGGTCTCGGCCCAACATCGCGATCTGGTGTGTGCGCCGCGCAACTGGCGAGACCTGGCGATCTACGCGGTTTTCGGCCTGGCGGCCTGCCAAATCACCTACATGGGGGTCATCCGCGCCTCGAACGCGGGGACGGGCACCATCCTGGAATACCTGGGACTCATCCTCATCGTCGTGTGGGTGTGCCTGACGCACCGGCGGTGGCCCAGAGCCTGCGAAACCATCGCCATCGTCCTCGCGGTGAGCGGCACCTTCCTGCTGTGCACACACGGGTCGCTGGACTCCCTCGTTATCACGCCGTCCGCCCTCGCGTGGGGCGCCGTCGCTGCACTCACGCTGGCGACCTACACGCTGCTTCCGGCGCGACTCATCGCGGCCTACGGCGCCGACGTCGTCGTCGGATACGCCCTGTTGATCGCCGGGCTCGGCGTTGGCCTCGTCGGACGCGTGTGGCGCTTCGCGATCACGTGGACGCCCGACGTCATCCTCGCCATGGTCATCACCGTCGTCCTCGGCACCACCGTCGCTTTCACCGCCTACCTGTGGGGCGTCGACCGCATCGGCCCCGTCAAAGCCTCCCTCATCGGAAGCCTCGAACCCATCGCCGCGGCCGCCCTGTCCGCTCTCGTCATGGGTACCTCCTACACCGGCGTCGACATCGTCGGGATGATCCTCATCGTCGGCGCCGTTGTGACCATTTCCGTTGTCGACCTCCTCCGGGCGCGCCGCGTCACATAAGAGGGCGGTGCTGCCGTAGGGTTAAAACGTGGTTCCTAGTATCTTTTCGCGACGTTCCGCCCCCGAGCCCGAGGCCACCTCAGCCTCGTCCACCTCGACGCACCCGACCACCCTCGTCGGCACTGCGCGCGAGGCGTGGCGCTCGCGCCTCGACCGTGACATTGCCGCCGACAGCGCATCGCTGCCGACGCTGTCCCTGTCCGGCGCACACCCCGGAGGCCTCGCCCAGCTGTACACGGAACACCCCGTCCGCCTGAGCCTGCTCATCCGCGAACCCATCGCCCTCGGTCGTGCCCTCGATCGGGCGCGAGCACTCATCGCCCGCTCCGAGCAGCGTGCGTCCGTACACGGCACCGGCCCCATCCACCTGGGGATCGGCACCGCCACGTGGGGCAGTGGCATGGACACCATCACCGTCCCCGCCCTGCTGCGCCCGGTGCGCCTCGTGCGACGCGACGACGACGTCCTCATCGCCCTGGGACGAGGCGCGATCCTCGCCCCCGAACTCTCAGACGCACTGCGCGCCCACGGAGTCGACGCAGACGGCGAGACCGTGCTGGCCACAGCCAGCGGAACCCACGGTTTCTCCTCCTCACAGGCGATGAACGTCCTACGCGAGCTGTGCTCCGCGCTGCCGCGCTTCGATATCCGCGATGAGCTCGTCATCGGCCTCTTCTGCCACCCCGCCACCGCCCTCGCTGCCAGCCTGGCCGAAGACGTCACGGCCCTCGAAGACTCCCAGGTGATCCGTGCGCTCGCAGGCGACCAGGACGCTCGCAACGACCTGATCGCGCAGGCGCACGAACCGAACCCGGCAGACCGTGACCCGTGGGCAGAAAAAGGCGTCGGTGACCTCATCCCCGTCCAGCAGGACGCCGTCGAGGCAGCCTCCGAGGGGCACAGTGTCTTCGTTGATATTCCTGCCCACAGTGACGACGCCTCGGTCGTGGCAGCGATCCTCGCCGACGCCGCGGCAACCGGTCGCTCCGTCCTGCACGTGTCGACCTCGCCCTCACGCTCGATCGCCGCATATACGCGACTGTCCGACCTCGGGTTGGCCGACATCGTCGCGAACATCGACGGCTACTCGGACGCACGCCGCACCCTCGCGGCCCGCGTGTCGAGCGCCATGGAGGACACCGCTCCGGTCGTTGACCAGGAGAGCGTCGACGCCATGCGCGCACGCCTGCGTCAGGTTCGCGGGGCCCTGTCGTCCTACGCGATTGCCCTCCACGAGCCCTACGGCCGCTTTGGCGTCTGCGCCGCCGATGCGCTGCGCGCCCTCACCGACCTGACGAGCGGCGAGAACGCGCCCACCACGCGCGTGCGCCTCTCTGAGGAAACCCTCTACGAGATCGCCGTCGATCAGGGTGAGAGCGCCCGCGCACTCCTGCGCGAAGCCCTCGCATCAGGCACTCTCTCGGGGGGCTCATCCTCCGCGTGGGGTAACGCGGTCCTCACCTCTGACGAGCAGGCGTCCGACGTGCTGCTGCGCGTTGACCGCCTCTCCAAGACGCTCCCCGAACTGCGCGTCCACATCGCATCGGTCGCGGGCGAGGCCGGCATCAAGCCCGCCGGCACCCTGGCTCAGTGGGACCGCCAGCTCGCCATGTTCGATGGCATCGCGGACGTCCTCGATGTGTTCCAGCCCCGCGTGTTCGAACGCAGTGCGGCCGACATGGTCATCGCGACCGCCCCCAAGCAGTGGCGCAAAGACCACGACATTTCGATGAGCCGCTCGGAACGCAACCGCCTCGTCAAGCAGGCCCAGGACCTCGTGCGCCCCGGCGTGCACGTGCCCGACCTGCACCGCGCTCTCATCCGCGTCCAGGAGCGCCGCGACGCATGGTGTGCGGTGTGCGGCGAGGATTCCTGGCCGATCCTTCCCGCGAAGATCGGCGAGATCTCGGCCCTCACCGATGCTGTGCGCGACGACCTTGACGCGATCGCCCCCGTGTTCGTCGCCGAAGAACCCGACCTGGTGGGCACCCACCTCCAGCGCCTGACGACCCTCATCGAGCGGTGGGCGGGCGACACCTCGGCGGCGCGCGAGGTCCCGGCCCGCCTCGCGATGCGTGAGCGCCTCGCCGCCCGAGGCCTCGACAAGCTGGCCCAGGACCTCGCCGACCGCCACGTCGAGGACAGCGCCATCGACACCGAGCTCGACCTCGCGTGGTGGGCCTCGTTGCTGCGCGCCATGCTCGCCGCACAGCCCGCGCTCGGCGGCGTCGATCCCGGCGCGCTTGAGGACCTGGCCCGCGAGGGGCGTGAACTGGACGAAGAGCAGGTGGCCTCGCTCATCCCGCAGGCCATCACGGGCGTGCGAAGGATCCGCACGAACGCCCTCGCGGCGCGTCCGAGCCAGTACGAGGAGCTGCGTGAACTCCTTGCCGACGGTAAAGTGCCCAGCGACCTGGATCTGCTGGTCACCTACCCTCTCGTGCGACACCTGCTACCCGTGTTGATGACGGTTCCCTCGATGGTGCCCACCCTGGCTCCCACGGGACGCACCGTCGATATCGTCGTGCTCGACGGTGCGGACGGACTGCCCCTGGCCGAGCTTGCGTCGATTATTGCCCGCGGCCACCAGCTGGTCGTCATTGACGATCTGGCAGCGGCCTCGGAGGGTGGCGCGACCCGCGAACTCGCTGGCGTCCTCCCGGTCCTGCACGTCGAACCCGGACCGCGCCGCCTCAACGACCAGGTCGCCCTGCTGCTGGCCCGCTACGGCTATGAGCACGCCGGCATTCCCGTGCCGTGGACGGCCTCGAACGCGCCCGTGAGCGCCCGCTGGGTCGAGGCGACGGGTATGCCCGCCCCCGGCGCGCACGCCATCGAATCAACGGCCGCCGAGGTGCGTGCCGTCGTCGACGCCGTCATCGAACACGCGGTGGAATCGCCCGAACGCTCCCTCGCCGTCGTCGCCCTATCCGACCGCCACGCCGGGCGCATCCGCGCCGCCCTGGAGACGGTGCGCGCCGAGGAGCCAGGCCTTGCCTCGTTCTTTGACCCGGCGACGCCCGAACCCTTCGTCGTTCTCGGCCCCTCGCAGGCCGTGGGCCTCACCCGCGAATCGCTCATCGTGTCCGTGGGATTTGCGAAGACGCCGCACGGGCGCGTCATCCACGACTTCGGTGTCCTGTCTGCCGAGAGCGGCGCAGACACCCTGGCCGAGATTCTGCGCGCCGTGCGCGGCGACCTCACCCTCGTCTGCTCGCTTCACAGCGAGGAGATCGACCGCGATCGCCTGGGACACGCGGGCGCGCGGATGCTCGTGGACCTCATCGAAATCGCAGAGGGGCACGCCGGAGAAGGCATGGACGCGTGGCCGGTCCTGGCCGGCGAGCCGGACCGTCTGCTCGTCGACCTCGCCGAGCACCTGTACTCGCGTGGCCTCGAAGTCGTCGCCAACGTCGGTATCCCCGGCGGCATGCGCATCCCCCTGGCCATCGGGCACCCGGACTCCCCGGGACGCCTGCTGCTCGCCGTCCTCACCGACGACGAGGAATACCTGGCCGAGCCCAGCCAGCGCGTGCGCGACCGCGCCCGTCCCCGCTGGCTCGAAGCCCAGGGCTGGGCCGTCTACACCGCCCTGTCGATGGCGCTGTTCATCGACCCCGAGAAGGAAGCCTCCGCGATCGTGGATAGCGTCCTCGACGCCCTCGAGAAGCTGCACGCCACCCAGGATGAGCCCGTCGTCGCCGTCCCGGAGCGCGTCGTCGATGACGAGGCTGCGGAAGAACGCGTGGAAGAGACGTCCTCTGGTGAGCCGACGTCGGGTTCGGAGGATTCGGAGGGTTCGGAGGGCGGCGCCGAGGAGCCCGCAGCCCCGCGCATGCCGATGCTGGACGACGGCCTCGACGAGGAATCCAAGCGCCGCAAGAAGGCTGACGAGGACACCACCGGCATGCTGCTGGCCATCAAGCGCAAGGAGCGCGCCTCCGAGGAGAATCGCGGGCCTCGCCCTGCGATCGCCAAGGGCCTCCCGCTGGCCGCCTATTCCGACGATCAGCTCGACGAGATGGCCGCCTGGGTACGTTCCGACGGGGTGGAGCGCACCGACCTGGAAACCGCCGAAGAGCTGCGCGAAGCCCTGGGCATCACGCGCCGTGGTTTCCAGTCCGACGCGGTCCTCGGCAACGTCGTGCGCCGCACGAAGCCCGCGGTGAGCGCGCAGGAGACCGGCGAGGCCTCGGCCTCCGAGGATGCGCAGCCGGAGGAATCCTCCGATGAGTGAGCCGACGCCGCGCAAGCGCCGCCGCGTCGCCCGCTACGTGTCCGATGTGGACCGCCGCCTCATCGAGGAGGGGCTGCCGCCCTCCTGGGAGGATCGCGTGCGCCCCGAAGACACGCGGCCCGGATCGATGGCCGACGCCCCCGACCGTGGGGACGGGGCCAACGATGCGCGGCTTCTCGAGAACGTGCCGCCCCACTCCCAAGCGCGGGCGTAGGGTCCGTGCCGCGAGCCGCACTCGGCGTCGATCCGATGCGTGATTTCCCGGTAATGTCGCATGCAATTTCCCTGTCAACTTTTCATGCTTTGAAATATAGGCGTTGCAATTTCAACGTTTGTCGGGGTGGGTGAAAGTTCGGGTCTCCGAATTGCATGCGAAATCAGGGGCGCGCCGTTGCGCAGTGTCGCGGGGATACAAAAAGGCGGGGCCGATGCGCATCGGCCCCGCCGTCCCTCAGAAAGAAGGATCAGATGCTCAGTGGCGCGGCGTGCCCTGGGCGAGCGCGTCGCGGATCTCCGTGAGGAGCTTGACCTCGTCGGAGGCCTCGGGCTCGGGAGCCTCGTCCTCAGCCTTCTTGCGGCGGGCGTTGAGGGCGTTCATGGGCACCACGATGCAGAAGTAGATCGCGAACGCCATGAGGATGAAGTTGATGACGGCGGTGATCAGCAGGCCGAACTTCATGTCGGTACCGTTCAGGGTCAGGATGAAGGCGTCCGAGAAATCGGGCTTGCCGATGACGGCCGCGATCAGCGGGTTGATGATGCCGTCGACCAGCGCGTCGACGATGTTCTTGAAGGCAGCACCGATGATGACACCGACGGCGAGCTCGACGACGTTGCCGCGAGAGATGAATTCCTTGAATCCCTTGAGCATGGGTTCTCCTGTAGTGAAGGGGGTCGGCGGGGCCGACAAGTCTGAATCGCCGATGTATCTCGGCGTGGCGGTCTGTTGCCGCCGGGGCGAGCGCGTGTTTGGCGCACGTTTACCGTGGAAAACACTAGTGGGGACTTTCGTCTTATGGACAGTGCTTAGAGGGTAATGTTCGTCGCACTTTTTGTAATTCGGTCAGCGAACTGCGATTTTCTGCCGAAAACTCAGCCGTGAGAGGTGCGTGACAAACGGCCGTTGGCGTTGCTGTTAACAGGAAAAACACTGGAAAAACGCCTATCGGGCGTTTGCTGCGATCGTGCGTGTCGGCGTGATGATCGCATCGATGGGCACGTCGTGCGCCTCCGTGGGAATTACTCCGGATTCCAGCACCTCGTCGTCGAAAACCACCGAAACGACCGCGACACCGGGTGAGCGGTGTAAGAGGGCTCGGTCGTACCAGCCCCCACCCTGCCCGAGGCGTGCTCCGTCCGCGGATGCAGCCAACGCTGGAATGATGATCAAATCCGCCTCTGCGAGCGACTCCGCCCCCATTGCCTCACCGCACGGCTGGGCGGGAGGCCGTGACGGCGTCACCAACGCCTGCCCCGCCTCCCACAGGCCCCAGCGGGGGGAGCGGTAGGGGGCGCCGGCCTCGTCGATGAGGACGGGCAGGAGCGCGTGATCGAAGGCCCCGAGCGTCAGGGACAGGTCCGGCTCGAGGGGGGTGGGGACGAACAGCGCGGGCAGCGTGACTCCTCCGATTGACGAGGCCAGGGCGCGAACCTGGCGAGCGATTCCTTCCGCTTCGGTACGGTTGCGCACGGGAATGGGGGAGGGGACGGGCTCCGGGGAAAACGAGGACTTGGATGCGGTGGACGCAGTTCTGGCGGCGGAACCTGTGAGGGATCCGGGCATAGGAGCCTGGGCGCTCCGAGCGCGGCGGCGGCTACGTACCTCCGCGCGGAGAGTTGTTTTTGTGGCCATCGTCTCCCTTTCGTCCCGTTTCTTCGCTACGCTGTGAAGTATGTCAGATAAAAACCAGCCAGTAGTGCACGCCGTCGTCCCCTCGGCCGGTCGCGGAACCCGCTTCCTGCCCATCACGAAGTCCGTGCCCAAGGAAATGTTGCCCGTCGTCGACCGTCCCTCGATCGAGTACATCGTGCGCGAGGCCACGGATGCGGGCATCGAAGACATCCTCTTCGTGACCCGCGCCGGCAAGCAGTCGATCGAAGACTACTTCGACGCTGAACCTGGCCTCGAGGCCGACCTGGAGAAGGCCGGCAAGGAGAAGGCCCTCGAATACGTCAACGAGTACAAGAAGTACGCGCGTGTCCATTCCGTGCGCCAGGGACACCCCCTCGGCCTCGGCCACGCGATCCTTCAGGCCAAGTCGCACGTGGGCGACGCCCCCTGCGCTGTGCTGCTGCCCGACGACCTCATGGAACCCGGCTCGCAGCTGCTGCGCAAGATGATCCAGGTGCGAGGAGCCCTGGGCGGCACCGTCGTCGCCCTGCTGAAGGTCACGCCCGAGCAGGCCACCGCCTACGCGTCGACCGCCGTCGAGGTCCTGCCGATCCCCGAGGGTGTTGACCTCGAAGAGGGCCAGCTCATGCGCATCACCGATGTCACCGAAAAGCCCCCGCTCGAGGAGGTCAAGTCCGAGTACGCGGTCGTCGGCCGCTACCTGCTCGACCCGGCTGTGTTCACGGCCCTCGAGAACATCGAACCGGGCGCCGGCGGTGAGTATCAGCTCACAGATGGGTACGCGCGCATGATCGACCTCCCCGAAGAAGAGGGTGGAGGGTTGTACGGTGTAGTCATCGACGAGCGACGCTTCGACACCGGGGACAAACTCGGCTACCTCGAAGCTAACGTCACGCTCGCCCTTGAGGACCCGGCGCTTGGAGCGGAACTCAAGGAGTTCCTGCGCTCCAAGCTCGAGGACTAAGAACTATGCGAAGCGTTGCCGACTTCTACCAGGACTGCATGGCCGTTGCCCACGCGCTGCCGCCGCTCGACGTTCAGCTCGCTGACGCGGTCAGCTGCGTGCTCGCAGAGGACGTGCAGGCCCCCTTCAACCTCCCGGTCGCCGACCTGTCGGCGTGTGACGGATACGCCGTTCGTATCCGTGACTGTGAGGGAGCCACCCTGGAGTCGCCGGTGACGCTTCCCGTCACCGAGGAGATCCGCGCCGGTGCCGTCGACCCGGCGGCCCTCGTGCCCGGCACCGCGATCCGCATCGCGTCCGGCGCGCCCATGCCTTCGGGTGCCGAGGCCGTGGTCTCCCTCGAGTTCACGGATCACGGCATTGCCCAGGTCGCCTTGCGCACGGCCCCCGCCAGCGGCGAAAACATCCGCCGCCGCGCGGAGGACGTCGCGCAGGGTGACACGGTCCTGCGTGCGGGCACTCGTATCGGTGCCCGCCAGATGGCCCTCCTCGCCGGCGTGGGCCGCGACCGCGTCCTGGTCCACCCCCGCCCGCGCGTCGTCATCATCTCAATCGGCGACGAGATCGTCGAGCCCGGCGGCGAGGCCCGCCCCGGCACCGTCTTCGACGCGAACGGTCACGCCCTGTCGACCGCCGTTGCTGACGCCGGCGCACAGACCTTCCGTGTCGCTGCCGTCCCGGATGAGCGCGCTCGCCTGCGCGAGACCATCGAGGACCAGCTGGTGCGCGCCGACCTGATCCTGACCACCGGCGGCATCTCCTACGGCAGCGGCGACACTGTCCGTGAGGTCCTCGGTGCGCTCGGCACGGTTCGCTTCGACAACGTCGCCGCATGGCCCGGTCACATCATGGGCGTGGGCACCGTCGGCGCCGAGGACGGCGAGCCCGGCACCCCCATCGTCTGCCTGCCCGGCGACCCCGTCTCCGCCCAGGTGTGCTTCGAGGTCTTCGTGCGCCCCGCGCTGCGCCACATGCAGGGCTGGACCGCCGTCAACCGCCCCGTGGTGCGCGCCGCCATCGACCGCTCCTGGTACTCGCCGCGAGGCCGCCGCGAGTTTGTACGCGTGCGCCTGACCGGCTCCCCCCGCTCCGGCTACAACGCTGCCGTCATGGGCACCCCGGCCTCGTTGCTGCTGTCCGCGCTCGCGGACTCGAACGCCCTCGCGGTTGTTCCCGAGGACGTGACCACCGTGCGTGCAGGAGATAGCCTCCAGTGCCTGGTCCTCGAATGAGGTGTTTCTTCCGCCGGCGCACGTGTGTGTGGGGGCGCGATATCGAGATGGTCACGCTGCGCGTGGCCGATCCGGTGGGTCGAGGTTTCCTGCGTCCCGGACCGGAGGGAAGCGAGAATCCGCGTGAGCTCGTCGTGCGTCCCGTTCACGGCGAGGAGCATCGTGCGCTGGACGCCGTGCGTCGTGCCGACGGGCACTGGCTGCGCCCCTGGGAGGCGACGCTGCCCCCGGAATCCCTCGAGCATATTCCGACGTTCTCCCAGTACGTGCGCCGCGCGGACCGTGATCAGCGGGTCGGCAATGCGCTGATCTTTGGCGTGCAGGTCGATGGCCGCTACGTGGGTCAGTTCTCTATCTCGAACGTCCACTGGGGTGCGATGTCCTCGGGCATGCTCGGCTACTGGATCGTCTCGGAGTGGGCCGGACGAGGCCTGGGTTCCCTCGTCGCCGCTCTCGTCCTCGACCTCGTCGTCGGTGAGCTGGGCCTCCATCGCGTTGAGGTGTGTGTGCGTCCGGAGAATGAGCGCTCCCTGGGAGTGTGCCGAGGCCTCGGCCTCGTGGAGGAAGGGCTGCGTCCGCGCTTCATGCACATTGGTGGACAGTGGGCGGATCACATCGCGTTTTTCATCGATTCCGAGTCCCTGCCGGAGGGCGGCCTTGTGCAGCGCCGCTGGGGTCGCCCCGCGATCGACTGACCGTCGTTCTCTGTCCGCGTTCTGCGTAGGTGGCTGTCGGGTGCCGGTTGGCCCGGTCAACGCGGTGCGATTGGGGCAGATGTTACACGTGTGACACCTGGGGAATCTTCTCTTTTTACCGAAAGGTTTGAGAGCCCGACACGCGCCCAACGCGCAAAGCCCGACACCCTAAACGCCCGTACGTTGAGGGGGTGGAGATCGGTGGACTCGTCATCGTCGCGGTATTCGTCGCGCTTTTTGCGACCGTACCGTCACTCGTCGCGCGCCGACGAGCGATCGTCCAGTCTCGTGAAATCGACCGTTTTTCGCCGAAACTGCGCATCATCCACACGAATAAGACAGAATTAGACACATGCGACCACGCCAGCGGAACCATCCTGGCACGCGGAGCATTGACGAGCGGAGGCAGCATGCACCAGGGCACCACGGGACGTAGCCGCCCCGTTATCGACCGACGCAACAACAAGGCGGTCCGCGACATTGCGAAGCTGCGCGCCCGTCGTGCCGCCCGCCTCGCCGCCGAAAGCGCAGCCGGCCGCCGCCGCATGGTGATCACCGGTATCTGCGCTCTTGCGACCGTTGCTCTCGGCATCGTCATCGGTGCGACCTCCATCGCGTGGGCGTGGATCGCGATCCCCGCCGCAGCCCTCGTGGCTTCCCTCGCGGCCTCCCGCGTTGCGGCCGTCCGCTCCCAGCAGGCCTCCGAGCGCGAGCTCGAGCTCCTTACCAAGCTGCGCGGCGACGTGCGCGGTGCCGGTCGGCCCACCGCTGCGGCTCCCGCCCCCGCCTCCGCCGAGGGCGCCTCTTCTTCATCCGAGGAAGCCGCGGAGGACACTGCAGCTTCAGATGTCGCGCCTCAGACCGGATCCGTTCCCTCGCTCGTCTTCAACGTCGACGTCCCCGAGATCGTCGAGGTCGCCGACACTCCCGCACGCGCCTGGACCGTCGTCCCCGTCCCCGCCCCGACCTACGCGTCGCGCGAGCGTGTTCGCGGCCGCATCGTCCACGCCGACACCGACCTGCGCGGCATCCCGCGCATCGGCGCGGCCGTTCCGGCTCGCCCGATCGCCCAGACCGCCCAGGTGGGGGCCCGCTCCACCGCTGAAGTTGTCGCCGACCAGGCCGTCGCCCTCGACCTGGATGCCGTCCTGGACGCGCGTCGCGCCCAATAGGAGACCTCTCAGCTGCTGATGCCGCGCCGCGGGCCCTCGGGCTCGCGGCGCGGTCGCATATGTGGACTGTGGGAACGGTTGGCTCGGATGTGCGCGTTTAGAGCGCTGGTGGTGTCTTCCCTCGTGGAGTGTTCGCGGCGGCGCACTCGTTAACGTCGCGCTGCCTGCGCGGCTCCCTTGTCCGTTCCATCTCCGTGTCATGTCGGACGCGACGGTGGTCGGCTTGCAAGGCTGATAGGCATGGTGCTAAGCTGTGTGAGTCCTTGGGGCTATGGCGCAGTTGGTAGCGCGTCTCGTTCGCAATGAGAAGGTCGGGGGTTCGAATCCCCCTAGCTCCACCACAGACCGACATCCGATCCGGATGTCGGTTTTTTGTATGTTCGGGCGCGTTGGTGCGGTGCCGGGCTGCTGGTTGTGCCCGTGGGCGGCGGCCCGCCCGCGAGCCGTCCGTGCCGCGAGCTTCGCTCGGCGCGTCGTCTCGAAGCCCGGCCAGGCCCTGCCGCCGCCCACCGGCACCGCAGCCTGGCCCTCCGTTTCCGCCGGCGCCCACCGGTGCGGCCGGCAACTCTTGTGAAACCGTCATCGCTTTTGCTGGCGTGTGCTTTGTCTCCGGTGAAACCGACGACACCATTGCATGCCAGATACACCTGTTTTGCTGCTATTTCATCGAGCAAAGGCGTCATGGGTTTCACGCAAGCGCGCCGAGGACCCCGCATTGGTGTCGACGGTTTCATCTCGCGGCGCGGTAAGCGGTATGGGCGCGACAAAGTTCGCCCAGCGCCGACTGTCGATGGCGATAGCGTGAAAATATTCGCCCAACGTGGGCAAAATGGCCCAAAATGGACGTTTTATGGCGTGCTGGGCGAGTTTTTTCGCGGAAATGGCGCACATGGCCTCGTGTTGGGCGAGTTTTTTGCGCCCACCGGCACCGTAACTAGACCCCGAAGCCCTCCATCGACACTGAAGCCAGGCCGTCCCTTGCGTCACTGTCCTCTATACCGACGAAGCTGGCCGTGTACGCGGATAGGTTATTGCGATATGGATAGGTTATGAGGATGCGGATAGCTTATTAACCTATCCGCATGTCAATAACCTATCCGCATCAGGACAACCTATCCACATAGGTCCAGGTCTGGGCCTCGCGCACGACGCGCCGACGGTCGTGGGGCTTTTGTGCCATGCGAAGCTCTCTGGAGGCGTGTCATCGGCGTGTCGGAGCCTTGGATGGCGTCATTCCCACCCCGCCTGGGGGCGGCGCGGCCGCGGTTTGCGGTGGTGTGGTGCCCACATCGCAGACCACCTCGGTGAAAAACGTTGAAAACGGGCTGTTAGTGGCGAGGTGGTCTGCGTTTTGGGCGAATCGGTACCCGCGAGGTGTGTCGTTTGCACCTAAGCCCTTGAACATGCGAGTTAACCCCTTAATACGCACGTTAACCCCTCGATATGCGCCTGGGCGGCGTTGCCCACGTGCGAGGTGTCGGGCCCACGCGCAGATCGTAGGGCCCACGTGCGCATGAGAGGGCACACGTGCGTATTGGCGGGTTTGCATGCGCATAGGCAGGCGCAGGAGGCCACCACCTATCGGGCCCAAGTGCATGCGAGACGACCCTACGAGGCGAATCGGCTCCGGTAGCTATCCCACAGGTTGCGCAGCTTCTTGCCGTCGGATTCGCGCACGAAGACGTCGAGGGCTGCGGCGCTGCTGGTTCCTGTCAGGGCGGTGACTGCGGCCGACGGGGAGGACACTTCCTGGCCGTCGGGCAGGACGATCGTGCCCTCGGGGGAAATGGCCACGACGTAGACGTTGCCGAGGTTGCGGCGCCGCCACATGAAGGTGTCACCGGGGGCGATGATGCCGGTCGCGACGACGTCGGCTAGGCGCACCTGGCGGCCGCGGGCAGCCGAGCGTTTATCGACGGCAGCCTCGAGGTCAGCGCTGGACAGGAGAGATAGGTCCACGCCATCGGAATCTCGGCGAATATCCCAGTAGTCCAAGATCAGTTGGGTCAGGTGCCTCTGGCGTTCCTCAAGGTCGGTAGCGTGAATCTCGCCCCCGGTTGAAGGCAGAGAACCAACCGCGAAGTCCCCGAGCGTCATCACGCGGTGGGTGGCGCGCACCACCGTGTCCCAGTCGGGTGCCTGGCTGACGGTACGTGCCTTAATGGTGGAGAGGATGAAGCTTCCCAGGCGCTTGTTCCATGCGCGCAGGTCGATGTCGTCGTCGACACCGCGAATGTGGCTGGCTGGAAGCCCGCACACAACGCCCATGGAGCGCGGCAGACGCGTCGGGAAGGAACCGTGCTCGGCGACCATCGCGTGGTAGAGGAGGACCTTACGGATGGAGGACTGAGGCAGGGGCCGCGAGATCGTCTCAGCGGCCCGGTGGCGGACGCTATCCGGCACGGAACAGGCGGCGTTGAGAGACTCGCCGTCCTCGAAGGCAGCGATGAACTGGGTGACGATCGCGGTGCGAGCCGACGGGGTGAGGCGTGCGGCAACAGCAGTGCCATAGACGCGCTCGAGGAGGAGCAGCAGTGACGTGGTTTCCTCGTCGCCGCGCGCCGCGCGCAACACGCTCATCGCCGCCGGCTTCCAGTCCGAGGAGTCATACAGGCGCAACAGCTCGAGCGGCGTGACCGCGGGGTGGCCCACCAGAGGCTCCAGTGTCGCCAACGTGTATGCGCGAGCGGAGGGGGCTAAGACCTCGTCAATGAACTCCTCGCCGCTCCTGGCGGCGAGGAACGGCGTGAGGACCTGCTCGTCGAACGCGTCGATGAGGGCCCTCTTGGCGGGCGCGCGCAGGGTGAGCATGAGCAGATGCCCAAAAAACGCGTCCGGGTTCTCCGTGCCCAGCGTGTCGATGCATTGCTCCCACAGGGCGGCGTAATGAGCCCGGGCGTCAGGCGTCACGCGGGACAGGACGCGCGCCTTGAAAATGTCTGCGGCCGAGAGGGGGACGCCGCGCGTGTTGAGGACGGAAAAGATGCGGTGCGCCGCCTGATAGGAATCGGTCGACACCTCGATGAGGGACACGTGCAGGGTCAGGTAGCGGATGAAGTCACTGATCTCGCTGGGTGCGAGCGTGTCGGGATTGCCCAGCACATCGAGCATGGCGCGCGCGTTGCTGACAATGCGCCGCACGGACGGACGCGTCAGACTGTCGCCGTCGACGTCAAGCAGTGAGTCGATGTTGTCGCCGATGATGAACGTGTCAAAAAACTCGCGGTCGCATTCGCGCACGCTCAGGCGTGGCCGCTCATCCAAGCCCTTGATGCGCGACTGTGGAATGAGTAGGAGAGCGCCGAGCTCAACGCGCAGGGCGGGATCCTCTTCCAGGTGACGCAGCAGAGACACGAGGATACACAGGGTGGTGAGGCGTTGCTGCCCGTCGATGATGTCGACGTCGTCGCCGCTGGGGTGCTGCACGAGGACGATCGACCCCAGGAAATAGTCGCCGTCGTTCATACGCCACGCGCCCAGCAGATCATTCACGAGGGTTTCCGCCTGCTCTTCCTCCCACACGTAGGGACGCTGGAAGTCGGGAATCTGGTACTGGCGGTCGCCGTGTAGCAGCTCTTGAATGGACTTCTGTGTCGTCGTGAGGGTCATGGAGGTCTACATCCTCGTTGTGGCGGACTATCTTCTGGTGGCAGTATATCGATGTTTGCTCGGTATGTGTCCAAAAGGAACGAGGCCTGGGCGCCGTGCCAGGATACGGCTCGGCGGGTGGGTGACCGGGTGGGCGATAGCATGGGGGAGTGCGGTGGCGGCCCCTCGCGTGGGTCGTGGAACGGAACGGGGGAGCGTCGATGGACACCATCAGGAAAGCGGATAGCCGCCGCGGGCGGATCGCCTACGAGGTTGCGGGGCTCGCGTGGCTCGCCGAGGCCTCGGACCCCGGGGCCGCCGTCGTGCCCGTCCTCGATCACGGCGCGACGTGGCTCGAGGAGCCCCGCTTGGTCTCCGTCTCGCCAAGGCCTCGGGCGGCAGAGAAATTCGGCCGCGCCCTCGCCCACACGCACGCAGCAGGCGCCACGCATTTAGGTGCACCACCGCCCGGCTTCGAGGGCGACGGCTGGATGGGGGAGGCCCACCTCTCGCTACCCGACTGCCCGAGCCCGGCCCCGGCCTCGTCGTCGGAAGAATCCTGGGGTGCCTTCTACGCGCGCGAGCGCATCGCCCCCTACGCCGACGACCGCACCTTCACGGCCGCCGAACGCGCGCTCATCGACAAGCTCTGCGAGCGCCTCGAATCGGGCGCACTCGACCACGACCAGCCGAGCCTCGTCGACGATGCGAAAAAGCGCCAGAACAACGTCGGCGCCGCCCGCACCCACGGCGACCTGTGGAGCGGCAACGTCATGTGGACCCCGGGCGGTGCCGTCCTCATCGACCCCGCCGCGCAGGGTGGCCACGCCGAGGAGGACCTCGCCGCGCTCGCGGTCTTCGGATGCCCGCACTACGAGCGGATCCTCGCTGCCTACGACGAGGCCTCGCCCCTGGAGGACGGCTGGCGCGAGCGCATCGCCCTGCACCAGATGCACATCATCATGATCCACTGCGCGGTCTTCGGTCGCTCCTACGTGCCCGAGGCCATGGCGATCGCCCGCAGGTACGCATAGACCGTGTCTCCCTGCGCGCGCCCGAGCGCAGAGACCGCAGACAAAGACCGCGCCTCCCTCCGCGAACCCGCACGCGCATGCGTGGGGACGAGGAGGGAGGCGCGGCAACGCTCGAAGGCGGGGGAATCAGGCGCGAGCGTCGTAGTGCTGCAGGCCCGAATCCTCTCGTGAGCCGCCCTGGCCGTCGCCCACGTCGTGGTAGTCGTGAATCCATTCCAGGCGACGCACCCACTTGACCATCTTGTAGCCGTGCTGGGAATCAGCGCGCAGGCGGAGAGGGCCGCCGTAGACCTCGGGCAGAGGCTCGTCGTTCATGCCCCAGGCGAGGATGCACTCATCGTCGTCGATCATCGACGGATCGATGCACTCGTAGTAGGGCTCAGCGGGGCGCCCGTCGTAGGTGTGTCCGACGTGTCCGAAGGAGGTGGCCATCAGGTAGTGCGCACCCTCCGTGGGCGTGACCTGCTCGAGGAGGTCCTTGAGGCGGATGCCCTCCCACTTCGCGATGCCCGTCCACCCCTGCATGCAGGTGTGCATCGTAATGTTCGTGACCTTACCCAGGGCCTTCAGCTCGTCGATGGAGAAGGACTTCTCCTCCTCGACCAGGCCGCCGATTTCGAGGCGGAAGTCCTTGAAGTCGTCTTCGCGAAGGGCGATGTACTCCTCGGACTGTTCCTTTGTCGGCGGGCGCGTGTTGACCCAGTGGAACGGGGAAATATCGGCCTCGGTGAAGGTCTTCTTCGCGACCTGGCGCGACTTCAAGCGGTCGATCGTGAGCGCGCGAATGGGCTGCGTCGCACCCCAGATCCAGCGCTGGGTGCGGCGCAGGTTCGACAGGGACCAGTAGGAGGCTCCGATCCACAGGACGATGGCGACGACGATGCCGATGATCAGCATGGTGACGGCCTGAGCGAATTGTGCCGCCGTGATGTCGTTGTAGTTTTCGCCCAGCATCATGTGCGCGATGTTGTACCTCGGGTGGACGATGAAGACGAGCGCAACGTGAATGACGACGAAGACGCAGTAGAAGGCCATGCCCAGGAAGTGGATCGAACGCGCCGTCTGGCGGTTGCGGAAGATCTTGACATACCCGGGGAAGCGTCCCGCGAAGGTGGGGGACATGATGGGGCCGGTCGCGATCATGAGGGGCGCGACGATGAAGACGACCGTGAAGTACATGAGCTTCTGGAGGGCATCATAGGGCTGGAAGTGCTCGATGGAGGGAATCTGCAGGCCCATGTAGATCTTTGCGCTCTCCCAGGCCTCGGGGAAGATGGACCACGAGGTGGGGACGATGCGTCGCCACTGGCCCGTCCCGAAGAGGAGGGCGACGTATACGAAGCCGTTAATGAGCCAGATGGCCGTGACGAGCGCGTGCCACGCGCGGCCCAGGCCGATCTGTCCGCGTCCGGGCAGGGAGATCAGCGGGTGGAGGTTGCGTTGGTCGTCGCGCGCCGTGAACTCGCCGGGGACGGTCGACACCTTGTCCTTCGTGAACTTGAGCCACTCGGATCCGGGTGTGCAGTGATTGTTCCAGTACAGACGTGGGTGTGATGCGAGGACCTCCCAGCCGGAACGGATGAGGAAGCCCATCATGATGAAGTTGATGAAGTGGGTGATCCTCAGCCAAGCGGGAAAAGTGTCGAGGTCGACGGCACCGGCTGCGCTAGCCAATGCTGCGAGCGCGTGCATGACGGTTCCTCCTGTGTGACGTGATCGAAAGAACGCTTCGTAGATTAGAGGGGAAATGCACGCAAAAATAGCTGTCAAAACACAAAGTGTTGCAATGGGCTACAAGTTATGAGCTTGTCTAGCTCTCTTTAAGAGGGTAAAAACCATTCTTTTAGAAAAAAGAATATTGTTAAAATGCGGGTTTTAGCCATGAAAAACGAGGCCGGGGCCAGGTCGTGCGATGCAACCCAGCCCCGGCCTCGTTCCCGGAGATGTGAATGACCTACAGGCGCGGGATGTTGCGCATGTTGGAGGTGGCCATCGAGAAGGCCTCGGCTATGCCGCGGTTGAGAACGATTTTGCTCATCGCGGTCGCGAAGCCGACGACCTGGCCGCCCGTGATGGCCGGCGGGAGCGAGAGTGCGTTCGGATCCGTGATGACCTCGATGAGGGCGGGGCCGGGCGCGGCGAAGGCCTCGCGGTACGCGTCCTCCAGGCGAGACGCGTCCTCGACGCGCTCGGCGTGGAAGCCAATTGCACGGGCGATCTCCGCGTAATTCGTATCGGGGACATCCGTCTGGAAATCGGGAAGGCCGTTGACCAGCATCTCCAGCTTCACCATGCCCAGCGTCGAATTGTTAAAGACGACCACCTTGACCGGCAGGTCGTACATCTTCGCGGTGATGAGCTCGCCCAGCAGCATCGAGATGCCGCCGTCGCCCGACACGGACACGACCTGGCGATCCGGGTAGGCGACCTGAGCGCCCAGTGCCATCGGCAGGGCGTTCGCCATCGACCCGTGCAGCAGCGAACCGATGAGGCGACGCGTGCCGAGCGGATCGATGTAGCGGGCGGTCCACACGTTGCACATGCCCGTGTCTGCAGTGAAAATCGCGTCCTTCGCGGCCGTCTCGTTGAGGAGGTGTGCGGCGTACTCGGGGTGGATCGGACGCATCTTCTCCACGTTGCGCGTGTAGGCGCCCACGGGAGCGTGCATGATCTCCGAATGCTTCTTGATCTTGGACTTCAAGAATGAGTCGGAACGGTTCTCACGCAGGTGGGGGAGGAGCGCCTCGATGAAGGGCTTGACCTGCGCGTGGATAGCGAGGCCGACGTCCGTGCGGCGGCCCAGCTTCTCCGCGTGCGTATCCACCTGAATGGTCGGGGTGTCAGGCAGGAACTGGTCGTAGGGGAAGTCGGTGCCCAGCAGGATCAGCACGTCGGCGTCGTTCATGCCCTCGGCGGCTGCGCCGTAGCCCAGCAGGCCCGTCATGCCCACGTCGAAGGGGTTGTCGTACTGGATGAAGTGCTTGCCGCGCAGCGAGTGGCCGATCGGAGCCTTGAGCGCGTCCGCCAGGGCGATGACCTCGTCATGGGCGCCCTCGACGCCCGCGCCGGCGAAGATCGCGACCTTGTCAGCCTTGTTGAGGAGGGCTGCGGCCTCTTCAACGTCGGCGGCGTTGGGAGCCAGCGTCGCGGGGCGCGCAGGCGCGTAGGTGGGAATGTGCTCGACGGCCTTGAGGTCCGAGACGTCGCCGGGCAGGGTGATGACCGAGACGCCGCCCAGGCCGACAGCGTGGCGGATCGCCGAGTTCACCGTGCGCGGCGACTGTGCCGCGGAGGAAATGAGTTCGTTGTAGACCGAGCACTCCTCGAAAATGCGGTCCGGGTGAGTCTCCTGGAAGTACATCGTGCCGATCTGCACGCTCGGGATGTGCGAGGCAATGGCCAGGACGGGCGCACCTGTGCGGTTCGCGTCGTACAGGCCGTTGATGAGGTGCAGGTTGCCCGGGCCGCACGAGCCTGCGCACACGGCAAGCTTGCCGGTGAGCTGGGCCTCGGCCGATGCAGCGAACGCCGCCGCCTCCTCGTGGCGCACGTGGATCCAGTCGATGCCGCCCTTCTTTGAGCCGCCGGTCTTGCGCACGGCGTCAACGATGGGGTTGAGCGAGTCACCGACGATGCCGTAGATCCGGTGGACCCCAGCGTCAACGAGCTGAGCCACAATCTGTTCTGCGACGTTCATGCCATCTCCTTCATGTCTTTGGCTGTGAACTGCTCAAATAACCATAGGCATGACCAAGGTCCTATGTCGCTTCGGCGTGATCGACAGATCAAGGCGAAGTGTCGGTGGAAGAGGTCCGCGTTCCTCCGATAGGATGGCACCGCCCCAATAGCTCAGTCGGTCAGAGCAGCGGACTCATAATCCGTGGGTCGTCGGTTCAAGCCCGACTTGGGGCACCAATGCATCAGCATCTCGCCGCCTGGCAGATTTGAAGGGTGCGGGGATCCATCCGCCCATTCCGTCTGGGGTGGGCATGAGGTCCGCGGGCTCGATGCCAAAGAAGCTGGCGGCAGTTAGTAGTTCTGTCACCGACCAGCCGACGCTTCCTCGCAGCTTGCGACTTACTGTGGCTCCGGAAACCCCGATAACTGGCCCAAAACTATTGCCAGACATCTTGCGCGCAAACAAGTGTTGATTGATTGTCATGCCGATCGCTTCGTCGGGCGCTAGTCCGTGTTGAACCTTCATTGTTGCCATGCTGCAATAGTACACAAACGCTGCAGAAACTGCAATGATATCTCTTGACGGTAACACTGTATGGATGCATCATATATGGTATGACACTGCAAAAAATGCAACAGCTTATCACTTCTGGCGAGGCTGCCAAGCTTGTAGGTGTTTCTCCGGACACTCTGCGGCGGTGGGCGAAGGCGGGGCGTGTTCGGCATGTGGTGACGCCGTCGCGGCGAATTCTGTTTGACCCTGCGGACATTGAGGCGATGTACAGGACTGTTGATCCTGATAGCGAGTCGTCGGTGCCGGATGTTCCGCTACCTGGTTTGGGTAGGGCGGGGAGGTGACTCATTGTGAGCATCTACGGTGTCGCTTGGGCGTTGGATAGGGTTCGTGGGATCTCGGTTGGCGCGAAGATCGTGTTGATCTCGTTGGCGGAGTTCGCTAACGAGCAGGATGTGACGTGGGTGTCGCGAGAGCGTCTCATTAGCCGTGTGGAGTGCTCGACACGCGCGCTGAGTGGGTACTTCAAGGAGTTGGAAGCGTGCGGGGCGCTGACTCGCGAGGCGCGCTACGAGTGGTGCACGTCCGAATCGTGCTCGCGCACGGGTGAGCATAAGCATCGTCGTGGCACGGTCTATCGGATTCATCCAGAGCTGCGTATCGACATGCGCGAGGCCACAAGCGCAGATTCTGCGTCTGTGACGGAATCGTTGGAATCTCAACGAAAGTCTCACAGTGGCAGTATCTGCTCCAGTGAGGACACAGTGGCAAATTCACGTCGTTCACAGGCGCAGACGTCTGCGACCATTACTTATAGGAAAGAACCACCAATAGAACCACCAAACCTAACCCCCCCACCCCCTGTGGGTGACGGTTCGGTTGGGTTGGGGACCGGCTTCGCCGATCGAGTGGCTGCCGAGGGGGATTCTGCGTCGCCGGTGGCGACATCAGCGCCCCCAGAGGGTCGCAGAGGCCCTCAGAAGCCCCGTAGAAGTCCGAAGTCTGAGGCTGATCGTGGTGCTGAAAGTGCCTCAGAGGCTGATCTGGCGATTTTGGCGGCGTGTGTACCTGCGTCGATGCGGGTGATGGACGCGCGGGGTCTGGGCCTCGTCGTTGATTTGCTGCGCGAACGGCTGGATGCCGGATGGACGTCAGGGGAGATCAAGCGGTTGCTGGATTCGCCGTTGCCTGATCGCGTTGCTCGGATGTCGGGTTTTGTGGCTTCGCGGCTGCGTCGTCTGGTGGCTGTGGGGGAGTCTCCTCGAGCTCAGGCTGCAGCTGCCGCGCGTGAGCGTGAACGCCTTGAGGCCGAGCGAGCTGCCGCCGAGGATGAGCGCGTGGCGCAGACGGCTCCGTCGTTGTTGCACATGCGGATTCATGACCTGGCGAAGGAGATGGCTCCGGGGTTGTCGCCCGCTCGGTGCGCAGTGGTTGAACTTGCGGTTCAGCAGGCTCTTGTGGATGCGTGGCGTCGTGAGAACCCTCAAGGAGGGAAGCCGTCGCCGTCAGTGCTGCTGGAGGTTCTCGCGGCATCTGGTGAGCAGATCGCGGGTCGCGTGATTGCTGAGCATGTGGACGGGGAGGTGGCCTGAGATGGTGGATGTGGTCTTGTCTTGGCCTGCATGGGCCCGAGCTCAGCGAGGTTTGGGGGCTTCGGCCCGCGCGTGTTTGCGTGAGCTGGCTTCCTTAGCGGACGATCGTGGGGCCGCGATCGTGGAGATCAGCTGGTTGGCTGAGGCAACGGATCGGTGTCATCGGACGGTGTGGCGTGGTCTAGCGGAGCTAGAGGATCGCGCGCTGATCGTGCGTGAGGAGCGCCGAGAGGCGGGGCATCGCGCGCCGTCACGATTCCAGCTGGTCCGTGACCCCGCGGTTGCCGTTGAGCGGACCCGTGATCGGATGCAGAGCCTGGGTGTCGTCGTCGATGTCTTCACTGGAGGCGCGGTTGATCCGGATGACAACGAGGGGTTACGCGCTGTCCTTGTTGAGGCGTGCCAGGCGGGCTGGGTTGGACGGGGGGCAAGCCGGCTAGCTGTGACGTTACTGGAGCACGGTCCGAAGCAGTTTGGGCGTCTGGCGGTTCGCCAGGCACGCTTCGAAGGAGAGGTGGTGTCAAACGCTTTGGCTGATGTCTTGACGTTGGCGTGGCTGGAGGCGCGTGCCTCCGCTGCGTCGATGATTCGTGCCCGCCGACCGTGGGCGGTCTGGTCGCGGGCCGTTGAGTGCGCGGTTGCGGAGGAATCGTTGGCAAGCCTGGAGGATCGCAACGCTGTGACCACTGCGGGGATTGTCCCTGAGGAGGGCGTGCCTCTCGCTGGTGGGGCGGGGGAGTTGTATGTGGGGATTGATGAACTGACGGGACCGTTTGTGCGCGTCATTGACGCGTTGCGCGACGCAGGTATGCCGTCGACGCTCGCGTGGGCGGGTAGCGTGCGTATCGCGCAGATTGCGGCTCATGTCTCGGTCGCGAATGCTCACACGATGGCAGCGCGTGACGCCATGCTCGCTTCTCTTGGGGTGAGTCCTACAGCTGCCCGAGCGTGGATGACACTGCTGGTTGGGTCACGGCGTGGAACGGTCGCGAATGCTCTCGACGCTGATCAGAAATCGCTGCATGAACAGGCCGCTGTCGTCGCATCTGCGTGGCGCAACACAATGCTTATTGCGTAGATCACAAGGGCGCCTTGAGGTGCCTGACGAAAATGTCAGGTAGCTACGTTTCCGTTGGAGTTCCGGGCCTTTTATGGTTTGTCGGGAAATGTATAGCCGTCGATGTCGCGAATGTCTTTGATGATGTCGTCGATGAGTTCTTGATCGTCAATGGTGGCGTCGTGTTCGACCCATTCGCTCTTGATGGTGATTTCGAGGCGTTGGAAGACGCGCATGCGTGACATGTCGATGCCTTGGCGCATCGCTTTGTCGATGGCTTGCGCGATCGCGTAGTCGCGATCGGTGGAGGGCCAGCCTGCGGTGTTGAGCTGGCCACCGGCGCCGGGAGGGCGGCCGTCGAAGGTGACGGCCCAGTATTGGAGATGTTCAGGCTGGGAGTCATGGTTCATGAGGGGTGCTCCAGGAGGTGTCAAGTGATCTGTATTAATGATGCCATCTTGGCTGGTTGTCGGCGTGCACGTCGGTGTGCGTGTACGTGCTGACGGATAGGGCGTAGAGAGAGGAGCGCACATGCCGTCTTATCCGGATCTAGGTCTGACCTCACCTGCACAAGAATCGTGGCAGGCCCCTAAAGGTTCGTCTGTGCCGATTCCACCCCCGCCCGCTGTGGCCGCTGCGCGCCCGTTGGCCCCGGGCGTCGATGGGCTTGCTGTTCGTCGGCACATCCGGCGCTCCGCCGTCGATGGTGCCCCTCTCCTGTGGATTGTGGGTGCCCACGGCGGCGCAGGAGCCTCGACCTGGGCGCATCTGCTTGGTGCCGGTGATGCTGGTGTTGCGTGGCCGCAGCACGTCAACCCAACGCGACTTTTGCGCATCGTGGTCTGTTGCCGCTCAACTGCGGCGGGGCTGCGTGCCGCGCAGGACGTGGCTATCGAGTGGGCGTCGGGTGCCCTCCCTGGGCAACTCGTCGGCCTCGTTGTTGGGGCTGATGCCCCCGGGCGTCTCCCTCGTGAGCTCCGTGATCAACTCCAGATCACGTCGGGCGCATTCCCGCATTGTGCATTCGTTCCGTGGCAGGCGCACTGGCGCTTCGCCAAGGAAAGCGAAGTGAATACCGATCATTCGCGCCGTATCAATAAGATCGCCGCCACCGTAGCGGCATGGACCGAAAGGATACTCGGATGATGATTTCGACTCGACTGGCTACGCTACTCGGGACTGATACGTCGGTTGTTCCCGACGTGAAGCCGAAGACCATTGCAGGACTGGTGAGTCAGATCAGTGATCTGTTGGGCAATGCCATGTGGATTGGCATTATCTGCGGAGTGCTTGGATTAATTATCGCAGGCGGAATGATTGCCCTTCACAACCGGCAGGGCCCTGGAGCTGGTGGCGAAGCCGTAGAAAAAATCGGGTGGACCATTGCCGGTGTTCTCATCGTCGTGTCGGCGCCGATCATTATCAGGCAGTTTGTCTAAAGGAGCGATGCGATGAGCGAGAGCGATGAGGTAAGGGAACGAAGTCCATTCGCATCCCCATGGGTCATTGCGTCCGGGTTGGTTGTCATTGTCATTGTGGCGATGGGGATTGGACTGGGAGTTGGGCTGGCGCTGCGCGGCTCCAGTGAGGAGCCGTCGAATCAGTCAGGCCTGCCGACCGGCAGGCCAACGGTGATCACGCCGTCACCAAGTGCATCGCCATCGCTCATGCCCTCCCCGACACCCACGGAGGGGGTACTCGGAATGGACTACGTCTCGCAGCCATGTTACGTCGACGAGGTCAATATGTTGCCATTGGGGCAAACCCCTCGAGCGACGCGCGTGAGCACTGTCCAGGGAGGGCGGTCGGTCGAGGTGGCAACTAAGGCGGGACCCTTCGCTGCTGCAGATCGCACAAATCTGTCGTACTGCTACTCACATACGGCCGAAGGTGCGATCACAGCAGGTGCGAACTTCCTCCTGCATTCAACATGGGATGCCGAACGACGCGACTCGATCGCGATGGACCTTGCAGACAATTCCGACGGCGCCCTCGCCGGTAAGGTTTTTGACTCGAGTCGCTCGCAGGCCGGTGTCTACTCCATGCAGCAGGCACATATCACGGGCTACTACTACGAAATCCGTGATGAGAACAATGTGCTTGTCGTCTATACCTTCACGCTCGGAGACGATCCAAAGACGCTGACCATTCCACTGCGCATGACGTGGGTGAAAGACTGGAAAGTCGTCTACCCCGAAACCCCTGATGCCTGGGGAATCGGTGAACTCACTGATGAGGCAAAAACGCGCATCACCCCATGGAGCGTGAACTAGCATGGGGATGCTCGAAAACTTTGTCAGTGAGGTGACAAAGTCGCTAGGAGAAATCGTTCTCAATCTGGGAACGTGGTGGGTGAAAGCACCTGTCCCCTCGCTCATCATCACGACTTCTCCAGCATATAAGCTGCAGGATTACTTGCGCTTTCTCCTCGCTGCCGTGATGATCGCGTCCCTCATATGTGCTGGAATCAAAGTCATCATCGACGGTCGTGGTGATTCACTACGCCAAGTCGCCCAATCTCTTGTCACAGTCGTCGTCATTTCGGGAGCTGGGCTCGTGTTGGCATCCGCGCTCATTAGTATTTTCGATGACACGGCGGTGTGGCTCTTGGATTCGGTCACGGAAGAAAGTGCAGAAACCTTCGGTAAACGAATCATTCCGGTTCTATGGGAGAGTACCCAGGTTCCGGGTGGTACAGTCCCTGTTCTCTTGCTCGCGCTGGCGGGGATCCTCGCGAACGTCATTCAGATGGCGATGATCTGGATTCGATCGATCCTACTCATGGTGATCATGGGGTTGGCACCGATCATCGCTTCAACGATTAGCACGTCATGGGGGCGCGCATGGGCGGGGAAAATCCTGGGCTTCTTCTCAGGACTTGTCCTATACAAGTTGGCCGTATCGGTCATTTATGCGACAACAATCCTTTTCCTGACCTCGGAGAGTGGCCTGGAGGGGTTTGTTTCTTTTCTTGTTGGTGTCATGCTCATGGTTTTCGCGGCCGTGTGTCCGTTTGCGCTCGTGGGGCTGCTTGTGCCCACGGGAGCGATGATTGCTTCCTCAATGGGTGGGGTCGGCGGCGCGGCTACAGGCGCAGCGACGGTCGCCTCGGGCGCGGTCGACGTGGTGCATAGGGGGCATGTATCGGCAGATGCATCACCGGCGCCGTCATCTCATGACGGTGGAACAGGTGGATCTCCGTCAGGAGCTACTACTGCGCCCGATGCCGGAGCGGTGGGCTCGAGTGGTGCCGCCGGTGCAAGCAACGGTGCAGCCAGTGGAGCGGCTGCCGGGGCGGCCGAAGGTGGTGCCGCTGCAGGCGGCGCAGCTGCTGGAGCAGCTACTGGCGGCGCGGCCCTCATCGTGCAGGCCGTCGCAGATGGCGCTTCGCAGGCACAACAAGGCATCAGCGACATGGTTGAGACCAGTGCGGAAGGAGCACACGCATGAGCACGATCGGTGCAACAGAGACACAGATCCGTACGTATGGGAACTGGCGTCACCCACGCCTAGCGGGCCTGGGCAAACTGAGCTTCTTCCAGACGATGGCGCTACTGGCACTGCTCATCGTGTCAATCCTCGTCTATGGATCGCTTGGCCTCGCGCACGCAGCTGTTCTGTTACTTTCAGGGCTGTCCGTTTTGGGGGCAATGGAGATCAGAGACGCCCACGGCGTGAGCGTGTGGGACAAGATGGTTGAGCGTGTGTCGTTTGCTCGGCGCCGTCGAACTCGGCGGACCGTGTACAGGTCCGGGCCGATCGGCGTTGTCCCGGGTGGGCGCGCGCGCCTTCCTGGCCTGCTCTCAGGATCGCGCATCAGCGAGCATGTTGATTCGTACGATCGACCGTTTGCCCTCACCCACCACGGTAATGGCCACGTGAGCATCATTATGGGCGTCGCTCCGTCGGGTATTGCCCTGGTCGATCAGGAACGCATCGACCAACAGGTCGCACACTGGGGTGCCTGGCTTGCCGACCTGGGAAGCGAGATCGGCATCGTCCAGGCCAGTGTCTGCGTGGAGACAGTACCCGATACAGGCGGTGCCCTCGAGCGCCAGGTGAACGCTCGCCTCGACGCGAACGCTCCGGCGATCGCGCTGAGCGTTGTGCGCGACGCTGTCTCGCAGTACCGCTCGGGCGCGGCGCAGCTGCGCTGCACAGTGACCCTCACCTTCGACACGAAGCGCATGAGCGTGAAGAAACGCTCAACCGACCAGGTAGCCCGCGAGATCGGGACACGCCTGCCCTACTTGACGCACTCGCTGGAAGCGGCCGGGACGGGACCTGCCCACCTCCTCACAGCCGCCGACGTGACACGCTTGGTGCGTGTGGCCTACGACCCGGCGTCCGAACCGCTCTTCGAAGAAGCAACGGCCGCTGGACAGGAGATTGACCTGGACTGGGAGGACGCTGGCCCCGTCGGTGCCCGCACCTCCTTTGACTCGTTCCGTCACGATTCGGGCCTGTCACGCACCTGGGTACTGACTAAGGCACCGACAGGCGTCGTACAGTCGGGTGTCCTATCGAAACTGGTGTCAATCTCTCGGGACGTTGAGCGCAAGCGCGTCACCCTCTTGCTTCGGCCCATTGATGCCGCCATGACAGGTGACATCGTCGAACGTGACATGACGACGGCCGCCGCGGCGGCCGGCATGTCGAAAAAAGTCACGGCGCGCGCCGCGCGCGAGGTCGCAATCGCGAGGAAGAACGCGCAGGAGGAAGCTAGCGGTGCGGGTCTCGTGGACTTCACAGTCCTAGTGACAGCGACTGTGACGGGGGATGAGCTCGACGACACGGCTGCGGCCGTTGCCTCGCTGGCGTCCGCATCGAAGTTGCGCATGCGGCCTGCCTACGGAGCGCAGGATTCTGCGTTTGCACTCGCCCTTCCCCTGGGCGTCGTCCCTTCGTGGCAAAAGGTGTGGTCGATATGAGCATGAGGATAACGGTCGCGGATCTCAACCGCCCCGGCGGTGGCGGTGTCACGCCGCTTCCCCGCATTCACGACTATCGCGGCACGAGCGTCCAGGTGTGTGGCCTGTACCCATTCGTCGCGGGTGGGACCCCGCCACCTGTTGGCGTTCCCCTTGGACGGGCGACGGACGGGACGGGCGCGGTATGCGCCGACCCTATTAGCTGGTTTCAAAAGGGGCTTATCTCTGCTCCGTCGGCCATGGTTCTAGGCCTAAATGGCTTGGGAAAATCCTCTTTGATCAGGAGAATGGTTCTCGGTGCCGAAGCATTCGGCATCCACTCCATGGTCGTCGGAGATGTCAAGGGCGAATACGCCGACGTTATCGACGCGCTGGGCGGACAAATCATCGCGATTGGACACGGGAAGACAGGCCTGAACCCATTGGACGGTGGTAATGCCGCCGAAGCGGCGGAGATGCTGCGGGCAGCCGGGCACGTCCGCGAGGCCCAGGAAGTGACGGAAGCAGCTCACGAGCGCAAGAAACAGCTGGTGTGTTCGCTGATCCAGATCATTCGTCGACAGGCACCCACTGATCGTGAGGAAACGATCGTCGACGCCGCTATCCGTGTCCTCGAGGAGACGCACGCTGGCACGCCGACTCTCGCCGATGTTCTCCGGGTCGTCCAAGATGGCCCTGAGCAGCTCCATGCGGCCGCCCTCGATAAAGGAAAAACCGGAGAGTATGAGCGGTTGACCAACGACCTCGAGGCCTCACTCCAGGCCCTGCTCATGGGCCGCTTTGGATCACTGTTCGCAGCGAAGAAAACCGTATCCATGCGCATGGATACTTCCGTCGTTTTCGACGTGTCCTCGCTCATGTACGCCGACGAAGACCTGCAAGCAGCGGTCCTGCTGTCATGCTGGTCATACGGTTTTGCCACCGTCGAGGTCACTCAGGTTCTCGCCGACACGGTGCTGATTGCCCGGCAGCGCTATCAGCTCATCATGGATGAGCTATGGCGCATCCTTCGGTCTTCACCGGGCATGGTCGAGCGCGTCGATTCGCTCACCCGCCTTAACAGGACTGTGGGTGTCGGACAGATCATGATCACCCACTCCGTTGCGGACTTCCAGGCCTTACCGTCGGTCTCTGATCGACAGAAAGCACAAGGGTTTATCGAGCGATCAAAAATGTTGTTCATCGGCGGTGTTCCCCCCAAAGAGGTGCGCGAGCTCAGATCTGTCATGGCGTTCTCACACCGTGAGGAATCCCTAGTGTCATCGTGGAACGCCCCTGGGGAGTACGACCCGATCACGGGGGGTAGTGCGGCCCCCATCGGCCGCGGAAAGTTCCTTCTTAAAACGTCGGACGCACCGGCCTACCCATTCCAGGTTGACTTCACGCCGGTGGAATACGAACTGTCCAATACAAACAAGAGGTGGTGACATGTGGGACTCAATGAGTGATAGCGGACGAGCCATCTGGCTTCTTCTCATCACACTCGGGGTCGGTGGAGCATGCCTGTATGGTGCACGCGCCCTGTACACCTGGTGGACGGGGATCGAGTTGCCCTCGAATCTTCTGGACCTAGCAGGGGGGATTATTCGCGGTCAGCAGCCACGCGCAGTGGCCGTTCTCGCTCTCCTCATTCTCCTGACCGGCTTCGCGTGCCTGGTCGGTGTCACCCGGTGGCGACACCGAGGCCCGCGTCGGCGTAAACGCGGAGATAAAGTTGCTCGCAAGGCTGCCGCACGGCGCGAGGTGGCTGTTCTGGGGGAACGGGCGGTGGCCTCGCAGGCATCCCGGCTGGGTGTCGTGGCCGATTCTCCTGGTTTGCCGATCGGGCGCATGGTGCGAGGAAACGCGTGGTTGTTTTCGTCCTGGGAGTTCGTGTGCCTGATGATTGCAGGTCCGAGGACGGGTAAGACCACGGCGTGGCTGGTCCCGCGGATTCTCGTAGCGCCCGGAGCAGTCCTCGCGACCTCGAACAAGCGTGACATCGTTGATGTGACTCGTCTGGAACGAAGTAGATCTGGCAGAGTCTGGGTATTTGATCCCCAAGGGATTGCGGGGGAAGACCAATCGTGGTGGTGGAATATCCTGGCGGGGGTGAAGAATCCCGTTGAGGCCATTTCGCTGGCGGAGGTTTTCATCGATTCTCAGCGCGATCCAGGTGCCATCAAGGATGCGTTCTTTGATGGGGCGTCGAAAGATCTTGTCGCTGCGCTTGTATTGGCGGCTGCCCTCGGTGGCCGAGACATTCGGATGGTGCATGAGTGGCTGACGCGGCCTCTCGATGATGAGCCGGTGGGGATCCTTGAGCGTGCCGGGCAGATGATGACCGCACAGTCACTGCGCGGGATGATGAATCTGCCGGCAGAAACCCGAGGTGGCGTGTATGGCGGTGCCTCCCAAACGATGTCATTCCTACTCAACGATGAGGCGCTGCGCTGGGTCCTGCCTCCGACAGCTAAGGACGGTGAGACCGACATGATGGAGTTTCGCCCCACCGACTTTGTGACATCAACCGATACGCTGTATTGCCTGTCGCAGGAGGGCCGTGGCAGTGCATCCCCGATCGTGACGGCACTGACTGTCGCGGTCATTGAAGCCGCCCTCGAAAGCGCAAAAACCCAGCCTGGTGGCAGGCTCGCTCTCCCGCTTTTTGTTGCCCTCGATGAGGCCGCGAACGTCTGCCGGTGGCGCGAACTCCCCGATTTGTACTCCCACTTCGGATCTCGGGGTATCGTCGTCGACACGCTGTTGCAGTCGTGGAGCCAGGGAGTGAGCGTATGGGGCGAACCGGGCATGAACAAGCTCTGGAGTGCTGCCAACGTCAAGGCGTTCGGCGGTGGCGTCTCAGAGGACAAATTCCTCCAGTCGCTGTCGACCCTGATTGGCATTGAGTATGTCGATCAGGTACAGACGTCCTCAAGTCGGCAGGGGACCTCGAGGAGTGTGTCTGTAGGGGCAGCTCAGCGTCCGATTGCCCCGGTGTCGGAACTTATGGCCATGCCCCCCAACCGGGCGTGGGTGTTTGCATCAGGGGCGCCTGCCGTCTACGTGCGTACCGTGCCCTACTGGGAAACCAAGAATCGATAGGAGAAACCCATGAGTGCTGACCAGATCGAGCATCAACTATCCACGCAAGCCGCGCAACTGATGCGGGCAGCAATCATGATTGCTCGTGCGTTCGCTGTGCGTGAGGTGGACGCTCGCCGTGCGGCCGCGCGCGCCTCCCTCGAGCACGCTCGCGCCCTGCGCGTAGTCACCGAACAGCAGCGGCGTCTCGCAGCGCCGATCTATCGTGCGGCGCGCCGCGACGGCTGGTGGGATGACCCCAAGATCAGCGCGACAGAAAGAGCTCGAGTAGTCGGCTTAGCCGAGCGTTTTGCGCACGTCGATGAGGATGCGCGGGAAGTAGCGGCGGAGGCGCATCGGCGCCTGGAAGCCGAGGCCCGTGCCCGACAGGCTGCTGAGGCACGAGCTCGCGAGGAATCCCGCAACCCACAATCATTCCGAGACCAGCGTAAGGATGAGTTCGTTGACATGACACTCGTCTCTGTGGCAGAGCTGGCCGCTGTCGCGCCCCTCGTCGACGGGGAAAAGCTCGAGCAATCCCTTGAGGAAATCCTCGAGGAAATTCGTATGTCGGATTCGGTAGCCGCGCCTAAGCCCGCGCCTGACCGCGGGGACATCTATACGGCGACACAGATGCTCGCCACCGCGCCGGATACCCCAGTGCCTGCCCAGGCGCTGGATTCGCCTGAGCTGACCGACAACACTACCGCGATAGCGTGGGATACACCGCAGGCGCGTCACGCCTGGGCACAGCATCTGCTCGATGCCGGCGTCGACGCCGAGGGAGTGAGGGCCTTCACAGTCGCATCGCAGGCCCAGCCTGCGCCCGCACAGGACATGGTGTCGACACCGGTGAATGTGGCTGCCGACCGAGTGCCGGCCGCACCCCTCGAGGAGGTACACACGATCCACCGCTAGAGTGAACGCGTGTGGGTGAGGTAGCCATATCGGCTACCCCACCCACACGTTTGCATCCGTTATTGGCGCTCGTCGACGAGCTCGGGCGGCGGTGGCGTCGTCGGCAGTACGCGCCCGGGGTGGGGCGCGGAGTCGTCTTTGTGTTCGCCTTTGCGGTGTCTCTCGTCGGGCTGGCACCCCTTGAAAGGTCCATTCTCGGCCATGACCCGATCCATGATCGGGTTTAGGTACTGCACGATCCACGTTGCCATTGCCGTGAGCTCGCCGGTTGCCCGCAATCCTTCCCATGAGTGCCACAGGGCGGTCAGGTAGAAAACCGCCTCAGTGTGCTTCCACCACTCCGAGCACCAGTTGAGGCCGGTTCCTAGAGGGCGGTCGTAGATCTGCGTGAGGAATTCGTCGACGAACGCATGCACGTCCCTGTAGTACAGCTGCGGTTCGTCCCTCGGGGGATGATCTGTGGGCGCTACGTCCTCGAGGTCGCTGGGCGGCTCGACGTCAATAGGAGGGACATCCTCGTATGGGTCACGAGCATTCACAGTGATCGCCCTTCAGCTTCGTAAATGGTTGGCGTGGGGACCCATTGCATTGGTCTCGTTGTGAACGCCTGAGTTCCGAGATGTGGAGCGATCTTCCCGAGCATCTCAGGGGGAATAGACGAACGTTGAGTAGCTCGAGCAGCTGCCTCAGTGGTGGGTTGTGCTCTCGTGGCTGCTTTGATCGCTTGGGCGAGGGTGGGAACTCCCGGCGCATGCATGGCATCGTAGTGGATCTTGTCCAGGTCGTCGGAGAGTGTGGTTAGAAACGCCGTGAGACTCTCACGCCGTATGCCCATCATGTGGGGGAGACGGGAGAAATCTGGACTGGCGATGATGTTGTCAAGTTCATCGAGTGCATGTCCGTGGAGGCGGGCCCACCCACCCCCAGCGATGCTAGAGGTGTGCAAATCGATCATGGGGTCGCCGTTGAGATCAGTGAGAGTGAGGGTGAGGTCTTCAGTGTCGATGTCGACGATGGGAGCATGTGCGAGTGCCCACGTAGTGAGGGTGGGGTTGTCCTCGGCTAACTCGGTGACGCGCGCCATGATGTGTGCATGTGCCGTGTCCTGGCGAATACGATCTGCGTCCTCGCTTTTCCAGGCAACAGCCTGGCGTACATACTCTCGACAAGCTGCCTCCCCGGCCACGGTGATCGCCTGTTCGTCATCAGTTGTCGTGGGATCGTATACGGTTGCTTCGAGGAGACGGCCGGTTTCGCTCGTTTTGATGACGGTTGGCCGGTTGAACGTCCAGTAGTCGTAGAAGATCGTAGAATCCTCATCCTGGACCGGAGTCGAATCAATGACATTTGGATGCCGTGTCCCCAGGTGTAGACCAAGGCGCGCAAGCTCATTGCGGCCCGCGTCGATCGCGTTCATACGAGTCCCTCCAATTTTGTGGTACGAAGGCACCCGTGTTGGGCACCTCTCACCACTCATCGTGAACACGTACACGCACAACGCGGAGTCTTACCTGGATGGGCCGGAGTCCTTGTGTTGTGCCCGCTGGGCGGCCTCGGCTGCGCGGCGCTGGGCCTCATCCGTGCTTATTGCCGCGGGCTTGAACGTGCGCGGCTGACCACCCAGAACGTCACGCGGAATACCTGGCTGTGCACCTCGAGGCCGAGAAGACGCGAGCGGCATGCGGGCCGCGTCTAGTACGGTGCGGACACGGTGAAGGTCATTGTCAACCGACGCGTCGGCGAGGGCCTGGGCGTCGCGGACGATCGCACTGTCCTCCTTGGGTGCCGGCGGCGGGGGAAGAGACGGTACAGCCTCACGCTGTGCGGGCGCGGAGGCTCGCTCAAGACGCTCATAGGCAGACGCGAGGGCGTCGACGTCGACGCGAGGGTACGTGTTCACCCGATCAAACATCGCCTGCGCGTCGCGCTCAATCGCTGCGGCGGTGGACGCCTGGCCTGCAGCCTCATGCAGATTAGCGATCGTCTGTACGAGGTCGGCAGTCGCGTGTGCGAGGGCGACGGCCGCCATGTGGGGGCTTGACGTAGCGGCGATCGTGAGTGCAAGGTCTGAGGCTACGCGTGCGCCCACGTCGACCAGACGCTTGTCGGTTGGCCGAGTTTTGAGCTGTGCGCACCTGCCTACCTGGACGGCCGCACGCTCGAGCATGTCCCGTCCGCCCGACGTGCGAGCCGTAATCGCCTGGGCGTGCAGGAGTCCCGCGATGTCAGCGGCGGCGTTTGCGAGTCCCACGTGGTCGGTGGGGGAGAGGCGATCGAGGTGCGTGCGGAAGTGCTCAAGGGCGCGGATGCGGTCCTCCCACAGTGGCCCATCGTAGGGCGCCCGCTTTGGGTAGTGACCCTTCCAGGCTTCCACGGCCTCGAGGGCGCTTGAGGGAGTGTCCTGCCAGCGTGTGCGCAGCTGTGTGAGGGTGAGGTCGCGGGCGATTCTGCCGCCGCCCCACCAACGTGTCTGTTGCCCGTCCTCGGTGCGGAGCGCGGCGCTGTACCCGACTACGATGTCGGTGCGCCCGCTCGCAAACCTGGGATGCAGACGTACCCCGAGCCGACGAGCTCGACGCACGAAATCAGCTTCACTCGCTGCCGCGGTTGCAGCTGCGCGCAAACGTTCCTCAAGGACAGCGCGGTCCGTGCGCGAGGCACCCGCGCGCTTCGCGGCGTTCTGTGCGGCCGCGCTGTCGCACCTCGAGCCGCGACCGTGCTCGCGTGACTCCACAACCAGGAGTCCATAACGGTGCTCGAGCACGTTGCATGCCTTCTGAGCTCGCCGCTGGTCGTACCACGAGCTCCATTTCGTGCCATCCTCACGTACAACGTTCGCCGCGATGTGGATGTGGTCTCCGCCGTTTTTCGCGCTCCCGTGATGGATCGCGACCCACCGGCATGGCGCTTTTCCGTCTGACCCGGTAAAGCCCATCTCACTCATGAAGTCCGCGGCGATGCGTCCCCAGACTTCGTCCCTCAAGGCAGCTTCTTCTGGTGACAGGGAGAGCGAGCAGTGCCAGACATGGGTGGCTTCGATCTCGCCATTCCACTCCACCGCTCCGGTGGCCGGATTGAAGCGGCGTGCCTTGCCTGTGGGGAAGGTGCCTGTTTCATGCATATACGCGTCCAAGCGCGTTGCGAGCTCGTCGGCCTGCGAGACGCTGATCGTCTCCCACTCACCCCACTTGCGCACGATGTCGCGCGAGCCCGCGATCACGTGCGGGTTCTCGTGCTCATTGGCGCGCCCCGGCCCCACCAGGTAGCGCATGAGCCCGCCAGTGTCGCCGCCGGTGACGATGTTGGGAATCATCGCCGTACCCCATCGAGGCGAGCGTTAATGTCTTCGATCGTATCGGCCACGCCCGACACGACAGACGCAAAATCCTTGGGCACCTCGTGCACCGTGTTCGCATGGTGCGCAATCTGATTAAGGTTCGTCATCGCGCCCTCAAGCTGACGCCGATAGACACGAAGCAACTCAATCAACTCTTCCGCCTGAGCTGGCCCAACAATCTCCTCAGAGGTGGCGACCGGGTGAAGCGCTGCCTCCACCACAAACCGAGACAGCGACACGCCACGAAGATGAGCGCCCTCCTCAATGAGCGCGCGCTCCGACGACGTCAACGACACAAGCAACCGAGACCGCTGAACCCCTCGCACCGACCGCTGCGCCCTGCGAGCCGTCCGAGAATGCGACACTGCTTCACTACTCATCTGACTCGCTCTCCTCACATGTTCTTCAAGCCAGCGCAGCGATCCTTCGGACCACACTTCCAGTGTGCCATGTGACGCCATATGCGTCGCGCCAAAAGCTTAATACCGATATCGGTATTATACAGCTTGCTACGCGAATCATAGGTAGTGGGATACAGCGAAGACCGCGCATGACAGTGCAAGGACACAACCTTAACGTTCGCCCCCGAAAACTCAGCACAGTTTCTTCGTTCCGGATGGACCGCGAATGCGGTTCGTCCGGGCCCTCGACGCTTACGCTCCGTGCTCTTTCGGGCCGATCTTTGCGTGCTTTGCCGATGCTTTTGTCGCCTTCGTGTCGCTCGAGTGAACAGACAAAACGCTGGGAGACAACACGAGCCTGATGCGCTCATGTCGTTTCGGTTTGGTTGGGGTGGGGCCGTGCCCCCAATGGAGGGGGGCACGGCTGCCGCGTCGCCCCGCTCATTCGCCCGGCCCGCAGGAGCTTCCTTGCGTCCTTATGCTCCTTGTGCGTGCACACCGACACGGCACTAGTACCCGGCACCACACCCGGTGGTGCCACTAATCGAAGGGACGCACATGGATCCTCTACACAAGCTGCTCAAGAAAGACGAAGACCGGGAGGCAGCGGTTCGTGCACTCGGCGATGCTCATCACGCCCTCGATGACGCCGTCGCGGCCTATCGCAGTGCATTCAAGGCAGCCACCTCAATCGGCTGGTCGAAAGCGGACCTCACCAAGGCTGGCTTCCCTGACCCCGTCCGCCTCCCCAAGACCTCGGGACGTACCGCCGACGCCGAAGCCTGACGACTCACTCAACCCCTGAAAGGACACATCAATGAACGGCGTCATTCTCTTTCACATCGCGTGCGGCATCGTCATTGCCCTCACCGGATACTCGATCACCACGCTGCCAGCGATGCACTCTGATGACAGTTTGGAATCTGCGGCGCAACGGCGTCTTCCCACCATGATCTACCAGGTCGTCGGGATCGGTATCTTTCTCGCAGTAGCTGCAGCGATCTACGCCGGCGCAACCTACCTCGCCGCGCACAACCCCGACGACAGCGCATACAGGTCACTCACAAGCGTCACCGGCGCCCTACTCATCATCGTCGGTTGCATACGCATCATGACCACACGAGGACCGCGCCGGGGGATCGGAACAAACACACTCACCCTCATCGTTCTCGGTCTCGCGCTCCTCATCAGCGGCCCAACCCTCCCATAACAACACGGTGGGGTGGCAGCCCACTGGGCTACCACCCCACCACCCAAGTAGATGCACCACTAGGATCCATCACGATGCTTGGCGAGTGCTCGAGTCACCGTCGACCGATGCACCCCCAAGGCGGCCGCGATCTGCTTATGCGTCATTCCCGCCTGAAACATCGTCTCAGCCGCCTCCAGGCGATCCCCAGTCACCCGTGGCCGCCGCCCACCAACACGTCCCTCAGCTCGAGCATGCGCAAGCCCCCTGCGCGTATTCTCGCGAATCGTCGACACCCGTAGTTGGGCCAACACGGCCATGATCCCAATGATCGCTTCACCCATCGGCGTGGACGCGTCGACGTCCAGGAACGGCTCGGTCAGGGACCGGAGTCGCACCCCACGCTTGCCCAGATCGTGGATCACGTCGATCGCGATTCTCTCTGAGCCTGCCAATCGATCGAGCGCGCGGACAACAAGCACATCACCCTCACGCAGGTACTCCATACATGCATCCCATGCGGGACGGTGCTCGAGCCGAGAACTCACGCCGTGGTCGACGAACACCCGTTGAGCGCCGGCCGCCCGCAGCTCTGCTTCCTGCGCGTCCGTGGCCTGCTCACGCGTCGATACGCGTGCATACCCAACGATCGCCACGCCAACCTCCTGAGACATCAACCTGATTACCGCACACCCTAACGTGTGTATCCGTCATACTGTGTCGGCGTATACGGCCGTGTCGACAGCTCATCCGTGCGCTGAACGTGCGCGCGACCGGGTGGTATCACCCCCGCCGGAAACGCAGCTGACGTCACGGCATGAGCCCTACGTGCCTCGACGGGCACAATCGGTCTATGCTGCTTCTCCGCCTCGGTGAGGGGACGAACCGCGTAGGACAACACCTCTGCCATAGGACCGGCATCATGGCGATCCTGGTAGTAGAAACGCGCAGCTACCAACCCGTCGCGTAGCGGGTTGGTCACTCCCGCGAGGATCTGCGCCTGGGACACAGGCGCGAAGGCATCGGCATCCACGTAATAACCTGCATGATGAGCGAGCTCTGAGAAGAACACGAACTGGCTGCGGGTGTTTCCCTCGCGAAACGCATGAATCTGGTTGATGGCGGCCCATCGTTGCGCGAGCGCGTCGACGAAATCATCGACGTCCAGGCCGCGCAGGTAGTCGGCATGACGAATTGCGTCGTACTCGCGCTCGGCTGCTCGCCTCAGCTCAGGACCGGCACGGTAGTACTCATGTGCAACGGAGCGATCCGTCGGATCGTAATCAGGGAATCTGGACACATCTGGTCCATACTTGACCAACGGACCAAGCATTGGGGTCGTACGCTCAACGCCCGCCCACTCGTAAACGTCCTGGAAGATATGCCGGTGAATGGCCTTCATGTGGTCGTAATCAAACAACCCCAGGATCGGATTATCTCGGAGCTCGATAAGGCGCAAGCTCGCCCAGTGTTCCTCCAACGCTCGCAACGCGCGTTCCGAATCAACCCCGTATGGCAACTCGCCGCCGCCGGTGAACTTGTTGCGCAGTACCTGAGTACCTGGGATGAAATACTCATCCCAACTCGGATCCTCACTCATGCGAATACCCGAACTTCTCGTACAGGTACCTTTCTCCCGCACTACCTGCTTCTTCGACCGTGAGCTCGCCCGTGGCCGTCTTCCACTGAAGGTCACGAAGATGAGCATCAGTAACAACGTGCCCAGCAAGATTCAGTGCCGCGTCAGCGAAAGCGATCGACGCTCGTGCTTCCTCATCGGTACGGATCTGATCGTTAGCCATAACGTTCTCCCTTGATTGATCGGCAACGCCGCCGTGAGCTTTCATCGTACGCCGGGGTGCATAAACGGTCAACCATCATCGTTTTGCACCGTTGGATTTGCACCTGGTTTCTGCACCCGATTTCTGGCGACCTTCCGTTCACGTTAGGACTGTTGCGTAGCGGGTGCGATAACGGCCGTTTACGCACCTGCCACCACGCCAAGATTCACGGCCGTCACGAACACCCACACACAGACGAACGCCGCTACTGAGGACACCACGAAAGCGGCGATCGCCGCACCGATATGAAAGCCGACGGACGGATTCATGTGTCTGACGCACATGACGTATAGGGCATGGATCAAGCAGTTCCACCACAGAGTCCCCAGAAACAGGAACGGAATGATCAGGGACTTGGGATCACCACGGTCGACTGCGCCCCCATAGAGCCGCACAACGGCGACAGTAACGACCGTAAGAAACGCCAGACTCGGCAGGGCCCACAAGCGCCACCACCTCCAACGCCACCGGCCCCTCGTCGGCACGGGCGTAGGACCAGGCGTACGCCACGGATTAAGCGGAGCGCTCGAGTGTGGAGTGACGATCGGCTCGAGGTAGCTCAGATCCTCCTGAGTGGCTGCTGGCGCTGCAACGGCTGTCTGCTCAGGCGCGTGTGTACGGCCCCGTTCCTCCTCGAGGGCCATGATCACCGCCCACTCCTCATCAATCGACAAGGCGCGAGGTGCCACGGGGTCACTGCTCTCCTGCGCGGACCGGAACGGGCTCGGTTTGCGGTGAGACTCGTCGTCGATGCTCATACCGTGATCATCCCCCATCGCATGCACACCTGCGTCCATCTCACACCGTCCGGCGAATCGGCCACCACGTCATACCCTGCCAATACGGCGTATCGAGGCGCGTCTCTTCGACAACGCCTCCAACATCGGGTGCATGCACCATGATCGGGTGCTCAGCCGCGTCTGTGCCGGCATAGACACCGATATGGTCAACGTAGCCTCCCGGCGTGTGTGAGAACCCGATCATATCGCCAATGACAAGCTGATCGCGGGCGATCGGTGCTGCGTCAGAGTACTTGGTGATCTGATCGGCCGTGCGCACCGATGCCGGGAACGGGTGGCCGAGCTCAGCATAAGACAGCACGATGAGGCCCGAGCAGTCCACGCCAGCGCTTGTTTCCCCGCCCCACACGTAGGGAGTACCCATGTGGGTACGCGCCTGCGCAAGAAGTGTGCCGTCGCCCGAGGGCTCCGAGGTCACTGTCTCAACAAAACTAGCCTGCGCCTCACGAATACTCTTCACATACCCCTGCGTCTCCCTAAACGGCGGAATCCCACCCCAGGACCTCACCGCGCCCGGCCCCGCATTATATGCCGCGAGAGTCAGGTCGACGCGATCCCCTGAGACGAGGCCGGAGGAAAGCCAGGAGTCAATGTTCTGAGCGAGCTCGCACATGTACAGGCCCTGCGAATAGATCGAATCAGACCCGTTGGTGATGTCAGCTCGCCCATCCCCATCCCCATCATGACCATGGGTGGCCCACGTGGCCGGCATGAACTGAGAGATCCCTCGAGCCCCGGCCGGGCTCGTAATCTGAGGGTCCCACGTGTGTGCGGACTCATGGTCAGCCTGCGCCGCGATCAGCGACGGCGATACAACGTCGCACGCTTGGCCAGCGCGCCACACCACATCCTGGTACGCCTCGGGCACACCCGACACGCGCCCACTCCCACCTCGAGCGTTCCCAGCTGGTGTATTCGACTCACTGAGCATCGCAAGAGGCATCAGAGCTGCTCCAGGAAGCACAAATAGTGCGATGACAAAGACACCCAGCCCCTTCTTCACAGTGCCCTGCCTCGATGTGCCTGCACCTCGGCCGCCGGAGCGGGCACATGGACCTGAGCTCCTTGAACAGTCAGGCGCGCTGGCGTAGCGGCATCAACGATCGCGCGAATCCGATCGGGGCGAAAACCCGCGCTCCTCGAGGTGCCATCGTCAAGGATTGGAGCCTGCAGCAGTCCCTCGCTGCGCATCTGCTCGACGAGATCCGGGCGCCCGCTCAGGTCAATCACCTCGTAGGTGATACCAGCGCGATCCAACGCCTGGCGCGTGAGGCGACACGACGGGCAATTCGGCGTCGTGTAGATCGTAAGCGTCGGGGTATCCGGGGTAGGGTTCATCATGATTCCTCCTTCGCCCCTCCCCGTAACACCGTGAACGCACACGCCCCCTTCTGCGTGGCCACGCCAATGTGGCATACTAAAGGGGAGCCGAACAGCGTCACCTGTCCGACTCCCCGGGTATCCGGGCTGGTCTCAGCGCCCGATGAGAGCGCTGAGTAGGAATGCAATCGCCCAGATCAGCTGCGGCAGTGTCGTTACCACTGCTACAGCGATCTGGGCTTTCTGCTTCCCATCCAGACCCGGCCGCCTCGAGTGAGGCGGCCGATGGCCTTTCGTCATCACCCAGTCACCTCCTCTCGTCGGTGTCAACTCCCCGGCAGGAATACTGCTGGTCCGGGGTCGACGCCGCGGAGGCCCCACAATTCTCTCACGCACACCCATCAACGGCACTAATGCTGCATCCCATTGCTGGCAGTGCTGGCAATACCGACATTGCTGGCATTCAGCGGGGGTGTTAGATCCGCCTGCGGGTGCCGCGTCAACTGTCTTTCGGGGGAAATGGAATTGGAGACTTCCACGTGGCCGCTGTCCCATCAGGCCGAATCCAACGCACGCGGATAGCCCTCGATCCTGACGCTCCCAATGTTTCGGCATATAGGAAGGGGAGGGAAGCATTGGAATCGATGCTCCTCGATTCCAGGCCGTCATCAACCCTGAAGTAGACGTGCTCCGCGAGGCATTCAATTTCAACATCGTCGACGGTCTCCGCACCCGTGTTCACCAGCAGGTAAAGATCGCCGCTGGCCCAGCGCAACTCCCACGGTGGTGCTTGCTGCTGTTTTGCGACGGCATCTGCCAGCACTTCCAGAGATTGGGCCACCTTCTCGGCTGCTTCTCTCTCTTCCTTCGACTTGCGCGCCTGAAACACCGAAACGACGGCGCAGGCAGCGGAAACCAAGCCACCAATGACTCCCAGCAGACTAAGGCACCCTTGAAAGTCCATGATCACCCTCTCTTCCCTCCCATCGAGGTTCTTCGATGAAAAGCACGTTGCTTGGAAACCAATCCTACCGTCGCCCCTTGGGAATCCTGTCTGCTGCAAGCGGCTCATACCTGCGCCCCCGCTTCTTCTCTGCCCGAGCGAGTGCGGCAGTCATCGCCTCGACGATCCACGCCTCGAATGAGGCAGGTCCCCCCTCGAGCACGCCGTCGATGTATGCCGCGCGACACCGGCCAGCAATGTCGGCACTCACTCGCGCAGTCACCTTGACAATACGCTCATCCGTATCGCCAGCATTGCCAGCATTGCCAGCGTTGACGGCTTTGCTGGCGCGTGTGGCACGGCTGGTAGGTGTCGTCTCCTGTGGGGGTGCGATAACGGCGGCGGGACCCGTGCTGAGGTCTGACTTGATCGGTGTTGGCCTACGCGGAGTCATCGGCCGTTCTCCTCGAGGTTGGTGAGCATGGTTGCAGCGTGGTGCGCGTAAGTCTCCAACAACTCGGCGGGGGCGCCGGGGTACTCATCGAGGCCCATTTGGGCCTCCGCAGCGTCGGAGATCACCACGCGCCGGGGGATCGGTGGGTCGAACAGAGGAAGTCCTTTCGACCTGCAGGCTTCTCGCACGTCGTCGATCCAATGCGAGCCAGCGACAGTACCCGCCTCGTGCATGTTTACCAGGACCCCAACGACGCATAGAGTCGGATTGAGGTAGTGCCGTGCAATACTGATCGTGTTGAGCAGATGTGCCAGGCCTGTTGTCGACAGTAGCTTCGATTGGGTGACGATGAGAACGCCATCGGCCGCGGCCAGTGCATTCGAGGTCAGTAGATCCAAAGCCGGTGCACAGTCGATCAGAACGACGTCAAAGTCTTCATGGATGAGGGCGAGTTGTTCGCCGAGTCTCACCTCGCGGCCAGGGCCAGCGATGACCAGCTCGTCGCGTACAGCTGCCAAGGCCTCACCTCCTGACGGAGCGAGGAATACGCGCTCCCACATGGTGGTTGTAATGACGTCGGGGAATGAAAGGTCGGAGCGTGTTGACAGGGCGTTGGCCACCCCTGCCTGATTCTCAACCAGTGGAGGGGAAGCAAGCAGAGAGCTGGCGTTGGCCTGGGGATCCAGGTCGACGACCAAGACGCGGTGACCGACGTGGGCCAGGGCGTTGGCAAGGTGGAAGGTGGTCACTGTCTTGCCGACTCCACCCTTCTGATTGGCGATTGCGATGACGTGCATGATGGTTTCTCATTTCTCTGAAATCGTTGGGACTGTTAACGGCTGGCATTGCCAGCCGTGCCGGTTAGGCTGGCTGTGCTGGCAATATCGGGCTGTTTGGAGATGCTGGCGAGTGGATGCGGGTTGCTGCGAGAACTGCGTTGCGAGCTCGGGGGGATGGCGCGATGTAGCGGACGGTAGTCTGGAGCGATGCATGGCCCAGGAGTTCGCGCACAGTGAGCAGGTCATGCTCGGCCGAGTACGCCTTCGTTGCGTACCGATGGCGTAGCTTGTGCAGCGTCCATGTGCCAGGCAGAATACGGCGTCCGATCTGTGAGACGGAATTGGCGGCCATATGTCCGCCGCAGCGCCCAGGAAATGCGAACTGCCCCGTCGATGCGCATCTGTCGGTGATTGCTCGAGCCAGGTCAGCCGTGATCGGTACAGTTCTCGTCCGTCCCCCCTTCCCTCGCACGAAGAGGTTCCAGCCGTCAGCATCCTCGTATACATCACCGGCCTCGACCTGAGCGATCTCCACGCACCGCAGGCCAGCCTCGGCCGCCAACCGCAGAATGAGAGCATCACGTGGACTCGCACGATCAACACAGTCGACCAGGACGGAGTCAGGGATGGGGCGTGGGGCTCCTGAGGGGCGGCGTATGCGCGGGAGCACAGCGGCGATGTTGCCACAATGGGAAGTGGAGTCGAGCCATCCGAAGAACTTCCGGAACGTGCTGTAGTAGGCGTGTCTCGTTTCATTGGCCCATGTCCGCAGGCCACACCACTCCACCAAGGATCCTGGATCAAGATCTGTGGGAGAGGTGTCGGGGAACGCGCGAGCCAGTTGCAGCACATGGTTCCGTTTAGTGCGGATTGAGGTCGCAACGAGCCCCTGAGAGCGCAGGAAGACGATGAAGTTGTCAACGTGCTCCTCCCACATCAGAGGCGTCGGCAGTTCCAAGACATGATGACGGTGAGTGCTCATGGTCCTCAACGTTTCCACCTACGCGGAAATGACAGGACCCAGCGTTCGCTGCTGGCAATAGTGGCGATGCTGGCTTAGCTGGCAGTGCCGGTAATGCTGGCATACATGACAATGCTGGCAAACAGGTAAGTATGTCGAGGATCGCCAAGGTCGCCAGTAAAGAAATATGACGGAAAGTCAAGGCGTATCCGTGGGTCGTCGGTTCAAGCCCGACTTGGGGCACCATCATCCCAGCCCGGGTATCGCCAGCATCGCGCCCGACGAACCAGCTGGCCACGGCCTCGTTCCCGTGAAACCCTGCACATATCACATCCTGCCTTGACTCGCGATGCGACTCACGGTAGCCTGAGTATTTGCGCCTTATCATGCCCGAGGTGACCCGTATCCAGCCGTCGTAACAGGCGCTTGACGGACCAGGACGCGTCAGATAATGGGTGATAAGGCAGCGTGCGCACCGTTCATGCAGGGAAGGATCCCCTTTGGCTGCCAACAGCACCGCCAAACAGCCCAAGCACCGCATCTCATTCGCTAAGCTTCGTGAACCCCTCCAGGCCCCCAATCTGCTGGGCCTGCAGGTCGAAAGCTTCGACTGGCTGCTGGGTAACGACGCGTGGAAGGCCCGCGTCGAAGCCGCTCAGGCATCCGGCCGTAACGACGTCCCCGACGTCTCCGGCCTCGAAGAAATCTTCCACGAGATTTCCCCCATTGAGGACGTTGCAGGCACCATGAGCCTGTCGTTCCACGACCACCGCCTCGAATCCCCCAAGTACTCCATGGAGGAAGCCAAGGCGAAGGACTACACGTACTCCGCACCCATGTACGTGACCGCCGAGTTCATGAACTACGAGACCGGCGAAATCAAGTCCCAGACCGTGTTCATGGGCGACTTCCCGCTCATGACCCCCCGCGGTACCTTCATCATCAACGGCACCGAGCGTGTCGTCGTCTCCCAGCTCGTGCGTTCCCCCGGCGTGTACTTCGAGAAGCTCTCGGATCGCTCGTCGGACAAGGAGACCTTTGGCGCGAAGATCATCCCCTCGCGCGGCGCATGGCTCGAGTTCGAGATCGACAAGCGCGACACCGTCGGCGTGCGCATCGACCGCAAGCGTAAGCAGTCGGTGACCCACTTCCTCAAGGCCATCGGCATGACCGAATCCGAGATTCGCGACACCTTCGCCGACTACCCGGTCCTCCTCGAGACCCTCGAGAAGGACACGGTCGCCACGCAGGAAGAGGCCCTGCTCGACATCTACCGCAAGCTGCGCCCCGGCGAGCCTGCGAACGTCGACGCCGCCCAGACGCTGCTCAACAACTTCTACTTTGACTCTCGTCGCTACGACCTGGCCAAGGTCGGCCGCTACAAGATCAACAAGAAGCTGGCCATCGAAGCCGACCCCAAGGCCTCGACCCTGTCCCTCGAGGACATCGTCGCGACCGTCAAGTACCTCCTCGCCCTGCACCAGGGCGACAAGACCTTCGCCGGCACCCGCAATGGCGAGCCCGTCGAGGTTCGCGTTGAGGTTGACGACATCGACAACTTCGCCAACCGTCGTATCCGCGCCGTCGGCGAGCTCATCCAGGGCCAGGTCCGCACGGGCCTCGCCCGCATGGAGCGCACCGTGCGCGAGCGCATGACCACCCAGGAGACGGACTCGATCACGCCCCAGACGCTGATCAACATCCGCCCCGTCGTGGCCGCGATCAAGGAGTTCTTCGGAACCTCCCAGCTCTCGCAGTTCATGGATCAGAACAACCCCCTCGCCGGCCTGACCCACAAGCGCCGTCTGTCGGCCCTGGGCCCCGGCGGTCTGTCCCGTGACCGCGCGGGCATGGAAGTGCGAGACGTCCACCCCTCGCACTACGGCCGCATGTGCCCGATCGAGTCCCCTGAAGGCCCGAACATCGGCCTCATCGGCTCGCTCGCGACCTTCGCGCGCATCAACCCCTTCGGCTTCATTGAGACGCCCTACCGCGTCGTCACGGACGGCAAGGTCACCGACGAAATCCGCTACCTCACCGCGGACGACGAGAAGGGCCACTTCATCGCCCAGGCCTCGTCGCCCCTCGAGGCCGACGGTTCCTTCGCCGAGCACGACGTCCTGTGCCGTGTCGCCGGTGAAGACCCGACCCTGATCGCCCGCGATCGCGTCGACTACATGGACGTGTCCGCACGTCAGATGGTGTCCGTCGCTGCGGCGTTCATTCCCTTCCTGGAGCACGACGACGCGAACCGAGCCCTCATGGGCGCGAACATGCAGCGTCAGGCCGTGCCGCTGCTCGCCACGGAAGCCCCGCTGGTCGGCACCGGCATGGAGATGCGCGCCGCGCACGACTCCGGCGAAATGATCCTCGCCGCCCACTCCGGCGTCGTCTCCGAGGTCTCCGCGGACCTGATCGTCGTCTCCACGGACGAGGGCGGCCGCGACTCCTACCGCCTCGAGAAGTTCGAGCGCTCCAACCCCGGTAACTGCACCAACCAGCGCGTTATCGTGGACGAGGGCGACCGCGTCGAGGTCGGCGACGTCCTGGCCGACGGCCCCGCCACCTCCAACGGCGAGGTCGCGCTCGGCAAGAACCTGCTCGTCGCCTACATGTCGTGGGAAGGCCTCAACTACGAGGACGCCATCATCCTGAGCCGTCGCGTCGTGGAAGAGGACATCCTCACCTCGATCCACATCGAGGAATACGAGGTCGACGCCCGCGAGACCAAGCTCGGTGAGGAAGAAATCACCCGCGATATCCCCAACGTCTCCGAGGAATCCCTCGCCGACCTGGACGAGCGCGGCATCATTCGCATCGGCGCCGAGGTCACCGCAGGCGACATCCTCGTCGGCAAGGTCACCCCGAAGGGCGAGACCGAGCTGACCTCCGAAGAGCGCCTGCTGCGCGCCATCTTCGGTGAGAAGGCGCGCGAGGTGCGCGACACCTCCCTGCGCGTCCCCCACGGCGAAGAAGGCATCGTCATCGGCGTCCGCGAATTCAACGACGACGAAGACGACCTCAACCCCGGCGTCCGCCAGACCGTGCGCGTCTACGTCGCCCAGCGACGCAAGATCACGATCGGCGACAAGATGGCCGGCCGTCACGGCAACAAGGGCGTCGTGTCCAAGATCCTCCCGGTCGAGGACATGCCCTTCCTCGCCGACGGTACGCCCGTCGACATCATCCTCAACCCGCTGGGCGTCCCCGGTCGAATGAACGTCGGCCAGGTGCTCGAGTACCACCTCGGGTGGCTCGCCCACCAGGGCTGGGACGCCTCGGCCGCTGTCGAGGCCGGCGAAGAGTGGGCGGCACACCTGCCCGCCGACGGTATTAAGACCAAGCCTGGCACCCACGTCGCCACCCCCGTGTTCGACGGCCTCGAGGCCGACGAGCTCGCGGGTCTGCTGCGCAACGTGAACCCGAACCGCGACGGCGACGTCCTCACCAACTACGAGGGCAAGGCGCGCCTGTTCGACGGCCGCTCCGGCGAGCCGTTCCCGTACCCGATCTCGGTGGGCTACACCTACATGCTCAAGCTCCACCACCTGGTCGACGACAAGATCCACGCCCGCTCTACGGGCCCGTACTCGATGATCACGCAGCAGCCGCTGGGCGGTAAGGCCCAGTTCGGCGGCCAGCGCTTCGGCGAGATGGAGGTGTGGGCCCTGGAAGCCTACGGCGCCGCCTACGCCCTCCAGGAGCTGCTGACCATCAAGTCCGACGACACCACCGGCCGCGTCAAGGTGTACGAGGCCATCGTCAAGGGCGAGGACATCCCCGAGCCCGGCATCCCCGAGTCCTTCCGAGTCCTCATCCAGGAAATGCGCTCGCTGTGCCTGAACGTCGAAGCTCTCGACGCGGCCGGCAACGTCATTGACCTGCGTGAGCAGGACGAAGACTTCAATGCGCGTGAGGACCTGGGCATCACTCTTGATGCTCGTCCGAACGCTGCGGCGACCATCGATGCGATCTGATAGGGAGAGATAACTTTGCTGGACGCCAAAACGTTCGACAGCCTGAAGATCACCCTGGCCACCGGCGACGACATCGCCGTCTGGAGCCACGGTGAGGTCAAGAAGCCGGAGACCATCAACTACCGTACGCTCAAGCCCGAGCGCGACGGCCTGTTCGGTGAGCAGATCTTCGGCCCCACCCGCGACTGGGAGTGCGCGTGTGGCAAGTACAAGCGCGTGCGCTACAAGGGCATCATCTGCGAGAAGTGCGGTGTCGAGGTCACTCGCTCCCGCGTCCGCCGTGAGCGCATGGGTCACATCGACCTCGCCGCCCCCGTCACGCACATCTGGTACTTCAAGGGTGTTCCCTCGCGCCTGGGCTACGTGCTCAACCTCGCGCCCAAGGACCTCGAGAAGGTCATCTACTTCGCTGCCTACATGATCACCGAGGTCGACGAAAAGGGTCGCCACGAGGATCTGGCTGAACTGCGCGCCGAACTCGAAGTGCAGAAGAAGCAGATGGAGAACAACCGCGACGCAACGATCAACGACTTCGCGGAGCAGCTCGAGTCCGATATCGCCGCCCTGGAAAAGGACGGCGCCTCGCAGGCCGAGCGCGAGCGCGCTCGCAAGCAGGGCGAGCGTGAGATGGCCAAGATTCGTCGCCGCTTCGACGGCGACATCGAAGGCCTCGAGGCCGTGTGGGAGCGCTTCAAGGACCTCAAGGTCGGCGACCTTGAGGGCGACGAGCGCCTCTACCGCGCGATGGTGGCCCGCTACGGCACCTACTTCAAGGGTGACATGGGCGCAGCCGCCATCCAGAAGCGCCTGGAGACCTTCGACCTGGAGGCCGAGGTCGCCGCGCTGCGTCAGACCATCGCCTCCGACTCCGGCCCGCGCAAGGCCCGCGCCATCAAGCGCCTGAAGGTCATCAACGCCTTCGTCGCGACCGGCAACTCGCCGGCCTCGATGGTCCTCACCAAGATCCCCGTGATCCCGCCGGACCTGCGCCCCATGGTTCAGCTGGACGGTGGCCGCTTTGCGACCTCCGACCTCAACGACCTGTACCGTCGCGTCATTAACCGCAACACCCGACTCAAGCGTCTGCTCGAGCTGGGCGCCCCCGAGATCATCGTCAACAACGAGAAGCGCATGCTTCAGGAGTCCGTTGACGCTCTCTTCGACAACGGCCGCCGCGGCCGCCCCGTTGCGGGCCCGGGCAACCGTCCGCTGAAGTCGATCTCGGACATGCTCAAGGGTAAGCAGGGTCGTTTCCGTCAGAACCTGCTCGGTAAGCGCGTCGACTACTCGGGTCGTTCCGTTATCGTCGTCGGCCCGCAGCTGCAGCTGCACCAGTGTGGTCTGCCCAAGCAGATGGCCCTGGAGCTGTTCAAGCCCTTCGTCATGAAGCGCCTGGTTGAGAAGAACTACGCGCAGAACGTCAAGGCCGCCAAGCGCAAGGTTGAGCGTCAGCGCCCCGAGGTGTGGGACGTCCTCGACGACGTCATCCGCGAGCACCCCGTGCTGCTCAACCGTGCACCTACGCTGCACCGCCTCGGCATCCAGGCGTTCGAGCCCCAGCTGATCGAGGGTAAGGCTATCCAGCTGCACCCCCTCGCCTGTGGCGCGTTCAACGCTGACTTCGATGGCGACCAGATGGCTGTTCACCTGCCGCTGGGCGCTGAGGCGCAGGCCGAGGCCCGCATCCTCATGCTGTCGACGAACAACATCCTCAAGCCCTCCGACGGCCGCCCCGTGGCCATGCCGTCGCAGGACATGATCATCGGTCTGTTCCACCTGACCTCGAACCCCGACCCGTCGGTCCCGGTCGAGAAGGACGAAGACGGAAACCCCGTGATTCCGTACTTCTCCAGCCAGGCGGAGGCCCAGATGGCGTTCGACGCCGGCAACCTGGACCTGAACGCGACCGCGCGCATCCGCTTCGCCGACGGCACCGTGCCGCCCGAGGGCTGGGAAGCCCCCGAGGGTTGGGAGAGTGGCGACGAGCTGATCCTCGAGACCAGCCTCGGCCGCGCGATCTTCAACGAGCAGCTGCCCACCGACTACCCGTTCGTCAACGAGGTCGTCGGCAAGAAGCAGCTCGGCAACATCGTGAACACGCTGACCCAGCGTTACCCGAACGTGCTCGTGGCGGACTGCCTCGACGCGCTGAAGTCGGCAGGCTTCCACTGGTCGACCTGGTCGGGTATCACGATCGCGTTCTCCGACATTCAGGCCTCGCCGCGCAAGCGCGAGATCCTGGCCCGCTACGAGGCCAAGGCCGCCGAGATCGTCGAGCAGTTCGAGACCGGTATCATCCTCGAGGAAACCCGCTACGAGGAGCTCGTCAAGCTGTGGCTGCAGTGCACCGAAGAGGTCGCGGAGGACATGCGCGCGAACTTCACCGAGCGTAACACCGTGTACCGCATGGTGAACTCGGGCGCCCGTGGTAACTGGTCGCAGGTTCAGCAGATCGCCGGTATGCGTGGCCTCGTGTCGGACCCGAAGCAGAAGCTGATCGAGCAGCCCATTAAGGCGAACTACCGCGAGGGCCTGACCGTTCTCGAGTACTTCATCGCCACGCACGGCGCCCGTAAGGGCCTGGTCGATACGGCTCTGCGTACCGCCGAGTCGGGCTACCTGACCCGTCGTCTGGTCGACGTCTCGCAGGACGTCATTGTTCGCGAGGCCGACTGTGGCACCCGCGCCGGCCTGAAGATCGACATCGCTCACAAGAACGAGTTCGGTGAGTGGGAGGCGTCCGAGACCATCGAGACGACCGCCTACGCCCGTAACCTCGCCCGTGACGCGGTGAACGAGGCCGGAGAGGTCGTCATGCCCGCGGGCACCGACCTGGGTGATGACCAGCTCGCCGAGCTGGTTGCCGCCGGCGTCGAGCAGATCGTCTGCCGTTCCGTCCTCACCTGTGAGTCGCAGGTCGGCACCTGTGCGGCCTGCTACGGCCGTTCGCTGGCCACCGGCAAGCAGGTCGACATCGGCGAGGCCGTCGGCATCATCGCCGCCCAGTCGATTGGCGAGCCCGGCACGCAGCTGACGATGCGTACGTTCCACACCGGTGGCGCCGCCTCCGCTGCGGATATTACGCAGGGTCTGCCCCGTGTTCAGGAACTCTTCGAGGCCCGTAGCCCGAAGGTCGAGGCGAAGATGAACGAGGCCGCCGGCCGCGTCCACATCGACGACGAAGACCCGAGCGCGCGTAAGGTCGTCATCACCCGTGACGACGGCAAGGAAGACCTGGTCATCGAGGTCTCGCGTCGCCAGAAGCTCCTCGTGTCCGAGGGCCAGCACATCGAGGCCGGCACCCCGCTGACCGAAGGCCAGCTGGATCCCAAGGAAATCCTGCGCATCATGGGCCGCAACGTGGCTCAGAAGATGCTCGTGGACGAGGTTCAGAAGGTGTACCGCGACCAGGGTGTGGGCATCCACGCCAAGCACATCGAGGTCATCGTCCGTCAGATGCTGCGCCGCGTCACCATCCTGGAGCCCGGCGACACGACGTTCATGCCCGGCGAGCTCGTCGACCGCATGGCGTACCTGACGCAGAACCGTCGCGTCGCAGCCGAGGGCGGCCAGCCCGCCTCCGGCCGCCAGATGCTGATGGGTATCACGAAGGCGTCGCTGGCCACGGATTCGTGGCTGTCGGCCGCGTCCTTCCAGGAGACCACCAAGGTCCTGACCGAGGCCGCCATGAACGGCAAGTCGGACTCCCTGGTGGGCCTCAAGGAGAACGTCATCCTCGGTAAGCTCATCCCGGCTGGCACCGGCCTGTCGCGCTACAACGACGTCATCGTCGAGCCGACGGCTGAGGCCATGGCGAACTCGAACTACTCCGAGGCCGACTTCGGTGACGGCTCCGTGTCCGAGGACTTCCTCGACGCGCTGGGCGCCATCGACTTTGGCATGAACTTCCGCGAGTAATCGGGATCGTTCACCTGTGAGGGCCCCGGCCTCGTCCGTGCGAACGCGACGAGGCCGGGGTTCTTTGCATGCTTGGGATCGGCTGGTGCGTGTGGTGGGGGAGCGTGGCTGGTGCCCGCGGATGCTCGCTGTCAGAAGCGCCAACAGGGGAACCCCGGCCGCGAACATGTGCGACGAGCCGTGCGGCGAGATGACGAGCCTGATGGCTGGCAGGCTGCGCCCGTCGATGCGCACGTTGGCCGCGAGACGTGCACATGGGCCCTTTGATTCGCACGTTAACCGCTAGATGTGCGCGTGGGCGACGTTGCCCACGTGCAAGTGATCGGGTTTGCGTGCGTATGAAGCGGTTAACGCGCGGGTTATCGGGCACAGTGCGATGGGGCAGCGCGTCGTGCGGCAGATACGGCCGGGTGTCATTCCGAAACTGAAGGTGTCGCTGCGCGCAGACGAGTATGGAAAGCCAGGTACTGCTTTACAGGTGGACTTTCCTCCGATGATGACGACGGTGGTGTGGGTAGAAGTGAATCTCCGCAGTGCTCTCCTACTTGAGAGTCCTTTGTGTGCGGGGTACATGCTGTTGTCGGGGCTCTGCCCACAGGCGGAGTGATTGCTGCGTTAGCGGCAGGTGCTCGATCTGTATCTGTGCTGCGATGTTCGTTCGGAAGGTAACGAGATCCTCCGTATCGTGCCAGCGGACGCGTATGACCCTCCACCCCGTGTTGGTCAGATCGTGCTGACGGGCGAGCCACTTACCGGTGTTCTCGCGTACTTCCTGCTCGGTGTCTCCGAACTTCTTGCGGCCGTCGGGTTCAATGATGACCTTGAGATCAGGGAGAACGATATCCCCGAAATAGATGTGGTCTTCGACCGCGATCGGGAACTGGGTAACGACGCGACCCGAGTACAGGCTTTTGATGATCCATAGCACCGTGGCCTCAAAAATGTTGTCGCATCCGCCGTCCGTTGCTTCGATGAGTGCCTTGGCGCGAGGAAAACCGTGGTGGCTGGAGAAACGTGAGAGTTCTTCAAGCATCTCGAGCCGAGTCTGCTCGCATCGACGTCGTGACTCTTCTAGCTTGAATCTGTCGAAATGCGTGAGAACATGCGTCGCCATGCATAAGGCAACGAAAGCATCGCGAGGTTGCTCATTGAGGGCGAGACGGACGACGGCCTCAATGGGAGATTCTGCTTCAAGGCCGCCGATGTGCACGATTGTGCGTGGCGGCCTGCTTCGACTGATAACCGGAGTACTGGGGACGACTGTTTGACGGTGTCGCACCGCAGGAAAAGGACGAAGGTGGAGGACCGTCTTGCTCGGCCATGCCTCGATCCATGAATTCGTTGACCAGGTCGGAATACCGTGAAGCAGTAGGGAGCTGTTCCCGGTGAAAACCACGCGTTGTGTGGACTGGTAGTCGAGTGCATGCAGACGTGCGATGTTGATACTCCGCCAGATTTCCCACGGCTGGGCATTGTGGTCACCGTGCAGACGCACGCGGTATCCACGGCGAATCACTAGGACATCCGGGTCATCAACGATATTGCGAGGACTGTGTCGGTGCGTTCTGAAAGTCTCGAGAGTGATCATGTGCTTGGTATATATCCCAGAGGAAGAGGAGTGCCAGCAGAATTTAGGCGTCTGTGGATAACTGTTGTAGTGCGCCGTTGCCTGTGGACAGACACTCTCACTAGCTGATTCGATGCCAATTGATCAGTCTGTCACTCGCGATCGCGCCCTGCGAAGAACCCGTAAAGGCGTGGATGTGCGCGTGGGCCCATTGATTCGCACGTTAACCGCTAGATGTGCGCGTGGGCGACGTTGCCCACGCGCAGGTGGTCGGGTTTGCGTGCGTATGAAGCGGTTAACACGCAGGTTATCCGGTTTGCGTGCGAGTTGGAAGCAAGGTCGGGGTCTTTGTATGCCCGGGCGCGGCTCCTGGGGCAGCCGGCTCGCGGGGGGAGTGGTGGGCGCGCGCTGCGCAGCGGACCGAGACGCTGTCGAAGGCGAGAGTGTGCGACAGATTGTGCGCCCAATCCGACAGAACGCACGAGGTCCCACATGAGGCGACCGACCGTGCAGTTGAATAGGGGGAATGAACTGCGCCCAGGGGTTTTCTGCATGCCAGAGGCTGCTCACCTGAGCGCCGCCACCAGCCTGCCGGTGAATGGTCGCCCAGTCTTCACCCGAGCCTTGCACCAAGTTAACTTTTTAGCCACATAACCCATAGACCATCAAAGTGCTCGACATTTCTACTTGTCAGAGCTTTCAAGCACATAGAGTATCCTTTGGAAAGGTGCGCCACCTGCGGGTGCTGCGCTTACGGATATTCACCAACCACATACGAAATGAGGACTTTCATGTCTGAAAACACCCCGCACCCGGTTGCACCGCAGCAGCCGCAGTTCACTCAGCAGGCACCCGCCGTACAGCCCGCATCCGGCCCTGTTGAGGCACCGAACAAGAAGAAGTGGGCGGCAGTGACCGCACTGGTTCTGGGCATTATCTCCGCCCTGACCGGCATCTTTGTCATTGGCTCGTTCCTGACCATCCCGACCATTATTTTCGCTGTGATCGCTCTGGTTATGGTCAAGAACGGCACCGGCAAGGGTAAGGGCATGGCGATTGCCGCTCTCGTGCTGGTTCTGGTGGCATATATTGAGACCTTTGCTTTCTTCCAGATTCGTGCGGCGAACCTTGAGAAGTCTAACCGAGAGGCTCGTGAGGTTATCCAGAAGTGCGAAAACCACGAGCCCGGCTATTACATTACTGAGGAGAACGGTAAGCGTTACTGTAACGCTGGCGGCTGGGTCTACGAGATGGATAAGTAAACCGGCTCTTCCGAGTTGAGTGTGGGTGACCGGTTGTTGGTCGGGGGTTGCAGGTAGAGGTCGAGGTCCTTGATGATGAGCGGCCTTCTACCCCCGCTGTCGTCAAGGACCTCGGGCGGTGTCTCACCCTACCTGCTGCTGCTCCGTGTCCGAGGACTTCCTCGACGCGCTGGGCGCCATCGACTTTGGCATGAACTTCCGCGAGTAATCCGGTTTGTGACCGCTTGGGGCCCCGGCCTCGTCCGTGAAAACGCGACGAGGCCGGGGCCTCTTATCGTGTCTGCTCGCTTGCCCTGAGCGCGTCGGGGATGCCTCACGGCGGCGCAGATCAAGCACCAGCGGCGACGGTCGAACATGACAAGTTCAACCATTTGGAAAGCTGGCGCGCGGATGCTAGATTGGCCGCACACTATCCATAAACGCTTAAGGATGTCCTCTCATGCGCCTGTCCAAGAAACTGGTCATTGCTGCGCTCGGCTCCGCGACCCTCGTTCTCAACCCGTTGGCGGCCCTTGCGGCTGGTCCCACGATTGAGGATACGGACGGACCGCTCGTTCGGATTGCCATCTCCGACACGCTCAACTGCTCGATCAACTACAAGGGCGATAGATACAACGAGTTCTACAACGGTAACTCCACTACGGATCCAGCCGACTGTGGAACGTTCCTCGCTGTAGGATCTGAGCTCTTCGGTCCGGGGGAGCTGAATTCGCGTCAGGCACGGTCTATGAGTGCGATCGCCTGGACGCCGGTCTCGCAATCCAAGTCAGGAATGGGCACTCAAGCCGATCCGTGGGTCCTCACGACTGTCGTTCGCGGCGGTGGATTCGAGATTACGCAGACGGACACCTACTCCACGGGCAATGACTTCTACGCGACGACCTCGTCGGTGAAGAACATTTCGGATGCCGCTCAGGACTTTACTCTCTACCACGCGGCGGATTGCTACCTCCAGGACGATGATTACGGCTTCGGCGAGTACGACGCGAACACGGGGACGGTCATCTGCCGAGCGAAGGATCCGGAAACCGGCGGGCATTCGGATCGTGGCCGAGTCGAGCAGTTCGTCCCGACGACCGCCGGTTCGAACTACTACTACGGTGGCTTTTACGAGGTCTGGGATAAGCTCAAGGATCGTGCGCCGCTGCCCAACATGCTCGCGTACGCAGATTCCAACCGAGATAACGGCATGGCTGTGAGCTGGACTCGTACGCTCGAGCCGAATATGACGGCCGACTACTCTCTCATCACCTCCTTCTCGCCGAAGGGCCAGGTCGCGCTGTCCTCCGCGACATGCGCCGTCGCCCAGCCGGGCGCCGACTCCACCGCAACGCGCACCATCGGCGTGACGATCACGAACCCGAACCGTGATGTCAAGTCGGTTCAGACGGTCATTGCGACACTGTCGGACGATGCCACCTACGTTCCCCAGTCGGCCAGCGGCGCCCCCGAGCCGGCGGTCGCGGGCAAGGTGCTTACCTTCAAGGATCTGGAGCTTCCCCCCAACGGGTCGGTGAAGTTCTCGTTCCTTATCACCGGCAGCGCTGAGGTTACTCCGCTCGTGAAGATCTCGGGGACGACGACGAGTGGCGCAGCCATTGCCGAGTCCGATACCTCGGCGTCTTCGACGTGCGATTTCCCCGAGCTTCCGACTCCCGAGCAGTCCCAGCCGACTCCTGAGCAGTCCCAGCCGACTCCTGAGCAGCCGCAGCCCACTGTCGAGCAGTCCCAGCCGACTCCTGAGCAGCCGCAGCCCACTGGCGGCAAGAGCACTGAAGGCAACAAGCTTGCCAGCACTGGCGCAAACACCGGAGTTGCCATCGCGCTCGTCGGCCTGCTAGGCGTCGCCGGCGTCGGCCTCGTAGCAGCGAGGCGTCGCGCACGCTGATCGTAAATCCGGCCGACAACGGTACAGGGCCCGGTCCCCGCGAGGGGGCCGGGCCCTCGCGCATCCCCTGTGGCTATCCTCGTCGGTGGCGGGGAGAGTTGCTGTCCGCGTAGGCGGTGAAACCTGCGGGGCACCAGGCTGCCCATTCTGACAGATTGTGCGCCCAATCCGACAGAACGCACGAGGCCCCACGGCGCAGGGCCGACCGTGCGGTTGAATAGGTGGTGGCGGTTCCCATCTGCCCTCTGGTCTGCGGCGACCCATGTCTATGGAGACACAAACGGGGATGGAAAGGGAGCCGATCTGGCTCTGGGATGCAGGGTTTCGGAACTGAAAGAGGACATCAACAATGCTTTCCATCAACTGGTCTGATGTGTGGAAGATGGTTGAGTCGATCAAGGTCCCCTTGATCGTCATCGGCGTGGCGCTGGCGCTCGCCATCATCGTCTCCCTCGCTGTTTTCAAGATGGGCAAGCCTGCCCGCAAGCTCACGCGCTCGACGGCCTGGGTCGCGGCGCTCGTCGCGGTCGTCGTGGCCGTCGTGTCGATGATGTACGGCGGCTTCAAGACGGTGCTCGACCTGGCGGCCGGCACCGGTGCCCTCACGGACGCATCGAAGGCCCAGGTGGAAGATCTGGGCAACGATATTTCTGACGAGGGCATGGTCCTTCTGAAGAACAACAACGGTGCCCTGCCGCTCGCCAAGGGCTCCGCGATCAACGTGTGGGGCTGGGGGTCGACGAACCCGATCTACGGCGGCACAGGCTCCGGCTCGCTGTCGAAGGACAACCCGACGACCTCCCTCCTGGATGGCCTCCACAACGCTGGCTTCACCACGAACGATGAGCTGACGAACCTGTACACCTCCTACCGCGCTGAGCGCCCGGAGGTCGGCATGTTCAAGGCCGATTGGTCGCTGCCCGAGCCGACACAGGACAAGTACTCCGACGACCTGCTCTCCAACGCGGCTGCCTTCGGCGATACGGCGGTCGTGACGATCGCTCGCTCCGGCGGCGAGGGATTCGACCTGCCGCGCGATGTCAATAAGGAGATGGCTGACAACCCGTACTTCAGCTACACGAACAACTCCGATGAGTACACGGACTTCGAGGACGGCCAGGGCTACCTTGAGCTGACGCGTCCCGAGAAGGACATGATCGAGCTGGCGAAGAAGACGTCGACGAAGACGGTTGTTGTTATCAACGCTGCGAACGCGTTCCAGCTGGGTGACCTCCAGGATGACCCGGAGATCGACGCGATCGTGTGGGCGATCCCCGGCGGTCAGGTGGGCTTCAACGCGCTGGGCCGCATCCTGGACGGCGAGGTGAACCCCTCGGCGAAGACCCCCGACACCTTCGCGCGCGACATTAAGGCTGGTCCCTCGGCGAACAACTTCGGCGACTTCCAGTACACGAATATGACGGAGTTCGCCCAGGATGACCCCTTCAACAAGGGCACGCAGACGCAGCCGTCCTTCGTCAACTACAACGACTCGATCTACGTCGGCTACCGCTGGTACGAGACGGCGGCTGCGGAGGGCGTCATCGATTACGCAAACGCGGTCGTCTACCCCTTCGGCTATGGCCTGTCCTACACGACGTTCTCCCAGTCGATGGGCGATATCTCGGTCGACGAGGCCACGGGTGCCATGTCCGCGGATGTGACCGTGACGAACACGGGTCAGGTCGCCGGTAAGGACGTCGTGCAGATCTACGACAACCCGCCCTACACGGACGGTGGCATCGAGAAGGCTGCAGCTAACCTGCTGGCCTACGACAAGACCAAGGAACTCGCGCCCGGCGAGTCCCAGACGCTGACGGTTTCCTGGAACCGTGACGATCTCGCGTCCTACGATGCGACGAACGCGAAGGCCTACGTGCTCGAGGCCGGCGACTACAAGATCTCCGCGCGCTCGAACTCGCACGACGTCATCGATGAGAAGACGTACACGGTGGATGCGACGCAGACCTTCAACACCGCTGACAAGACGCACGATGGTGACAAGGTTGTGGCCACCAACCAGTTCGACGATGCGAAGGATGACATCATCTACCTGTCCCGTGCGGGCCACTTCGCCAACCTCGCGGCGGCCACTGCCGCCCCACGAACTTCGAGATGAGCGAGGCTGATAAGGCGAAGTTCCTCGCGAACTCGAACTACGACGCGGCGGCCGCTGACGCCGACTCCAATGCAACGATGCCGACCACGGGCGCGAAGAACGGCCTCGTCCTGGGTGATCTCGCGGGCCTCGATTACAACGACCCGAAGTGGGATCAGCTCCTCGACCAGCTGACGATCAAGGAGATGAACACGCTCATCTCCAAGGGTGGCTACGGCTCCCCGGCGATCTCCTCGATCGGCAAGCTGCGCGTGTCCGATGTGGACGGCCCTGCCTCGCTGAACAACAACTTCACGGGCGTCGGCTCGATCGGTCTGCCTTCCGCGGTCTCCGTGGCGGCCACCTTCAACAAGGAGCTCGCGCACTCCTTCGGTGACGCGATCGGCACGATGGCACACGACATGCAGGTCTCGGGCTGGTATGCGCCGGCGACGAACACGCACCGTTACGCATACGCGGGCCGTAACTTCGAGTACTTCTCGGAGGATCCGGTGCTGGCCGGCTCGCAGGTCGCCGAGGAGATCAAGGGTGCTCAGGCCAAGGGCGTGTACGCCTTCCTCAAGCACTTTGCCCTCAACGATCAGGAAACCAACCGCACGCATATGCTGGCGACTTGGACGAATGAGCAGGCGATGCGTGAGGTGTACCTGCGTCCCTTCGAGATCGGCGTCAAGGACGGCGGCGCGCACGCGATCATGAGCGCGTTCAACTACATCGGCCCCGAGTACGCGGGTGCGAACTCGGCGCTGCTGAAGAATGTCCTGCGTGACGAGTGGGGCTTCCGCGGCATGGTCCTGACCGACTACTTCGCCGGCTACGGCTACCAGAACGCCGACCAGATCACCCGTAACGGTGGCGACATGATGCTCGCGACGCTCGACATGCCGATCGCGACGGTGAACGTGCAGGATGCGGCGGGCGTGACCGCGCTGCGCACTGCCTCGCACGACATCCTCTACACGGTTGCCAACTCGTGGATGTACGAGAACGGCCAGCCCGAGGTCACCCGCAACGCGTGGGAGTACATCACCTGGGTGGTGGCAGGAATCCTGATCCTGTCGCTGCTGGGCCTTGAGGTGGTGGCGATCCGCCGCTACCGGACCCGCAAGGCGCAGGCCGTGATCACCGTCGAACCCAACGCTTCGATTGACGAGGCGGGGGCTGAGAATACGGAAGAGTGACCGATCCGGGATTGCCCGGACGGCGCGATCCTCGGGGGCGGTGAGTATCGCTGACCCGTGGGGGAGGGGCCCGCAGGCAAGCACCTGCGGGCCCCTCCGCGTCGCGAATAGGATGACATAACCGCTGAAGAACGCTGCAAGAGTGTCTCGGACGCGGCAGACATGTTCTCGGAGTGGAAAGACGAGCTACCCCAGTACTGAACGGCGTGAGCGCTACCCGGCCCCGGCCTCGTCGATGAGGGGGGAACCACACGTCAGCCCCTTTGACGAATGGCGACGTTTCCCACTATCCTTGAGGGTGGTTCCCGCCTCTGTGGGACCTCTGTGCCCGGGAAACCGGGAGCGGGCTCCGTCCGTCGGAGCTCCGGGCGTCATTCTCTGACCCTCGTGGTTATCATGGCGCGCCGGCCCCCAGCGGACACGTGTGCCCACGCGGGGGTCATGCAGTCGCGGAAGACTGACAATCAGGGCCGCCCCTCGACGTGAGGGGAGGCCGCCGACGGAAAGAAACTGGAGACCCAGTGCCTACCATTCAGCAGCTCGTCCGCAAGGGACGTGTCTCGAAGCGCGCGAAGGTGAAGACCCCCGCGCTGAAGGGCTCCCCCCAGCGTCGCGGCGTGTGCACCCGTGTGTACACCACCACGCCGAAGAAGCCGAACTCGGCTCTGCGAAAGGTCGCTCGTGTGCGCCTTTCGTCCGGCATCGAAGTCACCGCGTACATTCCCGGTGAGGGCCACAACCTGCAGGAGCACTCGATCGTGCTCGTGCGCGGTGGTCGTGTGAAGGACCTGCCCGGCGTGCGTTACCGCATCGTCCGCGGCTCACTCGACACCCAGGGTGTCCGCGGCCGTCAGCAGGCTCGTTCCCGTTACGGCGCGAAGAAGGAGAAGAAGTAATGCCTCGTAAGGGCCCCGCTCCCCGTCGCCCCCTCGTCGATGACCCGGTTTACGGCTCCAAGGTCGTGACCCAGCTGGTCAACCGCGTTCTCCTCGACGGCAAGAAGACCGTCGCCGAGCGCATCGTCTACGGCGCACTTGAAACCGTTCGTGAGCGCACCGAGCAGGAGCCCGTCTCCGTGCTCAAGCGCGCCCTCGAGAACATTCGTCCGGCCCTTGAGGTCCGCTCCCGCCGCGTCGGCGGTGCGACCTACCAGGTCCCCGTCGAGGTTCGCCCCGCGCGCGCCACGACGCTGGCCCTGCGCTGGCTGGTCGACTTCTCGCGTCAGCGTCGCGAGAAGACCATGACCGAGCGTCTCGCCAACGAGATCCTCGACGCCTCCAACGGCCTCGGTGCCGCCGTGAAGCGTCGTGAGGACATGCACAAGATGGCTGAGTCCAACCGCGCCTTCGCGCACTACCGCTGGTGATTTAAAGACGAGGCCTGGGCAACCGGGCCTCGTCTCACGCAGCAAGAACACCCATTACTTCGAACGAAGGAACCACACTCGTGGCACTAGAGGTGCTGACGGACCTCAACAAGGTCCGCAACATTGGCATCATGGCTCACATCGATGCCGGCAAGACGACCGTGACGGAACGCATCCTGTTCTACACGGGCATCAACTACAAGATCGGCGAGACGCACGACGGCGCCTCGACGACCGACTGGATGGAACAGGAAAAGGAACGCGGCATCACGATTACGTCCGCCGCCGTTACCTCTTTCTGGAACGGTAACCAGATCAACATCATTGACACCCCCGGTCACGTTGACTTCACCGTTGAGGTTGAGCGCTCGCTGCGCGTCCTCGACGGCGCCGTCGCCGTGTTCGACGGCAAGGAGGGCGTTGAGCCCCAGTCCGAGACCGTGTGGCGTCAGGCCGACAAGTACGACGTCCCGCGTATCTGCTTCATCAACAAGATGGACAAGATGGGCGCCGACTTCTACTTCTCGGTTGGTACCATTCGCGACCGCCTGCACGCGACCCCGATCGTCATGCAGCTCCCGATGGGCGCCGAGAACGACTTCGTCGGCAACATCGACCTGCTGACCATGGAGGCCCTGACCTACCCGGCCAAGGACGACAAGGGCAACGACACGCTCGGCTCCATCGTCGAGCGCGGCCCGATCCCCGCCGAGTACCAGGAAAAGGCTGAAGAGTACCGCGAGGCGCTCGTTGAGGCCGCCGCCGAGGGCTCCGACGAGCTGACCGAGGCCTACCTGGAGAACGGCGAGCTGACGATCGAGCAGATCAAGGAAGGTATCCGCCTCCTGACCATCTCCTCGCGCGCGTTCCCCGTCTACTGCGGTACCGCTCTGCGCAACATGGGCGTGCAGCCCGTCCTCGACGCCGTCGTGGACTTCCTGCCCTCCCCGCTCGACATCGGCGACGTTCGCGGCTTCCTCCCCGGCTCTGAGACCGAGGAAGAGACCGAGGTCCGTAAGCCCGACGAGAACGAGCCCTTCTCGGCTCTGGCGTTCAAGATCGCCGCTCACCCCTTCTACGGCAAGCTCACCTTCATCCGCGTGTACTCCGGTAAGGTCGAGTCCGGTTCCCAGGTCCTCAACTCGACCAAGGGCAAGAAGGAGCGCATCGGCAAGATCTTCCAGATGCACTCCAACAAGGAGAACCCCGTCGACGTGGCACACGCTGGTCACATCTACGCGGTCATCGGCCTGAAGGACACGACCACGGGTGACACGCTTGCCGCTATCGACAAGCCGATCGTCCTCGAGTCGATGACCTTCCCCGCCCCCGTTATCCAGGTCGCCGTCGAGCCCAAGTCGAAGGCCGACCAGGAGAAGATGGGCGTTGCCATCCAGAAGCTCGCGGAAGAGGACCCGACGTTCACCGTCGAGCTTGATCCCGAAACCGGCCAGACCATCATCGGTGGTATGGGTGAGCTCCACCTCGACATCATCGTCGACCGTATGCGTCGCGAGTTCAAGGTCGAGGCCAACGTGGGTAACCCGATGGTTGCCTACCGTGAGACCATCCGCAAGACGGTCGAGAAGTACGAGTACACGCACAAGAAGCAGACTGGTGGTTCCGGCCAGTTCGCGCGTGTCATCATCGCCCTGGAGCCCCTCCCGGCCGACTCCGAGGAAGAGTACGTGTTCGAGGACAAGGTCACCGGTGGACGCGTTCCTCGCGAGTACATTCCGTCGGTCGACGCGGGCATCAAGGACGCCATGCAGTCCGGCGTTCTCGCCGGCTACCCGATGGTTGACATCAAGGCCACGCTGCTTGACGGCGCCTACCACGAGGTTGACTCCTCCGAAATGGCGTTCAAGGTTGCTGGCTCGATGGCGCTGAAGGAAGCTGCTAAGAAGGCTAACCCCGTCCTCCTCGAGCCGATCATGGCCGTTGAGGTTCGTACTCCCGAGGAGTACATGGGCGATGTCATCGGCGACCTCAACTCTCGTCGTGGTCAGATCTCGTCGATGGACGAGCAGCACGGCGTGCGCGTCGTCAAGGCCCAGGTGCCGCTGTCCGAGATGTTCGGATACGTGGGCGACCTGCGCTCCAAGACGCAGGGCCGCGCTGTCTACTCCATGGAGTTCGACAGCTACGCCGAGGTTCCGCGCGCCGTCGCGGACGAGATCGTCGGCAAGTCTCGGGGCAACTGAGTCCCACCGGGGGCTCGCGGGGCAGGTCATCTGCCCTGCGAGCCGCCTCACACACAAGTAAACCCAGTAGGTCTCAAGCCCCAGGGGTGTTAAAGTGGCACCTAGCCGTAGGCTGAGAATATCTACCCGAGTCCAGGAGGACACAAGTGGCGAAGGCCAAGTTTGAGCGCACCAAGCCGCACGTCAACATCGGCACGATTGGTCACGTTGACCACGGCAAGACGACGCTGACGGCAGCTATCACCAAGGTGCTGCACGACAAGTACCCCGAACTCAACGAGTTCACCCCCTTCGATCAGGTCGACAACGCTCCCGAGGAGCGCGATCGTGGTATCACGATCAACGTCTCCCACGTCGAGTACCAGACCGAGGCGCGTCACTACGCGCACGTTGACGCCCCCGGCCACGCCGACTACGTCAAGAACATGATCACCGGCGCGGCCCAGATGGACGGCGCGATCCTCGTGGTCGCCGCCACCGACGGCCCCATGGCCCAGACCCGCGAGCACGTTCTGCTCGCCCGTCAGGTCGGCGTCCCCACCATCCTCATCGCCCTCAACAAGGCCGACATGGTCGACGACGAGGAGATGCTGGAGCTGGTTGAGGAAGAGTGCCGCGACCTGCTCGAGTCCCAGGACTTCGATCGCGACGCCCCGATCATCCAGGTTTCCGCTCTGAAGGCCCTCGAGGGCGACCCGGAGTGGGTTGCCAAGGTCGAGGAGCTCATGGACGCGGTGGATTCCTACATCCCCACCCCCGAGCGCGACATGGACAAGCCCTTCCTCATGCCGATCGAGGACGTCTTCACGATCACCGGTCGTGGCACGGTCGTCACCGGTCGTGTTGAGCGTGGCAAGCTGCCCATCAACTCCGAGGTCGAGATCCTCGGTATCCGTGAGCCCCAGAAGACCACGGTGACCGGCATCGAGATGTTCCACAAGTCGATGGACGAGGCCTGGGCTGGCGAGAACTGTGGTCTGCTGCTGCGCGGCACCAAGCGCGACGAGGTCGAGCGTGGCCAGGTTGTGGCCGTTCCCGGCTCCATCACGCCTCACACCGAGTTCGAGGGCCAGGTCTACATCCTCAAGAAGGAAGAGGGCGGCCGTCACAACCCGTTCTTCTCGAACTACCGTCCGCAGTTCTACTTCCGTACCACGGACGTGACCGGCGTCATCACCCTCCCCGAGGGCACCGACATGGTCATGCCTGGCGACACCACCGAGATCTCCGTTGAGCTGATCCAGCCCATCGCTATGGAGCCCGGCCTCGGCTTCGCCATCCGTGAGGGTGGCCGCACCGTTGGTTCCGGTCGTGTCACCAAGATCATCAAGTGAATCGACCTCTGAGACTTTCTCAGATTTGATTCGCTGCTGATCCAGCGGCATTGAGGGCCCCGCCTCTTGTGAGAGGCGGGGCCCTTAGCTCTCTTCAGCCGGGTGTCGCGTCGGTGGGGAAGGTGGGGTGGAAGATGGTGGGGTAGTGGTGGGTGCCTGCCTGGGAGACGTTTCCCCCGAGGAGCCCAGGCCTCGTTGACGAGAATGTGACCGATCCCCGGTTGCGACACGCCCGAGTGCGGGGTACGGTAGTTTCTTGGTGACGGTCCGGACTGTTTCACGCAGCTCAGACCATTGTCGCTGCCACTCTGTCGGTGGTTTCACATGCGAGAATCCCCCTCCGGGTTTGTACTCGCGGGTGGAACTCCGACAGAATGGCACGGATGCCCCAGCGTCTCTGGGGTGGTCCATGCGTGCCATCACGTATGGATCGGGCAATATGCCCAAGATCTTTGGACAAGACGTCGGTCCAGCGCGAGCAATCGCGCGCACAACGGCTGCGACACGCCCGAGTGCGGGGACCGGCGGCGAATCTGTACGAGAAGAGGTAAGACGGCATGGCGGGACAGAAGATCCGCATCCGGCTCAAGTCGTATGACCACGAGGTCATCGACAGCTCCGCGCGCAAGATCGTGGACACCGTACAGCGTGCTGGCGCCACGGTCGTGGGCCCGGTGCCGCTGCCGACCGAAAAGAACGTTTTCGTCGTCATTCGGTCGCCCCACAAGTACAAGGACAGCCGCGAGCACTTTGAAATGCGCACGCACAAGCGGCTCATCGACATCATCGACCCGACCCCCAAGGCCGTCGACTCGCTTATGCGCCTCGACCTGCCTGCGGACGTCAACATCGAGATCAAGCTCTGAGGACATCTGCAATGACTAAGAAGAAGCAGCACGCTGCCGCGCCCGTCAAGGCGCTGCTCGGCCGCAAGATCGGCATGACCCAGGTTTGGGATGCCGACGGCCACCTCGTGCCCCTGACTGTCGTGCAGGTCGGCACCAACGTCGTCACCCAGGTTCGCACCGACGAGGTCGACGGCTACTCCGCTATCCAGCTTGGCTTCGGTGAGATTGACTCCCGTAAGGTCACCAAGCCCCTGCAGGGCCACTTCGAGAAGGCCGGAGTTGCTCCGCGCCGTCACCTCGTCGAGGTCCGCACCTCCGAGCACGACTCTTACGAGCTCGGCCAGGAGCTCGACGCCGCCACCTTCGAGGCTGGCCAGGCTGTCGACGTCTCCGGCACCACCAAGGGCAAGGGCTTCGCCGGCGTCATGAAGCGTCACGGCTTCGCTGGTGTTTCCGCCTCCCACGGTGCGCACCGCAACCACCGCAAGCCCGGTTCGATCGGCGCCTGCGCGACGCCCGGTCGCATCTTCAAGGGCCTGCGCATGGCCGGCCGCATGGGTGGCAACCGTCGTACTGTTGAGAACCTGACGATCCAGGCCGTCGACACCGAGAAGGGCCTGCTGCTCATCAGCGGTGCCATCCCCGGCCCGAAGAACGGCGTTGTCCTGGTTCGCTCCTCCGTGAAGGGTGCGTGATCATGGCTGACGATCGTAACGTTGACGTCATCGACCTCAAGGGCAAGAAGGCGGGTTCCGTCGTTCTCCCCGGGTCCATCTTTGACGTCCCCACCAACATTCCGCTGATGCACCAGGTTGTCGTCGCTCAGCTTGCGGCCGCCCGCCAGGGCACGCACGCGACGAAGACCCGCGGTGAGGTCGCTGGTGGCGGCAAGAAGCCGTTCCGCCAGAAGGGCACCGGTAACGCCCGTCAGGGCTCCATCCGTGCGCCTCACTTCACCGGTGGCGGCATCGTCCACGGCCCCCAGCCGCGTGACTACGACCAGCGCACCCCCAAGAAGATGAAGCAGGGCGCTCTGCGTTCCGCTCTGTCCGATCGTGCGCGCGCCGACCGCATCCACGTTGTCACCGCCCTGTTCGAAGGCGACAAGCCCTCGACCAAGGCTGCTCTCGCCGCTCTGCGCGCGATCGTCGAGGACCGTCAGGCTCTCGTCGTCCTCGAGCGTGGCAACGAACTGACCGCGCTGTCCCTGCGCAACGTTCCCGAGGTTCACGTTCTGTGGGCCGACCAGCTGAACACGTACGACGTCCTGGACGCCGATGACATCGTCTTCACGCAGGCCGCCCTTGAGTCCTTCCTCGGTACCAAGGAGGAGACCAAGTGAGCACGATTGAAGCGGGTAAGAACCCCCGCGACATCATCCTGAAGCCGGTCACCACCGAGAAGTCGCTCGCCCTCATGGACCTGGGCAAGTACACCTTCGAGGTTGACCCCCGCGCGAACAAGACCGAGATCAAGATTGCCCTCGAGCGTATCTTCGGCGTCAAGATCGGTTCCATCGCGACCCAGAACCGCAAGGGCAAGACCTACCGCACCCGTAACGGGATCGGTAAGCGCAAGGACGTCAAGCGTGCCATCGTCACCGTGCGTGAGGGCACCATCGACATCTTCGGCGATCAGGCCTGAGGACCGAAGGGACATTTGAACAATGGGAATTCGCAAGTACAAGCCCACGACTCCGGGCCGTCGCTTCTCGTCCGTCTCTGACTTCGTCGAGATCACCCGCGACACCCCCGAGAAGTCGCTGCTGCGCCCGCTGCACAAGACCGGTGGCCGTAACAACAACGGTCGCGTGACCTCCCGCCACCGCGGCGGCGGCCACAAGCGCCAGTACCGCGTGATCGACTTCCGTCGTCACGACAAGGACGGCGTCCCGGCAACGGTCGCTCACATTGAGTACGACCCCAACCGCACCGCTCGCATCGCTCTCCTGCACTACGCGGATGGCGAGAAGCGCTACATTCTCGCTCCGACCGGCCTGAAGCAGGGCGATCAGATCGAGGCTGGCGTTGGTGCCGACATCAAGCCCGGCAACTCGCTGCAGCTGCGCAACATCCCCCTGGGTACCGTTGTGCACGCCGTTGAGCTCTACCCGGGTGGCGGCGCCAAGATCGCTCGTTCCGCTGGCACCTCCGTGCAGCTCGTCGCTAAGGAAGGCCGCTTCGCCCAGCTGCGTATGCCGTCCGGCGAAATCCGCAACGTGGAGGCCACCTGCCGCGCCACCATCGGTGAGGTCGGCAACGCCGAGCAGTCGAACATCAACTGGGGCAAGGCCGGCCGTATGCGCTGGAAGGGCAAGCGCCCGCACGTCCGTGGTGTCGTCATGAACCCGGTTGATCACCCGCACGGCGGTGGTGAAGGCCGCACGTCCGGTGGTCGTCACCCCGTGTCGCCTTGGGGCAAGCCCGAGGGCCGTACGCGTCGTCCGAAGAAGGCGTCCGATCGTCTGATCGTCCGCCGTCGCAAGACCGGCAAGAACCGCTGAGTAGGAGTCGATTGAAATGCCGCGTAGTTTGAAGAAGGGCCCGTTCGTCGACGACCACCTGCTCAAGAAGGTCGACGCCGCGAACGAATCCGGCTCGAAGAACGTCATCAAGACCTGGTCGCGTCGCTCGGTCATCACCCCGGATTTCCTGGGCCTGACCATCGCCGTCCACGACGGCCGTAAGCATGTGCCCGTTTTCGTCACCGAGTCGATGGTGGGCCACAAGCTCGGCGAGTTCGCTCCCACGCGTACTTTCCGCAGCCACGACAAGGACGATCGTAAGGGACGTCGGCGCTGAGCCGGCCCCACGGAAGAAGAGGCAGATACATGGAAGCCAAGGCGCAGGCGCGATTCATCCGCGTCACGCCCCAGAAGTCCCGCCGTGTTGTGAACGAAGTTCGCGGCAAGCGTGTTCTGGAGGCCGCCGACATTCTGCGGTTCGCCCCGCAGGCCGTCGCCACCGATGTCCGCAAGGTGCTCCTGAGCGCCGTCGCCAACTCGAAGGTCAAGGCTGAGAACGCCGGCGAGACCTTCAACGAGGCCGACCTGCTCGTCCTGGAGGCATACGTGGACGAGGGTCCGACCATGAAGCGTATTCGTCCCCGTGCACAGGGGCGCGCCGGTCGTATCCTGAAGCGCACCTCCCACATCACCATCGTGGTGGGGACCAAGGAAGACAAGAAGAAGGGAGACCGCTGATATGGGTCAGAAGGTCAACCCCCGCGGGTTCCGTCTGGGAATCACCACTGACCACCGGTCTCGCTGGTTCTCCGACTCCACCACCAAGGGACAGCGCTACGCGGATTACGTGGCGGAAGACGTCGCGATCCGCAAGTTCCTGACCGACAACCTCGAGCGCGCTGGTATCGCCGAGGTCGACATCGAGCGTACGCGTGACCGCGTTCGCGTCGACCTGCACACCGCTCGCCCCGGCATCGTCATCGGCCGCCGCGGCGCCGAGGCCGATCGCCTGCGCGTGCAGCTCGAAAAGCTCACGGGCAAGCAGGTTCAGCTGAACATCCTCGAGGTGAAGAACCCCGATCTCGAAGCGCAGCTCGTTGCGCAGGGCATCGCCGAGCAGCTTGCTGCCCGCGTGTCCTTCCGTCGTGCGATGCGTAAGGGCATCCAGTCCGCGCAGCGCGCTGGCGCCAAGGGCATTCGTGTCCAGGTGTCCGGCCGTCTGGGTGGCGCCGAAATGTCCCGCTCCGAGTTCTACCGTGAGGGCCGCGTGCCGCTGCACACCCTCCGCGCGAACATCGACTACGGATTCCACGAGGCCCGTACGACCTTCGGTCGCATCGGCGTCAAGGTGTGGATCTACAAGGGCGACATCACCGAGCGCGAGTTCGCTCGCCAGCAGGCCGAGCAGGCCCAGCGTGGCGGACGTCGCGATGGCCGCCGTGGCCCCCGCCGCGGTGGACGCCCCAACCAGGAGACCGCTGCGCAGCAGGCACCCCGTGAGGCTTCCGCCTCCGAGGCCGCTGCGCCCACGACCGGATCGGAGGCCTGAGCCCCATGCTCATTCCCCGTCGGACTAAGTACCGCAAGCAGCACCGTCCTCACCGCACTGGCTTCGCCTCCGGTGGCACCGAACTGGCGTTCGGCGATTACGGCATCCAGGCCCTCGAGCCCGCCTACATCACCAACCGTCAGATTGAGGCGGCTCGTATTGCCGTGACCCGTCACATCAAGCGTGGCGGTAAGGTCTGGATCAACATCTTCCCGGACCGTCCGCTGACGAAGAAGCCCGCCGAAACCCGAATGGGTTCCGGTAAGGGTGCTCCGGAGTGGTGGGTTGCCCCCGTCAAGCCCGGACGCGTCATGTTCGAGCTGGCAGGCGTCCCCGAGGAGCTCGCTCGCGAGGCCCTCAGCCGTGCCCAGCACAAGCTTCCTATCAAGACCCGCTTCGTGGTCCGAGAGGGTGGTGACATCTGATGGCAGATAAGGGTCTGACCACCGAGCAGCTCGACGCCATGGACAACTCCCAGCTGTCCAAGGAGCTGGAAAAGGCTAAGGCCGAGCTGTTCAACCTGCGTTTCGCGCAGGCCGTTGGCAACCTCGAGGATCACGGTCGTATGAAGACCGTGCGTCGCGACATTGCCCGGATCTACACCATCGCGCGTGAGCGGGAGCTTGGCTACCGCACCGCCCCGAGCACTGAGGAGTGAGCCTGATGGCAGAAACCACCGCTCGTAACGAGCGTAAGGTCCGTCGCGGCTACGTCGTCAGCGACAAGATGGACAAGACCGTTGTCGTCCAGATCGAGGACCGCGTCAAGCACGCCCTCTACGGCAAGGTCATGCGCAAGAACAAGAAGGTCAAGGTTCACGACGAGCACAACGAGTGCGGTGTCGGCGATCTCGTCCTCATCATGGAGACCCGCCCGCTGTCGGCCACCAAGCGCTGGCGCGTTGTGGAGATCCTCGAAAAGGCGAAGTGACCTTCGCTCACAGACCGAAATCCGTTCGGCAAGGCTCGACCGGTACAATCCGGGAGAGAACCGGCACGACGACAGGAGTCAATAGAAAATGATCCAGCAGGAGTCGCGACTGAAGGTCGCCGATAACACAGGGGCCAAGGAGATCCTGACCATCCGTGTTCTCGGTGGCTCGGGTCGGCGCTACGCGGGTATCGGCGACACCATTGTCGCTACCGTGAAGGACGCCATCCCCGGCGGCAACGTCAAGAAGGGCGAAGTCGTCAAGGCAGTGATCGTTCGCACGCGTAAGGAAACCCGCCGCCCCGACGGTTCCTACATTCGTTTCGACGAGAATGCGGCCGTCATCATCAACAACAATGGCGAGCCGCGTGGCACGCGTATCTTCGGCCCCGTGGGCCGCGAGCTGCGCGACAAGAAGTTCATGCGTATCGTCTCCCTCGCTCCGGAGGTGATCTGATCCATGGCAGCCAAGATTCGTAAGAATGACCTCGTGGAGGTCGTTCGCGGACGCACGTCCGACGAGAAGGCGCTGGCCAAGCGCAACGCCCGCCGCGCGGAAGAGGGCCTCGAGCCCCTCAAGCCCGGCGACAAGGGCAAGCAGGGCCGCGTCATCCAGGTGTTCCCGGCCGAGGGCAAGGTCCTTGTCGAGGGCATCAACCTGAAGACGCGCCACGTGCGCCAGGGCCAGCAGGGCAGCGCCGGCGGCATCGAGACCATCGAAGCCCCCATCGCTCTGTCGAAGGTCGCTCTGGTCGACCCCGAGACCAAGAAGCGCGTTCGCGTCGGTTTCCGCGAGGACACCGTCGAGCGCGGCGGCCGCACCCGCACCGTCCGAGTCCGCGTGACTCGCGGCGGCGCGCAGCGCGGCATTGAGCAGGGCAAGGAGATCTGAGCATGGCCCCGCGTCTGAAGGAAAAGTACGTCTCCGAGATCCGCGAGGCGCTCCGTGCTGAGTTCAAGCACGAGAACGTCATGCAGGTCGGCGGACTGACGAAGATTGTCGTCAACATGGGTGTCGGCGAGGCCGCTCGCGACTCGAAGGCACTCGAGGGCGCTATCCGCGACCTCACCGCGATCACCGGCCAGAAGCCCGTGACCACCCGCGCCAAGAAGTCCATTGCGCAGTTCAAGCTGCGTGAGGGCCAGGCGATCGGTGCGCACGTGACGCTTCGCGGCGACCGCATGTGGGAGTTCCTGGACCGCCTCCTCTCGACGGCGCTTCCCCGTATCCGTGACTTCCGCGGACTGTCCTCTAAGCAGTTCGACGGTCACGGTAACTACACCTTCGGTCTCACGGAACAGTCGATGTTCCACGAGATCGACCAGGACTCGATCGACCGAGTGCGCGGCATGGACATCACGGTTGTCACCTCGGCCACCACCGACGAAGAGGGTCGCGCCCTTCTCCGTCACCTCGGCTTCCCGTTCAAGGAGGACTGACCCATGGCCAAGACATCCCTGAAGGTCAAGGCTGCCCGCAAGCCGAAGTTCGGCGTGCGTGCCTACACCCGGTGCAACCGTTGCGGTCGTCCGCACTCGGTGTACCGCAAGTTCGGACTGTGCCGCGTGTGCCTGCGCGAGCTTGCCCACCGTGGCGAGCTCCCCGGTGTCACCAAGAGCAGCTGGTAAAACGAACGTCGCAGGTCCCGGGTAACCGGAGAAACCGCGACGAGGAAGGGGAATAAACCCCCATGACAATGACAGACCCGATTGCAGATATGCTGACGCGTCTGCGCAACGCGAATCGTGCGCACCACGATGCGGTCTCCATGCCGTACTCGAAGCTCAAGAACGCGATTGCGAACATCCTGGTCGAGGAAGGCTACATTGCCTCGACCTCCGTCGAGGATGCCCGCGTGGGCAAGACCCTGACGATCAACCTGAAGTACGGCTCGCACCGCGAAGCCGCCATCCAGGGGCTCAAGCGCGTGTCCAAGCCCGGTCTGCGCGTGTACGCCAAGTCCACCAACCTGCCCAAGGTCCGCGGCGGCCTCGGCGTGGCGATCCTGTCCACGTCCTCCGGCCTGCTCACCGACCGTCAGGCAGCCGAGAAGGGTGTGGGTGGGGAAGTCCTCGCCTACATCTGGTGATGAGGAGGCTGAACAATGTCGCGAATTGGTAAGAACCCCATCGCTATCCCCGCCGGCGTCGACGTTGCGATCGACGGCCAGAACGTGACCGTGAAGGGCCCCAAGGGCACCCTCTCCCACGTTGTCGCCGAGCCGATCACCGCGAAGATCGAGGATGGCCAGGTTGTCGTCGAGCGTCCGAATGACGAGCGCACCTCGCGTTCGCTCCACGGACTGTCCCGCACCCTGATCGCCAACATGATCATCGGCGTGACCGAGGGCTACAAGAAGGATCTCGAAATCACGGGCACCGGTTACCGCGTGGTCGCCAAGGGCAAGGACCTCGAGTTCTCCCTGGGCTTCTCCCACACGATTACCGTCACCCCGCCCGAGGGCATCGAGTTCACGATCGCTCCGAAGTCCCAGACGCTGTTCACGGTGTCCGGAATCGACAAGCAGCTCGTCGGTGAGACCGCTGCTCGCATCCGCAAGCTGAAGAAGCCGGAGCCCTACAAGGGCAAGGGCATCCACTACGTGGGCGAGACCATCCGTCGCAAGGTCGGAAAGGCTGGTAAGTGATGGCTTACTCGATCAAGGGCAAGGGCAAGTTCGTCGCTCGCAAGCGCCGTCACCTCCGCCTCCGCAAGAAGATCAACGGCACGCCCGAGCGTCCCCGTCTGGTCGTCACCCGTTCGAACCGCCACATGGTGGCTCAGGTCATCGACGATACGGTCGGCCACACCCTGGTGTCGGCCTCCGACATCGAGACCGAGCTCGCCGGTTCCGAGGGCACGAAGACCGACAAGGCTCGCAAGGTCGGCGCACTGATCGCCGAGCGTGCGAAGGCTGCCGGTATCTCCGCTGTCGTCTTCGACCGTGGTGGTAACAAGTACGCAGGTCGCGTTGCGGCCGTTGCCGAGGCCGCCCGTGAGGGCGGACTCGAGCTGTGAACGAGCCGAAAGAAAGAGAGATCATCTGATGGCTGCACAGCAGCGAGACAGGAACGGTTCGGGCGCGGGCGAGAACAACGATCGCCGTGAGCGCCGCTCCGGCCGCGGCAACGATCGCGATAACCGCCGGAACAACGAGAACAAGAACGAGTACATCGAGCGCGTCGTGACGATCAACCGCGTCTCCAAGGTCGTGAAGGGTGGACGTCGTTTCTCCTTCACCGCCCTGGTTGTCGTGGGTGACGGCGAAGGCACGGTGGGCGTCGGCTACGGAAAGGCCAAGGAAGTTCCTCAGGCCATTTCCAAGGGCGTCGAGGAGGCGAAGAAGAACTTCTTCCGCGTCCCGATGATCCGCCGCACGATCACGCACGTGGTGCAGGGCCGCGATACCGCTGGTATCGTCCTGCTCCGTCCGGCTGCCCCCGGTACCGGCGTTATCGCCGGCGGCCCGGTGCGCGCCGTCCTGGAGGCCGCAGGCGTCCACGACGTGCTCACCAAGTCGCTGGGCTCGTCCAACGCGATCAACATCGTCCACGCGACGGTTGACGCACTCAAGCAGCTCGAGCAGCCCGAGGCTGTCGCCGCTCGTCGCGGCCTGCCCCTCGAGCGCGTTGCTCCCGCGTCCATGCTGCGCGCTCGCGCAGAGGGCGAGGCCGAGAAGCGCGCGGCTGCCGAGGCCGCCGAGGCCGACAAGGCCGCTGCAGGGGAGGCTAAGTGATGGCGAAGAACATCAAGATCACCCAGGTCAAGTCCTCCGCTCACGCGAAGCAGAACATGAAGGACACGCTGCGCACCCTCGGGCTGCGCAAGATCGGCCAGAGCGTCGTGCGTGAGCAGACGGATGCCGTTCTCGGCGCCGTTCGCACCGTGCGTCACCTGGTGACCGCTGAGGAGGTCGACTGACAATGGCGGACTCCACGAACAAGACGCAGATCGTTAAGCTGCATCACCTGCGTCCTGCCCCCGGAGCCAAGACCGCGAAGACCCGCGTGGGTCGCGGTGAGGGTTCGAAGGGCAAGACCGCTGGCCGTGGCACCAAGGGCACCAAGGCCCGTTACCAGGTTGCTGCCGGCTTCGAGGGTGGCCAGATGCCGATCCACATGCGTCTGCCGAAGCTTCGCGGCTTCAAGAACCCCTTCCGCGTTGAGTACCAGGTCGTGAACGTTGGCAAGCTCGGGGAGCTCTTCCCCGAGGGCGGCAAGGTCACGGTCGAGGATCTCATCGCTAAGCACGCCGTTCGCGACTCCGCGCCCGTCAAGGTGCTCGGCAGTGGCGAACTGAACGTGAAGCTCGAGGTTGAGGTCGACTCCTGGTCGTCCTCCGCCGAGGCAAAGATCACGGCTGCTGGCGGGTCCATCTCGGCTCGCTGACGGTGAACGGGGGGGGTCCCGCGAGGGACCACCCCCGTTACGTGTCTGTCATCATCAAGGATGAGGAGCTGTCAAATGGCTTTTCACCCGCGAAAACGGCTTGCCCCGCCGCATGGGGCGCCAGCGCTCCGCGTCTCGTTAAATACGCGGCAATGCGCTTTTTTAATGATTGGATATCGCCAACCGCTACCCGTGTCGGGTAAGCTGGATCAGTCTAGGGGCTTTTGCCCCGCTTGCCCATCATTCGTAGGAGGAAGCCTTGCTCGGTGCATTCGCCCAGGCGTTCCGTACCCCCGACTTGCGTCGGAAGCTGCTCTTTACCCTGTTCATCATGGCCGCGTTCCGGCTGGGCTCGTTCATTCCGACGCCCGGCGTGGACTCGAAGGCCGTTCAGGCCTGCATGGCGCAGGAGTCGCAGGCGTCGCTGCTCGACCTCGTCAACCTGTTCTCGGGTGGAGCGCTCCTGCAGCTGTCGATCTTCGCGCTGGGCATCATGCCCTACATCACCGCGTCGATCATCATCCAGCTGCTGCGGGTCGTGATTCCTCGATTCGATGACCTCCACAAGGAGGGGCAGACCGGCCAGGCGAAGCTGACGCAGTACACGCGTTATCTGACTATCTTCCTGGGCATTCTGCAGGCGACGACGACGATCTCTCTGGCGCGCAGCGGCCAGCTGTTCCAGTCCTGCAACCAGGACATCATTAAGGACCGTTCGGTACTGACGTTCATCATGATGATCATCGTCATGATGGCCGGTACGGGCGTCATCATGTGGCTGGGCGAACTCATCACGGAGCGCGGCATCGGCAACGGTATGTCCCTGCTGATCTTCACCTCGATTGCCGCTCGTCTGCCCGAGCAGCTCCTGTCGATTGGCCAGGCTGGCAAGTGGGGCTCTGTTGCGGCTATCGTTGCCCTTCTCCTCCTCGTCGCGATCGCGGTCGTCTACGTCGAGCAGGCTCAGCGCCGAATCCCCGTGCAGTACGCCAAGCGCATGATTGGGCGCCGCCAGTATGGCGGTACGACCACCTACATCCCGCTGAAGATCAACATGTCGGGTGTTATCCCCGTCATCTTCGCATCGTCGATTCTTGCCCTGCCTCCGATGGCGGCGCAGTTCGGCAAGCCCGACGACGCGTGGGTTCAGTGGATCTCTGCGCACTTCACGCAGGGCAGCTCGTTCTACCTGACGATCTACGCCCTGATGACCCTGTTCTTCACCTTCTTCTACACGGCCATTACGTTCAATCCGGACGAGGTTGCCGACAACATGAAGAAGTACGGAGGCTTCATCCCCGGTTACCGTGCGGGTCGCCCCACGGCTGAGTACCTGCGTTACGTGATCAACCGAATCACGTCGGCGGGTGCCCTGTACCTGGTGATCATCGCCCTCCTGCCGTCTCTCGCGATCATTCCGCTGAAGCTGTCGAGCTCGCAGATGCCCTTCGGTGGCACAACGCTGCTCATCATCATCGGCGTCGGTCTGCAGACGGTGAAGGAAATCAACACGCAGCTGCAGCAGCATCACTACGAAGGATTCCTGAAATGACAGTCGTCATCCTCCTCGGCCCTCCCGGAGCTGGCAAGGGCACCCAGGCCTCGCGCATCGCTGAGCGTCTCGGTATCCCGGCTATTTCGACGGGTGACATCTTCCGCGCGAACATGGCGGAGGGCACGGAGATCGGCAAGCAGGCGCAGGCCTACATGGACCGCGGCGAGTTCGTGCCGGATTCGGTCACGAACGCCATGGTGAAGGCGCGCCTGGCCGCCCCGGACGCTGCTGACGGATTCCTCCTCGACGGCTACCCGCGTTCCGTGGAGCAGGCGCACGTGCTGCGCGACATGCTCCTCGACCTGGGTAAGTCCATCGACGTCGTTCTCGAGATTCAGGTTGATGAGGACGAGGTCGTGGAGCGCATGCTCAAGCGCGCCCAGGAGCAGCATCGCACGGACGATACCGAGCCCGTCATGCGTTACCGCCTGGAGGTCTACCACCAGCAGACGGAACCCGTTGCCACCTACTACGTCGACCAGGACCTCCTTGAGGTTGTCGATGGTAGCGGCACGATCGACGAGGTCACGGCTCGCATCTTCGCGATCCTCGACTCTGTGGCGAAGAACTGAGCAATGCCACGCATTGAACTGAAGTCCGCGCAGGAGCTTCGATGGATGCGCGAGGCCGGTCTGGTCGTCGCGTCGATCCACGAGGCCCTGCGCGGCGCCGTTCGTCCTGGCATCACGACGCGCGAGTTGGACGAGGTGAGCGCCCAGGCGATTGCCGACGGGGGAGCGACCTCGAACTTCAAGGGCTACTACGGCTACCCGGCCACGGTGTGCATCTCCGTGAACGACGTCATCGTCCACGGGATCCCCGATGACTACGTGCTAGCCCCGGGCGACCTCGTCTCCTTTGACTGTGGCGCGTACGTCGAACGAGGCGGGCGCCAGTGGCATGGAGACGCGGCCTTCAGCGTGATTGTCAGCGATACGTTCGTGTCCGACGCGGACTTCGCGGCGGGGGAGCGTGCAACCGGCGCAATCGCGGGAGTGGACGAGGACCTGCTGCGCGAGCGCCGTCAGCTGGACGCTGTGACGCGCGAGTCGCTATGGGCAGCCCTCGCAGGACTGGCCAACGGGAAGCGCATCAGCGCGGTTGGTCACGCGGTTGAGGATGTCGTCGCGGAGAACGCCCTTATCAATGGCTGGGAAGCCGGCATCATCGAGGAGTTTGTGGGTCACGGCATCGGAACCAAGATGCATATGCCTCCGGATGTCCTGAACTACAACGTGCGCGGCATCCAGGCGCGGCTGAAGCCAGGTATGGTCCTGGCCGTCGAGCCAATGCTCACCCGCGGTGACATTGCGTCCAGCACGGATGATGACGAGTGGACCGTGCGCACTGTCGACGGCCGCGACGCTGCCCACTGGGAGCACTCGATCGCGATCACTGAGGACGGTGTTTCCGTCCTGACGGCACGCGATGGGGGAGTGGCAGGCCTTGAGCCCTACGGTGTCACTCCGGTGTCACTCGACTGACATCACGAACGGTTTCGGGCCCGGTACCTCACGAAGGTGCCGGGCCCGAGTCTTCTATCGACGAGGCTGTGGCCGGACCACCGGTGTTCCTGCTGGCTGCGCCACCGGTATTCCGGGCGCCGTCGGGCCCGCCCGCTCGCCGTCCGCGCGGCGAGCTTCGCTCGGCGCGTCGGCTAGAAGCCCGGCCAGGCCGCGGCCCCGCCGGCGCTCTCCTCACTGGTGGTGCGTGGTGCCTGGCCAGTGCCTACGTTCCCAGCCATACCCTCTGCCTGGGCTTATCTGGATAGGTTGTGGCCACGTGGATAGGTTATGCACATCCGGATAGGTTATTAAGCTATCCGGATGCTCGTTACCTATCCGGATGTTGCTTACCTATCCGGATGTGTGTCGGTGGTCGGGGCAGCCGCTTCTTATACGGGCGGAATCGCGGCTGCTTGCACGTTGCAGCAGAGTTGCCCGCGACACGTTCTGGAGGGGTCTGGGTTTTTCGGACCGTTTGTTTTGAGAGGGTTGTTCTGAGTAGTCCCGGCTGCTTGTGGCCGGGCAGAATGGATGACCATGAGGAAGTTCTCGAAGCACACGCCTGAGCAGATTGTCGTGAAGCTGGAGAAGGCCGAAGCGTTGCGAGGTGAGGGCATGAGTACGGCCCAGGCCTGCCGCGTGCTGGGTATCAGTGAGGCGACGTTGTGCCGGTGGCGTCAGCGTTATGGGTCAATGAATCGTAGTGAGGCCAAGGAACTGCGTGAGTTGCGTGAGCAAAACGCGCGCCTCAAACAGTTGCTGGGCCAAGCAGAGCTGGAGAAGGCAGCGTTGCGAGAGCTGGCGGAGGGAAACTTCTAAGCCCGGCGCGCAGGCACGAGGCTGTGAGCTACCTGGTTGGCCAGGGGTTTTCTCAGCGCCTTGCATGCCGCGTTGCCGGGCTGTCCCGGTCAGCGTATTGCCGGGCCCGCGCGGCGGGCGGGGCGAAAACGCTGCGTGATCATGGGCCTGTGCGCCAGTGGATGAACGATTTTGCCGCCACGCATCGACGCTGGGGCTATAAACGCGCCTGGGCGCGGGCCAAGAGCGAGGGCATTGTCGTGGGGCGTGATACGTTCCGGCGCTTGTGGCGCACCGAAGGACTGCGCGTGCGCCCGCGCAAAGCCCCCAAGCCCCGCACTGCGCCGCGCCTCCAGCGCCTGGTCAAGGCTAGCGCGCCGGGGCAGGTGTGGGCCATTGATTTCCAGTTCGATTCGGACTGGAGGGGACGCGTGTTCAAGGTCTGTAACCTCATCGATGAGTTCACGCGCCAGCACCTGGCTTTCCGCGTCGAGCGGCGTATGGGAGCCGCCGACGTGATCGAAATGCTTGACCTGGCTGCCCTAACCCATGGGGCACCCCAGGTGCTGCGCGCCGATAACGGGCCCGAATTCATCGCCGCCGCCATGGGGCGCTGGGCCAACGAGCACAACACGCTCCAAGCGTTCATCCCGCCGGGCCAACCCTGGCATAACGGGTTCGTGGAATCCTTGCACAACCGGATGCGTGATGAACTCCTGGAGGACAACATGTTCGAAGGGCTTGACCACGCGCGCGCACTAATCGGCGCCTGGTCCCACCGCTACAATGAAGAGCACCCCCACAGCGCGCTGGACTGGCTCTCACCCAACCAATACGCGCGCCAATGGGCACAACACCACCAATAACAACCAACAACCCTCAAAACACCCGGTCCACAAAACCAGACCAGGCCAGTTCTCTTACCCGGGTGTGTGCCGCGTCGAGTTTTGTTGCTCAGTGGAGTGACATCACTGAGGTGGTTATTGCGCCAGTGTGGAGGTGGTGTCATCCTCCCTCACTGGTTTAATGCTCCCTGACTGGAGTAGCACGTCTGGTCTGGTCTTGCGTGGGGTATGGGAACGGTCGTGCGCATGGTTCCCAGATAATCTCGCATGCAATTCCCCTGTGACTACTTCAAAACTTGAAGTCGCAGCGTTGGAATTGCAACGTTTTCAGACTTAGTTGAATCGTCACCCAATCGAATTGCATGCGACTTTTATCTGGGTATGCCCTGCGGCCCCTCCAGTGCTGGCGCGGCCTCGGCGCGAACGAAGTGGACGTCCCTCGGCTTGTATGCAAAATGTGACGCATTAAACGTGAGCGAACCGACAGGGACCCTGACTACCGCCGATGGGTATCGATGCCGTAGAGTAGTTCCTTGGGCGTATCTGCATCCGACATCCGTCGGTGCACTATGCCTGGCGGCATCCGCCGCAACCTATCCGAGACATGTAGAGGATAAACGGAGGATATGGCGAAGAAAGACGGCGTCATTGAGATGGAAGGCACGGTCGTTGAGGCCCTGCCTAACGCGATGTTCCGCGTGGAACTGAAGAATGGCCACGTGGTTCTCGGCCACATTGCGGGAAAGATGCGTCAGCACTACATCCGCATCCTGCCCGAGGATCGAGTTGTCGTCGAGCTGAGCCCCTACGACCTCTCCCGAGGCCGTATCGTCTACCGCTACAAGTGACCCGACACAAACTGCCCGACGGGCAGTGGAGGTAACAACCATGAAGGTCAAGCCGAGTGTCAAGAAGATCTGTGACAAGTGCAAGGTGATTCGTCGCCACGGCAACGTCATGGTCATCTGCGACAACCCCAGGCACAAGCAGCGCCAGGGCTGAGTCCCGCTGCGACCCGCGGGGCAACAAGCCCCACAGCATCACTCTAAGCACCCCCACGTGGGTGACCCTCGGTTCGGAGGCCGAGGCCGGGCTGCTCGCCCGGACTGAGCGATGACGACCTCCGATGAACAACTGGAGCAACATCACCATGGCACGTATTGCCGGCGTCGACCTCCCCCGCGAGAAGCGGCTCGAGATCGCGCTCACATACATCTACGGAGTCGGCCGCACCCGCGCGGCAGAGACCCTCGCCGCCACCGGCGTCAGCCCGGACGTCCGCGTGAAGGACGCGACGGAAGAGGATCTCGTCAAGCTTCGTGACTACATTGAGGCAAACTTCAAGGTTGAGGGTGACCTCCGCCGTGAGGTTCAGGCCGACATTCGTCGCAAGATCGAAATCGGTTCGTACCAGGGCCTTCGCCACCGTCGTGGCCTGCCGGTCCACGGTCAGCGCACCAAGACCAACGCGCGTACCCGCAAGGGCCCCAAGCGCACCGTTGCAGGCAAGAAGAAGGCCAAGTAAGGCCTAGGGAAGCCCACCCCCTCGGGGTAGCTTTCCGCGACAAGAAGGAACTGAACCAGAAATGGCAGCAGCAAAGACCTCGCGCTCGGGCGGTGCCCGCAAGCCGCGTCGCAAGATTTCGAAGAACGTTACCAACGGCCACGCCTACATCAAGTCGACGTTCAACAACACCATCGTTTCCCTCACGGACCCCACGGGCGCGGTTGTCGCCTGGGCGTCCTCCGGCCAGGTTGGCTTCAAGGGTTCGCGTAAGTCCACCCCCTTCGCCGCGCAGCTCGCGGCCGAGGCTGCGGCTCGTCGCGCCCAGGAGCACGGCATGAAGAAGGTTGACGTTTTCGTGAAGGGTCCCGGCTCCGGCCGCGAGACCGCGATCCGTTCCCTCCAGGCCGCCGGCCTCGAGATCGGTTCGATCCAGGACGTCACGCCTCAGGCCTTCAACGGCACCCGCCCGCCGAAGCGCCGCCGCGGCTGACTTGTGGACGGGAGGGCCCTGCCCTCCCCACGTCTGAACCTTCGGGTTCTTACTCCCTTAGCCTGCTTCAGCAGGTTCCCATATCCGGTGTCATATAGCGGGCACCGGCCAGAAAGGAATAGACGTGCTCATTGCAGAGCGACCCATCCTGACCGAAGAAAAGGTCAGCGACCTGCGCTCCCGTTTCACCCTGGAGCCCCTCGAGCCCGGGTTCGGCTACACGCTGGGTAACTCCCTGCGTCGTACCCTCCTGTCCTCGATCCCGGGTGCAGCGGTGACGTCCATCCGCATCGATGGCGTCCCCCACGAGTTCCGCACGATCGAAGGTGTGAAGGAAGATGTCGCTGAGATCATCCTGAACATCAAGCAGATCGTCCTGTCCAGCGAGAACGACGAGCCTGTCGTCATGTACCTGCGGAAGGCTGGCCCCGGCGAGGTTGTCGCCGGAGACATTACGCCTCCCGCCGGCGTGGAGATCCACAACCCCGATCTGCACCTTGCCACCCTCAACGAGAAGGGCAAGCTGGAGATCGAGCTGACCGTCGAGCGTGGCCGCGGCTACGTGTCGGCTGCTCAGAACAAGGATCCGCAGGCCGAGATCTCTCGCATTCCGATTGATTCGATCTACTCGCCCGTCGTCAAGGTGACCTACAAGGTCGAGGCGACGCGTGTTGAGCAGCGCACCGACTTTGATCGCCTCGTCATCGACGTGGAGACCAAGCCGGCGATCACCCCGCGCGATGCCCTGGCCTCGGCCGGCAAGACGCTGGTGGAGCTGTTCGGCCTCATGCGTGAACTGAACGAGGAAGCGGAAGGCATCGAGGTGGGTCCGTCCACCACCGACGCCACCCTCGCAGCCGATCTGGCGCTCCCGATCGAGAACCTGAACCTGCAGTCGCGTTCCTACAACGCGCTGCGTCGCCGCGGCATTCTGACCGTCGGCGAGCTGGTTGCTCACTCGGAGGCCGATCTGCTCGACATCCGTAACTTCGGCACCAAGTCGATCGAAGAGATCAAGGAGTCCCTGGCGGCTCTTGGTATGACGCTGAAGGACTCGGTCATGCCGAGCTTCGGCGACTCGGAGTCCGCCGCGATCTTTTCGGACGACCAGTCCATCTGACCCCGTGCGTCCGATGGACGCATTGAATCCGTAGGAGAAACAAATGCCCACCCCCAAGAAGGGTGCTCGTCTGGGCGGTAGCCCGGCACACCAGAAGCTGATCCTGTCGAACCTGGCAGCTCAGCTCATCGAACACCGCGGCCTCACGACCACGGAGGCGAAGGCCAAGGCCCTGCGCCCCTACATCGAGAAGCTGATCACCAAGGCCAAGCGTGGCGACCAGCACGCCCGCCGCACGGTCCTGAAGAAGATCCCCAACAAGGGCATCGTCGCGATCCTCTTCGAGGAGCTCGTTCCCGCGATGGATTCCGAGCGCGCTGGCGGCTACACCCGCCTCATCCGCGTCGGCAACCGCAAGGGCGACAACGCTCCCCTGATGCGCATCGAGCTCGTCATGGAGAAGGTCGAGAAGAAGGCCGTCGTGAAGGCTGCCGAGAAGACGGCTGAGAAGGCCGCCGAGGCCGAGGCCGTTGCCGCGGAGGCCGAGGAAGCCGCTGAGGCTGCCGCCGAGCGCGCCGAAGAGGCTCGCGAGGAAGGCGATCTCGCCAAGGCCAACGAGGCCGAGGAAATCGCCGAGGAGGCCGGCAAGGCTGAAGACGCCGCCGAGCAGGCCGCCGAGGAGAAGTGACGGGACGTTACTGACCCGCTCGAGCATTGGGCCGGGCACCCTCCGGGGTGTCCGGCCCTCGCCGTATCCGGTAGCCTGATGTCATGACTCGTGAGATGACGTTGGCGATTGACTGCGGCGGCGGTGGCATCAAGGGATCCGTCGTTGATGAGCGTGGGACGATGATGGCCCCGCCTCGCCGGGTGCCTACGCCGTATCCGCTGCCGCCGGAGCTCCTTGTGGAGACCGTCGTCGGCCTCGCCCGTGAGCTTCCCGCGGCGACGCGCGTGACGATGGGCATGCCGGGCATGATCCGGCACGGTGTCGTCATAGCTACGCCCCACTACATCACCCGCGATGGGCCCCGTTCGCGCGTGCTGCCTGAGCTGGTGGAGCGCTGGGACCACTTCGATATGGGGCACGCGATTGAGCAGGCTCTCGGCCTGCCCACCAAGGTTCTCAACGACGCCGAAGTCGCTGGTGCTGGTGCGATCACCGGCCGCGGCCTCGAAATGATCATCACGCTGGGCACGGGCCTGGGCAACGCCGTCTTCGATGGTGGTCAGCTGGCACCCCACGTCGAGGTGTCGCAGGGCCCGGTCCGCTGGGGCCTCACCTATGACGACTACATTGGCGAGCATGAGCGCCTGCGCCTCGGTGACGTGCATTGGTCGCGTCGCATTCGCCGCGTGGTGGACGGCCTGCGCCCGATGTATATGTGGGACCGCCTCTACCTGGGGGGCGGTAACTCGAAGCGCATCACGGCCTCGAACCTGCGTCTCATGGGCGACGACGTGATCGTCGTGCCTAACGACGCGGGGATTATCGGCGGCGTGCGGGCGTGGGAGCTGTGAGCGCTCGCCGCCTGCGCCTGGACCTGGGCTACGACGGCACGGACTTTCGAGGCTGGGCCGCCCAGCCCGGCCTGCGCACCGTCCAGGGTGAGATAGAAGCGGCGCTCGCCATGGCCTCGCGCGAGGAAATGACGACGACCGTCGCGGGCCGCACCGATGCAGGGGTGCATGCGCGTCACCAGGTGTGCCACGTCGACCTGAGCGACGAGGCCTGGGCGCGCCTGATGCCCAGGGGAGGGGAGTCCTCCCAGGTGGCCACAACCTCGTCGATTGTGCGCAGGCTGAACAAAATCCTCTCCGGGCGCTACGGTGAGCGCGCGCGTGGACGCGATCTGCCCGCCGCGCGCGGGACCTGCGATGTGCGCATCTACTCGGCCGCCGTCGTTGACCCCAGCTTTGACGCGCGCTTTTCCGCCCTCGGCCGCTCCTACGCCTACCGGGTGTCGGATCGTCCCGAGCCGCTGGGTCGATGGGACCGCCTGTGGGTGGAGGACCCGCTCGATGAGGCGGCCATGAACGAGGCCGGGGCTGCCCTCCTCGGGGAACACGACTTTCTCGGGTTCTGTCGCCCGCGCGAGGGAGCCACGACCATTCGGACGCTGCGCACCCTGCACGCCGAGCGCGACGCCGAGGGAACTCTCGTCTTCTCCGTCGAGGCGGACGCGTTCTGTCATTCGATGGTCCGCTCCCTGGTCGGGGCGCTGCTCCTGGTGGGGTCCGGCGCGCGCGACAGGGACTACCCCGCACAGATCCTGCGTGCCCGCTCGCGAGCTGACGCCGCGCCGATCGCGCCCGCTCACGGTCTGACCCTTGAGGGCGTCAACTATCCCGACCCGTCCCAGTGGGGCGCGAGGGCGCAGCAGGCCCGGGCCAGGCGCGATACGTGCTGCGGTGGCGACGGCTGAGGAATGTGACACAGTATTCGTCGCGCTTTGACCGCCGGGCCGAGCCCCGATAATATGGCTAGTGCTGTGCGTCAGCAGAGTACCTAGTGTCTCCCACTCGCTAGGAGCGCTCGCCGACGCCTCGCGCGAACCGTTTCATCGCGGATGCCCCCGGAAAAACCGGCGCGGCGTCCCATGACCAACAAGAATTGAAGGTTACGCCCGTGCGCACCTATTCACCCAAGCCTGGGGACGCGGACAAGAAGTGGTACGTCATTGACGCCACCGACGTCGTCCTCGGTCGCCTGGCAGCCCAGACCGCTGCCCTCCTCCGTGGGAAGCACAAGCCGACGTTCGCCCCTCACATGGACATGGGCGACAACGTCATCATCATCAACGCGGACAAGGTCGCTCTGACCGGCAAGAAGCTCGACCAGAAGATGGCCTACCGTCACTCCGGTCGTCCCGGCGGCCTGACCGCGACCGCTTACCGTGACCTCCTCGCTGCGACGCCTGAGCGCGCCGTCGAGAAGGCCGTTAAGGGCATGCTTCCCCACAACTCCCTCGGCCGCGCGCAGTTCAAGAAGCTGCACGTTTACGCTGGCCCGGAGCACCCCCACGCCGGCCAGTCGCCGGTTCCCTACGAACTGACCCAGGTGGCTCAGTGACCTCCGGTCGCTGAACGCCTTTGACCCTGAGGAGAACCGTGGCTGAGACCATCGTTTCCGCTGAGCTGGACGAGGAAGTCGTCCCCAGCTCCTACACGTCCGAGACCGAGTCGGCTCCCGCCGGCGCCGGTCAGTCCATCACCGCGCCCGGCGCGGGCCTGGGCCGCCGCAAGGAGGCCGTCGCCCGCGTTCGCCTGGTCCCCGGCTCCGGCAAGTGGACCATCAACGGTCGCACCCTTGAGGACTACTTCCCCAACAAGCTGCACCAGCAGCTGGTGAAGTCCCCCTTCGTGCTGCTCGACATTGACGGCCGCTTCGACGTCATCGCCCGCATCAACGGCGGCGGCATTTCCGGCCAGGCCGGCGCCCTGCGCCTCGGCGTGTCGCGCGCCCTCAACGAGATCGACCGCGACGCGAACCGTCCGGCCCTCAAGAAGGCTGGCTTCCTGACCCGCGACGCCCGCGCCACCGAGCGTAAGAAGGCAGGCCTCAAGAAGGCCCGCAAGGCTTCGCAGTTCTCGAAGCGCTGATTTTATTCAGCACATTTTGCGTTGGCCGCGCCCCGCACCTGCGGGGCGCGGCCTTCGTTTACCGACGCGTGTGTGCCAGGATGTGAGCGTCTCCGCTGTCCGCGCCCCGGCCTCGTGCCAATGAGCGGGCGCGAGCGCGGTAGGCTTAGTGCAGTCATACGATCCACTGAACGGAGAGACTATGCCCAGGATGTTCGGCACGGATGGCGTGCGAGGACTGGCGAACGTTGACATCACTGCGGACCTTGCGCTGCAGCTCGGCGAGGCCGCCGCCCGCCAGTTCGGCGGCTCCCGACGTGCGGACGGTTCGAAGCCCCGCGCGATCATCGGACGCGATACGCGTATTTCGGGCGAGTTCCTCGATCACGCCCTCGCGGCGGGCCTGGCCAGCGCCGGCATGGACGTGACCCGCATCGGCGTCGTCACCACGCCCACGGTCGCGCACCTGACGGCCACCGAGGACACCGTTGACCTCGGAGTCATGATTTCCGCGTCGCACAACCCGATGCCCGATAACGGCATTAAGTTCTTCGCGCACGGCGGCTACAAGCTCGCGGACTCTGTCGAGGATGAGATCGAGGCCCTCGTGAACACCGAGTGGGATCGCCCCACCGGTGACGGCGTCGGCGAGATCAACGCCGATCACGCGTGGGCTAAGGACTCCTACATTGCCCACCTTGTTGGCGCGATCGGCACGGACCTGCGCGGCATGAAGATCGCGATCGATTGCGCGAATGGCGCGGCCTCCGAGCTGGGCCCGGCGGTCTTCCGCGAGCTCGGGGCCGACATCACGGTCATCAACGCGTCCCCGGATGGGCGCAACATCAACCTGAACGCGGGTTCGACTCACCCCGAGGCCCTGCAGGCCGCCGTCGTCGAGTCCGGCTGCGATTTCGGCGTCGCTTACGACGGCGATGCGGACCGCTGCCTGGCCGTCGACCACGAGGGCAACCTCATCGACGGTGACAAGATCATGGGTGCGCTGGCCGTCAACGCCAAGGCGCGTGGGGCCCTCGCCAAGGACACGCTCGTCGTCACTGTCATGAGCAACCTGGGTCTGCTGATCGCCATGCGCGAGGCTGGCATCAACACCGTGCAGACCGGCGTGGGTGACCGCTACGTGCTCGAGGAGATGCTGGCATCCGGCTACTGCCTCGGCGGCGAGCAGTCCGGCCACATCATCGCCCGCGATCACGCGACCACCGGTGACGGCATTCTGTCCTCGCTCCTGGTCTCGCGCATGGTCAAGGAGTCCGGCCGTTCGCTGGCCGATCTGACCTCCTTCATCCAGCGCCTGCCGCAGACCCTCATCAACGTGGGCGGCGTGGACCGCGCTGCCGCGTCGACGAATGAGGCCGTCGCCGAGGCCGTGGCAGCCGCTGAGGCTCGCCTGGGCGAGACCGGCCGCGTGCTCCTGCGTCCTTCGGGCACCGAGCCGCTCGTTCGCGTCATGGTCGAGGCCGCGACCCAGGACGAGGCCGATGCCGTGGCTGCGTCGCTGGCAGACGTCGTCAAGGAGAACCTGGCGCTCTGAGCGCACTCCAGACAGAGGCGAGGGCGGGTACCGGTGGGTGCCCGCCCTCGCGTGTGTGTTGCTGATAGACGAGGCCGCCTGGCGCCCTCCTGTGTGGAGAGTGCGGCAGGCGGCCTCGTGTCACGCGTGAGCCGAACCGTCAGATCTTCGCGGCCTCGATCCACTCAAGCGGGATGCGGGTGAAGTACAGGCCCTGCATCTCGCGCTCCCACAGCAGGCCGAGGGTTCCATCAGGCAGGATCGTCATGCACTGGTAGACGTAGTGCGCCGGGTTGAAGGTGCGCGACGCGATCCACGTGCGTCCTCCGTCTTCGGAGAGGCGAAGGACACCGCGGCCGCGGTAGGGGCGCATCTGCGAGGCGTTCGCGAAGACGACGCGCTCGAGGCAATCCTCCGTCGGCCACGGTACAGCGTTGGGCTGGCAGAAGATCTCGGTGATCTCTTGCGCGAAGGAGACGTCGCTCCACGTCTCGCCTCCGTCGGTGCTGACGGTTGTGGCGACCTTGCCGCTCGGGTGCTGGTTGCGCATGAGCATGAGGAGGGAACCGTCGGCGCGCTCGATGAGCGTGGCCTCGTGCGTCGCGGCGGCCTCCGTGTCGAGCGTGCGCGAGTCGATCTCGCGGCCCTCGAAGATACGCCCGTCGTTGGGGGACTTGCCGCGCTTCCACGTGGCGCCGCCATCATCGGAGTAGACGACGGAAGCGGAGAAGTGACGCTTGTGGTCCCCGTTGTAGTAGATCGGGATGACGAGGCGTCCGCTGCGCAGCTGCACGCCCGTGCCCGGGGAGGTGCCGCAGAAGGACATCCACTCTTCCTTCACGTCCTGGTTGAGGTTGAAGGGGCCGGACCAGGTCTCGCCGTCGTCGTCGGAGTAGATCATCTGCAGGAAGCAGGTACGGGCCGTGAGCAGCGTCTGGTGGGGATCTTCCCCATCAGCGAGGAACACGTTACCGCCGGGCTTTTCCTGTCCATCCTCGGTGACGGTAACATCGCCGTGCTCGGACACCCTGTAGGGGGTTGGTGCGCCATCGGAATCCGTGACACTGCCGTCCTCGTTCCAGGTGTAGGTGGCCCCCTGGCTGTCGTGCAGGAGGTAGCGTCCCTTCTCGTTGACGCCGAGGCCGGCCTCGGCGTTGGGCTGACCGATCCCGCCGGGGAAGTGGTCGATGAGGACGACGAGGCGTCCGTTACGGCGGTCCTGGACGACGCACGAATCGATGACCGACGCGCCCTTCGCCCCGTGACCGGGGTAGGAGAGCACCGTCTGGAGGTCACCCCAGGTGTGTCCGCCGTCGAAGGAGCGGCGCACCGTGAAGTTGATCGAGTTGGGGGAGTCATTCGCGATGGTCTCACGCTGGTCGGCACCGGCGACGACGACCCCGGACTTCAAGGTAATCAGCGAGGGGATTCGGTAGCTGATGGAGTCGTGAAACCCGGCATCGAAGAGGCACTGCGTGTCGAGTGGAGCGACGGAGGACAGCTTTTTGATCTGCGAGTCGTTGAGGACCGAGGAGAAGAGGGCGGCGTTGCGGACCTCGCCGAAGAGGCGGGATCCGGAGGTGTCCTGACCGATGACGACCTCGTCGAGGGAATCGACGGCGGCGAAGAAAGCCTGTCCGGGCAGGTGGGCCTCAAGGTAACCGTCCACGTAGATCTGGACCGCGCCGTGTCCGACGCGCACGACAACGTCGTGCCAGTGTCCCTGATCCCAATGGCCGTAAGCCGTGAACGTGCGCCACTGGCCCGCGCGGCCCAGGACCTTGTATTCGATGCCGTCGGCTGTCACGGACAGGTTCAGCTGCTCGGTGCCTGCTCCGCCGGCTGCAAGGATCGTTCCGTGCTGCCCGGGGCCGCGCACGCGATAGCGGGCGAAGATGGTGCCAGCGGTGAGTTCGGACAGCTCGGCGACGTCGTAATCCGACAGGTGGGCGGCGGCGAACTCGATGAGGGGTGTGGGGGCGGGGGAGAGGGCAAGGATCTCTTCCGCGGAGAGGACGGACTCGTGCTCTGCGAAGGAGCGGATCTCAATGCCGGCTCCCGGGGTGAGGGAGAGCTGCGCGTCGGGGCCGCTGGCGGCGGGAGAGAGGTCTGCGGTGGTCGAGAAGCACTGGTAGCCGTCGAGGAAGATCTTTGAACCCGCAGCGGTCGCAGTGAGCGCGAGCGAATGCCAGGTGCCATCCGTGACGGAGGCGGTGTCCTCCATGTCCAGGGCGAAGGTCATCGCTTGTGTTGAGCCTTTGAGGAAGAGGGCGCTCGAGCGGATGAACAGCTTCCACCCTGTGTCATCGGTGCTGTGGAGGGCGATCAGTGCTCCGTCGATGCGTGCGCGGAACTGTAAGGTCCAGGAAATTCCCGGGTGACCTGCGTCAATACTCATGTTTGACACCTTTCTGTTAGTTGCTCATTCCGCCTCGCGTCGTTACGAGGCGAAGGGTGCGTTCAGTCACAATAGTGAAGTTGTCAGACAGATTATCACTGCGACATTTCGTTGGCAATATGCAGATTGAGCCAAAATTTCCCCTTGACTCTAGGGTGAGAGGGAGCTAACATACTCGCAAGTTGTCTGACAACTTGCTAGTTAGACATCTGGACTCAAAGCCCCTCGTTATTCGACGATGAAATTTCAGGAAGGCACTCATCATGAGTACGTCCCCCGCACAGGCGCTTCTGGAGGGGTCTGGGTTTTTCGGACCGTTTGTTTTGAGAGGGTTGTTCTGAGTAGTCCCGGCTGCTTGTGGCCGGGCAGAATGGATGACCATGAGGAAGTTCTCGAAGCACACGCCTGAGCAGATTGTCGTGAAGCTGGAGAAGGCCGAAGCGTTGCGAGGTGAGGGCATGAGTACGGCCCAGGCCTGCCGCGTGCTGGGTATCAGTGAGGCGACGTTGTGCCGGTGGCGTCAGCGTTATGGGTCAATGAATCGTAGTGAGGCCAAGGAACTGCGTGAGTTGCGTGAGCAAAACGCGCGCCTCAAACAGTTGCTGGGCCAAGCAGAGCTGGAGAAGGCAGCGTTGCGAGAGCTGGCGGAGGGAAACTTCTAAGCCCGGCGCGCAGGCACGAGGCTGTGAGCTACCTGGTTGGCCAGGGGTTTTCTCAGCGCCTTGCATGCCGCGTTGCCGGGCTGTCCCGGTCAGCGTATTGCCGGGCCCGCGCGGCGGGCGGGGCGAAAACGCTGCGTGATCATGGGCCTGTGCGCCAGTGGATGAACGATTTTGCCGCCACGCATCGACGCTGGGGCTATAAACGCGCCTGGGCGCGGGCCAAGAGCGAGGGCATTGTCGTGGGGCGTGATACGTTCCGGCGCTTGTGGCGCACCGAAGGACTGCGCGTGCGCCCGCGCAAAGCCCCCAAGCCCCGCACTGCGCCGCGCCTCCAGCGCCTGGTCAAGGCTAGCGCGCCGGGGCAGGTGTGGGCCATTGATTTCCAGTTCGATTCGGACTGGAGGGGACGCGTGTTCAAGGTCTGTAACCTCATCGATGAGTTCACGCGCCAGCACCTGGCTTTCCGCGTCGAGCGGCGTATGGGAGCCGCCGACGTGATCGAAATGCTTGACCTGGCTGCCCTAACCCATGGGGCACCCCAGGTGCTGCGCGCCGATAACGGGCCCGAATTCATCGCCGCCGCCATGGGGCGCTGGGCCAACGAGCACAACACGCTCCAAGCGTTCATCCCGCCGGGCCAACCCTGGCATAACGGGTTCGTGGAATCCTTGCACAACCGGATGCGTGATGAACTCCTGGAGGACAACATGTTCGAAGGGCTTGACCACGCGCGCGCACTAATCGGCGCCTGGTCCCACCGCTACAATGAAGAGCACCCCCACAGCGCGCTGGACTGGCTCTCACCCAACCAATACGCGCGCCAATGGGCACAACACCACCAATAACAACCAACAACCCTCAAAACACCCGGTCCACAAAACCAGACCAGGCCACTTCCCAAAAAGCCCTGGTATCAATACCTCACCAAAGAAGACCGCAAGGCCTTCTTCGCCGCATGGATCGGCGTTCTGCTTGATGGCTACGACTTCGTCCTCATCTCCTTTGCGCTCCCGGCGATCAAGGAAGCGTTCAGCCTGACGCTCGTCCAGAGCGCATCCCTGATTTCGGCGGCCTTCATCAGCCGCTGGATCGGCGGCCTCGTGCTCGGCGCAATCGGTGACCGCTACGGGCGCAAGCCAGCGATGATCCTGTCGATCTTCATGTTCGCTTTCGGTTCGATTGCCTGTGCGCTCGCTCCGAACTTCTGGATCCTCTTCGTCCTGCGCCTCATCATTGGCTTCGCAATGGCAGGCGAGTACTCAGCATCCGCCGCGTACGTCATCGAGTCGTGGCCCAAGCACATGCGCAACAAGGCGTCGGGCTTCCTTCTCTCCGGCTACGCCTTCGGCGTCATCGCCGCTGCTCAGGTCGACAAGTACTTCGTGACCTGGGTCGATTCGATGCACCCCGGCTGGGGCTGGCGAGCCCTGTTCCTCACCGGCATCGTCCCGATCGTCGTCGCCATCTACATGCGGCGCACCCTTCCCGAGGCCGCGGACTGGAGTGAGGCCAAGGAGAAGGGCGGCGACGAGAAGAACGACATGCTCGCCGTCCTCTTCGGCGGGCAGCGCAAGGTCCTCAACTACATCGTCGTCGTGATCGCATTTATCGGCCTGCTTCTCATCTTCACTCAGCAGGTGGGCGGCGTTGTTGCGGTGAGCCTGGTCGGCCTCGTCTGCGCGGTTGTCTTCATCTACCTGATCATCCAGTTCGATTCGAATCGCTGGATCATTGGCATCGCGATCATGCTGACGATCTTCGCGTCCTTCATGTACACGTGGCCGATCCAGGGCCTCCTGCCGACCTACCTGCACGGTGTTGGTATGGACCAGAAGGTCGTTGCGAACGTCGTGTCCTTCGCAGGCCTCGGCAACGCTGCAGGCTACATCATCGCCGGCTTTGCGGGTGACAAGTTTGGTATGCGTCGCTGGTACGCGATCTCGCTGCTGCTCTCGCAGGTCATTGTCTTCCCGCTGTTCATGCAGGACGGCAAGTACGTCGCCCTCGTGGCGGGTCTGCTCTTCTTCCAGCAGATGTTCGGCCAGGGCGTCTCGGGCCTGCTGCCCAAGTGGGTGTCCTCCTACTTCCCGGTCGACAAGCGCGCTGCTGGCCTCGGCTTCTGCTACAACGTCGGTGCTCTCGGTGGTGCGGTCGGCCCCGTCCTCGGCGCTGCGATTGCCGATCAGCTGGGCCTTGGCATGGCACTGGCGATCCTGTCCTTCGGGTTCGCCGCGATCGTCATGGTGTCCATCGGTGCGAATATCCCGCGTCTGCTGCAGAAGGCCGTGGGGCCGGAGTATGTTCGTCCTGAAGATGGAAACGACGACATCATCAAAGAGGGATGATCACCATGACACTTCCTTTCGTTATCGGCGCGTACGCGTCGCATCCGGCGCCGGAGCTGGAGGCTGACTACTACCGTCTCCTCGCGGACCAGGCGTGGGTCAGCGGCGTCGAGATGCCCTACCCGGGCCAGCTCGCCACCCAGGGCGAGGTCCTGGCCAGCCACCTGGCCTCCCACTGGGACTTCAACACGATCACGGCGATCCCGGGCACCATGCAGAACGTGTGGAAGAACGAGAACTTCGGCCTGGCCTCGCCCGACGAGGCCGGACGCGCCGCCGCTCTCGACTTCACCCGCGCGCTGCGCGATGACCTCGCCGCCCTGTGTGATCGTGCGGGACGGCAGCTGGTCGCCCGCGTGCAGCTGCACTCGGCGCCGACGCGCCTGGCCCAGGAGGACGCCTTCAAGCGCTCACTTGCCGAGCTGGCCACGTGGGACTGGTGCGGGGCACGCCTCGTCATCGAGCACTGTGACAAGTACGTGCCCGAGCAGAACCCCGAAAAGGGCTTCCTGTCCCTCGAATCCGAGATCGACATCGTTTCCGAGGCTGGCATCGGTATTCACCTCAACTGGGGTCGTTCCGCCGTGGAAGGCCGCAGCGCTGACACCGCTTACGAGCATGTGCTCGAGGCCGGTAAGCGCGGCGTCCTGGACGGCATCATTTTCTCGGGCGCAGGCCCGGAGGAAACCCAGTACGGCTACTCCTGGATCGACGGTCACCTGCCCGCGCAGGCGGACGAGCCGACCTCGCTCATGAACGAGGTCGAGATCGCTCGCTGTGCCAAGGCTGCCGTCGAGGGTGGTGCCAACTACCTCGGTGCCAAGGTGTGCGTGCCCAAGGATGCGTCTCTCGAGAAGCGCCTGGAGATGCTGACCAACATCTACCGGGCCTGCGGACTCGGCGAGTAACGGCGTCGTCGCCGGGTGTCACTCCCGCATTTTGTGAGCGTGCGGGAGGCGCTTGGCGCGAGGTCTGAGCATGGGGAGGGGCGGATGCCGACTGGCATCCGCCCCTCCCCCCCCTCGCGCTATTGGGCGTTCTGTTCTACAGGTGAGGTGTGGCCAGCACGAGAAAACCGCTGCTCGAAAGCAGGGGGCAAAGACAGGTATTTCTGCGCGCTGAAGTGGTAGTTGGCTGGGCTGATCTGAGGGTTGCTCAGCAGCTCCTGAACGGCGGGGTCGTTCGAGCACGTCACGGTCTCACATGCGCCCTCTGGTGAGAAGTAGAAGATATCGCGGCTCACGGCATAGCGTGGGTTGTTCCGCTGTGCGTCGATGATTGCGAATCGGCCAAAATCCACCAGTGTTTGCAGCTGACCTGAGAGGTCGTCGGGGGTTACGGGTGCAACAAAGAGGAGATGCTGCTGTGGGATGAGCGCGAAGAGACCGTGTGGCGCTTCGATCGCGTGCTGCTTGACCACCGCAGGCATGTTTGCTGCTTTGGCGGCAATGAAAGGCGACGGGTCGGACAGGCATGTTGTCGGGCCGGATTTCTGCGTGATGGTGATCGTGATGGCGTCAGTGTTCAGCTGTCCGTAGTGGAAAAGCTCATCGACGCTGAGAGGGCGAGAACGGAGTTCCTCGGTGGTGCACCTGGTTGTGCCGGCTGCATGGACGATACTCAGGATCATTGAGAGCCCACCGGGGAAAGGCCGTGCATAGGAGAAGTCGGGGTGTTGGACTGTGTAAGTGGGGACGAGCTCGGTGCGTACGCGCCGACGCAGCACGTCGGGGATGGAGAGTTCTGCGGCCTCCATGCGAATCTGATCGAAGATCCGATCAGCCCAATTGTTGAGGATGCCCCTGTGATTAATTGGCGGCGTGTTGAGTAGGTCGTAGAAAATCGCTACCAGGTTGCAAGTCAATACGTTGTTGACGACTAGATACATCAGCGCATTGTTGTGGTCGATCGTCACCTCGACGTTGAGTCCCTTTTTCTTCAGCTGGCGTACGAGGAGGGGAATGAGAGCGGAGTCGACGTACCCTGGAAACATCGTGCCCATTGGGTACAGGAGGTTTGGTTGGTACATAGCGCTACTGTCATTGTTGTGGGTGATTGGCTCAGCTTTGCGCGCAGCGCGCATGCCATGCCACGATACGCTCTTTAGCCGCGCCTGGCGACGGACGAGCGCCACACCGGGCGCGTCGGGATCGTCGCGATGGGGGTTCCGTCGGGGGCCTTGTCTTCAAGTGACGCACGGGGGTGGACGTCGGCCATGGGGGAGCGGCCCTCGATGACGTTGATGATCGAGGCGACGGCGGCCTCGGTCATGTCCTTGAGTGGCCACTCGACCGTCGTCAGGCCGAGCGCCTCGGCGCTGTGGCGATCCTGGTTGCCGAAACCGAGGATCGATAGGTCGCCGGGGACCGACAGGTCGAGGTCTGCGGCCGCTTGGAAGACGCCGGGGGCCTGAGAGTCGTCGGCCAGGGCGATCAGTGAGATCGATGGATCCTCGTCGAGCAGGCGCAGCGCGGCCTGATACGCCGTCGACGCCTCCCAGTCGGGCAGCGAGTAGAGCGTGAAGTTCGTAGAGAAAGCGCTCGCGACCGGGTTCTGTCGGGCGTGGTTCGTGTTTGGCCCCGCCAGGAAGACGGCGTGCCCCGTCCCCATCCCGGTCGATGGGTCGATGAGCGCGCAGTCGGACAACACCTGCTGCACGCCGGCGCCCTCGTCGATGCGGATGAGGGAAGATTCCGATCCGGTCGGGTCGGCCTCGATCATGGACATGGCGACGACGGGGATACCGAGGTTCGCGAGCAGCCGCGAGGTGAAGGCCTCGGCCGACGTGGTCTCGCGGATGATGCCGGCCAGCTGGATGTCGCCCAGGACCCCGCGGATGACCTCGGCGTCGGAGGCTCCATCGCCAGACTGGAAGAGAGGGAGGAGGAGGTAGCCGCGGCGCTGAATATCGATCATCGCGGTCGTGAGCACTGTGTGGACGACGGGCACGAAGGGGTCGTCCGGCAGTTCGGCCATGAGGAGGGCGATGAGGTGGGACTTGCCGCGGCGCAGCGAGCGGGCGGCCGCGTTGGGGATGTAGTTGAGCTCGCGTGCGGCCGCCTTGACGCGCTCGATCGTGGCGGGCGCGATCTTCACGTCTCGGCCTCGTCCGTTGAGGACGAGCGAGACGGTCGACGGTGCGACGCCTGCCGCGCGGGCGACGTCGGCCCGGGTTGCGCGCTCCATGCAAGGCTCCCAATGCTCGGTTGCGTTTCGTTGAAACGCAACAACTATAACGTGTTAGTCTTATCTCTGACGATCGGAGTTTCGACGATGACATCCGAAAGGCACACAGACGTGATATCGATACTACCTTCCTATGCTCCCGATGCGGGAGCACTCCTGCCGCCGCGCGCGCATCTGGTCGATGATCCCGGCGTTGTCAGCCTCGACGGTACCTGGTCCTTCGTCTATCACCGTACCGATCCGGCCCCCTGGGTCAGCGTTGAAGAACCCTGGGATGAACCAACTGTCGGCGACGACGCGGACACGATCGACGTACCCAGTCACTGGGTCCTGCGCGGCGAAGGCGCCTGGGGGCACCCCGCGTACACGAACGTCGACTTCCCATTCCCCGTCGACCCGCCCTTCCCGCCCGAGGACAACCCGGTGGGCGACTATCGTCGCACCTTCGAGCTCCCGGCCGACTGGGAGGGCGGTGTCATCGCCCTGCGCTTCGACGGCGTCGAGAGTCAGGCCAGCGTGTGGGTCAACGGCACGTGGATTGGCATGATCCGCGGCTCCCGTCTGGCCCACGAATTCGACGTGACCGAGGCCGTGTGCGCCGGTACCAATCGGATCACCGTGCGCGTCCACCAGTTCAGCCCCGGCTCCTACCTCGAGGATCAGGACCAGTGGTGGCTGCCCGGCATCTTCCGCTCGGTGAGCCTGCGCCACCTCGCCTCCGGGGCGATCGAGGATCTGTGGATCGATACCGACTACGAGGCCGGGGTTGGTTACGCGACCATCGAGGCTCGGGTGCGTGGCGCGCAGGATCCGCATCTCTCCGGCCACTTGGAGATCGACAGCCTCTGGTCCTTCGCATACTCCCTCAAGCCAGTGGGCGAGGGGCGCTACCGCAGCGGCCGCATTGAGGTCGGAAGCGTGCGCCCGTGGAGCGCCGCCGACCCCGCCCTCTACGACGCTCGCGTGCGCGTCGAAGGTGAGGACGGCCTCGTCAATGGTGTGCGCAGCCTGCGCATCGGATTCCGCCGAGTGAGCATCGAGAACGGCGTTCTGACGGCGAACGGACAGCCCCTCACCCTCAACGGCGTCAATCGCCACGAGGTGCGCGCCGACGAAGGCCGCGTGTTCGACGAGGAATGGGTACGCAAGGACCTCGCCCTCATGAAATCCATGGGAATCAACGCGATTCGTACCTCCCACTACCCGCCGCATCCCCGCGTCCTCGACCTGGCCGACGAGATCGGACTGTGGGTCATGCTCGAAGGAGATATTGAGACGCACGGGTTCGAGGGAACGGGGGAGTGGATCGACAACCCCTCCGACGATCCGCGTTGGGCCGACGCCTACCTCGATCGCACCGCGCGCGCGTTCGAGCGCGACAAGAACCACCCCTCGATTATGAGCTGGAGCCTCGGTAACGAGTCGGGCACCGGCGCAAACCTGGCCGCCTGTGCGCGTTGGATCCACGACCGCACGGGAAACAGGGCCATCGTCCATTACGAGGGAGACCACGCCCTCGAGTACACGGACATTTACTCGCGTATGTACCCCACCCTCGAGGAGGTCGCGGCCGTCCTCGACGATAGCGATCTCCACGCCGAGGTCGCGGTTCCCACCCACGTCGCCGCCCGTGTTGACGACGCGGCCCGCGAACGTATCCGCCGCGCCCCCTACCTCATGTGCGAATACCTGCACGCGATGGGAACCGGCCCCGGAAACGCCGCCGGATACGCCGCGCAGATGAGCCACCCGCGCCACGCCGGCGGCTTCGTGTGGGAATGGCGCGATCATGCGCTGTGGCGCACCCTCCCGGACGGGCGCCGCGCCCTGTCCTACGGCGGCGACTTCGGCGAGGAAGTGCACGACGGCAACTTCGTGTGCGACGGCCTCGTCGATGCGCTCTCTCGCCCCTACGCGGGCACCTGGGCGTGGGTTGCGGCCATGGCGCCCGACGCGCCGGCCCTCGCTTCGGTCCTCACAGATGCCGGTAGCGGTCGCGACGACGAGCGCCTGCGCGCCCTCGCCTCGGCGCCGGTTGAGCCCGCGCATCCTCTCAGCGCGGCCGACCGTCCCTACGAGCTCGACTCGCGTGGGCGCCTCGTGAGGGTTGGTGGCCTCCCGGTGTCCGTCGAGCTGAGCGTCTTCCGTGCCCCCACGGACAACGATCGGGGTCGAGGCCCCGTCGACTACTGGGGAATCAGCGCGGACGACCTCGGTCCCCTGGGCGTCGGATGCGGCGAGCACGGCACCTCGCACGCGATGCGTTGGGAGGCCGCGCGCCTGCACCTGCTGCGCCGCCGCCTCGTGTCGGTCGAGGGGGACGAGAGCTGCCAGCGTGTTAGCGAGCGCTGGTCGCCTCCCGCCGCGCACTTTGGCGCGACCCTCACCTGGGAATACCGGCCGGTGCGAGTCGGTGACATCCCCGCCCTGTCGCTGTCTGTGAGCGTCGTTCCCGACGGCGTGTGGCCCGACCGGGTGCCGCGACTGGGCGTGCGCATCGAGCTGGGCGGGTCCTCGTGGGAGGCATCGTGGCTGGGGGATACGCTCATTGGCTACTCCGACATGCGGGTCCCCGGCGCTCGTGGGTACGGGCGAGCCGAGGCCTCGGACCTGTGGGACGTCTGCGTGCGTCCGCAGGAAGGCGGTCAGCGACTCGACCTCGAGGCGCTGTCCCTGCGGGGCGAGGCCGGGGAGTTCCTCATCCTCCCCGCCTCGCCCGTCGGCTGGAGTGTGTCCCCGTGGAACGAGCGCGAGCTGGCGCAGGCTGCGCACTGGGAGGATCTGCCTGACAGTGACCGTCTGTTCGTGTGGCTCGATGCCTTCCAGGACGGTATTGGTACCCGTTCGTGTGGGCCTGACTCTCGCCCCGAGTTTGCTGGCCGCATGCGCGACACGGACATGACATTCGTGATTGCCCAGGTCGGGGGTGATTGAGCTCCGCACTGTTATGTTGCGGCTTGATAACGATGCGCAAAGTTATTGGCAAATGATGCGCAAAGCGTGACAGGTCGCTATGATTTAGGCATCAACTAACACGAGATAGTTAGTGACTCGATCCCATCGATCGACCAACAAAAACGGACCAACGGAGGTTTCGCATGTTGAAGAAGAAGATGGCTGCTGGCGTTGTCGCCCTCGCCATGTTCAGTACCCTCGGCCTGGCCGCCTGCAACGACGGCGGTTCTGGCTCCACCAGCTCCAGCGGCGGTTCGACCGCTGCCGGTTCCATCCCCGAGCCCGACGTCGCGTGCGACATCCCCGCGGGCAACCTTGACAACTCGAAGATCGACACCTCGAAGGTCGAAGGCCAGATCACCTTCCAGACCCAGGGCCTGCAGAACGACTTCGGCGACTTCTTCAAGGCCAAGATCAAGGAATTCGAGGACGCCAACCCCGGCGTGACGATCAACTGGACCGACCAGGGCGGCGGCGCCGAGTTCGACCAGACCGTCACCGCTCAGGCCTCGAACTGCAAGATGGCGGACGTTATCAACGTTCCCTCCTCCACCATCCTTGCCCTGTCCAAGTCCAACCTCCTCATGGACTACGACGTCAAGGCCCCCGGCATCGGCGACAAGTTCGTGAAGTCCATTTGGGACTCCACCGCCCTCGGCGCGAACGACCACCACACGGCTCTGCCCTGGTACTTCGGCCCCTACATCACCACCTACAACAAGGAGGTCTTCAAGCGCGCTGGTCTCGACGAGAACATGCCGCCCAAGACCATGGATGAGCTGTTCGACGACGCCGCTAAGGTCGGCGCGGATGGGCAGGGCGACTACGGCATCTATGGCTCGCCCGAGTGGTACATGATTGCTCAGCTGCACGGCATGGGCGTCAACCTGCTCAACGCCGACAAGACCGCCTTCGACTTCGCGGACAACGAGGCCGCGATCAACTACGTCACCAAGCTCTCCGAGCTCTACGCCTCCGGCGCCATCCCGAAGGACTCCCTGACCGGCGAGCCTGACCCGGGCAAGGCCTACACCGACGGCAACCTCGCCTTCGGTACGCCCAACGCCTCGTTCCTCAAGTCCGTCAAGAAGAACAACGAGACGGTCTACCAGAACACCGGCGTCGGCCCGTTCCCGACCAACCCCGGCATCAAGCCCGTCTTCGAAGGCCAGTACATCGGCGTCTCCGTCACCACGCAGAACGCCCCGCTGGCCATGAAGTTCGCCGAGTGGATCACCAACGCTGAGAACGAGTACGCCTGGACGCACGACGGCGGCGCCATCATCTTCCCGGCCGCCACCGACGCCCTCGACAAGCTCGTCGCCAACCCGCCGGAGATCGCCGACGACCCGGTCTTCAAGGCCGCCTACGAGGAGGCCGCTAAGGCCGCCAAGGACGCCGAGGCCTACACCGACGTCTTCTATGCGACCGGCGCCGTGAAGGACGCCCTCATTGAGAACGTCAACAAGGCCATCCGCGGTGAGGTCGATCCCAAGACCGCCCTCAAGACCGCTCAGGATCAGATGAACGAGAAGCTCAAGGCTCTCGGAGACTGATTGACCGCTCGGGGGCCGAGGCCTGGCCTCGGCCCCCGACGCATTCCTCGCCCAGCGTCGGGCCGCCGGCTCACGACCCCGCGCACCCCTCATTAAGGATTTTGGTATGCCGACACGTAAGAGCGCGCAGGTGCGCTCCCTCAATGGCGCCGCCCGATTCCGCCCGGGCTGGGTTCCCTGGCTGTGGGTGACCCTCCCGGTCCTCGCGGTCATCTCCTTCTACATCTACCCCTTCATCACGACCGTCTACGTGTCGTTCACGAAGACCAAGCCGATGGGGCGCATCGGTCGCTTCGTTGGTATCGACAACTTCGCCGCGGTACTGTCGGATCCAGAGTTCTGGCAGTCGCTGACGAACTCCCTTATCTATGCGGTGTGCGTCGTCCCGCTCATGGTGCTCCTGCCGCTGCTGCTGGCCCTCCTCGTCAAGTCGCACGTGCCCGGTATCGGCTTCTTCCGCGCCCTCTACTACCTGCCGGCCATCTCCTCGCTGGTCGTTATCTCCCTGGCCTGGCGCTACCTTCTCGACCAGCGCGGTCCCATCAATAACCTGCTGGCGTCGTGGGGCCTCGACCCGATTCCATTCCTGTCGAATCAGTGGTTGATCCTCTTCTGCGCCATGATCATCACCCTGTGGCAGGGCCTGCCCTACTACATGATCCTGTACTTGTCGGCCCTCGCGAACGTGGATAAGTCCCTGTACGAGGCTGCCGAACTCGACGGCGCCGGACCCATCCGTCGCTTCTTCACCGTCACGGTCCCCGGCGTCAAGGTCATGATGTTCCTCGTCGCCACCCTGACGACGATCGGATGCCTGAAGATCTTCACCGAGGTCTACCTGCTGGGCGGCTCCGCATCGCCCACGAAGACCCTCACGATGTACATCCGAGACCGAATCGTGGACCCGACCTTCGGATCGCTGGGACAGGGCGACGCCGCCTCGGTGTGCCTCTTCCTCATCACCTTCGGCTTCATCATCGCTTCGCAGAGCCTGCAGAGGAAGGCTGAAGAATCATGAGCACCGCAACCTCGACCACTCCCGCCTCCTTTGGCGAGCGTTTCGCGCAGTGGCGCAAGGAGCGCCGCCTCGAACGCCAGGGACGCAACACGGCATCGCGTCAGATGCGTGGCGGGGCCCTGTTTGCCCGCTACGTCCTCCTCGTCGTCGTCGCCCTCATCCTGGTGGGTCCCCTCGTCCTGCCCCTCATGGCGGCCTTCAAAGCGCCCGGCGAATCCGTCTTCGGCCAGGGTGCGACCATGCTGCCCCAGCACTGGTCACTGGACTCCTTCTACGTCCTCTTCGAACGCACGAACATCCTCCTATCCATCAAGAACTCCGCGATTCTTGCGACCCTGACGGTCACCTCGAACGTCGTCCTGTCCTGCATCGGCGGCTACATGCTGTCGAGGCGCGGGTGGACCGGGCGCAACATCATGTACTTCGTGGTCCTGTCCGCCATGATCTTCCCCTTCGAGTCGATCATGCTCTCGCTGTTCAAGATGATGGTGCAGCTGGACCTGTACAACACGCTTCCCGGCGTGTGGATGGTCGCCATGATCGGCCCGTTCCAGATCCTCATGATGCGCGCCGCGTTCATGGGTATCCCCGACGAGATCGAGGATGCGGCCCTCATCGACGGCGCGGGCGAACTGCGCCGCTTCTGGTCGATCTTCCTGCCCCAGGTGCGCGGCACCCTGACCGTCGTCGGCCTGACCTCCTTCATCGGGGCCTGGTCCGACTTCATCTTCCCGCTGCTCATGCTGCCGGACCCGAACAAGCAGACGCTGATGCTGACGCTGACGGCCATCCAGAACTCGCCGCAGGGCGTCACCTACCAGCTGGTGCTGGCCGGTGCTGTCGTTGCGATGATCCCCGTCGTCCTGGTCTTTGCCTTCAGCCAGAAGTTCTTCTTCCGCGGCATCGAAGACGGCGGTCTGAAGTTCTGATTTCTCTCCCCGCGGGTGCGCCTCGCACCCGCGGGGATCTTCTCTACCTAAAAGGAGGTTTTTTCACAAAAAACTAACACGTGTTAGGGATTATTCGTTTTCAAACGTCTAGCGACCTATCCCTGCCATCACCCCCATACTGACGAAGGAGTTAAACTCATGGGGACTAGACCCATCATCGGTGCGCTCTCAGCCCCGATTCTTGCGGCCACCATGCTTGGCCTCGCACCGACCGCGGCGCTCGCCGCCACCGAAACCCCGTATCACCCGACCGTCCTGTGGGCGACCTCCGAAGAGAAGGTCGGCGAAAGTGCCCCCAACGGCACCATCGCCGCTCTCGTCGACGACGACACGACCCGCACCGACGCAACCAAGACCTTCTGGACCACCAAGTGGAAGGGTGGCCTCGACGAATATCCTCACGCCCTCGCCGTCCAGAATCCCACCCCCGGCACGCAGGTCTGCGGCCTCGGCCTGACCCCGCGCCCCACCTACGATTCGACGCTCGGCAACGACCAGTTCCCGGGTGAATACCGCGTCTTCGCCTTCGATGAGGACCCCGGAAACCCTGCCGCAGAAGCCTCCTTCGCCGACTGGAAGACCAAGGTTGCCGCGGGCACCTGGGACGGCGGGACCGAAGTCGCGCACGGCAGTGACCTGCAATTCGGCAACAAGGAACAGTACGTCACCTTCCCGGCAACCACGAAGCGCGTCTTCACCCTGACGGGCCTGCGCTCCCTCGCTCCCGGCAAGAAGGACATGGCGCTGTCCGACATCAAGCTCCTGCCCTGCGACGCCGAGGGCAACGCCATTACCTCCTACGGCAGTGACGACAACAGCGGCAACAACACCGCGACCCGTCCCGTTGTGCCCCACCCCGAGGCCCCCGAGCAGGGATCCGGCGCGTCCGACCTCGTCGTTGACTTCGTCATCGACCAGCTGCCCTACGGCGACCCCGGCAAGCCCGTCGACTTCGCCCCCAGCACTCACACCTACACGGCCACCGGCTACTACCACGCCACCACCGTCTCGGCCCGCATCCGTACGGTCGACGGAGCCACCGTCACCATCAACGGCGCGACCCCCGACGCGGACGGACGCGTGTCCAACCTTGACCTGACCACCGGCCTGAACGTCATCACCGCGACCGTGTCCAAAGACGGCAAGGAAGCCACCTACGTCGTCAACATCACCAAGGTGGACACCGACTTCCGCGGCAACGTCATGGTCCCCGTGACCGCCACCGCGAACGGCGGAACCGAGGCTGACAACGCGGCCCTCACCGACCTCGACCCGACAACAACGTGGACCTCTGACCCGCTCGTGCGCGCGAACGAGTGGTCGGACAGCGTCACCGGCATTGAGCTGCACCTGGGCGAGGCCCGCTACGTGCACCGCGTCAACGGATGGGGCACCCCGACCCTGCCCGCCGGCGTCCAGGGATGGCACGGCGGTAACTCCGTCGCCATCGCGGTCCAGGAGGCCGACGGCGGGCCGTGGAAGACCATCGTCACCCACGGCTCGCTCACACGCGACGCGCGCGGCCTGTGGTACTGGGACTTCAACGCCTACCACCTCGCCAAGAACATCCGCATCTGGATGAACGACGAGACCGAGCCCCAGACCCCGCAGAATATTGCCACCGCCGTCACCTTCAACGACGTCGAGGTGTGGGGCCTGCCCGCCGGCAAGACCCCGGTGGCCCCGGCGGTCGACAACTCCATGTACGAGCGCTACTCCGGCTTTGACCCCGGAGAGGGCAAGTGGGGCGTGAACCGCGCCCAGGCCCTCGCGCTGCAGTACGGCGTCATGATGCCCGCGTGGGTTCCCTCCGAGGGCTACGGCCGTGGTGGCTTCGATGCGAACGAGCGCGACCTGACCGGTGGCGCCTTCCCCATGTTCTACGACCTGCCCATGTTCAACACCCCCATGATGGAGTCCCTGGGTAAGGGCGCGCCGTGGGCCCTCGCAAAGGCCCCCACCGGCAAGAACAGCATGTGCAACGCGGGTGATCCCCACGACTTCATGAACGAATACATGAAGCCCTACGCCTCCACGCTCGTCGACATCCAGTACGGCGATGAGGGCGGCTTCAACCGCGTCGAATCGGAGTGCTTCAAGAACTGGTTCTCCTGGTCCAAGCAGAACATCCCCGGCGCCGTCGTTCACGCCAACTCCTGGGATGACCCCTCCTGGTACCGCGACGCGAACCTGAGCTACTACGTCGAGAACGCCAAGCCCGACCTGCTCAGCTGGGACAAGTACTACTGGGGCGCCAACGGTGGCCCGGCTCCGAGCAGGGTCGTCATGGACCTGCTGAACACCAACACCTGGAAGAAGCAGCGCGAATACGGCCTGAAGGGCACCACCGGTGACGGCTCCGCCCCGATCCTGTACGGCCAGTACCTGGATTACAACTGGGACGCGAACGTGTCGGCCTCCGAAAAGTCGATCGTCCCCTCCCTGGGCCTGGCGACCGGCCAGAAGTGGTTCGGCCTGTTCCGCATGGAGTACAACGGTTACGACCGCTCCTCGATCATCGACCACGATGGCGCGCCGACGCGCTCGTTCTACGAGTTCTCCAACATCTTTGGAAACGTCAGCTACATCGGTAACTACACGAAGGCCATGAACTCCACGTTCGTCGCCTACAAGCCCGGCCAGTACGCGGCTCGCGGCACCACCCCCTCGCTGAGCGGCTACAAGTACGGTGACTTCGCCTCCGGCGACGAGGCCAAGGCCGCCAACGAGGCCGTCGGCCTGGTTGACATGTCGGTGACCAACGTCGGCTCCGTCAACGACGGAATGCCCGGCGACGTCGTCGTCGGCTACTTCGAACAGCTGAAGGGCCTGGATAGCGCTAAGTCCGCCGAGATCTTCGGTGACTCCACGATGGCCCCCAAGGGCTTCATGGTCGTCAACGCCCTGACCGGCCAGACGCACTACCCGTCCTACCTCCTCGACCCGCGCACCGATAACGGCTCGCTGGCCGAGACCGCTCAGGACATCACCCTGACCGTCAAGAAGCCGAGCGCGAACGCGCACCTGATGCTCGTCAACCCGGCCGACAAGACGACGCAGGAAGTCGAGCTCGGCGACGGTGAGACCTCGCAGGTCGTGCTCCACGCCGTCGGCGGCGGTGACTCGCGTTTCCTGTACTGGGTGACGATCGAGAACCCGGCTCCCACGCCGGACCCGCAGCCCACGCCGGACCCGCAGCCTTCCGTGGATCCGACCCCGGCGCCGCAGCCTTCCGTGGATCCGACCCCGGCGCCGACCCCGGATCCCACGCCCCAGCCTCGTACTGGTCAGTGGAAGTCCGGCTACTTCGGCTGGTGGTACAGCTACTCTGACGGCACCTACGCCGCCAACGAAACCCTGGTCATCGACGGCTTCACCTACCGCTTCGACGCGAGCGGCTACCTGAAGATGGGCTGGGTCTACGACGGCGGACACTGGTACTACCACGGCGCCAGCGGCGCCCAGCAGTCCGGCTGGATTCAGGACCGCGGCTCCTGGTACTACCTCGACCCCGCGACCGGGCAGATGGCCACCGGCTGGACCCAGATCGGCGGAACCTGGTTCTACCTGTCCTCCTCCGGCGTCATGCGCACCGGCTGGGTCAAGGACGGCGGCGCCTGGTACTACCTGTCGCCCTCCGGATCCATGGTCACCGGCTGGCAGCTCCTCGGCGGGACCTGGTACCACATGGGCGCCAACGGCGCGATGACCACCGGCTGGTATCAGGAGGGCCCGACCTGGTTCTACCTGCGCGGTAATGGCTCCATGGCCACCGGTTGGGAACTGATCGGGTGGTCCTGGTACCACTTCGCCCCCTCGGGCGCGTGGATCGGCTAACCGTTAGCTTGACATGAGACGAGGCCGTGGCCGGGTTATCCGGCTGCGGCCTCGTTTGCGCATGATCGGGGGAGGAGGAGTGTCAGTCCTTGCGGATCGACAGCGATTCGACGCGGTGGTCGGCACCCTTCGTGAAGATGAGGGTCGCGCGCTCGCGGGTGGGGCGAATGTTTTCGCGCAAGTTCGGCAGGTTGATCGCGTTCCACACGACGTGCGCGGTGGAGACGGCCTCGTCGTCCGTCAGGGATGCGTAGGTTTTGAAGTAGGAGTCTTCGCGGGAGAACGCGGTCGCGCGCAGCTTGAGGAAACGGTCCACGTACCACTGTTCGATGAACTTCTCGTCGGCGTCGACGTAGATGGAGAAGTCGAAGTAGTCCGAGACGGCCACCGACACGGATCCGGGCGCCGAGCGCGGCGGCTGGAGCACGTTGAGGCCCTCGACGATGAGGATGTCGGGGCGATCCACGTCGATGAAGGCGTCGGGCACGATGTCGTAGGTGACGTGGGAGTACACGGGTGCCTGGGCGTGCGGGTTGCCCGCCTTGACCGAGGCCAGGAACGAGATGAGGGCCGTGCGGTCGTAGGACTCGGGGAAGCCCTTGCGGGCGATGAGGGAACGTTCCTGCAGGATCCGGTTCGGGTAGAGGAACCCGTCGGTCGTCACGAGGTCCACGCGCGGGGTGGAATCCCAGCGCGAGAGCAGCAGCTGGAGCAGGCGCGCGACCGTCGACTTTCCGACGGCAACCGAGCCAGCGATGCCGATGACGAAGGGGGTCGAGTGGGCCTCGGACTCGCCGAGGAACGCGTGCCGCTCGGCCGCAGTGCGGCGGCGACCGTCGATGTAGAGCTGCAGCAACGCGCTCAGGGGACGGTAAATCGTGTCGACCTCGGTCATATCGATGGGATCGCCCAGCGACGCGATGCGGTCGATGTCCTCCTGGGTCAGCGGCAGGGGAGTGCGATCGGCGAGGCTGTCCCACTCGCTGCGATCAAAACGCGCGTAGGGGTTGGGCGCGCCATGCATAGTGGCCTGCGTCGGCCCGTCAGGCGAGGCGTTCGGCGAGGCCGGAGAGGGGACGTTCGAGGGGCTCTCGGTGATGCTCACGACCCCATTGTGCCCCACAAGCTGATGCTGGCGCGCACCCAGTTCGCCGCGTGAAGCGACACACGTTACCTGCCAGGGAAGGGGGTGGGTGTGTTGGAATGGGTAGCATGTGCGGAATTGTTGGACATATTGCATGCAAGGCGTCCCAGCGTAGCCGCGAGGTTGTCCTCGGTGGCCTGGCGCGCCTCGAATATCGCGGATACGACTCGGCGGGCATCGCCCTGACCTCGAACAACGGCCTCTACGTGCGCCGCGCGGTCGGCAAGCTCGTCAACCTCGTCGAAGAAGTTGACGCGGACGCCCCCGCCGACGCCATGGCCGGCATCGGGCATACCCGCTGGGCCACCCACGGGCGCCCGACGGTCGCGAACGCCCACCCCCATACCAGCCCGGACGGGCGCTTCGCCCTCGTCCACAACGGCATCATCGAGAACGCGGACGTCCTGCGCGCCGCCCTCGTCGCCGACGGCGAGACCTTCGCTTCCGAGACCGACACCGAGGTGGTCGTCCACCTGCTGGCGCGCGCCTACGACGAGGTCGAGGCGGCCTCGTACACCGGCGGAGTCGCCGGACTGACGGGTGCGGACGAGGAGGTGGCGCGCCGCCTCGTCGTCGCGATGCGCGCGGTGACCGCGCAGCTGCACGGCACCTTCACGCTGCTGGTGGTGAGTACGCAGTCTCCGAACGTCATCGTCGCTGCCCGCCGTTCCTCCCCGCTGGTCATCGGCCTGGGGGAGGGGGAGAACTTCCTCGGCTCCGACGTCCTGGCCTTCGTCGAACACACGAACCGCGCGCTCGAGGTCGGCCAGGACGAGGTCGTGGTCGTCTCGGCGACCGGCGTGACCGTCATCGACCCCAGCGGCAACCCCATTGAGCGCGAGGCGTACGAGGTCGACTTCTCCTCCGATCGCGCCACCAAGAATGGCTGGCCGACTTTCATGGAGAAGGAAATCCACGAGCAGCCTGACGCCGTGGGCGCGACCCTGGCGGATCGTATCGACTCTCACGGACACCTGGCTCTGGACGAGGTGCGCATCCCCGAGCACGTCTTGCGCTCCGTCGACAAGGTCATCATGATCGGCTGCGGCACCGCCTCCTACGCCGGACAGGTCGCCCGCTACGCGATCGAGCACTGGTGCCGCATCCCCGTCGAGGTCGAGCTCTCCAGCGAGTTCCGCTACCGCGACCCGGTGGTGGGCGAAAAGACGCTGGTCGTCGCCATCTCCCAGAGCGGCGAAACCATGGACACCATCCAGGCGATCCGCCACGCCCGCGAGCAGGGCGCGAAGGTCGTCGCCATCGTGAACACGCCCGGATCGACCATCTCGCGCGAATCCGACGCCGTGATCCTCACCCACGCCGGACCCGAGATCGCGGTCGCCTCCACGAAGGCGTTCACCGCGCAGGTCACCGCCTGCTACATCCTGGGCCTGTACCTGGCGCAGGTGCGCGGCAACAAGTACGCTGACGAGATCGCCGACTACATGGACAAGCTCGCGCGCGTCCCCGAGGCCATCGCGAAGGTCCTGGAAAGCGGAGAGACGGTCCGCCAGTTTGCCCGCACGATGCAGGACGCGACCTCGGTCATCTACCTGGGCCGTCACGTCGGCTTCCCCGTCGCGCTCGAGGGCGCGCTCAAGCTCAAGGAAATCTGCTACATCCACGCCGAGGGCTTCGCCGCCGGCGAGCTCAAGCACGGCCCGATCGCGCTCGTGGACGAGGGCCAGCCGGTCATCGTCATCGTGCCGACCCCGCGCCGCCCCGAGCTGCACGGTAAGGTCCTGGCCAACATCGCCGAGGTCCGTGCCCGCGGCGCTCGCACGATCGTTGTCGCCGAGGAGGGGGACTCCTCCGTCGACGAGTTCGCCGAGGTCGTCTTCCGCGTGCCCGCCGTGCCGACCCTGTACGCCCCGCTCCTGACCGTCGTGCCGCTGCAGATCTTCGCCTGCGAGCTCGCCTCCGTCAAGGGGTTGGACGTCGACCAGCCGCGCAACCTGGCCAAGTCCGTGACGGTGGAGTGATCCGCCGGCGCGGGGCTAGCGCCTCGTGAACGCGGCGGGCCTCGTTCCTCATGTGGGACGAGGCCCGCGGCGCGTTTGCGGCCTATCTCCGCAGACACCCCCACCCGGGTGTGCTGCGTCATCGAATGTGTCGCAGAGCGTGAAGGCATTCACGATGGCCCTGTGAAACAGTAGCCAAAACGGCTCATGTGATTGCGAGGGCGGGGGAGGGGACGACTAGCGTGGAAGACGCGGCGGGAAGCCCGTCGCACCCAACAACGCAAGTAAGCCCCGGCCTCGTGACACGACGGCCGCAACCACCCCGGGAGGTGCGCACATGACCCTGTCCATGATCCTTATCGGGATCCTGCCCTCTGTCTTCTTCGGTGTCGCTACGACGCTGATGGGAAAGACCGGCGGCTCAGACCGCCAGCGAGTCATGGGCGCAGTCCTCGGCGGCCTGCTCATGGCCGCCGTCGCCACCCCCTTCCTGCACCCCGCCTGGACGCCCCTGAACCTGGGCGTCTCCTTCCTGACCGGCCTGCTCCTCGGCGTCGGCGTGTGCGATCAGCTGCGCTCCTACTCGGTCCTGGGCATGAGCCGCACGATGCCGCTGTCCACCGGCGGCCAGCTCGTCCTCATGTCCCTGGCCGGCATCGCGATCTTCGGCGAGTGGCTCCACGGCGGCGCGCTGCCCTACGGCATCGCCGCCATCGTGGTCCTCATCGTCGGCATCTGGTTCCTGTCGCGCTCCGAGTCCGGCTCCGACGCTGCTTCCCTCGACTGGAAGCGTGGCGCCTTCCTGCTGACGACCTCGACGCTGGGCCTCGTGGCGTTTCCCCTCATCATTAAGTGGTTTGATATCCAGCCCGCGGAGTTCCTCCTGCCCCAGGCGATCGGCTACACCGTGTACTGCGCGATCTTCTTCGCGATCCAGGGCCGCGGCGGCGTGGCCCCCGAGGACTCGCTGCGTCACCGCCGCATGGTCCCCTCGATTTTCAATGGCGTCCTGTGGGGCACCGCCATCCTGCTGCTCCAGCTCAACTCCAACAAGCTGGGCGCGGGCACGGGCTTTACCCTCTCCCAGCTGGGAATCCTCATCTCCACGCCGCTGGGCATCCTGTGGCTCCACGAGACTCGCACGCGCAAGGAGCTGCGCTGGACCATCATCGGCGTCGCTCTCGTCATCGTGGGCGCGGTCCTCGCGGGGGTCGCCAAGACCCTCGACGTCGCCTGATCGGGGCGGCGACTATCTGAACATCTGACGGCGGCGGGGCGTGTGCCTCGCCGCCGTGTTTGTTAGCCTCTTCCCCCTCACCCGCTGCCCTGCGAGGGACGGCACGTGTGGGAGAATGACCCCATGTTGATTCTGGACGGTCGCGCCCTGTCTTTCGCCGAAGCCCGAGACATTGAACGTGAGCACGTGACAGCCGCCGCGGCGGAAGGCGACCCAGACCGCTACATGCGCCAGGTCGCCGAGAAGGTCGCCGATCGCGTCCGCTACTTGTCCGATCCGCTTGCGTGGCTCTGGGACATACCGGAGGCGGCCGCCATCTCCAGGCTGCGAGACGATATCGGCCTTGACGAGGCGGCGGCCCGCATCGAAGACTTGGATACCTGCGTAGCCGCATTCGTCGGCGGAGGCGACAACGGAGGTGATGCCCTGTACGCGTGCGCGCTGCTGGCGGAGCAGGGGATGGTTGTCACAGCATTTCTGCTCAAGCCCACCTGTCATGCGCGCGGCCTGGCTGCGGCTCGAGAAGCGGGCGTCGGCATCGTGGAACTGGGCGGGCGCTCCCTGCGCTCCATCGTAGGGACACCCGAGTGGGGCACCATCTGCGGTGCGCGCCTGTGGATCGACGGAATCGTGGGCATCGGTTCACGCGGTCCCCTCACCGGTGAGCTTGCGGATACGGTGACGTGCCTGAACGACGCGATGCGCGCGCACCCGAAGAAAGTGATTGCCATCGATGTACCGTCGGGCCTGACCGATGACGACGGTGCGGTCCGCGGTCCGATTCTGCGAGCCACGCACACCCTCGCGGTTGGCACCTACAAGCGCGCACAGATCCTGCCACCCGCCGTCGAATACTCCGGCGAGGTGAGGCTCATGCGAATGTATTGGAGCGAGGTGGCCACGAGCACGCGTCCCGACGCTGACGGAACGATCGGCGCGGGCGACATCTACTACTACGACGATGAATATCGCGCCCACTCCGCCGTGCCCGTTCCCGCATTCTCGGACGACAAGTACGCGCGCGGCGTTGTCGGCCTCGTCGCCGGCTCCGACACCTATCCGGGCGCGGGTATTCTCGCCACGCGCGGAGCGCTAGCCGCGGGCGTGGGTATGGCGCGCCTCAACTCGACCCGGCGCGTCCAGGATCTCGTGCTGGCCGACCAGCCGGGCGTCGTGATGGTCGGGGGACGCATTCAGGCGGCACTTATCGGGCCCGGCCTGGACGAGGAGCGCCGCGAGGACGCGCTCGAACTCGCGCAGTTCTGCGGGACGTCGGGCCTTCCCCTCGTCATTGACGCGTGGGCGCTTGACCTCGTCCCCGAGCTTCTCGGCTCGCTCACCGCTGATGCCACCGTGCTCACCCCGCACTACGGCGAGGCGGCGCGCCTGCTGAGCGCGCTCGGAACGCCGATCACGAAGCGCGAGGTCGCGGCCTCCCCCCTGCGCTACGCTCGCGCCCTCCACGAGGCCACGGGCTGCCACATTGTCCTCAAGGGCCCCGTGACGATCGTCTACTCCTTCGAATACGTCGCCGTCGACGCGGAGGAAAACTCCGCTACCAGCGTTGACGGGACCGGCAGCGGCGCGGACGCGCGCCCCGAGCTCACGCGCGTCTACGAACCCACGGTCAGTGCGACAAGCACGTCCTGGGCCGGCATCGCAGGCAACGGTGACGTCCTGGCAGGTTTCATCGCGGGAATCCTGGCGCGCGCCAGTGCGCGAGCAAGCGCTGGCTCTCGCTCGCAGTGCGTGACCTCGGCGCGCCTCTCGGCAGCCGTGTGTCTGCACGCCCGCGCGGCCGACGCTGCCGCGAATCAACACAACGGCGGCGCCCCCATTCAAGCCAGCGACATTGCGGCCGCGATTCCCTCCGTCCTGGCCGACCGCAGGCCGTAACACGTCAGACGCCGCTGGCTTCGGTGGCGCTGCGCGGTCTCTCTCGCGTGAGATACTAGGGGAGTGACTGTCACAGACATTCAAAGCGAGGGACGGGGATACCCGTCGCAGGCAGCCGTCGACCTGGCCGCCATCAAGCACAATCTGAGTGTCCTGCGGGCCGCAGCCCCGGACACGCTCCAGCTCGCCACCGTCAAGGCGAACGCCTACGGGCACGGGCTCGTCCCCGTCGCGCTCGCGGCCCTTGAGGGAGGCACCGATTGGCTGGGCGTCGCTCAGCTGGCCGAGGCATTCGCGCTGCGCCGAGGCCTCGATGAGGCTGGCATTGCCCGCGCGGACGCGCCCGTTCTCGCGTGGATTTCCACCTCCTCCTCCGACTTCGCGGCCGCGATCGAGGCCGACATCGACCTGTCCGTGTCGTGGACGTGGGTCCTCGCCGACATCTGCGCCGCCGCCCGAGCGGTTGGCCGCCCCGCCCGCGTCCACGTCAAGATCGACACCGGCATGTCCCGCGCCGGCTCCACCCTCGCCGACCTGCCCGCCCTGGCCTCGGCCCTGCGCATGGCCGCAGACGACGGCCTCGTCGACATTGTGGGCGCGTGGAGCCACATGTCGCGCGCCGACGATCCCAGCGCGGCGGGCAACGCCTCGACCGCGAACCACGTGCGCATCTTCGAGGAGGGCCTGGCGATCCTCGCCGACGCCGGCATCACCCCGCGCATCCGTCACCTCTCCGCGACGTCGGGCATCCTGTGGCATCCCGAGGCCCACTACGACATGGTCCGCGTCGGCATCGGCATGTACGGCCTGAGCCCCGACCCCGCGGTCGCGACGGCCGACGAACTCGGTCTTATCCCCGCCCTCGAGCTGCGCGCCCCGCTGACCTCCGTCAAGGTCATCGAAGAGGGCACCCCCGCCTCGTACGGGGGAACCTGGGTCGCGCCCACGCGCCGGTGGATCGGCCTCGTGCCCCTCGGCTACGGCGACGGCATCTTCCGCGCGGCCTCCAATAATGCTCGCGTCGTCGTTCGCACCGAGGCCGGCCTCCTCAATGCACCGCTCGTCGGACGCGTGTGCATGGACCAATTCATGGTCGATCTCGGTCCCGCCGAGGGAGAGCCCGGAACCCCGACCGCGCGCAGCGGGGATGCCCCTGCGGCCGTGGGGGACACCGCCGTCTTGTTTGGCACGGGCGCGCTCGGCGAACCCCTGGCCGATGAATGGGCGGACGCTGCCTCTACCATCAACTACGAGATCGTCACCAACCTCGGGGCCCACATTCCGCGCGCCTACCGGGACGACACAGCGCACACGCAGGAGAAGAACACGCATGAGTGACACAATCACCGCCACGTTCCAGGTGTCAACGAGCGACGCAGACCAGACACGCGCGCTCGGCGAAGACCTCGGGCGGATTCTCGCCGCCGGAGACCTCGTCATGCTCTCGGGCGGCCTCGGCGCGGGCAAGACCACCCTCACCCAGGGCATCGGCATCGGCATGGGAGTGCGCGGTCGCGTGGCCTCGCCGACCTTCATCGTCGCGCGCGTGCACCCCTCCTTAAGCGGTGGCCCCGACCTCATCCATGCGGACGCATACCGCATCAAGGACCTCAGCGACCTCGAGACCCTCGACCTCGACTCATCCCTCGACGAGGCCGTGACCGTCGTCGAGTGGGGCGAAGGCAAAACCGAGGCCATGAGCGACGAACGCCTCTCCATCGAGGTGCGCCGCGCATCCGGCGGGCAGGCCGACACCGACGGCGACATCATCGACCTGGAGCACATGGACGACGGTACGCGCCTCATCGTCCTGCGCGCCCACGGCCACCGCTGGGACGGCGTGCTTGACGCCGTTGTCGCTGCCCACGGCGGTCGTCGCATCGACGAGCCCGACACCGACGAGTAGGATCACACCGTGCGAGAGATAGCCCTGGACACCCAAGCCGCCACCACCGTCGCCATCGTCGACAACGGTAGCGTCATCGCCCGCGCCCACAACGATTCTGGGCGCCACCACGCCGAATCGATCACCCCGCTCGTGCGCGAGGCCCTCGAGGCCGCCGGACTGCCCGCCCAGCTCGGGGACGCGGGCATCGACCGCATCCTCGTGGGCACCGGCCCCGCGCCCTTCACCGGCCTGCGCGCTGGCCTCGTCTCCGCCCGCGTCCTCGCCGCCGTGGCAGGCGTGCCCGCGTACGGCGTGTCCGCCCTCGACGTCATTGCCCGCCAGGGCCTCGACCTGCTCGCCCCCGACACCCGCGTCTACGCGATAGCCGACGCGCGCCGCCGCGAACTCTACTGGGGTTCCTATGTGGCCGCCGGACCCGACGACGTCACCCTCGAAGGACGCCTTGAGGTGGGGGACGTGTCCGCGCTGCTGAGCGCCATGCGCTCTGCCCCCGGCCTCGTCGTGGCCGGAGCGCCGATCCCCGCGCACAGCGCCGACGCGCTCGCTCGCGCCGACCTCGGCCCCCAGGTGAGCCTCGATCCCGCGGTCATGAGCCGCATCGTCGCCACGCGCCTATCGCGCGGCGAGGAGGACCGCCTGCGCACCGATCCGCTCTACCTGCGTCGCCCGGACATCCAGGGCCAGCCCACCGCCCGCCTGTGAACGCCGCGCTGCGCGTCGCGGGGCCAGACGACCTCGAACTGTTCGCAGCTCTCGAGGCCGAGGTCTTCGCCGAAGACCCCTGGACTCCCTACATGATCGCCGAGGAGCTCTCCTCCCCGGCCTCGCGCTACTGGATCGCCACTGATGACGCGGGGGAGGTCGTCGGATACGGCGGCGCCAAGGTCGGGGGAGACCAGGCTGACGTCATGACGATCGGCGTGCGCTCCTACGCACGCGGACAAGGCTTTGGGGCGGCCATCCTCGATACCCTCCTGGATTGGTCTCGCGAGGCCGGGGCGCGCGAAATCTTCCTCGACGTTCGACCCTCGAACGAGGGGGCCATCGGCCTGTACGAGTCGCGCGGATTCGTCGAAATTGGGCGCCGTCCCCGCTACTTCCACAACCCCGTCGAAGAGGCCGTCGAGATGAGGGCATCCCTGACCTGAGCGGATGCGACGACCACCACTAAATAGGTGCAGTCGATGTATCAAAATTCGTGTCTTTCGGCCCCTGTTTATGGGGCCGATGGTCCTAGGTGTTGTCCTTGCAATCGCTGGGCAAGGGGCGCGCGATAACCGCGGAAAATAGCGGAAAATGACAGCGTGTCGACAAGGGGCGCGCGGGTCCTCGTGCCATGGTCCTACGAGGTGGACGAAAAGCGTCGATATGCTCATTCCATGGCCACTCAAAATGTCGCAACGAAGAAGCGCCGCGCGTGGACCACCAGCGTCTTTATTAAGCAGCTGATGGCCGTCTCGGGCTTCGTTTTCGTTTTCTTCTTGCTGTTCCACTCCTACGGCAACCTCAAGATGTTCCTGGGTGCGCAGGTCTACAACGACTACGCGCACTGGCTGCATGAAGAGGCTTTCGTGCCGATCTTCCCGCACGGCGGATTCATCTGGGTCTTCCGCGCCGCCATGGTGCTGATGCTCGTCATCCACCTGTGGGCTGCCGCCTACACCTGGAAGCGTTCGCGCCGCGCCCGCTCCACCCGCTACGTCGTGAAGAAGTCCGTCACGGACTCCTACGCGGCCCGCACCATGCGCATGAGCGGTGTCCTCATCCTGCTGATCCTGATCTTCCACATCGCTCACTTCACGACCGTGAGCCTGCCCGCGAAGGTCGCGAACTTCGGCGCTGACGTCACCACTCCTTACGACCGCATGATCGCGTCCTTCCAGTCGCCGGTCCTCGTGATCCTCTACGCCGTGTTCGTCGGTTGCGCGTGCATCCACGTGTCCCACGGCTTCTGGTCCATGTTCCAGTCGCTCGGCTGGGTGCGTCCCGCGACCCGCAAGCCTCTGGTTGTCCTGTCGGGCCTGGTTGGTCTGGTCATCTTCGTGATGTTCATGGCCCCGCCCGTCGCCATCGTCACCGGCTTGATCCACTGAGGAAGGGCACGCAATCATGACCGATACACTCATCCACGGCCTGTACCGTGAAGGCGAGAAGATCGCCGATACGAAGGCCTCCCACGACGTTCCGATCGCGCAGCGCTGGGAGCAGCGTAAGTTCACCGCCGCGCTGGTCAACCCCGCTAACCGCCGCAAGCTGCGCGTCATCATCGTCGGCTCCGGCCTGGCAGGCGGCGCCGCAGCCGCCTCGCTCGGCGAAATGGGCTACAACGTCGACGTGTTCTTCTACCAGGACTCCGCCCGCCGCGCGCACTCCATCGCCGCGCAGGGTGGTATCAACGCCGCGAAGAACTACCGCAACGACAACGACTCCGTCTACCGTCTTTTCTACGACACGGTCAAGGGCGGCGACTACCGCGCCCGTGAGGACAACGTCTACCGCCTCGCCGAGGTCAGCGCCAACATCATCGACCAGTGCGTCGCGCAGGGCGTTCCCTTCGCCCGCGAGTACGGCGGCCTCCTCGACAACCGCTCCTTCGGTGGCGTGCAGGTGTCCCGTACGTTCTACGCGCGTGGCCAGACCGGCCAGCAGCTCCTGATCGGCGCCTACCAGGCGCTCGAGCGTCAGGTAGCCGCGGGCACCGTCACCGAGCACTCGCGTCACGAAATGGTCGAGCTCATCGTCGACGAGGGCAAGGCGCGCGGCATCATCGCCCGCGACATGTCCACCGGCAAGCTCGAGACCTTCATCGCTGACGCGGTCGTCCTGGCGACCGGTGGCTACGGCAACGTGTTCTTCCTGTCCACCAACGCGATGGGCTGCAACGCGACCGCCATCTGGCGTGCGTACCGCAAGGGCGCCTACTTCGGCAACCCCTGCTTCACGCAGATCCACCCCACGTGCATCCCCCAGCACGGCGACCAGCAGTCGAAGCTGACCCTCATGTCGGAGTCGCTGCGTAACGACGGCCGCATCTGGGTGCCCAAGCGCGCCGAGGACTGCGAGAAGGACCCGCGCGACATCCCCGAAGAGGACCGCGACTACTACCTGGAGCGCATCTACCCCTCCTTCGGTAACCTCGTGCCCCGCGATATCGCGTCGCGCCAGGCCAAGAACATGTGCGACGAGGGCCGTGGCGTCGGCCCGAAGATCGACGGTGTCGCCCGCGGCGTCTACCTTGACTTCTCCGAGGCCATCTCCCGCATGGGCAAGGCGGCCGTCTCCGCGAAGTACGGCAACCTCTTCGACATGTACGAGCGCATCACGGGCGACAACCCCTACGAGGTGCCCATGCGCATCTACCCGGCCGTCCACTACACCATGGGTGGCCTGTGGGTTGACTACGACCTCGAGTCGAACCTGCCCGGCCTGTACGTGGCCGGCGAGGCGAACTTCTCCGACCACGGCGCTAACCGCCTGGGTGCCTCGGCGCTCATGCAGGGCCTGTCGGACGGCTACTTCGTCCTTCCCAACACGATCAACGACTACCTGGCGCACTGCTTCCACCTGCCCAAGCTGGACGAGAACTCGCCTTCCGTCAAGGAAGCTCTCGAGTCCGCTCAGGGACGCATCGACACCCTCATGTCGATCAATGGCACTCGCTCCGTGGATTCGTTCCACAAGGAGCTGGGCAAGATCATGTGGGAGTACTGCGGTATGGAGCGCACCGAGGCGGGCCTGAAGAAGGCCATCGGTATGATCCGTGAGCTGCGTGCCGACTACTGGAAGAACGTTCGCGTTCCCGGCAAGTCGATCGGCGAACTCAACCAGTCCCTCGAGAAGGCCGGCCGCGTGGCTGACTTCATGGAGCTGGGCGAGCTCATGTGCATCGACGCCCTGCACCGCGAAGAGTCGTGTGGTGGCCACTTCCGCGCGGAGTCCCAGACTCCCGAGGGCGAGGCCCTGCGTCACGACGACAAGTTCCTGTACGTGGCGGCCTGGGAGTTTGCCGGTGACGGCGAGCCCCCGATCCTCCACAAGGAAGACCTGATTTACAACGACATCGAGCTGAAGCAGCGGAGCTACAAGTGAACCTGACACTGAGGATCTGGCGCCAAAACGGTCCCGAAGACAAGGGCGCAATTCATGAATACCAGGTGAAGGGAATCTCGGAAGAGTCCTCGTTCCTGGAGATGCTCGACGTCCTGAACGAAGAGCTCTTCGCACGCGGCGAGGAACCCATCGCCTTCGACTCCGACTGTCGCGAGGGTATCTGCGGTCAGTGTGGCATCGTCATCAACGGTATCGCGCACGGCCCGGAGGTCACCACGACCTGCCAGCTGCACATGCGTTCCTTCAACGACGGTGACGTCATCACGATCGAGCCGTGGCGTGCAGAGGGCTTCCCGATCATCAAGGACCTCGTGGTCAACCGCTCCGCGCTGGATCGCATCATCCAGGCCGGCGGCTACATTTCCGTGAACACGGGTGCAGCCCCCGACGCGCACGCGACCCCGGTCCCGAAGCAGGACGCGGATCGCGCGTTCGAGGCTGCCGCCTGCATCGGCTGTGGTGCATGCGTGGCTGCCTGCCCGAACGCGTCCGCGATGCTGTTCACCTCCGCGAAGGTCACGCACCTCGGCCTGCTCCCGCAGGGCAAGCCCGAGAACTACAAGCGCGTGGTCAACATGCTCAACCAGATGGACGAGGAGGGCTTCGGCTCCTGCTCGAACATCGGTGAGTGCGCGGCGGTGTGCCCCAAGCAGATCCCGCTCGACGTGATCGCAAACCTCAACCGCCAGCTCGGCAAGGCCGCCTTCAAGGGCGTCTGATCGATCTGGAGTGGCCTCATGGAGGGCCCGGCGCGTATGCGCCGGGCCCTCTCGCGTCGTGACCCCCATAACCCGCCGTAGTCTCCTTCTCGTGGGGGCCTCGGCGCAGCCTTATCCAAAGTGCCAATCATGCGGCGGTGCGGGGCGTATGATGAAGAAAGGATCATCGGCTCAGAGAGGAGTCCTGCCATGCACTTCGATGAAACCGGCCCGAACACGCACACGCGGCGCTACTGGGTCAGCGCGACCATCGGCATCACGGCGATGATTGTCTTTGCGATCCTGTCGATCCTCCTGCTCCTGGGTGTTCTCTTCGGGTCGCCTCAGATCAAGCCGATCGCGGATTCGCTGTTCCCGTGGAGCCTGCTGGTCTTTGCCGTTGCGGGTGTCGCGATGTTCGTTGCGAACGCGCGTTCCGGGGATCAGGTCGACGTCGACTCCTGACTCATCGGGCTGCGCGCCCGCGCGTGTGCGGCGGCGCCCGCACGTGCGTCCTAAACTAGGGGACGTGAGTGAACCCCTGGTCCTTGGTATTGAGTCAACCTGCGATGAGACCGGCGTCGGCCTCGTGCGTGGCACGCAGCTGCTTGTCGACCGCACGGCGACGTCGATGGATGAGTACGCGCGTTACGGCGGCATCATCCCCGAGATTGCGTCGCGCGCGCACCTTGAGTCCTTCCTGCCGACGCTGCACGCCGCGCTCGACGAGGCAGGCGTCACCCTTGCGGACGTCGACGCGATCGCGGTGGCCGCTGGACCGGGCCTCGTCGGCTCTCTGACTGTTGGTATTTGCGCGGCGAAGGCCCTGGCCTCGTCCCTGGGCAAGCCCCTGTACGGCGTCAACCATGTGATCGGTCACCTCGCGGTCGATAAGCTCGCCGAGGGACCGCTGCCCGATCACTTTATCGGCCTCGTGGTCTCGGGCGGGCATTCGAACATCCTCGAGATCCGGAACATCGCGACGGACGTCGTCGAGCTCGGCGGAACCCTGGACGATGCTGCCGGTGAGGCCTTCGACAAGGTCGGGCGTCTCCTTGACCTGCCCTACCCGGGCGGCCCGCACGTGGACCGCCTCTCCCAGCAGGGGGACCGCGAGGCGATCCGTTTCCCGCGCGGCCTGGCCGCAGGCAAGGACAAGGAACGCCATAAGTACGACTTCTCGTTCTCGGGACTGAAGACGGCTGTCGCCCGCTACATCGAGGGTGCGACCGCCCGAGGTGAGAGTGTCAGCAAGGAAAACGTCTGCGCGGCGTTCTCTGAGGCTGTCAACGACTCTCTCACCGCGAAGGCTGTGCGCGCGGCGCTGGACACCGGGTGCAACACGATCGTCGTGGGCGGTGGTTTCTCCGCGAATTCGCGCCTGCGCGCCCTCCTGACGGAGCGAGCCGAGGCCGCGGGTGTCGCCGTGCGTATGCCTCCGCTGCGCTTCTGCACGGACAACGGCGCTCAGATCGCTGCGATTGGCTCGGAGCTGGTCGCCGCAGGCCTGCCGCCCTCGGACTGGGATTTCTCCCCGGACTCGGGCATGGAGCTGACGACGACCTACATGGCGCCCCGCGCCTGAAGCTGGCGCGCTGTTAGCGCAGACCAGCCACGAAGCTTTCGGCGATCGAGCTCCACGAGGTGTAGAAGCCACCCACCATGTTGGAGGCAATGCCGATGAGTGCTGCGGCGCTCCCGACCGCGGCGCCCAGGGCGGTGAGCCGTCCCAGGTATGCGAGCGCGCTGAGCGCTGGGCGGGGGAGTGCGTTGAACCGACCCGAGCGCTGTGCGCGGTGACGTGCGTGGTGCTCGCCGTGCTCCTCGTCGGTCCCCTCTGTGTGGCGCTGTAGCTGCCAGCGCGGCGCGAAGTGCCAGGCGAGGACGAGGGAGATCAGAACCCCGACGATGAGGATGCCGAGCGTCACGTAGCCGTTCGGAGCGGTTGGCCGAACTTCGTGGGTCACGGTGGTCACCGGCTCGACGGATTCGTAGGCCTCGGATGACTGAGCGGTAGCCGCCGTCGGCGTGGAACCTACGGCGCGGGCGACGCGATCAGAAGAACCCCACCAGGCCAGCATGTTGGGGATGTGTTCGCTCCAGAGGGGGCCCGTATGTCCGCCGGTCGGCGGGACATCCGTGGTGACCGAGTCAGGATCTTTGACGGCCGAGGCCATCTTGAGGGCGGTGTAGGCGCCGCCGACCGCGTCGTCCCCGGCGGCCATCGCGTAGATGCGCAGCCCGTCCGGCGTGCGATTCGCCAGCATGGTCGACAGCGTGTTGTCGGCGAGGTACTGGTCCCCCTGATTGGTCATCTGTCCCTCGATCTGCGTGTCGTAGCCGGACAGCGACGCGGCGGCCCCGTAGGTCTGCGGGGTGCGCAGAGCGGTCCAAATCGCGCAGTAGGCGCCCGCGGAGAAGCCGCCGATCATCCAGCCATCGCGGTTGGACGTCGTGTTGGGGAAGTTGTGCCGAATCATCTCGGGGACGTCGTGGGAGACCCACGTGTACACGGCTGGGCGCCCTTCGATGTCAGCGCAGTCGTGCGCTTCCTCATCGACGTTGAGACCGGGGGCGACGACGATCGCCGGCGGGATGATGCCTGCGGCAATGGCCTTGTCCAGTTCCTGTTGGATGCCGAGGCCTTGCAGGATTCCGTCGGGGCCGCCCGGGTAACCGTGTAGGAGCTCGATGACGCCGTAGGTCTTGCCGTCAGTCGTCGAATATCCGGTCGGCGTAATGACGTCGACCGGTTGGGTGATCCCGCTCGATGGGCCGGTCCAGGTGGTTTCCAGCATTCCGTCGTCGGCGGTCGTGAAGGTTGCGTCGAGTTCGGATGCGGAAGCTGACTGCGCCTCGACGTCGGCCTCGCCCCCGGTCTGGGTGGCCGAGCCGACGACGGTCGACATGATGAGATTTCCCAGGTCGCCGCTGGTTTTCACGAGGACGAGCGAACGATTGAAGACCAGCCCACCCGCCGACGCGAGGAGGATTGTGGGGACGAGGAGGATGGCGGTGCGACCCAGCCATCGCCTCGCGCGTCCCGGGCAACGCGAGGGCTCAGAGCGCGCCAGCAGGGCCGCCCCTCCCAGCAGGGCGACGAGGGCGAGCGCTCCGACAACGACGAGGGTTGTCAGCGAGGTCAGCGGGATGTTTCCAATAAGGCTCATTGCTTGTCCTTCCCGGCCTGGGCCTGCGCGACCTCGCGTGAGGCCGCGCGCGTGGACCGCAGATCGCCGACGCCTTTCGCAGCGAGTTTGGCCAGTCCGCCGCTGACCGAAGCGACGAGCGTGAGGGTCTGCGCGGGGGATACGTGGGGCACGTATGCGTGCGAGATGGCCAGGCCGACGGTTGCGAGCGAGGCCGGATCCGGAACCGCCAGATAGAGGGACTGTGTGCGGGGCTTGAACTTGCGCTTGAACGCGTGCAGCGATGTGAAGCCGTAGAGCGGCTCCATGATGGCCGCAAGTGCGTCGGTGAGAGGCCCGAACGCCGAGGTGTCGTCGGCCGAGCGCGACAGGGGAGCGCCCGACAGGGAGAGGATCTCCAGGCCTTCCTCCTGTGCGGCCAGGGCGGCCTTGCCGATGAGGAACTCGATCGCGGGGCGCCACCCGCTTGCGCGCCGACGCATGACGTCCAGGGTGAGGCCGATGACCGTTCCGTCGCGGTAGATGGGCAGCCATGAGGTGACGGCGTGGATCGTCGATTCCTCGTCGATGGCGACCAGGATGCGTGTTTCGGGAACCGCGAGTTCGCGCACGCCACCGAGCGTAAAGCTCATCTCGGGCAGGGCCTTGTCGGCGCTCCACGTGTCGGAAATGACCGTGATCTGGTCGCGCCATCCCGCCGGGCACTCGTCCCAGGTGGTCCACACAGCCGACACACCCTCGCGGGTCGCGTGGTTCATGGCGGTGCGCACGTCCTGGTAGGCCTTGCCCCTAAAGGCGAGATCGGGCAGGTCGAGCAGGGATTCTTCGGCGACCTGCATGATCGTCCAGCCCTCCTCGCGCGCGGCCTGCGCGAGTTCCTCGTGGACCGAGTAGAGCGCGGGGGTCAGGCCCGCGGAGGACGCGAAGGACGCGAACTGTGCGATGGCTTCGGTGGCCTTGCCCGGTTCGTACGCGAGGTCGGTGACCGTCAGCGCGACGCCGCCCGACCCGCGGTAGGCGGCCCCCGCCTCGCCCGACTCAGACACCCACACCTGGTTGCCCGCCCACGTTTGCATCCATCCGAGCGTGCCGCCGCCGTGGGCGCGCAGGAGCGGCGTGAGGCGCTCGAGCGGTGAGGACTGCGGGATACGAGGCCTGGCCAGCAGCGCGCTCAGGATGATCACGAGCGTGCCCACCCAGGCGACGAGGGGCACCCACTGGACCGGTGCCTCGGCGAAGAGGGTCATCGGAACGAGGGACGGCTCGAAGATCGAGGCGGTTGCCGTGGGGAGCAGAGCGAGCAGGTAGTCGTGGAAGATCTGCAGTGGTGAGGCGTAGTCGGTGACAGTGAGCTCATCGCCGGAGTTGAGAGCGTCGAGGGGGACGAACGAGTCGCTCGTGAGGAAACCAAGGACGAGGACAGCGCCCGCGCAGGCCGCCATGAGGATCAGCCAGCGGCGCAGCAGGGTCGAGGTCGTGGAAGGCACCGCGTGGATGGTGAAGGCGCGGCGCACCGACCACGTGATGGCGCACAGGGCGATGTTGAGGATGACGGGGACGAGGAGGAGCGACGCCGTGGTCACGAGCTCGGGCCTGGCCATGCCGTTCTCGTCGGTGCCCTGGGCGAGGGCAGTAGCCGTCGACGCGACGGTCGAGAGGCCGAGAACGAGCTGCAGGATGAGGGTGCCGTAGTAGGCGGCGCGACGGCCCTTACGCAAGCCGTAGGCGAAGATGAGCTGAAGCGTGATGGGTGCCAGACACAGGAGGGTTGCGATGATGCCCGTGCGTCCTTCGAGCCACCACGCCGGTCCCAGCGACCAGCGCATCTGCCCGAGAGGGCCCTCGGGGGACGAGGCCACGACCGTCAGGGTAGCCGCGCACGCCCAACACAGGGCGGAGACGGAGGCGAGCTGGCGGCCGATCGTGATGTCGTCGAGGGAGTCGGTGCGCGGGCCGCGCACGCCAGCAAGCCGCGCGGCCACCATGCCCGCGAGGAGAGCCCACACGCGCGCGTAGGAGATCGCGGACCCGAGGATTGCGGCAGATAGGACGAGGATGCCGATGAGAAGGAAGTGTGCGCGCCAGCGCCAGTGGGAGGCCAGCGATTGCGCGGCCGCACCCACGAGCGCGACGAGGACGAGGCTGGTGCCCCACAGGCTTCCCGCGTCGATGGTCTGTCCCCAGGTGGCGAACACGCGCGTGAGCGTCGGAAGCGTCAGCCAGGTGGCGGCGACGCCGACGATCTGTCCGGCTGCGGCGGCGGCGATCCATGCGCGGGTACCCAGGTGCCGCTCGGCCGCGCCGCCCGCGACGATCATGACGATGATGCCGAGCACAGCCGTCGCGATGAAGTTGCCGGGAACCGCGCCGACGGAGGAGAGAATGGCCCACCAGTGGGGGCTGGACGGGTCGGCTTCGAGGGCCTGAAACTGGCCGCGCCACACCCAGTAGGACGCCGAGGCGATCATGAGCGCAACGGTCAGGACCGCAGTGGCGGGGCAGCGCGAGAGCCAGCGGACGGTGAGTCGCGTGAGTGAGGAGAGTAGGAGCCAGAGTGTCTGCAGGGTGGCGCCGATCGGGGCGAGGATCTTGGCGAGCGCAGATGGTTCGTGCTCAGATTCGGGTGACTGCGTTGCTTCCTGCACCACGGGCGAGTGTCCTCTCAGCGTCTGTTTTTCTGCTGCTCCAAGGATACGGCGGTGTTCTGGGAGTGCGCTGACAGTGCGCTGGGAACGTGTGGCGATGACGACAGTTGCCCCACGCCCGGGTGGAGGCGTGGGGCAACTTGTTGCACGCGTTTAGGCGTTCAGGGTTGCGAATTCGGCGAGGGCGAGGGGGCGTCCAGCGCTCATTTCGGCGCGCATGAGATCCACCACTGCGTCGAGGCCCTGACCGGGGCGGGCGGCCGCCGCGACGGCGCGCTGACGCTCGTAGGACGCGCCGATCGCCAGGATCGTCTCGAGGCCGGCGAACTCGCGCGCGCATCCCAGGTCCTCGGCCACGGGGGCCAGCTCCTCCTTCAGTCGTGCGATGCCGTCGCGGGCGCTCTCGGTTGCGCCGTCGCGAGAGACGATGAGGGTCGCGTCCATGCCGTAGCGGGCGGAGCGCCACTTGTCTTCGGCGACGAACCAGTCCGGTAGGACGGGCAGCGGCTCGCCCGCGTCGTACAGGCGCGAGAAGTGCTCGACGAGGACGTGGGTGAAGGCCGCGAAAATGCCGACCTCGGTCGCGTTCGTCGCCGCGTCGTACACGCGGTTCTCGATCGTGCCGAAGGCGGGGGAAGGGCGAATGTCCCAGCGGACCTCGTCGAATCCCTCGATGACGCCCGTGCGGATCATGTCGTCCGTGTAGGCCTCGAGGTCCTCCCATGTGGCGAACTGGCGCGGGATGCCGGCGGTGGGAAGCTGCTGGAAGACCATCGCGCGATTGGATGCGTAGCCGGTGTCCTCGCCCGCCCAGAAGGGGGAGGACGCGGAGATGGCCTGCAGGTGGCCCAGGTGCGCGGTGAGGGCGGCCTGGATCGGCAGGATTTTCGCGCGGTCCTCGACGCCGACGTGGACGTGGACGCCGTACAGGAGCATCTGGTGCCCCCAGTAGGCGGTGCGCTCGACCAGCTGCGCGTAGCGCTGCGAATCGGTGACGCGCTGGCGGCCTGGGCGCGCGAAGGGGTGGGTGCCGGCGGTCGCCAGGTCGATGCGCAGGTCCGAGGCCAGCGGAGTCAAGTAGTCAACGCAGTCCATGAGGTCGGCCATGCACTCGGCGACGGTCGCACGTGGCTTGGAGACGACCTCGATCGTGTTGAGGAGCATCTCGCGGTGCACGCCCGGGTAGAGCTTGCCGTCGGTTGTGGCGCGGTCGATGATGGCGTCCGCGCTTTGACGCAGGTCGTGGGAATCACGGTCAACGAGCTGGAGCTCCCACTCGACACCAATCGTGGAGCGCTGGGAGGAACCGAAGGGCAAAGACATGTCGATCCTTTCGCTGGCTGCCTCCATTCTGGCAGGCAGGGGCCCAGTGGCGGCCGAGAGCTTCCTTACAGGTTTTTAGCCAACCGTCGGCAGATGATCGCGCGGTGACGCCCGTCGACGCGCGTCGCGATGATGGTCAGCTGCTCGCCTCCGCCGCCCAATTTCATGGATTTACGCAGGTCGTCCGGGTTGATGTCTGCTCCGCGCTTCTTGATTTCGACGCTGCCCGCCCCGCGCGAGCGCAGCTCGACAGAAATTGCCTTTGCCCGCAGGTTGGTCACTGCGAGGACCTCGAAACGGTCGTAGAAGGGAGAGTTGGGCAGGTCATCCCCTGTCAGGTAGGCGATCTTGTCGGACACGATGCCGGCACCGACGTCCTGTGCGAGACGCCCCAGGAGGCCCGCGCGGATGACCGCGCTGTCGGGTTCGGCAACCATCGCGCCCAGGGGAGCAACCTCCACGCGGGGCGCTGGCGCGTTCGGCGCGAAGCCCTCGGGCGTGGAGAGCGAATGGGCGGCCCCGGCCTCGTCGAGGAGGAGGCACGAACGCCCCCGCCCCTCGGGGGACAGCGCGGGAGACCAGAGCGAGGCCTCGACGAGGTCGCCGCCCACGCTCACCCACTGCGCGTGCCAGGAGGAGGGGATGTGCTCGTACGCGATGCCCGGCGCGACCTTGATGCCGACGCGGTCGATCGTGGAGGCCCAGCCCAGGGCGAGAGAGAGGGGAGGGGACCACTGCTCCGGGTCCGTGATGCGCGCCGATCCGCGCGAGGCTCCCGTGCGTCGGGCGGGATCCGCGAAGATTGCGTCGACGCCTTCTTCGGCCAGTTCGCCCATGTCGAGGTCGGTGACGTCCCCCAGACGCACCTCGGAGCCCTCGAAGGCGCGCAGGTTCGCGGCCACGGCCCCCGCGGCGTCGGGGTCGATGTCGACGGCCAGCACGTCCATGCCCAGGCCGGCGATCGCCATGGCATCCGACCCGATGCCGCAGCCCAGGTCCGCGACGCGGCTCGCACCGCAGTCCCGGAATCGCTGGGCATGCCGGGCGGCCACGACGAGGCGCGTGGCCTGCTCGAGGCCGTCGCGCGTGAACACCATGTGCGAGGCGAAGGGGCCGAACTTGGCGCGCGCAGCCTGGCGCAGGGCGAGCTGGGTGAGGACGGCGACCACCAGCTCCGCGTCGAGGCCGGAGGCTCGCAGGGCAGAGCCGAGCTCCGGCAGGGGAATCGGGTTGGCGGCCTGCTTGGCCTGCAGGGATTCCAGCAGCTCCCAGCCGGGGGAGGACAGAATAGGGGTCAGGGCGCTCACCTGCTTATTGTCCCATCTCTTCGGCGGCGAGGTCGTCTGTGGGTGTGCGGTCGGGTGCGGATAGTGCGGGCCGAGTCTCGCCCAGGGTGAACGCGCCTGGCACTCGGCTTGCCCGAGTGCCAGGACCGCGCCTACACTCGTGGAGGAAGCGCGGGAAAACCCGCGACCGGTCCCGCACCTGACCCCCGCGACGGCAGGGAACGGACGAGCACCTTCGTGACAAAAAAGAAAGGGAGCGACAATGTCGATCTCCATCAAGCCCCTCGAGGACCGCATCGTCATCCGCCAGGTTGAGGCCGAGCAGACCACCGCCTCCGGCCTGGTCATTCCGGACACCGCCAAGGAGAAGCCGCAGGAAGGCGAAGTTATCGCCGTGGGCCCCGGCCGCGTGGACGACAACGGCAACCGCATTCCCGTCGACGTCAAGGTCGGCGACGTGGTCATCTACTCGCGCTACGGCGGCACCGAGGTCAAGTACGACGGCCAGGAGTTCCAGATCCTGTCCTCGCGTGACGTGCTGGCGGTCGTGGAGCGCTGAGCGCTTCGCATACTGAACGCTACAGGGGCGGCCCGGAAGGAATCCTTCCGGGCCGCCCTTTTGTTCGTGTCTTCCGCGTCGTGCATCCGTGCGGCGCGAGGCCTCGTATCAGGAAGCGGACTGTGCCGCCTGTTCGAGGATCGTGTTGCGGATGTAGGAGGCGTCCCGGTAACCGCTGACGAACGCCTTGTTGATAAACATCGTGGGCGTGCCGCTGATACCCGCCTGGTGAGCCTGTTCCTTGGCGGCCTTCACCTTGGAGACGGTGTGGTCGGCGAGCATCGTTGCGCGGAACTTGTCCAGGTCGGGCACACCCGCCTGGGCCGCGAAATCAACGAGAGCCTGCTCGGAGTACTGCGGGTGCCCGGTCGGGTCAGCCGCCGCGTAGACCACGTCGTGGAACTCCCAGAACTTGCCCTGCTCGCCGGCGGCGATGCCCGCCTGCGCGGCCAGGGGAGAGGTCTCGGTGATCTGAGCCAGGTCGTACCACTCCACGCGCAGCGTGCCATCCGCGACGAGGTCAGCCAGCGCCGGGTCGATCTCCTGGGCGTACTTCGTGCAATAGGGGCACGCAAAATCGGAGAAGAGAACCATCGTCACGGGAGCGTTGATATCGCCCTTCGCCTGCGGATCGTCCGCCTGGTGACGCACGAACGACTTCATGATCTCCAGATTGCTCGCGTTCGTCTGGCTGGGAGCCGCAGTCTCCGTATTCTGCGGCATCTGCGCGGCTGCGGTCGGCGTCGCCGCAGGGGTGGCCTGACCCGCCGGAGAGGTGGAGGAGAGCTGGACGCCCATCCACACGCATGCGCCCGCGAGGATCGCCGTGATCGGCGCGGTCACGAAGAAGAGCGTCTTGTACAGGTTGGTCGGGGCGTCCTCGGCCTTGTTCTGCGAGGCCTTGTTGTCGTTGTCGGTCATGCGAGCTCCCGGAGAGGATGGGCGTTTGGGCGGGCAGTAAAAAGGTGCGGCATCGCGGTGGCGATGCCGCACCGAACAATGGATGCGCGTTAGGAGACGCGGCGACCGCGCCCGGAGGAGCGGATTTCTTCGCGTCGTTCTTCTTCGGTCATTCCACCCCAGATGCCGTAGGGCTCCTGGGCGGCTAGAGCGTAGGACCGGCACTGCTCGATCACCGGGCAGGTTGCGCAGATCGCCTTGGCGTTCGCCGCGCGGCGTCGGCGTGTGGAGCCGCGCTCACCCTCGGGGTGGAAGAACAGCTCGGTGTCCAGGTCACGGCACGCCGCTTCGTACTGCCATTCCCACGCATCGATCATGGGTCCGGGCAGACGGGAGACGTCAGTCATTGGGTGCCTCCTTCATGTCTGTCGTGCCGACATTTTCGGCACACGATGTCGGCAAGAATAGACACTTGCGCGGTAGTTATTCAAGGATCTTTCTCGAATTATGATCCAGTTCTCAGCATGTGGGGGTCTGGACTGTTAAAACCCCGAAAAAACTCAGGCACGCGAGTTGAACGAGCAGTGAATAACTTTATGAACAACTTTTTGTGTGTGCCTGGGGTCGTTCCTGTGGCGTGTCAGCTTCTCACACGCAAGAATCGGGGTACCGGACAAACACCGACACAATGCGGAGAGGAGCAGGCATGCCACGGGCGATCATCGAGCAGTCGGCTCTCGCCGACCGCTCCCGTACCGTCTCCTCCGTCTCCGACGAACTCGGCGTGTCAGCGTCGACGCTGCGTACCTGGGAACGACGCTACGGCCTCGGCCCCGCGCAACGAGAAGCCGGAGCGCGCCGTCGCTACCTGCCCGAGGACGTTGAACGCCTGCGCGCCATGATCCACCACGTGCGCGCCGGGTTGCCCGCCGCCGAGGCAGCCAAACGTGCCCTGGCCGAACGGGCACGCCTGCCCCAATCCGGCCCCGACAACGCCGCACAGCTGCGCACCGTGGTCCTCGCCGACGACTACGAGCGCCTCGAGGAAGTGCTCGAATCGGCGGTCGCCAGCCACGGCCTCGTCCATACGTGGTCACGCTTCGTCGAACCCGCCCTCAAATCTCTGCGATCCGCACCCGGCGGCGACCCGGTCGGATCCTCGCCCGCCATCATGCTCGTCAACGCCTTCCAGCGCGTATGCCGCTGCGCTTACCAGTCGCGGCCCACGCGCGCCCTCATCGGCGGGGACCGTATCGCAATCGTCAGCGATGCCCTCCACGAGACACCGGCCCAGGTCGTCGGCGTCGCCCTGGCCTGGTACGGGTGTGATGTTCGCCTGCTCTCCAGCGAGAACTACGGAGGTGTCGGCGTCGCCGATCGCTTCCGCGAATACGTGCGTGGCGGCGTTCCCGCACTGACCGTCGTCCTGGGCTGCGGTCCCGCCTGCGCGCACACCGTCGAAAGCCTGGTCGCCCGCTACGGCGTTCCCACGATCATGGTGGGCACGGACGCCCCCGACGTCCTCTCTCCACACGTCCAGCGCGTGCGAACGATCAGCGCCTGCGTCGAAGAAGCCCTCGCGCTCCTCGCACCCCAAGCGGATCTGCAGCTGGTCGGCCGCTCCTGACGCGCTTGACGGCTCACGCGCAATTGCCTGCTCAACTGCGCGCTCAGCGTCCCCGCCTCCGCCCGCAGCGCTTGGTCAGGTGATACCGTGAAGGCACGTACCGGCAGGAGAACAGTCATGAACGCCCCCTGGAACAACGAAGACCTGCGCCGCGCTTTCGACGCTGATTTTGACGCGCTCGTCGCCTTCGCTTCCCGGTCGAAGGCGCGGGTCGGTTTCGCCTTCCTGCGCGCCGACGGTCAGGTGGACCTCGGACGCCCCCTCGACGCGCGTATCAGTGCGCGCATGACGCACGTCTTCGCCCTCGCGCAGATGCGGGGCATCGAGGGGACCGCGCACCTGGTCAGCCATGGCCTCGCCGCCCTGACCGGACCCCTGCGCGCCCCGAACGGATCCTGGTACGCCGAGGTCGTGCCCACCTCGGAAAATAGTGCGACCCCTGTTCCTCGGGCGATCTTCTCTCAGCGTGCCCAGTCGGCGATGATCGGCGCTGCGGCCGCCGCCGTGATGGTCGGGCACGATGAGGCGCGCGACCTGCTCGCCGACCTTGAAGCGGACCAGGATCAGCGCTGGTGGGACCCGTGCGCCGGTGCCGTGCGCGAGGAGATCGAGGCCGCGACTGGCAAGCGCTCGCCCCTGCGTCGCCTCTCCACCAACCTCGACACCGCGCAGGCCTACCTGGCGGCCTGGGAAGCGACGGGGGAGCGCGTCTGGTTCGACCGCGCGCGCTCAATCCTGCGCCTCGTCGGCGAGATCGCCGCGCGCTGCGGCTTCGCCCTGCCCGACCTCTACGACGAGGAATGGCGCCCCCTGCCCGCCTCGGCCGACCAAGCCCCCGTCGAGCTCATCCGCCCCGGAGATACCCTCCCCGGCCTCGGATTCAAAGCCGCTCGCCTCATCGGGCAGGCCTACGCCATCCTCACCCACATGGGCGAACAACCCGGCCCGTGGATGATCGACACGGCGACCGCCCTCTACGACCGCGCCCTCGCCGACGGGTGGACGGACGAAGGCGTGGGCGGCATCGTCTACACCCTCGACCCCACAGGCGTTGTCGCCGCCCCCCAGCGCATGCACTGGGTCGTCTGCGAGGCTGCGAGTGCTGCCCGCGTCCTCGCCGAGGTCGTGGACCCCTCGCGCGCCGAGGACCTCGCCGTCGACTACGCCCGCGCCGTCGCCTGGGCCGACTCCCACGCCCGCGCCGGGATGGGACGCTGGATCCACGAAGTCGCGCCCGACGGCTCCGTCTCCATGCTCGTGTGGGAGGGGCGCCCCGACGCCCTCACCGCCGCCCGCATGCTGGCACGAGGCGCCGCCCCGATCCATCTCACAGTCACCGGCGCAACCGCCGCCCGCTCCGCCTCCCAGTCCACCCCCAGCGCGACCTCCTGAGGGCAGCGCGGGCGCCCCGGCCTCGTCCCGTTCATGCCCGGCTGTGGCATATGTGCGGAGGCGAGGACGCGAAAGCGCCACCGACCGCCTACAATTGGCCCATGGGAGAACTCGCTACACATGATCCTTTCGGCCTCACCGGCCTCACCTACGACGACGTCCTGCTCCTTCCCGAGCTCACGGACGTCGTTCCTTCATCCGTTGACACGAGCAGTCGCCTGACGACAAACATCTCGCTGCGCGTCCCGCTCCTGTCCGCCGCCATGGACACCGTCACCGAGGCGCGCATGGCCATCGCCATGGCCCGCCAGGGCGGCATCGGCATCCTCCACCGCAACCTCTCCATCGAGGAACAGGCCGCGCAAGTCCGCCAGGTCAAGCGCAGCGAATCCGGCATGGTCGAAGACCCGGTGACCGTCGGCCCCGACGCCACCATCGACGAACTCGACCGCCTCTGCGGCCACTACCGCGTCTCCGGCCTGCCCGTCGTGAACGAGGACGGCGCACTCCTGGGCATCATCACGAACCGCGACCTGCGCTTCGTCCCCCAGAGCGAATGGGCCACCCTGCGCGTGCGCGACTGCATGACCCCGCGCGACCGCCTCGTCGTCGGACAGGTCGGCATCTCCCGTGAACACGCCAAGCACCTGCTGGCCGAACACCGCGTCGAAAAGCTGCCCATCGTCGACGAGAACGACCACCTGACCGGCCTCATCACCGTCAAGGACTTCGTCAAGACCGAGCAGTACCCCAACGCCACGAAGGACTCGCGCGGCCGCCTCGTCGTCGGCGCGGCCGTCGGCTACTGGGGCGACACCTGGGAGCGCGCCACCGCCCTGGCCGAGGCCGGCGTGGACGTCCTGGTCGTCGACACCGCGAACGGCGGCGCCCAGCTGGCCCTCGACATGATCCGCCGCATCAAGGCCGACCCGACGTTTGAGGGCATCGACATCATCGGCGGCAACGTCGCCACGACCGAAGGCGCGCAGGCGCTCATCGACGCGGGCGTCGACGCCGTCAAGGTCGGTGTGGGCCCCGGATCGATCTGCACGACCCGCGTCGTCGCCGGCGTCGGCGTCCCCCAGATCACCGCGATCCACCTGGCCGCCCAGGCCTGCGGTCCCGCCGGAGTCCCGCTCATCGCGGACGGCGGCCTGCAGTACTCGGGCGACATCGGCAAGGCCCTCGTGGCCGGCGCCGACACCGTCATGCTCGGCTCCCTGCTGGCCGGCTGCGAGGAATCCCCCGGCGAGGTCGTGTTCACCAACGGCAAGCAGTTCAAGCGCTACCGCGGCATGGGCTCGCTCGGCGCGATGAGCTCGCGCGGGCGCAAGTCCTACTCCAAGGACCGCTACTTCCAGGCCGACGTCACCTCCGACGACAAGATCGTCCCCGAGGGCATCGAGGGCCAGGTGCCCTACACCGGTTCCCTCGCGTCGGTGATCTACCAGCTCGTCGGCGGCCTGCACCAGACCATGTTCTACCTGGGTGCCTCCACGATTTCCCAGGTCAAGGCCAACGGTCGCTTCGTGCGCATCACCAGCGCGGGCCTGCGCGAGTCGCACCCGCACGACGTCCAGATGACGACGGAAGCGCCGAACTACCACTCCTCATCAGCGAAGTAATCGCAGATCGAGAGGTCATGACGGGCGGGAGCAGTCGCTGGGCTGCTCCCGCCCGCGCTATCCTAGGGGTGCGAAAACTCACAACACCGCAAAGGAGCTGCTCAGATGCTCATCCTCATCGATCACGCGAACGTCGATTCCATCGCCAAGACCCTGGAATACCTGCCCATCGACGGCGTGACCACTAACCCGACGATCCTGTACCGCGAGGGCAAGGAACCTCTCGAGGTGCTCCACGCCATTAAGCAGCTCCTGCCCGACGGCGCTCAGCTGCACGTCCAGATCGTCTCCCAGCGCGCCGATGACATGGTCGCCGAGGCCCGTGCCCTGCGCGGCGAGATCGGCGGCAACCTCTTCATCAAGCTCCCCGTCACGCGCGAAGGTTTCGCCGCCATCCCGCGCATCGTGCGCGAAGGCATGCAGGTCACCGCGACCGGCATCCACTCCTCGATGCAGGGCTTCATGGCCGCCAAGGCGGGCGCCCGCTACGTCGCCCCCTATGTCAACCGCATGGACAACTACGGCATCGACGGCGTGCGCGTCGCCTCCGAAATCCACCGCACCCTGCGTTCCTACGACTTGAAGGCCGACGTGCTGGCCGCGTCCTTCAAGAACTCTGAGCAGGTCCTTGAGCTGGTCCGCCAGGGCGTGGGTGCCATCACCGCCGCCCCCGACGTGCTGGCCGCACTCATCAAGAACCCCGCGACCGACGCCGCCATCGCGGACCAGAACCGCGACTTCGGCTTCCTCGTGGGTGAACGCCGCACGTGGTTGGACCTCATCAAGGAAAAGTGAGCTGTGCGTAGAGGCCCGGAGGTGGTGACTCGCCTCCGGGCCTCTCGCATACCCGCATTGCTGCTGCGCCACCGGCGTTCCTGGTGGCTGCGCCGCCGGTGTTCCGGGCGCCGTCGGGCCCGCCCGCCGTCCGCGCCGCGAGCTTCGCTCGGCCCGCCCGCCCGCTCGCCGTCTGCGCCGCGAGCTTCGCTCGGTGTGTCGGCTCGAAGCCCGGCCAGGCCCACGTCACCTGCAGCCCTCGCGCCTCTTCACCGCTGATCCCCCAACCAATTTCGCATGCAATTCCCCTGTGACTATTTCAAACCATGAATTTTGAGCGTTGGAATTGCAACGTTTTCGAGCTTTGTTGAATCTTCATCCAATCGAATTGCATGCGACTTTTGTGGGCGAACGGGTATCGCTACCCGCCGGCGCCCTCCTTGCTGGTGGCACGTGGTGTGTGCCCGGTCAGGCCTTGCGGCCCCGCCGGCGCCCTCTGCATGGGCTTATCCGGATAGGTTGTGCACACGCGGATAGGTTATGCACATCCGGATAGGTTATTAAGCTATCCGGATGTTCGTTACCTATCCGGATGTTGCTTACCTATCCGTATGTGAGCTGGCGGCCGATGACCTTGACCTCTCCACTCGAGCGAGCCCGCATTTAGGCTTGTTGCTAAGTGGTGTGACACCACTTAGCCGGGTATTACACCAGTTCGGAGGTGGTGTAATGCTCCCTAACTGGTGTCATGCCCCTTCGTCTGGTCCTGTGTAGGACATAGGGAAAGTTCCCTGACAATGTCGCATGCAATTTCCCTGTCAACCTTTCATGCATTGAAAGATGAGCGTTGGAATTGCAACGTTTTCAGACTCTGTTGAATCTTCACCTAATCGAATTGCATGCGACTTTTGGGGGAGAGAGACAGGCCGTGCTACCTGCGGTGCCCTCCACACTGGTGGTGTGTAGCGCGTGCTGAGCAGCCGGTCATGCGGCCGCCCACCGGGCGCGGCTGAACCCGGCCACTGCCTCGCACATGCACCGCACGGAGGACTCTTCAGACACAACGAAAACGGGGGCCGGCACCCGACCCCCGCCTGAAGCGTTCTTACTCCTGGTCGCCGCCGCGGCCTCGCGGCGTGATCTGGGGCCACTCGCGGTCGATGTTCGCGTCCTTGCCCTGCTTGCGCAGGTACTTCTCGAAGTCCTCGGCCCAATCCTGGTGAGCCTGGAGCTGATAATCCATGAGCTCCAGGGCGCTCATGGAGCCCAGCTGCGGGTACTTATCCACCATGCCGGCGAGCACGTCGAGCGTCATGGCCACGTCGACCTCGGCCGTGTGAGCGTCCGGGGAAGCGACCGCCCCGTAGACGGGCGCCATCTCCGTCAGCGTCTTCTTGCCCTTGCGGAAGCGGTCGAGCTTACGATCCAAGACGAGCGGGTCGACGACCAGCATCGGCGCACCCTCGAGGCGCTCCTCGAAAGACCCCAGGTGGTGGCGGCGCAGCTCCTGGTTCACCAGCGTGATGTCGTACGTCGCGTTGAAGGCGACGACTGGGTATCCGCGCAGCCAGTGCTCGACGATGGAACCGGCCAGCTCGTGCAGGACCTCCTCGATGGGGCGGCCGTCGCGGCGCGCCTGCTCGGTCGTGATGCCGTGGACGGCCGTGGCCTGCTCGGGGATCTCGACGCCCGGGTCGGTCAGCCACGTGGCCACCTGGTCGGGGGCGCTGACGCCGCTGCGGTAGGAGGCGCCGTCGATGCGCAGCACCAGCGCGGCGGTGACGAGGCGGTCCTTGAGTGCGCGCACGCCCGTCGTCTCGGTGTCAAAACCCATCCATGGGTCGTCGATCCAGCTCATGATTGCTCCTCGCCTTGCCGGTGACTCCAGTGTGGCAGAGGGCGGGCACATCTGCGTCCCGGAGGCAGTGGAAGCGTGCTGGAGGCAGTAGAATCGGGTCATGAGCGACGAAGTGGAAATCGGTCGTGGCAAGCGCGGGCGCCGCGCCTACACGCTGGACGATATCGCCCTCGTGCCCGCGCGGCGCACCCGGGATCCCGAAGACGTCAACGTGGGCTGGCAGATCGACGCTTACCACGTCGACATTCCCGTGATGGCGGCCCCGATGGACTCGGTGATGAGCCCGGAGACGGCGATCGCCTTCGGCCGCCTCGGTGGTATCGGCGTGCTCGACCTGGATGGCCTGTGGACCCGCTACGAGGATCCGACCCCGATCCTTGAGCGCATCTCCCACCTGGGCGAGGAGGAGTCGATCGCGTCCCTCCAGCGCATCTATTCGGAGCCGATTAAGCCGTCGCTGATCACCGCGCGCCTCAAGCAGCTGCGCGAAGCCGGCGTGGTGGTCGCCGGCAAGCTCTCACCCCAGCGCGTGCAGAAGTACTGGCGCGCGGTCGTGGACGCGGGCGTTGACCTGTTCATCATTCGCGGCTCGACCGTGTCCGCCGAGCATGTCTCCTCGCGCAGCGAGCCCCTCAATCTCAAGCGTTTCATCTACGAGCTGGACGTCCCCGTCATCGTCGGTGGCGTGTGTACGGATGCGGCGGCTCTGCACCTGATGCGTACGGGCGCGGCGGGTGTCCTCGTCGGTTTTGGCGGGGGAGCGGCGCACTCGACGCGCCAGTCCCTGGGCGTGCACGCGCCCATGGCGACGGCGATCGCGGACGTGGCGGCAGCCCGTCGCGACTACATGGACGAGTCTGGCGGCCGCTACGTGCACGTCATCGCGGACGGCGGCATTGGCCGCTCCGGTGACCTGTCGCGCGCGATTGCGTGCGGCGCGGACGCTGTCATGCTGGGTGCTGCCATCGCCCGCGCGGAGGAGGCTCCCGGGCGCGGCTGGCACTGGGGGTCGGAGGCGACGCACCCGGATATGCCGCGCGGCCAGCGCGTCCACGTGGGTACGACGGGCACGCTTGAGCAGATCCTCTATGGCCCCTCGACGCGCGCGGATGGTTCGCTGAACTTCATTGGCGCGCTCAAACGGACCATGGCCTCGACGGGATACTCGGAGGTCAAGGATCTGCAGCGCGCCCAGGTGGTCGTCTCCCCGTACTCGGCGTCCTAACCTTCGTTCGCTCCGCGACGAGGCCGGGGCTGGGTATGCCGAGGCCTGGGGAACGCCGCGACCTCGGCTCAGTTTGACGAGGCCGGGGCCGCTTCTCGCTGTCGGGTGCACGCTCGCCCGGAAACGCCTTGTATTTGCGGGAATATTCTCAATGTCTTCCGCACACGTGTGCATGTGATTACACTTGTCATAACTCGTGTTGCCGTTGGTAAAGACGCCTGCGGCACGGGGCTGGTCGGCCCCTCACGGTGAGGTGAGGTTGAGAGGACATCCCGATGAAGTGCGGGACACGATCACTAGCTGCATTCGGCGCGCTCGCGCTGTCCGCGATCGGGCTTGTGCCCGCCGCATGGGCGGCTGATGCGGGCCAATCGGGTGCTGTGGAAGCAAGCCAGTCGGGAGCTGCGCAGACTGAGGGCACGCAGGCCCAGTCAGGTGCGGCGCAGCCTGAGGAGCCGACGCAGCCCGCTCAGTCTTCCGCTCCCGAGACTTCCGCGCAGTCGGGGGAGGCCAGCCCAGGCCTCGTCGATACGCCGATCCCGGACATCCAGGCCGTGGGCGCGGGGGATGATTCCGCAATGGTGGGGGCCGCCGTGACGACGCTTGGCGTTGTGACCGCCGCGTACCCGGCCGCCGAGTCCGGCTTGGGCGCGACGCTGGACGGCTACACGATCCAGACCCCCGGGTCGGGCGGCGCGTGGGATGAGGGACGCGCGAGTTCGGATGCTCTGTTTGTCTACGCGGGGAAGGACGGCCAGGTTCCAGCGGTCGGAACGTGCGTGCGCGTCACCGGAACGGTTGGTGAGTTCCCTGCGACGACCGCGAAGGGAAACCCGCAGAGCCTCACCCAGTTGGCGGTGACCTCCGTGAGTAACGTCGAGGGCTGCCAGGCCGTGACACCCACGCCGGTGACCGGTGTCCCTACCCCCGATCAGGCGGAGCCCTACGAGTCGATGCTCCTGGCTCCCCAGGGCACGTGGACCATCACCGACAACTACCAGACGAACCAATACGGCACCCTCGCCCTCACTCCGGGTGAGAGCCCGTTGCGCTCGGCCACCGACGTGGTCGCACCCGGGCAGGCGGCCCGCGACTACGAGGCCGCCAATGCCGCGCGCGTCATTGCCCTCGATGACGGCACGAACACGAACCTGCTGAAGGGGGCCGCCACCGAGGTGGCCTACGCCTACCTGGCGAACGGCTCACCCGCGCGCGTCGGCTACCACGTGTCCTTCTTGGGGCCGGTTGTCCTCGAACCCAGGCACGGGTCCTTCGTTTTCCAGCCGACCTCCATGGTCGCCGGGTACCCTGACCGCTCGCCCGTCACCATCACGGGGCAGCGTCCGAGCGCCCCCACGGTCGGAGGTGACACGCGCGTGGCGACCTTCAATGTCCTCAACTACTTCTCGGACCTGGGCGTCGACGAGGCCGGATGCACGGGCTACCCCGACCGCACGGGCGCCTTCGTGACGGCGAAGAAGTGCAAGGTGCGCGGCGCGTTCTCGCGCGAGGCCTTCGCGAACCAGGAGGCCAAGATCGTCTCAGCGATCAACGCCTTGGGGGCCGACGTGGTCGCCCTGGAGGAGATCGAAAACCCGGTGGCCGTGGGCGTGGGAACGGACCGCGACGCATCCCTGGCGCGCCTTGTCGAGGCCCTCAACAAGGCAGCGGGAGCGGGGACCTGGGCGTACGTGCCCTCGCCCAAGACCGTTCCCGAGGCCGAGGACGTCATCCGCGTCGCCTTCATCTACAAGCCCGCGACCGTCGCCCCCATCGGTGAGTCGCTCATTGACGACGACCCGGCGTTCACGGGCCTGGCGCGCCAGCCTCTTGCTCAGGAGTTCGTGCGTGTCACCGCCGAGCGAACCGCACCCGCATCCTTCGTGGTCATCGCCAACCACTTCAAGTCGAAGGGTTCCGTCCCCGAGGGCGCGGGCGAGGGTAACGTCGACAACGGTGATGGGCAGGGCAACGCGAACGCGATCCGCGTCGCACAGGCCGAGGCGCTGGCATCCTTCGCCGCCCGCTTTTCGGACAAGCCGACCCTGCTCGTCGGCGACTTCAACTCCTACTCCCAGGAGGACCCGATCAAGGTCCTCGAAACTGCGGGCTGGGCGCACGTGTCCGGCGCGGGCGAGGCCTCCTACGTTTACTCGGGGCGCTCGGGATCCCTCGACCACGTCTTCGCCAACGCGGCCGCCAAGCCGCTCCTCGCGGGGGTGACCAGCTGGGCTGTCAACGCCCAAGAGTCCATCGCATTCGAATACTCGCGGGCCGGTATGAACGCTCACCTGGCCGTCGAGGCGGACAACCCCTACCGCTCCTCGGATCACAACCCCGAGCTCATCGGGCTCACCCTGGGCGGCGGAGAGAACCCAGCCCCGGCGCCGAGCGCCGACCCATCCGCCGCCCCCACGGATGCCCCCAGCCCGGCCTCGTCCCAGTCCCCGTCCCCGGCGCCCCAGCGCGGCCTCTCCCAGGGGACCACGGCCTCGCCCCGCACGACGCCCACGCGCCAGACCCGCACCCCAGGCAACCTGCCGCGCACCGGTACCGATGCCGACCGAGCGGTGGGCTTGGATGTCCTCCTCGCCGCAGTGGGCGGTGGCCTCCTCCTCGTCGCGCGTCGCCGTCGCCGCGGCTGACCCCACGAACTCCCCACGCACCACGCAGGACGCGCCGCCGGCGCCCCAATGAAAGGAACACACCCATGTACAGACCATGGACTCGCTTCGCGCTCGCCTCGGCGGCCGCCCTCTCCCTGGCATCCCTGCCAGCCGCAGCGCTCGCGGCCGGGCAGGACGAGGCCTCAGCGGACGAGGCCGCGCCGATCACCCTGGACCTCTACACCCTGACGGACGTGCACGGACACATCCAACAGGTCACCAAGAAGGGCGTCGTGCGCGAGGCCGGGCTGCCCGCGATGAACTGCTATCTGAAGAAGGCACGCGCGACGAACCCCAACTCCTCGTTCACGCTGCTGGGCGACAACATCGGCGCATCCCCCTACATTTCGGGCGCGCTCAAGGACAACCCGACCATCGCGGCGCTCAACACGATGGATCCCCTGGCCTCGACGATTGGCAACCACGAGCTGGACATGGGACAGGCCGTCTTCAAGCAGCGCGTTGACGGGTCGAACCCGAGCGAGTTCGTGCAGGCGACCTTCCCCTACCTGGGGGCCAATATCGAGGGCATGGGCACCTACGGTGACGGCATCCCGTATCTGGGGGACTACAAGGTGTGGACGTCGCCCTCGGGCATGAAGGTGGCGTTCATCGGCGCGATCGCGCAGGACGTACCCTACAAGCTGAGCCCCGGCACGACGGCAGGCCTGACCTTCAGTGATCCGATTGCGCGCATCAACTCCCTGGCGGCCAAGCTGAAGACCAGCGGAGAGGCAGACGTTGTCATCGCCATGCTGGACGACGACGTGAAGAACAACTACACGAAGGTCGGCAAGGACGTCGACGGCCTCATGGGTGGGGACACGCACGTGCCCTACGAGTTTGACCACGTCAACTCGGTCGAGGCCTTCAACTCCGCGAACCCGCGCCTGGCGGGCATCGCGTCGGGCTCCTACACGGACAACCTGGGTCTCATCCGCCTGACGATCGACCCCGCGACGCGCCAGGTCACCAGTGCGGACTCGATCCTCATCCCGGCCGCCGAGGTCGCCCAGTGCGGTGCGGACCCCGATACTCAGGCCATCGTCGATAAGGCTGAGGCCGACTCGAAGGAAGCCGGCAAGCGCGTCGTCGCTACCGGATACACGACACCTTTCATGCGCGGCGTTTTCACGACCCCCGACGGGCTGACCGAGCCGGGTTCGAACCGCGGTATCGAGTCCTCCCTGGGCGACCTGGTCGCTGACTCCCTGCGCGAAACGATCCTCACCCCGGACGGAAAGAGCGTCGACATCGGCATGATCAACGCGGGCGGCCTGCGCGCCGACCTGGTGCCGAACGAGGACGGGACGATCACGTACGCGCAGACCTACGAGGTCGAGCCCTTCTCCAACGAGCTGGGATACGTCACGCTCAAGGGATCGGACGTCAAGGACGCGCTCGAGCAGCAGTGGAAGACGGACCTGAACTCGCAGAACTCCCGGCCCATGCTCAAGCTCGGCCTATCCTCGAACGTGCACTACACCTATGACCCGGCGAAGCCCTACGGTGAGCGCATCACGTCGGTGACGATCAACGGCGAGCCCCTCAAGGCCGACGCGACGTACACGGTCGGGTCCGTGACCTTCCTGCTCGCTGGCGGCGACTCCTTCGACGCGCTGACCCGAGGGGGAGCGGCCACCACGAATGGAAACCTGGACCGCGATTCCTTCAACGCATACTTGGGCGCGCATTCGGGGACGGCGGCTCGCTCCCTCCAGGCCACCGGAGGCCTGACGCCGCGCGAGGCGAAGTCCTCGATCGGCCTGACCCTGCCCACCGAGGCGGTCGCCGACGGCTCGACGGTGACGATCCCGCTGCGCGGCCTGTCCTTCTCCGAGGGGCCGTCCATCACCACGAAGGTGCGCGTGAGCGCCGGGGGAGCGCAGGCCGTGGCCGAGGTCGATAACTCCCTCGTGGACGCGCATGCCTCTGATGCTGCCTCGGTCATCACGACGGACGGCGCTGGCCAGGCGAGCGTGGACGTGACGGTCGTCGGCGCCTGCGAGGGCAAGGCCGCTGGCGAGGTTGTGAACGTGCCCGTCACGGTCGCCACCGACTTCGCGACGGTCGTCGAGGCCTCGGACGGCCTGACGATCCCCGTGACCTGTGCCGGTACGTCGGCACCCGCCCCGAGCCCCTCGGCCGATGCTGCGGATGGTTCCCAGTCTGGCACCCAGGCGCCAGCTCCGACGCAGCACAAGAACGCGAAGGCTCCCAAGAGCTCCCTGGCCCGCACGGGCGCGGACACGGAGGGCCTGGTCGGAGCGCTGTTTGTCGGTGCGATCGGTGTTGCCGGGCTGCTCGCCCGTCGCCGCGCCAATCGTTACCAAAGCGAGAACAAGTAGCCCTTGACAGGCCCGGAGGCGGCGCGAGACACTCGGATCAGACGTAAAAGTCGATCATGACAAATGTTCGCGCAATGGCTGCGCGGACACGATCCGCGGCTCGCGCCGCCACCGGTTCAAGGAAGAATCCACATCAACGGAGGAAAACACTCATGAAGCACCTCACGAAGCTCCTCGCCGCGGCGGGAGTCGCAACCCTCGCCTTGGCCGGCTGCGGTGGCGGCGGAGGGGCCACCACCAGCCAGTCCACGGGGACGAAGGACGCCAGCTCGTTCAAGGCCTGCGCGGTCTCGGACGCCGGCGGCTGGGACGATAAGTCATTCAACGAGTCCGCCTATGACGGCCTCAAGGCCTCCCAGTCCAGCCTCGGTATCCAGATCAACACGGCCGAGTCCAACTCGGACGCCGACTTCAACCCGAACGTGGAGTCCATGGTCTCTGACGGCTGCAACCTGATCATCGGCGTCGGCTTCAACCTGGAGAAGGCCATCCACGCCTCTGCGGACGAGAACAAGGACCTGCACTACGCCCTCGTCGACTCCAGCTTCAACGACGGCAACAACAACACGGTGACGGTGGAGAACGCGCGCCCGCTGCTCTTCAACACGGCCGAGGCCGCCTTCCTGGCGGGCTACGTGGCCGCCGGCATGACGAAGACCGGCAAGGTCGCGACCTTCGGTGGCATCCAGATCCCCTCGGTGACGGTGTTCATGGACGGCTTCGCCGACGGTGTTGCGGCCTACAACAAGGCCAAGGGGACGAGCGTCCAGCTGCTCGGCTGGGACAAGGCCACGCAGAACGGCTCCTTTACGCAGTCCTTCGACGATCAGACGCTGGGCAAGGAGCAGGCGCAGCAGTTCATCTCCCAGGGTGCGGACATCATCATGCCCGTCGCGGGCCCGGTCGGCCTGGGTGCTGCTGCGGCCGCCAAGGCGGATGGAAACACCTGGATCATCGGCGTTGACTCCGACTGGTACGAGGCGAACCCCGACTACTCCTCGATCGTGCTGACCTCGGTCATGAAGGAGATCGGCGCCTCCGTCGAGCAGGCGATTCAGGACTCCGTGAACGGTAAGTTCAGCGCGACCCCGTACGTGGGCACCCTGGCCAACGGCGGCGTCTCGATCGCCCCGTTCCACGATTTCGATGACAAGGTGTCCGCCGAGCTGAAGGCGGATCTGAGCAAGCTCACGGACGACATCAAGTCCGGCAAGCTCGTGATCGAATCGCAGAACGCCCCGAAGTGATGCGAAACGTGTGGGGCTGGCGGCGGTGACGCTGCCGGCCCCACACGGGCATCGGGCGGGGTGCGCCCACCGGCTGGGGAAGGTCGAAGGAATGAAATTAGAGCTGCGGGGGATCACGAAGAGGTTTGGTCCCCTCATCGCCAATGACTCGATTGATTTAACGATCGAGGAGGGGCATATTCACGCCCTGCTCGGAGAGAATGGCGCGGGCAAGTCCACGCTCATGAACGTCTTGTACGGCATGCACGCACCCGATGAGGGTGAAATTCTCATCGACGGAGAGCCCGTGACGTTCAAGGGGCCGGGAGATGCGGTCGCGGCGGGTATCGGCATGGTGCACCAGCACTTCATGCTGATCCCTGTTTTCACGGTCGCGGAGTCGATTGCCCTGGGTTTTGAGCCGACCGGCCCGGCGGGGATTATCAGCCGAGAGCGCGCACGGCGCACGGTGCGCGAGGTGTCGGCGCGTTTCGGCTTCGACCTGGACCCGGATGCCCTCATTGAGGATCTGCCGGTGGGTGCGCAGCAGCGGGTGGAGATCGTCAAAGCCCTGTCGCGCCAGGCGAAGGTCCTCATCCTCGATGAGCCGACGGCCGTGCTGACCCCTCAGGAGACGGATGAGCTGATGACGATCATGCGTCAGCTCGCCGATGCCGGGACCTCGATCGTGTTCATCACCCACAAGCTGCGCGAGGTGCGCGCCGTGGCCGACGAGATCACGGTCATTCGCCGCGGCCGGGTCGTGGGGCACGCGTCCCCGAGCGATTCCGAGGCCTCGTTGGCCACACAGATGGTGGGTCGCGAGGTGCTCATGCGCGTGGAGAAAGAGCCCGCGCGTCCCGCTGGCGGCGGCCTAGCCTTCGAGGACGTGTCCCTGCTCGGCGCGGGCGGTGTGCCGCTTCTCGACCACGTGTCCTTCGACGTTCCGCGCGGTGAGATCCTGGCGGTCGCGGGCGTGCAGGGCAACGGGCAGACGGAGCTGGCGGAGGTGATCCTGGGCCTGCGCACCCCCGACAGCGGCGTCATCCGCCTTGAGGGCGCGGACATTACGCGTGCGAAGCCGCGTCAGTCCCTGGACGCGGGAGTCGGTTTTATCCCCGAGGACCGCTCGACGGATGGCATCATCGCCTCGTTTTCGATCGCGGATAACCTGGTGCTGGACCAGTTCCGCTCCTCCTCCTTCTCGGCCGCGGGTTCCCTCAAGCGCGGCGCGATCGCGCGCAACGCCCGCGACAAGGAAAAGGAATACGACATCCGCCTGACCTCGATTGAGGATCCCGTGTCCTCCCTGTCGGGCGGCAATCAACAAAAAGTGGTCGTTGCCCGAGAGATGTCGCGCGACCTGACGCTCTTGGTCGCCAACCAGCCGACGCGCGGCGTGGATGTCGGTTCGATTGAGTTCATTCACCGCCGGATCGTGGACGTGCGGGACCAGGGCTGCGCGGTCCTGCTTATTTCGTCGGAGCTCGACGAGGTTGTCTCGCTGGCGGACCGTATCGCCGTCATGTATCGCGGCCGCATCGTGGGCATCGTCCCAGCTGACACGGGCCGCGACGTCCTCGGCCTGATGATGGCGGGCGTCCCCTTGGACGAGGCCGTGGCCGCCTCCTCGGATTCCGCTCACGATGATGGGGCACATAGGAAGGAGGAACAATGAGCGCGCGCACGAGTAACGGGCCGGGCATCCTCACCCGGATCTTTGGCTCGCAGTGGTTCGTCTCGGTGCTGGCCGTCCTCATTGCGTTTGTGATCGGTGCGGTCCTCATCGCGCTGTCGGGCGCATCCGTTCTGGACGCCTACTACGCGATGTTCCGCGGGTCGATCATCGACCCCAATGCGGCGACCTTCGTCCGCCAGATCAAGCCTCTGACGGACTCCCTGTTCTATTCGATCCCGCTGATTATTTCGGGCCTGGGCCTGGCGCTTGGCTTCCGGGCGGGGCTGTTCAACATCGGCGGTAAGGGCCAGATCATCGTCGGAGCGCTCGCGGCCGTGTGGGTGGGCTTCGCGGTGAACCTGCCGCCCGTTGTGCACACGCTGGTGGCCCTCCTCGTCGCGATTATTGCGGGTGGTCTGTACGGCGGCATCGCGGGCGTCTTGAAGGCGAAGACGGGCGCGAACGAGGTGATCGTGACGATCATGCTCAACTCGATCGCGACGCTGGGTCTGGGATACACGCTCACGCAGAAGGCGTGGCAGGTGCCCGGTTCGAACCAGCCGGTGACGCCGAAGGTTGCGGACAGCGCGGCTCTCGCGCGCCTGCTACCCGCCCCCTTCAAGCTGCATGTCGGTTTCATCGTCGCCCTGGTTGCCCTCGCCTTCTTCTGGTGGCTGATCGAGCGTTCGACGCTGGGATTCCAGATTCGCGCGGTTGGCGCGAACGCGGCAGCCGCCCGTACGGCAGGCATATCGGTCGAGCGCATCACGGCGATCACGATGGTCCTCTCGGGTGCGTTCCTCGGCTTGGCTGGCGCGAACGAGGCCTTGGGAACCATCGGGTACGTCTCGCGTGACGTGGCCGGTTCGATCGGCTTCGACGCGATCACGGTGGCCCTGCTGGGGCGCAACAAGACGTGGGGAACATTCGGTGCGGGCCTCCTCTTTGGTGCCTTCAAGGCGGGTGGCTACACGATGCAGGCCAAGGGCGTGCCGATCGACATGATCCTGATTCTGCAGTCGGTGATCGTCCTCCTGATTGCCGCGCCGGCGCTGGTGCGCTGGCTGTTCCGTCTGCCCGATGTGCGCGCGCTGGCCGCGCAGACGCGAAAGGGGAACGCTGATGAGCACAAGTGAGTCCACCGTGGTCGCGCAGGTCGAAGCCAAGCGCTCCTGGAAGCTCCCCGGTATCTACGTGGCGGCCTGCGTGCTGCTCGTCGTCTTCGCGGCGGCTGCCCGAGGTGACATGACGCTGCGCCTGTACGACAAGTCGCAGTCGTATGCGATCCCCGACATCGTTACCGCGGGTGCCCCCATCGTGTGGGTGCTCGCCGTCCTGACGATCGCGATCACCGCGTGGACGGTTGTGGCGACCCTGCGGCGCATCACCCAGCCCGCGTGGGCGCGCGTTGGCGGGATGGCCGTCGTCGGGTTGTCGACGATCCTGGGATTCCTGTTCTACGCGGGCTCCGGGTCGACGGGCGTCGTCACCCTGACCTCGACCCTCGTGTCCACCGTGGCGATTTCGACGCCGCTCATCTTCGGTTCCCTCTCGGGCGTCGTTTCGGAGCGCGTCGGCGTCGTCAACATCGCGATTGAGGGCGATCTGCTCGTCGGCGCGTTTGCGGGCGTGATGGCGGCCTCGTACTTCCAGACCCCATACGCGGGCCTCGTCGCCGCACCTCTCGCGGGCGCGGCCCTGGGGTCCCTGCTGGCGCTCTTCTCCGTCAAGTACGGGGTCGACCAGATCATCGTCGGCGTCGTCCTGAACGTCCTGGCGCTGGGCCTGACGACGTTCTTCTACGGGACGATCATGAAGAACTCCCCCGGGAGCCTGAACACCAACCAGTTCTCGCTGTCCGACATCAAGATTCCCGTCCTTTCGGAGATCCCGGTCGTCGGCCCAGTCCTGTTCAACCAGTCGATCCTCGTGTACCTGATGTACGCGGCCGTCATCGCCCTGGCGTTCTTCCTGTTCCGTTCGCGCTGGGGTCTGCGCTTGCGGGCCTGCGGTGAGCACCCGCGCGCCGCCGATACTGTCGGCATCAACGTGGGGCGCACGCGCACCCTCAACACGATCCTTGGCTCGTCGTTCGCGGGCTTGGGCGGCGCGTTCTTCACGATCGGTTCCGGCCTGGCCTTCACGGATAACATCTCCGCGGGCAACGGCTACATCGCCTTGGCCGCCATGATCCTGGGCAAGTGGAACCCGCTGGGTGCCATGGGCGCGGCCGTCATGTTCGGTTTCGCGCAGGCCCTGGCGCGCATGCTGCCCAACATTGAGCCCGCGATCCCCGCGGACCTCGTGTCGATGATCCCCTACGTGGTCACGATCGTGGCCGTCGCGGGCTTCGTCGGCAAGTCGCGCGCGCCCGCCGCCGAGAACATCCCCTACGTGAAGTGAGAACTCGTATGGATCCAACAGATATTGACTGGGAGGCGCTGCTGGCCGAGGCCATCGAGGCCATGCACCACGCCTATTGCCCCTACTCGAACTTCCCCGTGGGGGCTGCGGGCCTGACCGCCGACGGCTGGCTCGTCAGCGGCTGCAACGTCGAAAACGCAGGCTACGGCGTGACCCTGTGCGCCGAATGCGGCATGGTCTCAGACCTCATCCGCTCCGGCGGTGGCACGCTCGTCGCGGTCGTCGCCGTTAACGGCAACGAGGAGCCGGTGGCCCCGTGCGGGCGCTGTCGACAGCTCATCTACGAGCACGGCGGGCCCTCGTGCCTGGTCCTCATGCCCGGCGGCGTCGCCCCGATGACCGAGGTGCTGCCCGGTGCGTTCGGACCCCACGACCTGTCGAGCGTCGCCCAGGCCACCCCGGCCTCGTCGGAAGAGAAAGAAGGAGACGATGGCTCTCTTTGATGCCGTTGACATCATCCGCGTCAAGCGCGATGGGGGAGTGCTGACCCCCGACCAGATCGACTGGACGATCGACGCCTACACGAAGGGCGTCATCAAGGACGAGCAGATGGCCGCCCTGGCCATGGCGATTTTCCTGCGCGGCATGGACCGGGGCGAGATTGCCCGCTGGACGGACGCGATGATCCGCTCGGGCGCGCGCATGGATTTTTCCGGCATCGGTAAGCCGACGGCCGACAAGCACTCCACGGGCGGCGTGGGCGACAAGATTACGCTGCCGCTGGCGCCGCTGGTCGCGTGCTTCGGCGTGGCCGTCCCGCAGCTCTCGGGCCGAGGCCTGGGGCACACGGGCGGCACCCTCGACAAGCTCGAGGCGATCCCCGGGTGGCGCGCCCAGCTGAGCAACGATGAGATCATGACCCAGCTGGGGTCCGGCTGCGGTGCGGTCATCTGCGCGGCTGGTTCGGGCCTGGCGCCCGCGGACAAGAAGCTTTATGCCCTGCGCGACATCACGTCGACCGTCGAGTCGATCGCGCTCATCGCCAGCTCCATCATGAGCAAGAAGATCGCCGAGGGCACGGGAGCCCTCGTCCTGGACGTCAAGGTCGGATCGGGTGCCTTCATGAAGGACCTGGACGCCGCGCGCGAGCTTGCCCGCACGATGGTCGACCTCGGACGCGACGCGGGGGTCGCCACGCGCGCGCTGCTCACCGACATGTCCGTGCCGCTGGGACGAAAGATCGGCAACGCCCTCGAGGTGGAGGAATCCATCGAGGTTCTCGCTGGAGGCGGCCCCGCCGACGTCGTCGAGCTGACCTGCGAGCTCGCGCGCAACATGCTCGACCTCGCGGGGGTGAGCGACGCCGACGTGGAGGCCGCGCTGGCGGACGGGCGCGCGATGGACCGCTGGCGCGCGATGATCCACGAGCAGGGCGGCGACCCGGACGCGCCGCTGCCGCGCGCCGCGCACACCCACCAGGTCCTCGCCGAGGCCGGGGGAACCGTTGTCGGCATGGACGCCCTGTCCGTGGGCGTGGCCTCGTGGAGGCTGGGCGCAGGCCGCGCCGTCAAGGAGGACCCGGTGCAGGCGGGCGCCGGCATCGAGATCCACGCCAAGCCGGGGGAGCGCGTCGCGGCGGGTCAGCCTCTGCTGACGCTCCACACCGACGACGAGTGGCGCATCGAGCGTGCACTGGAGTCGCTCTCGGGCGCGATCGAGATCGCTGACGGGGTCACCCCCGAGCCTCGCAGCGTCGTGTTGGAGACCGTGTCCTGAAGCCGTGAAACCGCGAGCGCGCAGGGAGGAGGAATCGTGGAAAGGCGTGACGAACAGTCGATCGAGGCCGTCAAGCTCTACTACCAGCAGGGACTGAGCCAGGCCGAGGTCGCCACCCGCATGGGTTTGTCGCGCCCCACGGTCGCCAAACTCCTTGCCCGTGGCCGTGAGCGCGGCTTCGTGACCATCGAGATCCACGATCCCCGCGAGGATGCCTCGGAGATCGCCCTGCGCTTGGAGAAGCGCTTCGGCTTGGTGAGCGTGCGCGTCGCCCACGGCCGCGATATGACCGAGAGCGAGGCCATCGAGCAGGTTGGCCGCGTGGGTGCGGATGTGATGACTCAGCTCGTGCGCGACGGCATGAGCGTGGGGATTTCCTGGGGGCGCACGATGAGCGCGCTCGCGGCCCACCTGACCCGCGCCCCTCGTCAGGGGGTGCGCGTCGTGCAGCTCAAGGGCGGGACGTCGTTTTCTGAGCGGGCGACGCATGACTTTGAGATCATGCGGGCGTTTTGTGAGGCTTTCGACGCGCAGCCGCGCTACCTGCCGCTGCCGGTGATTTTCCAGGACACGGCGATGCTCTCCATCGTGCGCCGCGACCGGGCGATTGACCGCGTCTTGGAAGAGGGGCGCGGGGTAGACGTTGCAGTCTTTACGGTGGGGGCGCTGGGGCGCGAGGCCCTCTCGCTCAACCTTGGCCAGCTCGAGGACGACGAGGTGGAGGCGCTCCTGCGCGACGCGGTCGGGGACGCGTGTTCGCGATTTTTTACGCGCGAGGGCGCGGTTGCCCTGGCCTCGGTCGACGGCCGCACGGTCGGTATCACGCTCGAGGAGCTGCGCGCTCGCCCTGTGCGGGTGCTCGTTGCTGGCGGGCGTGTGAAAGCGGAGGCGCTGGAGACGGCGCTGCACATGGGGTTGGCCACGCACCTCGTGGTCGATCAGGACCTGGCCCTTGCTCTGCTGGAGAGGCAGGAGAGGGTAATCCCGCGTGGGGCGTTCGAGGATGCCCCGGGCGGATGAGAACATTTGTCAAACCACTCGTTGACACATTTCAATTGCACGGCATAGCCTTGCGACAAGGGTAAAGAAGCCTCGACGGAGCCCCGGCTCCTCGACACCACAGGAGGACACATGCGCTCGACACCGCACATCAACCCCACCGCCCCCATCGCGCCGACGATCCTCCTGCCCGGAGACCCGCTGCGCGCGAAATTCATCGCCGAGACCTACCTGGAGGATGCACGCCAGTTCAACGCGGTGCGTAACATGCTGGGCTACACCGGCACCTATCGCGGCACCCCGGTGTCCGTCATGGGCTCGGGCATGGGCATCCCGTCGATCTCGCTGTACGCCCACGAGCTGATCCACGAGTTCGGCTGCACGCGCCTCGTGCGCGTGGGCACGTGCGGTGCTCTGCAGCCAGATGTCAACCTGTACGACGTCGTGGTCGCCCAGGCCGCCTGCTCGAACTCGGCCTTCCTCGATCAGTACCAGATCCCCGGCTCCTACGCGCCGATCGGCTCCTTCCGCCTCATTGAGGACGTGGTGCGCCGCGCCCGCGAGGCCGACGTGCCGATCCACGTGGGCAACATCCTCTCCTCCGACACCTTCTACAACGCGAACCCGACCTTCAACGAGGCCTGGCAGCGCATGGGCGTGCTCGCGGTCGAGATGGAGTCCGCCGGCCTGTACGCGACGGCCGCTCACGCGGGTGTCGAGGCCGTGGGTATCTTCACGGTCTCGGACTCCCTGGTCACGGGCGAGGCTACGGACGCCCAGGCGCGTCAGACCTCCTTTACCACCATGATGGAGCTGGCCCTGCCCCTGGCCCAGCTGTGATGCGACAAGAAAGTAGTTCCATGAAGAAGCGTGACGTGGCCGCAATGATCGACCACACGATCCTCAAGCCCGAGGCCACCAAGGCGGACGTGGCGCGCATCGTTGAGGAGGGTGCCGCGGCCGGTACCTTCTCGGTGTGCGTGTCCCCCTCGATGCTGCCCCTGGACGTTCCCGAGGGCCTGAAGGTCGCCTGCGTGGTCGGTTTCCCCTCGGGCGCGGTCAAGCCCCAGGTCAAGGCTTTCGAAGCCGCCCAGGCGGTCGCCGACGGCGCGGACGAGATCGACATGGTCATCAACATCGAGCTGGTGAAGGACGCACGCCTCCACGAGCTCGAGGAGGAGATCGCGGCCGTGCGTCGCGTCGTCCCTGCCCCGCGCGTCCTCAAGGTCATTATCGAGTCCGCCGTGCTCACCGACGACGAGATTGTCGCCGCGTGCACGGCCTCGATGGCTGCGGGTGCTGACTTCGTGAAGACCTCGACGGGATTCCACCCCGCGGGCGGTGCCTCGACCCACGCGGTCGCCCTCATGCGCGCCACGGTCGGCGACGCCCTGGGGGTCAAGGCCTCGGGTGGTATCCGAGACGCCGAGACAGCCGTGGCCATGATCGAGGCCGGAGCCTCCCGCCTGGGCGTCTCTGCGACGACGGCCATCCTGGCAGGACTGGAGGACTGAGACGATGGAGCTGCTCGAGCGCGCCCGCCAGTGGGCGAGCCACGACCCGGACCCGGCCACGGCCTCGGCCCTGAGCGCCGACATTGAGGCCGCGGAGCGCGGCGACGAGGAGGCAGCGGCCCGCGTGGGCGCGGCCATGAACGGCCCCCTCCAGTTCGGCACCGCGGGCCTGCGCGGCGTGGTCGGTCCGGGCGAGTCCCGCATGAACCTCGCGGTCGTCATCCGCGCGACCGCCGGCCTGTGCGAGGTCGTCAAGTGCCACGCGACGGGCACCCCCACGCTGGTCGTCGGCTGCGACGCCCGCTACGGGTCCTCCGAGTTCGCCACGGCCGCCTGCCGCGTCGCCTCGGCTGCGGGGGTGCGTGTCCTCGCCCTGCCCCAGGCCAACCCGACGCCGCTGACCTCCTTCTCGATGCTGCACTTCGACGCGGATGCGGGTGTCATGGTGACCGCCTCGCACAACCCCGCCCCCGACAACGGCTACAAGGTCTACCTGGGCGGCAGCGTCGTCCAGGGCGACGGGCGCGGCGTCCAGATCGTCCCGCCTTTTGACGCCGAGATCGCGGCCGCCATCGAGGCCGCGCCGCCCGCGGATGAGGTCCCGATGAACGACGACCTCATCGAGGCCGTGGACCCGCGCGAGGAGTACGTGGCCTGTGCATCCGCCCTGGCCTCGGGCGACGCATCGGCGCGCGAGAACCTGCGCATCGTCCTGACCGCCATGCACGGCGTGGGTGCTGAGATCACCTCGCGAGTCCTAGTCGAGGCCGGATTCACCAACGTCTCCCTCGTGGCGGCCCAGGCCGATCCCGACCCCGACTTCCCGACCGTCCCCTTCCCCAATCCCGAAGAGGCCGGCGCCCTCGACATGGCGATCGAGCAGGCCCGCGAGAAGGGGGCAGACCTCATCATCGCGGTCGACCCCGACGCGGACCGCTGCGCGCTCGCGGTGCCCGACCCCACCTCGGAGACGGGATGGAGTCCGCTCAGCGGCGATCAGATCGGCTCACTGATCGGCGAGTTCCTGGCTTCGCGCGGCATGACGGGGTCGCTCGCGAACTCGATCGTGTCTTCGCGTCTGCTCTCGCGCATCGCCCGCGCTCACGGCCTCGAGCACCACACGACGCTCACCGGTTTCAAGTGGATCGCCCGGGCCCCGGGCCTCGGCTTTGGCTACGAGGAGGCCATCGGCTTTTGCCCGGACCCTGCCCACGTGCGCGACAAGGACGGCATCGCGACCTCGGTCGTCGCCGCCTCCCTCGTGGCCTCGCTGAAGGCGCAGGGGCGCAGCGTGTGGGACGAGCTGGAGCGCCTGGCGCGACTGCACGGCTTGCACGTGAGTTCGCCCCTGACCTTCCGCGTCGAAGACATCGAGCAGATCGCCAGCGGTATGGCGCGCCTGCGCGCCCAGCCGCCGACCGTTCTCGCCGGTTCGCCCGTCGTCGAGGTCTCGGACCTCTCTCAGGGATACCGCGGCCTGCCGCCCACGGACGGCGTCCTCGTTCTTACCGAGGCGGGGGACCGCGTCATTGCGCGCCCCTCGGGCACCGAGCCTAAGCTCAAGTGCTACCTCGAGGTGATCCTGCCGGTCGCAGACGGGGAGCCGCTGCCCTGGGACCAGGCGCGCGAACGCCTCGACGCAATTAAGGCTGCTTTCGCCGAGATTATCGGCCTGTAGTCCAGAGGAAGGGATCCGTCGGCGTATTTAATGTGGGTAAAACCCTGCGTAAGGAAATAGATAACGCTATACTTGCGTATATGGCAACTCACAGTGAATCGCCGACGGAGGCCCTGCCCTTCGCCGACCGGCCCGTCGAGAAGGCACCCGGACACTGGGTCCTCGCGCGCGCCGGAAAGACGGTCCTGCGCCCCGGAGGACTCGCGCTCAGCACGTGGGCGCTCAAGCGTGCCGTGTTGCCCGGCTCGGACGTCGTCGAATTCGCGCCCGGCCTGGGCGTCACGGCCTCGGCGATCATCGGGGTGGGACCCGCCTCCTACGTGGGCGTGGAGCGCGATCCGAACGCCTCCGCGCGCGTGGACGCCATCGCCTCGGGCGTGGGGCGCTGCGTGAATGCTGATGCTGCCGAGACCGGCCTGCCGGATGAGAGCGTGGACGTCGTCGTCGGCGAAGCCATGCTCTCCATGCAGGGGGAGAAAGCCAAGCGCGCCATCATGGGCGAGGCCGCGCGCATCCTGCGCCCGGGTGGCCGCTACGTCATCCACGAGCTGGCGATGCGCCCCGACACCATCGGGGAAGAACCCGCTACCGAGATTCGCCGTGCCCTTGCCCGCGCCATCAACGTCAACGCCCGCCCCCTCACGGTCGCGGACTGGAGGCGTGCGCTCGAGGACGTCGGCCTCGTCGTCGAAGAAACCCGTATGGCCCCCATGGCCCTCCTCAAGCCCGGCCGAATGGTCGCCGACGAGGGCGTGCGCGGTGCCCTGCGCATCATGCGCAACGTCGCGCGAGACAAAGACCTGCGTGAACGCGTCACGACGATGGCGCGCACGTTTCAGAAATATGATCGACACCTGTGCGGCGTCGCCATCGTCGCGCGCAAACCCAAGGAGAGCCAATGAGCCTGTCCCTCGATTCGAACACCGAGGTCCCCACGCCCATCATGACGGACCTGCAGGACATCGCCTCGATGATCCAGGTCAACGAGGAAGCCACGGTGTCGCGTACCGTCATGCACGCTGAGGGCGTGCGCCTGGTGCTCTTCAGCTTTGATAAGGACGAGATCCTCAGCGAGCACACCGCTGCGATGCCCGTCATCCTGCACACCCTCGAGGGCGCTCTCGAAATTGAGGCCGACGGTCGCACCGTTGTCCTCAAGCCCGGCGACGTCATCCACTTCGGCACGCGCCTGCCGCACGCCGTGCGCGCGCTCGAGCCCTCGAAGATGGCCCTGTACATGCTGGATCGCCGCGAGCGCCCCAAGGCCTGAGGCTCCGACACTGTGCGGCGGGTCCCGTCCTCGTGAGGTGATGCACGAGGCCGGGGCCCGTTTGTCGTATCCGCGGCGGGTGAGCGGGGCATCGGCGCCCCGCGAGGCGTTACTTCAGCGACGCCTTTCCGGCGCCCTTGGCGACGAGCCAGAGGCCGACCTCGACGATGAGTCCCGAGACGATGAAGACGATGGGCACGGAGATGCGCGCGTCCATGAGGGTCGTGGCGGCCAGGGCGATGCCGTGGGCGGTGCCCAGGACGCCGCCGCCGAAGAGGATCGGCCAGGCGGCACGATGCGCGCGCTCCCAGTCCTGCGAGCCCGGCTCGACGCCCTGAAGGCGCAGCCCCAGGGGCGGGCGGCACACGCCGGCGCGTGCGGTTAGCCCGGACATGAAGAGGTAGAGGCCGCCCGCGATGAGAGCGAGAGCGAGAAGCAGGAAGACGGCGATCAGTCCGACGTGCACGGGAACCCCTTGGAAGATGAGCGTTTCACGGCCGTTTCACGAGGGGCCGCGCGACCATTCTACCCGGCCCCAGCCTCGTCGCCGCTGAGGCGGGCGGAAACGTCGGGCGGGCAGCGGCGGGCGGAAACGTTGGCCTCCGAGAAAAGCGCGAACCAGCCCCGCTTAGAAGTAGCAGGCGATCGGGCCGTGCGGGCCGGGAACGACGGTGACGGGGGTGTCGAAGATGTCGGTGAGGATCTCCTCGCGCATGATCTCCTCGGGCGTGCCCATGAAGGCGACCCTCCCGTCCTTGAGCGCGCAGATCTGCGAGGCGTAGCGCGCCGCGAAGTTGATGTCGTGCAGGACGATGACGATCGTGCGCGAAAACTCGCGGGCCGCTCGCTCCAGCATGCGCATCATCTCGACGCTGCGCGCGATGTCCAGGTTGTTGAGGGGCTCGTCCAGCAGGACGTACTCGGTCTCCTGGGCGAGCACCATGGCGACGTAGGCACGCTGGCGCTGGCCGCCCGAGAGCTGATCCAGGTAGCGTCCCTCAAGTTCTTCCAGGTCGAGGAAGCCGATGTAGCGGTCGATGATGGCCTCGTCCTCGGCGCTGAGGCGTCCCTTCGAGTGGGGGAAGCGCCCGAAACCCACCAGCTGACGCACTGTCAGGCGCGAAATGAAGTGGTTCTCCTGGCGCAGGATCGACAGGGTGCGTGCCAGCTCAGCGGACTTGGTCGTGGCCACGTTGAGGCCGCCGACCTCGATCGTGCCCTCGTCGATGCCCAGGAGGCGCCCGATCATGGTGAGGATCGTGGACTTGCCGGCGCCGTTGGGGCCCACGAGCGCCGTGATGCCGCCCTTGGGAATGTCCAGGGAGACCGCGCCGATGCGCACCGACGGCGAGTATTGCTTGACGACGGAATCGATGGAGATCACAGGCGGCCCTTCCGCAAAATAGTGACGATGAACGCGAGTCCGCCGACGAACTCGATGATGATGGAAACGACGCCCTGCGTGTTGAACACGTGATTCATGACGAAGTACGCGCTGGCCAGGATCGCTGCGCCCAGGGCGACGGACATCGCGAAGATGTAGCGGTGATCGTGTGTATCGGAGAACTGGTAGGCCAGCGTGGCCACGAGGAACCCGAGGAACGTCATGGGACCCACGAGCGCGGTCGACGTTGCCATCAGGATCGACACCAGGACGAGGACGAGCACGGATGTGCGACGGTGATTCAGGCCCAGGTTCGTGGCCGTCTCGCGTCCGAGCGAGAGCACCGAAAGCTGGCGGGTGAGCGCCACGAGGGCGATCGCCGCGACCGCGACGAGCGGAACCGCGATCGGGAAATACTCCTTCTGTGCGTTCGCGATCGACCCGAAGAGGCGCGCGGTCAGCACGTCGAACTCCGAGGGCGTGAGGAGGCGCTGCATGAACGTGGAGATCGACCCGAGGCCCGCGCCCAGCATGACGCCAATGAGGAGCATCGCGTGCATCGAGGCTCGCTGCGAGGTGAGCAGCCACGAGTAGAGCGCGAGCGTCAGAGCAATCATGAGGGCGAGCTGCCCGACGAAGTTCCCGACGGTCGCCGACGCGTTGAGGCCGGCGACGCCCAGGAAGAAGATCGTGGAAGTGTGGATCGCCCGGTACAGGGACTCAAACCCGAGGATTGAGGGCGTGATAATGCGGTTGTTCGCCACCGTCTGGAAGGCGACCGTCGCCATGCCCTGGCACACCGCCACGATGGCGATCGCGAGGACCGCGAAGGCGCGCCGGCGGGCGAGCCTCCAGAACACGGGGGTGCCGAATTGCGCGGGGTTCTTCCACGCGATGAGGCCGATGCAGGCGAGGATCGCGACCGCGCACGCGACACCGAAGAGGATCCACCAGCGGCGCCGGGCAGCTGGGGACGTGAACGCGCCCGTGCGTCGGGCGGGGTGCTTCGTGCGCGCGGACGAGGCCGGGGCCGGGGAAGCGGGGACGGCGTCGGGGTGCGCGGCGGAGGGCAGGGCGCTCATAGGGTGGCCCCCTTCCTGGCCTGGCGCAGGACGAGCGCGATGAAGACGAAGGATCCGAGGACGCCCAGGATGACCGAGACGGGCATCTCGAAGGGGGAGATGATCGTGCGCGCGAGTAGGTCCGTGACCGTCACGAGCGCGATGCCCGCCAGACATACCCACGGCAGGTTCGTGCGCAGGTTGTCACCCATCGACATGGACACGAGGTTGGGAACGATGAGGCCCAGGAAGGGAAGCGATCCGACGACGACGGTGACGACGCCGGTGGCCACGGCCACGAGCCCCGTCGCGATGAGGACCATGCGGTGATAGTTGACGCCAAGCGACACCGCGATGTCCTCGCCGAGGGACACGGCCGTCAGGCGGTCCGCCATGACGAACACGATTGCGACGACGAGGGCGACGATCCACAGGACCTCGTACTGGCCCTCGTACACCGAGGTGAAGGACCCCTGGAACCACACCGACACACTCTGGAGAGTGTTCGTTTCGAGCGCCAGGAACGTCGAGATCGCCGAGACGACCGCGCCGAGCATCATGCCCATGATCGGCACGAGCAGCGAGGATCGCAGCGAGACGCGACGCAGCAGCGCGAAAAACACCATGGTTCCCACGAACGCGAAGACGATCGCGCAGGTCATGCGCACCAGGATTGGGGCGCCGGGCCACACGATCATGATGACGAGCAGGCCGAGGCCCGCCCACTCGGTCGTGCCCGTCGTGGAGGGTTCGGCGAAGCGGTTCTGGGTGACCAGCTGCATGACCAGGCCGCTCATCGACATCGCGGCGCCTGACAGGACGAGCGCGATCGTGCGAGGCACGCGAACGGCGAGGAAAATCTGCCAGCCGTCATCTTGGGAGAGGATCGAGTATTCGCCGGTGGACAGCGACAGGACGAGGAGTGCAGCCACGGCGAGCGTGGCCACAGCGAGCGCCAGGGGGCGACGCTTCGACGAGGCCGGGGTGGCCTCGCGCGTGGGGGCTTCGCTTGTTGAAGCCTCGCGCGTGGCGGTGTCCGCGGGAGGTGTGGTGGTGGGGGAGTGCGTCATAGGAAAACGGGGTGCGGGTGCCGCCCCGAGGGGCGGCACCCGCTTGTGTGTCAGGGGGTCACTTCTTCGCGGCTTCGAAGGCGTCCGCGATGGAGTTGAAGATCTCCGTGTAGGTGATGATGGACTCGTTGGTGTACGTGTCGTTGGGCGCGTACACGACGTGCTTGTTCTGCAGCGCGGCGACGTTTTGCAGGGCGGCGTTGTCGTTGATGACGGTCTCGGCCGGGGTGTTGGAGCCGTCCTTGGTGATGGCGGCGTCGCGGTCGAGGACGAAGATCCACGCCGGGTTGGCCTCGGCGATGGCCTCGACGGAGATGTCGTCACCGGTGTGCGAGTCGGTCGCACCCTCGACCTCGAGGGCGGGCTTCAGGCCGAGAAGGTCGAAGACCGGGCCCCACGTGCGGCCCTTGCCGGGGGCGACGTAGCCGATGTTGCCGCCGGAGACGTCTACCGCCATGACGGTCGAGGAGCCGTCGTAGGCCTTCTTGGCGCGCTCGATCGAGGCGTTGAAGTCGTCGACGAGCTTCTTGGCTTCGTCCTGCTTGCCGAAGATCTCACCCAGGTCGGTGACCTCGCGGATGAGCTCCTGATCGAAGGGCTGGCCCTCGCGCGGCTCCAGGTTGATGAGCGGGACGTCGGGCGCGAGTTCCTTGATCTGCTCGTCGAACTTGGAGAAGCGCTGACCGGAGATGATCAGGTCAGGTTCGGCGGCGACCAGGGCCTCCAGGTTGGGGTCGCGGTGCATGCCCACGTCGGCGATGTCATCGCCGTTGTACGCGGTGACGGTGGAGGGGATCAGCTTCTTGGGGACGGCGACGAGCGGAACATCCCACTGCTGCAGCACCTCGAAGGTGCGGTTGTCAAGGGAGGCGGCGCGGGTCACGGGCAGCTTGATCTCGACCGTGCCATCGTTTGCTTCGATGCTCACGGACGAGGCCTGGGTGGCCTGCGTGGTCTCGCTCGGCGAAGCGGAGGACTGGGAGGAAGAAGTGGTGGCGCCGGAAGAACATGCGGCCAGCCCGAGTGCGGCAATGGCGGCGATGGCGGCCAGGGAGGTGGTCGTACGAGACATCATTTCTCCGTCGAGAGTATCTGTGTTGGGGCTGAAATAGGAAAAGCAAGGCTTACCTAACTGTCAAACTAACCTTACAGAAATTTAAGGTCCCGTGCGTGTGAAAACCTGCATAGTTTCGAGGGGGGGTGCAGGGGGTGTATGGACTGATGAGGCCCGGAAATGACCGCTGTGCGTATGCCAAGGGGCGGTGCTCGCGTGAGCACCGCCCCTCAGGAAACAGCTCGGCTTGCCGAGCGTGTGTCAGGTCAGTCGACCAGGCCCGTTATATGCCATGACGGGTTATTGGCTCATTATCAATCCTGCTCCTCGAAGCGTGCCGCCAAACGAGGATTGGGTTCGTAGGGTTCCGTCCAGTCCTTGACGAGGTACCCGTACTGGGTGATGCATTGGAAGGCATTCTCCTCCTCGATCGAGTTCGCTCCGTAGGGGAGGCTCTCTGGTTTCTGGGGATCTGGTCGCAGGAAGTGCTTCCAGAGCTGGTTGTGCAATCCCTTCCACCACACGGGGACATCCTGAACCTCGATGCGATCCTCGACCGGTGCAGGCAGAGACTCGAGAGTGCCGTAGAGAGATGAGTCGTCGCGGTTCCGTTCTGGGTAGATGGTGCGCACCCACGTAGGGAGGGTCTGGGGGATGATGTCGATCGTGCTATCAGGCAAGACCCGTTTTGTGGTGGCCTGCCACGCGAGAACGTTCACTTGTACGGAGGCTGCTCGTGTGTGATTAGCGCGCGGATTGTCGTGCCAGGGACGGCCATCTGCGCGCAGAACGAACCAGGGGTTGCCAGCTCCGAAGTCGATGAGCAGCGCAAATGTGTCCGTTCCTCGAACGGGGTGATGGGATTGGATAAAGCCGCCGCAGCGCATCCCGCCAATCTGCAGGTAGGCTCGACTGCCCATGTCCAGGGGCATTACCCACCCCTGCGGACTCGGCGTTCCGAAGGGCTGGTAGGGAACCGGCGGCAGCTCCGGGGGCAGTCCCCACAGCGTGCGCAAGATCGACGAAAAACGACGGACAACGTCGCGTTGATGGGGGAAGAGGCGCTCCCAGTCGAGCTGCCCGTCCTCGGGCCGCTTGGGGAGCGGCCAGAGGAACGGGTTATCCCACCAGTGGTGGTCGGGTATCCAAATCTGAGTTCCGTTGACGTTTCCGTTGATAGCGATGGGCATCGTGTCGCCTCCTGACTAATGGGCGAATTCTACGGCTGGGAGGGATATGACGGAGGTGCGAGTCGAGGCCCTCGGGACGCAACGGATCGCTGTCTCCGTGGTTCCCAAGGGCCTCGACGGCGTGTGTGCTGATCGCATTCGCTCGCGCCTGTGCAATCGGCCCGAGCGACGCGATGCTTTAGTCGACCAGGCCCTTCACGGCCTCGTCGAGTTCGGCGACCCAATCCGCCCCCGACACGTCCGACGGCATGCGCCAATCCCCGCGCGGGGACAGTGAGCCGCCGGCCATGACCTTCGGGCCGTTGGGAAGCGCGCTGCGCTTGAACTGCTGGCTGAAGAAACGCCACAGGAACAGGCGCTCCCACTTGACGATCTCGTCCAGCGAGTACGCGACCTTGTCCTCCTCGGGGAAGCCGACCGGCCAGGAGCCGACCGAGGCGTCCGACCAGGCCTTCTCGGCCAGGAAAGCGATCTTCGAGGGGCGCGCGCCGCGGCGCAGCACGTAGTACAGCGTGAAATCCTGCAGGTTGTAGGGACCGATCTTGTCCTGCGTGGACTGCATCTTCTCGCCCGGCTTGGCGGGAACCAGCTCGGGGGAGATCTCCGTGTGCAGGATCGACAGGAGGACCTCGCCGACGCGCTCGTCGAACTGCTTGGAGGCGACGACCCAGCGGATCAGGTGCTGCATGAGGGTCTTGGGCACGCCCGTGTTGACCGCGTAGTGGCTCATCTGGTCGCCCACGCCGTACGTGCACCAGCCCAGTGCCAGCTCGGACAGGTCGCCCGTGCCCAGCACGATGCCACTCAGGTGGTTGGCCAGGCGGAACAGGTAGTCGGTGCGCAGGCCCGCCTGGACGTTCTCAAAGGTCACGTCGTAGGTGGCCTCGCCCTCGCCGTAGGGGTGACCGATGTCGGCGAGCATCTGCGCGGCCGCCGGACGGATGTCGATCTCCTGGAAGGAGGTGCCCAGGTACTCGCACAGGCGGGTCGCGTTCGTCTTCGTGCGTTCGGAGGTGGCGAAGCCGGGCAGTGTGTAGCACAGGATGTCCGTGCGCGGACGGCCCAGCAGGTCCATCGCGTGCGCGGCCACGACCAGCGCGTGCGTCGAATCCAAGCCGCCGGAGACGCCGATGACGATCTTCGGGTTCCCGATCGCTCGCAGGCGCTGCACGAGGCCGGCCACCTGAATGTTGTAGGCCTCGTAGCAGTCCTGTTCCAGGCGGGTCGGGTCGTTGGGGACGAAGGGGAAGCGGTTGACGGAGCGCTCCAGGCCCAGGTCGGTGCGCGGCGGGTCGAGCGTGAACTCAACCTCTTGGGGGGCCATGCGCTCGTCACCTGCGAAGTAGCGCTGCGCGTTGTCCGTGAACGAGTTCTGACGCTTGCGCTCGGTGCGCAGGCGCTCCAGGTCCACGTCGGCGATCGTGATGTGCGCGCCCTCCTGGAAGCGCTCGCCGATCGCGAGGCGCTCCCCGGCCTCGTAAATCATGGTTTCGCCGTCCCATGCGAGGTCCGTGCTGGATTCGCCCATGCCGGCCGCCGTGTACACGTAGGCCGCGCAGCAGCGCGAGGAAATCGAGCGCACCATGAGCTCGCGGTCCGCGCCGCGCCCGACGGTGATCGGGGAGGCGGACAGGTTCGCCAGGACGGTCGCACCCGCGAGCGCCAGCTCCGTGGATGGCGTAACGGGGACCCACATGTCCTCGCAGACTTCGATGCCGATCGTCAGGCCGGGCACGTCGTCGGCGGACAGGAGGACTGGGCCGAAGGGGACCCACACGGGTCCGCCGCTGAATTCTTCGACGCCGCCCCAGGGCACTTCGATGCGCTCGCAGGCGCGCGGGGGCATGGTGACGAAGTGGCGCTTTTCGTAGAACTCGCGGTAGTTGGGCAGGTGCGACTTGGGGACGATCGCGAGGACGCGTCCGCGGTGGATGGCGACCGCGCAGTTGTACAGGGCGTTGTCCTTGCGCAGGGGTGCGCCGACGACGAGGAGGGGGAGCAGGTCGGCGCTGGCCTCGACGATGGTGGCCAGGGCCTTCTCGACGTTGTCGAGGAGCACGTCCTGCAAGAGGAGGTCGTCGATGGCGTAGCCGGAGACGCACAGTTCGGGGAAGACGCCCATGGCGACGCCGCGCGCATCGAGCTGGCGGGCCGCGTCGATGATCTCGCGCGCGTTCTCGAAGGGGCGGGCGGGGTGCACGGGCAGGGTCACGGCGGCGACGCGCGCAAAGCCCTGATCGTAGAGGGAATGGAAGTTCATAGTTCTCCTTTGGTACTGGGCTTATTCTTGCGTACTCGGCGCGCTCGCGCTCTTCGGTGACGAGGCCGGGGCAGGCGGGCGTCGCAGGGGTGGATCGAGGACGAAAGCGGTGTCGTCAACGCCGGGGACGAGGCGGTAGAGGGCAGCCGGGCGGCCTGCCCCCTCGCGCACGGTGCCGCCCGTCGGCTCGATGAAGGAGGCAGTCTTTGTGGCCTTGCGGTGGAAGTTGCGCGGGTCGAGTGCCGAGCCCCAGATGGCCTCGTACGTCGTGCGCAGTTGCGTGATCGTGAATTCGGGGCCGCAGAAGGACGTGGCCAGGGGTGAGTATTCGATCTTGGAGCGGGCGCGCTCGACTCCGTCCGCGAGGATGCTCGCGTGGTCGAAGGCGAGGGGTGAATCGGGCGCAAGGAGGGCGTCGACGGGGTGCCAGAGTGCTCCCGAGGCATCGCCTCCCGCGCGGGCCGGCGCAAAAGATGGGGCGAGGAGGAGGTAGGCGACCGAGAGGACCGGCCCTCGGGGGTCTCGTCCCTGCGGCCCGTAGGTGCGCAGCTGTTCGAGGTGTCCGGGGGGTGTGATGCCGGTTTCTTCCGCTAGTTCGCGCGCTGCGGCCTCCTCGGTTTGTTCACCCTCGCGCAGGAAGCCGCCGGGCAGGGCCAGGTGGTCCTTGAAGGGCTCGATACCGCGGCGTACGACGAGTGCGTGAAGGGTGTGGTCGATGACCGTCAGGGCGACGATGTCGACCGCGATCGGAACGGTGAGGGGCTGTGTCATGGTGTCATCCTACCCCATTTGCGTCGAGTTGACATTAAATGCCTGATGGAGTTATCGTCATCCTGACATAAACAAATGGGTCACCAACCAAGGAGCCATCATGGGAACCCTCCACCACCACCCCTTCCTCATCCGCTACCAGGGCGGAGCCGGCGACCACGTCGTCCAGATCCGCGCAGGACGCACCATCCGATCCGGCGTCGGCCAGTCCTTCTGGCTGCGAGCCGGACGCTGCGCGCTCGCGGAAGTCCCCACCGCCAACCGCGCCCACAGCTTCCTCGTCCAGGCGACGACCTCCGACCAACAAAACATCAACGCGCAGGTCGCCATCACCTACCACATCGAGGATGCCGAGGCCGCCGCCGCTCACTACGACTTCGGGCTCTACCCGCGCGAGGCCGGGGCGGACGCACAAGGATTGTGGCAGATCGACGAAACCGTCACCCGCATCGCGTTCTCCGCCCTGGCCTCGGCGATCGGGGAGATGACGCTGACCGACGCCATCGCTGGATCCCTCGAGCGGGTCGGCCGCGTGCTTACCCAAGCCTTCGCGGACGACGAGCAGCTGCGCGCCACCGGCGTTGCCGTCGTCGACGCACGCCTCCTGAGCCTGCGCCCGGATGAGGGAGTTGAATCCTCCCTGCGAGCACCGCTCCTCGAACAGCTCCAGGCCGAGGCCGACCGCGCCCTCTACGAGCGCCGCGCACTCGCCGTCGAACGCGAATCCCAGATCTCTGAAAACGAGATGCAATCCAAGCTCGACCTGGCTCGCAAGCGCGCAGACCTGGTCGATCAGGAAGGCCACAACGCGCGTCGCGAGGCCGAGGAAAAGGCCGCAGCGGACGCAATCGCCGTCGAAGCGGAAGCCCGCCGCATCACGGAGAAGGCCAAGGCATACGAGATCGACTGGAACACCGCTGGCCGAGCCCGCATCGCCAACGACGCGGCCTACATCCAGGCCCTCGCCGAGGCCGGCCCCGAAGTGGCGCGTGCCCTCGCCCTGAAGGAAATGGCCAAGAACATGCCGTCCTTCGGAAACATCACCATTACCGCCGACGTGTTGAGTGACCTCGTCTCGGCGTTCACCGGTCACGCGAAGGAAGGCAAGTAACCATGCGTCGCCGCGCCGTCATCGTCCGTCGCCCCACCGAGTTCGACGAGCTCATGGACCGCTACTCCACGCGCGGCCAGGTCGAATTCGTCCTGCGCTCGCGTGGACGCACCCTCGAATCCGTCGAACGTGCTCACGAGGCGCACACGGCCGCGCTGGCCCACGTGCGGGCGGGCATCCCGGACGGGTGGGCGAGCGCCGACGTGGAGCGCGACTCCCTCTCGCGCTTCCTCTTCGCCCCCGAGGACGTCATCGTCGTCGTGGGGCCCGACGGCCTGGTCGCCAACGTCTCCAAGTATGCGGGCGACCAGACCATCGTCGGCATCAACTCGGTGCCCCAGTCCAACGCCGGTGTCCTCGTACGATGCACGCCCGACCAGGGGGTTGCGGCCCTCGGGCGCATCGACGCGGGTGCCGACCTGCGTGTGGATCAGCTGACGATGGTGCGTGCGAGCGCCGACGACTCGCGCACGCTCACAGCCCTCAACGAGGTCTTTATTGGGCATCACAGTCACCAGAGTGCCCGCTACGAGCTGTCCGTGGGCTCATCCGTCGAACGCCAATCCTCCTCCGGTGTCGTCGTCTCCACCGGAACCGGGGCGACCGGGTGGGGCGCCTCCCTCAAGTGCGGCCGCCACATGGGGGAGCTGCCCGCGCCGACCTCGCGCTCGCTCGCGTGGTTCGTGCGCGAGGCGTGGCCCTCTCCCTACACCGGAGTCGAGCACACCGAGGGTCTCCTGGACGACGGTGAGGATCTCAGCCTCGTCGTTGGCTCCGAATCCCTCGTGCTCTTCGGCGACGGCATGGAGTCAGACCGCCTGACCCTCACCTGGGGGCAACGCGTGCGGATCGCTCGCGCCCCGCGAGCCCTCGCTCTCGTCGATCCGGCTGGCCTGGGGGAGGGGTGATCCTGTGGGGCGGTGTGTGATGGCTTCTGGATAGGACACAGAGATACGGATAGGTTACGAAGATGCGGATAGGTAATGAAGATACGGATAGGAAAATAAGCTATCCGCATGCGCATAACCTATCCATATGCGCACAACCTATCCGCATGTGTGTAGGGCAGGGGCGCCTGTGCGTTGAGGCCGTGGCTTGTGAGTGAATCCCGTCCGCCGCAAGCGCTACGCGGGCACGATGCCCCGCGCGCTCAGCTCGTCCATGACGCGATCAAGGGTCGCGCCAACCGGCTCGCGGACGATCAGGTCGGCGTGCGCATCCGCCGAGGTCGGGGTGGCGTTCATGAGAACCAGGTGGTCCCCGGAGAAGTAGTTGATGAGGCCCGCCGCCGGGTACACCACGAGGGACGTTCCGGCCACGATCAGTGTGGATGCTCGCGCGATGGCTGACACGGCGGCCTCGATGACGCCCTCGTCGAGGGATTCGCCGTACATGACGATGTCCGGGCGCATCTGTCCTCCGCACGACGGGCATGCGGGCACCGGGTCCCCGTCGACCGTGACGGCATCATGCAATGCTGCGACGGATCCGCATGCCGTGCACACGAGGCGCTCCCAGTTGCCGTGCAGCTCCCACACGGAGCACGACCCGGCACGCTGGTGCAGGCCGTCGATATTCTGCGTGATCACAGCGTCCAGGCGCCCCGCGGCCTCCAAAGACGCCAGCGCCCTGTGCGCGCCGTTGGGTTCCACGGGGCGGTAGATCTCGTGGAACCACTCCCAGTACGCCTCGGGGTGCTGGGTGAAAAAGTCGATGCTCAGGACCGTTTCGAGGGGGATCTCGCGCTCCTGAAAGTAGAAGCCGTTCGCCCCGCGAAAATCGGGGATCCCCGACTCGGTTGAGACGCCTGCGCCGCCGAAAAACACGGTTGACGGGGAAGCAGCAATCCAGTCCGCCAGGGTGGAAACGTCGCTGTTCATGAGGCCCTCCTCGGGATGACTACTCTCCCAGGATACGCCCGAGGCCGGGGACCCACGTGGGAACCCCGGCCTCGGGCGGAAAAGCCGATCAGGCGAAGGTCAGTGCCTGGCGGGAGATCGCCAGCTCCCGGTGTGTGTCTTGACGTCAGCAGATTGAAGACGACGGTTTGCTCGGGGTCGGTGCACTTGCGCGAGCGTGCACGAGCTGGAGGCGAGAGAGATTCTCGGCAGACATGCCGGTCAGCGAATCGAGGTGGGGTCGTGCCCTATCGAGAATCCGGATGTGGTGGATATTGTCGATGCTGCGTTGATGAAACTGGAGAGTGGATTCATATGTGAAACCTCCCCGAAGATCAGCGATAAAACTGTCTGCTACCCATCGGTAGGAGCTGTGGAGAACCAGTTGATAGTCGCATGCGCGGCCAATGAGAGCCGCGACCCAGTCTGCGCACTGGATGTTCGTCGAAAGCTCCGAGTCGATATATGCGGGGGCTTCGAGGATTCTCAGCATCTCCTGGTGATCCTTGATGCGACTGTAGATGTGGGCATAACTGCGTGTCACCTGGTGAAAGCGTTGCTTCTAGTTGATCATGTCCTGGAAGAGGAGTATGTTCTGGTCTTCGTGTTCGGCGTGCCTGCAGAGCCGGTTGATCGCTTCGCCCAGGCACTCAAGCGTTCTTTCTTCTCGCATGGCCTCCCAACGATTGCCGGTGTCTTTTCCCCACACCTGTCCGGGGGAGCCGATGGGTTTCTCGCGCACGAAGTAGAAGAGCTTGCCGCCATACCTACTCGGGATTCGTGAAAGCAATGAACGCAGCTCAACTACTTCCTGTCGTCCTGCACGCCCCATCGCGTGTTTACTCAGGAGATCAGACCCTTTACGCTCCCACGTAGGAGCGTAACTTCCCGGCTCTTCCTCACCCTCGCCGCAGAGGAATGAGTAGAACTTCTTCTTGGTTGCTGCGACATCTCGCGATAAAGCATGGACATGCTGTTCAGGGACGACGAAGCCTGCATAGCCAAAGACAGGTGAGGTATTGAATCTCTTGTGGTCCTTCGAAATAAAGGCGCCGGCCTCGCCAACTTCGTCGATGTAAGCGATGAGCATGTTTCTCCTCACTGAGAGACGCAAAGACCCACGGCGCAACGTGTGCGCTCGTGGGCCCGCGGATTGGCACTCTGCGAGGACTTGCTCGCCGTTACCACTTGTCATGGTAGTCGGTGTGTTGGCGTGCAGTCAACAGTGGACGTGGATACGCCCGAGGCCGGGGCCCCATGTGGGAACCCCGGCCTCGTGCGGAAAAACCGATCAGGCGAAGGTCAGTGCCTGGCGGGCGATCGCCAGCTCCTCGTTGGTCGGGTAGACGACGAGGGTGACGGCCGAGTCGGGAGCGGACACGATGCGCGGCTCCTTGATGCGGCCCTTGTTGGCCTCGACGTCGATCTTGACGCCGAAGGGGGCGAGGGCCTCGGCCAGCTCGCGGCGCACGTCGTCGTCGTTCTCGCCGATGCCGGCGGTGAAGGTGATGACGTCCAGGCCGCCGAGCTCAGCGGCGTAGGAGCCCACGTACTTCAGCAGGCGGTTGATGTACACGTCCATGGCGGTACGGGCGCGCTTGGAAGCCTCGGGGTCGGAGGTGTTGTTGATGACCTCCCACACGGAGCGCATGTCGGACTCGCCGGTCATGCCCTTCATGCCGGACTTCTTGTTGAAGAGAGTGTCGACCTCGTCGACGGTCATGCCGGCGACGCGCTGCAGGTGGAACACGACGGCGGGGTCGATGTCGCCGGTGCGGGTGCCCATCATGAGGCCCTCGAGGGGAGTCAGGCCCATGGAGGTGTCGATCGGCTTGCCGTTCTTGACGGCGGAGGCGGACGCGCCGTTGCCCAGGTGCAGGACGATCTGCTTGAGGTCGTCGCGGCCCAGCATCTTCGAGATTTCCTGGGAGACGAACTGGTGGGAGGTGCCGTGGGCGCCGTAGCGGCGCACCGAGTACTTCTCGGCGGTCTCGGTCTCGAGGGCGTACAGGGCGGCCTTGTCGGGCAGCTGCTGGAAGAACGCGGTGTCGAAGACGGCGACGTGGGGGACGTCGGGCATGAGCTCGCGCGCCACGTCGATGCCCTTGAGGTGGGCGGGGTTGTGCAGCGGAGCCAGCGGGCACAGCTCTTCGATCAGGTTGCGGACCTCGTCGGTGATGAGGGCCGGGCCGTCGAAGTAGCGGCCGCCCTGAACGATGCGGTGGCCGACGGCGACGACGTTCGCATCAGCCAGCGACGGGCCCTCCGTGTCGAAGAGGCGCAGGACCTCACGCATGCCGACGGTGTGGTCGGGAACCGGGAGCTCTTCCTTGGTGACGGCGTCGCCGTGCTCATGCTTGATGAGGCCGGTGGTGTCGCCGATGCGCTCGACGATGCCCTTGGCGATGGCGTCGCCGGTTTCGGGGTCGACGAGCTGGTACTTGATGGAGGAGGAGCCGGAGTTAATGACGAGAACGGAGGACGAGGTCACGCGTTCGCCTTTCGTGTTGTGGGGTTGGGGGATGAAGGACGAGGCCGGGGCCCGTTTACGTTTAATGGTAACCGGACCCCGGGGGCTCGTTCCCGTTCAGCCCTGGGCCTGGACGGCGGTCAGGGCGACGGTGTTGACGATGTCTTCGACGAGGGCGCCGCGCGACAGGTCGTTGACGGGCTTGTTGAGGCCCTGCAGGACCGGGCCGACGGCGAGCGCGCCGGAGGAGCGCTGGACGGCCTTGTAGCCGATGTTTCCGGCTTCCAGCGAGGGGAAGACGAAGACGGTGGCCTTGCCGGCGACGTCGGAGCCGGGCAGCTTCTTGGAGGCGACGGCCGCGTCGACGGCTGCGTCGAACTGGATGGGGCCTTCGATGGCCAGTTCGGGGGCCTTCTCGCGGGCGAGGCGGGTGGCTTCGACGACGGCGTCAACGTCGGGGCCGGATCCGGAGGTGCCGGTGGAGTAGGAGAGCATGGCGACGCGCGGGGTGACGCCGAACTGGGCGGCGGTGCGCGCGGAGGTCACGGCGATGTCGGCAAGCTGCTCGGGCGTGGGGTTGGGGTTGACGGCGCAGTCGCCGAACGCCCACACGCGGTCCTTCATTGCCATGAGGAAGATGGAGGAGACGACGGAGACGCCGGGGGCGGTCTTGATGATCTGGAAGGAGGGGACGATCGTGTGCGCGGTCGTGTGGGCGGCACCCGAGACCATGCCGTCGGCGTCGCCCATGTGGACCATCATGGTGCCGAAGTAGGACACGTCGGTGACCTTTTCGCGGGCCTGCTCGAGGGTGACGCCCTTCTTGGCGCGCAGGCGCGCGAATTCTTCGGCGTAGCGCTCGAGGTATGCGGGATCGCCCACGGAGACGACTTGGGCGGCGCTCAGGTCGAGGCCGAGTTCGCCGGCGCGCTTGGCGACGTAGTCGGCGTCGCCCACGAAGGTGATGTCGGCGATGCCGGCGGCGAGGACCTGGGCGGCGGCCTGCAGGACGCGGTCGTCGTCGGGCTCGGGCAGGACGATGCGCTTACGGTCGGCGCGGGCGCGCTCGATGAGGTCGGCCTGGAAGGCCAGCGGCGTCACGGCGGTGGGGGTGGGGGCCTCGCGCAGGGTGGCGGCGGCGTCCTCGGCGAGGGGCAGGGTGAGAACGGGCACGTCGGCTTCGAGCGCGGGGGCGCCACCGGTCAGGACGACGGCGACGACGGAAGCGGCGGCGGCCTCGGCGCGTAGGCGGGCAGCGGCGATCTCTTCGGCGAGGAGCTCGGCGCTGGCACCCTCGGCATCGAAGGCGAGGACGACGCCGGCGCGCGTGGCGGCGGCGAGGTTCAGGTTCCAGGCGACGTGGTCGAAGGCGCGGTTCGAGGCCTCACGGGCGGGGGAGATGAGCGCGTCGTCGCCGGCGGCGCGCACGGCTTCAACCACGGCGGGCAGGGCGGAGGCGGGGCGCAGGGCGGCGTCGGTGGCCGTCGTGCCGGCCAGGGCGTCGACCGTGGTGACGCCGAGAACGCGGGCCAGCTCGTCAGTGGCGAGGGCGGCGGCCTCCGACGAACCGGGGGCAACGACAATAAAGCGGGACACTCGAATGCTCCTTTGATGCGAGAAATATGTTGCTGGTCTCAGGGACCTTTGGACTAATACTAAACCCGCGCGCCCTGAGAGTCCTATTCCTTTGCTCGTTCCTTTGCTCGGACGAGGCGGGGGCTGGTTGTGTGCGTGGACGAGGCGGGGGCTGGTGTGCGCAGTGATGTGAGCGGTCGTATGGTCGGGTGCGCTCGTGCGCTAGGGTAGGGGACGTGAATGACGAGGAGAAGACCATGCGCGCACGAGTGGGTGCGTGGCTTGGGGCTGCCCTCAGTGCGGTGGGGGCGCTCGGCGTGATAGCGCTGGCCGTGACGGATCACCGTCACCGTGCAGTCATGCTGATGGTCGCCGTGCTCGTCGGGATGGGGGCGCTGCGCCTGTGGACGCCGGGGCGCCCGTGGTTTGCGTCGCGCGCGCGTCTCATGGATGTCGCGGTGTACGTGATTCTCGCCGCGATTATTTGGTGGTTCGCGCCCTACGTGTCGACGCTCGCGGTGCGTTAAATCCGCGGAGTGTGGCCCGCGCGAGGGGTGGATGGCCTCGTCGTTGCGCCCTGTCGGCCACGTGATTTGCGCCGCATCTATCCCGTATCCTGGCTACCGCTTCAAGAATGCGTAAAGTTCGGGCATGCTAGGCGTGACCCATCATCCCTAATTTCAAGGTGAAAGACATGCGCGCGTTCCTGCGTAAATCCGGAATCCTCGTGTGGGTGATCGCTGCGATCATCCTCGCGACCGTCCTCGGATCCGTCCGTATCGGCGATAACCACCTGGTTCCCGTTGAGATTGGCCGTATCTTTGCGACCTTCTCGGCTATTTTCAGCCAGTTCCTGTCCTTCTCGATCCCGCTGATCATTATCGGCCTCGTGACCCCCGCGATCGCGGATCTGGGCCGCGGCGCGGGTAAGTGGCTGGGTATTACGACGGCGATCGCCTACGCGTCGACGCTGTTCTCGGGCTTCCTGACCTACCTGGTGTGCGCGTCCCTGTTCCCGCGCCTCCTGGCGTCCACCCAGCTGGCTGATGTTGCCGAGCCGGGCAGCGCCCTGGAGTCCTACTTCATGATCGAGATGCCTGCGCCGCTGCAGGTGATGACGGCGCTGCTCCTGTCCTTCGTGGTGGGTCTGGGCCTGTCGATGGTCCCGCGCGGCGTGCTGCGTAAGGGCTTCATCGAGTTCCGCGCCATCATTACCCGTCTCATCGAGACGATCATCATTCCGCTGCTGCCGCTGCACATCTTCGGCATCTTCCTGAACCTGACCTACACGGGCGAGGCCGCTTCGGTCATCCGCACGCTGCTGCGCGTGGTCATCGTGGTTCTGGTCCTCGAGGTCATCATCCTGCTGACCCAGTTCTGCTTCGCGGGCCTCGTTGCGCGTCGTAACCCCTTCAAGGCCATCGTTACGATGATGCCGGCCTACCTGACGGCTCTGGGCACCTCCTCGTCCGCGGCCACCATCCCGGTGACCCTGCGTCAGACGAAGAAGAACGGCGTGTCCGACGCGGTCGCGTCCTTCACGATTCCGCTGTGCGCGACGATCCACCTGGCTGGCTCGACCTCGAAGATCTTCTCCTTCGCGTTCGCCATCGTCCTGACCCAGGGCCTGACGGTGAGCTCCCTGCAGTGGGTGGGCTTCATCTTCATGCTGGGCATCACCATGGTCGCGGCCCCCGGCGTCCCCGGCGGCGCCATCATGGCGGCCACGGGCCTGCTGAGCTCGATGCTGGGCTTCAACGACGCGCAGGTTGCGCTGATGATCGCCACCTACATTGCTCTGGACTCCTTCGGTACCGCCACGAACGTGACGGGCGATGGTGCGATCGCGCTGATCGTGGACCGTATGGCCCACGGTTCGATCGGCAACGAGGGCGACCCGGAGAACGCTCGCGAGTTGGCGTTTGACGGCATGGCCTACCTGGACCGCGTGTCCGTCGAGGGCGTTGTGAGCCCCGAGGAGTTGGCGGAGTCGGCTGCACGCAATAGCAGCGAAACGGTCGCCTAGTTTCCGGCCTATGTGCTCGCGCGTGCCCGCCGCTTTCGGCGGGCGCGCGCTTGTCGTTTCCTCGGTAAATGGGAGTTAGGCCCTAGTAGCGGAGGCGCAGGTCACGTAGAATAGGGAACGATAGGCACACCGGGCTTCGCAGCCCGCTCCGTCAACGAAAGATGGCAGAAAAATGAGCACAGTTCGTATCGGTGTCCTCACCTCGGGCGGTGACGCCCAGGGAATGAACGCGGCTGTTCGCGCGGTTGTGCGTACGGCGCTGGCGCGCGGCGCGCAGCCCTACGCGATCTATGAAGGCTGGCAGGGGGCCTGCATGGGTGGCGATTCCATTAAGAAGATGGAGTGGTCGGACGTGTCCTCGATCCTTGCCGAGGGCGGCACGGTGATCGGCACGGCCCGCAGCGCGGACTTCCGCACGTACGAGGGTCGCCACCGCGCGGCCGCAAACCTGCTTGAGCACGGTATCGATCACCTCGTGGTGATCGGTGGTGACGGTTCCCTGTCGGGTACGAACGAGTTCCGCGGCGAGTGGGCGCAGCACGTCGCTGAGCTGGCAGCAGAGGGCGTCATCTCGGCCGAGACCGCGGCTGCCCACCCTGCCCTCATCATCGTCGGCCTCGTCGGCTCGATCGATAACGACATGGTGGGCACGGACATGACGATCGGTGCGGACACTGCGCTGCACCGCATCCTGGACGCCATCGACCAGCTGACCAGCACGGCGGCCTCGCACCAGCGCACGTTCGTCGTCGAGGTCATGGGACGCCACTGCGGCTACCTGCCCCTCATGGCGGCTGTCGCGGGCGGCGCCGACTACGTGTTCACGCCCGAAGATCCGGCGGGTCCGGGCTGGCAGGACGACCTGGCTGAACACCTGCGCCTCGGTCGCGAGGCCGGCCGCCGCGAGTCCATCGTCCTGGTGGCGGAGGGTGCGCACGACCGTGACGGTAACGAGCTGTCGACACAGCTGATCGCCGACACGATCCAGGAGCGCACCGGTGAGGATGCGCGCGTGACGATCCTCGGCCACGTGCAGCGTGGCGGTACTCCCTCGGCGTATGACCGTTGGATGTCGACGCTGCTGGGCTACGCCGCCGTCCAGGAGATCCTCGAGTCCACGGCCGAGGACGAGCCCGTCATCCTGGGCGTGCGCCGCAACCGCATCACGCGCGTCCCCCTCATGAAGGCCGTCCACGACACGCGAGCGGTCAAGGACCTGATCGCGGCCGGCGACTACGCGGCTGCCCAGGCCTCGCGCGGCTCGTCCTTCTCCTCGATGGTGGGCATCAACCAGATCCTGTCCACGCCCCCGCAGCTCACCCCCGAGCCGACGGGTGAGTCCAAGCGCGTCGCGATCCTGCACGCGGGCGGCCTGGCCCCCGGCATGAACACGGCGGCCCGCGTGGCCGTGCGCCTGGGTATCGCCCGCGGCTGGACGATGCTCGGCGTGGAGGGCTCGTGGAGCGGCCTGGCCGACGATCGCGTGCGTGAACTGAGCTGGTCCGACGTGGAAGGCTGGGCCTTCAAGGGCGGCGCCGAGCTCGGTACGAAGCGCGACATCCCGCCGGTCGAGCAGTTCTACGCGCTGGGACGCGCCATCGAGCGCAACCAGATCGACGCGCTCCTCGTCATCGGCGGTATGAACGCCTACCTGGGTGTTCACGCGATCACCTCGGAGAAGGATCGCTACCCGGCGTTCCAGATCCCGATCCTGCTGATCCCCGCCTCGATCGACAACAACCTGCCCGGCTGCGAGCTCGCGATCGGCACGGACACGGCGATCAACAATGCGACGTGGGCGATCGACCGCATCAAGGAGAGCGCGGCGGCCTCCAAGCGCTGCTTCATCGCCGAGACGATGGGACGCCGCTGCGGCTACCTGACCCTCATGAGCGCCCTGTCCAGCGGCGCGGAGTACATGTACATCAACGAGGAGTCCCCCTCCCTCGAGCAGATCGCCGCGGACGCTGATCGGATGGTCGCCTCCTTCAAGTCTGGCCGACGCCTGTTCCTCACGCTCCTCAACGAGTCTGCGTCCCAGTACTACGACCGCGAGTTCCTGGCCGACGTGTTCAACGCCGAGTCCGAAGGAATCTACGACGTGCGTCACCAGGCCCTCGGCCACATGCAGCAGGGTGGCTCGCCCTCGCCGTACGACCGCCTGCTCGCCACGCGCCTCGTGGCACGAGCCTTCGAGCAGCTGGTGGACCAGTTCGAGCGCGGCGACCGCGGCGCCTACTACATCGGCCAGGTCGGCGCTGCGATGGAGGCACGCCCGGTGAAGAACATGTTCGACGACCTCGACCTCGTGAATCGTCGCCCCTTCCACCAGTGGTGGCTCGACCTCGTCCCCGTCCAGCGCATCGTGTCGCTGCAGAACCCGGGCATCGAGGCCACGCCCATCCCCATCGACGATCCGGTCGCCTGACCCCGCCGAATTGTCACGGCGTACGAGGCCGTGGTTCCGTGAGCGCTCGCGGGCCACGGCCTCGTCGTGTCAGGAGAGCCAAGCGGGGGTGACCAGGGGCCAAGTCCCCGCTAAACTAATGTGCGAACCTATCTCTACTGTCAGGAGACCCCATGAGTGATATCCCCGTGATCGACCCGACGATGACCCCCGCGTGGGACACGCTCGACCAGCTGGCCGACAACTTTGAACCCGATCTGCGCAAGCTTTTCGCGGATGACCCCAACCGCACCCAGACCTTCACCTTCGACGCGGCCGACCTGCACGTCGACCTGTCGAAGAACCTCGTGTGCCCCACGCTGGTGGGCCACCTCCTCGCCCTCGCCGAGCAGACGGGCGTCCTGGAGCTGCGCGACCGCATGTTCGCGGGTGAGCACATCAACGTCACCGAGGACCGCGCCGTCCTGCACACCGCGCTGCGCCGCCCCGCGACCGACTCGCTGACGGTCGACGGCCAGGACGCGATCGCCGACGTGCACGAGGTGCTGGAGAAGGTCTACGCCTTCGCTCGCCGCGTCCGCTCCGGCGAGTGGGTGGGCATCACCGGCAAGCCCGTCAAGACCGTCGTCAACGTCGGCATCGGCGGCTCCGACCTGGGTCCCGTCATGGCGTACGAGGCCCTCAAGCCCTACGTGCAGGAGGGCCTGGAGTGCCGCTTTATCTCCAACATTGACCCCACCGACGCGGGCGAGACCACGAAGGACCTGGACCCCGAGACGACCCTCGTGATCGTGGCCTCCAAGACCTTCACGACGCTCGAGACCATCACGAACGCCAAGGTCGTGCGCGCCTGGCTGCTGGACGGTCTGCGTGAGCGCGGCATCGTCACCGACGAGGCCTCCGAGAAGGAAGCGATCGCCAAGCACTTCGTCGCCGTGTCCACCGCCCTGGACAAGGTTGCCGAGTTCGGCATCGACCCCGCCAACGCCTTCGGCTTCTGGAGCTGGGTCGGCGGCCGCTACTCCGTGGATTCCGCCGTCGGCACCTCCCTGGCCGTCGCGATCGGCCCCGAGGGCTTCGCTGACTTCCTCGCTGGCTTCCACGCGATGGACCGCCACTTCGCCGAGACCGGGCCCGAGAAGAACGTGCCCCTCCTCATGGGCCTGCTCAACGTGTGGTACTCGAACTTCCTGGGCGCCGACACGCACGCCGTCCTGCCCTACTCCCAGTACCTGCACCGCTTCCCCGCGTACCTGCAGCAGCTGACCATGGAGTCCAACGGCAAGTCCGTGCGCCGCGACGGCAGCCCCGTCACCTACGAGACCGGCGAGGTCTTCTGGGGTGAGCCCGGCACTAACGGCCAGCACGCCTTCTACCAGCTGATCCACCAGGGCACCCGCATGGTCCCCGCCGACTTCATCGCGTTTGCGAACCCGACGTGGGCGCTGGGTGATGGCGACGCCGACATGCACGAGCTGTTCCTGTCGAACTTCTTCGCGCAGACCAAGGCCCTGGCATTCGGCAAGACCAGCGAAGAGGTGCGCGCCGAGGGCACGCCCGAGGCCATCGTCTCCGCCCGCGTGTTCACCGGCAACCGTCCCACGACGTCGATCATGGCCCCCGCCCTGACCCCCTCGGTCCTGGGCCAGCTGATCGCCCTGTACGAGCACATCACCTTCGTCGAGGGTGCCGTGTGGGGCATCGACTCCTTCGACCAGTGGGGCGTTGAGCTGGGCAAGGTCCTGGCCAAGCAGATCCTCCCCGCAATCGAGGGCTCGTCCGAGGCCCTGGACGCGCAGGATCAGTCCACCCGTGCTCTTATCGAGTACTACCGCGCACATCGCACGAAGTAATCGCATCTGAGCTGTGCTCGGGGGCCGCGTCGGCTGGCGCGGCCCCCGACGTGTATCTGGGGAGGCGGTGGGAGTGCGTAGCTTCCTCCGCCTCGCTGTCTGTGTGCGGGGACGAGGCCGGGGCGAGGCCGGCTGGCCAGACGAGGCGTGCGTGCTGGAGGGAGAGAGCTCCGAAGTTCTCTGGATGTTGGTTTAGGCCATGTATTTCTTGAGGAGGTCTTTGAGATCGTCTTGCATCGCGTGAGTGATGGGCACGGCAATGGATGGAATGTTCGAATAAAAGCGGACGCTCGGATCGTCGATGCGGTGATAGAGCAAGGTGGGTGGCCATGGGGTCTTGTCGGCTGCCCATGACGGGTGGAGTTGTTCGAGCCTTTCGGGGAATCTCGGTACGTCGAAATGCAGTGCCATGGCACGCTTTGCTCCCAGCTGCGTCATTAAGACGTAGGCAGCGACGGAATCACAATCAGTCTGAAGATCAGCGCTAGTCGATGGTTCTCTTTCCGACCATGAGAAGAACGTGGTTCCATCCTTGTCCCAGACAGTGAAATAGAGGGTGCCATCATTCGTGAAAGACAACGCCTGGTTGAATTCACTTGTTCTGGTCAAAGAGTCGCTCAGGAGGCGTTCGATGAGCTCAGTGTGCTGTTCGAGCATCGTGGTGGTCCTTCCTGGGGCGTCATCTAGCACCGTCGCTAAGAAGTTTACGCTCGTGCGTGCTGCAGAATTACTCGATTGAATGGTGCCTCCGCAGAAGCTGACATGTATGGCATTTCGGGTTTACGCGAGGAAGTGATTGTGCAGAATGGCCATGGCGCGAGCCATGAATTCACCCCACAGCATGTGTTATTCCTGTCTGTCCGTGGGGCTAGGCGAAGGGGATGCGTGGCATGCCGAACAGGGCCTGGCAGACTTCCTTGGTGCTTTCGATGTGGGCGATCTTGAAGAGCCGTTCGGGCGAGTGCTTGAGGAACCAGGGAAGATTGGCGGCAACGTGTGAGGAGTCGTTCGCGATGATCCCCGTGGATGAGCCCTCATGGAGTAATTCGCCTGTTTTGTGATCTTGCGACCAGTTTGGGGCAGGAGCGAGTCGTCTGAAAGCAATCCCGATATCCTCCAGGTGCCAGCTCAGTCGAAGGAAGTCAAACAATTCCATAATGAGCCATTGTTTAACTGGGGTGAGGTCATCGGCGCGTATGTCGCCTCGAGGTCTGTAAGACCGTTCACTTGTTCCGCCGAAGTAGAAGTCATTCTCATGCCAGATGTGTATAAGGATTTGAGGATCTGGTCCAGGGAAGATGATGTGTTCTTCGGCCAGTTCATGTACTTCTCTTTTTGCGGAAGAAACGACTGTCTCAATGAACTCGTCGTCGCTGATCGTTGTATCCATATGAGACGCTCTCTACTCTCTTCTGTCGATCAGGGCTTTATATTGGATGATGCGTCGGGTGTCTTACAGGTCGTCGGTGTTCCTCAAAGCAGCCAATAGTGGTCCGTTTCTTCCTTCATTGATGAGGGCGTCGATCAGCGTTGTGGTATCGACGTGGAAGAGTCGAGACAAGACGGCATCGTGCGGGGGATACGTTGTGGAGTACGTGAGGTTCTCATTGTGATTGCACGTGATATCAAACCATGGCGAATCGAGGGTCGAGCGCCTCACTGTCCAATCGGACTGGAGGCGGCTGAGCGTTTTCACGGCAGTGGGCGGCAGACCCTTTAGCTCTGGGTTTGCCTCGCCGAGGACAAGGGCGAGGCGTGCCAGCAATATCTTGTGGTTGTCGCAGCGCAGCATGTAGGAAACCGTACCGCTGTCATATGTTTTGTTGATGACAAGGAGGTGTTGATCGGTATGGAGAATTGCTTGCACGTCGTCCGATATCGTCAATCGCACTTCGTGTTGTGAATCGTCTGCCGATACCCGAGTCGTTGGGGTAAACAGTGGAGTAAGCATCTCTATCGACATGTTGATACCAGACCTCTCCGGTTAGAAACGGGCGTAGCAATTGTGAACGCGATCGAGCGTGCCGAGAGGGGGCGCTTCGGGGTCGAAAAACATGTCTAGCACTGTCTTGACCGAATAGCCGGTGAGCGAGGGAATATGCAAGTATCGCTCGATTGTGTGAGTCTCATAGCTCCACTCGGGCTGGCTATCGGAAGTGACACGCATGTAGTCGTTTCCTGTCACCCGTTGGATTGTCCAGCCTGTGGGGAAGGAGCGCCACCCGTATTCCATGTTGATCTGTCGGTAGCTCGCGGCCATTCGGTAGAGAGACCCAACGAGATCGATCAAGGCCAGCGACGCGATAACAGGAGACGCCGTCCACATATTCGAGGAGTAGGTGGTCGCTCGCTCGTCGGCCCCAAAGTAATATTGCCCGTCTTCAACCCAAAAGTGCTGGCTCATCAACGCCTCGTATCCGAAGACACAGTCGTTGTCTCCGATGAGGTCGGCAGAGACGCCGACGCTTTTTGCCCGTTCGATCAGTTGCTCGAGTATATCCATGATGACGCCTCCTGTGGCTGACACGCGTTCGTTGTTGCGAGCTGAGTGTGCTCTGGCTGTTGCCTTGACGGCCAGCAGGGCAACCGTGTTGGCTGACGTTCCGTGTGGTCAATGGTCGGGTGGTGACGTCGATGATGGCATTGTTGCCCCACCAGCTTGCGGTTTGTCAGTGCCGGTATCCTTCGTATTGAAGCGTTAGCCCACGGGAATGAGGAAACGTTCTGATGCGCCTTCGGGCAGGTCGACGCGCTGGGTGCGAGCAGCGTGTAGTGCCGGCTCAAACTCAATGAGAATGGGCGTCCAGGAGTCGAGAACGCGGGTGGGGGTGAGGCTCTTTCCTCCTTCGGTCAGACGCATTTCCTCGTACAGCTGGATGGTCACTCCGAGGTACTCCTGAGGTGCATGCACGTAGAAGTAGGAGCCGGGCATGTAGGTGACCTCTTCGAGATTGAAAGAGGGGGCACCCATCATAAGTCTGCTGAGGTCTCGTCCGTTCTGGCCGATAAAAATAGCGACCTGCGGAACCGCCAGGTTGTTTGTCGCAATTGAAATGTTATGCGATGTTGCTGTGAGCACGGGAGAAGCGATTGTGCGCGGCTCCGTGATGGATGTGTCGACATATCCTCGGAAGGTTACCGACGGGGTCGGGGGTAGTGACTCGAGGAGAGACAAAAAGCTCTTGATGCTGTCTTCGTTCATGATTCCTCCTGTGGAGAGCCGAAATGTTGTATAAATCTGGGGGAGGGGACGTAGGGTGATGTCCAATTGCGGAGCAGGTGCGCGTATTGGACGATGCACGTATAAGCGTTGCGCTCGTCGAGAGAGTTAGGCCCATCCCAAAAATAGTCTGGGTTGCCTGGCTCTGGCTGAAGAAAATGCTTCCACCGAAGGTATTCTGGTTCTTTCCACCACACGGGGACATCTCGAACCTTGATGCGTTCTTCTGCCGGGGTTGGTAGCTGTGTGAGTGAGCCGTACAGGTCAGGATCGTCGGGGGAACGCTCGATGTAGATGCTACGTAGCTGTGCGGGTACCGTCTCGGGCGGTATTGCTATCTCGGCAAATGGCAGAATGTGATCAGATGTATGTTGCCAGGCAAGAACTCGCACCCAGATGGACCCCACTCGCGTGTTGTTTGCCCAAGGATTGGCGTGCCAGGGGTGTCCGTCTGCGCGGACGACAAACCAGGGATTTACGCTTCCGGGATTGATAAGGAGAGCAAAAGCATTGGTTCCACGAACGGGATGGTGGGAGCGAATTGAGCCTGTAAAGCTTCTTTCGCCAAAACGAAGCTGACTGGGTGTGTCATATCTGATAGGCATTACCCAGCCCTGTGGGCTCGGGGTCCCGAAAGGCTGGTAGGGCACCCGCGGCAGCGCCTCGGGCAGGCCCGATAGTGTGCGGAGCGTGGCTGAAAAACGACGGATGACGTCGCGTTGGTGGGGGAAGAGGCGTTCCCAGTCGAGCTGGCCGTCTTCAGGGCGCTTGGGGAGCTTCCAGATCTCGGGGTAATCCCACCAATGATGGTCGGCAATCCACAACTGTGCTCCGTTAACGTTTCCATTCATAGCGACGGGCATAGCTGCATCCTACTCTCTCTGCCTGGGTTTGATTCTGTAACTTCCGTTAGGAAGTTTATTTTGGTCTACAACGTCGAACTCAACTCCGGACTTGAAAAGGATTTCATCTTGTGTGGCAGACATGGACAACGGGAGGATGTTTGAACCCGACGCCCTTAGGCGAAGGGGATGCGGGGCATGCCGAACAGGGCCTGGTGGACTTCTTTGGTGCTTCCGATGTGGGCGATCTCGAGGAGCCGTTCGGGCGAGTGGTTGAGGAACCAGGTCAACGTGGTGGCTTCGGGCGAATTCTTCCCCACGAAGATGCCGGTGGGCTCGTCGTTGTGGCACAGCTCGACGGAGTAGTCGGTCGTGCCGGGAAGGTGAGACCAATGGGGTGCGACGAGCAGCTTTTGGAATCGGATTCCGAGCTGTTCGAGGCCTCGGTGCCAGCGCAACAGATCAAAGTTATCCATGATGAGCCACTGCTTAATCGGTGTCAGAGAGCTCGCCCAGATCTCGGTGCTAGGGCCACTGAGTCGTTCGCTGAACCCGCTTAAGTACTCCCCGCCCTCGCGCCACACGTGAAGCGTGATGAGAGGGTCGTCGCTCGGGAAGCGGACGTGGTCCTCATTTTCTGTATACAGCTCTCTTTTCAGCGAAGTCACGAGAGACTGGATGAATGTGTCTCGGGAAATTGTTGTTGTCATCGCTGGGAGTACCTCGCTGTTTCTCGGCTAGTCGGAAGTGCATTCGAAGTTGCGTATCGCGAGGCTGAGGGCCTCGTCAGTGTTGTCGTTGGCCTAGGCCATGTATGTCTTGAGGAGGTCTTCGAGGTCGTATTGCATCGCGTGAGTGATGGGCACACCGTAGAATTCCGAGGAGCAGTAGAAGTGCAGGCTTGCATCGTCGGTGCGGTGGTAGTGCAAGGTCGGCGGCTGCTGGGTCTTATCGGCTGCCCATAATGGTGGGAGTTGATCGATCTTTCTAGGGAGTCTCGGTACGTCGAAATGCAGTGCCATGGCACGCTTCGCTCCCAGCTGCGTTGTCAACAAGTAGGCCGTGACGGTGTCGCTATCTGTGTACACGGAAGCAGCGGTGTCCGGTTGTCTTTCCGACCATGAGAAGAACGTGTTCCCGTCCTCGTTCCAGACGGAGAAATAGAGGGTGCCATCATTCGTGAAAGACCACCCCTGGTTGAACTCCCGTTGCCTGGTCGACGAGCCATGCAGGAGGCGTTCGATGAGGGCAGTGTGCTGGTCGAGCATGGTGGTGGTCCTTCCAGCGCGGTGCGAGGTACTTCGTCGAGGAGTTTATGTCCTCGGCGGTGTCCTCACATCAGTGCGTAGACGTGCGAAGGTTCGGGCTGCGTGTAGGCGGTGAGAAGAGTGTTGAGATCTAGTGCGCTTGCTTTTGTGATGGCAGCGTCCATATCTGGATTTGTGGTCGAAAAATTGAGCGATGGATCGTTAACGTTCTGGAAGATGAAGCGGGGGCCCTCCGGTGTTTCTCGGCGCAATGTCCATTCAGTTTCAAAGTTGCTGATGGTGTGCATTCCGTGGATTGTCTTCAGTCCTTCTGCCTGGCGCCATAGGGGTGCTAAGCGAAAAACGATGGCGAAACAAAAGATGGTGGCATTCGGTGTGCTCACTGTGGTTTGTTTGTTGTGATCAGTGCTGGTGATGCTCTGTAAGTGCAGATCAATATGAATGGATGTAGCTGTGTCGGTCTCGCAGGTGATGCGGTAGGTCTCTGAAGCAATGTCAGCACGGAGTGCTGCAGAATTCGTTAGCGTTGTAATAATCGCTGCGGGATCCATGCTTTGTCCTTTCGTCGTTTGGTCGTTGGAGTCAGTTTGCTGATGGTTGAGCTGATGCTCATCTGTGATAAGTGGCTACTAGAACGAGAGAGCGTGGATATGCCTATGATCGGCTCCCACCTTACCGCCAGATGGATCGAGGAAAATATCGATCAGTGAATCGAGAGGAAACGACATGAAATACGTCAAAATAATGTGGGATCCTGGTTCAGAGGTGGAAAAGCGCATTGACGGATCATTATCTTCTGTAACGTCGAACCATCGAAATGCTTTGTCTGGCCGCTCAACAGCCCACCCCAGCTGAAGGGCAGCCCAGTCGGGCGGTGTGGCCAGTTGTTTGTAACTCTGGGCGCTTCGGTACAATCCTCCAATGATTCGTGTGAATTGATAGAGGGCAATAGTTTCATTGCGTGTCTGAAAACTGAAGCTATCGGGAGCGTGTCGCTCATATGAACCTACTTCGTAGAATCCATCAGCGAATCGGAATCGGTAGTACCGCGCGTAAGGTGCGTCAAGTACGTAATCACAATTTCCGATGTTTTGTACGCTCAAGTCTGCGTGCGAGATCCTCTGCGTCAGGGATTGCAACTGTTCTAGCATTGGGAGATCCATTCTTTGGGCATAAGCGTTTGGCAACGGTGAGACAGCATGTGGGTTACCGCTGAAAGAGAGCAACGTATCCATCCCCGGACGGTTCGAGGACGAGGGAGAGCAGGTCCTCGCTTGACGTGCCCATCAGGTACGACAGAGAGACCAAGGCATTGGGCGAGAAGATTGTGTATGTCGTGGGAATGGGGGAGGCTTTGCTTGTCAGCAGGTACGAGGTGGGTTCGTGGAATTCGATGGAAAAACCGGGGTGAGCGTCGGTCACTGGTGGGAGGTTGAGGGGTGGGAGCTGGTGCGCTGCACGAATGTCGGCGGCGAAGTGCATGATCGCGAACTTCTTGAAGATCTCGAAGGACGCGGAGCCGAAGTCTTCCCCGCTGAATGAGTATCTTTCGACGTGGCCGTAGGCGTAGTATTCCTCGACCATGGTGAATGCGTCGTAGATAAAGTCTTCACCCGGCTCGACCAGGATTAAGTCTTTCTTGATCCAGGTCGTGTGCCCGGATAGCTCACACAGGCGGGTGATGTAGGCGGCGAGTTCTTCATTCATGCGAGAGTTACTCCTCCTTGGGGCGCAGGATCGACTGCCTCGATTCTACGGCCGTAGTGAATCCGGGGAGGGGGTCGAGGCCTCGTCGCAGTGAGCGGAAACGCCGAGCGTTTGCTGGACGATGGATCCGGTCGCAGGGAGAGGAACCTGTGGAGGGGGTGTACTGGCTCCCCTCGATTGCGTCGACGAGATCTTCGGAGAGGAGAGTCTCCATTTCGATGAATACGGAGATGCGGTCAGTCCTGGTGCGGGCTCAAGCGCGTCTATAGCCTCACTGTCGCGCATCCCCGGCCTCGGCCCCAAGATATTCCCTATCGGCTACCCGTGGGAGGCATCATCCGCGAGATATCGACGCCCGCGTTACTGAGCTGCCTTAGGTACGGCTCGAATGTTGTCCTGAGTGAGGCGAGGGCGGGACCTGCGTCAGCGTTGAGGTAGGAATCGAGGTAGTCCTCGACTGAAAACTGAACGGCAAACTGCAGCTGTCGAAGCGCGGCGCAGTTCGTCGAATTGAGGGACAGTTCCGGATTCGCGATGTACTGATAGTTTGTGACGCGAGGCCACCGCGTGGGGGAGGAAACCCATCGGCTGCGCAGCTCATCGGTGAGGATGGCAGGCGAGATGGCGTCCTGGAAAAGTTCCGCGCGGCGAAGCGCTCCAACCGCAGCGATGACGATGTACGAGGCTATTGTTGCGCTCTGGGTGTCAATACAGAATGCGGTGCTTGGGTGGCGTTCGGACCAGCTGAAGCAAAACCTGTCCTCGATGGTCCAGACCGCAAAGAAGTCGGTGTTGTAACTCGAGAAGGCGTAGCCGTTCTCAAAGCTCTCGGGCGTTACGGAAGTACCCGAACAGAGCTTCCCAATCAGGGGCTTTAACGTCTCCAACATGGGCAGAAACTCCTTCAATGATGTGTTGAGTCACGAGCTCATCGATCGATAGCGGAGAGAGATTATCGAAGGTGACTCGCTCCAGGAAACGAACCTGCGGCGCATATCCGCGCGAACCGTGGTCCTCAGCGAGAAGACAAATCTCGATGAAAACCCCCTCCGGTAGCGGGTCAGCGGTGAATTGATATTGGTGGTATAGCTCGTTCAATTGTGCGGGCGGAGCTGACCTGCAATCCGCGGGAATGATGCCGTTGTCGATGATTGGGGTGAGGGAAAAGGCTCCGACGTGCCCGATGTGATCGAACCCCGTGATGTGAAAGTCCTCGATGAAGCTCTCTTTGTCGGAGTAGTAGCGATCCGATCCGATGATGGCCCCGTGATCAATGTCGTCACGCCATGTCGGAGAAATGCTACCCGGGACCGAATACTGCGAACGCATCCAATCAGCCGTCGAACGCATCTCCGGATGTGTGCCGTTCGCGAACTGGCCCTTGAGGTCGAGAGCGACATCTTTGCCGAGCCGGTAGCGACTCCCCAGCCCGCTGAAGGCATGCATGAGGGCATCGCCCGGTCCTGGTGCCCGTACGGGGAAGAAACGAGTTTCCGGGTCAATCGGGCGACCGGTATTGGGGGGAGGGGGATTGTTTACCAATTTAAGCCTCGTTTCAAAGGGTATGTGTGTAATCGTAGCATAATTGGTGACCTGTGAGTAGTGTTGTCTCTTTTGTCTTTGGGAGAGACGATAGTAATCAAGAGATTCCGCAGTCCAACTGAACTGGGATTAGGCCTTGGAAGTGACGTGCATGTAGTGGCTTCTCGCCACTTACTGGGTCGTCCAGTCTGCGGGGAATGAACGCCACCGATAGTCCATGTATCTGCCTGAAGCATGAAGTCATTAGATAGAAGGAGGCGACGAGGCCGACGAGCGCAGGGATGCGATGTCAGGAGCAGACGTTTGCATATGCGAGTGTTAGGTGATCGTTCTCTGGTCTGATCCAAAGTAATACTATCCATTGTCAGCCCCAAAAGTGCAGACACGTCAACAATGAGAATTTAAGCAGGCACTTACTTTCTTGAACCTCTCGAATTGTTGAATCGTCGCACGAGATCCTCGCGGTTGAGCTCCTGAACAGTGCCGGTATGCTCGGACCTTCCCTTTAGGTAGCCTTCTTTGATCATTTCTGCTACTGACATTTGCACTTCCTTACCGTTTACCTCTTTGAGTATTCTGATCTGGGGAGCTCCTCCTGGGGAATTTTGTTCAGGGGCGGCAAGCGATATCTCAAGGCGATGTCCTGCCTTAAGTTCTTTGTCCGTGAGTTCGTACTGATGATATCTGCAGTTCAGATTGTAGAGGGAAGTGGCTCGATTCTCCCCCGGGACAATGGCCCCATCGATGATGGGGGACAAAAACCCGCCACCAGGTGTGCTTGTCCGATCAAATCCTGTGATGGTGAAATCTTCTTTAAATTCCGCCAGGTTCGTGTAGTATCTGTCGGTTCCTGGAATAGCACCGTGTTCGATGTCATTTCTCCATACAGATTCCGTTGATCCTGGTTTAGTGAGATTGGATCGCATCATATCCGCTGTTGTCCTAATCTCAGGATTAGTTCCTTCACTGAGCTGCGCTCGTGGGTTCACGTAAATGTCTGCACCGGTCTCGAATCTGTCACCAAGTCCTGCCGTCCAGATCTTCTTGTCCTCTTCTGGAAGGTTAGCGTACGGGTCGCTAGTGGGTCCAGGTGAGCGTTCTGCAAGCTCTTGGACGGTAGTAGGTTCTTCGAACATTTCAGGTTTGTCTTTGAGGTATGGTTCGTCACTGATAGGACGCTGAATGTATTCGCGTGTATCGGGAGACGAATCAAAGATGCTCTCATCAAGGAGGTCATCCGAGTTGCTGCTTGAACCAGATGCATCAGTGCTGGGGGTAGTATCGCCGGAGCCGTCGGCATCGTCCTTGTCGGACTTGGCGTCGCTTTCCTTATCGGACTTGCCGTCACCATCCTTGTCGGACTTGCCGTCACC
>KE150450.1:252969-254850 GCA_000411415.1 Actinomyces sp. HPA0247 | reverse complement strand
GAGTCAGCGGTGTCGTCGGCCTTGCCGTTGGCGGAGTGGTCCTTCGCCTTGGTCGTCGGCCTTGCCGTTGGCGGAGTGGTCCTTCGCCTTGGGGTCAGCGTCCGCGTGCTCACCGGAATCGTGCCCATGCTGAGCGTCGGCATCGGCCTTACCGGAGCCATTTGCGTCGCCGGAGTCGTGGCCAGCCTTCCTGGCGTCGGCGACCTCATCCGCGTGGGTGGCAGGCGTGTCGGCTGCATGCTTTCCGCTATGCGGCTGCTTGTCGCCACCCAGGGAGTCCCCGGCAGGAGTGTCCTTCTTGGGTGTGGTAGGCGCGTCGGGGGCGCCGTCTCCACCATGTCCTGCCCGGGGGATGTCGCCGTGGCCGGGGGTGGAATCAGCGCGCGAAACGCCGTGCGTATCACCGGTGGACATGCCCGGATCGGCACGGTGCGGCCCCTGCGCAGGGGCCGACGAACCACCGTGGGTGCCAGTATCAGCGCCAACATGGCCGCCGCCCTGGCCCGTGGGGGCACCAGCAGCGTGCGTGCCACGCGACGCGTCGCCTACGCCGCCACTGACATCAGCGGAATTACTGACGCCGTGTGCGCCGTGACCTGCATGTCCTGCGTTCGCTCCGAAATCGGCGGTACCGCCGAAGCCGTCCGCTCCGTGGCTGACACGGCTCGGATCGCTGCCACCGAAGGCGCCAGCGCGCTCGTAGGATCCCTGAGCGCCCACGCTGGCCTCGTTACGACCAACGCCCGCGCCGACAAGCTCATCGGCACCGCGCGTCTCACCGTTAGCGTGGGTCGAGCTGTAATCCAGGTAGGAAGAGTCCTTCCTGTTCTCAACGCCGAAAAGATCGTAATCGTCCCGGTTCGTAGAGAAGCCATCGGAGTCCCACGAACTGTTGGACTTCTGCGGAGGCTTCCCGCCGCCCGCAACAGCGGGTTGCGGTTCGAAGGCGTCACCCTTCGGAGCTCCGTCGGTGCCGCCGCGGTGAGGACCACCTGCGGTTTCGACAGGATGGTACTGGCCGTTGGGAACCTTGTCGGAATCACCGGGCTTGACATCCACATGATCCAAGCTCTTCTGGTTGCCGCCAGCGTGCGTATCGATCTTGTTCGCCGGGGTGCCGAAATCGTTGCCCGAACGGGTGAATATCTTGTCAGGATCAGCGGGCTTCTTCTGCGCAATAGCCTCAGCCGGTGCACCGCGCTCACCCACACCGTTGTTGCGCACGGGAGCAGCGGGCGAGCCGCCAGCAGCACCGTGGCCAGAAGCCCCACCGTGCGAGCCAGCAGCCGGAGCGCCGGTGGCAGGAGCGCCAGTTGCCGGGGCGCCATGAGTGCCAGTTGCAGGCGCTCCGGTAGCGGGTGCGCCATGAGTGCCAGCCGCGGGTGCGCCGGTAGCGGGTGCGCCATGAGTGCCAGTTGCAGGTGCGCCGGTAGCGGGTGCGCCATGAGTACCAGTCGCAGGTGCGCCGGTAGCGGGGGCACCCTGTGCGCCGGTAGCGGGTGCACCATGTGTACCGGACGCGGGCGCGCCGGTGTGGCCTGACGTGCCCGGGGCAGCAGCGTTACCCGCACCGTGAGTGGCACCACCGGTATCCGCATTCATAAACGCATTGTTGTGAGCACCGTGAGACGCGCTGGGGGCAGGCGCCGCGGGAGCCGCGTGACCGCTGGCATCGCCAGCGGCGGGCGCGTGAGGCGTAGTCGCGGGTTGAGCGGCACTGGATACACCGTTCGAGCGGTGGCCCGGTTCAGTGGGCGGAAGAGCCGAATCCTTGACATCCCCGCCACCGTGCGAGGCGTGGCTGGCGTTGCCTGCTGCGTCGGCGGTGTTGCCGCCTGCGTGTGTGGCGTGGCTGGCGTTGCCTGCTGCGTCGGCGGTGTT
>KE150450.1:45054-252579 GCA_000411415.1 Actinomyces sp. HPA0247 | reverse complement strand
CCGCCTGCGTGCGTGGCGTGGCTGGCGTTGCCTGCTGCGTCGGCGGCGTTGCCGCCTGCGTGCGTGGCGTGGCTGGCGCTACCAGCCGCATCGGCGGCACTGCTGACACCATGGGAACCACTACCTGCACCGTTCGCGGCATGGCTCGCACCGCTGGCGAAGCCACCGCCACCGGATGCGGCGTGTCCTGCACTGCTCGCACTGCTGGCGATACCGCCGCCGCCAGCAGCGGCGTGCGTGGCGTGGCTGGCGCTACCAGCCGCATCGGCTGCCCCGCCGACTGCGTGCGCGGCGTGGCTGGTATCCCCGAGGGCCCCACCAGACCTCGCTGCGCGGCCCACGTCACCGACCCCATCCAGGGCGCCAGCCATGCCGTTGGCGGCGTGACCCAGGTCGTGGGCGTGGTCGGCTGCTCCGGCCAGGTGCTTTGCGGTGTTCGCCAGCTCCGCGACGTCCGCCGCGGTATTCAAACCGTGGGCGCTGAGCTTACCGACCATGTTCTTGCCGAGCTTAGCCAACGAACGAATATCGTCGGGGTTAATCGGCAGGATCGCCTTAATGACCTCTTTGCCGATGCGAAGAGCGCGAGCCGTACCGGTCAGGGCCTTCTCACCGGCAGACACGCCAGCACTACCGCCCATGGTCACAACCGCCATGATCACGTCGGGCAGGAGGTGGCCAATGGCGCGCGCGGGATCATCGGTCCACGTATCCCAGTCCAACAGCGCCTTACCGACGCTCTTCATGAAACCGACGGGATCGTTCCACAGCGCCTTCGCCATGCCCACGATCGTTTCGGCGGGGATTTCGTAGTGCTTGATGACGTACTCATCCCAGGTCATGTCGCCCATGAGGATGCGGCCGAAGTCCACCCAAGCCTCGCCGCCGCCCAGCTTCCACAACAGCTTCGCCAGATCGACAACGGCCTCGACAGCGCCGACCACAACCGAAGTGAACGTGCGCTTGACCGAATCCCACCACGTGCGCTCGGGCAGCTTCGCGATACCCGCATTCAATGCGGTAATCAGCAGGTCGCCGGCTTCGTTGACCTGGTCGACCAGGGTCTGGAAATCAGCTTCTGCCGCGGCCATCTGCGAGCGGCCCGGACCCTCATCACACGAGGCATCAAACATGGGCGAGCCACCATCAGCGGCGGCCTGGCTGCGCGCATCAGCCTGATTATTCTGCGCCTGCTGGACCGCGTCACGGCCCTGCTTCCAACGCGAACGAATCCCATCACACTGGCTCTGCGCCGACGCCAGCGTCGACGCATACGAGGAGTAGGCCTCGGACGCCGAAGAAAAGGCCTCCTGGGCGTCCACCCAGCCCTTGATCTGCACCTTGAACTTCGAGCGGAAATGATCAGCCGCGCGGCCCTCCCACCCATCAGCACTGAGGGAAGACAGGCCAGAATGAATATTCCCGAACTCGTCGGCGCGAGCCATCATCACCGCGGCACGCGTCGAAATACCACCAGGATCTCCACCGATCTTAAAAACCGGTGCACCATGCGCAACAACACCCACGTCAGATCACGCCCCCGAACCAACGACGGGAGACTGCCCCAGCGCGTTCGCCGCCTGCTCAACCTTAGCCATGTGCTCTTTAGCCTTCTCCATGTACTCGCTATAAGCGCCCAAAGCGCCACTGACCGCACTGGAGGCAGCCTTGATCTCATCACGCAAGTCGTTCGTTCCCTTTTCCCACGTGTCCTGGAACGCGTCCGTGCGATCCCACACGTCAGGATTCTCCAGCATCCCCGAGTTGGGAACCCAGTCCTCCACGTCGTACTCCTTGGCCGCCTCCTCAAACGAGGACAATGACTGTACGAACGAGGACATGGCCTCCATGTCGACCTTGAAATCACTCACGATTGCCAATCCTTAACTGTCGATGCACGCAAACGCTTTAGACTCAGCGTGCTGACCCTCCGCCAGGATCTTCTCCATCGCATCAGCTGCCGCCGTCAGCAAATCCGCCAACTCTTCACCGCGCTTCTCCATGCGCTTAAGCGCCTCATCGCACGCCTTACGAGACTCGCCCGTCCAATCACCCACAGCGCTATGGACACCATCAGCGACGTCAGGAATGAAATCCTTCACCGTCGAAACCCGCTGACGGAACACCTGAGCCATCTGGTTGGCGCTAGCCTCCTCAAAGACCAGCATCGAATCGCTACTCATCAATAAACCTCCGTCACGACTCCGACTGGGCCAGCTGCATCAGGTCGTCGAACACGCTGCCACCCGACGAATCGCCGCCGCCCGACTCCGACCCAGAGCCCGCCTGGACCAACGACTGAATAATCTCTTCCTCAGTGGCAGAAAACGACTGCTCAACCGCAATCAGGGCCTCAGCCAAACGACCTAGGTCGTCAAACAAAACACTCAGGGAATCGCCCCATTTAGTCAGTGCATTACCCAACGGCTCCATATACGAGCCATTAATCCCCGCCGATGCTGACGTTACTTCATCACCGATGGTGCCCACTGCCTGAGCAAAAGGTTCAGCAGTAGCCTCAATACCCTGGGCAGCCTCAATCAGCTTGCCCGGAGTGAAACCTACATCTGCGCTCATGGTCACAACCTACAAATCCGCTGACCGACTGTCAAGCGGCGCCTGTGTGTTCGCTAGTGCTCCAGGTGTTCGTGTTCGCGGTGTTTTGCGCATTCGAGCTGGAATGTGGAGTGCGCGATGGGGAAGTGGTGGCATGCGCATTCGCCCAGCTGGTGGACGATGAGGTCGCGGCTGGGGCCGTCCGAGTCCTCAGAGACGGTGACGTGCGCGGTGACAGTCACCAGGTGCGAGGACACGGCGGCCACGTGCAGGTCGTGCACGTCGAGGACGCCGTCAACGTCCAGCATGTGGGCCCGCAGCTTGGTGATGTCCACGGTCGCGGGCGTCTGCTCCATGAGGATCGCGAGGGAGCGCCTCAGGAGGGAAAGCGCGCGCGGGGCCATGAGAACAGCGATCAGCAGCGACGCGATCGCGTCCGCGCGCGCCCACCCGAATGCCCACTCTGCGCCTGCCGCCAGGATCACCGCGAGGGATCCGAGCGCGTCGTTCGCGACCTCCAGGAATGCTGCCTTCATGTTCAGGTTCGCGTCGCGCCCGCCTGCCAGGATCGCCAGAGAGACGACGTTCGCGAGCAGGCCGATGACGCCGACGAGGAGCATCGGGCCAGCCTCGACCTTGGGCGGTGACGCCAGACGCCACGCGGCCTCCCACGCGACCATCACACTGATAATAAGGAGCATGCCGGCTTGCAGTGCGGCGGCCAGGACCTCGGAGCGCGCCCACCCCCACGTGTGCTTCTCGTCGCGTGGGCGACGCGTCAAGTGTGCCGCGACGAGGGCGACGACCAAGCCGGACGCGTCGACAACCATGTGTCCCGCGTCCGCCGCCAGCGACAAGGACCCAGACCAGAAGGCGCCGAGCAACTCCGCGATCACGACGGCCCCCGTCACCGCAAGCGCCCACCCCAAGCGCTGGGCTGAGGCCCCCGCGTGGGAATGATCGTGCGAGTGCCCTCCCTGCCCGCCGCCCGCAGAGTGCGCGTGATCGTGGGAGTGTGCCACGGCCTCGTCAATATGGGACGAGGCAGGGGCCGGGACCCGGGAGGAAGCGGGCTCATGTGGGGCAGTGGGGTTGCTGTCGGGCATACGCCCTACTCTACGGCGGGGCGGCATGAGCGGGGAGAACCTAACCCAACGTATATGTTGCAGATCACTGTTTGGCTGTCTCGTCTTGGGACTGGGTGCCCGGGTCGAACTGTGACCGACGACGTATCCTAGGGGCAGAGCGCGGAGAACACCGCGACTGAAGGGCACACGCCCACAGGAACTGTAAAGGAGCGCCAATCATGGCAGAACCTCGTATCGTCACCGTCACTGGCGCAGCCGGCAACATCGGCTACGCCCTCCTGTTCCGCATTGCTTCCGGCCAGCTGTTCGGCCCGGACGTGCCCGTCAAGCTGAACCTGCTGGAGATCCCCCAGGCCGTCAAGGCCGCCGAGGGCACCGCCATGGAGCTCGACGACTGCGCGTTCCCGACCCTGGCCGGCGTTGAGATCTTCGACGACGTGAACCGTGCGTTCCAGGGCACCAACGTTGCTTACCTGGTGGGCGCTATGCCGCGCCGCAAGGGCATGGAGCGCGCTGACCTGCTCGAGGCCAACGCGGGCATCTTCGGCCCCCAGGGCAAGGCCATCAACGACGGCGCCGCCGACGACGTGCGCGTCCTCGTCGTGGGCAACCCCGCGAACACCAACGCCACCATCGCCCAGAACGCTGCGCCGGACGTCCCCGCGTCGCGCTTCACTGCGATGATGCGCCTCGACCACAACCGTGCGATCGCGCAGCTGGCGCACAAGACCGGTGCCGCGAACGCCGACATCAAGGACGTCGTCGTGTGGGGTAACCACTCGGCCGACCAGTACCCGGACGTCTCCTTCGCGAAGGTCGCCGGCAAGCCCGCGACCGAGCTGGTGGACGAAGAGTGGCTGTCCAGCTACTACCGTCCCACCGTCGCCAAGCGTGGTGCGGCCATCATCGAGGCGCGCGGTGCCTCCTCGGCCGCCTCCGCTGCGAACGCCGCGATCGACCACATGTACTCCTGGATCCACGGCACCCCCGAGGGCGAGTGGGTCACCGCCGGCGTCATGTCCGACGGCACGCACTACGGCGTCCCCGCCGGCCTGAACTTCGGCTTCCCCGTCACCTCCGACGGTGGCGAGTGGCAGGTCGTCGACGGCCTCGAGATCTCCGACGCGACCCGCGCCGGAATCGACCACAACATCAAGGCCCTGCAGGAAGAGTACGACGCCGTCAAGGCGCTCGGCTTCATCAAGTGAGGCTACCGCCCTCGTGGCGGTTGGTGGGAAGGGCGCGCGCCCGGCTGATTGGCCGGGCGCGCGCCCGCGTGTATGCGGGGGGTTGTTGGGGGTTGTGGTCGCGGGGGCGGTGTGTGCCGTGTGCGTGCGGGGTTGTTGCTTGGGGCGGCCGTGGCTTGGGGATCGCGGGGTTCGTCGGCGAGTGTGGCGCGGCTGTGGTGCCTCGGTGGCGTGCGGCAGACCTACAGCATGGAGCGATTCACTTGATGCACTAGCAATGCGCTAGATAGCAAGGCATTGCACTGCTTACTACCCAGTGCAATGCTGCGCTAAGTGGTGCAACGCTACGTAGCAACAAGCCCATGCGTGGCGCGGCCTGCCCCATAGCTGCTCCAGCGAGATGCCAGCCGAGCCGTGCCGGGCAGCCCTGCACCAGTTAGGGAGCATTACACCAGTTAGGCACAAGCTTGATTGCGGCCTGATGCTCACGGCGCTTCGGTGAGAAGCATTGTGACTGGCCTCTGGCAGATGGTGTGGTGCGTAGTGCCGGACCTGTTGGCGGGGACCGAGCTGCCCCTTACGCGTATCCTCGCTTCCGCTTGTTGCCGAGGAGGCCGTGCACCCGATCAGTGAGCATTGCACCCGTTCTGATCGGGTGTAATGCCCACTGACCGGGTGTAATGCTCCATAACGGGTGCAGTCTTCATGAATATCGCACGTAATTCAAATAAGAGTCCTTCAGAATTTGAAATCAGAACGTTGAGATTCCGTGCTTTCTGGGGTATTGCAAATTTGTGGTGTCTAGGAATTACGTGCGAGATTGTTCGGTAGGTCAGTGTGGTCGAGGAGGTGGCACTAGTTGGCTGCTGCACCGGTGGAGCCGTCCTTGATCCAGTCGTAGGCGATGCGCTCCGTGCCGTTGGCAACGGTGATCGTGCCGCACTCTCGAAATCCAAAGGACTCGACCACGCGCCGCATCGGGGCATTGTCCTTGTGGGTGTTGCAGCGCAGGTAATCGGCATGCTTGGCTGAGTAGCTCAGGATCGATCGGCAGTCCCTTTCCTGCTCCCCGCTGTCACGCTGTGAATAACGTGGTCGGCGGTACTGCAGTGTCATGAGCCGTCGGCGATAGATTATACGATGTTCGCTCGGCATTGTGTGCACTAAGAATGAAAGAACTACCTCGTGTGCAAGGAGGATGATGAGCTCGAATTTGTTGTTTGAAGAGTGTCAAGGTGTCTGGGCGTGATGCTGATGCGTCGCTCGATGTTCGGCGGTGTCAATGGGTGGTAGCAATGAGTTCGTTGAATGCTTCTGTTGGGGTGCGGTAGCCGAGGGTGGCTCTGGGGCAGTTGTTGAGCTCGTAGGCGATGGCGTCGAGGTAGGGCTGGTGGCTGGTGATGGGGGTTCCTTTGGGCAGGTATCGGCGGATGAGCCGGTTGGTGTTTTCGTTGGTTCCTCTCTCCCAGGGGCTGTGGGGGTGAGCGAAAAACACGTCCACGCCTGTGTCGCGGGTCAGGCGCTGGTGGCGGGCCATTTCCCGGCCTTGGTCCCAGGTCAGTGTTCGCATCGCCCCATCAGGAAGGCCCTGGATGCGGCGGGTCAGCGCATCACAGACCTGGTCGGCTTTCCTACCCAGGGGCAGGGCCACGATGATCAGGTAGCGGGTGGTGCGCTCAACCAGGGTCGCACACGCGCTGGCCCCGTCTTGGCCGATGATCAGGTCGCCTTCCCAGTTGCCCGGGATTTTCCGATCAGCAATGTCGGGGCGCTCATCAATCAATCGCATCCCAACAATGGGGGGTTTGCGCCCGCCTGTGGGGGGTTTCTTGCGCATCCACCTGCGCGAGGGCAAGCATATACCGTGCTCGATGAGCGTCTTCTTGGGGTGGGCGTAGATCCACGTGTAGATAGCCTCGTGGCTAATCGTGTGGCCCTGGGCGTCGGGGGAAGTATCCATGGTGGGCAGTGTGCCACATGCTTCGGCGCGCAGGCGTCCGCTGATCTGGCGGGGCGTGTGCCCCTGAGACAAATCGGAGATCACGCGGCGGCGAAGAACCGAATTGCGATCCAACAGGCGCTTCTTGGGGCGGCGCCTGGCCGCGCGGGCTGCCTTGCTGGCCTCCTCGGCCCGATACGCCCCGTCAGGGCCCGCATGGCGGGCGATCTCACGGCACACCACCGACGGACTACGCCCAATCAAGCGAGCGATACGCGCCTGAGACAAACCCGCCTCCAGCCCTGCCATGATCGCCGCGCGGTCCTGGACACCAAGCATCCGACGACACCCCACAACCAGCCTCCCACAAGCATCACCGCTACACGAAAAATTGCTTACACCCTATGACACTGCCTTCGTATATACAGGGGGGGATTGTTTCCTGTCTAGTTTGACTAAAGCGGAAAATCGGCGCAATATCAGTACCAAGGGTTGTGAGAATGCAGTCCTAATCCAGTGACAGCTACCGCGTTCTCTGCGGGTGAGAGATCAGGCAACGTGTTGACGTGGTTATTCTTAAAGTCTATATATCAATTTGTCTCGGTCGCACAATTACTTTCTAGTCAAAAATTATACCTTTGGAGGTGCTCTGAAGATCGAATCCGAAAACAGGTCAATATCCTCGTGTCCCCCACCAGTTTTCCAGCGATGTGCAACGTTACCTGCGGATGTTTGTTCCAAGAAAAGGAATGGTTTCGGATTGTCTATGAGTATTTCGTGTTCAAGTGTGTGAAATTTCTCTGGTGTATTGTCTCTAGAAATACGATTGTTGTAGAATCTGATCAAGTTAGTAATGTTTGTATCCGTGTAATTTGTGATTGCAATCGGCATCTCGTCGTCTCCTGGGTAAATGACGTTGTGTCGTAGTTGTATTCTGTCGCTAGTGTGTGGTGTTCTTTTTAATATTCCATCTTTGTTCGATTGCTCCGCAAGGTCGATTTGAACGCGGCCTGTGATGCTGTTTTCTACAATCGAAATGTGGGAATGAATGTATGTGGCATCTACTGTGATATCTGCTAGTTGGCAATCGGAAATGTATAAGTTTTGTCCAATTGCCTTCTCTTCGGTACTTTCGTTATAAGATGTGTAGATCTGGAGCGGTGTGCAGGTTTTGGCTTTCCTTGCCTCCGCTGTGAACTTGCACCTTGATAAGGATATTGTGGGTTCTGCGGGCCAATTTGCATAGCTCTCTAGCGTAATGCTGAACGTCCCTGAATTGTGAATAAACGTAGTGTCAAGGTATCTGCTAATTGGTGCAAATAGTGGAAGTGACTTAATTCCAATTGTGGAATTGTTTCGCGTAACGAGTTCGTTCATGAAATATGCTCGTTCCCATATAAGTTTCGGGATGTTCGCGTTGTTAAGTTCGAATTTACCCAAGAATTTTGACTGGCTAAGATCTATTGTGGCATGTGTAGTGAGGTTCGTGATGTATACCGGGGTGTGTACTACGCACGACGTGATGTTGATGGATTCTCTTGACCAATCTGCGTATGGTGATTCATCTCCAGGAAGCTCTATGCGCGTCAATATCGTCTCGAAAATTGCCTCCTGAATCTGTGCGCGTTCACTTATAGTTCCTTCGCCATTACGGTCTATTCCTTCGTGGCGGAGTTGGAGGCATAGAGTGTCGATGATGTGCCGCTGAAGTTGTTGTTGTTCTGTCTTGTTTAGCTGTTCGCTTTGCGCGGCTTTATCGGCAAGTTCTGCAAGTAGTGCGACTGCTCCGAGGCGGAGTCCGGGATTCTCTGATCCGAGGAGCTGGTAAATCTGTTCGCGACGCTTCCAGTATTCGTCTCGCTCGATTTGTTCGAGGCGTCGAGTTTCCTCGAGGCCGCGTTGTTCTTCGCGTTCCGCGCGCGCTTGAGCGGCTGCTCGCTCTCGATCGAGCTTGTCGTCGTCTCGAACTGCGTTGTCGTGGCTTCTCTGTTGCCAGGCCGAGAATGCGAGGCCTGCGCCAGTAATCGTCATGCAGAGTTTCATTGCTTTGGATGACGGCCAATGAGGTTGGCCTCCCCATAAGATCGCGAAGGTGAGACTCGGGGCAAATAGAATGAATGCTACGAGGAGTGGACTCCACCACTTCATCAGCCAGCCGGGCATGGATGTCAGGCGCGCGGGCTCGCGCTTCTTCTTGTCCGTATTGCTAGCTGCCTCGGTGCTGTCCGTGTGCTCATCGTCGGCGGGGACCATGGTGGCTCCTTTGCTCTGGTTCACTGCTTCGCATCGTAGCAGCCTGTCCAGGGAGTTGGTTCCCGTGATGGAAGCAAGGGTAACTTGGGTGTCAAGCAAACATTTTGGCCGGTTCCCGGTGTCGCAGTTCAACAGTGTGGAGTGCGATAGTAGGGCCCGATAGGTGGCGCCGTGGGCCCATTAGGTGGAGAGTTAACCCGCTTGGTGGCAGTGTTGGCGGCGCGCCCAGGCCGCCACCTAAGGGGTTAACGTGCGCATTGAGGGGTTAAGGGCGCCACCTGGAGGGTTAAGGCGCCACCTAGTGGGGCGTCGTGCCAGCCATTGTGTCGGTTGGCCTAGTTTGGGGCTGGCTCGGGCCTGTAGCCACAGGTATTTGGGTGAGAGGGCGGATGTTTCATTCGTGAAACGCGCGTGAAACCAGCGAGGCTGGCCCTGGCGGCTCGTGAAACGTGCGTGAAACCGTGGCGCTGCCCGCCCATCCAGCAACCCCGGCCGCAACACGACAACCCCACCCCGCAACCCCGTGGCATCGCCCGCAAACCCTGCCCCTACCTCGTTCGTGGGTATGAACCTGGCTAGACTGGCCCCTATGACTGAAAACGCGCAGCTTGTTGTGACCCTGTCCTGCCCGGACCGCCCCGGCATCGTGCACGCCGTCACGGGTGTGATCGGCGAGTCCGGCGGCAACGTCATCCAGTCCCAGCAGTTCGGCGACCCCGACACGGGCACCTTCTTTATGCGCGTCGAGGTCGACTCGCCGCAGGGTCGCGCCCCGATCGACGAGGGGCTCGCCCGCGTCGCCGAAGACTTCAGCGCCACCTACCGCGTCGACGACCTGGGCCGCAAGCTGCGCACCATCATCATGGTCTCCCGCGAGGGACACTGCCTCACTGACCTCCTGTACCGCCAGCAGACGCAGGGCCTGCCCATTGACGTCATCGCGGTCGTCGGCAATCACCCGGACCTGGCGCCCGTCGCGCAGTTCTACGGCGTCCCCTTCCTCAATATCCCCGTCACGAAGGATACGAAGGCCCAGGCGGAGCGCCAGCTCCTCGACCTCATCGCCTCCGAAAACGTGGAGCTCGTTGTCCTGGCCCGCTACATGCAGATCCTCTCCGACGAGGTGTGCCGCGCCATGCAGGGCCGCGTCATCAACATCCACCACTCGTTCCTGCCCTCTTTCAAGGGCGCGCGCCCCTACACGCAGGCTCACGATCGCGGCGTCAAGCTGATCGGCGCGACCGCCCACTACGTGACCGCCGACCTGGATGAGGGGCCGATCATCGAGCAGGACGTCACTCGCGTCTCGCACGCCGATTCGACGCCGGACATGGTGCGCTCGGCCAGGACGTGGAGCGTCGCGTCCTCGCGCAGGCTGTCCGCTTCCATGCGGAGCGTCGCGTCCTCATGAACGGCAACCGAACGGTCGTCTTCTCCCGCTGACGGCCTCGCAAGAACGTCCCGACGAGGCCGGGGCTCGGCAGGTGCGCGGGCTGAGCCTGACCACCCGCCTGCCGCCTGGATCGCGTGACACCTCGCTGGCGTGTCGCGCCTGTAACAAGAGAACGTGCGGCCATCTGGTCATATTTGTGCGACAAATCGGGCTCGGATGGCCTGTCTTGTCACTTGGTGGGGAACGCTCAGACGTGATCTTTCGGTCATTTAGCGGGTAAGTGTCGCATTGACCGCCTGATAAATGGCACACTTATTACGTGGACGAAACGACTCAGCATCGCACCCCCATCACCGGCTACGTGCCCGGGGGTTTTGACATGTTCCATCAGGGACACCTCAACATCCTGCGCGCCGCGCGTGAGCGCTGCGATCGCCTTGTCGTCGGCGTGACCTCGGACGAGGCTCTCATCCGCATGAAGGGCCGCGCCCCCGTCATCCCGCTCAAGGAACGTTGCGACCTCGTGTCGTCGCTGCGTTTCGTGGACGCGGTTGTCGTTGACCTGGACCAGGACAAGCGCCTCGCTTGGCGTCTCCAGCCTTTCGACGTCCTCTTCAAGGGTGACGACTGGAAGGACACTCCGAAGGGTGCCCAGCTTGAGGCCGAAATGGCCGAGGTGGGCGCGCGCGTCGTCTACCTGCCGTACACGCCGTCGACGTCGTCGACGAAGCTGCGCCGCTTCATCGCGCCCGAGGACTTCTCTGATGAGGCCCCGGCGCAGGATGCGGACAAGGCGCCGGAAGGAGAGCAGCAGTGAGTCTGCCCGTCGTGCTTGAGCCGGGTTCCTCCTGGGGGACTCGATTTAGTGCGTATCGAAGCGCGCTTGCCGCCGCCCAGAAGCCGGGGGCTGGCGTTCCCGCGTACATGCGCTGGGTCAACCGCGGTGCGGCGCGGGTCGTGGCCGCGGCCTGCGCAGCCTTCGGCTGGACCCCGAACTTCGTCAGCTTCATTTCCGTGTGCTTCTCGACGCTGGGCCTCATCGTCCTCGTCGCGCTTGAACCCGCGTGGTGGACGGGCCTCATCGTGGGCACAGCCCTCGCGGTCGGCTTCATGTTCGATTCTGCGGACGGCCAAGTCTCGCGTGTGACGGGTGCGTCATCGAAGACGGGGGAGTGGGTGGATCACGTCGCCGACGCGTTCCGTTCCCCGGCAATCCACTTCTGCACCGCCGCTGCGGTCATGGTCTACCGCCCCGAGTCGTGGTGGCTGGCCATCGTCGCGCTCGTTTACGGCTGGGTGACGTCGGGCCAGTTCATGAGCCAGATCCTCGCCGAGCAGTTCGTGCGCGCGGCGGGTCGCAAGCAGACGCGCGGCGGGAACCTGCGTTCCTTCGTGCTGCTGCCCACCGACCCGGGCGTGCTGTGCTGGTCCTTCGTACTGTGGGGTGTCGGCGTGCCTTTCATGGTGCTCTACACCTTCCTCGCCGTTATCGCGGTCGCGCACTCGTCGATCTCGTTGCGTCGCCGCTTCCGCGACCTGCGCGCCCTGGACGCGGCCGCCAAGCAAGAGGCCAAGCAGGGAGCCAAGCAGGGGGAGTCCCGTGCCTGAGCTGTCCGTCCTGCTGCCCGCGCGTAACGCGGCGGGCACGATCACGCGCGCCGTGGCCTCGACGCTGGCGGCGATGCCGCGTGACGCGGAGCTGGTCGTCGGCAACGACTCGTCGTCTGATTCGACGGTCGGCGAGGCCATCCGCGGCGCGTCGCGTGGGGGAGTGGTCGATCCGCGCCTGCGCATTGAGGACATCACGCCGGGCGAGGGAGGCGTGTCCCGCGTCCTCACTCAGCTCATGGAGCGCACCGACTCGCGCCTCGTGGGCCGCATGGACGCCGACGACGTGTCCCTCAAGGGTCGCTTCAAGCGCACAATGCGCGCCATCGAGCGCGGTGACGACATGGTCTTCACGCAGATGATCGAGCTGCGCGGCTCCCGCCCGGTTCCGCGCCTGCCCTACGAGATCACGCCCGAGGACATGGGCTGGCACCTGCTGCTCACCAACCCCGTGTGCCACCCGACCATGCTGGCCACGCGCGAGATCATGGACCGTGTGGGCGGCTACCGCTCGGTCCCCGCCGAGGACTACGACCTGTGGATGCGCGTCGCCTCCGCAGGCGGTCGCATCCGCCGCATCGCGCCTTGGGGTCTGCTCTACCGCATCCACCCGGGCCAGGTCACCGGGAACGCGTCGTGGCGCTCGGATTCGTGGAAGAATCCTGAGCAGGCCCAGGCTTTCGCCGACCTGTCGCGGTCCCTGACGGGCCAGGAGCTGCCGCGCCTGGTCTCGCTCGTTTCGCTTCCTCGCGAGGAGGCCGAGCGTGAGCTCGACCGATTCGTGCAGGTCTACACTCAGGGGGTCGCGTCTCGACCCGCATCGTCTCGCCGCGCTCTCGAGCGCCGGCTCAATGCGCGCGCCGTGTGGGTGCGCTCTCACCTCCAAGGAGAACAGTCATGATCCTGACCCCTCCGCCTTCGGGCGGCCAGCAGATCCTTCGTCACGCGCTGGCTCGTCGCTGGGCCTCGATCGTTGCGGGGACCGTGGTCGGCCTGGTCGTGGGTGTCGCCGCAGCGTTTGCCGCGCCCGTGTCGCACTCGGCGACCGTGTCGATGACCGTGACGTCTCCGTCCCCGACGCCGGCCCCCGTCGTGCGCGCCTCCCTGTCGAACACGACGGACATGGTGACCGAGCAGGGGATCGCGAAGTCCGCTGCCGTCCTCGACGCCGCGGCGGAGCAGCTCGGTGGCGGCCTGACCGCTGCCGACCTGCGTTCCAACGTGGAGGTCTCGGGCGACACGAACGGTACGATCGTCAAGATCGAGTACGTGGCCCCCACGCGTGAGCAGGCCATCGCGGCCGCCGACGCGATTTCTGCCGCCTATCTGAAGGAGCGCACCGCCCTCGTCGAGCAGCGCGCCGACGAGATGGCCGAGGGCGTGAACGAGCAGATCAAGGCCCTGGAGTCCGAGCTTGCAGGCCTGACACCCACGGTCGACGAGGACGGCAACGCGAAGGACAACCCGCGCGCCGCCGAGATCACGACCGAGCTGACGAAGCTCGCGAAGGAAGCCGAACAGCTCGCTCCCTACCACGCCACCGCCGGCCGCGTGATTACCTCCGCCGAGGCCTCGGCCGACGAGGTGTCGCCCTCCAAGGGCCGCCTGATCCTCATCACGACCGTCGTCGGCGTCTTCGCTGGCCTGGTCCTGGTTCTCATCCGCGAGACCCGCTCGCGTTCCCTGGCCTCGCCCACGCAGCTCGCGGACCTGACGGCCCTGCCCGTGTGGAGCGCCGAGGAGGGCACGCCCGAGCCGTGGCTCGCCCCCACTCGTATGCTCGCCATGGCAATCGACCGCGACCACTGGGTCGACCTGATCGTCGACGCCTCTGACCCGCAGGCGCGTGACCTGCACCGCGTTCTGTCGGCCTCGCTGGCTGAGACCCGCGTGCCCGCGCCGCGCCTCATCGACATCAAGCAGCCGCTGGCCTCCCTGCTGGACGAGGTACGCCCCTCCCGCCACGTCCTCGTCGCCGTGCGCAAGGGCCACGACCTCAAGGAACTGCACGCCCTCCTCGACGAGCTCGCCATTATCAACCGCGAGGTGAACGGCATGATCTACCTGGGCGACCAGGTGGTTGCGTCCGCCGCCTCCGCTCCCGCGGCTCCCGCCCGCTCCGCTGAGGTCATCGTCCCCACGGACGAGGCCGAGGCTGCCGACCAGGCTCCGGCTGAGGAAGCCGCCGACTCCGAGAAGGCATCCGCGAAGTCCGCTCCGACAAAGGAAACGGAAGACACCGCCGAGTCCAAGAAGTCGGGCAGCAAGGGCACGACTTCCTCGAAGAAGGGCAAGAAATGAGCGCCGAGGAGACCACCGTGGTCGACGCAAAGGCGGCCTCCATCTGGCACGTTGACCGCACGGCGCGCGTCTCCCAGCTGATTTCGGGCGACCCGTCGGATCCGCGAGCGCTCGTGCTCGTGCGCGATAACGGTCGCAACTCCGCGTTCGTCGAGATTGACGGAACGGACCACCCAGAGACCGATCCGCGTGTGCTCGAGGTCGAGCCGGCCCCTGCGCGCGGCTGGGAAGAGGGCGCTGGCGCAGACGTGGACGCGACTGTCGTCATGTGCACGGTCGGCTCCTGCGACATGCTCGAGGACGCTGTGCGCGCCATCCTCGCGCAGGATCATCAGCGTTTCACGCTCGTCGTCGTCGATAACGCGCCGGAGACGGGCCTGACCCGCGAGAAGCTCGCGGGCATCGAGGACACGCGCCTGACCATCGTGTCGGCGTCGCGTCCGGGGCTGTCGCGTGCCCGTAACCGCGGTGTGCTCGCTGCTCGCGGTGAGGTCATCGTCTTCACGGACGACGACGCGATCGTCGACCCGCATTGGCTGACCGCCATGATCGACCCGTTCACGGCCTCGCCGTACGTGGCCGCGACGACGGGTATCGCCCTGCCGCTGGAGCAGCGTTACGCGCCCCAGCGGTGGTTTGAGTCGCGCGGCGGCTTCCCCAAGGACATGTCCCCGCGCGTGTGGTGCGTCGGCGATATTCCCGAGGGCCTGGAGGCTCTGGGTGAGAAGGGTGACGGCGGCCCGCTGTTCCCGATTACGACCGCCCGCGTGGGCGCGGGCGTGTGCATGGCGATGCGCCGCGACGTCCTCATGGAGGTTGGCCCCTTCGACCCGGCTCTGGGGGCTGGCACCTCGACGCGCGGCGGCGAGGACCTCGACATGTTCGCGCGCATCCTGGCCACGGGCGACGTCATCGTCCACACGCCCGACGCGCTCGTGCACCATCGTCACCGCGTCGACGAGGCCGGTCTCGACAAGCAGATTCGAGGCAACGGCTCCGGTATGGCTGCTCTCCTGACGAAGGCAATTATCGCGAAGCCCTCCGTGCTCGGTACCCTGGCAACACGCGTGCCCGGCATCCTCAACCGCGTCAAGCCTGGAGGCGCCCGCGTCGCCGGCACCGATGAGGACGTGCCCGGCTCGCTCACCACCTCCGAGATCAAGGGTTTCCTCGAGGGCCCCTTCCTGTACCTGTCCTCGCGCAACCGCAACAAGCTCGGTGCCCCGCGCCAAGCCCAGCAGGCGAGCGCGCAGGGCAGCGCATCCCCGTCGAGTAGCGCTGAGGAGGCCCAGGCCTCGTCCGCGACCGAGACGACCGGCGAAGGGAACGGACACGCGTGAGCCCGCGTCGAGGACTCTGGGCCAAACCCGCCCCCGCCCGCATCGGGCCGCTGAGAGAGGACGCGCAGGACCTACCTGCGTGGCCCTTCGTCGTGGCCTATTCGGCGTATTTTCTGTGGTGGGTGCTCGGCTCCGGTGACCTGATGTGGCCGCTGTTCGCGACCGTCATGCTCGTGTTCATGATCGGTCGACACGGCCTGCGTTTCCCGCCCGGGTCCATCCTGTGGGTGTTCTTCCTGGCGTGGGTGCTGGCCTCGATGACGATGCTGGATACGGGCGGGCGCGTCATCGGCGCGTTCTACCGTTTCTTGCTGGAGCTGTCGCCCGGTGTCTTTGCGGTCTACGCGTTTAATGCGCGCAAGTCCCTGAGCGTGCGCACGATCGTGGGCGCGATGTGGGGCTTCCTGGCCTCGACCACCATCGGCGGATTCATCGCCATGGCGGCTCCGACGCTGCGCTTCAAGACGCTCATGTACTACCTGGTGCCGCGCGCCCTGCACTCCAACGACTTCGTCAAAGAGTTCACGAAGCGCGCGACCACCCAGTGGAACCCGTCGTCCTGGATCCTGTCCGACCCGCGTCCGTCCGCCCCCTTCATCTATTCGAACACGTATGGCAACGTCTATTCGCTGATCTTCCCGCTCGCGCTCGTCTTCGCGTACGTGCTGTGGCGCGAGCGCTCCAAGTGGCGTTTCATCGTGGCCGCCGTGTGTGCTCTCTCGGTCATCCCGGCGGCGGCGACGCTCAACCGCGGCATGTACATCGGTCTCATCGTCATCGTCGTGTGGGTGGGTTTCCAGCGCCTGCGAGCGGGTGCCTGGCGTACCGTCCTGGGCATTATCGCGGCGATCGCCGTGGGCGTGGGCGCGTGGCTGGCGACCCCGGCCTCGCAGTCGCTCCTCGAGCGCGTCGCGGCCTCGTCCTCGACGGAGGACCGCGCCTCCAACTACCTGGAGACCCTGTACGAGCTCCAGCAGTCCCCGCTCCTGGGCTTCGGCGCCCCGCGCCCCTCAGCCTCGCCGTGGCTGCCCTCCCTGGGCACGCAGGGCCAGTTCTGGACGGTCATCTTCTCCTACGGCCTGGTCGGCCTGGCCCTGTTCCTCGCGTTCTTCCTGCGCATGTTCCCGCGCATCTGGCGCGCCACGGACGTGTACGGCTCAATCCTGGGCGGCATCATCCTGGCGACCCTGGTGGAGCAGTTCTACTACGGCATGAACACGGGCCTGATGATCTCCGTCGTGGCGGTCGCGCTCCTGTCGCGTCACCTGGAGGAGGAAAGCGACCCGATCAAGCGCGCCCAGGCCGAGCGTGAGGGCGTCGCGAGCACCGGCGGCGTCGCGGGAACCGTCCGCGCCGAGCGCGCCGTGCGTATGGGGCAATGGACAAGCCCCGCCGCGAACGACGGGGCTTTTGCCACTGCGATGCTTGAGCGACTCAACAAGTCGGGTCGTCGGGGAACGAGAAACCGGACAGCTTCCAGGTCTCACCGTCCTTCACAAACTGAAAATAGGTGAGGGCGCGGGTCATGGTCGTGTCGTCCGTCAGCGCAGTGCCCGCGTCGTTGAGGACGCGAACGTTAGAGGAGTCGACGCACGCCGAGACCGTAATGTTGCCCGCCCCGTCATCGCTGATGATGTGGACGTCCTCAAGGGTCGGCGTGCCCGTGGCGTGGGTGCCGTCCCTGGTCCACTCGAGGGCCTGCGCGTCGAACTCCTCCAGCGCGGAAGCGGTGAGCACGGAGGACAGGTCGGTGGCGCGCGCCTGCTCGGGGTCCGCGTACGCGTCCCACAGGGTGTTCATGACGAAGCTGGTCTGCCCGGCGGCCTCAGAATCCGTGGCCAGCGAGCCGGACGCGTTGGCCGGGCCTCCCGACTGCGGGGCGATGGTCTTGGGAACGGACTGCGGAATGTCTGACTGCGTATCGTCGAGGCTCTGCGTGCCGGACGCAGCGGATGCCGCCGCGTCGGTGTCGGACGAACCCGTCAGGCGCACAAAGCCGACGATGACGAGCGCGATGATCAGCGCGATGGCGGCTGCCAGCAGAATCTTCTTGCGAGCAGAGGAGAGCGAGTTGATGAAGTCCATGTCTATCCCATCGGTAGGTTATAGAGAAAGGCTACCGCGTGGTAGCGGGAAGGTTAATCATGAGTGAGGCAAATCAAGCCAGGCGTTCCCTCGCGCGCGGGGGCATCGTCGGCTTCGTCGGAGCGGCCGCCTCGGCGGTCCTAGGCTTCGCATTCACGATCATCCTCTCGCGCATGCTTGGCGCGCAGGGCGCGGGCATCGTCACCCAGGCGACAGGCGTCTTCGCGATCGTCATGGCTCTGGCCAAGGTGGGCCTCGACTCCACCGCCATCTACCTGATGCCTCGCCTCTCCCTGGACGCACCCGAGGAGATCCGCGCGACCCTGTCCTTCATGGCCTCCATGACGGTGGGCGTGTCCACCGTGTGCGTCCTCATTCTCGAGGCCGTGGCTCCCTTGATCTGGAACGCTGACGTCGCCGCATCCACCCGAGCGGTGCTCTGGTTCGTGCCGATCGGCGCCCTCACCCTGGTTGCCTCCGCCGCCCTGCGGGCACTGGGCAACATGCGCGAGTACGTCCTCGTCCAAAACCTGCTCCTGCCCGGCCTGCGCCCGCTCCTCGTCGCGCTCGCTGCCGCGTTCACCGGGTCCCTGGCCTTCGTGTCGGTCGCGTGGGCGCTGCCCTTCGTCGTTGTCCTGGTGGCCTCGTGGTGGCTCCTGCTGCGCCACATGCCCTCGGCCGCGGACTCCGTGGGGCGCTGGCCGAGTGCGCGCCGCCGCCGCCAGGTCATCTCCTTTGCTCTGCCTCGAACCCTCACCGCCGGCCTCGAGCAGGCGCTGCAATGGCTGGACGTCCTCCTCGTCGGCCTCCTCGCGGGGGACGCGGCCTCGGGTATCTACGGCGGCGCGATCCGCTTCATCCAGGCAGGTATGGTCGTCGACACGGCCCTGCGCGTCGTCGTCTCCCCGCAGTTCTCTAAGCTCCTCCACCAGGGCAAGACCAAGGAACTGCGCGACCTGTACAGCACCGCCTCGATCTGGCTCGTCCTGTTCGCCGCCCCCATCTACGCGCTCATGGCGATCTACGCGCCCGCGCTCATGCGCATCCTCGGCGACGGCTTCGCCCCCGGTGCGAACGTCCTCGTCGTGCTGTGCATCGGCTCCATCGTCACTTTCATGGCGGGAAATATTCACTCACTGCTCATCATGAGCGGCCGCTCGGGGTGGGCGGCAATCAACAAGGTCGTGGTCCTCACGCTCAACGTTGTGGGTAACATCATCTTTATTCCTCGTGGAGGAATGGTGGCTGCGGCCATCGTGTGGGCCGTGTGCATGGTGCTTGACGCGGCCATGGCAACCGTTCAGGTCTCGCGTTTTATCGGTGTGACACCCAAATTGTCGGAAGTGGTCAAGCCTATCCTCGTCGTGGGCGTGTCCGCAGTGATTCCGGGCGGGTGTATAGCGTGGTGGCTCGGGCGCGATTCCTTCGTTGCGACCGTCGTGGGTTCTGCCCTCTCAATCCTCGCTTTTGCTTGTGTTTGCTGGGTGTTCAGGGATCGTCTCCACCTCTCGGGACTTGGGTCCCTAGCGAGGAGTCGTCGGGGCTGAAAATGGGGTGCGTGATGCACCTGTGAAAGTCGGTCTTGACCAACCGGTTGATCTAACAGGGATTGTTGTGTAATTATTTATGCAACAAGTTCTCGTTATCTCCGAAAGGTCGTGTCATGGCTTCCGCACTTTCACGCCTTGCAATCCTTGCAACCACGCCGATTGTCGCCTGTGCTTCCCTTGCTATTGCTCCGATGGCACAGGCTGTTGGTGCAGGTCAAGCGAATTCTGCACCCGGTCAGGCTGCCGTTCATGATGGTCTGAGCGCTGCCACCGCCGCAGCGTCGTGCTGGGATATTAAACAGCGGAATCCCGAGGCAACGGACGGAGCCTACTGGCTCCAGACTCCCGCGATGGATCGCCCCGAACAGTTCTTTTGTGACCAGACGACAGACGGTGGCGGTTGGGTCATGGTCGGCCGCGGCCGCGAAGGATGGGAATCCTGGAGCGGCGGCAAGGGTGATCCCGCGAAGCTGACCTCCCGCTCGCGTACCCCGGGCGACTTCGATGTCGTTCAGCTGTCCAACAAGGCCATCACCGAGCTGCTCAACAACGAGCCGGTTAAGGACCAGGCTGACGGCGTGCGCGTCATGCGTTCCTGGAGTGCCTCGGGCCGCTCCTACCAGACGGTCGACCTGCAGTTCCCGAAGATGACGGACTTCGTGTGGCCCTTCAAGATGGCCCAACCGATCAACATTCAGCTTGATAAGGGTGGCTGGCGCTCCGGCGTCATGTGGAGCCAGACCGGCTACGACAATGAGTGGAACGGCCTGCAGACCTACCCGAGCGCCCGCACGACGGGCTGGCTGATGGGGTGGGGCTATGGCGCCCAAGCCTCTAACTGGGGCGGCGACGTTTCCTCCGCCAACTCCTATTTCCGCAAGTCCGGCCTGACGGTCTTCCCCTACGCCGAGGTCTACGTGCGTCCGCACATCTCCTCGGACTCGTCCTCCTTCACACGCATCCCCGACGAGGGTATGAGTGGCTCCACCGTCTCTGGAGCGGTCTCCAACTTCGCCGCGAAGACCTCGTGGGGCGTGAGCGGTAACCTCAACGGTTCCGTGAAGGAAGGCAGCATCCAGGTGCAGGCGCTCGCTCAGGTCGGTTCCACCATGTACGTGGGCGGCAACTTCACCGGCGTCAAGCAGGGTGACAAGGGTGCGGAGATCTCCTCGCGTGGCCTCGCCGCCTTCGACGTGAACACCGGTAACTTCACCGGTCAGACCTTCGACTTTAACGCCCAGGTCAAGGCCCTCCTGGCTCTGCCCGATGGTCGACTCCTCGTCGGCGGCGACTTCACCCGCGTCAACGGCGAGACCCACGTTGGTACCGTCGTCATCAACCCCTCGACCGGCCAGATCGACCCCTCCTGGGACCTGCAGATCGTCAACGCGCTGCGCGGCGGCGCCGTCAGCGTGCGTGCATTGACCTACTACGACGGCAACGTCTACATGGGAGGTGCCTTCACGCACCTGACCGGAGGCGGCAACTCTAAGGTCTACGCCCGCAACGCCGGACGCGTCTCCCTGAGCGGACGCCCCGATCGCTCGTGGAACCCCGAGATCAGCGGCTCCGTCCAGGCAGTCGGCGTCTCCGAGGCCAACAGCGCCTTCTACGCGGGCGGCCACTTCACCACCGCGCACGGCAACCAGCGCGCCTGGTACGCGGCCAAGTTCTCCACGCAGGCCGGTGCCGCCCTGGATGCGGGCTTCTCCTTCGAGCCCTCGGCTCCCTCCGCGGGCAAGTACCAGCAGACCATCTCCACGGCGGGTGACCGCGTGTACATTGGCGGATCCGAGCACTCCCTGTTCGGATACGACGCCGCCAGCAACCAGCGCCTCTCCGGCGCCATGATGTTCAGCAACGGCGGTGACCTGCAGGCCAGCACCGTCTCCGCGAAGGGCGTCATCTACGGTTCCTGCCACTGCTCGGATGCGACCTACCAGGACATGTACACCTGGTCCATGAACATGTCCTGGTCTCGCGTCGACGAGATCAAGTGGGTCGGCGCCTGGGATGCTGCCACCGGCCAAAGCCTCAAGTGGACTCCCTTCGAGCTGTCCTCGCGCCGCAAGACCGGCGCCTGGGCCCTGACCACTGACAGCAACGGCAACCTGTGGGTGGGCGGAGACTTCATCCTCTCCCACACCGACGCGACGCACACTCAGTGGAACGGCGGCTTCGCCCGCTACGACAACCGCGACAACGTCGCCCCCGAGGCGCCGACCCTGCTGCGCTCCTCCGCAGCCACCGCCTCGACCGTGACCCTCGCCTGGGAAGGTGTCTCGGACGCCGTCTCCTACGAGGTCCTGCGCGACGATCGTCCGATCGCCACCTCCGACACCACCAGCGTCGAGGTGCCGCGCGGCGGCGAGAACCGCTTCTTCGTGCGCGCCGTGGACGCCGAGGGCAACCGCTCCGCGACCACCCCGGTCTACACGGCACCGGCCTACGGCCAGGTCGATCCGGCCAACCCCATCCTCCTCGAGGCGGGCGCCACCTGGAGCTACCGCGCCGAAGCCAGCGCCGCGCCCGAGAACTGGGCCCAGGCCTCGTTCGACGACTCCGCGTGGCCGACCGGCGCAGCACCCCTGGGCTACGGCGATGCCGCGATCGCCACCCAGATCGCCGCCAAGGGTTCGCGCCCCGTGACGACCTACTACCGTTCGCACTTCCAGGTGGCCGACGCGAACGCCCTCAAGGGTGTCACCGTCAAGTACCTGGCCGATGATGGCGCCGTCGTCTACATCAACGGCGTCGAGGTGGACCGCACCCGCATGGGCTCCGGCACGGTCAGCTACGCGACCCGAGCCGACGCCGCGCCCAACTACGCCGCGGCCTCCGCTTCGCTCTCCGAGGTCTTCGTCCCCGCCTCCGCGCTCACGGCCGGCGACAACGTCATCGCAGTGGAAACGCACGTCAACTACCTGCGTACGCCGACCGTGTCCATGCAGGCCTCCATCGTCCGCGTGGACAGCACCCCGGAGAACAACAGCTCTATTCCCTCCGACCACAACACTGAGTCCGACGATGCGACGAAGCCGATCAACGCGGCCACCGTCAAGTCCGGCACGGTCATCGACACCGGCGCCGAGTGGAACTACTGGACCTCCACGAACGAGCCGTCCTCCGACTGGGCCACCACCGGCTCGCTCGCGAGCTGGAACCGCGGCTCCGGCCCGATCGGCTGGGGAGACTCCGGCGCAGCGACCGCCCTCGACATTGCGAAGAAGGACCGCGCGGTCACCTACTACTTCGCATGCGACATCGACCTGGGAACGATCAGCGCGAACACCTCCCTGACCGTGAAGGTTCGCGCGGATGATGGCGTCGTCCTGCGAGTCAATGGCAAGGTCGTCGACACGAAACGTATGACCAATGGAAACATTACTCACACGACGTACGCGAACGCAGCCGTGAGTGCCGCCAAGGCATCCTCCGACCTGCTTGAGGTCACCATCCCCGCAAACCTCTTGACGAACGGGGTGAACCGCATCGGTGTCGAGGAACATCTCAACTACAAGGGAACGCCCTCGATGACCTTCGACCTGAACGCAACTCTTGTCAAATAACGGAAAACCGTGCTTCTTCGCGTGTGTTCGCGAGAAGTTGGAGCTGCTGACGACGCATCTTGACAACTCGTGAATCAGGCTGACAAGTGGAGCCCCTGCCGTGATGGCAGGGGCTCCCTTGTATGTGGTCAAGCACTCCCGTTTTGCGCTAACCAAGTGGTTGAGCGGGGGCGATTAACGTGACACTATAGAAGTAACCATTTACGCAATACCTGTGAGGACCCCCATGAGCTTTATGCGCCGTTGCTTGGCGCTCGGACTGGCATCAGTGACCGGTCTGAGCGTGCTTGCATTTTCTCCGGCTGCCAACGCAGCCGCCGACCCGCTTCACGACGGTCTGAGCGAGGCCACGGCAGCGGCCTCGTGCTGGGAAATCAAGCAGAATGACCCCCGTTCGAAGGATGGAACCTACTGGCTGCAAACGCCCACCATGGACGCGCCCGGTCAGTTCTTCTGCGACCAGACCACTGATGGCGGCGGCTGGGTCATGATTGGTCGCGGCCGCGAAGGCTGGGAGACCTGGAGCCAGGGTAAGGGCGACCAGGAGAAGCTCAAGACCCGCCCGCGTACGGCCGGCGACTTCGACGTCGTCCAGGCCTCGCACGAAACCGTCAACGGCCTGCTCGGCGGCACCGCGGTCTCTGACCTCGATGACGGCATCATGGTCCAGCGCGCCTGGAACCACAGGGGCACCGCCTACCAGACGGTGCGCATGCGCTACCCGAAGATGCGCGACTTCATCTGGCCGTTCAAGAGCGCCCACCCTGTGGACGTCAAGTTCAACCGCGAATGGTGGGTGAACGGTGGCATCGTCTGGGCCGGTTTCGGCACCAACACCGGCTGGGGATACGTCAACCTGACCGCCTCCGCGCAGAACAAGTACACGATGGGCTGGGGCTACGGTCCGGCCGCGGTCTCGTGGTACGACACGTCTTCCTCGACGTCGTACTTCCACCGCAACGGCTCGATCATCAACCCCTACGCCGAGGCCTACATCCGCCCGCAGCTGCGCTCCAACGACTCCGGGTTCAAAGCGATCGGTGACGGCGGCGTCGCAGCGGAAAAGCAGAAGGCGTCCGCCTCCGAGTTTGCTACCCCCATGTCCTGGGGCGTGACCGGTAACCTCAATGGTTCCGTCCAGGAGGGCAACATCCAGGTCCAGGCATTCGAGCAGATCGGCTCGACCATGTACGTCGGCGGTAATTTCACCGGCGTCAAAAAGGGCAAGAACGGCCAGGAAATCGCCTCGAGTGGCCTCGCCGGATTCGACGCGACGACGGGGGAGTGGAACGGTCAGACGTTCTCCTTCAACAACCAGGTGAAGGACCTTGCAGAGCTGCCCAGCGGCAAGCTGCTCGTGGCCGGTGACTTCACGAAGGTCAACGGTGAAACCCACGTCGGCACGGTCCTCATCGATCCCGCGACCGGCCAGATCGATCCGTCGTGGACCCTCCAGGCGCGCACGGGAACCAACGGCGGCCGCGTCTCGGTGAAGTCCATCAAGATCATCAACGACCACATCTACCTGGGCGGCATCTTCACCCACTTTAAGGGCAACGGCTCATCCTGGACCTACACCCGCAACGGCGCCCGCCTCGACATCAATGGCACACCCGACCGCACCTGGAACCCCGAGTTCAATGGCTCCGTCATCGATATTGACGTTGACGAGAACGAGGCCTACTACTACGCGGCCGGCTACTTCACGCGCGCCCACAACCAGGTTGTTGAAAACGCGGGCCGAGTCTCCACTGCCGCTGGTGCTGCGCTGGACTCGTCCTGGACCTTCCAGCACTCCTTCCTGATCGGCAAGTACCAGCAGACCGTTACCGCGCGCAATGGCCGCGTGTACTTCGGCGGTTCACAGCACTCGCTCTTCGGATACAACTCTGACTCGATGACCCGCACCTCGGGTTCCATCACCATGCAAAACGGCGGCGATATCCAGGCGAGCACCCGCTCCGCCACGGGCGTTGTTTACGCCTCCTGCCACTGCTCCGACTTCGCCTTCCAGGACGCCTACCACTACCTGTCGCTGGGCACCTCCTGGACGCGTGCCGACGAAATCCAGTGGGTCGGCGGATGGGACGAGGCCACCGGCCGCCAGATCGGCTGGACCCCCTACCGCCTCGGTTCCCTGCGCTCCACCGGTGCGTGGGCACTCGAAATGGGTGACGACGGCGCGCTGTGGGCAGGCGGCGACTTCAACTACTCCTACACGTCGCTCACCTCGGGACAGTGGTCCGGCGGCTTCGTGCGTATGCCCGCGCGCAACGCCACCGCACCCGCCGTGCCCGCCAACCTGCGCGCATCGAACGGCAACTCCCAGCAGGTGACCCTCAAGTGGTCGAGCGTTCCCGGAGCGGTCTCCTACGAGATCCTGCGTGATGACCGCACGGTCGCCACCACGACGGACACCAGCGCGAGCGTCCCGCTCGGCGGCAACAACCGCTTCTTCGTGCGCGCGGTCGCCGCCGACGGCCTGCGCGGCGCAACCACGCACGTCTACGTGGTCGACTCCAACGGTAAGCCCGCGCAGCCCGACGACTCCTCGCTGCTCGTGGACGAGGATGACACCTGGGCGTACCACTGGTCGAGCGAGCCGGTTGCCGACAACTGGGCCCAGACCTCGTACGATGATTCCTCCTGGAGCCGAGGCGCCAGCCCGATCGGCTACGGCGGTCCCGGCCTCAACACGACGCTGACCCCGGGCGCGGCCAAGACCCGCCCCATCACCACCTACGCACGCGTGAACTTCACGGTCGCCGACCCCACCGCCATCGGTGGTGTCAACGTGGCCGTGACGGCCGACGATGGTGCCGTCGTGTACGTCAACGGCACTGAGGTCGTCCGCCAGCGTATGGCCGACGGAACTGTCGACGCGTCCACCTTCGCGTCCTCCTCCGTCTCGACGCCCGCGGCGCGAGCCGACCGACAGCTCGTCTTCGTTCCCGCGTCCTCCCTGGTCGCCGGCGCGAACACGCTCGCCGTCGAAACGCACCTCAACTACCGCTCCAGCTCGTCGATGACCATCGATGGCACGGTCAAGGTCGTCGCCAAGGGTGACGAGCCCGCGCCCGCTCCGGCCCCCGACCCGGAGCCGGATCCGCAGCCCGAGCCGCAGCCCGACCCGCCGCTCGTCCCCGACCCGGACAAGCCTCTCGAGGTCCTTGACGTGTCTGCGCTTAACTTCGGACCCTTCCTGTACTCGGGCATGTACTGGAACTACTGGAACTCCAAGGAAGCACCGGATCCGGCGTGGAATTCCACTGCCGACCTGTCCTCGTGGAAGCACGGCGCCAGCCCGCTCGGCTGGGGCGACCGCGACGCAGGCACGCCCTTCGACCTGCCCGCCAAGGACCGAGCCATCACGAACTACTTCGTCCGTGACGTTAACTTCGGTACCCTCAGCGCTGATTTCGAGGTCACTCTCAACGTTCGCGTTGACGATGGTGCAGTTATCTACGTCAACGGTACCGAGATTCAGCGAGTCAACATGCCCGAGGGTACCATCGACGCCAACACGCGAGCTTCCTCCAACGTGGGGCTGGCCAAGGCGAAGGATAACCTCGTGCGTATCACTGTCCCGCGCAAGGTCCTCAAGGACGGTGTCAACCGCATCGCCGTCGAGGAGCACGCCAACTACTCGGGCGCCGCATCCGTCACCTTCGACATGAAAGCAACCCTGCTGAGGTGAACCCCATGACTGACCAGTCAACCTCCGCCGACGGCCCGGACTACCCCGAGGCCGCCGGCGAGGTCGGCACTCTCGCCGACCCCGCATTCGACGCCATGGCCCAGCGCGTGCTCACCAGAGGGCACGCCACCACATGGCTCAACCACTGGTCCCTCTTGCACGCCGACTTCCGTGCGCTCGCGCGCATGAACACCGTCGGCTTCGACGGGACTCTGCTGCAGATGCGCCTGCGCGCGGCCGGTCACGAGGTCTCTCGGACCTCCGCCGACCTCGTCCTGCCGCACGTGTTTGACCGCCTCGATGACGGCGCCCGCATCACGCTCATCGGTGCCGTTCCCGAGGCCGGCCAGGCCGCAGCTGAGCGCCTGCACCGATTCGACGTCCAAGTCATCGATGGGTACGAGGGGCTCCGCCGCTTTAAGGCGGATCCGTCGGTGCTCACCGCCTTCGACCCGCGACTCGTCATCGTCGGCCTGGGGGCTGGCCTCCAGGAAGTGGTCGCGTCCGTCGCGCTCGGACTCGTGCCCGAGGCCTCCGTGTGCACCGCGGGTGGATGGATCGACCAGTACGCGCGAGCGGCCGACGACTACTTCCCGGACTGGGTGCACGCCGCCCGGCTCGGTTGGGCGTGGCGCATCGCCCACGAGCCCAAGCGCCTCACCAAGCGCTACACCGTCGAAGCACTCGACTTCGTCGCGCACGCCCCCGAGCTCATCTCCCGGCTCGAGGCCATGGGTAGCTTCGACGATCTCGGACTCGTCGTTGGGCCTCGCTCCGACGCGGAGGAATGACGTCGACGCTGTTCACGCGAAACTGTCCATGAGACATTTCGCGTGAGTGACTGCCACGGAGGCCGGCCCTGCGGGGTCGGCCTCCGTTGTATCCATTGCTGGGCTGCTATCGATTGCTGGCATGTGGTGGTCTCCGCTGACGCCCAGCGCTGCTTGTGTTCTGACAGGTCCCTCGTCGATGAGGGAGTCTGCGCGCACGTGGATAGATGACGAGCATGCGGATAGGTTATGAGCATGCGGATAGCTTATTAACCTATCCGCATGTCGATAACCTATCCATATCGTCATAACCTATCCGCATCGTCACGATGGATCCGCCCAGCCTGTGAGCAAGGCAGGTTGATCGCGAGGCTGGTCTTGGTCGGTTATGCGTCTCGAAAACTGGGCGCCAGCAGGGTCCGCGCGGTGTTCAAAACCCTCAGGTCAGCCCCTCTTTCGTGCATGAGCGGTGGTCGGCTTTCGGGAGCGTTCAAGGGGTGTGCGCGGGGGTGGGGCGTGGTGCTGAACGTGTCTCAAAACGCTTCCGAATGGATGCTTAAAAAGGGTTATGCAGTGAATGAGGTGCCCGCAGAATGCCTCGTATGTGCCTGACGATGATCTCTGCGAACCGGGGGTGAGCGGCTGCATCTCGATAGGTGTCACACTCCCAATGACGCTGTGACCCGCAGTGATGTGGCCATGACGGAGGTGTATCGGATCGCGATGATGGCGCCCATGGAGTTTGTCGGTGCCGCCAAATAAAGGTGTGGCCCGAGCCGATCGGCTCGGGCCACACCCAATCACACACAGAGAGAAAGGCTTAGTAAGCGCCCTCGGAACGCAGCAGCGCGGGAATGGTCTGGAGCATGATCCACGCGTCAAGGGTCAGAGAGCGGTGCTGGGCGTAGGAGAGGTCCAGGTGGACGGTCTCATCCCACGAGAGATTCGAGCGGCCGGAGATCTGCCAGAGGCCCGTGATGCCGGGGCGCACGGCGAACTTACCCATCACGCGGGGCTCGTACTGAGCAACCTCGCTGGGGAGCGGGGGGCGCGGGCCCACGAGCGACATGTCGCCACGCAGGACGTTGAACAGCTGGGGAAGCTCGTCGATAGAGGTCTTGCGCAGGAAGGAGCCGATGCGTGTAATACGCGGATCGTTAGCCATCTTGAACATGATCGAATTTCCGGCGGAGGAGTCTGCCTCATTGGCCTCCATGAGGGAGGCCTTGAGCTCTTCGGCGTCCACCCGCATGGTGCGGAACTTATACATGGTAAAAGTCGTTCCATCGAGGCCCACGCGCTCCTGCTTGAAGAAGGCGGGGCCGCCGTCGTTGAGGCGCACCATCAGGGCGACGATGATCCAGAGTGGCGTCAGCAGGATAATGCCGATGAGCGCAGCGAAAAAGTCGCACATGCGCTTGATCGCATTGTCGGCGGACGCGGCAAGATCCGACGCGTGCTCGAACGCGAGGGCCGTCGAGGCGGCCCGTGCAGTGGGCTTCGTCAAAGTTGTCATCTGTGCGTCTTCCTTCTACTTCCTCAAACTCAAATGCTGCATGTCGGTTAGAACGGCGAAAACCGCTCCAGACTGGGAGAGTTACTAGGTAAATGCTCCCGGCGCAACTCAGTCACCGTTAGGTGTTAACCCTAGTCTATCCATATGGTTAGCTTGGTTGCTAACCAAAGGGTTAAGTACAAGCGAAAAAACGCTGTGATTTCGTGCACCTGGCGAGTTGTGCACGCGCGATCGGAACGTGCCGTGACCGGCTGGTAGCTTGCTGACACCTTGGCAGAATGCGTAGAAAACCGCCGAGAGATAAACTGATGAGCGTGTCGTGACTGGCGAATAGGTGGGCCACCACCGGGGAGCGACGCGTCGGCATCGATAGCCGCCCGCCTGGGCTAGAGGCCACTGCCAACCATCATCGGATGATCAATAGGAGAACCCCATGGATTCCCTCAATGACATGACACTGGCCCAGCTGGATCCTGAGATTCAGGCCGTCCTGGACTCCGAGCTTGGCCGCCAGCGTGACACCCTCGAGATGATCGCCTCGGAGAACTTTGTTCCGCGCGCCGTCCTCGAGGCGCAGGGCTCGGTCCTCACCAACAAGTACGCCGAGGGCTACCCGGGCCGCCGCTACTACGGCGGCTGCGAGTTCGTGGACGTTGCCGAATCGCTGGCCATCGAGCGTGCGAAGCAGGTCTTCGGCGGCGACTACGTCAACGTTCAGCCCCACGCGGGCGCGCAGGCCAACGCCGCTGCCCTCATGGCGATGGCGAACGTCGGCGACCCGATCCTGGGCCTGTCCCTGGCCCACGGCGGCCACCTGACCCACGGCATGCGCCTGAACTTCTCGGGCAAGCACTACAAGGCTGTTGCCTACGAGGTCGACCGCGAGACCATGCGCATCGAGCCCGAGAAGGTCCGCGAGGCGGCCCTCGCCGAGCGCCCGCGCGTGATCATCGCCGGCTGGTCCGCCTACCCGCGTCACCTCGACTTCCAGGCCTTCCGCGACATCGCGGACGAGGTTGGCGCCGCCCTCTGGGTGGATATGGCTCACTTCGCCGGCCTCGTCGCCGCGGGCCTGCATCCGAACCCCGTCCCCTTCGCCGACGTCGTGACGACGACGGTCCACAAGACCCTGGGCGGGCCTCGTTCCGGCATGATCCTGTCCTCGCGCGGCGAGCAGTGGGGCAAGAAGCTCAACACTGCCGTGTTCCCCGGCCAGCAGGGCGGCCCCCTCATGCACGTAATCGCCGCGAAGGCCATCGCCATGAAGGTCGCGCAGACCGAGGAGTTCAAGGATCGCCAGCGCCGTACTCTCGAGGGCGCGCAGATTCTTGCGGAGCGTCTGGGTGCGGACGATGCGAAGAAGGCTGGCATCAAGCTCGTCACCGGCGGCACCGACGTCCACCTGGTCCTCGTTGACCTCGTCGAGTCGGAGCTCAACGGCCAGCAGGCCGAGGATCTCCTGCACGAGGTCGGCATCACCGTCAACCGCAACGCCGTCCCCTTCGACCCGCGTCCGCCGGCCGTCACCTCGGGCCTGCGCATCGGCACCCCCGCCCTCGCGACGCGCGGCTTCGACGCCGAGGACTTCACCGAGGTTGCGGACATCATCGGCACGACCCTGGCCCAGGGCGCGTCCGGCGGCAACGTTGAGGTGGACGCCCTGCGCGCTCGCGTCAAGAAGCTGACGGACAAGCACCCGCTCTACGCCGGGCTCTGATCGTGAGGGCTCCCTGGGAAGGCCCCGCAGGGGTCCTGGATGGAAAGGCGACAGCTGCCGCGATCAAGGCGGAGCTGAAGGAACGCGTTGATCGTCTGCGCGAGGCCGGGGTCGTCCCGGGCCTCGGCACGATCCTCGTGGGCGAGGACCCCGGGTCCGTCGCCTACGTCGCCGGTAAGCACCGTGACTGTGCGGAAATCGGCGCTGAGTCGATCCGTGTGGACCTGCCTGCCGACGCCACGCAGGAACAGGTGGAAGCCGCGATTGATCAGCTCAACGCGGACCCTGCCTGCACGGGCTACATCGTGCAGCTGCCACTGCCTCGCGGGATCGACACGAACGCCGTTCTGGAGCGTATCGACCCCGCGAAGGACGCGGACGGTCTGCACCCGATGAACCTCGGGCGCCTCGTCCTGCGGGGCTCGGGTCCCATTGACTCGCCCCTGCCGTGCACGCCGCGCGCGGTCATTGAACTCATGGAACGCCATGGGATCGACCTGGCCGGCAAGAACGTGTGCGTCGTCGGCCGCGGCGTGACCGTGGGTCGTTCGATCGGCCTGCTGCTCATGCGCAAGGAAGTGAACGCGACGGTCGACGTCTGCCACACGGGCACGACCGACCTGGCTGACCACGTGCGTCGAGCGGACGTCATCGTGGCCGCGGCGGGATCCGCAGGGATCATCACGCGCGACATGGTGGCTCCCGGCGCTGTTGTCCTCGACGTCGGCGTGAGCCGCGTGCAGGGCGAGGACGGCAAGGCCCGCCTGATGGGCGACGTCGCGGACGGCGTAGATGAGGTTGCCAGCTGGCTGAGCCCCAATCCGGGCGGCGTCGGCCCGATGACGCGGGCCCTCCTCGTGACAAACGTCGTCGAGGCGGCCGAACGCCAGGCGGGAGTCAGCGCGAACTGACAACGGCGCGTGGCCTCGGCGAACGTGGAGGTCGCGCGACAATGCAGCGGAGGCGCGGTGAGGATATCCATTCCTCGCCGCGCCTCCTCGTTCCTCTAGACTGAAGAAAAACTCGCGTAAGGAGAAAACGATGACCCTGACGGTGACGACCGTGAACCTGAACGGCATCCGCGCCGCCCATAAGCGTGGCTTCCTCGACTGGCTGGAGGGGAGCGACACGGACGTGCTGCTCATGCAGGAGGTGCGCGCGCCGGAGGAGATCTCCCGCGAGATCATGGGCGATGCCTGGGACAGCGTGTGGGTTCCGTGCCGCATCAAGGGGCGCGCGGGCGTCGGTGTGGCTGTGCGGAGGGGGCAGGCGAGCTTGGAGGGTGAGCCTCGCCTGGTCCTCGACGATGCTGAGACGGACGTGGATTCGGGCCGCTGGCTTGAAGCCGTCGTGCGCCCCGAGGGCGGCGACACCCCCGTGCGAGTCGTCTCGGCCTACTTCCATTCGGGCGAGAAGGATACGCCCAAGCAGGAGGCGAAGATGGCGCACTTGCCGCGCATCGGTGCGCGCATGGCGGAGCTGCTCGCCAAGGAGGCTGCTGGGGGAATCTCGTCGCTCGTGTGCGGTGACTTTAACGTCGTGCGCTGCGAGGCTGACATCAAGAACTGGAAGCCGAACCACAACAAGCGAGCTGGCGTCCTCGATGAGGAGATCGCCTTCCTGAACCAGTGGGTGGAAGACGGCTGGCGCGACACCGTGCGCGACCTGGCCGGCGACGTGCAGGGGCCGTACTCGTGGTGGTCGTGGCGCGGTCAGGCGTTCGTGAACAACGCGGGCTGGCGCATCGACTATCAGTACGCGACGCCGGCCCTGGGGGAGCGTGCGCGCTCCTTCGAGATCGGCCGCGCCGACGAGTACGCGGAGCGCTTCTCGGATCACGCGCCCGTCTCGGTGACCTACGAGATCTGACGTTTCATCGACGAGGCCGTGGCTGGCCCAGGACTATCGGGTTCTGGGGCGGCCGCGGCCTTTCGTGTCCGTGGGCGGCCTGGTCTGTGGTCTGTGGCACTGTTTCTCAAAATTTCGCACGTAATTCGATTGGGTGAAGTTTCAATATTCGCTGGAAACGTTGCAATTCCAACAATCTGAATTCAATCTTTGAATAAGGTGCGTGGGAATTACGTGCAATATTGATGGGGCTCGGTGCTCGCAGCGCTGAGATGGTGTCGGCGTGGAGGGCGCCGGCGGGGCTGCAGGGCCTGGCCGGGCTTCGAGCCGACGCGCCGAGCGAAGCTCGCGGCGCGGACGGTGAGCGGGCGGGCGGGCCCGACGGCGCCCGGAACGTCGGTGGGTGAGACGCGGGTTGGGCGGGCAGGGAATCAGTGGCCGGAGGCGTCAAAGTCGAACAGGGCCATCGAGGAGTAGATGCCCGAGGGGTCGATGCGGTCCAGGCGGAAGCCGGGGACGATCCACGACGCCTCGACGGTTGCGCCGATATCGAGGGCAAGATCCAAGGCGATGTCGTCGACGTCTTGCGCCAGTGTGACGTGCGGGTGATAGGGGAAGCGCGTCTCGTGGTCGAGGGGACCTGAGCGGATCTCTTCGGCGAGGTCTGTGCAGTCGCGTGCGCCTTCGGCCAGTGTCATGAATGCGACGTTGGAGATGGGGCGGAAGGAGTCTGTGCCGGACAGGGTCACGCGGAAGGGGGAGTGCCTCGAGGCGATGGAGCGCAAGTGGTCGATGACCTCAGCTCGCGCGTCGCGGGCGACGGGCGTCGGGGGCATCAGCGTAATGTGCGCGGGGATGCGAGAGCCTGCGAGGTCGCCGAGGCGTAGGCGCAGGTCAGTGAGCTGGGTGACCCAGGGTTCGGGGATCGCGACGACGACGCCGAGCCAGTCCTGGCCGGGGAGTCGTTGGGGGAGGAACATGGGGCCTACCTGTGTCGCGGTTGTTATGTCTCCACTGTACCGGGGTGTGCGCGATGAGGCCGCAGCGCTTGAATGGTGTGAGGGCGTTCACGTAGCCTTGTGGAGTGAGACCAAGGAGGATCTTGTGAGTGATCTCGTGTGGGCCGACGCCGTTACTCCCGATGAAGGGGCAGCGCAGGCCGCCAATCTGTTTCGTGACGCGTTTGGCTATGAGCCTCGGGGCGTGTGGAGCGCGCCCGGGCGCGTCAATATCATCGGGGAGCACGTGGATTACAACGGCGGTCCGTGCCTGCCGATTGCCCTTCCGCACCGCGCCTACGTCGCCCTGTCACCACGCCAGGATCGGACGATTCGCCTCATTTCGCCGCAGACGCGCGAGGCGATTGACGTTCTTGACCTTGACGTGATCGGCCCGAAGGGGACCCCTGGCGAGGTGACGAATCACTGGACCGCTTACCTTGCGGGTGTCGCGTGGGCCCTCGAGCAAGCCGGGTACGGGCCCCTGCCCGGTTTTGATGCGGCCCTGTGGTCGTGTGTGCCCCTGGGTGGTGGCCTCTCGTCGAGTGCTGCGCTTGAGTGTGCGACTGCGGTTGCCCTCGATGAGGTGTGCTCGCTGGGCCTGGCGGGCACGGTCGAAGCCCCCAACGACGAGGGACGCAAGGTCCTCGTGGACGCTGCGCGCGTCGCGGAAAACCAGGTGGCGGGCGCGAATACCGGAGGGCTGGACCAGACGGCCTCCCTGCGCTGTCGTGAGGGGCATGCATTGGCCCTCGATTGTCGCGACATGTCGACGCGCCAGGTTCCCTTCGATCTGGGTGCGGTCGGCCTCGAGCTCCTCGTCATCGACACGCGGGCCAAGCATTCGCTGGCGGACGGCCAGTACGGCTCGCGCCGCGCGGACTGTGAGGAGTCTGCGCGCATCCTGGGGGTGGACCAGCTCGTGGACGTGACCGACCTGGACGAGGCCTCGGCTGCCCTCGGTGATGAGCGCTTGGCTGCGCGTACGCGCCACGTTGTCTCCGAGATCGCGCGTACGCGCGCATTCATCGAGCTTCTCGACGAGGGGCCGCTGGAAGGGACGCGCCTGGCGGTCGCGGGTGCGCTCCTCAATGATTCGCACGACTCGCTGCGTGACGACTACGAGGTGTCCTGTGAGGAGCTGGACGTGGCCGTGGAGGCGGCTCGCGCGGCGGGCGCTCACGGTGCGCGTATGACGGGAGGTGGCTTCGGTGGCAGCGCGATCGCGCTCGTCGATGCGGATGCCGTCACAGGTGTTGCGCAGGCCGTCGCTGCTGCCTACGCCCAGCGTGGATGGGAGCCTCCACACTTCATCCGATCCCTCCCGGGAGCACCCGCCGGACGTCTCGGCTGAGCGATCTGTGACAAACCGAGGGGCCGGTGCTTCAGCATTTGAAGCACCGGCCCCGGCCTCGTTACACTGAGAGACAGCACAAACGAGGGAAGGACACTTCGATGGGGATCAGCAAACGAGCATGGCAGGTAGCGGGCGCGGCAGCCGGCGGCGCGAGCCTCTTCGGCGGTGGCCTGGCGATCGGACGCCTCCTGCGGCTGGATTCCCAGCGCGGTGACTACCGCAAGGCCTGGGAAGACCACAACCTGGCGACCCTCGACCGCCTCCGCGAGTGTGATGAGCACCCCGAGGGCGAGCGTCCCTACCTCATCGTCTCCCTCGGCGATTCGTCCGTGCAGGGAATGGGGGCCTCGCGCATCACCGAGTCCTACCCGGCACGCCTCGCCTCGGCCATCAACGCCCAGCTAGACCGCGAGGTCCTGCTGCTCAACCTCTCCCTGTCGGGCGCGACCATCGAATCTGTCGAACTCACCCAGATCCCGCAGATGCGCGGCCTGGGCCTCCTGGACGGCCCCTACAGCCCCGACCTGGTCACGCTGACCATCGGTGGCAACGACGTGATGGCCGAGGACATGGCACCCGGACAGTTCGAGGAGCGCCTGCGCCGCGTTCTCGCCTCCCTGCCTGCTGACGCCCTGGTGTCCACCATCCCCTCTTTCGGCATCATGCCGCAGGAGAGCCGCGCGCAGGACATGTCCGACCGCATCGGCGCCGCCGTTGCCGACAGTACCGCCCACCTGGTTGACCTGCGTTCTCTCACCCAGGAATACTCGCTGCCGACCTACACCTTCGCCTACCACGCGGCGGACTTCTTCCACCCCAACTCGGCGGCCTACGCCAAGTGGGCGCAGCTCTTCGCGGACGCGTGGGCCGAGTCCCGACGTGAGGCAGCCCCCGTCGTCGAGGACGCTCCCCAGTGGGACATGCTCTCGGCGCGGGTGGCACAATCGGAGTATGACGACTGACGGACCGTGGCTCGTCGTCGGGTTAGGTAACCCCGGCGCGCAGTATGCCTCCACTCGACACAATGTCGGGTACTTGACCCTTGACGTGCTCGCCTCGCGCGGCGGTGCGACCCTGACGTCGCATCGTTCGCGTACACACACCGCCGATGTACGCCTGGGGATCGGCCCCGGCGGCGTGCCCGGCCCCCGCGTGGTCCTGGCCCGCTCCGACAGCTACATGAACACGTCCGGCGGGCCGATCAGCGCCCTCGCATCCTTCCTGAAGATCCCGCCCTCGCGTATCCTCGTCATCCACGACGACATGGATTTGCCCGCGCACACGCTGCGCCTCAAGGTCGGCGGGGGAGAGGGCGGCCATAACGGCCTGAAGTCCCTCAGCCAACATCTGGGCACGCGCGACTACGCTCGCCTGCGCATCGGCGTGGGGCGCCCGCCGGGGCGCATGGACCCTGCTGACTACGTGCTGGGTGCTCTGCCCGCTAAGGAGCGCCCCGACTGGGACGTCACCTTCGAGCAGGCCGCTGACGTCGTCGAAGACATCGTCACCAAGGGATTCGCTCCCACCCAGATGGCCCTGCACACCGGGTCCTGAACAAGGTGACGCCCCACGTTGGGCGCCGCCGTGCACTCTCACCGCGAAAGGCAGCGCGTGCTACTCACCGGACTCCTCCCGGACATCTCCACTGATCCCGCGATCGAGACGGCCACCGACTCCATCGAGGCGGGCCGCTCGGGCACAATCGTTGCTCCCGTTGGCATCAGGCCGCCCCTCCTCGCGGCCGTCGCCTCGCGCGCGGCCACGCCGCTCGTCGTCCTTACGGCCACCGGGCGTGACGCTGAGTCGCTGACCAACGCCCTGGCCTCGTGGATCCCGGGCGTCGCCATGCTGCCCGCGTGGGAAACCCTGCCCCACGAGCGTCTGTCGCCCCAGGTCGACACGATGGCGCGCCGCATCGCGGTCCTGCGCCGCCTCGTCCACCCCATCGAAGGGGATGAGAGCGCGGGCCCGCTGTCCGTCCTTGTCGTGCCGATCCGCGCCTTCCTCCAGCCGATCATCTCAGGCCTGGCGGACCTCGAACCCGTGCGCGTGCGCACCGGCGACATCCTCGACCTCACCGACGTGACGAACCGACTGGCCGAGCTCGGCTACGAGCGCGTCGACATGGTCGAAGGCCGCGGCCAGATGAGCGTGCGCGGCGGCATTCTCGACGTCTTCCCGCCTCAGGAGCCTCACCCGCTGCGCGTCGAACTGTGGGGCGACGAAGTCGACGACATCCGCGCCTTCTCCGTCTCCGACCAGCGAACCCTCGGCGAGGCCACCGACGGTCTGTGGGCCGTGCCCTGCCGCGAGCTCCTCCTGACCCAAGCCGTGCGCGCCCGCGCCCGCGAGGCCGCCGACCGCCTGCCCGGCGCCGCTGAGATGCTGACCCTCGCCGCCGAGGGAATCGCAGCCCCCGGCATTGAATCCCTCGCCCCGATTCTGGTCAGCGGCATGGAATCCCTCCTCGATCTGCTGCCCGCGGGATCGCCGATCCTCGCCTCCGACCCCGAACGCATCCGTGCCCGCGCCGCCGACCTGGTCGCCACGACCGAGGAGTTCCTCGCCGCCGCGTGGAGCGCCGCCGCAGGAGGAGGCGACACCCCGCTCGAGGCCTCCAAGGCCTCGTTCCTGGACCTATCCGACCTGTGGGGGAGTGGCACGCGCCCCTGGTGGGAACTTACCGACCTGCCGCCCGCCGACCTCGCCTCCGCGATCGACGAGGCCAAGGCCGACTCGCCCTCAGCGGACGGCCCTGCGCCCGTCGTCGTCTCGCCCACCCTCATGCGCGTGGGCGCCCGAGACGTGCACCCCTACCGCGGAGACTTCGCCCGAGCCGCCGCCGACCTCACCGACCTGGCCCGCGACGGCTGGCGCATCGTCGTCACCACCGAAGGCCCCGGCCCGGGTCGACGCATCCGCTCCATCCTCACCGACGCCTCGTGCCCGGCCGCGCTCGCGGACAACGTGGAAGCGCGCCCCGACCCCGGCCTCGTCACGATTACGACCGCGCAGGCGGGCGTCGGATTCGTCGCGCCCCACCTCAAGATCGCGATCCTCACCGAAGGCGACCTCACCGGACGTGCCGGCGCATCCACGCGCGACATGCGACGCATGCCCTCGCGCAGGCGCAAGGGCGTGGACCCGCTCACCCTGCATCCAGGGGATTACATCGTTCACGACCAGCACGGCATCGGACGCTTCATCGAGCTGGTCTCCCGCACAATCGGGCGTGGGGATGCCGCCTCGACGCGCGACTACCTCGTCATCGAATACGCGCCCTCCAAGCGCGGTCAGCCCGCCGACCGGCTCTTCGTCCCCACCGATGCGCTCGACCAGATCTCGAAGTACACCGGATCCGACGAGCCGTCCCTGACCAAGATGGGCGGCGCCGACTGGGCGAAAACCAAGGCCCGCGCGAAGAAGGCCGTCAACGAGGTCGCCAAGGAACTCATCCGCCTGTACGCCGTGCGTCAGCAGACGAAGGGCCACGCCTTCGGCCCCGACACCCCCTGGCAGCGCGAACTCGAGGATGCTTTCCCCTACGTCGAGACCCCCGACCAGCTCGTCACCATCGACGAGGTCAAGGCCGACATGGAAAAGCCCGTGCCCATGGACCGCCTGCTCACCGGTGACGTCGGTTACGGCAAGACCGAGATCGCCGTGCGCGCTGCGTTCAAGGCCATTCAGGACGGCTACCAGGTCGCGGTCCTCGTACCCACGACCCTGCTGGTCACCCAGCACGCCGAAACCTTCGCCGAGCGCTACGCCGGGTTCCCCGTACACATCGGCACCCTGTCGCGCTTCTCGACGCCGAAGGAAACCGAGGAGGTCAAGGCGGGCTTGGCCTCGGGCGAGGTCGACCTGGTGATCGGCACCCACTCGCTGCTGACCGGCACCGTCTCCTTCAAGAAGCTCGGCCTCGTCATCATCGACGAGGAGCAGCGCTTCGGCGTCGAACACAAGGAGACCCTCAAGGCCCTGCGCACCGACGTGGACGTCCTGTCCATGTCCGCCACCCCCATCCCGCGTACCCTCGAGATGGCGATCTCCGGCATCCGCGAGATGTCGATTCTCCAGACCCCGCCAGAGGAGCGACAGCCGGTCCTGACCTTCGTCGGCGCCTACACGGACGCCCAGGTCAGCGCCGCGGTCCGCCGCGAACTCCTGCGCGACGGACAGGTCTTCTACGTGCACAACCGCGTTGACTCGATCTCCTCGGTCGCCGCTCATATCTCTGAGCTGGTCCCCGAGGCGCGCGTGCGCACCGCTCACGGCAAGATGAACGAGCATCAGCTTGAGGCCGTCATCCAGGACTTCTGGAACCACGAGTTCGACGTCCTCGTGTGCACGACCATCGTTGAAACCGGCCTGGACATCTCCAACGCGAACACGCTTATCGTGGACCGCGCCGACGTCTTCGGCCTGTCCCAGCTTCACCAGCTGCGCGGGCGCGTCGGACGAGGCCGCGAACGCGCCTACGCGTACTTCTTCTACCCGGGCGACAAGGCGTTGACCGAGACCGCGCACGAGCGCCTCAAGACGATCGCCGCGAACACCGAGCTGGGTGCGGGCCTCGCGGTTGCCCAGCGCGACCTTGAGATCCGAGGCGCCGGCAACCTCCTGGGAGGGGCGCAGTCCGGCCACGTCGAAGGCGTCGGATTCGACCTGTACGTGCGCATGGTCTCCGACGCGGTCGCCGCCTACCGAGGCGACGCTCCGGCTGAGAAGACGGACGTGCGCATGGATCTGCAGGTCGACGCGCACATTCCCGACGGCTACGTGCGCGGCGAGCGCCTGCGCCTCGAGGTCTACGCGAAGATCGCGGCCGTCTCCACGCCCGAACAGGAAGCGGACGTGCGAGAGGAACTCGTCGACCGCTACGGTCCCATCCCACCCCAGGTCGACCTGCTCTTCGCCGTCGCACGCCTGCGCGAGATCGTGCGCCGCGCTGGGATCACGGAGATCGTCACGCAGGGCAAGTACCTGCGCGTCTCCCCGGTCGAGCTGCGCGATTCCCAGGTGATGCGCCTCAAGCGCCTGCACCCCGGAACGGTCATCAAGGCCGCCGTCCGCCAGGTCCTCGTCCCGCTGCCCCTCACGTCGCGTGTCGGCGGCTCACCGCTCACCGACGGCCCGCTCCTGGAATGGGTGGAGACTCTGGTGACCAAGATTCTTGTGCCTTTTGGCGAGTAGTGCCTGTGGTGGAATACACTGGTCCTATTGCGTCGCAACACATCTGAGGAAGGAACGCTCGTGCGCTACACACGCCAGCTCGCCACCGCCGCCCTGATCGTGGCCGCAGGACTGGGAATGGGGGCATGCTCCGCCCATCCCGGCGCTGCCGTCGTCAGCTCGTCCGGCTCGTACTCCAACGAGGAGGTGGCGCAGGCCGCCCAGCAGATGTCTGTGCTCATGAGTGGCCAGCAGATTAGCGATTCGCAGATTCGCTCGCAGCTCGTGAACCTGCCGCTTCTGGAGGCCGCCGGTGCCTCTGTGGGCGCAGAAGTCTCCGACGAGCAGATCGACCAGATTGCCGCGCGCGCATCCGAGCAGCTGGGGGATCAGTCTCTCGGCACGCTGGGCCCCGCCACCCGCGCGACCGTGAAGTCGATCCTGCTCACCCAGAACCTCAACCAGGTCGCGCAGGCCAATCCCTCGGTCGTGCCACAGCTCAACCAGGTCATCGCTGATGCCCGCGACAGCTCCGACGTGCGCGTGAACCCGCGTTTCGTCCAGCCCTCGCTGGGCGGAGCGCAGGGTGCGACGACGCCGATGTTCGGCGATGCAGTCTCCGGTCAGAAGGACAACAACCTGGCGTCGCTCATGGGCGGCGGCAGCGCCAACTGACGGACGTGTGAGTATTCGCTCACAGTGCTCTCGGCAGGGACTAATGTCGCTTGTCCGGGCACAAAAGTCGGGGCGAAAGCCCCGCACCACACAACGTCCCCCTCGCCGGGGGTGACCACATATGGCGGTCCGTATTACCGTTGTACTGACCGCTTCCACGCAACAACATCGATTGGAGAATGACGTGGCAGTTATTGAAGGCATTGGTGCACGCGAGATCCTCGACTCGCGCGGTAACCCGACCGTTGAGGTCGAGGTCGTCCTCGAGGACGGCACCGCTGCGCGCGCGTCCGTTCCCTCCGGCGCGTCCACCGGCGCGTTCGAGGCCGTCGAGCGTCGCGATGGCGACAAGGGCCGCTACCTCGGCAAGGGCGTCCAGGACGCCGTCGACGCTGTCGTCGAGCAGATCGCTCCTGAGCTCATCGGCGAGGAAGCTGACGATCAGCGCTACATCGACCAGGCCATGATCGACCTGGACGGCACCCCCAACAAGGGCAAGCTCGGCGCGAACGCCATCCTCGGCGTCTCCCTCGCCGTCGCCAAGGCCGCCGCGAAGTACGCGGACCTGCCCCTGTACAAGTACCTGGGCGGCCCCAACGCTCACGTCCTGCCCGTCCCCATGATGAACATCCTCAACGGTGGCTCCCACGCGGACTCCAACGTTGACATCCAGGAGTTCATGATCGCTCCCCTCGGCGCTCCCTCCTTCCGTGAGGCACTGCGCTGGGGCGCCGAGGTCTACCACACGCTCAAGGGCGTCGTGAAGGACCGCGGCCTGTCCACCGGTCTGGGCGACGAGGGCGGCTTCGCCCCCAACCTGGACTCCAACGCCGAGGCCCTGGACCTGATCGTCTCCGCGATCGAGAAGGCCGGCTTCAAGCCGGGCGAGGACGTCGCCCTGGCCCTGGACGTTGCCTCCTCCGAGTTCTTCAAGGACGGCCTGTACCAGTTCGAGGGCGAAGGCCGCTCGACCGAGTACATGGTTGAGTACTACGAGAAGCTCATCTCGAACTACCCGCTGGTTTCCATCGAGGATCCGCTGGATGAGGACGAGTGGGATGCTTGGAAGGCCCTGACCGCCGAGATCGGTGGCCGTGTCCAGCTGGTCGGTGACGACCTGTTCGTCACCAACCCCGCCCGCCTGAAGAAGGGCATTGAGCTGGGTGCCGCGAACGCGCTGCTCGTGAAGGTGAACCAGATTGGTTCGCTGACCGAGACCCTCGACGCCGTCGAGGAAGCGCACCGCAACGGCTACCGTTCGATGACCTCGCACCGCTCCGGCGAGACCGAGGACACCACGATCGCCGACCTGGCCGTCGCCACCAACTCCGGCCAGATCAAGACCGGTGCTCCCGCTCGTTCCGAGCGCGTGGCCAAGTACAACCAGCTGCTGCGTATCGAGGAGCAGCTGGGCGAGGCCGCCGTGTACGCCGGCCGCTCTGCCTTCCCTCGCTTCAAGTGAGTCTAGGCAACTAGCCGCATAGCTCCGCGCGGGCCCGCAAGGGTCCGCGCGGAGTTTTTTCGGCGTGGGGATCAGCTAAATGTGTCGATGTAGGGCACGATAGAAGAATGGCTAGTCGTCGTCCTTCCTCCCGCCCCTCCTCGCGTCGTCGCTCCTCCTCGTCGGAGGCGGCGCGTACGACTCGTGAGATTAACGCGGAAAAGTCGCGTCAGCGCAGGGCTGCCGCAAAGGCCGCGAAGTCCTCGAAGGGAGCCGAGGCCTCGGCGAAGAAGCGCGTGAAGGCCACGAAAGAGAAGCGGCAGGAGGGTGCCGGTCGCCGTTTCTTCCGCTCTGAGAGGCGCGCGGAGAAGAAGACGTCGACGCGACCGACGGGGGAGGGACGTTCCATCCTGTCGATCGGTGGCCTCGACGTGTCCACGCGCCTCGTCGTCGTTTTGACGGTGGCGGCGATCCTGTCCGTCATGCTTGTGCCCAGCCTGTACCAGTGGTGGCAGCAGGAACGTGAACTGGCGCAGATTAAGGCCCAGGTTGCGGAGCAGCAGCAGAAGAACGCCGACATGCAACGACAGCTGGATCTATGGAATGACCCCGACTACATCTCGACGCAGGCGCGCGAACGCCTCGGATACGTTCGCCCCGGTGAGACTCAATACACGGTGGTGGATCCGGGGCCGCAATACCAGGATTCCGCCTTGACTGCCGCCGCGGCCTCGACTGGACCGGCGCGCCCCTGGGTGCAGCAGCTCGCTATCCTAGTGGGGAAGGCGGATCAGCCGCCCACGACGACGCCCATCCCGTCGGCTGACACCAGCCAGTCGGGACAGGCGACGACCACCGGCCAAGAAAGCGGAGAATGAGCCTCGTTAACACCACCGACGCCACCGAAGAGGACCTGGAGGTCCTGCGCAGCCAGCTTGGGCGCGTGCCCCGAGGAGTTGTCGGTATCGCCGCGCGATGCGTGTGCGGTCGGCCCACTGTCGTGGCCACTGCGCCGCGCCTGCCCGACGGGACGCCGTTCCCCACGACGTACTACCTGACGCACCCGGCTGCCGTGAAGGGTGCCTCGACTCTTGAGGCCGAGCACGTCATGGAGACCTTCAACGAGGAGCTGGAGCAGGACGAGGAGCTGCGCGCCGCCTACGCGCGCGCCCACGAGGCATACATCCAGGCGCGCCTGTCCCTGGGTGACGTCCCCGAAATCTCGGGCGTCAGTGCGGGCGGTATGCCCACGCGCGTCAAGTGCCTGCACGCTCTCGTCGGGCACTCCCTGGCCGCGGGTCCCGGCGTCAACCCGATCGGTGATCGTGCGCTCGCGATGCTCGCAGAGCGCGGCCTGTTTTCCACCGAGCGCTGCTCCTGCTGAGCGGCCCCACTAACGTTCGCCCCGGCCTCGTCCGGGACACACACGACCAGAAACGAAGCGATGACCCGCGTAGCTGCCATTGACTGTGGAACCAATTCGATCCGACTGCTCGTCGCCGACGGGCATATTGATGAAAGCGGTCGCCCGCACCTCGCCGACCTGACCCGACAGATGCGCATCGTGCGCCTGGGGCAGGGCGTGGATGCGCGCGGCTACCTGGATCCTGCGGCGATTGAGCGCACGGTGGAGGCTACGGTCGAGTATCAGCGCATGATCGAGGCCCTGGGTGCGACGAAGACCCGCTTCGTGGCGACCTCGGCGACGCGCGATGCTTCCAACAGCGCGGATTTCGTGCGTCAGATCAAGGCTGTCATCGGCGTGGAGCCCGAGGTTGTCGTCGGCACGGAGGAAGCCTCCCTGTCCTTCAATGGCGCGGTGAGCGGGCTCGGTGAGTCTGTCGCCGCCCCGATGCTGGTCGTCGACATCGGCGGTGGCTCGACTGAGCTGGTGCTGGGCGCGACACGCGTCGAGCAGGCGATCTCGATCGACATGGGTGCCGTGCGCGTCACCGAGAAGTTCTTCTCCGACGTGGACCCCACCGGCGGCGTGCCCGCTGCGGATCAGGAGCGAGCCATTGCATGGATTGATGAGCAGCTCGATCGCGCCGAAAAGTCCGTGGATCTGGCGCGCGTGCGCTCCCTCGTGGGTGTCGCGGGCACGGTTACCACGCTGACCGCTCAGGCGCTTGGCCTGACCTCCTACCAGCCCGAACGCATCCACGGCGCCCGCTTGAGCGCCGCGCAGTTCGAGGAAGCCGTGCGTTTCATGGTCGATCAGCCGACGTTCGTGAAGGCCTCCCTGGGCTTCATGCCTGAGGGCCGCGAGGACGTCATCGCCGCCGGCGCGCTCATCTGGAGTCGTATCGTGACGCGCGTGCTCGACCGTGCCAAGGCTGCCGGGCATCCGATTGAGCAGGTCGTTACCTCCGAGCATGACATTCTTGACGGCATCGCTCAGGCGATGATCTGACGGAGCTTGAGGCGAGCGCCAGCCTCCCGTAGGCTGGACCTGCGCCCGGGCGCGCCCCCGTGGCCCAATTGGCAGAGGCAACCGACTTAAAATCGGTGTGTTGTGGGTTCGAGTCCCACCGGGGGTACTGACGGCAGGCCTTATCGACGAGGCTGGGGATCGGTGCGCGCACACCTGACCTCGCGTGGACGCCGGGTTGCGCTGCGCGCATAATGGAACGTTTCCCACTTGTGGGTGCCACGTGCGACACTAGTGGCAGCACATCACTGACCAAGGAGGAAATATGGCCAACCCGGTGATGAATTCGATCGTGAAAGACTGGTCGACCCAGCAGACGACTCCCGCCGGATACCCGGCGATGCCGGGGTACCAGCCCGCCTCGCAGCAGGCGCCCAATCCCTACGGCGGTTCGATGAACCCCTACGCGCAGGGCGGAGTCGGCGACGCCGCGCAGACCACCTATCCGGCGCCCCAGGGAGCGCCCGTGTACGGCGTTCCTCAGGACCATCAGGGCGCTTATAACGATTCCATGGCCTCCTACGAGGCAATGATGAACGCTCCCGCCGCCGACGCGGTGGACCGCGGGACGATGACCTTCGACGACGTCGTGGTCAAGTCCATCATGTGCTTCGGACTGCTTCTCGTGGGTGCGACGGCCGGGTGGATGACGGGCATCGTTGCGATGGACGTCGCGCTGGTGTTGTTCTTCGCCTCGTGCGCTGTGACGCTGGGCCTGGCGATCTTCATCCAGTTCTCGAAGAAGATTCGCCCGGGTGCCATCGTCACCTATTCCCTCATTGAGGGCTTTAGCCTCGGCGTGATCTCCTACACCTTTGAGTCCTACTTCCCGGGTATCGTGATCAGCGCGGTTCTGGCGACCCTCGTCGTCATCGGCACGACCTTGGCTGCCTTCATGCTGGGCTTCGTGCGTAACTCGTCGACGCTGACCCGCGTCGCGGGCATCGGTTCCCTTGCTTTCTTCTTCTACTACCTCGTCACCTTCGCGCTGTCGGTGAGCGGCATGGTGAACATGCGGGCCGTCAACAGCATCACGGTTTTCGGTATTCCGCTCGGCGTCATCATCGGCGTTCTCGCCGTCTTCATCGGCGTGCTGTGCCTCGTCCGTGACTTTGACGCGGTGAAGGTGGGCGTCGCGAGCAACGTGCCCGTGAAGTACGCGTGGCTGTGCACCTTCGCGATCATGACCGACGTCATTTGGATCTACCTTGAGATCCTCAAGATCCTGTCCTACCTCATGCGCCGCAACTGAGGCGCCGCTCCACCGATTTACCTCAAGGAAAGACACCATGGAAAACATTTCTGTGACCGGCGAATTCGGTCGTAAGCCCGTCCTCGCGTTCGATGGCACTCCGTCCGGCGAGCTCGTCGTCGAGGTCCTGCACGCTGGCGACGGTCAGGTCGTCGAGGCCGGCGACACGATCACGTGCCACTACTACGGTGCGGTCTTCGGCTCGAAGAATGACTTCGACAACTCCTTCGACCGCGGCGGCGCCCTGTCGTTCCAGATTGGCGTGGGCATGGTTATCCCCGGGTGGGATGAGGGCCTCGTGGGCAAGCGCGTGGGTGACCGCGTTCTGCTGTCCATCCCCGCCGAGCTCGGCTACGGCGAGCGCGGCGTCCCGCAGGCGGGTATCCCCGGCGGCGCGACCCTCGTGTTCGTCACCGACATCCTCGGTGTGAACTGATCTCGTTGTTGACGGGGGCGGGTCGGCACGTGAGTGCCGACCCGCCCCCGTTTCATGTGTGGTCCGATATGCCCGCTACTCGCTGGGCAGAGCCGGGCAGGCGACGCCCGTGCGCGCGTGGCACTCGTAGCCGCCGGGATTCTTGAACAGGTACTGCTGGTGATAGTCCTCGGCGTACCAGAATCGCGCGTTGGAATCGGTATCGGGCGCGGCGGAGAGAACGGTCTGGATGGGCCCGAAGCCTCGTGCGGAGAGGACCTCCTGGTAGGCCGCGCGCAGGGCGGTCGCGTCGTGCAGCTGCTCCGGTGTCGTTGTCCAGATCTGTGAGCGGTACTGGTCTCCGATGTCGTTGCCCTGGCCGCCAACCTGAGTGGGGTCGTGGATCTCAAAGAAGAGACGAATCAGATCGGCGGCGCTCGTCAGTGACGTGTCGAAGACGACGCGCACGGTCTCCGCGTGGCCCGTCGTATGAGAGCAGACCTGCTCGTAGGTGGGATCGGGGGTATGCCCGCCCATGTACCCCGTCGCGGTGGTGACGACTCCGGGCGCGTTCCACAGGGCTTTCTCGACGCCCCAGAAGCACCCCGCTGCCAGGTAGATGACCTCCTGGCCTGCTTTGGCCTCGGCCCTCATATTCGAGCCGATGACCGCGTGCGTCGTGGGTCGTACGTCCGTGCGTGCGAGTGTGAAGATGTTGTTCATGCAAGACAGTATGCGCCACTAACCGCGTACATGGCGCGCTGCGCGGACGGAAATGAGGGAGTGGGCAGGTACGCTTGTGGGTGAACGAAAAGGAGGGACCGTGGCCGCAACTCAGGAACAGCCGCGCTGGAAACTATCCGACCTCATGGGCAGGCTTTCCGCCGCGCTGCCTGCAAAGCACGCTGACGGACCGGCGCCCGCCCCCGTCATGGTGTCCGTGCGCGAGGAACACGAGGATGAACGCGATGTAACCGTCGCCGTCCCGCGGACCCTGCGCGTGGCCGCCGCGTTCTCGTGGCGCACCCTGGTCGTTCTCGGCCTGGTGATGGCCGTCCTGTGGGGTATCGCGCGCCTGACGATCGTCATCATGCCGGTGGCGATTGCGCTGACGGTGGCCGTGCTTCTGGAACCCCTCGTGTCCTGGATGCGGCGCCGTCTGCACCTCCCAGCGTCGCTGGCTGCGACCGTCGGCCTACTCGTCTTCTTCGCGGCCGTCGCCGGCGCGCTGAGCCAGGCGGCCGCCGAACTCATTCAGCAGGTCCCGCAGTTGGCGACGCAGGCCGCGGATGGTTTCCGCGCCCTGCTCGATGCGATCCTGCACAACGAGTTCCTGCAGAATGGCCCCCTCAAGATTGATACGACCGTCCTGACGTCCGCGGCTGAACAGCTGCGAACCGAGTTGGTCAACTGGCTCAACACGAACAAGGAAACGCTGGCGACTGGCGCCCTGAACATCACCTCCTCGGTGGGCACGCTGGCCACGTCCGGCCTGACGATGCTGTTCTGCCTGTTCTTCTTCTTGAAGGAGGGGCGCTCGATTTGGCTGTGGTGCGTGCGCCTGCTGCCCGCCCCCGCGCGCGTCCCCGTCCACGAGAGTGCGATTCGCGGATGGGCGACCTTCGGCTCTTACGTGCGTACGCAGATTCAGGTGGCGGCCATCGACGCGATCGGTATCGCCCTGGGCGCGTTCTTCCTGGGCGTACCTCTGGCCATCCCGATTGGCGTCATCACGTTCTTTGCTGCCTTCGTTCCGATCCTGGGTGCTCTGACCTCGGGCGTGATCGCGGTGCTGGTCGCGGCCGTTAATGGTGGCCTGACGAAGGCGATCATCATGCTGGTGATCATCCTGGTCGTCCAGCAGATCGAGTCCAACATTCTGCAGCCCTTCATGATGTCGAACGCGGTGTCCTTGCACCCCGTGGCCGTCATGCTGGTCATCACCGCGGGATCTGCGATTGCCGGTATCGCGGGTGCGATCTTCTCAGTGCCGATCGCGGCCTTTATCAACGCGACCGTCATGTACCTGCACGGCTACGACCCGATGCCTGAGCTGGCGACGGCTGAGGACCGCCCGGGTGGCCCTCCTGGCGCCCTTGAGGAGGAGATCGCGGCCTCCTACGCGGGTAAGCCCGATACGCGCCCGTACGTGACCCGCGAGCAGGCTGGTGAGGAAGAGGTCGTGGCGTCGCTGGACGCTCACGTCGAGGTCCATGCGGAGGCTGAGAAGGGGGATTCCGCGGAAGCGCCCGCAGCCACCGACAAGGAGCAGACGAGCGAGCCTCCCACACCTCACGTGGAGGCCTGAGCCTCCCCGTGCGTAGACGGCGCTAGCGGGTCCCACCTATTGGTGGGACCCGCTACGTATTGATTGGGGGCGAGGCCGTGTGGGCCTCTGCGCTTTGGCTCAGCCTTCGAAGGGTACGGCCTCGATGATCTCGACGTCGATCATGCGGCCCGTGGGGGCCTCGAAGGACAGCTTGTCGCCGGCCTTGTGACCGATGACAGCGGCACCCAGGGGAGCCTGGGCGGAGAAGACCTGGATGCCCAGGTCGCCGCCGGCGTCGCGCGAACCGAGCAGGAACTTCTGCTCGCGGCCGGCGACCAGGGCGGTGACGACCATGCCGGGCTCGACGATGCCGTCGTCGGCGGGGGTCTCGCCGACCTCGGCGTGCTCAAGCATCTCCTGGAGGGCCTGGATGCGGGTCTCGTTCATGGACTGCTCGTTGCGCGCGGCGTGGTAGCCGCCGTTCTCGCGCAGGTCGCCCTCCTGGCGGGCGGCATCGATGAGGCGCGCGATTTCGACGCGCTTGACCTCGACGCGCTCCTTCAGCTCGTTCGCGAGCAGGTCGTACTGGGCCTGCGTGAGCCACTGTGTGTCAGCCATGGTTCCTCCAATGACGTGTCAGTAATCGAGCGCCGACACGGGTGCCGGCGCGCATGGTGTCGAGTGTAGCAACATTGCGCCAGGCCTCGGGTGTTGGGCGCCTGGGTGGCGAGTCAGGAATTCAAGACTGCCAGGTAGACGGCGACGCAGTGGCAGGCCCACGCGGCGACGGTGAAGGCGTGGAAGATCTCGTGGAAGCCGAACCAGGCGGGGGAGGGGTCGGGCTTCTTCGTGCCGTAGACGACCGCGCCGAGTGTGTAGAGGACGCCTCCGGCGACGATGAGCCAGACGACGACCGGGCCGCCGCCCGCCCACAGCTGGGGCAGGTACCAGACTGCGACCCACCCGAGTGCGACGTAGACGAGCGTGGTCAGCCAGCGCGGGGCGGTGGGCCAGAAGAGGTTGAGGAGGATACCGACGAGTGCCCCGCCCCAGACGACCGACAGGAGGACGGTTGCGTCGAAGCGGTCAAGGAGAGCGATCGTGATCGGTGTGTACGTGCCCGCGATGAGCAGGAAGATGTTGGAGTGGTCCAGGCGCTTCCACATGATCTCCCAGCGCGGCGCCCAGTAGAAGCGGTGGTAGGTGGCGGAGACGCCGAAGAGGATGAGGGAGCATGCCAAGTAGACGGCGGATCCGATCTTCGTCGCCGTCGTGGGTGCCAGGCAGACGAGGACGATGGATGCGGCGAGAGACAGCGGGGTAGCGCCCAGGTGTAGCCATCCGCGCAGCTTCGGCTTGATCTGCACGAGCTGGCCCGAGAACCACTCCTTGGGCGTGAGCGATGCGATCTTCATTCGTTCCCCCGATCGAGCTGTCAACATTTCTTACGAGTCCGTAGGTTACTACGCCGTAACTTATTGTGACAGGCGTGTTCTCGCACTCCGAGAGTACTTCTGTTTCCCTGCGTCCCCGGGCGCGATAACCTTAATGGCATAAGACTACGCTGCACCGCGGGGTGCGACAGCATCAGGAGGGACACCATGGCCCAGTGGAACATGCTCTACGACATGTACGAGCGTCGCCTCAAAGCTGAGTTGTCTGACGCCGCCGTCCCCGCCCACATCGGGGTCATCCTGGACGGTAACCGCCGCTGGGCAAAGTCCCTGGGCGCAACCGCCTCGCAGGGACACCGCGCGGGCGCCGGCAAGATCAGCGAGTTTCTCCAGTGGTCGGACGATGCAGGTGTGTCGATCGTGACGCTGTGGCTCCTGTCGACCGACAACCTGTCGCGCGAGGCCAGCGAGCTGGGCGAGCTGCTGCGCATCATCTGCGAGGCCGTCTCGCTCCTGGCCGACCAGGGGCGATGGAAGCTGGCCGTCGTCGGCGACCTGTCTCTGCTGCCCGAGAAGGTGGCTGAGGATCTGCGTGCGTCCGTCGCACGCACCGCCGACGTGCAGGGAATGACCGTCAATATCGCGGTCGGCTACGGCGGCCGACACGAGATCACCGAGGCCGTGCGTGCCATGATGCGCGAGGCCTCCGCCCAGGGCAAGACCCTCGATGAGCTCGCCGACTCCTTCACGGACGCGGATATCACGGCCCACCTGTACACGAAGGACCAGCCCGACCCCGACCTCGTCATTCGCACCTCCGGCGAACAGCGCCTGTCGGGCTTCATGCTGTGGCAGTCCGTGCACTCCGAGTACTACTTCTGCGAGGTCTACTGGCCGGACTTCCGCCGCGTCGACTTCCTGCGCGCCCTGCGCTCCTACGCGCAGCGCGAGCGCCGCATGGGCAAGTGAGCGCGCGCCTAACGCCACTTTGCTAACGAACGAGGCCGGACCCCGATGGGGGACCGGCCTCGTGAACGTGTGTGCTGGAATCAGGCGAGTTCGTGTGCCCAGGGCGGGTTCGCGCCCTTGCGCGACACCGTCACGTCGGACACGGCGCTCGCGCGGTCGATGATCGCGCGGACCTGCTCCTCGGGCAGGGTACGCAGAGTCTCGCGAGCGTCTGCGCCGCGCAGGCCCATGCCCCACATGGCGTCGATGATGCCGCCCATGAAGGAGTCCCCCGCGCCGACCGTGTCGACGACCGGGACGTCCGCGGGGGTCTTCGTGAAGCGCAGGCCCGAGGCGGTGGCGACGTCGCTGCCATGCTTGCCGCGCGTGACCACCACGAGCGAGGGTCCCATACCCAGCCAGCGATCCACGACCTCGTCGATGGGAGCGCCGCCCGTCAACCACTCGATGTCCTCATCCGACACCTTGACGACGTCCGCCAGTGCGATAAAACGCTCGAGGGAGGCGAGCGCCGCCTCCGGTTCGCCCATGATCGAGGGGCGCGCGTTCGGATCGAAGCACACGAGCGCATGCTCGCGTCCTCGGGTCAGCGCATCGAGGACCGCGGAAGCACCGGGCTCGATGATGGCGGAGATGGAACCGGCCTCAAGGATCTGAGCGGTAGGTGGAACCTTGATCGGCGGAGTCGGCGCCCACTCCAGGTCGAAGGTGTAGGAGGCTGCGCCCGATTCGTCCAGGCGTGCCAGGGCCGTCGACGTGTGCGAGGCACCGCGCGAGGCGGCGGTGACGTGCACGTCGGAATCGTTCATGTGGAAGTCGATGAGGCGGCCGCGCTCGTCCAGACCGATCCACGTCGCCAGAGCCACCGGCCGACCCAGACGCCCCAGCGTCAGGGCGACGTTCGCGGGAGAACCACCCGGGATCTCAACGGGGAAGTCGGGCTGCTCATACGTGATGACGACGTCGATGAGCGCCTCGCCGATCGCGAGAATGTGGGGGCCAGATTGCACCGTCATGGTGTCTCCTCACCTGCGTGTGAGCCGATCTACAGAATGTACATTAGCGTGCTTCCGGGCCGGGTGTCACCGTGCGTCCAGAAAGACGCTCCTGGGCTCCATCCAGGATCTGGGAACAGCGGGCGGCCAAGGCCTCGCCGCGTTCCCACATTGTGAGAGTGTCCTCGAGCGGCGCCTGTCCTCCCTCGAGGGTTTGGACGATGCGCACGAGCTCGTCGCGCGCCTCCTCGTAGCCGAGGGACTGGGGATCGGGGAGCTGGTCGTTCGTGGTCATAACAGTGTTCCTTTGCGTGAGAAGTCTGGGGACGAGGCTGGGGTGGGCCCAGCGGGTCAGGCGTCTTCCTCGGCGGTGTTCGGGGTGGGAGTGGGGTTCGTGGCCCCCACGACCTGGGCGACCATGCGGCCCGACGCCAGGATGCCTTCGATGAGGTCGCCCTTCTTGATCTGCGCCGAGGATGTGATGAGGGCGCCCGACGGGGTCTTCAGGAGGGCGTATCCGCGGTCCAGCGTTGCCTGCGGGGACAGGGCCGTGAGCGTCGCGCGCGAACGTGTGAGCTGCTGGCGCTCCGACGCGAGCCGACGCTCGATCGCTGCTCTCAGCGCGCTCACCTTCTGTGCGAGGGCCACGCGATGCCCCTCGACGATCGCCTCCGGGCCCTGAAGCACCGGGCGCGACGCGATGAGCGTCAGGTTCGAGCGCTCCGTCGCCAGGCGTGCCCCCAGCGCCCCGCGCATGCGGGTCAGCGCCTGGGAGATGCCGTCGCGCTCGCGGGCGCGGTCCGGGACGATGCGGCGAGCCGCGTCCGTCGGGGTCGAGGCCCGGTAGTCGGCGACCAGGTCCAGCAGGGGAGAATCGCCCTCGTGGCCAATCGCGGAGACGATGGGCGTGCGGGCATCCGCGACGGCGCGCACAAGGCGCTCGTCGGAGAATGGGAGCAGGTCTTCGACCGCGCCGCCGCCGCGTGCGATCACGATGACTTCCACGTCCTCCATCGCATCCAGCTCGAGGAGCGCGCGGCCCACCTCGGGCACGCAGTGATCGCCCTGCACGGCGACCTCGCGGATCTCGAAGCGCGCGCTCGGCCAGCGGTCCGACGCGTTCACGACCACGTCGTCCTTCGCCTTCGCGTTGCGGCCGCAGATCAGGCCGATCGTGCGCGGCAGGAAAGGAAGAGGCTTCTTGCGCGCATCCGAGAACAAGCCCTCGGCGGCCAGGCGGGCGCGCAGCGCCTCAATCTGGGCCAGCAGATCGCCCACACCCTGCAGGTGAATCTCCGCGGCCTGCAGGTTAAGGCGGCCCGAGCGCTCCCAAAACACCGGCTTCACGCGCGTCACTACGCGCGCGCCCTCGGTCAGCGGAGTGGAATCCATGACGCCCGCCCACGCGGTCACCGTCATCGACGTGTCCGTCTGAAGGTCCCGCAGCGTCAAAAAGTGCATCTTCGCGCCCGGACGCACCTTGTACTCAACGACCTGGCCCTCCACCCACAGGGGGCTCATGCGGTCCACGTACACCTTGATGTTCTCCGTCAGCCTGCGCAGCGGCCACGGATTATCCCGCGTCGTATCAGCCGCCTTCGCGGCGGGCGGACGAGGCTGGGGCGAGCCGCCCGGAGGCGGCGCAGCAGGAGTAGCAGGCAATGTCACGTCCCTCAGCATGCCACACGAATAGCCCCGCCGCGCTGCCGCGCCGTGCGCCTGTGGACAGCCCCTCTCGCCCGGTCAGGTGAGCGTGAGGGGGCGCCTGGGCCCGCCCCGCGCCCAGGGCGGTAGGGGAGTGGGGGCGGCCCCGGCCTCGTCGATGAGGAGCGTGTGGGATTGCCACGAGCGCGCGCACGCCTCGGTACCCGGGCGCTAGTGTGGATGCATGAATGAAAACGTCGACCTGCGTGCCAGCGCCGAATCCCCCCTGCCCGCCTCCCACGGTGAGGGCAGCGGTCGCATCCTCTTGGCGGCCCCCCGCGGATACTGCGCCGGTGTGGACCGCGCCGTCGACGTCGTCGAAAAGGCCCTCGAGCTCTACGGCGCGCCCGTCTACGTGCGCAAGGAGATCGTCCACAACAAGTTCGTCGTCGAGTCGCTGACCAAGCGCGGCGCGATCTTCGTCCAGGAGACCGACGAGGTGCCCGAGGGGGCGCGCGTCGTCTTCTCCGCGCACGGCGTCTCCCCGGCCGTCCACGAGGCAGCCGCCACCCGCCACCTCGCCACGATCGACGCGACCTGCCCGCTCGTGACCAAGGTGCACCGCGAGGCCGTGCGCTTCGCGAAGGAAGACTACGACATCATCCTGGTGGGCCACCAGGGCCACGAGGAGGTCGAGGGCACCTTCGGCGAGGCCCCCGACCACATCCAGGTCGTCGGTACCCCCGACGAGGTGGATAACGTCGTCGTGCGCGACCCCTCGCGCGTCGTGTGGATCTCCCAGACCACGCTCTCCGTCGACGAGACCCGCGAGACCGTGGACCGCCTGCGCCAGCGCTTCCCGCAGCTCATCGACCCGCCGTCGGACGACATCTGCTACGCCACCCAGAACCGCCAGGGCGCCGTGAAATTCATCGCGCCCCAGGTGGACGTCATGGTCGTCGTCGGCTCGGCGAACTCCTCGAACTCCGTGCGCCTCGTCGAGGTCGCGCTCGAGGCCGGGGCGGGCGCCGCCTACCGCGTCGACAAGGCCGACGAGCTCGACGAATCCTGGTTCGAGAGCGCCCACACCGTGGGCCTCACCTCCGGCGCATCCGTGCCCGAAATCCTCGTGCGCGACGTCATCGAATGGCTACAGGAGCGCGGATTCCCCACCGTCGAGGTGGCCCGCACCGAAACCGAATCGACGACCTTCGCGCTGCCCCGCGACCTGCGCGCCGACCTCAAAAACGCCGGCATGGCACCCGCGCGCCCCCACGCGCCCCGCGTCGCCGGGCCAAACCACACGAAGTAGGGCAACACCACCGGGCCTGCTCCGATAGGATGGGGGCGTGTCTCTTACTATCGGTATCGCCGGACTGCCCAACGTCGGCAAGTCCACCCTGTTCAACGCCCTGACCCGCGCAACCGTGCTCGCCGCGAACTACCCCTTCGCGACCATCGAGCCCAACGTCGGTGTCGTGCCCCTGCCCGACCCGCGCCTGAACACGCTCGCGGAGATCTTCGGCTCCCAGCGCATCCTGCCCGCCACCGTGTCCTTCGTGGACATCGCCGGCATCGTGCGCGGCGCCTCCGAGGGTGAAGGCCTGGGCAACCAGTTCCTCGCCAACATCCGCGAGGCCGACGCGATCTGCCAGGTCACGCGCGCCTTCTCCGACCCCGACGTCGTGCACGTCGACGGCAAGGTGGACCCGGCCTCGGACATCGAGACCATCAAGACCGAGCTGATCCTCGCCGACATGCAGACGATCGAGAAGCAGATCCCGCGCCTCGAAAAGGAGGTGCGCGGCAAGAAGACCGAGCCGATCGTCCTCGAAACCGCCCGCCAGGCTCTCGAGCTGCTGGAGCGCGGCGAGCTGCTGTCCGGCCCCGAGGGCGCCAAGCTGGACCAGGACGCGCTGCGTTCCTTCCAGCTCATGACCTCCAAGCCCTTCATCTTCGTGTTCAACATGGACGCCGCCGAGATGGACAACGAGGAGATGAAGGACGAGCTGCGTTCCCTCGTCGCGCCTGCCGAGGCCATCTTCCTGGACGCCCAGTTCGAGGCCGAGCTGGTTGAACTGGACGACGAGGACGCCCGCGAGATGCTCGCCGAATCCGGCCAGGACGAGTCCGGCCTGGGCAAGCTGGCCCGCGTCGGCTTCGACACCCTCGGCCTGCAGACCTACCTCACCGCCGGTGAGAAGGAAGCGCGCGCCTGGACGATCCACAAGGGCGACACCGCCCCCAAGGCTGCCGGCGTCATCCACACGGACTTCGAGAAGGGCTTCATCAAGGCCGAGGTCGTCTCCTTCGACGACCTGGTCGAAGCCGGCTCCATGGCCGCTGCGAAGGCCGCCGGCAAGGTCCGCATGGAAGGCAAGGACTATGTGATGGCGGACGGTGACGTCGTCGAATTCAGGTTTAATGTTTAATCATTCCTGAACGAGGCAGTGGCCGGGTCGCGCGAGGGCATGGCCCGGCTTTGCTGTTGAGGGTGGTCTGTACTTTGGGCGTATTTTAACGAGAGACTCAGCCTCGGCCTCGTGAATGTGGGTGCCCTGCCCACGACAAACGTGGGGCAAGGCGACGCCCGCCCTACCCCACGTCTCACGCGCCTGTGTCTGTTCCAGTGATTGCCGGCGATGGCTGACCCGTGACGGCCTTCGACGTTGATTTCGAGCTCACCGAGCGCGCCAGTCGTACGAGGACGTCGAGCTGCTTGGGCGGCGTTCCGAGAGATGTAGCCACGTCCTCGTTCAGCAGCTTCCGGATCTCGGTCACGGTCCACTCGACCTCGCAGTCCGGCGCAACGCTCGTGTCCGCCTGAACCCAGAGCTTACTCGGGGAACCGGTGACGAAGACAGTGCAACGCTCGACCCCGGGAACGCCGAGTGCACGCTCGGAGAGAGCCTGCGACAGAACTTCCGGAGGGAGAGTCGCCAGCAGGGCACCGTCGGAGCCGCTGATCCTGAGCGAGGAATTCGCGGGCCTACGCGGCACCTGCATGAGGAGCAGGAACAAACCGACGAGGAACGTAATCACGGATGCCAGCACTCCGCACGGCACGAGCCAGTGGGCGCGAGGCGAGAGAATCGCCCCGATCTCGTCCTGCGCTGCGGCAAGGTATGCGGAAATGCCGGGCACGTAGTGGCCTGCGTCGAGGCCTGATGCGAGGAACCAGGCGGACGCGCAGACGATAAGCAGCCCGAAGAATGCCAGGAGAACCCTGTTGAGAGCGGCAGAAACTGAACGCATAATCTGCTCTCTTTCAGCTCACGCGCTTGGCGCGGACACGGCTGCGGGTGATGCCCTCGGGGTTGAAAACCTCCAGGGCCTCGTCGGTCTTCTTGGACGCAGCTTCGCGCACGGCGTCTAAGTCATCCGCGTCGCTGAAGACGACAACGTCGACTCGTGACCTGCGCACGGTGGCGGAAGCGGACCGATTCGTGGCGAGCTGTTCGACGTGCATCTTCACGAGGATTGCCAGGTCAGAACGGTGAAGTGCCGTCTGCCCGGGGATATCGTCGGGAAGAAAAGCCACGTGCTTGGGGCGGCCAGGCCACAGTGCTGCGACAAGCATCAACAGGCCGCATACGGCTGCGATTCCGGCAGTAATAAGTGCTGCGATGGAGCTGAAGGACACCGTGCCGACCGCGTCGAGCGTGGCGACGGTGCGCTGCGGCCAGGCCCCCGTGAGGAGGCGGTATCCCGTCAGCCATGTGCCGAGTCCGCCGACGATGAGGAGCAGCAATGCTAAGACGGTGGCAGATGCGATCCGGGTCGGTCGATAAATGAGCGCCGGTACGGGTGCTCTCATCTCAGGCTCCTCCTGACATGATTGCTTGGGTTGAGCCACGAAATGTTGATGGACATCTTGGCGACGCGTACCCCACACAGCTTTTCGACGCGACCGCTCACGTGTGCGCGCAGGTCCTCGATAGTGGAGGACAAGGGGGTGGGGAAGACGAGGCCGAGGTCCAGATGGAGGATCGCGCGCTGCCCATAGAGTTGGCACGCGGCCTCGGGCCGAGACCCGAAGTTTCGGCGTGAGCCAATCCCGAGGACTCCACCTGCGTTCGAGCCGACGGCGGCAAATTCAAACGCGGCTTGAGCGGCGATTCGGGCGACGACATTGTCCGGAATAGTCGTGGTGCCACGCTGCGTCAAGGAGTATTCCTTCTCGCGCGACGGCTTCGACTGCGTGAGCGCGGAGTCAGGCGCGGCCACGCTCGTCACCTCTTTCGCCAATCGAGGATACGTTGGACATCGACCCGGCCCTCCAGATAAAGGCCCACTACCCATCCGACGACGCCGCACAGGGCAACGAGGACGAAGCTGGCGAAGGAACCGAACGCGAGAACGGCCCCCATGAACAGGCCCACCAGGAGAGCCAGGTGCGTTGTCTTCATGAGAATTCCTCAGATCCAGGCGTCGAGGTCGATTACTTCAGATCGGTTGAGACGGAGGTGTTTGTTTCCTCCTCGGGCAGGTGGACGTCGGTGACGTCGATGTTGACTTCGACGACCTCCAGGCCGGTGGTTCCTTCGATCTGGTCGATGATGTTGCTGCGAATGTCGTTGCAGACGTTGAGGATGGAGTAGCCGTACTCGACGACGACGGTGACATCAATGGCGGCCTGGGTTTCGCCCTTGTGTACGGTGATGCCGCCGGTGACGTTGGTCTGGGTGGTGGGGATGCGGTCGGTTACGGCGCTGAAGGCGCGGCGTACGGCGTTGCCCATGCCGTACACGCCGGGCACCTGGCGGGCGGCCATGCCAGCGATCTTAGCGACGACGTTTTCCTCGATGGTGGTCGTGCCGTGGTCGGTCTGGAGGGGGCCCTCGGGAGTCTTGTCCTGGTCAGCGCTGTCGTTGTTCTCGCTCATGTGAGCCTCTTTCATTGAATCGGAGGTGGGGGCCGCTGGGTGATGCGCGGCTCAAGCAACGGGTCAGTGACGTGTCGTCGTAGGTACTGCGATCAGCTTGTGTGCCCTGCTGATCGCTCTGGCATTGCTCCCGTAACCATTCTTGCGTGGTTTGTCGGATGCTGTCGGTTGAAAAACTGCTGTGACCTCGTTAAATGAGATGTGTCACCGACGTGCGACAAATAGTGATACGAGGTCACGAGAACTTTCTTCACGACGAGGTCGTGGCTGGGTCGCGCGAGAGCGTCGCCCGGCTTTGCTGTTGTGTGAGTACGAGCCGAATAGTGTTGCCGATCACCCGGGTGGTAGGGTGTGGCCATGACGACGGATAGCCAGTACTCATGGCCGCGCTTTTTTATGGAACTAGCGGACAAACTGCTTGCCTTCAAAGATGATCGGCAGGCTCTTATTGCGACGTTGCAGCATGTCTACGCCGAACTCGGTATGGACCTGCCGACGCTTGACTCCGGCGGTATTCCGACGGATATTGATCCTTTCACGGTCTACGGCCTCTTTAATCGAGGCCTCACAGACAATAAGCGCCGGGCGGTTGCCCTCGGAATTGGTGGCGCTCTCGGCGTGCAGGCCCCTCTACATGATGATTTTGTCGGTGTCCCCGTCCTGCTCAACATCAACGCGACCTTCTACGACCAGGTGCGTCGGGACGATGGGGATATCGATAGGCTGTGGGACTTGTTTGCGGTTGCGCTGGCTTACGCGGATCAGCCGACTGAACAGACAGAAGCAGTGTTCCGTCATGCCTACGATTCAGTCCTTCAACAGCGCCATGCCAGTTGGAACGTCACGATGGGACTCTTCTGGATCCGCCCGTACTCCTACGTCAACCTGAGTAAGCGAGACCGATGGTTCCTCGCGTTGCCCGACCGTATGCCTTCATCGGTTCGTTCTGTGCTGGCGTCGTTGAAGAAAGTTCCCGAATCCACTGAATATCTGGGGATTCGCGACAGCATTCTGTCGGTGTTGAAATCCGGAACCTACGAGTACTTCTCCTTCCCCGAGCTTTCGGTATACGCGTGGCGCGTTTCCGAACAGGTCAACCGTGAGAACAAAGAGGCTGACAAAGAAAAGGAAGAACTTACTCAGGCGGCTGCTCTGGGGGACGCCGACGTGGAGACCGTGCGCTATTGGCTCTACGCCCCCGGCCGGGGCGCCTGCATGTGGGACGAGTTCTACTCGCGCGGGATCATGGGACTGGCATGGGGCGAGATTGGGGATCTGACTGCCTACGCACATAAGGAAGATCTGAAGGCGCAGATGCTCCAGACCTATCCCGAAAACGGTACCCAGAAGAACGACATTCACGCCCTATGGCAGTTTGCGAACGAGATGAAGCCGGGCGATGTCGTTTTCGTGAAGAAGGGCCGCTCGGAGATCCTCGGGCGAGGTATCGTCACGGGTGACTACGTCTACGATCCGGAGGGCGGCCACTACCCGAATTGTCGGGCGGTTCGCTGGACTTCCTCAGGAAACTGGCCAATCGACGAACGACTGGCAATGAAGACCCTCACTGAGATCACCGACTACCCTGAACTCCTTTCTCGCATTGAGACGTTCTTCGAAGATAGCGACGACGAGGTTGACAACGAGGAACCGCTGGTAGTTTTCCCGGAGTACTCCGCCCGGCAATTCCTTGACGAGGTCTACATGGGCGAGGAACGCTACGACGCGATCGTGGGGCTGCTGCGTACGAAGAAGAACATCATCATGCAGGGCGCGCCTGGCGTCGGCAAGACTTTCGTCGCTAAGCGTCTTGCTTACTCGATGATGGGTGTGAAGGACATTTCGCGTGTCGAGCTGGTGCAGTTCCACCAGAGCTACTCTTACGAGGATTTCATCGAGGGGTACCGGCCCTCCGGTGCGGGATTTGAGCTGGTCAAGGGTGCCTTTTACTCCTTCTGCAAGAAGGCCGCCGATGACGAGGAGAACGACTACTTCTTCATCATCGACGAGATCAACCGCGGCAACCTCTCCAAGATCTTCGGCGAGCTGTTCATGCTCATCGAGAGCGATAAACGCGGACCGAAGAACAAACTTCAGCTCCTCTACTCACGCGAGCTCTTCTACGTGCCTCGCAATGTCCACATTATCGGCATGATGAACACAGCTGACCGCAGCCTCGCCATGCTTGACTACGCGCTGCGACGCCGCTTCGCCTTCGTGGAACTGCGCCCTGCTTTCGGCTCCGATGGCTTCCGCGAGTACTGCTCCGGCCTCGGCAATCCGACGTTCGAGGCCCTGGTGCGCGAGGTGGAATCCCTCAACCGTGCGATCGCCGAGGATGAGTCTCTCGGCGACGGCTTCTGCATCGGACACAGCTACTTCTGCAACATGAAACCTGAGACGTGCACGGACTCGGCCCTCGCCTCGATCGTCGACTACGAGCTCATCCCGATGCTCAAGGAATACTGGTTCGACGAGCCCACCAAGGTCCGCGAGTGGACCGACAGGCTGCGCAGGCCGCTGCGGTGATTCGCGTCCGCAACCTCTTCCACATGCTCGCCTACGCCTTCTCGGCACTGCGCGAGCAGGGCTACCGTTCCGTGGCCACGGAGGATTTCGACAACGCGGCCGAGCTGTGTGCCGCCATCCTCGAGCGAGGCGTGTCCCTGCAACTCAAACGAGGCCTCGGGCAGGAATACGTCAGCCGAACCGAGGCACGCTCCTCCCTGCGCGGCAAAATCGAGGTCGCCGAATCCGTGAAATCGCAGGCGATCCTGCGCCGCCAGCTGGTGTGCTCCTACGACGAGTTCAGCGTCGACACGACGATGAACCGCATCATCAAGGCGACGGTCGCGCTGCTGGTGCGTTCGGACATCTCGAAGGCGCGCAAGAAGAGCCTGAAAAAGCTCATGGTGTTCTTCGCGGACGTGCGCGAGATCGACCTGCACACGGTCGACTGGAACATGCGCTACGACCGAAACAACCGCACGTACCGCATGCTGATGGCTGTGTGCTGGCTCGTCGTCAAAGGGCTGCTTCAAACCCAGAGCGACGGCACAACGCGCATGATGGATTTCTTCGACGAGCAGCGCATGAGTCGCCTCTACGAGAAATTCATCCTCGAGTACTACCGCAGGGAGCACCCGCATCTGAGCGCGAGCGCGTCCTTCATCGATTGGGTGCTGGACGACGAGGTTTCGGACGGCCTGCCTGCCATGCGCAGCGACATTACGCTGAGCGCTCGCGGCCGCGTGCTCATCATTGACGCGAAGTACTACGCGGCCACGATGCAGAGCAACTTCGACAAGAGGACCGTGCATTCGGGGAACCTGTACCAGATTTTCGCGTACGTGAAGAACAAGCAGATTGCGTTCGAGCGAGCGGGGGAGGGCGTCGAGGTCTCCGGCATGCTCCTCTACGCCGCGACCGACGAGGACATCCAGCCCGACGCCACTTACCGCATGAGCGGCAACCGCATTAGCGCGACGACTCTCGACCTGGACCGCCCTTTTGAGGAGATCCGCGTGCAGCTGGATGGGATCGCCGACACGCTCACTGGCCCGTCAACTCAGGCTTCGTGAAAGCGCGGACCTGGGCGGCATCCGGGTCGATGGACGTGACGGTCATAGTCTTTTTCGAGGCCTCCTCGAGTGCGCTCACGGACCGTGCACTGGCCAGGAGGCGGCTTTCCATGGACGACACGGTCTTGTTGTAGAAGTCCACGGTCTTGGCCAGGTGCTTGCCCAGGTTTTCCATGTGGCCGGCGACGACGCCGAGGCGCTCGTACAGCTCGCGGCCGAGCGCGATCACCTGGTCCGCCTGTTCGTTGATGGACGTCCTCGCCCACGCAGTGGCGCACGTGCGCGCGACCGCCAGCAGCGTGACGGGAGAGCACAGGGCCACGCCGCGAGCCATCGCGTCGTCCAGGAGCGATGCATCAGTGCGCAGTGCCGCCGACAGGGCGGCCTCGGATGGGACGAACAAGATGACCAGCTCGGGTGACGCGCCCAGTGACCGCGCGTAGTCGCGTCCAGCCAGCGCCTCAACGTGAGAGCGCAGTGCCTTCGCGTGTGCCGACAGCTCGGCGCGGCGTCGAGATTCTGCGTCCTCTCCGCTCTCTTCAATGGCGCACGCCCGCAGGTATGCGTCCATGGGGGCCTTCGCGTCGAGCGCGAGGAACCCCTGCCCGGGCAGGTGAATCGTCACGTCGGGACGGCCGAGGTCGCCCGACGATGAAACTGCGCCCCGGCCTCGTCCCTGAGTGAGCGAGCCAATCGAACGCTGCTCCGCGAAGTCCACGTGCGGCAGCATTCCGGAAGCCTCCAGGATGCGCGCCAGCTCAACCTCGCCCCACGTGCCGCGTGCGCTCCGCGACCGCAGAGCACCCTCCAGGGAAGCGGTCGTGCGCGCCAGCTCGTTCTCACGCCTCGCGGACTCCCGCAGCTGCTCGGCGAGGGCGCCGTGCTGGCGCGCGCGAATCTGCTCCATCTGATCAACCCGCTGCGTCATCTGCTCCAGCTGCGCTCGAACCGGGGTGAGCGCCTGCAGGACGGAAGCGTCGCCCTGTGAGCGGGACTCGGCAGACTCGACGCGACGGGAGAGTTCCTCCGCGCGCGCCTGCCAGCGGGCGACCTCCGCGCGCAGCGTGCCCGCCTGGTCAGGCGTCGACGCCCGGCGCGCCACCGCGCCCACGTACCCGAGGAGGGCACCAACCACTAAGCCAACGAGGAGAAAAACAAGCGACATACCCATGCGTGCACTCTAAAGCGGGCCATGCACATCTGCGTCCACAGAATCTATAACAAGGGACCCCCACCATAGTGGCGGGGGTCCCTGAGATGCCAGACTAAGCCTGGTGTATAAACCCATAGATGCGGATCTGTGGCCGCTTGTAGGACGGGCATGATCGCGCTATGAAGCGTGTGTTCCCGTGAGGTCGATACCTCGTCAGCTTGAAGTCGTCATTAGTCGTCCATGGGGTGAATCCTGGCTCACGCTCGGGAGGAAGTCACCTTGTCGCGTCGTGTGTGTGGGCGTCGATCCAGTTGTTTGGACCCTCCAAATGGACGTGAATGTGGATGTGGTTCGTCCCCTGGTTGAGCGCGAGGTACTGGCTGAGAGGCACGGTGAGGTGGGGGTGGTGAGCTCCGGGAGATGTCGGGGGCAGTAGCAGGGGTGCGTGGTTGGGAGTGTAGAAAACTACGGGTTGCTTCTCACGCTCGACGTTTTGGCATCTGTTGCTCTCGGTGCGGAACCTGTTGGCAAACCACAAGCTGAAGTCTGATGCGCAGTTGACGGCAAGTGGGATCAAGTGGAGTGCCAGGAATAGGCAGTCTGTAAAAATCGTGTAGATGTTCATGTGTTTGTCCTTTCTCATCACATGGTTGAAGCTGTCTCCTTCAGTGGTTGTCGCTAATGCTAACGGTGCGTAGTCGCTTGTGTCGACTTAGGATCGTTATCGTTTGCGCTTAAACGTAGATCCTAGTGGCATTGTCAAATGAAGTCAAATCAATGTCGACGACCTAGTTCTGTTGATGGAGTATGTGAGTGCTCTGTCCGTGGGTATTCAACAACCTACCGTCGGTCTGATAAGTCGCCTATCCTGGGTGTAAAACTCAAGGGGGAGTGGCATGGAGCCCGTCGATCCGCGCATGATGCACGTACTGATTCGCGATAAAAAAACGCTGACCTGGCAGGACGACACCTGGAAAATCGCGAAGGCACGCCGCGATGGGAAGCGCATCGTCGTCACTTACACCACCAGCAGCAAAGAGTTTCCATACGGCGAGGAGAGGGCGCGCCTCTACGACCAGGTCGAGCGTCGAACAGTCGACGCACTCGACGAGGTTCGTGTTGGCGGCAAACGCCGGACCAATGTCGAAATCATCTGGACGCTCCGCCGCTCCGGCCACCCGCGCGATCCCCGCTACACGCTCGCGTACCGCACGGCTGAGGGCACACTCAAACTTCATCGCTACGGACACGACGAGGTGCGGGTAAGGTACGCGACAGCGGAGGATCGGCAAAACGCCGCCACCCTCAACTACGTCCGCGAGGAAGTGCGCGCGCAGGCAGGGCGAGCCGGGGCGACGCTCGATCCGACAGCCCACTATCCCCGCTGGGTGGGCGGTGAGAAGATGCTGCCCGAGGCGATCCTCGCGAACGTGTGGGAATGGCTCCCTCAGGCACCGCGCCGTTCCGCCCTGGAAGCGTTCCTCGCCGGTACTACCTCCACGAAGACGGGCGCGAGCGATCGACTGATCATGCCCTTCCCCTCCAATATCGATCAGCGCAATGCGATTCGAGCCGCGCTCACACACCAACTGTCCATCATCGACGGGCCTCCCGGCACGGGTAAAACGCAGACGATCCTCAATCTCATCGCCTCCCTGATCGCGCAGGGCAAGACTGTCGGCGTCGTCGCGGGGGCGAACTCTGCGGTCGACAACGTCGTCGACAAGCTGATGGAGGAAGGCTACGGCTTCCTCGTCGCGAACCTCGGGAAAACGAAGCGCGTCAAGGAATTCCACGAGCGTGAGGGTGTCCTTGAACAGAGGCGCGAGGCCTGGGCTCGCAAGGCGTCCGCTGCGTCGTCGGATGTGCCTGCCGGAGCCGACGAAGCTGCGCTGCGGGTCGAAGAAGATCGCCTCGTCGCTCTATGGGAGGATGCTCGAGACATTCCGAAGATCCGCGCGCAGCTGACGGCGGCTCAGCGTGAGCGGCGTCTTTTTGAGGAAAAGGTACAGGAGAGTCGCCGCCCGATTGTGGACATCTCTCATCTGGCTATCTCGAGGCGCCGCTCTGGGGTCATCGGTGACCTGCTTGCCCTCGCTCGCTGCGCGCCGAGGGTGGGGCGTGGTCCTCGGGGCTTCATCGAGCGGGTGCGTCGCTACTTTGCTTACGGCTCCTTGAAGGGCGTTGACCTGGGAGACCCGCACGTCCAGTCGGCGCTCCAACTCGCCTTCTACCGGGCCCACGAGCAAGAACTATCCGACCGCATCGAGGAGGCCGAGGCCCGCGCTGCCCGCCACGGCCTCGTCGAAGTGAGCGCGCAGTATCGCCGCCACTCCCGAGAGGTCCTCGATGCCGCCTTGCTCAGGCGATTCACGCGCGAGCGTCCGAGCCGCCTCAGTCCAACCGAGCGGCTCAAGCGACAGACGGACATCCTGCTACGCACCTACCCCATCGTGGCGTCCACGTGTTTTTCGATCCGGAACAACCTGGCCGAGGAAGCGCTGCTCGACTGGATCATCATCGACGAGTCCTCCCAGGTGCTGCTCCCCCAGGGGATGGCGGCGCTGAGCAAGGCCCGTAACGCCGTCATCGTTGGTGACGACAAGCAGCTCGGCCCGATCTTCCAGGGGTGGGATGAAAGCAAGAAGGAGCCGCCCGCGCCGCGCTTCGACGTCCGTTCGCTCTCGCTGCTCGACTCCATCAAGATGATGCCGGAGTCTGCGCAGGTGCCGAGCACTCTGCTCAAGGAACATTACCGGTGTCACCCCGCGATCATCGAGTTCTGCAACCGCATGTACTACGGCGGTCAGCTCATTCCGATGCGCGTCCCTGCCGACGATGCCCCCGATCCGCTCGCGATCGTCTATGCTGCGCCCGGAAACCACGCGCGACGCCCATCGCACGGCAGTGGCTTCTTCTCGCAGAGGGAAATCGATATCGTCACCGACCTTGAGGATATGCGCAGCATCCGGGACGGCGTCGAGCTCGAGGGGGCAGACGAGTCGGGCGACTTCGTGTTGGGCGTCGTGACTCCGTTTCGGGCGCAGGCAACGAACCTCAGCAAGCAGATTCGTAGCGACCTCGGCGATGGGGCTCATCCCCGATGGCTGGCTGAGACCGCGCACAAATTCCAGGGGCGCGGTGCGGGCACGATCATCCTGTCCACGGTCCTCAACGCCAACGACCGCTCGGCCGCGCAAGACTTCTACGATGCGGATGCACTGACGAACGTGATTGTGTCGCGAGCCAAAGACCGCTTCGTCGTCGTGACCACGCATGGGGGCGTCCGGCTTAGCCGAAACGTGAGGGCCTTGCTCGAGTACATCGAGATGAACGATCCGAGTGCTGTCGTCCAGTCGGACATCGTGTCCATTTTCGACGTCCTCTACAACGCGTATAGCGAGTCGCTCGAGCGGTATTCTCAGGCTAAGTGGGCTGATCGTCGGCGCTCGCCCGCAGAAAATGTTGCGGAACAATGCCTGCGAGACGTGCTCGCAGAACCCAGGTATGCGCGCTTTGGGTATCAGACCCAAGTGTTCCTGCGGGATGCATTGCCTAATACGCGCCGCTTGAACGAGGAACAGCGAGCGTTCGTGTTCAGGGACAGCGCGCTCGACTTCGGGGTCTACTCGCGTGTGACGAAGCGTCTTCTCCTTGCTATCGAGGTGGACGGATGGACGTTCCACGGCATGAGTCAGAAACAGCAGAAGCGCGACGGCCTCAAAGATTCGATCATGTCCGCGTATGGAGTGCCCGTCCTGCGTCTGCCCACGATCGGATCCGGGGAGGAGCAGAAGATCCGCGAGGCGTTGGATCGGCTCCTTTAGGAAACGTCTGATGCACTCGGTGGGTTCACCCCGTAACTGACTCGGCGGCCTCCCGTCGTGATCGTCTACAGGAATGGACGAGGCCGGGGCTGGTTCATGCACATCCGTGCGGTTACGGGAATGTGGGTGGGAGGATGTGCGTGATGGTTGCGCAGCATTCTTAGTATTTCGTGCTGGTTCTGCGCGTACCCTGAAACAGTAGGGCGCACCTCCAAGGACGGGGGTACGCTGCAGGGCACCTCACCGTGGAGGAGTACAACGCCATGACGGTTCCACCATTATTCGACCACCTCGACACCGAGGACGAGGACCAGCTGCGGCACGACGCCGCACCGCGGGACGCGCTCTTTGAGGCCGGTAGCGGGCCGGGGGTTGGTGACGACAACCCGCCCGCGGGGGCTCATCCCCGGCTTTGGGCGTGGCTGCACGTCGAGCCGTTCTATTGGACGATGCGCGTGGTCTACGTGTGCCTCGCCGCCGGAGCCGTCTTCGCCGTCTACATCAACGGCGTCGCCGAAGGCTGGTGGCACGCATGGGGCGAGAAACCCGGCGTCGCGGCCACAACCCCCGCCACTCAGCCCGCACCCACCGCATCCGCGTCGGCCTCGGGCGAGGCGGCAATGTCGGGCGGCTACCAGATCGGCCCCGACGGCGTCCTCGTGCGGCCAGCTCAGTTTGCGGCGGACACCTACACCCAGCCTGAGTTGCCTGAGGAAGCCAAGGAGAATACCGAACGAGGAGCAGAAGCAGCCGCAGAACACTACCTCGCGCTCCTGATCTACGCCTGGAACACCGGAGATACGCAACCACTGGCGGACATGTCGGATCCTTCATCGGAATTTGCTTCCTCGTACATCCGCGATATTGATACTGCCTATGAAAACGGATGGATTTATGGGACGGAATCAAAAGTTCTACATGTATTTCGCCTTGAGCCGGTTGGAGAAGAACAGGGCAATGTTCAAGCTAACACGATCGGTGTGAAGCTTCAGATTTCCTCGGTCGAAGGTGTGACTTGCCAAGGGCAGAAGATAACCGTCAATAAACATGAATATACGTCCACTCTATCACTGTTCATGACCTGGAAAGATGGACGTTGGATCGAAACACAAGGACGGATGATCAGCGAAAATGAAAAATAAACGCTCAACATTCGTATCCTCAATTGTGACAGTTTCTCTGGCTGCCACGCTTGTAAGCGCGCCTTCTATCGCTCTTGCTGACAGTGAGACTGAGGGAAGATTTGGTTACCACTCAGATGCTGCCGGAAGTGGTGTCATGACATCCCTATGGGACTATCAGAGCAGTACGCTGATGAGTAGCGTCCAATCGTCCCCCGTGTTTACTCCGAAGGATGACACAATCCGTCAGTCCAATACGAGAACGCCCACAGCTGAGGCTGATCACTACGTCGACTGGGCTCACTGTGCTGCTGACTCGCAAGACCCGGATGTCCCTGACTACTTACGCGTCGCGATATGTGCCTACCCTCCGCCAGAACATGGAGAGGACGCCAATCCTCAACGCGTCCCGACGACTCGCGAGATCCTGCTGGCCGCAGCCACTCTCATCCATGCTGACGGTGCGGGTTTGCATAAGCGGCCGTCGAAGGTGTCGTTTACGAACAAGTACATTCCCACGATCGTGGCAGCCACCCACCCCACACAGACCCACACGATCAACCTGCTGGGCCACGACATTACCATCACTCTCAGAGCCACTAGTTACGAGTGGGACTGGGGTGACGGCACCCCGAACACCGTCACCGCCTACCAGGGAATGCCATACGAGAAGGGCATGGACCTGAACAAGGACCCTAGGCTCATCCGCCACTACTACACACCGCCTAACGGGTGGCGCTCGCGCTTTGACGGACCCTATCCCGACGCCACCCGCACCATCACCCTGACCACAACGTGGAGCGGTACAGCCACCAACCCCTTCACCGGCGAGACCCAAACCATCAACGGCCTGGTCACCACGACGGAAACGACCGGCCCCTTCCCCCTCGACCACCTCACCGTCTCAAACACCGACACCTGGGAAGAAAAACAAGGCCACTAGATGGCCGTGCGGGTAAGGGCCTTACGCCACCACCATGGCGACAGTTCCCCCGCACATCAGAGCTAGGCCCAGCAGGTAGCGCCGCGTGAAACGCTCGTGAAACGCGGCGGCTGACACCGCGACGGTCACGAGAATCGACAGCTTGTCGATGGGCACGACGACGGAGGCTGGCCCATCTTTCAGCGCGTGATAGTAGGCCAGCCACGACGCGCACGTCGCAGCGCCCGAGGCGACGATAAACGCCAGCTCGCGGCGGGGGATCGACCGGACCTCGCCCATCCGCCCCTGCGCGCCAACGATCACCCACGCCATCGCCAGCACCACGAGGGTGCGCACCGCCGTCCCCAGCGTCGGATCCACCCCCGAAATGCCGACCTTCCCGAGGATCGACGTCAACGCGGCGAACAGCGCGGATGCCAGCGCGAACGTCAGCCAGCTGCCACCCCCGCGCAGCGCACGCGGCAGGCCTGAGAGGTCGGAGGGCTCCACCATCAGAAGTGTCCCCACCGTGATGACGACGATTCCAAAGCTGCCCCACAGGCTCACAGGTTCGCCCAGTAAAACGAGCGCGAGGATGATCGCCAGGACCGTCGACAGCTTATCGATGGGGGCGACGCGGGAGACATCCCCTCGAGACAGTGCCGCGAAATAGCACAGCCACGAGGCCCCCGTCGCCAACCCGGACAACACCAGGAACAGCGCAGATGTCCCGTCGATAGAGGTAACGCCGGAAGCTGTTCCCGTCAGCGCCGCCATACCCCACGCCCCCGCGGCCACGACGACCGTGCGCAGCGCCGTCGCGACGGTCGAGTTCGTCGACGCGACGCCCGCCTTAGCCAGGGCCGAGGTTAGTCCCGCAAACAAGGCAGACAAGCAGGCCGCGAGGATCCACATGAGATCAGCGTAGGCCCGACGCTGACGTGTGCGCACCTGAGAATAATGACGGTGTGTCATGGGCGCCAGATCGCAGAAAAAGTACGTTATAGTTGTCGCGTATCTAAACCTCGTGTTGAGGTGACAAGGCAGTGTAAAGGAACGATATGTGGGGCGTCCCCAAGAATCTTGGTGCTCATAGTGAATTGTTGCGAAATTCCCGGGAAATCGAGCATGATGCAAGCAGTGCTCATTTGCCTGCTGATCAAGGGAATGACGTCGAAGAGCATGCGATCGAGTTCCTCAAAAAGATCGTGCGTGTGCCCGGTGTCCGCATCAGCCGCGACGATTTCCTGCGCCAGGAACTGCGTGAGCGTGGCGTGCCCGAAGAGGTGATTCGGAGCGCGATCAACACTAACCCTGCGTTCGCGGGCATCTCCCTAGCTGATCTTGACAGGCTGGCTGACCAGGTGATCTCCTACGAGACGAATAAGTCCGCTGCCATCTCCTTCGCTGCCGGGCTTCCCGGTGGGTTTGCGATGTTCGGGACGATCCCTGCGGATGTCACGCAGTACTACGTGCATGCCTTCAGGATTGTGCAGAAGCTCGCGTACCTCTACGGCTGGCGTGAACTGCTCAGGGCGAAGGAAGATGTGGACGACGAGACGATCGGTGTCATTGCCATCTTCTTTGGCGTCATGCTCGACGTTGAAAACGCGGCCATGTCTCTCGCGTCTTTCGCGAGTTCGACCGTGATGAACACTGTTAAAAAACAAGTGACCAAGCAGCTTCTTGTGAAGACCTCGTGGTATCGCGCTGTCAAAAAGACCTTGCGCTCGATCGGCGTCAATCTCACCAAGAAAGCCTTCAATCAGGGATTCTCAAAGGTACTCCCTGTCATTGGCGGAGTTGTGTCGAGCGGTTTGACTTTTATGTCGCTGCAGTCGCAGTCATCTCGATTGAAAAAACACCTGCGAGAGCTTCCGCCTCCCGGTATCGACAGCGAAATGTGGAAGCAAGTACTTGTCGCGGCAAACTCTGTTGAACACGAACAGAGTTTCTTGGCGGCTACCGATGCAGCATTCCAAGGGAGAGTTGGGGTTGCTGCAGTTGGTGTGGTGAGTGCAGCGTCGGGTGTTACGAGCGGCGTCAAGAGCTTCTTCGGTCGTCGCGGATAAGGGTCTTCATTGACGAGGCCGGGGCGGGGTGTGCGTGGCAGCGCAACGTAGCCCCGGCCTCGGCGCAGTGTTTAACGGGCCACTGTTTCCTATTTTTTCAGCCCCGGGAGAGGGAAAACCTGCCACCATATGCGGGTGAATGAGACGACGAAACCGGCCCTGGCCTCGTCCCAGACCGAGGCGGGCCCTCTGATCTTGCAGGCATTCGCCTGGGACATGGCACCGGACGCCAGCCACTGGCGCTACCTCGCCCAGCACGCACGGGCGATCGCGGACCTGGGTGTTACCATCATCTGGCTGCCGCCCGCCTACAAGGGACATGACGGCATCGATGACGTCGGCTACGGCGTCTACGACCTGTACGACCTGGGCGAGTTCGACCAGCATGGCTCCGTGCCCACGAAGTATGGGACGAAAGACGAATACCTGGCCGCCATCGAGGCCCTGCATGAGGCGGGAATCGCCGTGTGCGCCGACATCGTCCTCAACCACCGCATGGGTGCTGACACGACCGAGACCGTGCGAGCCACCCCGATCAACCCCCAGAACCGTCATGAGGCCATCGGCGAGCCCGAGATGATCGAGGCGTGGACCCGCTTCACGTTCCCGGGGCGCGCGGGCGCGTACTCGGACTTCACGTGGGACTGGACGTGCTTCCACGGCATCGACTGGGATGAAGCCACGAAACGCAACGGCCTGTGGCTGTTCGAGGGCAAACACTGGAACGAGTCCGTCGACACGGAGTTCGGCAACTTCGACTACCTCATGGGCTGCGACGTGCACGTCACCGAACCCCGCGTCAGCGAGGAGCTGGACCGCTGGGGTCGCTGGTATGTCGAGACGACCGGCGTGGACGGGCTGCGCCTGGACGCCGTCAAGCACGTGGGATCGGACTTCTACGCCCGCTGGCTCGAAGATCTGCGCGCCTCGACGGGCCGCCGCCTGCCCGCCGTCGGCGAGTACTGGAGCGGTGACGTGCGCGAGCTCGAGGACTACCTGGAGCGAGTCCCCAACGTCATGCTCTTCGACGTCCCCCTGCACTACCACCTCCACGACGCGTCGGTGTCGGACGGCAACGTCGACTTGTCCCGACTGTGGGAGAACACGCTGACGGCGTCCCATCCCGACCAGTCCGTCACGTTCGTCGAGAACCACGACACCCAGCCCGGCCAGTCGCTGGCCTCAACGGTTGCCCCCTGGTTCAAGGCGGCCGCTTACGCCATCATCCTCTTCCACGAGGCTGGGGTTCCCTGCATGTTCTGGGGTGACCTCCTCGGTTCTCCCGAGTCTGACGACCTGCCCGCCGTGCGCGAGCTGCCGATCCTCATGGGGATCCGTGCCCGCGCAGCCCTCGGCCCGCAGCACAATGCTTTCGACGACGCGGACGTGGTCGGCTTCGCCCGCGAAGGCAAGGAAGAGATTCCCGGCTCCGGATGCGCGGTCATCCTCTCCGACCGGATGGCCGCCGAGAAGACCCTCTACGTGGGGCAGTGCCACGCCGGCGAGGAATGGGAATGCGTCATCGGTGGCCACCCGAGCGTGCGCGTCGCGGAGGACGGAACCCTCACGGGCGTGGTCAGCGACGGCGGCCTCAGCGTCTACGTGCCGCGCGCCTGAGCGCATCACACGCCCCGGCCTCGTCCATGGTGACGAGGCCGGGAAACGTGTGCGTACGAACGCTACTCCTGGGTGCCACCCAGGGCGGGAATACGTTCGATCTGGTCCTTGAAAAAGGCCTCGGCCGACGCGACGAAACGCTCGATGCTGGTCGAGACCTGCGCGTCCGTGAGCCCGTAGCGGGCGGTGACGAACTGCTCGGCGCACAGGCGCTGACGGCCGTCGTCCAGCGACGCCACGTAGACCTTCGGCCACGTGGTCGCCCCGTTCCAGTCATTGCACGCCTGAATGAGGCGCTGACGAAGCTCCATCGACACGTCCTCGGGGATCGCGGCCCACATACTCAGGTCCGTGCCATCGTTCGCGATCGAAAAAATGAAATAGCCGCGCCCGATACCCATGTGCAGGCTCTGGTCTTCCACCCTGTAGTTGAAGTCGTTACGGTCGAAGTAATCGATCAGCCGTTGCACGTTGAGCGGACGCACAACGGTGCGGCGCGAAATGGCGGCCTTGCACTCGGCGATGATTTCCGGCGCGTCCTCGTTGGTCGGATCCATGGCGACGCACTGTTCCAGGTACGTCAGCGCGCTCTCCTCCTCGTCCTGCCAGTACAGGGCCGTGCCAATCCGGTAGTACCAGCGTGGGTCAGCCATGCCTTCAGCTTCGACGCTGCGCAGCAGCTCGATCGCGTGCTTGATGTGATCGCGGAAAGAATCCATGTAGGGCTGCGCGTAGTTAATGTAGGCGCGCGCCAGCAGACTCGTCAGCTCGTAATCCATCGCCGATGGGGGCTGCCCCTCGATGAGCGCGATGATTTTTTGGTGTTCCTTCTCCTCGTGCAAGAGATTAATCTGGTCGATAAGCGACGAGCGAGAATCCACGGAATCTCCTTCAAACGATGCCGAATGTGACTGCCTGATCACAAGCATAACAGGGCGCGTGTCGGCTTTGAGCCGCTGATGGACCGCTCGCTGTGTAGGCTGACAGGATGGAGCAGACCGGCATGAATGAGGACGACGTGAACGACGACCTGCGTGCGCGTATGAGCGAGGCCGACGCCGCCCAGTGGGACGAAATCCAGCAGTGGAAAGCCTCCCAGCTGAGCGACAAACGCCCCCGCGCTATCACGCAGAAGATGAAGTCGGCAGCCCTGGCTCCGGTGGGTAAAGCAGTGTCCATTGCGCGCAAGGTTCCCGGCGGGGAAGCACTGACCCGAACCATGTCATCCGCAGCCCTCGGACTGGTCGAGCTGGCTGCCTCCGCATCCGAGGCCTCGGTGCGCCGTACGCGCATCCTCAAGGCTTATCGCGCAGCCGGACACGACGTGACAAGCCTGCGAGACATCCGCTCTCTGCCCCTCGACCAGGTGCTCGTGGTCAAGCCTCGCCTGAGCCTCGCATACTCGGGTACGGCAGCCGCGGAGGGGGCGGTCAGCGGCGTGTTCGCCTCCGGCGGCTCTCTCGCCGCTGTGCTCGGCATGGGCGTCGCGTCGGCACCCGGCGTCGGTGTCACTGCCTCGGCGATGGCCGTCGATATTACGACCTTCCTGGCAGCGGCCACGCGCCTCGTCGCCCACACCGCTGCCTACTACGGCTACGACTCCGAGGATCCCTCAGAACGCCTCTTTTCCACGATGGTGCTCTCCCAGGCGATCGACCCGGCCGGCAGCGGGCGTGACTTCGTTGTCGAAAAGCAGGCGACGATGCTCGCCTTCAACCAGGTGATGCGCGACCTCGCGCGCAAGGGATCCCTCGAATCGCTCGGCGGAAGTGCGATCGTGAGCGCCATGAAATCACTCTTCTCAGCGATGGGCGTTCGTCTGGCCAGCCGCAAGCTCGCACAGATCGTTCCCATGGCCGGAATCGTGGTGAGCGCTGGCCTGAACGCCGCGCTCATGCGCACCATCGGGGACACGGCCGACCATCTGTACCGGGAGCGTTTCCTGGCGGAGCGCTACGGCCACGTGCAAGCGAGCGGCGCGTCGACGGACCTCATGCCGTCAACCGGGCCTCAGGAGCTGAGCGTCGACGTCGCGCGTTACGTCGAACTCGCCGAGGCCGAGAGTCGCCCGTAGAGGAGTGGCAGTCCCACTTCCTCTGTGGCGTGGGCCTCTTTTTTGTAACCGTGTAGGCTTGGGGTATGACGGATCAGCCGGAGGAAGAGAACAGCGCACGCGACGATATTCGGCAGCGCATGACCGACGACGATCGTGCGCAGTGGGATGCGATTCAGGAATGGAAGGCCGCTCAGGTCAACCCTCGCAGTCCTCGAGTCATCACCCAGCGCATCCGTTCGTACGTGCTCACCCCTTTGAAAAAAGTGGTTGGCTTCGCGGGCAAGATGCCCGGCGTTGCTGCGGTTGCCGGCTGGATCTCATCGGCTGTCCTGGGGCTCGTCGAGAAGGCGACATCAGCCGCTGAATCCTCGGTTCGACGCGAACGAATTGTGAAGGCGCATCGCAGGGCTGGCAACGACGTGGAGTGTCTCGAGGACATCCGAAACCTGGACCTGGCAGAGATCCAATTGGTCAGGCCCCACCTGAAGGTGGGATATGCCGCCGTTACCGCGACGGAAGGAGCGGTGAGCAGCGTATTCGCGACGGGAGGGGCGGTTGCGGCCATCCTCGGTCTGGGCATCGCTTCGGCACCCGGTGTTGGCGTGATTGCAGGGGCCATCGGACTTGATATCGCGACTTTCCTGGCCTCCTCTGCGCGCCTCGTGTCACACACGGCTGCGTACTACGGGTATAACACGAAGGATCCAACGGAAAAGCTGTTCTCCGCGATGGTTTTATCCCAGGCGATCGCCCCGCGAAGCACGGCTGATGACCATGTCGTCGAGGAGAAGACCTCGATGCTTGTGTTTAACAAGGTGGTACGCAAGCTCACCAAACGCGGATCGATGGAGAGCGTCGGGAACAATGCGCTGACCGCATCCGTGAACTCTCTCTTCGCGGCCCTCGGAGCGCGTCTCGTCGGCATAAAGATGGCGCAGATCCTGCCGATTATCGGCATCATCGTCGGCATGGTCCTCAACGCCTCCCTCATGCGCACCATTGGCGTGACCGCCGACCATCTCTACCGTGAACGTCTTCTGATCGAACGATACGGACAGGACGACTCCGCGTCCGATCGTGAAGAAGCAGACGATGAAGAGGATCTGGATACGGAAGTCGCGCGCTACATCGAGCTCACCAAGGCGGAAAACGCCGCTAGAGCGCCCCGATTCGGTTAGCTCCTCGAGTTCCAGTTCTGCCAGTCGTTCCAGTCGTCGTCCTGAGCGTCGACCGAGATCATCGGCATGCGCGCGGACGAGGCTTGGTCCTCGTTCTCTGCTTCGATGGCGTCGTTGTGGTCCTCACGCTGCTTGCGGCGCTTGCCCCAACCCCAGCGCTTGCGGCGCTTTGACTCGCCTTCCTGCTCACGGCGCGCCTCCTCATTCCACGAGAATTCGGAGTTCCAATCTTCCTGGAATGCGGCGGGCACTGCCGGCGCCTGAGGCGTGGCGGACGGGCGTGGGTCGACCGGGGCCTGGGGCGCCTGGGGCATGGGCGGCGTCTGTGGTACGAACGGAGCCGGGGGCACGGCCGTCTGAGGCTCCTGTGTACGCGTGACCTGAGGCGTTGTCGGCACGTACGGCGCGGCCGGGGCAGCGGGAGCGGCTGCCTGTTCGGGGGCAACAGGTGCGGTCTCGGCGCGTGTCGTCGCAGACCAATCGAAGGAATTCACCCGGCGGACACGAGGAATCTGGGCTGTCGGGAGCTCACCATCATCGATCACGGGATCGAACGAGGCCTGCTGCGTAGGCTCAGGTTCCGGCACGGGTACGGGAGCGACGACGGGTTCAGGCTCGGGTTCCGGCTCGGGCTCGGGGACCACGATGGGTTCCGGCACGGGTTCGGGCTCAGGTTCGGGCGCGACGACGGGTTCCGGTTCCGGCTCGGGTGCGGGTGCGACGAGGGGTTCGGGCTCGGGGACCACGATGGGTTCGGGTTCCGGTTCCGGCGCAGGTTCGGGGGCCACGATGGGTTCCGGTTCCGGCGCGGCCTGTGGAATCACCACGGGTGCGAGTCGCGGAACAGCAATATGCGTCGGCGTCGGAATTGCCTCGGGCTCGGCTGCGGGAGCGACGATGGGTTCGGGCTCGGGCTCCGGTTCGGGTACGACAACGGGTTCCGGCTCGGGTTCGGGCTCGGGAACGACGATCGGCTTGGGCTGCGGAACGACGATCGGCTTGGGCTGCGGAACGACGATGGGCTCGGGCTCCGGTTCGGGTACGACAACGGGTTCCGGCTCGGGTTCGGGCTCGGGAACGACGATCGGCTTGGGCTGCGGAACGACGATCGGCTTGGGCTGCGGAACGACGATGGGCTCGGGCTCCGGTTCGGGTACGACAACGGGTTCCGGCTTGGGCTGCGGAACGACGACGGGTTCGGGTTCCGGCTCGGGGACGACAACGGGTTCGGGCTCGGGCTCAGGCTCGATAACGGGCTCGGGTTCGGGCTCGGGCTCGATAACGGGTTCCGGCTCGGGGGCCACGATGGGTTCCGGCTCCGGCTCGGGGACGACAACGGGTTCCGGCTCGGGCTGGGGAATCGCAATGGGTTCCGGCTTCGGCTGGGGAATTGCGACAGGCTCAGGCTCAGGTGCAACGGCATGCTGAACCTTCGGGATCAGCATTGTCGCGGGAGCATCGTCCTCGTCTACAGGCGGAGCCGGAACTGGGACAGCGGCAGGCGACTCGCCACGCTTGCGCTCGGTCGCCTGACGATCGTGGTGTGCCTCGGCCTCGTGCGTGACGGGCACGGGCGTCGAGACCTGGTCAGTGGAGATGCCACGGGCAGGCGTCGGAATATCCGCAGGAGCAGGAGCAGGAGCAGGGGCAGGAGCGGGAACGGGATCGGCCGTGGCTGCGGGCGCATAGCGATCGGTGCGACGCTGAGGGGCACCGGTAACCGCAGACGCGTCCTGGCCCTGTGGGACAGCGGGAGCATAGTGTGGAGCAGATGCACTCGGCTCCTGCGCCATCGGCTGCATTTGCTGTGTTGGCTGCGCAGGGAAAACGGCGGGGCGGTGCCCGTCGCGCGAACGCCTACGCTTCGGAGGCTTCGCTGCCTGAACAGGGGCCTCGGGCGCGGGAGCGGCAGGTTCGGGACGCGACTTGTGCTGCCAGACAAAGCCGGTATCACGCGGCTTGGGCTGCGGAAGCGACGCGAGGTCGGGTGTAGAGGAATCGGTCGTAGAGGGGCGTCGCGCCTCCTCGGGCGGGACCGCCTCCCCGCGGCCCTGATTCATCGCGGGGACGGCGCTCGCCTGTGTCGACATGCCGGCGGCTTGCGCCGGAGCGTAAGGCCTCGAGGCCTGCGTCCCCTGAGGCGTGGATGGGCGACGTGCGGGGGACGGAGATGCGCTCTGTCCTGCGCCCTGGTTGGACTCCTTCGAGCGCTTCGAACGAACCATGTAAATGACGATGACGACGACCAGCACGATGACGATGAGGCCGACGATTAAGCCGATCAGAAGCCCGAGAGAGGGACCCGAAGAGGAATCGGAATCGGAATCGGACGAGGCGGGGGCTGAGCTGGCGGAGGGCGCTTGACTGCCGGGAACAGGCGTTGCGCCCCACGGATCCTTCAGAGCGTTCGCTCCGGCCGCCGCGGACGGATTCCCGCCGGCGGCAAGTGTCCCGTTCACCGTGATGACCTGCGGGACAGTGCCCGTCCACGTCGACACGGAGAGTGCTCGTCCCTCGTAGGTTGTCGCAGAGGTCGCTGCGCCCGATGTTGCAGACTGCACTTCGCCCTCGACGCTTAAAGACACGGATGCGAAAGTGAGGGAAGCGCCGAACGTTTTCCGATACGTGGCAAGGGTCTGGTCGGTGCGAGCGGAGAGCACGAATGTTCCCGAGTCATGGAGGGTGAACTCGGATTCATCCTGGGCGCGGGTGTACATCAGCTGCATGTGGCAGACGGTGGCATCGTCGCGCGTCACGAACTCGACGTGCTGGTCCGTGGAACTACCCGCGTATGGTGTGCATGCGGATTCGCTCATCGTCCGGGAGGGATCGACGACGGTCAAGGTGTCGACGAGCTGGCCGTCCTTGGTTAGGACGTATGCCTCCGATAGGGTCGGGGCGTCCGCTGCGTGAGCGCCGAATACAACCGTCGACGTGATGAGCAAAGCCCCGAGCGTGGCGCACAGGGCGCGAAAGAATCGCATGCAGTCCTCCTGATATGAACCACTCGATTATCGTCTGTTCGTGGATACAAAGCAACGAGGGGCGCGAGTAGTGATCTAGCCTGACCGGTCGTCAGATAAAAGTGTGGGAGCTGTCAAAGGTATGCGTCCCGTATTGACAAGGTGTGAACGTGTCCTGTCACGTAGTATGACAGGTATCTACCTAAGGTCAGGTTTTCGATGACTGGTTGGGTGAAAAACTGGTGAACTGAGGAGGGGCCCTGTGAAGTGTCGACCTGCCACGCGTGCTGATATTCCCGAAATGACACGAATTATCACAGAGGGATTCCTTGACTATCCCTTGCACATCATGCTCAAGCCCTACCTCTACCGTGCGGAGCATTACCCGGAATGTGTCACTGCAATCAATCGGATGCTTGCGGATTCGTACCAGCGGGTCCGTCATGCCCTCGTCGTTGAGCATGAAGGGCGGGTCGTAGCCACGGCTCTCCTGCATGATCGCAAGGTTGGATTCATTCGCAGCTTCCTCAGTGGGGGGTATGAGTTCTTTCGCTATGCTCCGCCGTTGCTTGTGAAAGAGTTCTCGGATGTTGTTGATTCCGCGGACCAGGTGACGATCGATAAAGGTGACTTCGACTGGTATCTCGAGGTCCTCTCCGTCGATAAGCGGATGCGAGGACATGGTGTCGGACGTTGGCTTGTCTCGCAGGTTCTTCCCGACTATGTGGCCAAGCGCGGTGGGCGCGCGTATGGATTCGTGACCTCGACCGAGGAGAACGCGCACTTCTACCTCAACGGTGGGTGTGAGCTTCTGGATCGATTCGACATACATCTGCGTGATGAAACGTGTCCCATTTGGTCCTTTCAGAGGCGCGCAGAGCTTCTGTGATGAGTGATCAAACGGGCCAATTGCGCTGCGCTCCGGCCTTTCGCGCGGAAACCTGCTTTTTTGCAGGTCGCGGCGCGTGATGCACGTCCCGCAGTTCCGCTTGACTTCAAGGGCTTGAGGTCTTTTAGGGTGAAGCTATGGCAGGAACTGGCTCCGGGCGCACGTACTCCATCAAGGAGGTAGCGGCGCTCGTTGGCTTGCCCCCATCCACCCTGCGCTATTACGAGGATGTCAGCGTTATTCCGGCCATTGCACGCGACGCCTCAAGTGGGCACCGCACATACACCGAGGATGATCTTGAACTGCTTACGTGGGTGTCGTGCCTGTCCGCTTCCGGGATGTCGATCGCGGACATGCGTGAATATGTCCGGTCTGGCCTGGGTGGGGAGAGGGATATCTCCGAGTTTGTGACCCTGCTGGAACAGCAGGACGCCCGCCTCCAGGAGGAGGGGCAGATCATTGAGCTTCGTCGTGAGTTCTTGCGCACAAAGATTGCCTACTGGCGCGCGATTAAACACGAGGATGCCTCAGAAGCTGAGCGCTTGGATATTGATGCGCGCGCGCTCGCGGAGCGCCTCAAGAAGTGGTCAATGCGTTCGTGAAAGCCTAGTGGGGCGGTCTTCATGCCTGCTCCGAACTCCGCCCCGCTAGGGGGCACGGGGCCGCGTATCCGGGTTGGATGCGCGGCCCTCATTCATGATCGCCCCGGAGTTTCATGATCGCCCCGGGGTCCAGTAAGGGATGTGTTGTCTCAGGTAGGCCATCTCTCGCTCGATCGCCCGGGCAAGGTGATCCCAGGTGAGCGCGTCGTCCCCGTGCCATGCGATTTCGCCGACGACGAGGAGTCTGGGGAGGAGGTGGTAAAAGAGCAGGTCTGGGGTCGTCACCGATGTGGACCAGGCGACGGCCTCGACGCCTTTGAGTCGCTCCTTGTGAAGCATTGGCGGGAGCTGATCAGCGAGTTGGCGTGCGGTGAGTGGGGGCTGGGGTGACGAGGGGTCGACTGTGGGGTGGCTGAGGGTCAGCAGGTCGGAGTCTGCGAGCACCCATGAGGCGCCCGATGAGGATGCGGCCTCGTCCCCGGTCTCATTGTGGCGTGAGGAGAGGAGAATCGTTCCAGGTGGGGTGCTTTCATAGGCGCGGGTTGCGCTGTCCCATGCGGCTGCGCGTCGGCCGTGGAAGTGGAGGACTCGCGTGGCTCGGTCGATGAAGAGGCGCTCGATGTCTTGTCCCGAGCCTAGGCCTGCCCGTGCGAGCCGTGGGTCGCGTTCCCACTGGCTCCAGTCGGTCCAGGGGATGCCGATGTGGATGATGGGGGAGGGGAATAGGTCGCACGCGTGGTGGAAGGCTGCCTCGACGAATTGGAGGGATGAGGCGAGGGGCCACAGCGTTGAGTTGTCCTCCTGAGGGGAGACGAGGTTGGGGTTTCCCAGGTGTGGGTAGGCTCGGATTGCGGCGCCGGCGGCGGATGGGATTGAGATTTCCGGAATGATGCGCACGTCCCGCTGCGCGGCGAAGCGGACGAGGTGTCGAATGTTTGCGTCGGAATAGAAACCCTGTGTTGTGTGTGCGGGCGATGTGCGCCATGTGCCCGATCGCTGAGGTGCGCACGTGCGGTCGTACCAGTGCGCGGGATCTCGTGGGATCTGGGCTCCGATCGAGGTGAGTGCTGGGTAGCCGGGTAGCGGGAGACGCCAGCCTGCGTTGTCTGTCAGATGCCAGTGCAGGATGTTCAGGCGGTAACGCGCCATGACGGTGATGATGAGCTCCATGACGGGCACTGGCCAGAATGTGCGTGCGGAGTCAATGAGGAGGCCGCGCCACGAGCATGCCGGTGGCCTCGTGGGATCGTGAGGGAGGGGAGAGGGTGTCGTCGCCATTGCGCTTCCTAGAAGTGGACTACGCAAAGTGTAACAAGCGTCACTTATGTTGGGGGCGGGTTTGGAGGGTGCCAATCCCTTCATTTCTGGGGGAAATGGCAAATATTTTCCGACTGTCGGGTTTGTCGTTTAGGGATACAATGTCTCTGCTAATGTGAACCTAGTCATACTCGAAGAGGAGTGTTTCATGCTGTCGACTGACACAGTGTCTCTGAACCCCAACCCGCTCGTGCAGGCCCTCGGAAAGCCCGCGAAGGAGTTTACGAAAGCCGACATCATCGGCTATATCGAGGACAATGGCATCCAAATGCTCAACCTCCGCTACGTCGGAGGGGACGGACGCCTGAAGACCCTGAACTTCGCGATCCAATCCAAGGCTCACCTCGATCGGGTGTTGACTCTCGGAGAGCGCGTCGATGGTTCCTCCCTGTTCACATTCGTCGAGGCGACCTCTTCGGACCTGTATGTCGTGCCGCGCGTGGCTACCGCGTTCCTCAACCCCTTCTCGCACATCCCGACCCTCGATATCCTGTGCGGCTTCTACGATGTTGACGGTCGCCCCCTGGCCTCGGCGCCCCAGGAAATCCTGCGGAAGGCTCAACGAGCACTCAAGGAGGAGACGGGCTGCGAGCTGCAGGCCCTCGGTGAACTCGAGTACTACCTCTTCTCGGAGGAAGAGGAGCTGTTCCCCGTCGAGCCTCAGCGCGGCTACCACGAATCCGGGCCCTTCTCCAAGTGGGAGGAAGTGCGCACGGAGACCCTCGCGCACCTCGTTGCCATCGGTTGCTCGGTGAAGTACGCCCATTCCGAGGTCGGTAACTTCGTCGCCGACGGGCGTCAGATGGTCCAGCAAGAGATCGAATTCCTGCCCGTTGATGCGCTCGATGCCGCCGATCAGATGGTGCTCGCCAAGTGGGTGCTGCGCGAAGTCGCTCATTCCTATGGCATTCATGTCTCCTTCTCGCCGAAGATCGCCGTGGGGCAAGCCGGATCGGGCATGCACTTCCATACCCGCATCGTCAAGGATGGCGTCAACCAGTTCTCCACGGGATCTGGTCTCACCGACACCGCGCTCAAGGTGATCGGAGGCTACCTGTCGCACGCAGCATCGCTCACAGCGTTTGGTAACACCGTCCCCACATCGTTCTTGCGTCTTGTTCCCCATCAGGAGGCGCCGACCTCGATCTGCTGGGGTGACCGCAACCGCTCCGTTCTGGTGCGCGTGCCTCTTGGCTGGCAGAACATCGACGACTCGATGTTCCGCGATGCCAACCCCCTTGAGCCTCCGATTGCCGACCTGCCCAATGACTCTCAGACGGTGGAGCTGCGCAGCCCCGACGGGTCCGCAGCGGTCCACCTGCTCCTTGCTGGCATTGCCGTCGCCGCGCGTATTGGCCTGACCGAGCCGGGCATGGAAGAGTACGCGCGTGAGCGTAAGGTCGACGGCGACGCATCGCAGACCCCCGGCCTCGACCAGCTGCCAGCCTCCTGCTTCGAGGCCGCGGGCAGGCTCCTCGCCCAGCGTGAAGACTACGAGGCGAAGGACGTCTTCCCCGCGGGTCTCATCGACTCGTGGGCATCGCGCCTGATCGAGCTGGGAGATGAACACCTGCGTGATGACCTGGCGGACTCGCGTGTCTCTGTCGAGGAACTCGTGGAGCGTTACTTCCACATCGGCTGAGGCATCAGTATGTGGCCCCGACTTCATCGCCGAGGTCGGGGCCACTGTGGTCAATGGACGCCTACGAGTGGTCGGGCGGGGAAAAGCGTTCAGTGCCCGACTGCGCGTCGCAGCGGTCGTGGGCCTGCGCGCTCGCGGGTGCGTTCTCCTCGGACGTTGACGAGGTCGGAGCGAGAGACCGCCTCCCGTAGGGAGCGGCAGCGCTCTTTCGTGCAGAGGCGGAACGTCGCTGTGCCTCACGTAGCGCAGCATCACGGTCGAACTGCGCGTCGGCAGCCGCCCGGCGCGAACGTGCCGATCGTCGCGCGAGGCCGGTGATAACGGCCAGCGCAAGGACACCGGCCGTGATCGCCATGATCGGTGTGAGTGAGCGTGCGGTGGAGGCGTGCTCGCGTTCCCGAGGGGATGAAGAAGACGTTGAAACGGGCGTCGACGGTGATGGACCGGTGGAGGAACCCGCAGTGGGCGCATCGGCGTCAACGGTGCCCGTCGCGCTCACGTTGCCGGTGACGCCATGCCAGGTGACCGTGCTCGCGTCCGTCTTCGTCGATGCCCCGGGGGTGGTGATCTGTCCGTCGTCAGAGGCCTCGACGATGACGGAGCTATGCGCGATCAGGGTGACGGACTCGATGGACGCAGAAGCATCGGGCGATGCGAAGCCCTCCAGGAGACGCGTTGACGTTGACTCGAAGTGGAACACGCCGCCGTCGTCGACGGAGACAATCTCGGCGCCGCCATCGGCAAGGTCCCACGTGAAACGGCACCCGTCCACGCCGTCGACCGTCACGAGGAGAGAAGAGGTAGCCTTGGTGGCCGTGCCCATCGACTGACACTGCTCGCCAATGAGTGCCTGATCCGTCACCAGCGTCACCTGATGGGTCGCGCTGACGCCCGGCGTCATGTCGTAGACCTCGGTGAGGCGGATCTGCGTTGGGTTGTCGGCGAGCGTTGCACTCCCGCCCGCGGTCAGGGCGAGAGCCCCTGCGGTACCGAGCAACGCTCGCACACACCTCATGCGGCCTCGTCCTCCGCGCGCAGGCGAGGAACCGACGTCTTCTCCGGGCGAATGCCCACCTTATCCGCGTAAAACGCGCGGATGACCTCCATGTCGGCGCGCACGTCGCCCGTCAGCTGGTATGTCGGACCCCAACCGAACGTGCGGGTATTGCGGTCGATGAAGCCCAGCTGAATCGGCACGCCCGCCTCCATCGCGATGCGATAGAACCCGGACTTCCAAAAGTCACGGTGCGAGCGCGTGCCCTTGGGAGTGATGCACAGCGTGAACGAGTCCGCCTCGCGGATGCGCGAAGCGACCTGGTCGACGAGGCCGTGCGCGGCGCTGCGCTCTACCGGGACGGCGCCGATCTTCTTGACGAACCAGCCGAGCACAGGCGCCTTGACAACGGAATCCTTCACCAGGAAGGAGAACGTGCGCCCGGACTTCCACATGGAAATCGCCATGAAGACGCCGTCCCAATTTGAGGTATGTGGAGCGCCAATGACGATGACCTTGTCCGGCAGAGGCTGCGTGGAGAGCTTCCACCGGGAAACGGACAGGTAAGCGGACGCGATCGCGGAAGTGAGAGCCATGAGGGCCTTTCTGGTCGTAGCTGGGGCTAATCCTACCCGTGGGGCGGTCAGTCCAGTGACTCCACGGCGAGCGTCTGCGTCATGATGTGGGGATGCCCCGGCCACAGCGTGAGTGCCCGTTCGCGCACTGCCGCTGTTTCCACGCATACGAAGTTCTGCCACTCGCCCTCACCGATGTCGCTCATCGTGGCCGCGCCCTGCGACCAGGGGTTCCACACGATCGTCGAGCCCGAGCCGTTCTTGTCCACGACGATACGCCGTCCCAGCTTCGGGTCGACGACCTGGACCTGCGCCGTGGAGGTGTAGACGCGGTCGGTCGGCCCGATAAAAGTGATGTCGCCGCTCTGGGTGGCGTAGCGTTCGCGGACCTTGTCGTAGTAGCGTTCGCCGTTCAATCCCTCCACCGTCACGTCCTTGACGTCGCCGACGTGCAGGTAGGTGTGCAGGGCCGCTTCGATCGCGAAGGGGTGGTCGTCCTCGTTCGTGAGGGTCAGGGTGACGTTCAGTTCGTCCCCCGCGGATATGTCAAGACGCGCGCAGAACGAGTGGGGGTAGAGGGGGGACGTCTCGCCCGTGTGGTGCAGCTCGAAGGTGAACGAGGCCGGGGCGTCGTCCGCGGGTTGCGTGCTTGAGCGCAGCGTCCACAGCGATGTGCGGGCAAACCCGTGCGCACCTGCACCGTCCCCCGGCCTCGTCGGCGAATCGGTGGGGCTACCGAACCAGGGGAGACACAGGGGGATGCCGCCGCGGATTGCCTTCGTGCCATCGAGCACCGCGCGGGAGGAGAGCCACAGGACGTCGGAATGCCCGGTGGGACGCCATGACAACAGATGCGCGCCGAAGGGGGTGACAAGGGCCGAGGCCGTCGAAACGTCAGCGCTGAGCGTCGCGATGTCAGTCATAGTATTCAGTAAACGCCATCGGTCGGTATCGAGCAAATAGACCGGCCGGAGGGCGTCCAAATGAACGCCTGGCATCTGCGACGTGGTGGAATTCGCAGGATGGGGATCGCATTGCCCGTTGTTGAGCCGATATTCTTGAAGACGTATGTGCGTGAAATCGATTCGAACCGGTCGCCCCCGCGACGTGCTCGCCTCCCAACACGCATAAATCTGTATCCACATTTGAGGAGTCCACATATGTCCACGCGTCCCGACCTGCGAAACGTCGCGATCGTCGCACACGTCGATCACGGAAAGACCACGCTGGTTGACGCAATGCTCTGGCAGTCCGGAGCGTTCTCCGAGCGTGACACGGTCGAAAAGACCGGCGAGCGCGTCATGGACTCCGGCGATCTGGAGCGCGAGAAGGGCATTACCATTCTCGCGAAGAACACCGCCGTCCACTATCGTGGCCCCGCGGCGCAGGCCCTCGGCCTGGAAAACGGCGTCACCATCAACGTTATCGACACCCCCGGACACGCCGATTTCGGTGGCGAGGTCGAGCGCGGCCTGTCGATGGTCGACGGCGTCGTCCTCATGGTCGATGCCTCCGAAGGCCCGCTTCCGCAGACCCGTTTCGTGCTGCGCAAGGCCCTGCAGGCACACCTGCCCGTCATCGTCGTCGTCAACAAGGTTGACCGTCCCGACTCGCGCATCGAAGAGGTCGTCTCCGAGACGACCGACCTGCTGCTCTCCCTGGGCGAGGACCTCATGAATGAGGGCATCGACATCGACGTGGACTCCCTCATGGACGTCCCCGTTGTCTACGCCTCCGCCAAGGCAGGCAAGTGCTCCCTGGAGAACCCGGGTGACGGCCAGCTGCCCACCGAGGACCTCGAGCCCCTGTTCGAGACCATCCTCAACCGTATCCCCGGCCCCTCCTACGATGAGGACATGCCGCTGCAGGCCCACGTCACCAACCTGGACGCTTCGCCGTTCCTGGGTCGTCTCGCCCTGCTGCGTATCCACAACGGCACCCTCAAGAAGGGCGCGGATGTGGGCCTGGCGCGCCACGACGGCACCATCCAGCGCGTCCACATCTCCGAGCTGCTGGCCACCGAGGGCCTCGAGCGCGTGTCCACCGACTCCGCCGCCCCCGGCGACATCGTCGCCGTCGCCGGTATCGAGGACATCATGATCGGTGAGTCCCTCGTCGACCTCGATGACCCGCGTCCTCTCCCGCTCATCACGGTCGACGACCCGGCCATCTCGATGACCATCGGCATCAACACCTCGCCCATGGCCGGCCGCGTCAAGGGCGCGAAGGTCACGGCTCGTCAGGTCAAGGACCGCCTCGACCGCGAGCTCATCGGCAACGTGTCCCTGAAGGTTCTGCCCACCGAGCGCCCCGACGCCTGGGAGGTCCAGGGCCGTGGCGAACTCGCGCTGGCAATCCTCGTCGAGCAGATGCGCCGCGAGGGCTTCGAGCTCACCGTCGGCAAGCCGCAGGTCGTCACCAAGGAGATCGACGGCGTCCTCAGCGAGCCCATGGAGCGCATGACGATCGACATCCCCGAGGAGTACCTCGGTGCCGTCACGCAGCTGATGGCCGCCCGCAAGGGCCGCATGGAGACCATGGCGAACCACGGCTCGGGCTGGATCCGCCTGGAATTCGTGGTTCCCGCACGAGGCCTCATCGGCTTCCGCACGCGCTTCCTCACTGAAACGCGCGGCACCGGTATCGCCTCGTCCATCGCGGACGGTTACGCGCCCTGGCAGGGCACCATCGAGCAGCGTCTCACGGGCTCCCTCGTCGCCGACCGCGCAGGCCAGGCCACCCCGTACGCCATGACGAACCTGCAGGAGCGTGGCTCCTTCATCGTCGAGCCCTCTTCCGAGGTCTATGAGGGCCAGGTCGTGGGTGAAAACCCGCGCGGCGAAGACATGGACGTGAACATCTGTCGTGAGAAGAAGCAGACGAACACGCGCAGCGCGACCGCCGACGTGTACGAGTCGCTGACCCCCTCGCGCAAGCTGACCCTCGAGGAATCCCTCGAGTTCGCGGCCAACGACGAGTGCGTCGAGGTCACGCCCGAGGCCGTGCGCGTGCGCAAGGTCGTCCTGGACGCCCAGGAGCGCTTCAAGATTGCCGCTCGCGAGCGCCGCGCCAACCGCTGACCAGCGCTGCTTCCTCCGCCCGCTAGATGGTGGGCGGGGGAGGTACGCGCTTGCCCGTCACCATCGTGCGGGCGTCCACGCGGACCGGCCCCCGCCTCGTCGCAACGGTGACGTGCGTGGGTGCAACCTCGAGCGCCTCTCCGAGGGCGTCGTGCAGTCCGTCTGCCAGGCGGTAGCGGATGACGATCCTCTCGCCGACCCTGAAGCTCATCCACGGCAAGGCGGGAATTGCGCCAGGGCCGCGTGCGGAAATTTCCTCGCGCGCCCCATCCGTCGCGCTCGACTGAATTGGCGTATTTCCGCCGCTTGTGGGGCTCTTGGTGACGCGGGGTGACTCGGGGTTGCTCATACGTGAATAATAGAATCAACGAGTCTTTAGAACTGACCAGGAGGAACGTCTCATGACCTACGTCATCGCGCAGCCCTGCGTGGACGTCAAGGATCGCGCATGCGTGGACGAGTGCCCCGTCGACTGCATCTACGAGGGTGCCCGTTCGCTCTACATCCACCCCGAGGAGTGCGTGGACTGCGGCGCATGCGAGCCCGTGTGTCCGACCGAGGCCATCTTCTACGAGGACGACCTGCCCTCCGAGTGGTCCGACTACCTGCGCGCTAACGTCGACTTCTTCAACGACCTGGGCAGCCCCGGTGGCGCCCAGAAGACCGGCGTCCAGGACTTCGACGATCCGATGATCGCCGCGCTGCCGCCTCAGAATGAGGAATGGAAGGCCGAAAACCTCTGACAGTCGATAGGGTAGGGGTATGACCACGATCCTTCCCCGCCCTCTTGACCTGCCCGAATTCCCCTGGGACCAGCTGGCGCCCGCCAAAGCGCGCGCGGCTGGCCATCCCGGGGGAATTTGTGATCTGAGCGTCGGAACCCCCGTCGATGACACCCCGGCGTTCATCCGCGAGGCCCTGGCTGAGGCGTCCAACGCGCACGGCTATCCGACGGTGATCGGCACCGCCGAGGTGCGTGATGCGATCCTCGCGTGGGGCGCGCGCCGACACATGGTCGACGTTGGTCACGGCGGTGTGATCCCCACGATTGGCTCGAAGGAAGCCGTCGCTTGGATTCCCGCCCTCTTAGGCGTGCGTGCGGGTGACACGGTCCTCGTGCCCGAGGTCGCCTACCCGACCTACGACATCGGCGCGCGCCTGGCCGGTGCCACCCCGGTTGCTGTCGACCCGACGACCCCTGAGTGTTGGCCCGAGGCCGCCCTCGTCTACCTGAACTCCCCGGGCAACCCCGATGGCCACGTCATGAGCACGGACCAGCTGCGCGCCGTCGTCGCCTGGGCTCGTGCCCATGGCGCCGTCGTCGTCTCCGACGAGTGCTACGCGGCCCTGCCTTGGTCCGAGCCCTACGTGAGTGAGGGAGTGCCTTCCCTGCTGGATACGGACGTGTGCGACGGCGATGCGAGCGGCCTGCTCGTCCTGTACTCGCTGTCCAAGCAGTCGAATCTTGCGGGCTACCGCGGCGCGCTCATCTACGGTGATCCCGCGCTGGTTGCCCCCATCGTGAGCGTGCGCAAGCACTCCGGGCTCATGGTGCCCGCTCCAGTCCAGCATGCGATGGCGGTCGCCCTGCACGACACTGAGCACGTGGAGCGCCAGCGCAGCGTCTACGCGGCGCGTCGTACGCTCCTCCTTGACGCGCTGACCGAGGCCGGTCTCGACGTCGACCCCGACACGGCGGCTGGCCTGTACCTGTGGGTCGCCGACCCCGCCAACCCGACGGACTCATGGGCGCTCGTGGACCGCCTGGCCGATCTCGGCATCCTCGTGGCCCCCGGCGACTTCTACGGAACGGCCGCACACGGGCGCGTCCGCGTGGCCCTGACCGCCACCGACGAGCGCGTGGCTGCCGCAGCCGAGCGCATCCGAGAAGCGTGGAACGTGCGCTGACAGACTCTGTCATAGCACGAGGCCGGGGCCACCTTGCGCACTGCGCGCGGGCGGCCCCGGCCTCGTTGTCAGAACACTCAGTTCGACGCGTGCAGAGCGTCGTTGAGCTCGATGCCCACGACGCCCGCGCGGGCGATGGCCTCGATGCGGCCGGTCTGAGAGTTGCGGCGGAACAGGATGTTCGACGCACCCGACAGCTCGCGCGCGGCGATCGTGCGCGGCTCGGCCTCGCCGGAGGAATCAATGAGTGTGACCTTCGCGCCGGCGGTCACGTACAGGCCGGCTTCGACCACGCAGTCGTCGCCCAGAGCGATGCCCAGGCCCGAGTTCGCGCCCAGGAGGCAACGCTCGCCCAGGCGCACGCGCTGCTTGCCGCCGCCCGAGAGCGTGCCCATCGTGGAAGCACCGCCGCCCACATCCGAGCCGTCGCCGATGACGACGCCCTGCGAGACACGGCCCTCGACCATCGAACGGCCCAGTGTGCCCGCATTGAAGTTCACGAAGCCGGCGTGCATGACGGTCGTGCCCTCGGACAGGTAGGCGCCCAGGCGCACGCGCGTCCCGTCGGCGATGCGTACGCCGGGCGGCAGCACGTAGTTGACCATCGGCGGGAACTTGTCAACGCCCTGCACGGTCACGGGGTGACCGTCGCGAGCGCGCAGACGCAGGCGGGTGGCCTCGAAGTCGGCGACGGCGCACGGGCCGGCATCCGTCCACACGACGTTGGGCAGCACCGCGAAGATGCCGTCGAGGTTGATCGTGTTGGGCTGTACCAGGCGGTGGGAGAGCAGGTGCAGGCGCAGGTAGGCGTCCTCCGTCGAGGCGGGGGCCTCCTGCAGGTCAATCGTCGTGGTCACGACGACGGTGCGCACGCGGCGCGCGTCATCGACGCGCTCCAGCACGGACAGCGAGGTCGCCAGCTCCTCGTCGCTGCCGGGTTCGCCCAGGTGCGGGGCGGGGTACCACGTGTCGAGTGTCGTTCCGTCCAGAGTGATCGTTGCGAGGCCGATGCCCCATGCGGTGCTGTTGTCCATGCCCCTACAGTACGGGGCGATGGGAGGGGGACAAGCGCTGAAACTCAGGGGCGCGGCGCATCCCACAGGTCCGGCCAGAACACCCCGAGTTCGGTGGCCATGGACCGCAGCAGGGGCAGGGAGATACCGACGACGGAGTGGTAATCGCCCGTCACGCCCTCGATGAAGGGGCCTCCCAGTCCATCGACGGTGAAAGAACCGGCAACGTGTAGGGGTTCGCCAGTGGCGACGTACGCGTCAATCTCAGCATCCGAGATGTCCCCGAAGTGGACCTGGGTCGAGGCGGAGCGAGTGACGCTGGCGCTCACGGTGCGTCCCGGGGTCGTGTCCTTATGCGTCGACGAGGCCGGGGCGAGGAGGGCCGCGCAGTGGCCTGTCCACAGGGTTGCGGTCGTGCGGCGCATGGCGCGGATGCGCTCGCGTGCGACGTCGGGAGTGTGGGGCTTGCCGAGCATCTGGCCGCCGATCTCGAGCATCGAGTCGCAGCCGACGACGAGGACGGGCTTGCCCTCGGGAAGCTCGGAAGCCTGGCTGGGGGCGCTCAAGGCCTCGCAGACGTCCGCGCACTTGGCCGCCGCAAGCGCTGCGACTTCGTCGGCAGGGGTGGTTGCGCCGCCTGAAAACGCTCGCCCTCCGGGCAGCGCGGCGAGGACTGCGTCCTCATCAACCGTTGATACATGAACGATTGGTGTGATGCCCGCCGCAATGAGGGTCGCTCGGCGGGCGGGGGATGCTGAGGCAAGAACAAGGCGCATGAGGACATTGTCTCCCAACGTGCCTCCGGCGTACAGACAAGGTGCAATTTGGTGCAGGAATCTCGATTTTCGCAGGTAAACGTGCAATTCTCTAGAGAAAAACTCATCAGACTACTACAATTGTCAATGTGCGAGGTCGCATTCCCGATGTGACTTTGAAAAGTGATCTGATATACCGTTACCCGCTGATGTGGTGTTGAGTCAGCTCAAAGAGGAGGGATTTGCGATGGATGAGCGCGCGGCTTCGTCCCCTGCAACTCCTGATGATCTGACCGCAACAAGCTACGTTCCTCAGCTGCTCGGTGGTCATCTGTCGTATTCCGCCCGCGACATTGCTCAGGCGACGGATACACCGATCGAACGCGTCTTCCGTTTCTGGATCGCCCTCGGTTTTCAGGCCCCTACCGCCGACGATAAGGTTTTCTCGCAGCGCGACCTGGATGTTTTCAGTCGCTGGCATGAGCTTGTCGAATCGGGCGGCATTGATACATCGACCTCTCGGTCCCTCCTGCGCGCGAACGCTCACTTGGCTGACCGTCTGGCTCTGTGGCAGTTCGAGGCTCTGGTTGAGGACTCGATGCGTCGTTTCATGCTGGATGACACGACGGCTCGCATGTACGTGCTCGACCATATGCGTGAGTACATCGATGTCTTCCAGGAAATGTTCACCTACGCGTGGCGGCGTCAGCTTGAGGCGACGCTGTCCCGTTTCGACCGCGAGGTGTCGCAGCGTGGGCACGAGGAACGCCATAATCGTTTCCCGCTCAACCGCTGCCTTGGTTTCGTGGACATGGTGTCCTACACGTCCTCCTCGACGATCCTCGGTGACGCTCTCGTGGGGCTCATTGAGCGCTTCGAAGAGGAGAGTCGTAACGCCGTCATTGAGGAGGGCGGTCGCGTCGTCAAGATGATCGGCGATGCTGTTCTCTATATTGCGGACGATCTGTCGACGGGCCTGCGGGTGGCGACGTCCCTGGTCGAACGCCTCAATGCTGACGATGAGATGCTGCCGGTGCGCGCCTCGTTTGTGCGCGGCGATGTGTTCTCGCGTTCGGGCGATGTCTTCGGCCCCACCGTCAACCTTGCATCTCGCCTCGTGGACATCGCGCCGGTGGGTAAAATCCTGACGGATCCGACCACCGCCGCCGCCATTGCCGCCGGCGAGGTCGGTGACGGTTATGAGCTTGAAGAGTTCCCGACCGCGGACTTGCGCGGTTTCGGTCCGGTCTCGCCGTACCTGCTATCAAGCGTTGTTAACTAACGTTCATCTCGCAGTGTGAACGAGTGCCGGATTGGCTCGGAGAACGGGTCAAGAAAGGTGCAAGTTTTGGTTCGGAATTGCTAAGATGAACGCGTGACTACAGTTCTCCTCGTTGAAGACGATCCGGCCATCTCTGAGCCCCTTGCCCGCGCACTGGGCAGGGAGGGTTACGACGTGCGTGCGCACGCGACGGGCGCTGAGGCCCTCGCGGATGTCCGTGGTGTTGACCTGGTCGTCCTGGACCTCGGCCTGCCGGACATGGACGGCCTGGATGTCGCTCGCGAGATCCGTTCCTCCGGCAACCGAGTCCCGATCCTGATCCTCACTGCCCGCACGGACGAAGTTGACATGGTCGTCGGCCTCGACGCCGGTGCAGATGACTACGTGACGAAGCCCTTCCGTCTGGCCGAGCTTCTTGCCCGTGTGCGTGCGCTGCTGCGCCGCCAGGCCGCGGAACCGGTCGAGGGTGAGCTGCGTGCGCAGGACATCCGCATGGATGTCGCCGCGCATCGTGCCTTCGTCGGTGATGTGGAGCTGAGCCTGACGGCGAAGGAGTTCGATCTTTTGCGCGTCCTGCTGCGTGAAGCCGGTTCCGTCGTCGCTCGCGACACCCTCATGCGCGAGGTGTGGGGTTCGGATCCGACCGGCTCCACGAAGACCCTCGATATGCACGTGTCGTGGCTGCGCCGCAAGCTCGGCGACGATGCGACTGACCCGCACTACATCACAACCGTCCGCGGGATGGGTTTCCGCTTCGAAAACGCTCGCTGAGCGTCGCTGAGGGAGGCTCGTCATGCGCGCACGCGCGGTGAGGATGATCGTCTCGGTCGTCGCCGTCGTGTGCCTCCTGATGGGGCTTCCCGGCGCGTTTTTCGCGTCGGTATCCATCTGGACCTCCGAACAGCGTAGCCTCGACGTTCAGTCGCAGCTCATCCTGCAAAATATTGAGCGCCGACGCGCTGCGGGGGAGGGGAATGACCCTGCGACCCTGGCGTCGCTGGTGGCGGATCAAGCGAATAGTCGCGGTGGTGAACTGAGCTATCGCATCAAGGTGCCCGACTCCAACATCGCGACCAACGGCAAGGTTATTTCGGGACGCACGTTGACCGCTGTGGCGTCCTCACCCTCTGGAGTGTCTGTCCAGCTCACAGCATCGGCATCCAACGCGCTGGGGCGCATTGTGTGGACGTGTTCGCTCTTTGGCGGTGGCATGGCCCTGTCGATGCTGATCGGCTGGCTCATGGCGCGTGCCTTGTCGCGTGATCTGTCCGCACCCCTCATCTACCTGGCTGCACAGGCCGAGCAGATCGGATCGGGTGGCGTGCGCGCCCGCGTGGAAAAGTCCGGCATTGAGGAAATCGACCTGGTCTCCGAGGAACTTGCGCGCACCGGCGAACGCATGGCCGGACGTCTGGCGGCAGAACGCCAGGCGGCCGCCGATGCGTCGCACCAGCTGCGTACCCCTCTGACGGCGCTGTCCATGCGCCTGGAGGAGATCGAATTGATCTCCACAGAGGACGAGGTGCGTGCCGAAGCCCGCACCTGCCTCGAACAGGTTGAACGCATGACGAACGTCGTGACGGAGCTTCTCGACGTCTCCAAGCGCCAGACCAGCCAGACCGAAGCCATCCACATTCTCGAGGTCTTCAACACGGCCCGCGAGGAGTGGGAGGACCAGTTCGAGGCGGCCGGGCGCTCGCTCGTTTTCCTCGACGAAGCTGAGCGCCCGATCCTCGCTGACGCCGGGAAGCTCGGTCAGGTCCTGGCCACCCTCATCGAAAACTCGCTGCGCTACGGCGATGGGACGACGCGCGTGTGGGCGCACGCGGGCACGTCCAAACGCGGAGTCGTCATTGAGGTGAGTGACGAAGGCGAGGGCATCGATGAGAGCCTCGCCCCCGATATCTTTGAAAAAGGCGTCTCTGGGCATGGCTCGACCGGCATCGGCCTAGCCCTCGCCCATGACCTTGCGCAGGCGATGGGCGGGCGCCTCGAGCTGAAGACGAACAAGCCCCCCGTTTTCACGGTGTCGGTCGCGGCGATCCCCGCATCGCTGGACCCCGATCGCGTGATGCCCGAAGGGCCCCTCATGTCCATGGGACGCCGCTCGCGGCGCTTCTAGCGGCGCGGTAGATTGAAGGAGTGGAACACAAGATGCGCACACCTCCCACCGTTGCCGTCATTGGCGGCGGTCAGCTGGCACGGATGATGCAGGAGAGCGCGATCGCGCTCGGGATTAACCTGCGCCCTCTTGTCGAGGCCGAGGACGGCTCAACCGGACAGGTGACGGTTGATAAGGCCGTTGGGGCTCCCGCCGACCTGGACGCGGTTCGCGCGCTCATCGACGGCGCGGACGTCCTGACCTTCGAGCATGAGCACATTCCCGCAGCCACTATGGAGGAGGCCGCGCGTCTCGTCTCCGTTCAGCCCCCGGCGAGCGCCCTGCTGTATGCGCAAGACAAGCTCGCCATGCGTGAGCGCCTGACCGAGATGGGGATCCCGTGCCCTGCGTGGGCACGCGTCGAGGATGAGGCGCAGCTGGAGCAATTTGGCGCCACGATCGGTTGGCCGCTCATCGTCAAAACCCCGCGCGGCGGCTACGACGGGCACGGTGTGGCTGTCGCCCACAGTCCCGCGGACGTGGCCTCGTGGTGGGGCAATGGTCCCCTCTTGGCCGAAGCCCTGGTTCCCTTCACCGGAGAGGTTGCTGCTCTGCTGGCGCGCACCCCGTCGGGTGACATCGCCTCGTGGCCCGTGGCCTCCACCGTGCAAGTGGACGGCGTGTGCGCCGAGGTGAGCGCCCCCGCCGTGGGAATCCGACCTGAGACGGCTGCGCAGGCCCGTCGCATCGGCGAGCGTATTGCGTCCGAGCTGGGCGTCACCGGCGTCCTCGCCGTCGAAATGTTCGTCGTCGGGGAGGGTGCAGACGAGCGCGTCCTCGTCAACGAGCTCGCCATGCGTCCGCACAATACGGGGCACTGGACCATCGACGGAGCTGTCACCAGCCAGTTCGAGCAGCACCTGCGCGCCGTCCTCGACCTGCCGCTCGGTTCGACCGACCTGCGCGCACCGGAGACCTACTCCGTCATGGTGAATCTCCTCGGTTCCTCCTATGACCAGCCAGCGCGTGCCCTCGCCGAAGCCTTCAGGGCCGGGGGAGCGGGCGCGAAGATCCACCTGTACGGCAAGGAAGTGCGCCCGGGCCGCAAGCTCGGGCACGTCACCGTCGTCGATCAGGACCCCGCTCTCGCTCTCGAGCGCGCTCGGGCTGCCGTGAGTGCCCTGCGCGGCGACGCGCCCACCGACTGACCTTCTCCCCACTGACGGCTGAGGGATAGGTACCCCGGCCTCGTTCCCTCCCGAAAGGACCGCTCATGACCACCGAGCTCGACATTCAGCTGACCGCCACCGGCGAGGCCCCGCTCGTCGGCGTCGTTATGGGGTCCGACTCTGACTGGCCGACCATGGAGCCCGCTGTTGCTGCTCTCGCAGAGTTCGGCATCGCCTGCGAGGTCGGCGTCGTCTCAGCCCACCGCATGCCCGAGGACATGGTCGCCTACGGGAGGAGCGCCTCGGCGCGCGGTCTGCGCGTCATCATCGCCGGAGCCGGCGGTGCCGCTCACCTGCCCGGCATGCTCGCGGCTCTCACCGAGCTGCCCGTCGTAGGCGTGCCCGTGCCCCTCAAGCACCTCGACGGCGTGGATTCCCTGCACTCCATCGTCCAGATGCCCGCCGGCGTGCCCGTCGCGACCGTCTCCATCGCGGGCGCGCGCAACGCGGGTCTGCTCGCTGCCCGGATCCTCGGCGCGGGTGAGGGTGAGCAGGCCGAGGCCCTACGCGCGAAGATGCGTTCTTTCCAGAAGGACCTGCGCGATGTGGCCAGTGCGAAGGGTGTGGCCCTCGCCCAACGCGTCAGTCAGGCACGCTGAGCGAGGCGAACACAAGGACTGCGCGGGTAGCCCTGAAGGGGCGGCGCGTCGTATCCTGGAGCCATGAGCATTCTCGTTTGTGGCGGCGCCGGCTACATCGGCGCGCATGTTGTCCGTCTCCTGCGTCAGCGCGGGGATCGCGTCGTTGTCGTCGACGACCTGTCGAGTGGCAAGGCATCGCGCGTCGGCGACGCCAAGCTCGTGAAGCTTGACGTGACGCTGGACGAAGCCCGCTCCGCGCTGTCTACCCTCATGGTGGACGAAGACGTGACCGCGGTCATTCACTTCTCCGCACGCAAGCAGGTCGGCGAATCCGTCGAACGCCCCGCCTGGTACTACCAGCAGAACATCGGCGGTATGGCCAACGTTCTCCTCGCAATGGAGGACGCCGGAGTCGACCAGATGATCTTCTCGTCCTCGGCCGCAGTGTACGGAACTCCCGAGCTGCCGGTGGTCACCGAGGATATGGCCGGTCACCCCATCAACCCCTACGGCGAGACGAAGCTGATCGGCGAATGGCTGATGGCTGACTGCGAGCGCGCCTGGGATCTGAAGTGGATCGGCCTGCGCTACTTCAACGTTGCGGGTGCCGGGTGGCCTGACTTGGCTGACGACGCCGTCATGAATCTGATTCCGATGGTGCTGGACCGCGTTGAGCGCGGCGAGAGCGCCAAGATCTTCGGCACTGACTACGACACCCCCGACGGCACCTGCATCCGCGACTACATCCACGTCCTGGATCTGGCGGAGGCACACATCGCGGCCCTCGACGTGCTGGCCGAGGGGCGTCAGCCCGACCACCACACCTACAACGTGGGGACCGGCCTGGGCACCTCCGTCCGAGAGATTGTCGACGGCCTGCGCCGCGTTATCGGCTGGGACTTCCCCGTTGAGGAGCTGGACCGCCGCGCCGGCGACCCGCCCAAGCTGATCGGTGATCCGCTGTCGATTGGTGTAGACCTGGGCTGGAAGGCGAACAACGGGGTCGAGGAGATCCTCACCTCCGCCTGGGAAGGCTGGCAGGCGGGTCCTCGCCCGATCACCGTCCCCGGCGCCTGAGCGCGTTGTCGCACAGATAAAGCCCCCGGCCTCGTTCCCTCACAGAGGAACGAGGCCGGGGGCTTTTGTCACCCATTGGAGGACTGCAGGCCGACTTAGAACCCGTCGACCTGGTTGAGGTCCGACGTCGTCAGCGTACCGGCACGCAGCTTGGCGAAGAAGTCGTCGGCGGTCGTATCGCGCAGCAAAACAGCAGATGCTCCCGCGTTCGTTGTGAAGTTCAATGACTCGATCGGCGGGACGCCCATCATCTGATTCGACGAAGCGGAGCGCAGCGCCCACACGAGCGACGCCACCGTGAACACAGAGGAGTCTTCGTCAACCGTGAAGGACTTGGAGCCCGCGCGCTCCACACGCAGGGTCTTCGCGGGATTAATGAGGGTTGACGGCGAGGCCGCCGAGGAAATGACCTTCGAAATCACCTGGCGTTGACGCTTCGTGCGGCCGATATCGCCCTCGGGGTCCTGGTAGCGCATACGCGAGAACTGCAGGGCCGTCGTGCCGTCAACCGTGTGGCAACCCGCGGTCCACTTCAGGCCGGAATACTGGTCGTCGGCGTCGTTGTCGTAGCACAGCTCAACGCCGCCGACGGCATCCACCATGTCGGGCACGGCACCCATGCCGATCTGAACAAAGTGATCGACCGTCAGGCCCGTCAGCTTCTCGACGGTCTCGACGAGCAGCTGCGGCCCGCCATAAGCGTAGGAGGCGTTGATCTTGTCCCAGCCGACGCCCGGGATCTCCGCGTACGTGTCGCGGGGAATCGAGAGCGCAACCGTCTGCCCGTTCGGGGCGACGTTGACGAGCATGATCGAGTCAGCGCGCTCGGATTCGTCGAAACCATCCTTCACGGCGCCGTCCGCGCGCGAGTCCGAGCCAGCCAGCAGGTAGGTCGTGCCGGGCGTATCGGCGGCGCCCGACAGCGCGCTCACGCGACCCATGTACGTGTTGGCGTCCCACAACAGGAAGCCGCCCCACGCCAGGACGATGACCAGGAAGAGGCACAGGGTCTTCAGGATGGGGTGACGGCGCTTGCGTCGCCTCGGCTTCGCAGCCGGGACCGAAGGGCCCGCAGGGACAGCAGTCGGCGCGGGGGCGGCCGCGGGCGCACCCTGGGCGCGATTGATCGTCACCTGACGAGGCCCGTTCCCGGAGGGCGCGTAGGTGTTCGCACCCGAGGAACGGCCAGAGCCCGGCGCGTAGGACGGGGGATTGGAGGCCGACGCCGGCTGGAACGACGGCGGCTGCTGGGCGGGGGTGCGGCGCGGGAAAATCGACTGAGAGTCGCGCTGTGGCTGGTCCAGCGTGCGCGGCATCAGGGGACGCGAGGCGTCGGCCTCGTCGTCGGAGATCCTCCACATCTGTGGCGCGAGGGCCTCAGGTGGGGGAGTGGGGGCGCTGCCGCGCACCTCTTCACCGATGACGTGAGCGTCGTCGGATCCTGGGCGGCGTCGTTTCGGATCCGGTGTAAACGAGGGGGGAGTGCTCATTGGTCCTTCGGCGGGCAGGTGGCGGCTGTCTGCTTAGCAGCTTCCTCGTTCGCCGCGTTATTCGCGACGGAAGCGGACTGCTCGGTGTTATCCGTGGTGGTCTCCTCGGAGCTGGGATCGGTCGTGGGAGCCTGCGTCGGATTGGGCGTCGACGGTGCCGTTGTCGCGGTCGGATCGGGCACCACCAGCTGCGCGCCGTTGCCGTCCGTGAACGTCGTGCCCACGGGCAGAGCCTGATCGTTCTTCAACGCGGTCCACACGTTGCGAGCCATTGGCTCGGAGGGGATACGGCGATTCGGATCCCAGGACGGCTCCTCGACCGGCATGGTGATGAACTGGATGTTGGTGCGATCCACCTTTTGCAGCACGTTGATGAGCAGGGATGCGTCCGAGCTGGCGTTTCCGAGGTTATCGGAGACGTTCACGGCGGAAATCGCGGCCTGCAGGAAGTTAATGAGCGCGCCGGGATCGGTCACGTAGTTTTTCTCCTGCAGTTCGCGCAGCATCGCGGAAATCAGCTGCTGCTGGCGGCCGATGCGCGAAATGTCGGAACCGTCGCCCTGCCCCTTGCGCGAGCGCATGTAGGCCAGCGCGTGAGTGCCCGACAGCTTCCAACAACCCGCATCGATGTAGAGCTGGGCGGACTCATCTTCGATGTGCTCGGGGATGTTGAACCAGACGCCGCCGAGCGCATCGATCATGTTAATAAAGCCCGCGAAATCAACGACCATGAAGGCGTCGATGGACATACCAGAGAGCTTTTCAACGGTCGACTTCACGCAGGCGATGCCGGGGGCGATGTCCTCCTGATCATCCCCGCCGTTCGAACCATAGACCATCGCGTTGTTAAACATGTCGTCGCTGGTCGGCTCGCTGGTGGTGCCGTCGCGATGCTTGCACGCGGGGATGTCAACCAGCGTGTCACGGGGGATGGACACGATCTGCACGCGGGAGCGGTCCGCGCTGACGTGAATCACCATCGTCGAGTCATTACGCAGGCCGGGGACATCATCTGCGTCGCCTGCACCCAGCTCGCCGCTGGCGCCGTTGCGCGAGTCGGTTCCGACCACGAGGATGTTGACGGCACGCCCCTCGAAGGAATCGGGGGTCGCCTTGCTCTGCCCATCAACCGAGTATGCGTCGATGTTGACGACGCGGTTGGCGAACTGGCTACTCAAACTGGCGTACACGAAACCCGCCGATGACACCACGAAGAGCACGCCGGCCAGGAGCACGGCGAGCGCGCCGCGCAGGAGGCCGAAGCGTCCGTAGTTGACGGCCGAGTGCTGGATCGGTCGCAGATTCACGTTACTCATCGTTTGTAACCATATCGTTATCTGGAGGGTTTGTCGGGGAATCAGGGCCGTTAGCGGCGCGTTCCACTTCCGGGTCATCAGTGTGAACAAGAGGGTCGATGGCGTTTTCAGGGGTTGTGTCCTCGGGCGGAAGGACGTGTGCGAGGGCGAGCGAGCGGGCCAGCCTCGCCATGCGTGCCTCGGCCCGGGCCTCGCGCCGGTACCCGGTCACCATCTGCGCAATCAATGCGATGACGAGCCCGTAGACGATCAGGTTGACGCCACGCTCCACGCCGATGGCGCGGGCGACCGTGTTGGCCAGCGACGGCACGAGGATCGCCACGATGGCCGCCGCCACGAGGACGCCGATGCCGATGCGGCGCAGAGCCAGGGACGAGGCCGAGGATACCGGGCGCACGAGCCACCACGCGGTGAGTGCGAGGGCGAGGAGTAGGAGGACACGGATAGCGATGTAGGCGCTCATCGTCCCCCCAACGCCAGGTCGACGGCGATATTGACTGAGTTGAGCAGGGGCTGGCCCTTCGCCCGTGAATAGTCCGTGTAGGAGATCGTCACGGGGTGTTCCGCGCCGGGCAGGCCACAGGCCGCCAGCTGGGAGACGATCTGCGAGGCGTGGGCCATGCGTGAGTGGGTCAGGTGCACATGAGCGAGGGCATCGGCGCGTATCACGCGCAGCCCGTTATGTGTGTCCGTCAGAGCCATGCCGGTGCGCAGGCGGGCGATGAGGGCTCCGAGGCGCAGCATCGCGCGCTTGACGGAGCCGACCTGTGCATGCGCGCCGTCGCGGAAGCGAGATCCGAGGACGAAAGCGAGGTCCTCCTCGCGCGCCCGATCAACCATCGCCGCCGCATCCGACGGATCGTGCTGGCCATCGGCATCGAAAGTGACGACGTAGCGGGCCCCACGCGCGAGCGCCGCTTCGAATCCGGTCTGCAGGGCAGCGCCCTGACCGAGGTTGAGAGGGTGGGTGGCCGTGTAGGCGCCGGCCGCGCGGGCCAGGGCCGCGGTGTTATCCGTTGACGCGTCATCGACGACGAGGACATACGGGAAAAGGGTGCGAACGCCCGCGACGACGCCCCCGATGACGGGCGCCTCGTTGAACGCGGGGATGACGACCCACGTGTCGGAGCGCATCTGCATTCGATTAGTGTCGCACATCGGGGTGGGCACGCGCCTATAGTGAGGGTATCTGTGAGCGCGCCCGCGCGTGCAGCAACAAGGAGAGGGAAGCACCGTGATCGAGCCCAGCGCCGACGTGGCGCCCAGTGCGATGGTGGCCCCCAGCGCCCGCGTGTGGCATCTCGCCCAGGTTCGAGAAGATGCAACTATCGGCGAGGAGACGATCGTCGGTCGGGGTGCATACGTCGGCGAAGGCGTGTGCGTCGGGAATCGCTGCAAGATCCAGAACTACGCCCTCATCTATGAGCCCGCCTCCCTGGCCGACGGTGTATTCGTCGGGCCCGCGGCCGTCTTCACGAACGACCATTGCCCCCGCGCGATCAACCCCGACGGGAGCCTCAAGAGCGCGAGTGACTGGCAACGCGTCGGTGTCACTGTCGATCGAGGCGCTGCCATCGGTGCTCGCGCCGTGTGCGTCGCCCCCGTGCGCATCGGCGCGTGGGCGTCGGTCGGCGCGGGCGCGGTCGTCACGTCGGACGTGACCCCCTACGCCCTCGTCGTCGGCGTGCCCGCACGCCGCATCGGGTGGGTCGGCGAAGCCGGCGTGCCTCTCGTGGCCGCCGATGAGGAACCGACGAACGAGGCCGGGGACCGCACGTGGGTGTGCCCGGCCACGGGACGCCGCTACGTCGAGCGTGGCGGTGCCCTGTCGCCCAAGGAGGCCCACGCCTCGTCCCCGAGCGCACCCGCGACACCCGCCCAGACCCGTGAGGACCAGCCATGACGCAACCGTTCATCCCGCCCGCTCGCCCGCTGATCGGCGAGGAGGAGATCGACGCGGTCGCGGCCGTCATGCGCACCGGCATGATCGCCCAGGGCCCGCAGGTGGCAGCCTTCGAGGACGAGTTTGTGGCCGCCCTCGTGCCCGGAACCCGAGCCGTCGCGGTCAACTCGGGGACCTCCGCCCTGCACCTGGGCCTGCTCGCCGCGGGGATCGGGCCGGGCGACGAGGTCATCGTCCCCTCCTTCACCTTCGCGGCCACAGCGAACTCGGTGGCCATCACGGGCGCGACCCCCGTCTTCGCCGACATTGACCCGCTCACCTTCACGCTCTCCCCGGCCGCCGTCGAAGCCTCGATCACCCCGCGCACGCGCGCCATCATGCCCGTCCATCTTTACGGCCACCCCGCGCCCATGGACGCGCTCCAGGCGATTGCCACTGAGCACGGACTCATGATTTTCGAGGACGCCGCCCAGGCCCACGGCGCGACCCTGCACGGGACGGCGGTCGGCTCCTTCGGCAGCTTCGCTGCCTTTTCCTTCTACCCGACGAAGAACATGACCAGCGGCGAGGGCGGCATGGTCACCTCCGCCGACCCCGGCATCATCCGAGGCGTACGCCTCGCGCGCAACCAGGGCATGGAGACGCGCTACGCCAACGAAATTGTGGGCCTCAATAACCGCATGACCGACATCCATGCGGCGATCGGGCGCGTTCAGCTCACCAAAGTCGGGGCCTGGACAGCCAAGCGCCGCGAGAATGCCGCGTTCCTGAACGCGCACCTGCGCGGCGTCACCGTCCCTCACGTCGCTCCCGGCGCCGTGCACGTCTACCACCAGTACACGATTCGCGTGCCCGAGGATCGCGACGGCTTCGCCGATGCTCTGCGCGACGAATACGGCATCGGCTCGGGCGTCTACTACCCGATCCCGAACCACGAGCTGCCCTCCTTGGCCCGTTTCGCCCCCGACGCGGAGCTGCCCGCCACCCGTGAGGCCGCCGCCCAGGTCCTCTCCCTGCCGATTTACCCCTCGCTGACTCCCGGCGAGCTGGAACGCATCGCACAGGGCGTCAACGCGCTCGCGGAAGCGGGGGCCTGACATGACTATTCGCCTGGGAATCCTCGGTATCGGCTCGATGGGCCGGCACCACGTGCGCAACGCGCGCGCGACCGCCGGCGTGGACCTCATTGCGCTCGCTGACCCGGGCGGCGACCGCTTCGGCGTCGCCGGTGACCTGCCCGTCCTGGGCGGCGTCGAGGAGCTGATCGAGGCCGGTATTGACGCCGCGATCGTCGCCGCTCCCACCGCCCACCACGAGGCCGCAGCCCTCGCGCTCGCCGAGGCCGGGGTACACACCCTCGTCGAAAAGCCCCTCGCCACGAGCGTCGAGGCGGGTCGGCGCATCCGCGATGCCTTCGCGGCCGCGGGCCTCGTCGGCGCCGTCGGCTACGTCGAGCGCTGCAATCCCGCGCTCATCGACATGCGGCGGCGCATCGCGGAGGGCCAGCTTGGCGAGATCGAGCAGATCGCGACGCGTCGCCAGTCGCCCTTCCCCGCGCGCATTAGTGACGTCGGCGTCGTGAAAGACCTGGCCACGCACGACGTAGACCTGGCCGCGTGGGTTGCCGGCGCCCCGTACGAGAGCATCTACGCGCGCACGTCCGCGCGCTCGGGGCGCCCCCACGAGGACATGATGGTCGCCTCGGGCGTGCTTCGTGGCGGCATCCTCGTCAACCACCTCGTCAACTGGCTCACCCCCTACAAGGACCGCACGACGATCGTGACGGGGGAGCGCGGCGCGCTCGTCGCAGACACCGCGATGGGGGACCTGACCTTCTACGAGAACGGCCACGCGCCCCTGCAGTGGGACGCTATCGCCGCCTTCCGCGGGGTCAGCGAGGGACAGGTCGTACGCTACGCGCTTACCAAGCGCGAACCCCTCGCCCTCGAACACGAGCGCTTCCGCGACGCGATCCTCGGCGTGGGCGCCGAGCACGTCACGATGGACGAGGCCCTGGAGAACCTGCGCGTCGTCGAGGCCATTCTGACATCGGCTGACACCGGACGGTCCGTCGAGCTTTAAGATGCGGCGCTACCGTGTGAGGTCGTCGTAGATCGCACGGAGCTGGCGGGTTGCACCACGCAGTGATCGCTCGCGCGTCACCCACGCCCGGCACGCCGCCGCCCGATCCGCGCGTTCATCCTCCGACCAGGCCAAGGCCTCGTCGATCGAACGGACGAGGGCATCCGGCGAGCGTCCGGCCGTGAGCAGCGAGGCACCGGGCGCGACCATCTCCGGCGTGCCGCCCGTGGAATACGCGATGATGGGAACGCCGCACGCCTGCGCCTCAAGCAGGACGAGGCCCGCGGCCTCCTGCCGTCCCTGCGTCGGTTTCGTGGGCAAGACGAGGACGTGGGCGCGGCGCATCCAGCCGCGCACGCCCTCGCGATCCAGCCTGCCCGTGAACGTCACGTGGGTGGGCGCGTGCGCGCGCAGTGCGGGGGCCAGCGGTCCCTCGCCGACGAGGACGAGGCGATGCGGGCGGCGCCCCACGAGGTCGGCGGACGCCCGGGCCAGATCATCCACACCTTTCAAGTGGCTCAGAGCGCCCACGAACAGGACGATGGGCTTCTCGCGTAAATCCGTGGACTTAGGGGTGAACGGTGCCCAGAAGTCGGTGTCCACGCCCTGATAGTGCACGCTCAGCCGCTGCGGATCGGCCCCCGCTCCCAGTGCGACATCCGCCAGGTAGCTCGAGACGGCGAGTAGTCGCGACGCACCCTCGAAGGCCGCCCGCCGATTGCGCGCGTTCCACGCGGCACCCGCGCCGCGCCCGAGCCTCGGGTAGGCGTCCCCGCCGTGCAGCGTCACCACCAGGGGCACGCCCGTCTCCCGCGCCGCCGCCACGGCAGGCAGCGACCATGTTGCCTGGTGCTGGTGAATAACGTCCGGATCCCACGCGCTGATTGCGCGGCGCATCCGTCCCAGGCCTCGTGCCTGCGCGGCCACGCGAAGCGGGAGAGGGCCACCGAGTGCGCGCGGTGCGGCCTCGTCAATGGGAATCGTGACGGTCGGATCGGCGATGCGTGCCGCGAGCGCGAAAACCCGCCAATCGAGCTGGGGTATCGCCAGGGCGTGCGAGAGTGCGAAGTAGGTCGGGGGAACCAGCAGGGTTCCCTTCGTCAGGGCGACCCTCACGAGTTCCACCCGAGTGTGGGCGCGGAGCGGGGAGCGGGCATGCCACCATCCTAGGGGCAAGCCGCACGCCCCAGGTGATTAAATGAGTTCATGACGAACGCACCTGCCCGCCCCGCCCGCTCGGGCGTCCTCGCGCAGGTGCTCACCCTCCTCGGCGGCACTCTCCTCGCCCAGGTCATCGCCTTCGTCGCCCAGATCGGCATCGCCCGCCTCTATACGGACACGGACCTGGGCTACCTAGGAATCTTTACCTCCGCTGCCACGCTCGGCGCGGCCGTCGCGGGCGCCCGCTTCGACCTCAGCATCGTCCTGCCTGCTCCCGGCGACGAGGCCTCGGCCCGGTCCCTGGCCCGCCTCGCCTCGCGCTGCGTGCTGCTTACCTCCGCGCTGGCCACCCTCTGTGCGGCCGCCGCATGGCCGTGGGTGAGCGGGCGCTACGGAAGTGCGCTCTCGGGCTGGATGCTTGCCGTTGGCGTGTCCGTCCTGTTCCTGGCGCAGGGGCAGGTGTGCTCCTACTGGCTGACTCGCCACCGCCGTTTTCAGGCGATTGCGAGCTCGTCGGTCGTGCGCTCTCTGGGGATCGCAGCCCTGCAGCTGCTGTGCGGTTTCCTGGCTGGTGGTGGCCTGGGGGCCGCCATCGGTGCGACGATCGCTGGCCAGGGCCTCGCCGTCGCCTACCTGTCGTGGCGCGCCCGCGACGCCCGCGTGCGCGGGGCTACGGATCCGACCCTGCGCGAGGTGGCCTCGCGCTACCGGAAGATGGCGCTCGTCGGCGTGCCCAACGTTGTCGTCGATGCGGTGCGCACGAGCGCGATCCCTCTGCTGATTGCTACCTATTCCGTGGCCTCGCTCGGCCAATTCAACATGGCGTGGCTGGCCCTGCAGGCCCCGGTCGCACTCATCGCGGGGGCCTTGTCGCAGGTGTACTTGCCGCGCCTGTCGGATACGCCCGCTGGGCAGATGACCCGCGTGGTAGTGCGTATCGGTGGCATCGCCCTGGCTTGCTCGATCCCCGTCTTCGCGCTGCTCGCGTGGGCCAGCCCGGCGCTCTTTCCCCTCGTGTTCGGGGCTCGCTGGGAGGCAGCCGGATACTTCGCGCGCTCCCTGGCTCCGTGGCTGGCCTTGACGGTGGCGACCTCGCCGCTGTCAAACGTGTTCGTCGCGACCTACCACCAGCGGCGTATGCTGGCCTTCGCGTGCGCGTACTGCGCGGCGCCGCTGATCTGGCTCGCGTGCAGCCCCTACCGCGTCGAGACAACGGTCGCCGTGCTGGGGGCCCTGATGGCCGTGTTGTTGGTGGGGATGCTCGTGATGGCTGTCCTGACGGCGCGCGCTTACGACCGCGGGGATGGTGCGCGCCCGACGGCGTAGTGCGCGACCGCGTGAAACCTTTGTGAAACGAGCGATTGTGAAACAGGTGATCTCGTCGCCTCCTGACACGCCTCTCCCCCAAAAGTCGCATGCAATTCCCATGTGGTCCATTTCTGTGTAAGGTCAAAAACCTTGATATTCCGCCATTTTTAGGAATGCTAAGAAAAGTTAGTGAACCCAAATTGCATGCGAGATTTTGGGGGAACTATTGATGTGTCGCTCGCGCGGCGAGGGCTTGCTCGTAGGCCTGCCGCAAGCGCGCCGCGCCCTCCTCCCACGTCGGGATTTCCGGGGCTGAAAAAGCCTCGATGTCCTCTCGCGTGATGGATTCCAGGGCCCCAATGAGGTCGCGCTCCGGGTCCTCCAGCACCCACGTGTCGGCCTGATCGCCCAGGTAACGGCGGGCCTCGGCCAGGGGAGAACACAGCGCGGGCACCCCGGCCGCGAAGGCCTCCATCATCTTGTTGGGCGTGGACATGCGGTGCGACAGGCACCCGGACTCGATGAGGCACAACGCCACGTCAGCCCCGCGCGTCATCGCCAAGACCTGATCCGGCTCCACGGGAGGCAGACGGTGGATGTTCGCGTGTTCCGCTGCGGCCCGCTCGACCTCGGGCAACAGGGCACCCGCGCCGACGAAGACCACGTGCGCGCTCTTCACCTGCTCAAACGCCCGCAGAATCAAGGGAATGTTACGCCCAGGCGCCAGGTAGCCCGAATGGAGGTACAGGAGCGCGTCCTGCGGGATTCCCAGCTGCCCGCGCAGGTCGATGACCCCATCCGAGCCCGTCGGAGCGTTCGTCACGACCACCGGATCCACGCCCGGGTAGGCCTCGCGGTACCACTGGGCGATCGACTCGTTGACCACGGACACCACGTCCGCGCGGCGGATGTAGCGGCGCTCAATCACGCGCTGGAGGCGCTGGCGCAGCCCCGCCGACCCCACCGTCTCCGTCTCCAACTCGTGCGCGTTGTAGGCAAACACCGCGCCCGTTCGCCGCGCCAACGCGTGCGCGAGCGGCAGCAGGAACAGGTTCTGCGCGGAGACGGCCGCGACGCGTTGCCTCGCGAACCGCCGGTATACGCGCGCCCCCCACGCCACGACGACCCTCACCCCGCCCAGGTGCGCACCCAGGGACGCGCCCCGGATCCGGGTGAGGTGCACGGTGGGGGCCATGGCCTCGTCCGTAGGCAGACCGCCCTGATCGATGCCGACGACGTGCGTGCCCGAGAACAACGGGGACAGCGAACGCGCGATCTTCACCAGCCGGCCGGGCGAGGCCAGGTTCGACGGGTAGAGCAGGAGGTTGAGCGCGCGATCCACGCCCCCATTGTAGGTGGGGCGGGGCACTACACTGGAGGGGAACAACGAGGCCGGAGACGGAAAGGGGACCCCATGCGCATCGCGGTCGTCGGCATGGGCAAGATCGGTTTGCCGCTGGCGGTGCACTACGCGCGCGGCGGGCACACCGTCGTCGGCGTGGACGTGAACCCCCGAGTGGTTGACCTGATCAACGGGGGAGAAGAACCCTTCCCGGGCGAGGCGCACCTCGCCGAGTATCTGCCCTCGCTCGCTTCCTCCGGCGCCCTGCGGGCTACGACCGAGTACGCCGAGGCGATCCCCGGAGCCGACGCGGTCGTCATGGTCGTGCCCCTCGTCGTCGATGACGAGAGTCGACCCGACTTCACCATCATGGATGCCGCGACCCACTCCATGGCCGAGCACCTGACCCCCGGTACTCTCGTTTCCTACGAGACGACCCTGCCTGTGGGGACGACGCGCGGACGCTATAAGCCCCTCATCGAGGAGGTCTCCGGCCTGGTTGAGGGCCGCGACTTCGATGTCGTATTCTCGCCCGAGCGCGTCCTCACCGGCCGCGTATTCGCCGACCTGGCGCGCTACCCGAAGCTCGTGGGGGGCCTGAGCGAATCCGGCGAGGCACGCGGCGTTCGCTTTTACGAGGTCGTCCTCTCCTTCGACGAGCGCGACGACCTGCCGCGCCCCAACGGCGTGTGGCCCATGGGCAGTGCCGAGGCCGCCGAGATGGCTAAGCTCGCCGAAACCACCTACCGGGACGTCAATATCGGCCTGGCCAACCAGTTCGCACGCTACGCGGACGCTGTTGGCATCGACGTCGCGCGTGTCATTGAGGCCTGCAATTCCCAGCCCTACTCCCACATCCACCGGCCCGGCATCGCGGTCGGCGGCCACTGCATCCCCGTCTACCCGCGCCTGTACCTGGCCGGCGACCCGGAGGCGACCGTCGTATCCGCAGCCCGCGCCGCCAACGCCGCGATGCCCGCCTATGCGGTCGCGCGCGCCGCCGCCCTGCTGGGATCCCTTGCGGGCCTGCGCGTCGCGGTCCTGGGTGCCGCCTACCGCGGCGGGGTGAAGGAAACCGCGTTCTCCGGCGTCTTTGGTGTCGTCGATGCCCTGCGCGAGGCCGGGGCGCGGGTGCGCGTCCACGACCCCCTCTACAGCGATGAGGAGCTCGCCGACTTCGGGTGGGACGCCTACCACCTCGGAGAACCGGTGGATGTCGCCATCGTCCAGGCCGACCATGCCGGCTACCGGAACCTGATGCCCGCGGACCTGCCCGGCGTGCGCCTCCTCGTCGACGGCCGCGCGATCACCTCGCCCGAAGCCTGGGCGGGCACGCCGCGCATCACGATCGGCGGGGGAAGCGCTCCCGCATGCTAGTCACTCTGGCGACCCGCACCTTTACACCCGAGCCCACAGCCGCCGCGCTGCGCCTCGGGGCCCTCGCCCGCGCGCTCGCCGTGGGCGGCGATACGGTCCGTGTCCTCACCTCACGCCTGGCGTCCTCCGTCGCCCGCGACGCCCGAGAAACCGAGGAAACCCAGGCTCCCGAGGGCGTTAGCGCTCACGCAGGGGAGGGCCCCGGCCTCGTCGAGGTGCGCCGTGCCCCCGTCCTGCGCGACCGCACGGGTGCGGTGCGAGGATACGTCTCCTACATGTCCTTCGACCTGCCCCTCCTCGCCCGGCTCCTCGGCGGCCCCCGCCCCGATGTCGTCGTCTGTGAGCCCCCGCCGACGACCGGCGTCGCCGTGCGCCTTGCATGCGCGCTCCGCCGCGTTCCCTACGTGTACTACTGCGCCGATATTGTCTCGGACGCGGCCGCGCTCGCGGGGGTTCCCGGCTTGGTCGTGCGCACGGTCGCTGGCCTGGAGTCCTTCGCGCTGCGCGGTGCGCGCCGCGTCATCGCCGTCTCTGACGGGGTAGCGCTCCGTGCCCGTGAGTTGGGTGCCCGCGACGTCGCCGTCGTCCCCAACGGTGTTCGCGTGCCCGAGGCTGTGGCCACCGGCGTGCCCGACGGCTTTCCCGCCTGCTCGGGTCCCGTCTTCGTCTACGCGGGAACGGTCGCCCAGTGGCTGGCTCCCGAGGTCTTCGTCGACGCCTTCGAGCGTGCGCGAGCACAGCTCGGGGATGCGCGCCTGGTGTTCGTGGGACAGGGGAGTGGATGGGACGGCCTCGCTGAGCGTGCGAAGGGCGTGGCCGGCGTTGATCTGATTCCTGCCGTCAGTGCCGACGAAGCTGACCGGTGGATGGCGCGAGCCACCGCCACGCTCGCCTCGCTGCGCCCGGGCGGATACGACTACGCGTACCCCACGAAGATCCTCGCCTCCCTCGCGCAGGGAACTCCCGTCATTTACGCCGGGCCCGGGCAGGCGGCTCGAGACGTCGAGGAGAGCGCCCTCGGTGTGGCGTGTTCTCTCGACGTCGATGAGATTGCCGAGGCCATGGTCGCCCTCGCATCGGGGGCCGCCTCGTGGGTCGGACGCGATGGTGCGCGCGCGTGGGTGCGCGAGCACCGGTCGGTCTTAGCTTCGTCGCGCGCGGCGGCTGCGGTGGTGCGTTCGGCGCTCGCGTAGGACTGGCGGTTTCTCTTCTCTGTGACGCTGACACGGCGGCGATGCCGCGCGGTGTTCTCTGGGGGACTCGGCCTCGTCTCACATGCGGAAAAGCAATCGTTTTAGTTCGTATTAGTTCATGCATGTAACCATTCTCATGTTTACAGTTACATCATAAGTACCTACAATCACGACTGTCACATCAGCAACTCGAAGGATCACTATGCGCTCCTCGTGGAGGACCATCGTCGCCGGGCTCGTCCTGGCCCTCGGTGCCGCCGTATCGGCCCTCGTGCCGCCGGCGCACGCAGCTGGCATCACGATCGCCATTGACCCCGGTCACGGCGGCTCAGACCCCGGTGCGGTCGCCAACGGCCTGCGTGAAAAGGACCTGACCCTCGCGGTCTCCCTGGCCCTGAAGGAAGAACTGGAAAGCTACGACGGCGTGCGCGTCGTCATGACCCGCACGACGGACACCCGTCCCTCGGAAAACACCAGCGCCGACCTGTCGAGCCGCGTCGACATGGCAGCTGCGGCGGATGCGGACGCCCTCGTCTCCATCCACTTCAACTCGGGCTCGCCCATCGCGAAGGGCGCCGAGGTCTGGTACGGAAACTCTTCCTCGTACAATTACGCCACCCACACGCAGGGACGTACCTTGTCCAACGCCATCCAGAAGCAGCTCACCAGCCTCGGGCTGGCTGACCGCGGCATCAAGACACGCGACAACCCCTACTACGACTACCCGGACGGCTCCACTGGCGACTACTACGCGATCATCCGCCAGGCCCGCGAAGAGAACATGACCGGCATTATCGTCGAGCATGCCTTCGTGACCTCCGCGTCCGACGCCGCACTCCTGCACGACGCGAACTTCGTGCGCTCACTCGGCATCGCCGATGCCACCGGCATCGCCCAGGCGTACGGCCTGAGCAAGGGCACCTGGCGCGCAGACGGCAACTCCTGGAGCTTCATCTCCAATGGCACCGCTAAGACCGGCTGGTTCTCCACCGGCGGTCGCTGGTACTGGGCGGGTGCTGACAAGCGGACGATCCGCGGCTGGTCCACGATCAATGGACGCCGCTACTTCTTCGACGACTCCACCGCCATGGTGACGGGTTGGAAGCAGGAAGACGGCAAGTGGTACTACCTGCGTCCCGACGGCGATATGGCCACTGGATGGGTGAAGGACGGCGGCTCCTGGTACTTCCTCGGCTCCGACGGTGTCATGGCCACCGGCTGGCTCAAGGACGGTAACAACTGGTACTGGCTGCGTGCCAACGGCGCGGCAGCTATCGGTTGGGCCAACGTCGGCGGCGCCTGGTATCTCTTCGAAGACGACGCGCGCATGCTCACCGGCTGGCAGCTGACTGAGGATGATAACCGCTGGTACTACATGCGGCCCAATGGTCAGATGGTCACCGGCTGGCTCCTCGACGGCGGCACGTGGTACTACCTGGACGGGGACGGCGCCATGGTGACCGGCTGGGTCAAGGTCGGCGGCACCTGGTACCACATGCAGTCCTCCGGCGCGATGAGCACCGGTTGGCTCCTCGATGGCGCCTGGTACTGGCTGGACCCGAACTCGGGTGCTATGGCGACCGGCACGGTCACCGTTGAGGGCCGCGCATCCAACTTCGCGTCCTCCGGCGCGTGGTTGGGCTATGCGGATGGTAGCGGTGCTCCTGCGGCTTCTCGTTCGGCCGATCGTAACGCCTCCGTGACGAACGCCGCGGGTCAGCGCCTCATCATGAGTGCACCCACCGCCTCGCGCTCCGAGGTCATCGATGAGATGGAAGACGCCTGGGATCAGGCGGGCTACAGCTATCCGAGTGCGCTTGCCGCTGGCGGTGCGCCGACGATCCGTGACTTCGCGTCCATCGTTTACGACGAGGCCGTGGCCGAGGGTGTGTCCCCCGAGCTGGTCTTCGTGCAGGCCATGAAGGAGACGGGCTGGCTGCGCTTCGGCGGTGACGTGAGCGTGAGTCAGTACAACTTCTCCGGCATCGGCGCTGTCGGCGGCGGCGCGACGGGGGCCTCCTTCCCAGACGTGCGCACCGGCATCCGCGCCCAGGTCCAGCACCTGCGCGCCTACGCGGACTCCTCGGTGACCACGGCGTCGCTCGCGAACGCGGTCGTCGACCCGCGCTTCACCTACGTGCGCAAGGGTGCGGCACCCGTCGTCGAGTACCTGGGCATCCAGGAGAACCCGAGCCATACCGGTTGGGCCGCTGCCAAGAACTACGGCTACGACCTGGTGTCTATGATGAAGGCCTACTTCTGAGAGTTGTTCCGTGACGAGGCCGGGGCCAGCCGCGCGTGTGAGTGCGGCTGGCCCCGGCCTCGTTGGTGTATGTGCAAGATCCCTCGCGCTTTATGCCGCCTCCCATTTCGCATGCAATTCCCATCAGGTCTGTTTTGCAGTATCGAGAAAACGTTGGAATACCAACGTTGTGATTTCAAAAGTTGAAAGAGGTGTCGGGGAATTGCATGCGAAATTGGTGGGGACGCGTAGTGGTGCTCTGGAGTGTCCCGGTGTTGTGGGGTGCTCCGGTGATGCTGCGCTCCGGTGGTTGAGCGTCCACAGCTACCCCTCGATCGTGTGCATCCGGATAGGTTGTGCGCATCCGGATAGGTTGTGCGCATGCGGATAGGTTATTCAGATGTGGATAGGTTACTAACCTATCCGCATGCTTCTAACCTATCCGTATCGTCGTTACCTATCCGGATGTTGGGTGCACATCCGCGTGTGTGCGCCCGGCTGTGCGACAGTCGGCGTTCAGACGCGTGTGGGGCAGCGTCAACGGTGAGAACAGGCGAGCGGGGGCAACACTGAGCCACATACAGCGAGGCCCCGAGTGCTCGCCGTGAGCAACCGGGGCCTCACTGCAACACAAGTCAGCCGCGCAGGGATGCGACGTAGGAGTCGATGTGCTGCGAGGAATCTTCGGGGGTGAAGCCGGTGGCCTTGATCTTCGTCAGGTCCAGGACGGAGGACAGGGGACGCGGTGCCACCTCGCGACCAGCGAAGTACTCTTCCGTGGTCACGGGCGTGACGTCTTCCGGATCGCGGCCGCACAGCTCGAACACCCGCTTGGCGACCTGCGCCCAGCTCATGACCGGGCCTTCACCAGAGAGGTTGTAGGTGCCAAACTCGGCGCCGGTGGTCAGCAGGTGAATGATGCCGCGCGCCAGGTCGGACGTGAAGGTCAGGCGACCCACCTGGTCGGACACGACCGAGGGGGAGATGCCCTGATCTGCCAGGGATGCCATGGTCTTCAGGAAGTTCTTGCCGTCGCCCACGACCCAGGAGGTGCGCACGATGTAGTGCTTCGGCGTCGAGGCCACCGCAGCGTCGCCGCCCGCCTTCGACTGGCCGTACGCGCCCAGGGGAGAGGGGGCCTCATCCTCAAGGTGCACATCCTGAGTGCCATCAAAGACATACTCAGTCGAAATGTGGACCATCGTCACGCCGTGAGCCGTCGCCTCGCGCGCCAGGACGGCCGGGCCGGTCGAGTTCGCCTGCCAGGTCGCACGGCGTCCCTCGGGCGTCTCGGCGCCGTCCACGTTCGTCCACGCGGCAGCGTTGATGACCACGTCGATGTCGTCCCACGGCAGCGCGGCCACCTGCTCGGCGTCGGAAATCGAGACCTCGGGCAGGTCCACGCCCGTGACCGTGAAGCCGGCCTCGGGCAGGGCGCGCATGAGCTCGCGGCCCAGCTGACCATTCGCACCCGTCACGAGCGCACGGCGACCCACCGGGGCGGGAGCCGGGAAGGGGGTCACCTCCGCCATGCGCGGGTGAGCCTTATCTTTGTCCGACAGGATGGCGCGCTCAAGCGGGATCGGCCAATCCACGGCGGCCGTCTCGTCAGCCAGGTTCAGGAAGGTGTAGCGCGCGTCCGGCGACCAGTGGTCGTTGACCAGGTACGTGTATGCCGTGTTCGGCTCCAGGGTCTGGTAGGAGTTTCCTACGCCCTTAGGCACGAAGACCGCGACACCCGGATCAATGATCGTCGTGTAGACGGTGCCGAACGAAGGGCCTTCGCGCAGGTCCACCCATGCGCCGAACACGCGGCCGGTTGCGACCGACACGAACTTGTCCCACGGCTCCGCGTGAATGCCGCGGGTTACCCCAACCTCGTCGTTGAACGAGATGTTGTTCTGCACGGGGCCGAAATCCGGCAGGCCCAGCGCGACCATCTTTTCGCGCTGCCAGTTCTCCTTGAACCAGCCTCGATTATCGCCGTGAACAGTCAGATCAATGCGCAAAAAGCCGGGGATCGGCGTGGTCGTAATCCCCAGGGGCTTAGCGGTGGGCGCCATGGTTCTTCCTTACGTGCGTGGATTGTGTGCGGACGTAACATTCCATGTAAATACTATCCGATCTACACCCTCGCGGCGGTGTGCGCCGCCCCATGGGCGCGCGCAGGGGCAAAGTTGTGGAAAAATACTCGGTGATAGGGATAATTGTCAACGACGCGCGACCCACTCGAGGGCGCGCCGGGAAGCGGAGGCAACATGAAAGGCATCATCCTGGCGGGCGGCTCGGGCACCCGTCTGAACCCGATCACGCTGGGGACATCGAAGCAGCTCGTCCCCGTCTATGACAAGCCGATGATCTACTACCCGCTGTCAACCCTGATGCTGGCGGGTATTTCCGAGGTGCTCGTCATCACCACGCCGCATGACGCGCCCTCCTTCCATCGCCTGCTGGGCGACGGCAGCCAGCTCGGCGTCAACATCTCCTACGCGGTCCAGCACGAGCCCAACGGCCTCGCGCAGGCTTTCGTGCTCGGTGCCGATCACGTGGGCAATGACAGCGCCGCCCTGGTCCTGGGCGACAACATCTTCTACGGCCCCGGCATGGGCGCCCAGCTGCGTCGCCACGTCGACCCCGACGGCGGCGCGGTCTTCGCCTACCACGTGTCCAATCCGCGTGCGTACGGTGTCGTGGAATTCGACGAGGAGTACAATGCTCTGTCGATCGAGGAGAAGCCCGAGAACCCCAAGTCGAACTACGCGGTGCCCGGCCTGTACTTCTACGACAACGACGTGGTCGAGATTGCCCGCAACCTCAAGCCGAGTGCGCGCGGCGAGTACGAGATTACCGATGTGAACCGCTCCTACCTCGAGGCCGGCAAGCTTAAGGTCGAGGTCCTGCCGCGCGGCACCGCGTGGCTGGACACGGGCACGTTCGACTCCCTCGCCGACGCCACGGCTTTCGTGCGCACGGTTGAGGCCCGCCAGGGCATGAAGATCGGCGCCCCCGAGGAGGTCGCGTGGCGCATGGGCTTCATTGACGACGAGGGGCTGCGCCAGCGCGCCGAACCCCTGGTGAAGTCCGGCTACGGTGCGTACCTGCTTGAGCTGCTTGAGCGCGAGGGGCTCTGAGTGAGCCGTCCCAGCGCTCAATCCCGCCTGCTCATCGTCATCCCTGCGTGGAACGAGGAGGAGGTGCTCGGTGATGTCCTCGAGATGGTGAAGGTTGAGAAGCCTTCTTTCGCGGACATTCTCGTGGTCTCCGACGGGTCGACGGATGCGACCGCCGATATCGCGCGCGCCGCGGGCGTCGCCGTCCTTGACCTGCCCCTCAATCTGGGTGTCGGCGGCGCCATGCGCGCCGGCTTCCAGTACGCCCAGCGCATGGGGTACGAGTACGCGTGTCAGCTCGACGCGGATGGCCAGCATGATCCGCGCGAGATTGAGACCCTGATCGAGACGGCTTCGCGCGAGCATGCGGACGTCGTGATCGGTTCGCGTTTTGCGGGCAAGGGCGACTATCGTGCGCGGGGTCCTCGTAAGTGGGCAATGAACCTCTTCTCGTTGATCCTCTCGCGCGTGTGCAAGACTCGCCTCAGTGATACGACGAGTGGCTTCAAGCTCTACGGTCCCCGGGCGTTGGCGCTGTTTGCGCACAATTACCCGGCTGAGTACCTGGGTGACACGATTGGTGCGCTCGTCATTGCGGCGCGCTCGCACCTGGTCGTGCGTGAGGTTGGCGTGCAGATGCACCCGCGGGCCGGCGGGGAGCCCTCGCATAATCCGATTAAATCGGCGCTGTTCCTGGTGCGTGCGACGATGGCCCTCGCGGTTTCTCTCTCGCGCCCCGGTGAGAAGGTCGCCCAGGCGCCGGAGGAGAACGCATGAGCCCCACCTATGTGCTTGGACTGGTGTTCGCGATCATCATCTTGGTGATGGTGTTCGTCAAGATGCGTAACTCGGGTCTGAAGGAGCGCTACGGTCTGTGGTGGTATTGCATCGCGTTCTTTACCGCGCTGCTCTCCATTTTCCCGCAGACACTGAAGTGGACGGCGATGCAGCTGGGTGTCGTTGTTCCGCTGAATTTGGGCTACTTTGTGGCCGGCGTGGTGTTGCTGCTCCTGTCGCTGCGTTTTTCGGTGGATCTGTCGCGTTCGGATGAGGATCGTCGTCGCCTGACGGAGGAGGCTGCGATCTTGCGCCTCCAGCTGGAGGATCTGCAGCGCCGTGTTGATGCTCTCGAGGCATCGGGTGAGGGGGATGATCGCTCCCGCTGAGGCGCTCGCCTTCAAGGCAATCAACGAGGTCGGGGCCCGTCAGGTGGAAACCTGGCGGGCCCCGGTTTGTGACGTCGGAGCGCTCCCGGGCGGGTGGTCCGCGGGCGGCTCGGTGCGGTTAGCGCAGCAGCGTGCCGTCAGGGCCGAGGCTGAGGCGCTCGGTGGGGGCTGCGGGGTCGACTTCGCCTTGTGCGAGCTTGCGCCTGAGTGCGGAGGCGGGGCGCGAGACGGGGACGGTGGGTTCGCCGGTGGCGTCCTCGTCGGCTTCGTCCGCTGCGCTCGGCGTGGGTTCCGAGGCCTCGATCGGCGAGGCGGAGGGAGACTCGACGGGGGTCAGGGAGATGCGGGCCCCCATCGCGGATGCGTGCGAGGGCAGGAGGGGTTCGCCGTCGAGGTCCTTGGCGAGGTCGTCGAGCATGGCGCGTGCCTCGTCGACGACGGAAGCGTCTTCGGCGTGGAGGCCGTGGACGAGCCAGCGGACGAGGGCGATCTCGCTCATGAGCTGTGCGCGTGTAAAGACGTGCAGGTCGGTAGCGCGGCGCTCGTGGCCGTAGGTTTCGCGGAAGCGTTCGAGGAATGCATCGGATGCGGTGGCCTGGATCCATGCGATGTCGAGGGCGGGGTCGCCCACGTGCGCGCTGGTCCAGCCGCTGATGGCCAGGAGTGAACCGCGTTTGACGGACAGGCAGTGTTCTTGGATGTCGCCGTGGACGGGGGCGGCGGGGAATCGCCAGAGGGAGACGTCTTCGAGGGCGGCTTCCCAGCGGCTCCACAGGGCGGCGGGAATGGTGACCTCGCGGGCGGCCTCGTCGAGGAGTGCGAGGTTGCGGTCGCGGCATTCGATGGCCGTGTAGGTGGGCAGTCCGATCGCGGAAAACACGGTCTCGGGGAGGTTGTGGAGAGCTGCGAGGGCGCGTCCGAGAGAGGCGGGCAGGAGCGGGTCCGTGTCGAGGTCCTCGTCCGTGGGGGCGGTGCCGCCCGGATCGCGGTGGACGTAGACGCTTCCGCCATGTGCAAGCTTGGCTTGCCCGGCCAGTCGGGGCACGTCGAAGGGGATGTAGTCGTGGTCGTGTGCCTGCCCGAGGCGGTCGAGGATTCCGGAGGTCGCTTCGAGGGCGGGGCCGGAGACCTCCTCGTGGGGGCAGGTGACGATCCAGCGGTTGCCTGCGGCGTCTTCGATGCCGGTCACGGTAGAGAGCTCGTCGCTGTAGGAGGGCGGGCGCAGGGCGGTGACGCGCATACCGGGGACGGCGGCGGTGGCCAGGGCTGCCAGTTCGAGGGGGCTCTTCGGGGAGGTCATTGACTTAACGTATCGCGTGTGGGGGCGCGCGAGTGCTTCCCCGCGCGGAGTCGGGGGAGATTGGGTGGGTGTGGGTTTGCTCCTTTCCGAAAAACTCTGTTACTTTCGACACATTGGCTTGGTCTGTAGCAAGGAGGCGCAGCGATGGAAGCCATGACGCGTTCTCTCGCGGCACGTGTCCGAGAGGGATTGGCTGCGGGCGGCATTGACGCGGCTCGCGATCCTGCGGCGGTGCGCGCGCTCATCGAGCGTGCCATCGATCGGCATGCACCCGACCTGTTGCCCGCTGCGCGCGCGCAGATCGAGGCAGACCTCATGGACGACATCTGCGGCCTCGGGCCGCTCCAGGCGCTCATGGACGATCCGTCGGTGGAGGAAATATGGATTAACGCCGCCTCGCGTGTGTTTGTCGCGCGCGGCGGTGTGGCCGAGTTGACCAGCCTCATCCTCACGGACGAGGATGTGCGGGCCCTCGTGGAGAGGATGCTCCACCATTCGGGACGCAGGCTCGACCTGTCGAGTCCCTTCGTGGACGCGATGCTCGCGGGCGGCGAGCGCCTCCATGTCGTCATTCCGCCGGTGACGGGTGCGTCGTGGAGCGTGAACATCCGCAAACATATCCAGCGGGCACGCACCCTGGAGGATCTGGTTGCGGTCGAGATGGTCGCTGCCCCGATGCGCGACTTCCTCTCGGCCGCCGTCAGTTGCGGGCTGTCCGTGCTCGTTTCGGGAGGAACTCAGGCGGGCAAGACGACGCTGCTGCGCGCCCTGGCGGGGGAGCTTCCGCGTTCGCGCCGCGTTATCTCCTGCGAGGAAGTCTTCGAGCTGGGGCTGGCCAACTGGGACCACGTTGCGATGCAGACTCGTCCGGCGGGCGCGGAGGGGACGGGTGAGATTACCCTGCGTGATCTCGTGCGCGAGTCCCTGCGTATGCGCCCCGAATGCCTGATCGTCGGCGAGGTGCGAGGCCCTGAGGCCCTCGATCTGCTGGTCGCTCTCAACGCAGGCGTGCCGGGCATGGCGACCGTGCATGCCAATTCGGCGCGCGAGGCCCTCGATAAACTCTCGATTCTGCCTCTCCTCGCGGGAGAAAACGTCACGACGGCGTTCGTCACACCGACCCTGGCCTCGTCGATCGACCTCGTGTGTCACGTTGAACGAGGAGCCGATGGGCACCGCCACGTCGCCGAGATTCTCGCGGTTCCCGGGCGCGTTGAAGGTGATCGGATCGAAACTGCGTCGCTCTTTACGTACGACGGGATCCGCTGTGAACGCGGCAGCGGCGGACTGGACCTGCATGATCGTTTTGCTGCGGCCGGGTTCGACCTGGCGTCCCTGCTCGAGTGGGGGACGCTGTGATCGCCATTGTGTGTGGGCTCGTATTCGGGATCGGGATCGTTGTGGCCCTGTCCCCGTGGTTCCTCCCCGCGCCCGTGTGGAGGCCGTGGGGGCCGTGGAAGCGCGTGCGTGAGGACGTTGCGCGCGCACGCGTTCCGGGGCTGACGGCGGGGCGCCTCGTCTTGCTCAGCGGTGCGATCGGGGCGGTCGTCGCGGTGCTCGTCCTCGTTGTTACCAGCGCATGGCCGGTCGCCCTCATTGTGTCGCTCGGCGTGTCGTTCCTCCCCTACGCCTGGGTCGTCTCCCGGGTGCGTGCCCACGCCAAGACCGTTCGTGCCGCATGGCCAGAGGTCATCGATGCGATGGTGTCCGGCGTGCGCGCGGGCACCTCGTTGCCCCAAGTGCTGTGCGACCTCGCGCAGGAGGGCCCCGTCCCCATCCGCTTTGCCTTCGAGGCCTTCTCCCGGGACTACAGTGCTCACGGGCGTTTTGCTCCCGCGCTCGATCGGATGAAAGAAGAAGTCGCAGACCCCGTCGCCGATCGCATTATCGAGGCGCTGCGGATTGCGCGTTCCGTCGGCGGTGCCGACCTGACGCGCCTCCTGCAGGACCTGGCCACGCTCCTGCGCGAGGATGCGCGCGTGCGCGGTGAGCTCGAGGCCCGCCAGTCCTGGACGGTTGGGGCGGCCCGTCTCGGAATCGCCGCGCCGTGGGTCGTCCTCCTGCTCCTGTCGGGAGGAGGCGCCAGCGCGAGCGTCTGGAACTCCCCGGGAGGCATCGCCGTCCTGTGCTCCGGTGCCGGGATCTGCGTCATCGCCTATCTGGCGATGAAGGCAATGAGTCGGCTGAGCTCCGATCCGCGCAACCTGGGGGGTGGATCGTGAGCCCCTGGACCGCGCGCATCCTCGACGTGGCAGTCAGTGCGCTATTCGTGGGAGGCATTGCCCTCCTCGTGGCGGCATGGTTCGCACGCCGTCCCTCCTTCGCGGCCCGAGTGGCGCAGGGGCGCGTCAGCGAGGAGGCCCCGTCCCCCGTGAGCGCATGGGCTCGGCGCGTCAGTGCGGCCGCCCTCGAATCCCTGGGGTCGACCACGGATTCCGTCTCGCGCCGTCTCGCCCTGGCGGGAATGACACCGGAGGTCTCCGTCTTCCGGCTACACCAGGCACTGGCGGGTATCGCCGGTTTCATCCTCGCCTGCCTCACCCTCACGGCGCGCCCAGCCTCCTCGCTGCGCGCCTCGCTCGTGCCCCTGTGCGCGTGCGCTCTTGTCGGCACACTGCTGGGAGTCGCGGGGATGGACCGTTTCCTCACGCTGCGGGCCCACGCCAGGCAGCGCGCGATCGACGTCGCCGTTCCCGACTGTGCGGAGCTGCTGGCGCTCGCGGTTGCGGCGGGGGAGTCGATTCCTGCTGCCATCGAGCGGGTTGCGGGGTGTGCGGGTGGGCCACTGGGGGTGGAACTGTCCCTCACCGCTGGTCATATCCGCAACGGTACGCCCTCCGTGCGTGCGCTCTCTGACCTCGTTGAGCGCACCGAATCGCCTGCTCTCACGCGCCTGAGTCGAACACTCACGACCGCGATTGAGCGTGGCTCGCCCCTGGCCTCGGTCCTGCATGACCAGGCGCGCGATCAGCGAGAACGATCCCTCGCCGCCCTGATGGAGGAGGGAGGCAGGCGTGAGATCGCCATGCTGTTGCCCGTCGTCTTTCTCATCTTGCCCGTCACCGTCATGTTCGCCCTCTACCCGGGACTCATCGCCCTGGATTTCACACCGTGAAGGAAGGAAAACAGTCATGAAGAAACTATTCCTGAGGAAAACTCCCCTCGGGGAGCGCGGTGACGTGCCCGGATGGGTGCTTATCACGCTGATGACGGCCGCCCTCGTCGTCCTTATTTGGGGAGTCGCCTCGGAGCGCCTCGTGGAGATATTTAATCGTGCGATGGATTCGATTTCAGGAATCTGACGCGCATCCCGAGCGAGGCTCCGAGGTCGTGTCGACAGTCCTCGTCCAGGGCCTCGTCGTCCTCGTGATTCTCCTGCTCGCCCAGATTGCCTTCGCCTCGCACGTGCGCACGATGAGTGTGAGCGCTGCGTCCGAGGGTGCGCGCCGCGGCGGTCTCCTCGGCGGCGATGAAGACGAGGCGAGGGCTCGGACGGGAGAACTCCTCGATTCTCTCGTGGGTGCTCCGAAGGATCGTGAGATCGACGTCGGGCGCGAGGATGACGGCGGAGTCGACGTGCTCGTTGTCACTGTTCGTACGCGCCTGCCCCTCGTTGGAGGCTTTGGGCCGCGGTGGCTCACCGTGCACGGTCGTGCTCTCGTGGAGGGGCCGTGAACGAGCGCGGGGACGCCAGCGTGGAATTCCTGGGCATCCTGGTCGTCCTCGTCATTCCAGTCCTCTACATTGTTCTCGCGGTTGGGCAGGTGAGTGCCGGTGCGATGGCGGTGGACGCGGGGGCGCGTGAGGCCGCGCGGATTCTCGCTGAGGACCCCGCTCGCGAAGCCGACGCGTCCCATGCCGTTGCGCTCATCGTGGAGGACTTTGGGATCGATGCTCAGGCGGACGTGTCCCCAAATTGCGTTGGGTGCGAGGGCGATGGGGGCGTCGTCGACGTGCGGGTGTCCGTGCGCGTCCCCCTGCCCTTCGTGCCCGCGTGGCTGGGAAGCGCAGGTGTGGGTGTGTCCTCGAGTGCGCGCGTGCCCGTCCGGGAGGTGGTGGCCCATGGGTGATGAGGGGCGCGTCGGCGTGGTGATGGGGGCAGGTTGTGCGTTCGTCTGTCTGTTTCTCTTCGTCTCCCTCGCGCTGACCGAGGTCGCGATGCAGGATCGCAGGCTTGTGTCGTGCGCTGACGCCCTGGCGAGCGTTGGAGGTGGCAACGCCTCAAGCGGCTCGTTCTTCGTGGAAGGGGACGCGCTCGAAGTCGACGAGGCGGGGGTGCGTTCTCGGGTCGAGGAGGGCCTTGCGGCGCTGTCGGACACCACGTGCAAGGTGGGTGATGGCGTGACTGTGAGCGCGGTGAATGTCAGTGATACCGAGGTGGAGGTCACAGTGAGTGCACGGCCGACCGTGTCGTTGGTGCCTCCTGTCCTGCGTACGACGGCGGTTCCCGAGCTGATGCGGACCTCGAGTGCGCGTCTTCGAGAGGCTCACGGGCAGCGCTAAAGTGGCGTCCGCTACGGTCACATTGTGGGACGGCGAGGGACGCTCGGGTAAACGAAACGTAAACTTTAGGCCATGAGCAGCTTTGATACATCTCGTCTTTCCCCCGCGCTGGCCTCCGTTTTCGAATCCGTTCAGCGCCGTGATCCCGCCCAGGCCGAGTTCCACCAGGCCGTCTACGAGGTCCTCCTGACCATCGCGCCCCTCGCCGAGCGTCACCCCGAGTACGCCGACCTGGCCATCATCGACCGCATCGTGGAGCCCGAGCGTCAGCTCCAGTTCCGCGTCCCGTGGGCAGACGACAAGGGCAACATCCACGTGAACCGCGGCTTCCGTGTCCAGTTCAACTCTGCGCTCGGCCCCTACAAGGGCGGCCTGCGCTTCCACCCCTCCGTGAACCTGTCCATCATCAAGTTCCTCGGTTTCGAGCAGATCTTCAAGAACGCCCTGACCGGCCTGCCCATGGGTGGCGGCAAGGGTGGCGCGGACTTCGACCCCAAGGGCAAGTCCGATGCCGAGGTTATGCGCTTCTGCCAGTCCTTCATGACTGAGCTCTCCCGCCACATCGGCCCCGACACCGACGTGCCCGCTGGCGACATCGGCGTGGGCGGCCGCGAGATCGGCTACATGTTCGGCCAGTACAAGCGCCTTAAGAACCGCTTCGACGCGGGCGTCCTGACCGGCAAGGGTCTGACCTGGGGCGGTTCGTTCGCGCGTACCGAGGCCACCGGTTACGGCCTCGTCTACTTCGCCGCCGAGATGCTCGCCGCGAAGGGCACCAGCTTCGACGGCAAGCGCGTCGTGGTGTCCGGCTCGGGCAACGTGGCGATCTACGCGACCGAGAAGGCCCAGCAGCTGGGCGCGACCGTCGTCGCCGTCTCCGACTCCTCCGGCTACGTCGTGGACGAGGCCGGCATTGACGTCGCGCTGCTCAAGGACGTCAAGGAGGTGCGTCGTGGACGCGTCTCCGACTACGCTGCCGAGCGCCCCGGAGCCGTCTTCGTGGCCGACGGCTCCATCTGGGACGTCCCCTGTGACGTGGCCCTGCCCTGCGCGACCCAGAACGAGCTGCCGCTGTCCGGCGTTCAGAGCCTCATCAAGAACGGCGTCCAGCTGGTCGCCGAGGGCGCGAACATGCCGACCACCCCCGAGGCGATCGAGGCCCTGCAGGCGGCGGGCGTCGCCTACGCCCCCGGCAAGGCTTCCAACGCGGGTGGCGTGGCCACCTCCGGCCTCGAGATGCAGCAGAACTCGGGCCGCACCCAGTGGCCTTTCGAGGAGACCGACGCCAAGCTCCACCAGATCATGGTCGACATCCACGCGAACACCGTCGCCACCGCCGAGGAATACGGTGTGGCTGGCGACTACGTGGCCGGCGCGAACCTGGCGGGCTTCCGCAAGGTGGCCGACGCGATGGTCGCGATGGGTCTCATCTGATCCGCTTCTTGTTGGTGCCCCGGCGTCTTACTGGCGTCGGGGCACCGTCGTCTCTGCCGCTGGCGGGGGAGTAAGCCCTGCCACCACAGCGCCGTAGCATTCCTCGTTGGCGGCCCGATCCGCTACCCTGGATGGGTGGCCATTGAATTTTCTGAAGAGATCCCGTCCCTGCGCACCACCATGGAGAACATCCTCGCGGTCGTGCAGCCGGACAAGCTGCGCGCGCAGATCGCCGAGCTGAATGAGAAGGCGGCCGCGCCCGACCTGTGGGACGACCCGAGCGCCGCCCAGGCTGTCACGAGCGCGCTCAGCCACCGCCAGAGCGAGCTCGATCGCGTCACGCAGATGAGCGAGCGCATCGACGACCTGGAGGCCATGGTGGACATGGCCGCCGAGGACCCGGACGAGAGCGCCGACATCCTGGCCGAGGCCGAGGCTGATCTGGAGAAGCTCCGCAAGGACTTGAGTGACCTGGAGATCCGCACGCTGCTGGACGGCGAGTACGACGAGCGCAATGCCGTCATTACGATCCGAAGCGGCGCGGGCGGCGTGGATGCCGCCGACTTCGCCGAGATCCTCCTGCGCATGTACCTGCGTTGGGCGGAGCGTCACGGCTACCCGACGAAGGTCATGGATACGTCCTACGCTGAAGAAGCCGGCCTGAAGTCGGCGACCTTCGAGGTCCAGGCCCCCTATGCCTACGGCACGCTGAGCGTCGAGGCCGGCACCCACCGCCTCGTGCGTATCAGCCCCTTCGATAACCAGGGCCGCCGCCAGACGTCTTTCGCTGCCGTCGAGGTCATTCCTCTGATCGAGACGACGGACCACATCGAGATTCCCGAGTCGGAGCTGAAGGTCGACGTCTTCCGCTCCTCGGGCCCCGGTGGTCAGTCCGTGAACACGACCGACTCGGCCGTGCGTATGACCCACATCCCGACGGGCATCGTCGTGTCCATGCAGGATGAGAAATCGCAGATCCAGAACCGCGCGGCCGCTCTGCGCGTCCTGCAGTCCCGCCTCCTCGTCCTGCGCCACGAGGAAGAGCAGGCGAAGAAGAAGGAGCTCGCCGGCGACGTCAAGGCGTCGTGGGGCGACCAGATGCGCTCCTACGTCCTCCAGCCGTATCAGATGGTCAAGGACCTGCGCACCGAGTACGAGTCCGGCAATCCCCAGTCCGTCTTCGACGGCGACATCGACGGCTTCATCAACGCCGGTATCCGCTGGCGCAAGAACGAGCAGAACGCCGCCCAGGACTGAGCAGCGCGTCAACGCATCACCCGGCCCCGGCCTCGTCAATCTATGCACGAGGCCGGGGCCGCGTGCGTGTCCAAGGCATCCCAGGCGGAGGGCTGAGTGACACACCGGCGGTTTTCCGCGTGTCGCAGCCGGGTCGTGACACGATCGTTACCTAATCTGACAGGGACTATTGACCCCGATCGGACGGTCCCATGATTCGTTTTGAAGATGTCACCATGGTGTACACGCCAGGTGCCCAGCCCGCGCTGGACCACGTCTCGCTGGAGGTGGAACGCGAAGAATTCGTGTTCCTCGTCGGCAAGTCGGGTTCCGGCAAGTCCACGTTCCTGCAGCTCGTCATGCGCGAGATGAAGGCGACCAGCGGCAAGGTGTGGGTGCTCGGCAAGGACGTGTCCAAGCTGTCCACGTGGGCGGTCCCGAAGCTGCGCCGCCAGATCGGCACGGTCTTCCAGGACTTCCGACTGCTGCCTTCTAAGACCGTGTACGAGAACGTCGCGCTGGCCATGCAGGTCATCGGAAAGCCGCGTCATGCGATCGAGACGGCCGTCCCGGACGCCCTCGATCTCGTGGGTCTGTCCGGCAAGGAGTCGCGTCTGCCGCACGAACTCTCCGGCGGTGAGGAGCAGCGCGTCGCTATCGCGCGCGCCATGGTGAATCGTCCCGAGCTGCTGCTGGCGGATGAGCCCACCGGCAACCTGGATCCGGAGACGTCGCTGGGCATCATGCGTCTCCTGGATCGAATCAATCGCACGGGCACGACCGTCGTCATGGCCACCCACGACGCGGACATCGTCAACCAGATGCGTAAGCGAGTCATCGAGCTTGAGGCCGGCGACGTCGTTCGCGATCAGAACCGCGGCGTCTACGGGGCCGGGAGGTAACACCAGTGAAACTTCGTTTTATTCTGTCCGAGGTCGGCAAGGGCCTGTCGCGTAACCGCGCGATGAGCGTTGCCGTCATCCTCGTGACCTTCGTGTCCCTCCTCTTCGTGGGCATCGCGGGCCTGACCCAGATGCAGGTGTCCAAGATGAAGTCGGAGTGGTACGACAAGATCGAGGTCACCATCTACATGTGCGCCATCAACGACGCAGCCCCGAATTGCAACGCAACCGAGGCGACCGATGCGCAGATCGACGCGGTGCGCCAAAAGCTGGCTTCCGCCGAGATGAGCCCGTACGTGGCGAACGTGTACGAGGAGACGAAGGAAGAGGCCTACGAGAACTTCAAGCGTCTCAACGGTAACGATGCGCTGACCCAGTGGACCACGCCGGACATGCTCCAGTTCGCGTTCCGCATCAAGCTGGTCAACCCCGAGCAGTACTCGGTGGTCAAGGAGGAATTCTCCGGGACTCCCGGCGTGTCCGAGGTCCGCGACCAGCGCGAGGTCGTTGAGCCCCTGTTCCGCGTCCTGGGCGCCGCTCGCACGGCCGCCCTGGGCCTCGGCGCGATCATGGTCGTCGCGGCGATCCTGCTGATCTCGACGACGATCCGCCTGAGCGCGATGAGCCGCGAGCAGGAAACGCAGATCATGCGATACGTCGGTGCCTCGAACCTGTTCATTCAGGCCCCCTTCATGATTGAGGGCGCGCTGGCCGCGCTGGTGGGCGCTGTGTTCGCGATCGGCTCGCTGTTCGCCGGCGTCCACTTCATCGTCCAGGGGTGGATGGCCCCCTCCTTTAAGTGGACGAACTTTATCGGTATGGGCGAGGTGGCGATCATGACGCCGATCCTCGTCCTGGCAGCGGTTGCGCTGGCGGTTATCGCGTCGGCGTTCTCGCTCGCGAAGTACACGAAGGCGTAAGTCTCATGTCCCGTTTCCTGCATCATCGTGGCCGTCGCGCGCTGCGTGTCGGCGCGCTCGCTCTGGCGGTGGCGTCCTTCGCGGCGATGAGTCAGGCGTTGCCTGCTCGTGCCGACGACGAGCGCGACGCCGCCGCGAACGCAGCCGCAGAGGCTGAGGCGACGGTCAATGCTTTGCAGTCACAGCTGGAGGGCATCGACGCGTCGCTCGCGCAGGTCTTCATCGACCTGCAGGCTCTCAACGGGCAGATTCCGGTGGCGCAGGCCGCCTACGAGAGTGCGACCGCGACGTACGACGCGAAGTCGCGTGAGCACGCGACGATCCTGGGCGAGCTGAATGCCGCCCAGGGCGAGCAGAACCGCATCGACCAGTCGCTAACTGCGGCCACCACGCAGGCCGACGACGCTCAGCGTGCGATTGCCGATCTGGTGCGTCGCAAGTACCGCGAAGGCAACGTTGATCCTGTCGCCGTGGCCCTGACCGCGGGTGGTACGGAGTCGATTACCGACCGTGCGGCGGCCGCCGACATGGCGCTGCGCACGGAGAGCCAGACGATGACCGCCGCGCTGGATGTCTCCTCGTCCCAGCGCACGCAGGCCACTCGTCAGAACGCGATCACGGACCGTATTTCCGACCTGGAGGAGAAGGCCGCGCAGGCCGAGGCCGAGGCGAAGGCTGCGAAGAGCGAGGCTGACTCCAAGCTCACGGAGCTCAATAACCTGAAGACGCAGGCGCAGGCCAAGCAGGCCGAGTGGGATGCCCAGAAGGGCCAGGTTCAGGCCTCGCTCGACCAGGCCGAAGCGGACTATCAGGCGCGCAGCGCGGAGCTCGCGGCGATTGATGCCGCAAACATCGCGTCGGGGGCCTCCTACGTGTCGGCCTCGGGCTTCCGTAGCCCGCTCGACATTCCGATCGTCGTGACCAGCCCCTTTGGCATGCGCTACCACCCGGTCCTGGGCGTCATGAAGGGCCACTCGGGCACCGACATGGCCGCCGACTGTGGCACGATCATTCGCGCCGTGGCCTCGGGCTACGTCAACGCGGTGTCCTCGGACTACTCGGCGGGCAACTACGTGGACATCAACCACGGCCTCGTCGGTGGTAACTCCGTCATCACCGAGTACCTGCACATGCAGGCCCAGTACGTGTCTCCGGGGCAGTACGTGAACGCGGGCGACGCGCTGGGTGAGGTCGGCTCGACCGGCTACGCGACCGGATGCCACCTGCATTTTGGTGTCATTCAGAACGGAAGCTACGTTGAACCGATGGATTATTTGTAATCCGCGTTAGGATGGACCCTCGTAGCGTTTTGCTACGGGGGTCTTTCCGCACGTTGCGCGGAAAACGAGTCTGAAAGGAGGCAGCATGCCCAAGGATTGGAAGAAGCCCAAGCCCACGGAGGGGCAGCGCGCTAAGGCTGCCTCCGACGCGAAGAAGACGATTGCCCGCAACAAGAAGGCGCGCCACGACTACACGATTGAGGACACGTGGGAGGCCGGCCTGGCTCTCATGGGCACCGAGGTGAAGGCGCTGCGCATGGGGCGCGCCTCCCTCGTGGATTCGTGGGTCGAGATCAACGGGGGAGAGGCGTGGCTCTACGGCGCCAATATTCCCCTGTACTCGCAGGGCTCGTGGACGAACCACGCGCCCACGCGCAAGCGCAAGCTGCTGCTGCACCGCGCGGAGATCGACCGTATGCAGGACCGGGTGGCCGCGAAGGGCTACACGATCGTGCCCCTGGAGCTCTACTTCATCGGCGGCCGCGTCAAGGTCGAAATCGCCCTGGCCAAGGGCAAGCAGGAGTGGGATAAGCGTCAGGCGCTGCGCGAAAAGCAGGATCAGCGCGAGGCCGAGCGGGCGATGCGCCGCTACGTGAAGCAGGCCCGCCGATAGGGGAAAGAAGGCGATTCCGTGCGGGGTCCCGTCAGGATTTTTCGTCGTGATCTGCTGAGGCTGGTACGTGTACCGGCCGCATGGATTGTCATCATCGGTATGGCGTTCGTGCCCGCGCTCTACGCGTGGTTCAACATCGTCGGGTTCTGGAATCCGTACTCGCAGACCTCCCACATCCGCGTGGCGGTGGCGAACGAGGACGAGGGCGCGACCAAGGACCGGATCGGCACCGTGAACGTGGGTGCGATGCTGGAAACTCAGCTGAAGCAGAACGATCAGCTGGGCTGGCACTTCGTGAGCGCGGACGAGGCCCGCGCGGAGGTCGAGCGCGGCGATTCCTACGCGGCCTTCATCATCCCGGCGTCTTTCTCGCGCGACCTGACGGGCATCGTTGACGGAACCTACGTCAAGCCAAATATCCAGTATTACGTCAACGAGAAGAACAACGCGGTCGCCCCGAAGATCACGGGGGCGGGTGCGACGGCGCTGGATCGCCAGATCAATTCCGCGTTCGTCTCGACGGTGGCCAAGGTTTTGTCGGAGAAGGCGTCCGAGGCCGGGGTGAGCATCGCGAACAACGCTGACCAGAAGCGTTCGGACGTGTCCGCGTCGGTGTCCGAGGCCTCGGCCAAGCTCGGCAGTGCCTCGCAGACCCTGGACGGCATGGGGGAGAAGATTGACGCGGCGAAGGCCTCGGTGGCCTCGGCGCGCGGCACCCTGGGTGAGCTGGATAGCGCGGCTTCGGATCTGTCGGCGTCGCTGGACCAAGCGGACCAGCTTGTGAGCGACTCGCGCACGTCGCTGGCCTCATTCTCGAGCCAGATGGGCGGGGCTCTTGATGGCCTGTCCTCGAATGCGGCGAGCGCCCTGGCGGGTGTCTCGGCCGACGCAGGCACCCTTGACGGTGCCGTGCAGGGCGCCACCGGGCGCGTCGGTGGGCTGCTCACTGAGGGTGCGTCGATTAACGACTCGGTGGGCGAGGTGCTCGCGGATCTGAACGCCCTGGGGATCGGGAACCTGCCCGCTGCAGGCACGGCACTGAACGACCTGACGAACCAGAACGCTGCGCTGTCCACGGCCCTGAGTAGCCTGACGACCCTCAACTCGGATCTCTCGTCAACTTCCTCGTCGATCACGACCGCGCTCACGTCGGCGTCCGACGCGTCAGTGGCCGTGTCGACCGCTGTCACGAACGCGCGCAGTGGCGTCTCCGCCCAGCTGCCCGCCATTTCCTCGGCGCTCGATGATTTTTCGAGCGCGTCCTCCTCGATGCGAGGCTCCCTCGATACACTGCGCAGCCAGCGCGACCAGGTGTCGGGCCTGCTTGACCAGCTCGACTCCCTCCTGGACGGGGCAAAGACGGCGACCCAGACGAGCGCCACGAACGTCGCTGCGATCACGACCGACCTGAACTCGGTGGCCACGGACATCTCCTCGCTGTCCTCCTCGAACACGCTGCGTGACCTCGCGGATTCCCTGGGAGTCAACGCCGAGTCGATCGCCTCCTTCATGGCCTCGCCGACGCAGATCGAGACGAAGGCCGTGTACCCCGTGGCCGCCTACGGTTCGGCGATGGCCCCGCTGTTCACGAACCTGGCGCTGTGGATCGGCGCGTTCTCGCTCGTCCTCCTCCTGAAGCTCGATGTGGATGAGGAGGGCATCGGCCCCACGTCCTCTGCCGCCAAGTACATGGGCCGGTGGATGCTTCTCGCCTTCTTCGGGGTCATTCAGGGGCTCGTTGTGTCGATCGGCGACCTGATTATCGGCGTGCAGACGGTGTCGCGTCCCGCGTTCGTGGGGACGGCGATGATCATCTCGCTGGTGTTTGTGTCGATCGTCTACATGCTCTCGACCTGCTTCCAGCACATCGGCAAGGGCCTGTGCGTCATCATCATGGTCATGCAGATTCCCGGGTCTGCCGGCCTGTATCCGATCGAGATGCTCCCGTCCTTCTTCCGCTTCCTGCACCCGCTGTTCCCCTTCACCTACGGCATTAACGCGCTGCGTGAGATCGTGGCCGGGTTCTATGGGCACACCTACCTGTCGTGCCTGGCGGTTCTCGGTGCCGAGGCGCTGGTTGCCTTCGCGATCGGCCTCGCGCTGCGCCCGTTCCTGGTGAATCTGAACGCGATGATCACCCGCGACCTGGCGTCCTCCGGGCTCTTCCTGGCCGAGGCCACGCGCGTTCCCTCCAACCGCTATCGCCTGACGCAGATCGTGGCGGCCCTGGCCGATCACGACGGCTTCCAGCGCTCGGTGAGCGGCCGTGCCGCGCGCTTCGAACGTCGTTACCCGACGATTCGCCGCATCGCGATCATTCTCGGGGTTATCGTGCCGGTGGCTCTGGCGGTGCTGTCCGTCGCGAATGTGGCGGAGGTGCCGATCATTCTGGGCGCCTGGATCGTCTGGGTCCTCCTCGTCATCACTTTCCTGATTGGACTGGAGTACCTGCGCGAGGCTTTGGCGCGTCAGCAGCTCCTCGGTGCCATGGACGAGCAGGACGTGCGTTCCCTGCTCACCCGCCGCGTGCAGGGCGCGCGATCGCGTCTCGCGCTTGGCGCGGCCGCCGTGGGGGCGTCGATCTCGTCGGCGCTTGCCTCAACCCTGGGTGAGCGCGGGGGAGAGGACGCGGACGAGGCCGGCCCCGGCCTCGTCGATGAGGACGGCGCGGGCGAAGCATCGGAGGCGGCGAAGGGAGAGCAGCAGTGAGGACCATCTGGGCTATCTACCGCGCCGACCTGCGCCGCGCGCATCGTTCCCTGATCGCGAGCGTCGTTGTCTTCGGCCTGGTCGTCATTCCGTCGCTGTTCACGTGGTTCAACGTGGCGGCGTCGTGGGACCCGTTCGGGAACACGAAGAGCCTGCGCATCGCGATTGCAAACACGGACGCGGGCTACAAGTCGGACCTGGTACCGCTGCACGTCAACATCGGCGATTCCGTGGTGTCCGCGCTGCGTAAGAACGACAACTTCGACTGGGTCATCGCGTCCGAGGACGAGGCGGTCGAGGGGACGCGCTCGGGTGAGTACTACGCGGCCATCGTCATCCCGTCGGACTTCTCCCAGGAGATGCTCACCTTCTTCGACGGGGGAGCCTCCTCCGCGCCGATGACCTACTACGTCAACGAGAAGAAGAACGGCATCTCGCCGAAGATCGCCGGGCAGGGTGCCGAGGCCGTGAGCGCCCAGGTGAACCAGATCTTCGTGCAGACGCTCTCCGAGGTTGCCCTCGATACGGCGACGTCGGTGGGGGACGCGCTGTCGTCGCCGACCGCAGTCAACACGGTGACGGCCCTCGATAATCGCGTGCAGACGGTCGCCTCGCGCCTGCGTACCGCGGCCGATAGTGCGGATGCCTACGCGTCCCTCGTGGGCTCCTCGGTGACGCTCATCGACTCGACGACCACGCTCGTGAACGGGCTGGGCAGCGCGAAGGGTTCCGCGCAGTCCGCGGTCTCGAGCGCTCAGGCCGGAGCGAGCGGACTCAGATCCGCTGCGTCGGCGGCGGTCTCCGCGGTATCCGACGCGATCTCCTCCTCGCAGTCCTCGCTGTCCTCCCTGTCGAACGCCGTCGAGAACGTGTATGCGAACGGCTCGACGAGCGCATCGGACGCAGCCTCGACGCTGCGCTCGCAGGCCTCCGTGCTGGACACGCAGGCCGCCAGCTTCGCGTCGATCAAGTCGACGCTCGCGGCGCTGCCGGGCTCGCCTGTCTCCCAGTCCTCGCTGGATCGCTTGCAGGCCGCTTCCGACCGTCTGACGGCGGTTGCGAACGGGCTGCGTTCCTCCGCCTCCGAGCTGGACTCCAAGGTCGCGAACGCGCAGGCCGGGCATGACACGGTGAACGGCCTGATTGCTCAGGCGCGCTCCGCGGTCGACGGCCTGTCCTCCGACTACGAGACCAACCTGCGGCCCCAGCTCGAATCGCTGGCCTCCACCCTGGCCTCGGCCCAATCCTCGCTGAGCGCCGCCCGCACGTCCCTCGAGGGTGCGACGTCCACGGCCTCGAACGGGAGCGGGAGTGCGCGCGAGGGGCTCACCCAGCTGCACGATAACCTGGCTGGCGCGGCCACGAGCCTGCGCGAGGCCGCCGGAAAGCTCGACTCCCTGCACGCTTCGATCAGCGAGGCGCTTGCCAGTGGCGACCTGACAACGCTCGGGACCATCATCGGGAATAATCCCGAGGCCCTGGCGGCGGCCATCGCGGCCCCTGTCGGCGTGGAGAAGACTCCCGTTTACCCGGTCGCGAACTTCGGCTCCCAGATGGCGCCCTTGTACACGATCCTGGCGCTGTGGGTGGGCTCCATCCTGATGGTCGTGTCGCTGCGCTCGGACGTCACGGACGCCACCGTCGCCGACGGTCTGCCGGAAGGCGACCCGCTGCGCGCGACCCTCACCGCGAAGCCCGTCGGCCTGGCCGCCGGATACCTGGGGCGCTACCTGATCTTTGGGACAATCGCTCTCACGCAGGCGACCCTGGTGGGATTGGGGGACCTGTACTTCCTGAAGGTGCAGCACGCTCACCCGCTGCAGTTCATGGGCACGCTGTGGCTGACCGCCGTCGTGTTCTCCTTCCTCATGTACACGCTCATCGCGACGTTCGGAAATGCGGGTAAGGCCCTGGGCGTGCTGCTCCTGGTCCTGCAGATTTCGGGCGCCGGGGGAGCGTTCCCGCTGGCGATCCTGCCCTCCTTCTTCTCGTCCGTTTCCCCGTTCCTGCCGGCCACGCACGCGATCACGGCGCTGCGTGCGTCGATCGCCGGATACGCGGGCCACGAGTACGGGGACGCCATGTGGTTCCTGGCTTCCTTCATCCTGTTCACCGCGTTCCTGGGGCTGGCTCTGCGCCCGCTGCTGGTGCGCAACAATCGGCGCATGGTGGAAAAGCTGGAGTCGACGAAGCTGCTCTGAGGCTTTGGTTTTCCCTTGACGGGTGGGGACTGCGGGCGTAAACTGATGTGTCCGACGGTCTGCGGTAACGCTGGGCGTCGGGGAGTTGAAAACTCAAGAGGGGATGATCGGTTTCGACAGTGGTCGTCGATCGAAGTGAAGCGAGCCGAGAATGTACGCTCATCTCGTTAACGATGCGTGCAAACCAATAGGTGCCGAACAGAATCGCACCGACTACGTTCTCGCTGCCTGATATCGCAGCCTGAACCTTTAGTCCGTCAGCCCGGGAGTTGCTTCCGGCCCGGTGTCTGGCGTCGTCTAGGGAGCCACTGGGAGTCGCCCATGTTGGTGGGGCGCCTCCGACACTTCATCAACTGAGCCTATCTGGCGGTGTGTCTACGCAATGCTGGGGGCTGAGAAATAAAACCGTAGACTGCGCTCGGAGAAGAATTCGGGGCCGGCTGCTGGACGGGGGTTCGATTCCCCCCATCTCCACAATCACCACCCCGGGCTTCCGTTGGAAGCCCGGGGTTTGTGTGCGTCTCGGGCGCTCCTGTCTGGCGCGACGCGAGCCTCGGTGCCTGTCCGCCGGCGTGCGGCATGGCCTGATCAGGGGTCTCTCTGGCGTGTAGCGAGCCTAGGCGCCCGAGAGCCCCTCGCGCAGTTCCGCCAGTTCTTCGTCGAAGAACCCCACAGATTCTTCGTTGATCGCTGCGAGCCGCTCAACCCAGGCGACCGTGACCGCGCCGTATTTGACGAGCGACGAGACTGCGCCGTCAACGTCGGGGCCGTCGCACTCGAGCATCATACGCAGGTATTCAGCTTCCTCGAGCGCGTTGCGCTGCTCGAGCTCTTCGATGGCGTCTTCAACAAACGTCGTCACTGTGCCGTGGTCCATGCGTTGACGCTAACTGATGAACTACTTTCCCGCATGGTGGCGTACGCGCATCATGCGCGAGGACGTTTGGTACTTTCGTGGATGGAGCGAGGATTCCCCCTGGGCTAGTTGTGAAATAATCAACCGTCAGAAGGCCCGGAAGTGGGCCTCGCTCCTTGTTCGTCTCGAAGAGGAGTCTCTCCACAGTTCTTCGCATCGGCATCTATGAGGAACAAGCGTCGTATCAGCTGTGTTCAACTCGCTTGGGGGTTAGTTTGGGGAAGTGCGGCGAATTCTCTTATGTCGTGATACCTCAGGTCCGCCCCGACTCCCCTCAGTGCGGAGCTGCGCGATCCGCGGTCAGTGCAACGAAGCGATACTCATGCTCAGCACATGGGTATGCTTATACCTGAAAACTATCACTGATAAGGTAAGCTGCGTCATACAACTTATGAGGAGGCGAAGACGCCATGCCCATCTTCGGAGGCAAACAAATCGCAGAACTGCAGCAGAAACTCGCGATTGGTGAACAGCAGTACAACGACGCGCAACGCACCATCGCCGAGTTGTCGGGCCTCATCGAGCGGGCAGGTGGCGGCGAGATTACGAGAATGCGCGCCCTTGTCGAACAGACGCGCCGAGAGCAGGAAGCCGCTATCGCGTCTCTCCGCCAGCAGCATGAGCAGCATGCCAAGCAACTCGCTCAGGGGCAGGCAGCTGCGGAGAAGCGCCTTCGCGATATCAACATGGAAGTTGAAAGGAGCGCGGCGAAACTCGAGCGCGTCAAAGCGAAGACCATGGAGCAGAAGGCGGAGCTGCACGCCCTAGGGATCCGCTACGACGAGGGTATCAAGATGCTTGATGTTGGGTGGACCGACTACGAAAGTCCCGCCGCCTCCTCGGTCGCTCTGAAAGGTCAGCTTGATGAGGTTCGAGCCACGATCAAGGAGATGATCCGTACAGGTGCCGCAGTAGATGCGAGTGAAACCTTTACCTTCAACGACTCCAAGGCGAAGGGCCGCAAGTTCGTCCACGACATGGCGAAAATGATGCTCCGCGCCTACAACGCCGAGGCGGAGAACTGCGTCCTCACCGTTAAGGCAGGTAACGGGAACGTTGCCCGCAACCGACTCGAAAGAGCCCGGGATCAGATAGTCAAACTTGGCGCACTCATCAACCTCCAGATCAATTTCCACTACCACCGGCTGCGCATCAAGGAACTTGAACTCACGCTCCAGTACCAGAATGCCAAGAAAGCTGAGAAAGAAGCTGAGCGGGAAGAGCGCGCACGGCTACGCGAACAAGCGCGCGCTGAGAAGGAACTCCGGGCCGAACGCGAACGTCTCGAAAAAGAACGCCAGCACTACCTCAATGTCCTCAAAGCCGTTGAGGAGGCGGGCAACAGTACCGAAGCGGAGAAGTTGCGCCAGCAGCTCGCCGAGATCGAAGAAGGCATCAACGATGTCGAAAAACGGGAGGCCAACAGCCGTGCTGGATATGTCTACGTCATCTCGAACATTGGGTCTTTCGGCGAACGTATGGTCAAGATCGGTATGACACGCCGCCTCGACCCCATGGATCGTGTCCGTGAACTCGGAGATGCGTCCGTGCCATTCAACTTTGATGTCCACGCCTTGTTCTTCTCCGATGACGCTGTAAGCGTCGAAACTGAGCTGCACCACCGCTTTGCAGCCAAACGTGTCAACCGCATCAACGCGCGGCGCGAGTTCTTTTACGCTACCCCCGCAGAGGTTCGTGAAGCCCTCAAAGACATTGCCGGGAACCTTCTCGAATTCACTGAAGAACCAGAAGCGGAACAGTATCGACTCAGCCTTGAAGAAGCACGAGCATCTGCTCGACGCTGAGGCGGCACAGCCGTGAGAACCTGGAACCCCGGGTTTCCGTTGGAATCCCGGGGTTTTCTGTGCCTGGAAGCGGTAGAAGAGCTTGCCGAGACCTCGCGTTTTCAGATTCTCCAGCGGGTATCATCGAAACAGTCAAAGAAGACCCGTCCTCAAGCCAGAAAGTGAGCCGCACATGCGAGTAGTAGTCGTCGGAGGAGTCGCCGGTGGCATGAGCGCGGCAGCGCGCCTGCGCAGGCGCGACGAGGGCGCCGAGATCATCGTGCTGGAGCGCAGCAAATACGTGTCCTTCGCGAACTGCGGGCTCCCGTACTACGTCGGCGGCGAGATCGAAGACCCCGCCAAACTCCTCCTCCACACCCCGCAATCACTCAAGGCTGCCCTCAACCTCGACGTGCGCATCAACTCCGAGGCCACCGCGATCGACCCCGGAGCCCACAGCGTCCAGGTCACCAACACGGAGACGGGCGACACCTACGAGCTCACCTACGACTACCTCATCCTCTCCCCGGGAGCCCTCGCAAGCAGGCCCCCGATCGACGGCCTCGACTCCCCGCGCGTGCACACCCTGCGCACGGTCGACGACGCCCTCGCCCTGCGCGAGGCCTCGGGCATGCGAGCGGTCGTCCTCGGCGCCGGTTTCATCGGCATCGAGGCCACCGAAGCCCTCGCACAGCGAGGCTTCGAGACCCACCTCGTCGAGTTCGCCGAACACGTCCTGCCGCCCCTCGAAGTCGAGATGGCCACGCTGGTCACGCAGGAGCTGCGCGCCCTCGGCGTGTACGTTCACGCCGGCGTCGCCGCCCAGTCCATCACCCGCGGCGACGACTACGACTCCGTGACACTCTCCGACGGCACCGTGCTGGACGCCGACGTCATCGTCCTGTCGACCGGCGTCCGCCCCGACACCGCCTTTGCCGAGGCCGCGGGCATCGAGACCAGCCGCGGCTACATCCTCGTTGATGAGCATGGGCGTACGAGTGCAAGCGACGTCTACGCGGTCGGTGACGGCACGATCAGTCGCGACCACGAACGCCCCGTCGCCCTGGCCGGACCCGCGAACCGCGGGGGACGCCTCGTCGCCGACGCGATCGCTGACGCGCAGCACGGCGAGGCCACCGCGCGCCCCATCCCGCGCCCCCAGGGCACGGCGATCGTCCGGATCGGGAGCCTGACCGTCGCCATGACTGGCGCCAACCGCGAGACCCTGGACGCCTCGCGCACGGAGTACTTCACGGTGCATACGCACGCCAACCAGCACGCGGGCTATTTCCCCGGTGCCAAACCCGTGCACATCCTCATGCATGTGGGCACCGACGGACAGATTCTCGGCGCGCAAGCCGTGGGCGCCGACGGCGTGGACCGCCGCATCGACGTCATCGCGACCGCCATGCGAGCGGGCCTGAAGGCGACGGACCTGATCGACCTGGACCTCGCCTACGCGCCGCCCTACGGCCAGGCCAAGGACCCCGTCAATCAGACCGGCATGGTCGCCCACAATGTCCTGACTGGCCAGCTTGTCCTTACCGGCCCGGAGGCCCTCATCGAAGAGATACCGGTTCTGGACGTGCGCACGGTGGGGGAGTACGCGGCGGGGCACATGCCGAACTCCCTCAACATCCCGCACACGCAGCTGCGCGACCGCCTCGATGAGGTTCAGGCCTGGGTCGACGAGAGCGTCGGCGACCAGCCCTTCGTCGTGATGTGCGCCGCGGGCGTGCGCTCCTGGATCGGCTACCGCATCGTGCGCGCGGCGGGCTTCAACGTCACCATGGCGTCGGGCGGCATCCAGACGCTGCGGGCATGGCTCGGAGAGAAGGCCGAGGCCGTGCTGGTCACCGGGAAGGAATAAGCATGAGGATTCCTGCCTCGCAAACGACCCCGCGTCGGAGATCGAAGCAGTAGAATCTCTAGTCACAACCGGGAGCGTCCCGATCAACAAACCCGAGCACTCGGTCCTCCGACTGGCCTCATGCGATGGTGCAACCAGCCTGAGAGCGCAAGCTCGCAACACCATGCACCGGGTCCAACGAGGGGCTCGAGGCGCGACAACGAAGGAGACAATCATGTGTCGACCCACTACCTGCGAGGTATGCGGAAAGATCACCTGGAAGGGCTGCGGCAAGCACATCGACTCGGTGAAGGAAGAGGTTCCCCCGGATCAGTGGTGCGATAAGAACCATACCGACGAGGAGTACGCCCTCGCTGAGAAAAAGAGCGGTTTCTTCGGTAGTTTCTGCAGCTAGCCTGTGGCCCTGTGGCGGCCTCGTGTGCGCCGCGACGTTCGATGTCGTGCGCCTTTCTCAAGGCATACATGATTGATGTGTCAAAACGGATTATTCCTCGCAGAACGCGGATATGATTGAGCCATGAGGTGGGCGACAAAATCAACGTGGATTCGTATCGCCGTGCTGTTCGGCATCTACCTGCTGGTACCCGCAGCGTGGTTTGGCGTCTCGCGCGTCTCGGACTCGATGGAGATCGTGAAGAGCCTCGCGTTCCTGATCCTGCTCGCGATCAATCCACTCCTAGCGATGGGGTTTGGCGCTTGGGACGGAGCCAAGGAGGGGTTCAGCCTCCTGTGGCTGCTCGCGCCTTTCGTGTGTTTCCTCGCGCCGATGTACCTGTTCTTCAACGACAGCGCCCTCATCTACGGGGTCGGCTATAGTCTGCTCGGCTTCGTCGCCCACGGCGTCGGTGCCTTCATTCATACGCGCCGCGTGCAGCGGGCATAATCGCGCGCACGAGGCCGCTCCGCGCGCTGCACGCGACTACGCGGATAGGTGACGAACATGCGGATAGGTTATGACGATGCGGATAGCTTATTAACCTATCCGCATGCGAATAACCTATCCGGATCTGCACAACCTATCCGCGTGTGTCCTAGCGGATTTGTCCCCGCGCCTAGAAGCCCGTTTCGTCCCGGCCCCGCCTTCTCGGGCGTAGCATTCCCGGTATCGCGACGGCCTAAGGCTCGCGTCACGCACAAGCACACGGAGGTGCTGAGCATGCTGTGGGATTGGAGCGCCCCTCTCGATGACTTCTTCGACAACGCGTTCAACCGAGCCGCCTACGACGGTACGGGCGAGGCGGTCGCACGCGATGACTGCGTCCACGAAGGTGCGTGCGGCACCGGCGCGATCAGCGCCGACATCGTTCCGGTCTGTGCGCACCTCGGACTCGCGCGCCGAGCTATCGCGAATGCGCGTGAGAACAAATTGAGAGTCTGATACCTGGATGGGTACACAGAGGAACGAAGTGACTTGTTTGTGAGGCACACATTCGTAACAGGAGCGCAAGGTTGCGCAGTCTGAATAAGTGTGAAAGTATTTGTGGTCAATGGAAGTGAAAATTTTAATGAGTTTGAGTGTTTTTGCTTTCCTTGATCGTTGGGATACTGTGTTGAGCGAGAAAGGGGCTCATCATGGCTCGTAGGCCTGTCTTTGTACCTGACTCTGACAAACCGTATGTTTCGGAACTGTCTCTGGATTTTGAGTATTTTCCCGGATCTTCTATTGGACAGAAGCAGCGTTCGGTTGCAAGTTTGCATGCGTCGTATGTGGATAGGTTTCCTTCGTCGCGCGTTCTGGAGGTGTCGTCCAGGAGTAAAAGGGACATTGGAGTTCAGTTAAGCGCGTTCAATTTGATGATTGAGGATCCAGGTCGCGGAAGTTACAGTGTTGAATGTGCTTTCCAGGCTTCAAAAGTATTTCGGCATGGGGGTCCGTTTGTTGATCTTCTCAACGCCTCGAGTCGTGCAGCAAAAACAGATCGGCGATTGAGGAATAGTGGAGAGCTTGTTGGATTCAAGTATTTTTCAGATGAATTCCCGCTAGAGCCGAAGACATATTTTTACGACTGGTTGTATGCGTCTGCGCTCTGTCGTGATGAAAAGATCGTTGAGCAGGTTATGACGTTCGATGCATTCACCGATATTGAGCATAATCCGGAGCGGTCGATTAACTGTCAGGCAAGGACTGTGGCTAAAGTGGTCGGTCTTGCCCGGGCGGGGCTTCTGACAGATGCCTTGCAGTCGCCTCGAGCGTTTCTGGAACTCGGGTATCAATAGGTTTTTGTTGTCCTGTCACTTTGTTCGAGGGTGGAAGAATAATCTCATCTGGGATCGGGGCGCCGTAATCGCCTACGCGGATAGGTTACGAACATGCGGATAGGTTATGACGATGCGGATAGCTTATTAACCTATCCGCAAGTGAATAACCTATTCGTATCCGCATAACCTGTCCGCGTGCGCCTTCGTGGTTCTGTTCCTGTGCACAGAACCCCTTTCCGCCCCGGCATCTCCCACGCGGGCGTATCATGTCCAGCAGCGCGAAGCAGCGTCGGCCTCGTGCGATGCATGGGAATACGGAGGTGTTTAGCATTGTTCTGGGATCGGGTTGCCCCGCTCTACGACTTCTTCGAAAACACCTTCAACCGAGCTGCTTATGACGGCACGGGCGAGGCGGTCGCGCGCATGATCCGCCCCGACGATCGTGTCCTCGAATGCGCGTGTGGCACCGGCGCGATCAGCGCCGCCATTGCCCCGGTCTGCGCCCATCTGGTCGCCACGGACTACTCCGAGGGCATGCTCTCGCAAGCCCGTAAGAAGCTCACGACACACTCGAACGTCACCGTCGAGCAAGCCGACATTACGGCCCTGTCCTACGCCGCCGATTCCTTCGATGTGGCCGTCGCGGGCAATGTCATCCACCTGTTGCCTGACCCTGCGCAAGCCTTACGAGAACTTGCTCGAGTCGTGAAGCCGGGCGGCACGATCATCGTCCCCACCTACGTGAGCCTCGCAGATGGTGCGAACAACCCCATTCCGCGGCTGTTGTCCCGCCTGGGGGTGCGCTTTCAGGAGCACTTCACCCCGGCCTCGTACCAGGCGTTCGTCGAGGGGATGGGCTACGACGAGGCCCGCTTCCGCCTCGTGCGAGGACGCATCCCCTGCGCAATCGCCGTCTTTCCCAACCGGAAGCAGGAGGGCTAACGCCCCTCCGTGACGAGGTCGCGCAGCATTGCCCCGTAGGCTCGCGCGTCGCGGCTCATGCGCTCGCAGTGTCCCCAGCCGGGCCAGACGCGTAGCTCGGTCTCCGGGTAGAGGCGTGGGATCACGCGCCGCGCGAGCCGCAGGTCCGAGTCTTTCTGCCCGTACGCGAAGGTGCAGTGCCGCTGAATGGCAGGGGAGAGGGGCGGCAGGCTGACATGCGAGCAGTCGCGCACGATCGCGCGGATGCTCTCCTCACTCATCGCGGAGAAACTGGCGACCATCGCGTGAGCCGCCGCCTCGGCCGCAGCTGACACGTAGGGGGTCGAGGCCTCGTCCCCGTGAGCGGACAAGTCCGGAACGAGGAAACGCAGCCCGGGACCCATGTGGTCGCAGAGCGCAGCCTTCATGCTCGAGGCCGAGGACAGCATCGGGTGAATGATGAGGACGGTGGGGCAGTCCCGCCCGCCAGGACCGTAGACGTGCATTTTCATGTCGGCGCTCCGAATGAGCTGTGGGGCGCACCGCTGCGCCCGCGAACGTGGATGACATTCGGATGCTAGCACCGCCGTGTCTGACCGATTGGGTTTCAGGTCCCGATACGAGCGGGGCATCAGGCGCCCTGGGTTCGTGCGCGAGCGGACCTACTAGCCTCCGCGCGGGATGGCGGGTAATGTTGATCCGTTACCCCCGCATGAAGGAGTGAATGATGCTTGTTGTGACGACCCCGACCGTTGAGGGTGTACCGATTAAGCGCTACATCGGCATGGTGTCGGGCGAGACCATCGCCGGTGTGAACGTTTTCAAGGACTTCGGCGCGAGCCTGTCCAACGTGTTCGGTGGCCGCGCCTCCCAGTACGAGGAAGAGATCGGCAACGCCTCCGCGACCGCCGTCAACGAAATGTGTGCACGCGCGCAGTCCATGGGCGCGAACGCGGTCGTCGGCGTCAAGGTCGACTACTTTACGGCCGGCACCGACAACGGCATGCTTGCCGCCATCGCGACGGGCACTGCCGTCATCCTCTGATCTCATCACGCGCCGCAGCACGCGCAACTGACAACCCGCCAGGAGGGGATCCGGACCCCGCGTCCGCACCCTCCTCGGCGGGTTTGTCGTTTCCTGCCGCGACCAGCGCGATTTAAGGGCGACTATTGTAACTAAGGTGATACTAAGAGAAATAGTTTACGGCGGATAAATGTCCACGTAAAGCCCTTGACGGATGCTGAGAAGAAAACCGGGTGGGGCTTTTCAGTAAGGGTAGGGAACCCTACCCTAGACGCTGGGTTATGCCGTATCCACGGCCATGCCCTGACCCAGTTGTCAACCAAGTGAGCCATAGATGTCCCATCGCACAACCTCGGCATTGGTGCTGCTAACCGCGGGCACCCTTGCCATGACCGCCGTGACCACCCCGGCGGCTTTCGCGGCCAACAGCCCCGAGGAAAGCCAGTCGGGCACCCCCGCCCCCGCCTCGTCCGTCGACGCCCAGTCCGGCACCCCGCAGTCGGGAGCTGCCGACGAGGCCGGGGCCCCGAACCCGACCGCCACCCCCGAGACCGTCCCCGCCGACGACACCCCGACGACGATCATCGTCCAGCTCGAGGACGGCTCAGTCGGAATCCCGTGGTACCAGCGGGTCTTCGGCCTGTCGTCCTCAACCAAGCACGAGACGGTCAAGGACCGCATCGAAACCTCGGTCGAGGCAGTGGTCCCCGGTGCGGACATCACCGATGTGCGCGACTACACGCACGCACTGGACGGTTTCGCGATCCAAGCCCCGGCCTCGTCCCTGGACGCCATCAAGGCGACCGAGGGCGTCAAGGCCGCGTTCATTGAGCGCCACCACAAGCCCATGGTCGTCGAGGGGGACGCGGGCGCGCTGGGTTCCGAGGCCGTGGATCCCGCCCTGCAAAACGCCTCCTCCCTGGAGATGACGCGCGCGAACCAGACCACCCAGAAGGGGGATCATCAGGTCGTCGAGGTCATCGACACGGGCATCGAGGCCACCCACCAGGCGTTCTCCGGCTCCATGGATGGCGTCGACGTGCGCCTGAGCCAGGGGGACGTCGAGGCCCTTGTCGGCAAGCTGCCGCACGGCAAGACCGGTGCCTACCTCAACAACAAGATCCCCTTCGTCTTCGACTACGCGGATAACGACGCGGACGTGCTGCCCAAGTCCAGCAAGGACCTGTCGCACGGCACCCACGTCGCTGCGATCGCCGCCGCCAACGCGGCCGACCTGCAGGGCACCGCGCCCCACGCGCAGATCATCGTCGCTAAGGTCGCCTCCGACAAGGATGGATCGATCCCCGACAACACTGTCCTGGCGGCCCTTGACGACGCGGTCGTCATTAAGCCCGACTCGATCAACCTCTCCCTCGGCGAGGACGCGGGTATGGGCACCGAGGCCGGAACCATGTACGCGGAGGTCTACAAGAACCTCGCTGCCGCCGGCGTGACCGTCAACGCCGCCGCGGGTAACTCCTACTCCAGCGCATACTCCAACTACAGCGGCAAGAACAAGCCGTTTGCTACCGACCCCGACGCCGGCACGGTCTCCGAGCCCGGGTCCTACGCCTCGACCCTGGCCGTCGCCTCGGTCAACAACCAGGACGCCCTGCCCTACCTGACGGTGGGCGACCGCCAGGTCGTCTACCGCAAGTCGCGCGGCCTCAAGGACGCCGTCGTGCCGAGCCTCCTCGACATCCCCGAGGCCACCTACACCCTCGTCTACGCGGGCATCGGTGACGCGGCCGCACTCGAGAAGCTCGTCGCCGAGCACCCCGGCGACCTGTCGAAGGTCATCGTCCTCGAAGACCGCGGCGGCTCCGACAGTGCGACGGGCGCGGACATGACCCACGAGGCCAAGGTCAAGGGACTCACCCAGCTGACCTCCAAGCCCGCCGCCCTCATCATCGGCGACTCCGAGGTGGTCGAAAACCCCTACGTGGCGACCATTGAAACCACCCACACGATGCCGACCGTGACCATCACGAAGAAGGAGAAGGACGCGCTCATCGAGGCCATCAAGGCCAGCGAGTCCGGCTCCATCACGATCTCCAATCCGCACGCGGGCCTGAAGCTCGCCTCGACCAACCCGTCGGTCTCCGACTTCACCTCGTGGGGTGTCACGCCCGATCTCAAGCTCAAGCCGGAGATCGCGGCCCCCGGTGGCAACATCGTTGCCGCCGTCCTGGGCAACACGTACCGGTCCATGTCGGGCACGTCCATGGCGACCCCGCAGGTCGCGGGCATTGCTACGCTCGTGCGCCAGCGCGTGAACGACGACCCGGCATTCGCCGGCCTGTCGGAGGCGGACAAGGCCGCGATTGTCACCACCCTCATGATGGGCACCGCCCACCCGCTGCTCGACATCGACCAGAACGATGGCACCTACTACTCGCCGCGCCGCGTGGGTGCAGGCCAGGTGGATGCCCTCGCTGCCACGACCACGACCGTGTACCCGAGCGTCGCGGGCGCCGAGAACCCGTGGCGCCCCAAGGCCGACCTCGGTGAGGGTACGAACGGGTGGACCTTCCAGGTCACCCTGACGAACGTCTCCGACGCCGACCACACGTACACCCTGGGCGGCCAGGCGCTCTCAGAGATCGTCGAGGGTGGCCTGTTCACCGAGCACTCCAAGAACTGGGCGGGTCAGGGCATCGACCTGACCTACTCCGCCGACTCGGTGACCGTGCCTGCCAAGGGCACTGCGACCGTGACGGTCACCGTGACCCCGCGCTCGGCCTTTTCCTCGTACGCGAATGAGAACGCTCCCAAGGGCACGTTTATCGACGGCGCCGTCACCTTCACCAGCGCCGACGGACAGCCCGACCTGACCGTCCCCTACATGGGCTTCTACGGCTCCTGGGGCGCGCCTGCCGTTTTCGACGGTAAGTGGTACGACGGCACGACGAGCACGGCGCACGCATGCTCCTCGACCCTCATGAACCCCTCGACCGAGGTACCCCTGGGTGCCCTGAATCCCCTCGTCGGACAGGAAATCGACGACGTGCGCGCGGTCGACCCTGCGTACTTCATCATGTCCCGCTCCGCGCTGCCCGAGGCCCCCTCGCGCATCCTGCCGCGCACCTGCCTGCTGCGTAACTCCCCGAAGGTGACCTACACCTACACGAACGAGGCCGGCGAGGTGGTGCGTGAGTACACCTTCGAGCGCGCCCGCAAGTCCCTGTTCAACTACCACGCCAGCAAGGTCGAGCCCATTGAAAGCCAGGAAGGCAACAACCCGGTCTTCGACGGCTTCGACAAGGATGGCAAGGAGCTGCCCGCAGGCCGCTACAAGCTGACGATCGATGCGGCATCGGTCGCGCCCTCGAGTGTTGCCTCGCAGCTGACCTGGGACTTCACCCTGGATACCCAGGCTCCCGTCATCTCCAACCTGGCCGTGACCGGCGAGGGCGACGATCGTGTCGTCTCCTTCGACGTCACCGACAACTCGCCGCTGGCCGGCATCGCTTTCTCTGAGTCTCCGACCTCGCGTCGCTACTACGACGAGAAGGAGGCCGTGGGTGCGAACCGCCAGGCCGACGGTACTTACGCCAAGCACTACGAGATCAAGTGGGCAGACCTCATCGACCGCGCGGACTCCTCCGACCCGGCGACCGCCTACCTGTTCGCGTGGGACTGGGGTAAGAACCAGGCCCGCCAGGTGATCCGCTTCAGCACGATCCCGATGACCTCCCTGACCCTCACCCCGCAGGACTCCGAGGTCGTCGCGGGCGAGACGGTCACGCTGAGCCCCTCGTACGAGCCGGCGAACGCGAATGTCATCGACCTCGTATGGACGTCCTCGAACGAGGCCGTGGCCACCGTGAACGAAAACGGCGAGGTCCGGACCCTGGCCGCCGGCGAGGCGACGATCACCGCGACCGACGCGTCCCAGCCGACCCTGTCGGCCAGCGCCCAGATCCGCGTGCGCACCATCTCCGAGGATGCGGGCATCGAGCTCGCTGACACCCAGGTGAGCGTCAAGGTGGGCGAGACCGCCCCCGTGAAGGTATACCTGGCGCCCTCGCTGAAGGACCGCGCGGTGACGTGGAGCGTGGAGCCGGCCGACCTGGCCACGGTCGCCGCCGACGCAGACACGCGCAAGGCGACCCTGACCGCCGGCGATCACGCTGGTTCGGGCACGCTGACCGCCACCGTCACCACCGAGGCTGGCGCTACTAAGAGCGCGTCCATCCCGGTTACGGTGCGCGCCGCTGACGCCGACGACTTCGAGATCGACGAGGCCGGCGTCCTCGTGAAGTACAAGGGCTCGGCCACCGAGGTCACGCTGCCCGACACCGTGACCTCCATCGGCGAGCGCGCCTTCGCGAGCTCCACCGTGGAGTCCGTGACGGTCCCCGCCTCGGTGCGCTCGATCGGCCTGGAGGCCTTCATCTACAGCTCGCTGAAGAAGATCACCTTTGTTGACGACGAGGCCCACCCGGCCCAGCTGACCAAGATCGCCGACCGCGCATTCGCCAACACGAGCCTGGAGTCCATTGAGCTTCCGCGCTCCGTGGTGACGATTGGCGCGGAGGTCTTCGATTACAACTCGGCACTCACGACGATCAAGCTGGGGCCCAACGTCGCCGCCGACTCGGTGACCTCGGGCTACGCCGAGACCACCGCGCTGACCAGCGTCGAGGTCGATCCTGCGAACCCGAACTTCGAGAGTGTTGACGGTGTCCTGTACTCCAAGGACCACTCGCGCCTGATCCTGTACCCGGCCGCCAAGAACACGGGAGGCACGTACACGGTCCTGGACGGTGTCACGACGATCGCGCCCAAGGCATTCCAGAAGGCGGGCATCACCTCTGTGACCCTGCCCGACAGCCTGCGCTCGATCGGGGACGAGGCCTTCCGCCTCTCCGCGCTCACCGCCGTTGCCCTGCCCGAGAAGTTCGAGACGGTCGGCACCTGCGCCTTCTGCTCCGCCGACAAGCTCGCGCGCATCGACCTGGGTGGCACGATCTCCCTGGGCGGCAGCGCCTTCGAGTCCACGAGTGCCAAGGAAGGGGTCAACTTCCGGCCCGAGCTCGGCCGCCTCACGACGATCGGCGACTTTGCGTTCAGCCGCACGGCGCAGTCGTCTGTGACCCTGCCGGACTCGGTGACCACGGTCGGTGAGCAGGCCTTCTCGGAGAGCACAGCCCTGACCTCGTTCCATATCGGAGCGGGCGTCACCTCCTTCGCCGAGACCGCCCTGTACAACGACCGCAAGATCGCGACGCTGACCGTATCCGCCGATAACCCGGTGTACTCGGCCGAGCGCAACGTCCTGTACCGCAAGGCGGACGATGGCCTGCACCTGATGCTGTCCCCGGCCGCCAATACGCTCACCGACTACACGGTGCGCGCGGGCACGGTCGAGATCGGCGCGAGCGCGTTCGCCAACAACAAGACGCTCACCCGCGTCGTCCTGCCCGAGGGCCTGAAGGCCATCGGTGACGATGCCTTTGCGGGAACCACCGCCCTGACTGAGCTGGTCATCCCGGAATCGGTCGAGCGCTCGAGCGGCGTCGTCGGCAACTCCCTGGAGCTCGTCGAGTACGGCTCCAAGGTGACCTCGATCCGCATGGAAGGCAGCTGGGTTCCCATGCCTCGTCGCATCGTCGTGCGCGGCGGCGTGGACGGCTCCTTCGTGTACGACGGTCGCCCGACGAACGGACGCCGCCAGAGCGCCTACTTCGGCGAGGGCATGACCCGCGTGTCCTTCGGCGTGGACGTCCCGCGCGTCCTCGTCCTGCCCTCCACGCTCACCCGCCTTGACCTCGAGCCGGAGCTGAGCGACGAGAAGAAGGACGACACCCACGTGTACGTCGCCGCGGCCGAGGGGGAGCCGGCGTGGAATGTCGCCAAGGACGCCCTCGAGGCGGCCGGCATCGACGCCTCGCACCTGCACACGTTCACGGCTGCGTCGATGACCCTGTCCGGGGCTGGCATTGCCGAGGCCGGGGGAGCGTACACGTACACGGGCGAGGTCGGCGCGTCGGTCGACGTGACGGCTGAGATTGCCGGTGGCATCGCCGGGACGCAGCAGGTGCGCGCCGTGCAGATCAGCGCGGACGGCACCGAGACGCTCGTGCGCGACTGGACGACGGTGGCGGACGGCGGGGACCGTGCCGCGGCCTCCTCCGTGACCTTCCCGTGGACCCCGTCGGGAGCGGACGTGAGTCTGCGGGTTCAAGTGCGCGACGCCTCCTACCTGACGAGCACCCTCGTGATTAAGCTGCCGGGTACGCCGGACCCGACGCCCGCGCCCTCGCCGGATCCGACTCCGGCGCCTGAGCCGACGCCCGCGCCTGAGCCGACGCCGGACCCGTCTCCTGCTCCTACCCCGCAGGGAGGCCAGTGGATCAGTGACTCTGTTGGCTGGTGGTACCGCTATGCGGATGGCACCTATCCGGCGAACAAGACGGTACAGCTCGGAGGCTCCACCTATCGCTTTGGCGCGGATGGCTACATGCACACCGGCTGGGCGAGTGAGAATGGCGCGTGGTACTTCCACAATCCGTCTGGCGCTCAGGCGAGCGGCTGGATCAAAGACGGTTCCGCGTGGTACTACCTGGACCCGGCGACCGGACAGATGGCCAGTGGTTGGCTACTTGATGGTCCGACCTGGTACTACCTGACGCCGGGAAGCGGCGCGATGGCGACCGGCTGGGTCAAGGACGGCTCCTCCTGGTACTTCATGGCCCCCAGCGGTGCGCTGACGACCGGTTGGCTGAAGGATGGCGGCTCCTGGTACTACCTGAGCACTGACTCGGGCGCGATGTATACCGGTGGTCATTGGATTGGCTGGAAGTGGTACTACTTCAACGAGTCTGGACAGTGGAACGGCTGATAGAGCTGCGAGACTGCTCGCCCGCGCCCCCGGAGAATCTCCGGGGGCGCGGGCGCATATTCTCCGAGCTCAGTGCGAGCCTGTCAATTGTTCTGTGTATGGGGTTAGAGGTAGGGGGTGATTCGGTCGGGGTAGGCGGTGGTGAGTTGGGTGAGGGCTTGTTTCCAGTTGGTGGTGGTGTGTCCTTGGATGAGGCGTGTGGGGGCTGTTCGTTTGTTGGCGGGTTTTCCTGCGTCTGTGAGGCGCTGGGCAGCTCGTTTGTCTTCGATGTCGCAGATGGCGAGCCGCAAGAGTTTGACGGCGGCTTCTTCGCTGGGGAAATGCCCGCGATTCTTAGTGATTTTGCGCAGCTGGTAGTTCAAGGACTCGATAGCGTTGGTGGTGTACACGACGCGGCGCGCCATGGGCGGGAACGCTAAGAACGGCGTGAAACGCTGCCAGGCGCGCTTCAATGGCTTCGAGCAGACCAGCCAATCCGTCGAAGCACACGATCAGGACATCGCGCACGCCCCGGTTGGCCAGCTCGGCGCACACGTGGGCCCATAAAGCCGCGCCTTCATCGGCTTGGACCCAGATGCCCAGCACGTGCTTGACGCCCTCCATGTCCACTCCGACCGCCAGGTGAGCGGCCCGGTTCTCCACCGTGTGATCGCTTCGGATTTTGATGCGGATCGTGTCCAGGTAGATCACCGGGTAGAACGCTTCTAAGGGGCGGTGCTGTCACTCCAAGACAGCGTCGCACACCGCCTCAGTGATCGTGGAAATCGTTGCGGCACTGACCTCCACGCCGATGGTCGAAGCCAGGTGATGGCGGATATCGCGTACCGTCATCCCCCCGGCGTACAAGCTGATAATCATTGAATCCAAGCCATCGAGGCGCCGCTGTCCTTTGCGTACCAGGCGCGGGGTGAATGAGCCTGCCCGGTCCCGGGGACCTCGATCTTGAAGGCTCCCACCTCCGACATCACGGTCTTCTTCGTCGTGCCGTTCCTCGTGTTCGAGCGCGCCTGCGCGCTGGTCTGGCCCTTCTCATACCCCAAATGCTCAGAAAGCTCAGCAGCCAACCCGCACTCCAACGCCTCCTTGAGCAACGCGGGCAACAATCCCTGGCTGCCCGTCATCTCGACCTCGCCAGCATCAAGACGTTCAAACAACGCATCCAACGCCCCCGAGCGACGCAGGTCCTCCATAGCCTCACGCCCACTAGCGCGAGCCACAACAACATCATCATTCATCATGCATCAATCCTTTCAAACAAAAGACGGATACACAGACAATTAAACATGCCCCGCGATGCGCACTCGCGTAGAGTGCTCGGATACGCCATGGGTGAGCAGCAAAGCACCGACCTGGTCATCACCGCGCTCGACATGGCCGCTACCACCCGTGGTGGCTTCCCCCGTGGGGTCGTGCTCCACGCTGATCGGGGAACACAGTTCACCTCCCAGAAGCTAGCCGACTACATGCGCGCCGTGAAAGGAACCGTGTCGATGGGGCAGGCCGGAGTGTGCTGGGATAACGCCATGGCCGAATCCTTTTGGGCCACCCTCAAAACCGAGTACTACTACCGGCGCGCCTTCACCACCCGCGACCAGGTCTACACCGGGGTCGCCACCTGGATCGAAGACTTCTACAACCGCCGCCGCATCCACACCAGCCTCGGCGGCAAATCCCCATCGAATACGAACTACACCAAGCGGCCTGGAGAACAGCCGCACAAACAAACCGTCAACAACTTGCACACAGGCCCAGTGATACGGCTTTCTCCTCCTCCCCCAACAGGCCCTATTTAATACATTTGGTCAAACTTGTGGCAAGTCCTTGACAGTGGCCCGATGGAGTGACCGGGTAGATCTCCATCATGCTGGCGTGGGATTCAACAAGGTGATGCAGTATGCGACAAATGGGCGCGAGAACTGTTTGGCGGACGGTGTGAGAAATTCGCGACAACTATGCTTCGGCGGCTGATCAGGGCTTACTCTAAAAGCAGGAGAGCGGCGCCTATGCGCTCCCTATTGAACCAGCTGTTAAGGAAGTGAGTTGCAGATGTGTCATCGACGTTTGTCGGCGCTGGCGTTAGTCGCCACTGGCGCCCTCGCTATCACGGCCATGAGCGTGGCGCCCTCGTTTGCGGCCGATACGGACAGTACCGAGGCTGCGGCGCCCGGTGCGACCGCGGCGGATGGGACGTCCACCGTCATCGTCCAGCTTGCGCCGGGCGTTGTCGGCGACGATCAAGCGGGCGCGTACAGGGACGTCAAGCAGCGTATCGCGCGCTCCGTCAGCCAGGTGTCCTCGGGGAGCACCATCGGGGATGTGCGCGATTACCACCACGCCCTGGACGGTTTTGCGATCACCGCTCCCGCGTCTGCACTCGGGGCCATCAAGAGTGTGCAGGGGGTCAAGGACGCGTTCTTCGACGGGGAGCGTGAGCCGGTCTTCTATCCCGAAATGTGGGGGGACGGCGGCGTGGCAGTTGTCGATCCGGCGAAGGAAACTCGTTCCGATCAGGTAGCTGGTCGGGGGCGCGGGCGCGTCATCGAAGTCATTGACGCGAGTTTCGATACCTCGCACGAGGCCTTCGCCGGGACGATGGACACCGCCGCGCTGCGCCTCCCGCAGGCCGAGATGGAGTCCCTCACGTCCCAGCTGGATGCCGGTCAGGGTGGCGCATGGGTTAGTGACAAGATTCCTTTCGTCTACGACTATGCGGACCGTGACACGAACACATCCATCGGCTATGGCTATGGTCCGCAAGACTTTACGGTGCACGCTCATGGCACTCGGATGGCGGCGCTCGCGGCAGCCAACGGAGCGACCTATCAGGGGAGTGCGCCCGATGCGCAGCTCATCCTCGCCAAGGTTCTCTCTAATAGCACTCGGACCGTGCGTGACAGTGACCTGTTGGCGGCCCTCGATGATGCGATGGTTTTGAAGCCGGACACGGTCTGCGTGTCCTTCATGGCGAATCGTGATCTCGACGGTGAAGCGTCGGCACTGTACGACGACGTCTTTGCCCGGCTTTCCGGCGCGGGTATCACGGTTGACGCGCCAGCGGGAGACAGTGGGCGAGCCGAGTGGCGCACGGGCGTGCGTGACTTGGGTGCAATTGGTGCACCCGCTTCCTATTCCTCTGTACTCGCCGTGGCTGCCGTCGGCGGATCCACGCTGCAGGGGACAGATGGCCTCGCGCCGTGGAGTTCCTCCTCGTGGGGTCCAGGCCCTGACATGAGGCTCAAGCCGGAGATCGCCGCGCCCGGCGGCAACGTCAACGCTGCCATCCCCGGCAATGACTATCGACGGATGCCGGGTACCGGCGAGGCGTCGGCTCAAGTTGCCGGTGTCGCTGCCCTCGTGCGTCAGCGCATGGCGACCGATCCGATGTTCGCGGGGCTGAGCGACGAGGACAAGTCCGCGTTGGTTCCCAGCTTCCTGATGGGGACCGCGCGCCCGATCGTCGATACGTCTGCAGCGGATGGCGCCTTCTGGTCCCCGCGCTGGGTCGGCGCAGGCATGGTGGACGCGCAGGCAGCCACGACCTCGTCGGTGTACCCGAGCGTTGTGGGCGCCTCGGACCCGTCGCGACCGAAGGCTGAGCTGGGCGAGAGCACCAGCGGGTGGACCTTCCAGGTGCGGCTGACCAATCTGTCCGACACTGCCCACACATACACGCTGGGCGGACAGGCGCTCTCTGAAAACGTGACCGGTCTGCTCTATGCGAAGCATTCGACGAACTGGGCCGGCAGGGGAATCGACCTGACCTTCTCTGCAGACACGGTCACCGTGCCCGCGGCGTCGAGTGCGACCGTGGCCGTCAGCGTGAACCCGACGCCGCAGTTCGCCTCGATCGTCTCTGAGAAGACGCCCAAGGGCACGTTCATTGACGGCGCGGTGACCTTCACGAGCGCGGATGGGCAACCCGACCTGACGGTCCCGTACCTCGGTTTCTACGGGTCGGCGGATGAGACCCCGATCTTCGACAGCCCCGTGTACGGCGAGGGAACGATCGGCACGTCCACGATGACTTTCCACGGGCTGACTCTGGGGCAGTTGAACCCGTTCGACGTCGAAGAAGCTGCGGCGATCAGCACGAATGATCGTCATCTGTACATCGTCTCGCGGTCGACGGAAGAAAACGCCCGGACGTACGCGACCCCGGCGACGGTACTCCTGCGCGACGTCATGTCGTTGACCTACACCTACCGGAACGAGGCTGGCGACGTCGTGCGTTCATACACGTTGGGCGGAGCGCCGAAGAGCCGGACTGTCTTCAATGGACGCTACTCTGAGGTGAGCACCGCGGAAGCTACGTTCGGTAGTCAACCGATCTTCGACGGGTATGACGAGCAAGGCCGTGCGCTGGCCGACGGACGCTATACGCTGACGATCGAAGGCACGACCGGCGGCGCGTCGCCTCGTACCGAGCGCCTCACCCATGTGGTGACGGTGGATACGGCCCCGCCCGTTATTTCCAACGTGAAGATATCGGGCGAGGGAGACGACCGTAAGCTCTCCTTCGACGCCACCGATTCCTCGCCTATCGCCGCGTACGGATTCTCGTGGAGCGCGGACGGCGAGCCATTCATGCGCGAGAAGGTCTACGGTTCGGACGAACACGGGGACGATGGGCAACACGGCGGTCACTTCGAGGTGCCGCTGTCTCAGATTGCCGAGCGTTCGGGTGGCGATCCTGCGACCGTGTACCTGCAGGTGTGGGACTGGCCGGTGAACAAGGGGACGGTGAAGGTGGATCTGAAGCCCGTTCCCATGACGTCGCTTGCGCTCTCGCAGACTGACGCGACCCTGTCGGTAGGGGAGAGCGTCGGGCTGAGCGCCACCCACGAGCCCGCGGATGCGAGCGTGACCGATGTGGTGTGGTCCTCGTCGAACGAGGCCGTGGCCACGGTCAGTCAGGACGGCACCGTGACAGCGGTGGGCGCGGGGGAAGCGACGGTGACCGTCTACGACCCGACGCAGCCTTCGCTCGTATCGGCGAGCGCCACGATCCACGTCAGCGCCCCGGCCCCCGCGCACAAGGCGGGCACCTGGAAACGCAATGGTCGAGGCTGGTGGTACCGATACGACGACGGTTCCTACCCCTCGGGAGAGTCAGTCGTCATCGACGGGAATGTGTACCGTTTCGATGCTTCGGGCTACATGCGTACCGGTTGGGTGCTCGACGGCGGGCAGTGGTATTACCACGCGGCTTCCGGGGCGCAGGCCAGCGGCTGGCTGCTCTCCGGTGTGCACTGGTATTACTTGAGCCCGCAAACTGGCGTCATGGCCACTGGATGGGTGAAAGTTGGGGCCACCTGGTACTACCTGTCGCCCTCCAATGGTGCGATGGCGACGGGCTGGCTCAAGGAGGGCGGGCACTGGTACTACCTGAATCGCCCCTCCGGCGCGATGGCAACGGGCTGGCTGCGCATCTGGGGTACCTGGTACCACTTTGCTGATAATGGTCAGCTGATCGCGTAGTCAGCGACTGAGATGGCTGATCCTGCCCCGCGCCCCCGGACACTGCGTCCGGGGGCGCGGGGCAATTTCCACGAAAACAACCAAAAGACTTACGGAGGAATCTTTGGCGTCCTATTGTGAGAGAGTGGCCGCATAGTCGCGGTTCACGCCCATCCTTGACCCACGTGTAGCACAAGGGGAGACAACGATGTCCCAACGAACATTGAAGGCGCTGGCGCTCGCCGCGGCCGGTGCTCTAGCTTTTACCATTGTCGGTGTCCCGGCGGCCAATGGTGCCGCTATTGAAGACGACGATCCGGTCGGTCACCGCACAGCGGAATGCAAGATCCCATTTGATCCGGACTTCTATCCGTCTTTGCAGCTATGGCCACACAGCACGGCATTGGCCCCGGGCCAGAGCGTCGCTGTCGAGCCCCTCGGTCATGAGAACCCACGTCAGAATTCCGACTTTCTCACCTGGGAGTCTGCGAACGAGTCCGTGGCGACCGTGGATGCGAACGGTGTCGTTACCGCCCTCACCCCGGGCGATGCGCAGGTAACCGCGATCTACGACGGGGCCCATGACGTAACAGACACTGTTCACATCCAGGTCCGTTCCGTATCCGAGGAGACTGGGATCGAGCTGCCGGAATCCACGTTGACGGTCGCAGGGGGCCGCAAACTGCTCGTCAACGCGCTTTTAGCCCCTTCACTTCAAGGGAGTCACGTGTCTTGGGCACTTGACTCTTCCTCGGTGGGGACGCTGACCACCGAGGAGGACCGGCCGACCGCCACGCTGTATGCCCCTCGCGGGCCGGCGAGCGCGACGCTGACTGCTAGCGTCACGACCCCCGCAGGTGAGGTCAAAGTCGCCTCGGCCGTGATTGACGTGCGTCCCTCTTCGGCCGACGACTTCGTGATTTCGGGCGGCGTCCTCACTGCCTACACGGGTGAGGCGACGGACATTGCGATCCCTGACGGCGTGACCGTGATCGGCAAAGAAGCCTTCAAGAAGAAGGACGTCGAACACGTCTGGGTTCCCGCTAGCGTTCAGGAGGTGAGAGAACGCGCATTCAGCGGTTCCGAACTGAAGACGATCACTTTCCAGGACGACGATGAACATCCATCCCAGCTGAGGCGCATCGAGTACAGGGCATTCGATTTTACGGGGGTTGAGGACCTCGTGCTGCCTCGCTCGGTCGAGCAGCTCCAACAGGGCGCGTTTTACGGCATGGGGTTGCTGAACTCCCTTCATGTTGGGCCCAAAGTTGAAATGGGTTCGCTGAGCGTTAGTTTTGACATGTTCTGGTGTCTGTCCCACCTGGAGGTGGATGCGGATAATCCGAACTACGAGACTGTCAACGGCGTCCTCTACACGAAGGACCATAAGCACTTAGTTTTTTTCCCGAGACGCTTGGACATCGGTAGCTCCTACGAGGTCCTGGATGGGACCGAGAAAATAGACGATTATGCGCTTTCGTACACGAATCTCACCTCTATCACGCTGCCTTCCACGGTGCGTATTCTTGGCGAGTCGAGCCTGGCAGGAAACAGGTTGCTCACGAGCATCAACCTGCCCGATGGCTTGACAACCATTGAAAACACGGCGTTTGAAGGCTGTACCAAGTTGAGTCACATTGTCATCCCCGACTCTCTGCAGGTCGCCAACGGCTTTCATGATGTGGGGGTACAGACCCTTGTGTTTGGGCAGCAGATCAAGGAAATCCAGATATACGATTTGCTTGTGCGACAGGTTCCTCGCCTCGTCGTACGAGGCGGTGTCGATGGCTCATTTGTGCACACTGGGCCAGCAGATGGCAAGCGCGGAGAGAGTGCCTTCTTCGGTGAGGGAATGACGAGTATTTCCTATTTGGGTATCGCCCCGCGCTTCATCATCCTCCCGGCGAGCCTCACGACTTTTGACCTCAGTGGCTACGAGAACCAGGAATTCCGAGACGACACGCACGTCTATGTGGCGGGAACCGAAGGATCTCACGCGTGGTCAGTTGCAAAGGCCGCAATGGTAGCTTCGGGTTACGACACGTCGCAGTTGCGCTCCTTCGCTCCTGCGTCTCTGACGCTGTCTGGTTCAGGTATTGCCGAGGCGGGGGCAGACTACGCCATGAAGCCACCGTCGGGTGCGCCTGCGACCGTGACAGCCACCGTGGCGGGCGGTGTTCCGAGTGGACGACAGGTGCGCGTCGTGCAGATCGGTACGGATGGCGCTGAATCTGTCCTTCAGGACTGGACCGACATGCCGGATAGTGAGGCGGATACAGCCTCAATGGATGTGACGGTGACGCCAGCCGTGACAGATGTTCACCTGCGCATTGACGCGCGTGACGCCTCGTACCTGGTGGCTTCGGCGAACCTGACGATGAGCGGTGCTCCGACTCCTGCGCCCGAGCCGACTGTGGATCCGGTTCCGACTCCTGCGCCCGAGCCGACGCCGGCTCCCACGCCTGCTCCGACTCCGGATCCGACGCCTGCGCCCGCGCCGCAGGGTGGGGCGTGGATCAGTGATTCGGTCGGCTGGTGGTATCGCTACGCGGATGGTTCGTACCCGGCTGGTGTGTCGGTGCGGATTGGCGACTCGGTCTATCGTTTTGACGCCCGCGGGTATATGCGTACTGGTTGGGTGAGCGAGGACGGTGCGTGGTTCTACCATCATGCGTCGGGTGCTCAGGCGAGTGGTTGGGTCAAGGATGGTGGTTCTTGGTACTACCTGGATCCGGCGTCGGGTCGGATGGCCACGGGTTGGCTGCTCGATGGTTCGACGTGGTATTACTTGATGCCCAGTGGTGCGATGGCGACCGGCTGGGTCAAGGATGGCTCTACCTGGTACTACCTGGGGTCCAGTGGTGCGATGGCGACCGGTTGGCTGATGGATGGTGGTTCCTGGTATTACCTGAGCACTGATTCGGGAGCGATGTACACGGGTGGTCACTGGATTGGCTGGACGTGGTACAACTTCGCCGATTCGGGGCGCCTCATGAGCTGACAGATAAGGCGCAACACCGAGCTGTGAGACTATGCGCCCGCGCCCCCGGATGACCTCCGGGGGCGCGGGCCTTTTCTCACCCATGCACCAAGCCATCTGGTCGATGGATGTCAGGGGAGTCTGCGCGAGGAAGAGTGGGCAGGGGAGGGACTCGTTCATTGCCTCTTCGACCATTAGGTCGATCCATCGACAAGGGGGACACTTGTATGCGGCTAATCGTTGGACTCTATCAGCATAATCTGCGCGCCTGGTCGATTTGTCAGATGCGTTGGAAAGATGCTGTAAAACCCTAGATAAATCGGGTGAAATCGTCCCCGTGCCCGATCCCTGCGTGTTCCCCGATTGCGTGGGTTGATGCAGGGTACTCCATGCAAAGAAGCAATACACTCACCGACACATGGTGAGAAGGTGCGTCTCAGGGGGTATCTGAAAACCCTCCAAAGGGATATGTTTGACACCGGGGATCGTGTTGTGAGCACGGAGCCCGCCCTTACCAGCTGTCAATAGAAGGGGTCTCATATGTCCCATCGCAACTCAATTGTGCTGGCGTTTGCGCTCGCCGGCGCCCTGTCCCTGACCGGGGTAGGTGTCCCTGCCGCGCTTGCGGCCGACACGGGCGCATTCGGTCAGGTCAATGCTGCCGCCCCGCTGCGCGCCGATGCCGATGGCTTCACCATCGACGACGGCGTCCTCGTGTCGTACACGGGTAGCGCAACGCAGGTGCGCATCCCCGAGGGGGTGACCGAGATCAGCACGAACGCCTTCAGTGGTGCGCAGCTGACCAGCGTGTGGATCCCCGCGAGCGTGCGCGCAATCGACGACTCTGCTTTCGCGGGCCAGCCGCTGACCCAGGTGACCTTCCAGGATGACGACGCGCACCCCTCGCAGCTGGAGACGATCGGAGAGCGCGCCTTCGCCTACACCCCTCTTGAGAGCGTCACCCTGCCTCGATCTCTTAAGACGGCAGGCCTCGAGACCTTCAGCGATATGGACAAGCTGCGCTCCGTCCACGTCGGCCCGAACGTCCAGGCCGACGGCCTGTTCGCAGCATTTGCGCGCACCCCGCTCCTGGAGAGCATCGAGGTTGACGCGGCGAACCAGAACTACCAGAGCCTCGACGGTGTCCTGTACACGAAGGATCTGACGCACCTGGCGACATACCCGCAGGCGAAGAACTCGGGCGGCTCGTACACCGTTGCCGAGGAAACCGCATTCATCGACGAGGGTGCTTTCGCCTCTGCGCAGATCACCTCCGTGACCCTGCCCTCGCATCTGCGTAACGTTGGCAAGGGTGCGTTCGTGGGGGCGCGGATCACGTCCCTGACCCTGCCTGACGCCTTCGAGTCCATGGACGACACGGCTTTCTGGTACATGCCCAAGCTGGAGCGCGTTGACCTGGGTGGTGCCACGATGCTGCCGGATAGTGCCTTCCGCTACGACAAGTCCCTCGCCGAGGTGAATTTCCGTCCCGACCTGAATCGCCTGGCCGAGGTCGGCGACAACGCCTTCGATACCACCGCGCTCACCTCCGCCACACTCCCCGACTCGGTGACCTCGATCGGTAAGGGTGCCTTCTCCAACGACACCGCGCTGACCTCTGTCCACCTGGGCTCGGGCATTGCCACCATCGGAGAATCCGCATTCGTGGACGCGAACAACCTCGCCTCGCTGACCGTGGACCCCGCCAACACGGTGTACTCCGTGGAAGACGGTGCCCTGTACGGCAAGGGCGACGCTGGCCGTACCCTGGTCCTGTACCTGCCCACGAAGACGGACACAGACGTGACGGTTCCCAAGGGGACGACCGCTATCGCTGATGCCGCATTCGCGCACAACACGTCCCTGCGTCGCGTCGTCCTGCCCGAGGGCCTGACGACCATCGGCTACGGTGCTTTCGACGGCGACGCGAACCTCACCGACCTCGTCATCCCTGACTCGGTGACGGTGGCCCGCGGCCTCGTTGGCAACGGCCTGGACACGATCGAGCTGGGTTCGAAGGTCACGGAACTGTGGATGACCCCGCGCGAGAGCGCAGCCCCGCGCCACATCATAGTGGGCGGCGGTAACGACGGCGAGTTCTACTACGAGGGCAAGGCCTCCAACGGGCGCCCCGACAGCGCCTACTTCGGTGAGGGGATGACCCGCTTCACCTTCTGGTTCGACACTCCCCGCGTCCTGGTCCTGCCCTCGACCGTCGAGGAGATCAAGCTCGCCGCCGACATGGACGATGACCTCAAGGCGGGCACCGAGATCTACGTCGCCGCCCCCAAGGGCTCGAAGGCGTGGACGCTCACCGAGACTGCCATGAAGGACGCCGGCTACAACACGGCCAACCTCTTCGAGTACACGACCCCCCAGGTCACGGTCTCGGGCACCGGCATCAACGAGGCCGGGGCCGGGTACACGCTCACCACCACCATGGGCACGCCGACGACCATCAACGTCTCCGCGCAGGGCGGCACCCTGGGCGGACGCGAGCTGCGCGTCGTGCAGATCGGTGCTGACGGCACCGAAACGGTCCTCCAGGATTGGGACTCGATGCAGGGCAGCTCGGACGAGAGCGCGTCCACCGACTCCTACACGTGGACCCCGACCAGCGCTGATGTTTCCCTGCGCGTCGACGTGCGTCAGGACCCCCACGCCGTCACCTCGACGACCGTGACCCTCAAGACCTCGTCTGATACGACGCCTGCCCAGGGCGCGTGGGCCTGGGGCGCTCGCGGCTGGTGGTACCGCTACGCGGATGGCACCTACCCGACCAGCACCACCAAGACCATCGACGGCCAGGTGTACCGCTTCGACGCGGATGGCTACATGCGTACCGGCTGGGTCTTCGAGCAGGGCAACTGGTACTACCACACCCTCTCGGGCGCGCAGGCCAGCGGTTGGGTCCTTGATGGCGTCTCCTGGTACTACATGGATCCCGCCACGGGCACCATGGTCACGGGATGGGTCAAGGATGGCGTGCACTGGTACTACCTGAACCCTGCCAACGGCAAGATGCTGACTGGCTGGGTGAAGGATGGCGACGCCTGGTACTACCTGAAGCCCGGAAGCGGCCAGATGGTGACGGGCCGCGTCTGGATCGGATGGAAGTACTACCGCTTCTCTGACTCGGGCCAGTGGATCCACTAAGCGCCTGACGACAATGCATACCCACGCGTCGCGCCCGCCCTCACCGGACTCGTTCCGGGGGAGCGGGCGCGCCCGCGAGGGGAACACGTGAGGCGCAACCTCTCGCTGCGCCCGCCACATCGTGCGTCCACGGGGATGTGCCGCGCGATCACTTACCCTCATGCAGCTCAACACTTTAGGTGTGAAGAAAGTGAGCCGACAATGTTCCACTACCGACGCGTAGCGCTGACGCTGATAGCGGCCGGCGCCCTCGCATTCACGACGACCGGCGTGCCCGCGGCCTTCGGGGCCGACGCCGACGCAACCCAGGCCTCGTCGTCCCAGCAGGCCGGCGATGACTCGCCCAGCACGATCATCGTCCAACTCGACGCGCGTGATGACGGAGTCGACCGCGCCGCGTACTACGCGCAGATGAAGACGCGCATCGGCGAGGCCGTGGCTGCGGCCAGTCCGGGCGCCACCATTTCCGATGTGCGCGACTACCTCCACGCCTTCGATGGATTTGCCATCCAGGCACCTGCCTCGACTCTCGGTGCGATCCGGGCGACGGCTGGCGTCAAGGGCGCTTTCCTCGATGGAGACAACTCCTTCGTCACCGACGAGGAGATCAACGGACAGTACCGCGCCGCTGCCGGCGGTGGAGACTCCGGCATCACGCCCGGGGCGGCGGCGCAGATGATGCGAGCCAACGCGGCCTCCCAGAAGGGGCAGGGCCAGGTCATCGAGCTCATCGACAGTGGTATCGACACCTCGCACGAGGCCTTTGCCGGCGACATGGATGCCGCGTCACTGCGCCTCACGCAGGATGCGGCAGCTTCCCTGACCTCCCAGCTGGGCGCGGGCAAGGCGGGAGTCTGGGTCAGCCCCAAGATTCCTTTCGCCTATGACTACGCTGACGGGGACACGAACGTGCTCGCCACGGACGAAGGAGACGACCATGCGCGCGCTGCGAACACCCAGGGCACGCGCGTCGCCGCGCTCGCGGCGGCCAACGGGGGACAGTTCTCCGGGGCGGCACCCCAGGCGCAGCTCATCGTCGCGAAGGTAACGAAGGATCCGGGCAATCACGCCAGCGATGTCGACCTGCTGGCGGCGCTCGACGACGCGATGGTCCTGCGCCCCGACGTCATCTCCGTGTCTTTTTCCAAGACCGAAGGAATGAGTGACGCCGCCGCGTCTCTCTATTCCCAGGTCTATGAGACCCTCGGTGCGCAGGGCACGACCGTCTACGCGCCCGCCGGGGACGTTGAGCGCTATGGGCGCGCGGACGACCCGGACAATGGCGCGCTCGGTTTCCCCGCCGCCTTCTCCTCGACCCTCGCGGTCGCCTCGGTCAACGAGCAGGAGATCATGGGAGCCATCACCTTCGGCGATCACCTGATCGGATATCGTCCCGTGACCCGCATGGGCAAGGGCGACGGACCGGGCTTTGACTCTCTTGCCGCGGGAACCTACCGCGTCGTCTACGCCGGAAACGGCTCGAGCGAAGACCTGACGAAGTACCTGGGCGCGGACTATGGGGACCTGTCCCACACGATCCTCCTCGAAGAACTGGGAGGCACCGACTCGCGGGGCAAGGACGTGGAACTCCCGCATAAGATCAAGGCCCTGAAATCCCTGACGAGCAAGCCCGCCGGCGTTCTGCTCGGCCACTGGTACGACACCGAAACCCCCGTGAAGTGGTCGGTCGACCGCTGGTTTAGCATCCCGATGGGGACCATCACGACCTCGGATCGCAACCGGCTCTACGACGCTATCAAGGCCTCCGGCACTGGATCGATCGAGGTCAGTGTCTCTCCCTCCACGACCCTCACCGTGCCCGAGGGCCTGTCCGCGTCGGACTTCTCCTCGACCGGCGCCACCCCTGACCTGCGGCTCAAGCCCGAGGTCGCAGCCCCCGGCGGCAGGGTCGCCTCCGCCACGCCCGGAAACGACTACGACAACGAGTCCGGTACGGCCGAGGCCTCGGGTCAGGCCGCCGCGGTCGCTACCCTCGTGCGTCAACGCGTGGCATCCGACCCTGCCTTCGCGGGTCTGTCGGACGCCGAGAAGAACGCCGTTGTCACGAAGCTCCTGATGGGCACTGCCCGCCCGATCGCGGACGCGCAGCAGGATGACGGTACCTTCTACTCGCCTCGCCGAGTGGGTGCCGGCCTGGTTGACGCTGCGGGGGCCACGACCTCGTTTGTGTTCCCGACCGTCGTTGGTGCGGCGAACCCGTCGCGTCCCAAGGCCGACCTGGGTGAGGGCACCTCCGGCTGGAGCTTCCAGGTCACCCTCACGAACGTCTCCGACAGTGCGCGCACCTATACCCTGGGCGGCCAGGCGCTGTCCGAAAAGGTCGAGAGCATGCTGCTGTCGCACCACTCGACCAACTGGGCGGGGAAGGGCATTGACCTGACGTTCTCCGCGGACTCGGTGACCGTGCCCGCCAAGGGGGAGGCCACCGTGACCGTCACCGTGACCCCGCGCGAGGCCTTCGCCTCGTACGCGGCCGCGAACACCCCCAAGGGAACGTTCATCGACGGTGCCGTGACCTTCACGAGCACCGACGGAGCTCCGAACCTCACCGTCCCCTACATGGGCTTCTACGGCTCCTGGGGCGCGCCCGCCATCTTCGACCAGGTCACCCCGAACAACCACATCAGCGGCTACGGGTCGACCTTCATGGACGGAAACCTCCCGTTCGGACAGCAGAGCCCCTTCGATGTCGAGGACGAGCGGATGATCAACGGGGTCGATCCCGACCTCTTCATCATCACCCGTTCGACGGGCGAGAACGCGCGCAGGGGTGTGCACCCGGGCACCGTGCTGCTGCGCTCCGTGTCCTCCCTGACCTACACCTTCGCCAACGAGGCCGGACAGACCATCCGTACCTTCACGTGCGGGCGCGCGGATCGGTCCATCTACGACGTGCAGGAGCGCTCGCCGCGCACTGTCGAGGACTCTGTGCCCGGATGCGACCCCTGGTTCTCCGGCTACGCGCCCGATGGAAGCGAGCTGCCGGACGGACGCTACACGCTGACGATCGAGGGCACGACCGAGGGACCCTCGCCCTCAACCCAGCAGATCAGCTACGGTCTCACGCTGGACAGCAAGGCCCCCGTCATCTCGAACGTGACGGTGAGCGGTGACGGTAACGACCGCACGCTCTCCTTCGACGTCGCTGACTCCTCGCCCATATCGGCCGTCGGTTTCTCGGCCACCGCTGATGGTCCCATCGTCGAACGCGGAGCCGAGGTCTACCCGACCGAACGCGGGGAGGACGGGCTGGTTCACCGCCACTTCGACGTCCCACTGAAGGACGTGCTGACGAGCATCGGCGGGGACCCATCGTCCATCTACCTGCACGTGTGGGACTGGCCCGCCAACAAGGGGACGGCTCCGGTTGCCCTCAAGGCGATCCCCATGACGTCGCTGGCACTCTCCCAGACGTCCGCGACGCTGCGCGTCGGTGAGACGCTGACGCTGAGCGCCACCCACGAACCCGCGGACGCCAATGTGACGGAGCTTTCCTGGTCCTCCTCGGACGAGGCCGTGGCAACCGTCAGCGCGACCGGCGAAGTCAGTGCGGTGGGCGCGGGCGACGCGACCATCACCGTGACCGACCCGACGCAGCCCAGCGTGTCCGCCAGCGCCACCATTCACGTGAGCGCTCCCGCCCCCGCCGCGAAGGCGGGAACGTGGAAACGGGATGGCCGCGGCTGGTGGTACCGCTACGAGGACGGGACCTACCCGGCCGACACGACCCTTGCCATTGACGGGGCCACCTACCGCTTCGATGCGCGCGGCTACATGCGTACCGGCTGGGTCAAGGAACAGGGCTCCTGGTACTACCACAAGGCCTCGGGCGCCCAGGCGAGCGGATGGGTCCTCGACGGCGTCTCCTGGTACTACCTGGATCCCGCTACGGGCGTTATGGCGACCGGCTGGGTCAAGGACGGTGAGACCTGGTACTACCTCAACCCCTCCACCGGCAAGATGGTGACGGGGTGGCTCAAAGACGGCGGCGCCTGGTACTACCTGAAGACCGGAAGCGGCGCGATGGCCACGGGTCGGCTGCGTATCTTCTGGACCTGGTACACATTCTCGGAGACGGGACAGCTGATCAGCTAGATCACCTCTGAGCCTGCCCCAGGCCCGCGAACCCAGCGTGACGCCGGGTTCGCGGGCCTGGCGTCTGTCAAGGGCGTGAGCGCTAAAATTCCCAGGGTTTTTTCAGGTTGTCTTGTCGTTGTCGCAAGGTTCGCCCTTTACACTGAATGTCATCACAAGGGAATACGGCACGGACCACGAGGGTCCGGGATATGCCGACGAGACTTTTACGAGGAGCTTTCTGGGAAAACTTGCACTGTGTTGATGGGATAGGCTGAGGGGTCGACCGCGAGGTCGGCCCCTCAGCTTATGCGCTGCCGTGCACAAAATGTCAGTGGGTGGACACGACGATGGTCTAGCGGACATGCATACTGCACAACTGGCAGAACTTACGCATAATGGGACGGCGCGCCACACGGACGCGCATGTCATCGCCACCTTGTCGATACGTAAGTGAGCCATTGATGTCCCATCACTCCACCCCGGCACTCGCACTCGCCGCCGCCCTCGCCCTGACCGGCGTGAGCGTCCCGGCGCTCGCAGCGAGCCCCCAGCCGGGCGGCGTCCTCCCCGCCAACCCCACCCAGGCCTCGTCCCCCGAGGCGCGCACGGGCACGCGCGTCGAGGACCCGCTCCTCTCCATCCGTCAGGCCGAGGCCGGGGGAGTGACCCTGCCTGACGCCGCCTCTACGCAGGAGGCGGCTGACGACACCCCGACGACGATCATCGTCCAGCTCGAGGACGGCGCGGTCGGCGGCTCTGCAACGGCCACGCGCGACGAGGTCAAGGCCCGCATTGCCTCGGCGGTTCAGGCGGCCGTGCCCGGCGCGCAGGTCACCACCGTGCGCGACTACACGAATGCGCTCGACGGCTTCGCCATCGAGGCACCCGGTTCCGCCCTCTCCGCCATCCAGAAGACCCAGGGCGTGAAGGTCGCGTTCATCGAGGGTGTGCACAAGCCGCTGGAAACCAGCGCGGATGGCGCGGGTGCGCCCGTCCTCAAGAACGCCTCGTCCCTGGCAATGACGCGCGCGGCCGAGGCTGCCCAGAAGGGTGACCGTCAGGTCATCGAGGTCATCGACTCCGGACTGCAGACCGACCACGACGCCTTCGACGGCTCGATGGACGGCGTTGACGTGCGCCTGAGCCAGGCCGACGTTCAGGCCTTCGCGAGCAAGCTGCCGCACGGTAGTTCCGGCACGTACGTCAACAGCAAGATCCCCTTCGCCTACGACTACGCCGACAACGACGCTGACGTCGTTCCCCACTCCGAGAAGGACCTGTCCCACGGCACGCACGTCACCGCGATCGCAGCCGCCAACGCCGACGTCCTGCAGGGCACCGCGCCCCACGCGCAGATCGTCGTCGCCAAGGTGGCCTCCGACGCGGACGGATCGATGCCCGATAGCGCCCTCCTGGCCGCCCTCGATGATGCCCTCGTCATCAAGCCCGACGTCATCAACCTCTCCCTGGGCGATGACGCCGGCATGAGCAGCGACGCCGGCAGCGTCTTCGCGGGCGTCTACGAGGCGCTGAACGACGCCGGAATCACCGTCAACGCCGCTTCGGGCAACGCATTCTCCAACGCGTACGGCAACAACAGTGGCCAGAACAAGCCGTTCGCGACCGACCCCGACACGGGCACGCTCGGAGAGCCTGCCTCCTACAAGTCCACGCTGGCCGTTGCCTCGGTCGACAATCAGGAGGCCCTGTCCTACGTGACCCTAGGGGACCGTAAGATCGCCTACCGCACCGCGCTCGACGGTCAGGGAGAGGCCGTGCGCGGCCTGCGTGACATCCCCGAGAAGAGCTACCGTGTCGTCGATGCCGGCGCGGGCGGCGGTGACGAGCTCGACAAGTACGCGGGCACCAACCGACTGAGCCTCGCCGACGCGATCGTCCTCGAAGACAAGGGCGGCACCGACACCCGGACCGGCACGGCAATGACCGACGACCTCAAGGCCTCGTACCTGACGGGCTTCCCGTCAACACCCGCGGCCCTCATGATCGCCGACACTGACGACTCGGCCACGCCCTACCAGTCGATCCTGGGTGCCACCACCTCGATGCCCACGGTGACCATCACCAAGAAGGACGGCGAAGCGATCCGCGAGGCGCTGGCCGCCGCGGGCGGCGCGGACGTGTACCTCACAGTCACACACTCCGGTATCGTCCTGGCCTCGAACAACCCGACGGCCTCGGAATTCTCGGCGTGGGGTGTGGCCCCCGACCTGACGCTCAAGCCCGAAATCGCGGCCCCCGGCGGCGACATCATGTCCGCCTACCTCGGTAACGAGTACCAGCGCCTGTCGGGCACCTCGATGGCCTCCCCGCAGGTCGCCGGCATCAGCGCGCTCGTGCGCCAGCGCATCGCGGGTGACCCCGCATTCTCCGGCATGAGCGCCAAGGAGAAGAATGCCGTCGTTACCAACCTCCTCATGGGCACCGCCCACCCGCTCATCGACGTCGAGCTGGGGGACGGCACCTACTACTCGCCGCGCAAGGTTGGTGCGGGTGCCGTTGACGCGGTCGCTGCCACCACCGCGACCGTCTACCCGACCGTCGTCGGAGCCGCCGATACCTCCCGACCCAAGGCCGACCTCGGCGATGGAACGAACGGTTGGACCTTCCAGGTGCGCCTGACCAACCTCTCCGACGCCGCCCACACATACACGCTCGGTGGCCAAGCGCTCTCCGAAATGGTCGAGGAGGGCCTCTTCCTCGAGCACTCGCAGAACTGGGCGGGCGCGGGCATCTCGCTGTCCTTTTCCGGCGATGGCGTGTCCGAGGCCGGGGACGCCCAGCAGATCACGGTCCCCGCAAAGTCGACCGCCACCGTGAGCATCGCGGTGACCCCCGAGTCCGAGTTCGCGGCCTTCGCCTCGGCGAACACGCCCAAGGGAACCTTCATCGACGGCGCCGTGACCTTCACGAGCGAGGACGGGACGCCGAGCCTGACCGTCCCCTACCTGGGCTTCTACGGCTCCTGGGGCGCCCCGAATGTCTTCGACGGCAAGTGGTCGGATGACGAGACGACGCCCGTGCACGTCTACCGTTCCGCGCTGGTCAACGCCCACTCGTCCATCCCGCTGGGCGCGCTCAACCCGCTGTCGGACAAGCAGGACTCGAACCTGGTCACCACGATCAACACGCAGCGCCTCATCACCTCGCGCGCCAAGTGGGCGGGTGCCCCCGACAAGATCGCGCCGATGACCGGCATGCTGCGCTCCGTCCCCTCGATGACGCTCACCTACCGCAACTCCGCGGGCGAGTCTGTGCGCTCCTACACGATCAACCGCGTGCGCAAGTCCCTCTACGACCTCGAGACCGGCTGGACAAAACCGGGCGAGTTTTCCGGTGAGGAACCCTTCTTCGATGGGCTTGATGAATCCGGTCACGCGCTGCCCGACGGTCGCTACACCCTGACGATTGAGGCCGCGACGGACGGCCCGTCCTCGCAGACGCAGCAGATGAGCTACGAGTTCACGCTGGACACGAACGCACCCGTCATCTCCAACCTGACGGTGAGCGGCGAGGGCGATGCCCGCACCGTGTCCTTCGACGTCACCGACGCCTCGCCCGTGGCCGGCATCGACTTCCACGAGGATGCCGACGGCGCCTGGTACTACCGCAAGCTCGTCGAGGACGACGGTGAGGTCCTGGCCGACGGCACGCACCGCTACCACTTCGACGTGCCCGTCTCCGAGCTCACGAGCGCGTGGGCGAAGCAGGGGCGCACCGACGAGGCCCCGGGGGCCCCCTACCTGTACGCATGGGACTGGGGCGTCAACCCCGTGAAGCAGGAGGTTCGCCTCCAGGGTGATCCGATGCCTGCTCCGAGTGTGGACCCGACTCCGGCTCCCACGCCCGATCCGACGCCTGCTCCGACTCCGGACCCGACGCCTGCTCCTGCCCCGCAGGGTGGTGCGTGGATCAAGGATTCGGTCGGCTGGTGGTACCGCTATGCGGATGGGACCTATCCGGCGAGCCAGGCGGTGCAGATCGGCAATTCGACGTATCGCTTCGGTGCGGACGGTTACATGCGTACTGGTTGGGTGAGTGAGGACGGTTCGTGGTTCTTCCATGACGCGTCGGGTGCTCAGGCGAGTGGTTGGGTGAAGGACGGTGCGTCCTGGTATTACCTGGATCCGGCATCGGGTCGGATGGTGACCGGGTGGCTGCTCGATGGCCTCACCTGGTACTACCTGATGCCCGGTAGTGGTGCGATGGCGATTGGCTGGGTCAAGGACGGTTCCTCTTGGTACTTCATGGCTCCCAGTGGGGCACTCACCACCGGTTGGGTGCAGGACCGTGGTTCCTGGTATTACCTGAGCACCGACTCGGGTGCGATGTATACCGGCGGCCACTGGATCGGCTGGAAGTGGTACAACTTCGCCGATTCGGGGCGCCTCCTGAGCTGACCTCGCTGCGAGACCGTGTGCCCGCGCCCCCGGATGACCTCCGGGGGCGCGGGCCTTTTCTCACCCAAACACCAAGCCATCTGGTCGATGGATGTCAGGGGAGAACACTCGTTCTGTGTCCAATTATCTGTGGGGTCAAAATCCCAGGATTTTCTCAGCTGCCCTTGCTGTTGCCGCAAGGTTGGGTGCCTACAGTAGATGTCGTCACAAGGGAATACGGCACGGGCCACTCGGGCTCGGGTAATGCCGACGAGAGACGTTTTGAGGAGCTTACTGGGACTACTTGCACTGTGTTGATGGGATACGCCGAGGGGCCGACCGCCAGGTCGGCCCCTCGGCGTATCTGCATCTGGAGCGACTCGTGGGAACTGTGGGTGAAGAGCGTGATGTGTTGGCGGTGGCTTCGTCGTCCGTGCAGCTGAGTGTGTGCGGTGGGGTTTTGTGTGACGGGTCTGTAGTACGGAGTGTGGTGAGGAGCCTGCGCCGCGGAGTGTCGTGAGGAGTTTGCGCTGCGGGAAAACCCTGTTGTGGATCTGTTTCCCAGTGCCACCAATTTCGCACGTAATTCCCTCGCGACTGCTTCAAACATTGAATTGTGGTCGTTGGAATTGCAACGTTTCTGGATGTTGTTGAATGTTCACGCAGTCGAATTACGTGCGAGTTTTGTCTGGTTGTGGTTATGGCGGGGGTGTTGTAGGCCTATCGGTGGCCTCCGCGCTGGGCGCCGTTGGGGGTTTTGCACGACACGAAGCCCTCTGACGGCGTGTCGTCGTGTCGGACCCTTGTGTAGCGCAATTCCCCCCGTCTCGGTCTCCTCCAGCAATTTCGCATGCAATTCCCCTGAACGATCTTGTTCGTCTGTATCAGTACGTGTCGCCGTGTCACTTGTGTTTTGGAATTGCATGCGACTTTGTATAGCTAAGGCCGCATGAGGTGAGGGCTTTGCTGCGGGTCTTGCTGCGGGCTGTGCTGGGCATGAAAAACCGGGGCGCGCCAGGCGTATTGCCCGACGCGCCCCGGCCTCGTCAGTGGGAGACGCTGCGTACTACTCAGAGGCGCTCAAAACCCGCGTCCCACGCGGCGCGCATGGGGTTCGCATCGGCAACCAGCTGGTCGAAACGCAGGTCGGCGATGTCGATAACCTCGCCGAGCGCGAAGCGAGCCTCGCGGGCGGGGGAGTGCTCGACGCGGCGCCAGCCCGACGACAGCAGGTGCTTGCGGTCCACCACGTTATCCACGCATATGACCAGCGGACGATTGAACTTCTCGCGGTAGGCGGCTGCCAGAGCGCGCAGCTCGTCGGCCTCCTCGGAGGACACATCGCCCACGGACAGGGATGAGGTATCCGAGCTCGCCTGCTCGTCGCCCGCGCCGTCGAGGACCAGGGAAACGACGTCCGTGTAGGAAGCGATGAGCTCCTCGGCCTCCTCGGGGGAAGCCGACAGGACCGCGTCCTCGAAGGAGGAACGCAGCTCGGACACGGAAGCGAAAGGACGGGACTCCCAGGCGCGCTCGACCGGCCACGTGTGAGCGGAGAACATCGAGGAGAAGGTCGCGACGAACTGGTCGCGATCCATCGCGTTGACGTCGTCCAGGTTGATCTTCCTGCCGTCCACCACGGCCACGTCCGGCGAGGCGGGGCGTCCGATGTGGAAGAACAGCAGGTTCAAGATGATCGCCGTCAGCGAGCCGATGGTGACACCGGAACCGAAGATGATCTGCAGCCAGGAGGGCATGACCGTGACGATGCCGGGCTTGAGCGTCACGAGGAGGGCCAGGCCGATTGACGTGGAGACGATGACCGCGTTGCGGTTGTCTCGCAGGTCCACCTTTGACAGGGTCTGGATGCCGACGACGGCAACGTTGGCGAACATGGCCAGGGAGGCGCCGCCGATGACGGGCTGCGGAATCGCCGCGACGATGGCTGCCGCCTTGGGCAGCAGGCCGAGGACGATCATGAAGACACCCGCGGCGGTCACGACCCAGCGAGACTTCACGCGGGTCAGGCGCACCAGGCCGACGTTCTGCGCGAAGCAGGTGTAGGGGAAGGAGTTGAGGACGCCGCCCAGCAGGGTGGACAGGCCGTCGGCGCGCAGGGCGTTGGCGATATCGCGTGGGGCGATGCGCTTGCCCACGACCTCACCGGTGGCGAAGACGTCGCCGGTGGTCTCCACGGCGGTCACTGCCATGACGATGATCATCGCGATAATGGCGGTCACCGAGAACTTCGGGATGCCGAAGTAGAAGGGGGTGGTAATAGCGACCCAGCTGGCCTCGCCGACGCCGGAGAAGTCGGTCTTGCCCATTGCGAAGGCAACGGCCGTCATGATCAGCAGCGCGAGGAGGACGGAGAGCGTTCCCATGAAGCCCTTGAAGAGGCGCTGAATGATGATGATGATGGCGATCGTGCCGAATGCAAGGCCGAGACCCTCGTACGTCAGGGCCGTCTTCGCTGCGTCGTCGGTAGCCTTGTCCGCCCAGGCGACGATGTCTCCGGCGGAGACGGACAGGAGGGTCGTGCCCATGACCGTCAGGAGGGTGCCCGTGACGATCGGCGGGAAGAAGCGTAGGAGCTTGGCAAAGAACGGGGCGACCAGGAAGACGATGAGGCCGACGGCGATGATGGAGCCGTACATGGTGGCCAGGCCGATCCTGGGGTCTGCGCCGGCGGGCGTGGCCGCCGCGCCGATTGCGATGAGTGGGGAGACGGCAGTGAAGGTGACGCCCTGAATAAGGGGGAGCTTCACGCCGATGAATCGGCCGATGCCAGCCGACTGGATGATGGTGGCGATGCCACAGGTGAGCAGGTCTGCGTTGATGAGGTGGACCAGCGTGTGATTATCGAGTCCGAGTCCGGAAGCGATAACGAGCGGGACGACCACGGCACCCGCGTAGAACGCGAGGACGTGCTGAATGCCCAGAATGGTGAGTTTTCCAAAGGGAGGAACTTGATCGACGGGATGGGGAGCGGACGAGGGGCGTGATGCCATCTGTGTCTCCTGGACCTTTATCCAAGTGTTGAAGGGACGCATCCATTCTCTGTGATCGGGCAGCAGATTTTACGAGTTATTTAAAAAGTGTGGCGAGTTATATCTTGTATCTGCTCGTCGTGGCTGGCGTGAGGCGGGCCAGTTGTTGGAGGTGGGGGCTGAAATGTCGCGCTTTGTCCCTCCGCCGATGGTCGTGAAGGTGGTTGATTGAGTCGTCGCCCGTCGTTGGCCTTCGTCTCGCTTCGTGAACGATGAGGCGGGGAGTTGGGGATGTTCGGATGCCCTCGGGGGAGTGGTCGACACTGGATGTTTGTCAGGTGTTATGAGAGGGGTTTAGCCTCGGTTGCGGGAGGTCTTGCCTTTACCGGGAAACGTGCCGGTGGAGCCGTATTTGGACGCCGTGGAATGAGGACCACCCGGCAAGTTTGAGTGATCTGATGCACAGAATTGACGGTTTTCGAGCAAAAAATTGAGAATTTTTCGTGAAATCCGCGAAATCTGGCCCTAAAGTCGGCGAAATCGTCGAAGATTTCGTAGTGTGTCATTCGTGGCCACGAAAGTGGTAACCAAGAACGAACAGGAATGAGGTTTCTCAATGTCCGTGAACCGTACCGAGCTTGTCGCTCAGATTGCCGAACGCGCCGACCTGACCAAGGCGAAGGCTGACGAGGCCCTGGCCGCCTTCCAGGCTGTCCTCGTTGAGTCCCTGGCTAAGGGCGAGGCCGTCAAGGTCACCGGCCTGCTCTCGGTCGAGCGTGTCGAGCGCGCCGCCCGCACCGGCCGCAACCCGCGCACCGGTGAAGAGATCAAGATCCCCGCTGGCTACGGCGTCAAGCTCTCCGCTGGCTCCACCCTGAAGAAGGCCGTCTCCAAGTGACGCGCTGACGACAGCGAAGCGTGTGGGGCGTGACCGCGTGGTCGCGCCCCACACGCGTCTTTGTGGCCATGATGCCGCCGCGATGGGCAGTGGCGCCCCGGCGCGGTCGTGGCCGTTGGAAGCGCATCGTGTTCTGCCCTGCATGACGGTGCCCCCGGCCTGATGACTCAGGCCGGGGGCACCGCTTGGAGTTCGCATGAACGTATGTGTCAGGCGTCCACCTTTTCCTTCACGCTCAGCGACAGGAGCGGGTGGTGGCAGGCCACGCGGTGCGTCTCATCCGTGAGCATGGGCTGCACCTTGCACTCCTCGCCCGCAAACGGGCAGCGCGGGCGGAAACGGCAACCCTCAGGCGGGTTGACGGCGCTCGGCGGCTCGCCGGTGAGCTTGATGGCATTCTCGTCGTGCTTGAACTCCGGGTCGGGCACGGGGATCGAGTCGATGAGCGCCTTCGTGTAGGGGTGCTTCGGATTCTTGACGACCTCGGAAGCCGGGCCCTCCTCGACGATACGGCCCAGGTACATGACGCCGATACGGTCCGCCATGTACTGGACGACCGCCAGGTCGTGACTGATGAACAGGTAGGACAGGCCCAGTTCCTGCTGCAGGTCCTTCATGAGGTTGAGGACCTGTGCCTGGACGGAGACGTCCAATGCGGAAACGGGTTCGTCCGCCACGATCAGGTCGGGTGCCAGGGTCAGCGAACGGGCGAAGCCGATGCGCTGGAGCTGTCCGCCCGAGAACTCGTGCGGGTAGCGGTCGAGGATCTCCTCGGTCAGGCCGACCTGCTCGAGGATCTCCATGATGCGCTCGGCGATCTGGCGAGCGTTGCCGGTCTTCTGGATGCTCATGGGCTCGGCCAGGATCTGGTCGATGCGCATGCGCGGGTCCATCGCCGCGTAGGAGTCCTGGAACATCATCTGCACGTCGCGGTGGATGCGTACGGCGTCGCGTCCCTTGAGCGTGGCCAGGTCGCGTCCATCGAGCTCGATGGCGCCACCCGAGGGCGGCTCGAGGCCGGCGATGAGTCGGCCCACGGTGGACTTACCGCAGCCGGACTCGCCGACGAGGCCGTAGGTCTCGCCCTTCTTCACCGTGATGGAGACGCGGTCGACGGCGGAGACAACGCCCTTTTCGCGCTTGAAGAAGCCCGATCCGGCCGACTCGTACTCGCGCGAAGCCTCCTTGACGTCGAGCAGTGTTTCGTGGGAGATCTGCGGGACGTTCTCGGCCGCACCGTTGGTCTTGTTGGAATCCAACTTGCCCTGGAGGACCGCGGGAGACTCGTCGCCCTCCTGAACCGGGTGGAAGCAGGAGAAGGTGTGGGTCTCGTCGCCGCTGAGGTCCGGGTATCCCGCGCGGCACTCGTCAGTGGCCCACAGGCAGCGGGCTGCGAAGCGGCAGCCCACGGGCAGGTTGGTCAGCGACGGGGGAGCGCCGGGGATGGAGAAGAGCTTGGTGCCGGCCGCGAGGGCGCGCTCGGGTAGGGCCGCCATGAGCGAGCTCGTGTAGCGGTGCTTCGGCTCGGTGAACAGCGTCTTCGTTGGGGCGGTCTCAACGATGCGTCCGGCGTACATGACGGCAACGCGATCGGTGTGACCGGCCACAACACCCAGGTCGTGGGTGATGAGGATGACGCCCATCTTGTATTCGTCGCGCAGCTCGTCGATGAGGTCGAGGATCTGCATCTGCGTCGTCACGTCCAGGGCCGTCGTGGGCTCGTCCGCGATGAGGATGCGCGGCTTGCACACGAGGGCCATGGCGATCATGACGCGCTGACGCATGCCGCCGGAGAGCTGGTGCGGGTAGTTGTTGATAACCACCTCGGGACGAGGCATACCAACGCGCTTGAGGATCTCGACGGCGCGCTCGAGAGCTTCCTTCTTCGAGAGGCCCTCGTGCACGCGCAGCGGCTCGCACACCTGAAGGCCGATCTTCATGGTCGGGTTCAGAGAGGTGAGAGGATCCTGGAAGATCATGCCGACCTTGGTGCCGCGCAGCTTGCGCTTCTCCTTGAGCGGCAGCTGGGTGAGGTCCTGCCCGTCGAGGATGATCGAGCCGGAGGAGACCTTGCCACCCTGGGGCAGGAGCCCCATGAGGGATAGGGCGGTCATGGTCTTACCGGAGCCGGATTCGCCCACGATGCCGAGGGTTTCGCCGGGGTTCACGTGCAGGTCGACGCCGGAGAGGGCGCGGACGACGCCGGAACGGATCTCAATGTCGGTGTGCAGATCTTTGATCTGAAGGAGTGGAGTATTCATAGTTCAGTGCTCACCTCTTGCGCAGTCGAACTTCGAAGGCGTCACGCAGGCCGTCGCCGATGAAGTTGAACGACAGGACCAGGAGGATGATGAGGACGCCCGGCGGGTAGAGCAGCCACCAGTTGCCCGAGTAGACGTGCGACTGGCTGTTGGAGAGCATGGCTCCCCAGTCAGTGGCGGGAGGCTGCGCGCCCAGGCCGAGGAACGACAGGTAGGCGACGTAGAGGACGGCGTCGGCGACCTGGAAGGTCGCGTTGACGATGACGGTGCCGATCGTGTTGCGCACGATGTGCGTGCGAATGGCTCGGGGCATCGATCCGCCCATACCGCGCATTGCGACGACGTACTCGCGCGTGCGCAGGGAGAGGGCCTCGCCTCGAATCAATCGGGATGTGCCCAGCCAGGACAGCGCCGACATGATGATGATGAGGACCGGGACGGTCGGGGGGATCATCGTGGCGATCAGCATGAAGAGGAACAGGACGGGCACGGACATGAGTGCGTCAACGATACGCATCATGACCGCATCGATCCAGCCGCCCACGAAGCCGGCGATCGCACCGTAGAGGGTGCCGATCGTTGTCGCGAAGATGCCTGCGAAGAGGCCGACGATAATCGAGGTCTGGCCGCCCTTCATGAGGCGTCCGAGCTGGTCGTAACCGACCATATCGGTGCCGAGCGGATGCTCTGCGGAGGGGGCCAGCGCTGAGTTCGCCAGGTCGGTGTGGACTTGGTCGGTCACATAGAACATGGGGCCGATGAACGAGAAGGCCATCAGGATGAGGATCAAGCACACGCCGAAGACGGCGAGCTTGTTTTCCATGAAGACCTGCAGGCCCTGAAGCTTCGTCGACTTCCGGGCGGTGCGCGCCTTCGCTGGCGCGCTCACTGGTGCGGTTGCTGTGGTCATTTGGCACGTCCTGCCAGTCGGATGCGGGGATCAGCGAGGGCGTAGAGGAAGTCTGCCAGGAGCGCGCCGATGACGGTCGCGAAGGAGACGATGAGGGCGACGCCGAGGAGGATCGGGTAGTCGCGCCTGCCGGTCGCCTGGTAGTACAGGTAGCCCATGCCGTTGAAGTTGAAGAGCGTCTCGATGACCAGGGCGCCACAGAACATCGCGGGGATGTACAGGCCGATCATCGTGATGACGGGGAACATGGCGTTGCGCAGGGTGTGCACGAAGACAACGCGAAACTCCGACAGGCCCTTCGCGCGGGCGGTGCGCACGTACTGCTCGTTGAGGTTGTCCACCATGGAGGAGCGCACGTAGCGCGCGTAGGCGGCGATCGTTCCAATCGAGAGGGCGCACACGGGCAGAATCAGGTGATCCCACTGCTCCCACATGACCGCGAGGTCCTCGCCCTGTGGCGCATCGTTGGGCAGGATGGGCCACACCTGGGAGAAGAGGACGATCAGCAGAAGGCCCGCGAAGAAGATGGGGGTCGAGTAGGCGAGCAGACACGCGATCGTGACCACGTAGTCGGGCGCTTTATTTCTTTTCACTGCCTGCCATACGCCGAGGGGAATCGCGACGATGAGGGCGAGGATGGTGGACAGGAGGGACAGGAAGATGGTGCGCGGCAGGCGGGCGGCCAGCAGGTCGTTCACGGACTGGTTGTGCTGGTAGGAGTATCCGAAGTCGCCGTGCGCAATTTTGTTCAGGTAGGTGACGTACTGCTCGGGGATCGGGCGATCGTATCCATTCTCATGGTCGAAGGCCGCGAGCTGTTCTTGGGTCGCATCCTTACCGAGGGCAGCTCGGGCTGCGCCGCCCGGCTGGGACTGGAGAAGGATGAAGGTGATGATGGTGACCAGGAAGACGACGATGACTGCCTGGCCGAGGCGTTTGAGGATGAATTGGATCATTGCGAACTCCACAGTAAGGGGGCAGGCGCCCGCATGTGCGGGTGCGGGCGCCTGCCCCATGAGGCGTCAAGGCGAAGGGTTACTTACCTTCGGTCGACCACGACCAATCCTCGGGCCAGGTGTCGCCGGTGGCGTCGATGTCGCCCAGGTTGAGCGTCTTCTTCACCGCGGTGATCTGGTAGTACGGGTTGGGCATCCACAGAACGGGGAGGTCCTCCGCGAGGTAGTCGTTGTATGCCTGGAGGGCGTCGGGCTCGGAGGAGCGGGTCGACTCTTCGATCAGCTTGTCGGCCTCGGGGTTGGAGTACTGGCCGAGGTTGACGGGTGCGTCAGTGGCGAAGAGGCGCTCGCCGGAGGCGTAGATGGGGAAGCCCCACGAGGTCTGGGAGCCGAAGAAGGACATGTCCCACGTGCAGGGGGTCTCGTCGTCGCATGCCTGCGAGGCGCCGACCGAGTCGGGAACTTCGCTCATGTCGATCTTGATGCCGACCTTGCCGAACTGGGAGATGATCTCTTCGAACATCTGGTGCGTGGAGACGAAGCCCGACTGGGAGACGAGCTTGAAGTTCAGCGCGTCGCCGGCCGCGATGCCTTCACCGCACTGGTTGTCACCGGTGCCGGGGTTCTCGCAGGTGCTGGCGCCGTCGGGGTTGATCTTCCAGCCGTGGTCCTCGAGGAGCTTCTTGGCGTTGTCCGGATCGAACTTGTAGGCGCAGCCCTCGGTGGTGCCGACCTTGTCAGCCGCCATGGGGACGGGGCCACAGGTCGGGGAGGCGGTGCCGGACCAGATCTTGTCAGACAGGGTCGGCTGGTCGATGAGCTCCTGCATGGCCTGGCGGATGTACTTCTGCTTGATGAACTTCGAGCCGGGGGCCTTGTCGTAGAAGTTCAGGGCCAGGTAGGTGATGGAGTTGCCGGGCCAGAGGAAGACCTGGTAGCCCTTGTCCTCAACGGCCTTGCGCTGGTTGTACTGAGCAGCCGGGATGTAGCCGAAGTCGATGGCGCCCGAGCGCACGGAGTTGAACTCGGCGTCGTCACCCGTGAAGGCCTTGTAGATCAGCTTGTCGATCTTGGGCTTGTCCTCGCCCCAGTAGTTCTCGTTGGGAACGAGCTCGAGGCCCTGGTCGGGGGTGAAGGAGGAGAGCTTCCAGGGGCCGTTCACCGTCTGCCATAGCGGGTTGGTGGCGTAGGAGGAGAGGTTCTTGGCCTCGCCCTGCAGGTAGGAGAAGACCTTCTGGGCGCCCTCGGGGGTGCGGTCGAGGTCGGAGACGGCCTCGTCGGCGCTGGACTTGTCCCAGGCGTGCTGGGGGAGGAGGGCAACCTTGTTGATCTGGTTGTCAATGAACCAGGCCGGTGCGAACTTCTCTTCGGTGGTGATGGAGAAGGTGTGCTCGTCGATGATCTTCAGCTCGGCGCCGTCGGGGAAGAAGCCCTTCTTGTAGGAGGCCCACTCGTCCTTGTTGTTGGTGACGAGGTTCCACCAGAACTCAACGTCGCGGGTGGTGACGGGGGTGCCGTCGGACCACTTGGCGTCGTCGCGCAGCTTGATGGTGAAGGTCTTACCGTCTTCGGAGACCTCGGGGACCGTGCCCAGGGACTTGGGCAGGTTGATCTTGTAGGGGGTGTCGGAGGTGGACTTGTAGGCGAAGAGGGGACGGTACATCGCCTGGATGAACTGTCCGTTTTCGCCCTGGGTGTAGCCCTTGGCGGAGACCGGGAAGATCCAGTTCGGGGTGCGCGAGGCCATCGTGACCTCGTTCTTTCCGGTTTCCGAGGTGGCCGCGCGGTTGCTGCCGCCGCAGGCGGACAGGCCCAGAGTGGCGACCATTGCGAGCGCCGCTCCGGTGGCGATCCACCGCTTCTTACTGAGATTCATGACTGCTCCAAATCAACGTTGATCGGGGGACACTGACGGGAGTGGACCCTGCCAGATGGCATACATCATATGACAGTTTGTCGGCCGATGTTGCCACTATGACCAAAATCCGGAATGTTGCGAAAAAATAACGAAGAATGTTGGCGAAAGAAGTGCCACACTTTCTTCGATGGGGCATAATTAAGGTGTTCTCGACGATGAGCGCTGTGTAACGTTGGAGTTACCGCATATCTATGTGAAGGAGGTGTCATGGCCACGCATGACGTCGATGAGACCGTCCTGACGCTGATCGGATCCGGTCAGGCGGATACGCGTCCCGCAATTGTCAAGCAAACTGGCCTTGCACCGTCAACGATTTCGGCGGCCGTCTCCCGCCTCGTTGAGGCGGGCAAAGTCGCGGAAGCGGACGAGTCTGTCTCGACCGGCGGGCGCAGGGCGCGTCGACTCGTTACTTCTGACGGAGCCGGCGCTCTCGCTCTCGTTGAACTGGGAGCCCACCACGGCCTCGTCGCCCTGACGGATCCCACGCGCGGAATAGGTGTGGCGAGCAGCCTCCTCATCGATATTGCGGAAGGCCCCCAGGTGGTGCTGGACGCCGTCATGGAGGAAGTGGCGCGCCAGGAAGAAGCTGTCGGCGTGCGGGTCGGCGGCCTTGCCCTGGCGGTTCCAGGCCCCGTGGACGCTGACCGTTCGCGCGTCATCCGCCCCGCCCGCATGCCCGGGTGGGATGGAATCAACGTCGCCGAGGCCGTGACGGAGCAAAGCGGTCTGCCCGCCCTCATCGAAAACGACGCGCGCGCGGGAGCCATCGGCGAATCCGTCTACCGGCGCCGGCTGGAAGGCGTCGCCCCCATCGACACGCTCATCTACATCAAGGCTGGCTCCGCCATCGGTGGCGCCTACCTCGTAGAGGGCGTGCCCCAGGTGGGTCAGGGCGGACTGGCCGGGGATATCTCGCATATCCCCGTCGAGGCCGCCGCCGGACGCCCCTGCAAGTGCGGTAACGTCGGCTGCCTCGAAACAATCGCGTCCGCCGACTCGATCCGGGCAGACCTGGCCGCCACCGGCCTCGTCTATGAGAACAACGCACAGCTTCTCGCCGCCGCACGCGACGGTATTCCCGAAGTTGCGACGGCCATCCGCCAGGCGGGAACCCTTCTGGGCCACAGCGTCGCCCACCTCGTGTCCTTCCTGGCGCCTCAGGGAGTCATCGTCGGAGGAGCACTCTCCGCCGTCGATGCCTTCACCGCGGGAGTGCGCGCCGCACTCCACCAATCCTGCCTCCCCTCGATCATGGAACACCTCGTGATCGAATCGTCTCGATCAGGGCGCGAAGCCGCGCTCTGGGGACTCTCCACACTTACCCCCTCGAAGATCTCAAAGGAGAATCGCTCATGACCAAGCCCCGCATCGCGGTTGCCGGCATTCACATCGAATCCTCGACGTTTACCCCCTACATCTCGACGGCCGACGACTTCATCGTCACGCGCGGCGAGGAACTGATGGATCGCTTCTACTGGCGCGACGAGGACTGGGCCACCCAGATCGAGTGGATCCCCGTCCTGCACTCGCGCGCCCTGCCCGGCGGCGTCGTCGAGCGTGGCGCCTACGACGCCTGGAAGGCCGAAATCCTCGAAGGCCTCGCAGCTGCCGGTCCCCTCGACGGCCTCTTTTTTGACATCCACGGTGCCATGAGCGTCCAGGGCATGGACGACGCCGAAGGCGACCTCATTAACGCCATCCGCGGTGTCATCGGCCCGGAGCCCATGGTCAGCGCCTCGATGGACCTGCACGGAAACGTCTCCCAAGACCTCTTCGACGGCTGTGACATCCTCACCTGCTACCGCCTCGCACCCCACGAGGATGCCCTCGAGTCGCGTCGTCGTGCCGCCTACAACCTGGGCATGCGCCTCCTGAACGGGCAGCCCAAGCCCGTCAAGGCCCTCGTCCACGTCCCCGTCCTGCTGCCGGGCGAGAAGACCTCGACCCGCATCGAACCCGCCAAGTCCCTGTACAAGATGATCGACCCCATCGAAGCGATGGACGGCATCCTGGACGCCGCGATCTGGATCGGCTTTGCGTGGGCCGACCAGCCGCGTTGCAAGGGCGCGGTCGTCGTCACGGGTGATGACGCGGAGCTCGTCAAGGAGCAGGCCGAGCGCATCGGCCAGTACTTCTGGGATGTGCACGACCGCTTCGAGTTCGTTGCCCCCGTCGCTTCCATGGAAGAGTGCCTGGCCGCCGCCGAGGAGGGGCCCAAGCCCTTCTTCATTTCCGACTCCGGCGACAACCCGGGTGCCGGTGGCGCCGACGACGTGACGGTCGCGCTCGCGGCCCTCCTTGCGTGGAAGCCCGTCCAGGAAGCGACGCTCGATGTCATCTACGCCTCGATCATCGACCCCGCCGCGGCCGCGGTCGCGTGGGAGGCCGGTGTGGGTGCTGAGGTGGACCTCGAGGTCGGTGGACACATTGACACCCGCGAGCCCGGGACCCTGAACGTGCATGCCACGGTCGAGGCCCTGGCCGACGACCCGATGGGTGGCCACACCGCCCTGCTGCGCACTGGTGGTCTGCGCTTCATCGTCACCACGAACCGCAACCAGTACACGATGTACTGCCAGTTCGAGCTGCTCGGCGTGGACATCACGACCGCCGACGTCGTCGTCGTCAAGATCGGCTACCTTGAGCCCGACCTGTACGAGACCCAGAAGGGCTGGCTCATGGCGCTGACTCCGGGTGGTGTTGACCAGGATCTCATCCGCCTCGGGCACCACAAGATCGACCGCCCGATGTTCCCCTTCGATCCCGATATGGCAGATCCTGATCTGCATGCACAGGTCGTTGAACCATGAGTGCCGTGAAGGATTCCCAGGGCCCGGTATTTGCCGGCATTGACATCGGCGGCACGTCCATTAAATGGATGATCGTCGATGAGGCGGGATCGATCCTCACGCAGGGAAACGAACCCACCGATCGTGAGGCCGTGGCCGAGCAGGTGGGGCGCATCGGTGCCCGGCTTGCCAGCGACTACCCGGGACTGGTCGGTTTCGGCCTGATCTGCCCCGGCCTCGTCGATGAGGAGAGTGGGACCGTCGTGTATGCGGCGAACCTGGAGCTGCGCGGCGTCCAGCTGGCGCGCGCAGTCGAGGAGGCCACGGGAGTGCCCGCCGCGCTCATGCATGACGGGCGCGCCGCCGGCCTGGCCGAGGGGCTCCTCGGTGCTGGTCGCGGAGCCTCCTCCTTCCTCATGATGCCCATCGGCACCGGTATCTCCGTGGCCCTCATGCTGGGCGATCGCCTGTGGAGCGGCGCGACGTTCAGCGCCGGAGAGGTCGGGCACGCCCCCGTCTTCCCGGGCGGTGAGTCCTGTCGCTGCGGTTCGCGCGGCTGCCTGGAGGTCTACGCCTCGGCGAAGGGCATTGCCCGGCGCTACGAGCAGGCGACCGGCGAGGATATCGGCGCGAAGGCCGTCGAGGACGGTATCGGCACCGATCCCGTGGCGACCGAGGTGTGGAACACCGCCGTGCGCGCCCTCGCCCTCTCGCTGACCCACATGACCCTCACCGTCGACGTCGAACGCATCATCATCGGCGGCGGCCTGTCGCACGCGGGTGAGCACCTGCTGGCGCCGCTGCGCGAAGAGTTTGCCTCGATGCTGACATTCCGTGACGCCCCCGAGATCGTCCGTGCTTCCCTTGGGGGAGCGGGCGGCCGTTGGGGTGCGGCGATCCTGGCCGCCCGCGTGGGTGGCTCGACGTGCTACGAAAGGTGGCAGCCGTGACCGTTGTTGAGATTTGCGTGGAAGATGCGCTCGGCGTGCGCCGTGCGCGCGACGGGGGAGCGGATCGCATCGAGATCTGCACTGACCTGTCGTGCGGTGGCCTGACCCCCGCATTCGACGAGGTGGCGGCCGCCCTCGAGGTGGCTCCGGCCGGGGGCGTGCAGGTGCTTGTGCGCCCGCGCCCCGGGGACTTCGTGCACACGCGTGAAGAGGTGGACCGAATCGCCTCGGACATCGTGACCCTGGCGTCGATCGGTCGGGGAGCGTCGGTGCCCCTCGGCTTCGTCGTCGGAGTCATCACGCGTGACGGGCAGATCGACGTGGATGCGGCCGCACGCCTGCGCGATGTGGCCGAGGATGCGCCGCTGACCTTCCACCGTGGCTTCGACCAGGTCGTGGACCAGGATCGCGGCCTCGACGTGCTGATGGAACTTGGCTACGACCGAGTGTTGACGACGGGCGGTGATCCGGCGGTCGCGCAGCCGGGGGCTCTCGCTCGGCTCGTTGAGCGCGGGGGAGACGACATCATCATCCTGGTGTCGGGTGGCCTGCGTGCTCACAATGTCGCCGAGGTTGTGGCAGCCTCGGGCGCTCGCGAGGTCCACATGCGTGCTCCGGGGACCTCCGGTACCGATCAGGCGGAGGTCGAGCGAATCGTCGCTGCCCTGCACGGATAGCCCAGCTCACACATTTGTGGAAAATCATCATCGATTCGTCTGACAAATCGACGTCAGCAGTGTAAGGTTAAACACATGAGAATTGGAATTTTCAACGACGAAGATCAGATCGCATCCCTCGCAGCGGACCGCATCCTCGAGGTCTACCGCGCTAAGCCGAACTTTGTGCTCGGCCTGGCCACCGGTTCCTCGCCGCTGAAGCTCTACGCAGAGCTCGTGCGCCGCTACGAGGCCGGTCAGATCTCCTTTGCCCAGGTTCGCTCCTACAACCTCGACGAGTACGTAGGCCTGCCCCGCGACCACTACGAGGGCTACGCGAACTTCATCCACCGCAACCTCGTCGACCTCGTCGACATGCCCGAGGGCGCGGCACACGGCCCCGACGGCTGGTGCGATGACCTCGAGGCCGGCGCTGCCGCCTACGATGAGGCCATCAAGGCCGACGGTGGCATCGATATCCAGGTCCTCGGCATCGGAAGCGATGGCCACATCGGCTTCAACGAGCCCGGCGGCACCCTCGCGTCGCGCACCCACGTGGGCGTCCTGACCGAGCAGACCCGCCGCGACAACGCACGCTTCTTCGATGGCGACATCGACCAGGTCCCCACGCACTGCGTGACCCAGGGCCTGGGCACGATCATGGACTCGCGCGCCCACATCTTCATCGCCACCGGTGAAGGCAAGGCCGACGCGGTCAAGGCCATGATCGAGGGCGGCGTGACCCAGCGCTGGCCCGCGTCCATCCTCCAGCACCACCCCGATGTCACCGTGCTCCTCGACGAGGCCGCCGCCTCCAAGCTCGAGCTCGCAGACTTCTACAAGGAGGTCTGGGAGAAGGAACACCTGTGAGATAGGTTCCCCATCCGACCGTGCCCCGGCCTCGTGAATGCGAGGTCGGGGCCTTATTGTGAGCGTTGCTTCTTCGCTTCGAGCGCACGCGTGCCACCCGTTGGAAGCACCCCCAGGCACGTACAATGGACACCATGCGTAATGCCCTCGACGAACCCACCGGCCCCTCCGCGCCCTCCGGTCCCTCCACCGCGTCCTCGACCGGTCTGCTGGAGCGTACCGAGACCCGCAAGGAGCGCACGGACGGGGACGGCGACCGCTTTGCCCACTTCGTGCGCAAGGACAAGGCGAACTCCTCCATGGTGACGGGCCAGCCCGTCGTCGCCCTGTGCGGCAAGGTGTGGATCCCCACCCGCGACGCCTCGCAGTACCCGGTGTGCCCCACCTGCAAGGAGCTGCGTGATTCGATGGGTAAGAACGGGCGTAACTGGCCCTTCTCCGATGGAGGAAAGGGCTCCGACAAGTGAGCGAGACGACCCGGCGCGCACCCGTTGGCAGGCTGCGCGCCTGGCAGGCCGCTGCCTTGGACCGCTACATGGCCTCGTCCCCGCGCGACTTCCTGGCGGTCGCGACCCCGGGCGCAGGTAAGACGACTTTCGCCCTGACGCTTGCGACCGAGCTGATTGCGCGCGGAGTTGTCGACAAGCTGACCGTCGTGTGCCCCACCGAGCACCTCAAGGGGCAGTGGGCCTCGAGCGCCGCGCGTTTTGGCATCCACATCGACCCCGACTTCACGAACTCCCAGGGCGTGGCCGGCTCGCACTTCGACGGTGTGGCCGTCACCTACGCGCAGATCGGTTCCAATCCGGCCGTCCATGCCGCCCGTACCCGCGCCTACCGCACCCTCGTCATCCTCGACGAGATCCACCACGCCGGCGACTCCCTGTCGTGGGGCGATGGCGTGCGCGAGGCCTTCACGGACGCGACGCGCCGCCTGGCCCTGACGGGCACGCCCTTCCGATCTGACACCTCGCCGATCCCCTTCGTCACCTACGAGGAAGACGAGGAGGGTATACGACGTTCGCGCGCGGACTACACCTACGGCTACGGCGACGCCCTCAAGGACGGCGTCGTGCGCCCCGTCCTGTTCATGTCCTACTCCGGACAGATGGCCTGGCGTACCAACGCGGGTGATGAGGTCAGTGCCCGCCTGGGCGAGCCCCTCACCAAGGACATGATGAAGCAGGCGTGGCGCACCGCGCTCGACCCCAAGGGCGAGTGGATCCCCGCCGTCCTGCGCGCCGCCGATCTGCGCCTCGAGGAGGTGCGCCGCGCCGTGCCTGACGCGGGCGGCCTCGTCATCGCATCGAACCAGGAGCACGCGCGCGCCTACGCCCGCCACCTGCGCCTCATCACCGGCAAGGCCCCCACGATTGTCCTCTCCGACGATGCGGACGCCTCCGACCGTATTTCCGAGTTCGCGGACTCCACCGACAAATGGATGGTCGCCGTGCGCATGGTGTCCGAGGGTGTCGACGTTCCACGCCTGGCCGTGGGCGTCTACGCCACGAATGCGTCCACGCCCCTGTTTTTCGCCCAGGCGATCGGTCGCTACGTGCGAGCGCGCCGCCGCGGTGAGACCGCCACCGTCTTCATCCCCTCCGTCGTGCCCCTCCTGACCCTCGCCGGCGGCATGGAGATCGAGCGCGACCACGCGCTGGATCGCCCCAAGCGCGAGGAAGCCAGCGAAGACGACATGTGGAACCCCGAGGATGCCCTCGTCGCGGCCGCAAACCGCGAGGAAAAGGCATCTTCTGACCTGCTCTCCCAGTTCGAGGTCTTGGGAGCGGACGCCGAGTTCGACGGCGTCCTCTTCGACGGCGCCGCATGGGGCGCCGGTGCCGAGGTCGGATCCGAGGAGGAGCAGGAATACCTGGGCATTCCCGGCCTGCTGGACGCCGACCAGGTAACGACCCTGCTGCGCGCCCGCCAGGCCGACCAGGTTGCCGCCCAAAAGAAGAGCCGCGCCGCCCAAAAGATGCGTGAGGAGAACGCGGGCATCCCGGCTCACAAGCTGCGCGCCGCCAAGCGCAAGGAGCTCCAGCACCTGGTCTCCACGTGGTCGCGCCGATCCGGCGAAACCCACGCGACCATCCACTCGCGCCTGCGCTCGCGCTGCGGCGGCCCCGAGGTCGCCCAGGCCACGACCGAGCAGATTGAGGCGCGCATCGCCCTGCTGCGCGAATGGTTCGTCGGCCGCCACTGACGCGCGGCCGCGTCGCACTCGGCGCACACTGACGTATCACGAGGCCCCGGCCTCGTCCCTCTGAGCGAAGGACGAGGCCGGGGCCTGGCCGCAGTGCGTGAAGCGGTCAGTCGACCTTCTCGTAGCGCGTGGGGATCGCGGCCTCGCCCTCGGAGAGGCGCCACGCCTGGTAGGGCAGCTCGTTGCGGGCACGCAGGTGGTGCTCCTGGGCGCGGGACAGAGCCTCGGAACCCCATGCAGCGGCGTCGATCTGGCCGCCGCGAACCAGCTGGACCTGCAGCGGGCGGGCGCCGCGCTCGGCGAGGAGTGCCTGGCCTTCTTCGAAGGACGTGCCGACGAGCAGGAGCTCCTCGGTCGCGTAGCCGTCCTCGCCCAGGACGCGGCCGGCGACCTTGCGCCCGCCGACCGTGGACTTCGACTCGGCCTTCTTGGCAACGAGCACGGTCTCGCCGTTGGAATCCTCGCGCTGGACGACCTTGTAGACCAGGGCGGCCGTCGGGACGCCAGAGCCCGTCACCAGCTTGGTGCCCACGCCGTAGGAGTCCACGGGGGCCGCGCCGAGGGCGGCGATCGCGTACTCGTCCAGATCGGAGGTCACCGTGATCTTGGTGGTCGTGGCGCCCATCGCGTCGAGCTGTCCGCGCACCTTGAAGGCCTCAGCGACCAGATCGCCAGAGTCCAGGCGAACCGCGCCCAGCTCGCCGCCCGCAGCGCGCGCGGCCTCGACCGCGTTGATGACGCCCTGCCTGATGTCGTAGGTATCCACGAGCAAGGTCGTGCCCGCGCCCAGCTTGGCGACCTGGGAATCGAAGGCATCGCGCTCGGTGTCGTGCAGGAGCGTGAAGGCGTGGGCGGCCGTGCCGATGCAGCGGATCCCGTAGCGCTTCGCGGCCTCGAGGTCGGAGGTGCCCTGGAAGCCACCGATGACGGCGGCGCGCGCGGCGGACACCGCGGCGCGCTCGTGGGCGCGGCGTGCACCCATGTCCATGCAGGGGCGGCCGTGGGCAGCGATCGTCATACGCGAGGCAGCCGAGGCCACCGCGCAGTCGTGGTTGAGGATCGACAGGAGCAGCGTCTCCAGGAGCGTGCAGTCCGCGAAGGTGCCCTCAACGGTGAGCAGAGGCGATCCGGAGAAGTAGCACTCGCCCTCGGCGTAACCCCAGATATCTCCGGTGAAACGCCACGAGGACAGGAACTGGGCGGCCTCCTCGGAGATGATCCCCTGGTCGCGCAGCCAATCGATCTGCTCGGCGTCGAACTCGAAGCGTTCCAGGGCCTCGAGAATGCGACCGGTACCGGCCACGACGCCGAAGCGACGCGTGGCGGGCAGGCGGCGCCCAAACAGCTCAAACGTGCAGCGACGATGCGCGGTGCCATCCTTGAGGGCGGCGTCGAGCATCGTGAGCTCGTACATATCAGTCAGCAATGAAGTAGATGTCGATGCAGGCATACTGTGAGCCTACCCTGAGAACCGTGTCACCGGGGTGCGAATTCGCTTCCCAGACACGTTCATTGCCCGTAGTGTTGACATATGACAACGATCCTCCAACCAGCGTCCCGCGCGCAGGAAGCACCCACCGCGGTGCCGCGCTGGCGTGCCGTCGTGTGGGACGATCCCGTCAATCTCATGAGCTACGTGAGCGCCGTTTTTCGGCAGTATTTCGGCTATTCCGCCGCGCGCGCGGAGGAGCTCATGATGGCCGTCCATACGCGCGGGCGCGCCACCGTCTCCACGGGAGTGCGCGAGCGCATCGAAGCCGACGTCATGGCCATGCATTCCTACGGGCTGCGCGCCACCATCGAAGAAGACAGAGACTAAACGATGGAAGGTTTCGCTCCTCGAGACGGCGGCTTTGCTTCGTCGATGAGTAGTGGCGAAGCGCTTCTCCTGCGCCAACTTGCCACCGAGGTCCTCGTTGTCCTTGATGACCCGGGAGACTTCGGCGTGACTCCGTCGACGCTGAGCGCGTTGACGGAAACCGAACAGCGTCGGGAAGCTCCGCCAGAACGAACGTTGCGGATGCTCCTTCCTTCCATGAGCGAGGACGGGGACGATGCCGCCCGGATGCGTGCCCTCACCGAGGATCTCCTGCGTCGTGAGAAGTCGGTGCGACTGCGCTCCATCGTCAGCGATCTTGACCACATCGTTCACGGCGAGACGGACACCCTCGTGATACGGCCCGGTGACGTGTGGTCGTGGCTGGGCGCCCTCAATGACATTCGGCTCGGCTTGGCTGGTGAACTGGACCTATCCGATGAAAGTGACGCGCAGCGGATTGAAGAACTGGCGATGAGTGAACCGACCGGGGAGCGTTCGCAAACTGTCGCCGCCATCTATATGCTCATCACATGGTGGCAGGACTCACTCCTGGAAGCCGTCAATAATTCGCAGTAACGCATAAGGTCGGATACATGAACAACGCCCCGATCGGAATTTTCGACTCGGGCCTAGGTGGGCTGACGGTTGCGCGCGCAGTCATCGATAAACTGCCCGATGAAGAGATCATCTACCTGGGCGACACCGAGCACACGCCTTACGGTCCTCGCGCTATTGCGCAGGTGCGCTCGCTGACGCTCTCCGCTCTCGACGAGCTGGCCTCGCGCGGCGTGAAGGCCCTCGTTATCGCTTGCAATACAGCGACGGCAGCTGCCCTCGCGGACGCTCGCGAACGCTACTGGATCGACGCCGGCATCCCCGTCATCGAGGTCATTACTCCGGCTGCCCGACAGAGCGTTATCGCCACCCGCAACCATCATGTTGGCGTTATCGGAACGAAGGCGACCATCCAGTCCGAGGCATACCTGCGTGCGCTCGCGGCCGTGCCTGGGCTGACGGTGAGCCAGCAGGCGTGCCCCGCTTTCGTCGACTTCGTCGAGGCCGGGGTGACCACGGGCGAAGAAATCGAGTCTGTGGCGCGCGAGTACCTCACTCCGCTGAAGGAAGCGGGCGTGGATACGCTGATCCTGGGCTGTACGCACTACCCGCTTCTCACCGGCGTGATCGGGCGCGTCATGGGTGAGGGCGTCACCCTGGTCACCTCCTCGGAGGCGACAGCGAACGTGACCTACAACGAGCTGGTGGACCGGGGGCTCTTGCATGACCCATGGCCTGCCGGGCAGGGGCCGCAGCATCAATTCCTGGCGACGGGTGCATCCGACGCTTTCCCGCGCTTGGCCAGGCGATTCCTCGGCCCCGAGGTGGGATCCGTTGTGCGCGTGAGCACCGGCGGTGGTGTCGCGTGAAGCTGACCGTCATCGGTGCGACAGGCTCGATGTCGGGGCCCGAGTCCCCCGCATCCTCCTACCTCATTCAAGCGCGCGGCATCGACCCGCAATCGGGCGGGGAGCGCGTGTTTTCGCTCGTGTGTGACCTGGGACCTGGTTCTTTTGGGGCGCTGTGGACGCACCTGTGTCCGTGTGACCTGGATGCGTTGGCCCTGTCGCACTGCCATGCCGACCATATGGGTGACATCATTTCGCTGCAGGTGTACCGCAAGTGGGGTCCCGGCTCCTGCGCCCTGCGGCCCGTGTCCCTGTTTGGGCCCGCGGAGACGATGCATCGTGTCCGTCAGATCGAGGGCGCCGCGCAGGATGAGTGCTACGAGGCTGAATTCGCTTTCACTCACCTGCAGGTGGGGGAGTCCTACCAGGTTGGCCCGATGACGATTCGTCCGTTCCGCGCCCTGCACCCGGTTGAGGCTTTTGGCCTGCGTATTGAGGGGCCTTCCGAGGATGATCCCTCCCGCCGTGTGTCCCTGTTCTATACGGGCGATACCGATCTGTGCGACACGATCGTCGAGGGGGCATCCGGTGTCGACGTCCTCCTGAGTGAGGTTGGCTTTACCTCTGAAGCCACCGAGCCCGACATGCATATGGACGGTGTGCGCGCGGGGACTCTCGCGACGAGGGCTGGGGTCGGGCGCATGATCGCCACCCATATTCAGCCGTGGACGCCCCGTGAGCAGGTCTCTTCGGAGATTCGTCAGGCGTGGAGCGGGCCTCTCGAATTCGCGGTTTCCGGCATGGAGGTCAGCCTCTGAGCAGTCCCTCGCCCCGTCGATCGGCGGGGCGAGGCCTGTGCGCACGTGTCAGTCCGAGGGCGTCGAGTAGGTGGCGTTGTGGCGCTTCCACTCGGCCAGATAGGCGGTGACGCGCGCGGGGCCTGCGGCCTTCGACCAGCCGTGATTTTTGTGCCGCAGCAGGATCTTGCGAGTGCCCAGTGACGGGAGGGGCGTGATGCGCATGCCCTCCGTATGTGCTCCCGCCAGTGCCATCGCGGGAAGGATTGTCGAGCCCGTGCGTGCTCGCACGAGGGAGCGGGCGGCCTCGTAGGTCGTGTACAGGTGCGGGGCCCAGCGTGTATCTGGGAATGCCTTGGTGATACGGCGCATGACGTGATCGCCGCTGGTCCCGGGATTGACGCGTAGCCATGTCAGGTCGGCCAGGTCTTCGATTGACCCGATCGGGGGAGCGGAGTCGGGGGTGACGAGCACCCAGGGTTCGTCGAGGAATGGAATATCCGTGTATCCGCGCGGGGGTAGGCCCGGGTCCTCGTCTCGTTCGATGACGAGGATGTCGTAGTGGCCGGTGCGTAGCGCCGCCATGCCGGGGGTCTCTTCGGTTTCCTCAATGCGCAGGTCGACGCCCGGGAGAGCCTCGACGAGGTCGGGGAGTGCGGGAATCAGGGTGGAGCGGCAGATCGTCAGGAAAGCGCCGATAGTGACCGTTCCCGTGACCTGTCCCGTCAGGGGGCGCAGGGCCTTGAGGGCTTCGGCGATGTCTGCGTTGATGCGTTCCCCGGCCTCGGCGACGATGGTGCCGGCGGGGGTGAGGATGGCTCCCGAGGTGGTGCGCTCAACGAGCTTGAGGCCGACTTCTTCCTCGAGTTTTTGGATCTGCTGGGATACTGCTGAGGGTGAGACCATGAGGATGTCTGCGGCGGCAACGATGCCGCCCTCACGTGCGACGGACAGCAGGAAAGGCAGGCGGCGAGGGTCGATGTCCACGCGTACTCCTTTGTTAAGTGAAACTGTAAGATAACTATAGAACCATTCAATTGTGCTTGACTAGCGGAAGGTGCATCATATGAGTCATGACGATCTTCTCTCTCGCAATCACGATCCTCGGATGGGTTGGCGCGGCCGCCTCCATCGCCGCCTACTACCTGGTGTCCTCCAAGCGCTTCGCCCCTGACTCGCTGCGCTACCACTCCCTGAATGTCTCCAGCTGCGTCCTGCTGGCGATCGCCTGCGCCTCGACCGGCGCATGGCCCTCCTTCCTGACGAACGCCATCTTTATTGGCGTCGGCTGCACCATGATCTGGCGTGTGCGCGACCGCCTCGCGCGCCGCATCATGCAGGTCGTTCGCTTCTTCGATGTGCGCCGCTACCTGCCGCGCCGTGTGCGACTGGCGCGCGCCCGCTGACTCGACGTTGAATTGGGGGTAGTGAGGGGGTGGGCCCAGGGCCTGCCCCCTCACTGTGTCCACGGGAGCGTCTCCAACAGGGTGTATCCACCGGCGGATTAATTAAGACGATCAGCGTTTCATGGTCAAGACTTTCTCAAGTGTTATCAAGGGAAAGTCTGTAAGTTGCACTTCACAGAAAAATTAGAAAATGTCGATGGAAAACGCGCGATTTTAGGCGCACTATATCAGTACGACGCGGTGACAGATCCATCGCACGGTACTCAAAGAGGAGCACACCATGTCTCGTTTTGTCGCAGATATCCTTCGTCGCTTCGCCCATCACTTCAGGGTGCGTCAAGAGACCAATCCCCTGCAGTTCTCGATGGACCGCCCCATCTTCGGTAACCTCGTCGCCCGTTGATGGCGCGCCTGCGGGCGCATCACACAAGTGCCGGACACCCTTGGGTGCCCGGCACGATTGTGTCTGCGCTGCGTGTCAGCCGCGCAGATACTCCACGATGTGGGGCATGAGCGCCCGGAAGGCGATGCCGCGGTGGCTGATCGCGTTCTTCTGCTCGGCGCTCATCTGCGCGGTCGTGACCTCGAAGCCGTCGGGGACGAAGATTGGGTCGTAGCCAAATCCGCCTTCGCCGCGCGGGGTGCGCGTCAGGGTACCGCGTACCTCGCCGCGCTTGATGAATTCGCGGCCATCGGGGGTGACGAGGACGGCCGCCGACACGAAGGCGGCGCCGCGGTGGCGGTCGGGCACATCGGAGAGCTGATCAAGCAGAAGATGCAGGTTCGCTTCGTCGTTCCCGTGGGATCCGGACCAGCGCGCGGAGAAGATGCCGGGTGCTCCACCCAGCACGTCCACGGTGATTCCGGAGTCGTCGGCGATGGCCGCCAGGCCGGTGGCGCGAGCCAGGGCGTGGGCCTTGATCAGCGAATTTTCTTCGAAGGTCACTCCGTCCTCAACCGGGGAAGCCACGTCGAAATCGCTCATGCGAGCCACGCAGCCTGTCTCGAAGCCTTCCCACGCGGGGGCCAGAATGGCCTCAAGCTCGCTGACCTTGTGAGCGTTGGAGGTCGCGAAGACCAGGCGCGCGCTCACGGGCGCACCTCGACGCGTTCCATGAGGGGTGCCTCGAGCGCGAGCTTCTGCGCGCGGGCGAGCTCGGCATTGCCCAGAGTTGCCAGGTCGAGGAGCTCGCCCAGCTCATCGCGGTTGAAAGGCGCGTGCTCGGCGGTGCCCTGCACCTCGATGAAGCGACCGTCGCCGGTCTGGACGACGTTCATGTCGGTCTGCGCGCGCACGTCCTCAACATAGGGAAGGTCCAGCATTGGGGTGCCGTCGATGACACCCACGGAGATCGCGGAGATCGAGTCGGTGAGGACCTTCGCGGAGGGCTTGAGGATGCCCTGGTCCTTCGCCCAGGACACCGCGTCGGCCAGGGCCACGTAGGCGCCGGTGATAGCCGCGGTGCGGGTGCCGCCGTCGGCGCGCAGAACGTCGCAGTCCAGGACGATGGTGTTCTCGCCGAGAGCGGCCACGTCCACGATGCCGCGCAGGGAACGTCCGATGAGGCGTGAAATCTCCTGGGTGCGTCCGCCCACCTTGCCCTTGACAGATTCGCGGGAGGAGCGCTGCTCGGTCGCGCGCGGGAGCATCGAGTACTCGCCGGTCACCCAGCCCTCGCCGGAGTCGCGCTTCCAACGCGGCACGCCCTCAGTGAAAGAGGCGACACACAGGACACGGGTGTTGCCGAACTCGATGAGGGCAGAGCCCTCGCCGGTACCCGACCAGCCGCGGGTAATGGAGACGGGACGGAGCTGGGACGGGGTGCGCCCATCGGCGCGCAGGGGAGTATCAGTCATAGTGCCTAGGGTAGCCCACCGCGTTACCGTGGAGTTATGAGTCTTGATCTACCTCTCGTTCGCGGTCACGTTGATCCGGCGGTCGCGCTGCGCGATTCCGTGGCTCCCGCCGCCCTCGTGCGCGCCGGTGAGGCCGACGTTATCGTCGTTGACGCTGCCGGTTTCGTCCTCCTCGACGAGGCCGGGGCGCGTCGCACGGATACCCCGGTCCTGCGGCGCCTGCGTGGGGATGAGGCTGCGCGCGGCCTCGAGGGGGCCACTGCCTCGTTCATCGGTGTGGCGGGTGGACGCAGTGTCGTCGCGATCGAGACCAGCCGGGACGAGGTCCGAGGTCACTGGGAGCACCTGCGTGCGGTTGGGTGGTGCCTCGATGGCGACGACGCGGCCCTGGCGCTGACCGCGCTCGCTCTGGCGGGGTGGCATGCGAATTACCGGCACTGCCCGCGCTGTGGGGCGCCGGTGCACCTGGTGTCCGGCGGGTGGGCCGCGCGATGTGAGACGTGCGACCGCCTGGAGTATCCGCGCCAGGATCCGGCAATCATCGTCCTGGTCCAGGACCACGATGGGCGCGTGCTCCTCGCGCATAACGCGCTGTGGCAGCCCGGTTTTGTCTCGATCATCGCCGGCTACGTCGAGGCCGGGGAGTCCCCGGATGTGACGGTTGCGCGTGAGGTTGCCGAGGAGGTCGGCGTCGATATCGAGACGCCCACGTACGTTGCGACGCAGCCCTGGCCTTTCGGGCGGTCGCAGATGATGGGATACCGCGCGCGAACACTCGAGGCGCACCCGACACCGCAGGCGGACGGCGTGGAAATCGAGTGGGCGCGCTTCTACAGTCGCGAGGAGCTGACGCGCGCGCTCGAATCCGGTGAGATCAGCGCGCCGGGTCGCGCCTCAATCGCTTACGCGCTCCTTCGGGAATGGTATGGCGCCGACCTGCCGAGCGGGCCCGAGGGTGCGGGACGCAAGTGAGCGTGGGCGATGAAAGAATGGGGGCCATGAACCCCGAGGAACTGCTGAACGCCCTGGATCCTGATCAGCGCGCCGTCGCCACGCAGGTAGCCGGACCGCTCGCCGTTCTGGCCGGTGCGGGCACCGGCAAAACTCGCGCGATTACGTACCGCATCGCCTACGGGGCAGCCGTCGGCGCCTTCGATCCATCGAACGTCTTGGCCGTGACCTTCACGCAGCGCGCGGCCTTCGAAATGCGCCATCGCCTGGCGCAGTTGGGGGTCCCGAAGGCGCAGGCGCGCACCTTCCACTCCGCGGCGCTGCGCCAGCTGCGCCACTTCTGGCCCACCGTCGTGGGCGGGCCGCTGCCCGACGTCATCCCACATAAGGCATCCCTCGTTGCGGCCTCAGCCGCTCGCCTGGGGATCACGATCGACCGCACGAACGTACGCGATATCGCGGCCGAGGTCGAATGGGCGAAGGTGTCGATGGTCGACGCCGCGCACTACGCGTCGCGTGTGGCTCGCCTGCGACGTGACGTGCCCGCCGGGCTGGACGCGGCCGACATGGCGCGCCTCCTCGACGTGTATGAGGATGCGAAGAACGAGCGCGGTGTCATCGACTTTGAGGACATCCTCATCTACCTGTGCGGCATGCTGCAGGAACGCGCGGACGTCGCCTCCATCGTGCGCAAGCAATACCGCTCCTTCGTGGTCGATGAGTTCCAGGACGTCAACCTCCTCCAGGCCCGTCTGCTCGACCTGTGGCTGGGCGGTCGCCACGATGTGTGCGTCGTCGGCGATGTCGCGCAGACCATTTATTCCTTCACGGGGGCGTCCCCGGATTACCTGACGGGTTTTGGACGCAAGCATCCGGGTGCTCGCATCGTGGAGCTGACCCGCGACTACCGTTCGACTCCGCAGATCGTGAGCTTGGCGAACGACGTCCTGGCTCGCTCATCCCAGCGCGAGGGTACGGTGCGCCTGTCGAGCCAGCGCGACGGCGGCGCCCAGGTCACCTATCGGACCTACGACGATGATCGGGCAGAGGCGGAGGGTGTTGCGGCCGCGATCGCCGACCTCATCGACGCGGGGATGGCGCCCCATTCGATTGCCGTCCTCATGCGCACCAACGGCCAGTCCCAGGCTTTCGAAGAGGCGCTGGGTGCGCGCGGAATCCCCGTGGCCGTCGCAGGAGGCAAGCCCTTCTTTGCGCGCGACGACGTGCGCACCGCCATCTCGCGTCTGCGTGCCGCGGCGGCGGCAGCAACCGATGAGGGGAGCGTGGGCGAGATCGTGCGCGACGTCCTGTCGGGCGTCGGCTGGGCGCCCGAGGCCCCCTCCGGTCAGGCGGGTTCCGAGCGCTGGTCGAACATGAACGCGATCGTCGGCTGGGCGGACGACAGTCAGGCGCAGACACTGCCAGCCTTCGTCGCCGAACTCGACGAGCGCGTCGCCTATCAGGTCGAACCAGACAAGGCAGGAGTCGAGCTCGCCACGATCCATGCGGCCAAGGGCCTCGAGTGGGACGCCGTTTTCCTCGTTGGCGTCGCCGAGGGCCTCCTGCCGATCTCCTACGCAAAGACAGCCGCGGCGCGTGAGGAGGAACGTCGCCTGCTGTACGTGGCGATCACGCGTGCGCGCGACCTACTGACCGTGTCGTGGGCGCGCTCGCGGGGGGCCGATGGGCGCGGCAAGCGCAAGCGTAGTCGCCTGCTCGACGGTATCTGGCCCGAGGAGGCGCGTGTGGGCGCCCCCAAGAAGAGGGCTCGTGCCTCCACGCGTGCCCTCAACCAGGCCTTCGAAGAGGAGGCCTCACCCCAGGCGATCGAGCTGTTTGGGCGCTTGAAGGCCTGGCGCCTCGAGGTGTCACGCCAGGCGGGGGTGCCTCCCTTCGCGGTCTTCACCGATCAGACGCTGCGCGACATCGCGCAGGCCATGCCAAAGAACACGACGCAGCTGCGCGTCATTCGCGGCATCGGAGACGTGAAGGTGCAGCGCTTCGCCGCCCCCGTTCTCGCACTTGTGCGCGGCGAAGAAGTCATCGTCGACGAAGGGGCGTGAGCGAGGAAGCGAGCCCGTCGATGCCACACACGCACTCGGTTGCGGGCTCCACCTCTTCGACGCGCACCGACCCGTCCTCGCCAATCGTCGCGACCTGCGCGCACTGCGATTCGGTGAGCGTCCCCGAGGCGAAGTCCATGACCAGTTGGCCGATGCGTTGAGCGGCCGCAAAGTGAGCGAGCAGAGCCAGTGGCGCGAGCGGCCAGCTTTCCAGCTCGCGCAGGTGTGCCAGGTGGAACGGGTCCGCTGCAGCGCGTGCGTGCTGTGAGCACTGGTAGCAGGGGGTGACGCCCGGGATAACGAACGGACCCACTTCGTAGGAGTGTTCGCCGCGCGTGACGATGAGGTGCGCAGCATCGTGCGCGGTCAGCTCGAAGGGGATACCTGGGTCGACGACCCGATCCGCGGAAACAATCGAAAGCTCGGGTGTGCCCTGTGCGTAGAGCTGCGAGAGTGGGATGAGATCGCGCAGGGTGCGGCGTACTGCCCGATGGCGCGGTGTGCCCGTGTAGTGGCCTCCGAACACGCGGTCCCAATCCTCGTCGACCAGGGTGTGGGTCTCGATCGATAGCGACAGTGAGAACGTGTCGACGAGGCTGTGGAGGGCAAGGAGGGTTGCGGGCACTGCCCCGACGATGCCGAGTGCCAGGTGGGGGAGTGCTTCGCTGGAATCCGTCAGGCGCGCCTGGGTCAGGGCCGCGAGAAGCTCCGGCGAGGCCTGGGTCTCCTCACGCTCGTGGGCGGGGTGCGCCTGATTGCTGAGCCAGATCTGGTCGCCCGCGTGCAGGTTGTCGAGCAGGACGTGTCGGCTGCGGTCGCCGCCGACCTGGACGCTGCCCGGGCCGCGCCAGAGGATCGCCGTATTGTGTGCCAGGTTCATGTTAGTCTCCTTCGGTTTGTACCTGATGGAGCTATGATGAACCTCAATGGCCATCGTGTGTGGGCGTTTGGAAAATCTGTGGAAAACTTGTCAGATCTCTTTAGAACGTCTCAGTTCGTCTCGTCCGGATCGTCCGCTTCCCCCGCGTCCGATGAGGACTCATCCGAACCGGCCGAGGCCTCGTCCCCGGGCTGCAGTCCGTCCGCCCAACCGAGCGTCCCGTCGAGAAGAGAGGTCAGCGCAGCGTCGATATCCGCGTCCTCCTCCGCAGCCGCACGGCGCAGGGTCAGGAACGTGTCGGGCGTGGCCAGCTCAGTCTCCGTGGGCACCATGTCCGGATGCGACCATAGGGCTTCGCGGGCCTCGCGACCGCCGTCTGCCTCCACCAGGGTGAAGATGGACGCTGCGCCGCGAGCCTGACGCGGGCGCATCTTCAGTCCCATGAGAGTCCCCAGGATCTCTTCGGCGGGACCGCCCGAGGCGCGGCGACGGCGCATCATTTCGCGCAGCGCATCCGCGTGGGGCAGGTAGGGCAGGGTGGCCTGGGCCGTGACGACCTCGACCCAGCCCTCAATGAGGGCGAGCATTGTCTCCAGGCGCGTCAGGGCACGGCGCTGGTCCGGCGTGGTCGATAGCGCAAACACGCCGCCGCTGAGCGCCGATTCCACGGACTGCGGATCCGAGGGGTCAACTGATCGGGCGGCCTCGGTGATCGCCTCTGTGTCGATCGCGATCTGAGAGGCGTAGCGCTCGACAGCGCGCACAAGGTCGCCCTCGAGCCACGCCACGGACGCGAAGAGGCGCCGGTGCGCAGCCTCGCGTACGGCGAGGAACTGGCGCACCTCGTCGAAGGGCACGTCAAGCCCCTCGGAGAACTGGGCGATGTTGTGGGGGAGGAGAGCCGCGTGCGAGGTATCCGACAGGGGAATGCCCGTGTCAAACGTGCCGAAAGATTCGCCCGCCAGAGCAGCCAGGACGCGTGAAATCTGAGCGGAGAACATCATCGCCGACAGGCGCGGCATCATCTCCTGAGTCTTGCCGAGCATCGCCGCCATGCCGTCGGGAAGCGAAGCGGAATCGTCGAGGCCGCCCTGCCCGAACTGCTCAGACAGCGCTGCAGACAGCGCGCGCGACACGTTCAGGGCAATTGGCTCGCAGATGCGCTTCCAGGTGGGGATCGTGTTTTCGACCCACGACACCCTGCTCCACACATTGCGCGTCACCGGGCCCGATGCGAAGTCCGTGACCGCGTCGAGCCACAGGTCCGCGACCGTCATCGCCTGACGTGCAGCCTCTGCCTCGGTGGCCGTGGGGGCAGGGTCGCCGCTGGCGTACGCGGCCTGCTTCGCGCCGTCCTCCACCAGGCGCCAATTGACCGGACCGGCCGTCGTGTTCATGAGGAACTGGAACTGGCCCATCGCGGCGCGCATGCGCGCAGGATCGGAAAACTCCGCGGGCAGGTTTGCGGGGTCAAAGCCCTGCGCCTGTAGCGCGCGAGCGGCCTCGGCCGCGGCCTCGTCGCCCAACACGGAGCGCAGGAAATCCTCAAAGGGGGTGCCGGACTCGTTCTCGTTCATGAGCTCAGCCTAGCGAGCGCTCGTGCGACTCAGCTGGCAAATCCCTGCGAAAACGCTGAGAGCTGAACGCGTTGGGCCCGGCGCGCGTGCAACCGCGCCCCGCGTGGGACACAATGACACGGTGAGTGACACGCACATGACCTCGTCAGTCGACAATATCCTGCCCTTCGAGCAGACTCCGACGAAACGTACACCGATCATCAGCTGGCGTATCCTCACAGCCATCCTGGCTGCTCTCGCGATGGTCGTGATCCTCTTCCTGGTCCCTGTTCCCTTCGTGGTCAATAGCCCCGGCCCGACGTTCAACGTGTTGGGGTCGGATAAGGGTGTCCCGGTCCTCGAGATCGACGGGACTGATCCGACGACGGGAGAACCGGTCGAGCAGGATGAACCCCAGTCCGCTTCGTATCTCGATCCCGCGAAGCCCGGGCAGGGTCAGCTGCGCATGGTGACGGTCTCCGAGTCGGGCAGTCCGGACTCCCGCCTGAATTTCGCTCAGCTGATCGCCGCCTACCTCGACCCTCACAGCAAGATCATGGACTACGAGTCGGTGTATCCCGAAGGAACCACACGCCAGCAGGTGAGCGACGCTCAGCTGGCCATGATGCGTAACTCGCAGACGACGTCCCAGGTCGCAGCCCTCGAGTACCTCGGCTGGAACGTTCCCGCGACCGTCACTATCGAGGGGGCGGTGGAGGGCTCGAACGCCGAGGGGATCGTCGAGCAGGGCGATATCTTGCGTGCCATCACTACTCCGGACGGGACCCGCCACGAGGTCGCGGACGCGGTCACGCCTTTCTCGCTCATGCGCACGGTCCCCGCGGGATCGACGATGACGCTGACGGTCGAGAGGAACGGTGAGACCCAGGAGCTCACCTTCGACTCCGTGGCAGCCTCGGCAACGGAAAGCGGGTCGAAGCTGGGTATCTACCTCTCCGTCGATCCTTCCCTGCCCGTCACCATCAGCGTCAACATCGAGGGTGTGGGAGGCCCGAGCGCCGGCATGATGTTCTCGCTGGGCATCATCGATCGCCTCACCCCCGGAGATATGACCGGCGGCAATTCGATTGCGGGCACCGGAACCATGTCCTATGACGGTCAGGTCGGCGCCATCGGAGGCATCCAGCAGAAGCTGTGGGGTGCGCACCGCGACGGAGCCCAGTGGTTCCTCGCCCCTTCCACCAACTGCGACGAAGTCGTTGGGCACGTCCCCGACGGCATGCACGTCGTCTCGGTGTCCACCCTCGACCAGGCAGTCTCCGCCGTTCACTCGATCGCCGACGGCACCGGGGATAGCTTGCCGACCTGCCAGTAGCGCTTGTTAGCCCACCCACCGCCTTCGGCCGGTAGGGTACGAGAGGGCCCCGGCCTCGTCCTTCTGGTCCGGGACGAGGCCGGGGCCTCCTCGTGATTCTCAGGCTTGCTCGTCCGTCACCGGCTCGAGCGACGCGCGCAGGGCGTCAACCAGGGCGGGAACGAGGTTCGAGCCCTGCCCGACCTTGTCATCGGAGTCGAAGGCGCGGGTGCGCAGCGCACACCAGGACTCACCGGTGCGCATGACGCCCACCGCCAGGCGCACGTCGGTGCGCAGCGGGTGGTTGGCCACGAATGCGAGGGCTTCCTCGGGGTCCTCGGGGGCCTCGTCCTCAACCTCCGGGGGGACGACGATGCGCTCGACCGTGATCGCCGCACCGGGCACCGTCTCGGGCCACGCCAGGTGCGCCAGGACCTGCTCGATGTCGTCGTCGGCCAGGTCCTCCTGGATGATGGCGCTCAGGTGATCATCGCTGCCATCCCAGCCAGAGCGCAGCTGTGCGGCGATGTCGGCGGGCAGATTCGGGTCAGCCAACAGCGTCGCCGTGGGAACCAGCGCATAGATGGAAGGCGCGTGATCCCAGCCCACCCGGGCAGCGCCCTTCTCGATATCGACAACCACGTTGGCCAGCGCGATCTCGCGCGCACTCGGCATCATCTCAACAGTCATGCCTCCCATAATCTCACGGAGAGCGAATAAGACCGAGGCGAAGTTAGACCTGTGCGCAGCTACACTGGATTGAAGCTATCGGTTTGACAGAGAGGAATGCCGTGAGCTTCGATTTTTCAGTCTTTCCCCCGGGCGGAGCGCGCGCTCCGCGAGACCCTGATCGTGCGCCCAGGCAGCTGACCGTCCGCAAGCCGGGTCCCGCCGGTATCACGATTGTGGCGCTGGCGATCATCGGAGCCATCATCTACGCGGCATCCATCGTGTGGACCGAGATCCTGTGGTTCCGTCAGATGAGCGCCACACGCGTCATCCTCACCCAGTGGGGAGCGCACATCGGCCTATTTGTCGTTGGCTTCGTCGTGGCGACGGCCCTGATCTTCTTCTCGATGTCCTTCGCCTACCGGCATCGTGCGTCCTCTACCCGCGGCGAGGCCTCGGCTGCCCTGCGCGGCTACCAGGAGGCACTCGAACCTATGCGTCGCCTCGCGTTCTGGGGCGTCGCTCTCTTCTTTGGCTTCTCCAACGGCGCGCGCCTGGCCACCGAATGGCGCACACTCCTGCAGTTCCTCAACCGTTCCTCCTTCGGGCAGGTTGACCCCCAGTTCGGGCTGGACATCTCCTTCTTTGTGTTCGTCCTGCCCGCACTTAAGGTGCTCGTCTCCTTCCTCATGACGGTCACCAGCATCGGCCTGGTCGCAGCAATCATCGTGTCCTACCTGTACGGGACGATTCGCCTCGCCCCGCGTCCTCACGCCTCCAAGCAGGCGCGCTTGCAGACCGGCATGATGGCGGCCTGCCTGTCCCTGTTTATCGGCGTGAACTACTGGCTGGGCCGCTACGAGCTGCTCACTTCGGATTCCGGCTCCATTCACGGCGCCATGTACTCCGATATCAACGCGACGCTGCCGGCGCACTCGATTCTGGCGGTCATCTCCGGCCTCGTCGCGGTCCTCTTCGTCGTCGCGGCCTTCAAGGGCACGTGGCGCCTGCCGGTCACCGGCGTGGCGGTCACTGTCGTCGCCGCCCTCGTTCTGGCTGGCGCCTACCCGGCCCTCGTCGAGCAATTCCGCGTGCGCCCCAACCAGCGCACCCTTGAGTCGCCCTACATTCAGCGAAACATTGATGCGACGCTGGCCGCATACGGGCTCGATAACGTCGACTACCAGACGAACTACGACGCGGCGACGACTGCCTCTGCCGGTCAGTTCGACAACGACGCACTGACCTCCCAGGTGCGTCTCCTGGACCCCAAGGTCATCACGAAGACCGTCCAGCAGCTCCAGCAGTCGCGCCTCTACTACGGCTTCAACTCCGGCATGAAGGTCGATCGCTACAACGTGGGTGGGGAACGGCGCGACACGGTGATCTCCGTGCGCGAGCTCAACCTCTCGGGCCTGTCCGCCGAGCAGCAGACCTGGGTCAACCAGCACACCGTCTACACGCACGGCTACGGCGCTGTCGCCGCCTACGGTAACCAGCTGACCAGCGACGGCCTGCCGTCCTACTGGGAGCAGTCCGTGCCCTCGGTCGGTGAAATGGGTGACTACGAGGAACGCGTCTACTTCAGCCCCGGTTCGCCCGACTACTCCATCGTCGGAGCCCCCGAAGGCGCCGACCCGCAGGAGCTCGACTACCCGGATGACACCGCGGTGGGCGGCCAGGTCTCCACGACGTTCACCGGCAACGGTGGCCCGTCCGTGGGCAACGTGTGGAATAAGCTCCTGTACGCGATCAAGTTCGGTTCCACGGACCTCTTCTTCTCCTCTCAGACGAACGAGGCCTCCCAAATCCTGTATGACCGCGACCCGCTGCTGCGCGTGTCCAAGGTCGCGCCCTACCTGACGCTCGAGCAGTCCGCCTACCCGGCGGTTGTCGACATGGACGGGGACGCCTCGACCCCCAAGCGCCTCGTGTGGGTCGTCGATGCGTACACGACCACGAACAACTATCCCTACGCCCAGCACGAGTCGCTCTCGGATGCAACGGTCGACTCGCAGTCCACGCAGATGGGCCAGTATGTGCAGGCGAACAAGATCAACTACATGCGTAACTCCGTCAAGGCCGTCGTCGACGCCTACGACGGGTCAGTGCGCCTGTTCCGCTGGGACGATCAGGATCCGATCCTGCGCACGTGGGAGAAGATCTACCCCGGCAGCGTCGAACCTATGTCCGCTATCTCCGGCGACCTCATGAGCCACCTGCGCTACCCCGAGGACATGTTCAAGGTGCAGCGCAACCTGCTGGCCACCTACCACGTGACCGACGCGGCTGGCTTCTACTCCGGTGGTGACCGCTGGCGTCTGGCCGAGGAGACCTCCACCTACGGCGCGGCTTCATCCACCGACTCGAGCCCGCGCATGGATGCGGCAGGCAACCCGCTGCCCGCACCGACCGCCCTGCAGCCCCCGTACTACCTGACCATGCAGATGCCCGGCCAGGATAGCGCCGAGTTCTCACTGACCTCCGTCTTCGTCCCCGGTGGCGGCGGCGAGGGGCGTCGCGAGGCCATGGCGGGCTTCCTCGCGGTGGACTCGGAGACGGGCAACACGCCGGGCCAGGTGCGTGAGGGATACGGCAAGCTCCGCTTGCTCGCTCTGCCCTCGTCGACGACCGTGCCCGGCCCCGGCCAGGTCCAAAACAAGTACGACTCTGACGAGAAGATCGCCACCCAGCTCAACCTGCTCAACCAGGCCGATTCGACGGTCATCCGAGGCAACCTCCTGACCCTGCCGGTCGGCGGCGGTCTGCTCTACGTGCAGCCCGTCTACGTGCAGGGCACCGGGTCGGCGTCATACCCCGTGCTTCGCTCGGTGCTCACCGCCTTCGGTGACAAGGTCGGATTCGCGCCGACCCTCGAGGAGTCGCTGCGCCAGCTTGTCTCGGACGATTCAGGCTCGTCAACCTCTCCCGGTACGACGACTCCACCGTCGGGGGACACCTCGCAGTCGGGTGCGAGCTCATCAGATGCGAGCACCCAGCTGTCCCAGGCCGTTAGCGACGCTGCGCAGGCCATGCGTGACGCGGATGCCGCGATGAGCAAGGGCGACTGGACGGCATACGGCGAGGCTCAGACGCGTCTGCACGATGCCCTGACTCGTGCGGAGGCCGCGCAGGCGGCGCTCGGTACATCCTCGTCGGCGACCCCGAACTCAGGTACGCCGACGCCCACTCCGAGCCCGAGCGCATCCGCCACGAGCGGAGCACAAAGCGGCTCATAGGCGCTCTCTGTGCGATGCGCGCCCGGCCCTGCCGATCACGTTGTGAGGTGGGCCGGGCGCGTCCCATGTGCGGTGGTGTTTGTGCACGGTCGGGAAAGCCCCTCCGTGTGTTTCGTCATGTCGGTAGTGCGCTGCCGATATGATGAAGATCATGCGTGCTCACGCGCCACCAACACACGTGGAAGGAACCTGACAGTGAGCAATTCTCAAATCCCGAATCCCCTGCCCAACCCTCCCGGCGGTGCACGTGGGGTTTTCACTGCTCCCGGTCAATTCTCCGGTGCTGCTCAGGGGGGCCCGTACCAGGGTGGCGCTCAACCGATGCCCGCACCGCAAGCCTGGGGACAGCCGGGCCCCTACGCGGCTGCGCCGAGTCCGAAGCGTCCACCGCTCTCCACGCGCGTGCGGGTCTGCCTGAGGCTTGTGCTAATCCTTTCGGTAATTGCGCTCGTTAACCAATTCACTCCCTATTTCATCGACGACTTGAGCATCTTCTTCGAGCGTTTTACGAGCGTCTGGTTCTATGAGTCAGTCATTATGTACATCGTGGCGATCGTGCTGTCCGCTGTCGCGCTCCAAAAACGAAGCAACGCAGTGCGCTACGCTCTGGTCGGCGTCGTTCTCGTGTCCTTCCTGCTCATTGACCCGGTGCTCGCCGTCCTGGAAGGCGGGCGCTGGTACTGGCTATTTATGCCTCCGACGCTCCATCCGTCGGTCTTTGGTGATGTTTGGTATGCCTCCTTGCTCGTTGTGCGTATGGTTCTGATCTGGCTGATCGTGCGCTCGATTGTCATCATTGCCATTGTCCTTGCTGTGCCCGACCGGCGTCCCTCTGCTTCCACCCCCGTCGGTGCCCCCTTCGGTGCTCCGGTCGGCTATTACCCTCACGCGGCAGCACCGGCGCAGACTGTGTCGCCGCAGGGAGCTCCGATGCAGGTGCCGACGAATCAGCCTGCACCCCCTCAGGGAGCTCCGATGCAGGTGTCGCCAACCCAGCCCGCGTCGCCCCAAGGGATGCCGGTGCAGACTTCGAGTCCCACCCTTGCGCCTCCGAGTGGAGCGCCCGTCGTGCCCGGGACTCCGGATGATTCCGCGTCGGCCCCGCAGTAGAGCTTCGGTTCGACTGCTCCTGACAGCGTCCCGTAGCTAGGACGTACATCACCGCGTTCGGTTTGTGTCCTCCCGTTGGATGCTCTAAAGTATCTAAAGCCGACGCGGGGTGGAGCAGTTCGGTAGCTCGCCGGGCTCATAACCCGGAGGTCGCAGGTTCAAATCCTGTCCCCGCTACCACCACAGACCCGGTCCCGTGAGGGGCCGGGTCTTTTGTTTGCCACCGGCATGTCAAAGGGTAAGCGCCTTGACTAATCCGCGTCTCGACGCGATAGTATTGGATGTTCGCCATCAGGAACTGCGCCTTCGGGTGCGAGAGGAATTGAGATGAGCACTATTGATCTGTCGCAGCTCACCGCTGCAGACATGAGCAATCCGGCGCTGACAGCACAGGATCTCGCCGATATCACCGCCGCTCGTGCGGATCTGCATCCGTATGTGGCGTCGCACCCGTCGCTGTACCCTGCGCTTGCCCAGTGGCTGGCTAACCGAGGTGTCGTTCCCGCGCAGCCCCCCGTGGCTCAGCCCGCTCCCACCTCCGCGCCCGTGCAGCCCTCCGACCCCTTCAGCCCGCAGGTCGCTGAGCCGACGGCGCAAAATGCTCCCGCTGGTGAGCCTGCGCCCGTGCAGGCTGAGCCGGTGCAGTCCGATGCGTGGGGTGCTCCTCAAACTGAGGCTGCTCCCGTGGTTGAGGAGGCTCAGCCGGTCGTTGAGCCTGAGCCGGTTGTCGAGCCCGAGCCTGTGGTTGAGCCTGTGCAGTCCGATGC
>KE150450.1:0-45044 GCA_000411415.1 Actinomyces sp. HPA0247 | reverse complement strand
GTCGAGCCCGAGCCTGTGGTTGAGCCTGTGCAGTCCGATGCGTGGGGTGCTCCTCAGGCCGAGGCTGCTCCCGTGGTTGAGGATGTTCAGCCGGTCGTTGAGCCTGAGCTGGTTGCCGAGCCCGAGCTTGTGCAGTCCGATGGGTGGGGTGCTCCTCAAACTGAGGCTGCTCCCGTGGTTGAGGATGTTCAGCCGGTCGTTGAGCCTGAGCCGATCAACGAGGCGCCCCAGGTGGCACCCGTGACGGAGACTCCTGCGGATATGGCCTCGTCGATCTCGGACGAGGATCTCGAGCGCACGATCGTGGAAGGAACCCGTGAGCGTTCCATGGCCGAGATTGCTGCCGAGGAAAACGCTGCGGCGCAGGCCTCCGCTTACGGCCAGAACCCGGCCCATGCCGCCGGTGCTCCGCAGGGCTACGGCCAGGCGCAGTACGGTTCGCAGGCGGGCCAGCAGTCCCCGTACGCCGCTCAGAGCGGTCCGCAGGGGTATGCGCCGACCGGTCAGCAGTCCCCGTACGCTGCCCCGGGTGCTCAGCAGGGCGCGTCGACTGGACAGCAGTTTGGGGCTGCGGCACAGCAGTTCGGTGCGGCCGCGAACACGGCGTTCAACCAGTTCCAGAACGCTGTCGTCAACGAGACCGGCAAGGTGAAGGGCCGCTCCGTGCGCGCGACGTACGCGCTCATCGGCATGGCGGCGTCCTTCGTGCTCTCGATCGTGTCGATGATCCTGCCGTTCGCGTCGGTGTACGGCATGTCCTTCTCGATGCTGGGGGCGGGCGGTTACGCCTTCTTCCACATCGTCCTCATGCTGGTCGTCCTTGGCCTGGGAGCTGCCTACTGGTTCACGAATCAGAAGTGGGCGTTCCTGTCCTCGGGTATCGCGGCGATCGTGGTTGCCCTGCTGGGCGTGCTCCAGTTCCTGAGCATTCTCGGTAAAGCGACTCCCAGCATTGGCGGTATTCTCTTCTTCCTCTTCTCGATTGGCCTCGGTGTCTCCGGCGGTCTCCTGCTCCTGGAGCTCAAGAATGGCAAGGTTGCGCCGGTCGATAACCCGAACGCTTTCGGTGGCGCTTTCACTGGGGCACCCATGAACCAGCCTGGCCAGCAGCAGTACGGTCAGCAGGGCCAGCAGGGTGGTTTCCAGGCTCCGCAGGGTAACCAGCAGGGCCAGCAGCAGTATGGCCAGCAGGGTGGTTTCCAGGCCCCGCAGGGTAACCAGCAGCAGTACGGCCAGCAGGGTCAGCAGCAGTACGGTCAGCAGGGCCAGCAGGCCGGTTACCCGGGTGCTCAGCAGCAGTATGGCCAGCAGGGTCAGCAGTATGGTCAGCAGGGCGGTTACCCCGGTGCTCAGCAGCAGGGTGGCTTCCAGGCTCCCCAGGCGGCACAGGGCCAGTATGGCCAGCAGCAGTACGGTCAGCAGCCTCAGTACGGCCAGAATCAGTATGGTCAGCAGGGCTACAACCAGGGTCAGCAGGGCGATAAGCCGTACAACCCCTTCGGGACGCGTTCCTGACGCGTTGAGAGAACGCAGGGAGGGCCCGCGGCGAATGCCGCGGGCCCTCCCGTTTGTGTCGAACGTTTACTCGTCGTCGTCTTCGCTGATGTCCACGCCGGCAACGCCGTCGAGGTCGGCGAGCGTGGTGACGAGGAGAGACCGTGAGAGGTCTTGGCGCGTCGTCGCCGTGAATCGGGCGGTGGTGGCGCGCTCGGACGAATCCGTGCGGGTCGATACGCCTGAGACGTTCCAGCCGAGGGAGGAGACCTGGCCGAGCAACGTTGAGAGAACCCCGTGTCCGGGCGTGTAGTGGATGGTGAGCGTGACCTTATGCCCGTGGGTGCGCATGAGGATGAACTGGACGAGTGGGGTTAGCAGGGCGATGACGATGAAGTGCAGGACGGTTCCGGCGAGGGCGAGCCACCACAGGCCAGCGCCGCAGGCCATGCCGATGGCGGCGGTTTCCCAGATTGTCGCGGCGGTCGTGAGGCCTCGGATCGCCCCGTGCCGGGTGAGGATGATGCCGGCGCCGAGGAAGCCGATGCCCGACACGATCTGTGAGGCGACGCGCGAGGGGTCGTAGCGGGTGATGCCGTCGACGAGGATGTCGGAGAAGCCGTACTTGGAGATGAGCATCATGAGGCAGGCGGTGAGGCCGACGATGGCCTGTGTGCGGATGCCTGCGCTCTTGCCTCGGATCTGTCGTTCGAGGCCGATGGATGCAGAGAGGACGAGGGCGAGGAGCATCCAGCCGATGCTCATGAGGGAGTGTGTCATAGGGACCTCCTGCGGTGGCGTGGGTGGGTTTAGTGTAACCGCCTCGTGTGTGTGAGGCGCGTGAGGGGCGACGAGGCGGTGGCAGGGAAGGGGGTGTCAAGAGCGGAACTCGGCCCCGACCTCGTTAAAGAATGAGAAAAGAATCTACCAAGTTCGACACAAGCATTTGTGGGGCTAAGATGGGACTCGACGATCGACAGATGAGGAACCCAGTCATGGAAACCCCCACTCCCGACGACATCGCCACCGATGTGCAGGAGCGCTCCAATACGGCGCTCAAGCGCGGCTTGGCGTCGCGCCACATGCAGATGATCGCTATCGGCGGCGCGATCGGCACGGGCCTGTTCCTGGCCTCCGGTGCGACGGTCGCGAACGCCGGTCCGGGCGGTGCACTCGTCGCCTACGCGGCAATCGGCCTCATGGTGCTGCTCCTGATGCAGTCCCTGGGCGAGATGAGTGCGCATCAGCCGGTCGCGGGCTCCTTCCAGACCTTCGCCACGAAGTTCATTTCCCCGTCCTTCGGCTTCGCCATGGGGTGGAACTACTGGTTTAACTGGGCGGTGACGGTGGCCGCGGACTTGGTGGCCTCGGGCTTGGTGATGGCCTACTGGTTCCCGTCCGTGCCGTCGTGGATCTGGGCGGTGGGCTTCCTCGGCGTCGTCGTCGGGCTGAACGCGCTGTCGGCGAGAGTCTACGGTGAGGCCGAGTTCTGGCTGGCCGCCATCAAGGTCGTCATCGTTATTGTGTTTGTCCTGTCGGGTGTGCTCATGATCGCCGGCGTGATGGGCCAGAATTCGCCGGGCCTGTCGAACTGGACGACCGGGGACGCGCCCTTCCACAACGGTTTCGTCGGCGTCATCGCGGTCTTCATGATTGCGGGCTTCTCCTTCCAGGGCACCGAGCTGGTGGGCGTGGCCGCGGGCGAGTCTGAGAACCCGCGCAGGGACGTGCCGCGTTCGATCCGCACGGTGTTTTGGCGCATCATGTTCTTCTACATTGGTGCGATCGCGGTGATCGGCACGCTGCTGCCGTACACGGATCCGAGCCTGCTGAGTGCGGCCGATGACTCGGCGAACAATATTGCTCAGTCGCCGTTCACGCTCGTGTTCGCGCGCATGGGGGTTGGCGCGGCGGCAGCCGTCATGAACGCGGTCATCCTGACGTCGATTTTATCGGCCGGTAATTCGGGCCTGTATGCGGCCTCCCGTATGCTGCATTCGATGGCCCTGAAGCGTCAGGCTCCCGCGATCTTTGCGCGCGTCACGAAGGGCGGCGTGCCCGGCTACGCGATGGCGGTGACCACGGTGACGGCGGCGTGCGGCTTCCTCACGCAGCTGGTTTTTGAGGACGCCTACATCTGGCTGGTGAACATCGTCGGTATTTCCGGCATCATCATGTGGCTGGGCATTGCGGTCAGTCATATTCGCTTCCGGCGTGCCTACCTGCTGCAGGGGTACCGCCTCGAAGACCTGCCGTATCGTTCGCCGTTCTTCCCGGCTGGTCCCATCGTTGCGTTCATCATGTGCCTGGTGGTGATGGCCGGGCAGAACTATGAAGCCGTGCTTCACGGGCAGGTCTGGGAGGTTGCCTCCTCCTACATCGGTCTGCCGCTCTTTGGTGTGGTTTGGTGGGGCTACCACGTGGCGCGCAAGGATCGGACGGTGCCGCTCGCTGAGATGGACGTGGCCCCCGTCGAGATCGAGCCTGTCACTCGATAGCGGGGACGAGGCCGGGGCGCGGCGGGTGGTTTGCTCGGGTGCGCCGCTTGTCACCCCTGGGTGCTGCCCGGCGTGGCGGTGTGAGAGCTGCGTGCCGCTCCATAGGATGGGCGCATGATCAACACGCGACGCATCCTTGCCGTGACTTCCTTGTCTGCTCTCGTCCTGGGCATTGCTGCCTGTTCTCCGAAGGGCACGACCCCCGAGCAGGGGTCCACGACCTCGTCTGCATCCCCGAGCGCTTCGGCCTCCCAGAGCGGTATGCCCGCGCAGAGCGGCGCGGGCCCCCAGAGCGGCGTGCCCGACGAGGGCAACCAGGCGCCCGAGGTGAACGTCTCCGACAACGACCAGCGCTGCGACCTGTCGAACCTGCAGCCCTCCATCGACTCTCAGCAGGAGGCTGGCGGCACGACCTACGTGTCTGTGGGGTTCACGAATGAGGGCCCCTCGTGCTGGATTGAGGGCTTCCCGCAGATTATTTTCTCTGGCGGCGGCTCGGTTCTCTCGACTGCTGTGCGCGAGGGCGAGGACCCCGGCAACGTGTACACGGTCGCTCAGGGCGGCCGCGTGGGCGTGACCCTGACGGCGGAGTCGACGGACGGCGTCGACGGCTGCAATCCGGCCGATTCGGAGCTGATCGACATCATGCCCGAGGTCGGCAGCGGCGCGACGAGCCTGCAGCTGACCCTGCGCGTGTGCCAGGAGATTCCCTCGGTGTCGGTGAGTCCCTTCGAGCCGCTGTCCTGAGTGAGCGTGTGCTGCTGCCGGATGCGCGTGGGGTGTCTGGCAGCTGCATATGTGGGTGCGCGGCCACACGGAAATAGGTGATTGGGCGCACTGCTGATACGCTGAGTCTGCTAGAAGAAGGAACTCCTCTTTCTCGTCACATCGAAGCGAGTGTGGGCGTGTATGTCCTTCTTCGCCGGTCGACGCGTGACCTGTGCGCGCCGACTGCGCTAACAGAGATCCTGAAGGAGACACTCATGGGTATGCGTTCCACGACGCAGGCATTCCAGTTCAACGTGCCGTTCGAGCAGCTGTTCCCGGCAGCTACCCAGGCCGTGCAGGCGGTCAAGAAGGCGACGCTGACGGGCGCCGACCCGAATGGCCGCGTGATTACTTTCGATACCCCGATGGGCATGATGTCCTGGGGTGAGAACCTCGTCGTCGGTTTCATTCCGAATGAGGAAGGTGTCGTCGTCGAGGTCACCTGTTCGACGAAGGGCATGCCGAACCTCATGCAGAACGGCCTTAACCGTAAGCAGATCGGCGCCTACATCACGGCGCTGTCGAACCTGGTGCAGGCGCCGTTCGTCGAGGTCGCCCGCTCCTGACGCTCCGTCTCACGCTGACTCGGTCCCGGCCTCGTCCATGAATTGACGAGGTCGGGGCCGAGTTTTGTGATGCGCAGTACAAAAGAGTGTGTCTGGTTTGGCCGCTGTGGTTATTCAGTAGATGTATGCTGGCGCGCATATTGCTTCTATCAACGTCGAACTGGGAGTAATGCGATGGCGCGTGGCTACAGGGCAATTGTGGAATTGGATGGCAAGGAAGGCGCGTTGCAGACCGCCGACCGTCTTTTTCACGAGTGGGTGAACAAGAAGTACCCGATGAAGGGTGCGAAGGCAGGTGTCGAATGTGACGCGGAGGGGATCTACCGATTCGGAGAGCTCACCTCCAGCAGGGGTGAAACATCCAGCGTCGTTGCGACCAAGCTGACCGAGGCGTCCGAGGACAAACACTACGAACGCCAACTCCTTGAGATGGTTGAGCGTCGAGACAATGGCGTGCAGTGGACAACGCGTCTCTTCGCCATGCACGCGACCAAGGAATCGCGCTATCGAGACGTTCTCTGGGTGGAGGTTACCCCTCCGCGCGAGAACGAATGGGACGCCAAGCCCCCGCGTCTGGTACGCGATCTCATCACCGAGGGCCACTGCCACGACCGCGGTATGCCGCTGTCAGATTCCCTCCAGACCATCTCCGATGATCGGCAGGTCGAACAGCTGATCGAGTGGATACGTGATGGGCGTCGACGTGCATCCGTCGTCGTCGCCGCTCCTCTCACGGATGGGAACGATTCAGGGGAGCGTGCGGCAGAGCATCGGTGGAAGGATATTCTCGGTTCCCTGACGAAGGATTCCCTCGGTTGTGCCACCTACTTCCTTCTCACCCCTGATGCCTACCGTGAGTTCCACACTCGGATCGGGCAGGGGTGCGCGATGCCCAAGGGGAGCCTGCGCACGTACCTTCCCGACTTCAATCCCGCCGAACCGACGGACACGCTTCGGCACAGGGTACTGACCGCGGGCACGCTGCTGCGAGGCTACGACGAGAAAAGCAAGCGATTCCGCCCCGAACTGTCGGCGATCATCGCGCGAACGCCCTGCGAATACCTGTGGGAAAATGGGCTCGACAAGGAGCTTCGCCGGGCCCAGGCGCCTCTGGATAAGAAACGCCTGTCGGTGCCGACGTTCTATCCGCTGCGCGAGGCGGAGCGGTCGGTAGAACTGCTCGACGAGAAGGTGCGCCAGCGGGTCGCCGAGACACTTTCGACAGTCTCACGGCAGGAGGAGCAGGCCGAGGAGCCCGGTACGGCTGAGCGCGCGCAGGCGGAGGAGTCCGCGCCCCAGCAGCATGCGCCAGAGGCAAGCGGAAAGGCTGTTGCCCCTGAGTCTGCCGCGCAACGCGCGCAGTCTCGGCACTTGGCATGGTACGAGCCGCTACGGCGCCTCATCCGCCGTTTCCTACCCGCCTTCAATCCGCGCACGCACACCGAGCTGGAGAGCGGAATCGCCGCGCTCTCCAGTGGCCTGGACGCCATGAATGAGGCGCACTCGGAACTCTCGTCCGAGCGTGACAAGCTACGCGATGAGCTCGCTGCAGCAATGGATCTGCTCAATGAGCCACCTAGCGACAGTAAGGAAATCACCGAGTTACGGTTGCAGAAGGGGGAGCTCGAGAGTGAGCTGCGTGAAGCGCAGGCGGAGAGAGAAACTCTCAGTAAGAGGAATCGATTCCTCGAATGGAAGCTGAAAAACCCCGACGCGAACGATGGCGATCGTGACTTCGTTGAGGAACAGCTGGACGATAGTCCGCAGAGCATGTCGGAGCTCTTTGATTGGATGACCCAGGGGAGATACGAGTCGGTGACGAGACATGTGGTTCTGAGTGATCCGGATGGAATGATGGGTGACATTCTGAGGCTTGACAGTCTCAATGGCAGCCGCTATTGCGCGGAGTTTTGGAACTATATTCTCGTTCTGCGTGACTACATGCGGGCGCGCGAGGCCGGCGACTTTTCCGGTGGGAACGTGCACGACTACCTGGCTAACCCGCCGGACGGCTACCGCACGTGTTCTGCTTCGCGTCACAAGTCGAATGAGAGCGATACGGTCAAGGGAAACGAGAAGATGCGCAGGGAGCGCACCAGGCCGGTCCCTGTTGAGGTTGATCCGCGCGGTGTCATTGAGATGTGGGCGCATTTCGCTCCCACGCATTGCGACCAGAATGCGCCGCGTATGCACTACTACCCGGATACGGAGAAGACGCACAAGGTCTACATCGGCTACATCGGACGTCACTTGACGAACACGAAGACCAACTGAACGTCAGGGATGCGACTCAGCCCCGGCCTCGTCCATGAATTGACGAGGTCGGGGCCGAGCCTTGTTGCAGCGCACCGGGGCGCTGTCTCCTCCCCGGCTGTGCCCGTGCCGGGGAGTGGGCGTCTTAGCGCCCGGAGACGTTCGTGAGCGTCCAGCGCTGTGACGTGGAGGCGTCAGAGCACTGCGAGATGACCGCCTGCGTGTTCTCCTGCGTGGTGTCGCCCGGGATCGTCAGGCACAGGCCCGACGCGCGGTTCACCAGCTGACCAGAGCCGTTGATATCCCACTTCTGGGACTCAAGCGTCGGGTAGCACGTCCACATGTGCGCGACCGTGCCCTCGTTGGTGTAGCCGCCCACCACGTCGACGCAGCGATCGCCGATACGCAGGTGCCCATCACCCTCGTAGGTAACGATCTGTGCGGCGCTGTTCCCAGCGCAGTTGCTGTTCCACACGGGGGTGCCGTCAGCGCCCTTCGGATCCTGGGAGGTCAGGCACTGGCCGTGGCCGTTGCGCAGCTGGCCGACGACCGTTGCGGGCACGAGCCCCGCATTGTCCGAATTGGCGTTGCCTGACGCGTTCGGATCCTGAGGTGCGGCATCTGCACGGTCCGCAACCTTAGTGGGGGAGAAGACGACCATGTCCCAGGAGGACAGGCGACCCACGTTGAACGTGAGAGTCGTGCGACCCTGCTCATCCGTGCCCGTCGTGAAGTCGAGGGGCATCGGGCGGCCACCGTCAACGTCCGGGCTGACGGCGAAGATCGAGCCGGGGATGGCCTCGCCGTCCTCCAGGTGGTAGGTGACGGACGTGTTGTCGAAGGCGAGGATCTGCTTGGCGGCGTTACGCCAGTACTCGTCGTTGCCCTCGCTGTCGTTCGTGCGCAGGTTGATCAGGTGCAGGGCCGTGCCTGCGTTGGACGTCATGGTGTTCGCCCAGATCGTGTTCGCGGACCCGTCCGTCGAGGTCGGCAGGCCCACGCCGTTCGTCGAGACCTCGACCTGGCGCTCCTTGCGCGTCAGGTTGTCGCCGAAGAGCAGGTTCTCGTAGGCGGTGGAGATGTTGTAGTAGTTCTTCATCCACGTCTGGAGGTCAGTGGACATGGAGCGTCCCGAGTTCACGAAGAACTCGTTGTCCAGCATGCGCCCGTAGTCGCCGAGCTCCAGGTGGTGCGCGCCGTTCGCCGCGAAGGCCGCGTCCGCGAGCTTGACGGAGTCCGTATTGAACTCGCGGAAGGTGATGCAGTCGATGTTGACGGGCGTGTAATTCTTATCGTTGGGTACCCAGTAGGAGATCGTGTGGATACCGGGAGTGAGCTCGACGGTCTCCGTCATGTCCTTCCATGTGTAGTAGCTGCCCGTCTGATCGAAGTGAACGTACTTGATGAGCTTCTGCTGCCCGCTCTTACCCATGTCGAGGATCATCTGGTGGTAGGCGCCGTCTGCGTCCTGTCTCGCGTATCGCGTCGTAAACGTAAACGTGCCGCCCTGACCGGCGTCGACGGTGAAAGTGACGGTGCTGCCGCCCGCGGAGAAGTTGCCAGCGTAGGCGCCGCCCGACGCAGAATCGTCGCCGGAGAGGATCTGGGCACCGCCGCTCACGCTCGCCTGGTCGGACTCGGCCTCGATACGCATCCCCTCATCTGGAGTCACGCCCGGATGGATCGTCTTCTTAGAGTCCTTCGGATCGGGCAAGGAGATTGTGGGGTTGTAGTTGTTTGCGTACGCGGCCACGATCTGCGGCTTGTTACCGGCATTGTTGCGAGCGCTTTGCAGGTAGGACGCAACCTGCGCGTTTGTCTCGTTGTGGTCCCAGAGCTCGGTGTACATGTAGGCAGCGGACGCTTTGTTGATCTTCTCGCTTCCCGCACCATCAGGGAGGTTGATGCCCACCTGGCCACCGACATTCTTGTACGTGTCATCAACGAGGGCTGCCAGGCCGTCGGTCAGGTCGACAGGATTGCCGGAGGCGTCCTTCTTGGATGTTTGCCCGAGCGTGTCGATGTGAGTGCCGTCGAATTTGAATTCGGTCTTCTGCGTCTTGTATTGCCCGGTGATGTAGGTGCGCCAGTCCTCGTTGTTAACGTTCATCATGAACTGGTGGCTCTTGGGCTTGTCCACACCCTTGGGGGTCGGTACCCACCACTGCTCGCCGAGGTCGCGCACCCAATAGGATCCGTTGTCCTCGCGCAGACGCCACTCGTCCTTGATGGTGTTCGTGTCGTAGTTGTCGTTTGCCGCGTACGCCATCGAGTAGGCGAGCGAACCTATGTTCGCCTTCCCCGCGTCTTGGATATAATCGTTGATCGTTTTCTTCGACGCGTAGGTGTCCCGGTACCACAGCGGCCACTTGTCCGCGAGGTCGCCTGTGGCGACTGGCTGCTCGTGGCGGTACTGCCAGTCGTAGTACTGCAGCGCGTTGATGTGGTAGTCCCGGCTGAGCTTGTCGATGTAGTCCTGCGGCTTTTGGAAGAGGAACCCCTCGTAGGTGGTGTGCCCGTCCGTGCCTTCGGGGGCGGTGGGCTTGAAGTGGGAGAGGTAGCCCATGCGCGGGAAGCGCGTCCAACTCGTGGAGGTGTCGATGGCTGTTTCCGCGTGGGTGCCGTCCCCACCGGTCGCGGTGACGAGGTATCCCTGGCCGTCCTCGCTTGGCGTCGTGTAGGTCCACGTGGCCTTACCGTTTTCGACGGTGGCGTCGCCCGAGTCGATCTCGGTGCCGAGGTGGCTGACGGAGAAGTGGACGGTTCCTTCGGTCGAGGCCTCGGCTGTGATCGTCGCCTGCTTACCGGGTTCGTGGGTGGACTTGTCCGTGTAGGCGCGGGTGACGTGTGCCGTGCCCGTGGCGGTGGCCGGAGTGGAGTTCGGCAGGGGTAGGGCCGTGGCCACGACCGCGGTGCCGAGCACGATCGCAGCGGGGATGGTCAGGGGATGTCGTGTCTCCATGACGTGTGTGTCCTCGTAATCGTTGATGAGACGTCCCGGTGGGGGAGTCATGCGCGTGAAACTGCGCCCATTCAACGGTAAAGCGATTTTTCAGTAAATTAACCGACAATATGGTCAAGCTGAACAAAACTGTCCCGTAGTGCGGACAAGTAAAATCGTGGGTCGGTTGAATTTCCAAGTATTTGTCAGGCCTTTTAGGTCCGCGATCTGCTGTTTTGGCTGCAAGGGGCTGAGGGAACCTGTTGTTATTTTCTGAAAGTGTCTAACTGGTCGAGGGTGGGGGAGTATCCTGAAAAGTTGGGTTTTGTGAGTCCGTTTCGCTTGTGCTGTTTTCATTGACGAGGCCGGGGCTGGGATGGGTGGAAATTGGTGTGTTACCGGCCCTTAGCTGGTCGCTTATGCAGTAAGCTAGGCCACATGAATCGCTCACATGTGTTGGTGAGTGAACGTTGAGCAATGGAGATAGCGAGGAGTGTCGTAGCTCCTCGCCCAGAAAAGAGGGCATAGTGGCGGCAGTGATCGAGCGAGCGGAGCTGCATAAGACGATTTGGCGTATCGCCAACGACCTGCGTGGCAGTGTGGACGGGTGGGACTTCAAGAGCTACGTCCTGGGATTCCTGTTCTATCGCTTCATTTCGGAGAATCTGACGGACTACGTGAACGCCTCTGAGCGTAAGGCGATTCTTGCCGAAGGCGGAACCCCCGAGGAGGCGGCGGCCTTCGATTACGCAACCCTCAGTAACGAGGACACCGAGGCGGCGCGTGAGAGCATCGTCAAGGAAAAAGGCTTCTTCATCCGCCCTTCCGACCTCTTTGGGAACGTGCGTGCGCGGGCTGCTGGTGACGAGAATCTGAATGAGACCCTCGCCTATGCCTTCCGCTTCATTGAAAACTCGGCGCGTGGCAGCGGCTCCGAGTCTGACCTGCGCGGCCTCTTCGATGATGTGGACGTGAACTCCACGAAGCTCGGGAACACGGTCGCCCAGCGCAACGCGAAACTCGTGAAGATCATGGATGCCGTCGGCGATCTGCCCCTGGAACACGGTGCTGCGCAGATCGACGCCTTCGGTGATGCGTACGAGTATCTGATGACCATGTACGCCTCGAGTGCGGGCAAGTCGGGCGGTGAGTTCTACACGCCCCAGGAGGTCGCAGAGGTCCTCGCGACCCTCGCCCTGGATGGGCGCTCCGACGTGACGCGTGTGTACGACCCGTGCGCGGGCTCGGGGTCCTTGCTCCTGAAGTTCGCGAAGCTTCTCGGGCCGTCGAGCAGTCGCCAGTATTTCGGCCAGGAGATCAACCTGACGACGTACAACCTGTGCCGCATCAACATGTTCCTGCACGACGTCAACTTCTCGAACTTTGACATTGCGCTGGGGGATACCCTGACGGAACCTGCCCACTGGGACGATCAGCCTTTCGATGCGATCGTGTCGAATCCGCCGTATTCGACGAAGTGGGTGGGCAAGGACGACATCGTTCTTATTAATGATCCGCGCTTCGCCCCGGCGGGTGTGCTGGCCCCCAAGTCCAAGGCTGACCTGGCCTTCACCATGCACATGCTGCACTGGCTGGCCGAGGATGGGACAGCCGCGATCGTCGAGTTCCCGGGTGTCCTGTACCGCGGCGGTGCCGAGGGGAAGATTCGCCGTTACCTGGTGGAGAACAACTTCGTGCATGCGGTGATTCAGTTGCCGCCGGACCTGTTCTTTGGGACGACGATCGCGACGTGCATCATCGTCTTGAAGAAGGCGCGCTCCGACCACAGTGTCCTCTTCGTGGACGCGTCCGCCGAATGTGTGCGTGAGGGAAACAAGAACCGCCTGACGGTGGAGAATCAGCAGCGGATCCTCTCCCTGGTGTCCGAGCGTCAGGCGGTGGACCACGTGGCAGCCTTGGTGTCAATCGACGACATTAAGGACAATGATTGGAACCTGTCGGTGTCCTCCTACGTCGAGCCCGAGGATACGCGCGAGCAGGTGGACATTGTCGAGCTGAACACGCGGATCGCCGGCATCGTGGAGCGCCAGCGCGAACTGCGCGCCTCCATCGACGCGATCGTCGCAGAACTGGAGGCCGACCGATGAGCCGCCTCGCTGAGCTGATTGCGGAGCTGTGCCCGGACGGGGTGGAATATCGACCCCTGGGAGAGATTGCCGATTTGCAACGTGGTAGCGGGATGCCGAAGAAGCTTTTTGTCGATGAAGGTATTCCTGCTATTCATTACGGCCATATCTTCACAAAGTATGGCATTCATACGAAGTGCGCTGCTGCCTATTTGGCTCCTGAGGACGCGGATAAATTGACATGCGTGTATCCGGGTGATCTGGTGGTGGCCAATACGAGTGAAAATCTTGACGACGTGGGAAAGGGAGTCGTGTGGCTCGGTGAAGCAGAGGGGGTTACGGGAGGCCATGCAACTGTGGTGCGCGCTCTTACGGTTGATAGTGTCTTTCTTAGTTACTATCTCCGCACTGATGACTTTGCTGTTAAAAAACGCAAGTATGCCCAGGGAACAAAAGTTATTGAGCTCTCTGCTGTGAGTTTGTCCAAAATTGATATTCCGGTTCCTCCAGTGGAAGTCCAGCGTGAGATTGTGAGAATATTGGATCAGTTCACGACGCTGGAAGCGGAGCTGGAAGCGGAGCTGGAAGCGAGGCGGGCCCAGTATGAGCATTACCGTAACCACTTGCTCTCATATGATTCCCTGGCTGCTCGTGGCCCGGTTGAAATGGTTAAACTTGGAGAGATGCTTGACATGAGAGCGGGAACTTCTATCTCGTCCAAGTATATTTCTGAACAAGCCGATTCTGATTGTATTTTCCCATGTTATGGAGCTAATGGCTTACGAGGATATGTGCAATCTATGAATCATGAATATGATGCTTCGATTATTGGGCGTCAAGGAGCGCTCTGCGGGAACGTAACGTATGCCTTTGGCCCATTCTTTGCGACGGAGCACGCAGTAGTTGTTACCCCTAGGGTCGAGCTCTCCCAGCGATGGTTGTACCACTCACTTGTTGTGGCTAATCTCAGTCAGTACGCAACGAAATCGGCGCAGCCGGGGCTATCGGTTCGACGTGTTGCTGAAGTTGAAATTCCTGTTCCTTGCGTGTCGGAGCAGTATCGTATTGCCGACCTACTGGATCGCTTCGATGCCCTCGTGAACGACATTACGTCGGGCCTCCCCGCCGAGATTGCGGCCCGCCACACCCAGTACGAGCACTACAGGGATCGCCTGCTGTCCTTCCCCGAGAAGAAGCATGAATAATGAACTGAGGGGGCGGGTGTTAGACCCGCCCCCTCAGTAGTAACTAGCCCCTGCTTCGACGGGGATCGTTCCCAGGCTTGATGGTGTCCTGGGCGCGGATTTTCCCGTTCTCTCCTCGCGTCCGCATCTCGCCGCCACCGCGATTAGCCAGAATGTCGCGTGCGCGCTGTTGAGCAGCTGCCTGTGTAGGTTCAACCGCGGATGCTCTGGATGCGTTCGGATCGAAAACACCCCATCCGTCGCCATGTCGGCGTACTTCTCGAATGTTCATTTGTCACCTCCTTCCTTCCACGTAGGTAGGGTAGGAGGAGGCATGCACATCTGCGTCCAGTCCATCAGCAAATGACGAACAGCTGGTGCTCGATTCCGTGCATCCTCTTTAACTTCGCACGTAATTCTCTTCCACGGCTTGTGAAGTGATTTCCCTAGACGTTGACATTCCGCGGAAAAGACTTCGGGCAGCAGGAGCTTGGCTGGGGAATTACGTGCAGGACTCGTTGTTTGTGGTTAGCGATTTCCTCAACAGAGCCTCCGAATAGTTGTGTTTCCCCTCGCGCGTGCGCGAGGGGAAACACAAGGGCGTGACTTCAGCTTGCCGTCCACGAGTGGACTATTACGAGGCCCTGTTTTGTCAGGTTTCGCGGTCGTCGTCTGCAGGTGATCTGCTTCGTACCCGTTTCAGCCCTTGCCCTGGTGGTCATTTTAGTGTCCACAGTGGCACCAGAGCAATAGGGTGCCGTTAGACAATCATGCGAAAACGGGGTGTTCCAGGTAGTAGCTGTGCATTGCTTCCTGCGTGATAACTGCATTCGAGGGAGCGGATGGCGCCAGTCCCTTGCGTGCATTCAGCCAGGGCGATTCAAGGTGCGTCCGTTCACTCAGCTCGGCACCTGTCATGTCGCCCAGCGCAGAACACACGCCATCGATGAGAGCGCGTTCAACATCGGCGAGAGCAGACGAGTCGCCGGACACCAGTTCGCCCGGACGAATCAGGAACATGCCGCGATGCAGTGCATAGAGCTCGGGGGCAACGGGGCCACCGCGCCACGCCTCAAAGTCCTCAGGGAAGAGGGAGGACCCGTACTGAGCGAGGTGCTGAGCTTGAGAATAGAAGGCAAGCTTCTGGAGCTTCATTGTCGGTACCGTATTGGTACGCTGCAGGATGTAGGCTGCAACATCAACGATTGACCGTGCCGTGTTAGTGTCCTCCTCTGCGTAGTTGCCACGCGATTATACTCGGCGTTCATGGCTATATCAGTCGGGTTGAACAGGCTTCAGGTTTGTCTTTCAGCTGACGCCGCCGGGAGAGCCTGGACGCAGATGACGGTGGGTGACGTTAGCATCGGATCAACGTCACCAGACGGGAGGGAAGCCTCCCGCGTGCCAGCCCCGGCCTCGTGAATGAGACCCGTAGAGAAAGGAACGCGAGTGTCCACCGCCGCACCTCGCCCCCGCATCGAACCCGTCGTCGTCTCCGACGAATTCACGGTCGTCGGCCTCTATCACCCGACCCGTGACGAGGAGCAGGACTACCAGAGCGAAGCCGCTCTCGAGGACGACCTCATTAAACAGCTGTGCGCTCAGGCCTACGAATACGTGGATATCCACGATCGTGACGGCCTCGAAGCGAACCTGCGCGTCCAGCTCGAGGCCCTCAATGACTACCGGTTCAGCGACGAAGAATGGAAGCGCTTTTACCGTCACTCGATCGTTGACGCCCCCTCTACTGATGGGAACCCCGTCGTCGCTAAAGCCCGCCGCATCCAGGAAGACCACGTGCAGGTCCTTATCCGTGACGACGGCACCCCCAAAAACATCAGTCTCATCGACAAGATCAACATTCACCGCAACAAGGTGCAGGTGATTCGCCAGTACGCCATCGACACCGGCGCACGCTCTAATCGATACGACGTCACCATCCTCGTCAACGGCCTGCCCTTGGTCCACATCGAACTCAAGCGGCGCGGCAAAGAACTGCGCGAAGCTTTCAACCAGATCGACCGATACCAGCGCGACTCCTTCCACGCGGGCGCCGGCGACGGACTCTTCGGCTACGTGCAAATCTTCGTCATCTCCAACGGTGCCCACACCAAGTACTACTCCAACACCGTGCGCCTCCAGCACATCACCGAAAACCAGGGCACACGCCGGCAGGTTGCCGCCGCCAACGCGCGATCCTACGAATTCACCATGTGGTGGACCGATGCCGCCAACAATCAGATCCCTGACCTCACCGACTTCGCCGCCACATTCCTGGCCAAGCGCACGATCCTCTCCATCCTCACGCGCTACTGCGTGCTCAACACCCGCGATGAACTCCTCGTGATGCGCCCCTACCAGATCGCCGCAACCGAAGCGATCCTCCAGCGCATCAAGACCTCCAGCATGAACAACCAGACGGGCACCGTCGCAGCCGGCGGATACATCTGGCACACCACCGGCTCCGGAAAGACCCTCACGTCCTTCAAGACCGCGAAGCTCGCCGCGGGCATGGAGGGAGTCGACAAGGTTCTCTTCGTGGTTGACCGCAAGGACCTCGACCATCAGACCATCCGCGAATATAACGCCTTCGCCGAGGGAACCGTCTCCGCCAACCAGTCCACACGCCAGCTCGCCAACCAGATCAACGACCCGTCCACACCGATCATCGTCACCACCATCCAAAAGCTCGCGACCTTCGTCAAGAGCCACCGCGGGCACGCCATCTACTCCGGGCATGTCGTCCTCGTCTTCGATGAATGTCACCGCAGCCAGTTCGGCGACATGCACACCGACATCACGCGTGCCTTCCGCAACTACCACCTCTTCGGCTTCACCGGAACGCCCATCTTCGCGGAAAACGCCTCCAGCTCCGGCAAAGCAAACCTACGCACCACCGAGCAGGCCTTCGGCGCCCAGCTGCACTCCTACACTATCGTCGACGCCATCCGAGACAAGACCGTCCTGCCGTTCCGCGTCGACTACCTCAACTCGTTCCGCGTGCGAGACGGCATCGACAACCACGACGTCGAAGGCATCGATACCGACAGCGCCTACATGAACCCGCAGCGTATCTCGGCCGTGGTCTCCTACATCCTCGAACACTTCGACCAAAAGACGAAGAGGCACGCCTCCTTCCAGTACAAGGAACGGCGCGTCAACGGTTTCAACTCCCTGTTCGCTACCTCCTCCATCAAGGCCGCCCGCGCCTACTACCAGGAGTTCAAGCGCCAACAGGCTGATCTGCCGGAGGCACGCAGGCTCAGCGTCGGAATCATCTACTCATACGCGCCAAATGCCGAGGCGCCGGGCACCGGTCTACTCTCCGAAGAATCCATGGACCCCTCGGCCCTCTCCCAGGACGACCGTGCCTTCCTCGACGAGGCGATTGCCGACTACAACAAGCAGTTCGGGGCCAGCTTCGGCACTGACGCCTCGGGATTCGAGGGATACTACACGAGCCTGTCAACAGCTCTCGCTGAACGACGCATCGACCTGGTCATCGTCGTCGACATGTTCCTCACCGGCTTCGACTCCAAGTCCCTCAACACCCTGTGGGTCGACAAGAACCTGCGCGCCCACGGCCTCATCCAAGCCTTCTCGCGCACGAACCGAATCCTCAACTCGGTTAAGACATACGGAAACATCGTCTGCTTCCGCAACCTTGAACAGGCCACCGAAGACGCGATCGCTCTCTTCGGCAACAAAGAGGCGCGCGGCCAGGTCCTCCTGCGCCCATACGGCGAGTACCTGTCCACCTATCTCGAGACCATCGAGCAGCTTCGCATCGACTTCCCGCTGCCCATCGGATCGATCGCCTCTGAAAAGGAACAGAAGCGCTTCATCGACCTCATGGGGCAGGTCCTGCGCCTGCGCAACATCCTCACGTCCTTCGACGACTTCGAGAGCGACGATACGATCGCCCCGCGCGAGCTCGAAGACTACAGGAGCGTATACCTGGACCTTTATCACGAGGCGCGCGAGCGCTCGAAGGTGGAAAAGGAACCGATCGCCGACGACCTCGTCTTCGAAATGGAACTCGTCAAGCAGGTCGACATCAACGTCGACTACATCCTCATGCTCGTCGAACACCATCGGGGCGAGCGCGGGGATGGCGACGACCGGGAAATTCCCGTCGAAATCATGCGCGCCCTTGCTTCGTCACCCGCCCTGCGCGGCAAGCGCGACCTCATCGAAGAGTTCTTCCGCCGGGTCTCCCTCAATGGGGACGTCCCCACAGAGTTCGAGTCCTTCATCGCCGCCAAGCGCGACAGTGAACTCGACGCAATCATCGAGGCCGAACGCCTCGGCGAGGGCGCACGGGACTTCGCGTACGACTCCCTGCGCGAGGGCTACGTCCCCGACGAAGGAACCGGCCTGTCCTCGATCCTTCCGCCGGCCCGCCGCTTCGGCGGCGGTGGCAGCCGCGAAGCCATCCGCTCGCGTGTCCTCGACGCCCTGCGCACCTGGGTCGAACGCTTCTCCGGACTCGGAGGGCTGTGACGAACCGGTCCTGGCCTCGTGAAAGCGAGGTCGGGGCCGGGCAGCATGTTCCTCCTGATGGCAGGGGAGCAGAAGCTCAGAGGGAGGAGACGAACTCCGCGAGGCGCTGTGCGTGCAAGCGCGAACGCTCCACCATGTCGGCGCGCGCCGCCTCATCGGTGCGATTCGCATACGACACGCCGAATAGCGGAAGGCTCCCCGCAAACTCCATGCCCGTCAGCGCACACGTTGCCTTCACGGGCGTCAGCAAGTTGTTGAAATCCACGGAATCCGGCGCGTAGTAAGCCTCCGACGCGCCCGTCGTCACCGACACCACCAGCTTCTTACCGCGCAGCGCCGTGCCCGTAGACCCGTGGCTGAAACCGCGCACGAACACCTCCTCCATCCACTTCTGCAGCAGCGCCGGCCAGCCATACCACCACAGCGGATACTGCAACACGATCACGTCCGCCGCGGCAAGCTTGTTCTGCTCCGCCTCAACATCAAACACGTAATCGGGATACAACTCGTCAAGGTGATCAATTTCGACGCCCGGAAGCAGAGACGCCAGCTCCTCCAGGATCGTCTTATTCGCCACCGAATCATCGCCGGTGCGAGGGTGCCCCGACACGACCAGAACCTTGGACATCGCATTTCCTTTCGTCAATGCCAGAAGTCTACGCCCGCCCAAATCGCCGCGAACAGGACGCACACACGGGTTTCGCGTGGGGTGAAGACGCAGAAAAGAAGACGCTTCTACGCCGAACTACAATAGAGACATGGCCCACACCGACTCCCAGTTTCTCACCCTGCGCCGCATCCTCCTCGTCATCGCGACGGGAGTCGGTGCAGGATTCCTTTCCGGACTCTTCGGAGTGGGCGGCGGCCTCGTCATCGTGCCGGCCCTCATGGCGGTCCTCGGCATGGACCAGCGCCGCGCCTCGGCCACGTCCCTCGCCGCCATTATCGTCACCGCAGCCGTCGGCTCGGGCACCTACGCCCTCCACGGCGAGGTCTCCTGGGCGGGTGGCGCGCTCCTCGTCGTCGGCGCGCTCATCGGCTCGCAAATCGGCGTGTGGCTCCTGCGCCGTCTCCCGGCCCCCTCCCTGCCGTGGATCCTCATCGGCTTCACGGTCTTCGTCATCGTCTCCCAATACCTCCACGTCCCCACACGCGAGGGGGCCTTCTCACTGACCCCGGCCTCGTGTGCCCTACTGATCCTGGTGGGCCTGTGCGCCGGCATCCTCTCTGGCCTGGTGGGCGTGGGCGGCGGATCCGTCATCGTGCCCGGCATGGAACTGGCCGTCGGCGCGGGAGACCTCATCGCGCGCGGCACATCCCTCCTCGTCATGATCCCCACCGGCATCGCCGGCACCGTCACCAACCTGCGCCACGGCATGGTCGACCTGCGCGTCGGACTCATCGTCGGCGCCTCCGCCGCGGCCACGGCACCCGTCGGGCGCCTCGTCGCCACGCTCGTATCCCCGAGCGTCGGCGCGATCCTCTTCAACATCTTCCTGCTCTCCATCATCGCCTCGACGATCATCAAGATGCGTAAGAAAGCCAGCGCCCAGGGCTGAGTGATTCCGTGCGGACTAGCGGCTTTGCCTGCGAGTTTGCCCGAAACGTCAAGGGAAGGTGACTGCCGAACCAGCCACGACTGCGGTCACCCGGAAATTTCGCATGCAATTCCCCGTGCCTCGATCATCGTGATGGTGAGAAAACCGCATGATTCCAACGATCGGATTTCAAAAGTCAAAACAGTTGAGCGGGAATTGCATGCGAAATTGGGGAGAGGGCGGGAAATATCGTCAGGAAGCCTGGCATCATGCCGGGACTGACCTCATGCATCAAGCGCACCTGCACCCGCCGCACGGATACCTGTATGTGCAAACGGCCCCGACCTCGAAAATAAACGAGGCCGGGGCCGAAGCGTCAGCGCGGCGAGAGCGTCAGCGCGGCGAGTGGATCACTCGTCGGCGGCGCTGGGGTGCGTCATGTCGGCGGGAACGACCCACGCGTCGAACTCCTCGGCGGTCAGGAAGCCGAGCTCGAGCGCGGACTCGCGCAGCGACAGGCCCTTGTGATGCGCGTTCTTCGCGATCTTGGACGCCTTGTCGTAGCCGATGTGGCGGTTCAGGGCCGTCACCTGCATGAGGTTGATGTCCAGGTTGTGCTTGATCTTCTCGTAGTTGGGCTCGATGCCGTACGCGCAGTGCGTATCGAAGGACACGCAGGCGTCGCCCAGCAGGCGGATGGACTCCAGGACGTTCCACGCCATGACGGGCTTGAAGACGTTGAGCTGGAAGTTGCCCTGCGAGCCGGCGAAGCCGACCGTCGCGTCGTTGCCGAACACCTGGGTGGCGACCATGGTCATGGCCTCGCACTGGGTCGGGTTGACCTTGCCCGGCATGATGGATGAGCCCGGCTCGTTCTCGGGGATGATCAGCTCGCCGATGCCGTTACGCGGACCCGACGCGTACCAGCGCACGTCATTCGCGATCTTCATGAGGGCGTCGGCCAGGACGCGCAGCGCGCCCGAGACCAGCACCAGCGCGTCGTGCGCGCCCAGGGCGGCGAACAGGTTGTCGGCCTGCTTGAACTCGATGCCCGTCTCCTCGGAGATCTTCTTGGCGGTGAGCTCACCGAACTTCGGGTGAGCGTTCAGGCCGGTGCCCACGGCGGTGCCGCCGATGGCCAGCTCGCGCGCACGCGTGTCGGCGTACTCGATGCCGTCGAGGGCGAAGTCGATCTGAGCAACCCAGCCGGAGATGACCTGGCCCAGGCGGATCGGGGTGGCGTCCTGCAGGTGGGTGCGGCCCACCATGATGACGTCGTCGAACTCCTTGGCCTTCTTGTCCAGGGTGTCACGCAGCTGGCGCACGCGCGGGTACATGTCGTGCAGCTCGGAGACGACCGCGATGTGCATGGCGGTGGGGAACGTGTCGTTGGAGGACTGGCCGCGGTTCACGTGGTCGTTGGGGTGCACGGGGGACTTGGTGCCCATGGTGCCGCCCGCGAGCTCGATGGCGCGGTTGGAGATGACCTCGTTGGCGTTCATGTTCGACTGCGTGCCCGAACCGGTCTGGAAGACGACCAGCGGGAAGTTGTCGTCGAGCTTGCCGGAGATGACCTCGTCGCCCGCCTGCGCGATGTAGCCGGCGATGTCGGCGGGCAGCTCGCCCAGCTCGGCGTTGGCCAGGGCCGCGGACTTCTTCAGGATGCCAAGGGCGCGCACCATCGGGCGACCCCACACGAAGGTGTTGCGTCCAATGTCGAAGTTGTGCAGCGAACGCTCGGTCTGAGCGCCCCAGTAACGGTTCGCGGGGACCTCAACGGCTCCCATCGAGTCGGTTTCGGTACGGGTTTCTTGTGCCACAGGTGGCTCCTTCGCGTAGGGCTTACGTACCCTTCTAGGATAGCGCCGTACGCGCACTGAGGCGTGGGGCACTCGTCCTAGTCGCCTCCTAGCTCAGCGTACGATCCGCGCTGCGTGTTCGGTGCAGCAGCCACCAGGCGCACGCGCACGACAGCGCGACGAGTGAGAGCGCCAGCGCGAAGGGCGACAGGGGCATCCACCCGTACAGGGCGGTGGCGCTCACGGGGGCGACGATCCAGGTGATCGCGCCGGTCGCGTTGATGACGCCGGCGATGCCGCCCTGCTCGCGCGCGCTCACCGCCAGGGACGCGCCCGCCGAGTAGCCGGGAGAGGCCATGCCCGAGGCAACGCCCATCGCGAACGTCGAGGCGGCCAGCGCCCACAGCGACGGCGCGATCGTCAGGCAGGAAAGGGCGATGAGTGCGAGCGTCATACCCGCCCGCAGCAGTCTGCGCGGGCTCCATCCCAGGCGAGGCACGACGATCAGCTGCATGAGCATCGCTCCGGCCGCGTTGGCCAGCAGCATGAGCGCGGTGACCGAGACTGCGGGCGCGGGGTCGAGTCCGCCGCGGTCCTGGACGAGGAAACCCATCGTGATCTGAACGACGCCATTCGCGAAATAGATGCCGAACACCGAGGCGATCCACGGGGCGATGCGTCGGTCGGTCCACCGCACGCGCGGGGGCAGTTCGGCGGTGCCCTTCGCACCGCTCGCGTTTTCCTCCGCGGGCTCATTCGACGAGGCCGGGGCCGCTTCCTCGGATTCCGCATCCTCATCGGTCAGGCGGGGCAGGCGCCTCCTCGGGCGCGCGGATGCTCCGTCGCGGGGTAGCCAGATGAGGGCGATGGCCAGCGCGACGAGGACGAAGATTGGGGTGGCATGCACGGGGCCGAAAATCCACCAGGCACCCAGCGCCGACGAGACGAGGGAGCCAACCATGACGGACAGGTTGATCGCGCCGGAGAACGCGGACGTGCCGCGCACGCGCGAGGCCTCGTCGGGGGTCACCTCGGCGACGAGGGCCTGGCCCGTCGGTGGGATCGCCGCGACCGCCGCGCCGAAGAAGGGGCCGCGCGCCGCCATGATGGCACCCGCCGCAACAAGCGCGCCGATGGAGCCGGCCGCCCGCGCCCACACGGCCGCCGAAAAGAGCGTGCCCGCCGTGAGCGCCAAGAAGAGAGCCAACAGAATGACGCGCCTGCGCCCCCACGCGATCGAGCGGCGCCCCCAGAACTGGCTGAGCGCCGTCACCGCGGCAGCCGCCAGGGACACCGCCGCGCCCACGATCCACTCGGGCAGGTTGAGGGCGCGCGAGAGGGGAGCGATCGACACGTTGAGCATGTTCTGCGCCGTGTACGTAAACAGCGCGATCGCCACGAGCGCGCGCAGCGTCGGATTCGTCAGTAAGGGTGATGAGGGCACAGTGCATCCTACGACGAAGGCCCCGCGCGATGCGCGGGGCCTTGCCGGACAGGTAACGAAACGGAGAAACGCTTAGCGTTGCACCCAGGTGCTCACCTTCCAGCGTGCGTCCCCCGAGCGTTCACGCCAATCGGCGTCGCTGCGTTCCTCGTCCCTGTGCCACAGCGCCGGATCCAGCGGCGGCGCGTACACGAACGTCGAGCCCTCGGGCGCGCTCGCGGCCACGTCCAGATCCAGGTCGGTGACCACGGCCTCGTCCAAGAGCGGGAGAGTCTGCGCATAGAGCTGAGCCCCACCCGCGATCCAGATGTACGGGGCGTCCGTACGCGCCGTTTCCTCGCGCGCGGCCTCCAGGGCCTCGTCGATCGAGGAGACGACGAGCGCACCTGCGGCCTCGTACCCGGGCGTACGGGTGATGACGATGTTTGTGCGGCCCGGCAGGGCGCGTCCAAGAGCCTTCCACGAGCGGCGACCCATGATGATTGGGCAGCCCATCGTGGACTCCTTAAAGTGGCGGAAATCCGCGGGAACATGCCAGGACATGGCCGTGCCCGTCCCGATGATCCCGTTGCAATCCTGTGCCCAAATCGCTCCCAGCTTCGTCATACCGCGACCGGAGCCTTGATCGTGGGGTGATGCTGGTAGTCCGTCACCGAAATATCGTCGAAGGAGTACTCGAACATCGAGGGAGCCTTCGCGAGCTCCAGGCGCGGGAACGGGTAGGGCTCGCGGCTCAGCTGTTCGGTCACCTGCTCCGTGTGGTTGGAGTAGATGTGGCAGTCTCCGCCCGTCCAGATGAAGTCGCCGACTTCCAGGCCCGCCTGCTGGGCGAACATGTGGGTGAGCAGCGAGTAGGACGCGATGTTGAAGGGCACGCCCAGGAACATGTCCGCGCTGCGCTGGTAGAGCTGCAGCGACAGGCGGCCGTCGGCCACGTACAGCTGGAAGAACGCGTGGCAGGGCTGGAGCGCCATCTCGGGCAGGTCGCCGACGTTCCACGCGGAGACCACCATGCGGCGCGAATCCGGGTTCGTCTTCAGCGTCTCGAGGACCTGGGAGATCTGGTCGATGTGGCGGCCGTCCCCGGCGTTCCACGAACGCCACTGGACGCCGTACACCGGGCCCAGCTCACCGTCCTTGTCCGCCCACTCGTTCCAGATGCGGATCCCGTTGTCCTGGAGCCAGGACACGTTCGAGGAACCGGAGAGGAACCACAGGAGTTCGCCGACCACCGACTTGAGGTGCACACGCTTCGTCGTGATCAGCGGGAAGCCCTTGGACAGGTCGTAGCGCAGCTGCGCCCCGAACAGGGAACGCGTGCCCGTGCCGGTGCGGTCACCCTTGGGGGTGCCCTCACGCATAATGCGCGCCAGCAGGTCCTCGTACTGGCGGTCGACGGCGCTCACCTCAGTTGATCCGCTCGTTCGTCCATGTGTGCGAGGCCGGCAGAGCCTGGTCGACGACCGAGTGCTCGATCGTGCAGTTGCGCTTGATTGCGGCATCGGCGCGACGCTTGAGATCCTCGATCTCCTCGTCGGACAGGGCAGACATGTCCTGGACCAGCTCGACGTCCACGTGCGTGAAACGATCATTCTGCTGGTCGTAGTCGCCGGACACGCCGACGAACTGCTCGAAATCGTCGCCCAGGCGAGCCGCCATGCGGGCATCCGAGCTCATCGCGTTGCAGCCCGCGATCGCGAGCTTGAGCAGATCACCGGGGGAGAAAAGGCCGGGGCCGTGACCGATGCGGATCTCGGCGCCGTCCTGGTTGCGGGCGACGTACTGACGCACGCCCGTGCGCTGCATGTACAGAGACTTCGGGGTATCACTCATGGGGTCTATTGTGTCGCGAAAAGACCCCGCCCGCCCGGCAACATGCGCCGGGTGGGCCGGGTTCCTCGCAGAGCGTAGAAAAAGCTTTAGCGATGCTCCTCCAACCACTGCGCGGCGCTCGCCTGCTCGTTGTCGGTCAGGCGACCCACGCGGGCCACCGCCTCCTTCTCGATGCGTCCGCCCAGCAGGGGCACGCGCACCGACAGGTTGCCGCTCACCTCGCGGGTGCAGCCCGCATCGGTTGGGGTCAGCGTGGACGTGGCCTCGACGGACACGGGCGCGCCGTCCACGGCCACGGACGTGCGGGAGGTGGCCCCGGCCTCGTTGAGTGTCCACTCCTCGGTGAAAGTGATGCGCAGATCAGACTTGACAAATCGCGCTGCCGCCGCCGGAATCAGCTCGGGGCGCACGGTACCCGCGTACGACACGCGCTCACCGTCCACGGACACGGTCGTCGAGCCTTCCACGACAAACCGACCGAAGCGTCGCTCCAGGTAGTCGGGGGTCAGGTACATGGCGACAACCTCGTCGACCGTCCCGGGATACGAAATAGACTGCGTGAACTGCATGGCTCTCCTGACGAAAGAAGCAGCGCCGAAGCGTGTCCCGGCGCTCATTTACAACGAAGGTCCGCCCTCGCGGCCCCACTCCCTTTAGAGTAGATGCATGCGTAGTCTCATGCAGTTAGCTGAAGAAGCCTCTTCGACGCCGTTGTCGGAGCAGGACATCGATTGGCTGCACCTCCTCCTCGCGGACTGGCAGGTGCTCGCTGACCTGGCGGCCGCCGACCTGGTTTTGTGGCTGCCAGCCGACGACGGTCGCTTCATTGCCGCCGCCCACTGCCGCCCCGCGACCTCCGCGACCGTCCACGTGGACGACATCATCGGCCTGCACCTGCCCGCCGCCCGCGAAATCGATCTGCGTCGCGCCCTGCAGTCTGGGGAGGTCGTGCGCTCGACGGCCGCGCGCTGGGCGGGCACCTACTCGATGATGGAAACATGCGTGCCCGTGTGCCACGACGGGCGCATCATCGCCGTCGTCACCCGCGAGGCGAACCTGTCGAGCCCGCGCCTTTCCCTCGGTTTTGAAGGATGGACGGTGGCGGCTGCCGACACCCTGTGCCAGATGATGGCGCGCGGCGAATACCCCTACGACTCGACCCCGCAGGTCACCTCCCACGGTGTCCCGCGCGTCCTCGACGGAGCCCTCCTGCTCGATGCGGAGGGGCGCGTCCAGCACGCGACACCTAACGCTGTGTCCTGTCTGCGCCGCCTCGGCATCCGCACGCACGTGACCGGCAAGGTCCTCGCCCAGGAGATCACCGAGGTCATCGGCGAGGGGACCCTCATCGAAGAATCCATGGCGGTCGTTGTCATGGGCCGAGCCTCCTGGCGCGTCGAGATCGCCGCGCGCGCCTCCACCGTCAGCATGCGCGCCCTGCCCCTCGTCAACGGGCGCAAGCGCCTGGGTGCCGTCATCCTCACGCGCGACGTGTCCGAGGTGCACCGACACGAGCAGGAACTGATGACGAAGGACGCGACGATCCGCGAGATCCACCACCGCGTGAAGAACAACCTGCAGACCGTGTCCGCCCTGCTGCGCCTGCAGTCGCGCCGCTCATCTGAGGAGGCTGTCAAGGTGGCGCTTGCCGAGGCCGAGCGCCGCGTGCAGGCGATCGCGACCGTGCACGCCGCCCTGTCGCAGAACGTGGATGAGTCGGTGGACTTCGACGAGGTCGCGCGCACGATCGTGCGCATGGCCGGTGCGATCGCCTCGACGGACCACGCCGTTGAGGTCATCACGACCGGTAGCTTCGGTACCATTCAGGCCGACCAGGCCCAGGCTCTGGCGACCGTCCTCAACGAGCTGGTCGCCAACTCTGTCGAGCACGGCCTCGCGGACCGTGATGGCCTTATCGAGGTGCGCGCCGAACGCCTGGGCTCGTCCATGACGGTGACCGTCGCAGACAATGGCGTGGGCTTCGTGCCGGGTACGCCGATGAGTGGCCTGGGCACGCAGATCGTCCATCAGATGGTGCGTGGCGAGCTCAAGGGCTCCATCGAGTGGGCCCCGCGTGAGGGCGGCGGCACGCTCGTGACGCTCCACGCGAACCTGGACCCCGCCTGACGGGGTCCGCGCGGGCTGGCTCAACGTTTCACCTATGAACGAGGCCGGGGATCCATGGTGGATCTCCGGCCTTGATCGTTGGTGCGCCGCGGGGCGGCGGTGGTCTGTTAGCAGCCCGCGCGGCGTGCGCGTGCGGCGCGGCGCTTGAGCGCGCGGCGCTCTTCCTCGCTCATACCGCCCCAGACGCCGGCATCCTGGTTGTTGTCGATGGCCCACTGCAGGCAGATGCCCGCGACCTTGCACTCACGGCATACGGCCTTGGCCTCGGCGACCTGTGCGATGGCTGGACCCGTGTTCCCGATGGGGAAGAAAAGTTCCGGGTCAACTGTCAGGCATGCCGCCTTACTCCGCCAATCCATGATGTGTCTTTCGCTCCTCGACTGCCATGCGCTCGGGATGTTTTGCTTGTTCTCTAGTCAGTGTCCGTTCGTCATCTTAGTCGCGCAAGGGGGAGGCAACAGCGAAATGACAACGTCACTATGCGGCTGCTCACGGAGCCCGAATAAGATGGGACTTAGGTATTAACTGACCCAACGGTTAGTTGGACTGTTGTCAGCGTATCACCCTCGCAGATCAGTCCGCATGAAGGGGTCCAGCGTCGCGCGAGGACGGAGAGCGGGGATGCGTGGCAGTGTTGAATTAACGCGCGAATGACATTGTTCGTGGGATTCATCGCGAGAACTCTGTGCCCATCCCATCTGGCGATACGAGTCCATGCTCCTTGAGGAATTACGTCAGAAATTGTTGGCGTTTCTGCCCATCCGAGATGCGCGTGGAGTGCTGTGAGGATGGACGCGTCCTCCTGTCTGCCGATGATGATCCAGGGCAGCGGGTGATCCCATGTCGGCACCTCGTACGTGGGGCCGATCAGGACCGGTGCATCCGTATTTCTGACCAGCGCCGAGACAGTGGCCGGGCTGGGGATGCGCCAGCTGCTTCTCTCATGTTCCGGATGAGCTTCCAGGTCACACGCGGTCCTGGGTATGCATGCGAGGAGGGTGCGTTCTCCGGGCCGTGCGAGCAGCGCCTGCCCAGGGCCGAGTGTGCGGAGGTCGGTGGGGGAGATGCCCGCATGGAGTGCTTCGTCCGCGTCCCGTGCGCGCACGAGGCGTGTCGAAAACGCGCCCATCGTGGCACTCGATGCGGTGAAGCGCCCCGGGTAGGCTGCGACGATAATGACGCCGGCTCGCCGTGCCCCACCCAGCAGTGCGGCCCAGAGGGAATCCGCCTGCGGGGCTGACAGTGCCTGGGTGAGGGAGGCGCGCAGTGCGGCCGCGTCGGTGATAGCCAGGATCGCTGGGCCGTGCTCGCAGATGCCCTCCAGCAGGTCGATGGTGGAGACGTCGTCGCAGGCCAGGAATGACGCGCAGCCCGCAGCGCCCTCGTCTCCGATCACGTGGAGGGGATAGTCGCACCGACTCGCGATGCGCGTCGCGAGGGCGAGGGCCCACCGCGAGGCGAGGCTGGCCTCGTGCGCGCTGGCCTGAATCTGGATGCTTCCGCCGTCCCACACGAAGGGGGAATGCTCCTCGATCCCCTCGACGAGGCCGAGGGTGAGAACCCCCGCATTCGCCGGGGTGGGGCCTGGGTGCTGGTGTGTCAGCGCGGTTGCGGATCCGTTCGCAGCATCAACCTCGCCCCACGTGAGGGTTTCGGGCAGCTCGGGTGCCCACAAAGGAGCCGTACCCCCCTGTGGCCACGACAGCGCGCAGCGCGAGACGACCTCGGCGACGTTATCCATGTAGGCCAGCTGGATGACGCCGACGCCGTCGAGGATAGCGCGCCCGGGAACCCGGGGCAGCGAGGCGGCCCGTGCGTCCCCGAGGATGTCGGTCGAATCGGCGGCGCTCACGCAGCGCAGGGACAGGCGGATGTCCATGTTGGCGCGCATCTGCGCACTCACGGCCCCCGACGGTCGCTGGGTTGCGGCGATGAGGTGGAGACCCAGGCTGCGCCCCTGCGCGGCGAGCCGCAGCAGGACCTCCATCGACGAGGGGTGGGCCTGGGCGAGGAAACGGAACTCGTCGATGGCGACGATGAGCCTGGCAGGGGCCTTGGGGACCGAGGAGGGGTCGCCCTCGTGGGCGCGCTCCCACGTGGCCAGGTCGGGGAACCCGCGTGCACGCAATTGCTCCTCGCGGCGCTGTAGCTCGGCAGCGATCCCCTCGAGAGCCCGTGTCGTCGCACCGGGATCCAAATCGGTGAGGAGCGCGTGCGTGTGGGGCAGTGCCTGCAGGCGGGCGAATGTCGAGCCACCCTTGTAGTCGATGAGGACGAAGCGCACCTTGTCGGGGCTGTAGCAGTGCGCGATGGAGGCAAGCCAGCCGATCAGCGCCTCCGATTTCCCGGAACCCGTGCAACCAGCGACGAGAGCGTGCGGGCCATCCGAGACCAGGTCCAGCTCGACGGGGCCGGACTGCGACATCCCGATCCGCACGCTCAGGACACCGGAGGATCCGCGGGCATGGTCTGGATCCCATCCCACGCGCGAGGGGAGAGCGTCGCGCGCATCCGCTCGGGTGACCGTCCACCACCACTGAGGTGCGACCGGCAGATCGTCGGTGATGCACACCTGCGCGCACCAGGACGGCAGGCGTGCGACGGAGGATGCGTACCCGATGTGCACGGTCGGTCTGTCATCCTCCGCGCCTCGCGCGCAGTGCGGGCACGACTCGCCAGCACTCACGTGGATGTCCACGCCCGCGTGCCCCAGCAGGACGGGGGAGGCGCTGTTCCACCACACCCTCGCGCCTCCCACCTGCGCGGCTATCTGCCCCGCGCACCACAGGGCACACTGGGTGGCGTGGAGTCCCGCGATACCGAGCGCGGAGCGCCCCGGCTCATCCGACGACGTCGAGAGGAGCACGCGTTGACGGGGGCTCGTGGCCCGTCCCGGCCACACGCTCGCCCGCACGCTCCGGGGCGAGGGGCCGCAGTCAGGTAGTCCAGCGAGCACCAGTGAGAGCGTGGCACCATCCCAACCCCTACGCCGCCGACGCGCACGCCAGCAGAGAATGATCGCGGTGACGCAGGCGACGGCCGCCACCAGCGAAGCGATACCGATCCATAACCGTGGAGCGCTCGCGGCTGCTCGCAGGCGCCAGCCCATGAAACCGAGCATGACGACGACGGAAACCAGGGGTGCGCCCCTGAGCAGGGACGATCCCGTGAGCGAGCCCCGGCCTCGTCGCTCGACGCCCGGCCAGGCCAAGCGCATCGGGCGCGCGCGGACCTCGAAGACGTCGTCGCCGAGGCGCAGGCGGGCCCCGGCGGTCATCTCCCGCGCGGTGCGGGCACTGCGCCACCAGCGCGCGCGGGTGCGCAGACGAAACGGAGGGGAATCCGGTCGGGCATCAAGGAACGCGCGACCCTCACGCGTGGTGAAAACCGCGTGTGTGCGCGCCACGCTCGCGCATGACAGGGGCATATCGCCCGCGCGACCGACCGTGCCGGGGGCCACTACGACACCAACGTCGGGTCCCTGAACGCACGCGAGGTGCAGGTCGGTGCGCAGGGCAGTGCGGGCGAGACAACCAGAATCTTTCATAACCCAACGATCCCGCCCCTTGTGGGCGCATTCAAACGCCAGGACAAGCCCTGTGGATAACCGTTCACGCCCCCGAAGCCCTGTGGATAAACACCGTCGCCCGCCCATGTGGCTATGACCACCTCCGCCTTCCGAACGCCCACCCACCGGCCCGCCAGCCTCCCGGAATGCAAGAATGGATCCCATGGCTGACTCCACGTTCGAGACGACACGCGACCGTTACAACGACCTCGTTGAGCGCATCAACGAGGCCCGCGCCGCCTACTACGACCGTGATTCGCCGACTCTTGCGGACGCAGACTACGACCGCATGTATCGCGAGGTTGAGGAGATCGAGGAGCGCTACCCGCAGCTGCGCGGAGCTGACTCGCCCACGATGAGCGTGGGCGGCAGCGTCGACTCCGGCTTCGCCGAAGTCCGCCACCTCGCCCAGATGATGTCGCTCGACGACGTATTCTCCCTGGAAGAGCTCGCCGGGTGGGAGGCCCGAATGGCCGAAGCCACGGGCATCGACGACCTGGAGATGACAACCGAGGTCAAGGTCGATGGCCTCTCGATCAACCTCCTCTACGAGAACGGCCGCCTCGTGCGCGCCGCGACCCGAGGCGACGGCTACGTCGGCGAGGACGTCACCGCCAACGCGCGCACGATCGCGTCGATCCCGCAGACCCTCACCGGCACCGTGCCCACGCGCATCGAGGTGCGTGGCGAGGTCTACTTCCCGGTCGCCGACTTCGCCGCTTTCAACGAAGCCCGCGTCGAGGCCGGAGAAAAGACCTTCGTCAACGCGCGCAACGCGGCCGCCGGTTCCCTGCGCCAGAAGGACCCCGCCGAGACCGCCAAGCGCCCCCTCGCGATGGTCGCCCACGGCATCGGCTTCGTCGAGGCCGGGGATGAGTTCAGCGAGCCGACTACCCAGATGGGCTGGTACGAGCAGCTGCGCGAATGGGGCCTGCCCGTCTCGCCCTACACGCGCCTGCTGACGGGCCGCAACGCCATTGAGGACCGCATCGCGGAGATTGGCGCGGACCGCCACGGCCTCGTGCACGAGATCGACGGCGTCGTCGTCAAGGTTAACGACCTGGCCCTCCAGCGTTCCCTCGGCTCGACCTCGCGCACCCCGCGCTGGGCGGCTGCCTACAAGTTCCCGCCCGAGGAGGTGCACACGCGCCTGCTCGACATCCGCGTCCAGGTGGGCCGCACCGGGCGCGTCACCCCCTACGGTGTCATGGAATCCGTGCTGGTTGCCGGCTCGAACGTCGCGCGCGCAACCCTGCACAACGCCCAGGAGGTCGCGCGAAAGGGAGTCCTCATCGGCGACCTCGTCGTTCTGCGCAAGGCCGGCGACGTGATCCCCGAGATCGTCGCCCCCGTCGAGGATGCGCGCAACGGCTCCGAGCGCCCCTTCGTCATGCCTGCCGAGTGCCCCTCCTGCGGGACCCCCCTCGTGCAAGAGAAGGAAGGCGACGTCGACCTGCGCTGCCCCAACAAGGGCGCATGCCCCGCACAGATCACCGAGCGCCTCGCCCACGTCGGCGCCCGATCCGCCCTGGACGTGGAGGGCCTCGGCGACGAGTCCGCACTGGCCATGACTCAGCCCGAAAACGACCGCGACGAGGTGGCAGCCGCCCTGGTCGCCGGCCACAGCGTCACGCTGGAGGACGGCACTGTCCTCACGCTCGAGGGTGGCCGCGAGCTGCCCCACGGTGAGCAGATCACCCGCGCCGAGGAACTCCTGCCCGCCCCGCAGGCCCCCGCCCTGCGCACCGAGGCCGCGCTCTTCGACCTGCGTGCCGAGGACCTGCGCGACGTCATGGTGTGGAAGCCCGTCAAGAAGAAGGGCGAGGAAACCGGGGACTGGAAGCAGGTCCGCTACTTCTGGACCAAGGCGTACAAGCCCCGCAAGCTGCGTGGCCAGACCGTTTTCGAGCCTATCGAGCCCAGCGCCTCCAAGGGCACTGAAAAGATGCTCGCCGAGCTGGAGAAGGCCAAGAGTCAGCCCCTCGCTCGCGTCCTCGTCGCCCTGTCCATCCGCCACGTTGGCCCTACGGCGGCCCGTGCGCTCGCAGAGAAGTTCCTATCGATGGACGCCCTGCGCGCCGCCTCGGTCGAGGAACTCTCCGCCGTTGAGGGCGTGGGCGAGGAGATCGGCCGCTCCCTGCGCGACTGGTTTACCGTCGATTGGCACCTGGAGGTGCTCGAGGCGTGGGCGCGCGCGGGCGTGCGCATGGCCGACGAAGCACCCGAGCCGGCCTCGGACGTGCTCGCGGGCCTCACCATCGTGGTTTCGGGCGCGATGCCCGGATACGACCGCGAGGGCGCCAAGGAAGCGATCACCTCGCGCGGCGGCAAAGCAGCGGGCTCGGTCTCCAAGAAGACCTCGCTCGTGGTCGCCGGCCCGGGCGCGGGTTCCAAGGCCGCGAAGGCCGAGGCCCTGGGCGTCCCCGTCATCACGGAAGCGCAGTTCGCGGACCTCCTCGAGGGAGGCCTGGCGGCCGTCGGCCTGTAACGAGGCCGGGGCTCAGACGAGGGGCTCCAAGGGGCCCAGCAACACCTCGCCCACGCGGGTGAGGGTCGAGCGCTTCTCCCACTCGTCGATCGTCAGGCGGCGGGCCGTCGTCAGGTCGTTCGCGAAAATCTCCTCCATGCGCGCGGCCAGCGGGCGAGAGAAGAACTGCAGGCACACCTCGTAGTTGCCACGCATCGACAGGCGATCGATGTTCGCCGTGCCGATCGTCGACCAGCGACCGTCCACCGTCATCGTCTTCGAGTGGACCATCGCGTGACGGTACAGCCAGATCTCCACGCCCTCGCGCAGCAGCTCACCGTAGTAGGGGCGCGCCACCCAATCCGCCAGGATGTGGTTGGAATACTCGGGGATCAGCACCTGGACGCGCACGCCGCGGCGGGCCGCGGCGATCAGGGAGCCGAGGACCTCGCGGTCGGGGATGAAGTACGCCGTCGTGATGAGGACACGGTCGGTCGCGCGCTCGATCGCGTCGATGTACATGCCGCGGATCGGGAAGAGGAGGTAGTGCGGCAGGTTGAACTGCGCGGTCACGTCCGCGCTCCACGCGCGCGCACCCTGATCCGGTAGCTCGGGGCTGGTTGCGGGGCGGAAGTGGTTCCAGAAGTCGACGAAGCCGTTTTCCAGCTCCCACACGGCCTCGCCCGTGATGCGCACGTGGGTGTCGCGCCACTCGTTCGCAAACGGATCGCCAATGTTGTAGCCGCCCACGAAGCCGACCTCGCCGTCGACCACGAGGATCTTGCGGTGATCCTGGCCCGTGCGACGAATGTTCAGGGTGAAGAAGCCCGAGCGCAGCGTCGGGAACTTGCGCACGTGCAGGTTCGGCAACTCGGGGAACTTGTAGAAGCGCGGATCCTGGTTGAGGACACCGAAGCCATCCCAGATGCAGAAGACCTCGACACCGCGCTGTGCGGCGGCGATCAGCGCGTCCTTGAATCGCTGTCCCCAGCTGTCCGAGCGCCAAATGAAGGTCTCGAAATAAATGTGATGCGTCGCCCCTTCGATGGCCTCCAGCATGTCCTCGTACAGGGAGTGTCCCTCCGTGTACGTGCGCGCCACGGTGTCGCCGATCTGGGTGTCGGCGGGAGGCAGGGTCGGGAAACCGTGCACGCCACCGGGGATACGGGCGGTGCGCATGCGGTCGATCGCGTGGACGGTGACGACCGCCGCCGCCTGGGCGGCGAGCAGGGCAATGCCCGCTTTTTTGACGATCGACCACGTCTGCCTGGTGAGTTGGCGTCGCTGTGAAAAGGCCATACGGGTAGGATGCCACACATGTCACGCATTAGTACTGACGAGGTCGCCCGCGTCGCGGGCCTGGCCCATATCGCATTGACCGACGAGGAAATTACGCGTTTCGCGGGTGAACTCGACGCGATCGCCGACGCCGTCTCCAAGGTGTCCGAGGTCGCCACCCCCGAGGTTCCCGCCACGTCCCACCCGATTCCGCTGACCAACGTGTGGCGCGAGGACGTGGTGGGCGAAACCGTGAACCGCGACGAGGTGCTCGCCCAGGCGCCCGCCGCCCAGGATGGTCAGTTCCTGGTTCCGCAGATTCTGGGGGAGGACTGATGAACGAGCTGCTGAAGAAGAGCGCCCTCGAGCTGGCGGATATGCTGGCCGCCGGCGAGATCACCTCCGTCGAGCTGACTCAGGCGTGCCTGGACCGCATCGATGCCATCGATGACCGCGTCAACGCCTTCATCACCGTCGACCGTGAGGGCGCCCTGGCCACCGCGGCCGACGTGGACGCGCGCCGCGCGGCGGGGGAGACCCTGCACCGCCTGGCGGGCGTGCCGATCGCCGTCAAGGACAACGTGGTGACGCGCGGCCTGCGCACCACCTGCGCCTCGAAGATCCTGGGCGACTGGGAGCCTCCCTACGATGCGACCGTCACCACCAAGATCAAGGAAGCCGGCCTGCCCATCGTCGGCAAGACCAACATGGACGAGTTCGCCATGGGTTCGTCCACCGAGCACTCCGCGTTCGGTGCGACGAAGAATCCGTGGGACACCGAGCGTATCCCCGGCGGCTCCGGCGGTGGCTCGGCAGCGGCTGTTGCAGCCTACATGGTGCCCCTCGCGCTCGGTTCCGATACGGGCGGCTCGATCCGCCAGCCCGCGTTCGTGACCGGCACGGTCGGCGCGAAGCCCACGTACGGCGCGGTGTCGCGTTACGGCCTGGTGGCCATGGCCTCGTCCCTGGACCAGATCGGCCCCGTCACCCGCACGGTCGCCGACGCGGCCGTACTCACCGAGCTGATCGGCGGCTACGACCCCCACGACTCGACGTCTCTGAACGAGCCGGTTCCCGCGCTCACCGAGGCTGTCGAAACCGTGGCTGCACAGGGCTCCATGAAGGGCTTGAAGGTCGGCGTCGTCAAGGAGCTGAGCGGCGAGGGTTACCAGCAGGACGTCATCGACGCCTTCAACGCCACCGTCGAGAAGCTGCGCGAGGCTGGCGCGCAGATCGTCGAGGTCTCGTGCCCGCACCTGGAATACTCGCTGGGCGCCTACTACCTGATCATGCCCGCCGAGGTCTCTTCGAACCTGGCCCGCTTCGACGGCATGCGCTACGGCATCCGCGTCGAGCCCACCGAGGGCCCCGTGACCGCCGAGCGCGTCATGGCCGCCACCCGCGAGGCCGGCTTCGGCGACGAGGTCAAGCGCCGCATCATCCTGGGCACGCACGTGCTTTCGGCTGGCTACTACGACGCCTACTACGGCAGCGCGCAGAAGGTGCGCACGCTCATTCAGCGTGACTTCGACGCGGTGTTCGAGCAGGTCGACGTCCTCGTGTCCCCGACGGCGCCCGAGACGGCCTTCAAGTTCGGCGAGAAGACCTCCGATCCGCTGGCCATGTACCTCTACGACGTCGCGACGATCCCCGCGAACCTCGCGGGTATCCCCGGCATGAACGTGCCCAACGCGGTGTCCTCCGAGGGCCTGCCCATCGGCTTCCAGGTGCTGGCCCCCGCGCGCGGCGACCTGGTCATGTACAAGGTGGCGTCCCTGGTGGAGGCGCTCAGCGACGACGTCGCGGGTCAGTGCCCCGCAGCTAACTGGGAGGAAAAGTGATGACTGAGCTCATGGATTACGACGAGGCGGCCCGCCGCTTCGACCCGGTTCTCGGCATTGAGGTGCACGTCGAGCTGGGCACCAAGACCAAGATGTTCGACGCCGCCCCCAACGCCTTTGGTGGCGACCCGAACACCTACGTGACCCCCGTGTCGCTGGGTCTGCCCGGCTCCCTGCCGGTCGTCAACCACAAGGCCGTCGAGTACGCCATCAAGATCGGCCTGGCCCTGAACTGCGAGATCGCGGAGTACTGCCGTTTCGCCCGTAAGAACTACTTCTACCCGGACCTGACGAAGGCCTTCCAGACCTCTCAGTCCGACGAGCCGATCGCTCACGACGGCTACGTGGACGTCGAGCTCGAGGACGGCACCATGTTCCGCGTGCAGATTGAGCGCGCGCACATGGAGGAGGATGCGGGCAAGAACACGCACATCGGTGGCGCTGACGGCCGTATCCAGGGCGCGGACCACTCGCTCGTGGACTACAACCGTGCGGGCGTCCCGCTCGTGGAGATCGTAACCCGCCCGATCGAGGGCGCTGGCGAGCGTGCGCCCGAGGTGGCTGCCGCCTACGTGCAGGCCCTGCGCGACATCTTCCGTGCCCTCGACGTGTCCGAGGCCCGCATGGAGCGCGGCAACGTGCGCGCCGACATCAACGTGTCGCTGCGCCCGACGCCCGAGTCGCCCCTGGGGACGCGTACCGAGACGAAGAACGTGAACTCCTTCCGTGGCATCGCCTCGGCCGTGCGCTACGAGATGCAGCGTCAGGCCCAGATCCTGGCCGATGGCGGCACGATCCTGCAGGAGACCCGCCACTACCACGAGGAGGACGGCTCAACGTCGTCCGGTCGTGAGAAGTCGGATTCCGAGGACTACCGCTACTTCCCCGAGCCCGACCTGGTCCCGATCCGCCCGGATCGTGCGTGGGTGGAGGAGCTGCGCGCCTCGCTGCCCGAGCTGCCCGTCGCCAAGCGCCGCCGCCTGCGCTCCGAATGGGGCTACGCGGACATGGAGATGCGCGACGTCATCAACGCTGGCGCCCTGGAGCTCATCGAGGCCACGGTTGCCGCTGGCTGCGATCCCGCCTCCGCCCGCAAGTGGTGGATGGGCGAGATCTCGCGTCGCGCCAAGGAACGCGAGGTTTCCCTGGACGAGGCCGGGGTCAGCCCCGCTCAGGTCGCTGAGCTCCAGGGTCTCATCGACTCTGGCCGCATCAACGACAAGCTGGCGCGTCAGGCCCTCGAGGGCGTCCTCGCGGGCGAAGGTGACCCGACGCAGGTCGTCGAGGCCCGAGGCCTCGAGGTTGTCTCCGACGACGGTGCCCTGACGGCGGCCGTCCAGGAGGCCCTGGACGCCCACCCCGACATCGTCGAGAAGATCAAGGGCGGCAAGGTCCAGGCGGCCGGCGCCCTCGTCGGTGCGGTCATGAAGGCCACCCGCGGGCAGGCTGACGCCGCCCGCGTGCGCGAGCTGATCATGGAGATGGTCGGCGCCTGAGGTTCATCCTCGCGAGCGAAAGGGGCCGGGATCGATGCGATCCCGGCCCCTTTCGTCGTGTTGGGACTGTGCATACTGCTTCGCGGACAGGATTCGGCGAACGCACCCCGGCCTCGTGCGTGCTTTCCCCAGAAGGAGCCCCGGCCTCGTCCCTGATCATGCGCACGTGTCCACGTTGTGGCCTCCCCCTTCCGGCAGGTGTACAAAGTTACTTAGGATGAGCGCGTGAGGACAGCCTGACCGCCTGTGGCCGGGCGCCCAACGAAAGGACAGATATGCGCACATCGCCGTCGTACACCGCCTCCTACCGCATCGAGGTGGACGAGAAGACGACTTCCATCGCGTCCATTGTTGACGCTGTCTCTTCGACTGGAGCGGAGATCAAAGGCCTCGACGTGGCCGACTCCGACCGTGGGCGCATCATCATCGACCTGACGTGCGACATGCGCGATTCCGAGCACCGCCGCGAGGTCCGCGACGCCATCAACGCGCTGCCTGGCGTAGCCTCCGACTCGGTCGCCGACCAGACCTTCATGAGCCACATCGGCGGCAAGGTGGAAATCCACTCCAAGGTGCCGCTGCGCAACCGTGACGACCTCTCGCGCGCCTACACCCCCGGCGTTGCCCGCGTGTGCACCGCCATCCACGACATGCCCCAGAAGGCCCACCTGCTGACCATGAAGGCCAACACGGTCGCGGTCGTCTCCGACGGCACCGCGGTGCTCGGCCTGGGCGACATCGGGCCCGAGGCCGCCCTGCCCGTCATGGAGGGCAAGGCCGTCCTGTTCAAGGAATTCGGCGGCGTCGACGCGTGGCCCGTCGTCCTGGACACCAAGGACACCGAGGAGATCATCGCGATCGTCAAGGCCATCGCGCCCGCGTACGGTGGCATCAACCTGGAGGACATCTCCGCGCCGCGTTGCTTCGAGATCGAAGAGCGCCTGCGCGCCGAGCTCGACATCCCCGTCTTCCACGACGACCAGCACGGCACCGCGATCGTGGTGCTCTCCGCGCTGATCAACGCGCTGAAGATCGTGGGCAAGAAGATCGAAGACGTGCGTATCGTCGTCTCCGGCGTCGGCGCCGCCGGTAACGCAATCATCCGACTGCTGCTCGCTCAGGGCGCGCGCGACATCATCGGCTGTGGTCGCGACGGCGCGCTGTCCGGCGACGCCACCGAAGGCATGCACCCCTCCCGCAAGGCCCTGGCCGAGGCGACCAACCCCCGCCACGTCCACGGCTCCCTCAAGGAGGTCCTGAAGGGCGCCGACGTCTTCATCGGCGTCTCCTCCGGCAACATCCTCGAGCCCGCCGACATTGAGACCATGGCCGACGACGCGATCGTCTTCGCCCTGGCGAACCCCACGCCCGAGGTTGATCCGATCGGCGCCGGCAAGTACGCCGCCGTCGTCGCCACCGGACGAAGCGACTACCCGAACCAGATCAACAACGTGCTGGCCTTCCCCGGTCTGTTCCGTGGTCTCCTCGATGCGAAGGTCAAGGAGATTACGACCGAGGTCCTGCGCGTTGCCGCCGTAGCTATCGCGTCGGTGATCTCCGAGGACGAGCTCAGCCCGTCCTACATCATCCCCGGTGCCTTCGATAAGCGGGTTGCGCCCGCCGTCTCCAAGGCCGTGCGTCGCGCCGTGCGTGACCTTCCGACCGTGGATATCCCCGTCCAGCCCGACATGGATGTGAACTGAGAGTCATTTCGGCTGTTTTGCGGGCCCGATCGCGCTTCTGAGGCGCGGTCGGGCCCGCCCTTTTGATGCTGAAGTGGGGGAGTGCAAGAGAAATTGAAGTCGACTTTTCGTTGTGTTTGTTGGGTTTGTGGGGTGTGTGTTGGGGGTCACGGTGTTTTGGTTTGACTTTGGGTGTGGGGGTGAGTAGATTATTCACCTGTCGCCGCGAGCTTGTGAGTGGGTTTGTGGTGGTGGTTCACTGCTTTGGTGGCTGGGTTTTGTGGCTTGGTTGTTGGGGTGTGTGGGTGTTGTTTGTGAACTCGATAGTGTGTTTGTTTGTTTTTTATGCCTGTTTTTTGTTTTTGAGTGTTTTTGGTTGGGATTGCTGGCTGGCCTTGTTTGGTTGGTTGGTTTTTCTGGGCTTTAACGTTTTTGTTTTTGTTCGGAGAGTTTGATCCTGGCTCAGGACGAACGCTGGCGGCGTGCTTAACACATGCAAGTCGAACGCTGAAGCCCAGCTTGCTGGGTGGATGAGTGGCGAACGGGTGAGTAACACGTGAGTAACCTGCCCCCTTCTTTGGGATAACGCCCGGAAACGGGTGCTAATACTGGATATTCACTGATCTTCGCATGGGGGTTGGTGGAAAGGTTTTTTCTGGTGGGGGATGGGCTCGCGGCCTATCAGCTTGTTGGTGGGGTGATGGCCTACCAAGGCTTTGACGGGTAGCCGGCCTGAGAGGGTGACCGGTCACATTGGGACTGAGATACGGCCCAGACTCCTACGGGAGGCAGCAGTGGGGAATATTGCACAATGGGCGAAAGCCTGATGCAGCGACGCCGCGTGAGGGATGACGGCCTTCGGGTTGTAAACCTCTTTCGCTCATGGTCAAGCCGCAGCTTTGGGTTGTGGTGAGGGTAGTGGGTAAAGAAGCGCCGGCTAACTACGTGCCAGCAGCCGCGGTAATACGTAGGGCGCGAGCGTTGTCCGGAATTATTGGGCGTAAAGGGCTTGTAGGCGGTTGGTCGCGTCTGCCGTGAAATCCTCTGGCTTAACTGGGGGCGTGCGGTGGGTACGGGCTGACTTGAGTGCGGTAGGGGAGACTGGAACTCCTGGTGTAGCGGTGGAATGCGCAGATATCAGGAAGAACACCGGTGGCGAAGGCGGGTCTCTGGGCCGTTACTGACGCTGAGGAGCGAAAGCGTGGGGAGCGAACAGGATTAGATACCCTGGTAGTCCACGCTGTAAACGTTGGGCACTAGGTGTGGGGGCCACCCGTGGTTTCTGCGCCGTAGCTAACGCTTTAAGTGCCCCGCCTGGGGAGTACGGCCGCAAGGCTAAAACTCAAAGGAATTGACGGGGGCCCGCACAAGCGGCGGAGCATGCGGATTAATTCGATGCAACGCGAAGAACCTTACCAAGGCTTGACATGCACGGCGACACTGCAGAGATGTGGTGGCATTTAGTTGGTCGTGTGCAGGTGGTGCATGGTTGTCGTCAGCTCGTGTCGTGAGATGTTGGGTTAAGTCCCGCAACGAGCGCAACCCTTGCCCTATGTTGCCAGCACGTGATGGTGGGGACTCGTGGGGGACTGCCGGGGTTAACTCGGAGGAAGGTGGGGATGACGTCAAATCATCATGCCCCTTATGTCTTGGGCTTCACGCATGCTACAATGGTTGGTACAGAGGGTTGCGATACTGTGAGGTGGAGCGAATCCCTTAAAGCCAGTCTCAGTTCGGATTGGGGTCTGCAACTCGACCCCATGAAGGTGGAGTCGCTAGTAATCGCAGATCAGCAACGCTGCGGTGAATACGTTCTCGGGCCTTGTACACACCGCCCGTCACGTCACGAAAGTTGGTAACACCCGAAGCCCATGGCCTAACCGTTTTTGCGGGGGGAGTGGTCGAAGGTGGGATTGGCGATTGGGACGAAGTCGTAACAAGGTAGCCGTACCGGAAGGTGCGGCTGGATCACCTCCTTTCTAGGGAGCCCAGTTTTGTGGGGGACGATCATTGCGCCTGTTGTGGGTGTGTGGTTGTTTTCTTGTGCCTGCATGTGTACGCCACCTGATGTGGGTGGTGGGTGTGGGTGCGTTTCGTGGGTTGGGCATATAAAGTTTTTAGCAGATGAGCACACTGTCGGGTTCACGTTCAACACCGTGTGAGCGTCCGCCGCTTGTTGTGGTGGTTGCCTGCATGCCCGGCCTGGATCGTTTGTGGTTTGGGTGTCTGGGTGTGTGTGGTGGGTTGTTTGTGATTTGTATAGTGGTTGCGAGCATATTTGTTCTGTACTGTTTTTTGTGTTTTGTTTAGTTTTATTGGGCATTCGGTGGATGCCTTGGCATCAAGAGCTGATGAAGGACGTTGCGGCCTGCGATATGCCTCGGGGAGCTGGCGAGCGAGCGTTATTATCCGAGGGTGTCCGAATGGGGGAACCTAACCTGGGTTGTGCTGGGTTACCATCATCTGAACGTGTATAGGGTGGTGGGGGGAACGCGGGGAAGTGAAACATCTCAGTACCCGCAGGAAAAGATATTCCGTGAGTAGTGGCGAGCGAAAGCGGAGGAGGCTAAACCAGATGCGTGTGAGAGGCGGCGGCCGTTGCGTGTTTGGTGTTGTGGGGCCACATCGGATCCTTCTGCCGGGGGGTCGCGCGTGTTGTTGCTGGGAGTTGAACAGTCTGGGATGGCTGACCGTAGAGCGTGAGAGTCGTGTAAGCGGACCGGTGGCAGGGCGTGTGGGTGTGGTACCCGAGTAGCGCGGGACTCGTGAAATCTCGTGTGAATCTGCCAAGACCACTTGGTAAGCCTAAATACTACTTGATGACCGATAGTGCATAGTACCGTGAGGGAATGGTGAAAAGTACCCCGGGAGGGGAGTGAAATAGTACCTGAAACCGTGTGCCTGTAAGCCGTCAGAGCCTTGTGGGGTGATGGCGTGCCTTTTGAAGAATGAGCCTGCGAGTTAGTGATACGTGGCGTGCTTAACCCGTGTGGGGTATGCGTAGCGAAAGCGAGTCTGAAAGATGGCGTTTGTCGCGTGTTCTAGACCCGAAGCGGGGTGATCTACCCATGGTCAGGTTGAAGCAGAGGTAAGACTGTGTGGAGGACCGAACCCACCAGGGTTGAAAACCTGGGGGATGAACTGTGGGTAGGGGTGAAAGGCCAATCAAACTCCGTGATAGCTGGTTCTCCCCGAAATGCATTTAGGTGCAGCGTCGCGTGGTCCCTGGTGGAGGTAGAGCTACTGGATGGCCGATGGGCCCTATGGGTTACTGACGTCAGCCAAACTCCGAATGCCATTAGGTGTAGCGCGGCAGTGAGACTGCGGGGGATAAGCTTCGTAGTCGAGAGGGAAACAGCCCAGATCATCAGCTAAGGCCCCTAAGCGTACGCTAAGTGGGAAAGGATGTGGAGTCGCGGTGACAACCAGGAGGTTGGCTTAGAAGCAGCCATCCTTGAAAGAGTGCGTAATAGCTCACTGGTCAAGTGGTTCTGCGCCGACAATGTAGCGGGGCTCAAGCGTACCGCCGAAGCTGTGGCAACAACACGCAATGCTGGCGCCAGGAACTGGAGTGCTGGTGTGTTGTTGGGTAGGGGAGCGTCCTGCACGAGGTGAAGCCTGGAGGGAACTTCTGGTGGATTGTGTGGGAGTGAGAATGCAGGCATGAGTAACGAATCTGCGGTGAGAATCCGCAGCGCCGATTGACTAAGGGTTCCAGGGCTAGGTTTATCCGCCCTGGGTTAGTCGGGTCCTAAGGCGAGGCCGACAGGCGTAGTCGATGGACAACCAGTTGATATTCTGGTACCGCGTTATGACCGCCCATGCTGAAGTCATTGTGCTAACCAATTTGCTCACGCCGCCACTAAGCCTTCGGGTTTGTTGGTGTGTGTGGGTCTTGGGGCCCCGGTGATTGTAGGCAAGCGTGTTAACAGGGGTGACGCAGACAGGTAGCTGCAGTGCGCCGATGGTTGTGCGTATTTAAGGTTGTGGCCCGCCGCCCAGGTAAATCCGGGGGGCATGGAGGGTGAGAACTGATGAGGGACACACGCGTGTGTGGACTTGTGGTGATCCTATGCTGCCGAGAAAAGCCTCGACGTGAGGGCATAACGCGCCCGTACCCTAAACCGACTCAGGTGGTCAGGTAGAGTATACCGAGGCGTTCGAGTGAATCGTGGTTAAGGAACTCGGCAAAATTCCTCCGTAACTTCGGGATAAGGAGGACCCCGTGACTTCCCCGTGCCTTGCGCGCGGTGTGGGGTTGTGGGGTCGCAGAGAATAGGGAGAAGCGACTGTTTATCAAAAACACAGGTGCGTGCGAAGCCGTAAGGCGATGTATACGCACTGACGCCTGCCCGGTGCTGGAAGGTTAAGAGGAACCGTCAACACTCCTTGTGGGTGTGAAGCGGTGAATTTAAGCCCCAGTAAACGGCGGTGGTAACTATAACCATCCTAAGGTAGCGAAATTCCTTGTCGGGTAAGTTCCGACCTGCACGAATGGCGTAACGACTTCTCCGCTGTCTCAACCGCGAACTCGGTGAAATTGCAGTACGAGTAAAGATGCTCGTTTCGCGCAGAAGGACGGAAAGACCCCGGGACCTTTACTATAGCTTGGTATTGGTGTTCGCTTGGACTTGTGTAGGATAGGTGGGAGACTGTGAAGCTGCCGCGCCAGCGGTGGTGGAGTCGTCGTTGAAATACCATTCTGGTTCAAGCGGTCACCTCAACCTAGACCCGTGATCCGGGTTGGGGACAGTGCCTGGTGGGTAGTTTAACTGGGGCGGTTGCCTCCTAAAATGTAACGGAGGCGCTCAAAGGTTCCCTCAGCCTGGTTGGTAATCAGGTGGCGAGTGCAAGTGTACAAGGGAGCTTGACTGTGAGACCGACGGGTCGAGCAGGTGCGAAAGCAGGAACTAGTGATCCGGCCATGGCACGTGGGTGCGTGGTCGCTCAACGGATAAAAGGTACCCCGGGGATAACAGGCTGATCTTGCCCAAGAGTCCATATCGACGGCATGGTTTGGCACCTCGATGTCGGCTCGTCGCATCCTGGGGCTGGAGTTGGTCCCAAGGGTTGGGCTGTTCGCCCATTAAAGCGGTACGCGAGCTGGGTTCAGAACGTCGTGAGACAGTTCGGTCCCTATCCTCTGTGCGCGCAGGAAACTTGAGAAGGGCCGTCCCTAGTACGAGAGGACCGGGATGGACGAACCTCTGGTGTGCCAGTTGTACCGCCAGGTGCATGGCTGGTTGGCTACGTTCGGAAGGGATAACCGCTGAAAGCATCTAAGCGGGAAGCCTGCTTCAAGATGAGGTTTCCACGCCCCCACTGTGGGGTGAGAGGCCCCCGCCAGACTAGCGGGTTGATAGGCCAGAGGTGGAAGCACCGCGAGGTGCTCGTGAGCCGACTGGTACTAATGGGCCAACACTAAACAACACCCAACACACAAACAACGTTGGGGTGAACAAAAACCAGGCAACGAAACAGCCGCAACCACTATACAAACCACGATCAACCCACACCCCACCAAACACGGTGAGGGGAGTGTTGAACACCAATTCTTGTGGTGGTCATAGCACCGGGGAAACGCCCAGCCTCCATTCCGAACCTGGAAGCTAAGCCCGGCAGCGCCAATGGTACTGCAACCGCCAGGTTGTGGGAGAGTAGGACACCGCCACAACAC